>CAWACR010000001.1:0-74162 GCA_963780675.1 uncultured Actinomycetota bacterium
CAAGCCACCGCCGGATCACTAGTTCCGACTTTCGTCCCTGCTCGACCTGTCAGTCTCACAGTCAAGCTCCCTTGTGCACTGCACTCGACACCTGATTGCCAGACCAGGCTGAGGGAAGCTTTGAGCGCCTCCGTTACGTTTAGGAGGCAAACGCCAGTTAAACTACCCATCAGGCACTGTCCCTGATCCGGATTACGGACCGAGGTTGATGTTCGAGAACGACCAGAGTGGTATTTCAACGTTGACTCCACCGACACTTGGCGTGCCGGCTTCGTCTCCCACCTATCCTAGACAAGCCGTCCGAACACCAATACCAAATTATAGTAAAGGTCCGGGGTCTTTCCGTCTGGTGCGCGTAACGAGCATCTTTACTCGTAGTGCAATTTCGCCGAGTTCGCGGTTCGACAGCGGAGAAGTCGTTACGCCATTCGTGCAGGTGGAACTTACCCGACAAGGAATTTCGCTACCATAGGATGGTTATAGTTACTACCGCCGTTACTGGGGCTTAAATTCTGAGCTTCGCCTTCGGCTGACCCGTCTTCTTCACCTTCGAGCACGGGCAGCGTCAGTCCGTATACATCGTCTTGCGACTTCGCACGGACCTGTGTTTTTAGTCAACAGTCGCTTCTCCCTGGTCTCTGCGGCCGTCGAAGGCTAGCCGGCTAGCGGCTTCACACTTTCGGGCCCCCTTCTCCGGAAGTTAAGGGGGCATTTTGCCGAGTTCGTTAACCACGTTTCACTCGATCGCCTTGGTATTCTTACCTGACCACCTGAATCGGTTTAGGGTACGGGCAGGTAGAAGCTCGCGTCGAGGCTTTTCTTGGCAGCATAGGATCACCCTGCTTCCCGCATTCGCGGTCACTGTCAGGTCTCAGGCACATGAGGTGCGGATTTGCCTACACCTCGCCGTGCACCCTTAGACGTGGACTACGATCGCCACGCGGAGGCTACCTCCTGCGTCACCCGGTTAATACGCTTACCTAGTACCGGTTCGGGTCGCGCGCTCGACCGTGAAGCCCTCCGAGAGGACGACCGGGCGTCGGGCGCTGAGCACTCACCGGATCGGTATGGGCGGTTCTTCGCCGGTGACGGGAATATCAACCGTTGTCCATCGACTACGCCTGTCGGCCTCGCCTTAGGTCCCGACTTACCCAGGCGGTTCGCCTAGCCGTGGAACCCTGGTCATTCGGCGGACGGGTTTCTCGACCCGTCATTCACTGTGCCTCGTCTCACTCGTGTGGCGTCCACCACTGGGTCACCCCGTTCACCGCCACACGACGCTCCCTCACCGTCCACACGCCTGGATCACAAGGACCTAGCACAAGTGTGAATGCGACAGCTTCGGCGGTGTGCTTGAGCCCGCTACATTGTCGGCGCAGAATCACTTGACCAGTGAGCTATTACGCACTCTTTAGGGGTGGCTGCTTCTAAGCCAACCTCCTGGTTGTCTGTGCGACTCAACATCCTTTCCCACTAGCACACGCTTAGGGCCTTAGCTGGTGGTCTGGGCTGTTTCCTTCACGACTCGAAGCTTATCCCCGCAGTCCCACTGCCACGCTCTCACTTACCGTCATTCGGATTGGTTCAGTAACCTTGTGGGGCCCATCGGCCATCCAGTAGCTCTACCTCGGCAAGAACGTGACGCTGCACCTAAATGCATTGGGGAGAGCACGACTATCACGAGGTTTGATTGGCCTTTCATCCCTACCCACAGGTCATCCCCCAGGTTTCAACCCTGGTGGGTTCGGTCCTCCACGCGGTCTTACCCGCGCTTCAACCTGCCCATGGGTAGATCACTTCGCTTCGGGTGTAGAGCACGCGACTATGACGCCTATCGGACTCGCTTTCGCTACGGCTTCTCCACGCGGGTTAACCTCGCCACGTACCACTAACTCGCAGGCTCATTTTTCAAAAGGCACGCCGATCATCCCTGCTAAGGGGGTCCGACGGATTGTAAGCGTTAGGTTTCAGGTACTATTGTACACACTCCCCTCCCGGGGTACTTTTCACCTTTCCTCACGGTACTTGTCGCTATCGGTCACTAGGTAGTATTTAGGCTTAGAAGGTGGTCCTTCCAATTCACACGGGATTTCTCGGGCCCCGTGCTACTCGGGATCCTCAAGGGGAGGCCACGCCATTTCGTTTACGGGGGTTGCACCCACTGTGCCCGGCCTTCCAATGCCGTCGACTATGCACGTGACTTCTGACTCCTGCAACTTGGCAGAGCCGCTCCTGAGTCCCACAACCCCGACGATGCAACGCCTGCCGGCTATCACACACCATCGGTTTGGCCTGTTCCGCTTTCGCTGCCACTACTCACGGAATACTCTTCCTGTGGGTACTGAGATGTTCCGCACTTCCCCACGTTCCCTCCGCACGCCCTATGTGTTCAGGCGTGGGTGACCGCGCATGACCCGGCTGGGTTTCCCATTGGGACATCCTCGGATCACGGTTCGCTTGCCAACTCCCCGAGGCTTATCGCAGGCTGCTACGTCCTTCTTAGGCTCTTAGTGCCAAGGCATCCACCGAACGCTCTTAAAAACGTGACCACAAAGATCAAAAGATGCTCGCGTCCACTGTGCAGTTCTCAAGCTACGGGCGGTCCCCCACACCCCCAGCGCGCTAACCCGCACGCGGGACGGGTTCATCTGAGCATGTGCGGCCCGAGCAGGCACCGACCAACCGGCCGGCACCCGAAGGAAGGCTCGCCCGTTCCCTCAGGACCCAACAGTGTGCCAAAGAGGCCACCCGCCCCACCCCACCGTTCCCGACCCCGAAGGGACGTACTAGGTGACGCGGCACGCGCAGCCAACTCATCGACGTTCCAACCTGAGCAACGACCTCGGGCCACTCGCCCGAGACATGGCCATGGACGCCGCGCAAGACGCGACGCCACGCGCCTCCTTAGAAAGGAGGTGATCCAGCCGCACCTTCCGGTACGGCTACCTTGTACGACTTCGTCCCAATCGCCGATCCCACCTTCAACGGCTCCTCCCAGGGGTCGGCGACCGGCTTCGGGTGTTACCGACTTTCGTGACTGACGGGCGGTGTGTACAAGGCCGAACATCACCACGCCGCGTTGCTGATCTGCGATTACTAGCGACTCCGACTTCATGGGGTCGAGTGCAAACCCAATCCGACCCGAGACCGGCTTTTTGGGATTCGCTCCACCTTGCGGTATCGCAGCCCTTTGTACCGGCCATTGTTGCATGCGTGAAGCCCAAGACATAAGGGGCATGATGATTTGACGTCATCCCCACCTTCCTCCGAGTTGACCCCGGCAGTCTCCTATGAGTCCCCACCATCACGTGCTGGCAACATAGGACGAGGGTTGCGCTCGTTGCGGGACTTAACCCAACATCTCACGACACGAGCTGACGACAACCATGCACCACCTGTACACCGACCTTGCGGGGAGCACATCTCTGCACTTTTCCGGTGTATGTCAAGCCTTGGTAAGGTTCTTCGCGTTGCATCGAATTAATCCGCATGCTCCGCCGCTTGTGCGGGCCCCCGTCAATTCCTTTGAGTTTTAGCCTTGCGGCCGTACTCCAGGCGGGGCACTTAATGCGTTTGCTGCGGCACGGAACTCGTGGAATGAGCCCCACACCTAGTGCCCAACGTTTACGGCATGGACTACCAGGGTATTATTCCTGTTCGCTCCCCATGCTTTCGCTCCTCAGCGTCAGTTACGGCCCAGAGACCCGCCTTCGCCACCGGTGTTCCTCCTGATATCTGCGCATTCCACCGCTACACCAGGAATTCCAGTCTCCCCTACCGCACTCTAGTCTGCCCGTACCCACTGCAGGCGCGAGGTTGAGCCTCGCGTTTTCACAGCAGACGCGACAAACCGCCTACGAGCTCTTTACGCCCAATAATTCCGGACAACGCTTGCGCCCTACGTATTACCGCGGCTGCTGGCACGTAGTTAGCCGGCGCTTCTTCTGCAGGTACCGTCACTTGCGCTTCTTCCCTGCTGAAAGAGGTTTACAACCCGAAGGCCTTCATCCCTCACGCGGCGTCGCTGCATCAGGCTTGCGCCCATTGTGCAATATTCCCCACTGCTGCCTCCCGTAGGAGTCTGGGCCGTGTCTCAGTCCCAGTGTGGCCGGTCGCCCTCTCAGGCCGGCTACCCGTCGTCGCCTTGGTGGGCCGTTACCCCACCAACAAGCTGATAGGCCGCGAGCCCATCCCCAACCGAAATTCTTTCCAGACGCCACAGATGCCTGTACGTCTCATATCCGGTATTAGCTCCGGTTTCCCGGGGTTATCCCAGAGTCAGGGGCAGGTTGCTCACGTGTTACTCACCCGTTCGCCACTGATCAAGGTGCAAGCACCCATCACCGTTCGACTTGCATGTGTTAAGCACGCCGCCAGCGTTCGTCCTGAGCCAGGATCAAACTCTCCGTTGATGTCTACTGGCGCCACAAACCCCAAAAGGGCCCGCAGCAAACCGACATTACGAAACGACCAAGAAGGTCGAGTTAATGATCTCTGGCCAACCGGATGCTGGCATCCGATCTACCAAAGGAAATCCGCGGGATCAACACCCAGGCCGCCCCCGAAGAAGCAAACCCCAGCGCCTCACCCCACGGGGTAATTGGCATCGATTTATTGACACACTGTTGAGTTCTCAAGGAGCGAACGCTTCCCAGACCCAGCCTCACAACCGGCCCCGGGGCAACCGTTCTAACTTAGCCTCTTCGCTTCACCCTGTCAAGAGCGGTTCGTGCGAACCGTTGTTGGCTGGTTGGAGGTGGAGGGCCGACTGTGCATGCGGTGATCGCCACGCCGTCAGCAGGAGGAGCATACCCGGGTTCAGGAGGCCTCTCGACCACGAGGTCCGGGACGGACCATGCACGGGCTCGACCACATCGTTCCGGACGCGAGCCGACCCGCCCCCGGGCGGCCACACCGCCGTCGTCACCCATGCCGCCCGGGAGCTGTCTCTCCGACTGCCGGGAACGCGCCGGCCGCCTCGAGTCGGCGGGCCTCTCGTGCCGGCGTTCGTGATCGTCGGCCTCGTTGACCGCGTCGTACGCGCTGAGCCGCGGTCAGGGCCCACATCGACCCCGGCTCGGGCTGATCGACGTGTCCCGGCCGGGCCGGCGCGGCTGAACCGGGACCAGGTCCGAGGCCTCGTCAGCCCTACGTCCCTTTCACGAAGGCCGGGCGGCTGCTGTTGTGGATACGGACGATCCGACTCGACGCCTCCGCGGGGATCGGCGAGGGCTCCGGTCGCCGTGTCGTCGCGCGGAGGGACGATCCATCCGATGGCTGATCACGAGACACGCCGGGGCCGCCATCGGACGAACAGTCCCGAGAGTGTTGCCCTCCCCCCAACGAACGCCCGGCCCGTGGTGCTCCAGGTCGAGGACCTTTCCCGGGTCTACGGATCGGGCCGTACCGCGATCAGGGCACTTCAGGACGTGTCCCTGTCCGTCGCCGTCGGCGACATGGTGTGCATCATGGGCAAGAGCGGTTCGGGCAAGTCGACGCTTCTGCACCAGCTCGGGCTGATCGACACCCCGACCGCCGGGCGGATCGTCATCGACGGAGTCGACGTCACAGAACTGCGCGAAGCGCGCCGGGGTGCGCTGCGGCTCGAGCGCCTCGGCTACGTCTTCCAGGAGTACGCGCTCCTCGGGGAGCTGACCGCCGAGGAGAACGTCTACCTCCCGGCTCTCATGCGCGGGAGCTCCCGTGCAGAGTGCAGACGGCGGGCGCAGCGCCTGCTCGCCTTGTTCGACCTCGCCGACAGGGCGCGACACCGTCCTTCGGAGCTGTCGGGCGGCGAGCAGCAGAGGGTCGCGATCGCGCGGGCGCTGGTCAACGATCCGGCCATCCTCTTCGCCGACGAGCCGACCGAGAACCTCGACACGGCCTCGACGACGTCGGTGATGCAGGCGCTCGCCCAGACCAACCGTGAGCTCGGCGTGACCATCTTGTTCGTCTCGCACGATCCCGATCATCGCCGCTACGCCAACCGCGTCGTGTACCTCCGCGACGGTGCGCTCGTCGGGCCGTACCTCTGATGTCCGCCGTCCGCACCCTGCGGGTCGCAGGTTTCGTGAGCCGCCGGACCATCACCCGGGGAAACCGCGGCGTCGCGTTGCTGACGACGCTGATGATGGCCGCCATCTTCGCTGAGCTCGTGTTCATCCCGTCGCTGATCCAGGGAGCCACCGATCACATCGAGCAGGTGCTCCGCGACCACGTCACCGCCGACATCACGATCACACCGGCTGAGGCCGAGCTGACCATCCCCGACCCCGACGGTCTCCTCGCGGAGGTACGGGTGGCGCCCGGAGTCGCGGCCGCCACCGCGACGGCGCCCGCGGGCTCGCAGGTCAGCGCCGGGAACCGCAGCGGCTCCTGGTCGGTGGTCGCCGTCGACCCTGCGTCGTATTCCGAGACCTTCACCACCCCGCAGGAGATGATCGAGGGCACGTTCCTCGCGTCCGGCGACGCCGACGACATCGTCCTCGGCCTCGGCATCGCGGGAGCCGGTCGCACCGACAGGGTGACGTACGCCGCGTCGCTCCAGTCGGTCCACGCCGGCGACGAGGTCACGGTGACCTTGACCGGTGGCCAGACCCACCGCTTCCGGGTCAGGGGCATCTACGACACCGGGCTCTCCCAGGCCAACCTGCGCGCCTTCATCCCGGCCTCCACCGCCGAACGGCTCGTGCCCTCGCTCCGTGGCGTGGCGACCGCCGTCTTCGTCAACGCCCAGGACCTCGGGGACGAATCCGAGATCATCGCCGGGCTGGAGCAGAGCCGACCCGACCTCACCTATGAGCCCTGGCAGACGTTCGTGTCGACGGTCGAGGACCTGACGGGGTCGTTCGACATCATCCGTTCGATCCTGAACGCGGCGTCACTGCTGGTGGCCGCCATCGCGGTGTTCATCGTGACCTACGTCGACCTCGTCACCAGGCGCCGCACCATCGGCATCGAACGCGCCATCGGTATCAGCGGCGGCGCCATCGTGCTGAGCTACGTCCTCAAGGCCGTCGTGCTCGCCGTCATCGGGGTGATCGCCGGAGCGGCCCTGTTCACGTACGTGGCGGTCCCCTTCGTCAGTGAGCACCCGTTCGCGTTCCCCATCGGACCGGTCACGTTGAGCGTCACCGCCGGAGAGATGCGCCGCTCGGCCGTCGTGCTCGTCGTCGTCGCCGCACTCGGGGCGCTGGCGCCCGCCTGGCGCTCCGTGAGACTCCGGATCCTCGACGCCATCTGGGGCTGACCCGCGCCGTCCTGCATGGCTCAGTGGGTCAGTGGGTCAGCAGGTCAGTGGGTCAGGCCGAGCTTCTCGTGCAGGCGCCGCAAGGGCCGCGGCGCCCACCAGTTCCATTCGCCCAGCAGGGTCATCGTGGCCGGCACGAGGATGATCCGCACCAGCGTCGCGTCGAGGAGCACCGCGACCGCGAGCGCGACTCCGGTCTGCTTGACCGCCAGCAGGTCGCCGAGGATGAATCCCGAGAAGACGATGACGATGAGGAGCGCGGCCGAGGTGATGATCCGCCCCGTCCGCTGCAGCCCCAGCCGGACCGAGTCGTCGTTGTCGTACCCCTGGTCGCGGTACTCCTTGATCCGCGACAACAGGAACACCTCGTAGTCCATGGACAGACCGAAGGCGAAGGCGAAGATGATCACCGGCAGCATCGCCTCGATCCCGCCGGTCGATGCGAAGTCGAGCACCCCCTCGAGCCGGCCGTCCTGGAAGATCAGCACCAGCACGCCGAACGTGGCGCCGAGGCTGAGGACGTTCATCAGCAGGGCCTTGACCGGCACGAGCACGCTTCCGGTCAGCAGGAACAGCAGGACCAGGGTCGCGATCACGACGAACAGCAACGCGATGGGGACGTCGTGCCGCAGCTGGTCCTGGAAGTCCACCAGGACCGCGGCCGGCCCGGTCACCCAGGTCTCCGGCTCGGCGGGGCGGACGTCCCTGATCGCATGGACGACGCCGGCGGCGCCGTCGGCCACCGTGAAGACGCCGAACGACGCGGCCTCCCCGACCGGCTGCACCTCGGTCACCCGTTCCACGTCCGGAAGATCGGCGACCTGGGTCGCCAGCTCGGCCAGGGCAGCGGAGTCCCCCGCCGCCGCCACCACCGTGACCTGTGGCTGGGCGGTCGCCGGGAACCGCTCCTGGATCTCGGCGTAGAGCACCCGCTGCGGGTTGTCCGGCGGTAGGAGCTCGATCGAGGAGTTGACGAGGTTCATCCTCAGCGCGGGAACCGCCAGCATGATCAACACCGCGGTCACGCTGAGGAACGCGATCCACGGCCTCCGCTGAACCCTCCTGGCCCACGCAGAGAACCACCCCTCGTCGGACGGGGAGTGGTCGAAGGCGCCCGCGAACCGGCGCAGGCCGGGGAGCTTCGCCAGCGACCCCGTGCCGGCCACGTGCTTCGTGGCCAGCACGAGCAGGGCCGGCACGACCGTGGTGGCCACGACCACGGCGATCACGACCACGCTCACCGCACCCGCGCCGACCGAGCGGATGATCGTCATGTCGATCAGGAGCAGCCCGGAGACCGCGATGGCCACGGTCACCCCACTGAAGATGACCGTTCGCCCGGCGGTGGCCATCGTGGTCGCCATGGCCCGCTCGCGGACCTCCGCAGGCACCGTGCGGTGCCCCTCGGGGGCGGTCAGGTCCCACAGGTCGTGCATCTGCTCCCGGTATCGCGACACGATCAGCAGCGAGTAGTCGATCGACAGGCCCAGCCCCAGCACGCTCACGACGTTGACGACGGTCGCGTCGAGCTCGACCACGTAGGTGAAGAGCAACATCGACACCAGGCCCCCGGCGATCGCGGCGATCGCCCCTGCCAGGGGAACGCCGGCCGCGGCGAAGCCTCCGAAGATCAGCACCAAGATCAGGAGGCTGAGCGGCAGCGAGATGGCCTCGCCCTTCTTCAGGTCCGCCTCGACCTGGTCGGTCATCGTCTCCGTGATGAGCTGCTCCCCGGTCAGGCCCACCGTGGAACCGGGGACCGCGGCGGGAAGCGCGGCAAGCCGGTCCAGTGCGGCGTCGACGGCCTCCTGCTCGTCGGCGTCGGCCAGGTCCTTGGCGAGCTGCACGGTGATCAGGACGGCTCCGCCGTCGGTCGCGATCGCGGCCGGACCGATGGTGGTCGGATCGAGGACCTGCATGACCCCGGGGATGGCCACCAGGTCGGCATGCGCATCTGCCAGCTCGGCCTGGACCTCCGGCGCCGACGGGTCCAGGTCGTCCCAGAGCCCCTGGATGCTCGCCCCGGTGGGGTCGTTCGCGGCCAGCAGCTCGCGACCCTCCATCGCCTCCCCGGCGACGGTGGGCTCGCCGACCTCCAGGCGGGAGAACAGCGACGGTCCGCCCACGCCGAGCGCGGCCACCAGGTATCCGGTCACCGACAGGAGCAGCGCGATCAGTGCCACGGATCGGGCATGGCGGGCCATGGCCGCGCCGTGGCGGGCGAGGATCCCCGCGGGGGCGGGAGCGGTCGTCATATGGGGAGCCGGAGCCGCGTTCGCCACCGCCTCAGTCTTGCAGTGTCGGCGGATCGGCGCCCCGGCAACCGACAGGTCCGAGCCTCGCGCACCCGGGCCCCGCGCGGGGGACCCCGCGCTCGTGGGACACCATCGCCGGGGACCCCGCACTCGTGCGCGTCGTCAGTCCCGGCGCGTCGGAGCCCGTCCGGTCGCTCCGGCCGAGCGACGGAGGACGAGCTTCCAGAGCTCGCTGACCCAGAGGACCGCGCTTGCCATGGCGGTGCAGACGGCCCACTCCTCGGCGGCGAGAGGTGTCGTGGTGAACGCCTGATTGAGGAAGGGCGCCTGGACGACGGCGACCTGCAGGCTCGCCGAGAAGGCGATGGCCCCCCAGAGCCACGGGTTGGCGAAGAGGTGGACGAAGGCCGAGCGGGAGTCGGAGCGGGAGTTGAGTGCATTGAAGAGCTGAGCGAGCACGAGGACGGTGAAGCCAGCCGTGCGCGCGGTGTCGAGGCTCTCGGATCCCTCGATCAGCCCACCCGGCAGGTAGAGGTCGATGGTCAGGAGGGTGGCCGCCGCCATGACCAGCCCGACGACGCCCACGCCGGTCCACATCCGGCGGTCGATGACCCGGTCGGACAGCGATCGTGGCGGACGGCTCATCACGTCCTCTGTCTCGGGGTCCACCCCCATGGCCAGAGCGGGCGCGCTGTCGGTGAGCAGGTTGATCCAGAGAATCTGCGTCGCGAGCAGCGGGAGGACGAGGGCACCCTCGCCCTGGGACAGCCCGATGACACCGGCGAGGAGGACGCCGAGGAAGACTGTCAGGACCTCGCCCATGTTCGAGGACAGCAGGTAGCGCAGGAACTTCTGGATGTTCAGAAAGATGCCCCGCCCCTCGCGGATCGCGTGGACGATCGTCGCGAAGTTGTCGTCGGCGAGGATCATGTTCGCCGCTTCCTTCGTGACCTCCGTGCCGGTCCGCCCCATGGCGACGCCGATGTCGGCGGACTTCAGCGCCGGGGCGTCGTTGACGCCGTCGCCGGTCATGGCCACGACCTGGTGGTCGGCCTGGAGGGCGTCGACGATCCGCAGCTTGTGCTCCGGCGTCACCCGCGCATAGACCGACCGGCGGCGCACCGTGTCCCGGAACGCCTCCTCGTCCAACCGGTCGAGCTCGGCTCCCGAGACGGCGACGATCTCGTGCGCGACGACCCCGAGGTCGTCGGCGATGCGCGCGGCCGTGCGCGGGTGGTCACCGGTGATCATCATGACGCGGACGCCCGCCCGGTGGGCTTCGGCGATGGCGACGGCGGCCTCGGGACGGGGTGGGTCGAGGATGCCGACCAGGCCGGCGTAGACGAGGTCCTGCTCGAGGTCCTCCTCGCTCGCCGACGCGGCCGTCACCTCGAGGGGCCGGAAGGCGACGCCGAGGGTGCGGAAGGCCTCGCCCGACAGGCGCTCGACGTCGTCCAGGATGCGCGCCCGCCAGACGTCGTCGAGCGGTTCCCGGTGGTCGCCGTGCTGCACCTCCGTGCACCGCCCGAGCAGCACCTCGGGGGCGCCCTTGGTCACCACCACGAGCCGGCCCTCGCGCCCGGCGTCGGACTCCAGGCTGGTCATCAGCTTGCGCTCGGAGGTGAACGGGATCACCCCCACCCGCCGGAACCGCCCGGTCCGCCTCTCCCCGGTCCCGAGCTTGACCTCGGCGACCATGAAGGCGGCCTCCGTCGGATCGCCCTGGACGGTCCACTCCCCCGCTTCTTCCCGCAGCACGGCGTCGTTGGCCAGGCTGCCCCCGCTGAGGACCAGAGCCGTCTCCCGCCAGAGGGCGCTCCCCTCCTCCAGCGGGACGCCGTCGTGCTCGACCCGGCCCTCGGGGCGGTAGCCGGCGCCCGTCACGGTCACCTCGCCGGACGCGGTGACCACACGGCCGATGGTCATCTCCCCTGTGGTCAGGGTGCCGGTCTTGTCCGAGCACACCACCGACGCCGAGCCGAGCGTCTCCACCGACGAGAGGTCCTTGACGATCGCGTTGTGGGTGGCCATGCGCTGCACCCCGATGGCGAGGACCACCGAGAGGATCGTGGGCAGGCCTTCCGGGACCGCGGCCACCGCCAGCGAGACGCCGAGCAGGAGGGCCGTCACGGCGTCGTCGACCGTCTCGATGCCGAAGGTCACGACGATGGTCGCCATCACGACGACCGCGATGATGATCACGACGACGCCGAGCATCCGGCCCAGGTGAGCGATCTCCCGCTGGAGCGGGGTGGGGTCCTCCCGGGTGGCGTGCAGCAGGCCGGCGATCTGGCCCATCTGAGTCGTCATTCCGGTGCCCGTCACCACCGCTCGACCCACGCCCTGGTTGACGGCCGTGCCGCTGAAGACCATGTCTCGCCTGTCACCCAGTGCCGCCGGCTCGGACAGGGTGCGGGGGTCCTTGACGACAGGTTCGCTCTCCCCCGTCAGCGAGGCCTCCGAGATCCGCAGCGACGTCGCCGACAGGAGCCTGGCATCGGCGGCCACCGTGTCACCCTCGGCCAGGAGCAGGACGTCGCCCGGCACGAGGTCCCGGGTGGCGAGCCGCACCTGAGACCCGTCCCGGATGACCGTGGCCGTGGTCGCGGTCATCCGCTGCAGCGCCTCGACCGCATGCTCGGCCTTCGCCTGCTGCGCGTAGCCGAGGACAGCGTTGAGGACGACGATGACGGCGATCACGACGGCGTCGAACGGCCACCCGTCCGCACCCTCGATCACCCACGCCACCAGCGAGATGGCGATCGCGACGAACAGCAGGTAGATGAGCGGGTCACGGAAGTGCTCCAGGAGCTTGCGCCAGGTCGGGACCGGCTCCGTGGCCGTCAGCTCGTTCGGTCCCGCCTCCTGCAGGCGACGAGCCGCCTCCTCCCGGCTCAGCCCCCGCTCGGGGTCCGTCACCAGGAGCCGCACGACCGTCTCGCCGTCCATCAGCGACGGGTCCGAGCGGATGACCTCACCGACCATGAAGCCCTCCTTTCGCCGATCCGGCCGGTGGGATCCGCCTCGGACTCCACGAGGCCCGCGGCTCGAGCGCGCCGTCGCAGCCCTGACCGCGACCGCGACGCCGACCTGCCGTCCCGATTGTCGCGCCGCAGCGCGCGGAGTGCTCTCTCCTTGGAGGACCGGGCCTCGCGGACCGCCGAGCCTCGTGGACCGCCGAGCCTCACGACCTGACCCGGGTCCCGGCACCGGCGCGCCGGATCGGTTCCGGGCGCGGAGCGGCCGCCACCACCAAGATCGGACCTGACGAGGAGCCCCTGCCCGGGCCCGTCCGCTGCGGCCGCGTCGGCCGTGAGACCCCTGGAGGTGCGGCATGGAGAGTGCCGAGCACGCATGGATCGGTGACCAGATCACTCTGCAGTTCGAGTCGGGGAGCACGCCGTCGCCATGGCGTTACCTTGCCCGCCGGTGGGAACCAGCTCACCTACGGGCAGTGCATCGCCCTGGGTGGGGACTTCTACGGCGTGGTGGGAGGACCGATCAGCACCTCTGACGACCCTCAGGCGGCCTTCACCGCCGCATGGGGCAGCCTCACCTCGGCGGGCACGGAGACGGCCGAGATCCTCGCGATCATGGCCGAGGAGATCGCCGTCGTCGACCGTGCCGTCGCCGCCGGCCGGGACCCGTCGACGGCGTACGCCGCCCTCGGCGACTCGCTGTCCAAGCGGTGGAACAGGGTGACGGGAGGCGGCTCCTTCCTCACCGACCTCATCCCCATGGGGCGCTACCTCGCCCTGGCGGCGGAGAACTGGGATCACTTCGGGAACTTCGCCGTGGTGGCCTACCGGGCCGGGCACGCCGTCGCGATGGACCACGCGGCCTCGATCCGCGGCCAGGAGCTGAGCCCGCAGGAGGAGGAGGCGCGCCTGCGGGAGGCCTACGCGATGAACGCGTTCGCCGACCACTTCCTCACCGACCTGTTCTCGGCCGGTCACCTGCGGGCGCCGCGCAAGGCGCTGTATGAGCAGGTGACGACCCCGGTGCCGGGCTTCAGCGGCAGCCTCGGCAGCCTCCTCGTGCGGTGCATGCACGACGAGGACTCCGCCCATGGCCTCAACGTCCACAACGCCGCGGGTGATGCGTGGGTGGCCTACGGCGACAAGCGCCTCCTCGACCACGTCAGCGCCGACAACCGGAGCGTCGTCGTCCGGGCGGTGCAGGCGTCCGCGGACGACGTGTGGAACGCCTACCAGGGCAAGCCCGGCGGCTACGGTGCGCTCGCGCACATCCCGGACCTCACCCGCGTGGTTGACGTCTCCTCGAAGGAGAACTTCTCGCCGCTCTTCCTGTTGCAGGGCGGCGTGCCCGCCCGACGGAACGATGTGGCGAACCGCGACGACTACAGCTGGACCACCGACTGGTGGGGCTGGAGCACGTACGCCCTGCTGGAGTCGACCCACGACTACCGGCACGTCAAGTGCTACGACCTCGCGACCAAGGACGTTCGTCGGCTGGCTGGGGTGCAGCTCGGGCAACTACGTCCAGCTGGTCTCCGAGGAGAAGGACGCCCACGGCGTGACCTGGGACTTCGAGGGCGACGACCTGTACCTGCGCAAGGACACCACCCCGACCGACCGGTACCTCGGACTCGCCGACTACAGCTACGCGGGTTGGGGCCTCATCGGCGGCTGGCGGGACCCCGTCATCTACAACGAGGACACGTCGATCTCCCTGAAGTCCGACCCGAAGCGGAAGCTCTACGTCTACGAGAAGGGCGGGACGAACTGGCTCTGCTGGTCCGACGACGCGAGCAACCCGGCGATCGTCGGCGTCGAGCTCCCGCTCCAGGCCCCGTCCATCACCTGCTGACACGGCGTCGTCGTCACAGCGCGCGCGTGACGTGACATCGGCGGCTGTGGTCCCCCACTCGGGCGGGGATCACAGCCGCCGAATCGCCGTCAGCCCATCGCGCCGGCGTATCGCGCCACCTCGCGCCGCCAGAGGTGGGACACCACCGTGACGGACACCAGCGCGAGGGCGACCGACACCAGGCCGAGCCACGGGCTGACGTCCCCGTAGAAGAGCTCCGCAGGGACGGTCGCGAGGAACGCGATCGGCACGACCGCGGTCAGCACCACCCTCAGCACCGGCCCGTAGAACGGCACGGGAACCCGGGCGAGGTTCTGCGCGGCGAAGAGCGCCGCCCAGCCGTCGAACCGCACGTGGGTCAGCGCCTTGTAGTTCGCGAGGACGCCGATGGCCCACATGAGCACGAGCGCACTCACGATCGCCGCCGCGGCGGCGACGGACTGCAGCCAGCCGACGGGCCCGCCGCCGAGGACGACGGCGACCGTCCCGAGTCCGAGCGCGAGCGCCACCTTCGGGAGGTCCGGGACGTAGACGCGCCCCAGCGAGCACAGCACGAGGGAGTTCACCGGGCGCAGGAGCTGGCCGTCGAGCAACCCGAGGCGGACCTGCTCCTCCCAGTAGCCGATGTTCATGATGAGGAACGCCCAGACCAGCGCGTCGAGGAGATACCAGACCGCTTGGAGGAACAGCAGCTTCGGCAGGGTCCACCCGTTGGCGTCGTCGGTGTGGAGGGCGACGACGAGCACCGGCGCCACCGAGATCCCCAGCCAGATCGTGGTCACGATCGTGCCGATCACGAGGTCGCCCCGGTACTCGGCCGCCCCCGCCAGCTCCGCCCGCCACCCGGCCCACAGCACGCGCAGGGTGTGACCGGCGCGCAGCGGACGGGGACGACTCTCGGGCTGACCGCTCACGGACTGACGACTCATGTCCCGACCGCCTCGAACCGGAGCAGGCCCCGCCGCCACAGGCGGGCGAACGCGAGGTGGAGCGCGACGGCCCACACGAGCGCCTCGACGAGGATCCACGGGCTGAGGCGACTGATCTCGCTGATCGCCTCCGCGGGCGCACCGATGGCGAACCACAGGGGCTGGTGCCGCAACAGCTCCGACCACGGCGCCGGGAGCAGCGCGACCGGCGCGACCAGGCCTCCGATCAGCCACTCGGCCCCGAAGAGCAGCCCGCTGAGGGCGGCCGAGCGCGTGAACCAGAGCGCCAGCGCGCCCATCATCAGCCCGAGGTAGACCTCGGAGATGAACCCGAGCGGGGTCACGGCGACGGCGAGCACCCACTGCGCGACGTCGTCCGTGACCGAACCGTCGAGGAACCAGATCAGCGCCGGCACCACGAGCGCGAGCGGCGGGAGCGCGTAGGTCAGCTGGGCGAGGCCCCGGGCGACGAGGGCGTGCGTCGGGTGGTTCGGCCTGAGCAGCAGGGCGGACAGCTCTCCGGAGTGCACCAGGGGCTCGATGCCGAAGGACAGGTTGCGGCTCAGCTGCAGCGACGTCGTCAACATCACCACGGCGTAGTAGGTCGTGAACTGGGCCGCGGAGATCCCGGCGACGTCGCCCCCGCTCGCGGCCCCGCGCCACAGCGCCATGAACGCGACCGGCACCACCCAGGAGAGCGCGCCGAGCACCAGCTGTGAGCGGTAGGTCGACGCCGCCTGGACCTCGCTGCGCAGCAGTCCGCCGTAGAGGCGGGCCAGCCGCCGCGGGCCGGTCCACGAGGCCCGCGGCGCGGGGTCGTCAGCCGCCACGACCGTGCTCGCCCGTCGCACCTCGGACCTCGCTCGCCGAACCGTAGAGAGTGCGGAGCGTGTCCTCGAGCGGGGGGTCCCGCAGAGTGATGTCCTCGACGCCGATCCGCTCCAGCTCGCCCACGATCTCGCCGATCCGGCCCCGCGACACCTCGAGGACGAGTGTGCTCGCGGTGTGCTCGCGCACGTCACCGAGCGCGGCGGCCACCGCGGCCGGCACGGGGCGGGACAGGCGCGCGGTGATTCGCTTGCTGTCCCCGGCCATGCCCTGGAGGTCCTGCAGGGTCCCGGTGTAGGTGATGTGGCCGCCGGAGATCGTCATCACGCGGTCCGCCAGCGCCTCGATGTCGGCCAGGTAGTGCGAGGTCAGCAGAACCGCGGCCCCGGTGAGGTCGACGTACGCGGCCACGAAGCGCCGGATCTGCTGCTGGGCCTCGAAGTCGAGCCCGAGGGTCGGCTCGTCGAGCAGCACCACCGACGGGCGGTGCAACAGGGCGGCGGCGAACTCGCAGCGCATCCGCTGGCCGAGGCTGAGCTTGCGGGCGACCTGGCGCGAGATGTCCCCGAGGTCGAGGAGCTCGACCAGGTCGTCGCGCGTGCGGCGGAACGCGGCGGTGTCCAGGTCGTAGATCACCCGGTGCAGCTCGAAGGACTCCGCCACGGGGATGTCCACGTTGAGCTGCCAGCGCTGGCCCATCACGAAGCCGAGCTGTCGCAAGTACTCGGGCCGGCGCTCGGCGGGTGTGAAGCCGAGCACCTCGACGCTTCCCGAGGTGGGCGTGAGGAGGCCGGCGAGGCACTTGAGGGTCGTCGTCTTGCCCGATCCGTTCGGACCGAGGAAGCCCATCACCTCGCCCGCCTCGACACCGAAGGTGAGGTTCTCGACGGCGACCACCGTGCGGCGCTGTCGGCGGGCGACCGAGCGCATCGCGGCGCGCAGACCGATCTCCCGCTCGGTCACCGTGAACTCCCGAGTGAGTCGGTCGACCCGGATCACGGGCGATCACCCCCTTCCGCCGCCCGGCACGTCGAAGGTGTAGCACGGGACCTGCCGGCGGCGCCTCCTTGATTTCTGCACCCCGGGACGGCCCCTCCCGCCCGTGCTCGTCCCACCGTGGCTCCGGTGGTCAGCCTTCGACGGTGAACCTGACCCGGTGCAGATCGGTAGTCCGTGAGCTGGGGCCGACGAGGAGGTCGAACTGCCCGGGTTCGACCACGCGGCGTCCGTCCGCGGTGACGAGCGAGCACGCCGCCGCGGGCACCTCGATCGTGACCGTGACGCGTTCACCGGGCGGGACGTGGACCTGGCGCCAGCCCTTGAGCTCCTTCTCGGCCCAGGTGACGCTCGTGACGAGGTCGCTGACGTAGGCCTGGACGGTCTCCAGCGCCGGGCGGGTGCCGGTGTTGGTGAGCGTCACCCGGGCTCGGACGACGCCGTCGGGCACCACGACGTCGTCGAGCACCTCGAGGTGGCTGTACTCGACGCTCGTGTAGGACAGCCCCTCGCCGAAGACGAAGAGCGGGTCCTGGGTCAGGTCGGCGTACCGGTCGCCGTGCTGGCCGCGGACCTGGTTGTAGTAGACGGGCTGCTGACCCACGTGCCGGGGCACGGAGATCGGCAGCCGCCCCGCGGGCTCGATGAGGCCCAGGACGAGCTCCGCGATCGCCCGCCCGCCGCGCATGCCGGGGTTGAACGCCTCGACGAGCGCGGCGGCACCCAGGGCCGACGGCGGGAGCACGGCCGGCTTGGAATGCACGAGCACCACGATCACGGGCGTGCCGGTGGCCACGAGGGCGTCGAGCAGAGCGACCTGGCCACCCTGGAGCTCCAGCGTCGCTGTCGAGCACCCCTCGCCCGTGAGAGCGATGGTGTCGCCGACGACGGCGACCACGTAGTCCGCGGCGTGCGCGGCTGCGACCGCCTCGGCCAGCAGCGCCGGGTCGACCGGGGCCGGGGAGAAGATCGGCGGTCGGGGCTGGCCGTCGGGCCAGAGGTCCCCGGCGGGGTTCGGCACGAGGACCTCGATGTCCGCGCCCCGCGCGTCGGTCACGGTCCAGCCCTCCGGGGCGACGGCGCGGAACCCGTCGAGCACGGTCTCCACAGTCTCGCGGGGGTGGCCGTCGGGCATCCAGTCGACCTGCCCGGACCCGCCCGCCCAGTCCCCGAGCATCGCTTGCGGGTCATCCGCGTTCGGGCCGATCACGGCGATCGTGCGGGCCGGGCCTGCGGCGACCGCCCGGCCGTCGTCGCCCGCGGCCAGACCGCCCTCGAGGGGCAGGGTGCCGTCGTTGCGCAGCAGCACCAGCGAGCGCCGCGCCACCTCGAGGTTCAGGGCGGCGTGTGCGGCGCAGCCGATCACCTCCGACTGGCGCGCGGGGTCGGGGGCGCGGGGGTCCTCGAACAGGCCGAGCGCGAACTTCAGCCGCAACACCCGGCGGACCGCGGCGTCGATCTCCGCCTCGTCCAGGCGCCCCCGCGCGACGGCCTCCTGCGCCGCGGCGAAGAACTGCGGCGTCGTCATCACCAGGTCGTTGCCGGCGCGGACCGCGACCGCCGCGGCCTCCACGTCGTCCGCGCAGACCTGCTGCTCCCACACCATCCGCCCGACGTTGTCCCAGTCCGTCACCAAGGTCCCGGTGAAGCCCCACTCGCCCTTGAGCACCTCGTTCAGCAGCCACCGGTTCGCCGTGATCGGCACCCCGTCCATCGACTGATAGCCGAGCATGAACGTGGCGCACCCCTCCCGCGCCGCCCGCTCGAACGGCGGCAGGAACCACGAGCGCAGCTTGCGCGGGCTGAGGTCCGCCTCGGACGCGTCCCGCCCGCCCTGGGTCTCGGAGTACCCGGCGAAGTGCTTCGCGCACGCCAGGACCGCCGTCGGGTCGGCCAAACCCTTGCCCTGGTAGCCGCGGACCATGGCCATGCCCAGCTCACCGATGAGGACCGGGTCTTCCCCGAACGTCTCGTTCACCCGACCCCAGCGCAGGTCACGCGCGATGCACAGCACCGGGGAGAAGGTCCAGTGGATGCCGGTGGCCGCGACCTCGATGGCCGCCGCCCGCGCCGCGCGCTCGACCAGCCCCGCATCCCACGAGCACGCCATCCCCAGCTGCGTGGGATAGATCGTCGCCCCCGGCCAGAACGAGTGACCGTGGATGCAGTCGTCCGCCGTCAGCAACGGGATGCCCAAGCGCGTCCGAGAGGCGAGGTCGATCGCCTCCAGCATCCGCACCGGGGACGCGTGCAGGATCGAGCCGGCCACCTTCCCCGAGACCACGCCCTCCAGGTCCCCCCGGGCATCCAGCTGGAGCATCTGCCCGACCTTCTCTGCCAAGGTCATCCGCGCGAGCAGATCCTCCAAGCGCTCCTCGAGAGGACGCGACGGCTCCTGGTACGGCATGGTCGTGGTCACGAAGGCCTCCGGTCCTGCCCGCGGCGCGGACCAGGTTCGCAGCGGGCCTCGCCGAACCCGAGAGAACGTTTCGAGAAGGACCTGACGCGCGGCCCGCAGGGCGCCGTCGACGTGCGCCCGGGCCCATCATCCCTCCACGCCGATCGCGTTCTGCCCACGCTGGCATGACCACCGTGCACCCGCCGCGAGCCTCTCGCCCGGACGCACACCCTGGCATCTTCCCAAGGAGTCGACATGGCCACTGGTGACGCCCCCGTCCTCGATGCGATCGCCGAGATCACCGCAGTCTCCCTCGAGCGGACGGACCCCGACGCCCGCTCCCTGATCCTGGTGCGGCTCGCGGCCCTCATCGCTGTCGACGCACCGGCGGCGTCGTACCTGCTCCAGGTGGGCCGGCCCTGTGCTCCATCGCCATGTCGACGGCGCCCCCGCCGGGCAACAGCTCGCCGTCGGCGTCAGGCTTTGCCTGCCTCCACCTGGGCCTTCATGTTCTCGAGCATCTTCTGCATGCTGCTCTCGCCCTGCTTGAGGATCAGGTTGCCGATCGCGACCCCCACGACCGGGAGGGACACGTGCGCCGTGCCCTCCGACGTCACCTGGGTGCCGCCGTCGTGCGCCGCGAACAGGTAGGTCCACGTGAAGCTCACGCCCGGGCCGGGGCTCGACAGGACGACGATGCGCTCGCCCGGGACCACGTCGGTGTACTCGACGTTCCCCTGGGCGTGGATCCCGAGCATCTGCCCGAACCACTGGGCGCTCGAGCCGACGCCGTCCGGCGTCAGGGTGACGTCCCGGACCGCCATGTCCGGGTGGGACGACCACAGCCTCCCGATGTCGCTCGCGAACTCGAACACCGTCTCCACCGGGGCGTCGACGGTGACGCTCTGCACGAGTGTCCGAGCCTTGACCTGTGCGGGCGCCTCGCTCCCCTCGACCCGGGCCTTGACGTTCACGACCATCTGATCGATCCCACCCTCGGAGAGCTTGACCGTCAGGTCCTCCAGGGGCGCGCCCACGACCGGAACCTGGACGTGCCATTCGCAGTCGAGGGTGAACTCCGTGCCACCGTCCCGCGGCGCAAAGGTGAAGGTCCAGACCGGGCCCGTGGTGGACACGGCCACGATGCGCTCGTCGGGCACCACCTCGGTGTACTCGATGCGGCCCTCGATGTGGACACCCAGCAGCTTCGAGAACCACTGCGCGCTCGTGCCGACCCCCTCGGGAGTCAGCCTGACGTCCCGGATCGCAGTGTCCGGCAGGCAGGCCCACAGCTGCCCGACGTCCCTCGCGAAGGCGAACACCTGCTCCACCGGTGCGTCGATCACGGCGGCGCGCGTCAGCCTCGCCATCGTCCTCATCTCCTTCGATGAACCTGACCGGGTGACCCGCCAGCACGTCGCGGCGACCGAGGCCACCCGCTGACGACGCTACGCCTCGCCCGGCCGCGCGGAGCGGTCGTTTCGAACCACCTCGCGGACCACGCCGACACGGGCATGCTTGGAGCGCTCGCCCTGCACGCTCGTCCTCGGGGAACACGCAGATCCGCTGGGAGATGGTCATGAGTCAACAGAATGAAGAGGCGAAGGAGGGCCGCCGGCTCGGCGGTGGGGCGATCGCCTCGCTCTCCGGCCTTGCGGTGCTTGTCGTCTTTGCCCTCCAGAACACCGCGGAAGTCACGTTCCACTTCCTCTTCTGGAGCTTCGTCTGGCCCTTGTGGCTCTACACCATCGTGGTGGCGGCGTTCGGGGCACTGGTCCTGTTCGGGATCGGCGTGATGCGTCGGCACCGCCGCCGCAAGGAGCGCCGCGCCGACCGACGGGAGCTGACGCCGGGCACGCTGGGGACGCTGCGCCGGACGGGCTCGATCGGTCGGCCTCCGTCGGGTTCCTCGACGCCCTCGCAGCGCTCGGCCTCGGGCTGGCCCCACTCCGACTGCCGCCCTGACCAGGGGCCGAGAGTCGCGCCGTCGTCCACACCGACCAGGGCGCCGACCAGTGCGCCGACCAGTGCTGTGCACCAGACCGCCGTGAGGGGCCCTACCGCACCCAGGTCCCCAGCCCGTTGGCGTCGAAGAACTGGATGCGCATCGCCCGGGCCGCGCCCGCGCCGTCGGGCGTGAACGTCACGGAGGTGAGGGACCCGTCGGGGGCGTTCTCGCCGGTCGGGACGGCGGAGAAGGTGTCGCCGGCCCAGTGCTCGAGCGGCAGCTCGTACCCGCCGCCCGGCCCGAGGCGCACCACCAGCCGCGCGCCGTCGACCACCACGCTCGCCGTCCCGAAGTAGGCGCTGGCGTAGTCGCCCGCGTAGACGTCCAAGGACGCCGACGGCGCGGGCTCCGCGGGCGGCGCCTGGCCCACCAGGTCCCCGACCGGGTCGTAGTAAGCGCCCAGCACCTGCCCGAACCCGGCGACCCAGTCGCGGGTGGCCCCACCGAACTCGACGGTGTCGACGAACTCCGCGGCGATCGCCTCCGCGGCGCCCACCGGTCCGGCGTTCGTGAGGACGACGACGCCGAGGCCCAGGTCCGGGATCAGGCGCACGGTGGTCGCGGCGCCCAGGACGAAGGCGCCGGAGTGGCTCAGGTTGACGCGCCCCGTGGCGTCCGAGCCGACGTTGAACCCGTACCCGTACGCGCCCGAGCGCGCCGCGGGGTCGCCGCCGTGGCCGGTGAACGCGTGCGGGGCCATCGCCGGGGTGAGGGCGTCTGCGGGGATGACCTCCTCGCCGTCGATCGTGCCCTCGCCCAGCACGAGCGCCATCCACCGCGCGACGTCCGTGACGTTCGAGGAGACACCACCGGCGGGTGACTGCTCGTCCGGGTCGCGCTCGTAGAGGGGCTGGAACTCCCCGTCGACCTTCGCGTGGAGGGTTGCGCGGTTGTCGCGGGTGAGGAAGTCGTCGTAGCGCGAACTCGTGGCAGTCATGCCGAGCGGCTCGTACAGCTCCCGCTCGGCGAGCGTCGCCCAGTCCGTGCCGGCCGCCGTCGCCACCGCCTCGGCGCCGGCGGTCATGCCGAAGTTGGCGTAGTGATAGGTCGACCGGAAGTCGTCGAGCGGCTGGTGGACCAGGTGGTTCAGCACGTAGGCGCGGTCGTAGCCGATGTCCTCGAGGTCGTCGCCGGCGGCCTGCGGGAGGCCGGAGCGGTGGGAGTAGAGGTCGCCCACCGTAAGGTGCTCGGTGACCCACGGGTCCGCGAGCGCGAAACCCGGCAGGAGCGGGGCCACCGGCGTGTCCCAGCCGACGACGCCGTCCGCCACCTGGGTGGCGACCACCGTCGCACCGATCGGCTTGGACATCGACGCGATCTGGAACACGGTGTCGGCGTCGACGGCGGCGTCCTCGCCGAGCGTCCGCACCCCGTAACCCTCGGCGACGACCGTCTCGCCGTCGTGGACCACCGCGACGGCGACCCCCGGGATGCCCACCTCCTCCTGGATGCGCTCGACGATCCCGGGCAGCGCGTCGACCGCCCGGTCCACCGCGCCGACCGGGATCGCGACGACGTCGGCGCCCGGGCTGTCGCCGAGGCTGACGGTCGGGCCGCCGGCCGCCGTCGTCGGCGGGGTGCAGGCCGCGAGGGCCAGGGCGATGCAGGCGCCGCCCGCGAGCAGGGCGAACGGGAGGGCCGGGCGTCGTGGCATCGAGGGCTCCAGATCGCGGTGGGGGACGACGCACGACGACGACGGCGCGCGCTCGGGTGGGCAGGGCGCCATCCTCGCGGGTGGGGGCGCGGCGGGTCCATCGCGCCGTGCGGAAACTCCCTCGCGCCCAGTGCAAGGAACGTTCCGCACGGCCACGTCGGGGACTCCGCCCGGGCCACCTCACGCCGGGTGCGACCATGGATCCGTGATCCTGGGCGGCCGCTACGAGTTGACGAGACCCATCGGGCGCGGCGGCATGGGACAGGTGTGGGAGGGCCGCGACACGGTTCTCGCGCGCCGGGTGGCGGTGAAGACCGTGCACCTCGGGCCGTCCGCCGACCCCACGCTCGCCGACCGCTTCCGTCGCGAGGCGGTCGCGACGGCGGCGCTCACCCACCCCGACATCGTCACCGTCCACGACGCCGGCTTCGACGAGGCCGGCCCCGAGGGGTCCACGGCCTTCCTGGTGATGGAGTTCGTCGCCGGCCCGGACCTCGCCCAGGTCCTGCGCGAACGCGGCGCCCTCCCCCTGGCCGAGGCCCTGCGGATCGGCGAGCACGTCGCCGCTGCGCTGGCCGCGGCCCACGCGATCGGCGTCGTCCACCGCGACGTCAAGCCCGCCAACGTGCTGCTCGACGGCGCCCGGGTGAAGGTCGTCGACTTCGGCATCGCGGCCCTCACGCAGTCGGCGGAGTCCACCCTCACCGCGCCCGGGACCACCCTCGGCACGGCCGAGTACATGTCGCCCGAGCAGGCCGCCGGCTCCCCCGTGACGCCGGCCGCCGACGTCTACTCCCTCGGCTGTCTCCTCGTCGCCCTGCTGACCGGAAGCCCGCCCTTCACCGGTGAGCACCCGCTCGCGGTGCTGCGTCAGCACCTCGACGCCGTACCGCCGGCGCTCGCGGAGCGGCTCGCGGGTGCCCCCGCCGCGCTGGAACGGCTCGTCGGCACGATGCTCGCGAAGGATCCGGCGGCCCGACCCGACGCGCAGGCCGTGCGCGACGCTCTGGCGCGCCTGCGTGGGGGCGGGCTCGCCGCGCCGGTCGTCGCCCCGGGAGCGTCCGACCGGCCGACGACGGCGCTCCCCGCCGCGGGCGGCACGCTCGCCATGCCGGTGGTCGGCGCGGGGGCGGCGGCAGCCGATGCGGCGGCGGTGGGGGCAGCCGGTGCCGCGGCGGCGCGCTCCACCTCCCCGAGCACCGCCCACGAACCGGCGACCCGCGCGAGCGATCTGGCGCCGTCGTCGACCTCGTCCGCCGGGACGGAGGCGTCGGACGACGCCGGGTGGAAGGCGCTGCCGATCATCGTCGGCGGGATCGCGGCGGTGGCGCTGCTCGCCGTCGGCCTCGGGACGTTCTTCCGGCCGGACCCGGTCCCGCCGTCGGCGCCGGTGACCGCGGGGGTCACGACGGTGAGCCCGGCGTCGTCTCCCACCCCCACCCCGACCGCGACCCCGGCGCCCACGGTCGCGACGCCAGCCCCCGCGCCGGAGAGTGTTGACTCGGCGATGTCGACCCTGCTGGTCGCGATCGAGGCGCTGGACGCCGGCACGCGGGAGGCGGAGGCCGTCCGCACGGACCTCCTCGGCCGCTGGGAGTCCTTGGACGAGGCGCTCGACGACGGCCGCGACCGCCGGGTGCAGACCGAGATCCGGGACCTCTCCCGCAAGGTCGACGCGCTGGCCCGGGACGAGCGGATCCCGGCGTCGCAGGCCGTCGCGATCACCGCGGCGATCGACGCCGTCGCGACGGCGGTGGAGAGCGAGGCGAGCGCGCAGGACGGCGGCGACTGACGTCTCGGGGTGAGCTGCTCCCGGTAGCCGAG
This sequence comes from uncultured Actinomycetota bacterium, assembly GCA_963780675.1. Lineage (GTDB taxonomy): Bacteria > Actinomycetota > Actinomycetes > Actinomycetales > JAHECE01 > JAHECE01. The sequence goes on from CAWACR010000001.1 coordinate 24,972, forward strand.
GTTCGCAGACGCCGTCGACCCCTCCCGTGCCGGGGCCCGGCCTATGCTCCGGGGCGTGGACGCGGTGAGCGTGGTTCAGATGGTGGCCGGGCTCGCACTGCTCGTCCTGGGCGGCGAGACCCTGGTCCGCGGCGCGTCCGGCCTGGCCTTCCGGATCGGCATGTCCTCGCTGGTGGTCGGCCTCACCGTCGTCGCCTTCGCCACCTCCGCACCGGAATTGGCCGTCACGCTCGACGCGGTCCTCAGCGGTGAGCCCGACCTCGCCGTCGGCAACGTGGTCGGCAGCAACATCGCCAATGTCCTGCTCGTCCTCGGTATCTCCGCCGTGCTCCTGCCCCTCGCCGTGAAGGCCCAGGTGGTGCGCATCGACCTGCCCGTCATGGTGGGCCTGTCCGTCCTCCTGCTCTTCCTCGCCCTCGACGGCACGATCGGGGCCCTCGACGGCGCCGTCCTGCTCGCGGCGCTGGCGGGATACGTGACCCTTGCCGTGCTCCTCGGCCGGCGCGCCGGAAGCGGCACCCCGCCCGACGACGGCGCCTCTGCCGAGGGGGCTGACCCGCCCACCCGGTCGGACCCCGCGCCGTCGTCGGCCCCCGGCTCGACCCTGCGGAACGTCGTCCTGGTGGCGATCGGGGTGGTGATGCTCGTGGTGGGGGCGAACCTGCTGGTCGACGGCGCGGTGCGGATCGCGACGGAGCTCGGGGTCAGCAACCTGGTCATCGGCCTCACCGTGGTGGCGATCGGCACGTCGATGCCGGAGTTGGCCACGTCGGTCGTGGCCGCGCGACGGGGCGAGCGGGACCTGGCTGTCGGCAACGTGGTGGGCAGCAACATCTTCAACATCGGGCTCGTGCTGGGCGTGCCCGCCGTGCTCGGCGCGGCGGGGGTTCCCGTGCCCGAGGCCGCGATCGCGCTCGACATCCCGCTGATGATCGCCGCCTCGTTCGCCCTGCTCCCGGTGGCGTTCACCGGCCTCGTCGTGGCGCGATGGGAGGGCGGCCTGTTCCTCGGCCTCTACCTGGCCTACACGACGTTCGTGCTGCTCGCCGCGACCGAGCACGATGCGCTCGAGGGCTTCACCGCGGCCATGGTCACCTTCGTGCTGCCGCTCGTCGCCGTGACCCTCGTGGTCCTCACCCTCTACGAGGTGCGCCGACGGCGCAGCGCCGGGCAGCCCCTGCTCTGACCACCGCACTGACCACCGCACTGACCACCAAGCCCGGCCGGTCGACGCCCCGAACTAGGCTGTCGGGCATGGACTGCGACGTCGCCGTCATCGGCGCGGGCCTCGCCGGCCTCGAGTGCGCCCGCTCCCTCCACGATCGCGGCTTCGTCGTCCGAGTCCTCGAGGCGAGCGACGCCGTCGGCGGCCGAATCCGCTCGGACCACGTCGACGGCTTCACCCTCGACCGCGGTTTCCAGCTCCTCAACCCCGCGTACCCGGCGGTCCGCGAGCGCATCGATGTCGCCGCCCTGGAACTGCAGCCGTTCTTTCCCGGGGTTGCCGTCCGGCGGCCGGGCGGGCACCGGGGGCAAGCACCCCGGCGCCGCCGAGCGCCTCGTCCTCCTCGCCGACCCCCGCCGAGCCCCCCGCCACCTCCTCGCCACCCTGCGTAGCGGCTACGTGAGCCCGGTCGAACTGCTCGCGCTCGCCCGCTGGGCCGCCCCCGCGCTCGGCCCGGTCCGGCGCCTCCTCGCCCGTCCGGACGTCCCGCTCGCCGAGTCCTTCGTCGACACCCACGTCGAGGGCCACCTGCGCCGCGAGGTCCTCGAACCCTTCCTCGCGGGTGTCCTCGCGACCGACGACGACGCCACCTCCGCCGCGTTCGTCCGCCTCCTCGTGCGGATGTTCCTCCTCGGCACCCCCGGCGTCCCGGCCGCGGGCATGGCCGCGCTCCCGCAGCAGGTCGCCGCCCACCTGCCGAGCGGCGTGGTCACGCTCGGGGCCCGCGTCGAGACGATCGAGACCGCCGACGACGGCGCCCGCCTCGTCCACGTCGCCGGCACCACGGTCACAGCCCGGGCCGTGGTGGTCGCGACCGACCCACCCACGGCCGAGCGCCTCGCCGGCGTCACCGCCCCGCCGATGAAGGGCCTGGTCACGTCGTGGTTCGCCGCCGATGCGGCCCCCACCTCCGGCGCGGTCGGCGACCTCCCGGTCCTCTACGTCGACGGCCGGCGCCACGGCCCCGTGGTCAACGCCGCCGTGATGAGCGCCGCCGCGCCGTCGTACGCCCCGGCGGGCCGCCACCTGATCCAGGCGACCTGCCTGCTCCCCGCGACCGGGCCCGCCCCGGACGAGGCGGCGATCCGCCGCCAGACCGGGGAGATGGTCGGCTGCCCGAGCGACGACTGGCACCTTCTCGCCCGGCACGAGATCCCGCAGGCGCTGCCCGCCCAGCCCGCGCCGCTGGTCACGCAGCAGCCCGTGGACCTCGGCGACGGCCTCTTCGTCTGCGGCGACCACCGCGACACGGCGTCGATCCAGGGCGCGCTGGTCTCGGGCCGCCGCACCGCGCGCGCGGTGACCCGCTGGCTGAGTCCGTGAGCGACGGGACGTCGTCCGCCCTGACCGCCGCCCTCGACGCGGTCCGAAGCGCGCCCACGCTCCTGGAGGGCATGCGCCGCGCCGTCGACCTCGCTGTCGCTGCACGCGCGGACGACGATGGCGCCCGCGCGGTCACCCTGCTCGCCGCGGCCGCCGCCGATCCCGGCGACCACCTCACCGCGATCGCCGCCGTCCACGCCCTCGCCGCCGTCCCGCACCCGGCGGCCGACGGCGTCCTCACCGACCTCCTCGCCCCGACGGCGACCCCGTTCCTCCGCGAGCACGCCGCCTGGGCGTTCGGGGCGCGCCGCCCGCACGTCGCGGCGCTGCCGGCCCTGCGGCGGATCGCGGCCTCCGGCGGCTTCCCCGGCATGCTCGCCGCGCGCACGCTCGAGGCGTGGGGCGAGCCCGACGTGGCGGACCGCACCCCCGCGCAAGGCGAGCCGGACGCCCGCCCGGGGGCGCCGTCGTCGTCGGCCGATCCCCCTGCGCACGGCACCGCCACCGCGGGGCTGACGGTCGCGCAGCTGTTTCTCCATGCGGACCTCGACCGCGACCTCACCCACGCCGGCCAGGGCGACAACGGCGGGATCGCGACGCTGCTCGTGCACCTCGGCGACGCGTTGGTGGCGAGCGGGCCGGTTACGCGGGTGCTGACGATCTCGCGCGGCCGGGCGAGCGAGGCGGAGGCGTCGCTCGCCGCCCTGGGCGAACCCGGCCACCACTTCCCGGTGGTCCCGTTCACCGGGGCGCCCGTGCACGCCGCGGACGCGTGGCCGCGCTGGGCCGAGGCGAGGCGGGGGCTCCGCCGGGTCCTGGGCGCGGCCGGTCGCGTGGACGTGCTCCACCTGCGGATGGCCGACGTCGGCTCGATGGTCGCCGCCGACGTCGCGCGGGACCTCGGCATCCCGGTGGTGTTCACGGTCGCGCCCGACCCGCACGCGCTCATCGCCGCACGCGACGCCGCCGGCACCCTCACGCGCGCGACCTTCGGCCCCGCCGACGTCGCCGAGCACCTGTGGTTCCGCCACGACCTCGTCGCCCGGCTGGCCGCGCAGGCCGCACACGTCGTGCTGTTCCCCCGACCGGAGGTCGAGCGGGACGCGCGCGACCTCCTCGGGCTCGACGTCGCCGCCCACCCCGAGCGGTACTCGGTGGTCGCGGAGGGGATCGACCTCGCCGGGGTCGACCGGGCGCGCGCCGAGGTCGACGGACCGGACCCCCTCAGGCCGACGCCCGCGAGCGCACCGACCGCCCGAGCGCTGGCCGATCTCGACGCGCTCCTGCGCACGCTCCCGCCCGAGCGGCACGGCCTCCCGCTCGCGATCACGGTGGGCCGGCTGCACCGGGTCAAGGGGATAGCGGCGCTGGTGGAGGCGTGGGCGGGGGACGCCGCGCTCCGCTACCGCTGCAACCTGCTCGTCGTCGGCGGCGACCTCGAGGACCCCACCGACGACGAGCAGGAGCAACTGGGTCGGATCGACGCCGTCGTCGCGCGCACCGAAGGGCCCACACGCGGTCTCCTCCTCGCCGGGCACCGGACGAACGGGACGGTCGCCGGGTGGCTCGCCGCGGCGCGGTGTGGTCGGCCCGGGCTCGCCGCGCCCGCCGGAGCGTATGTGTGCGCGAGCCTCAAGGAGGAGTTCGGCATCGCGCTGCTGGAGGCGATGGCCGCCGGGCTCGTGGTGGTCGCGCCGGCGGCGGGCGGCCCGCCGACGTACGTCGAGGACGGCGTCACCGGGGTGCTTGTGGACACGTCCGACGGCGCGGCGCTGGCCCGAGCGGTCCACGCGGCGCTGGCCCTGGCCGCCGCCCCCGACGCCGGCGAGCGTGCCGATCGCGCCCACGCCATGGTCCGGGCCCGGTTCAGCATCCAGGCGATGGCCGGGGCCCTCGCCGCGATCTACGCGCACGTCGCCGCCGCCAACGGCCTCGGAACACCCGCCGACCCGGACACCTCCCCGAAGGGGCCGCCGTCGTGAGCCTGCTGGTGATCAGCCCGGACTACGCCTCGCACCTGTACCCGCTGGCCACGCTGGCGACGGCGTGGCGAGACGCCGGCGAGCGCGTCGTGGTCGCCACCGGGCCCGCGACAGCAGCGATCGTGCGCGACTTCAGGTTCGAGCGTGTGCACCTGCAACTCGGGCGGGGCTCGAACCCCGGCGTCATCCGCGCCGAGGACCAGCCGCGCGGGGAGGACGAGGCGCTGCGGGGCTTCTTCGCCGCGACCCGGCAGGGCGCCGTCGAGACCCTCGCCTTCCAGGCCCGGGCGCGCGGCGACGACCTCCTGTGGGACCCGGTGGGCGTGGCTCGCGCGGTGCAGGACGTCGTGGCGCGGGTGCGGCCGGACCAGGTGATGGTGGACCACCTGGCGTTCAGCGCGCGGCTCGCCCTGCGCGCGGCCGGGGTGCGGCACGCGGACGTGGTGCTGGGGCATCCGTCGGCGCTGACGGTCGCCGGCGAGGTGTACGGCTTCCCGCCCGCCTGGCCGAGCGCGTTCCGTCCGGAACCGACGGCGCTCGCCGGCCTGCGCGGGCTGTGCGAGGAGGTGCGCGACGCCTTCACCGCGCAGTGGAACGCGGCGCTGGTCGTGCTGGCCCCGGGGGCGGCGGGGTCGTCGGACGCGTTCGCCGAGACCGGCGATGTGCTCTTCCTCAACTACCCCGGCGCGCTGCACGCTCCCGCGCGGACGGCGCTGCTGCCGCCGCACGCGTTCCTCGGCTCGGCGGTGCGGGAGGAGGCGGAGGACCCCGAGGTCGCGGCGTGGCTGGCGGCGTCGGACGCGCCGATCGTCTACGTGAGCCTGGGTTCCTTTCTCTCGGTGCGCTCGGACGTGCTCGCGCGGGTGGCCGAGGCGCTGCGAGGGCTCAGGACCTCCGATGGGCGGGCCGTGCGCGTGGCCCTCGCGAGCGGCTCGACGCCGCGGGAGGCACTCGGCGAGATCCCGCCGTCGTGGCTGGTCCGCGAGGTGTTGCCGCAGGTCACGCTGCTGCGGCGCGCGGCGCTGGCCGTCTCGCACGCCGGGAACAACTCGGTGACCGAGGCCCTCACCGCTGGCGTCCCGATGCTGCTCGTGCCGTTCTCTACCGACCAGTTCGCCGGGGCGGCCGCGCTCGAGGACGCCGGGTTCGGCGAGGCGCTCGACCCCAACGCGTGCTCCGCCGTCGAGGTGCGCGCCGCCGCGGCCCGGCTCCTCGCGCTCGACGGCGAGCCGCGCCGCCGGCTCGATGCCCTCGCTGCGGACCTGGTCGCCACCCCGGGCGCGCAGCGGGCGTTCGCGGCCCTCACCGGGGCCTGAGCGGCTCGAGCGGGGCCCGACCCGCTCGCGCCCCGCGTACGCGGAACTGGGGTGGCGGTCGAGCCCCAAGCTCCCGAGACGCGAGGTCCTCAACGCCCTCGACGAGTTCGCCGCCCGAGCCGGTCGACGCGGGCGGGGAGCCTGACGCCCGCCGACGTCCGGGGCGCGACCCCCGTCCCCGCGAGCCGGACCTCCCCGCTGTGGACTGGCCTCGGTGTCGTGTCGGTGCCGAGCACTAGGGTCCCCCGCATGGACTGGCTCCGGGGTGTAGTCACTGCTTTACGCGCACGTCTGACGCGCCGTCGTCGGCTGCCTGTCCCTCCCGGCCAGCTCCGGTCGGTGGAGGAGGTCGTCGCGCGCCTGCAGGGGATCGACCGCTCGCTCGCCCCCGACGACGGCGTCCGCGCCTTCAACCAGATGTATCTGCAGGTCACGGAGCTGGTCCGCGACCGCATCGCTGAGGGCTTCTTCTATGACGCCACGTTCCTCGCGCGCCTGGACGCGGTGTTCGCCGGCCTGTACCTCGAGCAGGTGACGGCGCCGTCGGCCAGGGTCGCCAAGGCGTGGGCGCCGCTCTTCGAGGGTCGGGGCGCCCCGTGCGTGCCGATCCAGTTTGCCCTCGCCGGCATGAACGCCCACATCAACAACGACCTGCCGATTGCCCTGGTGCGCACGTGCCGCCAGCTCGGGCTCGCGCCGTCGAGCCCCGGCGTCAGGGCCGACTACGACGCCGTCACGGGCCTGCTCGCCGACGTCCAGGAAGAGGTGAGGCAGGCCTTCCTCGACGGCGTCGCGCTGGAGGTCGACCGCGCGCTCGCGCCGGTGGTCACCATGGTGGGGAACTGGAGCATCGCGAAGGCGCGGGAGGCCGCATGGGTGACCGCCGGCCTCCTGTGGGAGATCGACGGCGTGGAGCCGCTCACCTCCGAGTACCTCGCCACGCTCGGCCGCTCCGTGGGGATGGCGGGACGGTTGCTGCTCACCCCGGTCAGGCAGCCCGCCTGAGCGACGGTGACCGTCATCCGCTGACCGGCGCGTGATCACTTCTGCGTTCCGGGGCGAGCGGGCCGCCGACGACACCCCGCAACGCAGATCTCGAGCGGGGTGCGGGATCATGGGGGCCGCCGAGCGAACGAGAGGCCGCCATGAACCCGAACCGTCCCGCCGCACCCGAGCCGCGCCGTCGTCGGCTTGCCCTTGCCGCCTTCACCCTCGGCGTCGCCGGCCTGCTCCTGGCCGGCTGCGGCGACGGATCCGTCACGCTCCCGACGGCGCTCCCCACGGCGCTCCCGACTGTCGAGCTGCCGACGGCGCTCCCCACGGTCACGTTGCCGACCGTCGACGTGCCGACGATCGCCCCGTCCGCGGACCTCCCGACGATCGACGTACCGGACCTCCCCACGATCGAGCCCACGCTCCCGACCGAGGAACCGAGCGTCGAGCCGCCCACGGAGCCGACGACGGCGCCCGAGCCGGAGCCGGAGCCGACCCAGACCGAGGCGCCGGCCGTCCCCACGGAGACCACCGCGGTCACCGAGACCCCCTCGGGGGTCGCGAGCGCGACCCCCACGGAGACGCCGGCCCCGCCGTCGAGCCCCGCCACCGCGGTCGCCGCGCCGAGCCCGTCGGCCACCGCCGAGGCGACCGACGAGGGCGGGACGTCGTGGCTGCTCTGGGTGCTGCTGTTCGTGGTGGGCATCGGCGGCGGGCTGGCCTACGTCCTCGTGCGCCGTCGTCGGGTCGCCCAGGCCGAGGCTGCCGAGGGCATGCCCGACACCGGCTCGACCGACGGCAGTCCGACCGACGGCGAAACTCCGCCGTCCGGAACCCCCCAGCCCTGACCCCAGCCTCCGCTCTCGCGGAACCCCCGTCGCCGAACGCGGGGTTGTCCGTCTCATTCGGGCCGATGAGACGGATAACCCCGCGTTCGGCGAGAGGGCCGGGGCAGGAGCGAGTTGAATGACCGCGTGACCGGTGCAGCAGTCGTCTTCGCGGTCCTGGTGCTGGCCTTCGCGGCGTCCGCCCGCGGCCTCTCCCGCGTGTACGTCAGCGCCCCGATCGCGTTCGTGCTCGCCGGGGGCGTGATCTCCGCAGTCAACGGCCTGCCGCCCGTCTCCGCCACCGAGCCGCTGAAGGCCGTCGCGGAGATCACGCTCGCGCTCATCCTCTTCCACGACGCGGCGCAGGTGCGGCCGCGTCAGATCGGCGCGGAGCGCGGACTCGTCACGCGGCTCCTGCTGATCGGCCTGCCGTTGTCGATCGTGGCGGGCTTCCTCGGCGCGCGGGCGCTGTTCCCCGAGATGCCCGTCATGGTCGCGCTGCTCCTCGCGGCGGCACTCGCCCCGACCGACGCCGGTCTGGGGGCCGCGACGGTGCTCAACCCCGTCGTCCCCGTCCGCATCCGGCGGGTCCTCAACGTGGAGAGCGGCCTCAACGACGGTCTGGCCACCCCGATCGTCCTCTTCACGATCGCGGCGGTCGCCGGCGAGGAGGGGCTCCGCCCGGTGACGAGCGCTGCGGAGGCGCTGCTCGAGCTCTCCCTGGGCACCGTGGTGGGGATCGGCGTCGGAGCGCTCGGCGGGCTCCTCCTCGGCTGGTCCCGCCGCCGGGACCTGAGTTCCCGACACACCCGGACGATCGGCGTCCTCGTCCTGCCGATCCTGGCGTTCTCGCTGGCGGAGGTGATCGGGGGCAACACCTTCGTCGCGGCGTTCGTCGCGGGGACCGCCTTCGCCGGCGCCGCCCGGTGGGCCGACGACGAGGAGTCCGCCCTCGACCTGACGGAGATGCTCTCCGAGCCCCTCGGCTTCGCGGTGTGGCTCGTCTTCGGGCTCGCCGCCCTCCCGCTGATGTGGTCAACCGTCGGGTGGCGCGAGGTGGTCTTCGCCGTCCTGGCGCTGACGGCCTTCCGGATGCTGCCGGTCGCAGCGGCGCTCCTCGGCACGGGCCTGCGGGGCCGGACGGTCGCCTTCGTCGGCTGGTTCGGGCCTCGGGGACTGGCCTCGGTCGTGTTCGGGCTGATCGCCGTCGAGACCCTCGAGGTCGACGACGACCTCCGCCGCGCGGTCGCGGCGATCGCCCTCACGGTCGTGTTCAGCGTCCTCGCGCACGGCCTGACCGCCGACGTGCTCGCCGCCCGCTACGGCGCGTGGGTCGAGCGGACGCACCCGGCGGCGGAGACCGCCACGTCCTCCGAGCCTCGCGCCCGACGTTCGGTCCTGGGACGCCGCACCGGCGCCTGAGTTCGCCCCCGCCAGAGTCGGCCCCCACCTGCGCCCCCCGAGAGGCCGCCGCCGCACCCCAGCTCGCGCTGACGTACCGCGACCCGGATACCGTGTGGGCCCAGGCGCGTGGGACCGGCACCGGCCGGCCCCCACCCGTCGACCCACCAGGTCCGAGGATCGTGAGGAGACCGCGCGTGCGAGACCACGCAGACCGGCACGAGACCCTGCGCGAGACGCTCGTCCTCATCATCCTGTCGGTGACGGCGGTGCTCACGGCCTGGTCCGGGTTCCAGGCGTCGCAGTGGGGCGGCGAGATGACGATCTCGTTCAGCCGCGCGGCGACCGAGCGGATCGAGGTCGCCCGGTACGAGAACGAGGCCGACGCCGCGCGGCAGGCGGACCTCACGATCTGGGCCGTCTACCTCGAGGCCCAGGCCCGCGACGACCAGGTCCTCTCGGCGTACGTCGAGGAGCGCTTCACACCTCACTTCGAGGTGGCCTACGAGGCCTGGGTGGCCGGGGGTCGGCAGACGCAGGGGCCCTTCGTCATGGCGGAGTACGTCCCGCCGGGAACGGTCGAGGCCGCCGACGCGGCCGAGCGCGCCGACGCGTCGTTCGCCGAGGCCCTCGACTTCGACACGCGCAGCGACAACTACACGCTGCTCACGGTCCTGTTCGCCGTCGTCCTGTTCTTTGCCGCCGTCTCCGACCGGCTGCGCGGTCCGCGATCCCGTTGGGTCATGTTCGGGATGGCGTGCATCCTGCTCGTGGTGACCCTCGTCGTCCTCGCCACCTTCCCGGTCAACGTCTGAGCCGACCGGGCGCTACGACGCCTCGGCCATCCCCACGACGCCCACGTCGATCCGCTCGCCCACCCCGGCGTCGACCACGATCTCGACGCCGTTCGGCACCTGGCCCTCGAGCGAGGCCAGGAGCGAGTCGACGTCCGGCACGCTCCCCGGCACCTCGACCTCGACGACCGCCGTGAGCGACTGGACGGTGACGTCGACCACCCGGCCCCCCGGCGCCTGGGCGACCCACTCCTCCGCCGCCACCTGGATGCGCTGCGTCCAGAGCGCCACCAGCGCGTTGCCCACGGTGTTCGCGACCAGCGGGACGAGGACGAGCACGACGCCGACGGCGATCGCGGAGTACGCATGCCGGCGGCGAAGCCCGCCCGCCCGCGCCTCCGCGGTGTAGCCGTAGGCGGTGAAGACCAGCGTCCCGGCCAGGACCAGGGCCACGAAGTTCGAGAGGAAGAGGATGAGCGCCCCGATCGCCAGGGCCACCTGACCCTGCCCCAGGCACACGCCGACGACGCCGAGCGGCGGCACCAGCGAGATGGCGATCGCCACGCCGGGCAGCACGTCGCTCACGTCGCGGCGCGAAAGGCCGACGGCGCCCGCGAGCCCGGTGGCGACGGCCGCGATCATGTCGAGCAGGCCGGGCGACGTCCGGGCCATGACCTGGGAGTTCGTGAGGATGTTCGTGGTGCTCGGCAAGAGGATCGAGGCGACGAAGCCGATCGAGACGACGACGAGCATGCCGCCCGCGACGTAGGCGGCGGACCGCGCGACCAGGCTGCCCTCACCCCGGATGATGCCGAGGGCGACGCCCATGATCGGCACCGACAGCGGGGCGATGATCATGGCGCCGATGACCGTAGCCGTGGAGTCGGCGAGCACACCGGCGACGGCGATGACGGCGGAGAGCACGAGCATCGTCCAGAAGGCCGAGACCTTCGACTGCTTGTCGCCCGTCCGGAGGTCGAGCTGGTCGGTGAGCGTCTCGAGGTCGCGCCGCTGGTGGGCGGGGAGGATGTGCTCGCGCAGGGTCGTCATGGGCGCATCGTGCCGCATGACGAGACCGTCCGGCCGGAGGTGGGCCGCTCCGGCCGCGCCCGCTACTCGGCTGTCGCGCGGTAGCCCTCGATCCGCCGCAGCAGCGCCTCCTCCGCGAACCGCACGGGCGCGACGTCGGCCTTCTGCGGCGTCTCGCGCTCGGCGTCGGCCACGATGAGGCGCGCCTGGTCGGCGATGTCGTGCAGGCGCGTCCAGTCCGCGCGTGCCACGCTCGCGCAGGTGTCGAGCAGGCGCAGGAGAGCGATCGAGACCGTCGGCTCGCGCGAGCCGTAGCGGCGGACGAGCCCGCACATCGTGCCGAGGTACTCCCCGAACCGGCGGCTGGGGACGACGACGACGGAATCCCCGTCACGCCCGACGCGCGGGCCGAGCGGCTGGGCCGCCATGGCCGCGAAGATCACCGCCATGTGGTCGATCGCCTGGACGGCGGTGTAGGGGTCGTTGACGGCCGGCGACAACGCCTTGCACGCGACGTCGACCAGCTGGCGGATGCCCATGGCCACGTCCTGCTGCCGGGTGCGCTCGAACCCGATGCCGACCGCCTTGTCGAGCGCGACCTCGAACACGTGCAGCTCGGGCAGGGGGTCCTCGGCCGCTCGGCGCCCAGATCCACGCCAGGTCGCTTCCCGCCACCACGTGCTCACCGACCCGCGTGGCCAGGGCGAGGCTCACGCCGTGCCGGCGAGCGAGCGGGAGCAGGTACTCCGGGTGCGCGGTCACCATGTAGCCGGAGGTCGTGGCCGCCACCGGCACCCTCCACGGCGGGGGCGCCGGGGGGACCATCTCGATGTCGTGGGGCAGCTTCCTCACGACGTCGAGCGCCTCCCGTTCCACCCGCCGCATGATCGCGTCCACTTGAATCGAGTGCGAGAGATGGTCGGAGAAGACCACGACCGCCCCCAGGCTCGCGAACAGCAACGCGATCGACCCGCTGACAGCCAGCCGCGGGAAGTCCTCGGAATCGGCCCCGACCTCCAGCGCGAACAACCCGGCCGCGCTGTAGGCGAACGTCGCCATGAGCACGCTGAGCACGATCTGGTTCGGGCGATCCCGCAGGAAGTTGCGGAGCAGCCGAGGGGAGAACTGGGTGGACGAGAGCTGCAGGGCGACGACGCTGAGGCCGAGCGTGAGGGCGATGACGGTGACCACGGTGCCGGTGACCGCGAGGAGGAGGGACCGGGCGTCGTCGGCCGACCCCTGGAACTCCAGCGCCGAGAGGGGAGTCCCCGGCGCAGGCTCCACCTGCGCGATCACCCACCAGACCACGAGTGCGGCGTTGCCCGCGATGAACGGCATGATCCACAGGGCCGCGCCCGCGTACTCACGCAACGCCTCACGCCGCATCACAGCGTCAGCGTGCACCCGAACCGCCCGTCACTTCGGCCGAACGCGGGGTTGATCACCGAAAGCCCCCTCAATCGGTGACCGACCCCCGTCCGGCAGGACGTGACGAGGCGGACGGGGCCTACGCGACCTCGTGCGTCTCCACGTTGAGGATGTTCCCGTCCGGGTCCTCGAACCAGACGGACCGCATCTCGCCCCACGACGCGACGCCGTCGTCCCAGGTCAGCTCCTCCAGCTCGAAGGTCTGGAAGACCAGGCCCTTCTCGCGCAGCGCCGCCACCTCGGCGTCGAACGCCTCGCCGGGTACCTGGAAGGACACGGCGGTCGCCTTGTTCGTGCCGGCGTACGCGGACGGGTACACCATGACGACGCCGGAGCCCGTCGCGTACAGGACGCCGTCGGGGACATCACCCTGGGCGGTGAAGCCCGAGGACCCCCTCGTAGAACGCCCGAGCGCGCTCGACGTCCGCGACTGCGAGCGTGGGAATCGCGTTGTAGTCGGACAGCATGGCCGCCTCCCCCGCGGACCGGGCGACCGTCGCCACGGTCGGCAGTTTCGACGGTACGCCCCGTACAAATAGGGGTCAACAGCGTGACGGCCCGGGTTGCGAAGGCCCGGACCACCACCTCCGGGAGGCCTCCTGGATGGCCCCCGGAACACCTCCACGGGCAGCGGGAAAGAGGACGACGACGGCGCCAAGCCTCCTCGCGCATCCGCCCCACTTGACCGCGCGATACAGATACCGTCGGCCAGTGACCGTCCTCGACTTCACCGGACCCGGCACGCTGGTCCGCCACGCGTTCATCCCCCGCGAGCTCCCGCCCCGTGAGGTCGACGTCTGGCTGCCCCCGCACGACGCCGACGACGGCACCGCGAGCCGCCCCGTCATCTACTGCCATGACGGCCAGAACCTCTTCGTCCCCGGCTTCTCCTTCGCCGGTGTCCCCTGGTCGCTGCACACTGCGGCTCTCGCGGCGGCGAGCGCCGCGGGGACGCCGGTGCCCGTCGTCGTCGGCGTCTGGAACACCGGCGAGGCCCGCTACGGCGAGTACCTCCCGCCCGTGCCGGCGCTGCGCCCCACCGGGGCCGGCGAGGCGCACCTCGCCCTCGCGTACTCGAGCGGACCCGGGCCCCGCGCCGACGCGTATGTGCGGATGCTGGTCGACGAGGTCGTGCCACTGATCGAAGCCGAGCACGGGATCGCGGCCACGAGCCGTCGTCGCGCGGTGCTCGGCGCGAGCATGGGCGGCGTCGTCTCCCTCTACGCAGCCTTGACCAGGCCGGACGTCTTCGGCGCCGCCGCCTGCGTCTCGACGGACCTCATCGTCGGCGGCGAGCCGCTCGTGGACTGGTTCGCCGAGCGCCTGCCCGCGCCCGGGACCACGCGCCTGTGGCTCGACCGCGGCACCGAGGGCCTCGACGCCGAGTACGGCCCGTTGCAGGAGCGCTTGGACGCCGCCTTGCGCTCCTCCGGACTCGTGGAGGGTCGGGACTTCGCCACGAGGGTGTACCAGGGCGCCGACCACAGCGAGGGGTCGTGGGCGTGGCGGTCCCCCGAGGTGCTGGAGTTCGTGCTGGCGGGGATGGCCTGACGCACACGCCGGGGGTCGGCTCGCCCGTCGCCGCCGACCGTAGGCGGCCGAGCGCCCGGCGTGTCGGTCCGTCGTTGTAAGTTCGCGCCCATGGAGGCCAGTCCCGCACCCGCCCTGCGCCTGGGCGTCGACGTCGGAGGCACCTTCACGGACGTCGTCACGGTCGATGCCGCGGGCCGGGTCGCGATCGCGAAGGTCCCCTCGACCCCGCGCGACTCCTCCGAGGGGGTCCTCGCCGGCTGGGAGGCGCTGGCGGAGGCCACGGGCGAGGAGGCGGGCGCCGTCGTCGGAGCGGCGGGCGCCGTCGTCGTCTTCGCGCACGGGACCACGGTGGCGACGAACGCCCTGCTCGAGCGGCGGGGTGGGCGGACCGCGTTGGTCACGACCGAGGGCTTCCGCGACGTCCTCGAGATCGGCCGGCAGGAGCGCGCCTCCCTCTACGACCTCACCCGGCACAAGGCGCCGCCGCTCGTCCCGCGCGACCTGCGGTTCACGGTACGTGAGCGGATGGGGCCGGGCGGCGTCGTCGTCCCCCTCGATCCCGCGAGCCTGGCGACGGCGGTGGAGGCCGTGGCGGCGGCGGAGGTGGACGCCGTCGCTGTCTGTCTGCTCTTCGGCTTCCTCCATCCCGAGCACGAACGGGCGGTGGGCGCGGCGCTGCGCGAGCGACTGCCGGGCGTTGCGGTGTCCCTGTCCAGCGAGGTGCTGCCGGAGTTCCGCGAGTACGAGCGCTTCTCGACGACGGTCGCGGACGCCTACCTGCGGCCTCGCCTCGGCGAGTACCTCCGCCGTCTCGAGGAGCGGGCGGCTGCCGCCGGGCTACCGGAGCCGCTGGTCATGCAGTCCTCGGGCGGGGTGGCCGACGCGGGGGTGGCCGCCAAGCACCCGGCGCGGTTCGTGCTCTCCGGCCCGGCGGGCGGGGTGGTCGGCGCCTCGTACGTGGCCGGGCTGTCGGGGTTCGCGGACGTCCTCACCTTCGACATGGGCGGGACCAGCACCGACGTCGCGCCGGTGGTGGGCGGGCGGGTGCAGCTCACCACGGAGTCGGTGGTGGCGGGCGTGCCGTTGCGCCTGCCGATGGTCGACGTGCACACCGTCTCGGCCGGCGGCGGGTCGATCGCGTGGGTCGACGACGGCGGGGCGCTCCGGGTGGGGCCACGGTCCGCAGGCGCCGAGCCGGGGCCGGCGTGCTACGACAAGGGCGGGGTGGAGGCGACCGTGACCGACGCCAACCTCGTGCTCGGGGCCCTGCCCGACGGCGCTGCGCTGGGGTCGGGTGCCGACAGGGTCACGCTGCGGCGAGACCTGGCCGAGGCGGCGCTCGCCCGGCTCGCGGAGCGGCTGGGGCTCTCGACGGGCGAGGCGGCGCTGGGCGTGGTGCGCGTGGCCGACACCGAGATGGTGCGGGCGCTGCGGCTGATCTCCGTGGAGCGCGGGCTGGACCCGCGGGACTTCGCCCTCGTGGCGTTCGGCGGCGCCGGCGGGCTGCACGCGTGCGCCCTCGCCGAGGAGCTGGGCTGCCGGACGGTGCTGGTGCCCCGGGCCGCCGGCGTGCTCTCCGCGCTGGGGCTCGCGATCTCCGACGTGCGGCACGACCACGTGGCCGCGTTCCGGCGCACGATCGACGACGGCGGCGCCTCGGCTGAGGGTGCGGACGGTGCGGACGGCCTGGAGTCCGCGCTGGACGACGCGTTCACGGGCTTGGAGTCGCAGGCTCGCGGCGCTCTCGACGACGCCCGCCTCGAAAGGTTCGCCGACCTCCGCTACGCGGGGCAGTCCTTCGAGCTGACGGTGCCGGGCGCGACCGCGGGCGAGCTCGAGGCCGCGTTCCACGCCGCACACCAACGCCGCTACGGGCACCGGATCGACGACGAGCCGGTCGAGATCGTCGCGCTCCGCGTGGTCGCGACCCAGGCAGGGGTGGTGCCGGACCTGCTGGAGGAGGCCGGCGCCGTCGGCGTTCACCCGGCGGCCGAGGCCGAAGCCGAGGTGCGCGGGGTGCTCTTCGAGGACGGCGTCGCCGACGCCGTCGTGCACCACCGGACGACGATGGGCACGGGATCGCGCGTGAGTGGGCCCGCCGTCGTCGAGTTCCCGGAGGCGACGTGCCTGGTCAGGCCAGGGTGGGCGGGCGCCGTCGACCACGTGGGCACGCTCGTGCTGACCCGCGGGACGACGGAGCGCAGGGAGGGGGCACGATGACCGAGCGAGCCGAGGGGATGGACCCGATCACGCTGTCGGTGCTGCGCAGCGCCCTGGCGGGGATCGCGGAGGAGATGGGCACGGTGCTCGTGCGCAGCGCGTACTCCTCGAACATCAAGGAGCGGAGGGACTGCTCGGCGGCGCTGTTCGACGCGTCGGGTCGGATGGTCGCGCAGGCCGAGCACATCCCGGTGCACCTGGGCGCGATGCCGGAGTCGGTCGCGGCGGTCATGGCGCGCGGACCAGTGCCCGGCGACGTGTGGATCCTCAACGACCCGTACGCCGGTGGCACGCACCTGCCGGACATCACGCTGGTGAGCCCCGTGGACGTGAACGGGGAGATCGTCGCGTTCGCGGTGACGCGGGCGCACCACTCGGACGTGGGCGGGATGTCGCCGGGGTCCATGCCCGCCGGGTCGCGGGACCTGTGGCAGGAGGGGCTGATCATCCCGCCGGTGCGGCTCACCGAGGACGTGCTGGCGCTGGTGTGCGCGAACTCGCGGACGCCGCGGCTGCGGCGTGGGGACTTCCGGGCGCAGGTGTCGGCGAACGGGGTGGCGCAGCAGCGGATCGCCGAACTCGTGGGGCGGCTCGGGCGGGACGTCCTGCTCGCCGGGTTCGACGAGGTGCTCGCCTACGCCGAGCGGCGCACCCGGGACGCGCTGCGGCGCCTGCCGGACGGGGTGTACCGGGCGGAGACGGAGCTCGAGGGTGACGGGGTCACGGACGCGGACATCCCGATCCGGGTCGAGGTGACGATCGCCGGCGACGAGGCGCGCATCGACTTCGCGGGGACCTCGGATGCCGTGGCGGGCAATGTCAACTGCCCGCTCGCGGTCACGCGCTCGGCCTGCTACTTCGCGCTGCGGGTGCTGCTGCCCGAGGACGTGCCGGCGAACGCGGGGACGTACGCGCCGCTCGACGATCGACGCGCCCGAGGGGTCGCTGGTCAACGCGCGGCCGCCGCACGCCGTCGTCGCCGGGAACGTCGAGACGTCGCAGCGGATCGCGGACACGGTGCTGCGGGCGTTGTCGCAGGTGGCGGACGTGCCGGCGGCCGGCGCCGGGACCATGAACAACACCGTGATCGGCGGGCGGGGCTGGACGTACTACGAGACGGTCGCGGGCGGGCAGGGGGCGTCGTCGCGCGGGGACGGGCCGTCCGGCGTGCACGTCGGGATGACGAACACGCTCAACACCCCGATCGAGGCGCTGGAGCTCGAGTATCCGATGCGGGTGGAGCGGTACGAGTTGGCCCCGGGGTCCGGGGGCGACGGCCTGCACCGTGGCGGCGACGGCGTGGTGCGAGCCATCCGGGTGCTCGAGGACGCGGCGGTCAACCTGCTGACCGACCGGCGCCGGCACGCACCCCCCGGGCTGGCCGGGGGCGGGCCGGGCGCGGTGGGGCGCAACCTGCTGGCGGTGCCGAGCGGCGGCGGCTCCAGGGTTGGCGACTCTGCGGAAACATCCGTGCACCAGGCGCACGAGGGTTTCCGCACTGCACTCCGGCGGCACGGCACCCGGCGGCACGGCACCCGGCGGCACGGCACCCCGGCGGGCGGTGCCTCTGCGGAAACATCCGTGCACCAGGCGCACGAAGGTTTCCGCAGTGCACCCGGCGGCACTGCACCCGACCGGGTGTCGCCCGACGGCGAGAGCGAGCTCCCGCCGAAGGTGTCGTTCGCGGCTCCGGCCGGAGCCGTCGTCACCCTGATCACCCCCGGCGGGGGTGGTTGGGGCGTGCCGGCGCACTGACCGGCCGGTCGGCCCCGCCCGCGCGGGCCACCTCAATCGGGAAGATCCGTCCCGACCGGGAAGATCCGTCGCGGATGGCGTGACAGTTCCTCCCGGTCGGGACGGATCTTCCCGGTGAGGACGGATCCCGCCGCTCAGGGCGGCCGACCGAGGTGCGCCGGACACCCCCTCTCGCCGAACGCGGGGTTATGGGTGCCATCCGGCCGGAAAGCACCCGTAACCCCGCGTTCGGCGGACGGGGGGAGCGGCGCGGGGAGGGCCGCGAGTAGGGTCGTGAGCGTGCCTCGCCCCCTCGTCATCGCCCATCGGGGGCTGACGACGGCGGCCCGCGAGAACACGCTCGACGCCTTTTGCGCGGCGGTGGACCTCGGCGCGGACGGCGTCGAGTTCGACGTCCGCCGCGCGGGCGACGGCACCCTCGTGGTCCACCACGACGCCGACGTCGATGGGCTGGTGATCGCAACGGCGTCCCTCGCCGAGGTGGTCGAGGCCGGACAGTCGCTCGGCTACGAGATCCCCACCCTCGCGGAGGCCGTGGCCGCGCTGCCCGCCCGCGCGATCCTCGACGTCGAGCTGAAGGAGACCGGGCACGAGGCCGACGCACTGGAGCTGCTCCGCGGCGCGCGCCCCGGGGGCCGGTTCGCGTTCACGAGTTTCCGCCCCGAGAGCATCGCGGCGCTTCGCGCTCTGGACGCCGACCTGCGGCTCGGGCTGCTCGTCGGAAGCCCGGCACCGGCGCACGGGCTCGCGACCTACCTGGGCGAACTGGTCGACGCCCGACGGCGCGCCCGCCGGATCGGCGCGACGTTTCTCGCCCCGAACTGGCACTTCGTGTCGTCCGGCGCCCTGCGGTCGATCCACCTGGGCGGCATGGCCGCCTGGGTGTGGACGGTGAACGAGGCCGCGATGATGCGACGCCTCCTCGCAGACCCCCGCGTCGGGGCGATCATCACCGACGACCCCGCGCTCGCCCTCGCGGTCCGCGCGGAGGCCCGCGGCCCCCACTGATCGCCCGAACCGGCCCGGCGCCGCGCCCCGACCCGCGCCGGCTCAGCCGAGCGCCGCCACGAACCTCGCAAGGTCCGCGGCGAACCGGTCCGGGTCCTCCCAGTGCGGGCTGTGCCCCACCCCGGGGTACACGACGAGCGTCGCGTCAGGCATGCCCGCGACGAGGGCGTCCTGGTCCGCCCGCCCCACGATCGCGTCGACGTCGCCCCAGACCAGGAGCGTCGGCGCGGTGATGCGGCCGACGTCGCGGGCGCCGTCGTGCACCAGGAGCGAGCGGAACGTCTCGCGCCAGACGCGCGAGGGGAGCTTGAGGCTCTCGGCGATCGAGGCCTCGACGAAGGCCGCGGGCAGGGCGGTTCCGACGGTCGGGCCGGCGAACTGCCGGACGAACGCCTCCGGCACCGGGTCCTCGAGCGCGTCCAGGACCTCGCCCAGGGCCACGCCCGCGGGGTGGCCGACCAGCGTGAGCGGGGAACCGACGAGGACGAGGCCCGCGACCCTCTCGGGGTTCCGCGCGGCGACGGCCCGCGCGGTCAGCGTGCTGGAGGAGTGCCCCACCAGCACCGCCCGGTCCAGGCCGAGGGCGTCGAGGAGGGCGACGACGTCGGCGGCGTAGTCCTCGGGGGCGTAGCCCGAGGCGGGTCGGTCGGAGTCTCCGTGCCCTCGCTGGGAGACGGCGAACGCGCGGACGTGCGGCGGGAAGCGGTCGAGGACCGGCTCGACGGACCGCCAGGAGTCCGACAGTCCCGGCAGCAGGACGACGGCGGCGGCGGACGACGTCGGCGGAGCCCACGTCGTTGCCCGGGTCGCCCTGCTCAGCACAGTCCAGCCGCAGGCCGCCGGCGAGCGTCACCGTGCGTCGTCGTCGGCCCCCGGCCATCGCCACCCCCGGCTCACCCCAGCCCCGTCGCGCACCCTCCCGCTCGACGATAAGCCCCGGCCGAGCCCCGCGCGAGAGCCGACAGGGAATGCCCCCGACCCGCCCGTGGTGCGAGCACCCTGGTGGCATGACCGAGGACGGCGCCCGGCCGGCGAGCGAGGGGACGGTGAGCGACGCATACCGGGCGCCCCGCGAGGCGTGGCCCGACAACCTGCGCCTCTTCCTGATCTCCGGCGTGATCGTGGCGCACGCCGCGACTGCCTACGTGGTCGACGTGTCCTGGTACTACGAACAGCGGACGACGGCGGAGCTCGCCTCGACCGTGCTGTCCTTCCCGATCCTCCTGGGTGCGCTCTTCGGGCTCGGCCCGCTGTTCCTGCTCGCGGGGTGGCTCTCGGCCCGGACGCTGGCGCGCCGCGGCCCGGCGTCGTTCGTCCGCGGGCGACTCGTGCGCCTGGGCGTGCCGCTCGTCGTGTTCCTCTTCCTCATCGACCCCTTCACCGACTGGCTGGGCAAGCGGTTCGCCGCCGTCCCACCCACCCTTGCCGACGCCCTCCTCAACCGCACCGGCACCCGCGACATGGGTCCGCTGTGGTTCGTCGCCGCGCTGCTGGTGTTCTCCCTCGTCTACGTGGCGTGGCGCCGCGTCCGGCCCACCTCCACCTCCGCCCGTCCAGCCGAGCACGGGCGCCCCGAGCCCACCGCGCGCACGCTGGTCGTGGCGGGCGCCGTCGTCGCCGTCGCCTCCTTCCTCGCGTGGCAGCGGTGGCCGCACCTGGAGCCCACTCCGATCAACACCAACTGGCCGCACTGGCCCCAGGCGGCCACGATGTTCACGCTCGGCGTGCTGGCCGGCGAACGTGGCTGGCTCGAGGCCCTGCCCTGGCCCAGGGCGCGCGGCCTCGGCCGGATCGCGGGCGTCGCCGTGCTCGCCGTCGCAGCCCTGGCGGGGTGGACGCTGGCGACGGCGGACGTCGCCGTCATGACCGGCGGCCTCCACTGGCAGTCCGCGGGCCTGGCGACGCTCGACGGCATCATCGCCGTCACGTGGGTGTGGTGGCTCGTCGCGCTGTTCCGGCGCCGCTGGAACAGCCAGCGCCCCTGGGCCGTGCGCGCCAGTCGCGGCTCCTACGCGGCCTTCCTGATCCACCCGATCGTGCTGGTGCTGCTCTCGCTCGGCGTTCACGCCCTCCCCTGGCCGCCGGAGCTGAAGTTCCTGCTCGTCGCGGCGGCGGGCGTGCCCCTCACGTTCGTCGTGGGCTACGGCCTGACGCGCCTCCCGGGGGTGAACCGCATCGTCTGACCGGGACTGCCACGACCCCGTCGCCTGAGCCCCCGCGCGCCCGGCAACCACCCCGCCCGCCACCCACTTCGTGAGTCAGGCCGGGCGGATGTTCTGGTTGTGCGAGAAGAAGTTGTCCGGGTCCCACTCCCGCTTGAGGGCCTGGAGCCGGGCGAACTTCTGCGGCCCGAAGGCCGCCGCCACCCGGGACGGTCCCTCGTCGCCGATGTAGTTGAGGTAGGTCCGGCCCGTCTTCCACGGGTCCATCGCCGCGGAGATCGCGCGCGTGTAGGCGATGTTGCTGTCGTTGTCGGCGGGGTCCGGCCACATGGACAGGAAGTGCGTGTTCCACGGCGCGGTGCGCTGCCCGAACGCCGTCGCGTCCTCGGGCACGCGGGACGGCGCCCCGCCCCCGGGGATGAGGAGCATCTGGCTCAACGGCGAGACAGGGTGCGTGGCATGGGCGACCATCGCGTCGACGGCCTCGTCGGGCAGCTCGCGGAGGAAGTCGGCATTCCAGTAGTTCTGCATCCCGTGCGGGTTGCCGGCCTTGATCAGGCTCTGCACCTCGAGGTAGGTCATCGGCCGGACGAGGTCGACGCCGGGCGGGCCGAACTCGCGAAGGGGACGGACGACCTCGGCCCCCTCCTCCGGCGGCCCCACGTAGGTGACGATGACCCCGACCACGGGGTGGCCCCGCACGGGTTCGGGCACGAAGTCGGCCGGCGGCGCGGTGATGAAGGCGACGCCGCCGCCCACCTCGTCCGGCGCCGTGACCATGACGTCGCGCCAGTGGCGGACGACGGCGCCCGCCATCGCCGCGGGGTACAGCAGCATCCCGCCGAGCATCACGGGCGGGATCGGGTGGAGCCGCAGGTGGAAGGCGGTGACGACGCCGAAGTTGCCGCCGCCGCCGCGCAGCCCCCAGAACAGCTCGGGGTTCTCCTCGGGCGAGGCGACCACCGTGCGGCCGTCTGCGGTCACCACCTCGGCCGCGAGCAAGTTGTCGCAGGTGAAGCCGAACGTCCGCTCGAGCCACCCGCTGCCGCTGCCGAGCGCCAGGCCCCCGATGCCGGTACTCGGCACGCGCCCCCCGGTGACGGCCAACCCGTGCGCCGTGGTCGCGGCGTCGAACTCGCCCCACGTGATCCCGGCCTCGGCCCGCACGGTTCGGGCCTCGGCGTCGACGGCGATCCCCTTCAGGCCGCGCAGGTCGCACACGATCCCGTCGTCGACCACTGCGGCGCCCGTCACCCCGTGACCGCCGCCGTAGACGGACATCGGCAAGGCCTCGCGCTGGGCCAACGCGATCGTCGCCACGACGTCGTCTGCGCTCGCGCACCGCGCGATGAGGCGGGGCCGCCGGTCGATCATCGCGTTGAAGACGCTCCGCGCCTCGTCGTAGCCCGGGTCGCTCGGGTGGAACAGGTCGCCGCCGAATCCGGGCAGGTCGTACCGGCTCGACTCGCTGCTCATCGCGTGACCCCCGCCTCCGCGCCGGACGCCGTCGACCGGCCGCTCGCCCGCGAACGTACGTCCGCGGGGGGTGGGCGTCAATAGACCCTGGGCGTTCCGTGGAAAACGCGCGTACCGTGGAACACGGGGAGGCTGCCATGGCCACGGAAGAGATCGACGTCGTCGTCATCGGTGCCGGCCAGGCCGGACTGGCCATGAGTCACGAGCTGACCGCGGCAGGTGTCGAGCACGTGGTCCTCGAACGCGCTGACGCCGTCGGCGGGTCGTGGGCGGGCCGCTGGGACTCGTTCTGCCTGGTCACGCCGAACCACTTCATCCGTCTGCCGGGCGGCGAGTACCGCGGCGCCGACCCGCACGGCTACCTCCCGCGGGACGCGGTCGTCCGCCACCTGCAGGTTTACGCCGCGTCCTTCGCCGCCCCGGTCCGCACGGGCGTCGCCGTCCGCGCCCTTCGCGCCGGCACCGCCGGCGGGCTCACCCTCGAGACCGACGACGGCGCGATCGCGGCCCGCGAGGTGATCGTCGCCGCGGGGGCGTTCCAGGAGGCCCACCGCCCGGCCTGGGTGACCGACCTCCCGCCCTGGCTCTCCGTCCTCGACGCCACCGCGTATCGCAACGCCGACGCCCTGCCGCCGGGCGCCGTCGTCGTCGTGGGCTCCGGGCAGACCGGGTGCCAGCTCGCCGAGGAACTCACGCTCGCGGGGCGGCGGGTGATCCTGGCCTGCGGGCGCGCGCCGTGGGTGCCCCGCAGGCTGGAAGGCCGCGACGTCGTCGACTGGCTGGTCGAGTCGGGGTTCATGGACCAGACCCTCGCCGACCTGCCCAGCCCGGCCGCGCGCCTGGGTGCGAACCCGCAGGCCACGGGCAAGGGCGGCGGCCACGACCTGCACACCCGCACCCTCCAGGCGCTGGGTGTCGAGCTCACGGGGCACCTCGCGGGCGTGGCCGACGACGGCGCGACGGCGGCCTTCGCCGACGACCTCGCCGACTCCGTGGCCTTCGGCGACGCCCGCTACGCCGACCTCCGCACGCGCATCCAGGGCTGGCGTTCGGCCCACGGCCTGTCCGTGCCGGCGATGCCGGACCCGCCGCCGTTCGACGCGAGCGCGGCCGTGCGGCGGCTGGACCTGCGGGGCGTGGGCTCGGTGATCCTCACCGCGGGGTATCGGCCGGGGTACCGCTCGTGGATCTCCCACCCGGACGCCTTCGACGCGATGGGCTTCCCGCTCCAGGTCGACGGCGCGTCCACCGTGGTGCCGGGCCTGAGCTTCGTGGGGGTGCACTTCCTCCGCCGGGCCATGTCCGCGCTGCTCATGGGCGTCGGTCAGGACGCGACCGTGATCGCCCGGGACGTGGCGGACCGGCTCGCCTGAGCCTGAGGCGTCAACTCGCCGCCCCCCTCCATCTTCACCCCTCGCTCTCTCCCCCGCGTGGAGTGAGGGGGCGGGACGTGATCCGGATGACAGGTCAGGCCGGCGTCGCCGCCTCGGGCACGTCGACCGCTTCCTCGGACCTCAGCCATCGCCCGACACCGACGAGACCGGAGGCCATGGACAGCGCCGCCACCACGTAACCGATCGCGAAGGCGAGCTGGTAGTCGCCGTAGCCGTCCACCGGACCAACCCGCAGGGCTTCGAGCACGACCACGAGCACCGACCCCACCGGCCAGGAGAGGACCAGCAGCCAATCCGACCGCGCAGACCGCCCCGCCACCGCCCGCACACGTAGCACGGCCGGCAGGAAGGCGAGGGAAAGCATCACGCCCCACCCGACGAAACCCCAGGTAGCGACGCCGGCCGCGACGACACCGAGGCCCAGGAGAGCAAACGCGATCACCGCGGAGAACCCCCGACTGCCCGTGCGTGCCAACAGGCCGGCGAGCGTCAGGCCACTGGCGATCGCTGCCAACACCGCCGTCACCGTCCAGACGGTGTAGCGGTCCTGGCTCCACGGCGAGACGAAGAAGTCGTTCTGCCAGAGGCCGGCGAGAACGGACACGAGCCAGGCGACGGCCGCGACGCCAGCAATGGCTCCTGCGGCACGGGTGAAGGTAGTAGGCATGGCAATCCCCCCGGATGACGTGATGGCGAAGGCCCGCGCCACGACCACCGAGTCGCCGAAGCGGTCGAGGGTCGCGCGTTGGGCGTGGTGCGCTTCGGTTCCTTCGTGCTCGAGGCGCTCGACGGCCTCGCGCAGGTGGTCCTCGACCTCGGCGAGGAGGTCGACGACGTCGCGCCGCCACCCCAACGAGCGGTGCAGCTCGGTGAGGTAGCGGTCGATCAGGTCGGGTTCGGCCACGGCTGGACCCCCCTCAGCACGGCCGCGACGGCGGTCGCGAACTCCTGCCAGCTCGCTCGCTGCTCCGCGAGGGCACCGCGCCCCGCGGTTGTCAGCCGGTACGTCCGACGACGGCGCCCGCCTCGTTCGGTCCACTCACTCGCCAGGAGACCGGACTTCTCGAGCCGATGCAGGACGGGGTAGACCGTCCCCTCCGGGAGGTCGAACGCGTCACCGCTCCGCTCGCGCAGCCGCTCGATGACCGCGTAGCCGTGCAGCGGCCCTTCGGCCAGCACAGCGAGCACAAGGAGATCCACGTGCCCCTTCAGCGCTTCACCCTTCATGCCTAGGATTGTTAGGCCTAGCATTGCTAGGTGTCAACCCCAGCGGCTCGGACGCCCCGGCCTACGACTCCTTGACCACCGCGTACCAGATCCGCTCCGCGACGGCGTCGATCCGCTCGCCGATCTCCAGCACCCGCCGGTAGATCTCGCGGCGGGCGACCACGCGGCGCAGGTCTTCCTCGGCGAGCAGGTCGTGCATGGCGACGCGGTACGCCTTTTCCATCCGCCGCTCGGCCGCGATGGCGGCGTCGGCTGCCTCGGTGGCCTCCACGCCGTCGCCCGTGAGCCGGCCGAGGCCGGTGGCGAGGCTCCGGGTCCCCTCGGCGGCGGCGTCGGCCATTGCGGCGACCGCGGCGTCGGGCTCCACCACCAGCACCTCCGCCTCGCGCACCACGTCCTTCGCGCGGTTGAGCACGGCGTCGAGCAGTTCGGACAGCGCGAAGAGGTCCTCCTGAGGCAGCGGAGTGCTGAACGCGGCCCTCAGCTGCCGGGAAAGCTCCCGGCGCTCGACGTCCGCGGCGTGCTCGCGGTCCCGGACCACCTGGGCCGACGCCACGTCGCCGTGCGCCCACGCCGCGAACGCCGTCATCCCGGCCACGGTCACCTCGGCCTGCGCGGCCAGGGTGGCGAGCACGTCGGGCGTCTCGGGGAGGAACCAGTGGCGGGTCACGGCCTCATCCTGCCGCCACCACCCGCCACACCCCCGCGAGAACGGCGCCCATCACGGCGCACCCCGGCATCGTGACCACCCACGCGCCGAGGATCTCGCGCACCACCGGCCAGCGCACGTGCCGCCACTGCCGCGCCGTCCCCACCCCCACCACCGAGGACGCGACCACGTGCGTGGTGCTCACCGGCGCCCCGAGGAACGCCGCCCCCCCGATCACCGCGGCCGAGGTCCCCTGGCTCACCAGCCCGTCCAGGGGCCGCAGCCGGTAGATGCCGCGCCCGATCGTCCGCACGATCCGCCACCCGCCCAGCGCCGAGCCCACCGTCAGCGCCGCCGCGCACGCCACCTTCACCCAGAGCGGGACGGTGAACGTGCTGATCACACCGCCGGCCAGGAGCGCCGCGGTGATGATGCCCATGGTCTTCTGCGCGTCGTTGGCGCCGTGGGCGAATGCGAGCGACGCCGACGTCACCCACTCCCCCCGCAGGATCGAGCGGTCGACGCCGCGCCGCGCCCGCCGCAGGCCGCGCCGCGCGAGCACCTCGCCGAGCCAGCCGGCCCCGGCTCCGAGGAGCGGGGAGATCGCGAGCGCGACGAGGACGCCGAGCACGCCGTAGGGCCGCAGGCCGTCCATCCCGCCCCAGACGACGGCGCTCGCGCCCGCTGTCACGAGGCCGGCGCCCACCATCGCCCCGACGAGCGCATGCGACGACGACGACGGCAGCCCCTTCCACCACGTCAGCAGGTTCCACGCGAGTGCCGCGGCGAGAGCGCAGATCAGGACTCCGAGCATCTGGTCGCCCTCGACGGCGAGGATCCCGCCGACGGTGTCCGCCACCGCGGTCCCCACGACGATCGGCCCGAGGAGGTTGAACACCGCCGAGACGGTGACCGCCTGCCCCGGCCGCATCGCCCCGGTCGCGACGGGGGCGGCGATCGCGTTGGAGGAGTCGTGGAAGCCGTTGGAGAGGTCGAAGGCCAGGCCGAGAACAACCACGAGCACGACGAGGACGACGACGGCGGTGGTCACCGGTGGCCCGACCTCACCTCCCCGAGACTAGGCCCGCCCCCCGCGACTCTCGCCGAGGTCGAGCGCTCTCGTTCGCGCGGCCAGGCGGCTCGGATCAGAGCATCTCCCGCGCCGTCAGCCACCGGAACGAGACGAACCCCGGCGCGATCGGCAGCCAGAACGTCGCCAGCCGGTACAGGAACACGGCGGCCAGGGCGGCCGGCGGCGCGATGCCCACACCGGTCAGGGCCGCCAGCAACACCGCCTCGACGGCGCCCAGCCCGCCGGGCGTCGGAGCCGCCATGGCGAGCGACCCGACGGTGAGGAACACGAGCGCGATCGCCGGGAAGGAGGCCCCGCCCCCGAACGCCACCACCGAGAAGTAGAGGCACGCGGCGTACCCGAGCGGCAGCAGCGCCACCCCGAGGAAGAGCATCGCCATCTTCCCCGGGCTCGCCACCACACCGCCCATCGCGCTGAGCGCGTCCCGGGCCGCCGGCGCCACCGTCTGGCGCAGCCAGCGCCGGGCGGGCGGAAGCGCGACCACGAGTCCGATCATCCCGAGCACCGTGCCCGCGACTGCGAGCAGCACGCCCACGACGGGCAACTTCTCCCACTCGCCCTGGAGCGCGTCGGCGCTCCCCACCCACAGCGCGAAGGTGCCGAGGAGCAGCAGGTGCACCACGACCACGGCCGTCTCCTTGGCGGCGCTCGCGGACACGGCCACCGACGTCGAGTAGCCGCGCTTCTGCAGGAACCGCACGTTGAGGCCCACCTGCCCGATCGCCCCCGGGGCGACGAGCACCACGAACGACGACGAGAGCGCCACGAGCATCGCTCGACCCACCGGCACCCGCCCCGGCGTCCCGCCCGCGAGGCCCATGGCCGCGCCCACGTACGTGAGGACCGACGCCGTGGCGACAGCGGCCACCCACCGCCAGTCCGCGCCGCGCACGGCCTGGATCATGCTCGGCAGGTCGGCGAGCTGCGGCAGCAACACGTAGACGGCGACGGCGAGCGTGAGCCCGACCACCAGCGTCCGCCACCGCAGCCGCTCCACCTGGGCGAACACGGGCTCGTTGACGCCGGTCACCCGGCACACCTCGGCCACCAGCGGGTCCAGCCCGCCGGGCATCGCCTTCACCGCGGCCCGCGTCGGCCGGGTGAGCGCCGCCGGCACCAGCCGCGCCAGCGCGCCGCCCACCACCGACGGCGCGAGGACCGACGTCGCCGCGCTGACCGCCGCCTCGGCCCCCACGCGCGTGTAGGTGCCGGCGAGCAGCTCGGCGATGTCGCCCTCGAGCGCGCTCGAGGACGCCGCGGGCTCCCCGAAGGCGAAGTCCCGGAGCCAGACCTGCCCCTCGCCGTCGAGCACGAACTGCGAGAGCCGCAGGTCGCGGTGCGCGATGCCCGCGCGTCGCAGCCCCTCGACCTGGCGCCAGGCGTCGGCGAGCACCTCGGGGGTCAGCTCGGCGTCGTCGACCTCGCTCATGCGCCGCCCGGCCACGTGATCGACGGCGAGCAGGAACTCCTCGGCGCTCAGCGGCTCGACGGCGCGCAGCGTCGGGCAGCGCACGCCGTTCTGGGCCGCGAGCAGCGTCATCATCGCCTCGGCCGCGACCTGGCGGCGGGGGGAGGGGTACGGCTCGTCGTCGCCGACGTCCTTGAGCCGGATGCGCCGGTACTGGCGGTAGAGGGTGTCGGAGCGCTGCTCGCGCACGCCGATGGTGCGGGCGGCGAGCACGCCCTTGTCGGTGCGCACGCGCAGGGACCAGTCGGGCCACGCGGGGTCGTCGAGCCGCTCGACGCCGGTGACCACCAGTCCCGCGCGTAGCAGCGCCCGGTTGACCTGGAGCGACGTGACGGGCTCCACCCGCCGCCCGAACGCGAGCAGCACGCCGGAGCCCACGGCCCCGCCCAGCCCGAGGGCCAGCACGATCCCGAGCGGCGTCCCGGTCGCGGTGACGATCTGGGTGACCGCGACGAAGCCGAGGATGATCCAGGACGCCCGCGCCCATCGCCGGCTCAGCTCCGTGCCCACCACCGTGGCGCCGGCGGTGAACGCGGCGATCGCCGCCGCGGAGGGCACCCGGAACCCGCCGGGCACCACGAGGACGTCCTCGCCGACGTCGAGCACCACGCCGATGCCGAGCGGCAGCACGGCCGCGACCAGCACGAACAGACCGGCCGCGCCGGCGACCGCTGCCGCGCCCAGCCAGGCGATCCGCGCACGCCCGGTGAGGAAGAGCCCGATCGGGGTCCCGAGCGCGACGAGCAGGAGCGCGACCTGGGAGATGACGGCCGCGAAGGAGACGACGGCGCGGGGCGCCTCCGCGGCGGCGCGCGCGAGGTCGGCGGCGATGCCGGAGGCGGTCTGGCGCGCGAAGAGCGCGGCGGCCAGGCCCACGAGCAGCACGATCAGGAAGCCGATGAGGTGCTGCACGTCGATGGCGGAGCGGGCGACCGTGGGCGTGATCGGTCGCGTCGACCCGCTCCCCACACCCTTCCGCCGGGATGCCGGCGTCGCCATGCGCCTCCCCCGAGCGGCGACCTCGACGCTCACCGCCATGCTGTTCCCCCGGGCCCTCCGTTGACCTTCGCACAGTACCGGCGACGCCGTCGCGCGCCCGGGAAGCACCCCCGGACCACGCCGAGGCACTCCTACACTCGGATGATGCCGCGCCCGGGTCGCCGGTCCTGCACCGGGGTGGGTGGGCGCGGGGGCGTGAGCGGGGGTTGACTCGTGGGTCAGAACGGCATGGACGACGACGGCGCCCCTCGCCCCGAGAGCGAGCCCGCGCCGTCGTCGTCCTCGCCCGCGGCGTCTGCGCCCGCGGCGCCGGCGCCGGGGATGCTGGGCCAGGCACGCAAGGCGGTGTGGCACGTCGACACCGCGCCCATGACGCTGGTGAGCCCGCAGCTCGACCCGCGGGCCAAGTACCGCCGTCGGCGGCAGTTCAAGATCGCCCAGACCGCGCAGCTCAACGAGGCCGTGGACACCGCGCTGCGGATGGGGGCGGTGTTCCTCGCCGGCGGGGCGCCGACGAACGACGTCGAGGCCGCGGTGTTCGCGGCGGGCACGGCGCTGGGCCTGGAGGGGTTCGAGGTCGACATCACGAACCGGGCGATCACCATCTCGGTGCCGCCGCGGGGGGACCGACCCGGGCTCACCACCTTGCGCGTGGTGCGGACTGCCGCCAAGCACCACACGCGGCTCGTCGCGGCGCACGAGCTGGTGGTCGACCTGAGCGCGGGACGCGTGACCCGGGACCAGATGCGCGAGCGCCTGGCCGTCATCGAGCGGATGCCGCGGCCCTACCCGCGGTGGTTCGTGACGCTCGCGTGGGGGGTGGTCGGAGGGTCGCTCGTCATCCGGCTGGGCGGCGGGTGGCTCGCCGCGCTCATCGCGTTCGCCTCCGCGGCGCTGGTGGACCGGATCGGGCGGGTGCTGAGCCGAAACAGCGCGCCGCAGTTCTTCCTCAACGCGACGGGGGCGTTGATCGCGACGTCCGTCGCGGTGCTGATCACGGCCTCCGGGATCCCGGCGGACTCCTCGCTCGTGGTGGCCGGCGGCATCATCGCGCTGCTGCCCGGCATGGCGCTGGTCGTGGCAGCGCAGGAGGCGATGGGGGCGTTCCCGGTGACGGCGGCCGCCCGGTTCGTGGAACTGACTGTCGGGACCGCCGGGATCGTGGCCGGTGTGCTGGGCGGCCTGCTGGTCGCGGGGCAGCTCGGGGTCACGATGGCAGTCGCGGACCTCCCGGAGGGCAACCTCGGCTCGGCGGTACTCGCCGTCGTCGCGGCGGGCGTAGCCTCCGCCGCCAGCGCCGTC
Source organism: uncultured Actinomycetota bacterium (assembly GCA_963780675.1). Taxonomy (GTDB): domain Bacteria; phylum Actinomycetota; class Actinomycetes; order Actinomycetales; family JAHECE01; genus JAHECE01. Next base: position 55,576 of record CAWACR010000001.1, read on the forward strand.
GGGTCCCATGCACCCATCCGGGTGCTGCGCGCGGCGGGGGTGGCCGGCGCCGTCGGGCTCGTCGTGGTCTCCCTGGTCGGGGAGTGGGTGAGCACGGCAGGCGCCGCAGAGGCCGTAGCCGCCACGGTGGTCGGGGCGCTGACCTTCGTCATGGCCGCCCGGCTCCGGGTGCCGACGGTGATCCTCGTGGTGCCGGGGATCCTGCCCATGCTCCCGGGGCTGGCCTCCTACCGGGGGTTGCTCTTGCTGAGCGAGGGCAACGTGCCCGAGGGGACGGCCGTGCTGCTCGGGGCGGCGACCGTGGCGTTGGCGCTGGCCGCCGGGGTGCTGCTCGGGGAACTTGTGGCGCAGGCTGTCGCGCGGCGGCGGATGGCCGATCGCGGGGCCGGCGCGGGACCGGCGACGATCGTGGGGTCCCTGGGTCCGGTGGCGCCCGCAGGAGAAGGCCCGACGACGGCGCGGACGACGACGACGCCCGCGGCACGTCCGGACGGGACGTCGGTCCTGCCCGTAGCGGGCGCGGCGGCACCTCGACCCGCTGCCTCTCCGGCTTCCGGCGGATCGCCGTCTGAAACCCGGCTCGCCCGCCTCCGCCGAACCGCGGCCCCGACACCGAGGCCGGCGGCACCCGCGCCGTCGTCCCCCGCGGCGACGTCGTCGTCGTCCGAACCGAAGCCGGTGCCGGCGCCGCGGCCGAGCACGCCCGCCCCGACTCCGGCACCCCGGTCAGGCGACCGGTCGTGCCGAGGGGAGGGGGCCACCCGATCGCCCGGCACCCCCGGACCGGCCAAACCCCCTCGCTGAGGTCGAGCCACCTCTTTGCTGAGGTGGAGCCCTCAAGCCGAGGTCGACCGGCACTCGCGTCGACCGGCGCCGTCGTCGATCGGCGCCGACGTCGGCGGATCACTCAGGCGTGAAGGCCAAGGCCACCGAGTTCATGCAGTACCGCAGGCCGGCGGGGGTGTGCGGGGCGTCGTCGAACACGTGGCCCAGGTGCGAATCGCACCGGGCGCAGCGGACCTCGGTGCGGAGCATGAAGAGGGAGCGGTCGTCGCGGAGGTCGACGGCGCCGTCGTCCACGGGCTCGTAGAACGACGGCCAGCCGGTCCGGGAGTCGAACTTCGCCTCGCTGCGGAAGAGGGGCTGCCCGCACCCGCGGCAGGCGAACGCGCCGGCGCGGTGCTCGTGCAGGAGATCGCCCCGTCAGTGGTGCCCCCGCGCGATGATCCTGATCATCTTGACGTTGATCGCGAGGAACCGCACGAACTGGTAGGGCAGGTTCCTGCGCATCTTCAGGGTCTTCTCGGTCGGCAGGGGCGCCGAGGCGATGGACTCGGTGACGGTGTCCACTCCCGTCCTCCTCTCGCGTGGTCCAGGAATTGGCTCGGCGGTCACGTCACTCGGGGATGAGGAACCAGAGCGGGCGGGCCTTCGCCTTGTAGATGAACAGGTAGTGCAGCAGGAACTTCATCCAGTGCCCCGCGAGCCCGATCTCGCCGGAGGTGCCCTTCACGTCGCGCCCGGTCACCGGGTACTTCTGCCAGTCCGGCACGACGGGGTACATCGTCATCGCGGCGGCCGAGCCCTTCCGCAGCCCGGTCCCCGCGGACGCGATGCACGCCGCGCCCATGTGGGCCATCGACGCGGTGTGGGTGGGCGCCGTCGCGCCCTTGGTGATCATGTCGGCTATGGTCTCGGCCGCGACCCGGCCCATGATCCCCGAGGGCATCCCCGTGCGCGGCGGCGCCGGGGCGATCACGGTGCCCTTCGGGCTCTTGCGCGGCCGGGAGATCGGGTGCGGCGGGGCGAACGCGATCCCGACGCCGAACACGTTCGGGTACGCGACGCTCTGGTACGTCTTGGGCCAGTCGTCGGCGCGCCACTCCTCGGGCGCCTTCGGGGTGTAGTCGGCGTCCACCTTGAGGAACCCGTTGGGCGCGAAGAGGCGCGCGGTGATGTCCTCACCTGCGGCGTCGAACGCCTGGAGGTCCGCGCCGCGGAACGGCGGCAGGAGCATCGCGAAGTCGAACGCCAGCTCGTGCTCGCTGCCGTCGAGCTGCTCGTAGTGGATCACGCCCGGGCTCCACGCGCTGCACGTGCGCCTGGGTGATCGCCTTGACGCCGCGCTCCCGGAACAGGGACTCGGTCCACGTCTTGCTCGACGTGGTGAAGCCCTGCTGCGTGAAGGACATTCCGCCGACGCCGAAGTCGCCCAGCTCGTACTCGTTGCTCAGGTAGATGACGTCCGCCCTGTCTCGGACGCCGCGCTCGCGCAGCTCGTGCTCCACGTTGAACGTGTACTCGAACGCCGCGCCCTCGCAGGTGCACATCCCGTGGCCGGTGCCGATCACCAGGGTCTGCGGCTCGCCCGCCTCGAGTTTCGCGATCACCTTCTCGAACTCCGCGGCCGTGTGCACGGCGTGCTCGGCGGTACAGACGGAGAGGGAGTTGCCGCCGTCCGGGCCGAGGCCCGGCGTGGCGCCGAAGTTGAGCTTCGGGCCCTGTGGCGTTGACGAGGTAGTCGTAGGTCAGGCGCTCCGTCTGGCCCTTGCGCTTCGGGTCCGTGTAGCGGATCTCGACGGCGGGGCTCGGGTTCTCGGCGGTGCCCTCGGGGAAGAGGGTGGTCGCCAGGGCCTGGCGGAACTCGATGTGCTGCTTGCGGTAGATCGGGGCCAGGGGGAAGAGCACCTGCTTGGCGGTCATCTTGCCGACGCCCACCCAGATGTTCGAGGGGATCCAGTTCCACTGCGAGTTCGGCGAGACCACGACCACCTCGTGCTCCTTGCGGCAGCTTGCGCCGCAGGTGCAGCGCCGCGGTGTGTCCCGAGACGCCCGCGCCCAAGATCACGACCCGTGCCATCGTCGTCCTCCTCGTCGAGGTGCCTGCTCACCCTGGGGCGCCGACGTTTCGCCTGGTGGAGGCACGCTCGCCGGCCCGCGGGTGAGGCTCCTGCCACGCTATGCCCGGCCCGCGCGAAGGCGCCCGGGACCTGCGTCCCGGGGGACGACGACGGCGCCGCCCCGGTGAGGGGGGCGGCGCCGTCGCGCGTTGCTCCGGTTCGGGCTACCGCCCGCGGCGGCCCTGTCCCGCGCGGGACGTGGAGGAGGAGAAGGACGACGTCGAGTACGCCGCCGCCGAGCCGGACGACCGCCCGGCCTGAGGCTGGCGAGCCGAGGACGAGGTGCGCGACGACGACGGCGCCCGGCCGGTCGAGGCCCGGCCCGACGAGGCCCGGCCCGACGTCTGCTGCCCGGCGGGACGCGGCTTGCGCGCCGGCTGGGGCTCGGGCTTGCGAGCCGCGGCCTCGGGGGCGTTCGCGGGGTCGACGTGCGCGGCGACGTCGCCCACCAGGTCGGTGACCGCCGTCGACGTCGCCTGGACCGGCTGGGGCGTCGCGGTGATCTGGGCGGCGCGGGCGAGCTGGCGGACGTCGGAGCGCTCCTCGGGCAGCATCACCGTGACGACGTCGCCGCCCGAGCCGGCGCGCGCCGTGCGCCCGGAACGGTGCAGGTAGGCCTTGTGCTCGGTGGGCGGGTCGACGTGCACGACGAGTTCGACGTCGTCGATGTGGATACCGCGCGCCGCGATGTCAGTGGCGACCAGCACCCTGACCTCACCGGAGGAGAAGGCCGCGAGGTTCCGCTCGCGGGCGTTCTGGGAGAGGTTGCCGTGCAGGTCCACCGCGGGGATGCCCGCCGCCGTGAGCTGCCGCGCCAGGGTGCGCGCGCGGTGCTTCGTGCGGCTGAACAGGAGACGACGTGAGGTACCCGAGGCGAGGCGGTGCACCAGGTCCGTCTTCTCGGCGGCCGTGGCCACCTCGAAGATGTGGTGCGTCATCGTCGAGACGGCCGACGTCGCGGGGTCCACGGAGTGTGTCAGCGGGTCGTTCAGGTAGCGGCGGACGAGGACGTCCACGCCGTTGTCCAGCGTCGCCGAGAAGAGCATGCGCTGACCGCGGGGCGGCGTCGCGTCCAGGATGCGCTTGACGCCGGGGAGGAAGCCGAGGTCGGCCATGTGGTCGGCCTCGTCGAGGACGGTGACCTCCACGTCGGTCAGGTGCAGGAAGCCCTGGCCCTTGAGGTCCTCGAGCCGGCCCGGCGTGGCCACGACGACGTCGATGCCACCCGCGAGCGCCGCGACCTGGCGCCCCTGGGGGACGCCGCCGAAGATCGTGGTGACGCGCAGACCCAACGCCGCGGCGAGGGGCTCCACGGTCTCGGCGATCTGGTTCGCGAGCTCGCGGGTCGGGGCTAGGACCAGGCCGCGGGGGCGGTTGGCGCGGCGCTTGGTCGAGGAGGCCGCGAGCCGCGTGACCAGCGGCAGCGCGAACGCGAGGGTCTTGCCCGAGCCGGTGCGGCCGCGGCCGAGCACGTCACGCCCGGCGAGGGTGTCGACGAGGGTCGCGGTCTGGATCGGGAACGGCTCCGTGATGCCACGCTGCGCCAGGGAGGCGACGAGCGGGGCAGGGACGCCGAGGTCGGCGAAGGAAACGACGACGCCGCTCGGCTGCGGGGCCGACGTCGCCGCGGCAGGCGCGGCAGGCTGGGTGCGCGCCGGGGCCGGGGCGGTTCCGGCGGCCTGTCGCGAGCCGGGAGCCCTGTCGGCGGGCGCGGGCCTCTTCGTCGCGGGCGCAGGCGCCGTCGTCCGGGACGTCGTCGCGGTCGCGGTGGGGCGGGAAGCCCGTTCCGGCGCGGCAGCGGCCGGGCGGACGGCGGGGGCCGAGGCAGCCGTCGCGGGCCTCGCGACCTGAGCAGGCGCCGGGGCCTTGCGCGTGGCGGACGCCGTCGCCGCCGGCACGTCAGGCGTCGCCGCCGGGCGCTGGGCGCGGCGCGGCGCGGATCGCGGGGTTGGGGAAAGAGGTGTGTTGCTGGTCATGGGGGCGGCCCTCCGGGCTGCTCGTGGGGTTCACCGCGGGCAGTTCCAGGGCGGCCGGACGGCGGGACAGGCCGTCGGGGCGACGCGTATGCGCACGATGCTGGGCGGCACAATCCGCCGGCCCTGCCCCCAGTGTGCCCTACGCGGGCCCGAAAGCCACGCTCGGGTGACTCACGTCACAGGTCGGAGCGCGGCGACGCGTGCGAGGAGAGGCCACCCTGATCCGCCGGCCACGTCACCTCCCCACCCTGCCGCGCGCCGCGGTCGACCCGCGGTCGACCGGCGCGCCGAACGCCGTCCGCGCCGCGGAACTCGACGTGGTGGTGAGATCCCCACAAGTCCGCGAGCGCGGCGATGTGAACGTTGCCCCTGACGCCGCGCGCGGACTTGTGGGGATCTGGGATCCGTCGGCGGGCGCGGGCAGGCCGCCGATCGACGTGTGCATCACACCTGGTGGGCCGGGATACGCCGCCCCGGAGGGGGCGGCCACGCGCTACGGAGTGGCGGCTCGGGCCGCTCGGCGGCGGCCCCGGCGCAGCGGCGTGGTGGTCAGCGCCACGGCCCAGCTGATCAGCATCAGCCCGAGGATTTCCCCGAACGAGAGCCGCTGCCCCAGCACCACGCGCCCGACGACGGCGGCCGTCGCCGGGAGCAGCGAGTTGAGCAGGGCGAACGTCGCGGTCGCGAGCCGCTTCAGGGCCACCTGGTCGATCGCGTACGGGATCGCGGAGGAGAGCAGCCCCGACGCGCGATCGCGGTGAACGCGAGCCGCCCGTCGCTCAGCACAGGCGCCGCCCCGGCCGCCGCGATCGGCGCCAGGGCCAGCGCACCCGCCGTCATCCCGACGCTCAGCGACGTCATGCCGTCGCGCTGTGCCGCGATGCGCCCGCCGAGCACCATGTACCCGGCCCACGCCGCACCGGCGCCGGCGGCGGCGAGGAGCCCGATCGCCGTCGCCCCGGCGTCCGCGCCCCAGTCCGCCCCGAAGCCGCCGAGGAACAGGACACCCAGCCCGGCGAGCATCGCCCCGAAGAGCGTCCTGATCGAGCGCCCCCGCCACGCCGCCAGCACCACGGGCCCGGCGAACTCCACCGCGACCGCCGTCCCGAGCGGGATGTGCGCAATCGCCACGTAGAACAGGACGTTCATCAGCGTGAGGACCAGGCCGAAGACCGCGGATGCGCCGAGAGTCGACCTGGTCCACGTCGCGCGCCACGGCCTCCGCCACAGCACGAGGACGACGGCGGCCACCACGCCGCGCAGCCACGCGACGCTCACGGGGGCCATCGCCGCGAACATCGTGACCGCGAGCGCGGCGCCCGCGTACTGCGAGACGCCGGCCGTCATGAAAAGGACCGGCGCAGGGACGCGCACGCGCCCGGGGGTGGGCGCGGCGACCACCGGCGGGCCCACCCCCGCGGCCGCGGCCGGGCCGTCGCCCGAGGCCGGCACCTGGGACGGGATCGGCACGGGGACGAGGACGTCCGACGGCGTCGGGTAGGCGGGCACGTCGGGCGCGGGCACGTCCTGGGGCCTCGAGGTCGACGACGGCGCCCACCCGGCTCCGGAGCCGTCACCCGAGGCTGAGCCAGCGCCAGCGGCTGCGGCCGGGCCGCGCGAGGTGGGCGGGACGGTCGTCATCGGCTCCCGGCCTGGGAGAACGTCACGGGAACCTCGAGCAGGGCATGGTCGCTGAGTGCGAGCCTCGTCGCCCGCGCCGAGGCGGCGGCTTCCACTGCGCCGAGGCCGAGCACGTGGTCGACCTGACGGTTCGGGGCCCACGACGGATGCGTCAACGCACGCGCGAGCAGCGTGAACCCGCCCTGCTCGACGGGCTCAGGCCGCAGGTTGAGGTCCCCGAGGACGACGGCGGGCAGCGGCCGCCCGGGCGCCCCCGCCCTGGTCGCGAGCCCGGCGACACGCCGGCGCACCTCGGCCAGCTGCACCGACGCCACGGCAGGGATCCGCGAGAGGTGGGTCGCCGCCGCCACCACCTGCCCGGCCGGGGCCCGGACGACGGCGGCAAGGAGGACGCGTGGCTCGTCCGTGAGGACGCGAGCCCGCGCGACCGAGCGGGGAACCACACCGGGCGCCATCTCGGGCAGCCGCGGGATGCTCGGCAGCGGCTGGGCGAACCACGCGACGACCGGGAAGCGCGAGAGAAGGGCGACGCCGTACCCGGGCCGCGCCGTCGTCGACCGGGCACGCGCTCGGGAGGCGCGGACGTCGCCCGCAACCGCTGCGGCGAATCGGTGGTGTCGTAGGCCCGTCGCGGCCGCGACGACCGCCGCCTGGTCGACCGCTCCCGTGCGCGGCTGCTCGGCGTCTACCTCTTGGAGCGCAAGGACGTCCGCCTCGAGGTCGGCGAGGGCACGGAACAGAGCGGGCGCGCTCAGCCGGTCGCCCGTCCGGTCCCCCGCGTTGGCGCAGCCGTGCTGCAGGTTCAGCGTCGCGAGGCGAAGGGCCGCGCCCGTGGCGCCGGCGCCGGGGCCGGCGCCGGGACCGGGCGCCGGAGCCAGGGCTCACGCTGGGGCGCACGTCGGGCTCACTTCGGCACGAAGGTGAGCGACACCGAGTTCATGCAGAAGCGCTGGCCGGTGGGGGTCTGGGCGGCGTCGTCGAACACGTGGCCCAGGTGGGAGCCGCAGCGCGCGCAGCGGACCTCGATGCGTGACATGAACAGCGAGCGGTCCTCGAGGAGCTCGACGGCGTCGCCCTCCTGGGGCTCGTAGAACGACGGCCAGCCGCAGTGGGAGTCGAACTTGGCGTCGCTGCGGAAGAGCTCCTGGCCGCACGCGCGGCAGCTGTAGATGCCGACGCGGTTCTCGCCCAGCAGCTCACCCGTCCACGGGCGTTCGGTGCCCGCCTTCCGCAGGACCTTGTACTCCTCGGGGGTGAGGACCGCCCGCCACTCGGCGTCCGACTTGGTGATCTTCTCCATAGGGGCATTCTGCGCCTGTCCCGGACGGGAGGCGAGGCGGGGTGGGCCGCCGACCGGTGTCGCAGGTTGTCCACAGCCGGGAAGCCCGGCCGGGTGGATGTCGGTGGGTGGGCGTAGTGTGCAACACATGTTCGAAGAACGGGCTCCGAGTGTGCGGGGCGGGTGGGTCGAGGGCGGCGAGCCCCGGGCGTTCTGGCTCCCGACGGCGGCCGACGAGGCGTTCATCGCCGCCCTGAACGCCTCGTACCCCGCGGGCGACGAGGCGGACGACAGCGGGTGGTGGGACGCAGCCGACGACTGCGCGCCGTGGGACGGCGCAGGAGACAACGCCGGCCACACCGCACCTGTTGGCGGGGACGACGGCGCGTGGGCGCCCATGTTCGGCGTGGAGCCCGAGCGGGTGGTCGCGTCAGCCGCCCGCGCCGCCGACGGGTCGCTGGTCCTGGACGCGGCCAGGCTGCTCGCGGCGCCGTCGGCGGACTGGCTCGAGCACCAGGACCCGGGCCCGGAACTCAGCTGGCGGCTGGCCGCGGCGGACCCCGAGGCCGGAGACGACTACGCCGTGGTCGAACTCATCGCCGCCTGGACCCGCCTCGCCTCCTGGGCACAGGCGGGCGCCGCCCGGGCGGCCGCTGCTCTCGCCGACCGGGCTTCCCAGATCGTGCCCGAGACCCCGGTCACGGGCGGCTCCGACCACCCCCGGCGCGCCCGGCGCACAAGCCGCGTCAGGAACGTCGCCGCCCACGAGATCGCGATGCGCCTGTGCATCACCCGCGACGCCGCCCAGACCATGATCGACAACGGGCGCGCCCTGACCGGCCCCCTCTGGCCCGTCGGCGACGCCCTGACCGCCGGGCACATCGACCTGACCCGAGCGCGCGCCTTCGTCACCGGCCTCGACCACGTCCCCACGCAGGTCGCCATCGCCGTCCAGGACCAGGTCCTGCCCACCGCGCCCCGCCGCACCGCCCGACAGGTCACCGGCGACATCGCCCGCGCCCTCATCGCGGTCGACCCTCACGACGCCGAGCAACGCCACCAACGGGCTCGCACCGAGCGCAAGGTCTGCCACCCCACCCCGCTTCCCCACGGCATGGCCGGCATGTGGTGCGTGTTCCCCGCCGTCGACGCCACCGCCCTTGACCTCGCGCTCGACGCCGCTGCCACGGCCGCCCGGGCAGACGGCGACCCCCGCACCACCGACCAGCTGCGAGCCGACCTTCTCGCGACGATCGGGCACTCCGCCCTGACCACCGGGTGGTTCGGGACACCCCCGCCCGATTGGCCGCACGCAGCCGACCGGACACCCGACGAGAACGACGGGCAACCCGGCGATGGGGACCGGCGCGGATCCCGCACCAACGCAGACCACGAACGGACAGGCTCAGGTCCTGGGACCACCGCACCGGCGCCCGGCAACTGCTTCCGCCTCGGCCAGGTCGGCGGACGAACCCCGCACATCCGCGTCATCGTCCCCCTCGCCGTGCTGCTCCCCGACGCCGAGCACACCGAACAGGGTTCCGAAGGCAACGGTTCCGAAGGCAACGGTTCCGAAGGCAACGGTTCCGAAGGCAGCGATTCCGAAGGCAACGGTTCCGAAGGCAGCGATTCCGACCACAGCGGCCAGGGATCCGGCAACAGCCCGTACGACCCCCTCGCCCATTCCGTCGACCCCACAGCTGTCGCCGAGCTCGACGGCTACGGCCCCATCACGCCCGCCGTCGCCCGTGCGATCGCCCTCGGCGGCACCTGGACCCGCCTGGTCACCGACCCCGAGAGCGGCCTCGTCCGCGACATCGGGCGCACCCGATACCGGCCGCCCGCCGAACTTGCTGAACTCGTCCGCACCCGCGACCGCACCTGCACCCGACCTGGCTGCGGGGCCGGCGCTCGCACCTGCGACCTCGACCACACCATCCCGTACCACCACGGCGGACACACCGCCGACACCAACCTCGGCGCCCTCTGCCCCACCGACCACGCCATGAAGAGCAGCGGCGGATACCGAGTCCGGCAAGTCCGGCCCGGCGTGTTCGACTTCCACCTCCCCTCCGGCCACACCTACCGCCGCGAACCCGACGGCACCTCCACCCTCATCGGCCGCCGCACCACGGACCCGAACGCGGCACGCGGAACAACCGACAGGCTCGGCGATGGCCGAGAACCCAGAGGCGGAGAAAGCAGCGCCGACGGCAGCAGAGGCGCCATGACCAGCGAAACCGGGAAGGACGGCACCGGGAAGGACGGCACCTGGAACGACGGCTGGCAGTCCTGGCCACGCCAGGGCGATCCGCCACCGTTCTGACCGGCGCGGGCCGGCCCGTCGGCGCCCGTGCGGGCTCGGGCCTCGAGCGAGCCAGGACCGGGAGAGAGGTCCGGCCGGGAAGGAGCCGTGACCAGTAACGGGCGCGGACCAGGAACGAGCCAGGACTAGGAACGAGTTACGACCAGGCGATCCAGATCAGCAACCACGTCACGAGGAACCCGACCGGCATGTTGAGCACGAGGAAGCGGCGCCAACCGAGGTTGGCGCGCTCGCAGTCGTCGTCGGTGACGCGCCAGAACATCGCGGCATTCACCGCGTACGGGATCGGCAGGATCGCCGCGAGCGTCCCCGGCCACGGGACGAAGAGGAGGAGCAACGAGGAGACGGCGTAGAGCACGGTTGCCCCGACCACCGTCGCGTGCGCCCCGAGGACGGTGGCGACCGAGGCGATGCCGCCCTCGCGGTCGGCCCTGACGTCCTGAACGGCTCCGAAGGCGTGCGACGCCATGCCCCAGAAGAAGAAGGAGGCGAGCACCGGCCACACCGACGGCGAGGAGAGGTCCGCCCCCACCAGCACGAGCGCGTAGAGAGAGCGGCCCGACGAAGTGCGTGGACGACGTCATCGAGTCCAGGACCGGACGTTCCTTGAACCGCAGTCTCGGCGCCGAGTACGCGATCACCGCGAACACGACGAAGAGGAGCGCAAGGTTGGCCGCCAGGTCCCCGAGCAGCATGAGAACGACGACGAACGGCACTGTCACGACGCCGCACGCGATGAGGATGCGCCGATGGACGAACGCCGCGACGGATGGGTCGGCGAGCGCCCCTTCGATCCCGCCCTTGCGGGGGTTCCTCAGGTCGGACTCGTAGTCGAAGACGTCGTTGATCCCGTACATCAGCAGGTTGTACGGGACGAGGAAGAAGATCGTGCCGACGACGAGCGCCAGGTCCATCCGGCCCTCGGTCGCCATGAGGTACCCGGCGGCGAACGGGAACGCGGTGTTGACCCACGAGTAGGGCCGCGAGGAGGCGACGAGGTCCCGGATCCAGTGGGGCGTACCGGCCGTGCTCATGAGCCGTCCTCGGTCAGGGGCTTCTGGGCGTGCGCCCCGGACGCCCGACGCGAGCCGAGCACGGTCCACAGCGTCGGCATGATCATGATTGCGGCGACGGTGTACCCGAAGTCCTCGATCGGCGCGGCACCGACGTACACGCCGAGGATCGTCGTCGGGTCGTACACGGTCAGTCCGTACCCCACGATGGCCGAGTCGAAGACCGCGGTCATCGCCAGCAGCGCCAGCCCGGTCCAGAGAAGCGGCGCGAGGGGCAGCCGTCTGAGCACGGGGACGCACACAGCGGCCACGAGCGCCAGCACGACGACGGTCAGCACCAGGTACGTCACGCGCCCACCGCCTGGCTTGCCCCGGACCCGCTCGCCCCAGCCCCGCTCGCCCCAGATCCGCTGACTCCAGCCCCGCTCGCCCCGGAACGTCCCGAGTTGCGGCCCGCCGGCCGACGCAAGGGCCGCGGGTCCCCGCCGCGGCTCGCGATCAGCCGCCACGTCAGGAGGGTCACGTAGTTCAGGAGAACGAGGAACACCGGCTCCTCGAGGGGCATGTCCGGCCACAGCTCCACGCCGGTCATGTACTCGACGTCGCCGCGAAAGAAGATCCCGAGCGCGATCCCCACGGTGTCCCACACGAGGAAGAAGGCGACGGCGATGCCGATCGAGAGACCTGCGCGGCGGGCGTCGGCGCCGAAGGCGAGCCGTCGGTGCCAGTCGAGCAGAGCGAGCCCCGCCAGGGAGAAGAGCAGGAGCCCGAGATAGAGGAACGCCACCCGGCCCGCCTCAGTCCCCGCGCTCGGGCGCGACGTACTTGCGCCCCCGGGGGAGCGCGGCGTCGAGGAAGTCGCGCCGCAGGGGGACCGGCAAGGGCCAGGTGCTCGTCTCCCCGAGCAACCGCTTGGCCACGAGCTCGGCGCTGATCAGGCACATCGGCAGGCCGACCCCGGGCACGGTCCCGCCACCCACGTAGAGGAGATTGCTCACCCGTCGGCTCACGTTCGCGGGCCGGAAGATCGCGCTCTGCATGAGCGTGTGCTCCATCCCCAACGAGGCGCCGCGCCACGCGGAGTAGCGCTCGGCGAACTGCGCCGGCCCCACCACGCGCCGCACGACGACTCGTTCGAGCAGGTCGGGGATCCCCGCCCAGTCGGCCACCTGACCGAGGTACTGGTCGGCGAGCTGGTCAAGCTCCTCCGCCCCGCCCGGCCCGGCCCCGATGCGCGGGTCCGCCGGGAAGGGCACCAGGACCATGATGGTCTCGTGCCCCTGCGGTGCCACCGAGGGATCGGTCGCTGAAGCCCGGGACACGTACAGCGACGCGGGCGTGGGCACTCGCAGCTCGTCGACAGGCACCGCGCGCCGGCCCGCAGGCCCGAGGGTGGCGTCGAAGTTCGCCGGCCAGTCCCGCGTGAAGAAGAGGGAGTGGTGGGCCAGGTCGGGCAGCTCGCCCCGCACACCGGCGTAGATCAGCAGCGAGGAGATCCCGGGGTCGTGCTTGTCCCAGTAGGCCTCGGGATACGTCTGCCACTCCTCCTCGAGGAGGTCCGTCTCCAGGTGGCGCAGGTCCGCGGCCCCGACGACGACGTCCGCCTCCAGCACCTCGCCGTCCGCCAGCCGTACAGCCCGGGCGAGCCCCTTGCGTGCGATCGGGAGCCCCTTGGCCGCGCCGTCGAGGACGTCGATCCCCACGACCTCCACGCCGAGCCGGATCTCCGCGCCCTCCTCGCGCGCGACCTTCGCGACGGCGTCGATCACGGTGTAGATCCCGCCGTCCGGGTAGTGCACGCCGTCGACAAGGTCGAGGTGGCTCATCAACGAGTACAGGGCCGGGGCCCGGTAGGGCGAGGAGCCGAGGAACACCGCGTGGTAGCCGAGGAGCTGCCTCAGCCTCGGGGAGTGGACCGTCCGCTCGATGTGGTCGGCGAGCGACGTCGTCAGGAGCCGCGCGAGCTCCGGGAGCTCCTTGCGCACAGGCGCGCCGAGCACGCGGTCGGGGCGGGCGAAGGTGGTGTAGAGGAAGTTGTCGAGCGCCATCCGGTAGGCGTGCGACGAGGCCTGCGAGTACCGCCGGAAGGCCTCACCCGCGCCGGGCTCGATCTCCTCGAACGTGCGCCAGTTGGCCTCGGCGTCGGCCACGACCTCGAGCACCTCGGCGAGCTCGCCCGGCTCCGGCTCGCTGAACATCCGGTAGGCGGGGTCGAGGCGGCGCAGGCTGACGTAGTCGCGGATGTCCCGGCCGAGGAGGTCGAAGAAGTGCGCGAACACCTCGGGCATGAAGTACCAGGTGGGGCCGGTGTCGAAGGTGAATCCGTCGACCACCCAACGCCCCGCGCGCCCGCCCACCTCGTGGTGGCGCTCCAGGACGGTCACCTGCGCCCCGCCCCGGGCAAGAAGGGCGGCGGTCGCGAGCCCGGAGATCCCACCCCCGACGACGACGACGCGCGGCCCGCTCATGCCTGCACCTCGCCGTCGGCCGGGGTTGCGGTCACGGGACCTCGTGCGCGCTCGCCGCGGGCCTTCTCGGCCTCCGCGCGTTCGACGTCGCCGCGGCCCGGCAGCTCGAGCAGCGCACCCTGGACGGCGATGAACACCTTCTGAGGATCGGAGATCCGGATCCGCCGCTCGATGATCTCCTCGGGCGGGGTGTCCGCGATCCGCGCGAGCAGGCGCTCGTAGAGCGCGAGGGTCGCGGCGACGGCGGCCCGTGCCCGGCCCGGCAGGCGGTAGAGCGCGGCCCGGGCGCGGGCGAGGTCGGAGCCGATCTCGGTGACGATCGAGTCGAGCGCGTCGGCGTCGAAGGCCTCGGGCGTGACCCCCGGGAAGTAGGACCGCCCGAGGGAGCGGTGGTCGGCCGCGAGGTCACGCAGGAAGTTGATCTTCTGGAAGGCGGCGCCCAGCGCACGGGCACCGCCGACCGTCTCGGCGTCGGGCTCGACGATCGACCCACCGGCAGGTGCGTCCGCGTTGAGGAACACCCGCACGCACATGATCCCGACCACCTCGGCCGAGCCGTAGACGTACTGCTCGTAGGAGGCCTGGTCGTGGGTGGTGACGGTGAGGTCCATCGCCATCGAGTCGAAGAACGGCCCGACCTCGGCCTCGGTGATCCCGACGCGGCCGGCCGTGAGCGCGAAGGCGTGCACGACGGGGTTGCTGCTCCACCCGTCCCGCATGGCACGCGCCGTCTGCTCGCGCAGCTCGAGGAGCATCGCGCCGGCGTCGGCCCCACCGCGGGTGTCGACGATCTCGTCCGCGATCCGCACCAGGGCGTACACGGCCTCGATGTGGGCGCGCGCGTTCTTGCCCAGGAGTCGGGTGCCGAGCCCGAAGGACGTCGAGTAGGCGGCGAGCACGTCGCGGGCCACCCGGTAGGCCGTGCGGTCGTAGCGGAGCCGCGGGTCGCCGGCGGGGTCCGCGCTCACGCGGGGGTTGGCGGTCACGGGTCCAACTATGCCGGGTCTCGCCGACATCGTCGCGAGTCCGCCCGCGGGCGAACCGCCTCGCGGGCGCCCGGGCCCTCGATAGCGTGATCCATACGTGTCGGCGAGCGGAAGGCAGAGCGAGATGTCGTGGTTGGTGACCGGTGGTGCCGGGTACATCGGTTCCCACGTGGTGCGGGCGTTCCTGGGGGCGGGGATCGCACCGGTGGTGGTGGATGACCTCTCGAGCGGGCACGAGGAGTTCGTCCCGGCGGGGGTGCCGTTCTCCCGGGGCACGATCCTGGACACCGACCTGCTGACCGCGCTCATGCGGGAGCACGCCGTGACGGGGGTGATGCACATCGCCGGGTTCAAGTACGCCGGGGTCTCGGTGCAGCAGCCGCTGCACTGCTACGAGCAGAACGTCGTCGGCACCATCAGCGTCCTGCGGGCGATGGAGGCCGCCGGGGTGCCCTCGATCGTGTTCTCCTCCTCCGCGGCCACGTTCGGCACCCCCGACGTCGACCTCGTCACCGAGGAGACCCCCACCACCCCGGAGTCCCCCTACGGGGAGTCCAAGCTCATCGGGGAGTGGCTGCTGGCCGACCAGGCCAAGGCGCGCGACCTGCGGCACGTGTCGCTGCGGTACTTCAACGTCGTCGGCTCCGGCACCCCGGAGCTGTACGACACCAGCCCCCACAACCTGTTCCCCCTGGTGTTCGAGGCGCTCCTGGAGGGCCGGACCCCGCGGATCAACGGCACCGACTACCCCACCCCGGACGGCACGTGCGTGCGGGACTACATCCACGTCGCCGACCTCGCCGCCGCGCACGTCGTCGCCGCGCAGAAGCTCGACGCCGGGACCGTGTTGCGCCCGGTCTACAACCTCGGCTCCGGGGACGGGGTCTCCGTCGCGCAGATCATGACCGCGATGGCCGAGGTCACCGGCATCGCCTTCGACCCCGTGATCGCCCCCCGCCGCCCCGGCGACCCGGCCCGGATCGTCGCCTCCGGCGCCCTGGCCCACGCCGACCTCGACTGGACCATGCGCCACACCCTCACCGACATGGTCGCCACCGCCTGGGAGGCGCGGAAGTCGGCCGGGGAGGACTGACCCGGCTGGGATCGGGGCTGGATCGGGGGCCGGCCCAGGCCACGGGCCGGTGCCGGATCGCGCGGGCGGCGCCTCAGCCCCAGCCCAGCTCGTGGAGCCGGTCGTCGTCGATGCCGAAGTGGTGCGCGATCTCGTGGACCACGGTCACGGCGACCTCGTCGACGCACCTCGTTCGCGTCCTCGCACATGCGCAGGGTCGGAGTTGCGGAAGATCGTGATGCGGTCCGGCAGCGAGCCGGCCGAGCCCACCAGTGGTCCCGCTCGGTGAGCGGCGACGCCCTCGTACAGGCCGAGGAGGTCCGGCTCGTCCGTCCGGCGGCTCGTCCTCGACGAGCACCACGACGTTGTCGATGAGCGCCGCGAGCTCGTCGGGGATCAGGTCGAGCGCGTCGCCGACGGCGTCCTCGAACTCCTCCCGGGTCATCTCCACCATGGCCGCCATTCTCCCCGCTCTGCCCGCCGGCCTGGCCGCCACGCTTTGGCGAATCGGCCGTCCGCGCCTCGTATGATTGCCGAGGTCCTGGGGCGCCCGGCGTCACGGGCGCCTCAGACAGAGCCCCCATCGTCTAGCGGCCTAGGACGCCGCCCTTTCACGGCGGTAGCACGGGTTCGAATCCCGTTGGGGGTACGAGACTGGGCACGCAGGGCGGCGAACGGCAGCAGTCGCACGGCAGAATGCGTGCTAGCACGGCAGTCCAGCACAGCAGGTCTTGTTCGACACAAGGCCCCGTAGCGCAGTTGGTTAGCGCGCCGCCCTGTCACGGCGGAGGTCGCGGGTTCAAGTCCCGTCGGGGTCGCTGGAGGACATCGCCCGGTCCGTCAAGGCCGGGCGTTCACGTGACGGCCAGTTAGCTCAGTTGGTAGAGCGTTCGACTGAAAATCGAAAGGTCGGCGGTTCGACCCCGCCACTGGCCACCGCATTCGCCCGGCGCGCATTTGCCCGACGCCGAGTCGCCACCTGCAGGAATCGACATCTGCGGGGCGTACTCTGCCCCCGATGTCATCTCCATCGGAATCCGCGCCCCCCGCTGTCACAACCAGGCGCAGGGACCTGCGCGCCGTCGACTCGCCGCCGGACAGCGCGATCGCGCTCGACCAGGGTTCCCCCCACCAGGCCCTCGACGCGCCCTCCCCCGTGGCCGAGTCCCCCGGCGCCGAGACCATCGCCTGGGCCCGCGGCCTGGTCAAGGTCTACGGCGCGGGCCCGACGGCGGTGCGCGCCCTGGACGGCGTCGACGTCGACTTCGCCCGCGCCGAGATGACGGCGATCATGGGCCCCTCGGGCTCCGGCAAGTCCACGCTCATGCACTGCATGGCGGGCCTCGACCACGCCACGGCGGGCACCGTCGTCGTCGACGAGGCCGTGGTCAGCCGCATGAAGGAGCGCCAGCTCACCGCGCTGCGGCGCACGCGCCTCGGCTTCGTGTTCCAGGCGTTCAACCTGGTCCCCACGCTCACAGCGGCCGAGAACATCACGCTGCCCCTCGACATCGCCCGCCGACCCGTGGACCGGGAGCACTTCGACACGGTGGTCCGCGCCGTCGGCCTCGAGGACCGCCTCACGCACCGCCCGAGCGAGCTCTCCGGCGGCCAGCAGCAGCGCGTCGCGTGCGCCCGCGCGCTCATGGCCCGCCCGTCGGTGATCTTCGCGGACGAGCCCACCGGCAACCTCGACTCACGGTCCTCCGCCGAGGTGCTCGGCTTCCTGCGCCACTCGGTGGACGCCCTCGGGCAGAGCGTCGTCATGGTCACCCACGACCCCACCGCAGCCTCCTACGCCCACCGGGTGCTGTTCCTCGCCGACGGCCG
The DNA here is from genome assembly GCA_963780675.1 of uncultured Actinomycetota bacterium. GTDB lineage: Bacteria > Actinomycetota > Actinomycetes > Actinomycetales > JAHECE01 > JAHECE01. Next base: position 73,067 of record CAWACR010000001.1, read on the forward strand.
CCTGGTCGGCGAGCTGCGCTCCCCCACACCCGCCCGCATCCTCGACGCCCTGGGCGCGCTCACCTCCCGCAGCGCCCCGACGACGACTGCGACCACGGCCACCCCGACGACGACCCCGGCAGCCGGCCGCTGATGGGCCGGGTCGCCCTCCGGGAGATCCGCGCCCACCTGGTGCAGTTCGCCCTCTCCGTGCTCGCCGTCCTCCTCGGCGTCGCCTTCGTCGCCGGGACGTTCTCCCTGCGCGAGATGCTCTCCTCCACCTTCGACCAGATCATCGCGACATCCATCCAGGGCGACGCCTACCTGCGCGGGGCGGAGGAGTCGGTCTCGGAGGGCGGCATCGGGGAACCGACCGGCGCGCGGAACCGGATCCCGCTCGACCTCGCCGAGACCGCCGCGGAGGTCGACGGCGTCACGACCGCCCTTCCGGACCTCACCGGCCCGATCGTCCTGGTCGGCGGCGACGGCACGGCCGTCCAGAGCGGCCAGGCTCCGACGTTCGGACTGGGCCTCGACCCGCGGGACCCGACGGCCGACGTCGTCGAGGGCCGGGCGCCGACCGCGGTAGACGAGATCGCTCTCGCGGTGGCGACGGCGTCGACGGCGGAGCTCGCGGTCGGGGACGCCACCACCGTGGTCCTCGGCGGGGAGGTCCTGCCCGTCGAGGTGGTGGGCCTGGTCGACGCGGGCGCGCCCAGCGGGGGCGCGACGCTGGTCTTCCTCGACCCGGAGACGGCCCGGGCCGCCTTCGCGCCCGACGGCACGGTCCAGACGATCGCTGTCTACGGCGAGGACGGCCTCTCGGAGGAGGACCTCGTCGCGCGCCTGTCGACCGCCCTTGCCGACACCGGTGCGGACGCCTCGGGCAACCCCGAGGCACCCGCCGAGGCCGTCACGGGCGACGCCGCACGCGAGGCGGCGACCGACGCCGTCAACCAGATCCTCGGCTTCATCGGCACGTTCCTGCTGGTCTTCGCGGCTATCTCGCTCTTCGTCGGCGGCTTCATCATCGCCAACACGTTCGCGATGGCCGTGCGCCAGCGCCAGCGCGAGTTCGGGCTCCTGCGCGCGGTAGGGGCCTCGCCGCGCCAGGTCT
>CAWACR010000002.1:0-111019 GCA_963780675.1 uncultured Actinomycetota bacterium
GGATCGGCCTGCACACCCCGGCCAGCGTCCACGACGGCACCTGGCACACCATCCGCCAGCACCGCCAGAACGTCCTCGACGCGGCCTACACCGCCCACCCCGAACGCTTCCCCCGCGGTCGACCCCACGCCCCCGCACTACCCACCCGGGCCTGGATCAACCGGCCACCAGCCACCATCGAGACCGCGTAACACCCCCACACAACCCCAACGACGAGTTGTCTCAACCAGGTTGACAAGTTCCGGCCCGGACAGCACGGCGGTCAGGACGCCGCGCGCGGTGTTCTCCTGGTCGGCGAAGCCGGTCAGGGGTTCGGGTGCGCCGTCGGTGCAGACATACATGTGGTTCGACTCCCGTCCGCGGGTCATGCCGACGTAGAGGACCTCGCGGTTCATCCGGGGTGCGATGGCGTGGTGTCGACGGTGGCGCCTGGGCGCGCTGCGCGGTGGTCGCGTAGCCGAGCTCGACGTGCTCGGCGACGTATGCGGCCGGCAAGCGACGGATTCGGGCGGTTCTCGCGACCGGTGCGTGGGGACGGCGAGGGCGCCGTCGTCGTCGGCCGCAGTGACGGCCCAGGTGTCGCCGTTCTTGACCCACCCGTCCGCCTGACGGGAGGGGGCGGTCGTTGCGGCGGGTGATCACGCGGTCGCCGACCCCGGCTTGGAGCGCCGTCGCGGAGCGGCGCGCCGCCGAGGTCGACGAGACCGTCCACGATGCTGTCGGTGCGCGCCGCGGCGTTGAGGGCCCGGACGGGTCGTTGTCGGCGGCGATCAGCAGGGACGTCCTCCCGTCGGTTCGTCGTGCGCCCACGCCGCGTACGCGCCGTCGAGCATGGCGTCGCGGTCGCCGCCATGGATCCGGCCGTGGGCGTCGTAGCGGTCGATGGAGCGAGGGTCCCCGGGCACGCAGCCGGTCGTGGCGGTGGGCTCCCAGCGGTGGGTGAAGCGTCGGGCGGTGCCGGAGCTTCGGGGATGCCGGGTCCGTGGTCGCCGGCAAGGAGCCCGAACGCGCCGCCGGCCTCGACCGCAGTGAGCTGGCCTAGTCCCCGACCAGCAGCACCCCGGCGCCGGCGGCTTGGGCGTGAGCCGCGAGATGGTCGAGCTCGGGGGTCGCGGCCAGGGTGGCCTCGTCGAGGATCACGAGCTGCCCGGGCCGGAACCGCCACCGGTCGACCTCGGCTTCGAGGCGGTGCAGGTGCGCCGCGATGCTCCGGGCCGCGGCCGGGTCGGCGCGATACAGCGCGGCGCGGGCGCGGTCGATCCGGGCCAGGCGGTCGGGTTCGGCATCGTGCTCGACCAGCCACTTCGCCGTGTTCTCACACCCGATCCCGAGCGAGGAGGCCAGGACCTCGGTCGCCGCCGCGGAGGGAGCGAGTCCGACGACGGACCCCGCACCGTGCTGGCTTCCCACGCGGTGCGCAGGGCCGCGAGGGTGCGGGTCTTCCCCGACCCCGCCGGCCCCACCAGGACGTCGACCACTCGCCCGGACGTCGCGATCGTGGTGACGGCGGCCGCCTGGTCGGGGAACAGCTCCGGCACCGTGGTCACCGCGGCCGGATCGAGGGGCGGGGACCGCTGACATCCCGGCCGGCGAGCAGGAGTCGGTTCTCGGCGTCGAGCAGACCCTGGGAGGTGTACCGCTCGGCGCGGTGGTGCCGGAACGCCGACGACCCGTCCGATCTCCGGGAAAGGCGGGTGGGACGGGGGCTGTCTCAGGTGGGGTGAGCAGCACCGACCGCCGCCCGACTGCGGCCACGACCTCGGCGACGGTGGCGTCCCGCTCGGCCGGGGTGGTGAAGCGGTGGTGCTTGAGGGCGCGGGAGGCTTCGGCGTCGACGTTCCACGTCGTCCACGTCGACCGCTTCACCGACAGCACCGCGAGGACCTGCTCGGCGACCTCGTCAGCCACCGCCCTGGCGCAGTCGGGGAGCGGGTCGGCCACCTCGGGAGCGGCCGGGGTGAGCGCCCGTGCCGCCCACGTCGACGGGTCCTTGCCGAGCACGTCGGCGGCGCGGACGTTCCACTGTCGGTGAGTTCTTCGAGGGAGCGGAGTTCCTTCGGCTCCCGGGTGGACAGGGTGGCCTGCTGTCGGAGCCGGATGACCGTGGCCGTGTCGGGCCGGTGCCCGTGCGAGGCGACGTAGGCGTCGATGAGGCGGTCGGTCTCCATCGATCGCCTGCGAGCGGCGAGAGAACGCATCGACCAGGCCCCGCGGCACCACCGCGAGCTCGAACGCGGGGTTGCGGTTGGGGCCGCGGTCCCGGTACTCCCACTCCAGGCCGAGGGCGGTGGTGATGTGGTCGGCGAGGATCGTGTCGTACCGCTCGGACATCGCGACGGCGGCTTTGTGGATCGCACGAGAGTCGAGCGTGCGCCATTTCCCGTCGGGGCCCTGGACCCGATTGGCGATCACGACGTGCGTGTGCAGGTTGGGGTCGTTCTCGCGGGAGTCCCAGTGGTCGAAAGCCGCCGCCACGACGCCGCGGACGTCGACCTGCGCGACACCGTTGGTACCGATTCGGGTCTTCGCCACGTCCCGCTCGATCAGGGCGATTACGTCGCTGATCGTCTGGCGGTGGGCCGCGTAGATCGCCTCCCGGGTCGGCTGATCGGCCAAGGCCCAGAGCACGCTGGCGGACTTCGGCATGGTGAAGGTGCAGTCGAACCCCGCTACCGGGCGCCGCGGGTCACTCCCGCCAGGAGACGTTCGGTGACCGCCCGAGGGCCTTCTCTGTGACCGGGTCGGCGCCGTTGGCGAACAGGCGCTCCATCTGGACCGGCGTCACGAACGACCCTGCGGCGAGGCCTGCGCCGCTGTTCAGGCCGGCCAGGCCGGCGCCGAGCCAGGTGCCGGGCGGGGTGCCGTGCGCGGCGTAGTAACGCGTCATCGCCGACTTCTCCACCCCCGCCGGGGCGCGACCGTGGTCGGTGGCGACGGAGTCGAGGAGGTAGGTGTAGGAGTCGCCGGCGTAGCGCACGCACATGCTCATCACGAGGCACTGACCCCCGCAGTCGGCCATGGCTTGAGTCCGCGCCCTCGCCGCGCGTTGGCGACAGGCGTCCGAGCAGAACCGACGGACCGACCGGGCTGGCGCCGGAGCGGACGGCGAGACTCTTCACAACGGCGACGGCTCTTCCGACGTCGCCAGGCCCGGACTTGGCACGCGTGTGAGCAGAAGCATGCGTCACGCCGCGACGGCGCGACATCCGCCGGTATCGGCGCACACGAGGGGGCGAGGACTCCGCCCGCACGGGGACGACGACGTTGGCTCGACTCATCCTTCGGCTTCGGCCGCGTAGCGCCCGGATGTTTCCTCCCACGTCTATAAGGAGCGCCACGCCGCGCACAGCACAGCCCCCAGATGTCTCCTCAGAGGCGACATGTCGCAGAGGCGCCTCGAATGCCAGAGGCGTGGGTTGATCGGTCACGCGGGCGTCGGGCGCTCGGTCAAGGGTGGCCGTAGGGCCGCGGGCGAGGGCGAGGTGCATGCCGGGACCGAGCGGATCGAAGGGCCCGCGGAGCCGTTGCGGGGCGCGGTCCACGAACTGCTCGGCGAGAGACCTCCGTCGCCAGCCGCGGATCGGTCGCCGCGAGATCAACGGCGCTTCGGTCGTCGGCACGCCGACGCCCTTCGGCCGGATCATCGCAGCCGCGGCCAACTCCGGGGGGAGGTGCCGGTGCGCGAGACGCCGACTCGAGAGTCAGGCTGGCGAAGGGGCGCGCAAGCGGGTGTCTGCGGGCAGTTCGCCGGAGGCGTCCTCGGGGGCGAGGTCGCCCGCGCGGACGTCGGCCCGGCAGAGGCCGCAGAACGTGGAGTAGGTGGTCGAGTGTCGCTGGCACCGCCTTCCTTCGGCCGGGGTAGTCGCAACAGCGTGCTGACGGCGCAGGGTGGGAAGGATCTTGTGGCGCATGACCGTGATGAAGGCGCCGACGCCGACGCTCGAGCCGAAGGACTCCGCGGCGAGTGCTTGCGCGAGTTCCTGCGCGGTGGCGCCGGCGCGAACGACGTCCTCGGCGAGCTCGGTTTGCTGCTGCTCCCAGAGCCGCCGTCCGAGGCGGTGCGAGGTGATCACGTCGACGACGGCGCTGACCGTGCCGTGGTGCGCGGCGGGGGCCCTGGCCGAGACCGCCGCGGCCGTTGTGGGAACGACGTCGACGGTTCCCGCATGCATGCATGGTTCTTGGGTGGTTCTAGGACGGTTCTGTGGGACAGCAGCTGTCACCCCGTCTTGCCCGGATCTGTCACCCCGTGGGGCCGGATCTGTCACCCCGTGAGCGAGCGGGGTGACAGCAGCTGTCACGTCGTCGGGGGAAGGTGTCACGCCGTGCGGGGTGTCAGCTGGTGTCACCCCGTAGGGGTCTGCTCCGGGGATGTCCCAGACCTGGGGGCGGCGGTCGGCGCGCATGTGGGCGACCAGGGCGCCGTCACCCGGCGTGATGAGGCGACTTTCCCGGAGTTCGGCGAGGTAACGCTTGACCGAGCGGTCGCTGACACCAAGGGTCTCCGCGAGTGTGGCGACGGCTGGGAAGGCGCCACGGCCGTCGTCGTGTGCGTGCTCGGCGAGGAGGAGCAGGACGGCGCGGGCGCCTCCGTTGACGCGCGAGAGGGGGAGGCGGGCGGCGTAGCGCATGGCCTGCCAGCTCATGACGTGGAGCTCCTCTCGCGCATGGGGCGGTGTCCGCGCCGGCCGTGGTGTGCGACCGCGGTATCGAGGGGTCTCCTACAGCGCGGTTGTCCGGCTGAGAGTGGTGCCTGGGACCGCACGGCCTGACCGCGGCAGGTTGTCGGGCGCGTTCGAGTCGACGTCGGCAGCCTGGCGGCGTCGCAGCATTGGCCCGGGTGGCTTCGACGCCGCGGGGGTGTCCGGGGTGTCTTGCGGCGTGTCCAGCGTCCTCAACGGGTGGTCGGCGCGAGCGGGCTGGTGCCCGTCTGGCGGAACTTCCGGGCATCCAGCCACGCGTCGACGTCCTCCCAGGCGTACCGAATCGTCTTCGCGCCGAGGCGCTGGAAGACGGGTCCCTGGCCCAGGTAGCGCATCTGTGCGAGGGCTCCCGTCGTGATGCCCAGGTATTTGGAAACCTCGTTCGGGGTGCCCAGCGGTCGGCGCTGAGGTGGGTCGACGACGGCTACCCGGTCGGTCCGTCGTGTCGACGCTGTCGCCATTGTGATCCTCTCATGCGGCACGGCTGAACCCTGTAGGGATCATCTGTACTCGCTTGGATCACGTGTGTCAAGATCTGTGCATGCCTGAACACGTGGAGGATCACAGCCGTGCGGAGGTCGTGCCCGCGAGCGGAGCGTGGGCGGTCGCGATTGAGGAGGACTTCGCCGAGCGCTGCAGGAAAGCGCGCGAGGCCCGGGGAATCTCGCAGCGGGAGCTTGCCCGGCGGCTGACGGCGGCGGGCATGCCGATGCATCAGAGCTCGATCGCGAAGATGGAGCTCAAGGGGGAGGGCCGACGGCCACTTCGGCTGTCCGAGGCCGTGCTGCTAGCGGCCGTGCTCAGAGTCCCGCTGTGGCCGGCGTTCACTCGACTTGGTTTCGACAAGTCACATCGCGTCGCGCAACTCCACGACCGGCTCCTTCAACTCGACCGTGAGCGCGCTCGACTTGCCGAGGCCACGGTTCTGGCCCGTGCCGAGATCAACGAATTGGCCGCCATCGACGATCTGTACACGAATCCCTTCGGTGAGGGAGACGCACTCACGCTCATCGCGCGCCTTGCGTACCTGGCGGGGCTTCTTCCGGAAGAGCTGCTCGCGGACGTCGCCGCAGTCGACCGTGATGACCTGCTCGCCGATCCGGTCCTGCGACGGGAGTGGGTCGACGACTTCTTCAAGCTCGCGGTGGCCGCGGGATACCCCGACCTCGAGGCGAACCTCGAAGCTGCGGCCCGGAAGTTCGGCACCGAGTACGTGTTTCCGGGGATTCCGGGGTTCCGGGAGAACCCCGAACCTGAGTGGCTGGTTGAACCAGGCGCAGGGGGTGTCGCCGACGAGGTTGAAGCGAGCGGGTTGCCCGATGCCCCGGGCGCGCCGGCCGCCCCAACGCGAGACCCCACCGACTCGGAGGCCGAGGCGGTGGCCGATCGAGAGCCTGACGGCGAGAGGGGGCGCCGTGGCGACGATTGAGGCGTACGAGACGGCCGCCGGGCGACGGTACCTGGTCCGTTACCGCACTCCGGAGCGGCGAACGACGATGAAGCGGGGCTTCTCTCGACGTCGCGACGCGGAGACATTCCTCCACGCGATCGAGGTCGGCGAAGTCCCGCGGGGAGTTCGTGGCGACGAGCGCGGGCAGGGTGACCGTGCGCGAGCTCGCGGAGAAATGGCGCGCTCAGCAGGTGGCGAAGCCGGCGACGCTTGCGGCGAACGCGTCGTCGCTCGACGTCCACATCCTGCCGAAGTGGGGCGACGTGTACGCCTGCGATGTCGCGCACACCGACGTCAAGGCGTGGGTGGCGGGTCTCTCAGCGAAGAAGGGCGCAGCGACCGTCCGGCGGGCGCACAACGTCTTGAGCATGATCCTCGCCGACGCTGTGCGGGACGGACGCCTGGCCAAGAACGCTGCCGAGGGCGTGCCGCTGCCGAGGAAGGTCGCCAAGCCCCGGACGTACCTCACGCACTCGCAGGTGCGGGCGCTGGCGGCGCGCGTCCGGGGACTTCGGGCCCGTCGTCCTGGTGCTCGCGTACACAGGCCTGCGGTGGGGCGAGCTCGCCGCGCTGAAGGTCGGCCGGGTCGACATGCTCCGGCGCCGGCTCGAGGTCGTCGAGAACGTCGTCGACATCGGCGGACACCTGACGTGGGGCACCCCGAAGACGCACGAGGGCCGATCAGTGCCGTTCCCCGCCTTCCTCGCCGCGGTGCTGGCCCCGGCGCTCGCAGGGAAGGGGTCCGATGACCTCGTGTTCACGGGCGCCCGCGGCGGCGTGCTGAGGCACAACGTCGAGCGGCGCCGGCACTTCGATCCCGCCGTAGCGGTCGCCGGGCGGGCCGTCGTCGAGCTACAGGCCGCGGTTAGGGATGCCCTCGAGTGCGAGGGACGGCACGTTCACGGATGCGACGCAGGCCGCCGTGAGGACCTGGCAGGCGCGCCACGGGCTGCCGGTGACCGGGCGCGGCGACCCGGCGACGTGGCGGGCGCTCGCGGCCGCGTGGGAGGCGCCCGAGCTCGAACAGTTCGCCGTCGTCGACGTCGGCCCGGGGCGAAGGACTTCCCACGGTTGACGCCTCACGACCTGAGACACACCGCGGCGAGCCTCGCAGTGAGCGCGGGGGCGAACGTCAAGGCGGTCCAGCGGATGCTCGGGCACGCCTCCGCGGCGATGACCCTGGACACGTACGCCGACCTCTTCGACGACGATCTCGACGCCGTCGCGGCGGCCCTCCACGCGGCCGCTGAGGGCTCGCAGATCATGGCAACGGCCTGAGATGCGAAGGGGCCTCCCGTAGTTCGGGTCCGGTGGGCTATCTGCGTCGCGTTGCTGCTGGATGAGGTCGGCGACGAGGGTGAGTTCGTCACGACCGATGTCGCCGCCACCGGCGGCGCGGATCCGGTTGAACGTTCGCTCGATCTGCTCGGTGAACCATCGCTCTGAGTGGAGTGCGGCGTCGGCGGCGATGACCGGGTCGCACGCTGCCAGCTGCGTCAGCGCGGCGTCCCGTGCCGCGGGGTCGAGCAAGATCGCCACGATGTCGAGCAGGTCCGTGCCTTCCTTCGCCGTCGACCGGAGCAGGACCGCTTGGAGCTTCATCGCGACGAGCGGCCCCGGCTCGGCGACGTGCGCGACCGCGCTGACCACCGGCACCAGATCGGGGCCGACGACGACGATCTCGACCTGGGAGGCGGTGCGGTACGCCCACGCGTGTGACATCTCGTAGAGACGGTCGGTGGGGTCCTCGATCTCGTGGGAGTCCGCTCGCTCGCTGACCTCGATGACATCGACCTTCACCGGGCCCCTCGGCGTCGGCAGCATCACTCCGGCGGCGTCGCGCCTCTCAGCGCCGGGCGAGGCCAGCAGGACCTCGAGGAGCGGGTGGGAGCGGGTGTTGCGGCGGTCCAGGTGTCGAGGTCGGTCGTCGCGCGGTGGGCGTGCTGCACTCGGCACAGCACGGCGAGCCCGCCGACGATGGTGGGCATGGTTCCCGTGATTCCGGCGACCACGCCGACCGCTTCGACGATGCGAGCGGTCTCCTCGCCCACGAGGACGACGCGCGGGGTCCCTCCGCTACCAGACACGGGTCCACCCCTGCGGAGGGTTCCAGCCCGCGAGGATCTCCCGACCTCGGCCGACGTCCTGGGCGAGATCGAGGGCAACGTAGAGGGGGGCGGCGAGCGGTCGACGCTCCGCTGACCACCCTGCGGGGTCGACGCGGTGCGCGCAGGCGTCGGGCACGGGCCCGACCCGGACGGTCGCACGAGCCTCGCCCGGGCTGGCGGCAACACCGAGGAGAGTGCGCGCGCGCCTGAGTGCCGCCTCGGAAGGGACGAAGTAGTCGGCCGGCAGATCGGCGCGAGCCGCCACGGGGGCGCCGTAGGCCGCCGCCGCGAGCGTGTCCGTCAAGGCCCACCCCGGGGAGCCGCCGATGTCGCCGAAGCCCAGTTGAAGCGCCTCGGTGACGGGCCCTTCCCCCTCGCTCGGCCAGCTCTTCAGGCGCACGCGTTCGTTCGGCCACACGTCGGCGACCTGCCAGAACAACTCCGACGCTGGTGCGCTCGACGGCCCCTCGACCAGACCGGCGTCTCGCAGCGCGTGAAGGACCTCCGAGACGGTGCTGGCAGCGCGGCCTACCCGACGCGCCAGGCCACGAACCGGGTGAGCCTCGCGCGGGGCAGCGAGCAACGCGCAGGCGATGGCCAGGCCCGAGGGCGTGGACAAGGGGTCCCGGAGGGTAGGTCGCTCCCAGGTGGCGGGCACGTCGGAGTGGATCAGGACCCCGGGGCCCTGCACGTGCAGGCTGCCCCGAAGGTCCAGCCAACCCCAACCTGCCTCCCGCAGCCCTTGGCGCGCGCGTTCGCCGATCCTGTCCGCGACGACGAGGCGAAGAGTGGACGGGTCTGACGGCTGGCGAAACGCGGGATTGGCAAGGAGCGCATGGTCGGGAAACGTCGACCATCGCTTCATCTGCACGGGGATCCGCCTCTCCCCGAGCACAAGGAGGAGATCCGCCGCCGAGTCCGCGGCAGACGGGCGGGCGGTCTGGGCTCCAGCAGCGGCGAGGGCGTCCTCCAGCAGACTGATCGCCTCGTCGCTCCGGGAGTCCATGGGATCCAGGGTAAGGCGCTGTTCGGTGTTCGCGGAAGACCGAACAGCGAACACCGAACAGTCGGGAGGCAGAGGTGTGGTGGCCGCTTGGAACGTTCGCACCTCCCGTCCGCACCTACGGATACCGCGGACCCGACGTTCGATTTCGGCGCCGACTCGTTCCAGTCGAGTCCGTCCGCTCCCAGTCGAGGGCTCGCAGATCACGTCAGCGCCGGTGCCTGAGCTCGAAAGTGTGCTCAATCCGTGCTCACGCGAGGCGACGGACTGACAATGAAGAAAGGGCCCCCGGTCAGCGTTTCCGCAGGTCAGCGGCCCTTTTTTGTCGGGGTGGCGGGATTTGAACCCACGACCTCTTCGTCCCGAACGAAGCGCGCTACCAAACTGCGCCACACCCCGGCTGAGCCCGCTCAGGATAGCGGAGCCGGGCCGCGCTCACGAATCCGCGGCTCAGCGCGCCACGAGCTCCAGCAAGGTGGCCTCGGGGCGGCACGCGAACCGCACCGGGGCGTACGGTGACGTCCCCAGTCCGGCGCTGACGTGCAGCCACGTCGAGCCCTCGCCCCCCGGGCCGTCCGGCCGCGGCCCGGGCCAGCCGTGCAGGCCCTTCGCTCGCCGCCGGTCGAGGTCGCAGTTCGTCACGAGCGCGCCGTAGAACGGGAGGCACAGCTGCCCACCGTGCGTGTGCCCGGCGAAGATCAGGTCTGCGCCGTCGGCCGCCATGGCGTCCAGCACACGGCGGTAAGGGGCGTGCGCCACTCCCAGGCGGACGGTCGGGAGGTCGGTGTGCGCGCCGTCGTCGTCCTCCCGCGGTGGGAAGCGGTCGCGGTCCAGGTGGGGGTCGTCGACGCCGACCAGCTCGAATCGCACGCCCCGGACGTCGACGGCGTCCCGCCGGTTGGTGAGGTCGCGCCACCCGGCCGCCGTGAAGGCGGCGGCGAGGTCGCCCGCGGGAAGCTCGCGCGAGTCCGCGATCCCCTTCACGCGGGGGTCGGGCAGGAGGTAGCGCGAGGGGTTCTTGGGTCGCGGCGCGAAGTAGTCGTTCGAGCCCATGACGAACGCGCCCGGCAGCTCGAGGAGCGGCTCGAGGGCGTCGAGCACGGCGGGTAGGGCGTCGTGATGGGCCATGTTGTCGCCGGTGTCGACGACGACGTCGGGGCGCAGCTCTGCCAGTGCACGCACCCATGCACGCTTACGCGCCTGTGAGGGCACGAGATGGAGGTCGGACAGGTGGAGGAGCCTGATGGGTGCCGACCCCTCCGGGAGAACCGGCACCCGAGCCTCGCGCAGCGTGAACATCCGAGCCTCTGCCACGGCCCAGGCGAGAGCACCGAGGCCGACGCCGGCGACGATGCCCGCGCCGAGCATCGAACCTCGGCGCGGGCTCCAGCCGTTCAGGGTCTAGCCGCCGTTCCGGCCGGGAGCGTTGCCGCTGTTGCCCGGGTCGGTGCCGGCGGCCGCGGCGTCGGCGCCACCGCCCTCCGGGGCCGGGGCCGGGGCCGGCCCGCCGCTGAGGAAGATCGTGATCGTCGACCCGGGCGCTACCCGTGCCCCACCGCCAGGCGACTGCGAAGCGACGACGCCGGCGGGCCTCTCGGAGGGGACGGTCCCGCCGATCGCCACGGTGAACCCGGCGCCCTCGAGGGTGGCCTCGGCCGACGCGAGCTCCCGGCCCACCACGCTCGGGACGGACTTGCGGTCTCCGTAGAGGAACCGTTCGTCGGGCTCGGCGAACCCAACAACGGGTAGGCCCTCGTGGGCGGCCCGCATGTAGCGCGCCCAGGTGGGAGCGGCGAGCACGCCTCCGTAGACGTAGCGGTAGTAGCGGCCGTTGATGGTGACGCGCTGCATCGGGATGTTGCCTTCGGAGTGTCCGATCCAGACGGCGGTCGACATCTGCGGGGTGTACCCGACGAACCAGGCGTGCCAGTCCTCGTTGGCCGTCCCGGTCTTACCGGCCGCCGGGCGGTCGCCGAGGTTGCTCCCCCGGGCGGTGCCGTTGGTGATCACCTGCTGGAGCGCGTAGTTCTGCGCGGCGGCGATGGCCGGGTCGAGGACCTGCTGGCAGTTGGACGCCGGGATGGGCAGCTCGGCGCCCTCGGTGTCCTTCACGCTCGTGATGGACACCGGCGCGCAGTAGGTCCCGCCGGAGGCATAGGTGGCGAAAGCGGCGGCCATGGTGAGCGGTGCGATGGTGTTCGACCCCAGCACCATGGACGGGTTGACGCTGAGTTCCGTGCCCTGCGCGGTGTGCACGCCCATGCTCTCCGCGACGGAGCGGATGTTGCACAGGTCGAGCTGGTTGGCCATCGCGGCGTACGCGGTGTTCACGGACTCGCGGGTGGCGTCGAGAACCGACATGGGACCGGAGGCGAAGCTCTCGGCGTTCTTGGGGTTCCAGTCGTCCCGGTTCTCCGGCGCGCACGAGATGTTCCACGAGCGACGGGGGAAGAGCCGCTTCGTCGCGTCGACGCGGTCGTTCAGCGAACGCCCGGACCTCAGCCACTCGGTCAGGACGAACGCCTTGAACGACGACCCCGTCTGGAAGCCGCTCGACCCGCCGTACGCCTCGTCCGTGTTCCAGTTGACGAGGGTGTCCCGGGGCGACTCCGGGGTGGCGTTGCCGTAGACGGTGTTCTGGGCCATCGCGAGGATCTTGCCCGTACCGGGCTCGACCGTGACGATCGAGTCGGAGATGCCCGATCCGTCGTTCACGGGCACGGCGCCGACCGCCGCGTCGTAGGCCAGGGACTGCTTGACCGGGTCGAGCGTCGTGGAGATGGTGAGGCCACCCCGGAGGAGGAGGCGGCGTCGATCATCCTCGGTCGCGCCGTAGATCGGGTCATTGACGATCGTCTTGATCACGAAGTCACAGAAGTAGGCGGAGATGCCGGCCGTCGAGCAGCCCTGCGACTGCGGCTGGACCCGGAGCATGTCGGCGATCGGCACGGCGGAGGCGGTGTCGAACTCCTCCTGGGTGATGACGCCCTGCTCCCGCATGAGCGCCAGGACCGTGTTGCGACGGGTGAGCGCGTTCTCGGGGTTGCGGACGGGGTCCCACCGGCCGGGAGACTGGGTGATGCCGGCCAGCATGGCCGACTCGACGATGGTGAGGTCCGCGGCCGACTTGCTGAAGTAGTAGCGCGAGGCAACCTCGACGCCGTACTGGGACGGTCCGAACTGCGCGATGTTGAGGTACCCCTCGAGGATCTCGTCCTTGCTCATCTGCTGCTCGAGCGCGATGGCCAGCTTGGCCTCGCGGAGCTTGCGCCCCAGGCTTGCCTCCGTGGCGGCCGCGATGGCCTCCTCGTCGCCGCTGCGCAGACCTGCCTCGATGAGGACGTTCTTGACGTACTGCTGCGTGAGGGTCGAGCCACCCTGCTGCGTACCCTCGACGATGTTGGTGACGGTCGCCCGGAGCATGCCCTCGGGGTCGATCCCGCCGTGCTCGTAGAACCGCTTGTCCTCGACGGCGACTACGGCGGCGCGCATGTACGGCGAGACGGCGTCGAGCGGGACGACGATCCGGTTCTCGGCGTAGAACGTCGCGAGCAGGCTGCCGTCCGCGGCCAGCATCACGGACTGCTCCGAGGGCGGGTCGAGCGAGAGCTCGCCAGGGAGCTGGTCGAAGATCTTCACGCCGGTCGCCGTGGTCCCGCCGACGGCAGCCACGGCCGGCATGAACAGACCCGCGGACAGCACGCCGGCCACCCCGGCGAGAAGGACGAACGCCAGGAGGAGGGAGAGGAACTGCGCGGGGTTCACCGCACGCGACGTCCGCCGGGGTGCTGATGCCATGACCTCAGGGTACGTGGCCCCGGGCCCGGTTCTGCGGCGCGGCGACCGATCCGGGCACCGGCGTCCCAGGTCTTCACCCGGAGTGCACGGATCCTCCACACGCGAGGCGTCCGGTCGTCCGCCGCGACCTGCTGCGATGGGTCCCCGGGGGGCCGGAGTCCGCCCCCTGGCGGGCGCTTGAGGTATCGGGCATGTGTCCTCTAGGTTTCACCCAGGGGAGAACGGACTCGCCTGGAGGCTGGCATGCAGGAAGTGCAAGACCAGAGTTGGGCCGCCTTCGCGGCATGTGCCCACAGCTCACCGGACGAGCTCTTCGTCCAGGGCGCCGCTCAACGCGCAGCGCGCGCCGTCTGTTACGGATGTCCTGTCCGCATCTCGTGTCTCGCCGATGCGCTGGACAACAGGGTTCCCTTCGGGGTCTGGGGTGGCATGACGGAGCGCGAGCGTCGCGCACTCCTTCGCCGCCAGCCCGACGTCGTGTCGTGGCGTTCCCTGCTGGCGAGCGATGACGCCGCCGTCCTGGAGCTCGTCGCGCTCAAGCCGCAACGGGGAGCCCGCACCACTGCCCCCGGGCGGCCACTGCCTCGCCCGCACGACTCGGAGACGGGCACCGGCGCCCGTCCCCTTCCACGGGTCCAGCACTCCTGAGGTCGCCGGGGCCGTCGACGACGACGGTCCATGGACGACGACGGCGCCCTCCGGCGCCGGGAACCGGCACCGCGGGTGCGGGAGACGCTTCGGGCCGTGGCGCGTCGACGCCGTTAGGATCCCCTCATGCGAACCTGGGAGTACGCGACCATCCCGCTGATCATCCACGCCACCAAGGCCATCCTCGACCAGTGGGGCGCTGACGGCTGGGAGCTGGTCCAGGTCGTCCCTGGCCCCGACGGCCAGGGCCTCGTGGCCTACCTGAAGCGGCCGACGTCGTGAACGTCGCAGCGAGGCTCGCGGAACGGGGGCTCGCCCTCCCCCCTGTCCCCCCTCCCGTGGCCGCCTACGTGCCGGCCGTCCGTGCGGGCGACCTCGTGTGGACGTCCGGGCAGCTGCCTCTCGTCGGGGGTGCCCTGGCCGGCACGGGCAAGGTGGGGACGGTCGGCGCGGGCGAGGCTCCGGACGGACTCGTGAGCCCCGAGCGCGCGAAGGAGCTCGCCCGGATCTGTGCGCTGAACGCCCTCGCGGCGATCGCCGCCCAGATCGGCAGCCTGGACCGCGTGAAGAGGGTGGTGAAGGTCGTCGGATTCGTCGCGAGCGAGCCGGGCTTCACGGGTCAGTCCCAGGTGGTCAACGGTGCCAGCGAGTTGCTCGGGGACCTGTTCGGCGACCGAGGCATGCATGCCCGCTCGGCCGTCGGCGTCGCCGTGCTTCCGCTCGATGCCCCCGTAGAGCTCGAGATGGTGGTCCAGATCGTCTGATCCCGGCGGTCCCGATCGCCGGGATCTCGTCGATCGGCACCCGTCCTAGCGGGCTCGCCGCTCCAGCCGGCCCTTGTCGGTGATCAGCACGGCTCGGCCCTCCAGGCGGATCCACCCGCGGTTGCCGAACTCGGCGAGCGCCTTGTTGACGGTCTCGCGGGAGGCCCCGACGAGCTGCGCGAGCTCCTCCTGGGTGAGGTCGTGGACCACGCGGATGCCCTCGTCCACTTCGACTCCGAACCGCGACGCCAGGTCGAGCAGCGCCTTGGCCACCCGGCCCGGTACGTCCGAGAAGACGAGGTCGGCCAGGGCGGCGTTCGTCTTGCGAAGACGCCGTGCCAGCCCCTGGAGCAGTTGCGCGCTGAGCTCCGGCTGGGTCTGGAGGAACGCCATCAGGTCGTCGTGCCGCAGCTCCAGCAGTCGCGACGGCGCGATGGCGGTGGCGGTGGCGGCGCGGGGCCCGGGGTCGAAGAGCGACAGCTCGCCGAGCATCTCGCCGGGCCCGAGGACCGCGATGATCGTCTCGCGACCGTCGGGTGCGGTGTGCCCGAGCTTGATCTTGCCGTCGGCGATCACGTAGACCCGGTCGCCCGCGTCGCCCTCGTTGAAGAGGACCTCGCCCCGGCGCATCCTCACCTCGACCATCGCGGCACGGAGCGCCGTCGTCGTCGCCTCGTCGAGGGTCTCGAACAGGGGGGCGGCGTTCACGGCCTCGCTCTCCACTCCGGTCTCCGTTCCTGGTGCTGGGCGCGTCATCGCCCCGGCGGTGGGCGTGACGCACGTCACATCGGGGCAGGCCACAGTGTGCCACCTCACCTGCGGGGACCGGGTCCCGGATGGGTCCTCGCTTTCGCCCGCGGCCCCTCAGGAGCGCCAGGTCGGCGGGTCCGGGTGGTGGAGCCGTGTCCACCCCCCGCGTCTACGCTGGCCGCCATGGCGACCGCCCCGACGACGCTCCCGAGGCGCCGGCGCGCCTCGCCCGCGAGGCGGGAGCGGGCGGCGGAGGTCAACCGCCTCCTCGCAGAGACCTACCCCGACGCCAGGTGCGAGCTCGACCACGACGGCGCGCTGCAGCTGCTCGTCGCCACGGTCCTGTCCGCACAGTGCACCGACGCCCGCGTCAACATGGTGACGCCCGGACTCTTCGCCCGCTACCGGACCGCGGAGGACTACGCGGCTGCGGATCCGGGCGCCCTCGAGGACGCCATCCGGTCCACGGGCTTCTTCCGCAGCAAGGCGGCCTCGCTCGTCGGCATCGGGCGTGCTCTGCAGGAGCGGTTCGAGGGCGAGGTCCCCGGGAGGCTCGAGGACCTCGTGACGCTTCCCGGCGTCGGCCGCAAGACCGCGAATGTCGTCCTCGGCAACGCCTTCGAGGTCCCGGGGATCACGGTCGACACCCACGTGGGCCGGCTGGCCCGCCGCCTGGGCTGGACGCGACACCAGGACCCCGTCGAGGTCGAGGCCGACCTGGCCGCGCTCTTCCCGCCCGAGGAGTGGACCATGCTGTGCCACCGGCTGATCTTCCACGGTCGGCGCACGTGCTTCGCCCGCCGACCTGCCTGTGAGCGCTGCCCGATCGCCCACCTGTGCCCCTCGGCAGGCACGGGCGAGCCACCGCCGCCGCGGAAGAAGCCGGCAGCGGCCGTGCCGGCGCCACCGGCCGGTTCTCCCCGCCCACCACGCACCCCCTGAGGCCCGGGGAGGAGGCGGGGCGGGTCAGTCCCGGTCGAGAGTGCCCAGCCAGTCCAGCAGGATCTCGGTCACCTGCTCGGGCGCCTCCTCCGGGAGGAAGTGGCCGGCGCCGGCGACGGTCTCGACCCGGAAGTCGCCGGTCACGTACGCGCGGTCGCGGCGGGCGGTGGAGTGCCCGAGGAAGCGGTCCTGCGCGCCCTCGACGGCGAGCACGGGCACGGTGATCGGTGCCTTGACGTCGGCGAGGTAGCGCCCGCCGTCGGGTCGGGGCGTGGACCGCACGAGCCAGCGGAGGTGCTCCATCGCCGAATGGGCCACGAAGGGCAGCCGCATCGCCGCGACGTAGCGCTCGAGCGGCGGGTCCCACCCCGGCGCCGCCCAGCCGCGGAGCACGTGCTCGACGAGGACGCCGCGCCGCAGGGCCCGCTCGGGGAACCACGGCAGCTGGAACTTGAGGACCTGCCCGATCGACCCGACCGGGAGCATCCCGGGCCGGATGGTGTGCAGTGTCACCGGGTGGGGGTTGGCCACCGCCGCGACCGCGCGCGTCACGCCGGGAGCGAGGGTGGGCATCGACCAGGCGATCGTCCCGCCGAGCCCGTGCCCGACGACGACGGCGGAGCGCGCCCCCAGCGAGCGGATGACCCCGGCGACGTCACGCACCAGAGCGGGGGTCGCGTGCCCGATCGGGGGCTTGTCCGAGGCGCCGAACCCCCGCAGGTCCATGGCGGCCACCCGGTACCCGGCCTCGCCCAGGGCGACGAGCTGGTGTCGCCACGCCCACCAGAACTGCGGGAACGCGTGCAGGAGGACGACCAGGGGGGCCGCGCCGTCGTCCGGGCCGGTGACGGCGGCGTGGAAGCGAGCGCCGTGCGCGGGGACGAACTGATGAGTCCAGGGGCCCTCGATGAGGATCGGGCTCGCGTCGAGGCTCACGTGTGGCGACGATACCGTCGTCACAGGACGGGCGGAGCGCCGACCTCGTCGTCGGGAGCGCCGAGCGGGATGCCCGGGCCCGCCTTGATCGCCGCGATCGTGCGCTGCGGCCCCTTCATCGCCTCGAGCTGCTTCTTCCCGACCAGGGCGAGCACGCCGGCGATGACCACGTAGAGCGTCGCCTCGATGAGGAACGCCGCCCAGTCGGGGAGGCCGAGGGCGATGAGCACGTAACCGAGCGCGAGGGTGAAGAGCGCGAAGGCGAAGAGGCCGAAGAGCGCGGCGCCCACGAACATCCCGGCGCCGATCCCGGCGTGCTTGCCCTGCTCCGCCATCTCGACCTTGCCGAGCTCGGAGACGCCGTTCACCCAGCGCTTGAACGCGGCGACGTAGTCGTTGATGAGCGCAGCGATGCTGGGGGTGGCCACGGTGCGTCCTCTCGTCGGTCTCGCGCTTCAGCCTATGCCGTCCGGCACGGCCGCATCAGGCCGGTGGTGCCGCGCTCTGCTGCAGCCCGGCGCTGATGAGGGCCATGACGGACGTGTCGGCCAGCGTCGTGACGTCTCCCACCCTCCGGTGCTCGGCGACGTCGCGCAGCAGGCGTCGCATGATCTTCCCCGATCGCGTCTTGGGGAGCTCCGCGACGATCAGGATGCTCCGCGGCTTGGCGATGGGGCCGATCTCGTGCGCCACGTGCTCGCGCAGGGCGGCGACGACGTCGGCCCCCTCGCCGGGCTCGTCGGCGCGCTCCACGGCCTCGGCGCGCAGGATGACGAACGCGACGACGGCCTGGCCGGTGGTCGGGTCCGAGGCGCCGACGACGGCGGCCTCCGCCACCCACGGGTGCGAGACGAGCGCCGACTCGATCTCCGTGGTGGAGAGCCGGTGCCCGGAGATGTTCATCACGTCGTCCACGCGGCCCAGGAGCCAGACGTCGCCGTCGTCGTCCTTCTTGGCGCCGTCGCCGGCGAAGTACTGCCCGGGGAAGCGGGACCAGTAGGTGTCCGCGAAGCGCTTCTCGTCGCCCCAGATGCCGCGCAGCATGCCCGGCCACGGCTCGGTGAGCACGAGGTAGCCGCCGCGTCCGTTGCCCACGGGAACGCCGCTCTCGTCGACGACGTCGGCGCTCACCCCGGGCAGCGGGACCTGCGCCGAGCCGGGCTTGGCGACGGTCACCCCGGGGAGCGGGGAGATCATGATGCCGCCGGTCTCGGTCTGCCACCACGTGTCGACGACGGGCGTGCGGTCGCCGCCGATCACCCGGCGGTACCAGACCCAGGCCTCGGGGTTGATCGGTTCGCCGACCGAGCCGAGCACGCGCAGCGACGTCAGGTCGTGCCGCGCGGGGATCTCGTCGCCCCACTTCATGAAGGTGCGGATCGCCGTCGGGGCCGTGTAGAGGATCGTCACGCCGTACTTCTCCACCAGCTGCCACCAGCGGCCCTTGGTCGGGGTGTCCGGAGTGCCCTCGTAGAGCAGCTGCGTGGCGCCGTTGAGCAGCGGCCCGTAGGCGACGTAGGTGTGCCCGGTGACCCACCCGACGTCGGCGGTGCACCAGTAGACGTCGGTCTCCGGCTTCAGGTCGAAGACCACGCGCTGCGTGTAGGCCGCCTGGGTGAGGTAGCCCCCGGTCGTGTGGAAGATGCCCTTCGGCTTCCCGGTGGTGCCCGAGGTGTAGAGGATGAAGAGCGGGTGCTCGGCCTCGACGGGCACGGGCGTGTGCACGTCCGAGGCGCCGTCGACGGCGTCGTGCCACCACACGTCCCGGCCCTCGGTCCAGGCCACGTCCTGACCGGTGCGCCGCACCACCAGGACGTGGCGGACGGGCGTGTCGCCGTGCGCCAACGCCTCGTCGACGGCGGGCTTCAGGGCGCTCGCCGCGCCCCGGCGGAAGCCGCCGTCGGCCGTGATGACGAGCGAGGCCTCGGCGTCGAGGATCCGTGTGTGCAGGGCCTCGGCGGAGAACCCGCCGAAGACCACGGAGTGGGGGGCGCCGATCCGGGCGCAGGCGAGCATCGCGACGATCGCCTCGGGGATCAGGGGGAGGTAGACGGCGACGCGGTCGCCGGTGCGCACCCCGAGCGCCTCGAGCGCGTTCGCCGCGCGGGAGACCTCGCGCCGGAGGTCGGCGTAGGTGAGGGTGCGGGTGTCGCCCGGCTCGCCCTCCCAGTGGATCGCCACCCGATCGCCGAGTCCGGCCTCGACGTGCCGGTCCACCGCGTTGTACGCGGCGTTCAGGGCGCCATCGGCGAACCAGCGCGCGCGGGGGGCGCCGGACCAGTCGAGGACCTCGCTGAAGGGGGTGTCCCAGGTGAGCTCGCGGGCCCGGTCCGCCCAGAAGCCGAGGCGGTCGGCGGCGGCCTCCGCGTAGAGCGCCGGCGTGGCGTTGGCCCCCGCCGCGAACTCCGGGCTCGGCGGGAACCGGCGGCCCTCCGCGAGCAGGTTCTCGAGGGCGTCGCCCGACGGGCCGGCGGTGGGGCCGGGGCGGTCGGCAGGGTTCTCGGGCACTGGTCCTCCGTGCAGCGTCGACGGTGCAGCGGAGCCCGGGTCGCGGCTCCGGAGGGCAGCGGGGGCTCGCGACCGGGAGCCTAACGCGCGGCGGTCGCGAGGGGGCGGGTGGCTCATCTGGCGGTCGGCCCGTCCTCCTGGAAGAAGAGGGCAGTGCGAGAAGGGCAGGGACGACGACGGCGCCCGGTCGCCTCCCGCGTGGAGGTGACCGGGCGCCGTCGGGCGTGGTCGGGCGGCGCTCAGGCGAAGGGGTTCTCGCCCTTGGCCGCGCGGACGGCGAGCCGGGCGCGTTCCGCGCGGCGGCCCTGGCGGCGGGCGCCGTGCGACACGACGCCGAGGAAGATCAGGATCACGCCGCCGATGAGGAAGTAGCTCCGCAGGCCGGACTCGACCGTGTAGGCGTAGAGGTTCTTGCCGAATCCGCCGAAGGCCTCGACCCGGTCCTGGTACCGGGCGAGGAACTCGAGCGTCTGGACGGGGATCGCGAGGAAGGTCAAGCCGATGAGCGCGGCCAGCGAACCGACGATGATCGGCCCGACCGACGACCAGCGGGCCGCCAGCAGCACGATCACCAGGACCGCCAGGCCGGTGCCGAGGGAGATGTAGCCGGCCGGGTTCACGTTCGCCGGATCGGCCAGCGTGCTCCAGTAGATCCGCGCGCTGCCGTCGAACAGCAGGAACCAGGCGATCGGCGTCAGCACGAAGGCGATCAGGACGCCCCACCAGTGGGCGCCCGCGCGCGACGGGGGCTCCTCGTACATCGCCTCGGGGAAGATCTCCGCCTCGGCGGGGGCTTGCTCCGGGGGCGCCGTCCACTGCGGCGCGGCGTCGGAGGCGGCCGCCACGGCGCCTGCGACGGCCGCTGCGGGCACGACCGGCGTCACCGGCGCGACGGGCGTCGTCGGCACGGGGACGGACGGTGCCGGTGCGGAGGGGAGCGAGGAAGCAGGGGCCGCGAGGGGGATCGCGACGGTCGCGTCCTCCGCGGCGGGCGCCGGGGCCACGGGCATGGCGACGGTGTCGGCGGTCGGGATCGCGACGGTGTCGGCGGTGGGGTGCGGTGTGGCGGTGGGATGTCCGCGCCGGTGGTCTCGGTGTCGGTTGAACCCGACGTCTCGGTGACGGTCATGGCTTCGCTGGCCTCCGTTGCCTGGGGGATGGTCGCGGTCTCGGCGGCCTCGGCGGCCGGGACCGCGACCCGGGATGGGCCGGGGGGCCCGGTGCGAAGGAGCGGGCTCGGGACCGGTCGACTCGGGACCGGTCGACTCGATGGCGTCCGGTGGTGGGGTGCTCACTGCGTCCTCCTGCGGGGTGTCACCTCGACGGTAGCGAGCACCCAGGGCGGCGCGGCGGTGGCGCGCCGGAGCGAGGTCAGGACGGGGCCACGGCATTCGCCCCGGCGACGGCGATCTCGGCGCGCTCGCGCCGTCGGCCGTCCCGGCGGGCCAGGTGCGCGCCGAGGGCGCCGGCCACGCCGATCACCCCCCAGGTCAGCAGCACCCCGAGCGTGGTGAGGGCGTAGAGGCCGGCGGCGGCGTCGGGGTCGACGACGTCGCCCACCCAGGCGAGGAAGGCCGAGACGCCGTGCTCGGTCCGGTCCGATGAGAGGAGGCCGAGGGCGCCCGGGACGACCCCGAACGCCGTCGCGCCGAGGAGGAGGCCGGCGGAGGACCAGCCGGCAGAGAGGACGACGACGGCGAGCAGCACCGTGCCGACCGCCCAGGGCCAGACGAGGGTGCCGGGTGGCGCGGCCTCGCCGCCGGACGCCGCGACGGCGATGTCGACGCTCCCGGCCGCGACGAGCGCGAGCGCGAGCGGCGTGAGGACGAGCCCGATCCCGATCGCGACGGCGTGCGGTACGAGGCGCGAGCGCGGCGGTGTCGGCGCGGCGTCTGTGCCCGCCTGGACGCGCGAGGTCTCGGTGCGCTCGGCGCGGCGGCCGAATCGCCGCGCGACGTGCGCCGCGACCCCCACGAGGACGAGGGCGAGGCCGAGGAGCAGCAGGGCGCCGGTGCCGCCGAGGATGAGGGCGCCCTCGGTCAGGCCGTCCCCGGTGAACGTCCGGAGGGGCTCGAGCAGCGACTCGGTCTGCGCGGAGATCGTCTCGGGCGCCAGCACGAAGCCGATCCCGGGGGCGACGGCGTAGAGGGCGCCACCCACGAGGGGGCCGAGCGTGGAACCGGCGGCGGCGACGGCGACGATCCCGAGCATCGCCGCGCCGAACCCGATGATCGTGAGGGTCACGGCGGACGGCTCCTGGGCCTCGCCCAGGGCCGACGCGGAGCCGTGGGCGCCGGCTGCGAGTGCCACGAGCCCGACGGGGGTGAGGACGAGCCCGGCCAGGACGCTCAGGATGTGGGCCCCGCGGCGTGAGCGGGGTGGGACCGGCCGGGGAGGTGCGGTGATCGGCGCTCCCGTCGGGGGTGAGCTCGGGGCGGGCGTCGGGGTGGTGTCGGGGACCGGGCCGGTCACGCTGCTGCTCCTATCGCGGGGCGGGAGCGCCCACGGGAGAAACCTAGCGCGAGACCAAGATCACATCGCCCGGCGTGACCAGGAGCGGTGATCGATGACGAAGGTCCCCCAAGCGCTTTCAGGAGCGCCCCGACCATTGAGCCTTCCGACACGACTACCTGCCCGCACCGTGTGGGGAAGGACCTTCAGTGACGAACCTGCTCGATCGCACCCGCACCATCGCCCCGCCCGGCTACAACCGGTGGCTGGTGCCCCCGGCCGCCCTGGCGGTCCACCTGTCCATCGGACAGGTCTACGCGTTCAGCGTCTTCAAGAACGCCGCTGCGTCGACGCGCTTCGGCACCAGCCACACCTCGATCGGCGATCGATCTTCTCGATCGCCATCGTCATGCTCGGCCTCTCGGCCGCCTTCGGCGGCACGTGGATGGAGCGCAACGGCCCCCGCAAGGCGATGGTCGCTCGCCGCCGTCTTCTGGGTCGTCCGGCTTCCTCGTCGGCCTCGCTCGGCGTCACACCGAGCCAGCTCTGGCTCGTCTACCTCGGCTACGGCTTCGTCGGCGGCATCGGCCTCGGCATCGGCTACATCTCGCCGGTGTCGCACGCTGATCAAGTGGTTCCCCGACCGGCCCGGCCTGGCCACCGGCCTGGCGATCATGGGCTTCGGCGGCGGCGCGATGCTCGCCTCGCCGCTGACCGGCGTGGCTGCTGGCGCGCCTACGCCGACGTCGCCCTCGGACGCGATCGTGCCGCGACCATGCTCGACGCTCGCCGTCGATCTACGGCTTCCTCGATGATCGCTCGGCGCCGCCGTCATCCGCGTCCCCCCGCCGGGCTGGAAGCCCGAGGGCTGGGTGCCGACCGTCAAGAAGAACGCGCTCGCAGACCACGGCCAACGTCCCGGCGGGCAACGCGATCCGGACCCCGCAGTTCTGGCTGCTCTGGGTCGTGCTCTTCTGCAACGTCACGGCGGGCATCGGCATCCTCGAGCAGGCCTCGCCGATGATCCAGGACTTCTTCCCGACGTCCGTCGACCGCCCGGCGGCCGCGGCCGGCTTCGTCGGCCTGCTGTCGCTCGCGCAACATGAGCGGCCGCTTCGTGTGGTCCTCCACCTCGGACGTGATCGGCCGCAAGCGCATCTACATGATGTACCTCGGCGTCGGCGCCGTGCTCTACGCCGTGCTCGCGCGCGTCGGCGAGCACCGCCGATCGGCCTGTTCGTCGCCCTCACCTTCGTGATCATCTCGCTTCTACGGCGGCGGCTTCGCCACCGTCCCGGCCTACCTCAAGGACCTGTTCGGCACGCTGCCAGGTCGGCGCCATCCACGGCCGTCTGCTGACCGCGTGGTCCGCGGCGGGCGTCGCCGGCCCGCTGATCGTCAACGGGATCGCCGACTCGCTGGCGCGCCCAGGGCGTGGAGGGCGCGGACCTCTACCGGCCCTCGCTCGTGGTCATGGTCGTGCGTGCTCGTGGTCGGCTTCGTCGCCAACCTGCTGGTCCGCGCCGTGGACGCCAAGCGGCACGAGCCGGAGGCGGCCCCTGTTCGCGTCTCGGCCGACCGCGAGGTCGTCGAGGCCGTCCAGCGCAGCGTCCCGGCCGTGTCGCTCCTCGCGGCCGCCGAGCGGGAGAAGGCCGACGTCGTCGTCCTGGACGAGACGCCCGAGGAGATCGCCGAGGACGAGGCCGCGGCGCCGTCGGCCCACGCGGGCAAGGTGCTCCGGGGCACCGCGATCGCGCTGTGGGTGGTGGTCGGCGCGCTCCTCGCGTACGGCGTGATCATGACCGTGATCAGGGCGTCGGCGCTCTTCGTCTGAGGCCCAGCAGGACGCGGCCGGTCACGGCCCGAACGCGGGGTTGGTCGGGGTATCCATCCGGATATCCCGACCAACCCCGCGTTCGGGGGAGAGCGTGGGGCCGCCGGGCGAGGAGCCTGGGCGAATGGCCGCGCCGCCGCGCTCAGCGCCGCTTGAAGCGGCGCCGCAGCACGAGCCAGAGGACGAGGCCGGCGGCGGCCACGACGACGGTCCCGACGGCGGCGCGTGAGGCCGGCGTGTCCACCCGCGTGCGCAGCGGGATCGGGTGGTGGAAGTCGCGTACGGTCCACCCCTCGTCGATCGCGCGCCGTCGCAGGCCCTTGTCCGGGTTGACGGCGACCGGGTGCCCGACGGCCTCGAGCATGGGGACGTCCGTCACCGAGTCCGAGTACGCGTAGCTCGCCGAGAGGTCGTAGCCCCGAGTGGCTGCGAGGTGGGCCATGGCGCTCGCCTTGTTCTCGGCGTAGGCGTAGAAGTCGATCTCGCCCGTGTACTTGCCGTCCTCGACGCTCAGCTGCGTGGCGATCACATGGTCCGCGCCGAGCATCCGCGCGATCGGGCGGACCAGCGCCTCGCCGGACGCCGAGACGATCACCACGTCGCGCCCCGCCAGGTGGTGCTCCTCGATGAGCTCGAGGGCCTCGGCGTAGACGGTCGGGGAGATCATGTCGTGCAGCGTCTCCGCCACGATCTGGTCCACCTGGGCGACGTCCCAGCCGGCGATGAGCGACGAGAGGAAGACCCGCACGCGCTCCGTCTGCTGGTGGTCCGCCCCGCCGATGAGGAACACGAACTGCGCATAGCTGGCGCGGAGCACGTCCTTGCGCGTGATCAGACCGCCCTTGAAGAGGGGACCGGTGAACGCCGTCGCCGAGTGGGTGGCGATGATCGTCCGGTCAAGGTCGAAGAACGCCGCCGCCTTGTGGTGGTGGGACACCGCGTCCGTCCCTTTCGCTCGTGGGTGGTCCGGCCCAGCGTAGCCAGCCCTCGCCGTCGCGGGCAGTGCTCGGAGAGCCCGCCGGCTGACGACGCACGCGCCGGCCGACGCCGGCACGTTGCGCGCGCGCCCGGGCCGGAGGCGCCCCGCGCCTCCACCCCGCGCCTCCTCCCCAGGCACGGTCCGCGCCACGCCGTCCACAGCGCCCGACGGCGCGTCCAACGCGGCCGTCCCGGCCGGGCGAGGCTCCGTCCCGTGCGGGAGTCGGGCGAGAGGGGTCGGGAGATGAGCGTCGGGAGCCACGTCCTGCGCGTGGGGCTGGTGACGGAGGACCCATACCTCGTGGAGCAGGTGCGCCGCGTCGCCGACGCGGCGGGCGCCGTCGTCGTCGGGCGTGGCGAGGCGCCTGTCGACGTCTGGCTCCGCGACGTGTCCGACTCCCGTGGCCCCGGCGCGGCGGGTGCCGCCTCGCGGCGAGGGCAGCCCCCGGCGGTGGCCGTGCGCGCGGGAGGGGGGACGCCCCGGGCGCCGTTGCCGGAGGTCGATCCCGGGGGCGACGTGGTCGAGCTGCCCACCGATGCGGAGCCGCTCCTGCGCTACCTGGCGTCGTTGGTGAGCGTGCCCAGGGCTCGCACGGTCGGGGTGCTGGGTGCACGCGGGGGAGCCGGTGCGTCGACCCTCGCCGCGGCGCTCGCGCGCGCCGCGGTGTCGGCCGGGGTGTGCAGCGCGCTCGTCGACCTCGACGCCGCCGGCGGAGGCCTGGACCGACTCCTCGGGATCGAGCACGAGCCGGGCCCTCGGTGGGCCGACCTGCGCGCGGAGCGGGCGGGGTTCCCGGCGGAGGCGCTCTGCCATGCCCTGCCCCGGTGGCATGCGGTCCGGGTGCTGTCCGGGGACCTGCGGGGCGGGGTCCGGCCCGTCGACCCGGGAGTCCCGGGTGCGCTGCGCGCGCTGCGCAGCGAGCACGACCTCGTGGTCCTGGACCTCCCCCGCGCCGGCTGGTGGCGGGCGGACGACGGCGCGTGGGCGGGCCTCCTGGAACCGTCCGGGTTCGACGTCCTCCTCCTCGTGGCGACCTGCGACGTCCGCTCGGCGGCCGCGGCGGCGGTGGTCGCGGACGCCCTGCCGGGCGTCGACGTGCGGCTCGCCGTCCGAGGGCCGGCCCCCGGCGGGCTGCACCCCGAGGAGGTCGCCGAGGCCGCGGGGCTCCCGCTCGCCGCGACCATGCGGCCGGAGCGCGGGGGTGCGGCCGCCGCCGAGCGCGGCGAGGCGCCGGGCGACCACCGGCGCGGCGTCGTCGCCCGCACCGCGGTGCAGCTCGTGGCGGACCTCGCGATCGTGCCGTGACCTGGGCGGGGACGGTGTCCGACGGCGGCCGGTCCGGTCAGGTGCGGCCCACCGTGCTCGCCGGCCTGCGCAGCGAGATGGCGGAGAGCGGACGCGTGGGGCCCTCTGCCGTCGCCGACGCGTTGCGCGGCGCCCACCCGGGGATGGGGCTCGGCGCCGTGCTGACGGTGGGGGCCGCGGCGCGGGCGGAGATCCTGGGGGCGGGCCCCCTGCAGGGCCTGCTCGAGGACCCGGCGGTCACGGACGTCCTGGTCAACGGCGGGCGTGGGGTGTGGGTCGACCGCGGACGAGGCCTCGAGAGCGTCCCTCTCCCGGGGCTCGACGAGCCGGCCGCCCGTGCCCTCGCGACCCGCCTCGCGGCGTCGGCCGGGCAGCGCCTCGACGACGCGTCCCCCGTCGCGGACGGGCGCCTCCCGGACGGCACCCGGCTCCACGCCGTGCTCCCGCCCCTCTCCTCGGACGGCACGCTGATCAGCCTGCGCACCCTGCGACGCCGCGCGATGAGCATGGCCGAGCTGGTGGCCGGGGGCACGGTCGGTCCGCACGGGGCCGATCTGCTCGGCGCGCTCGTGGCCTGCCGGGCGAACGTCCTCGTGAGCGGCGCGACCGGGGCGGGGAAGACCACCCTGCTGGCCGCGATGCTGTCGCTGGTGCCGCCCGACGAGCGGATCGTGTGCATCGAGGAAGCGACCGAGCTCGCGCCGGACCATCCGCACGTCGTCCACCTGCAGGTGCGGCGCGCCAACGTGCAGGGCGTGGGAGAGGTGGGCCTGGACGAACTCGTGCGCGCGGCGATGCGGATGCGACCCGACCGGCTGGTCCTGGGCGAGTGTCGCGGCGCGGAGGTCAGAGCCGTCCTCGGAGCGCTCAACACCGGCCACGAGGGCGGGTGGGCCACCGTCCACGCGAACACCGCGGCGGACGTCCCGGCCCGGCTGACCGCCCTCGGTGGCCTCGCGGGGATGGACGCGCCCACGGTGGCCGCGCAGGCCGTGAGCGCGCTCGACGCCGTCGTGCACCTGCGGCGGTGGCACGGGGTGCGGCGCCTCGCCGAGATCGCGGTCCTCGACCGCGACGCGACGGGTGCCCTCGTGAGCCGCCTCGCGGCGGGTGTCGACCCCGACGGCGAGGTCCGGCCCGGTCCTGCGTGGGACCGGCTCGCCCGACGGCTCGAGGGCGGTGGTCGGTGATGACCCGAGGGGCCGCGGTGTGCGCGCTGCTCGTGGCGGTGGTCGCGTGGCAGGAGCTCCTGCCGGCCGCGCGGGCGCCTCTCCTCCGGCGCCACGACGGCGCCGGACGAGACGCCCGAACAGCCTCCCGGCGGGGGTGGTCCGCTCGGGGGTGGTCCGCGCGGTGGTGGTCCCTGCGACGGCGGCCGGGCCGGGCCGCCGTCGACGTCGCCGCGGTGCTCACCGAGGTCGCGTCCCGGCTGCGGGCAGGGGCCCCGGTGGCCGAGGCGTGGACGCGGACGCTGGCGCGCGCCGGGATCACGGGACCGGCGACCGGCCTCGGTCCGCGGCCGGCGCGCGCCGTCGGGGACGAGGTCGAGGCACTGGCGCAGCGCGTCGTCGTCCGGGGAGCGGATCCCCAGGTGGTGGGCCAGGTCGCCGCGGCCGAGGCCGCCAGCCGTCTCGCGGACCGGACGGGGGCCCCGCTCGCCGACGTCCTCGACCGCTGCGCGGCGGGGATCGTCGACGCCGCGCGGGCCGAGTCGGCGCGCAGGGTGGCGCTCGCCGGCCCCGCGAGCACCGCCCGGTTGCTGGGGTGGCTGCCGCTCGCCGGCCTCGTCACGGCGTGGGCGCTCGGGGCGAACCCGGTGGCCGTGCTCCTCGACGGGCGCCTGGGATCGGCGGCAGGCCTGGCCGGTGTGGGCCTGCTCGTCCTGGGCCACCGGTGGACGGCAGCCCTGGTGGCCGGGGCGCGCGCGGGTCGAGGGGCCACGGACGCCCGCGACGCCGGTCGAGGGCGGGCCCGACGGCGCCTGGTCGCCGGAGCGCGCGGTGGGTGAGGCCGTGCTGGTCGTGGCGCTGTTCCTGGTGGCCGTGGCGCCGTGGCGGCCAGCGCCGTGGCGGCCGGCGCCGTGGCGCGCGCTCGGGCTCGGACCGGGCGTGGGATCGGGCTCGGGCCCGGCGCGGGGCGTCCTCGCGTCGGACGCCCCGCGACCGCCCCTCGACCCGGCCGTGGTCATCGAGCTCGCCGAGGCGGCGCTCGGCGCCGGGACCTCCATCCCCGGCACGCTCGTGGCGCTGGGCGAGTCCGTCGGCGGGTCGGACGGCCGAGCCCTGCGCCGCGCCGGGTCCGTCCTGCTCCTCGGTGGAGGGTGGGGCGAGGCCTGGGCCGGGGCGCCGAGCTCGGTCGCGAGCCTCGCGGAGGCCCTCGAACCGGCGTGGGTCGACGGCGTCCCGGCCGCGGCCCTGCTGCGTCGCGCCGCGGACCGGGTGCGCGCCGCGCACAGCCAGGAGACCCAGGAGGCGGCGGCCCGCCTCGGGGTGCGGCTCGTCCTTCCGCTCGGGCTCTGCTTCCTGCCCGCCTTCGTCCTGCTGGGCCTCGTACCCGTGGTCGTCGCGACCAGCGTCGGGCTCTTCGGCTGAGCACCACTGCGTCACCGACAGCGCGGGCGCAGCGCCGTCCACAGAGGAGCGACCTCGCTCCGCGCGCCGCCCGAGGCCTCGGAGAACCTGGGCGCGCGGACCGGACCTCGGTTTGCGCAGGCGGGCACGCGGCACGCGTGCCCCTCGGAAGGAGGAACGGGGATGGGTGCACCGGAACGGGTGACGGAGGAGACGACCGGCGGGGCCGAGAACGCAGGGGAGGCGCAGGGAGTGCCGAGGCGGGCAGACCGCGCGGCCCGGCGCGGCGGAGGACGGTGCGGGGGAGGACGGTGCGGGGGAGGACGGTGCGGCGGAGGACGGTGGGGCGCCCGGGGGCGGTTCGCGGGGCGTTCGGGCGAGGCCGGGATGGCTACGGCGGAGTACGCGATCGCGACCCTCGCCGCGGCGGGGTTCGCGGGCCTGCTGGTGGCGGTGCTGCGCAGTGACGAGGTTCGCGGCCTCCTCTCGGCGATGATCCGTCAGGCGTTGTCGGTGTGAGGGCGGCGGTGCGGCGTCCCGGTCCTGACGGCGGACGCGCTCGCGGATCCGTCACGGCGGAGTTCGCCATCGGGCTCCCGGCGGTCGTGGTCGTGCTCGTCGCAGCGATCCTCACGGCCACGGCGGCCATCGGCCAGCTCCGGTGCGCCGACGCCGCGCGCGCCGGCGCCCGGGCCGCCGCCCTCGGCGCCGACGTGGCCCAGGTGCGCGACACCTCCCAGGTCCTGGCGGGCCCGGGAGCCGCGGTCGCCGTCGTGCGCGACGGCTCGTGGGTGGTCGTGCGGGTCACGAAGCCGCTCGCGGCGACCGGTTGGGTCGCGGGCAGCTGGGCCGCGGGCGGGCTCGTGGCCCGCGGCGAGGCGCGCGCGTGGGTCGAACCCGTCGCGGACGGCGAGAGGGCGACGACGCCCTCGACGGGGGCCGGGTCCGCCGTCCTGGCGACCGGGCGGGCTCGGCAGGGTCCGTCGTGACGGGTGCGGCGCGGGCGGGCTCCGGGGCTCGATCGGGTGAGCGAGGGTCCGCGACGGTCCTTCTCCTGGCTGTCGTCGCGGCCGTGCTGGTCCTGACGACGGCGCTCGCGCTGCTGGGGCGCGCGGCGTCGTCGCGAGGCGCAGCACAGACGGCGGCGGACCTCGCGGCGCTCGCCGCCGCGCAGGTCCGAGCGGCACCGGCCGCGGGCGCCGAGCCGTGCGCGCGGGCCGCGGCGGTGGTCCGCGCGCACGGCGCCGACCTCGTGGCGTGCGCGCTGCTGCCGGCCGGTCACGTCCAGGTCCGGGTGCGGTTCGGCCCGGCGGCCGCCGTCGCCCGCGCCGGCCCTGTCGAGGCGTCGTCGTGGGCCGACGACGATGCCTCGACAGGGCCCGCGTCAGCCGACGGGCCGGCGCGCGGTGTCGTCGGCCGGGTCTCCGGCCACGTCGTCGGCCACATCGTCGGCGACGTCGCCGGCAAGGACGGCGGTCAGGAGGTCGATCGCCGCCGCTTTGTGGAGCGGGCTGTTGTTGTTGCCGCATTTCGGCGACTGGACGCAGCTCGGGCACCCGTCGCGGCACCCGCACCCGGCGATGGCGTCGCGGGTGGCCGCGAGCCAGGTGGGTGCCGCGGCATAGCCGCGCTCGGCGAAGCCGGCCCCGCCGGGGACGCCGTCGTAGACGAAGACGGTCGGCTCGAGGGTCTGCGCGTGGAGCGCCGTCGAGAGCCCTCCGATGTCCCACCGGTCGCACGTCGCGAGCAGGGGGAGCAGCCCGATGGCGGCGTGCTCGGCGGCGTGCAGAGCCCCGGGGAGGTCGGCCGGGCCGATGCCGGACCGGGCCAGTGCAGCGGGACCGAGCGTCCACCACACGGCCGTCGTGCGGAGCCTCCGCTCGGGGAGGTCGAGCGGGAGGACCCCGAGGGTCTCCATCGCAGGCGTTCGCAGGCGCCGGAACGACGTCACCCTGCTGGTGATCTCGACGACGCCGAAGCCCCATCGGACACCGCCGCCGGCCCTCTCGCGGCGCGTCCCGAGGATCTCGATCCGCTTCGCGGCCTCGGCGCGCGTCCGGTACGGCAGCGACACCTCCTCGCCCACCAGGGCGACGTCGTCGGCCAGCTGCTCGACCAGGTAGGTGCGGCCCTGGTGCACGTAGACCGCCCCGGGGTGGACGGTGGCGTCCGCCCGGACGGCGTCGACTGTCCCCAGCATGCGCCCGGTGGAGCGCTCCACGATCTGGACCTGTGGCTCCGCGCCGCCGCCGCGCAGGTCGGTGAGCCGGCTGGGGTTCTCGGGCCGGGCGTAGTTCCAGTACCAGCCGTCGGGGCGGCGCCGGAGCAGGCCGCGGTGCGCGAGCTCGGTCAGGAGGGAGTCGTCGTCGAGCCCGAACGTCGCCGCGTCGTCGGGGCGCAGCGGCAGCTCCGCGGCGGCGGCGCAGAGGTGGGGCGCGAGGACGTAGGGGTTCGTCGGGTCGAAGGTCGTGGCCTCGACCGAAGCGCCGAAGATCGCGTCCGGGTGACGCGCGAGGTAGGAGTCGAGGGGGTCGTCGCTCGTGACGAGCACGGCGAGCCCGTCGGCCCCTGCCCGGCCGGATCGGCCGGCCTGCTGCCACAGGGAGGCGTGCGTGCCGGGCCACCCGGCGATGAGGACCGCGTCGAGGCCCGAGATGTCCACACCCAGCTCGAGGGCGTTCGTGGTGGCGAGGCCGAGGAGGTCGCCGACCCGGAGGGCCCGCTCGAGGGCGCGCCGCTCCTCCGGGAGGTAGCCGCCCCGGTAGGCCGCGACGCGGTGTGCCAGCTCCTGGTCCACCTCGCCGATGCGCGTACGAGCCCGGTCGGCGACGGCCTCGGCGGCGGCGCGCGCTCGGGTGAAGGCGAGCGTCCGGTGGCCGGAGAAGACGAGGTCGGCGAGCAGGTCGGCCGTCTCGGCGAGCGAGCTGCGGCGAGGCCCCGCGTCGTCGTCGGCCTCACCGGGCGTCTCGGCGGACTCGGGCGGGCCGGTCGCACCTCCGTCTCCGGTCGGGCGCTCGGCGAGCGGCGGCGTCCACAGGGCGATCGCGCGACGGCCCGCGGGGGAGGTGTCGCGGGTGACGGCGGTGACGTCGTCCTCGGGCACGCCGATCATGCGGGCCGCGGTCGTGGCGGGCGAGCCGGTGGTGGCCGAGGTGAGCAGCGCCGTCGGGCTCGCGCCGTGGTGGCGGGCCAGGCGGAGCAGCCGGCGCAGCACCAGGGACACGTGCGCGCCGAGGACGCCCCGGTAGGCGTGGCACTCGTCCACCACCACGAAGCGCAGGGACCGCAGCAGCCGGTGCCATCGCCGGCTCCCCGGGAGCAGCGAGAAGTGGAGGAAGTCCGGGTTCGTGAGGACCAGGTCCGCGTGCTCGCGGACCCAGTCGCGCTCCTCCAGCGGGGTGTCGCCGTCGCACGTGCCCGCGCGGACCTCGCGCGCCCCGGCCGCGTCGAGGAGCCGATGGAGGCCCGCGAGCTGGTCCGCCGCCAGCGCCTTGGTGGGGCTGAGGTACAGGGTGGTGGGCCGCCGGGTGAGCGCGGAGATCCGGTGCCGGGACGAGCGCCCCGCGTCCCGGACGGCCGTGATGGCGGGCA
Organism: uncultured Actinomycetota bacterium; assembly: GCA_963780675.1. GTDB lineage: Bacteria > Actinomycetota > Actinomycetes > Actinomycetales > JAHECE01 > JAHECE01. The sequence goes on from CAWACR010000002.1 coordinate 32,341, forward strand.
GCCAGGCCGCGAGGGACTTGCCCGACCCGGTGGACGTGGCGAGGACGACATGCCGCCCGCCCCAGAGGGCGTGCGCGGCCTCGACCTGGTGCAGCCACGGCGCATCGATCCCGAGCGCGCGGTAGCCCTGGACGAGGCCGGCGTCCGCCCAGTCCGGCCAGGGTGCCGTCGTCGCCTCGCGGGCCGGGAGCCGCTCGAGGTGCACGAGGCGATCCGCCCGTCGCCCGCCCGCGAGGAGCGCGGCGAGAGGGTCGGCGGGGGGCATGGCGTCCAGTGTCGCACCGGCCTCCGACACCGTCCGGACCGGGCCGGCGGGAGTGCGTCCCCGCCCGCTCGGCACGCGACGAGCCCTCCCGGGTAGTCCCGCGCCCTCGTCGGGGCGAGGGACCTTTGTCCTAGGCGATTGCAGGTTCAACCACAAGATCTAGTGGCGCGACACGCCGCAAGGCACCAGATGTTGTGTCGGCGCCGCTCATGCGGCACATTGGCGTAGCCAGCCGACGCACCCGCACCAAGGAGTCTCCCGATGACCACGACCGCCCCCGGAACCTCGTCGACCGCGTCCGACACCCGCGGGGCCGCGAGCCCCGGCGCTCGGCCGCGCCCCGTCGAGGAGCCCCTCGTGGAGGTGGTCGGCACGATCGAGGAGTACCTCGACCGGTCCGACTGGCGCGTGAACGCGAACGCCAACCAGGGCTTCTCCCTCGGCGGCCTGATCCTCAACACCTCGGGCAAGGTCATCGCCAACTACTGGCTCTCGCGGGTCTACCCGACCGCCGTCGGCATGGCGCACCGCGACGGCGCGTTCCACATCCACGACCTCGACATGCTGTCGGGCTACTGCGCCGGCTGGTCCCTGCGCACCCTCCTCCAGCAGGGCTTCAACGGAGTCCCCGGCGCGATCGACGCCGCGCCGCCCAAGCACTTCTCCAGCGCGATCGGGCAGATCGTCAACTTCCTCGGCACGCTGCAGAACGAGTGGGCCGGTGCGCAGGCGTTCTCCTCGTTCGACACCTACATGGCGCCGTTCGTGCGGCTCGACGACATGTCGTACGCCGAGGTGCTCCAGGGTGTGCAGGAGCTCGTCTACAACCTCAACGTCCCCAGCCGGTGGGGCACGCAGACGCCGTTCACCAACCTCACGTTCGACTGGGTGTGCCCGGAGGACCTGCGCTACCAGTCGCCGATGATCGGCGGCGAGATCGTCGACTTCATGTACGGCGACCTCCAGGCCGAGATGGACATGATCAACCGCGCCTACATCGAGGTCATGACCGCCGGCGACGCCCGGGGCCGGGTCTTCACGTTCCCGATCCCCACGTACAACATCACCGAGGACTTCGACTGGGACGGCCCCAACACCGAGGCCCTGTTCGAGATGACGGCGAAGTACGGTCTGCCCTACTTCCAGAACTTCATCAACTCCGAGCTGGACCCGGGGATGATCCGCTCGATGTGCTGCCGCCTCCAGCTCGACCTGCGCGAGCTGCTCAAGCGCGGGAACGGTCTCTTCGGATCGGCGGAGCAGACCGGGTCCGTGGGCGTGGTGACCGTCAACATGGCCCGCCTCGGCTACCTGCACGCCGGCGACGAGCCCGGCCTGCTGGCCGCCCTCGACACCCTGCTCGGCCTGGCGCGCGACAGCCTCGAGATCAAGCGCGAGGTGGTGCAGGGCCTCATCGACGACGGTCTGTTCCCGTTCACCAAGCGCTACCTCGGGAACCTCAACAACCACTTCTCGACCATCGGCGTCAACGGCATGAACGAGATGGTCCGCAACTTCACCGGCGACGTCGACGACGTCACGACCGACTGGGGTCACGACTTCATCGCCCGCGTGCTCGACCACGTGCGCGAGCGCATGGTTGAGTTCCAGGAGGGCACCGGCCACCTCTACAACCTCGAGGCGACGCCGGCCGAGGGCACGACGTACCGCTTCGCCAAGGAGGACCGCCGCCGCTACCCGGACATCCTCCAGGCCGGCACGGCGTCGAACCCGTACTACACGAACTCCTCGCAGCTTCCCGTGGGCTTCACCGACGACCCGTTCGAGGCCCTCGAGCGACAGGAAGACCTCCAGCGCAAGTACACCGGCGGCACCGTGCTGCATCTCTACATGGCGGAGCGCGTCTCCGACGCCCAGGCGTGCAAGGAACTCGTCCGGCGCTCGCTGACCACCTTCCGCCTGCCGTACATCACCGTGACCCCGACCTTCTCCATCTGCCCGAGCCACGGCTACCACGCCGGCGAGCACACCACCTGCCCCACCTGCGGCACCGAGTGCGAGGTGTGGACCCGCGTCATGGGCTACCACCGCCCGGTGAAGTCGTTCAACATCGGCAAGAAGGGCGAGCACGCGGAGCGGACGCCGTTCCTCGAGTCGGTCGCCATGTCCCGCGTCGCCGCCTCGGAGTCCGCCTTGGTGGGAGTGTGAGATGAGCGCGGGCCTGGTCGTCCCCCGACCCGTGATCCGCGCGGCACCGGCCGAGGTCACCGTTGCCGGGCTCGTCCGGATGTCGACCGTGGACTGGCCCGGGCGGCTCGTGGCCACCGTCTTCCTGCAGGGTTGTCCCTGGCAGTGCGTCTACTGCCACAACCCGGACCTCATCGACCCGAGGCTGCCCGGGGTGATGGCCTGGTCGGAGGTGCTCGACTTCCTCGACCGACGGCGCGGGCTGCTCGACGGCGTCGTGTTCACCGGGGGAGAGCCCACCCGGAGCGCGGGGCTGGCCGGGGCGGTCGCCGACGTACGGGACCGGGGCTTCGCCGTCGGGCTCCACACCGGCGGGGCCTACCCCCAGCGGCTCGAGGCGCTGCTGGGGCCGGAACGGCTGGTGGACTGGGTGGGGCTCGACATCAAGGCGATGCCGGAGGACTACCCCGAGGTCGTCGGGCGGCCCGGGAGCGGGGAACGCGCCTGGCGCAGCCTGGACAGCGTCCTGGCGAGCGGCGTCGACCACGAGGTCCGGACCACCGTGCACCCCGGCTCGCCGGCCGCGACTCGGCTGCTCGAGGTCGCGGCACGCCTGCGGGACGCCGGCGTGCGCTCCTTCGCGGTCCAGCAGGCGCGCGCGCGGGGGACTCGGGAGGAGTTCGTGTCGACGGCGCCCGGCTGGGACGCCGAGGTCGCGGACGCGGCCGACGCCGTCCGGGCCCTGGGTTTCGCCCGCTTCGCGCTGCGCACGGCCGCCTGACTGCCCCGCCTCGGCGAAAGGGGTGGGGGCAGGGGGAAGGGGGCAGCGGGTGGTGTCGAAGATTCGGGACCTCGGCGCCGCCCGCCGCGACACCGTCCCGAATAGGCTCGACCTCGACCAGCGCCGGTTACACGAGGAACACACACCATGGACCAGCCCGCGGCCCCCGCGCCCGCCCCCACGAGCCCCCGCCGCGCCATCGCGGTCCTCACCTCGGGCGGTGACGCCCAGGGCATGAACGCCGTCGTGCGTGCCGTCGTCCGCACCGCGATCGGCTCGGGTGCCGATGTCTACGCGGTCTACGAGGGCCTGCAAGGTCTCGTCGACGGCGGCGACCGGATCCGGAAGTTCACCTGGGGCTCGGTGGGCTCGATCCTCCACCTCGGCGGCACGGTGATCGGCACCGCGCGCTCGGCGGACTTCCGCCAGCGGGAGGGCCGGCTCAAGGCGGCTCGCAACATGGTGCACCACGGCATCGACCGGATCGTCGTGTGCGGCGGCGACGGCTCGCTCTCCGGCACGGACCTCTTCCGCAGCGAGTGGTCCGGCCTCCTCGAGGAACTGGTCGCGAGCGGCGAGATCACCCAGGAGCAGGCGGACCGGCACACCCACCTGATCATCGCGGGCGTCGTCGGCTCGATCGACAACGACATGGTGGGCACGGACATGACCGTGGGCGCGGACACCGCCCTCCACCGGATCATCGAGGCCATCGACGCGCTCTCCAGCACCGCGGCGAGCCACCAGCGCTCCTTCGTCGTCGAGGTGATGGGCCGGCACTGCGGGTACCTCGCCCTCATGAGCGCCATCGCCGGTGGTGCCGACTACGTGCTCATCCCCGAGTTCCCGCCGGCCGAGGGCTGGGAGGACGAGATGTGCGCGCGGCTGCGGGCGGGCCGCGCGGCGGGCCGGCGCGACAGCATCGTCGTCGTCGCCGAGGGCGCCTGCGACCGCGCCGGGCAGCCGATCACGAGCGAGGCGGTGCGGGACCTGCTCAAGGACCGCCTCGGCGAGGACACCCGCGTGACGATCCTCGGCCACGTGCAGCGTGGTGGCGCGCCGAGCGCCTACGACCGCTGGATGCCCACGCTCGTCGGGTACGCCGCGGCGCTCGAGGTGCTCCACGCCGAACCCGGCCACGTGCCGCAGCTGATCGGGGTGCGGAACAACCGGGTCGCTCGCACGCCCCTCATGGACGCCGTCGCCCGCACGCGCGAGATCCCCCAGCTCATCGCGGCCGGCGAGTACGACGCCGCCATGGCGGCGCGCGGCTCGTCGTTCACCGAGATGGTGCGAGTGTTCAAGGGGATCGCTCAGGCGCAGCCGACCGCCTCCGTCGGGGAAGGCGCCCGGATCGCCATCATGCACGCGGGAGGGCTCGCGCCCGGCATGAACACCGCGGTCCGCGCGGCCGTCCGGTTCGGCATCTCCCGCGGGCACACCATGCTCGGCGTCCGGGGCAGCTTCCAGGGGCTCATCGACGGCAAGATCGAGGAGCTCACCTGGGGCGGGGTCGAGGGGTGGGTCGCCGTCGGCGGCGCCGAGCTGGGCACCAGCCGCAACGTCCCGACCATCGAGCACTTCTACGCCGTGAGCCGGTCGATCGAGAACAACGAGATCGACGCGCTGCTCATCATCGGCGGTCACAAGGCCTACGAGGCCGCCTACGCGATGCTCCAGCAGCGCGAGCGGTACCCGGGCTTCAACGTGCCCGTGATCTGCCTGCCCGCGACGATCGACAACAACCTCCCGGGGTGGGAGATGGCGATCGGTGCCGACACGGCCCTGGGCCAGATCGTCAACTGCGTGGACATCATCAAGCAGTCCGCGATGGCGTCGCGACGGGCGTTCGTCGTCGAGGTCATGGGCCGATTCTGTGGCTACCTCGCGCTCGTCGGCGGGCTGGCGGTCGGTGCCGAGCGGGTCTACACCCACGAGGAGGGCGTGAGTCTGGCCGACCTCACAGCCGACGTCGACTCGATGGTCACGAGTTTCAAGCACGGGCGCCGCTTCCACCTCGCGATCCGCAACGAGTGGGCCAGCCTGGGCTACACGACCGAGTTCCTGTGCCAGCTCTTCGCCGAGGAGTCGCGCGGGGACTTCGACGTGCGGCCGATGGTGCTCGGGCACCTCCAGCAGGGCGGCAACCCGACACCGTTCGACCGCGTCCACGCGACGCGCCTGGCGGCGTACTGCGTCGACTGGCTGTCCGACCAGATCGAGGGCATGCGCCGGGACTGGGGCTTCGTCGGGACGAACGACGGCAAGCTCGCGACGATCCCTCTCAAGAACATGCCCGACCTCGTCGACATGGAGTTCCACCGCCCGCTCGAGCAGTGGTGGCTCGACCTGCGGCCGATCATGGACGCGCTCGCCTCGGAGCCGAGGCCGTAGTCCGACGCGCTGAGGACGACGACGGCGCCCGGCTCGCGCCGTCGTCGTCCTCCGCATCGGGTGCCCTCCCGCGATCCGACTGGCGCGCCGTCGGCCCAGGTCGGGCGCGTGTCGGTGGTCTCCCCTAGACTCGCGGGACCCATTCGACGGACAGGGTCGTCCGCCGGAGCCCCACCCTGCGTGCCGAGGAGCCTGGATGCGAACCCTGGGAAGCGGGAGTCTCGCGGTTGTCGCGGCGATTGCGGCGATCGCCGTCGTGGCACTCGTCGTCGCAGCGGTCCTGCGCCGCCGGGTCCTCGCCCACGACGAGGGCACGCCGCGCATGCGGGAGATCGCCGCCGCGATCCAGGAGGGTGCCGCGGCCTACCTGAACCGGCAGTTCCGCACGCTGGCGCTGTTCGCGGTGGTTGTCGTCGGGCTCCTGATGCTGCTCCCCGGCGACGGCGGGGTGCGGGTCGGCCGGTCCGTCGCGTTCGTGCTCGGGGCGGGCTTCTCCGCCGCGATCGGCTACCTCGGCATGTGGCTCGCGGTACGGGCGAACGTCCGGGTCGCCGCGGCGGCGTCCGGGCCCGACGGCCGGGCCACGGGCGCGCGGATCGCGTTCAGCACGGGCGGCGTCGTCGGGATGTCGGTGGTGGGCCTCGGCCTGCTGGGCGTCTCCGGCGTGGTGCTGATCTACGGCATGGACGCACCTGCGGTGCTCGAGGGCTTCGGTTTCGGCGCGGCCCTGCTCGCCATGTTCATGCGGGTGGGCGGGGGCATCTTCACCAAGGCCGCGGACGTGGGCGCGGACCTCGTGGGCAAGGTGGAGCAGCACATCCCGGAGGACGACCCCCGCAACGCCGCCACGATCGCCGACAACGTGGGCGACAACGTGGGCGACTGCGCCGGCATGGCCGCGGACCTGTTCGAGTCCTACGCGGTCACCCTCGTGGCCGCCCTGATCCTCGGCCGGACGGCATTCGGTGAGCAGGGCCTGGTGTTCCCGCTCATCGTCACCGCGATCGGCGCGTTCGTCGCGTTCCTCGGGGTGGCGATCACGCGGATCCGCGGCGCGGAGAGCGGCCTGCGGGCCATCAACCGGGGCTTCTACGTCTCCGCCCTGGTGGGCGCCGCCCTGGCGACGGCCGCCGCGTTCGTCTACCTGCCCGCCACCTTCGGCACGATCCCCGGCATCTCCGCGGATCTGGCGGACCATCCGGGCGACCCTCGCCTCGTCGCGGCGGGCGCCGTCGTCGTCGGCGTCGTCCTGGCAGGCGTCATCCTGTGGATGACCGGCTACTTCACGGGCACGACCACGAACCCCACGCTCCACGTGGCGCGCACCTCGCAGACGGGCCCGGCCACGGTGATCCTCTCGGGCGTCGGGGTGGGCCTGGAGTCCGCGGTCTACACCGCGGGCACGATCGCCGCGGCGATCTGCGCGGTGTTCCTGCTGGCCGGCGGGTCGGTCTGGCTCGCGCTGTTCCTCGTGGCGCTCGCCGGGCTGCGGCCTGCTCACCACGGTGGGCGTGATCGTCGCGATGGACACCTTCGGGCCGGTCTCGGACAACGCGCAGGGCATCGCGGAGATGTCGGGCGACGTCGACGCCGCGGGGGCGCAGATCCTCACCGAGCTCGACGCCGTCGGGAACACCACGAAGGCGATCACCAAGGGCATCGCGATCGCGACGGCGGTGCTCGCCGCGACGGCGCTGTTCGGTTCCTACGGCGACGCGGTGGCGCACGCGCTGCGGGAGGTGGCCGCCGGCGCCGGAGGCGCGGCCGAGGGCGTCGCGGTGGGCGCGGACGGCCTGGTCGCGGCCATGATGTCGTACTCGATCATCTCCCCGATGATCCTCGTGGGCGTGATCCTCGGCGGGGCGACCGTGTTCCTGTTCTCCGGGCTCGCGATCGACGCCGTCACCCGGGCCGCCGGGGCGATCGTGCTCGAGGTGCGCCGGCAGTTCCGCGAGAACCCCGGGATCATGACGGGCGAGGTGCGCCCCGAGTACGGGCGCGTGGTGGACATCTGCACGAAGGACTCCCTGTCGGAGCTCGTGACGCCGGGGTTGCTGGCGGCGCTCGCACCGATCGCCGTGGGCTTCGGGCTGGGGGTGGGGCCGCTGGCCGGGTTCCTGGCGGGGGCGATCGCGACCGGGGTGCTCATGGCGGTGTTCCTCGCGAACTCCGGTGGGACCTGGGACAACGCGAAGAAGATCGTCGAGGACGGGGCGTACGGCGGGAAGGGCACGCCGGCGCACGAGGCCACGGTGATCGGCGACACCGTCGGTGACCCCTTCAAGGACACCGCCGGGCCCGCGATCAACCCGCTGATCAAGGTGATGAACCTCGTCGCGCTGCTCATCGCGCCGGCGGTGGTGGCGCTGAGTGCGCCCGCGGACGCGAACCACACGGTGCGGATCGGGATCGCACTGGTCGCGGGGATTGGCGCGGCGGGCGCCGTCGTCCTGTCCCGGTTCCGCGCCGCGGCGGTGGACCGGGACCACCCGCTCGAGCGTGTGGTCCCGTGAGCGCACCCGCTTCCCCCTGTCCCGCTTCCCTCTGTCCCGCTTCCCCCTCGCCAGATCGCGAACATCCGGGCAGTTCGCGAACATCGGAGGTTCGCGACCTGCCCGGATGTTCGCGATCCGGCGAGAGGGAGCGGGTGGGAGAGCGATGAGGGAGCGGGTGGGAGACAGGGGGCGGCCGTGAGGGGCGGAGGTCTCGGCGCGACCCCCCGCGCGAGCAGCGCTGAACTCGAGGCGCTGCGCGCCGACCTCGCGGCGGCGCCGTACACCGTCGACGCGCTCGAGGACCTGCTCGGACCCGTGGCGAGCGGCGCGCTCCGGCGGGAGCAGGCCGTGCCCGCGCGCCGGGCCCTGCGCGCTCGCGCCGAGCCGGCCGCCGTCCTCGCCCGGTTGTTCCTCCTCGGCGAGGCGGTCCCGCGCGGCGTGCTCGACGGCGCCCTGCCGCGCCTCGGTGCGGCCGGGGCCGCGCGCTGCGGGCTGGTCCGCCTCGCCGGGGCGGCCGACGACGACGAGGCGCGCGCGGCCTGCGACCTCTCGCCCTACCGGGCCGACGACGACGCCGGCGGCGTGGACTGGTGGCTCGCCTCGGACGTGGGTGAACTCGCGTCGGGGGCGGCCGCTGGCCCCGGACCACGTGCTGGGCGTCGGCGGGGCGTCCACGACGCTCGCCCGGATCGCGATCCGCGAGCCCGTCGGCCGGGCCCTCGACCTGGGGACGGGCTGCGGGATCCAGGCCCTCCACGCCGCGCGGCACGCGGGCGCCGTCGTCGGCACGGACGTCGCGGCCCGGGCGCTGGCCTTCGCCAGGTTCAACGCGGAGCTCGCGGGCGTGGAGATGGACCTGCGCGAGGGCTCGATGCTCGAGCCGGTCGCAGGGGAAGCCTTCGACCTCGTGGTGTCCAACCCGCCGTTCGTCATCACGCCGCGGCGCGGCGGGGCCGGGGACCGGCCGGGGGATCGGTTCACCTACCGCGACGGCGGGAGGTCAGGCGACGACGTCGTCCGGGACCTGGTGACGGGCGTGGGCGCCGTCCTCGCGCCCGGCGGCGTCGCGCAGCTGCTCGGGAACTGGGAGCACCGGGTGGGCGAGGGCTGGCGCGAGCGCGTCGAGAGCTGGCTCGCGGCCTCGGGGCTGGACGGCTGGGTGATCCAGCGCGAGGTCTCCGACCCCGCCGAGTACGCGGAGACGTGGCTGCGTGACGGCGGCCTGACGCCGGACCGGGACCCGGCGGCGTGGCGAGCCGGGTACGAGGCGTGGCTGGCGGACTTCGAGGCGCGCGGCGTCGAGGCGGTCGGGTTCGGGTACGTGCTCCTGCGCCGACCCGCCTCGGGGACGGTGACGCTCCGGCGCGTGGAGGACCACGACGGCGCGGTGCGGCAGCCGTTGGGCCCGCACCTCGCCGCGGCGCTCCGGGCCCACGACTGGCTCGTGGCGCGCGACGACGCGGCGCTCGCGGGCACCCGGCTCGTCGTGGCCGGCGACGTGACGGAGGAGCGGTACCTCGCCCCCGGTGCGGAGGACCCGACCGTGGTCCTGCTGCGCCAGGGTGGGGGGCTCGGTCGGGTGGTGCAGGCGGACACCGCGCTGGCGGGGCTCGTCGGCGCCTGTGACGGCGAGCTCACGACCGGGCAGATCGTGGGCGGGATCGCCGCGCTGCTCGAGGTGCCCGCGAGCGACCTGGCGGCGGATCTCCTGCCCCGCGTCCGAGACCTCGTGCGGGACGGGTTCCTCACACATCCGTCACACCCGGTCACCGGGAGCCGCACAACCCCCTTGTAGCGTGGAGAGGGTGACGTCTCTCATGACTTCTCGTTCGGGCGCCGCGGACGGCGTGAGCCCGGGCGGTGCCCGGCGGGAGGCCCCTGCGCCGGTACCGGCCCGCACCTCCGTGAGCGCGCGGCTGGCCGCCCTCGTGGTTGCCGGCGCGGCCGCCGCCGGCGTCTGGGCCACGTGGCGGGTGTTCGTGGACACCGGCGTCGGGCAGGTGATCGAGAAGGCGGCCTACGCGGGCGCGTCCTACGGCCAGAACCGCCTCTGGGAGGTCGCCGAGCCGATCCTCGACGTGGTCTCGATCCCGTTCGTGGTGCTGGGAACGGGCGCGGCGATCCTCGTCGCGCTCCTGCGGCGCCGCTGGGCGCTCGCGATCCAGGCCGCCGTGCTCGTCGCCGGCGCCAACCTCACGACCCAGGTGCTGAAGTACGGGTACTTCGACCGCCCGGCCCTGGACGGCGACGGCGGTGCGAACAGCCTGCCCAGCGGCCACACCACAGTCGCCGCCTCGTTCGCGGCGGCGCTGCTGATCACGGTCCCCCGACGGGCCCGGCCCTGGGTGGCGGTGCTCGGCGCCGGATACACGGCCGCGACCGGGGTCTCCACCCTCATCGGTCGCTGGCACCGGCCGAGCGACGCGATCGCCGCGATCCTCGTGGTGCTCGCGTGGACGGCCCTCGTCTGCGCGCTCGGCCCGGCCTCGGCCGCGGACCCGGCGGGGGCCGAGGCGAGGACGGGCACCGGCCTCGCCGTCGGATTCCTGGGTCTCGGCGCGCTGGTCACGGCGCTTCCGGCGGCGTGGGGGCTGCGCGCCGCGTACGAGGCGGCATCCACCGGCGCCGCGGTCCCCGCCGTCCAGACCTACGTGGCGGGGGCGCTCGGCGTCGTGTCGGTCGCCGCCGGGGCGTTCGCCGTCATGCTCCTGCTCCGGCAGTCCACCGCTCGCCGCCGGGTCGGTTGAGGGGCGTCGCGCCCTGCCCGCGCCCGGCCTCGCGCCTGGCCTCCCGCCCCGGCCCGCGTCCCTCCCCGGCCCTGACCCCGCGGCGTCGTCCCGCACCCACGAGCTGTGGACAAGGCGCACGCCCGTCCACAGCACCGCGCGCCCGGTTGACCGTCCCACGCCTGCGCGGCGTAGGGTGCGCGGGCACGTCGTGCCCACGGCGTCGGTAGGACAAGAGAGCAGAGGGATTCGATGTCGGGTCGCAAGCTGGTGATCGTCGAGTCGCCCGCGAAGGCCCGCACCATCGCGGGCTACCTGGGCGGCGACTTCGACGTCGAGGCGAGCATCGGTCACATCCGCGACCTCCCTCAGCCGCGCGAGCTCCCGGCCGAGATGAAGAAGGGCCCGTACGGGAAGTTCGCGATCGACGTCGAGCACGGCTTCGAGCCGTACTACGTGGTCGACGCCGACAAGAAGAAGAAGGTCGCCGAGCTCAAGCGCGCGCTCAAGGAAGCCGACGAGCTCTACCTCGCCACCGATGAGGACCGCGAGGGCGAGGCCATCGCCTGGCACCTCCTCCAGGTGCTCCAGCCCAAGGTGCCCGTCAAGCGGATGGTCTTCCACGAGATCACCCGCGAGGCGATCCAGCGGGCGCTCGCCGCCACCCGCGACCTCGACACCCAGCTGGTCGACGCCCAGGAGACCCGCCGCATCCTCGACCGCCTCTACGGCTACGAGGTCTCGCCGGTGCTGTGGCGCAAGGTCCGCCAGGGGCTGTCCGCGGGCCGCGTGCAGTCGGTCGCCACCCGGCTCGTGGTGGAGCGCGAGCGGGAGCGCATGGCGTTCCGCTCGGCGTCGTACTGGGACGTCCGCGGGGAGTTCAGTGCGCCCGACGGCGCGGCGCCGGCCGGTCCCGGCGGGCGAGCCGCGGCGTCCACCACGTTCGGGGCCCGCCTCGTGGCGCTCGACGGCGCCCGGGTCGCCACGGGCCGCGACTTCGACGACCGCGGCACGCTGCGCACCAAGGGCGCCGTCCACCTCGACGAGACCACTGCCCGCGGCCTGGTCGACGCGCTGGCGAGCGCCGCCGTCGTCGTCCGCTCGGTGGAGACCAAGCCGTACACGCGGCGCCCGGCCGCGCCGTTCACCACCTCGACGCTCCAGCAGGAGGCGTCGCGCAAGCTGCGGATGTCCTCGAAGCAGACGATGCGCACGGCGCAGGGGCTGTACGAGAACGGCTACATCACCTACATGCGTACCGACTCGCCGGCGCTGTCGAGCCAGGCGATCGACGCCGCCCGGCGCCAGGCCGCCGAGCTCTACGGCCGGGAGTACGTGCCGGACAAGCCGCGCCTCTACGCCGGCAAGGCCAGCGCCCAGGAGGCGCACGAGGCCATCCGCCCCGCGGGAGACCACTTCCGCACGCCGGCGCAGGTCGCGGGCGAGCTCAGCGGCGAGCAGTTCCGGTTGTACGAGCTCATCTGGAAGCGGACGGTCGCCTCGCAGATGGCGGACGCGCGGGGGTCGACGGCGTCGGTCCGGCTCGGCGCGATCGCCGCGGACGGGCGGGACGCCGAGTTCGCCGCGTCCGGCACCGTCATCACCTTCCGGGGATTCCTCGCCGCCTACGAGGAGGGGCACGACGCCGACCGGTACGACGACGACGCCCGCCCGGCCGAGAAGGAGGGCGAGAAGCGCCTGCCGGCGCTCGCCGTCGGGGACGCCGTGGCGACGGAGTCCCTCACCGCCGAGGGGCACGAGACGACGCCGCCCCCGCGGTACACCGAGGCGAGCCTGGTGCGCGCCCTGGAGGAGCGGGGGATCGGGCGGCCGTCGACGTACGCGGCCACCATCTCCGTCATCGTCGACCGCGGGTACGTCGAGCCGCGCGGCCAGGCGCTCGTGCCGTCGTGGCTGGCGTTCGCCGTCATCCGCCTGCTCGAGGAGCACTTCGCGCGACTGGTGGACTACGACTTCACCGCGGCCATGGAGTCCGACCTGGACCGCATCGCTTCAGGTCAGCAGGACCGCGTCGACTGGCTCACGCACTTCTACTTCGGTGACGCCGGGCCCGAGGGGGCGGGCGCTGCCGGGGCCGGTGCCGTGCTGCCGGGCGGGGGGCAAGGGCTCAAGCAGCTCGTGGACGGGCTCGGCGAGATCGACGCGCGCGACATCAACTCCGTCGACATCGGTGAGGGGATCACGCTCCGGGTCGGCCGCTACGGGCCGTACCTCGAGGTGCCCGACCCCGAGGGCGGCGACCCGCGCCGCGCGAGCGTGCCCGACGGCGTCGCCCCCGACGAGCTCACGCCCGCCAAGGCGCGCGACCTCCTCGAGACCCAGGCCGACGGCGACCGGGTGCTCGGCGTCGACCCCGCGACGGGGCGGACCATCGTCGCGAAGACCGGGCGGTACGGGCCGTACGTCACCGAGGTGATCGAGGACGACGCCGCGGCTGCTCCGGCCGTCGAGGCCGGGACGGCGGCCGAGCGGCCGCGGCCAACGCGCAAGCGGGCGGTCGCGAAGGTCAAGCCGCGGACGGCGTCGCTGTTCAAGACGATGCAGCTCGAGACGATCCACCTCGAGGAGGCGCTCACGCTGCTGTCGCTGCCGCGCGTGGTCGGGGTGGACCCGGCCACGGGCGAGGAGATCACCGCGCAGAACGGGCGCTACGGGCCGTACCTGAAGAAGGGGACGGACTCGCGCTCGCTGACCGGCGAGGACCAGATCTTCGACATCACGCTCGAGGAGGCGCTCGAGATCTACGCCCAGCCCAAGCGGGGCCGGGGGGCTGCGGCGTCGACCGCGGCGCTGCGAGAACTCGGGCCGGACCCGGTCTCGGGCAAGCCGATCCTCGTCAAGGACGGGCGGTTCGGGCCGTATGTCACCGACGGCACCACGAACGCGACCCTGCGCAAGGAGGACGCGGTCGAGACCGTGACGCCGGAGCGGGCGGCCGAGCTCCTCGCCGAGAAGCGGGCGAAGGGCCCGGCCAAGGCGCCGGCGCGGCGGGCCTCCTCCGGGGGGCGGGCGTCGTCGTCGGCCTCCAAGGCGGGAACGGCGAAGGCGACGACGACCAGGAGCCGCGCGAAGGCCTGAACCGCGCGAAAGCCTGAACCGCGGGCAGGTCTCCCACCCTCCACTGGCCGAACGCGGGGTTATGGGTCGAATGGGCGGCCATTCGACCCATAGCCCCGCGTTCGGCGAGACGTGGGACGGTCGCGGCATCGTGTTCCGTCGCCCGCGGTGCTCGCCTACGGTGGGGCCATGGTGACGACGCCCGCGGTCGAGCTCGAGGTCGGCGGACGTGCGGTCCGCATCTCCAGCCCGGACAAGATCTACTTCCCCGGCGTCGGCCCGGGCGCGGGCCTGACGAAGCGCGACGTCGTCGCCTACTTCCTCGCCGTCGGGCCGGGGATCCTCGCCGCGCTGCTCGACCGTCCCACCACCCTCGAGCGCTGGCCGAAGGGGTGGTTCGAGGGCGCGCGCCTGTCCACGCGCATCGACAACACGGGCGACGCCTTCTACCAGAAGCGCGTCCCGCAGGGCGCCCCGGCCTGGGTGACGACGGCGCGGATCGCCTTCCCGAGCGGTCGGACGGCGGACGAGGTCTGCCCGCGGGAACTCGCCGTCGTCGCCTGGTGCGCCAACCTCGGGACGCTGACGTTCCACCCGTGGCCGGTGACCTCCGCCGACGTCGAGGCGCCCGACCAGCTCCGCATCGACCTCGACCCCCAGCCCGGCACGGACTTCAGCGACGCCGCGCGGGTCGCGCCTGAGGTGCGCGCGGTGCTCGAGGAGGCCGGGATGCAGGGGTACCCGAAGACCTCCGGCGGCCGCGGCATCCACATCTTCGTGCCGATCGAGCCGCGTTGGACGTTCACCCAGGCGCGGCGGGCGACCATCGCGCTCGGGCGGGAGGTCGAGCGGCGCTTGCCTGACCTCGTCACCACGAAGTGGTGGAAGGAGGAGCGCGGGCAGAAGATCTTCGTCGACTACAACCAGATGGCCCGCGACCGCACGATCGCGTCGGCCTACTCCGTGCGCGCCAACCGACGGGCGACCGTCTCGGCGCCGTTGCGCTGGGAGGAGGTCGACGGCGGGGCGTCGGGCCAGGTGGGACCGGACGACTTCACGGTCCTCACGATGCCGGCGCGGTTCGCCGAGGTGGGGGACCTGTTCGCGCCCGTGGCCGCGGGCGAGGCGCCGCGCCACTCCATCGAGCCGCTGCTCGAGATGGCGGCGCGCGACGAGCGCGACCACGGGCACGGTGACCTGCCCTATCCGCCCGAGTACCCGAAGATGCCGGGCGAGCCGAAGCGGGTCCAGCCGAGCCGCGCGCGGGAGCGCCCCGCGGGTTGAGTCCTGCGTTCGAGGGCGTGGAACGAGGTCGGGACGCCCCTAAACGCAGAAGCTCGATGGCGAACCCGCGCGATGGCGCACGACTTTCTGATGCCCGGTGGTCAGGAGCGCGACCTTGAGCGCCTCGCTGGCCGGACGCCCGACGTCATGCTCGAGTGGTCCGGCGCCAGCACCGCCTATCGCTCGAGCACGGGTTCGCCGTCCTGGTCGACCAGAACGGCCCGGACCTGACCGGCCGGGTCAGTCTTCTCGAGGAAGGAGTCCACGTCCGATTCGATCTGTGCGGCGACGTCCTCCACGGGAGCCGGTGCCGGTCGAACTCCGGCGCGCAGCGGTCGAGCCCAGCATCACCGCCGGGACAGTGGTCACGGGAGGGTTTCTGCTTCCGCCGCATCGTCGGGAGCCGTCGCTCTCTCACATTGCCGAGCTGCCGGCACGAGCGCGAACGGCGACGTGTGACCGATCTCCGGCTCAAGGGCGAGCGGGCAGCGGTCCGAAACCAGCGACTGAGAGCCGATCTCGGCCGGACCGTGATCGGCTACGTGCTGGAACGACACCACCCTCAGCGACCTGGTGTCAGCTTGGTCGTCACTACTGGTAGGTCGCGTCCACCACGATCTGATCGAGGGAGAAGTCGCGGCTGGTGCTGGTTGCGACGTTCGTGATTCGCAGGCGGAAGTTCGCGTCCGAGAGCGCGGCGCCGGTCCAGGCGGCGCCCCACAGGTCAGTCGTCCCTCCTAACGTGTAGACCCTGTCCGATCGGGAGAGCGTCGGCGTTGCCTTGGCCGTCGTCCAGGTGGCGCCGCCGTCGGTTGACAGCTGGATGTACATCTTGGGTGAGCCGGTCGTGCTGTCCACGCGGCTCTCGAGCCGGACCTGGATGCCCAGCACGGTTGCGCCGGCGGGTACTCCGAGGCCGAAGTTGGAGAACAGGTGCCTGTCCTTGCCGGTGCTCGTGACCGAGGAACTTGTGCTCGTCCCGCTGTTGGTGTCGACGGCGTAGGCGTTGTCGCTGGTGTAGGCGCTTCCCGGGTTCGTCTGGAAGCCGTTGTTGTCGCCGCTTCCGGTGGTGACAGGTGCGTTGGATCCTGGGGTCCGCCACCCTGTACTGACCGGCCCGGTGGGTGGAGGCGTCGGGGTGACGGGTTCGGAGTAGTCGGAGAGGGGGCCTTCGTCGGTCGCGTTGGTGGCAGAGATCCTGAAGCGGTATTCCGTGTCCGGGCTGAGGCTGGTGATCGTTGCGGAAGCTTCGGAGCCGGAGACGCTGACTGTTCGTGACGCGGTCTCGGAGGTGCCCTCGTAGACGTACACGGTTTGGGATGTCAGGGGGGAACCACCGTTGCCGCCTTGGGTCCAGGTCACGGTGGCGCTCTGGACACCTGCGGTCGCGATGACGTTGGTCGGCGCGGCCGGAGCCGTGGGTGGAGGCGTCGGGGTGACGGGTTCGGAGTAGTCGGAGAGGGGGCCTTCGTCGGTCGCGTTGGTGGCAGAGATCCTGAAGCGGTATTCCGTGTCCGGGCTGAGGCTGGTGATCGTTGCGGAAGCTTCGGAGCCGGAGACGCTGACTGTTCGTGACGCGGTCTCGGAGGTGCCCTCGTAGACGTACACGGTTTGGGATGTCAGGGGGGAACCACCGTTGCCGCCTTGGGTCCAGGTCACGGTGGCGCTCTCGACACCTGCGGTCGCGATGACGTTGGTCGGCGCGGCCGGAGCAGTCGGTGCCACGACCGGGTCTGTGAAGAGCATCCGGTTCGGCGAGCCGGTGCCCGGGTTGCCCACGATCCCCGCTGTCGCGTCGGAGAAGACCTCCGCACCGACCTGCGCCGGCGTGAGACCCGGCGATGTCGACAGGATCAGCGCCGCGGTACCCGCGACGTGCGGCGACGCCATCGAGGTCCCTGACATCAAGGCGGTGGCCGTTGTTGACGTGTAGTAGGCCGAGGTGATCGACGAGCCAGGGCCGAACAGGTCGACGCATGTCCCGAAGTTCGAGTAGGACGCGCGCGCGTCCGACGACGTCGTAGCTCCAACGGTCAAGGCGACCGGCTCACGGGCGGGGGAGTAGTTGCAGGCGTTCGCGTTTGCGTTCCCGGCCGCTACGGCCACCGTGATGCCGTCGTTGACGAGGTTGCGGATGGCGGCATCAACACTGCTCGACGCGCCGCCGCCCAGGCTGATGTTGGCGACCGCCGGCTGGCCGGCGCCGTGGTGTCCGATCACCCAGTCGATGCCGGAAATCACGCCGGCCCACGTGCCTGACGCGTTGCAGTTGAGCACGCGGACGGGCACAAGGGTTGCGCCTTTCGCCACTCCCCACGTGGAGCCTGCGAGCGTGCCGGCCACGTGCGTTCCATGCCCGGCGCAGTCGGACGTCCCATACTGGTCGGAGATCACGCTGTACCCGGCCACGACGCGGCCGCCGAAGTCGGCGTGGTTCGCGAAGATGCCGCTGTCGATCACATAGGCCGTAACCCCCTGACCGGTCGGGCCGTAGGTGTAGGTGCCGGACAGCGGGAGCGTGCGTTGATCGACCCGGTCCAAGCCCCAGGTGGGTCCGGACTGGCTCTCCCAGGCTTGAACCGGACCGTCCTGCTCGATAGCGGCAACGCGAGGGTTCCGTGCGAGGGCCGCAGCCTGCGTGGGTGTGAGGTCAACAATCATCCCCGTCAGTGCGTTCGAGAGAGGGCGCGCGACATTGAGACCGGAGGCAGCGGCCATCGCGGCCTCGGCGCGCGCGTTGGTGCCGCGCGTGAACTGAACGATGTACGTCGCCGGAGAGGTCGCGGCCGATCCGGCTGATTCGGGCGGCTCTGCCGCCGCTGGCCCAGAGACGGTGAGTGCGAGAAGCGCAGAAGCGGCGACGCTCAGCGCGACGAGGCGGGGGAACGGCATCGCAATCATCCTTCGACGGCTGGGCGCGGACGAGCAGACAGGCAGATCGGACGGTATCACCGCCGACTTCGGCCACGGATGCTTCCACCTGTTCCGGCCGCGGAGGCCGACCGGGCAGCGACCCGGCGGTGCGTGACACGGTGGTTCCCCGCGATCGCCGTGGATCCGGCACGCTTGGAGGGATCGGTCGGCAAGCGGCCGCTGGGCCTGACCGCGCACATGGCGGTTGGTGAGGGCGTGATGGCCGTGACGGTGGGCGTGCCCCGCGAGGTGAAGAACAACGAGTTCCGGGTGGCGGCGACGCCGGCCGGGGTGCGCGAGTTCGTCCGGCGGGGGCACCGGGTGCTGGTCGAGTCGGGCGCGGGCCTGGGCTCCGCGATCCTCGACGCGGACTACGAGGCGGCGGGCGCCGTCGTCGTCCCCTCTGCTGCCGAGGCGTGGGCCGCGGACCTGGTGCTCAAGGTCAAGGAGCCCGTCGCCGCCGAGCACGGCTACCTGCGCGAGGACCTCGTGCTCTTCACCTACCTCCACCTGGCCGCGGACCGGGCGCTCACCGAGGAGCTCCGCCGACGGCGGGTGACGGCGATCGCGTACGAGACCGTCGAGTGCGCGGACGGTTCGCTGCCCCTGCTCGCTCCGATGAGCGAGGTCGCGGGACGGCTCGCCGCGCAGGTGGGAGCGCACTACCTGCTGCGCCCGCTCGGGGGCCGGGGCGTGCTCATGGGGGGCGTACCGGGGGTGCGCCCGGCGAAGGTCGTGGTGCTCGGTGCCGGCGTGGTCGGTGCGAACGCCGCGGTGATTGCGGTGGGGATGCGAGCCGAGGTCGTGGTCCTGAATCGGGGTCTGCCGCGGCTGCGCGAGGTCGACGCCCTCTTCGACGGCCGGTGCCGGACGATCGCCGCGAACGCCGCGGAGGTGGAAGGGGCCGTTCTCGACGCCGACCTCGTCATCGGTGCTGTGCTCGTGCCCGGGGCGAGAGCGCCGGTCCTCGTCTCGAACGAGGTGGTGTCCCGGATGAAGCCCGGCAGCGTGCTGGTCGACGTCTCGATCGACCAGGGCGGCTGCTTCGAGGATTCGCGGCCCACCACCCACGCCGACCCCACCTTCTCGGTGCACGGCTCGACCTTCTACTGCGTCGCCAACATGCCCGGCGCCGTGCCCCGCACCAGCACCTACGCGCTGACCAACGCCACGCTGCCGTACGCCGTGGCGCTCGCGGACCTCGGCTGGAGCGGGGCGATGCGCGCTGACCCCGCTCTGGCGCGCGGCCTCAACGTGGCCGACGGCGAGGTGGTCTGTCAGGGTGTCGCCGAGGCTCACAGCTTGCCGCTCCGTCCCCGGTCGGACGCCTTGACCTGACCTCGGTTCGCGGATGCCGCGCGTCGGTTCGCGGATGGCGCCGGCGGTCGGTCGTCGGGCCATCCCGTGCAGCGCCCGTGGACGTGCTCGGCAGTGCTCGCGGACGTGCTCGGCAGTGCCCGTGGACGTGCTCGCGACGAGCGCTGTCGGGTCGGGCACGCATCACGCGACGTCGAAGAGGGTGTCGGCGGGTACATCCGGATGCGTGCAGTGCGGGTCCGCGGCGGAGGGCACCCCGGCGGTCCCCACCCCGGCGGTCCCCACCCCGGCGAACCCCGCGCCCGGGCCGCCCCCTTCGTCTCGATCTCGGCCTCTGGGCACGTGGGAAATCGGCGTGCCGTCGCGCTCGTAGAACTCCCACCGCCCGCGGGCGTGGTTGCGGTGGATGAGCAGGTAGCGGGAGTGGGTGACGTCGTGATGGTGCCAGCACAGCAACACGCCGTTGGTGACGGAGGTCGAGCCTCCGTGCGCGGCCCACTGCTCGACGTGGTGGACCTCCCCGAACTTGGGCGGCCTGTCGCACCCCGGGTACGCGCAGTGCTTGTCCCGGGCGATGACCGCGCGGCGCATCGCCCCCGTGTAGAGGCGCTCGGCCCGGCCGACGTCGAGGACGCGGGAGTCCGGTCCGAAGACGACGCGGGAGATCTCGGAGTCACAGGCCAGGCGTGCGAGAACCGAGGCGGGGATCGGTGTGCCGTCGGCCATCACGGCGGCGTCCCATCCGGCCGGGATCGTCGGGAACGCTGCTGCGCCGCGGCCGCCCGCGTCGGCGTTCTCCGTGGAGGCGAGCGCCTCGAGCTGGGCGAGCATCGAGTCGAGGGAGACGTGGACGGACAGGTGGGGTCGGAAGCCGCCCGACCGTCCTGCGGCGAGGCCGTGGTCCAGGACGAGGCGGGCCATGTCCCCGAGGGCAGCACCCATGCGCTGGGCGTGGCTGCGCTCGTCGTCGGCGGTGGGGATGCCCGCAACGGCGGAGAGGGCGGCGTCGAACGCCGCGCCGTCGACCGTCGTCATGAACGCCGTCATCCCGACGCCGTCGTCGCGGGGCGAGAGGGTGCAGCTCACCTTGGCGGTGGCGTCTCGGTGGCCCTGCTCGTCGGCGGTCGGGTCGGCCTTCGCGGCCCACCGCTTGACCTCCTTGGTGAACTCGTCCACGCCGAGGTGACTGGCCTGCTCCAGCAGGTGTCCCGCGTTCGCGTCAGGGTCCGGTGACGTGAGAGCCGCTCGCCGGGCGGCGGTGGTCGGGCCCAACCGCGTCAGCACGTCGGCGTGCTCCAGGGACACCCCACCGGCGGCAACCGCCTCGGCCAGTCCAGGCACGGCCTCCTCGTCGACCGCGCGGGCGAGTCGGGTCGCACGTCTGGCCCCGGCGCGCGATCCGCCGGTCTCTTGCGTCAACCAGTCGTCGAAATCCCGGGCGCCGCGCCCCTTCGGCGTGGTGGCCCATCTCCCGTCGGCCTCGACCCGGGCAAGGACCCGGGCCGAGGTGATCCCGATCGTGTCCTGCGCTCGCCGCAGAGCGGAGTGCACGCGGGAGGCGTCAGGTTCGACCAGGTCGGCCACCGAGCACGCGGCCAGTCGAGCCGCGAGTGCGGTCAGCTGTTCTGTCAGGTCCACCATGCCGACCCTGGGGGCCGGCGAGCCGAGAGCGTCGAGGCGAGCGCCGTCGTCGTCCATGCCCGTGACCCCCTCCTGCCCGTTCGCCGAGGCCCTCGCCCCCGCTATCGAACAAGTGTATGAGAGTCCGCCGACATCCGCATCCCGAATGTGATGCCTGTGGACAACCCGTCCGTCGAGCTCAGCGTTCGACGACGCCCGCCCGCCAGGCGCGCGGGAGCGCCGGGGAGAGGGCTCCGGCCCGACGTCGACGCAACGCCGCGACCGGGCCCTCGCGCGCAACCGCGAGCGGCCACCGACCCGCACTCGGCCCGGCGGCCGGCAACGGACGCCTCAGGCGCCCGCGCCCGGCAAGAGTTCCGTCAGGTCGTACCCCACCGGCTCCTCGAGCTGGGCGTACGTGCACGACGCCGGATCCCGGTCCTCCCGCCAGCGCCGGAACTGCGTGGTGTGCCGGAATCGGGTGCCCTCCATGTGGTCGTACGCCACCTCGACCACGCGCTCCGGCCGCAGGGGGACGAACGACAGGTCCTTCCCCGCGTTCCACCGCGACACCGCGCCCGGCCGGCGTTCTCCGCCCGCTGCGCCCGCGCCGGCCCCGCCCTCGGCGCCGTTGCCCGCCGCGCCCCCGGCGCCCGGTTCGCGCCAGTCCGCCCACGGATGCTCGGCCGAATCCGTCACCAGCGCGGCGAGCTCCCCGACCAGCGCCGCCCGCCGCGCGACGGTGAACGACGCCGCCACCCCCACGAACTGCAGCTGCCCAGCGACACCCGACCCGCGACGTCGTCGTCCTCGCTCTGCGCCGGACGGCCGACGACGGCGCCGTCCCCTTCGTCCCGGCCCTCGCCGTCGTACAGCCCCAGCAGCAGCGACCCCACCAGCGGCCGCTCCGCCGTCGACTCCTTGTGCAGCCGGTACCCGGCGAGCACGCAGTCGGCCGTGCGCTCGTGCTTGACCTTGAGCATCGTCCGCTGCCCGGGCGCGTAGGGCGCGGCGAGCGGCTTCGCGACGATCCCGTCGAGCCCCGCCCCCTCGAACGTCTCGAACCACTCCGCGGCCACGCCGGGGTCCGTGGTCGACGGCGTCACGAACACCCCCGGCCCGGCGAGCCCCAGCCCCTCGAGCCGCGCCCGCCGCTCGCCCTGCGGCACCCCGCGCAGGTCCTCGTCCCCCAGCGCGAGGAGGTCGAACACCACGAGAGACGCCGGCGTCTCGCCCGCCAGCAGCCGCACCCGCGAGTCGGCCGGGTGGATCCGCGCCTGCAGCGCCTCGAAGTCGAGCCGCCCCCCGCGCGCCACGACGATCTCGCCGTCCACCACGCACCGCTCCGGCAGCTCGCGCAGCACCGCGGCCACCACCTCGGGGAAGTACCGCGTCATCGGCCGCAGGTTCCGGCTGGCCAGGAGCACCTCCTCGCCGTCGCGGAACACGACGGTCCGGAAGCCGTCCCACTTCGGCTCGTAGGACAGACCCCCAACCGCCGACGACGGCGCGGGCACCCCCTTCACCGAGCGCGCCAGCATGGGAGGGACGGGCGGCATGACGGGCAGGTCCATATCGGGATGCTGTCACCCCTCCGGCGCCCGGCGCGACGTCCTAGCCTGATCGAATGGCAGTCATCGAGGACCCACGCTCGGCCCCGCCCCTTCGTTGGGGCATCCTCGGCCCGGGCCTGATCGCGCACCGCTTCGCACGCGAAGCCCTCGCGCACACCACCCAACTGGTCACCGCCGTCGGCTCGCGCAACGCTGCACGCGCCGGGGCCTTCGCGCACGAGTTCGGCATCGAGAGCGCCCACGGCGACTACCGCGCGCTCGTCGAGGACCCGGACGTCGACGTCGTCTACGTCGCCACGCCCCACAGCGAGCACCTCGCGGGCGCCCTGCTCGCGATCGAGGCGGGCAAGTCCGTGCTGGTGGAGAAGCCGCTCACGCGCAACGTCGCCGAGGCGCGGGCCCTCGTCGACGCCGCCTCCGACGCCGGCGTCTTCCTCATGGAGGCCATGTGGTCGCGCTTCCTGCCGCACATGATCGAGGTGAAGGAGGCGCTCGAGCGCGGGGTGGTGGGCGACGTCGTCGGGCTGTGGGCAGACCACGGCCAGATGCTCAACTTCGGCCCTGACCACCGTCTCCTCAACCCGGACCTCGCCGGCGGAGCGCTCCTCGACCTGGGCGTCTACCCGATCTCCTTCGCCCACCTCATGCTCGGGGTGCCGGAGTCGATCACTGCCGTCGGCCGGCTCACGCAGACGGGCGTGGACGGGCACGCGTCGGTCGTCCTGTCGTATGGGGCCGACGTCCAGGCCGTCGTCGACACCACGCTCTGGGCGCCCACACCCTGCACCGCGTGGATCGCCGGCGACGAGGGCCGGATCGAGATCGACCGCACCTTCTACGCACCCACCCGCTTCCGCATCACGCGCCTGGACGGCACCACCTGGTCCTACGACGGCCGCATCCCCGGCGGCTTCCAGTACCAGATCGCCGAGGTCGCGCGCTGCGTCGCGGCGGGGGAGGTCCAGTCCGAGCTGCGCTCCTGGCAGGACACCCTCGACGTCATGCAGATCATGGACGACGTCCGCGCCCAGCTCGGGGTGGTGTACCCGGGGGAGTAGGGAGGGCGCGAGCCGGGTGACCCCGGGTGAACGCGTCGGTGGGCGAGGTTAGGGTGGCCGCGTGAGTTCGCCCGAGGTTCCGGAACCGCCGACGACGGCGCCCGCCTCGTCCCGTGAGGCCGTCCCGACGGCGCCCGGCACACATGGCAACGCGCTCGCCGGGGTCTTCGTGTCCTTCGAGGGCGGCGACGGCGCGGGGAAGTCGACCCAGCTCACGCGGGTCGCGGAGTGGGTCGCCGACACGACCGGCCGCGAGGTCGTCACCACCCGCGAGCCGGGCGGCACCGCACTGGGCCGGATCCTGCGCCAGGCGGTCCTCCACGGCGAGGATCTCGACCCGCGCACCGAGGCCCTGCTCTACGCGACCGACCGCGCCCACCACGTCGCCTCGCTCATCCGCCCCGCATTGGCACGCGGCGCCGTCGTCCTCACGGACCGCTACCTCGACTCCTCGGTCGCTTACCAGGCGGGCGGCCGCGCCCTCGACCCGGTGGACGTCGAACGCCTCTCGCTCTGGGCCACCGGCGGACTGCTCCCGGCCCTGACCGTCCTTCTCGACCTTCCGCCCGCCGTCGGGCTCTCGCGCCTCACCGGGGCGCCGGACCGGCTCGAGCGGGCAGGTGCCGAGTTCCACGCCCGAACCCGGCAGGCCTTCCTCGACCGCGCCGCGGCGGACCCCGGCCGCTGGCTCGTCCTCGACGCCACCCGACCGAGAGACACGCTGACCGCCGCGATCCTCGCGCGCCTCGTCCCAATCCTCGACCCGCGGCCGACCGCCCCCCGCTCCTCCTCGGCCCGTTCCGCCCCGCGTCCCTCTGCCCCGCCCCCCGCCCCGCCCCCTCCTCGCCGAACGCGGGGTTATGGGTCGAAAGCGGCGCCAATCGACCCATAACCCCGCGTTCGGCGGACGGGGACACGGAAGGCGCGGGGGACACGGAAGGCGCGGGGGACACGGAAGGCGCGGGGGACACGGAAGGCGCGGGGGACACGGGAGACACGGAAGGCGGGGCGCCGTCGTGAGCGTGTGGGACGACGTCGTCGGGCAGGAGGCCGCGGTCGCGGTGCTCCGCCAGGCCGCCGCGAACCCCGCCGCCATGACCCACGCCTGGCTGATCACCGGCCCCCCGGGCTCCGGCCGCTCCGTCGCCGCCCGCGCCTTCGCCGCGGCACTCCAGTGCCGCGCGGCAGAGGCCGGCGGCGAGCCCGGGTGCGGCACCTGCCACGAGTGCACGACGGCGCTCGCGGGCACCCATGCCGACGTCACCGTGGTCGCCACCGAGAAGGTGATCATCAAGATCGAGGAGGCGCGGGCCCTCGTCTCCCTCGCCCAGCGCGCGCCGGCCGGCGGCCGCTGGCGCGTGATCATCGTCGAGGACGCCGACCGCATGGTCGAGCGCACGTCGAACGCCCTGCTCAAGTCCCTCGAGGAGCCGCCGCCCCGCACGGTCTGGGTCCTCTGCGCGCCCAGCCCGCAGGACGTCGTCGTGACGATCCGGTCCCGGTGCCGCGGCGTGGGCCTTCGTGTCCCGCCGGCCGAGGCGGTCGCCGAGCTGCTCACCCGCCGCCACGGCGTGGACCCCGCGGCTGCGCTGTACGCCGCCCGCGCCGCGCAGTCGCACATCGGCATGGCGCGTCGCCTGGCCACCGACGAGGACGCGCGCCGTCGTCGTCGGCAGGTGCTCGCGATCCCCGCCGCCGTGCGAGGTGTGGGGGACGCGGTCCTCGCGGCCGGCGACCTCGTGGAGGTGGCCAGCGCCGAGGGAAAGGCCGCCACCGAGGAGCGGGACGCCACCGAGAAGGCGTCGCTGCTGCGCACCCTCGGGGCCGACGGCGGGGGACGCTCCCGCCCGCGCTCCGCGCCCAGGTCCGCCAGCTCGAGGAGGACCAGAAGCGGCGTGCCACCCGCGCGCAGCGCGACGTGCTCGACCGCGCGATGGTCGACCTGCTCTCCCTCTACCGCGACGTGCTCGTGGTGCAGCTCGGCGCCGACGTCGCCCTGGTCAACGGCGAATCGGCCGACGACGTCCGGGCGATCGCGCAGGCGTCGACGCCGGAGCAGACCATCCGCCGGATGGACGCGATCGGCGAGGCCCGCACGCGGCTCGCCGGGAACGTCGCGCCGCTCCTTGCCGTCGAGGCGATGATCGTGGCGCTGCGCCCGCAGGTCTGACTCTCCCCTGCCCGGCCCCGGCCCCGGCATTCACCGGGGTCGAGGGCGCAGGTATCGTGGTCTTGTGCTCTCCCCCCGCCGCCGCGTCATCGGTGCGGCCGCTGTCGTCCTTCTCCTCCTGATTGCCGGCGGCGTGTTCTTGGGGGCGCGCAGCGAAGCCGGGCCGGACGTCTCGGCGTCACCCACGACGTCGTCCGCCACCGCGGGCGTCCCGAAGGACCTCCGGCCCTTCTACGAGCAGGAGGTCGAGTGGACCGCCTGCGGCACGGGCTTCGAGTGCGCCCGCATGGACGTCCCGATGGACTACGCGGACCCCACCGGCGAGAGGGTTTCCCTCGCGCTCAAGCGGCTGCCCGCCTCTGACCCGCAGGGGCGGCTCGGGTCCCTCGTGACTAACCCCGGTGGGCCGGGCGGTTCGGGTGTCGCCTTCATCGACTCGGCGCAGGCGGTCTTCAGCCCCGCGGTGCTCGGCGCGTACGACGTCGTGGGCTTCGACCCGCGGGGAGTCGGGCAGTCGCAGCCGGTCGAGTGCCTGAGCGACGCCGAGGTCGACGCCGCCCGCGCCGCCGTCTACGACACCTCCACCCAGGACGGGCGGGATGCGCTCCGGGCGTTCTGGCAGCAGACGGCGGCCACCTGCAAGGACGGCACGGGTGAGCTGCTCGGCCACATCGACACGATCAGCGTGGCGCGGGATCTTGACATCCTGCGGGGCGTGCTCGGTGACCCGCAGCTGTCCTACCTGGGCTATTCGTACGGCACGTCGATCGGCGCGGACTACGCGGAGCTCTTCCCCGAGCGCGTGGGCCGGCTGGTCCTCGACGGCGCGATGGACCCGACGCTCGACTACGAGGACCTCGTCTACGGCCAGGCCGGGGCTTTCGAGGCGACGCTGCGGTCATACGTCGCGTCGTGCCTCGCCGGGCCGGACTGCCCGCTGACCACGGACGTGGACACGGGTGTCGGTCAGATCCAGCGCTTCCTCGAGCTGGTGGCCGGGTCGCCCCTGCCGACGGGCACGGATCGTGAGCTGACCCAGTCGCTCGCCCTGAGCGGCATCCTCCTGCCGCTGTACACCGACCTGTACTGGCCGATCCTCACGCAGGCTCTCGCGGCAGCGATGCAGGGCCAGGACGGCGCGCAACTGCTCTTCCTCGCCGACCTGTCCGCCGACCGCGAGTCGGACGGGACGTACAGCAACAACTCGTGGGAGGCGATCACGGCCGTCACCTGCCTCGACTACCCCGTGAACGCGGACCCGGCCGCGATGGAGGCCGAGGCCACGCGCCTGGGTGAGGTCTCGCCGACCTTCGGTCAGTTCCTCGCGTACGGCGAGATCTCCTGCGACGAGTGGCCCGTCAAGGCGATCGGCGTCCCGGGGCCGATCCACGCCGAGGGCGCCGCCCCCATCCTCGTGGTGGGCACCACGGGCGACCCCGCGACGCCGTATGCGTGGGCTCAGTCCCTGGCGGACCAGCTGGAGTCCGGGCAGCTGCTGACCTACGACGGCGAGGGCCACACCGCCTACGGGCGCTCGAACGACTGCATCGTCGACGCCGTCGACGGCTACCTCCTCCGGGGCGAACTCCCCGAGGTGGGCCTGGTCTGCTGACCGGCGTCAGCGGGACAGGTCGGCCTCCCGCCGCGCGTGCGCGGCGAGCGCAGGGAAGCTGACGACGGCGGTCCGCCACAGCACGTCCGGGTCGATCCGGTGGTAGTGGTGCACCACGAAGTCCCGGTTTCTTGCGGCCTGTGTCCAGATCGGATCGTCGAACCGGGCTGGATCGGCCGCTATCAGCCTCTTGCAGAGGTCGTCGGCCCGGTTGGCGACAGCCTCGAGCGCCAGGGGGATCGCGACGTCGGAGTCGAATGCTTCGCGACCTCTCGCCGTGAGCTCGCGTGCGGTCTCCATCGTCTGGATCAGGTCGCCGAGCCAACCCTGGACTCGCTCATCACCGCTGGTCACAGCGGCACCGCCTCGTCCAGAACCCGGCGGTCGGTCGGGCGCGCGGGGTCAAGTGCCCCCCTGCTGACGACGTCGGCGCTCCGTCCGAGCAGGAGTTCGACATCGGCCGCGAACTGCGCAAAGTCGAAGAGCGTGGCCTCGTCGTCGGGTTCCACGAGGAGGTCCACGTCGCTCTCCGGCCCCTCCTCACCGCGCGCAGCGGACCCAAACACGCTCACCCGGCGGATGTGGCTGACGCGGGCGAGGCGAAGGATGAGGCCGCGCCGTCTCAGGACCTCATCGAGGAGCGGGATCGGCGTACCGGGACCCCCAGCGGAACGCCGGAGAGCGACATAGGAGTCGTACGGCACGACGACGGCCTCCGGGCGCCGGTGCGTGCCGAACGGGCGAGGTGTGTACGCGGAGGGGTCGCGCCTCATGCGCGCGAGCGTGCTCGTCAGGCGTGCCCTGGCTTCCGACACGGTGTCGACGTCTGTCGCGTCCATGAAGCCACGGTACGTCCGTGTACATCAAGATGTACAGATTGACCGACCTCAGCGACGGAGGGCGACGGGCGGGCCCGCCGGCCCGCCTCGCGCCCGCCTGCGCCGCGATCAGCCCCCGGTTGGCCAGTCCGCCGGCCGCGCCAGGAGCGTGAACGTCTCGCCCCACGGGCCCTGGACGACGGCTATCCGCCCGAACGGGGTGTCCCACGCCGGCCTGGCCACCGTCCCGCCGTTCGAGCCGACGTACGCGACCGCGGCATCGACGTCGTCCACTCCGAAGTACGTGAGCCAGTGCGGCGGGATGCCGGGCCCCATCGCGTCGGAGATGACGCCGAGGCCGCCGCGAGGCGCGCCGTCGAGGTCGAAGGTGACGTAGGAGAACTCAGGCGTGCTCATGTCGGTGTACGTGTAGCCGAACACGGCGGAGTAGAAGGCCTTGCTCGCCTCGAGGTCGCGGCTCATCTGCTCGGCCCAGACCATGCTGCCGGGCTCCTCCACGCGGTGGGCGCCGGTGTGCGTGCCGGACTGCCAGAGGCCGGCGACGGCGCCGGTCGGGTCGGCGAAGATCGCCATCGTCCCGAACTCCATGACCTGCATCGGCGCGAGGAGTATCGTGCCGCCGGCGGCCTCGATGGCGGCGGCGGTGGCCGCGGCGTCGTCGGTCGCGAGGTAGACGGTCCAGTTGGGCGGTGTCTCGTCGCCGGGCATCTGGCCGCCGATCGCGGCGACCTGCTCGCCATCCTTGAGGGCGTTGGAGTAGAACCCGGTCTCGACCGGGCCGATGAGGAACTCCCAGCCGAAGAGCCCGGCGTAGAAGTCGCGGGCGGCGGCGAGGTCGGGGACGCCGAGGTCCACCCAGGCGGGGGTGCCGGCGGGCCAGGACTCGTGACGGATGCTCATGCTGCTCCTCGTGCGCGTCGGCAGGCCTCCCGGGCGGGGCAGACCCTGGCGTGGCCCAGCGTGCTCCGGTTCGCGCGGCCCGCACAAGGGGTGACTCGCGCTCGTCTCATGCTCGCTTTGGAGGACGACGACGGCGCCCGGTACAGTAGGCGCCGCTGTCCGGCGCCCCTCGGGGCGTGTGACCGCGCCGCCTTAGCTCAGTCGGCAGAGCGTCTCACTCGTAATGAGAAGGTCGTGGGTTCGATTCCCACAGGCGGCTCCGAGAACAACCTGAAGGTGCCCGGCAACGGCGGTCGGCATAACGGGTGGACGGCGCGGCCACCCGTTCGCCCAACGCTCACCCCGCGCTCGGGGCACCACGCGTGGGACCGCAGCGTTCGCGGGACGCATCCCGGGCGGCCAGACTGTGCCCGTGCCGGCCGACCGTCATCGTTCTCACCGCCGTCCTGACCGGGCTCGCGGCCGTGGTCCTCGCGCCGTGGATGCGAGGGATCGCCGAGGAGGAGTCCGGCTGGTTGACGTCGGGCCTCCACTCGTTCCTCGCCGTCATCGGCGGCGCGGGCGCCGCGGCGCTGGCCACCACCTGGGCCGAGACGGTGGCCTTCGCGGTTCTCGCCCTGGCGTGTGCGCTCCTCGTGGCCATCGACCTCGCCGAGCATCGCCTCCCGGACGTCATCACCCTGCCGCTGTACCCGATCATGCTCGTCACCCTGGCGATCGCAGCGGGCACCAGCGGCGAGTGGAGCCGGTTCGGTCGGTCAGCCGCCGCGATGGTCGCCCTCGCAGCGGTGTACTTCGCGATGGCGATCACGCCGTCGGGCCTGGGCCTGGGCGACGTGAAGCTCGCCGGTCCGCTGGGCGCGTTCCTCGGCTGGTTCTCGTGGGCGCACGTCCTCGCGGGCACGCTTGCCGCGTTCCTGCTCGGCGGCGCGATGGCGATCATTCTGTGGATCACAGGTCGCGCGAACCGGAAGTCCGCGCTTCCCTTCGGCCCGTGGATGATCGCCGGCGCCGCGGCGGTCGCCGCGTTGGGCGCGACGGCGGCGTAGCCCGGCTTCGATGCGGTCGACGACGGCGAACCTCTGGTCTGCCCATCGACCTCACCGACGCCGTGGCGGTCGCTATGGTCATCGCCGTTGAGGCGGGTCTCGGCTTCGAGGCGGCCATGGCCAACGCCGCCCGAAACGGCCGTGGTCCCCTGGCCGAGGAACTGGTCCGGACGCTCCAGGACATTCAGGTGGGGCAGCCCCGGCGGCAGGCCTACGAGGCGCTGGCCGCGCGGAACGACGTCCGCGACCTGCGGCGGTTCATCGCCGCCATCAACCAGGCGGACGTCTACGGCATCGCGATCGGCGACGTGCTCCGCACCCAGGCGGCGGAGACGCGCCTCAAGCGCCGTCAGCGGGCCGAGGAGAAGGCGATGCAGGTTCCGGTCAAGGTGGTGTTCCCCCTGATGTTCTGCATCCTGCCGGTGCTCTTCATCGTGGTGCTGGGCCCGGCGGTGCAGGACATCATGGGGATCTTCAACTGACGCGGGGCGTATTCCCCAACCCGACGCCCGGGCCCCGAACCGCCGGGCCACCGACGGCTGCGGTCGCAGGGCGCTGTCGTCGGCCATCACCCGAAGCCCCTCGGTGCCGGGAACTACCTGCGGCTCACGAGGGCCGTCGAATCGCCGTGCTCCGGCGCTGCCCGACAGGGGTCGTTCGCGGTCGGTCAGTCCATGAGCTCGAGCGTTCGCTGCGCGAGCGTCGGGACGCCAAGCGGCAGTCGCTTCCGGGCCGCGTGCCCGGGAGCCGCCGTCGGCCACCACCTGCGAGGCCGGTACCAGTGCGGCAGCCAGTCCTTGCGCGGGAGCGGATGGCCCGCATCAGGCACCGAACAATCTGAAGGGCCCGCGCTCGCCGTTGAGCGGGACCCTTCCTGATCGGACCGGGGTGTCGCGGATCAGACCTGGACCAGCGAACCCTCTTCGGTGATGACGTCGGCCTCGGGCTCGTCGAACCACAGGCCGTTCTCGCCCAGGTAGCGGAAGCGGACCGTGGTGCCCTCGGGCACCGTCACCGTGGCGCTCGCGGTGCCGTTGCTGCGCTTGCGGAGCACGTGGGCACCGGGGGTCCAGTCGTTGAAGGTGCCGACCACGCTGACGGTCCCGGCGGGGTGGTCGGCGGGGAGCACGAACGTGAGCTTCTGACCGGCGTTCTTCGGGGCGCGGGACTGCTTCAGCACTTCATCGACCTCTCATGCGATACCAGGCCCGACGGGTCGACGGGCCCCAAACGACGAGCAGATCTTGCCAGAGGTTGCCCGGGACCCCGCGGAGCCGCGCCGGGACGTGCCCCCGCGTGCCACGCTGGGCGGGTGAGCGCCACCCCGCCCCCCGCCTCAGGCCCCTTCGATCGCGCCTTCGCGGCCGTCCTCTTCGACATGGACGGCACCCTGATCAACTCGCTGGCCGCCGTTGTGCGCTCGTGGGCGCGCCTCGCCGAGGAGTACGCGATCCCGGCCGAACGCTTCTTCCCCTTCCACGGCATCCCGGCGCGGGCGATCGTTGACCGCCTCCTCGAGGACCGCCCCGCTGCGGAACGGGACGCCGCCTACGCGCGCATCGTCGACATCGAGGTCTCGGACACCGACGGCATCGAGATCCTGCCCGGCGCCGTCGCCGCCCTCGAGGTCCTCGCCCCGGCCGGGCGCTGCGCCATCGTCACCTCCAGCAGTCGCCCCCTCGCCGCTGCCCGCCTCGCGGCCACGGGCCTGCCCGCGCCGTCGGTCCTGATCACCGCGGACGACGTCGAGCGCGGCAAGCCCCACCCCGACCCCTTCGAGGCGGGCGCCGCAGCCTTCGGCGCGGCCCCGCGCGACTGCCTCGTGGTCGAGGACGCCGCGTCGGGCCTCGCGTCGGCCCGCGCGGCCGGCTGCCCGACCCTCGCCCTCGCCACCACGCACGCGGCCGAGGACCTGGCGGGCGACGTCGTCGTCGACAACCTCGCCGCCGTGCGCTTCTACCTGGCCGGCGACGGCGTCCGCCTCGCCTGGGCGTGAGGGGGTGACGTCGCCCCTCTCCGTTGACGAGATCCTCCGGCGGGCCG
The DNA here is from genome assembly GCA_963780675.1 of uncultured Actinomycetota bacterium. Classification (GTDB taxonomy): domain Bacteria; phylum Actinomycetota; class Actinomycetes; order Actinomycetales; family JAHECE01; genus JAHECE01. The sequence continues at coordinate 64,607 of CAWACR010000002.1, forward strand.
ACGAGCTCGCCGCCCGCTTAGGGGCGTACGAGCCCCGAGGCGACGATGAACGGGGCCCAGGCCCAGCCGCCGCGACTAACGAGGAGGGCGCACAAGGCAGGTAGGGCATCAAATCTGAAGCGATAGCGGTTATAGTGGTTGCTGAATGATTCGCTAGGAGCCTTGATGCCCACGAGCCCGACCCCGGTAGCGGTGTCGCGCGCCGTTCGCCGCGTCGGCGAGGACCTGAGCACGTGGCGCAAGTTGCGCCGTCTGACCGTGGCGGAGGTCGCCGATCGTGCCGGCGTCGGCGTGAGCACCGTGACCCGCCTGGAGAACGGCAAGGGTGCGAGCCTCGAGAACGTGCTGCGCATCGCGCGCGCCCTCGGTGTGCTCGACCTCCTCGCCGAGGCGCTGGACCCCTACGCCACCGACGTGGGGCGTCTGCGCGCAGACGAGGCCCTGCCCGAGCGGGTGCGCCACCGGAGGGGCGACCGCGCGGCCGGCGTCGGCTAGGCGCGGCTCGGTCGTTCAGGACAGCGCGTCGGACCGCGAGTCCGGCTGCGGCGTTGTCCCCGCTTGGTCCGCGCCGCTGAGATCGACGCGATGGAGCCGGCGTTCGTCGCCCTTGGCGACCCGCTCGCGGGGTGACCGCGACGAAGGCCGGGCCGGGCGCCGTCGTCGTCCTCCCGGTCATGGCAGCCAGCCGAGTGCGGCACAGTGTGAGCCGTGTCCACCGCTGACCTGCTTCTCGCCCTCGACCTCCTGGGGACCTTCGCCTTCGCGCTCAACGGGGCCTTCACGGCCGTGCGGGCGGTGCGGTTGGACATCGTGGGCGTGCTCGCGCTCGGGATCGTCACCGCGATCGGCGGAGGCCTGGTGCGGGACGTGCTCATCGGCGCGGTCCCGCCGGCCGCGTTCCAGCAGTGGCCGTACCTGGCGGTCTCGACGGCCGGGGCGCTCCTCGCGTTCTTCATCGCGCGGCCGTCGCGGCTGGTCTTGCGGCCGATCATCGTGCTCGACGCCGTGGGGCTGGCTTTCTTCTGCGTGGCGGGCGCGCAGAAGTCGCTCGAGTACGGGCTCGCGCCGGCGGCCGCGATCATCCTGGGCGTGATCACCGCCGTGGGGGGCGGGACCATCCGCGACGTGCTCATCGGCAAGGTGCCCTCGATCCTCACCAACGACCTCTACGCGATCCCGGCGCTCGTGGGCGCGACGATCGCAGTGGTCGTCGCGCCGGCCGAGATCCTCGCGGTGCCGACCGCCGTGATCGCGGCGTCGGCGTGCTTCGTGATCCGGATGGTGGGGGTGAAGTACAAGGTCAACGCGCCCGTGCCGCCGCGGCTCCTGCGGGAGGACGGCGAGTGAGGTGACCTCGCGAGATGGGGTGCCGGTGATCAGGGCCTGCGCTCAGGCCCCCGGGACGCTGAGCGGGTCGAAGCCGTAGGGCAGTTCCAGCCGGTGCGCGGCCATCAGCCCGCGATCGGCGAGCAGGTCGCGGGTTCGCCCGTCCGCGACCACCCGACCCGCGTCCATGACCACCGAGCGCGGGCAGAGCTGCAGGGCGTAGGGCAGGTCGTGCGTGATCATCAGAACCGCGGCGTCCAGCCCCACGAGGATGTCCGCGAGCTCGCGCCGGCTGGCCGGGTCGAGGTTGGAGGTCGGCTCGTCGAGCACCAGGACGTCGGGGCGCATCGCGAGCACGGTCGCCAGGGCCACGCGCCGGCGCTGCCCGAACGAGAGGTGGTGCGGCGGCCGGTCGCCGTGCCCGGCCATCCCGACGGCGGCCAGCGCCTCGCCGACCCGCGCCCGCAGGGCCTCCCCCCGCAGGCCGAGGTTCTGCGGGCCGAACGCGACGTCGTCGGCCACGGTCGGCATGAAGAGCTGGTCGTCCGGGTCCTGGAAGACGATCCCCACCCGACGCCGCACCTCGGCGAGGGTGTCGCGCGCGACGGCGAGCCCCCCGATCCGCACCCGCCCCGCCCCGGTCCCGCCGCCGGGCGCGGCCCCGAGGATCCCGTTGAGGTGCAGCGCGAGCGTCGTCTTCCCGGCGCCGTTCGGCCCGAGCAGCGCCACGCGCTCGCCGGGGCCGACCCGCAGCGACACCCCGAACAGCACCTGCCGGCCGTCGGGGTAGGCGAAGGCGAGGTTCTCCACGTCGACGGCGGGCGGCGTCGTCGGCCCTGTGCGTCCGCCGGGCGTCACGCCGTCACCACCAGGGAGAGCGCGAGGACGACGGCGCCCGCCGCCGGCAGCAGGGCCGCCTCGGCCCACTGGGCGGCCGAGGCGCCGCCGTCGGCGATGGTCGGCATGCGGCCGGCGTACCCGCGCGCGAGCATCGCGTGGTGCACCCGCTCGCCGCGCTCGTAGCTGCGGACGAAGAGCGTTCCCGTGCTCGCCGCGACCGCGACGAGCCGCCGCCCCCGGCCCCCGGCCTCCCCGCGCGAGGCCCGTGCGACCCCCATGCGCTGGAGGTCGCCGGCCACGACGGCGACGTACCGCACCATGAACGACACGATCGCCACGAGAACGCGCGGCAGGTGGAGCCGGTCCAGCCCGGCGAGGAGGTCGCGCGGCGACGTGGTCGCCGCCAGGAGGATCGCGGCGACGACGCCGATCGTCGCCTTCGCCAGCAGCGTCCCGCCGCCCGTCAGACCGGCCTCGGACAGGCTCAGCGGGCCGACGGCGACCCTCGGCCCGACAGCCACGAACGGCAGCAGCAGCGCGAACACCACGAAGGGCACCTCGACGACGGCGCGGCGCGCCACGAGGCTCGCCGGCACCCGGGCGAGGGCCACGGTCAGGGCGAGGAGTCCGGCGTACGCGGCGAATGCGCCCCACGCCCCGGCCGGCGTCGCGACGACGACGAGCACGAACCCCACCAGCGCGACCAGTTTCACGTGGGCGGGCAGCCGGTGGACGGGGCTGTCCCGCAGGACGAGCAGCCCCTCGGTAGGGACCTCAGCCGCGGGCATCGGCCGGGCGCAGGGCCGCGGTGCGCGCGGCGCGGCGCCGGTGCGCGGTCCAGGAGATCGCCATGCCCACCGCCACGGTGAGCAGCACCCCGACCACGCCGGCGACGCCCGCCGAGAGGGCGCCGTCGAGCCCGGCGACGCCGTAGTCGGCGAGCGGGCTGCCCGCGGCGACGGAGTCCTGGGCGGCGCCGGCGAAGCCCAGGGACTGCGCGACGAATTCCAGCCCGTCCGGGTGGGCGCTCGCGGCCAGGCTCACGAGTCCGCCGATCACGAGGGCGCTGAGCAGGGCGGTCGCGAGGGGGCGGCGCCCGGGGGTGGCGGTTGCGGCGGGTGAGCGGGCGCCGTCGTCGGCTGTGGTGCCCGCGGAGAGGATGCGGGGGAGAGGGTGCCCGGGGAGAGGGGGGCGCCGTCGGCGTCGACGAGGACGGGGCGGGCGCCGAGGCTGCGGGCGGCGTGGACCAGGTCGGGGCGGGTGGCGACGACGGCGCCCAGCACCGCGGCGGTGATGACCGCCTCGCCGGCCCCGATGACGAGGTGCCAGCCGACCATGGCCGCGGTGAGGGTGTCGATCGGGATCGGCACGGTGCCGCCGACCGCGTACAGCGCCGTGAAGGCGAGCGCGGCGGCGGGCACGGAGACGAACGCGCCGACGGCGGCGGCCGGGACCACGCTGCGCGGCCGGCGGGGGAGGACGGCGAGCAGGGCGCGGGTGACGAGGTAGCCGACCGTCGTGGCGACCACGGCCATCAGCGTGACGTTGGTGCCCAGGGCGGTGAGGCCGCCGTCGGCGAAGAGGAGGCCCTGGACCAGGAGCACCGTGGACATCACCAGGACCGCGGTCCACGGGCCGACGAGCGCGGCGGCGAGCGCCCCGCCCAGGAGGTGGCCGCTCGTGCCGGCGCCGACCGGGAAGTTGACCATCTGGACGGCGAAGACGAACGCGGCGGTCAGTCCGGGGAGGGCGGGGCCGGTCTCGTCGATCTCCCGCTCCGCGCGCCGCAGGGCCAGGCCGATCGCGCCCACCGCGATCGCGCCCGTCGCGAGGGACGTGGGCGCATCGAGGAAGCCGTCGGGCACGTGCACGGTGTCAGTCTGCCCTCTTGCACATCATGTGCAAGAGGGCGGAGGTCCCTGCGTCTCGCGGGGTGACCGCGGTGGGCCGTGCTGGGGTTGCCGGGCGTCAGCCTCGTGCTCGGCAGGAGGGGCAGAGGCCCGTGACCGTGAGTTGCACGTGCCGGACGGCGAAGTCCGCGGGCACCCCGCAGGCGGCGAGGGTGTCGTCGGGGAGGGCGCGGAGGTCTTCGAGGTGGCCGCACCGCTCGCAGAGGAGATGCGCGTGCGGGTGGTGCGACCCGAGGTGGTACGTGCGGCCGGTGCCGGGGACGTGGACCGCCCAGATCAGGCCGGCGCGCTCGAGGGTCTCCAGGGTGCGGTACACGGTGGTCAGCGCGATGCCGTGGGGTTCCGTCGCGTGGTGCAGGGCGTCGACGGTCGGGTGGTCGAGGTCGCGGATCGCCTCCAGGAGGAGGACGCGGGCCTCGGTGGCGCGCAGGTCCCGGGCGCGCAGGTCGGCGCGGAAGGACGGGGCAGCCGCCCTCGATGCGGTGGACGAGGTGGCCGGAGCGTGCATGGGCACAGTCTCCCGCAGTCGTCAGGTGGGTGACTGGGCCCGAGCGCCCAGTGCTGGGCAGGGCGGGCCGTAGGGCCCGGCGTTCGGGCCTGCCGGTGAGGGGAGACTGAGCCATGGCACAGGGGGGCGACGGCGCGGCGGCCCCCGGCGTGCCGTCGGCCGATCTGACCCACGGGCCGGAGTCGCGCCGGATCGTGGTCGACGGCGTGGTCCAGGGGGTCGGGTTCCGGCCGTTCGTGTGGAGGCTGGCCACGGAGCTGGGGCTCTCGGGGGCCGTCCGGAACGTCGCCGGGCGGGTGGAGGTCGAGGCGGTCGGGTCGCCGGAGGCGCTGGCCGAGTTCGAGCGGCGCCTGACGACCGACGCCCCGCCCCGGGCCCGCGTGGAGCGCGTGGCGGAGCGAGACGCGCGAGGTCGAGGGCGCCGTCGTCGGCGGCGGTTCCGCCGGTGCGCCGGCGTTCACGATCGAGGAGAGCACGGCCGACGACGCCGGGCCGGCGCATGCGCGAGACCGCCTCTTCCCGCCCGACCTCGCCACCTGCGACGACTGCCTCGCCGAGGTCCACGACCCCGCCGACCGCCGCTTCCGCTACCCCTTCACCAACTGCACGAACTGCGGCCCGCGCGCCACGATCATCGAGGACCTGCCCTACGACCGCGCCGCCACCACCATGCGCGCCTTCCCGATGTGCGCCGGCGTGCGCCGCGGAGTACGCCGACCCCGCGAACCGGCGCTTCCACGCGGAGCCCGTGGCGTGCCCGGAGTGCGGGCCGCGGCTCACCTACCGCCGCTCCTACGACCCGGCCCCGGCGGCGCGCGACGAGGCCGCGCTGGCGAGCGCCGTCGTCGAACTCCTCGCCGGGCGGGTCGTGGCGGTCAAGGGCCTCGGCGGGTATCACCTCGCGTGCGACGCGACGAACGAGGCGGCTGTCGCGCGCCTGCGGGGGCGGAAGCGGCGGTGGGCCAAGCCGTTCGCGCTGATGGTCGTGGACCCGGGCGCCGCCGCGCGCCTCGCCCGCGTCAGCCCCGCGGAGGCGGCGCTGCTCACCTCGCCCGCGCGCCCGATCGTGCTGCTGGAGGCGCGGCCCGAGGACGACGACGTCCCCCGCCTGGCGCCGTCGGTCGCCGTCGGCAACCCGCGCCTCGGCGTCCTCCTCCCGTACACCCCGCTCCATCACCTCCTCATGGAGGGCGTCGGGCGCCCGCTCGTCCTGACGTCCGGCAACCTCTCCGACGAACCGCTGGCGACGGACGACGACGACGCCGCGCGCCGCCTCGCGGGCCTCGCCGACGCCTTCCTCACCCATGACCGCGTGATCCGCGCGCGGTACGACGACTCGGTGACGCGGGTGGTCGCGGGGCGGGAGTCGATCGTGCGGCGCGGCCGGGGGTACGCGCCCGAGGCGGTGCCGTTGCCGGTGGCGGCCGCTCGGCCGGTGCTCGCCGTCGGGGCGGAGCTCAAGCACACGTTCACCCTGGCCCGGGGGGAGCGGGCGCACGTCGCGCCCCACAACGGGGACCTCGAGGACCTGCCCACGCACACGGCGTTCACCGAGGGGCTCGCGCACCTGTCGCGGCTGCTCGCGCTCGAGCCCGAGGTGGTGGCGCACGACCTCCACCCCGAGTACCTCTCGACCAAGTACGCGCTGGAGCGGTACCCGGGCGAGCGGCGGATCGCCGTCCAGCACCACCACGCGCACGTCGCGTCGTGCGCGGCGGAGCACGGGATCACGGGCGAGTTCATCGGCGTCGCCTACGACGGGCTCGGCATGGGCGACGACGGCACCTTCTGGGGCGGCGAGGTGTTCGTCGCGGACCTGGTGAGGTACCGGCGGGTGGCGCGGTTCGCCCGGGCGCCGATGCCGGGCGGTGCGCTCGCGGTGCGGCGGCCGTACCGGATGGCGCTGGGGTACCTGCTGGGGGCGGAGGGCTCGTCCGGCGCCCCGCCGACCCCCCCTCCCGCAGATCGCGAACATCTGGGCAGTTCGCGAACTCCGGGAGTTCGCGAACTGCCCAGATGTTCGCGATCTGCGAGGGGGGTCGACCCGGACCTGGCCGCGGCGTTCGTCGACCGGCTGGACCCGCGCGAGGTCGAGGTGGTCCGGACGCAGGTGGAGCGTGGGCTGAACGCACCGGTGGCGTCGTCGGCGGGGCGGCTGTTCGACGCCGTCGCGGCCCTGCTGGGGCTGCGCGACGTCGCGGAGTACGAGGCCCAGGCCGCGATCGACCTCGAGATCGCGGCCGGCGACGTCGAGGCGGACCCGCTGCCGTATGCCATACGGCACGTCGAGGGGTTGCTCGTCTACGACCCGCGGCCCACGCTGGCGGCTCTCCTCGAGGGCGTTGCGGCCGGCCGGGCGCCGTCGACCCTCGCCGCGGCGTTCCACGAGACCGTCGCCGAGGTGACCCGGGAGCTGGTGGGAGCCGTCCGCGCGGAGTCGGGCACCGCCGTCGTCTGCCTCTCCGGCGGGGTCATGCAGAACCGGCGGCTGGCCACGGCGCTGGTGGACCGCCTCACGACCGACGGCTTCGAGGTCCACGTCAATCACCTGGTCCCGTGCAACGACGGAGGGATCAGTTATGGTCAGGCGGCCGTCGCCGCCGCACGGATGGCGGCCGCGGGGCCGGGGCCCGGTGCTGGGCCCGGCGCCCCGGGAGCGCGCGCCTGAGGAGGAACGCACCATGTGTCTTGGCATCCCCGGCAAGGTGATCGAGATCCGCGACGACGCCGCCCTGCTCATGGGCAAGGTCGACTTCGGCGGCGTGCGCAAGGAGGCATGCCTGGCCTACACGCCGGAGGTGCAGCTCGGCGACTACGTGATCGTGCACGTGGGCTTCGCGATCAGCCGCGTGGACGAGGAGGAGGCGCTCAAGACCCTCGCGATCCTCGAGCAGATGGGCGACCTCGTCGCCGCCGAGCTCGCGACCATGGGGCCGGGCCAGAGCGAGCTCGCCGTGGTGTCCGACGACGGGGCGGACGACGGCGCCGCCTCCCTCACCGCAGCGCTCACCCCCGCCGAGGACGAGGTGGGGGGCGCCGTCGTCGTCGGGGCGTCGACGGGCGAAGGCGGGCCGTCCGCGTGAAGTACCTCGACGAGTACCGCGACCCGGTCCTGGCCAAGAAGCTGCTGGCGGAGATCCACCGCATCACCACGCGGCCGTGGACCCTGATGGAGGTGTGCGGCGGGCAGACGCACACGATCGTCAAGCAGGGCATCGACGAGGCGCTCCCGGAGGGCGTCCGCATGATCCACGGGCCGGGCTGCCCGGTGTGCGTGACGCCGCTGGAGCAGGTGGACAAGGCGCTCGCGATCGCGGCGCGGCCGGACGTGATCTTCACCAGTTACGGCGACATGCTCCGGGTGCCGGGCTCCACGACGGACCTGCTCGCGCTCAAGGCGCGCGGGGCGGACGTGCGGATCGTGTACTCCCCGCTCGACGCGCTCAAGATCGCGATCGCGAACCCGGACAAGCAGGTGGTGTTCTTCGCCGTCGGCTTCGAGACGACGGCGCCCGCGAACGCGATGGCGGTCGCGCAGGCCGCGGCGCGGGGGATCGAGAACTACAGCGTGCTCGTGAGCCACGTGCTCGTGCCGCCGGCGATGACGGCGCTGCTCGACTCGCCGACCAACCAGGTGCAGGGCTTCCTCGCCGCCGGCCACGTGTGCGCGGTCATGGGGTGGACGGAGTACGAGCCGATCGCGGAGAAGTACCACACGCCGATCGTGGTGACGGGGTTCGAGCCGCTCGACCTGCTCGAGGGCATCCTCATGGCGATCCGCCAGCTCGAGGAGGGGCGCGCGGAGGTGGAGAACCAGTACGCGCGGGCCGTGAAGCGCGAGGGCGTGCCGCTGGCGCAGAAGCAGATCTTCGACGTGTTCGAGGTCGGGGACCGGAAGTGGCGCGGGGTCGGCGAGATCCCGCAGTCCGGGTACCGGTTGCGGCCCGCGTACGCGCGGTTCGATGCGGAGACGAGGTTCGACGTCGGGGAGATCCGGACGAACGAGCACCCCGCGTGCATCGCGGGCGCGATCCTCACGGGCGAGAAGATCCCGCTCGACTGCACCGCCTACGGCACCCTGTGCACGCCGCAGAAGCCGCTCGGGGCGCCGATGGTGAGCGCCGAGGGCACGTGCGCGGCGTTCTACGCCGCGGCGCGCGGGCTGGCCCCGGGCGCGAGGAAGGTGACGGTCGGATGAGCCGGGACGAGCGCGTGACCATCGACGCCGAGGCGTTGTCCTGCCCCATCCCCATCCCCGAGGGCGCGCGGGTGATCCTGGGCCACGGCTCTGGGGGGCAGCTCTCGAACGCGCTGATGCGGGACGTCATCGCGCCGTGCCTCGCGGCCGCCTCGCCCGGCGGGCCGCTGAACGACGCGGCGGTCGTGGAGGTGGGCGGCGCGCGCCTGGCGTTCACCACCGACTCGTTCGTCGTGAGCCCGATCGTCTTCCCCGGCGGCGACATCGGCGAGCTCGCGGTCAACGGCACGATCAACGACCTCGCGATGATGGGGGCGCAGCCGCTCGCGATCTCGCTGGCGTTCGTCATCGAGGAGGGGCTGCCGCTCGAGGAACTGGCGATCATCACGGCGTCCGCGGCGCGGGCGGCGGCCGCGGCCGGCGCGCAGATCGTCACGGGGGACACCAAGGTGGTGGACCGCGGCGCCGCGGACCGCCTGTTCGTCAACACCTCCGGGATCGGCGTGGTGCCCGACGGCGTCGCCCCGGCCGCCGACCGCGCGCGGCCGGGCGACGTGATCATCTTGTCCGGGCCGATCGGCCTGCACGGCGTGGCGATCATGAGCGTGCGCGAGGGGCTGGAGTTCGAGGTGGAGATCGCCTCCGACACCCAGGCGCTGAACGCCGTCGTCGCCGCGGCGCTCGCGGTGGAGCCGGACGTCCGTGTGCTGCGCGACCCCACGCGCGGCGGGCTGTCCTCGGCGCTGAACGAGATCGCCGGCGCGTCGGGCGTGGGCATGGTGCTCGAGGAGCACGTGATCCCCATCCCGGAGCCGGTCAAGGCGGCCTGCGAGATGCTCGGCCTCGACCCCTTCCACGTCGCGAACGAGGGCAAGTGCGTGGCGATCGTGCCCGCCGAGTCCGCGGACGCCGTCGTCGCCGCGATGCGGTCCGTTCCCGAGGGTGAGGGAGCCGTGCGCATCGGGGAGGTCGTCGCCGACCACCCCGGCATGGTGACCATCCGGACGATCGTGGGGAGCGAGCGGATCGTCGACATGCTCGTCGGGGAGCAGCTGCCGCGCATCTGCTGAGCCGGGCGCCGAGGGAGTCGTTTCGGCGCCAGGTAGTCGGTTCGCACCGACTACCTCGCGTCAATACGACTACCTCGGCGCCTCCGGATGCTCGGGGACATCGACTCACATATTTGCTTAAGTGAGTGTAAGTTGCCTTAGTGGACTCAGATCACGACCTCCTGCCGTGGCCACGGGCGACGGTGGAGAGTCTCGCATGGGAGCCCGGAGGTCACGACGACCTGATCCCTCCGAGCATCCGCCGGCGTCATGCCGGTCCGTACGACGCCGCGGTGCTGCCGGAGATCGCAGGGGCTCGCCCTCGCCTCCCGATCGACGTCGTGACTCTGGCTGACGAGGCGTCGAACGAGATCGCGCGGTTCGACGCCGAGATGGGCTCGGCCGTCGCACCGTTCGCGGCGATCCTCCTGCGCTCGGAGTCTGCGTCCTCGTCGCAGATCGAGAACCTCTCGTCCGGTGCCAAGCAGATCGCCGTCGCCGAGCTGGGGCTCGGCAGCGCGCCCAACGCGGCGATGATCGTGGCGAACGTGCGGGCCATGACGGTTGCGCTCACGCTTGCCCACCGTCTCGACCGGGACGCGATCCTCGAGATGCACCGGACGCTCATGTCGGCCTCGGATCCGGCCTCGGCAGGGCGGTGGAGAACGGAACCGGTCTGGGTGGGCGGTGACGGTTACGGGCCGCATGGGGCGGCCTACGTCGCGCCGCAGCACGGCCGGGTCTCGGCTCTGGTCGACGATCTGGTGGCCTTCATCGCTCGCCATGACGTCCCGGCACTCACTCACGCCGCCCTCGCCCACGCACAGTTCGAGAACATCCACCCTTTCACGGACGGGAACGGTAGGACAGGGCGCGCCCTGCTCCATGCGATGACCCATGCCCGCGGACTGACGAGGCGGGTGACCGTGCCTGTTTCCGCCGGACTGCTCGTGAATCCTGAGGCGTACGTCGAGGCCCTCGTGGCCTACCGGGACGGGGACATAGCCCCGATCGTCGTCAGTGTGTCCGAAGCCAGCTTCGCGGCGGTGACAAATGGGCGGATGCTGGCGTCGGACATCGCGGCCACGCGGGAGCGGTGGCAGACGGTGGTCAAGGCGCGTTCGGACTCCTCGGCGTGGCGCTTGGCCGATCTCATGCTTCGGCGTGGGGTGGTCGACGCCCCCACGGTCGCTGCAGAGCTCGGAGTCAGCGTGTCGAACGCGATGCGGCCGATCACCGCTCTCGCCGACGCGGGCGTTCTGACACCCTTTGCCGGGCCTGGCCGACGCCGGATGTGGCAGGCGAGGGATGTCCTCGAGGCCCTGGACGCCTTCGCTGCTCGAGCCGGTCGACGGCGCCTCCAGTAGCCGAGAGCCAGGGGCTGCCGCCGGCTGAGTCACGCCGGGCCGGCTGTCGCGAGGAGCGAGCGGATCGTCGACAAGCCCGTCGGGGAGCAGCTGCCGCGCCCTCGGACCCCGCCCCGAGGTAGATGGTTCGGCGCGAGGTCGTCGGTCCAGGACGGCGACTTCGCGCCGAACCAACTACCTCGGCACGGTCAGGGCGCCCAGCACGGCGTCGACGGCGCGCTCCACCGCCGCGGCCACGCCCGGGGACAGCGGCTCGCCGTGCTCGAACCCCGCCGCCGCGATCCCGATCAGCGTCACCCGCGGCGGCAGTCTCTTCAGCGCCCGCGCCAGCTCGACGGCGGCCGCCAGCCCGAACGCGTGCGTCCCGCCCCGGCCCGTGCGCGCCCACGCGTCCTCGGGCAGCGGCGCGGCGCCGTCGCCCGTCTCGAGGATGATCAACTCCCCGGGCGTAGAACCGGGCGACCACACCGCATCCACGACGACGACGGCGCTCGCCCCGGTCATCGAGGTCACGAGGTCGGTGGGGTCCTCGTGGGCCAGAACCCGGACCCCGGGCAGCCCGAGATCAGCGACGAGCCGCGCCACGACCGGCCCGACGGCGTCGTCCCCGCGGTCCGGCGACCCCAGCCCGACCACCAGCGGGCCGAGCGACTCCGCCTGCCCGGGCCGGGCGCCGTCGTCCTCCACGTCGCGCCGAGCAGCAGGTGAACCGCCGGGCGTCCGGGCCGTCGCCCACGCGAACCGGAGACGTGCCCCGCCGAGGACACCCCGCGCGGCGCGATCGCGATCTCGCGGACCCCGGACGCAGCAACAGGGTCGGACGCAGCAACAGGGAGGGGCCCCCGAGGGGGCCCCTCACCGGCGGCTGGTGCCGTCATGCCCGGGCCGTCACTTCCGGTCGATCGTCAGGTCGAGGAAGTGCGTGGCGCAGGAGATGCAGGGGTCGTAGTTGCGGATGGCCTGCTCGCAGCGGTGGGATGAGGGTGTGGTCGTCGAGGTCGGCCCACATCTCGACCATCGTGCGCAGGTCCGCCTCGATCGACGGCTGGTTCTGCGACGGTCGGCGGGACGATCTGGGCGTCCTGGATGATCCCGTCGTCGTCGATCACGTACCGGTGGAACAGGACGCCGCGCGGCGCCTCGGACGCCCCGAAGCCCTCGCCCGCCCGCGCCGGCACGGGCACCGACGGCGCATGCCCGTCCACCCACCCGTCGATGATCCGCAACGCCTCGTGATACGCCTCGACCAGTTCGACGCCCGCGCACCAGTGAGCGACTTGAACGGGTTGCGGCACGTCTCCTCGAGCCCGGCCTCGCGCGCCACGTCCTGCGCCAGCGGCGAGAGCCGGTCGAAGTTCAGCGTGTAGCGCGCGAGGGGCCCGACCATGTACGGCCCGCCCCCGTCGAGCGTCGCGTGCAGCGCGTTGGAGTGCTCGACGTGCTACTCCTCGATGTGCTTGGTGAAGTCCTGCACGCGGAACGACTTCCCGGCGGACGTCACCACGTCGCCGCGTCTCGATGGGGTAGCCCCACTCCGGGCCGGAGCGAGAGGTACTCGTACGGCTGCTCCATGTCGGGGAAGTCGAAGGTCGCCAGGAGCTTCATGGCCGCCTGGATCTCCTCGAGGCTGCGCTCGAGCTTCGGCCGCACGCCGCAGCAGCTCCGCCACGGTCGGCATCCGGTAGAACCCGCCGAGCTTCACGTTGATCGGGTGGACGGAGCGCCCGCCGACCACGTCCATGAGGTCGTTGCCGGCCTTCTTCAGCCGCAGCGCGCTCTCGACGACGGCGGGGTGGTCCGCCGCCATGTCGATGACGCTCTCGTAGCCGAGGAAGTCGGGCGCGTGGAGCAGGAACATGTGGAGCGCGTGGCTCTCGATCCACTCGCCGCAGTAGAGCAGGCGGCGCATGAGCCGGATCTGGTCCGTGACCGAGACCCCGCAGACGTCCTCCATCGCCTCACACGGACGACGTCTGGTACGCGACCGGGCAGATGCCGCAGATGCGCGCCGTGATGTCCGGCGGCTCGGTGTAGGTGCGCCCGCGCAGGAACGCCTCGTAGAACCGCGGCGGCTCGAAGATGTGGAGCTGGACGACCTCCACCTTCCCGTCCTTGATCTCGATGTGCATGCCGCCCTCGCCCTCGACCCGGGCGAGCATGCCGACGTGGAGCACCTGCCCGCCGTCCGTGAGCTGGTGGCGTCACGGGGCCACCCCTTCCTCGCCAGGCGTTCGTGCCGCTCGCTCTCCCGCCGGAAGGCCTCGGACGCGGCGTTGAAGGTGCGGTAGATCCGCATGACCTCGGCCTCGCTCATGCCGAGCACCCGGAGCCGGTCCGCCAAGGACGACGTGTTCGGGCGTGTCCTGCGGTCCGAAGCACCCGTAGCAGCCGCGGGCGAACGACGGGCACAGCGCGCCGCACCCGGCCTGCGTGACCGGCCCGAGGCACGGCGTCCCGTTCGCCACGGCGACGCACACCGTCCCGTGCCGCTTGCACTCCACGCACACCGAGTACGAGGGGATGCGCGGCTTACGGCCCTGGACGCGGCGGCAAGCACCTCGAGCAGCTGGTACTTGTCGATCGGGCAGCCCCGCAGCTCGAAGTCGACGTTCACGTGGGCGGCGATCGGCGTCGACCGCGACAGCGTGGAGAGGTACTCCGGGTGCGCGTAGACGATCGAACGGAACTCCGCGACGTCGCCGAAGTTGCGCAGCGCCTGGATCCCGCCGGCGGTGGCGCACGCGCCGATGGTGATCACCTTGCGGGACTCCTCGCGCACGTGGTGGATGCGCTCGATCTCCTCGGGCGTGGTGACCGACCCCTCGACGAGGGAGACGTCGTACGGACCCTCGACGACGGCGCGGGTCGCCTCCGGGAAGTACGCGATCTCGACGGCGCCCGCCACGGCGAGGAGCTCGTCCTCGCAGTTGAGGAGGGAGAGCTGGCAGCCGTCGCACGAGGCGAACTTCCAGACGGCGAGCTTGGGCTTCCCGTGGGGGCCCGGCTGTGCTCCTGCCCGTGGCCGATGTGGCTGTGCAGGGTGGGTGCGGTCATCGTTGCCTCATCTCACAGCTCGGAGCGGGCCATCAGGGGGGCCAGGCGGTCGTAGGTGAGGACCGGCCCGTCGACGCAGATGAACAGCTCGCGGTACTGGCAGTGGCCGCACAGGCCGACGCCGCACTTCATGTTCCGTTCCATCGAGAGCCGGATCTTCTCGCGGGGCGACGCCGCGGTCGGCCAGCGCCTGGGCCGAGTACCGCATCATCACCTCGGGGCCGCAGACGAGCGCGAGGGAGTGCGCCGCGTCGAAGCCGGCCCGGGCCACGAGCTGCGTCACGAGGCCGACGCGCCCGTGCCAGGCGTGCTGGCCGTTGTCGACGGTGACCTCGACGACGATCCCGTTCTGCTCGGCCCAGCGGAACAGGTCGTCGCCGAAGAGGATGTCCTCGGGCGTGCGGGCGCCGTAGAGCAGGACGACGCGGTCGTACTGGTCGCGCTCGGCGATGAGCTCGAGGATGGCAGGCCGCAGCGGCGCCAGCCCGATGCCGCCCGCGACGATGACGACGTCGCCGCCCTTGCCGTCGGTGACGTCCCATCCGGTGCCGAACGGCCCCCGGACGCCGAGGACGGTGCCCGCGGGCGCCGTCGCCAGCGCGGCGGTGACGGACCCGACGTTGCGGATCGTGTGCAGCAGCGGCCCGGGACGCGTGGGGTCACCGCTGATCGAGATGGGCACCTCGCCCACGCCGAACGCGTGGAGCATGGTGAACTGCCCGGCACTGAAGGCGAGCGGCTCGCCGTCGAGCGGTTCGAGGGCGAGCGTGTACGTGTCCCGGGTGTCCTGGTGGGTGCGGGTCACCACGAACGGGCGGGGGAGCATCGGGTCGGGGCGGCCCTCGGGTGCGGGGACGCCCGCCGGACGCTCGGCGAGGCTAGTCATGGACCTCTCCGTACAGGTCGAGCAGCCGGATCCGGGCCGACTGCAGCCGATGGGACATCACCTGCGCGATGCGCCGCATGAGGGCGTACCCGATGCCGGGGTCGGCCTCGCACGCCTGGCGCAGCGCCTCGGCGTCGAACACGACGGCGTCCGTGTCCTCGCCGACCCGGGCGTCGAACATCCAGCGGTACGGGGCGATGAGCCAGGACCAGCCGACGACGTCGCCGTCGTCGGCCGTGTCGAGCACCGCCCCTCCGCCGGCCGGGGTGTGGAGCTCGACGGTGACCCGGCCGTGCCGGATCGCGAAGAACGTGTCGGCATTCTGGCCCTCGCGGAAGAGGTTCTCGCCCGGCTCGAGGTGGACGTTCTCCGCGTGCTGCGCCAGCAGCGCCACGGTCTCCGGTGCGAGCCCCTTGAAGAACGGGTGCTCGGGAAGGTAGTGCTCGATGGTCTGCACGTCGCGCCCCTCAGCGTCTCGGAGCCCCGGCCGGAGCCGTGCGGTTGTACGTCGGGACGCCGCGCAGCGCGGCGGCCTCCGCGGTGATGTCGATCGCCGCCGGGCACCAGGTGATGCACCGGCCGCAGCCCACGCAGCCGGACGTGCCGAACTGGTCCACCCACGAGGCGAGCTTGTGCGTCATCCACTGGCGGTAGCGCGAGCGGGTGCTCTCCCGGACGGTGCCGCCGTGGATGTAGGAGAAGTCCGCGTTGAAGCAGGAGTCCCACACGCGGTGCCGCTCGGCGGCGTTGCCCGTCAGGTCCCAGACGTCCTGGACCGTGGTGCAGAAGCACGTGGGGCAGACCATCGTGCAGTTGGTGCACGCGAGGCAGCGGGAGGCGATGTCGTCCCAGCGGGGGCTCTCGACGTTCGCGTAGATGATCTCCTTCAGGCCGTCGGTGTCGAGCGTGCGCCCCATGCGCAGCACCGCGTCCTCCGCGACGTCCGTCGCCCGGGCGACGTCATCCTCCGTGGCCGACGGCGCGGGCAGACCGGCGAGGACCTCGGCACCCCGCTCGCTGCCCACCTCGACGACGAACCGGTGGGGGGCGCCGTCGTCGGCCAGGAGCTCGGTGAGGGCGAGGTCGAAGCGCGCGTCCTTCGCCGCCGACGGCGAGGGGCCGGTGCCCATGGAGACGCAGAAGCAGGTGCCGCCCGGGTCGGAGCACGTGACGGCGACCACGAAGGCGTCGGCGCGGCGGGCCGTGTAGTGGGCGTCGGCGTGGGTGCGGCTCGCGAGGACGCGGTCGTGGATCGCGATCGCGCTCACGTCGCAGGACCGGACGCCGAGGAGGGCGTAGGGCGGGTTCTGCGCGGGGGTCGGCGTGGAGCCGGGCTCGGCGCTTCCCTCGACGGTGAAGGCGCCCTCCTCGCGACGGCCGCGCCAGAGCAGCTCGTTCGTCGGGAAGAAGATCGGCTTGGCGGACTGGGCGCCGGAGGCGAAGCCGAAGAGGGCGTCGTCGTCGCGGCGGCGCAGGCGGTAGGTGCCGGCGTCCTGGTCGTCGCCCCATCCGCGGGGGAGGTCCTCGATCGAGGTGATCGGAGAGTTGACGATCGAGCCCTGCCGAACGGTCGGGCCGATCACCGTGTAGCCGCGTGCCGCGAGCGCATCGATGAGCGCCTGCAGTCCTTCGAGGTCGAGCACCCGTGTCTCGTCCACCATGACGCCTCCTGGGTCGGTGCGTCAGACGCTATGACCTGGGTCACACCGGTCCCAGGGACCTATGTCGCGCCTTGGCGGCGGCGGACGACGACGGCGAAGGCCAGCCGACGACGGCGAAGGCCAGCGACGACGGCGAGGAGGCCGACGACGAAGGCCGGGCCCGGCCGGGAGAGTGGTCTCCCGGCCGGGCCCGGCCCTGGTGCGGGTGGTGCGGTGCGTCGTGCGGTCGGTCAGTGGTGCGGTCGGTCAGTGGTGCGGGTCAGGCGGCGCCGTGGGTCCTCAGGAGCCTGAGGACCTCGTGGGCCCGGGCGACCGGACCGCGGGACGGACCGTTGGCGCCGAGGATGATCCGGGCGATGCGCTGGGCCAGGACCGTGTCGTGGGTGTCGACTCGGGCGATCCCGGCGTCGGCGTCCGCCTCGTCGATCGCGGCGAGGAGGCGCAGGACGACGTCGGACTGCTCGGCGTCGTCGTCCAGGGCCTCGACGGCCCGGGCGAGGGCCACGCGGCGCGGGTCGGTGGGAAGGTCGGCGAAGGGGTCGGTGGGCAGGGGGGTCGAGGTGGACGTGAGGGCGAGGGAGTCGAGGACGGGCGCGGCATCGAGGCGCGGCTCGTCGTCCCAGACGGGGAGAGCGTTCATGGTGGTTTCCTCCTAGGTGGCCACGGGGGCCGGTGAGGGGATGGGGTGCAGGGGCTGGGCCTCTGCGGGGGCCGGCGCTCGGGGCGCCTGGCGGATGGGGAGCAGCTCTTGTCGGCTGCGGAGGTTGGCCTCTGGGGCCGGGGACCGGGCGATGAGATCGCCTGCGCGTCGACGCTCGCTGGGAGCGGTGCGTTTCGGTCGTGTCCGACTGTAGCGGACGTCATGTGTCGGCCGTGTTACCGCGGCGCTGAGGCAAGGCGTGACCTGCACCACACCCCGTCAACGACGAACGCGGGGTTCGGCACCGGATGGTCGGTCTCGGTGACGAACCCCGCGTTCGGCGAGGGGGTCGGGAGGGCGGCGGGCCGCTGCCCCGGGGGAGGTGGTGGCCGGCGTCAGCCCCGGCCGTTCGCCCCCAGGACCTTGACGAGGTCCCTCGCCAGCGGTGCGGTGAGGATGTCCTCCACGGGGCGCGGGAGGGCGATCCGCCAGTTGGGGTAGGCGTCCACCGTCCCAGGCATGTTCGGTCGCTCGGCCACGGCTGCGGCGTCGTCGAGCGTGGCGACGACCACGCGCGAGGGCGCGCTCGACACGTGCTTGTACTGCGCCAGGACGCCGGCGGTGGATCTCCTCGGGGCCGACGGGTGCGTCGGGGTCGAGGTGGGCGAGCTCGGCGAGGGCGCGGCGCGTGCGCTTGATCTGCGCGAAGTCCGCCTCCTTGCCGATGCGGCGCATCTCGGCGGCGTCGGACCGGGACAGGAGCCCGGCCACGGTCACCTGGTCGTGCGTGGAGGAGGTGCCGAGCGAGCACTCGGGGAACTCGTGCGGGGGGTTGCGCACGGCGGAGCGGTTCCCGAGCATCCCGATCGAGGCCATGGTCTCGCGGACGCCGGGCGCCACCGTGCCCATGTCCTCGCCCACGATCCAGGCGCCCTTGCGGCACGCCTCGATCCGGAGGATCGCGAGGAGCGAGTCCACGGGGTAGTGCACGTAGACGCCCTCGTGGGCCGACCCCGGCGCCGGCACCCAGAAGAGGCGCCAGAGCTGCATCACGTGGTCGATCCGCAGGGCGCCCGCGTGCCGCAGCCCGGCGCGCACCATGTCGATGAACGGGGCGAAGTCCGCCTCGACCAGGGCCCGCGGGTTCAGCGGGGGCAGGCCCCAGCACTGGCCCTCGGGGTTGTGGAGGTCCGGCGGGCAGCCCACCTCGAAGTCGAGGCTGATCTGGTCCTGGAACGTCCAGGCGTCCGCGGAGGTCGAGTCGAAGCCGACGGCGAGGTCCGCCACGACGTCGACGCCCCAGCGGCAGGCGGCCGCGTACTGGCGGTCGGCCACCCACTGCGCCCAGGAGTAGAAGAGGACGCGGTCCGCGTGCGCCGCGGCGAAGGCGGCGACGGCGGGGGAGCCGGGTCTCCGCAGCTCCTCCGGCCAGGTCCGCCAGTCGCTGGACGGCTGCGACTCGGCGATCGCGCACCAGGTGGCGAAGCGCTCCAGCGAGCGCTGGTGCTTGGCCGCGAAGGCCCGGAACTCCACGGGCATCTCACGCCGGACGACGGCGAAGATGCGCTCGAGCGCCTCCTTCTTCAGCGCCCACACCGTGCTCCGGACGATGCGGCGGTCCGCGTTGAGGGCGCGGCCGGCCTCGGCCAGGTCGGAGAGGTCCACGCGCTCGGCGCCGGGCGCGTCGCCCGGAGCCACGTGGAGCAGGTTGAGCCACTGCCGCGAGGCGGGCGAGTAGGGCGAGGGCTGGGGGTCGGCGTCGGGCGCCCCGGCGTGCACGGGCGAGACGAGGATCGCCCCGGCGCCCTGCTCGGCCGCCAGGCGTGCGATGAGGCCGAGGTCGCGGAAGTCGCCGATGCCCCACGAGCCGCGGCTGCGCGCGGCGTAGAGCTGGACGGCCCAGCCCCAGCTCCGCGTCGGCTGCGGGAGGTACTCGGGGGCCGCGAGGACGAGGCGGCGGGCGCCGTCGTCCGTGTACAGGATGTGGTACCCGTCGACGTCGACCTGACCCTCGACGCGGTAGGTGTCGCCGTTCTCCAGGGCGAGGTAGCCGTAGAGGTCGGGGTGGTACCGGCCGGGGGTGCAGATGAGGGGCGCGCCCGTCTCGGGCGGCTCGGCGCCGAAGCCGGCGCGGATGGTGCGGAGGGTGGACTCGGGGGCGATCTTGAGGTCGCCGCGCGCGTCGACGAAGCTGGTGGCGACACCGAACGCCTCGACGGCGCGGGCGAGAGCCTCGTACTCCTCGACCTCGCGCGCGAAGTCCTGGTGCTGCTGGACGGTCATGAAGCTCCTTGCCTATGACGCCTGGACCGTGCGGGTGTCGAGGGCCTGGGCCGACGACGCCGGAGCCGGGGCGGTCCAGTGCCGCGGCTGTGTCTCGAGGCTACCGGCGCCGGATGGTGCGAGGACCGCCGGGAAAGCGCTTGCGGCCGAGAGGAACCTCACATTGACCGGGCGCGGCAGGGGATGCTGCGGGGCGGTGCCGAGGTGTTGACGGCGCGCGCGGGCCGGGGCACGGTGGGGTGCGCCGATTTCCCCGACCGAGGAGCCTCCCGTGCCCGTTCCGCCCGCCGCCCCCGCCGTCGTCCTCAACGACGGGACGCGCATCCCCCGGCTCGGGCTGGGCGTCTGGCAGGTGCCCGACGACGACGCCGCAGCCGCCGTGCGGACGGCCCTCACCTCGGGCTACCGGAGCGTCGACACCGCGGCGATCTACGGGAACGAGGTCGGGGTGGGGCGCGGCGTGCGGGAGTCCGGGCTGCCTCGCGAGGAGGTCCACGTCACCACGAAGGTGTGGAACTCCGAGCACGGGTACGACTCGGCGATCGCCGCGTGCCGCGCGAGCCTGGGACGGCTCGGGCTGGAGTACGTGGACCTCTATCTCATCCACTGGCCGGTGCCCTCCCAGGATCGGTACGTGGAGACGTGGCGGGCCCTGGCGGCGCTGCGAGCCGACGGGCTCGTGCGGTCCGTGGGGGTCTCGAACTTCACGGCGGCGCACCTGCGGCGGATCATGGACGACTCCGGCGTGGTGCCGGTGGTGAACCAGGTGGAGCTGCACCCGCGGCTGCAGCAGGCCGAGTTGCGGGCCTTCCACGCCGAGCACGGGATCGTGACGGAGGCGTGGAGCCCGCTCGCCCAGGGTGGCCTGCTCTCCGACTCCGTGGTGTGCGGGATCGCCGGGCGGCTCGGGGTGTCGGCGGCGCGGGTCATCCTGCGCTGGCACGTCCAGCTCGGGAACGTGGTGATCCCCAAGTCGGTGACGCCGGCGCGGATCGCCGAGAACATCGACGTCTTCTCCTTCGAGCTGACCGATGCCGACATGGCGGCGATCGGGGCGCTGGACACCGGCGCACGGATCGGGCCGGACCCGGACACGTTCTGAGCGGACAGTGACGGGTGCCGCCCGTTGCCGCCCCCCAGTTCGCTGAGGTCGAGCGCTCTCGTTCGTGAGGTCGAGGGCCCCTCGACCTCGGCAACGGAGCGCTCGACCTCAGCGAACTGCGGTGGGGTCAGCCGGTGACGATCTCGAGGCCGGTCGCGTCGGCCGCCGCCTGGAGGCCCCCGGCGTCGGTCACGTCCGTGAAGCCGACGTCGACCATCTGGGCGGTCGCGGCCGCCGAGCGATTCCCGGAGCGGCAGTAGACGACGTAGGGGGCGGCCGGGTCGAGGTCCTCGAGAGCCGCGGTGAAGCCCGCGGCGTCCTGGACGTCGATGTTGACGGCACCGTCGAGGTGGCCCTCTGCATACTCGGACGGGGTACGGACGTCGACGATCGTGACGCCCGTGGTGTCGATCGTGGCGCCACCCTCGGCGCTCGACCCCGAGCAGGCGGTGATCGTGGTGAGCGCGAGCAGCGCCGTGGTGAGCAGCAGGAGAAGTCGTCGCATGGCGTCAGGGTAGCAGCGATACCCCCAGGGGTATCGCTGCGCCCGGCCTCCGCCCGACCTCAGCGTGACGGGTCCGGGCGCGCGATGTGGGTGGGGGTGGCTATCGTCGAGGCATCGACCCGGCCCACCTCTGGGGGCGTCGGGGTCGACCACCTGTATCGGCACCAGCTCGACGAGGAGTGGATCCCACGATGGCGGTCTTCAGTGCATGGCTGTTCGACACCCCCGGTGGCGCGGAGCGTGCGCGCGCGATCCTGAAGCAGGCGGAGGCGCAACAGCTCGGCAAGGTCCTCGACAGCGCGATCATCTCCTGGCCCGAGGGGGCGGCGGAGCCCACGGCGTCTCACGGACGCGAGGACGTCAAGAAGGGCGCCGGCTGGGGAGCGATGTTCGGGGTGCTCGCCGGGGCCCTGTTCTTCGTGCCCGTGCTCGGCGCCGCCGCCGGCGCCGGAATAGGGGCCTACATGAAGCACCTCAACGGGCTGGGCATCAGCGACGACCAGATCGCGCACATCAAGGCGAGCGTGGTCCCCGGGACGTCGGCGCTGTTCCTCGTGGCCGAGGCGCGTAACAGCGACCGCATCGCCGAGCGCTTCCACGGCATCCACGCGAAGCTGCTCGAGACCAACCTCACCGAGGCCGAGGCCAGGTCGCAGTTCGAGGGCATCCAGCAGGACTGACGTGAGGGGGCTCGGATCCCCACGCTCCCCAGCGGATGGGCCAGAGGTCCTAAGGTAAGGCTCACCTCAAGGGTAGTTTCGTGACGTGACCCTTGCGGAATGCCCGGCCGACGCGGACCTGCGCGTGGTCGGCGTGGCGCTCGACCCGGCGGTGCGTCTGCGGATGCGTGAGATCGGTGTGCACGACGGCGCCGTCGTGCGGGTGTGGCGACGTTCCGCGTTCGGGGGGCGCGTCGTCGCCGTCGGTTCCTCGCGGATCGCCCTCGACGCCGGCACGGCGCGCCGTGTCCACGTCGAGGCGCTCCCGGCCTGAGGCCGCACCGAGCGACGTCGGAACCGACCCCGTGAGCTGCCACGTTCCCGCCCCCGTCCCGCCCGCCGGTACCCCGCGCTCCGCCGCCCGCACAGGCGACCCCGAGTTCGACGAGAAGGGGTCCGGCGCAGGCCCGGCCCCGTCGGTGGTGCTGGTCGGCAACCCGAACGTCGGCAAGTCCACCCTCTTCAACCGGCTGACCGGCGCCCGACAGCGGGTGGTGAACGCCCCCGGCACCACGGTCGAGCTGCAGCAGGGCCGCTGGCGAGCAGTGGGCGCCGACGTCGTCGACCTTCCCGGCACGTACAGCCTCCTCGCGCGATCCCCGGACGAGCAGGTCGCCGCGGACCGGGTGCTCGGGCGCGGGCACCACGCCGCGCCCGACCTCGCCGTCGTCGTCCTCGACGCCACCGCCCCCTCCCGCACGCTCTACCTCCTGGCGCAGGTGGCCGAGGCGGGCTGCTCCGTCGTCGTGGCCGTGACGCTCGGCGACGTCGCGCTCGCCGCCGGCCACCCGCTCGACGCCGTCGCCCTCGCCGGCGTGCTCGGCGTGCCGGTCGTCGCGGTGGACCCGCGCACCGGCGCGGGGACCGGAGCCCTGACGGACGCCGTCATCCGCGCCCTCCGCACTCGTCCGCACGTCCGGGGCCTTCCCCTGCCGGCGTCCTCCCGCCCCGCCGCCCCCTCCCCCTCCGCAGATCGCGAACATCCGGTCAGTTCGCGAAGATCCGGCGTTCGCGACCCGACCGGATGTTCGCGATCTGCAGAGGGCGAGGTGTGCGAGGACCGCCTCCTCTCCCACGCGGACGAGTTGTTCTCCTGGGTCGCGGGGGTGGTCGCCGCCGCGACGGTCCCGCCGGCGCCGCCCCGCCCCACGCGCTCGGACCGCGTCGACGCCGTCCTCCTCCACCCGTGGGTGGGGATCCCCGCCTTCCTCGTCGTGATGTGGGGCCTCTTCCAGGTCTCGACGGCGGTCGCGGCGCCGCTCATGGCGCTGGCCGCAGACCTGGTGTCGGGCCCGGTCGCGGGCGCGGTGAGCGCGGTGCTCGGGGCTCTCGGCCTCGGGGGCGGTTGGTTCGAGGGGCTCCTGGTCGACGGCGTCCTGGCCGGCGTCGGCACGGTCCTGGCCTTCGCCCCGCTGATGGCGGTGATGTTCCTCGCGATGGCCGTGCTCGAGGACAGCGGCTATCTCGCGCGCGCCGCGTTCGTCGCGGACCGCGGGATGCGGGCGATCGGCCTCGACGGCCGGGCGCTCCTGCCGCTCGTGGTGGGCTTCGGCTGCAACGTGCCGGCGCTCGCCGCGCTGCGCACGCTGCCCGACGCGCGCCAGCGGCTCCTCACCGGCCTGCTCGTGCCGTACACGTCGTGCTCCGCGCGCCTGACCGTCTACGTCCTGCTGGCGAGCGCCTTCTTCCCGGGCAGCGCCGGGACGGTGATCTTCGCGATGTACGTGGCGAGCGTGGCCCTCGTGGTGGTCGGGGGCCTCGTCGCCCGGCGGACCGCCTTTCGCGACGTGCGGCCGCAACCGCTCCTCCTGATCCTCCCGGCCTACCAGCGACCCCGGATCGGGGCGCTGCTCCGGTCCGCAGGGCAGCGCGTCGCGGCCTTCGTGACCTCGGCGGGCAGGGTGATCGTCCTGACCCTCACCGTGGTGTGGGCGCTCATGGCGATCCCGGTGGGCGGGCAGCACCCTGTGGGGGACGTCCCGGTGTCCGACAGCGTCTTCGGGGCGACCGCGCAGGCCGTCGCCCCGGTCTTCGCGTCCGCCGGTTTCGACGACTGGCACGCCTCCGCCGCGCTCATGACCGGCTTCGTGGCGAAGGAGGTGGTGGTCGGGTCCTTCGCTCAGACCTACGCGATGGACGCCGCCGCGCCCGAGTCGGACGCCGCCCTCGGCGAGCAGCTCCGCGCGACGTTCGAGTCGTCGTCGGGCGGGCACGGCCAGGCGGCGGCGCTCGCGTTCATGGTCTTCGTCCTCGCCTACACGCCCGTGCGTCGCGACGGTCGCGGAGCAGCGGCGCCTCTTCGGGTGGCGGTGGACCGGGGGAGCGATGGGCGTCCAGCTGGCGGGTGCGTGGGTGCTGGCGGTCGCCGTGTTCCAGGTCGGGCGGCTGCTGTGAGCGCCGGGCTGCGCGACGTGCTCGCCCTGGCCGCGTCCGGCGCGAGCGCCGGCGCCGTCGCGGCGCGCGCGAACCTGCCGCCCGACCTCGTCGAGGCGATGCTCGACCACGCCCAACGCCTCGGGCTGGCGGAGCGCGCGAGGGGTGGGGCGCCATCGGCGGACCCGCCGGCCCCGTGCGCCGGGTGCCCGACGGCCGCGCCGGCGGACTCCGAGGCCCAGCCCGGTCGGCTCCCGCTCGCCTGCGCGGGGTGCTTCTTCGCGCGGCGGTAGGGCGGTGCCGTCGAGCTCGTCAGCTCACGCACACATCTGGGACGAGGGCACCCAACTCCGGTGTCCTTACCTCTCACACGGGTCACATCAGTCCCGGTTGTGTGCGTCAGTTGACGCCTCCGGCGCGGGCGAGCGCGTCGGTGAGCCGCGCGGCCGGCCCCGCGAGGCCCCAGCGCTCCGCGAGGGCGACCACGGCGCTCGGGTCGGCCGGCGTCGCGGGGAGTGCGTCCACGACAGGGGGGATCGGCGCATCCCGGGCCACCCGTACGACCGCCGGCGCCGCGTCGAGGTACGCCGAGGCGTCCAGCAGGCGACGGCGCTGGGTCGGCGCGAGGGCGGGATCCCCGGAATCGCGCGCCGCGAGAAGCGCCTCGAGGGTGCCGAACCGATCGAGGAGGGCGGCGGCGGTCTTCTCGCCGATGCCGGGCACGCCGGGCAGGCCGTCGCTCGGGTCGCCGCGCAGGATCGCCAGGTCCGCGTACGCCGGGCCGCTCGCGACGCCGTACTTCTCGCTCAGCCGCGCGCCGTCCACCACCTCCAGGTTCCGCAGGCCGCGAGCGGTGTACAGGACGCGGACGTCGTCGTCGACCAGCTGGAAGAGGTCGCGGTCACCGGTGACGATCTCGACGGCTGAGCCCGCCCCGGGCGCGCGGCTGGTCTCGCGGGCCGTGAGGGTTCCGATGACGTCGTCGGCCTCGTAGCCGGGGGCGCCGACCCGGGCGATCCCGAACGCCGCCAGCGCCTCGACGATGATCGGGACCTGGGCGGTGAGCGACTCGGGCACGTCCTCGGCCCCGGACAGCAGCGCGCGGTGCGCCTTGTACGAGGGGATGGCGGCGACGCGGAAGGCGGGGCGCCAGTCGTCGTCCCAGCAGGCGACCAGGCGGGCGGGACGGCGGGTGGTGATCAGGGAGGCGATCGACTCCAACAAGCCCCGGACGGCGTTCACGGGGGTGCCGTCGGGGGCGCGGACGGAGTCCGGCACGCCGTAGAACGCCCGGAAGTACAGCGAGGCGGAGTCGAGGAGCAGGAGCGGGCCGGTGGTCATCGCGCCATCCTGCCGCCCCCCTTTCGCCGAGGTCGAGCCCTCTCGTTCGTGAGGTCGAGGGCCGTCCACAGGCTGTGAGGCCGCCTCGACCTCAGCAGCGAGTGCGCTCGACCTCACGAACAAGGAGGCTCGACTTCACGAACGAGAGCGCTCGACCTCAGCGAAGGAGGCGGGGGAGGCTGGTGTCGACGCAGCCCGTCGAATCGCCGCTGCAAGAATCGGGGGCGTCGCGACACATGCTCGTCGACGGCCGCGCCCGCGCCGTCGAGGGTGGTCGCGAGGGGAGACTGCGATGCCGACGAGCGGTGTACCCGAGCCGCCTGCTGCCGCGCCTCCCGCCCGTCCTCCCGTGGCGCCCAGGGCTCGCCCGCCGTCCCGGCGCCCGAGCCATCCAACCCCGCGCTGCCCAACCCCACGCCTTCCCCCCACGACGACGCCTGGTTCGACGCGCTCTTCCGCGCCCACGCGCGGGCTGTCGTCCACTTCTTCGCGCGTCGGACCGCCGCGGCCGACGTCGAGGACCTCGCCGCCGACGTCCTCGCCACGGCCTGGCGCCGCCGCGCCGACGTGCCCGACGGCGCCGAGCTGCCCTGGCTCTACCGCACGGCCGCGTACGTGCTGGCGAACCACCGCCGCAAGACGCGGGCCGTGCCGCTCGCCGAGGTGCCGGACGACGTCGACGACGCCGATCCCGCCGACCTCGCCGTCGCCGACGACACCGTCCGCCGAGTCCTCGCGACCCTCTCGCCCCGCGATCGGCGCATCCTGCTCCTCCACGCGTGGGAGGGACTCGACGGCGCCGCGCTCGCCGACGTGCTCGGCATCTCCCGCGGCGGCGCGGACGCCGCGCTGTCCCGGGCCCGGGCCCGGCTGCGCGAGGCCTGGGCCGCGAGCGCCTGACCGGCACACGCAAGGTCCGGCTCCGTCGGCACACAAGAGGGGTAGCCGTCCCTCGCTCGAGGGGCGGGCCCCACGCCCGAGGAGGTCCCCGATGACCGTCACCCCGCCCCCCGGCACCGGTGCACCAGGTCCTGATGACGGCGCCCCCGACGGTCCTCGACGACGCCGCCCCCGACCAGGCCCTCGACCGGCTCCGCGCCGCCGACCCCGCGCGGAGCGTCGAGCCCGACCTCACCACCCTGCGCGCGAGCGTCGACTCGCGTCTGGCCCCCGCCATCCCCGCCGCCACCGCCGACGGCGCCCCCCACCCGGCTGCCCAACCCCCCGACGAGCTCGCCGCGCGCCGCGCCCGGCGCCGCCGCCTCTGGCCCGCGGTCGCCGCGGCGGCCGCCGGGGTGCTGGTGGTCGGGTCGGTCGGGTACGGGCTCGGCAACCGGGCCACGCCGCCCGCCGCGGACTCGGTGATCTCGCTCGCCCAGGGCGACGCCGCCGCGCAGTCCGAGACCGCGGCCGGGTCCGACACCACGACCGGCGGCGGCGTCTCCGCCCCGGAGGTGGCCACCGACGCCCGGCTGAGCATCTACCCCTACCCGTCCTCGTGGCGGACGGTCTTCGGTGCCGCGGGCCTCTCGGACGCCACCGGCACGGCGCCGGCGTGGACCTTCGACCCGGGCGCGGTGTTCTCGGCGGAGTCGGCCACCGCGGCGGCCGCCGTCTTCGGACTCGAGGGCGAGGCCACCAATCCCCTACGGCGCGTGGACGGTCGGCTCGCAGGACGGCACCGGCCCGTCGCTCACGCTCCAGCCCGACGGCTACGCGAGCCTCTCCTACTACGACCCCACGCGGGACCCGTACGTCTGCGCCTCGACGACGACGCCCGAGGGCGCCGGCCCCGACGCCCGCACCGGCACCGCCTGCACCGAGGGCGACGCCGGCCCGGCCCCGAGCGGCGAGGCCGCGGCGGCGCAGATGCGCGATCTCCTGGCCGCGCTCGGCATCCAGACCACGGTGGAGGTCGAGTCCACCGAGTACGACGTCCCCGAGGCCGGCCAGCCGCGGATGACCACGGTGAACGCCTTCCAGGTGATCGACTCCCAGCGCACCGGCGTGACCTGGTCCGCCACCTTCCTCGGCGGCGGCGTCCAGTCGTTCTACGGACCGCTCGCGCCCCTCGTCTCCCTCGGCGACTACGCCGTCGTGAGCGAGAACGACGCCGTCGCGCGCCTCAACGACCCGCGCTTCGGCGCGTCGTGGGGCGGGGTCATGCCGCTGGCCGCGACGACGGACCTCGCCGGGGCCCGCGCCTCCGGCGAGGTGGCGTCCGGGACCGGCGGGGCGTCGTCGTCGGACACCGGGACGTCCTCCGACGTGGTCGAGCCCGCGCCGAGCGACATCCCGACCGTCCCGCCCACCCTCGAACCCGGGGCCCCGGTCCCGTGGCCGGTCACCGAGGTCACGATCACGGGCGCGCGGCTCGGGCTGGCGCTCCAGTGGCTCACGGACGGCGCCGCGGTGCTGCTCCCCGCCTACGAGCTCACCGACGACGACGGCGGCACGTGGTCCGTGATCGCCGTCGCCGACGAGGACCTGGACTTCGCGACCGACTGACGGCGTCGCTGAGGTCGAGCCCTCTCGTTCGTGACGTCGAGCGCCCCTCGACCTCACGAACGAGAGGGCTCGACCTCAGCGAGATCGTGCCGGGCTGCCGCGTGCTGGGCGGGCGTGAGCCCGGTGTGGCGCTGGACGTCCCGCGCCAGCCGGAACTCGTCGGTCCAGCCGAGCTGCGCGGCCCGCGCCGCCCACGCGGGCGTGCCGAAGACGTCGAGGCGCTCCAGGAGCGCCCGGACGCGGAAGATCCCCGCGAGCGTGCCGGGCGCCAGCCCGACGATCCGCCCGAACTCCCGGTCCAGGTGACCCGCCGAGATGCCGACGGTGCGGGCGACGTCGCCGATCGGCGTCGTCGGGTCCCGTTGGAGCAGGGCGACGGCGCGCTCGCACCGATCGACGCCGTGCCCGGGCGGCGCGAGGTACTCGGTGAGCCCGCGCTCGAGGACGGCGAGCATCTCGTCCGGGTCGGTGAGCGCCTCGACCTGGCGCCGCACCGCGGCGGCGCCGGGCCACGCCGCGAGCAGGTTCACCACGCGCCCGCGGATCGCCGCCGGCGGGGTGTGGAGGGCGACGGCGCAGCCCACCGGCGTGGTGACGAGTCCGAGGCAGTGGGTCTCCCCGGTCGGCTCGGTGGTCACGGGCCGGTCGTGCGGCCCTAGCAGGAAGCTGCTGACGGCGCGGAACGGGCGGTGCTCGCCGCGCAGGCGTGCGGCCGGCGTCGGGGGCCGCGAGGAGTGGGGGGTGAGGAGGATCGTCGGGCCGAGGACCAGCGCGGCGACGGCCGAGCCGGTCGGGGCGATCGTCTCGCGCTGGTAGGCCACCTGCCCGCGGGTGTACCAGAGCTCCTCGACGAACCGGCCGAGCAGGCCGGCGGGACGGAGCGTGGTGTAGACGATGTCCACCCGTTCATCCTGCCGCCCGGGCCGGTGCGGCGAGGGAGAACCGGCCCGTCCGGCGTCGACCGCCACCCGCGGCGCGCACCCCGTTCGCGGCGGCCCGGCGCACCCGCGGGGAGCGCGTCACTCGGGTCCCGGCGGCGTGCGTGGGAAACTCGTGCTCGTGCCGAATCCCGCCGCCCCGGCGCGCGCCGCCAGCCCCCACCCCGCGCGCGCCCGTCCCGCGCGCACGGACGCCGCCCGCGCCGACCTCGTGCAGGCCCTCCGCGACGCCGTCGCCGGCGAGGTGGACGACTCCGCCCGCCGCCGCGCCGAGTACTCCACGGACGCCTCGAACTACCGCGTGGTCCCGGAGGTCGTCGTCTGCCCGCGCGACGCCGACGACGTCCTCGCCGCGCTCGCCGTCGCCCGCGAGGCCGGCGCCCCGGTCACGACCCGCGGCGGCGGCACGTCGGTGGCGGGCAACGCCGTCGGCCCCGGCGTCGTCCTCGACTTCTCCCGGCACATGCACCGCATCGGCGAGATCGACGCCGAGGCGCGCACCGCCGTCGTCGAGCCCGGCGTGATCATGAGCAGCCTCCAGCAGGCGGCCGCAGCCGCACGGCCTGCGCTTCGGCCCCGACCCGTCCACGCTCAACCGCGCCACGCTCGGCGGCATGATCGGCAACAACGCCTGCGGCCCGCACGCCGTGGCCTACGGGCGGACGGCCGACAACGTGCGTGGCGCTCGACGTCGTCGACGGCCTCGGCCGCCGCTTCACCGCCGGCGCGGGCCCCGAGAACCTCGACGCCGTCCCCGGGCTCGAGGCGCTGCGTCACCGCGACACCTCGGCGCTGCATCCGCACCGAGCTGGGCCGGTTCGGCCGCCAGGTCTCCGGCTACTCCCTCGAGCACCTGCTCCCCGAGAACGGCACGGACCTCGCGAAGGCGCTGGTCGGCACCGAGGGCACGCTGGTGACGGTGCTCGGCGCGACCGTCTCCCTGGTCGCCGCTCGCCGCCGCGCCGGTGCTGGTCGTGCTCGGCTACCCGGACATGCCGACGGCGGCCGACGCCGTCCCCGCCCTCCTCGCCTGCGCCCCCGCTCGCGATCGAGGGCATGGACGCCCGGCTGGTCGACGTCGTCCGGCGGCACAAGGGCGCCGACGCCGTCCCGGCCCTGCCCGCCGGGCGCCGGCTGGCTCTTCGTCGAGGTGGGCGGCGACGACGCGCGAGGACGCCCTCGCCCGCGCGCGCGCGATCGTCGCCGACGCCGGGCACGCGTCGCCACACGCGTCGCTGCCGCCCGGCCCCGAGGCCACGGCGCTGTGGCAGATCCGGGCCGACGGCGCGGGCCTGGCCGGGCGCACGCCGTCGGGCGCGCAGGCGTGGCCGGGCTGGGAGGACGCGGCCGTGCCGCCCGAGCGGCTCGGCGCCTACCTGCGCGAGTTCGACGCGCTCCTCGCCGAGCACGGCTTCGACGGCCTGCCGTACGGCCACTTCGGCGACGGCTGCGTCCACGTCCGCATCGACATGCCGCTCGAGACGCGCGCCGGCGTCGGCGTCTTCCGCGCGCTTCATGACCGACGCCGCCCGGCTGGTGGCGTCGCACGGCGGCTCGCTCTCGGGCGAGCACGGCGACGGCCGCGCCCGCGGCGAGCTCCTGCCGATCATGTACTCGGCCGAGGCGATCGCGCCTGTTCGACGGCGTTCAAGGACCTGTTCGACCCGAACGACCTGCTCAACCCCGGCATCGTCGTCCGACCCCCGCCCGATCGACGCGGACCTGCGCCGCCCGCACGCGCGGCCGCCTGCCCGCGAAGCGGCGGCTTCGCCTTCCCGCACGACGACGGCGACCTGACCGACGGCGGTCCACCGGTGCGTCGGGCGTCGGCAAGTGCCGGGCGACACGCTCCGCCGCCGGCGGGTTCATGTGCCCGTCGCTACCAGGCGACCAAGGACGAGAAGGACGTCACCCGCGGCCGCGCGCGCGTGCTGCAGGAGATGGCGAACGGGTCGCTTCATCCGGCGGCTGGGCCGCGCCGGAGGTCCGCGAGTCGCTCGACCTGTGCCTGTCCTGCAAGGCGTGCTCGGCCGACTGCCCGGCCGGCGTCGACATGGCCGCGTACAAGGCCGAGGTGCTCTACCGCACGCTACAAGGGCCGGCTGCGGCCGATCAACCACTACGCGCTCGGCTGGCTGCCGCGGTGGGGCACGCTGCTGACGACGGTGCCGCTGGTCGCGCGCGTGGCCAACGCCGCGCTCGGGGTGCGCCCGCTCGCCAAGGCGGTGCTCGCCGTCGCCGGCCTCGACACCCGGCGCGAGATGGCCCCGTTCGCCACCCAGACCTTCTCCGCCTGGTGGGCCGAGCGCGGGCAGGCGGCGGCCGACGGCGCGGCGCGGCGGGGGAGCCGGCGCGCGACGGCGCGGCGGCCGACGGCGCGGCGGCCGACGGCGCGGCGTCGGGTCGGCCCCAGGTGGTGCTCTGGGCCGACTCCTTCAGCGAGACGATGGACCCGGCGGGCGCCCGGGCGGCCGTCGAGGTGCTCGAGGCCGCCGGCTACGAGGTGCTCACGCCGCCCGGCGAGCCGTGCTGCGGCCTCACCTGGATCTCGACCGGGCAGCTCGACGGCGCGCGCAAGCGCCTGCGGGGTCTGCTCGACTCGCTGGCGCCGTTCGCGGTGAACGGCATCCCGATCGTCGGCGTCGAGCCGTCCTGCACCGCGGTGCTGCGCTCCGACCTGCTCGACCTGCTGCCCGACGACAAGCGCGCGCCCGTGGTCTCCGCCGCGACGCTCACGCTGGCCGAGCTCCTCACCGCGGCGCCGCCCGTGGGCCCGGGGGAGCGGTGGGCGCCGCCGTCGCTCGCGGGGACCCGGGTGGTGGCGCAGCCGCACTGCCACCACCACTCCGTCATGGGGTACGGCGCGGACCTCGCGCTGCTGCGGCAGGCGGGGGCGGAGGTGCAGACGCTCGCGGGCTGCTGCGGGCTCGCGGGGAACTTCGGGATGGAGAAGGGGCACTACGACGTGTCGGTGGCGGTGGCGGAGAACGCGCTGCTGCCGGCGCTGCGGGCCGCTGACCCCGGCACCGTGTTCCTGGCGGACGGGTTCTCCTGCCGCACCCAGGCCGACCAGCTCGCCGGGGAGCAGGGCGTCCACCTCGCGACGTTGCTGGCCGACGCCGCGCGCCCAACCCGCTGAGGTCGAGCGCTCTCGTTCGTGAGGTCGAGGGGTTGTCCACAGGTTGTGAGGAGCGCTCGACCTCAGCGAAGGGAGGGGCGACGGGGCGACGACGGGGGACACGCGGGCGGCGGCGCGCCGCGGTCGGTGGTTGGCCCGCGACCGAGGCCGCGCCGCCTCCGGCGGGTCGTGAGAGACTGTCGTCCTCCCGACCTCACCCGCATCACACCAGGCGGAGCGCTGCTGCTATGCCGTTGTTCGAGCTCGACGAGGGACGTCTCGTCCCGGCCCAGTACGGCCGTCCCGTGAACGAGCCGATCGAGCCCGATGCGGTGGACGTCGTCCGTGAGCAGCTCCTCGAGATCGTGGCCCGACCCCTGTTCCCCGTGCGCCGGCTCCGTGGCTTCGGCGCCGCGGACGGCAGCGAGTCGGAACCCGGAACCGCGCCGACGGGGGGCGCCCCCCGCGAGGCGGACCTGATCGCGCTCGACTCCGACGGCCAGGTGGTCGTCGTCGCCGTCACGGCGCGCGTGGACGCGGCGACGCTCGTCTGGATCCTCGCCCAGGCCGGAAAAGGCGCCCGGATGAGCTGGACGGACATCGCGCAGGGGTACCCCGGTGGCGTCGCGACGTTCCGCTCCGAATGGGCCGGCTTCCGCGAGTCCGCGCCGCGTGGCGTCCAGGGGCCGCCCGCGGTGCTCGTCGCCTTCGCGATCGACGACGACGTCCGCCCGGCGCTCGAGGTCCTCGCGTCCTCCGGACTCCAGGTGATCGAGCTCGTCGTGCGGCGGATGAGCAGCGGCCGGCGGTTCGTCGACGCGGTCGAGCTGCGCCGGACCGCCCTTCCCAGTGCCCGGCCGGTCATCACGCCGTCGTCGCCGCGGCGCATGGTCGGTGCCGCGGGCGGACGGGGCGAGCCGGAGGCCGTGACTCCCACGGTCTCGGTCGACCTGAGCCCGGAGGGGAACCTCCGGATGATCGGTGCGGTCCTGAGCTCCGCCGTCGAGCTCGTGTGGCGCGACGGCGCCGGGGACGATCACGTCCACAGCGCCCTCCTGACCCCGGACGGGGTGATCGTCCTGCCCGGCGGGCTGTCGGTCACGGACCCGACCGACGCCGCGCGCCGGGTGAGCGGCCGGGACGACGTCGACGGCTGGTCCGCCTGGCGGGTCGGCGACGGCGGTCCGACGCTCGGCGAGGCTCGCGCGGAACTGCAGGGCGCCGTCGGGCGGCGGCACGGTGGGGGCGGGAGCCGCGCCGCCGGGTCGGACGGGCGCCGTCGGCGGCACGCGACCGCCGTCTGACGCCCCGTCGACGGCGTGGGACCGTCGCGCGCGCGGCTCACGGGCCGGCGCGCCGTCGGCCGGAGGCGCGCGCCGTCGGTCAGAGCAGGGGTAGCGCCTCGGAGAGGTCGGGGAGGCCGTCGCTGAGGGAGTGCGGGCGCAGGGCGCCGGCCCGGATTCCCTGAGCCCAGGTGATCCGGCCCGAGGCGAGGAGCACGAACGCCCGCGCGTCGCCGACCTCGACGTCCGCGCCCGTCCGGCGACGCAGCACGTCGACCAGGGCCTCCGCCACCAGGACCCGCGCCGTCGGCTCCACGGGGACGGGGAGCGGCAGCAGGGGCGCGAGGTCCTCGGCGTGGATCACGAGCTCGGCCAGGCGGGACACGAGCATGTCCGAGAGGAGGATCGGCCCGCGGTGGCCGGTGACGACGACGTCGCTCCCGTTCCGCGGGAGGAGGCGCCCCACCTGGGCGAACGCCTGGTCGGCGAGTTCGTCGAGGGCGGTCGCGCGGCGCTTCGCGATCGCGGCGGACAGCTCGCGGGCGGCGCGGCCCGTGCGCGAGGCGCCGTGGGAGTAGCCGGCAAGGTACTCACCGAGGGACAAGGGCTGCGCGTCCGGGGGCGCCGGCCGGCACGCGGCGAGCGCGTGCAGGGTCCGCCCGAGGTGGGCCACGACGTCGGCCACGGTCCAGCCGGGCAGGGGGTCGGGCAGGTCGGCGACGTCGTCGGGCAGGTCCGCGAGCCAGCGTCGCAGGAGGCCCCACTGGTCGCGCAGGTCGGCGGCGAGCGTGGCGGGGTCGGCGGTCACGGGCCCATCATGGCCGACGGCGTCGGCCGAACGCGGGGCATCGTCACGCCCGCGCGCGCTCCCGCCGCCTCCCCCACTCGCACGACCTGCCCGCTGAGAGACGGCCTGCCGAACGCGGGGTTATGGGTCGAATGAGCGCCCATTCGACCCATAACCCCGCGTTCGGCAGGCTTGGGGGGCGGGGCGGGGCGGGGCGGGACTCAGGGGACGAGCGTGGCGAGGAACTCCCCGACGGCCGGCCCGAGCTGGTCGATCTCGATGAGGAAGCCGTCGTGCCCGAAGTCGGAGTGGATGAGCCGCAGCGGCAGCGCGCCCGGCACCCGGGCGACGATCCGCACCGACTGCTCCGGGAGGAACAACCGGTCGGAGTCGACCGCCACGACCAGAGCCCGCGCCGTGATGGTGCGCAGCGCGGCGTCCACCCCGCCGCGGTCCCGGCCGAGGTCGTGCGTGAGCATCGACTCCGTGAGGACGATGTAGGAGTTCGCGTCGAACCGCCGCGCGAGCTTCTGCGCGTGGTGGTCGAGGTAGGACTGGACGGCGAACCGCCCGCCCCCACCCATCGGCTCCTCGCCGCCCTGCGGGATCCGGCCGAACCGGTTGTCCAGCTCGGATGCGCTGCGGTACGTCGTGTGGGCGATCTGCCGGGCGATGCCCAGCCCCACGTGCGGGCCGTCGCCGTCCTCGGCGTCGTAGTAGTCGCCGTCGCGGAACTTCGGGTCCGCCCGCACGGCCGCGATCTGGGCGTGCGCCCACGCGATCTGGTCGGCGGTGGTCTGCGCCGCGGAGGCGATGACGGCGATCCCGCGCACCCGCTCGGGTTCCATGGCGGCCCACTCGAGCACGCGGTGCCCGCCCATGGATGCGCCCACGACGAGTGCCCAGGAGTCGACCCCGAGGGCGTCTGCCAGCCGGATCTCGGCCGCGACCTGATCCCGCACGGTCACGTAGGGGAACCGGCTGCCGTACGGCGCGCCGTCCGGCGCGGGCGACGCCGGACCGGTGGTCCCCTGACAGCCGCCGAGCACGTTGGGGCACACGACGAAGTAGCGGTCCGTGTCGATCGGGCACCCCGGCCCGACCATGCCCGGCCACCACCCGTCGGTCGGGTGCCCGGGCCCGGCCTCACCGGCGACGTGGGAGTCGCCGGTGAGCGCGTGGAGGATCAGGACGGCGTTGTCGCGTGCTTCGTTGAGCTCGCCCCACGTCTCGTACGCCATCCGCACGGCCGGCAACCGGCCGCCCGCCTCGAGCTTCAGCGGGCCGAGGTCCGCGAACTGCCGGTGGCCTACCGGGTCGTCCGGGGTCCAGGCGGCGGAGGCGGGGAGAGGGTCGGTGGAGCCACGCACGTGCTGGTACCGCCTAGGCCGGGGCGTTGCCGACCGCGGCGCCGCGCGCTTGGGGGCCGACGACGGCGGCGCCGGACGCGGAGCCGAGGCCGCGCCGTCGTCGGGGCTTCCGGGCGCAGGCGTGCCGCTCTGGGCTGGCCGCCTGCGCTCCGGTGTGCTCACGAGTGACAACGGTACGTGCCGCACGCACCTCACGCACCCTTCGCGGCGCGGAAGCCTGCCTCCAGGTCCGCGAGGATGTCGTCGATGTTCTCGATCCCGACGGCGAGGCGCACCAGCCCGGGGTCACCCCGGACAGCTCCTGCTCCTCGGGGGTGAGCTGGCTGTGCGTGGTCGACGCCGGGTGGATGACGAGGGAGCGCACGTCGCCGATGTTCGCGACGTTCGAGTGCAGCTCGAGCGCGTAGACGAACGCCTGACCGGCCTCGCGCCCGCCGTCGAGCTCGAAGGCGACGATCGCGCCCGCGCCCCGAGGCAGGTACTTCTCCGCGTTGGCGTGCCACGGGCTGGAGGGCAGGCCGGCGTAGTGGACGCGGACGACGTCGTCGCGGTCCTCGAGCCACTGGGCGACGTGCTCGGCGTTGGCGACGTGGCGCTCGATGCGCAGGGAGAGCGTCTCGAGGCCCTGGGCGATGAGGAACGCGTTGAACGGGGAGATCGCGGAGCCGAGGTCGCGCAGCAGCTGGAGGCGCGCCTTGAGGATGAAGGCGAGGTTGACGCCGAAGAGGCCGTCGGCGCCGAGGTCGCGCGCGAAGACGAGGCCGTTGTAGGACGGGTCGGGGGTGTTGTAGTTCGGGAAGCGCTCGGGGTGCTGCGCGAAGTCGAACGTGCCGCCGTCGACGATCACGCCGCCGATCGCGGTGCCGTGCCCGCCGAGGTACTTCGTCGCGGAGTGGACGACGATGTCCGCGCCCCACTCCAGCGGACGCAGGAGGTAGGGGGTGGCGACGGTGTTGTCGACGACGAGCGGCACACCGACCTCGTGGGCGATCGCCGCGATCGTCTCGATGTCCAGGATGTCCGACTTGGGGTTGGGGATCGTCTCGCCGAAGAACAGCTTGGTGTTCGGGCGGACGGCGTCGCGCCAGGCCTGCGGGTCGTGGGGGTCGGTGACGAACGTGGTCTCGATGCCGAGCTTCGGCAGCGTGTAGTGCAGGAGGTTGTACGTGCCGCCGTAGAGCGACGGGCTGGCGACCACGTGGTCGCCGGCCTCGGCGATGTTGAGGATCGCGAAGGTCTCGGCGGCCTGGCCCGAGGAGACGAGCAGCGCGCCGACGCCGCCCTCGAGGGAGGCGATCCGGTTCTCCACGACCTCCTGGGTCGGGTTGCCGATCCGGGTGTAGATGGGGCCGAGCTCCTGGAGGGCGAACCGGGCCGCGGCCTGCTCCGCCGAGGCGAAGACGTAGGACGTGGTCTGGTAGATCGGCAGGGCGCGGGCGCCGGTGGCCGGGTCGGGGGTCTGGCCGGCGTGGATCTGGCGGGTTTCGAAGGACCAGGCGTTGTTCATGATCGGGGCTCCCTGGGGGCGGGGCGCTCGTCGCGCGTCGGACGTACGGGGGAAGCGGGTCTCAGTGGCGAGACCTCACCTGTGGTGCTCGAGGTGGCGGTAGCGCGGCGCCTTGGTGTGCGCCGACCCGCCGTTGGGTCGGATGCGCACATGGGAGGGCTGATCCGGCTCAGGGGCCGGGATCAGCGCACGCCGAGATGTGCGCTGGTTCAGCGGCACATTCGACGGCTCATGGCGTGAGGGTAGGACGCCCTCCCGGGCGGGACGAGGCCGTCTTGCATCGTGGACTGGGTGGGGGGCCCGGCGCCGAGGTCGAGAATCCGGTGCCCAGGTCGAGGTTCTGGCGCGAGGTCGAGGATCCGGCGCAGCGACCTCGAGCCGGAACAGCGACCTCGGCGGGGGTGCCACGACCTGGGCGCGCAGGTTTGCGCTCCCCGCGCTGTGGTTCGTGTGACGGATGATGCTCATGGGATCAGTGGGGCGAAAGTTCACAATGAACGGCGCGCTCCGGTACGGTGCGAGAGGCGCCAAGATCGCGGCGTCAACGCGACACGCCGGGAAGCGCGCGAAGAAATCCCGGGCGAATCGGCGGGAGGGTGCAGTGCGGCACACGACGTTCTCGCGCCGGGTCGCACTGGCCTCGGCCGCGGTCGCGGCGCTCCTGGCAGGGGTCCTCGCTCCCGCCGCGGCCGACCCGTCGACGGGCGACGACGTCAGCCGGGCTCAGCGGGCGACGGTGAGCACGCTCTCGCGCATCGCGGGCCTCGAGGTCGGTCTCGCCCAGGCGCGCGCGGAGTTCGACGCCGTCCAGATCGCCTCGTCGGTGGCGACCGAGGCGTACAACCAGGCCGCCGTCGACCTCGAGGACGCGCGAGCGGAGGCCG
This sequence comes from uncultured Actinomycetota bacterium, assembly GCA_963780675.1. Taxonomy (GTDB): domain Bacteria; phylum Actinomycetota; class Actinomycetes; order Actinomycetales; family JAHECE01; genus JAHECE01. The sequence goes on from CAWACR010000002.1 coordinate 102,764, forward strand.
ACGCGGCCCAGGACCGCACCGACGACGCCCGACGGCGGGTCGAGGCCGCCCGCGCCGAACTCGGCCGCATCGCTATGGCGGCCTACCGCTCCGGCGGCGGGCTCGCGTCGCTCGAGGTCTACCTCTCGGCGGACGGCTTCGACGACGTCGTGGCGCGAAGCCTCCTCATCGACCGGATGGGCGCCCGCGCGAGCAGCGCGCTGCAGGACGTCGAGGCCGCCGAGCTCGTTCTCCACACCGTTGAAGCGCGCGCCGAGCGCGCCGTCGCCGACCGCGAGGCCGCCGCCGACGATCTGGCGGCCGCGGCCGAGGTCGCGGGGGACGCCGCGAGCGCGGCGGCCGCGCACGTCCAGTCGTTCGAGCGCGAGCGCACCGGCCTGATCGCGCAGCTTGCCGTCTACCGGCAGGTGACCGTCGACGCCGAGCGCGCGAGGCAGGACGCACTCGACGCCGAGCGCCGTGAGCGGGCCGACGTCGTCGCCGCCGCGGCCGTCCAGGCCGAGGCGGCCCGGCTCCCCGCCGTGACGATCGTCGAGCAGCCGGTTGACGTCGCTGGGCCGGTTGTCGCACGCCGGGCCCGTCGCGCCCGAGGCGCCGGTCGAGGCGGTTGCGCCACCTGCCGAGCCGGCGGCACCCGCTGCCCCGGCCCCGGCCCCGGCCCCGGCACCTGCACCGGCCCCGGCGCCGGCCCCCGCACCGGCGGCACCCGCTGCACCTGCAGCTCCCGTGCCTGCTCCGGCGCCCGCTGCGCCCGCAGCTCCAGTACCCGCGCCAGCGCCGGCGCCTGCGGCCCCGGCGCCAGCCCCCGCCCCGGCGCCAGCCCCCGCCCCGGCACCTGCTCCCGCCCCCGTCGTCGTCACGACGGCGAGCGCGACCACCGGCCAGGCCGCCCTGAACTGGGCTCTCACCCAGGTGGGCAAGCCCTACATCTGGGGTGCCACGGGCCCGAACGGCTACGACTGCTCCGGCCTGACCATGAAGGCCTACGCGAGCGTCGGGATCTCGATCGGGCGCACCACCAAGGCGCAGTACGCGAACGTGGCGCACGTTCCGATCTCGCAGATGCGACCGGGTGACCTGATCTTCTACTCGAGCAACGGCGCGGCGTCCGGGATCTACCACGTCGCCATCTACGCCGGGAACAACATGCGGGTGCACGCCCCGGCTCCGGGCAAGTACGTCGAGTACGTGAAGATGTACTGGACGAACGTGCTGCCCTACGTCGGCCGCCCCTGACGGCCGCCCAGAACACGCCCCCACCCGCCCCGTTTCTTGGGCGCGGGTCCGGGCCGACCGCCGTCGGCCTCGGACGGCCGCGCTCGAGGGCGCTGAGGAGGTCCGGCCTGGTTCGCGTGGTCGCCTCGCGCCGTCGTCGACCTGGGGGAAGACGCCCCCGCACCCGCGGTGTTCTAGTATCCGTGGACTCAGAGTGAGGCGGGCCGAAGTCAGGAGTTCAACCATGGCGACTGCCGTTGCGGTGCCGGCCCTGCTGCGTCGTCGGGTGCTCCCGCTGCTGGGGCCGGCGTTCGTGGCCGCCATCGCCTACGTCGACCCCGGCAACGTCGCCGCGAACCTCACCGCGGGCGCCCGGTACGGCTACCTGCTGGTGTGGGTGCTCGTCGGCGCGAACGCGATGGCCGTCGTCGTGCAGTACCAGTCGGCCAAGCTCGGCCTGGTCACCGGCCGCACGCTGCCCGAGCTCGTGGGCGAGCGCACCCGCCGAGGGCCCCGCCTCGCCTTCTGGGCCCAGGCCGAGGTGGTCGCGGCGGCGACCGACCTCGCCGAGGTGATCGGTGGCGCGATCGCGCTCTACCTCCTCTTCGGCACGCCCCTGCTGCTCGGAGGACTCATCGTCGGCGTCGTCTCGATGGCGCTGCTCGTGGTCCAGGACAGGGTGGGGCAACGAGCGTTCGAGTCGGTCATCGTCGCGCTGCTCGTGATCATCACCCTGGGCTTCGTGAGCGGCCTCGTCGTCAACCCGCCCGACGGCGCGGGGGTGCTCTCCGGCCTCGTCCCGCGGTTCGACGGCGCCGACAGCGTGCTGCTCGCCGCGAGCATGCTCGGCGCGACCGTCATGCCCCACGCCATCTACGTCCACTCGGCGCTCGCCCGCGACCGCCACGGCCACGCCGCCGACGCCGCGCGCCGCGTCCACCTGATCCGCGCCACGCGCTGGGACGTGATGACGGCGCTCGGCGTCGCCGGTGCGGTGAACATCGCGATGCTGCTGCTCGCGGCCGCGAACCTGCGCGGCGTCGACGGGACGGACACCATCGAGGGGGCCCACGCCGCCGTCGTGGACGCGCTCGGCCCGGGCATCGGGCTCGCGTTCGCGATCGGGCTCCTCGCCTCGGGCCTGGCCTCCACGTCGGTGGGGTGCTACGCGGGCGCGACGATCATGCAAGGCCTGCTGCGGCGTCGGATCCCGATCCTCGCGCGGCGGGCCATCACCCTGGCGCCGGCCCTCGCGCTCCTGGCGCTCGGCGTCGACCCCACGTGGGCTCTCGTGATCAGTCAGGTGGTGCTGAGCTTCGGGATCCCGTTCGCGCTCGTGCCGCTCCTGCGGCTCACGGGCGACCCCCATCTCATGGGGGCGTCGGTCAACCGCCCGGCCATGAAGTGGGCGATGGGCGTGATCGTCCTCCTCGTGACCGCGCTGAACGTCACGCTCATCGTGCTGACGGTCGCGAGTCTCTGACCCGGTCGGTGACAGGTGCTGACCCGGTAGGTGACCCGGGCGCCGTCGTCGCCCCCGCGCCCGTCGTCGCCCCCGCCCGTCCGTGAAGTAGTCGTTTCGGCGTGGGGTAGTCGATCCCGCCCGACTACCCCACGCCGAAACGACTACCTCACCTGCTCCCGGCCCACTCCCGGCCCGGCTCCCGGCCGGCCCTCAGTGGTGGCCGCCCCCGGCGTCCTTGAGCCGCTGGAACGACCGCACGATCTCGGCCTCGGCCTCCTCGCGGCCCACCCAGTGCGCGCCCTCCACGGACTTGCCGGGCTCGAGGTCCTTGTAGACCTCGAAGAAGTGCTGGATCTCGAGGCGGTGGAACTCGCTCACGTCCTCGATGTCGCTGCGCCACGAGGCCCGCTGGTCGCCGCACGGCACGCACAGCACCTTGTCGTCGCCGCCCGCCTCGTCCTTCATGCGGAACATGCCGAGCGCCCGGCAGCGGATGAGGCAGCCGGGGAAGGTCGGCTCCTCGAGGAGCACCAGTGCGTCGAGCGGGTCGCCGTCCTCACCGAGGGTGTTGTCGATGAAGCCGTAGTCGTCCGGGTAGCGCGTGGAGGTGAAGAGCATCCGGTCCAGGCGGATCCGGCCCGTCTCGTGGTCCACCTCGTACTTGTTGCGGTGTCCCTTGGGGATCTCGATGGTGACGTCGAATTCCACGGCGTGCCTTCCCTGCGTGAGGATCGTGGGCGCTCCGGTGCGCTCATCGGCCGAGCCCTAGTCTGTCGCATCAAGGGGCCTCGCGCGCCCCTGTGGAGGGAGCACCGTGATCCGCAGGCGATCCGCCGTCGCGGTTGTGAGCGTGCTCACCCTCGCGGTCGCGGGCGTCGCCGCGGCCGACGCCGTCGACGCCCTCCCCGAGACGCTCCCTGGGTTCCTCACCCTGGATGAGCCGTGGGAGGAGCCGACGCCGTTCCCCACGGTGAGCCTCAGTCCCGCGCCCGCGGCGCCCGCCGTCCTCACGGGCCTGGACGACGGCGCTCCCGTCCCCGACGCCGCCCGTCTCGCCGAGCTCACCGCCCCCCTGCTCGCCGACCCGCGTCTCGGCGCCGGGGCCGGCGTCGTCGTCCTCGACGTCCTGACGGGCGAGGTCCTGCTCGACGTCGACGGCTCGGCTCCCCGGACGCCCGCCTCCACGATCAAGCTGCTGACGACGACGGCGGCCCTCGCCTCCCTCGGCGAGGAGTCCCGGCTGCGCACGACGGCGCTGCTCGCCCCCGCGGCGGACCAGGCCGACGCCGGGACCGGCACCCCCGCGGCGCCCACGCTCTACCTCCGCGGTGGGGGCGACGTCCTCCTGGCCGCCGGCGCGGGGGACCCGAGCGCCGTCGTCGGGCACGCCGGTCTGGGCGACCTCGCCGCGCAGACGGCCGCCGAGCTCGCGGCGCGCGGGGTGTCCGGCGTCCGCGTCGCCCTCGACGACACGGCCTACTCCGGGCCGACGACGGCGCCCGGCTGGGGGCCGATCGACCTGGGCGGTGGGTTCGTCGCGCCGGTGGCGCCGCTCGCCGTCGATCGCGGGATCGTCGAGGGGCAGATCGCCCGCGACGGCGACCCCGCACTGACGGCCGCCCGGACCTTCGCCGCGGCGCTCGCGGCCGCCGGCGTCGTGGTGGAGGGCGACGTCGCGCGGGAGGCAGCGCCCGCCGGCGCGACCGACGTCGCGGCCGTGGAGTCCGCGACGGTGGGCGAGCTCGTCGCGCACACGCTGCGGGTCTCCGACAACGACGTCGCCGAGGCGCTCGCTCGCGCCGTCGCGATCGAGGCGGGAGAGCCGGCCGACTTCGAGCACGCGACGGCGGCCGTGCTGGCCGTCCTCGCCGGGCTGGGGCTCGACGTGAGCGGCGTGACGATGGTCGACGGGTCCGGGCTCTCCGAGGGCAACGCCGTGCCGCCGCTCGTCCTGGCCCGGCTCGTGGAGCGGGTGGCGGACCCGGCCGAGCCCGGCCTGGTGGTCGTGGCCACCGGCATGCCGGTGGCCGCTCTCCGGGGCAGCCTCGACGACCGGTTCGCGGCGCCGTCGGACCCCGCGGCGGGCGTGCTCCGCGCGAAGACGGGGACGCTGCTGACCGTGGTGGGGCTGGCCGGGTCGGTGCTCGACGCCGACGGGAGGTTCCTGTCGTTCGCCGTCGTCGCCGACGAGGTCGCGGTGGGCGGGGTGTCCGCCGCGCGCGACGCCGTCGACGAGTGGGCGAGCCGGCTCGCGGCCTGCGGCTGCTCCTGAACAGCCCCGGCGAAGCGGGGGGTGCCCGGGGGCAGCAGCCGCCGGCGGGCCGGCCCCTACTCGATGATCTTGATCGCGCTGGCGAAGTTCGTGCCGCGGCTGAACTGCAGCGTGATGTGCAGCAGCCCCATCCACTCCAGCGCCCGGGCCCGGGCGAGGTCGCCGACGTCGATCGGCCGCATCCCGCCGCGCCCGGATGATCTTCGCGACCGCGGCGCGCGCCGCGGCGTCGTCGCCCGCGAGGAAGACGTCGAGCGGCTGGCCGGACACCTGGCCCGTGAGCAACGGACCGGCGAACGTCGTGTTGAACGCCTTGACCACGTGCGCGCCCTGCGGCGCGGCGGCGGCGATCTCCTCGGCGGCGGAGATGCCGGGCGGGGTGAGGAGGCCGGCGAACGTCGCCATGTTGACGGGGTTGGTGATGTCGACGATCACCTTGCCGGCCAGGCGCTCGCCGTACTCGGTGACCAGCGGCACGGCCGCGGCGTAGGGGACGGCGAGGACGACGACGGCGCCCGCCGCGTCGTCGCCCACCGTGCCGGTCGTCACTCTCTCGGGCGCGGCCAGCTCGGCGGCGAGCCGGGCGGCGTCGGCCTCGTTCAGGTCGAGGATCTGGACGGAACCGCCGCCGGCGAGGACACGGGAGGCGATGGCCCGGGCCATGAGGCCGGAGCCGAAGATGGAGACGTCAGTCATGGGCCCTCCTGGGTGCGTGCCGTGGCCCCGGTGGAGCCCGGCTGTCCCAGTGGAGCACCGCCTGGCGCGCCGTGCAGCGGTTCAAGGTCCCGGATCCGGTGGCCGCTGTGACTTGAGTTGTCAACAAAGCGGCGTACACTCGAGGTGTGACTGAGGCGCGCGGACTGAGCGAGGCCGAGCGGGAGGCCTGGAAGGCCCTCCTCGGCGTCACCGTGCTGCTGCCGGGCGCCCTCGACTCCCAGCTCCGCCGGTCGGCCGGCATCACGAGCTTCGACTACATGGTGCTGGCGATGCTGGCCGAGGAACCGTCCCGCACGCTGCGGATGAGCCAGCTGGCCCACTGCACGAACTCCTCCCTCTCTCGCCTCTCCCACGTGGTCGCGCGTCTGGAGACTCGGTCCTGGGTCCGCCGGCACCCGTGCCCGGAGGACGGCCGGGTGACGCTCGCCAGCCTCACGGACGAGGGCTGGGAAGAGAGCGTGCGCCTCACGCCGGGGCACGTGGCCGCCGTCCGCGCCCTCGTCTTCGACGTGCTGACCGAGGACGACGTCGAGGACCTGCACCGGGTGGGCGCCAAGATCCTCGACCGGCTCGACCCGGGCAACCCGCTGATCCGCCGCTGACCTCATGTCAGCCCCGGTTGTTACCGTGACCCGGTGAGCAACCCCGAGGGCACCTCCCCGAGCAGCGTCGACTGGGACCTCGCGCGGCGCCGGGCCGGCGCCGTCGTGCCCCCCGGCCCGCGCGCGGAGAGGGCGGAGCTGGTCGCCCTCGTCACCGAGCTCCGCGAGGCCGCCCGCACCGCGCCGGCCCACGTCGCCCGCGTGACCGGGCTCCGCGAGGCCGCCGAGCGGGCCGCCGCCGGCCCCGTCTACGTGATCGACCGCCCGCGCTGGGCGGAGGCGAACGTCCAGATGTTCCGGCACATGCTCGAGGACGCCCTCCCCGCCGCGACGTCGCCCGCCGGCGCCCGTTTCGCGGGCGAGCAGATGGGCCTCGCGCTCGCCTTCCTCTCGACCAAGGTGCTCGGCCAGTTCGACCCGTTCACCCCGCCCGAGGTCTTCGGCGCGGACCAGGACGGCCCCGGCCGCCTCGTGCTGGTGGCACCGAACGTGCTGCACGTCGAGCGCGAGCTGGGCGTTCGCCCCGCCGACTTCCGACTCTGGATCTGTCTGCACGAGCAGACCCACGCGGTGCAGTTCGCGGCGGCGCCCTGGCTGGCGGGCCACCTCATCGAGCGCGTCCAGGGCCTCGCCACCGGCCTCGAGGACCCCGAGCGGGGCCCGGACCGCCTCCAGGCGCTCCTGCAGGCCCTGCCGCGATCGTGCGTGGGCCCGCGGTGGGCGGGGAGCGACCGGCGGTCCCGGAGGAGTCACCGGGGACGACGACGGCGCCCGGCTCGGGCGGCGCCCTCCTCGACGTCGTGCTCGACGAGGAGGAGCGCGCCGTCGTCGCCGAGGCCGTGGCCGTGATGTCGCTGCTCGAGGGGCATGCCGACGTGGTGATGGACGCCGTCGGGCCGGGCGTGGTCCACGGCCTGCGCCGGATCCGCACGAAGTTCGAGGCGCGCCGCAACGGGAAGGGCCCCCTCGACGTCCTCCTGCGGCGGTTGCTCGGCCTCGACGCGAAGGTGGCCCAGTACCGCACGGGCGCGGCGTTCGTGCGGGGGGTGGTGGGCGCCGTCGGGCACCCCGGCCTCAACGCGGTGTGGTCGGGGCCGGAGGCGCTGCCGACGCCGGCCGAGATCGCCGACCCGCAGGCGTGGGTCCGGCGCGTCCACGGCTGACGACGGCGCGATGCGTGGGGACTGCGTGGGGCCTGACGACGGCGTGGTGCCCGACGGCGGCGGGTGACCCCGGGACCGGGGCGGTCGTGAGCGGCCCCCACCCCGCGGTCGCCGCGGCCCGGAACGCGGTGAAGGCGAGCCTCGCCGACCTGCCACGGGGCGCCGTCGTCCTCGTCGCCTGCTCCGGCGGGCCGGACTCCGTGGCGCTCGCGGCGGCGACCGCCTTCGTGGCGCCGCGGCTCGGCCTGCGCGCGGGGGCCGTGGTCGTCGATCACGGGCTGCAGGCGGGGAGCGCCGTCGTGGCGCAGGGGGCGGCACGGACCTGCGCTGACCTCGGCCTCGACCCCGTCACGGTCGAGACGGTCGAGGTGACCGGGCCCGGCGGGCTCGAGGCCGCCGCCCGGGCCGCGCGCTACGCGGCGCTGGAGCGCGCGGCCGAGGCGAGCGGCGCCGTCGTCGTCCTCCTCGGGCACACGCTCGACGACCAGGCCGAGACGGTCCTGCTGGGGCTCGCGCGGGGCTCGGGGGCGCGATCGCTCGCGGGCATGGCGGCCGTGCGGGGGCGGTTCCGGCGACCGTTCCTCGGGCTGCGACGGGCGCAGACCGAGGCGGTGTGCGCGGCGCTCGAGCTGCCGGTCTGGCTTGACCCGACGAACGCCGACGTCGGGGCGCACCGGCGTGCGGCCGTGCGGGTCGACGTCGTGCCGGCGCTGGAGCGGGCGCTCGGGCCGGGGGTGGTGCCCGCCCTGGCGCGGAGCGCGGCGCTGCTGCGGGCCGATGCCGACCTGCTCGATTCGCTCGCCGCCGAGGTGCTCGCGGGGT
>CAWACR010000003.1:0-1261668 GCA_963780675.1 uncultured Actinomycetota bacterium
ATCTCCGGGGTGTCGGGGGAGAAGGGGACGCCGCCGATGTCGACCCAGTCCGCGCCGTCGTCGGCCGCCGTGACCGCGGAGGAGACCGCGCGGTCCAGGGCGAAGGTGGCGCCCTCGTCGTAGAAGGAGTCGGGCGTGCGGTTGACGATCGCCATGATCGCGACCTGGCGGGAGAAGTCGAAGGCGCGGCGGCCGATCTGGCGGCGGGGGGCTCGGATCTCGGGCACGAAGAAGCCCGGGGTGGGGCTCGGGATGCGGGCACGGGGGGGTCCTTTGCGGTTGCGGGGGCTCGGTCACTCTCGCCGACGCCGCCGATGGCAGCGCACGCACACGATGCGGGACTGGTCGAGGCTCGTGTGACGCCTGGAACGGTCTCGCGGTGCTCGTCTCGGTACCGGATGTGTGCGTGAGGTGCCGCCCGGGCTCAGGGAGGGACCGGTCCGCGCGGGTAGGCTCGCGCCGTCGGGTCGCCGCACCGGGCCGTCGGCCAGTGGAGGACGGATGACCGCAGAGGGTGAGCTGCCGAGCGTTGCGCACGTGCCCATGGCGCAGGGGACCCAGGGCAGCACGCTCATGACCGTGGCCCAGCGGCTGGGCGAGGCGCACCTGCGGGCGGGCGGGGACGCCGTGGTCGTCCTCGGGCGCGGGCTGGTGACGCCGGCGGTGCCGAGCCTGACGGTCGACTACGGACGGCGCCACTTCTCCCGCGAGGAGATCGTCACGGACTGGGTGGACGGCCGGCGCGGGCGGCTGCGGCGCAACTACGGGCAGGTGTACGACGCGGCGGCGCGGGCGCTGGAGGAGGCGCCGCGCGACGTCGTCCTCCTCTACGAGGGGCACTACGTCGCGGCGACGCTGCCGCGGTGGGAGGGCGTGCGGCGGGCGGGGTCGCAGGTGTGCCTGTACGTGCACAACCCGCTGTCGCGGTCGTACGGGCGGCGGGAGTTGCGGCGGCTGCTGGGGCGGGCGGACCGGGTGATCTTCTGCGCCGACCACCTGCGGGAGGCGACGGCGAAGCGGGTGGGGCGGCGTCGGGCGCGGGGGTTCGAGGTGGTGCACAACGGCGTCGACGACCTCTTCCGGGCTCCGGGGCCGCGGGAGGCGCCGGAGGGGGAGTTCGTGGTGCTGTTCGCCGGGAAGGTGGCCGAGAACAAGGGCGTGCACCTGGTGATCGAGGCGGCGGAGGCGGTGCGGGAGCGGGTCGGGCGGCCGGTGCGGGTGCGCGTGGTCGGGGGGAGCCGGTACGGGGCGGGCGGGCTGGACGCCTACGAGGTGTCGCTGCGGGAGGCGGCCGCCGGGCGTGGGGGTCCCGGTGGACTTCGTGCCGTTCTCGGACCGGGCCGCGGTGGCGGCGGAGATGCGGGCGGCGTCGGCGGTGTGCCTGCCGTCGACGTGGGCGGAGGGGTTTCCGCTCGTGGTGCTCGAGGCGATGGCGTCCGGGACGCCGGTGGTGTGCTCGGACTCGGCGGGGATGCTCGAGGCGGCCGGGGGCGTGGCGCGGGTGGCGCCGATGGGGGACGTCGCGGGGCTCGCGGACGGGCTGGGCGCGCTGGCGACCGACCCGGGCGAGTGGGCCGAGCGGAGCGCCGCCGGGCGCGCGCGGGCGGCGCTGTTCACGTGGGACGCGGCGGCGCGGGCGGTGGCGGGGCCGGGCGGCTCGGCTGGGTGAGGGCCGCGGCGTGACGGAATCAGCGGGAGCGCGGGTGGTTCGGGCCCGTCGCGGCCGCTCTCAACCGCAAGTGGGACCAGTGATGCAGGTGGGACGGCAATTGGAGTCACTCTGGCCACTCCTGCACCACTTGCGGTTGAGAGCGGCCGTCGGGAACGAGAGGCTCGAGCTCAGCGACGTGGGGGGCTCGACCTCGCGAACGAGAGGGCTCGACCTCAGCGACGTGGGGGCGGGCTGTTCGGGCTCGGTGTGCCAAGTCCGTTGTGCGCGGCGCGCGGGTGCGGAAGAGTCGGCGGGGTGAGGCGCGCGAGGTGACGGGCGCCGTCGTCGGCCGTTCCCGGCCAGGGATGTCGGCGGCGGAGACCCGGACGCCACGTCGCGCCGCGCCGTCGTCGGACATCGCACCAAGGAGGACCTCCCTGTGACCGCAAGCCAGGACATCGCCACCACCCCCGAGTGGGCCGCACTGCAGGCGCACTACGACGAGACCGCCGGGGTCCACCTGCGCGAGATGTTCGCCGCGGACCCCACGCGGGGGACGGAGATGGTCGCCGAGGTGGGCGACCTGTACGTCGACTTCTCGAAGAACCGGGTGACGGGCGAGACCGTCGAGCTGCTCATCGCGCTCGCGCGGGCGGCGGGCGTCGAGGACTACCGCGACGCGATGTTCCGCGGCGACCACATCAACACCACCGAGGACCGGGCCGTGCTCCACACGGCGCTGCGGGCGCCGCGCGACGCCGTGCTCGTGGTGGACGGGCAGGACGTCATCGCGGACGTCCACGAGGTGCTCGACAAGATGGGGCACTTCGCCGAGAAGGTGCGCTCCGGGGAGTGGCTCGGGTTCACGGGCAAGCGGATCAAGAACGTGGTGAACGTGGGGATCGGCGGGTCGGACCTCGGGCCGGTCATGGCGTACCAGGCGCTGCGGCCGTACTCGGACCGGAGCCTGAACGTGCAGTTCGTGTCCAACGTGGACGGCGCGGACATCTCGGAGAAGCTGCTCGGGCTGGACGCCGAGGAGACGCTGTTCATCGTCTGCTCCAAGACGTTCACCACCATCGAGACGATCACCAACGCGAAGACGGCGCGGGCGTGGCTCGTCGAGGCGCTCGGCGACGAGGCGGCGGTGGGCAAGCACTTCGTGGCGGTCTCGACGAACGCCGCGAAGGTGGCGGACTTCGGGATCGACACCGCGAACATGTTCGGGTTCTGGGACTGGGTGGGCGGGCGGTACTCGTACACCTCGGCGGTGGGGCTGGCGCTGATGGTGGCGATCGGCGTCGAGAACTACCGCTGGATGCTCGAGGGCTTCCACACCATGGACGAGCACTTCCGGACCGCGCCGCTCGAGAAGAACCTGCCGGTCCTGCTCGCGATGCTCGGGGTCTGGTACCGGAACTTCTACGGGGCGTCGTCGCACGCGGTGCTCCCGTACAACCAGTACCTCGCGCGGTTCGCGGCGTACCTGCAGCAGCTGGACATGGAGTCGAACGGCAAGTCCGTGCGGGTGGACGGCTCGCCGGTGTCCACCGAGACCGGGCCGATCGTGTGGGGCGAGCCCGGGACCAACGGGCAGCACGCGTTCTACCAGCTGATCCACCAGGGCACGCAGATGGTGCCGGCGGACTTCCTCGGGTTCGCGCGGGCCGCGACACCCGTGGGGGTGCACCAGGACCTGCTGACGGCGAACCTGTTGGCGCAGGTTGAGGCGCTGGCGTTCGGCAAGACGGCGGAGGAGGTGCGGGCCGACGGCGTCCCCGAGGAACTCGTCTCGCACAAGACGTTCGCGGGGAACCACCCGACCAACCTGATCTTCGCCCGCGAGCTGACGCCGGCGGTGCTGGGCCAGCTCGTGGCGCTGTACGAGCACCGGACGTTCGTGCAGGGCGTGGTGTGGGGGATCAACTCCTTCGACCAGTGGGGCGTGGAGCTCGGCAAGGTGCTGGCGAACCGGATCGTGCCGGAGCTGTCCGGGGACGCGGACCTGGCGCACGACTCCTCGACCAACGCGCTCATCCGGCTGTACCGGGACTGGCGGGACGGGTGACGGCATAGCCCACCCGCCCCGTCTTCCCCGTCCCGCTCTTCCGCCCGAATGCGGGGTCGCGCAGGTCATGGCCATCTATGACCTGCGCAACCCCCCTCGGCGAGAGGCGGCGAGGTGTGGGTGCCCGCGGCCCGCGTGGTTCAGTCGCCTTCGACCTGGATCTCTGCGAGGCCGACGTTCTGCGTCGACGGGCTGACGGCGGTGACGGTGAGCATGAGCCACGTCGTCAGGCGGGGGGCGAGGTCGACGGCGGTCGGGCCGCCGGTGGGATCGAGTTCCCCGACGGGCACCGTGCTGCCGTCGCTGAAGCCGAGGGTCGCAGAGACGATGTGATCGTCCGGATTGGGCCGGTCGAAGAGCACGACGCGCCGCACCTCGCGCGGGGTTGCCCACGAGAGGTGGAGCCAGCTGCCGACGCCGCCGCCGAGCGTGGCCCACTCCTGCTGGGGGTTCAGTGGGTAGCCGCCCGCGTGTCCGTCGATGGCGCGTGCGGCGATCTGCCCGGTGGCGTCGCTCTGCGAGGACGCGGTCACCTTGGCGTCGGGCGCGATGTTGGCGTCGTGGACCTCGATCTCGGCGAGCCCCACGTTCTGCGTTGTCGCGCTGACCGCATCGACCCGGAATGTCAGCGGTCGTGACGGGGGTACCCGGCACGTCCACGATGGTGGGCTCATACCAGCCGCCGAGCGGTCCGGTCGCGACTGAGGTGGCACCGTCTAGCAGGAGGGTGCCACCTGTCACGTGGTCGTCCTCGTTCGGGCGGTCGTAGAGCACCACGCTCCGCGGGGTGTGCGGCGTCGACCACGTCAGCGTCAGCCAGCTTCCCGCTCCACCGCCGACTGTGGCCCACTCGTGCGACGCGTTGTCGGGGTACCCGAGGATGTATCCGTCGACGGCGCGGGCGGCGACCTGGCCGGTCGTGGCGTCGGCTGAGGACGCCGTCACGTCGGCCAGGGCCGCGACGTCGCCCGTCCCGACGGTGTAGCGGCGCGCCACCCAGGGGGCGTAGACGCCGAGCGCCTGCGCTGTCTGTGGGACCTGCGAGTCGTGCGCGGCGTACACCAGAAAGGTGTCCGTCTTGTCGCTCGCCTGCCGCGCGTCGAGGTTCTGCGGGCGCATCGCGTTCATGTAGCCCTGGTGCCCGACCCTGAGGCGGGCTCCGCCGTAGGCCCGGTGCGCGGCCAGCCCGAAGTAGGCGGAGGCGTAGTGATCATGGTGGTCGCCGTCGCCGAACGCGCCGACGAAGTCGAGGAGGCGCACGACGTCGGGTGCGTAGTCGGCCATCAGGGCGGCCAGCGTCGACACGAGCTGGGACGCCGTGTACGTCTCGGCTCCGTCCAGGCTGTCCAGCGACGCTGCCGCGCCGGTCCACAGCCGCTGGAGCGACACCCGACCGGTGCTCGGGAAACCGCTCCCGTCGAGGTTGCCGTCCGGCAGCCGCATGAACACCAGACCGACGTGCGGCAGGGCATCGAGCGTGCTCATGGTCAGGGTCCGGCCTGCGACGGCGAGATCCACGTCGGTCCACTCGTCCGCGACGTCCGCCATGTGCGCGTACGCCGCGCGCGCACCGTCCTCACGACCGCTCCAGTACGTCTCGTCCGTTCCGGCGTCACCAGCCGTGAGGTACACCGTCCGCACGCCCCATCCGGAGGCGATGTCCCGCCCGACCGCGGGATTCATGAACAGCAGGTCGTCGTCTTGGTGAGCCAGAAGGTTCAGGGCGCGGGCACCGGTCATGACGTGACACCGTGCCCAGCCGCGCACCTGCGATACGTCGACATCACGGACCCCCCTCCGTCGGACGCCTACCTCGGGGCCAGCATGGCACTACCCGTTCCTGACCGACAGACCCCAGAGCCGTCTGGCGCGGAGGGCCTCGTCGCCGGACCCACTCGGGGGTGGTGGCGGCGAACACCGCAGGCTGGCGCAGGGTTTTCCTGTCCCGCGATCTGAGAGTCCTCGCGCGGGGTCTGGACCCCGCGGGTGTCCCGCGCCATCCTCGAGAGGGTTCACGGGGGTGCGTGGTGACGGCGCTGGCCGCTCGATCGAGTCTGACCGCCAACCTGCTCGGGTGCCGAGCGTCGTCGTCGCCGACCGCCAGGGACTCGCGATCAGTGCCGAGTGCGACGTGTGGGTGGACGTCGAGGAGTTCGAACGCGCCTGCCGACCGCGGGTCGCGCTTCCGGTCGAGCGCTGGACCCGGCACGACGCGGACGCGGTGAGCGCCGCCGTCGAGGCCTACCCGGGGGAGCTGCTCGTCGGGTGCTACGACGAGTGGGTCCTCTACCGCGTGAGCGCACGGCTCCCCGGGACGACGCCGCCCCCCACCGCCCCGCCGGTCCCCCCTTCGCGCACGGCCGGGCAGGAGTGGGCGGGGGCCCTCGAAGGGCCGTCCGTCCGGCGGCTCCCGGCGCTGCGGGAGTGGCGACGCCGCCGGCGCCGAGGCGGTCACCGAGGCCGGCGAGCGGGTCGACGACGCCGCCCTGCCGCCCGGCGGCGTCGCCTACGCGATCACCGGCGCGCCGTGGCGGAGCTGGCGCGGGCCGGCCCTCGTGCGGGAGGAGCCGTGCCCCGGCTGCGGGCTCGCCCTCCGGTACGCGGCGCCGCCCGGGCCGGAGGAGGTCGCCGCGGCGGCTTTGCGCGACGTCACGGCGGCCCTGGACGAGGCGCCCCTCTGCTTCCTCGTCGACCCGATGGCGTGGGTCGCGAGGCCGGGGCTGGTCGCCGGGCTCGCCGCCGCCGGCCTCGACTCGGGCCTGCGGAGCGCGCGCTTCGACGGGGGCGGCGGGGGAGGGGAGGTCGACACCGGGGAGCCGGGCGACGTCGTCGTCCTCTGGTCCGACGCGCCCGCCGGAGGCCCGCTCTACCCGTTCGGGCCCGAGCCGTGCGCGGCCTGCAGGCGGGCCGGAGCGGGCGGGGTCTTCGTGCGGCCCCGGCACGCGTTCGGACTGAGCCTGCGCCCACCTGCGACGTCGTGGTCGTGGTGCAGCGTCTACGGCCAGCCGCACCCGCTGGTGGGCGCCGACGTCGCCGCGTGGTTGTACGCGCGCGTGCCGCGGCTGCGCTTCGTGCGACACGCGGGACCGGGCGATCCGGACGCGTTCCTGGCAGAGGAGTACCGGTGACGGGCGAGGGCGCAGGCGGCGGCGACCAGACGGGCCGCGGCGGCGAGGGTGTCGGCGGTCCGGGTGTCAGGGGCCAGGAGGACGCGCCGTCGTCCACGCCAGGCCTGGACCTCATGGCGGGGCTGAGCGGGCGCCCGCGGGAGGATCTGACGCGCGACCCGCGCGCTCTGGCCGCGGGCGTGCGGGCGCTGGGGGACGCGCTGGTGGCGATCCTGGCGGGGCTGTCGTGCGCGGACCCGGCGGTCCGGGCGGCGGCGGAGGCGCGCCGGGTCGAGGTCCTCGGGTCGGTCCGAGCCGCGCCGCCGGCCGGCCCGCGGCTCCGAGCCACGGTGAACGAGGAGCTCGACGAGGCCCTGCGCCGCCTCCGCGAAGACCCCCCACCCCCACCCTCACCCTCACCCCCACTTCGCTGAGGTCGAGCGCTCTCGTTCGCGAGGTCGAGCGACACGCCGAGCCCCTCGACCTCACGAACGAGAGCGCTCGACCTCAGCGAAACGGGGGCGAAGACGGCCGGGAGGTGCGTGCCGGCTACCAGCGCCGCCAGCGAGACCAGAGCCAGCCACCGACGCCGATGCAGATCCCGGCGGCGCAGACCGCAAGCCAGAGGGGCTCGGCGATCGCATCCCTCGCGACCGCGAAGCCGACGACGACGCCCGCCGCCGCCCAGATCGCCGTCCCGACCAGGAACATCGCCCGCATGTTGACCTTCACGGGCGTGAGCTCGTCGCTCCGGTTGGGTGACGGGGGGCCAAGGTGCACCCGGTCAGGGTAGCCGGGCGCCGTCGTCGGCCACCGCCGCTCTACCGCGGGGGCGAGGTAGTCGGTTCGGCGGGCGGGGGCGAGGTGGCCATCTGCCCCACGTGGGCGAGGTAGTCGGTTTGGCGTGAGGTAGTCGCGTCCTCACGACTACCTCACGCCGAACCGACTACCTGGGGCCCTCCCCGGCCGGCCGCCGGCCGACCAGCCGCCCGCGGGGCCCTCCGCGCGACGGCGGAGGGCCCGTGTGACCCAGGGTCCCGCTTTGGTGTGACCGACCTCTGGCAGCATGCGGCCCCATGAGCACCCTCACGTCGCCCGCCCCGACCGGAGTTCACGGGGCGTTGGACCGCTACTTCTCCATCTCCGAACGGGGATCGACCATCGGGCGGGAGGTGCGCGGCGGCATCGTCACCTTCTTCGCGATGTCCTACATCCTCGTGCTGAACCCGCTGATCCTGGGCTTCGTGCAGGACGGCACGGGCCAGTACCTCGGAGGCGGCGACGAGCCCAACCTCCCCGCCATCGCCGCGGCCACCGCGCTCATCGCCGGCCTCATGTCGGTCCTGATGGGCGTCGTCGGGCGCTTCCCGCTCGCGCTCGCCACGGGCCTGGGCCTCAACGCCGCCGTCGCCTACTCCGTGGCCGCGCTCCCGGGCATGACCTGGGCCGACGCCATGGGCATCGTGGTGATCGAGGGTCTCGTGATCCTCGTGCTGGTGCTGACCGGGTTCCGCGAGGCCGTGTTCAAGGCCGTGCCGGCGCAGCTGAAGGTGGCGATCAGCGTGGGCATCGGCCTGTTCATCGCGCTCATCGGCTTCGTCGACGGCGGCATCGTGCGTCCCGGCGCCGGCACCCCGCTCACGCTCGGCATCGGCGGCGAGCTGTTCGGCTGGCCGACCTTCGTGTTCGTGTTCGGGCTCCTGCTCACGGCGATCCTCTTCGTCCGCCGGGTCAAGGGCGCGATCCTCATCGGCATCGTGGCGGCCACCGTGCTGGCCGGGCTGATCGAGCTCGTCGCGAACGTCGGGCCGCGCGGCGTGCCCGGCACCGACGGCTACAACCCCACCGGCTGGAGCCTCGAGGTCCCGCGCCTCGAGGGCTCCGTGGTCCAGGCGCCCGACTTCGCGACCGTCGGCCAGTTCAACCTGCTCGGCTCGTTCCAGGCGATCGGCGTGATCGCCGTCCTGCTCCTGGTCTTCTCCCTCATGCTCGCCGACTTCTTCGACACGATGGGCACGATGGTGGCCATCGGCGGCGAGGCCGGCCTGCTCCGCGAGGACGGCACCCCGCCGCGGACCAAGCAGATCCTCGTGGTCGACTCCATCGCCGCCGCGGCCGGCGGCGTCGGCGGCGTGTCCTCCAACACGAGCTACATCGAGTCCGCGGCCGGCGTCGGCGACGGCGCCCGGACCGGCTTCGCCTCCGTCGTCACCGGCGCTGCGTTCCTCCTCGCGGTCTTCCTCTCGCCGCTGGCCCAGCTCGTCCCGTTCGAGGCGGCGACCCCGGCCCTCGTGATCGTCGGCTTCCTGATGATGACGCAGGTGGCGGGCATCGACTGGAAGCGCTACGAGGTGGCCATCCCGGCCTTCCTCACGATCGTCCTGATGCCGTTCACCTACTCGATCACCGTGGGCATCGGCGCCGGCTTCATCACCTACGCCGTGCTGATGACCGCCAAGGGCGAGGCCCGCAAGGTGCACCCGTTGATGTGGGGTGTGGCCGGCGTCTTCGTCGTCTACTTCCTGCTCGGCCCGATCCGGGACGCGATCGGGATCTGAGCGACGCCCGCCGCTCCCTCGTCACGCTGAGGTCGAGCGCTCTCGTTCGTGAGGTCGAGCGAGAGCGCTCGACCTCACGAACGAGAGCGCTCGACCTCAGCGCAAGGACGGGGCGGGAAGGGGCGGTGCTGAGCGCGGCGCGGCGGGACGCAGCCCGACCCGCTCGCCCGGCTACGCGAAGATCGGCACCAGGATCAGCAGCACCACGGAGTTCCCCAGCTCCACGAACCCGACCGTCTTCGGCTTCATCCGGTACCGCGGGAACAGCGCGGCCCGCGCCAGGAGCCACGCGAACACCACGCCCAGGGGCACCGCGACCGCCCCGGCGATCACCGCCGCCACGGCGTGGAACGACACCGACGCGCGCCGCCACCGCACGCTCCCGCGCTCGCGGATCATCGTCTTGACGTAGAACGCCGTCCCGACGAAGTACAGGAACAGCACCAGCGCGGCCGACCACCCGGTCGTCGGCGACGAGCCGCCCGCCACCGCCGCCATCGGCACCATGAGGCACGCCTGCGCGACCGCGGCGACGTCGTTGACCATCGATCGCTCGTTCCGCTGCCACGCGTACAGCGCGTTCACCGCCACGAGCGACGCCAGCGCCGGCGCGAAGATCAGCAGGGGCGGCCGAGCCACCAGGGCGAGCGTCGCCATCGGCGCCGCGATCGACGCGTACAGCACCATCTGCGGCCGCACCTTCGCCGGTCGCCTCGTCTTCAGCGCCAGGAACGCGTAGTACGACAGCAGGTACCCC
The DNA here is from genome assembly GCA_963780675.1 of uncultured Actinomycetota bacterium. Taxonomy (GTDB): domain Bacteria; phylum Actinomycetota; class Actinomycetes; order Actinomycetales; family JAHECE01; genus JAHECE01. The sequence continues at coordinate 10,142 of CAWACR010000003.1, forward strand.
GACAGCCACGCCACCAGCAGCACTACGTGCACCCACGACGGCTGCGACTCGGCGACCCCCACGAGGAACGGGACCACCAGCATCGCCCACGCCCCGTGCTGCGGCGGCAGGTACCGGCGGGTCCACCCGCGCGGCGGACGGGGCAGCGGGCGGGGTTGGCGGGGCGCACCGCCCAGGGCCGACGACGGCGCCCGGCCCACCGGCGGGCGCGGCACCGCCGCGGGTCGCGGCTCGGGTCGCGGCTCGGGTCGCGGCTCGGCGGCCGACGACGGCGCCCGGCGGGGTTCGGCGGGGTTCGTGCGGACGGGCCGGGTCGGGAGGTCGCTCGACGGCGTCCGACTCGACCGAGATGCCTGCGAGGCCGTGGACACGTTCGGACCGTACTCCGTGACCGAGTCGCGTCGAGCGAGCCTCGCCAGGAATCGCCGGTTGCCGGGTCGTGGACCCGCCGAGTGACCGTTCGCGGTGTCGACCGTCCAGGAGCCCGGGCGGTCAGGTCCGCTGTCTCGGTTACGGTCGGCTCCAGGGAGCGCGCGGGAGCAGGACAAAACCCGAGAGAAACAATGCGTTTCTGGTGATCTTGGTCACGTATGTGATCCGCCCGGGCCCACTCGTTCCGGAGCCTTACGAATCTGACCTGCCGGAACTCGCTCGCCCGGTACTGATCCGGACATCCGCGCAGGTGGGAAGTTCCGAAGGTCCTTGGCGACTCAAGTTGACCACTGCCAATGTTGGCCGGTGGTGCCGGCCCCGGCGCTGCGGACGGAGGAGTCGGACCATGGTAATTCCCTTGTTCTCTGCACCGAGAAGTGAGGCGGTGAGTAGCGGCTCTCTATCGAACGTGCCCGAGGTTTCCTCTCCCCCGAGCGCCGATCCCATGACGGGGCTCGCCAGTCCGGCAGAGTCCCCCGAGTCGTCGGTGGCGGACGCAACCGCGGCGGCGGGAGGGCCCTCGTCGCCCGCAGCCAGTCCTGCGGACGGCGACCGGCGCGCACCTGCTCCCCTGGCGGGTGGTGTGGGGTGGGCGCGAGCCGCCGTCGCAGGAGCCGTCGGCGCGTGGCTTCTCATGATCTCCGTCGTCGTCGGTCGCCTGGCGGTGTCCCCGAGCCGATTCGACGTACGAACGATCACGGTCGTCGCGCTCTACGTCGCAGTCATGACGGTCCTCTCCTTCGCTTCCGTCATGCACCTCACGGCGCGACTGGGAGCGGCCCACCGGTTTGCACGCCATGCACCGGCGCCCGTCGATGAACTCCGGCGATTCTTCGCCGCGGGTCAGCCCTCCATGACCGTCCTCATTCCCTCCTACCGGGAGGAGACCAAGGTGATTCGGCGGACAGTGCTGTCCGCTGCCCTGCAGGAGTACCGCGACCTGCGGGTGGTCCTCCTCATCGATGATCCTCCGACCGCGCCGGCGGGCTCCCATGCCGGCGCAGGGAACGCCGTCTCGAAGCGCGCGGCCGCCACCTGGGCGGGGGACGACGGCCTTCCCGCGGTCATTACTTAGCCGAAGTAACGGTCTAGGATGTCCGCATGTCCGTGGTCGAGCCCCAGACCGCCGCTCCGGTGCCGGTGCCGGTGCCGTCGCCGTCGTCTGTGCTTCCGGTGACGGTGGACTGTGGGCCTGGCTGCCGCCGCCCTGACGATGACCGAGATGCCGGGACTCCTGGCGATCATCGCAGGGGCGACCGCTGTGCTGACGCTCTACGGCGTCGGGGTCCTGGTCGGCGCCCGCAATGCCGGCGCCGACGTCGTGGCGGGCGTGAGGATGTGGATCGGGAGGTCGTCGACATAGGCGTGGCGTGAGGTCCTGCCATCTCGTTACTTAGCCCAAGTAACAGATATCATCCCCGTGTGACGCGGACCCGCATTGACCCCTCGTCGTCTGTGCCCGCCGTCGGCGCGGCGGAGTGCCGGCCCGCCGGCCTGGCAGCGGAGCTCCGGGTGCTCATCCTGCGCTCGGCCCGCCGGCTGCGCGCCGAGCACACGAGCAGCATCACCGACGGGCAGTACGCCGTCCTCGCCGCGCTCCACGCCGCCGGCGCCGCTTACCCCCGGCGAGCTGGCCGAGCGCGAGGGCGTCCAGCCTCCCTCGATGACCCGCACGGTCGCCGCGCTCGCGGACGCCGGCCTCGTCGAGCGCGCCGCGAATCCCGACGACCGCCGCCAGGTCCGCGTCCACCTCACGGACGCGGGCCGCGCCGTCGTCCGCGAGACCCGGCGCCGTCGGGACGCGTGGCTCGCCCGGCGCCTCGCGGAGCTCACCCCCGCCGAGCGCGAGGTGGTCGCCCAGGCGACCGCGATCCTCACCCGGATCGTGGCGCGATGAGCTCCACGTTCACCTCGTTCCGCCTGCACAACTACCGGTTGTGGTTCGCGGGCGCGCTGGTCTCGAACATCGGGACCTGGATGCAGCGGGTGGCGCAGGACTGGTTCGTCCTCACGGTGCTGACCGCGGACTCCGGTGTCGCCGTCGGCGTCGTCACCGCCTTGCAGTTCCTGCCGATCCTCGTCCTGAGCCCGTTCGCCGGCCTCGTCGCGGACCGCGTCCCGCGGCGGAACCTCCTCATCGCCACGCAGGCCGCGCAGGGTGCGCTGGCCTTCGGGCTCGGGGCGCTGGCGCTCGCGGGCGTCGCGGAGCTGTGGATGGTCTACGGGTTCGCCCTCCTCCTCGGCGTCGCCAGCGCGTTCGACGCCCCCGCGCGGCAGACGTTCGTCGCGCAGCTCGTGCCGCCCGAGGGCCTGCCGAACGCCGTCGGGCTCAACAGCGCGTCGTTCACCGGCGCCCGGCTGATCGGTCCGGGCCTCGCCGGCCTGCTGATCGCCGGCGTGGGACCGGGCTGGGTGTTCATCATCAACGGTGTGAGCTTCGGCGCGACGATCGTCGCGCTCGTGGCGATGCGCGCCTCGGAGCTGCTGCCCATGCCGCGGGCCGCGCACGCCAAGGGCCAGGTGCGCGAGGGTCTCGCCTACGTCCGCAGCCGACCCAGACGTCGTGCTGATCATGGTGGTGCTCGGGGTGGTCAGTGCGTTCGGGCTGAACTTCCAGCTCACGAGCGCCCTCATGGCGCGGCAGGAGTTCGGCCTGGGGCCGGGGGCCTACGGGCTCCTCGGGTCGATCATGGCGATCGGCTCGCTCGCGGGGTCCCTGATCGCGGCCCGGCGCTCGACCCTGCGGCTCCGGCTCGTGCTAGGTGCGGCGTTCGGGTTCGGCGTCGTCATGGGCGTCCAGGCCGTCGCGCCGTCGTACTGGGCCTACGCCGCGGCGTGCGTGCCGCTGGGCTTCTTCGCTCTCACGATGATGACCTCGGCGAACGCCATGGTCCAGATGACCACCGAGCCGGTCATGCGCGGGCGGGTGATGGCGCTCTACATGATGGTGTTCCTGGGCGCGACGCCGATCGGGTCGCCGATCGTGGGGTGGATCGGCGAGCAGTGGGGGCCGCGGTGGGCCGTCGCGGTCGGCGCGATCGCGTCCGTGGTCGTCGCGGTGGCGGCCGCCGGGTGGGCGGCCCGCGCGCTCCGGGTCCGCGTGCGCTACCGGCTGCGGCCCCGACCCCGCCTCGTGCTCGTGCCCCGGCCCGTCGCGACGACGACGGCGCTCGCCCGGCCCTGGAGGCCGACGCCGCCTGAGCGTGCCGAACGGCCCTGGCAACTGACGCACACGAGTGGGACTGGTGGGGCGGATGTGCCGCCGCAGCGGCCGAGTTCAGCCGGCTACGACCCGCTTGTGTGCGTGGGCTGACGGGTTCAGGGCGCCCGGTCCGGGCGCGGCCCGGTGCGCTGGTCGAGCACGTGCGCCGACCACCCGGCCGCCCGGCCGCAGGCGAACATCGCGGTGAACATGCGCGCCGGGACCTGGGCGAAGTCCAGCAGCACGGCGGACCAGAACATCACGTTCGCGCCGTGCCGGAGGGAGCGGTCGGCGAGCGCGTCCAGCGCGGCCCGTTCCACCGCCTCCGCCACGTCCAGCAACGGCACCTCGAGCCGGGCGCACACGGCGTGCAGCGCGTCGGCCCGCGGGTCCACGCGCGCCCCGTGCGAGTGCCCGAACCCCCACAGCCGACCAGACGCCTCGAGCATCCGCTCGACCGCGCCCCGTGCGTCGTCGGACCGCTCCGCCGCCTCGATGAGCTGCAGCGCGCGCACGCTCGCGCCGCCGCCCAAGGCCCCGCTCGAGACCGCGACGGCCGCCGACAGGCACGCCGCGGCGTCGGCCCCGCGGGCGGCGCCCAGGCGCGCGGTCCGCGTCGACGGCGTGAGGCCGTGCTCGGCGACGGCGGTCCAGTAGGCGTCGATCGCACTCGCGTGGGCGGGGTCCGCCTCGCCGCGCCACCGGGTGAGGAAGCGCCGCGCCACCGAGCCCGCGCCGTCGACGTCGCGCTGCGGGACCGCGGGCATGTCGTCCCCGCGCGCGGACCGGGCGACGAAGGACAGCGCCATGACGCTGGCGCGGGCCAGGTCCTCCCGGAGGCGCTCGGCCGGGATGTCGACGACGGGCCGGAACCCCCACACGGGGGCGAGCTGGGCGAGCGCCGTCTGCACGTCCACCCGGAGGTCCCCCGTGCGCGCGGGCAGGGGGAAGGGCTCGGCGGGGGGGAGCGCGGGGTGGAGGTCGCCGTCGACCAAGAGCCCCCAGACGCACTCGTACGGCTCGCGCGCGATGAGCGTGGCGACGTCCCTGCCCCGGTAGGTCAGGGTGCCGGTCGTGGCGTCGACGTGCGAGATCGGCGTCTCGGACTCCTCGGGCGCGCGCATCGGCGCGAGCCTATCCCTGTCACGGCGTCGCCCGCGCAACGGGCCCCGAGAGGCCGGGCGACGGCGCATAGGCTGGGTGGCAGCGGACGACGACGAAGGGCGGGTACGAGGCGTGAGCGACCTCATCGACACCACGGAGATGTACCTGAAGACGGTCTTCGAGCTCCAGGAGGAGGGCATCGTCCCGCTGCGTGCCCGGATCGCGGAGCGGCTCGGGCACTCCGGTCCCACCGTCTCCCAGACCGTGGCCCGGATGGAGCGCGACGGGTTGCTGGTCGTCAGCGGCGACCGGCACCTCGAGCTCACCCCCGCGGGCCGGGCCAAGGCCACGCGGGTCATGCGCAAGCACCGACTCGCCGAGCGGCTCCTCATCGACGTCATCGGGCTCGAGTGGGAGTACGTCCATGACGAGGCGTGCCGCTGGGAGCACGTCATGAGCGAGCGCGTGGAGCGCCGGCTCGTCGCGCTGCTGGACCACCCGCACCTCTCGCCCTACGGGAACCCGATCCCCGGGCTGGAGGAGCTGGGCGAGGAGCCCGCGGAGGGATTCCTCGACGGCGTCGAGTCGCTCGCAACGGTCGCCGGGCCGGAGCCGCGCACCGTCGTCGTCCGCCGCCTGGGCGAGCCGCTCCAGGTGGACGTCGACCTCCTCGCCCGCCTCGCCGAGGCCGGGGTCACGCCCGGCGGTGAGGTGCGCACCCACCGCGACGGCGGCGTCGTCGTCGGACGGAGCGGCGGCGACGTTGTCCTGGACCTGCCCGACGACGTCGCCCGGCACGTGTTCGTCCAGGTCACCGAGGCCTAGGGGCACCTTCCGCGCCATCTCGACCGGCGCCGTCGGGAGTCAAGGGGCAACGTGGCCGGACTCCTGTGAGATGTCTCACCGGCCGCCGTCGTGACCAGAACGTGACATTGCGTCGGGGCCCGGGTTAGCCTCGTAGTGCTTCCACACCACAGCGTGAGAAGCCCTGACGCGGACGCCGAGCCCTGCCACCGCGATCAGGCCCAGCGAGTCCAGATGTGGCAGGGACGGGGGAACCACCAGCGGAGGTCGGGCCGACCGCCCTCCTTGGGGTGAAGCCCACCGCTCGCGCGGGGGCCGGGTGCTCACTCCCACCCGAACCCGACAGCTCACCTCGTAGGCGCAAGGAGAGGTCTTTTCGTGACTGTGCAGTCCCTCGCTCGTCACCGCGCTGCCCGGCGGCCCTCGACGCCGCTGACGGTGCTCGGTCAGGCCGTCGCCGGTTCGGCAGGCCAGGTCAGTCGCCGGTCGGCCATCGTCGCCGCTTCCTCCGGGCTCGTCCTCACCATCGCCGCGCCGGCCGCCATGGCCGCGCCCGACGCCGTCGCCCTCCCGCAGGTCGACGTGCAGTCGCTCACCCAGCAGGCCCGCCTCGCGCTCGAGGTCCAGCCCGGCGTCGTGGTCCCGGCCGACGTCGAGTGGACGATGGCCGCCACCGAGGTCACCGGCACGAAGCCGGCGCCGCCGCCGCCGCCCGCGCCCGTGCGGTCGACGACGACGTCGCGCTCCACGGAGCGATCGGCGACCGTCGCCAGCTCCGGCGAGGTGACGGCGTCCGCCGCGGCCGTTCTCTCCATCGCCCGCCGGTACATCGGCGTGCCGTACGTCTACGGGGGCGCGACGCCGGCCGGCTTCGACTGCTCCGGCTTCACCCAGTACGTCTTCGCGCAGGTCGGCATCTCGCTGCCGCGGAGCTCCTCTGCCCAGAGGTACGCCGGCCGGGTCGTGTCCGCCGCCGAGGCGCGCCCGGGCGACTTGATCTGGGGTCCGGGTCACGTGGGCATCTACACCGGGAACGGCAACCACATCGCCGCTCGCCAGCCCGGCACCGCCCTCTACGAGAGCCCGATCTACATGTCCAACCCCGTCTTCATCCGCGTGCTGCCGGACTGATCGACTGCGTCGCACACCGCTGACGAGGCCCGCGTCCCCTTCCCGGGGGCGCGGGCCTCGTGCGTCCGGGAAGGCGGCCCGCCGCGGCACGTGACGTGTCAGAGGGCCGGACCGTGATCAAAGCGGGCCCGCGTTGCCGAAACAGCGGCTCGACCATCGGCAACGGCTAGATTGGTCGCGGATCAGGGAAGCGGGGAGGGGCAATGGAGCACGAACCCGTCGTCCTCGTCGGCGTCGACGGATCGCAGACGGGCGCCGTCGCGGCCGAGTGGGCAGCGCGAGAGGCCGTCCGGCTCGGGTGGCGCCTCCACGTCGTCTGCGCCTACAGCCTCCCCTCCTTCACCGTCGCTTCCCTCGACGGCGGGTACGCAGCCCTGGACGACTCGGCGATCCGCGCGGGGGCGCAGGCGGTCCTCGACGAGGCCGTCGCGCGCGTGGTCCGGGAGGGCCTGGAGGTCACCTCGTCGCTCGAGACCGGGGACGCCGCCGGCGTGCTCGTGGAGCTGTCTCGCAATGCCGGGCTGGCGGTCATCGGCACGCGAGGGCGCGGCGGGTTCGCCGACCGGCTGCTGGGAACCGTCTCCTCCGCCCTGCCGGCGCACGCGCACTGCCCCACGGTCGTCGTGCCCGTGCGCGAGGAACACGACGTCCTGGGGACCATCAGGAAGATCGTCGTCGGCATGGACGGCTCGGAGTCCGCCCGGGTCGCGCTGGACCGGGCCATCGACGAGGCCGAGCTCTGGGGCGCCGAGCTCACCGCCGTCGTCGCCGTCCCGTTGGCGGGCGGGTCAGGGATGACCACCTGGATCCCCGCGCCCGTAGACCGCGAGGCGGTCCTCGAGGACGTGCAGAACGGCCTCTCCGCGACCGTGGAGGCCGCGGTCGCGGGGCGCGACGTGGTGGTCAAGGCGCACGCGCTCGACGGGTCCGGTCCGGCGCTCCTCACCGAGTTCTCGACGGCGGTCGAGATGATCGTCGTGGGGACACGCGGGCGCGGCGGGTTCGCCGGGCTACTCCTCGGGTCCACCAGCCAGACGTTGCTGCACCACTCGGTGTGCCCCGTCATGGTGGTGCCCTCCCGCGTGCGGGACGAGGGCCTGCCGCCGACAGCTGTCGGCCGCAAGCGGCCGTAGGCCGACGCGGAACGGGGGCACCTCGGGCGAAGGCCGGCCGCGCGCGGATCCACCATCCGGCCCTCGTCCCTCGCGCCTCCCGCCAGGCCCGCCACGATCCGGCGCTCGTCCCTCGCCCTTCTGCGGCGAACCCGCCTCCGTGGCGGTGGCGGCGCGGGTCCATCGGCTCGGACGCCGCGCCGCCGGCCACGCGCCATCCGCGGGGAGGGGCGTACGGGCCTGCTACGCCAGCGGGACCAGGTGCCTCGCGTCGATGTCCTTCACCTTCTGGACCCGGCGGGCGTACTTCTCGCCGCCCTCGGCGGCCCCGAGCCACTCCGTAGCCATCCACACCTTGACGATCTCCAGGGCGATCGCCGAGCCGATGATCTTGCCGCCGATGCACAGAACGTTCGTGTCCGAGTGCGAGCGCGCGAGCTCCGCGCAGAACGGGTCCTGGCACACGGCCGCGAAGACACCCGCGACCTTGTTCGCGATCATCGCGCTGCCGTACCCGACGCCGTCCACGAAGATCCCGCGGTCCACCTCGCCCTTCGCGACCGCAAGGGTGGCCGGGTAGACGTGGTCGGGGAGGTCGGCCGGGTCGTCGGTGTCGGTGCCGAAGTCCACGACCTCGTGGCCGCCCGCCGTCAGCAGGGCCTTGATCTCTTCCTTGAGCGCGCGGCCGGCGTGGTCGCTCGCCATCGCGATGCGCATCTGTGCTCCCCTCGTCGTCGATACCCAGATCGCACTCACCGTACGGCCCCGGGCGTTCCCTGAGGACCGGTATCGGGGTCCGTCAGCGCGCGGACGTCGGCCCGAGCGCACCCACCCCGGCAGATCGCGAACATCGGGGCGGATCGCGAGCTCCGGACGTTCGCGATCCGCCGACATGTTCGCGATCTGCCGGGGTGTGGGCGATCGAGCGTGGGTCAGGCGGAGCGGAGCACTCCGGCCAGGGCGTCGAGGCCACGGTGCAGGTCCGTCTCCGAGATCACCAGCGGCGGGGCGAGCCGGATCGTCGAGCCGTGCGTGTCCTTCGCGAGCACCCCGCGCTGTGCCAGCCGTTCGCACACCTCGCGCCCGGTCAGGCCGAGATCCGGCGCCACGTCCAGGCCCGCCCACAGCCCGACGTGCCGCACGCGGGCCACGAGCCCGTCGGCCACCAGTTCCGCGAGGCGCCACTCGAGCACCACCCCCAGCTCCCGGGCCCGCGCCTGCGGCTCGCCCTCGGCCAGCAGGTCCACCACGCCCAGCCCGACGGCGCACGCCAGCGGGTTCCCGCCGAACGTCGAGCCGTGCGTCCCCGCCGTCAGCACCCCGAGCACGTCCGCGCGCCCGACGACGGCGCTCACCGGCACGATCCCGCCGCCCAGCGCCTTGCCCAGGGTGACGAGGTCCCCGCGGACGCCCACCAGGTCGGCGGCCAGGGTCGCCCCCGCCCGCCCGAGCCCCGACTGGATCTCGTCCAGCACCAGCAGCACGTCCGACGCCGAGCACACCTCCCGCAACCGCGGCAGGTAGTCCTCCGGCGGGATGAGCACGCCCGCCTCGCCCTGGATCGGCTCGACCAGCACGGCCACGGTGCGTGAGTCGATGGCCCGTTCGACGGCGCCCGCGTCCCCGTACGGCACGACGACGAACCCGGGCGTGAACGGCCCGAACCCCGCCCGCGCCACGGGGTCGGAGGACATCGAGACGATGGTCGTCGTCCGCCCGTGGAACGCCCCCGCGGCGACGACGATCCTCGCCTCGTCGGGAGGCACCCTCTTGACCTCGTACCCCCACTTGCGCGCGGCCTTGATCGCTGTCTCGACGGCCTCGGCGCCGGTGTTCATCGGCAGGACCATCTCCGCGCCCACGAGCCCGGCGAGCGCGTCGACGAACGGGTGGAGGAGGTCGTGCTCGAAGGCCCGCGACGTCAGCGTGAGCCGGTCCAGCTGCGCGTGCGCGATCGTCGTCAGTCGCGGGTGCCGGTGCCCGAAGTTCAGCGCCGAGTACCCGGCGAGGAAGTCGAGGTAGCGGTGGCCGTCGACGTCGGTGACCCACGAGCCGTCGCCGGAGTGCAGGACGACGTCGAGCGGGTGGTAGTTCGGCGCGAGGCGAGGGCTACGCACGGCGAGGCATCCGGCGCCGCTCAGGCGGGCGCCGTCGTCGTCCACCGCGAGCGCGGCGCGGCCGCATCCTCGTCCTCCGGCTCCGCCGCCTCGGACCACGCGGCCTCGCGCAACTCCAGCGTGCAGCACTTGGCGCCGCCGCCGCCCTTGAGGAGCTCGGAGGTGTCGACGGCGATCGGTGAGAAGCCGCGCTCGCGCAGCTGCGCCGCGAGCCCCACGGCCCACGGCGAGTGGATCACGTGGCGGCCGTCGGAGACGCAGTTGATGCCGAGGTGGAGGGCGTCGGCCTCCTCGGCGAGGATCGCGTCGGGGTAGAGGCGCTCGAGGATGCGGCGGCTGCCGGGGGAGAAGGCGCCGGGGTAGTAGGTGATGAGGTGGTCGTCGGTGAGGATCGCGAGCGCGGTGTCCAGGTGGTAGAAGCGCGGGTCCACGAGGTGGAGCGAGACCACCGGGCGGCCGAACGTCTCCTGGAGCTCGAGGTGCGCCGCGTGGTCCGTGCGGAAGCCGGTGCCGGCGAGGATGGCGCGCTCGGTGAAGAGGATGTCGCCCTCGCCTTCGTTGACGCACTCGGCCTGGGCGATCTCGAACCCGTCGGCGGCGAGCCACGACTCGAACGCGGGCGACTCCGGCTGGCGCTCGGGGTAGCGGAACTTCGCGGTGTACGCGATCCCGTCCACCACCGTGGCGCCGTTGGCGGTGTAGACCATGTCCGGCAGGCCGGGGAGGGGGTCGATGAGCTCCACGGTGTGGCCGAGCTCGAGGTAGGTGTCCCGCAACTGCTCCCACTGGGCGACGGCGCGCGCGGTGTCCGTGGGTTCGTCCATGTGCATCCACGGGTTGATCTCGTAGGACACCGTGAAGTACGTCGGGGGGCACATCAGGTAGCGCCGTGGGCGTGCGTGCCGCATCGGTCCTCCTCGTGGGTGGGGCTCGTCCGAGCGTAGGACCCCGGGTGCCGGATGCCCACGCAGTCGCGTACGGGCTGCCCCCCGGGCCGGATGCCCACGCAGTCGCGTACGGGCTGCCCCCGCGCCGCCCCGCTCGGCCCGCCGGGCGCGCCCTCCCTCCAGCCCCTTTGTCGAGGTCGAGGTCGAGGTCGCCGCGCCGAGGTCGTGGTTCTGACGCGAGATCGATGGTCAGCGGCAGCGACCTCGCCTCAGAACCTCGACTTCGGGCCCGTGACCTCGACCTCGCGAGCGAGAACCCTCGACCTCGGCGATCAACTGGTGGCACGGTGGGGAGATGCGCCGAGCGATCCGCGGTATCGACCTCCCCCCGTCCGTGCGGCTCGAGACCGGGCCGGGTGGCCTGCTGCGGCTCGCCGTGCGCCACGACCGCTTCGGCTCCGCGGAGGTCTACCTCCACGGCGCCCATGTGACGGGCTGGATCCCGGCGGGCGGCGCGCCGGTCCTGTGGATGAGCGGCTCGAGCCTCTACCGCGAGGACGCCGCGATCCGCGGCGGCATCCCGATCTGCTTCCCGTGGTTCGGGGGCGGTCCCGCGGACGACCAGAAGCCGTCGCACGGCTACGCCCGCCTGCGCGAGTGGCGGATCGTCTCCGCGACGGAGGACGACGACGGCGTGACGCTGGCCTTCGCGCTCCCGCCCGAGGAGGGGGACCTCCCGCTCGAGGCGACCTACAAGGTGACGGTGGGGGCATCGCTGGGGCTCGCGCTCGAGGTGCGGAACGCCGGCGAGGAGCCCGTGACGGTCGAGGCGGCGCTCCACACGTACCTCGCCGTGAGCGATGTCCGGGAGGTCGCCGTCGAGGGCCTCGACGGCGCGGTGTACCTCGACCGGCTCGGCGGACCCGACCCCGTGCGGCAGGAGGAGGACGTCATCACCTTCGCGGCCGAGACGGACAGGATCTACGTGGGCACCGAGGCGAGCGTCGTCGTGGACGACCCCGGTGCGGGCCGGCGGATCACCGTCCACAAGACCGGATCGACGAACACCGTCGTCTGGAACCCGTGGGCGGACAAGGCGCGGGCGATGGCCGACTTCGGCGACGACGAGTGGCCGGGGATGCTGTGCGTCGAGACGGCCGACGTGCGCGACGGCGCCCTGACCCTGGGCCCCGGCGCGGAGCACGTGATGACGGCGCGCCTCGAGGTGGCGGGGCGGTAGGAGGCGGTTCGCGGGCGCCGTCGTCGGCGGTTCTGGGGCGACGTTCACCACCGAGGCGTGGCGGCCTAGGTCGGACGTCCCAGGCGGGAGGACCGCCGGATAACTACGGTCGAAACGTGAGTAATCTCGGTCCGCAGCGATCGCACCCCACCGGGCGGCGGGAGGCCCTCTCCCCGGCACGGCAGGAGGTGCTCGACCTCCTCGTCGACGCCGACGGCGGGCTGACGGTCGCGGACGTCGCGCACGCGACGAGTTCGCATCCCAACACCGCCCGCGAGCACCTCGACGCGTTGGTCCAGGCGGGGCACCTCGCGCGGGCGCAGCTGCCGGCGGTCGGCCGGGGCCGCCCCCCGATGATCTACCGCGCGCTGCCGCGCGCCCGCGAGGTGGGGCCTCAGTACCGGGCCCTCGCGGAGATGCTCGTCGAGTACCTCGTCGAGCAGACACCTGACGCCGAGGTCCGCACGTTTCACTCGCGCGAGGCGGGCGAGCGATGGGCTTCCCGACGGGAGAGCGAGGACGACGTCGCGTCCCTCCTGGCGTCGGTCGACCCGGTGCCCGTGCCGGGAACGGTGGCGTCGCCGGACGGCACCGACGGCATCACCCTCCGGCTGAGGCGCTGCCCGGTGCTCGACCTCGCGCGGCGGCACTCCGACGTCGTGTGCTCGGTCCACCTCGGCCTGCTCCGGGGCGTCCTGGCGAAGGGCCTCGACGTGGACGACATCGAGTTGCACCCGTTCGCGGAGCCGGGCGCATGCCTTGTCCACTTCCCGCCGTTCCAGAAGCTTCCGCCCGCCGCCTTCGCCTTCCTCGCGGGAGCGGGGCTCGTCGGCGAGGGCGACGGCGAGACGCGCTGTGACGGCGACCAGAGCGAGATCCCTCACGTGCGCGAGCACGCCAACGCCTGAAGGAGACACCGATGCCCCAAGAGCCCGAGCATCGCGCCATGACCGACGTCGTCGACGTGGCGGCGCTGGTGGCGGTCCAGCCCGAGAGCACGGTCTCGCGGACGGTCCTGCGCGGCGAGGGTGTGCGGGTGGTGCTGTTCTCCTTCGACGCCGGTCAGCAGCTCACCGAGCACACCGCCGCCGTCCCGGTGCTCCTCCAGGTGCTCGACGGCCACCTGAGGATCACGGCGGACGGCCGGACCGTCGACCTCACGCCCGGCGGGGTGGTGCACCTGGCGACCCGGACCCCGCACGCGGTGCTGGCCGTGGAGCCGAGCCGGCTGATGCTCACGATGCTCGACCCGCGGGTGGGCGCGGCGCGCTGAGGCCTCGCCCCCGGAGCCGCGGCGACTCACCCCGGCACGCTCGGGCAGTGCGCTGAGGCCCGCCCCGGTGCGCTCGCCCTCGACCGTTGACACCCTTCCGCCGCTGTCCGTATCCTCTACTCAAACGTTTGCGCAAACGTTTGAGTAGAGGATACGGACAGGGACAGAAGGGAGGCGGCCGCACACGTGGTCACGATCAAGGACGTCGCCCGCGCGTCCGGCGTCTCCTACTCCACGGTGTCCCGCGTGGTGACCGGCGGCACCGGGTTCTCGGAGGAGACCCGCGCGCGGGTGGAGGCCGCCGTCGTCGAGCTCGGCTACCGCCCGAACACCCTCGCCCGCAGCCTCGTGATGCAGCGGCACAGCACCCTCGCGGTCCTCGTGCCCTCGGTCTCGGAGTCCTTCGCGGGCCTCGTCCTGGACGGCATCGAGGACGCCGCCCAGGAGAGGGGCCTGCTCGTGGTGATCGGCCGCACTGCGGGCCGGCCAGAGCGTGCGATCGAGTACCTCGAGACCCTGCGGGGTCACCAGGCCATCGGCGCGATCCTCGTCTCGACCGTCATCACCCCTGACCTCGCCGCCGCCTTCGGTGGCGCACCCCTGGTGAGCGTCGCCATCGACGCCCACAACGGGACGTCCGCCGTCGCCGTCGACTCCTACCGTGCGGCGCGCGACGCCGTCGATCACCTCCGGGCCCGCGGCCACCGTCGCATCGGCTTTCTCTCGGGGCACGAGTCGGACCTCCACACCACCGCCCCGCGCCTCGCCGGCTACCGGGACGCGATGGCGGACGCCGGCCTCACCTCCGTGACGACGTTCGGCGGCTTCGACTACGCCTCCGGCGCGCCCGGCGTCGCCGACCTGCTGCGCCAGGACGGCGGCCTCACCGCGATCTTCGCGGCCGGCGACGAGCTCGGCGTGGCCGCCATCAACGCCCTCCATCGTCTGGGGCGACGCGTCCCCGAGGACGTCTCCGTGCTCGGCTTCGACAACACCCCCGTCGCGCAGCACGTCAGCCCCGGGCTCACCACGGTCGGCCAGCCGCTGCGCGAGATGGGCGCGCTCGCCGTCCGAATGGTCCTCGCCCCGACGACGGCGCTCCCCACGGTGGTCCCGCACCGCATCGTGGAGCGGGAGTCCGTCGGCCCTCCGCCCGCCTGACCGTTTCCCCGAACTGCCCGCCGAGGCCCCGCGCTCGGCGGACGCTGTACCCGGATCCACGAACGCCTGACCCCGACCCACGCCCACCGAGAGGATCTCCCCATGACCCAGCCCGCGTCGTCGTCCGCTCTCGTCGTCCCCGCCGCCCGCCAGCCGGAGGACTGGTGGAAGTCGGCGGTTGTCTACCAGATCTACCCGCGGTCGTTCGCGGACAGCGACGGCGACGGCGTGGGTGACCTGCGGGGGATCATCGGGAAGCTGGACTACCTGGCGGCGCTGGGGGTGGACGTGCTGTGGTTGTCGCCGGTGTACCGCTCGCCGCAGGACGACAACGGGTACGACATCAGCGACTACGAGGACATCGACCCGATGTTCGGGACGCTGGCGGACGTGGACGAGCTGATCGCCGGGGTGCACGAGCGCGGCATGAAGATCGTCATGGACCTGGTGGTCAACCACACGAGCGACGAGCACCCGTGGTTCGTGGAGTCGCGGTCCTCGAAGGACAACCCGAAGCGGGACTGGTACTGGTGGCGCCCCGCGCGCGAGGGGCACGAGCCCGGCACCCCCGGCGCCGAGCCGACGAACTGGGCGTCCTTCTTCTCCGGCCCGGCGTGGGAGTACGACGAGGCGACGGGCGAGTACTTCCTCCACCTGTTCTCGAAGAAGCAGCCCGACCTCAACTGGGAGAACCCCGAGGTCCGCGAGGCCGTCTACGCGATGATGCGCCGCTGGGTGGAGCGCGGGCGTCGACGGCTTCCGGATGGACGTCATCAACCTCATCTCCAAGCAGGTGGGCCCGGACGGCACGCTGCCCGACGGCGTCGTCCACGGGGGCGGTGCGCTGGGTGACGGCACGCCGTTCTGCATGAACGGGCCGCGGATCCACGAGTTCCTTCAGGAGATGAACCGCGAGGTCCTCGCCGGGCGGAACCTCATCACGGTGGGCGAGACACCGGGCGCGACCGTCGCCGACGCCGCGCTGTACTCGGGCGCCGACCGCGGCGAGGTGAACATGGTCTTCACGTTCGAGCACGTCGACCTGGACTCTGCGCCGGGCGGCTCGAAGTGGGACCTGGCCCCCCTGCGGCTGAGCGACCTCAAGGCGAACCTCTCGGCCTGGCAGGAGGGCCTCGCGGAGGTCGGCTGGAACTCCCTGTACTGGAACAACCACGACCAGCCGCGGATCGTCTCGCGCTGGGGTGACGACGGCGCCCACCGGGTGGAGAGCGCGAAGACGCTGGGCACGGTGCTGCACCTGATGCGCGGGACGCCGTACGTGTACCAGGGCGAGGAGTTCGGGATGACGAACGCGCACTTCACGCGGTGGACTCAGTACCAGGACATCGAGTCGGTGAACTGGGCGGCCGAGGCCGCCGCGCGGGGGGTGCCCGAGGAGTCGATCGTCCGGTCCCTCGCCGACCAAGTCGCGCGACAACGCTCGCACGCCGGTCCAGTGGGACGCCTCGCCGAACGCCGGCTTCACCACCGGCACGCCGTGGCTGACGGTCAACCCGAACCACGTCACGATCAACGCCGAGGCGGCGGTGGCGGACCCGGGCTCGGTGCTGCACCACTACCGGCGGCTCTTCGAGCTGCGGCACACCCTGCCGGTGGTGGTCCACGGCGACTACCGGTTGCTCCTGCCGGCCGACGAGCAGGTCTTCGCCTACGTCCGCACGCTCGACGGGGCCCGGCTCCTCGTGGTCGCCAACCTGTCCGGGGCGAGCGCCGTCGTCGACCTCGGCGACGACGCCGCGCTGCTCGCCGGCGAGGTCCTCATCGCCACTCACTCGGGCGGCGCCCCCGCTGACGGCGGGACCCTGACCCTCGCGCCTTGGGAGTCGCGCGCGATCCTCACGCGCTGAGCGCGTACGACGCCCCGCCCCGCCGGAATCCCGGCGCGGCGGGGCGTCGTGCGCGGGGCGTCGCGCTGAGTGCGGGGGCGGGGGCGCAGCGCGAAGCCCTCCGGCGCGTCAGCCCCGGCGGGCGTCGCGGACCCGGGCGAGCGCGGCGGCATCGCGGCCGACGGCGCGCAGCGCGATCCCGAGCATCACGGCGAACGCCGGGGTGAGGAAGGCCCGGGTGAGCCGGCGGGGGAGCGGACCGGCAAGCCAGACGTCCTCCTCCCAGATCAGCGTGGACACGTCCGGCCCGACCCGTACCACGGTGATCGAGGCGTCGCCGAGCAGTACCGGCCCCTCCTTGCGCACGCGCACGACGCCGGGGGCGCCGTCGGTGGGTGGGGTCAGCTCGACGACCCGCATCCGGTCCGGGAAGAAGCCCGCCGAGACGGCAACGACGAAGTCGCCGGCGGCGAGGTCGCCGTCGGGCACCGTCATGGTGGTCAGCGGGATCCACCGCTCGTGGACGCGGAAGTCGGTGACGAGGGCGAAGGCGCCGTCGGCGTCGAGGGGGACGGTGCGCTCCACGGGGACCTCCGGGGTGGTGTGGCGGTGCTGCTCGCCGCCGGCCCGCGGCGGTGGTCCGAGCCTACGTGCCGGCACTCGACGGTGCCCTTCTCGGTGGCCCGTCGCGCGGGCCGGTAGGCTTGCGGGCGGCCCGTCGACCGACCGTCGAGGGCGCTTGCCCTCGTAGCTCAGGGGATAGAGCACCGCTCTCCTAAAGCGGGTGTCGCGCGTTCGAATCGCGCCGGGGGCACAGATGGAACCGCAGGTCAGGGCCTGTGGATTTCTCGGGAGTACGTGCGTTCAGCACGCGGTTCGGCCGGGCGTGGTCAGTGAATGGTCAGTGAGCGACACCCGCTTCGTTTGTGCGGGGTGTCGGCCGAGGGGGCGGTCGCGGAACCGGTCCGGAGGTCATCGGCGTCGGCCTTGCGCTCGCCGCCCAACGTCTCGCCGGCAGCGTCGGGGCGCCTCGGCTGTGTGTCAGGACGAGGGTCTCCTACCGTGGAGCGGTGCGGAGTGGTGGGGAGTCTCTGGAGCGGGCGTTGCGGCCGTTCGCGGACCGCGAAATGGTGGGTGGTACTATTTGTGGTACCAACTGGGAGGTTAGATGTCCATCACGGCTAGTCAGGCGCGCAAGACGCTGTTCCCGTTGATCGAGCAGGTCAACGACGATCGTGCTCCCGTGGAGATCACCTCCAAGCGCGGCAACGCGGTTCTCATCTCCGCCGACGACTTCGCGGCCTGGCAGGAAACGGCCTACCTTTTCCGCTCGCCCGCGAACGCGCGCCGCCTGCTCGACGCCCTCGAGGCAGTCGAATCAGGGGAGGCGGTCGAACGCGGGCTCGACCGCTCGTGAGGCTCGTCTTCGCACCCCAGGCTTGGGAGGACTACGTCGCGTGGCAGTCCCTGGACCGCAGCATCGTCAAGCGCATCAACCGTCTCATCGATGACTGCCTCCGAGACCCCTTCGAGGGCATCGGTAAGCCCGAACGTCTGAAGTACGGGATCCCCGACGGGTACTCGCGGCGCATCACCGAGGAGCACCGGCTCGTCTACCTCGTCCGAGGCGAGGACCTCGTCATCTTGCAGTGTCGTTACCACTACACGAAGTAGGCGTCGTTCACCGTTGCGTCGGAACGCCGGCAGTGAGACGCGGCTCAGCGCCTGCTCGTGGTGGTGGCTTCCGTAGCGTCGACGCCCCGCCAAGGCGGCCGACCTCTCGGGGAGGTTCCTGATGTCCTGATGCCAACGGCATGCTCGCTGTGCGCCGGTTCGCACCGTGTGCCGAGGCTGAGGCGACGTCGAGAGGCTCAACGCCTACCTTCTCGGCCTTGGCCTCGGTAAGCGGTGAGCGTGCGACGCCCGCACGAAGCCCTCGGCGTGGTCAGTGAATGGTCAGTGGAACCGGCCGAGCACTCGTACCGGTCGTGGTGAACGTGCAGGTGGGAGCGAGACACGCCGTGAGCGGACCCCCTGGTGCCGTCCTCCTGAAGCGGGTGTCGCGCGTTCGAATCGCGCCGGGGGCACAGAGCGTTATCGCAGTTCAAGCGGGGTGCGGCTACGAGCAGTGCGAGGGCTCGGGCGGCCGGATAGGCCTCCGTGGTCAGTGAATGGTCAGTGGGCGACACCCGCTTCTGCGGTGGGGGTGTCGATCGAGTGGGCGGTGTCGCAGATCCGGCGCGGGTCATGGGGCCGGCCCGCGGAGGCTGCCTACCGTCGTGTTGGCGGCGTCGGGCGCCTCGGCCGGGCGCCGACCTCGTTCCATGGCACGGTCGCGCCGAACCCGGGACGGTTCCTGCGGGCCGACCCGGGCGAGATCGCCGTTGAGGGCCACAAACCACCACGCTGCCGCCACGCCGGTCGTTGCGATCATGCTCTCCCCTAGGCGCCCCGTCCCGATGGGTTCCGACCGCTGGATCGACCTGCCCGTGGAGGTGGCATCCCTGGCGCGGGCCGCCGGCGAGCGCGGCTGAGTACGCCGGAGGCGCCGTCGTCCGCTGTTGTGCGGAAACTCTGTTGCGTCTGGCGCAACGGAGTTTCCGCATTGATGCGAAGGGTGAGGGTGTCAGGTCCAGGGGTTGACGACGTCGATGCCGACGCCGGCGAGGTCCACCTGGAGCACGGCCTGCACGGCGTCGGGGTCCTCGTCACCGGTGCCGCAGCCTGGGCCATCCTGATCCGGCGTCCTCGGTGCGCGCCCGGATCGTGCGACCAACGACGTCGACATCGCCGTCGCGGACGCCGGCACCGGTTGCCTGAATCCGCGGACGCGGGGCGACCGTCGACCGGACGTGCCGACGATCGAGCCGAGGGCGCCGCGCAGGAGTCTCGCTCGGTCGTGATCCGCGGACGAGGCGCGGCGCCGGCACGACGCGCCGTCAGGCGGCCAGGAATCGGGTCAGGAGATGGTTCATTTGATCCGGGAATTCGTAATGCGCCAGGTGCCCGGCACCCTCGATCTCGTGGTATTCGATATCCGGTAGCAGCTCGCGCAGCCTGCTCAGATACTCCCGTGGCATTTTCTGATCCAGGGTTCCCTGAGTCAGCAGCAACGGGATCCGCTGTTCCCCGACGCTTCGGTAGCAGGATGTCGCATCCGCCAGCGCGTCGCCTCTCAGGTTGGCCAGAATCGCCCTCCGCTTTCCCCGATAGCGGAACTGTTCGGTGACCTGTCGTTGGAGTACAGGGACGGTGTCGACGGACACTACGGCATCCGAGAGGTCGGCGAGCTTGCGGTCACTCATCAGTCGAAGGAGGAACTCTCCGACAAGTGGAGTCAGAAGGAGCCGGTAAGCCAGACGCTCTGATCCGGGAAGTTGGTCGAAGAAGGGGGCCAGCAGGGCGATCTTGCTGACTGAGCCAGGATTCTCCGCAGCGAAGCAGGCGGCGATACTTCCACCTTGGGACGTCCCCACCACTCGGACCGGGTACGGGACATCGAGACGACGCAGAAGTTCGTCGAGCTGGACGTTGTAGAAGTGGCGGTCGTACGTCGGCAGTTTCGGCCTGTCCGAGAAGCCGTGCCCAAAGAGGTCGTACCGGAGCACGCGGAATCCGGCGTCGCACAATGGTCCAATCGTCCTGTCCCACGTGACGTACGGTGCGGCATTGCCATGAATAAGAACGACGTTCTCAGCGTCCGCGTCGCCCCGAATCTCGTAGTGCGTGACGCCTGCCGAAAGCTGCACGAAACTTCCGGGCAATCTCTCTCGAGCCTCTGCCGTCAGATCCTGCCTTCTGGCACCGAACATCTTGACTCGCTCCTGTCGTCGGCCCGCAGCGGGCACGCGACGCCGGCTACCGGTAGTCCACCAAGCCAGGTAACCGACGAACCGGTTCTTCGATCGTACGCGTGCCGGTTGGGCCCTTGGGGGCATGTCGGAGACCGACGACGCAGCAGGAGGCCGCCGTCGTCGCGTGCTCGCGGTCCTGACCTACCTCGACGCCCGGGCTCGTCGCTAGGTCTCCCCGACTCCGTGCGGACCTGCCTCTCACGACCTAGGGTCGGGGAGTCCCGATGTGATGGAGGAGACGTCATGCACCTACTTGCCAGTTCACTCGGTGAAGTTGAGCGGGATCTCCTCCGCGAGACCGAGGACGACCGAATGGCCGAACTCGACGAGGAGGCGCTTGTGGAACTCCACAAGCGGATCCGACGGGCCAGGAACAAGTACGTCGGGATCTACCGACGGGCCGGAAGCGCCAAGGTGGGCAAGAAGGGTGGGCGCGGCCTTGCGAAGGAGAAGAACACCCGCAACGCGGTGCGCGCCGAGGTCTTCGAGGATGCCCTGGCCCGGGTCAGTGCGGCACTGAGCAAGGCTGCGGCGGCCGAGGCCGAGCAGCTGAAGGCGGCGCGGCTGGCTGCGGCGAATCCGCCTGGGACCTGGCCAGGCTCTGGTGAACCGCCCGACGGCGCCTCCGACCAGGCCGTTGCCCCCAAGGTCACCGACCGCACGCCCAAGGGGTCCGGCCGGAAGAAGAGGAACGCCTCGAGCGCCGCCCAGGGAGCGCGGCGGCAGGGCAAGCGCGACTCACGCTGACGATCGATCTCACGGGTGGCGGAGTTCGAGGACGCCGCGCGTCGGGCCGACGGGTACTCGCGCCGCATCACCGAGGAGCACCGGCTCGTCTATCTCGTCCGAGGCGAGGACCTTGTCATCCTGCAGTGTCGTGACCACTACACGACGTAGGCGTCGTCCGCAGCTGAGCCGCCGAGCACAGGGGATCCGGCCCCGAGGCGCTGAGGAGGAGCACGTGGCCCGGCGGCGGCCGTCGTCCGCTCGACCGGAGGTCGGCACGCCACGGGCGGCGCGACCGCCGCGGCGTCGTCAGCGGGACGGGCCGCTCTGGCGCGCCGGGCGTTCTGCCGCATCGGCCAGCCCGTTCGCCAGGGCCCGGATCGTTCGTCGAACGAGGAACGTCACGCCGGGGAACCGCGGCGTCAGCGTGACTCGCCAGGCGATCTCGGTGCTCTCGGCTCCTCCGCTCAGGATCGTCTCGCCGACATAGTCGCGGACCGGCAGCCCCGACAGCAGCCGGTAGGCCAGGCGTGTGGGTCGCTCGACGGCGGTGACCTGCTCACGGATCGTGAGGGGTGGCTTCCGGACCACACGGATCGCGCCGACGCCGTCGGGCGCAGGGTCCCCCTCGCGCTCCAGGGTGACGGCTCGCACCGGCGCCCAGGCTGCCATCCCCCTCTGGTCGGCGAGCAACGCCCACGTCGTCTCCAGGGGTGCGGCCGCGCGTGCGTGGATCCAGATCTCGGTCACCCTCTTGCCGTCGTTGCTCATGTCACCACCCTCGCCACGATCGTGCGGATCTCCTCGCGCCCGAGCGGGGCGGCGGACAGGGCGTTGTGCATGATGAGGCCTTCGATGAGGGCGTCGACGCCGCGGGCCGTGACGGGATCGAGGAAGCGCTCGAGTACGGCCCGGCCGGCCTGCATCCAGTCCTCGGTGACCGCGCGCAGGGCGGGGTCGCGCATCGCGGCGAGGTACAGCTCGTAGGCGAGGACCATGTCGCGGTCGTCGGCACCGACCTGCCCGTGGATCAGGTCGGTGACCGCGTCGAGAAGGTCCGCGCGGGTGGCGACGGCGTCGAGGTACGCCGCGTACCGCGCCGAGAGGCGGCCGGCGTGGAGGCGAAAGGCGTGCTCGCGCAGGTCGGCCAGGCCGGTGAAGTAGTACGTCAACGAGCCCAGCGGGACGTCCGCGGCCTGCGCCACGAGCCGGTGCGTGGTCCCGGCGACGCCGTGCTCGGCGAGGACGGCGACGGCGGCCTCGACAATGCGTTCCTTGCGTCCGGGTTCGCGCCGGGTCGGGCGCCGCGCCGTCGTCGTCTGCGCGGTCACGCCGGTCAGACGTGCCGGATGACGCGGGCGGGGTTGCCGACGGCGACGACGTCGGGCGGCAGGTCCTTGGTGACGACGGCGCCCGCCCCGACCACGGTGTTCGCCCCGATCGTCACGCCGGGGCAGACGATGACGCCGCCCCCGAGCCAGACGTTGTCCCCGATGACGATCGGCTTGGCAGCCTCCCACTTGTCCCGCCGGGGGCCGGGCTCGATCGGGTGGATCGGGGTCAGCAGCTGAACGTTCGGGCCGATCTGCACGTCGTCGCCGATGGTCACGGTGGCCACGTCGAGGATGAGCAGGCCGAAGTTCGCGAACGTCCGCGCCCCGATGAACGTCTGGCTGCCGTAGTCGCACCGGAAGGGCGGGCGGATCTCGCTGTCGTGGCCGAACGCCCCCAGCAGTTCCGTGAGCAAGGACCGCCTGGCGGCGCCGTCGGTCGGGTCCATCGTGTTGATCCGGTGCATCAGGCGCAGGGCGTGCTCCGACGCCTGCGCCAGGTCGGGGTTGTCCGCGATGTACATGTCCCCGGCGAGCATCCGCTCGCGCATCGACCGACCGTCAGGGGCATAGGGAGTGGGTGCCGTCGCCATGTGTACGAGGGTACACATGGCATGTACGGACGTACACCCCCGCGGAGGGGCGAGGGCCGTCGGAGGCAAGGTCGCGCTTCGTTCCTCGTCGGGTGCGCGGGCGTGACCGCGGGCGGGTCCGGTCTGGCTACGCTGTGAGGGCCGACGTTCGTGCACCACGTCAAGGGGGATCTGGTGGCCACTCGTCTCAACCCGTACATCAGCTTCGACGGCAACGCCCGGGAGGCGATGACCTTCTACCAGGGCGTCTTCGGCGGGGCGCTCACCTTGAGCACCTTCGGGGAGTTCGGCATGACCGATCCCGGCCTGGCCGAGAAGATCATGCACGCCATGCTCGAGACCGACGGCGGCCTGGCGCTGATGGGCGCCGACACCCCGCCCGGGACCGAGTTCACCCCGGGCAACACCATCGCGGTCAGCCTCAGCGGCGACGACCCCGACGCCCTGCGCGGCTACTGGGCCAAGCTCTCCGACGGCGGCAGCATCGCCGTCCCCCTGGAGAAGCAGATGTGGGGCGATGAGTTCGGCATGTGTGCTGACCGGTTCGGCATCGCCTGGATGGTCAACATCGCCGCACCACCCGCCTGACCCTACGCACCCGACGACGACCGCCTGGCCAGCGGACTCGACCCATGGTAGAGAGCTGTCATGGTGTCGCCGACTCCACGTGGCGACCGGGACCGGCGCCGTCGGGCCGTGCGCGGGAGGCTCAGCCGCCGACGTAGGCCGCGAGGTGCTCGCCGGTGAGGGTGGATCGCGCCGCGACGAGGTCGGCGGGCGTGCCCTCGAACACGATCCGGCCGCCGTCGTGGCCGGCGCCGGGGCCGAGGTCGATGAGCCAGTCGGCGTGCGCCATGACGGCCTGGTGGTGCTCGATGACGATGACGGACTTCCCGGAGTCGACGAGCCGGTCGAGCAGGCCGAGCAGTTGCTCGACGTCGGCGAGGTGCAGGCCGCTGGTCGGCTCGTCGAGGACGTAGACGCCGCCCTTGGCCGCCATCTGGGTGGCCAGCTTGAGCCTCTGCCGCTCGCCGCCGGACAGGGTGATGAGCGGCTGGCCGAGGCTGACGTAGCCGAGCCCGACGTCGGCGAGCCGGGCGAGGATCGCGTGCGCCACCGGCACGCGTGCCGGGCCGACGTCGAAGAACTCCTCGGCCTGCGTCACCGACATCGCGAGCACCTCGCTGATGTCGCGGCCACCCAGGTGGTACTCCAGGACCGATGCGTCGAACCGCTTCCCCTCGCACTCCTCGCAGGTGGTGGCGACGCCGGCCATCATCCCCAGGTCGGTGTAGATGACGCCGACGCCGTTGCAGGCGGGGCACGCGCCCTCGGAGTTGGCGCTGAACAGTGCCGGCTTCACGCCGTTCGCCTTGGCGAAGGCGGTGCGGATCGGGTCGAGCAGCCCGGTGTACGTGGCCGGGTTGCTGCGTCGCGAGCCGCGGATCGCGCCCTGGTCGATCGAGACCACGCCGTCCCGGCCCGAGACCGAACCGTGGATCAGCGAGCTCTTGCCCGACCCGGCCACGCCGGTGACCACGACCAGCACGCCGAGCGGGATGTCGACGTCGACGTCGCGGAGGTTGTGGGTGCCGGCGCCGCGCACCTGCAGCACTCCCGACGGCGTCCGCACCGACGGCTTGACGGAGGCCCGGTCGTCGAGGTGCCGCCCGGTCAGCGTGCCGCTGGCCCGGAGACCCTCGAGCGTGCCCTCGAACACCACCTCGCCGCCTGCGGCGCCGGCCCCGGGGCCGAGGTCGACGACGTGGTCGGCAATCGCGATCGCTTCCGGCTTGTGCTCGACGACCAGCACCGTGTTGCCCTTGTCGCGCAGGCGCAGCAGCAGGGTGTTCATCCGCGCGATGTCGTGGGGGTGCAGGCCGATCGTGGGCTCGTCGAAGACGTAGGTGATGTCGGTCAGCGCGGAGCCGAGGTGGCGGATCATCTTCGTGCGCTGCGCCTCACCGCCCGAGAGCGTGCCCGACGCCCGGTCGAGCGAGAGGTAGCCCAGCCCGATCTCCACGAACGAGTCGAGGAGGTGCCGGAGCGCGGCGAGCAGCGGGCCCACCGACCTCTCGTCGAGGCCGCGGACCCACGCGGCCAGGTCGCTGATCTGCATCGCGCAGGCGTCGGCGATGGTGATGCCGCCGATCCGTGACGACCGCGCCGCCTCGTTGAGCCGGGTGCCGCCGCAATCGGGACACGCCGTGAAGGTGACGGCCCGGTCCACGAACGCCCGGATGTGCGGCTGCATCGCGTCCCGGTCCTTGGAGAGGAAGGACTTCTGGACCTTGGGGATCAGCCCCTCGTAGGTCATGTTGATCGACTGGATCTTGACCTTGGTCGGCTCCATGCGGAGGAAGGCGTGCAGCTCGGCCTCGGAGTAGTCACGGATCGGCTTGTCCGGGTCGAGGAAGCCGGACTCGCTGAAGATCCGGACCATCCAGCCGTCCGCGGTGTAGCCGGGGATGGTGATCGCGCCTTCGGCGAGCGACTTGCTCGCGTCGTAGAGCTGGGTCAGGTCGATGTCGGTCACGGTGCCCATGCCCTCGCACCGCGGGCACATGCCTCCGGTGATGGAGAAGGTCCGTCTCACCGCCTTGCTGGACCCGCGCTCGACGGTGACAGCCCCGGCACCGTGGGCGGAGGCGACGTTGAAGGAGAACGCCTGGGGTGAGCCGATGTGCGGCCGGCCGAGCCGGCTGAAGAGGATGCGCAGCAACGCGTTGGCGTCGGTGACGGTGCCGACGGTGGAGCGGGAGTTGGCGCCCATCCGTTCCTGGTCGACGATGATCGCGGTCGTCAGCCCCTCGAGGACGTCGACGTCCGGGCGCGCCAGCGTCGGCATGAAGCCCTGCACGAAGGCGCTGTAGGTCTCGTTGATCATCCGCTGCGACTCCGCGGCGATCGTGGCGAAGACCAACGAGCTCTTGCCCGAGCCGGAGACGCCGGTGAACACCGTCAGCCGGCGCTTCGGGATCTCGACGTGCACGTCCTTGAGGTTGTTCTCGCGCGCGCCGTGCACGCGGATCAGGTCGTGGCTGTCGGCGACGTGCAGCGCGAGGTCACTCCGGTGCTGCGCTGCGGCGGGTCTGCTGGTCACCGGCGCGATCGTGCCACCTCGCACCGGAGTTGCCCAGTGCCGCGAGGGAGTCCGGGACGACAGGGCCGGCATCCGGTCCGCGCGCCAGGGACCGAGGGCGGGTCCGGCACCGCTCGGTCAGTCCGCCGTCGTCGGGGTAGCGCCCGGCGCAGGCCGGGCACGCGCCGGTTGGCGCCGTGGGCGGGCAGCCCTGGTCACGTCACCGGATCCGGGCTCCGGCCGGCCGACGGGGTACCCGGCACGCGGCCCGGAAGCGCCGCCGGCCGGTGGTCCTACGGTGCGAACCGGTAGCCGATGCCCGGCTCGGTGAGCAGGTGGTGTGGGCGGGCGGGCCGGGCCTCGAGCTTGCGGCGCAACTGGGCGATGTAGACGCGCAGGTAGTTGGCCTGGTCCTCGAAACCGGGACCCCACACCTCGGTGAGCAGCTCCTTCTGGGTCATGAGCTTGCCCGGGTTACGGACCAGGACGTCGAGGAGCTGCCACTCCGTCGGTGTCAGCCGGACGTCCGCGCCGTCGCGGGTGACGCGCCGGTTGGCGAGGTCCACGGTGAAGGACTCGGTCACCACCACCGGAGCGGGGAGGACCGGAGCCGCCCGCCGCAGCGCCGCCCGGATGCGGGCGAGCAGCTCGTCCATCCCGAACGGCTTGGTCACGTAGTCGTCGGCGCCGGCGTCGAGCGCAGCCACCTTGGCGGCCTGGGAGTCCCGCGCCGACAGCACGATGATGGGCACCGTGGACCAGCCGCGCAGCCCGCGGACCACCTCGACGCCGTCCAGGTCCGGGAGCCCGAGGTCGAGGACGACGACGTCCGGGTGGTTCGCCGCGTGCCGCAGGGCCGCGCCCCCGGTCGCCACGGCGTCGACGTCGTAGTGCCGGGCGCGCAGGTTGATGGTGAGGGCCCGCAACAGGGTGGGGTCGTCGTCGACCACGAGGATCCGGGTCACGGCGCCGCCAGCGGGAGGGTGAGGGTCATGGTCAACCCGCCGCCCGGGGTGCGGGTCGGGGCGATCGCGGCGCCCATGGCTTCGGCGAAGCCCTGCGCGATGGCCAGGCCGAGCCCGACGTGCGCTTCCGCGGACCGGTCGTCCAGGCGCTGGAAGGGCACGAAGAGACGCGACCAGTCCTGCTCGGGCACCCCGGGCCCATGGTCCACGACCTCCAGGACGACGACGGCGCCCTGCACCGAGGCGCGGATCCGCACCGGCTGCCCGGGTGGGGAGTAGCGACGCGCGTTGTCGACGACGTTCGCCACCACGCGCTCGAGCAGGCCCGGGTCGCTGAGCACCAGGGGGAGGTCGTCCGGGATCTCGATGGCGACGTCGGCCTCGCGCTCGTGGAGGAGCGCGCGGGCGACGACCTCGTCGACCGCGAGGGGAACCGCGCGGACCGCGAGCGAGCCGGTCTGCAGGCGGCTGAGGTCGAGGAGGTTCGCGATGAGCGCGTCGAGGCGGTCGGCGCCCTGCTCGATCGTGGCGAGCAGCTCGGCCTCCTCGGCGGGCGACCACTCGACGTCGTCGGCCCGCAGGCTGCTCACCGCGGCCTTGATGCCGGCGAGCGGCGTGCGCAGGTCGTGGCCGACGGCGGCCAGCAGGGCCGAACGCACCCGGTCGGCCGCGGCGAGGTCCCGCGCCCGGGCCGCCTCCTCCATGAGCTGCTGCGCCTCCCAGGCTCGGGCCGCCGCGGCGGCGAGGCGGGCCAGGAGGGCGCGGTCCTCCCCGAAGAGGGTCGGACCGTGCGCGACGAGGACCAGGCCCTCACCTGCGGGGACCGAGATGCTGGGCCGCCCCGAGCCCGCGGTGCCGGCGATCCCCAGCGGGGCACCCGGATCGTCGGCGCGCACCAGGGCGGCGGAATCCATGTGAAAGATGGCTCGGACCTCCTCGAGCACGTCGGCGAGGGTGAGGTCCGAGACGCGCTCGGCGGTGAATCGCGCGAGAAGGCCGGACTCGAAGCGGCTGCGCGCCGCGTCCGCCTGCTCCTTCGCCGCGAGGTGGACCACCACGCTCACGATCGCCGCCACCACGAGGAACACCACGAGTTCGATGACGCTGTCCCGGCTCTCCACCGTGAGCGTGTGGAAGGGCGGGACGAAGAACCAGTTCGCGAGGAAGAAGGAGGCGGTCGCCGCGAGCACGCCGGGTCCGAGGCCGCCGACCGCCGCCGTGACGACGACGAGCAGCAGGTACAGCAGGAGGACGCTGCCCAGCGCCAGGTCCGGCCGGGCAGTGGACAGGATCGCGGTCTCCAACGGAGGGCCGACGACGGCGAGGGCCAGGCCGGTCCACCGACGGCGGGGCGACAGGCGCATCCCCGCCTGGGGGAGCTCTGCCCGGGGGCGTTCAGCCCCGGGCGGCTCGGCGCGGGGTGAGCCCGACGCCGGGGGCGCGTCCACCATGGTCCTCAGCGTGGCACACGCGCGGACGCAGACCGGGCAGACCGGGCGACGTCGCCGCCCGCCGTCGGTGGTGCCGCCTCCGCCGCCGTGTCCATCGCCGCGCCGGGCGAGGCGGATGGGAGCCCGCCGGGCGCCGTCGTCGTCCTCGACGTCTCTCCGGAGGTGTTCCGCGGCTCTCCAGAGGCGTTCCGGGGCTCCAGGACCCACGGGACCGACGTCACCATGACTCCGGGCTGGAAGAGGAGGCGCGTCTTCAGGCGCAGGGCGCTCTGGTTGTGCAGGGCGTGCTCCCACCAGTGGGCGACCACGTACTCGGGGACGAACACCACGACGATGTCGCGCGGGCCCTGGCGGCGCAGGCCGGCGATGTACTCCAGGGCAGGGCGGGTGATGTCGCGGTAGGGCGAGTCGAGAACCGTGAGGTCCACCGGGACGCCGCGGGAGTTCCAGTCCGCGACCAGGCGGTCCGTCTCCTCGGGGTTGGCGCGCACGGTGAGCGCTGTGAGGGTGGACGGGCGGGTGGCGCGGGCGAAGGCCAGGGCTCGCAGGGCCGGGGTGTGGAGCCGCGAGACCAGGACGATGCCGTGTACGCGGCTCGGCAGGGTGACGCCCTCGGGCGGCGGGGTGAGTTCGCCGTCGACGTGCTCGTAGTGCCGCTTCACTCCCATCATCAGCGCGTACAGCACCGGCATGGCGACGACGACGATCCACGCCCCGTGGGTGAACTTCGTGACCAGCACGATCACGAGGACGAGCGCCGTGACCGCCGCCCCCAGGCCGTTGATGAGGCGCGCCCGGACCATCGGGCGCCGGGCGGCGCGGCTGATCGCCAGGGGCAGGGCGCGCGTCCAGTGCCGCACCATGCCCGCCTGGCTGAGGGTGAACGAGACGAACACCCCGAGGATGTAGAGCTGGATGAGACGGCTGACGTCGGCGTCGAAGGCCACGATGAGGACCCCGGCCAGGATCGACAGGATGACGATCCCGTTGCTGAACACGAGCCGGTCGCCGCGGCGGGCGAACTGCCGGGGCAGGTAGCCGTCATGGCCGAGGATCGAGGCGAGGATCGGGAACCCGTTGAACGCGGTGTTCGCGGCGAGCACGAGGATCGCGGCGGTGAAGGCCTGCACCACGTAGAAGCCGACGCTGTCGTTGCCGAAGACGGCGGCCGAGAGCTGGGCGATCACCGTCCGCTGCGTGTAGCCGGCAGGGGCGCCGACGAGTTGCTCCGCCCCGTGCGCCACGTGGACCTGGGCGATCATCGCGAGCGCGGTGATGCCGACGAACATCGTGACGGTGAGCCCGCCCATGACGGCCAGCGTCGAGGCGGCGTTCTTGCTCTTGGGGTGCCGGAAGGAGGGGACACCGTTGCTGACCGCCTCGACGCCGGTCAGCGCCGTGCACCCGGACGCGAAGGAGCGCAGCACGATGCCGATCACCAGCAGCGGGGCGAGCGTCTCGGGGCCCTCGATGCCGATGGCGGCCGACTCGGCCACCGGGGCGTCGCCGCTCACGGCCTGGAGCAGGCCGAGGCCGATCATGGCGAAGACGCAGACGACGAAGCCGTAGGTGGGGATCGCGAAGACCGTGCCCGACTCCTTGATCCCTCGCAGGTTCATCACCGCGAGCAGCCCGACCAGGCCGAGCGAGATCCCGACCGCGTACGGGGCGAGCGCCGGCGCCGCCGACACGATGTTCGCCACGCCCGCCGCGACCGACACGGCGACGGTGAGGACGTAGTCGACCAGGAGCGCGCTCGCGGCGACGAGCGCCGGGCGCGCACCGAGGTTGGCGTGGCTCACCGCGTACGCGCCGCCGCCGTTGGGGTAGGCGTAGCAGGTCTGGCGGTAGGAGGCGACGACGACGACGAGGAGGACGACGACGGCGGCCGCCACCACGGGGGTCAGGTGGAGGAGCGCGAAGCCCCCGACGCTGAGCATGAGCAGGATCTCCTCGGTGGCGTAGGCGTTCGAGGAGAGCGGGTCGGAGCAGAACACCGGGAGCGCGATGCGCTTGGGCAGGAGGGTCTCGCCCATGTGCTCGTTGCGGAGCGGGGTGCCGACGAGGATCCGCTTCGGCAACGTGAAGACGTTGGTCACATTGCCAGTGAACGTCCGCCGCCGGGCGCGTCGGCCGGGGTCTTGACGGGGCCCATACGCGGGGATCGACGATCTTGACGGATCCTTGACGCCGCACTCCCGAACGCCCTCCGTGCGAGGGTGGCACGATGCCCGAATGGGCGCACAGGTCGAGGACACCCGGACCGACCTCCGGGCCATCCGGCACGGCAAGGGCGTGGCGCTCGCGCTGAGCGCGATCGGCATCGTCTTCGGCGACATCGGCACCAGCCCGCTGTACGCGATGCACGCCGCCTTCGGCCCCGAGGGCAACGTGGAGCCGACCCGCGTCAACGTGTTCGGGATCATCTCGCTGGTCATCTGGTCGATCACGATCATCGTCTCGCTGAAATACGTCGCCCTGGCCATGCGTGCGGACAACGACGGCGAGGGCGGCATCTTGGCCCTGGTCGCCCTGCTGCGGGGCAAGGTCGGGAGCAACCGCAAGACGCTGGCCACCGTGATGATGCTCGGGATGGTCGGCGCGGCGCTGTTCTACGGCGACAGCGTCATCACCCCGGCGATCTCGGTGATGTCCGCCATCGAGGGCCTCGGCGTGGTCAACCCGTCCCTGGAACACCTCGTGGTGCCGATCTCCATCGCCATCCTGACCGTGCTCTTCGTGATCCAGCGGTGGGGAACCGAGGCTGTCGGCAAGGCGTTCGGGCCCGTCATGGTCGTGTGGTTCCTGACGTTGGCCGTCCTCGGGGTGCCACACATCGTCGCGAACCCCGAGATCCTCCAGGCCGTCTCGCCGACGTACGCGCTGACCTTCGTCGTCGAGAACCCGCTGACGGCGTTCGTCGCGCTCGGCGCCGTCGTCCTGACCATCACGGGGGCCGAGGCCCTCTATGCGGACATGGGCCACTTCGGGGCCGGCGCCATCCGCCGGTCGTGGTGGGTGGTCGTGTTCCCCGCGCTCGCGCTCAACTACTTCGGGCAGGGCGCGCTGATCCTGGACGACCCGACCACCGTCACCAACCCGTTCTTCAACCTCGCCCCCGCCGGCCTGCGGCTACCGCTGGTGATCCTCGCGACGCTGGCCACCGTCATCGCGTCGCAGGCTGTCATCTCGGGGGCCTACTCGGTGTCGCGGCAGGCCGTGCGCCTGGGCATGCTGCCGCGCCTGACCGTGCGGCACACCTCCCGCGAGGAGGGCGGCCAGATCTACCTGCCGGTCGTGAACTGGATCCTGTTCATCGGCGTCATCGTCCTCATCGCGGCCTTCGGCAGCTCGGGCCGGCTCGCCAGCGCGTACGGCCTCGCCGTCACGGGCACGCTCTTGCTCACCAGCGCCCTCTTCCTGCTCCTGGCGCGGCGGGTGTGGCAGGTGGCGGCGTGGAAGATCGTCGTGTTCGTGGTGCTGGTCGTGACGCTCGAGGGCGCGTTCTTCGCGGCGAACCTCACCAAGGTGGTCACCGGCGGTTGGCTGCCGGTGCTGATCGCCCTCGTCGTCGTCACCCTCATGCTCACCTGGCGCCAGGGCTCGGAGGTGCTCCACCACGAGGAGCGGCAGCTCGAGGGGCCGCTGGAGCTGTTCGTGAAGATCGTGCGGGACGGGCGGGTGCCGCGGGTGCCCGGCGTGTCGGTGTACCCGCACCCGAACAGCACGACGGTGCCGGTGGCCCTGCGCCAGAACGTGGACTTCAACCAGGTGGTGCACGAGCACGTGGTGCTCGTGCAGATCGTCAACGAGAACGTGCCGCACATCCGGCACGTCGACCGGGTGACGGTCACTGACCTGGGTGACCCGACCGACGGGATCGTCCACGTGGCCGTGCACGTCGGGTTCACCGACAGCCAGGACGTCCCCAAGGGCCTCGCCCTGGCGATCGGCAAGACCCCCGAGCTGGACTTCACCCTCGACGAGGCGCACTACTTCCTGTCGGTCCTCACCGTGCACGCGACCGGTCCGAGGGGCCTGAAGACCTGGCGCAAGCGGTTGTACGCGTGGATGTACCACGTGGCGGCCAACCGCACCGAGGTCTTCCACCTGCCCCCCGAGCGCACCGTGATCATGGGCGCCCACATCGACCTCTGACCCCGGATCCGCGGGGCCTCGCGGTCGGTGCATCACACGAGACGCCACCCGGTCTCCCGCACCGATGTAAGCGTTTTGACTCCCGCGCCCGCGATGGTCCACCATTTCCCCAGATGGTGCGCGCCGCTTGCCCCCCCTGCGCTGCGCGCACCATCACTCACGTCCGGGCCGGGCCCGCCCGTCGCGGCGGCCGCGGCCCCCACAGTCCCGCCCCGTCACCCCGCGGGCGGCGGGCCTCCAGCAGGGGCCCGTGCGGCTCGGTTAGCGTGGTCAGGTGAACCCTCCCGTCCGCTTCGGCCGTGCCGCCGCGTCGCGCCCCTCCTCGCGCGCCGACGAACCGTCGCGCGAGACCCCGGCCCTTCCCCCGAGTCCTGCCGCGCCGTCCGGCGTCGAGCCCGGTCCGGAGGCGCCGTCCGTCCCCGCCGCGTCGCCGTTGACCGACCGCCAGCGCCGCGTGGGCGAGGCGATCGACACCTGGCGCGCAGGCCTCCTCGAGCTCGGCGGGGAGAGCGCGCTCGCCGACATCAGCCTCCTCGGCACCGCCGCGATCGACCTCACCTCCGCGCATCCCTCCGGCATCGCCCAGCTCTTCGCGGGCCGCACCACGCTCCTGTCGAACCTCGTCCGGGAGGGTGCCTCGCTGTCCCAGGCGCGCCGCCGGGCCCGCACCGTCCTGGCGCGCGCCGACGAGCTCGCCCAGCGCTACGGCGTCGCCCCCACCTACCTCGCGATCGGGATCGGGACCTGGACCACCCTGGAGCCCGCCCCCGGAGGCGCCTCCGAGGCGGTCGAGTACGCCGGCGACGCCGGCGCCCCTCCGGTGCCCGGGGCGCCGGCGGCTGCCGCGGAGCCGGGAGAGACGCCCGTCGCCCTGCCGCCGGACTCACCGCTCCCGGCGCCCGGCTCCGCACCCGTCGTCGTGCGCACCGTCCGCGCCCCCCTCCTCCTGCGCCCCGTGCGTCTGACGGCGCGCACGGAGTCCGACATCGACGTCGTCCTGGAGCCCTCCGTCGAGGTCAACCCCGTGCTCCTGAGGGCGCTGCGCGCGGTCGGGATCGACATCGACGGCGCGGCGCTCGCCCGCGAGACGATCACCGAGCACGGCTTCTCGCCGCGCACCGTGCTGGCTCGCCTGCGGGACGTCGGCGAGCGGGCGCTCACGGACTTCCAGTTCGCGGACCACCTCGTCCTCGGTCCGTTCGTCCACCCCGGGCAGGTCCTGGTCGAGGACCTCGAGAGCCGCCGCCTCGAGATCGCGGAGCACGACGTGGTCGCCGCCCTCGCCGGCGACCCGGGCGCCGTCGC
Organism: uncultured Actinomycetota bacterium; assembly: GCA_963780675.1. Lineage (GTDB taxonomy): Bacteria > Actinomycetota > Actinomycetes > Actinomycetales > JAHECE01 > JAHECE01. Next base: position 43,917 of record CAWACR010000003.1, read on the forward strand.
CGCCGTGCGCCGGCCCCTGCCGCCCTTCGTGCCGGGCGACCGCGCCCCCGATGCCGAACGCGGCGTCGGGGACCTCGACCCGAGCCAGCAGCACGCGATCGACGCCGTCGCGACCGGCGGGCACGTCTTCATCGACGCCCCGCCGGGAGCCGACGCCGCCGCCACGGTGGCGGGGATCCTCGCCGACGCCGCGGCGTCGGGGCGCCACGCGCTCTACGTCTCCGGGACGCGCCGCGCGGCCCAGGGGCTCAGCGAGGCGATGCACGCGGTCGGCCTCGGCGAGCTGCTCCTCGACCTCAGCGCCGACTCGCGCTGGCGGAGCCGCGCGGGCGCGCGCCTTGCTGCCGGTGCCCGGGTGGTGGCGCCGGAGATCGACGACGTCGCCGTGCGCCGCATGCGAGCCGAGCTCGTCGACGCGCGGGCGCGACTGTTCGCCTACATGGCCGCGCTCAACACGCACCGCGAGCCGTGGGGCGTCTCCGCCCACGACGCGCTCCAGTCGCTGGCGGCGCTGACCTCGGCACGGGTGAGCCCGCGCACGCGGGTCCGGCTCGACGCCCCCACGCTGCGGTCGCTGCGCGGCGAGCGGCGCGAGGAGGTGCGAGCGGAGCTCGAGCGGGCGGCAGGGCTCGGCGCGTTCGAGGTCCGGCCCGCCGACACGCCCTGGTACGGCGCGGCGATCACCGACGCCGCCACCGCCGACGCGAGCGCCGAGCGGGTGGCCCGCCTCTCCGAGCGCACGCTGCCCCATCTCCGGCGCACGATCGCCGACGCCGCAGGTCAGACGGGCCTGGAGCGTGCCCAGAGCCTGCGGGAGTGGGGCGAGCAGCTGACCATGCTCGACGGCGTGCGCGAGGCGCTCGACGTCTTCCAGCCCGTGGTCTTCGAGCGCTCGGCGGCGGACCTGGTCGCGGCGACCGCGACGCGGCAGTGGCGCACCGAGCAGGGCGTCCAGATGCGCTGGCGCGTGCGCCGGCGCCTGCGACGCCAGGCGAAGGACATGGTGCGCCCCGGCCGCGCGGTGGCCGACCTGCACACCGCGCTGGTCCACGTCCAGCAGCAGCGCGAGGTCTGGCGGCGCCACTGCACCGCCGGCGGCTGGCCGCGGCTCCCCGAGGGCCTCGCCCAGAGCCAGGCCGAGTACGACGCCGTCGCGGCGGACGTCCGCGCGCTCGAGTCCGTGCTGGCCACCACGGTGGGCGGCGGTCGCCTCTTCGAGGCCCCGATCACCGACGTCGAGGCCCGCTTCCGGCGGCTCGCGGCGGACGCGGGTGCGCTCGAGTCGCTGCCCGAGCGCACCAAGGCCGTCGACCGGCTGCGGGCCCTGGGCCTCGGTGACCTCGTGGAGGACCTCGCCGAGCGGCGGGTCCCGGGCGAGATGGTCGGGCCCGAGCTCGAGCTCTCCTGGTGGACCTCGGTGTTCGAGGAGATCCTGCGGGCCGACCCGGCTCTGGCCGGGTACGACGGCGCCACGCTCGGCGCGCTCGCGGACCACCTCCGCGAGCTCGACGCCGCTCAGGTCGAGAGCCTGCCCGGCCCGGTGCTCGGCGCCGTCGTCGAGCAGCTCCGGCGGGCGCTCCGGGACCACCGGGGCGCGGCCGAGGTACTCGAGGATCTCGCCGCCGAGCGCGTCCGCGACCTGCGCGAGGCGGTCGGCCGGCTCGGCCGGCTCGCCGGGGCCTTGCGCCCGTGCTGGCTGGTCGCGCCGATGCAGGTGCCCCAGCTCCTCGCGCCGGACCAGGCGGTGGACCTCGTGGTGCTCGACGCCGCCCAGCACCTGCCCGTGGAGCAGGCCGTCTCGGCGATCTCCCGCGCCCGCCAGGTGGTCATCGTGGGGGACTCCCGGCGCGCCGCGCTCAACGCCCCCGGAGCCCCGCTCGGGATCGTCGACGCGCTGGCCGAGGTCCTGCCGCGGGTCACCCTCGCTGCCGACCGCGTGGTCCGCGAGCCCGCGCTCATGGCCTTCCTCGGCGAGCACGGCTACGCGGAGGTCATCCACGCGGTGCCGACGCCGGCCACCCGTCCGTGCGTGCGGCTCGACGTCGTCGAGGGCTTCGGGCTGCCGCTGTCCGGCTCCGACCTCGTGGAGAGCCCGCAGACCGAGGTGGACCACGTGGTCGACCTCGTGGTGGACCACGCCCTCAGCAGGCCCGACGAGAGCCTCGTGGTCCTCACCCTCTCGCTCCGGCACGCCGACCGCGTCCGCGAGGCGGTCCGTTCCGCCGTCGCCGACAGCCCCGCTGTGCGCGACTTCTTCGCGACCGACCGGCCGGAGCCGTTCGCCGTGCTCGAGCTCGACTCCGCGGCGGGTGTACGGCGCGATGCGGTCGTGCTGTCCCTCGGCCTGGGGAAGACCCCCCACGGTCGGGTCATGCACCGCTTCGGCAGGGTGAGCGACCCCGACGGCGCAGGCCTGCTCATCGACGCGATCGACGCCTGCCGGCGCCGCCTCACCGTGGTGAGCTGCTTCGCGCCGTCCGATCTGGACCGCGGGCGTCTGCGCACGCCCGGCCCCGCGCTGCTCGCCGACCTCCTCGAGGCGGCCGAGGCGGGGCGCGCTCCCGGCGACGGTCCCGGAGGAGGGCGAACCGGACCGGCTCCTCGTCGACCTCGCCGAGCGGCTGTGGCAGCTGGGGCTCACCGTCGCACCGCGGTACGGGGTGCCGGGCGGAGTGCGGATCCCGCTCGTCATCGGCCACCCGGAACTGCCCGACGACCTCCTTCTCGCCGTCCTCACCGACGACGCCGACTACGTCAGCGAGCCGTGCCTGCGCATCCGCGACCGGCACGACGTGCAGCGTCTCGTCGACCGTGGCTGGGGCGTGCACATGGCGTTCTCGACCGCCGTCTTCATGGACCCGCAGGGCGAGGCGCGGCAGATCCTCGCGACGGTCCTCGATCTCCTCGCTGCCCGGCGAGCGCAGCAGGCCGATCACGGCCCGACGCCGGCTGCCGTGCCGGTCGCGTGGGAGGCGCCCGAGGGCGCCGAGGACGACGACGCCGTGGCCGAGGAAGCCGGCGACGCGGCGCCCGAGGCGTCGCTGACACCGGAGCCGGAGACCGCGTTGCAGGAGCCCGAGACCCAGCCCGCCGAGGCTCCCGTCCGCCCCGACGTGACGCCGGGGCTGCCGATCACGAGCTACAGCGCCGATGACCTGGACGCCCTCGCGACGTGGATCGTCGCCACCGACGAGCAGGCCGGGCCGGAACACCTGGCCGAACGGCTGCGCGAGGAACTCGGTGTGGTGCGTCGGAGCGCCCGGGCGGACGCCCTGATCGCGTCGGTCATCGCCCGGGTGGCGCCGTGAGCGAGGAGGGCACGGCCGACCTGTCGACACCGGCACCCGCGACCGCCCGGGTCGCCCCGGAGCCGGTCCTGCCGGTCAGAGCAGCAGAGGACACCGACAGGGCGTGGGGCGGCGCCTGGCGCGAGAGCGACGACTCGAACGACGAGCGCCTGTTGAGGGACAAGCCCCCGCACTGGTCCTGAGCCCCGACCCCCACCATCTCGCTCAGCGACATACGGGCGCATCCCCCGGTGGCCGGGGGCCGGGCTACCGCTTCTCGGCGAGCAGGTCGCGGATCTCCTTGAGGACCACGACGTCCTCCGCCGGCGCCGCGGGGGCGGCGGCTGCCGCCTTGTCCTTGCGTGCGTTGAGTGCGTTCACCGGCATGACGACGAACGCGTAGACGGCCAACGCCACGAGGAGGAAGTTGATGAGCGCCGTCAGCACCATGCCGGGCATGATCTGCGCGCCGTTGGCGCTGATGACCCAGATCTGGTCGAGGTTGGGCTTGCCGAAGATCGCCGCGATGAGCGGGTTGATGATCCCGTCGACGAGAGCGGTGACGATCGCTCCGAACGCCACGCCGATGACGAGGCCGACCGCGAGGTCGAGTGCGTTGCCGCGCATGATGAAGGTCTTGAAACCGCCCAGGAATCCGCCGCCGGCCTTGGCGGCCCCACCGGCCGCGTTCTTGACGTTGCTCACGAGTCGGCCTCCCAGCCTGTCGTTCGCCGCTCCCGGCCGGCCGGCCCGGTGCGGGTTCACGGAGCCACGAGGACCGCGCTGAGAGGGGCCCACTCGCTTGCTCCGGTCACGAGCCTAGCCGCCCCGGGTGTCACCGCCACGAGAAGCAGCGGCGCGGCCGAGCCCCCGACGTCGAGGATCCCGCCCGCCTCCTCCTGGGCGGTGGCCAGCACCAGCGCGGCACGGGCGAGGACGTCCGCCGGCCCGCCGCCCTCCTCCGCGGCCTGCATGAGGTCCACGCGATCGCCCGCGGCGAGGAGGCGGGCGACTCCGGCGTCGGCGAGCCTCACCGGGACCACCACGGTGCCGGCCGGGGCTCCCGCCGCGAGCCCGGGGCCGACGAGCACACCCTCAGCCATCGGGTACCCGGCGGGCAGGGCGACGGCCAACCTCCGACCCTCGGCGTCGGAGACGTCCCTGAGCGCGCCGTCGGGGGCCAGGCCGGCCGGAACGGCGCGGAGGACCAGGTCGCCAGGACCCAGGACGGCGCCGGCGTCTCGCGCCCGGGCCAGGACGACGACGCCCGTGGTGGGCGGTGGGGCCGGCCGCACCTCGTCGAGGGCAACGATCGTCGCCAACCCGAGGGCGAGGGCTGCGACGAGGTGCCGGCGTCGCCACCACCACACGCGAAGTCGGCGTCGCAGGCGACGGCGGGAAGCGATGCCCGTGCGCGGGTCGGTCGGGGTGTCGGGGCGAGGCACGGCGGCACGCTAGGCCGGAGCCGTGGGTGCGGGCCGCCGTCGGCGGTCGGGCGGTGGACGGGGCGCCGCCACCGGCGCCTGGGGAGGAGCCGTGAGGTGCGAACCGGCCGTGTCGGACCAGCCCCGGGATGGTCAGCTGCCGCCGGCCGCCGGCTTCGCAGCCGGAGCGGGTGACGTCGTGCTGCTCCCGGATCCTGCCGATGCGCCGGCGGACCCGCCGGACGACGGCGGGGCCGCGGACCCGGAGCCCTGAGGACCCGGATTCGGAGGACCCGGATTCGGAGGACCCGGATTCGGAGGACCCGCGGAGCCCGTGCCCTTGGTCTTCGCCTTGCCCGTGGCATTGGCGCGGGAGTCGGTCCGGTAGAAGCCGGACCCCTTGAACACCACACCGACCGGGGAGAAGACCTTGCGCAGGCTCTCCTGTTCGCACTGGGGGCACACCGTGAGGGCGTCGTCGCTGAAAGACTGCCGGATGTCGAAGGCGTGCTCGCACGCAGAGCACGCGTAGGCGTAGGTCGGCACGGCAGAACCTCCACGGCATGAAGTCGTCCGGACCAGCGCGCCGTCGTCCGCGCCGCTGGCACTCTCGGGTATCGAGTGCCAATCGTACTCCGCCCGCGTGTGTGTCGTCCGGTGCGGACCTGGCGGATACCCTCGGAGGCGTGCCTGCCAGTCCTCGGCGACCCGTCCTGCGCGCCGTCGTGCTCGTGATCGCTGTCGTGCTCGTCGTGGCGTTCGCCGTCACTGCGGCGTCGGCGCTGCTCCTCGTGCGGCGCCCGTTGCCGACCCTCGGCGGCGAGGTGAGCGTCGAGGGACTGCGCGCCGACGTCGAGGTGCTCCGTGACGACCGCGGGGTGCCCCAGGTCTACGCGGACAGCACGGACGACCTCTTCCGGGCCCAGGGCTACGTCCACGCCCAGGACCGGTTCTTCGAGATGGACTACCGCCGGCACGTCACCGCCGGCCGCCTGGCGGAGCTCGTCGGCGAGGACGCCGAGGCGCTCGCCTCGGATGCCGCGGTGCGGACCCTGGGGTGGCGCCGGGTCGCCGAGCAAGAGGTGAGCCTGCTCAGCCCGCAGGCGCGGGGGATCCTCGAGGCCTACGCCGACGGCGTGAACGACTACCTCGCCTCCCGGGAGGCGAGCAGGCTCGGCGTCGAGTACTCGGTGCTCGGGCTGACCCGTGATCTCGCCGAGATCGAGCCGTGGACCCCGGTCGACTCGCTCGCCTGGCTCAAGGCCGTCGCGTGGGAGATGCGCAGCAACGCCGCGGACGAGCTCGAGCGCGCGGCGGTGTACGACCTCGTCGGGGACGTCGCGCGCGTCGAGGACCTCTTCCCCGCCTACCCCGAGGACATCAACCCGACCGTCCTCGCTGCCGGCACCGTCGGCACGGTGACGGCACCGGTGCGTGTCGCCGCAGACACGGGCGACGGTGAGCCCATCGGTGCCTTCATCGCCCTGGGTGGCGGCGCGGGTCTCGCCGCGCTCCGGGCGGCCGGTGAGACGCTCGACGCCGTGCCCGACCTGCTCGGGGCCGGCGACCAGGTCGGCGCGAACGCCTGGGCCGTCTCCGGCGACCTCACCGGCGGGGCTCCCGTCCTCGCCGTCGACCCCCACGTCACGGTCTCGGCACCCTCGCCCTGGTACCAGGCGGGCCTGCACTGCCGCGCGGTCGGGACCGACTGCCCGTACGACGTGGCCGGGATCGGCTTCGCGGGCGTCCCCGGGGTGTTCATGGGCCACAACGGCGACCTGGCGTGGGCGCTCTCCGCCCTCCCGGCCGACGTCAGCGACTTCTTCGTCGAGCGTGTGCCCGACGGCGAGACGTACGTCAAGGACGGCGAGCGGCAGCCGATCCAGGAGCGCACCGAGACGATCACGGTCAACGGCGGCGACGACGTCCGGCTCACGATCCGGTCCACCGAGCACGGCCCGATCGTGTCCGACCCCCTGCCGGTGATGGACGACGCGGGCACGCCCGAGGACGGCGCCGGCGGCGTCGGGCTCCGCGGGTACGCCGTCGCCCTCGGCTGGACCGCGGCGACGGCGGGTCGCACCCTCGATGCGCTCCTCGCCCTGAACCGGGCGTCGGACGCCGGCGATGTCGCGGCCGCGGCCGCGGACCTCGGTGCGCCCGCGCAGGGCATCGTCTTCGCGACGACGGCCGGCGACATCGGCTACCAGGCGGCGGGCAGAGTCCCGCAGCGCCTGGACGTGACCGGCTGGCCCCTACCGTCGGACGGCAGCTGGCCCCGGCCGGGCTGGGACTCGCTCTACGACTGGCAGGGCGTCCTCGACGCCCCCGACCTCCCCGCGGCGACCAACCCCGCCGAGGGGTACCTCGTGGCGGCGAACCAGGCCGTCCTGCCGGCGGGGGAGGGCCCGCACCTCACCGATGACTGGGACGCCGGCTATCGCGCCCAGCGGATCGGTGCGCTGCTCGACGAGGCGGTCGCGGGCGGGGGGCCCCTCACCGCGGCGACGATGTCGGCGATCCAGTCGGACTCCACCAGCCCCTACGCCGAGCTGCTGGTGCCCTACCTCCTGCGCGTCGAGGTCGAGGACGCCTTCGTGGCCGAGGGCGTCGACCTCCTCCGGTCCTGGGACTACGCCCAGGTGCGGGACTCCGCGGCCGCCGCGTACTTCGCCGCGGTATGGGCGAACGTCCTGCGGCTGACCTTCTGGGACGACGTCCCCGAGAGCGTCCAGCCGGACGGCGGGAGCCGATGGCTCGAGGTGGTCCGCGGCCTGCTCGAGGACCCGCAGAACCCCTGGTGGGACGACCGCACCACGGTCAACGTGGTGGAGAGCCGGGACGAGGTCCTGAGCAAGGCCCTGACCAACGCCCGGCTGCAGCTGACGGCCGCGATCGGCAAGGACCCGACCCGGTGGCAGTGGTCCACGCTGCACGTCGCCGCGCCGCAGCACCCGGTCTTCGGTGACACCGAGAACCAGGCGCTCGTCCGTGCCCTCATGAACCCGCGGCCGCTGTCCGTCGACGGCGGCAGCTCGATCGTGCAGGCCACCGCCTGGCCGGCGCAGCACTGGGAAGGCGAGTTCCCCGCCTTCGACGTCGAGGCGATGCCGTCGGCCCGCCTGGTCGTCGACCTGGGCGACCTCGACGCGTCGACCTGGGTGAACGCGGCCGGGAACTCGGGCCACCCCGGCTCGTCCCACTACACCGACCAGTTCGCGGCGTGGGTCGACGGCGAGACCTTCCCGTGGCCGTTCACGCAGGACGCGGTGCGTTCGTCGGCGGCCGACACGCTCCGCCTCGTCCCCGAGGAGTGAGGCGCCTCGAGCTTCGCGGGTGCGCTCGCGGGTCGACCGCTGCCCGGCTCAGCCGATGCGCCACCACCGGGTCGGCGTCGTCACGGCGTCCACCGGGACGTCGTGGATGTCGCGAGGCAGGGGCGCCGAGAGGTACTCCTCGTCGTAGATGACGGCGAGGACCGTCGCGTCGGGACGTGCGTGCAGGAGCGCGCGGTCGTACCACCCGCCGCCCTGCCCTAGCCGGATACCCGTCCGGTCGATCGCCAGCGCGGGCGTGACGATGACGTCGGCCTCGGCGAGGACCTCGGCCTCGTAGGCCGTCCCGGACGGCTCCGGCGGCCGCCCCGGTGCCCGCACGGCGAGGTCCGCCGCGCCGTGGTAGTCCGCCCACCGCCGGCTCAGCGAGGGGCCGAGCACCGGCAGGAGCACGCGGATGCCGTGTCGGTGAAGGGCAGCCAGGAGGGGCGCGGTGCCCGGCTCGTGGGGGCGAGAGACGTACGCCGCGACGCAGCCGACGCCGTCGATCGCCTCGAGCGCGACGTCGGAGAGGTCTTCCGCGAGGTTCGCGCACTCGCGGGGGCTGCGCGTGCGCCGCGCCTGCCGCAGGTGCGCCCTGAGGGCCTCCTTCGCGTCGAGGACTCCGAGCCCGGACACGTCGGGGAGATGACTCGTCATTGAGGTCATGACGCCAGTGTCGCAAACCTGCGCCGATGGGTCCACGCGCACGCGCGGGCGTGGGCACGCCGGTTGCGCCGGGTCGATAGCCTGCCCTCATCATGAGGACCGTCAACGACTTCCTGGCCGCCTGCCTCGAGCTCGTGGGCCCCCTGCCGCCGCTCGACGTCGTCCTCCACGACGCGGTCCGCTGCATCCTCGCCACCGACGTCCTCGCGACCGACGACCTCCCGGCCGCCGACGTCGCGGCGTGCGACGGCTACGCCGTCCGGGCCGCCGACCTCCTCCCGGACGGCGTCGCCCGGCTTCGCGTCATCGCCGACGTCGAGTCCGGCTCGCGTGACCCGGGCCGGATCGTGCCCGGAAGCGCCTTCCGGATCGCCTCGGGCGGGCCGGTGCCGGCCGGGGCCGATGCCGTCGTGCCGGTCCAGGACACCGACCGCGGGGCGGCCGTCGTCGCCGTCCGCGGCCACGTGCCCGCCGGCGCCAACCTGCGCCTGCGCGCGGAGGACCTGAGCGTCGGGGAGGTGGTCCTCCCCGCCGGCGTCCGCGTCGGACCGCGACAGATCGGCCTGCTCGCGGCGGCCGGGCTCGGGCGGGTTCCGGTGCACCCGCGCCCGCGCGTCGTCGTCGTCCCCGTGGGGAACGACCTCGTCGAGGCCGGGCGAGGCTCGCGGGTCGGGAAGGTCTTCGACGCGAACGGGCACGCACTCGCCTCCGCGGTCCAGGACTGCGACGCCGCGGTCTTCCGGGTGGGCGCCGTCCCGGACGAGCGCGGGCCCCTGCGCGTGACCCTCGAGGACCAGATGGTCCGGGCCGACCTCCTCATCGTCACCGGCGGGTTGAGCGTGGGCCGCGAGGACACCGTGAAGGACGTGCTCACCCCGCTCGGCACGGTGCGCTTCGACGACGTCGCGATCGCGCCCGGCCGGCAGGTGGGCCTGGGGCTCGTGGGGGACGGCATCCCGGTGGTCGCCCTGCCGGGGCTGCCGGTGGCGGCGCAGATCGGCTTCGAGGTGTTCGTCCGGCCGATGCTGCGGGCGATGGCGGGCGAGCCGGAGCTGTTCCGTCCGTCGTTGCCGGCCGCGGCCCTGCAGGCGTGGCGCTCCCCGGCGGGGCGCCGCGAGTTCGTGCCGGTGACGCTGAGCGGCTCGCCGGACGAGGGCTACCGGCTGCGACCGACGGGGATCCCCGAGCGCCCGACGCTCAGCGCCCTCGCCCGGGCCAACGCGCTCGCGGTCGTCCCCGAGGAGACGGACCGTGTCGGGCTCGGTGACGTGCTCCACTGCCTGGTCCTCGACGGGTGAGGTCGTGATGAGGCGCCGTCCGAGGGGTGGTCGGGACCGGTGAGCGCCTGGCCGGTGGTGCTCCGGGACGGCCCGCTCGCGCTGCGGCCGCTGCGCCGTCGGGACCGGGCGGCGTGGGTGCGCCTGCGGCTCGAGAACGCCGCGTGGCTGGACCCGTGGGAGGCGACTGCGCCGGACCCGACTCACCCCGCCCTGCCGTTCGGGGCGTTCGTCGCGGAGCTCCGTCGCGAGGCGCGCGCCGGCCGGAGCTACCCGTTCGCGATCGACTACCGCGGGCGCCTCGTGGGTCAGCTGACGGTCTCCGGCATCACGTCCGGTTCCCTGTGCTCGGCGTCGATCGGGTACTGGGTGGCCGAGGCGGTGGCCGGCCGTGGGATCGCGCCCACGGCGGTGGCCCTCGCCACCGACCACTGCTGGGTCGAGGCCGGCCTGCACCGGATGGAGATCAACATCCGGCCCGAGAACGCGGCCAGCCTGCGCGTGGTCGCGAAGCTCGGCTTCCGGGACGAGGGGCTGCGGCGGCGCTACCTGCACGTCGACGGCGAGTGGCGGGACCACCGCACGTTCGCCCTGACCGCCGAGGAGGTCCCGGGCGGGCTCCTGCGGCGCTGGCACGAGTCGGGCGCCCGGTCCCCGCTGACCTGACCCCCGTTCCGCGTCGGCGAGGGGGTGCCTTGCCGACACGCCGCGCCACCTGCGCGGGGGCGCGCCTCGCACCTCCTAACGTCGGTGTGTGGACATCTCGGGGTACGTCGTCCTCGGGATCGTGACGCTGTTCTTCCTGTACCTCATGCCCCAGCTGATCCGCAGCCGGCAGGACGTGGTCGACTCCCGGGTGGACGACCGCTTCTCGACGGACCTGCGGATCCTGGCCACGGCGGGCACGGTAGGGGCCCCGCCCCGACCCGTGTTCGACGACGGCGCCCCCCGCGCCTACCTGCACGACCCTCGCCTTCGGACGGAAGTGTCAGCCATGAACAGGCCAGCAGCGCTCGCCCCTCGCGCCGCCTCGTCGACGACGACGCACGGCGCCCCGGTCAGCGCGCCTCGCCCGACCCCCGCCACGGACCGGGCGCGTGCCGCCGCGCGGGTGGAGGCGTCCCGCCGCCGCAGGGCAGCGGCGCGCCGCCGCCTCGTCCTCACCCTCGTGCTGCTCGTCGCCTCGGCGGCGGCCTGGGGCGCGGTAGCCGCCGGCTTCACCGTGGCGGCCGTGGCGGTCGTCCCGACCGTGCTGCTCGCCGTCGTCCTGGTCCTCGGTCGCCGGGCGGCGGTCGCCGGTCAGCGGATCGAGCGCGCCGAGCGGGCGGCCGCGGGCCCTGCCCCCGCCCGCGTCGGCGAGGAGCCCCGGAGCGCACGCACACCACGCCCGACGCCCGCCCAGCCCCGGGTCGAGGCTCGACCCGGCGCCGGCGGCCGGTCGCACGATGCGAGCACCGAGCTCATCCCCCGCGTCGAGGGGAGCCCCTGGGCCTCGGGCCTGAGCTGGAACGGGATGCCGACGGCGCCGGACGTCGAGGAGGTCGGCGACGACGCCGCGCCCATCGTCTCCACGGCGAGGGCCGAGGTCGCACCGACGGCCCGCGTCGCGGCGGCGGCTCAGGACCCCGCGCCCGAGGGCTCGTGGACGCCCGTTCCGGTACCTGTCCCGACCTACACGCTGAAGCCCACCGCACCGCGCCTCGACGCGGCGCCGCTCCAGCTCGACCAGCCGACGGCGCCGGCCGAGGCCGCGGCGGACGAGGCTCCCCCCGCCCGTGCCCTCGACCTCGACGCCGTCCTGAGCCGTAGGCGCGCGGCCGGGGAGTAGGCACCAGGGCAAGGCGGGAGGCAGGGCGGGAGGCGCACACCCGGGCGAGGAGATTCGGCCTCACCCGGCGGGGGTGCTAGTCTTCATCCCGCTCAAGGGGCTGTAGCGCAATTGGTAGCGCACCTCGGTCGCATCGAGGGGGTTAGGGGTTCGAGTCCCCTCAGCTCCACAGAAACCCGAAGGGGCCGGTCCGTGAGGACCGGCCCCTTTCGCCTGCGAGCGGCGCTCGCGACCTCCCCCCGATGTCCGCTCCGCGGGCGAGCTCGACGGCGCCGTCGAGCTGACCAAGGACAGGCTCACCTGGCTGGAAGGCAGCCCAGACCAGGGGTTGACTGGGCGCATGAGGCCGATGGCGGTTGTCGTGAGGCGCTACCCGGTGCTTGCCGCGGCGCTCGCCACCCTCGCCGTCGGGCTCGGCCTCGCAGCCTCGGACCACTCGACGTGGGCACGATGGCTCCTCAGCGCCTTCGCCCTCGGGGTGGCCGCGCACGAGGCGGTCGGCATGGTGCGGGCCCTCGTCCACGGGAGGGCCGGGGTCGACGTCCTCGCGGTGGCGGCGATCCTGGCCACGGTCGCCGTCGGCGAGTTCTGGGCCTCCATGGTCATCGTCGTCATGCTCACCGGTGGCGAGGCGCTCGAGGACTACGCCGCCCGGCGCGCGAAGCGCGAGCTGAGCGCACTGCTCGAGCGCGCGCCGGTCACCGCCCACCTGCTCGTCCCGGACGGCGTCACGGTCGACGTCCCCGTCGGGGACGTCGTCGTCGGTGACGTCCTCTGCGTGCGCCCGGGCGAGGTGGTCCCGGTCGACGGCGTGCTCGAGTCCGCGTCGGCGACCACGGACGAGTCGTCGCTCTCGGGCGAGAGCATGCCGGTCGAGCACGTCATCGGGGACGCGATCCTCTCCGGCGCGGTCAACGGCGCGAGCGCGATCGAGATGCGTGCCGCGGCGACGGCGGCCGAGAGCCAGTACCAGCGCATCGTGCAGATGGTCGAGGCCGCCGCCGAGAGCAAGGCCCCGACAGTGCGCCTGGCCGACCGGTACGCGGTGCCCTTCACCCTCGTCGCGTTCACCCTGGCCGGGGCTGCCTGGGCCCTGAGCGGCGAGCCGACCCGGTTCGCGGAGGTGCTCGTGGTCGCGACCCCGTGCCCGCTCCTGATCGCGGCTCCGGTGGCCTTCATCGCGGGGATGAGCCGCGGCGCCCGGGCCGGTGTCATCGTCAAGGGCGGCGCCACGCTCGAGCAGCTCGGCCGCGCCCGCACCGTCGCGTTCGACAAGACGGGAACCCTCACCTACGGCCGGCCCGAGGTCGTCTCGGTCGAGCCCGCAGGGGGTCTCACGGCGGACGACCTGCTGCGGCTCGTGGCGAGCGCGGAGCAGCACTCGGGACACGTGCTGGCCCGCGCCGTCGTGCAGGCCGCGCAGGACCGGTCCCTCCCGCTCGCGCCGGCCTCCGCGGTCGAGGAGATCACGGGCTACGGCGTCGTCGCGTCGGTGGACGGGCGGCAGGTGGCCGTCGGCAAGCCGGCGTTCCTGCGCAGCCGCGGCCTCGAGATCGGCGAGCCCGAGCGGTCGCCCGGCCACATGGCGATCGTGGCCGACGTCGACGGCGTGTACGCCGGGCACATCGTGCTCGGGGACAGGGTCCGGGGGGAGGCGCGGGCGACCCTCGAAGGGCTGCGCAGCCTCGGGATCCAGGAGTCGATCATGCTCACGGGAGACTCCGCGGCGACGGCGGGCCACATCGCGGACCAGGTGGGCATCGTGCACGTGCGGGCCGACTGCCTGCCGCAGGACAAGGTGCGCGCCGTCGTCGACATCCGGCAGCGCCCGGTGATCATGGTGGGGGACGGGGTCAACGACGCCCCGGTGCTCGCTGCCTCCGACATCGGGATCGCGCTCGGCGCCCGGGGAGCGACGGCGGCGAGCGAGTCCGCCGACGTCGTCATCATGCTGGACGACCTCTTCCGGACGGTCGAGGCGGTGGCGATCGGCAAGCGGACCCTGCGCGTGGCCCTGGAGAGCATCTGGCTCGGCATCGGCCTGAGCATCGGGCTCATGGTCGTGGCCGTGTTCGGCGTGCTGCCGGCGATCGTCGGCGCCGGCCTCCAGGAGGTCGTCGACCTCATCGCGATCCTCGGGGCGCTGCGGGCGCTGAGCAGCACACAGGACGCGCAGTGGCAGGCGGTGCGGCGTCAGACCTCGAGGGTCCCGCGCACGATGCTGTCCCCGGAGTGGGTGGCGTCGCCGTCGAAGGGCTCCTCCGACACGTCCACCACCGGGTAGCGCGTGAGGTCGAGACCGGCGGGCACCACGAACCGCCCCTGCGCCCCGTCCAGGAGACCGAGGCTGACCATGCCGGACAGGTCCTCGGCGATGAGCCAGACCTCGCGGTAGCCCTCGTCCCCGAGCTCGGCCGCGACGTCGACGACGACGACCCGGGCGCCGTCGGACTCCTCCTCCACCATGGCCGAGCCGGCCGCGTCCCATCCGGGCAGCGGGTCCAGCGTGGCCCGCGCGAGGACGGTGGCCTCCGCGGGACCCGTGTCGGTGCGGGACGTCGCCCACCACGCCCCGCCGAGCGTCCCGAAGGCCAGTCCGGCCGCCGCGGCGGCCGCGACCCAGCCGAACGACGGGCGACGACGCCGCGCGGAGAGCTCGACGACGGCGCTCCCGTCGGATACGCGCGTGACGGCAGGCGGTGCCTGGGGCGCGGGGTGCTCGAGAACCGGGACTCGTGTGCCGGTGGGCCGGCCACCGCTCGAGCTCGATCCGCCGAGCCCGAGCTCGGCCTGCACGCGCTCCCAGACGGCCGCGGGGGGCGCCGTCGGGACGTCGTCGGCGGTGAGGGAACGACCGACGCCGACGACGCGTCGCAGCGACGCGACCTCCGCCGCGCACGTGTCGCAGGAGTCGAGGTGGGCGGCTACGTCGGGGGCGAGGTCCTCGCCGAGTGCCACCAGCGCCAGGTCCTCGGGGTCAGGGTGTCGCACCGTCCACCTCCAATCGGGTCCGGAGCCGCAGGAGGCTGCGGCGGATGTGGCTCTTGACCGTGCCGAGCGGGAGGCCGGTGCGGTGCGCGATCGCGTCGTGGGTGAGGTCCTCGTAGAACGCGAGGCGCAGGATGGTCCTCGGCGGCTCGCCGAGACGCTCCAGCTCGTCCGCCAGCAGCACGCGGTCGACGACGTGGGCGGCGTCGGGCGCCGTCGGCTCCGGGTCCGCGACCACCGTGACCGCGTCCACGACCCGGCGTTCGCGGCTGCGGCGCTCGTGCGTGTCGGCGATCGTGTGCCGGGCGATGCCGATCAGCCACCCGGGCAGAGCCGCGCGGGCGGGATCGAAGCCCGATCGGCCGCGCCACGCGGCGACGAACACCTGCTGGGTGACATCCTCGGCGTCCGCGGCGATTCCCAGCGATCGCAGAGCCACCTGGTGCACCAGCGGGGACCAGCGCCTGAAGGCCTCCGCCAGCGCCGCCTCGTCGCCCGCACGGAACGCGGCGCCGACGGCGTCGACGCCCGGGTCACGATCGGGCACGGGGCGCAGGTGGCGGCGGGTCACCGCGGGCCCGCGCCCGGTGTCCTCAGCCGTCATGCAGACTCCCCCTGGACGTTCTCTCCGGCGATCCTCGTCGATGCGAGCCATCACCGCCACGGCGCTCATGGCTCGACCCCCGATGCGTCACGCATCGACGGTTGACGCACCGACCGGGTCCGCCGACACGACGGTGTCGTCGGCGCAGCGGACCTCGGTCGTTCGGAACCTATCACCGCGGGGCTCGCGGACCGGGCGTCCGGTCTCGACGTGGCGGGTCTCGACGTCGCCGGCTTCGTCCGGCCGGACCGGCCCCGCTGCGAGATCGGCCCCGGCGGTGCGGGCGCGGGGGAGGCGCCCGCACCGCCGTCGGCGGCGGCGTCGGCCTGGGGGATGGCCGACGCCACCGCCATGGGGGCCCCGGTCCCGCGGGCGGCTGGGCCCGGGGGGAGGGAGGGGACGGCGATCGCCTCCCTGCGGGGACCGGGCCGGGCGGCGCGTGGGGGGAGCGCCGCCCGGGTCTGGGGGATCATCGGTGCCTCTCGGATCGTCTCGGTCGTCGGTGACGCGCCCGGGCCGTGAGGGGGGCGCGGGCGACCACACCCCTTCTTCCGTCGGTGGGTCGCATCCGGATGCACCCGACGGCGAGATCGACGTTCTCGCTCTCGACCGGCACCGACGCCCGAACTCGTCCCCCTGCGCCCACCGTTGGGGGCAGGCTCAGGAGGTATGAGTGGCGTGGCGCTCTCCGGGCTCACCTCCGCGGAGGCGGCTCGGCGCCTGGCGACGGACGGGCCGAACACCCTGCCCGCCCCGCGCCGACCCTCCGCGGTCCGGCGTTTCGGGCGCCAGCTCGTCCACACGTTCGCGCTCATGCTGTGGGTCGCGGCGGGCTTGGCCGTCGTCGCCGGCCTGCCGCAGCTCGGGGTCGCGATCGTGGCCGTCATCCTCCTCAACGCCGTCTTCTCCTTCGTCCAGGACGCGCGGGCCGACCGCGCCGCCGAGCGTCTGCGCTCCCTCCTGCCCGCGCGCGTCACGGTCCGCCGCGACGGCCGGCGGGTCGACATCGAGGCGAGCGACGTCGTCGTCGGCGACCTCCTGGTCCTCGACGCCGGGGACCGGATCCCCGCGGACGCCGTCGTCGGCACGGCCCACGCCCTGCGGGTCGACACGTCCCTCCTCACGGGGGCGGGAGCGCCCGCACCTCGGCCGTCGGGTACGACCCGAAAGGGGCCGTGGCGGTGGACGACGCCGCTCGGGACGCCGTCGTCCGCCTCGCCTGGGCAGGGGCGCGCTGCTCGGCGGGCTACGCCGTCGAGGTCGACGGCGCGTGGCGGGCCCACGGCGACCCGATGGAGGCGGCGCTCGACGTGTTCGCCCGTCGCCTCGGGGTCGCGACGCCCGCAGGCCGGGCCCACCCGGCGGGCGAGGTGCGCTTCCCGTTCGACCCGCGCCGCCGCCGCATGTCGCTGGTCTCCGACGGCGAGGTGCTCGTCAAAGGGGCGTCCGACGCCGTCCTTCCCCTGTGCGAGGGCGTGGGGGACGACGCCGCGGCGCTCGCCGTCGTCGAGCGTCTGACCTCGCGCGGGCTGCGGCTGCTGGCCGTGGCCGCGCGGCCTGCCGGGCCCACGCCTCCGGTGACCGCCGAGGAGGCCGAGCGCGGCCTGACGCTGCTGGGCGTTCTCGCGCTGGAGGACCCGCCGCGACCGGACGTCCACGAGGCGCTGGACGCGTGCCGCAGGGCGCAGATCACGGTCGCGATGGTGACCGGGGACCACCCGGCGACGGCGGCCGCGATCGCGAGCGAGGTAGGGCTCCGGGGGCCCGACGACCCGGTCCTCGTGGGTGCCGACCTGCCCGAGGACGACGACGCGCTGGGGGAGCTGCTGGACCGGCCCGGCGTCGTCGTCGCGCGGGTCTCGCCGGAGCAGAAGCTGCGCATCGCGCGGGCGCTGCGGGCGCGGGGGCACGTGGTGGCGATGACCGGGGACGGGGTCAACGACGGCCCGGCGCTGCACGAGGCGAACATCGGCATCGCGATGGGGGCGTCCGGGACGGACGTCGCGCGGGAGGCGGCGGACCTCGTGCTGCTGGACGACCACTTCGCCTCGATCGTGGCCGGCATCGAGCAGGGCCGGGCGACCTACGTCAACATCCGGCGGTTCCTCACCTACCACCTCACGGACAACGTTGCCGAGCTGACGCCGTTCGTGGTGTGGATGCTGTCCGGCGGCCAGTTCCCGCTGGCCCTCGGCGTCCTGCAGATCCTCGCCCTGGACATCGGGACGGACACCCTCTCGGCGACGGCGCTCGGCGCCGAGCCGCCGGCCCGGCACCTGCTCGAGGGGCCTCCTGTGCGGGGCCGGCTCATGAACTACACCGTGCTGCGGCGCGCGTTCGGGATCCTCGGGCCCACGGTGGCGGCGGCGACGATGCTGGCGTTCGTCGTGTCGCTCGTGGTCGCGGGGTGGCGACCGGGGGCGGCGTTCCCGACGGGCGATGCGCTGGCGGCGGCGTCGGGCGCGGCGTTCATGACCGTGGTGATCGCCCAGACGGCGAACGCCTTCGCGTGCCGCAGCTCGTCGCGGTGGCCGGGGGCGCTCGGGTGGACGACGAACCGGCTGCTCATCCCGGCTGCGAGCATCGAGGTCGTCTTCGCGCTGGTGGTGCTGTGGGTGCCGCTCTTCGCGACCGCGCTCGGCCAGGCGAACCCGCCCGCCGCGGGGTGGGCCGTGGCCGTCGGCTCGGCGGCGGCGGTGCTCGGCGTCGACCGGCTCGACAAGACGATCCGGGCCCGGAAGCCCCGGCCGCCGCACGCGTGAGGTGAGCCCCCGCCCCACCCCCCCGGAGATCGCGAACATCGGGTCAGAACGCGAACTCCCGATGTTCGCGATGTGCCCGGATGTTCGCGATTCGCGGGAGGGTGGGGGGCGTGGGCGTGGGCGGTGAGGTGCGAGCGGGCGGCGGGGCGCTCGGCCTGCGGGGAGCCCGTGCCGTCGTCGGCATGCTCGACGCTCCGGCCGGCGCCTACCTCCACGTCCCGTTCTGCTCGTGGATCTGCCCGTTCTGCCCGTACAACAAGGTGCGGGCGCGGGACGACCTGGCCACCCGCTACCTCGCGGCGCTGGGGCGGGAGGCGGACGCCGTGTCGGGGGCGTACCGCGCGCGGTTCGGCGCGCCCTTCACGTCGGTGTACGTCGGAGGCGGGACGCCGACCTTGTACCCGGACGCGCTCGCCGACCTCCTCGACCGCGTGCCCACCACCGGCGAGCGGGCCGTCGAGGTGCTCCCCAACCACGCGACGCCCGCGGGCCTGGACCGGCTCGCGGCCATCGGCTTCACCGCCGCGAGCATCGGCGCCCAGTCCTTCCACGACGGCGTGCTCCGCCACCTCGGCCGGCCCCACGACGCGGCGACGGCGCGCGCGGCCATGCTGTCCGCCATCGGGCGGTTCGCGTGCGTGGATGTCGACCTCATCGTCGACGTGGCGCTCGAGGACGCGGGCCCCGACGCCGTCGCACCGCCGGGCGCGTTCCTCGCGGACGTCGAGGAATGCTTCGCCGCCGGGGTGGACCAGGTCTCGACCTACCCGCTCATGCGATTCGGCTACACACCGTTCGGGCGGGCCAGGCACCAGCACCGGCGCGAGCACGCGGTGCTGGCCCAGGTCACCGACCTGGCCGGTCGCATGGGCTACGAGCGGCGTTCGGTGTGGACGTTCAACCGGCGGGGCAGCGCGGCGTACACGTCGATCACGAGGCGGCGGTTCCTGGGCATGGGCGCGGGCGCGTCCTCGGTCACGGGGCGGGACTTCCTGGTCAACCACTTCGGCGTGGCGACCTACGCGGGCGCCGTCGAGGCCGGGCACCTGCCGGTGGCGCGGTGGCTGCACCTCGGGCGGTGGGCGGGCGCGGCGTACGACGCCTTCTGGCAGGCCTACGCGGGTGGGGTGAGCCCGGCGCTGCTGGCCGGGTCGTACGGCAGGGACGTGGGCGCCGTCGTCCGCGCGGGCCTCGAGCCGGCGCGGTGGGCGGGGCTGGTGCGGTCCGAGGGAGGCGACCTCCGACTCACCCGGCGCGGCTTCGGCGCCTACCACGACCTCGAACGGGCGGTCACCTACCAGCTCATCGAGCCGCTCTGGGGGGAGATGCTGCGCGAGCACGCCGCGGAGGGGGCGGACCTCGCGCCGTCGTGCGCCCCCTGGGCGAGCCCCGAGAATGCGCGGCACGGTCGGTTGTGGCAGGCGGCGAGCCGGGTGATGGAGCGGGAGGTGCCCCTGCCGCGGTGAGCGGCTCCTCCCCAGTCGCGTGGGGTGGAGGACCGTCCACCAAGGCGGTCATCGCCGTGGTCTGTACCCGCCGGTTCGCGGGATCGTCCCGCTCATGACCGTTGGCGGGACACGCGAAGGGGGAGCACGATGGCTGTCATGGGGACGATCGAGGCACCACGGACGGTCGGGTTCACCCACGCCGACCTGGACGCGCTCCCGGAGGACGGGCTGCAGTACGAGCTTCTCGACGGGATGCTGCTCGTGACGCCGGGCCCAGTGGTGGTCCACCAGTTCGTCCTCGGGCGCCTGCACCTGGCGCTGGCCCGAGCGTGCCCGGCCGGGATGACGATCCTGCTCGCGCCCATGGATTGGCGCCCCGACGCCCTGACGAGCCTCCAGCCCGACGTCCTCGTGCTGGACCACCCGGTGGGGCTTCGCGACAAGAACGTCACGGACCCCCACCTCGCGCTCGCCGTCGAGATCGCCTCGCCGTCGACGCGGCGCAAGGACCGGGTCCTGAAGCGGGCCGCCTACGAGGACGCGGGCGTCAAGGCGTACTGGATCGTGGACCCTGACCCGGACGCGCCCTCGATCCTCGCCCTCGAGCTGGTGGGCGGTGCCTACGTGGAGGCCGGGCAGGCGAGCGGGGAGGAACGCCTCTGTGTTCGTCGTCCGTTCCCGGTCGAGATCGTTCCTGCTGACCTCGTGCGGTGAGCCGGAGGCACAGAGGCCTGCCTGCGCCGTCGGCGGCGGGTGTGCTCGGGCATTCCTGGCGCGGAGCGCCGACGGCGGCGTTACCGTGCGGGAATGGCGAAGAAGGGCAAGGGCAAGGGGCAGGGCAAGGTCGGGAACACGGGACGGGGCAAGGGCGCGCCCGACCTGCCCGGCAACCACGAGGGCGAGCGCGGCCAGAAGATCAGCAACGAGCTCTACGAGGCCGAGCTGTTCCGCATGCAGTCCGAGCTCGTCAAGCTGCAGGAGTGGGTCCGCGTGACGGGCGCGCGAGTGGTCGTGGTGTTCGAGGGCCGCGACGCCGCCGGCAAGGGCGGCACGATCAAGCGCATCACCGAGTACCTGAGCCCCCGGATCGCCCGCATCGCGGCCCTCCCGGCGCCCACGGAGCGAGAGCGCAGCGAGTGGTACTTCCAGCGCTACATCGCCCACCTGCCGGCCGCTGGCGAGATCGTCCTGTTCGACAGGTCCTGGTACAACCGCGCCGGCGTCGAGCGCGTGATGGGCTTCTGCACGCCTGACGAGCACAAGTTGTTCCTCCAGCAGTGCCCGATCTTCGAGCGGATGCTCGTGGAGGACGGGATCCTCCTGCGCAAGTACTGGTTCTCGGTGTCCGACGCCGAGCAGTACCGCCGGTTCAAGTCCCGCCTCAAGGACCCGGTGCGGCAGTGGAAGCTCTCGCCGATGGACCTCGAGTCCATCCACCGCTGGGAGGACTACTCCCGCGCCAAGGACGAGATGATGGTCCACACCGACCAGCCCTACGCGCGCTGGTACGTGGTCGAGAGCGACATCAAGAAGCACGCCCGGCTCAACATGATCGCCCACCTGCTCGGGTCCATCCCCTTCACCGACGTGATGCGCGACCACATCGAACTGCCCGACCGGCCCACCTCCACCGGATACGTCCGCCCGCCGATGGACCTCTCGACGTTCGTCCCCGACTTCGTGGCCGAGCTGATGGGGGACCGCGAGAAGGGGTTCTGAGCGAGCTCGACCAGTGGAACGTCCCGGCTCGGTGACGAGGAGTCACCGACGACACCGACGGCGCGGGGATGTCGGCGGCCCGTTCTAGCGTGAGTGCCGGTCGGGGTCGGGCAGCCGGGCGGTTCGCGACGAAGGGGGTCCACGCATGAAGCTCACCAAGCAGTTCGCCCGCTGGTTCGAGGAGGACGAGGGCGCGGACGCGGGGAGCAGCCCCCACGTGCTCGAGCTGCGCGTCCACGGGGTGAACGCGACGCCGCCGCACGCGATGCTCGAGGTCGCGGCGGACGATGCCGAGAAGGTGCGCGGCGACACCCTCGGGAGCTTCTGGGCCCCCAGCGCGGCCGCGCTCGCGCACGCCCGGAGCGTGCCGGCCACGCACCACGACCACATCCCGGCCAACGTGAACCGGGAGGCCTACTCGTGGGGGCCGATGGCGCGGAACTCGCCGTCGCTGCCGGGGACGGCCGGCAAGGCGGTGGTCGCGGCGGTGAGCCGGGCCGGCTGGATGCTCCTCCTGCCCCTCGGGCTGGCGAACGTCGCGTATTGGAGCCGCCAGCTCGCGCCGGAAGGCATCTACGGCCGGGGCGCGCGTTCCGTCCGGGTCTTCGGGCTCGGGCTCAGCCTGCTGCTCGTGACGGCGCTCTCCACCGTGAGCCTGGACATCGTCGGGACGCAGTGCATCCAGGACTCAAGGGCGGGCGGCGTGGTCGCGTGCCCCGCGCTACCGAGCTGGCTCACCTGGCTCGCCGGCTTCGGCTGGTCCGAGCGGCTCGCGATCCTCGCGGTGGTCCCCGTGGCGGGGTTGGGGTTCCTGCACTGGCTGGCCTCCGGCTCCCGGGTCCGGTTCGAGCAGCCGACGGCCCAGCCCGTGGTGCCGCCCAGGCTGACCGACGGGAGGGGACGGCGCGGCCGTCCGGCTCGGGCCCTCTCCGACGCCCCGATGCTCGCCCAGCCGGGCCTGTGGTCGCGGTGGGTCCTGGCCCGGACGATGGCGAACCTGCACCTCGCGGGCGGCCTCGCCCTGGTTGCGCTCACGATCGCCTGGACCCAGGTCTACGTCGGCCACGCCGCCTGCCACGACCCGGAGACGTTCTTCACCGACCCGTACTGCCGGCCGGGCCCCACGGGGGCGTTCGCGGAGCGGCCGGTCTTCGGCGCGCTCCTCGTGCTCGCGCTCGGCGCGCTCCTCGTCGTGACCGTCGCGGTCGCCGTCGCGCGGGCGGACGCGATGCCGACGCCGCGGGTGAGCGGCGGGCAGGCGGCGGGCGCCGTCGCCCCCGCTGCCTCGCGTGCGGCGACGATCGGCTCGCGCGTGCTGCTGGTTGTCGCGGGGGCCACCTTCGTCGGGACCGCCGTCGCCTCGTGGTTCCTCGGCGCCGGTGACGCCGAGGGCGCGAGCCTGCTGGGCCTCGTCACCACGCCCGGCGCGCTCGTCGCGGTGCTCCTCGGGATCGCGCTCGCCGGCCTCGGGTGGCGCCGCGCGCCGCTGTCCGTCGCCTGGGTGCTGCTCGCGCTCCTGGCCATCGCCGGTCTCGCCGCCGCCGCCGTGCCCGCGATCCGCTCGGAGCGGGGCGGGTGGCTCGGCGTCGACCCCCTCGTCGTCGCCGCGGCGGCCCTCGTCGCCCTGGTCGTCGTGTCGGTGTGGCCGTTCCAGAGGAAGCCGGGACGGGAACGTCCCTGGCGGGAGGTGGCCTGGGCCGGCGCCGGTCCGGGCGTGTTCCTCCTGCTCTCGCTCGGCACGATGATGATGCTCACGGGGATCCTGGTTGTTGCGGTCGGCGACTGGCTGAACGGCCCGGCTCCCGCCGGCTGCCTGGCGTCCGGGGTCGACGGCGCGCTGCCCGCCGGGTGCGAGGTCGCGGACCCGGGATCGGCGGCGGGAGCGGCCGAGGCGGCGGCGAGCAGCGCCCTGGTGGTGATCCCGGCGACCTACACCGAGTTCGCGGTCGCCACCGTGGTCGTCCTCGCGGTGATCGTCCTCGTGGCCCTCGCGCTCGCCGCGGTCGTGGCCGCGCGCTCGTGGTGGGTCGAGCCGGATTCCGGGATCCCTGCGGCCGAGGCGGGCGCCCCGACCGAGGTGACGTCGGCCGCGGCCGCGGTCGACGCGGCCGTCCAGCAGCCTGCGGGGCGCCTCGCGGACCTCGCACTGCGGTCGGACCTGACGTCCGCCGTGTCCGGGGCGCGTCGTCTCGCCGCGCTCACGCACCGGGCCGAGTTCGCCGTCGGCGTCGTCGCCGCGGCGATCGCCGTCGCGGTCGGGGTCACGCTCTTCATGGCGATCGACCCGTCCGGCTCCGGCTGGGTCGCCCCGAGCGGTCTGGTCCCGCTCGGGCTCTGGCTCACGGCCCTGCTGTGGATCGCGGCCGTCGCGCGGGTTGTCACCGCACCGAGCGGAGACACCGGCCGGCCGATCGCCCTGATCTGGGACCTCATGTGCTTCCTCCCGCGCTCGGCACACCCCTTCGGGCCGCCCTGCTATGCAGAGCGTGCGGTGCCGGAGATCGCGGCGCGGACGGACGCGTGGCTGCGCGGCGACGACCTCCCCACCCCACCGGAACGTCGCTCGCGGGACGAGCGTCGCGCTGTCGCGCGCCGTCGGGTGGTGCTCTCGGCGCACAGCCTGGGCGCCGTCCTCGTCGCGGCCGCGCTGTTCACGCGCGACAGCGCCCGCGACGGGCGAGCGAGAGGGGGCGGGCGGGGCGGGTCGCGCTGGTCACCTACGGCACGCAGCTTCGTCCCTACTTCGGCCGGATGTTCCCCGAGCTGCTCGGTCCGGGCGTCCTGGGGACTGCGGGATGCGGCGCGACCGCACAGCTGCGCCCCGACCCGTGGCACGGCGAGACGGTGAGGCCGCCGGCCGTGCCGCTCCCCGGTGCCGTGAGCACCGCCGACACCCTCGTCCGGAGGCTGGGCGGCCGGGGCGAGCGTCTTCCGGCGTGGGTCAACCTCTGGCGACGCACCGATCCGCTCGGGCTTCCGGTGGCCTCCTACGCGGCCAACCCGGTCGACCGCGGTGCCGAGGAGATCGACGCGACCGCCTTCGTGGCCTCGGTCGCCACCCACGGCGGCTACCCCCGGACGGCGGCGTACCGCCGGGTGTTCAAGGAGGTGCTGGGTCGGCTCCCGGGCTCGGCGACCTAGGCGTGCCCGAGGCGCGGCCTAGGCTCAGGATCTCACCCGTCGCGCCGAGGGAGACGCCGTGCCGCACCCGATCCGCATCGCCGTCCAGCTCCAGCCGCAGCACGCGGAGTACGCGCAGGTGCGCGACGCCGTCCTGCGGGCCGAGGACAGCGGAGTGGATGTGATCTTCAACTGGGATCACTTCTTCCCGCTCACCGGGGACCGCGACGGCAAGCACTTCGAGTGCTGGACCCTGCTGGCGGCGTGGGCCGAGCAGACCGAGCGCGTGGAGATCGGCGCCCTCGTCTCCTGCAACGGCTACCGGAACCCGGACCTGCTCGCGGACATGGCCCGCACCGTGGACCACATCTCCGGCGGCCGGCTGATCCTCGGCCTCGGGGCCGGGTGGTACGAGCGGGACTACGCCTCCTACGGCTACGAGTTCGCCACGCCCGGCGCCCGCCTGGCCGGGCTCGCCGAGGCCATGCCTCGGATCCGGTCCCGCTGGGCCCGCCTGAACCCGCCGCCCACGCGCGAGATCCCCGTGCTGATCGGTGGTGGGGGAGAGCGCAAGACGCTGCGCATCACGGCCGAGCACGCCGACGTCTGGCACGGTTTCGGCGACGCCGCGAAGATCGCCCACAAGTGCGCCGTCCTCGACTCCTGGTGCGCGGCGGTGGGACGTGACCCGGCCGCGATCGCGCGGTCGGCGGGGGTGGACCGGCGTCGACCGGAGGAGGTCGCGGACGGCTTGCTCGCTGCGGGCGTCTCCCTGTTCACGATCGGCACGTCGGGACCGGACTACGACCTCGAGCACGTCCGGCGCTGGGTCGCCTGGCGGGACGCGCAGCACGGCTGAGGCCGCGCGCCGTGCGGCGCTCGCCGAGCGGCCGGGGCCTCAGATCCAGGACGGCAGCCACATGCGCAGGCGCCATGCCTCGTACGGCACCACGTCCGCGGTCCACACCGGCCAGAAGAACACCGCCGCGGCCAGGACCAGGAGGAGCAGGCCCGCGGCGACCCACGGCCCGGGCTCCCGCCAACGGCCCCGAGCCAGCAGGGCGCCGTCGGGCATCCCCGCGGTCCGGGTCCGCCACCCGAGGAGCAGGGCGATCGCGTACGTCACGGACAGCGCGACGAACGGCGCCAGCGCCACCGCGTAGAACGTGAACGTCGTGCGGTTCGGGTAGGCGAACCACGGCACCCAGAGCGCCAGGTAACCCGCGAGGACCGTCCAGGCCCTCCAGTCGCGGAGGCGCACCGCCGCGACGACCACCACGAGCAGCGCGACGACGCCCGCCCACCACAGCACCGGGTTGCCCACCGAGGTGATGGCCTGCGCGCACTTCGCCGCGCCGCACGTCGCCTGGGGATCGGTGACGTCGCCCCAGAAGAACGAGGTGGGGCGCCACTGGACGATCCAGCCGAGCGCGCGCGCCTCGTAGGCGTGCGGCGTCGAGAGCGTGGTGTGGAAGGTCCACGCCTGGCGGTGGTACTCCCACAGGGACTCGAGGGCGTCCGGGAGCCACGCCTGCGCCTTCTTCGGGTTGTCCGCCGCCCAGGTGCGCAGGTAGGCCTCGGGGTGCGCGAACCAGGACGCCCAGGTCGCGACGTAGGTCACGAGCGCGACGGGCACGAGCGAGAAGAAGGCCGGCACGCCGTCCCGAAGGAGACCACCGCCCACCCAGAGCCGCGCCCCGGCGGCGCGTCGGGCAGTGAGGTCCCAGACGACGGTGAGGATCCCCAGCGTGGCCAGCACGTAGACGCCGGACCACTTGACGCCCATGGTGAGGCCGCTGAGGACGCCCGCCGCGATCAGCCACCACCGGACCCCGAGGCGCGGCCCCCAGGGGTCGGGCGGTCCGGGCGCCACCGCGTCCCGCGCGGCGAGGCGGGCCAGGCGGGCGCGGGCGCTCTCGCGGTCGAGGACGACGGCGCCCAGCGCGGCGAGCGCGAAGAAGGCGACGAAGATGTCGAGGATCCCGGTGCGGGACAGGACGAGGTGGGCGCCGTCGACCGCCAGCAGCAGGCCGGCCACGCAGCCGAGGAGGGTCGAGCCGAACAGACGGCGCGCGAGGCGGGCGAGCACGAGAACCGTGAGGGCGCCGACGACGGCCCCCGCGATCCGCCAGCCGGCGGCGTTCTCGGGACCCATCAGCCACATGCCGAGGGCGATCAGCCACTTGCCGACCGGCGGGTGGACCACGTACTCGGGGTCGGTGAGGAGCGCGCTGAAGTCGCCGACCGCGAACTTCTCGTCCGCGCCCTCCGCCCAGCGGGCCTCGTAGCCGAGCCGGAGGAGGGAGTAGGCCTGCTTGACGTAGTAGGTCTCGTCGAAGACGAGCTCGTGCGGCCGCCCCAGGCCGACGACGCGCAGCACGAGGGCGAGCGCTGCGACGAGCGCCGGGCCGAGCCACCCCCACAGCGACGGCGCGGCCGCAGGGCTCAGGAGCCGCTCGCGCAGGCCGCGTTCGAGCTCCTCGGCGGTGGGTGGGGCCGGGGGCTCGACGTCGTCGGGTTGCTCGGTCTCGCCGGCGGGTTCGGCTACCGCGACGGCCGCCTCGGTGGCGGACGTGCCGGTGGCCGACGTGCCGGTGGTCGCGTGCCAGGCGACCTCGGTGAACGGCCCGGGGGGAGCGGGCGTGTCCGGGTGCTCGTCGTCACCCGGCGTGCTCACGTGGCGAGTGTAGGTGCGCGAGGATGCGGGGGTGTCGCAGCGACCTGATCCCGAGGACTCGTCCGGGGCGGTGCCGGGCGGCGTCGTCGTCCTTGCGGCGACGCCGATCGGCGACGTCGACGACGCCCCGCCGCGCCTTCGCGCCGCACTCGCGGAGGCCGACGTCGTCGCGGCCGAGGACACGCGGCGGCTGCACGCGCTCGTCGCGCGGATGGGTGTGCGGATCGCCGGCAGGGTGGTCAGCTACCACGAGCACAACGAGGCCGAGCGGGCCGAGGAGCTCGTCGCGGCCGCGCGGCAGGGCGCGACGGTGCTCGTGGTGTCCGACGCCGGGATGCCCGGGGTGTCGGACCCGGGGTACCGCGTGGTGCGGGCGGCGATCGAGGCCGGCGTGCGAGTGACGGCGCTGCCCGGGCCGAGTGCGGTGCTCACCGCGCTGGCGATCTCCGGCCTCGCCAGTGACCGGTTCTGCTTCGAGGGGTTCGTGCCGAGGCGTCCGGGTGAGCGGGCGCGCTGGCTCGCGGCGCTGCGGGACGAGCCGCGCACGATGGTCATGTTCGAGGCCCCGCACCGGCTCGCGGAGACGCTGGCGGCCGCGGCGGAGGCGTTCGGCCCGGACCGGCCGGGCGCCGTTTGCCGGGAGCTGACCAAGACGTACGAGGAGGTGCGGCGGGGGAGCCTCGCCGACCTCGCCGCATGGGCGGCCGACGGCGTCCGTGGGGAGATCACCGTGGTGGTCGCCGGGGCGCCGGTGCGTGGGGTCGACGTCGACGTCGCGGTGGCCGAGGTGCTCGACCGGGTGGCGGGCGGCGAGCGCCTCAAGGAGGCGTCGGCGGAGGTCGCCGCAGCCACGGGGCTGGGCCGCCGGGACCTCTACGAGGCGGCGCTGGCCGTCCGCCGTCCGCCGCGCCCCACCCCCCACCTCCCACCCCGCTGAGGACGAGAGCGCTCGACCTCACGAACGAGAGCGCTCGACCTCACGGGACGTGGTCAGTTGGACGCCGGCCGCGGCCATCGCCGTGCGCGCGGCGGCGCCCTGCTCGGGGGTCACCGGCACGGTCAGGTCCGTGAGGACCCGCGCGCGCAGGCCGTGCGCCACGGCGTCGAGCGCGGTGTACCGGACGCAGTGCGACTCGGTGAGGCCGATGATGTCGACCTCCGTCACGCCGGCCCGGTCAAGGATCTCGGCGAGGGGGACGCCGTCGTCGTCGCCGCCCTCGAACCCCGAGTACGCGGCGGCGTGCTGCCCCTTCTTGAGCGTGTGGTCGGCGTGGAGGCCCGCCAACGCCGGATGGAGCTCGGCCTCCGGGGTCCCGGCGACCCCGTGCGGCGGCCAGGTGTCCACGTAGTCGGGCTCTGCGGGGGGCGTCGCGAAGTGCGGGCCGGGGTCGATGTGCCAGTCCTGGGTGGTCACGACGAGGTCGTAGTCGCCTCGGTGCGCAGCCGCGTACGCCGCGACCGCCTCGGCGACGGCGTTCCCCCCGGCCACGGGGAGGGCGCCGCCCTCGCAGAACGTGGGCTGGACGTCGACGACGAGGAGGGCCCGTCCCGTGCCGTGCCGCGCGCTGGTCATGGGTCCAGGGTGCCACGCGCGCGTAAGGTTCCCTGTCATGGAATTCCGTCGCATCCAGGGCCTGCCGCCGTACGTGTTCGTCATCATCGACACCCTCAAGCAGCAGGCGCGGCAGGCCGGGCGCGACGTCATCGACCTGGGCTTCGGCAATCCCGACATCCCGTCCCCGCAGGTCGCCGTCGACAAGCTCGCGGAGGCGGCGCAGACCTCCCGGAACCACCGCTACTCGGCCTCGCGCGGCATCCCCAAGCTGCGCCTCGCCGTCGCCGATCTCTACCGCCGCCGGTTCGGCGTCGCCCTCGATCCGGACACCGAGGTGATCTCCACCATCGGCGCCAAGGAGGGCTTCAGCCACCTCATGTGGGTGCTGCTCCAGCCGGGTGACGCCGCCCTGGTCCCCAGCCCCTCGTACCCGATCCACATCTGGGGTCCCTACCTCGCGGGCGCGGACACGCGGCAGGTCGCGATCGGTGAGGCAGGCGGGCACGCCGGCGGGCGGGCCTACGTCGACCGCGTCATGGAGGCCTGGGAGTACGGCTGGCCGAAGCCGCGCGTCGTCGTCCTGTCGTTCCCGCACAACCCCACGACGGCGACGATCGAGCTCCACGACCTGCAGCGGCTCGTCTCGTGGGCGCGGGAGCGGGACGTGGTGCTCGTGCACGACTTCGCGTACGCCGAGACGTCGTTCGACGGGTGGAAGCCGCCGTCGATCCTCCAGACCAGCGGAGGGAAAGAGGTGGCCGTCGAGCTCTACTCGATGACCAAGTCCTTCTCGATGGCGGGCTGGCGGCAGGCGTTCATGCTCGGCCGGCCGGACGTGGTGGGCGCTCTCGCGAAGCTCAAGAGCTACCTCGACTACGGCACGTTCCAGCCGATCCAGATCGCCGCGACCGTGACGATGAACGAGGCGCCGGACTACCCGCTCGAGGTCAACGCCATCTACGAGTCGCGGCGGAACGCCCTGTGCGACGGCCTCAACCGGATCGGCTGGCCCGTGACGAAGCCGCTCGGGACGATGTTCGTCTGGGCCCCGATCCCCGAGAACTACCGCGAGATGGGGTCGATCGAGTTCGCGAAGATGCTCGTCAACGAGTGCGACGTCGCCGTCTCGCCGGGCGTGGGCTTCGGCCCCGGCGGTGACGGGTACGTGCGCTTCGCGCTCATCGAGAACGAGCAGCGCATCGGTCAGGCCATCCGCAACCTCCGGCGGGGTCTGCCGCAGCTGCGCCTCGCCTGACGGGGCTCGGGCGGGGACCCGCCTCTGGACCACCCCCACCTTTGGTGTTAACCTCACTCACATGAAAGAGGGGGTGCCCCGGCCGTACCGGATGACCGCCCGCGCCGAGCAGGCCGCGGCCACGGGTGAGCGCATCCTCGACGCCACCATCGCGCTCTTCTGGGAGCGGCCGTCCACCGACATCTCGCTGGACGACGTCGCAGCCCGCGCCGGAGTGAGCGTGCAGACGGTCATCCGCCGGTTCGGCGGCAAGGATGGGCTGTTCGCCGCCGCCGGAGAGCGTCAGCGGGGGGCGGTCCACAGCCAGCGCGACGACGCCCCCGTCGGCGACGTGCCCGGCGCCGTCGCGGTGCTCTTCGACCACTACGAGGACCTCGGCGACCGGGTCCTGCGGCTCCTCGAGGAGGAGCGGCGCCTGCCCGGTCTCGCGGAGATCGTCGAGGACGGGCGCGCGTACCACCGCCAGTGGTGCGCCCGCGTGTTCGCCCCCGCGCTCGCGGGGTGCGCTCCGGCCGACCGGGACCGCCGGCTGGCCCAGTTCGCCGCCGTGTGCGACGTCTACACCTGGAAGATCCTCCGGCGCGACGCAGGCCTGCCGCGCGACGAGGCGGAACTCGCCGTCGTCGAACTGCTCGCGCCCCTGACGGAAGGACGCTGAGATGTCCCGGATCCTCGCCTACACCTCGCCCGCCCGCGGGCACCTCTTCCCTGTCAGCGCGATCCTGGAGGAGCTCCGGACCCGCGGGCACGAGGTCGTCCTGCGCACCCTCGCGGCGGAGGTCCCGCGGATGCGCGAGCGAGGCTTCGACGCCGCGGCGATCGAGCCGGGGATCGAGGCGATCGAGCACACCGACTGGCAGGCGAAGGGGAGCGTCGCGGGCCTGCGGCGCGCCGTCGGGGTGTTCGCCCGGCGGGCCGCCCTCGACGCGCCCGACCTGCGCGCGGCGATCGACGCCGTCCGGCCCGACGCCGTCGTCGTCGACATCAACGCGTGGGGCGCGATGGCCACGGCCGAGGCGTGGGGCGGGCCCTGGGCGACCTTCTGCCCCTACCCCCTCGCGGTCGCCTCCGCCGATGCGCCACCCTATCGGGCCCGGCCTGCCACCCGCCCGCGGCCCGATGGGCCGACTGCGCGACCGCCTCCTGCGCCCCGTCGTGATGGGGAGCGTCGAGCGTGTCATGGCGCCACCGCTGAACGCCGTGCGCACGGCGGTGGGCGTCCCGCCCGTCGCAACGGCGAACGACCTCTTCGGTCGCCCGCCCCTGGTCCTCTACCTGACCGCCGAGCCGTTCGAGTACCACCGCGGCGACTGGCCCGCGTCGGTGGAACTGGTCGGGCCCTGCGCCTGGGAACCCCCGGCCGAGGCGCCCGCCTGGCTCGCCGCGATCGACCGGCCGATCGTCCTGGTCACGACGTCGTCGGAGTTCCAGGACGACGGCGCCCTGGTCCGGGCGGCGCTCGAGGCGCTCGCCGACGAGCCGGTCGCCGTGGTGGCGACCGTCCCCGCCGGCGACCCCGCCGACTACCGCGTCCCCGCGAACGCCCGGGTGGAACGCTTCGTGCCGCACGGTGCCCTGCTCGAGCGGGCGACCTGCGCCGTCACCCACGGCGGGATGGGCGCCACCCAGAAGGCGCTGGCGAACGGCGTACCGGTGGTCGCGGTGCCGTTCGGCCGGGACCAGTTCGAGGTGGCCCGCCGGGTGGAGGTGGCCGGTGCGGGCGTGCGACTGCACCCCCGACGGCTGAGCCCCGAGCGGTTGCGGGCCGCCGTCCGTGCCGCGAGGACGATGGCCGACGGCGCCCGCCGGGTCCGCGAGGGCTACGAGGCCGCCGGTGGCCCGGCCCGCGCCGCCGACCTGGTCGAGGAGCGGCTCCTCCACCTCGCCGCCGTGGGCCGGCCGACCCCCTGACCCGAGCCTGGTGGGGGCGACCGGAAGGATGTCGGCCGCCCTCACTAGGATCACCACCCATGACCCGCATCCTGTCCGCCGTCGCCTGGCCGTACGCCAACGGGCCCCGGCACATCGGCCACGTCGCCGGCTTCGGCGTTCCCTCCGACGTCTTCAGCCGGTACATGCGCATGGCGGGTCATGACGTCCTGATGGTCTCGGGCACCGACGAGCACGGCACGCCGATCCTCGTCCAGGCCGAGCACGAGGGCGTCACCCCGCAGGAGCTCGCGGATCGCTACAACCGGGTGATCGTCGAGGACCTCACCCAGCTGGGCCTCTCCTACGACCTCTTCACCCGCACCACCACGCGCAACCACTACGCCGTGGTGCAGGAGATGTTCCGCACGGTCCACAAGAACGGCTACATGGTCGAGCAGACCACGATGGGCGCGATCTCGCCCTCCACGGGCCGCACCCTCCCCGACCGCTACATCGAGGGCACCTGCCCGAAGTGCGGGTACGACGGCGCCCGCGGCGACCAGTGCGACAACTGCGGCAACCAGCTCGACGCCATCGAGCTCAAGAACCCGCGCAGCCGGATCAACGGCGAGGTCCCCCGGTTCATCCAGACCGAGCACTTCTTCCTCGACCTCCCTGCGCTCGTGGACGCCCTCGAGGCGTGGCTGCGCACCCGCACCGAGTGGCGCCCCAACGTCCTGAAGTTCTCCCTCAACCTCCTCGACGACGTCCGCCCGCGCGCGATGACGCGCGACATCGACTGGGGGATCCCGGTCCCGCTCCCGGGCTGGGAGGACAACCCCGCCAAGCGGCTGTACGTGTGGTTCGACGCCGTCATCGGGTACCTCTCCGCCTCCATCGAGTGGGCCCGCCGGCAGGAGCTGAACGGCACCGGCACGGCCGACGCCTGGCGGGCGTGGTGGAACGACGAGCAGGCCCGCACGTACTACTTCATGGGCAAGGACAACATCACCTTCCACTCCCAGATCTGGCCGGCCGAGCTGCTGGCCTACGACGGTCGCGGGAACAAGGGCGGCGCCCCCGGCCCCTACGGCACGCTCAACCTGCCCACCGAGGTGGTCAGCAGCGAGTTCCTGACCATGGAGGGCAAGCAGTTCTCCTCCAGCCGCGGCGTCGTCATCTACGTCCGCGACATGCTCGCCCGCTACCAGCCGGACGCCCTGCGCTACTTCATCTCCGTCGCCGGCCCGGAGAACTCGGACGCGGACTTCACCTGGGCGGAGTTCAAGCGGCGCACCAACGACGAGCTCGTCGCCGGCTGGGGGAACCTCGTCAACCGCACGGCGAACCTCGTCCACAAGAACTTCGGGGCGATCCCCGTTCCCGGTGCCCTCGAGCCGGTCGATGCCGCGCTCCTCGCCCAGACCGAGGCCGCCTTCACCACGGTCGGCGACCTGATCGGCACGCACCGCCAGAAGGCGGCCATCGGCGAGGCGATGCGCGTGGTCGGCGACGCCAACAAGTACATCTCCGACACCGAGCCGTGGAAGCTCAAGGGGCCCGAGGGCAGCCCTGAGCGCGAGCGCCTCGGCACGGTCCTGCACACGGCGGCTCAGGCGATCTCCGACTGCCGCACGCTGCTGTCGCCCTTCCTCCCGCACGCCGCGCAGGCGGTCCACGAGGCGTTCGGCGGCACGGGCACGGTCTCCCCGCTCCCGCGGATCGAGGAGGTCACCGACCTCGACGACGCCACGCGCACCTACCCGATCATGACCGGCGACTACCGGCTCGGTGAGACCCTCCCCGCGTGGGAGCGCGCGCCGGTGGTGCCCGGCACCCCGGTCGGCAAGCCCACCCCGGTCTTCACGAAGCTCGACGACGCCATCGTCGAGGCCGAGCTCGACCGCCTCCGCGCCCGGGGCTGAGTCGTGGCGAAGGCGGTCCGCGCCCTCGCGGCTGGCCCGAGGTCCGCCGGAGCCGCTGCCCGCGCCGGTCGTCGACAACCACACGCACCTCGACACGGTGGTCGGCTTCCTCGGAAGCAGCACGACGAGGCGGACGACGACGGCGCCCGGCCGGCTCCGGGGGAGGGCGCCGTCGTCGCGCCCCACTGCCGCCCCCGCGCACCCTCGCCGACCACCTCGCCCTGGCGAGCGCCGTCGGCGTCACCCGGATGATCCAGGTGGGGTGCGACGTCGAGGCCGCCCGCTGGACGGACTCGGCAGTGCGCGAGCAGGCGCAGCTCCTGGGCGCCGTCGCCGTCCACCCGAACGAGGCCGTGCTCCATGCCGGGGTGCGGGAGGTCGCCCCCGACGGTCTCGAGCCGGACCCGCGGCCCCGGCACCACCTTCCCCTCGACGAGGCGATCGACCAGGTCGCAGCGATCGCTCGCGACAACCCCCGCATCCGCGTGATCGGCGAGACCGGCCTCGACTTCTTCCGGGCGGGCGAGCGGGGTCGCGCCGTCCAGCGCGAGGCGTTCCGGGCCCACATCGCCCTGGCCAAGGAACTCGGCCTCGCGCTCCAGATCCACGACCGGGACGCCCACGCGGAGGTGATCGACGTGCTCGAGCGCGACGGCGCGCCCGAGCGCACGGTGTTCCACTGCTTCTCCGGGGACGCGGCGATGGCGAGGTTCTGCGTCGAGCGGGGGTGGTACCTGTCCTTCGCCGGGCCGGTGACCTACCGCGCGAACGACGAGCTCCGCCGAGCGCTCCACGAGACGCCCCTGGACCGACTCCTGGTCGAGACCGACGCGCCCTACCTCACGCCCCACCCGCTGCGAGGCCGCCCGAACGCGCCCTACCTGCTCCCTTACACCGTGCGCGCGATCTCCGAGGAGCTCGCGGTGCCCCTCGAGGTGCTGTGCGCCGCCGTCGAACGCACCGCGACCGACGTCTACGGGACGTGGCGTAGGTAACAGTCCCGCCTCGGGGGGTGGTGGCGAACATCACGAATCGGTTACGGTCGTTGCAGACCCCCACCCCGTCCCGGGGTATTCCGGACAGACAGGACCCTCGTGCGCTCACCGTTGAGTCGAGGTTCGGACCGCCACGTGCAGCCCGTCCCGAGCGACGCCCCCACCTCTGCTCCTCGTTCCCGCGCGGCCGAGCGATCGCAGGTCCGGGCGGCATCGCGCCGGAGGGTCCTGCGCGGGGCCGCCCACGGTGCCCTGCTGGTCGCGCTGGTCGCGGGGACGGCGGCATACGCCGGGGCCGGACCGTCCGGTGGGGCGACCTCGTCGGACGTCGCTTCGCCGTCGCCTGCGGCGCTCGCGCTCCTCCCCGACGCGCTCCCGGACGACGCGGTGCTGCCCGAGGCCGCATCGCGCTCCGAGGCTCGCTCGCCCCTGGCCCGGACCGTCTTCATCACGGTCGACGGCGTCACCCAGGCCCTCACCACACGCGAGGAGACCGTCGAGGACGTCCTCGACGAGGCCGGCGTGGAGATCGCGACCGAGGACGCGGTCTCGCACCCCCTGACGTCGTTCGTGCCCGCGGGCACGACGGTCGTCGTCGGGCGCGTCACCTTCGTCGACGGAGCCGAGCGGACCGAGATCCCCTTCGAGACCACGGAGACCCAGGACGCGACCCGCCCGAGGGGCGAGCGGGAGGTCCAGACCGCGGGGGTCGTCGGCGTGCAGACCGTCGTCTACCGCGCTCGCCTGGTCGACGGCGTCGAGGTGAGTCGCGAGGAGGTCATGCGGACCGTCGTCGAGCCGGTCGCCGAAGTCGTCCAGGTCGGGACGAAGGCGCCCACGCCGACGACGACGCCGAGGACCGTGACCAGCGGCTCCGGAACGTGGGTCCCGGGTCCTGTCTACGCGGGCGATCCGCGCTCCATCGGGCGCTCGATGGTGGCCGCCCGCGGCTGGGGCGAGGACCAGTGGGTGTGCCTCGACAGGCTCTTCACCCGCGAGAGCAACTGGAACCCCTACGCGGAGAACCGCAGCTCCGGTGCCTACGGCATCCCGCAGGCCCTCCCCGGCTCCAAGATGGGCACGGTCGCCTCGGACTGGCGTACCAACCCGGCCACGCAGATCACCTGGGGCCTGAACTACATCGCCGGGCGGTACGGGACGCCGTGCGGCGCCTGGGCCCACTCCCAGTCGGTGGGCTGGTACTGACCCGCTCGGGTCCTCTGGTGCGGCCTGCGGGCCCGCGCGATGTGACGGCGGTCACTACACCCGTAACCCGGATGTTGTCAAGGTCACCATTGCCCTCTGGATAACAGTTTGGTTACAGTGGAGGCAGTAAGGCCGCAAGGCCGGGGTTGGCCGAAGGGTCACCCGGCTGACAGCCGGATCAGTGAGCCACCGACGCTGTGCAGCGCTTCCCTCGGGGAGCGGTCAGCGCGCGTCTGCCTCCTGTAGCCGGGCCGTCCGACCAAAGGACCCGCGTGATCTCCTCCGAGCAGAACTCGACCACCGTTCAGACCCCCGCGCCCGATGCGGCGCCCACCACCTCCAGCGCCCGCCGTGGCCTCTCCTTCGGGCGCCGCCCCGTGGCCATCGCCGCCGCCGGCGCGCTCGTGCTCCTCTCCGCCGGAGGCGCGTTCGCCGCCTCCGCTCACAAGACGGTCGAGATCGACGTCGACGGCGAGAGCCGGACCGTCTCCACCTTCTCCGGGTCCGTCGAGAGCGTCCTCGCCCAGGCCGGCGTGACGGTCGGCGAGAAGGACCAGGTCGCTCCCGCGATCGACGCGATGGTGGTCGACGGCTCCGAGATCGTCGTCCGGCACGCGATCCCCGTCATGGTGACGATCGACGGCTCCCTCCAGACCGTCTGGACCACTGCCTCCAGCACCACCGAGGCCCTCGGCGTTCTCGCCGCCTCGGGACGCAACGCCTCCGCCGTGGCCTCGCGGTCGGCCGCCGATGGGCGTCAGACCCTCGACCTGCCGGTCACCGACGGCGGGGCCGTGTCTGTCGTCGTCGACGGACAGACGATCCCGCTCAGCTTCGAGGCGAGCGCCCGCCTCGCCGAGGTCCTCGAGGCCGCCGGGGTGACCCTGGGCGACCTCGACCGCGTGCACGTCACGGCGGCGGCCGACGGCTCGACCACCGTCACGATCGTCCGGATCAACGCAGGTGACCGCGTCGAGACGGTCGCGGTGCCCTTCCCCACCCGCGAGGAGTCCGACGCGACCATGTACGTCGGTGAGCGGAAGGTCCTGCAGGCCGGCGCCAACGGCTCTGTCGAGCGCACCTTCCGGACCGTGACCGTCGACGGCGTCGAGGTGTATGCCTCCGCCCCGCTGGAGGTCGTCCTCAGCCAGGCCGTCGAGCAGGTCGTCGCCGTCGGCACCAAGGCCCGGCCCGCGGTGGTAGCTGCGGCCGGCGCCGGCACCTACGTCGGCGACGGCGTCTGGGGCGCCCTCGCCCAGTGCGAGTCCGGTGGCAACCCGGCCGCCGTGAGCGCGAGCGGCACCTACTACGGCCTGTACCAGTTCTCGGTGGGCACGTGGGCCGCGGTCGGCGGCTCGGGCCTCCCCTCGCAGGCCTCGCCCGCCGAGCAGACCCAGCGCGCCCAGATCCTCCAGGCGCGGTCGGGCTGGGGCCAGTGGCCGGCGTGCGCGGCCAAGCTCGGGCTGCTCTGACGTCATCGTGACGACGCCCGGGGACCTCCGGGCGACGCACCCGGCGCCTGGCGGCACCCCGCCAGGCCCGGCCAGCGTCGCCCGGAGGTCCCCGGGCGTCGCTCTGCGTAGGCGCCCGAGCTCGGCCGCCGGTGGGAAGGCTGAGGGGGAGAGGAGGCGCCTCGGCGAGATCCCGTTACGCTCACCGCGTGACCTCCTTGCTCGGGCCCTCCGACGTCCGGGCACTGGCCGAGCGGCTCGGGGTGCGACCCACCAAGGCCCTCGGGCAGAACTTCGTCGTCGAGGCGGGCACGGTGCGCCGGATCGTGCGGGCATCGGGCGCGACGGCGGACGACGTCGTCCTCGAGGTCGGCCCGGGCCTCGGGTCCCTCACCCTCGGGCTCCTCGAGACCGGTGCGCGCGTGGTCGCCGTCGAGATCGATCCGGTCCTCGCCGCGGAGCTTCCGCGCACCGTCGCCGTCCGTGACCCCGACGGCGCCGCTCGCCTGACCGTCATCTGCGCCGATGCGCTCCAGGTCACGGACCTGCCCGGCGACCCGACGGCGCTCGTGGCCAACCTGCCCTACAACGTCGCGGTCCCCGTGCTCCTGACCATGCTCGAGCGGTTCCCCGGCCTGCGGTCCGTGCTCGTCATGGTGCAGGCGGAGGTCGCGGACCGCCTCGCCGCCCCACCCGGGTCCCGCACCTACGGCGCGCCGTCGGCCAAGGCGGCCTGGTACGCCGACGCGACCCGCGCCGGCTCGATCGGGCGCTCCGTCTTCTGGCCCGTCCCGAATGTCGACTCAGCGCTCGTGCGCCTGGTCCGGCGCGACCCGCCGGCCACAACGGCCTCCCGCGAGGAGGTCTTCGCCGTCGTCGAGGCCGCCTTCGCCCAGCGACGCAAGACGCTGCGCGCCGCCCTGGCGGGCTGGGCCGGGTCTCCCGTCGAGGCCGAGCGGCTTCTCACGGCCGCCGGCATCGACCCTGCGACGCGTGGCGAGCGCCTGGGCATCGCCGACTTCGCGGCCGTCGCCGCAGCCGGGCGTTCCCGGGCGGACGCGCCGCGCGAGTCCTCGCCCTCGGGCAGACTGACCTCGTGAGCAGCAGGGCCGGCGACCAGGGCGTCCACGTCCGCGCCCCCGGGAAGATCAACCTGGCCCTGCGGGTCGGCCCCGCCGGTCCGGACGGGTACCACCGTCTCGTGACGGTCTTCCAGGCGGTCTCCCTCTACGAGGACGTCCGCGCCGAGCCGGCGCGCGACATCACCGTCAGCGTGAGCGGGCGAGGCGCCGACGCCGTCCCCACCGACGAGCGGAACCTCGCCGTCCGCGCCGCCCACCTCCTCGCCGACTCCGCCCGGATCCGGGCCGGCGTCCACCTCCATCTCACCAAGGGTGTCCCGACCGCCGGTGGGATGGGCGGCGGATCCGCCGACGCCGCAGCCGCGCTTCTCGCGTGCGACCTCCTGTGGGACACCGGCCTGGCGCGCGACGAGCTCGCCGAGCTCGCCGCCGAGCTGGGCGCGGACGTGCCGTTCGCGCTCACCGGGCTCACCGCCGTCGGCACCGGTCGTGGTGACGTGCTCAGCCCCGTCCTCGCCCGTGGCCAGTACCACTGGGTGCTCGCCACGCAGGCGTGGGGCTTGTCGACCCCGGCGGTGTTCGGGCACTTCGACGTCCTGCACCCCGAGGTCGCCGAACCCACCATGCCCGAGGGGCTGATGGCCGCCCTGCGCCTCGGCGACCCGGCCGCCCTCGCGCCCCACCTCGTCAACGACCTCGAGTCGGCGTCGGTCGCTCTCGCGCCGCACCTGGCGGACGTGCTGGCGGCGGCGCGGGAGGCGGGTGCCCTGGCGCAGCTCGTCTCGGGCTCCGGGCCCACCGTCGTCGCCCTGGCCTCGGGGCAGGCGCACGCCCACACCCTCGCCGACCGCCTGAGGGCTGCCGGTGTCGCGGACGACGTCCTCGAGGTCAGCGGCCCTGTCCAGGGGGCCCGCATGCTCGAGTCGCTGCGGGCCGGCGGCCTGGCCGGGCAGGCATAGTGGCGCACCTCCTCGGGGCCGAGGGGCTCCGCGCGGTGGCCGGCGCGCGCACCCTGTTCGACGGCGTCTCCCTCGGCCTGGACGACGGCGTGGCGATCGGCGTCGTCGGCCGCAACGGGTCCGGCAAGTCCACCCTGCTCCGGTTGCTCACGGGACGGCAGGCGCCCGACGGCGGACGGGTCACCCGGGCGGGTGGCACGCGGATCGCGATGCTCGACCAGGCCGACGACCTCGAGTCGGGCCGCACCGTGCTCGACGCGATCCACGGGACCGTGGCCCGGCACGAGTGGGCGTCCGACGCCGCGATCCGCGAGATCCACGACGGCTTGCTGGCCGACGTCGACCTGGCCGCCGACGTCGGAACCCTCTCCGGCGGCCAACGCCGCCGGGTGGCCCTCGCGGGCGTCCTGACCCGACCCGCCGAGGTGCTCGTGCTCGACGAGCCGACGAACCACCTCGATGTCGAGGGCGTCGACTGGCTCGCCCGTCACCTGCGCACGCGGTTCGGCGGTGGCCGGGGTGCGCTCGTCGTCGTCACCCACGACCGCTGGTTCCTGGACGCCGTGTGCACCCGGATCTGGGAGGTGGTCGAGGGGGCCGACGGGGGAACGGTGGACGCGTACGAGGGGGGCTACGCCGCGTACGTCCTGACCCGCGCAGAACGGGCGCGGCAGGCCGCCGTGACGCAGGACCGCCGCGCGAACCTCCTGCGCAAGGAACTCGCCTGGCTGCGCCGCGGGGCCCCTGCGCGGACGTCCAAGCCGCGGTTCCGGCTCGACGCCGCCGCGGCCCTCATCGCGGACGAGCCGCCACCCCGGGACCCCCTGGAGCTGACGCGGCTGGCGACGACGCGGCTCGGCAAGATGGTGATCGACCTCGAGGACGTGTCGCTGACCTTTCCGGGCCCGGACGGCGCCCCGCGGGAGATCCTGCGCGACGTCACCTGGCGCCTGGCTCCCGGGGCCCGGATCGGCGTCGTCGGGGTCAACGGGGCCGGGAAGACGAGCGTGCTGCGCCTGCTGGACGGCTCGCTCGCGCCGACGTCGGGACGGGTGAAGCGGGGCAAGACGGTCCAGGTGGCCGTCCTGTCGCAGGACGTGCGGGAGCTCGACGCACTCGCCGACCTGCGGGTGGTCGAGGCCGTGGAGAGGGAACGGGCGCGCGTCGCCGTCCGGGACAAGGAGCTCACCGCGGGGCAGCTCGTGGAGCGACTCGGGTTCACCCGCGAGCGCGCGTGGACCCCGGTGGCCGAGCTCTCGGGCGGTGAGCGGCGGCGCCTGCAGCTGCTGCGGCTTCTCGTCGCCGAGCCGAACGTGCTCCTGCTCGACGAACCGACGAACGACCTCGACACGGACACGCTCGCGGCCGTCGAGGACCTCCTCGACGGGTGGCCGGGGACGCTGATCGTGGTCTCGCACGACCGCTACCTGCTCGAGCGCGTGACGGACACCCAGGTCGCGCTGCTCGGCGACGGGACCATCCGGGACCTGCCGGGCGGCGTCGAGCAGTACCTCGAGCTGCGGCGCGCGGCGTCGGGCACGGGGACGGGAGCCGGGCGGCCCGCGACCGCCGGCGCGCGTGCGGCCACGGCCTCGGACGCGGCGCAGGCCCGGGCCGCGCGCAAGGACATGGCCCGGGTCGAGCGGCAGCTGGATCGTCTGCAGGCCGCCGAGGAGGCGCTGCACGCCGAGCTCGCGCTCCGGGCCACCGATCATGAGGCGGTGCTCGGGCTCTCGGCGCGACTCCGCGGGCTCGAGGCCGAGAAGGCCGCCCTCGAGGAGGCGTGGCTGGAGGCGGCCGAGGCGGCGGGCTGACCCGCCCCCTCCGTGAGGTCGAGCGCTCTCGTCGCCGAGGTCGAGGGGGTCCTCCTTCGGCTGCGGCGGCTCGGCGGGGCACGGGGTCGGTTGCGGTGGCGGTGGCGGTCGGCCGGGCTCAGTGGCCGCGCAGCGCCTCCCGAAGGGGGACCCGGGCGCCGGTCCGCAGCACCGCGTTCCGGTAGACGACGCCCGCGAACCACACCAGCAGCGGGATGAACGCCAGCGCCACGAGCAACGACAGGGCGAGTTCCCAGCCCGGGACCGTGCCGAGGGTGATCCGGATCGGCATCAGGAACGGCGCGAAGAACGGCACCCGCGAGAGCCACACGACGAGCGGGCTGGACGGGTCCGTCGTGGCCACGCTCACGCCGATGATGTACGGCACCATCGCGACCATCACCACCGGGGCGATCACCGCCTGGACGTCCTCCTGCCGGGAGACGAGGGCCGCCAGCGCCGCCAGCACCAGCGAGTACATGACGTAGCCGATGAGGAACCAGACGACCACCCAGCCGGCGATCGCCCCGAGGTCGAGCCCGCTCCCTGCGACGGCGCCGGTCCGCGACGCCGTGAACACGCCGGCGCCGAGGATCAGCCCGAGCTGGAGCAGCCCCACCAGACCCACGCCGATCACCTTGCCGGCCATGAGTTGCCACGGGCGGATGGTCGCGAGCAAGAGCTCGACGACGCGGCTCGTCTTCTCCTCGACCACGCCCTGCGCCACGAGCTGGCCGGCCATGACGATCGCGACAAAGATGAGCACCCCGCTGAGCAGGCCGGCGAACGCCTGGGCCTCGTCGATCGACGCGGTGCTCTCCAGGGTGGTGACCTGTGGTCGCGCGGTCGCGATGGCGGTGGTCACCTCGGCCGGATCGCCCCCGAGGGCGGCGATCTCCTGGCTGAGGGCGAGCTGCTGGGCGACGGCGGTGAACGCCGGCTCGAGCAGGATCGGCACGCTCT
The DNA here is from genome assembly GCA_963780675.1 of uncultured Actinomycetota bacterium. GTDB lineage: Bacteria > Actinomycetota > Actinomycetes > Actinomycetales > JAHECE01 > JAHECE01. The sequence goes on from CAWACR010000003.1 coordinate 86,111, forward strand.
CGGCGACGACGACGACGAGCTCGCCCTCGCTCACGCCGACCAGGGCCGTCAGGGTCCCGTCGCGAACCAGGTCTTCGCCGTCGTCGCCCACCACCTGGACGTCGACCGTGACACCGGTCGCGGTTGCGGCCGCCTCCAGCGCAGGCTCGAGGGCGGCCGAGTCCTCCGTGACCCCGACCGGCTGAGGGCGCGTTGCGGCCGTCCCGACGGTCGAGAGCAGGAACCCGCCGGCCACGATCCCGACCAGGAGCACCGCGGTGGTCACGAGGAAGACCTTCTGGGTCACGCGGGTGGAGAACTCCCGCCACGCGACGAGGCCGATGGTGCGCCACACGGCGATGCGACGCCCCGATCCGGTCGGCGCGCTCACGCCGCTGCCCTGGCCCGGTGCGGCCCCGGCCGTGACGGCGCGACGGGTGGTGGTTCCTCGGCCGTCACGACGTGGCGGAACAGGTCCATCAGGGTGGGCCGCACCGGCGCGAACTCACGGACGCGCCCCGCCTCCTGCGCCGCGTGCAGCAACGCCTGCTCGGCCCCCGAATGCGGGTCGCCCAGCTCGACCGTGACCCGGTCGCCGGCCTCGCCGACCACCACGACCCCGGCGACGGCGGACGCCCAGCCGCTCCGGGCGCCCGAGACCTCGACCACCCACCGGGGCGGCGCGGAGGACTGCAGCTCGCCGATGGCGCCGACGGCCACCATCCGCCCGGCCCGGATGATGCCGACGCGGTCGCACAGCCGCTCCACCAGGTCGAGCTGGTGGGAGGAGAAGAGGACCGGCACGCCGGCGTCGGCCCGTTCCCGCAGCACGGCGCTCATGACGTCCACGGCCACGGGATCAAGTCCGGAGAACGGCTCGTCGAGGATGAGGATCGCCGGTTCGTGCATGAGCGCGGCGGTGAGCTGGACCCGTTGCTGGTTGCCGAGGGAGAGCTTCTGCACCTCGTCGTCGCGGCGGGCGGCGATGCCGAGCCGCTCCGTCCACCTCAGCATCGCCTCGTTCGCGGCAGCCCTGGACATGCCGTGCAGCTGCCCGAGGTAGACGAGCTGGCGGCCGACCCGCATCCGCGGGTACAGCCCGCGCTCCTCGGGCATGTAGCCGACCCGCCGCCGCGCCTCGAGGTCGAGCGGGACGCCCCGCCAGCGGACCTCGCCCGCGTCGGCATCGAGGACGCCCAGCGCGATCCGCATCGCCGTGGTCTTGCCTGCGCCGTTCGACCCCACGAAACCGAAGATCTCACCGCTGCGGACGTCGAACGACGTCGAGTCGAGCGCCCGGACGCTCCCGTAGGACTTGGACAGGCCGTCGAGCTCCAGGAGTGCCACGGAACGATCCTGCCACCGCCCTCCGACGCGGTGTGTGCGCGCGGGCCGACGACGGCGACACCCACGGTGGGGGCGACACGCCGTGTGGAGGTGACCCGCCCGGCGGACGCGACTCCGCGCCGGACCTCAGCGCCCGGCGCGGCGCTCCTGCGTCGCGAGCGTGAGGTGCGGGGTCGTCTCGAGCCCGTGGAGCCCGTTCCAGGCGAGGTTCACCAGGTGCGCGGCCACGGTCGCCTTGTCCGGGGTGCGCGAGTCCAACCACCACTGGCCGGTCAGCGCGATCATCCCCACGAGCATCTGCGCGTAGAGCGGCGCGGTCGTCGGGTCGAGCCGGCGCTGGCGGAAATGATCCGCGAGGACGCCTTCCACCTGGGTGGCGACGTCCCCGATGAGCGAGGAGAAGGTGCCCGTGGCCAGGGCCACCGGCGAGTCCCGCACGAGGATCCGGAACCCGTCGGTGTTGGTCTCGATGTAGTCGAGGAGCGCGAGGGCCGTGGCCTCGACCAGGACCTTGGGGTGGGCGCGGGTGCGGAGCGGGTCGGTGAGGGTGGTGAGGAGCCGTTGGACCTCCCGGTCCACGATGACGGCGTAGAGCCCCTCCTTGCCGCCGAAGTGCTCGTACACCACGGGCTTGGAGACCCTGGCCTTCGCCGCGATGTCCTCCACGCTCGTTCCCTCGAACCCCTTCGCGGCGAAGAGCGCGCGCCCGATCTGGATGAGCTGCTCACGTCGTTCCGCACCGGTCATGCGGGGTCTGGCCGTGCGCTTGCTCTCGGGCGGCATGGGTTCATCATGCCTGTTCCCCGGCGGGCCCGGCCGGGCGGCCGGTCCTGGCAGACTTCTCCCGTCCGCACCTCGCGGACGGTCCGCCCTGGTGTAACGGCAGCACGCCGGCCTTTGGAGCCGTGCAGTCCAGGTTCGAATCCTGGGGGCGGAGCCTCACTCGTGACCCCGAGCCCGCAGCCGGGCTCCGCGGCGGCGGTAGAGTGGGCGCCGCCCCACGCCCGGTCGTCGACGTCCCGGGCCGAACCCCACGGGAGCCAGGAGCGCGTGAGCCAGAACCGACCTGCCGCCGTCATCGTCCTCGCCGCAGGTGAGGGCACCAGGATGAAGTCCCGCACCCCCAAGGTGCTCCACGCGATCGGCGGTCGGACGCTGATCGGTCACGCCGTCGCCGCCGCCTCGGCCCTCGAGCCGCAGCGCCTCGCCGTCGTCGTCCGCCACGAGCGGGACCGCGTCGCCGCCCATGTGTCCGAGATCGCGCCCGCCGCCCTCATCGCCGACCAGGACGAGATCAAGGGCACGGGCCGCGCGGTCCAGTGCGCGATGAGCGTGCTCGACGCCGCGGCGCAGGCCGAGACGGCCGCCGCGAGCGGCCAGGCCGAGGCGGTCGACGGGCCCGTCGTCGTCCTCGCGGGAGACGTCCCCCTGCTCGACGGCGCGACGCTCGCCGGCCTGCTCGACGCGCACGTCGCCGACGGCAACGCCGTCACGATCCTCACGACGCGGGTCGCCGACCCCACCGGCTACGGGCGCATCGTGCGCGACCCGGTCACGGGCGAGGTGGCGGCGATCGTCGAGCACAAGGACGCCACCGACGCGCAGCGCGCGATCGACGAGATCAACTCCTCGGTCTACGTCTTCGACGCCACGGTCCTGCGCACCGGGCTGAGCCGGATCGGCAGCGCGAACGCGCAGGGCGAGGTCTACCTGACCGACGTCGCCGCGATCGCGCGGGCCGACGGCGGGGCGGTGCGCGCCGTCGTCGCAGCGGACCCCATGCTCGTCGAGGGCGTCAACGACCGCTCGCAGCTCGCCACCCTGGGCGCGGAGCTCAACCGCCGGATCGTGACGGCCTGGATGGTCGAGGGCGTCACGGTCATCGACCCGGCCACCACGTGGATCGACGTCGACGTGCAGCTGGCCCGCGACGTCACGATCCTGCCGAACACGCAGCTCCACGGGCGGACGGTCGTCGCCGAGGGCGCCACGATCGGCCCGGACACCACCCTCACGGACGTGACGGTCGGCGAGGGCGCGACGGTGACCCGCGCCGTCGGGACCTCCTCCGAGATCGGGGCGGGCGCCGTCGTCGGGCCCTTCGCCCTCCTGCGGCCCGGCAGCGTCCTGGGCGAGAAGGGCAAGATCGGCACCTTCGTCGAGACGAAGAACGCGCAGATCGGGGCCGGCTCCAAGGTCCCGCACCTGTCCTACGTGGGCGACGCGACCATCGGGGAGCACTCGAACATCGGCGCGGCCAGCGTGTTCGTCAACTACGACGGCGTGACGAAGCGGCGCTCGACCATCGGCTCCCACGCGCGTACCGGCGCGGACAACATGTTCGTCGCTCCCGTCACGGTGGGCGACGGCGCGTACACCGGCGCCGGGACCGTCGTCCGGCGGGACGTCCCGCCGGGTGCCCTCGCGGTGAACGTCGCCCCCCAGCGGGTGGTCGACGGCTGGGTGCTCCGCCACCGCGCGGGCACGGACGCGGCGACGGCGGCCGAGGCCGCACTGGCCGGGAGCGACGGTGGAGACGAGGCGCTCTCGCCCCAGGCCCGGGCCGAGCGGGCGCGAGCGGCCGACACGCCGGACGATCCCGCGCCGGCCCAGGGGCCCGCAACCGACGAGCGAGGGTAGGGACGTCGTGGAGGAGATCACAGGTCCGGGGCACAAGCGGCTGGTGCTCGTCTCGGGCCGGGCCCACCCCGAGCTCGCCGGTGCGGTGGCCCACGAGCTCGGGACGCCGCTCGTGCACACGACGGCGTACGACTTCGCCAACGGCGAGATCTACGTCCGCTTCGCCGAGAGCGTCCGGGGAGGCGAGGCCTTCGTCCTCCAGTCCTACCCCGCGCCGATCAACCAGTGGATCATGGAGAACCTGCTGATGGTCGACGCGCTCAAGCGCGCCTCCGTCACGCGGATCACCGCGATCATGCCCTTCTACCCGTACGCGAGGCAGGACAAGAAGCACCGGGGCCGGGAGCCGATCTCCGCGCGCCTCATCGCCGACCTCTTCCGCACGGCGGGCGCCGACCGCCTCATGTCCGTCGACCTCCACGCCGCCCAGACCCAGGGGTTCTTCGACGGGCCCGTGGACCACCTGTGGGCGATGCCGATCCTCACCGACTACGTCCGCACGCGCGTCGACCTCAACAACCTCGCCGTGGTCTCGCCCGACGCCGGGCGCATCCGCGTCGCCGAGAAGTGGGCCTCGAAGATGGGGGAGTGCCCGCTCGCGTTCGTGCACAAGACGCGCGACATCACCCGCCCCAACCAGTCCGTCGCCAACCGCGTGGTGGGCGACGTGGAGGGTCTCGACTGCGTGCTCGTCGACGACCTCATCGACACGGGCGGGACCATCGCCGAGGCCGTCAAGGTGCTGCTCAAGGCCGGCGCGAAGAGCGTGATCGTCGCGGCCACCCACGGTGTGCTCTCCGACCCGGCGGCCCAGCGTCTCCAGGACTGCGGCGCGCGTGAGGTGATCGTCACCGACACCCTGCCGATCACCGCCGAGAAGCGGTTCCCCCACCTCACGGTGCTGTCGATCGCGCCCCTGATCGCCCGGGCGATCCGCGAGGTGTTCGAGGACGGCTCGGTCACGAGCCTCTTCGACGGGAACACCTGACGTGCCCGAGGCGTCCGGCGGACCCGAGGGCGTGACGGTCAGCGGCTCGGCCTCCGTCCAGGTCACCCCCGACGTCGCGACCGCCGTCCTCGGCGCGCACGTGCGGGCCGGTGACGTCCAGGACGCGCTCGCCCGGGCGGGGGAGGCGCTCGGCGCGCTGCGCGCCTCGCTCCTGCGGGACGGCTGCGCGGAGTCCGACCTGCGCACGGAGGCCACCAACGTCTGGCGGGACGACGGCGCCGGGTTCCGGGGCGCCGACGCCGCACCGTCCGTCACCGTCCGGCTCACCCTCCGGGCAGTCCTCCGCGACGTGACGACGGCGGGTGGCATCGTGCAGCGCGCCCTCGCCGCTGCCGGGGACGCCGCACAGCTGGACTCCCTCGGCTTCGCCGTCACCGACCGCGGTGCGGCGACCAGGCAGGCCCGCGAGGCAGCCTTCGCCGACGCCCGCGCCACGGCCGAGCAGTACGCGTCCCTCGCCGGGCGCCCGCTCGGCGTCGTCGTCGAGGTCGAGGACGGGGGAGGCCCGCCGCCGAGCCCCCGCCCCCTCGCCCGGGCCGCGCTCGCCATGGACGCCGCCCTGCCCGTCGACGCCGGGGAGCAGACCGTGCCCGCGAGCGTGCGCGTGCGCTGGGCGTGGGGCGACTGACCTGACCGCGGAGGTGGCGCCGTCGTCCATCCCCGCCCGCCCGACGCCGTGCCGTCGTCCACGGCGCGGCCGACGGCGCCCGGCGCCCGGATTTCGCCCGCCACCTCGCCCTCGCTAGACTTCCGCGGTTGCCTCGGCGAGGGACGTCGGAACGGCAGGGCGCACGCCCCGCGATCCGGCTTCCGTGATCGACGCGGTGGTGCGCTTCGCGCCGTCCGTCCGACGTCTCGCGCCCCCGCACACCACCGCCATCCGCCGCCGAGCACCCTGGCGCCTCGCGCCCTCCGTCACCAGACCAGCCGAGCCCCCCACTGGAGAGTCCCGTGTCCGACATCCTCACCGCCGTCAAGCGAACCGAGTTCGGCAAGGGCGCCGCCCGCCGCGCCCGCCGTGCCGGCACCATCCCCGCCGTCCTCTACGGCCCCGGCACCGACCCCGTGCACCTCGCCCTGCCCGCACACGAGGTCTTCCTCCAGATCAAGGGCAAGGCGAACCCCGTGCTCCGGGTCACCTTCGAGGGCCGCACGGAGCTCGCGCTCGTCAAGGACGTGCAGCGCGACCCGGTGCGCTCGATCATCGAGCACATCGACCTGATCCTCGTGCGCAAGGGCGAGAAGGTCTCCGTCGAGGTCCCCGTGTTCGTCGTCGGCGAGGCGGCCACCGGCATCGTCGTCTCGCAGGAGCTGTCCGCCCTGAAGGTTCTCGCCGACGCGTCGACGATCCCGGCACAGTTCGAGATCGCGCTGGACGACATCGAGGGCTCCGCGATCGTCCGCGCCGCCGACGTCCCGCTCCCGGAGGGCGTCGTCCTGGAGGAGGACCCCGAGACGATCGTCGTGACCGTGACCGCGCACGAGACCGAGCTCGCCGAGGACTGATCCTCGCCGCACACCTGGTTCCGCACCGATGAACGGACCGTGGCTGGTGGTCGGCCTGGGCAACCCCGGGCCGACCTACGCCGGCAACCGGCACAACGTCGGGCAGATGGTGGTGGACGTCCTCGCCGCGCGCATGGCGAGGACGTTCACCACCCACAAGGCGAGGGCTGCCGTGCTCGACGGACGCCTCGGCACGCTCCCCGGAGGCGCCCCCGGCCCGCGGGTGATCCTCTCGAAGCCGTCGAGCTACATGAACGTCTCGGGCGGGCCCGTCGGCGCCCTCTGTCAGTTCTACGGGGTGGGCGCCGAGCGCCTGCTCGTGGTCCACGACGAGCTGGACCTCCCTCTCGACACCCTCCGACTCAAGCGCGACGGCGGCGAGGGCGGCCACAACGGCCTGCGCAGCATCTCCGCCGCGCTCGGCACCCGGGCGTACGTGCGGCTGCGGGTCGGCATCGGCCGCCCGCCCGGTCGGATGGACCCGGCCGACTTCGTGCTCCGCGACTTCTCCGCCGCGGAACGCGCCGGTCTCGGGGTCACCCTCGAAGAGGCCGCGGACGCCGTCGAGGACGTCGTCACCCTCGGTCTCGAGAAGGCGCAGCTGCGGCTCCACACGCAGGCCTGACGGCGCACCGTGACTCGCCCCCGCCGGGTCGGTTTCGTGCCGGCCGGGTCGCCCGGCCATGATGACGCGGTGCGGGAGAGGGGGTGGCGATGACCACGATGGCGGGCGGCGGCTGGCAGGCCTACCGCTCCTACCGTCAGGACGCCGGAGCGGCCTCGCACCGGCTCGCGCCCGGCACGGTTCGGCGCGTTCTCGGCTACGCGCGCCCCTACCGTGCCCAGATCGCCGTGTTCCTCGTGCTCGTCGTCGTCAGCGCGCTCCTGGTCGTGGCGACCCCGCTCCTCCTGAGGCGGATCATCGACGACGGCGTCGCGACCGGCGACCGGACGCTCGTCATCACCCTCTCCGCCGTCGTCGCCGTCATCGCGCTCGGCGAAGCCGCGCTCACCCTCGTCCAGCGGTGGTACTCGGCCCGGATCGGCGAAGGGCTCATCTACGACCTGCGCACCGACGTCTTCGGGCACGTGCAGCGGCAGTCGGTCGCCTTCTTCACCCGCAGCCAGACCGGCGCCCTCGTCACCCGGCTGAACACTGACGTCATCGGCGCGCAGCAGGCGTTCACCTCCACGCTCTCCGGTGTGGTCGCGAACGTCATCTCCGTCGTCGTCGTGCTCGCCACGATGCTCTCGCTCTCCTGGCAGATCACCCTCGTCGCGCTGACGGTGGTCCCGGTGCTGCTCCTGCCCGCGCGGCGGGTGGGGCGGCGCCTGGCCGGGCTCGCCCGCGAGGCCATGACCTCGAACGCCGACCTGGGCAACCGGATGACCGAGCGGTTCAACGTCGCCGGCGCCCTGCTGGTCAAGCTGTACGGCGACCCCGCCCGCGAGGATGCGGAGTTCGCGACGACGGCGGCCCGCGTCCGGGACATCGGCGTGCGGACCGCGATGAGCAACCGGGTGTTCTTCGCGGCGCTCGGCGCGATGGCCTCGCTCGCCACGGCGCTGGTGTACGGCGTGGGCGGCGTCCTGACGATCGAGGGGGTCGCGACGGTCGGGTCGCTCGTCGCGTTCGCCGCGTTGCTCGGCCGGCTGTACGGCCCGGTCGCGGCGCTCTCGAACGTCCAGGTCGACGTCATGACGGCTCTGGTGTCCTTCGAGCGCGTCTTCGAGGTGCTCGACCTGCGCCCCGCCATCGAGGACGCCCCGGACGCCGTCGACCTTCCTGCCGGGCCCCTCGCCCTCGAGATCGAGGGTCTGTCGTTCCGCTATCCCGCCCCCGGCACCGGCTCGCTCGCCTCGCTGGAGCATCCCGCCGGAAGGGGCGCCGACGACGCCTCCCGCGACGCCGCCGACGACGACGGCGCGCTCGGCAGCCACGAGGGGGACGCACCCGCTGAGGGCGCACCGCGGGACGTCGACGTGCTGCGAGGGATCGACCTCGCCGCCCGGCCGGGCCAGATGGTCGCGCTGGTCGGGCCGAGCGGCGCCGGGAAGACCACCCTGGGCATGCTCGTGGCGCGGCTGTACGACACGACGGAGGGCGCGGTGAGCCTGGGGGGCGTCGACCTGCGGCAGGCACGCCAGCGCTCGGTCCACCAGGCGGTCGGCGTGGTCACCCAGGACGCGCACATGTTCCACGACACGGTGCGCGCCAACCTCCTGTACGCGAAGCCGGACGCGACGACCGAGGAGATCGACGCCGCGCTGACCGCCGCCCATGTGGACGACGTCGTTCAGCGACTCCCCCAGGGCCTGGACACCGTGGTGGGGGACCGCGGGCACCGGCTCTCCGGTGGCGAGAAGCAGCGCCTCGCCATCGCACGTCTGCTGCTGCGCTCCCCGCGCGTGGTGGTGCTCGACGAGGCGACGGCGCACCTGGACTCCGAGTCCGAGGCCGCCGTCCAGCGGGCGCTCGACGAGGCGATGGAGGGACGGACCTCCCTCGTCATCGCGCACCGGCTGTCCACGGTGCGCAAGGCCGACCTCATCGTGGTGCTCGACCGGGGACGGATCGTCGAGCAGGGCACCCATGCAAGGCTGCTCGCCGCGCGCGGGCTGTATGCCCAGCTGTACCGGACCCAGTTCGCCCGCCAGGGCTGAGAGGGGCCCCACCCCGCCCCACCCACCCAAACCTTCGCCGAGGTCGAGCGCTCTCGTTCGTGAGGTCGAGCCCCCGTCCCCAGGTTGTGGACGGCGCTCGACCTCACGAACGAGAGGGCTCGACCTCACGGACGGAAAGGGGGCGACGGGGCCGGGAGTCGGGCCGGGAGTCGGGCCGGATCTTCCGGCCGTACGATGGACACCTCCCATGAACCTCACCGGACTTCTCCCTGCCCTCCTCGCCGACCCGGGCCTCGCCGAGGTCGTCGAGACCGTGCCCGCGCGCGGGACGCTCGACGTCGCCGCCCCCGCCGGCGTCCGCGCCCCGCTGATCGCGGCGGCCTCGGCGCGCCGGCCGATCGTCGTCGTCACGGCCACCGGACGCGACGCGGACGAGCTTGCCGCCGCCGTGAGGTGCTTCCTCCCGGCGGACGACGTCGCGGTCTTCCCCGCGTGGGAGACGCTCCCGCACGAGCGGCTCTCGCCCCGCAGCGACACCGTGGCCCGACGCCTCGCGGTGCTGCGCCGCCTCGCGCACCCGGGCGACGCGACGGGCCAGGCCGGCCCGATCCGCGTGCTCGTCATGCCCGTCCGCGCGCTCCTCCAGCCCGTGGTCGCGGGGCTGGGCGAGCTCGAGCCCGTCGCCCTCGCGGTCGGTGACCGCGCGGACCTGGCCGACGTCGCCGAACGCCTCGTCGCCGCCGCCTACACGCGCGTCGACCTCGTCGAGCGCCGCGGGGAGTTCGCCGTCCGCGGCGGCATCCTCGACGTCTTCCCGCCCACCGACGACCACCCCCTGCGCGTGGAGTTCTGGGGCGAGGACGTCGAGGAGATCCGCTGGTTCGCCGTCGCCGACCAGCGCAGCCTGGAGGTCGCCGAGCGGGGTCTCTGGGCCCCACCCTGCCGCGAGATCCTCCTGACCGACGAGGTCCGCGCGCGGGCCGAGGCGCTCAAGCCGGGCCTGCCGGGCGCCGTCGACATGCTCGACAGGCTGGCCCAGGGCATCGCCGTCGAGGGCATGGAGTCCCTCGCCCCGGTCCTCGTCGAGCGGATGGAGCCGGTGCTCGACCTCGTCGGTGCAGACTCCCTCGTCGTCCTCGCCGAACCCGAGCGCATCCGGCGCCGCGCCCACGACCTCGTCGCGACCACGCAGGAGTTCCTCGCCGCCGCGTGGACCTCTGCCGCGGCCGGCGCGAGGACCCCCCTCGACCTGTCCGCCGCCTCCTTCCACACCCTCGCCGAGGCCCGCGCCGTCGCCCTCACCCGAGGGCTGGGCTGGTGGGGAGTCGGCTCCTTCGCGAGCGACGAGAGCCTGGCCGACTTCCTCGAGGACGACGGCGACCGCGACCTCGATTCGGCCGGTCACCTCGCGGTGGCGGCCCGCGACGTCGAGGGCTACCGGGGCGAGATCGACCGGGCGCTCGCGGACATCGCCGGCTGGCTCCGTGAAGGCTGGCGCGTGCTCCTCGTGACCGAGGGCCCGGGCCCCGCGCGGCGGTTCGTCGAGCAGCTGCTCGACGCCGGCCTCTCGGCCCGGCTCGTCGCCGGCGTCGAGGACGTCCCCGAGCCGAGCACCGTGCACGTCACCACGGCCTCGGTGGGCCGCGGCTTCGTCGCCCCGGCCCTGCGCCTCGCCCTGCTCACCGAGACGGACCTCACCGGTCGCGCCGGCGTCTCGACCAGGGACATGCGCGCGATGCCGTCGCGGAGGCGCAACGTCGTCGACCCCCTCGCCCTGCGCCCGGGCGACTTCGTGGTCCACGAGCAGCACGGTGTGGGGCGATTCGTCGAGCTCGTCCAGCGGACCGTCGGGACGGGTCCGGCGGCGATGACGCGCGAGTACCTCGTGATCGAGTACGCGGCGTCGAAGAAGGGCCAGCCGGGGGATCGGCTGTTCGTCCCGACCGACGCCCTCGACCAGGTGACCAAGTACACCGGCGGGGAGTCGCCGTCGCTCAACCGGATGGGCGGGGCGGACTGGGCCAAGACGAAGGGCCGCGCCCGCAAGGCCGTCCGGGAGATCGCGGGAGAGCTCGTCCGCCTGTACTCGGCACGCATGGCGACCGAGGGGCACACGTTCTCGCCGGACACGCCGTGGCAGCGCGAGCTCGAGGACGCCTTCCCCTACATCGAGACCCCCGATCAGGTGGTCACGATCGACGAGGTCAAGGCCGACATGGAGAAGTCCGTCCCGATGGACCGCCTGATCTGCGGCGACGTCGGCTACGGCAAGACCGAGATCGCCGTGCGGGCCGCGTTCAAGGCCGTCCAGGACGGCAAGCAGGTGGCCGTCCTCGTGCCCACCACGCTGCTCGTCCAGCAGCACTTCGAGACGTTCTCCGAGCGCTACTCGGGCTTCCCGGTCGTCGTGAAGGCGCTCTCCCGCTTCCAGACCGACAAGGAGGCCGCGGAGGTCCGCGAGGGCGTCCGCGCCGGCACGGTCGACGTCGTCATCGGCACGCACCGCCTCATCACCGGCGAGGTGCGCTTCAAGGACCTCGGCCTGGTGATCGTCGACGAGGAGCAGCGCTTCGGCGTCGAGCACAAGGAGACGCTCAAGCAGCTGCGGACGAACGTGGACGTGCTCGCGATGAGCGCGACCCCCATCCCGCGCACCCTGGAGATGGCCGTCTCGGGGATCCGGGAGATGTCCACGCTGGCGACGCCGCCCGAGGAGCGCCATCCCGTCCTCACCTTCGTGGGGACCTACGACGAGAAGCAGATCGTCGCCGCACTCCGCCGTGAGCTCCTGCGCGAGGGCCAGGTCTTCTACGTGCACAACCGCGTGGAGTCGATCGAGCGGACCGCCGCCCACCTGAGCGAACTGGTCCCGGAGGCGCGCATCGCCGTCGCCCACGGGAAGATGAACGAGCACCAGCTCGAGCGGGTGATCGTCGACTTCTGGGAGAAGCGCTTCGACGTCCTCGTCTGCACCACCATCGTCGAGACCGGCCTGGACATCTCGAACGCGAACACGCTGATCGTGGAGCGCGCCGACGTCCTCGGGCTCTCGCAGCTGCACCAGCTCCGCGGGCGGGTGGGTCGAGGCCGCGAGCGCGCCTACGCGTACTTCCTCTACCCGCCGGAGCGACCCCTCACCGAGACGGCGCACGACCGGCTCGCGACGATCGCGGCGCACAACGAGCTCGGCGCCGGCATGCAGGTGGCGCTGAAGGACCTCGAGATCCGCGGCGCCGGGAACCTGCTGGGCGGGGAGCAGTCCGGGCACATCGCGGGGGTGGGGTTCGACCTCTACATCCGGATGGTCTCCGAGGCCGTGGCCGCCTTCCGAGGCGAGGTCCCGGAGGAGCTGGCCGACGTCACCATCGAGCTGCCCATCGACGCGCACATCCCGCACGACTACATCGCCCACGAGCGCCTGCGCCTCGAGGCGTACGCGAAGATCGCCGCGGCGGCCGACGACGGCGCCATCGCGGCCGTGCGCGAGGAGCTCACCGACCGCTACGGTCCGGTCCCCGAGCCGGTGGAGCGCCTCTTCGCCGTGGCCTCGCTGCGCGCGAAGGCGCGGGGCGCCGGGCTCACGGACCTCACCGCGCAGGGCACGTACGTCCGGTTCGCGCCGGTCGAGCTCGCCGAGTCCGCCCAGCTGCGGCTCAAGCGGCTCTTCCCGGGCACCCTGCTCAAGCCGGCGGTCCGGACCGTCCTCGTGCCCCGGCCGACGACGGCGCGGGTCGGGGGCCGGCCGTTGCGCGACGGCGAGATCCTCGACTGGGCGAGCACGCTGATCGACGCCGTGCTGGGTGGGTCCGTGGCAGCGGCCGCGGCTGTCGGGACGTCGACCCCTCGCTGACGCCCGTCCCTCCGGCTGCCCCCGCCTTCCCCCTGCCACGGCCCCTGCCCCTGCACGTACTCGCCGAACGCGGGGTTAGGGGTCGAATGGAGCCTCTTTCGACCCCTAACCCCGCGTTCGGCCGGCAGGGGGCGGGGCGGCCTAGGATGGCGGCGGCTCGCGCGGTGCTCCTGCTGCACCGGCGGGGAACGGACACGAGAGGTGACGCGATGGCTTCGGTGAGGGCTCGCCTGGTCAGGGTGGCCGGCGTCGTCGTGGCGCTCGGACTCGTGCTGGGCGGGTGCGCGGGACAACCCGGGGCGGCAGCCGTCGTCGACGGCGAGGCCATCACCGAGGCGACGCTCGCCGCGACCGTCGAGGACCTGAGCGCGATCTCCGAGCTCCCGCCGGTGACGGTCCTCCAGGAGCTCATCATCAGCCCGTTCCTCATCGAGGCCGCCGCCGAGGCAGGGTTCGGGGCCTCCGAGGACGAAGCCCGAGCCTTCCTCGACGACGCCGCCGCCGGCGCGGGCCTGGACCCCGCCGACCTGGAGTTCGGTCCCGGCGCGATCCTCCTCGGTCAACGGTTCGCCGCCCAGGGCAAGGCCCAGGCCGCGGGCCGGGTGACCGACGTCGAGGCCGTCGCGACCGCGCTGATCGAGGCGGCCGACGTCGAGGTGAGCCCCCGCTACGGGCAGTGGGAGGACCTCGGCATCACCTACATCAGTCGGCCGTGGCTGGTCGGCGCCTCGGCGTCGGCCTCCTGACCGGGTGACCGCGGCGACGCAGGGCGCGGCCGGGGAGGCGTTCGCCGAGCTGGTCGCCGTCATGGACCGACTGCGTTCGCCGGGCGGGTGCCCCTGGGACGCCGAGCAGACGCACGCGTCTCTCGCGCCGTACGCGATCGAAGAGGCGTACGAGGTCGCCGAGGCGGCCGAACGGGGAGACGCCGCGCACCTCGCCGAGGAGCTCGGCGACCTCCTCCTCCTCCAGGTCGTCTTCCACGCGCGCGTGGCCCAGGAGGACGCGACGACTCCGTTCGACATCACGGACGTCATCGGCGGCCTCGTCGCCAAGCTCGTCCGGCGCCACCCGCACGTGTTCGGCGACGTCGTCGTCTCCGGCGCGGACGAGGTGAACGCCAACTGGGATCGCATCAAGGCCGAGGAGGCGCCCCGGGACGGGCTGCTCGACGGCGTCCCCGAGGCGCTCCCTGCTCTCGCCCGCGCCCAGAAGGCCGTGCGGCGGGCGCGTCGGCTCGGCCTCCCGCTGCCGCCCAGCGCGCTGGCTTCGCCGGCACCGGTGGGCGGCGCTCTCGGGGAGCGGCTGCTCGGCCTGGTGGCCGAGGCCTGCGACGCCGGACTGGACGCCGAGGGCGAGCTGCGGCGCGCCCTGGCGCACTGGGAACGGGTCGTCAGGCCCGCCGAGTCGTGACGCCACGGACAGGAGCGCGTGAACGACGCCGCCCCGGGGCCCTTAGGTCCGGGATCGGCGCGACCGGGTAGGTCATGATGAGCGCTGCCTTACCAGCAGGCCGACGGCCGGACGAGGAGAACGAATGAGGATCGGCGTCCCGCGCGAGGTGCGCGCAGGCGAGCGGTTGGTGGCGGCGACACCGAAGAGCGTCGGAGGGCTCACGGCCCTCGGGTACGACGTCGTCGTGGAGGCGGGCGCCGGAACGGCGGCCACGTTCTCTGACGAGGCCTACGTCGCGGCCGGCGCGACGATCGGGACGACCGATGAGGTCTGGGGCGCCGACGTCGTCACGGCGGTGAACGCGCCGACGCCGGCGCAGGTCGCCGCGCTGAGGGACGGCGCGACGCTCGTCGCGATGCTCTCCCCGGCCACGCGACCGGACCTGGTCGACTCCCTGGCGGCACGCGGCGTCGCGGCTCTCTCGCTGGACGCGGTTCCGCGGATCTCGCGCGCGCAGTCGCTCGACGTCCTGTCCACTCTCTCGAACGTGGCGGGCTACCGGGCGGTGGTCGAGGCGGCGACCGAGTTCGGCGGGATGTTCGCCGGGCAGGTCACGGCGGCCGGTAAGACGCCGCCGGCGAAGGTCTTCGTCATCGGAGGCGGCGTCGCCGGGCTCGCCGCCATCGGCGCGGCCAGCTCGCTCGGGGCGCAGGTGCGCGCGTTCGACGTGCGTCCCGAGGCGGGCGAGCAGATCGAGTCCATGGGTGCCACCTTCGTCCAGGCGGAGGGAGCGCAGCAGGAGGTGAGCGCCGACGGGTACGCCTCGGCGCTCACGGACCGGCAGCAGGCCCTGACCGAGGAGCTGTACGCCCGCGAGTGCGCGAGCGCCGACATCGTCATCACCACCGCTCTCGTGCGCGGATCGGCGCCCAGGACGATCACGGCCGAGACGGTCGCGGCGATGCGGCCGGGATCGGTGATCGTGGACATGGCCGCATCGGGCGGCGGCAACTGCGAACTGACCGTGCCCGGGGAGCGGGTCGTGACGAGCAACGGCGTCGTCGTCCTCGGATGGACGGACCTGGCCGGCCGGTTGCCGCAGCAGACGTCCCAGCTCTTCGCCACGAACCTGGTCAACCTGCTCACGCTGCTGACGCCGGCCAAGGACGGCGTGCTCGCCCTCGACCTCGAGGACCCGGTGCAGCGCGGGATGACCGTCACGCACCGCGGCTCGGTGCTGTGGCCGCCTCCGCCGGTGCAGGTCTCCGCCGCTCCCACCACGGCGGCGCCCGAGGTGCCGCGGGTCGACCCCGCCGAGAAGGCCCGGCTCGAGGCCGAGGCCGCGGTCGGCCGCACGCGGCGCCGGCTGGCCTGGTCGGCGGTCGCTGCGGTGCTGGTGGTCCTGGCCGTGACGTTCTCACCGCCGAGCTTCGCCGGGTACTTCACCGTGTTCGCCCTGGCCGTGGTCGTGGGCTTCTACGTGATCAGCGGCGTCTCGCACTCGCTGCACACACCTCTGATGGCCCAGACGAACGCGATCTCCGGGATCATCCTGGTCGGCGCGTTGCTCCAGCTCGGCTCGTCCGACGTCTGGGTGATGGGGATGTCCTTCATCGCGGCGACGATCGCCTCGATCAACATCTTCGGTGGGTTCCTCGTGTCCTACCGGATGCTCGGCATGTTCAAGAGGGAGGCGTGAGCATGCTGCTCCAGTTCGTCCAAGGGCTGTACATCGTGGCCGGGGTCCTGTTCATCCTGTCGCTGGCCGGTCTGTCCAAGCCGACCACCGCGCGCACGGGCAACATCGCCGGCATGGTCGGCATGGCGCTCGCGCTCGCGGCGACGATCATCCACTCGCTGTACACCTCGTACGAGGACCCGGACCACCGGCAGTCGGTGCTCGTCACCGGGCTGCTCATCCTTGCCGTGCTGGCGATCGGTGCCGCGATCGGCACCCCGATCGCTCGCAAGGTCGAGATGACCCAGATGCCGGAGCTCATCGCCGCGTTCCATTCGTTCGTCGGCATGGCCGCCGTGCTGGTGGGCGTCAACTCGTTCCTCGCGCCAGAGGGGGAGGGCGGCGCGGTGCACCTGGTGGAGGTGGCCCTCGGGGTGCTCATCGGTGCCTACACCTTCACCGGGTCGGTGGTCGCGTACCTCAAGCTCTCGGCGAAGATGAAGTCGGCCCCGCTCGTTCTGCCGGGCCGCAACCTCCTCAACCTCGGCGGGTTCGCGATCTTCGTCGGGCTGACGGTCTGGCTGCTGGTGCTGCCGGCGGAGAGCGTCGGGCTCGGCGTCGTGCTGGTCGTCGCGATGGCGGTGCTCGGCTTCGCGCTCGGCTGGCACATGGTCGCGGCGATCGGCGGTGGCGACATGCCCGTCGTCGTGTCGATGCTCAACTCCTACTCCGGGTGGGCCGCGGCCGCCGCCGGGTTCATGTTGGGCAACAACCTGCTCATCATCACCGGGTCCCTGGTGGGGTCCTCCGGCGCGATCCTCAGCTACATCATGTGCCGGGCGATGAACCGGTCCTTCTTCTCGGTCATCCTCGGCGGCTTCGGGACGTCCGAGGGCACCGTGGTCGACTCGGGGCAGGACTACGGCACGCACCACGAGATCAGCGCCGAGGCGACGGCCGACCTCCTCGCGCACGCGACATCGGTGGTCATCACGCCCGGCTACGGCATGGCGGTGGCGAAGGCGCAGTACCCGGTCGCGGACCTGGTCGCGCGCCTGCGCGCCCGTGGGGTCAAGGTCCGGTTCGGCGTGCACCCGGTCGCCGGGCGCCTGCCCGGGCACATGAACGTGCTCCTCGCCGAGGCCAAGGTGCCCTACGACATCGTGCTGGAGATGGACGAGATCAACGACGACTTCGCCGACACCGACGTCGTCCTCGTCATCGGCGCGAACGACACCGTCAACCCGGCCGCGCTCGAGGACCCGGGCTCGCCGATCGCGGGCATGCCCGTGCTCGAGGTGTGGCACGCACACCAGGTGATCGTCTTCAAGCGGTCGATGGCCACGGGCTACGCCGGCGTGCAGAACCCGCTCTTCTTCCGGGACAACACCGCGATGTTGTTCGGGGACGCGAAGGTTCAGGTGGAGAAGATCGTCGCCGCGCTCGTCGCCTCCGACGCGGAGCGGGCAGGCGTCGGCTCGCGCTGAGAGGTGCCGGAGACCGGCGTGGGCCCCGCCCGCGGGGCCCACGCCGGTCGTCTCCACTGATCCGGCCTCCAGTCCCACCCCGAGGCGGTACCAACCGCACTAGGCTCCGAATGCATCCGTCACCCCACCAAAGGAGCCCCCATGGCCAGCATCGAGGCCGTAGGCGCCCGCGAGATCCTGGACTCGCGCGGCAACCCCACCGTCGAGGTCGAGGTCCTTCTCGACGACGGCACGACCGCCCGCGCGGGCGTCCCCTCGGGCGCCTCCACAGGCGCCTTCGAGGCCGTGGAGCGCCGCGACGCTGACTCCGGCCGCTACCTGGGCAAGGGCGTCCAGCACGCCGTCGACGCCGTCAACGACGTCATCGCCCCCGAGGTTCTCGGCCTCGAGGCCAGCCAGCAGCGCCTCCTCGACCAGACCCTCATCGACCTCGACGGCACGCCCAACAAGGGCAATCTGGGCGCCAACGCGATCCTCGGCGTGTCCCTCGCCGTCGCCCGCGCCGCGGCCGAGAGCGCCGACCTCCCGCTCTTCCGCTACATCGGCGGGCCGAACGCGCACCTCCTGCCCGTCCCGATGATGAACATCCTCAACGGTGGGTCGCACGCGGACTCCAACGTCGACATCCAGGAGTTCATGGTCGCCCCCATCGGCGCGCCCACGTTCAAGGAGGCCCTGCGCTGGGGCGCCGAGACGTACCACTCGCTGAAGTCGGTCCTCAAGAGCCGCGGCCTCGCGACCGGCCTGGGCGACGAGGGTGGCTTCGCCCCCAACCTGCCGAGCAACCGGGACGCGCTGGACCTCATTCTCGTGGCCATCGAGAAGGCAGGCTTCGCCCCGGGCAAGGACGTCGCGCTCGCGCTCGACGTCGCGGCCACGGAGTTCTTCTCGGACGGCAAGTACGCCTTCGAGGGCTCCGCCCAGCAGGGCGCCTGGATGATCGAGTACTACGAGAAGCTCGTCGCGGACTACCCGCTCGTGTCCATCGAGGACCCGCTGGACGAGGACGCCTGGGAAGCCTGGAGCGCCATGGTCGACCTCCTGGGCGACAAGGTGCAGATCGTCGGCGACGACCTGTTCGTCACCAACCCGATCCGCCTCGCCAAGGGCATCCAGCTCCAGTCCGCGAACTCCCTCCTCGTGAAGGTGAACCAGATCGGTTCGCTGACCGAGACCCTCGACGCCGTGACGATGGCCCAGCGGGCCGGCTTCACCGCGATGGTGTCGCACCGCTCCGGCGAGACCGAGGACACGACGATCGCCGACCTCGCGGTCGCCACCAACTCGGGCCAGATCAAGACCGGCGCGCCCGCCCGCGGCGAGCGCATCAACAAGTACAACCAGCTCCTGCGCATCGAGGACGAGCTCGGCGACGCCGCCAGGTACGCCGGCGCCGCCGCCTTCCCGCGGTTCTCGGCCTGATCACAGCACCACCTGCCGGACGCTGAGGCATCCGGCAGGCTACGAGTCGCCCTGCACCTCTCGAGAGAGCGGTGCAGGGCGACTCGCGTCTTTCCGCCCGCAGGTCTCCGCCGCCCTCGGGACGGGAGGAGGGGCCGGGATGGGGGAGGGGCCGGGGCGAAGGAACACCTCCCGCCGCCACCAGGCGCGGCGTCCGGCGACACTCACGACGTCGCCTGCGAGGCTCGGTCCTCGCCATGAGGGACGATTGCCCCCATGACCACCAGGCGGCCGACCGTTCCGCGCGCGCTCGCGCGGGCGTCCGCCGCACCGGTCGACGCGTCGCGGGTCCCCGCCTCGGCCGCCGCCCCTGCCGCGGATCCCCAGAACGCCGCCCCCGCGGGGCCGCCCCCGGCAGTCCCGCCTGCAGTCCCCCCGACCGGGCGACCGCCCCTCGGACGGCCTCGGCGGGCGACGTCGTCGGCCCGGCCCGCCTCGCGACCCGACCGCGGTTCGCCCACGCGGCCCGAGCGCCGCGCGAGGTGGACCCGGCCCTCGCAGGCGGCGGCGGAGAGGCCTCCGCGGGCCGTCACCGTGCGCACGATCGTCCTGGGCCTCGTGGTGCTCGTCGCGTTCGTGGTGCTCGCGCCGACGCTGCGCGCGTTCCTCACCCAGAGCGAGCAGGAGCGGGCGGTCGAGGCGGAATACGCGGCCGCGGCGGCGCAGGTCCAGGACCTGGAGCGCGAGCTCGCCCGGTGGGAGGACCCGGCCTACGTCCAGACCCGGGCCCGCGAACGCCTCTCGTACGTGATGCCGGGGGAGGTGCCCTACCGCGTGATCGACCCCCAGACGATCCCGACCGAGGAGGGCGCGGATCAGGCCGAGCAACAGGGGCTCGTCGCGTCCGTCCGGCCCGGCCCGCAGGTCCCGTGGTACCTCACGGTGTGGGACTCGGTGGTGGAGGCCGGCGAACCGGAGTCGGCGGACGACGGCGTGCGCGTCCCGAGCGGGGCGGTCGGGCCGTGAGTGACGTGAACCGGGCGGCCCTCCCCAGCGACCTGCGACCCGGGGCGACCTGCGACCCGGCGACCTCGAGGTGCTGCGCGAGCAGCTGGGACGCGAGCCCCGCGGCGTGGTGGGCGTCGCCGCGCGCTGCGAGTGCGGGCGGCCGACGGTCGTCCGGACGGCGCCGAGGCTCGAGGACGGCACGCCGTTCCCGACGACGTTCTACCTGACGTGCCCGCCCGCCGTCGCAGCCGTGTCGGGCCTCGAGGCGCGTGGGGTCATGCGTGAGATGACGGAGCGGCTCGCGGTCGACGCCGAGCTCGCGGCGGCCTACCGGGCCGCGCACGAGGACTACCTCGCGCGGCGCGCCGTGCTCGGGGCGGTGCCGGAGATCGAGGGCATCTCCGCGGGCGGGATGCCCACGCGGGTCAAGTGCCTGCACGTCCTCGTGGGTCACGCGCTCGCCGTCGGGCCGGGCGTCAACCCGCTGGGGGACGAGGCCCTCGCCCTGATCCGCCACGTCTGGGGCCCGGACCGCTGCACCTGCTGAGCCCGAGCCCGGCACGGGACGGGCCGGGCGGTGCGGCAGGATGGCCCCGTGACCCGGGTAGCGGCCATCGACTGTGGCACCAACTCCATCCGCCTCCTCGTCGCGGACGTGGAGGCCGACGACGGCGCGACCACCCGTGGGCGCCGGCTCACCGACGTCGTCCGCACCATGGAGGTCGTCCGCCTGGGCGAGGGCGTCGACCGGACGGGCCGGCTGAACCCGGAGGCTCTCGAGCGCACCCTCGCCGCCACGCGCCGCTACGCCGCCGAGTGCGCGGACCACGGAGTCGAGCGCGTGCGGTTCGTCGCGACGTCGGCCTCGCGCGACGTGGAGAACCGGCAGGAGTTCGTCGACGGCGTGCGGGACGCTCTCGGCGTGGAGCCCGAGGTGATCTCCGGCGATGAGGAGGCCGAGCTCTCCTTCCAGGGCGCGCTCAGCGCGGTGCGGGGCGAGCACCGCCGGCCGTACCTCGTCGTCGACATCGGCGGCGGCTCCACCGAGTTCGCCCTCGGGGTCGACCACGTGGTCGCCGCCCGGTCGGTCAACATCGGGTGCGTCCGATTGACGGAACGGCACATGGCAGGCGACCCGCCCACACCCGAGCAGATCGCCGCGACGAGCGCCGACGTCCGCGCCGCCCTCGACGCCGTGGACCGCGTCGTGCCCCTGGGGCGAACCGGCACCCTCGTCGGTCTCGCGGGCACCGTGACCACCGTGACAGCCCGCGCGCTGCGGCTTCCCACGTACGACCCCGCCCGGATCGACGGCGCTGTCCTGCCGCCCGACGCCATCCTGACGGCGGCGCGCGACCTGCTCGAGATGACCAGGGCGGAACGCGCCGCCCAGCCCTACATGCACCCGGGGCGGGTGGACGTCATCGGCGCCGGGGCGCTCGTGTGGTCCGACATCGTCTCGCGGGTCCGGGCCGAGGTGGGACGAGCGGGCGGCAAGCTCCGCGAGGTGGTCACGAGCGAGCACGACATCCTCGACGGCATCGCGCTGGCGCTCGGAAGGGGAGACGCATGACGGACGACGACGGCGCCCGGCTCGGCGGGGGCGGCGCCTCGCGCGGGGAGCAACGCGCGCTCGCGGCGCTCGACGCCGCGGGGATCGCGCACCGCATCGTGCGGCACGGCCGGGTCGCGAGCCTGGCCGAGGCGGCCCGCGTGCGGGGGATCGCGCCGTCGGGCATCGTCAAGACGATCGTGGTGCGCCGCGGGGACGACGACTTCCTCTTCGTCCTCGTTCCCGGTGACCGGACCATCTCCTGGCCCAAGCTGCGTGCCTTGCTCGGTGTGAGCCGGCTGTCGATGCCCGACGCCGCGACCGCCCTGGCCGTCACCGGCTACGAGCGGGGCACCATCACACCTTTCGGCTCGCTGCGGCCGTGGCCCGTGATCGCCGACGAGCGCGTCCTCGCCGGTCCCGCGTCGATCGGCGCCGGCGCGCACGGGGTGTCCGCCACGGTCGAGGGCGCGGACCTCGCCGCCGCGCTGGGCGCTGTCGTCGCCGACGTCACGGACCCGGAGGCCTGAGGACCGTCCCTTGCGGCGGGCCGGGGCACCGCCGTCGGGCGAAGTGGGACGGGCGAGGCTCACCTCACCTAGCATGTGCCAATGACCACCGAGACTGCGGCCAAGGTCGCCGCGCAGGATCGTTCCCGCAAAGCCCCTCGCATCCTCGTCGCCGGTGGCGGGTACGTGGGCCTCTACACCGCCCTTCGGCTGCGCCGCCGATTGGGCCGCAACGACGTCGCGATCGTGGTCGTGGATCCCCGGCCCTACATGACCTACCAGCCCTTCCTCCCCGAGGCCGCGGCCGGCTCCCTCGAGCCCCGTCACGTCATCACGCCGCTGCGGCGCGAGCTCGAGGGTGCGACCGTCCTGCACGGCAAGATCACCGAGATCCGCCACGCCGAGCGCAAGGCGGTCATCGCGCCCGAGCTCGAGGAGCCCTACACGGTCACCTACGACCACCTGGTGGTCTCGCTGGGGGCCGTCGTCCGCACGCTGCCCATCCCGGGCCTCGCGGAGATGGGTATCGGGTTCAAGCAGATCGAGGAGGCTCAGGCTCTGCACACCGCCGTGCTGAGCAAGATGGACATCGCCGCCTCCACCTGGGACCCGGACAAGCGCCGGCGGCTGCTCACCTTCGTCTTCGTGGGCGGCGGGTTCGCCGGAGTCGAGGCGCTCGGCGAGGTCGAGGACATGGCGCGTGCCGCGTGTCGCGGCTACGACTCGATCACCCCGGAGGACCTGCGCTTCGTCCTGGTGGAGGCCGCTCCGCGGATCCTGCCGGAGCTGGGCGAGGAGCTCGGCGGCTACGCCGTCGAGCAGCTCCGCAAGCGGGGGATCGACGTGAAGCTCTCGACCAGGCTGGAGTCCTGCGTCGACGGCCACATCGTGCTGTCCGGCGGCGAGGACTTCGAGGCGGACACCCTCGTGTGGACGGCCGGCGTCAAGCCGAACCCGGTGCTGACGAACAGCGACCTCCCGCTCGACCGGATGGGCAAGGTGCTCTGCCTGCCCACGCTCCAGGTCTGCGACGAGGACGGGAACGTCGTGCCCGACGCCTGGTCGGCCGGCGACTGCGCCTCGGTGCCCGACCTCGCGGTCGGCGGCGACGCCAAGTGCCCCCCGACGGCGCAGCACGCCGTGCGTCAGGCCAAGCACCTCGGCGAGAACATCGCTCGCGTGCTCCGGGGCGGCGAGCCGCTCCCCTACAAGCACAAGAACAAGGGCACGGTCGCCTCGCTCGGCCTGTTCAAGGGCGTGGCGCAGATCGGCGGCATCAAGTTCCGCGGGTGGCCGGCCTGGTTCATGCACAGGACCTACCACATGCTCGCCATGCCCACGATGAGCCGAAAGTTCCGGATCGTCACGGACTGGACGGCGGCGCTCTTCTTCCGCCGCGAGATGGTCGCCCTCGGCACGCTGGAGAACCCCCGGGCGGCGTTCGTCCAGGCGGCGACCCCGGCCAAGCCCAAGCCGGCGGTGGTCGCGGAGCCTGCGCCGGTCGCCGCGGCGGCCGCCCCGGAGCCCCCGGCCGCGACCCCCGCCGGCGCCTGACGCCACCGACGACGGCGCGCGCCGGCTCCGAGCGGGCGTGCGCCGTCGTCGTGTCCGGTCCGGGACGGGTGGCGCGCCGTCCCCGGCCGGCCCCCGTAGCCCAACCGGCAGAGGCAGCCGGCTTAAACCCGGCACAGTGTGGGTTCGAGTCCCACCGGGGGCACCGGCGAGGCGCGCGACTCAGCGACCGCGCTGACGGCGCGGCCGCGCGACGGGCGGCGCCCCGCGCCGGCGCGCGGACCTGGTCCCCTCCGGCGCCGTCGGGGCCTTCGCCTTCGGCTTCGTCTTCGCCGCTTTCTCCGGCTGAGCGGCCGCGGGACCGCGCGAGCTGCGGGCGGTGCGGCCTCGGACGATGCCGATGAGCTCCTCGACGTCGTCGCTCGTCCGCTCGGTGGGCCAGGCCAGCGCGATGTCGGTGCCGTCGACGTCCGAGATCGGCCGCGACGTCACGTCCCGGCGCCGGTACATCCGGGCCACGGACATCGGCAGGACGAGGACGCCCACGCCGGCGGCCACCAGGGCCACGGCGTCGGCCGTCGACCGCATCTCGGGCAGCGGGCGTCGCTCCGACGTGCGCAGGGCGGCCGCGGCGTCGCGCCACTGGGGCACGGTGTCGGCATCCTGCATGAGGTGCTCGTCGACCAGGTCGATCACGCTCACCTCGTCGGCGTCGGCCAGGGGGTGGTCGGTGGGAAGGACGACGACGGCGACCTCGGTGTAGAGCGGGATCGCGCTCAGGCCCTCGCGATCCAGGGGGAGCCGGACGAAGCAGGCGTCGAGGCGGCCCGTGCGCAGCGCCTCGGACTGCTCGGACTGCTCGGTCCGGACCACCTGCAGCGGACGATCGGGCAGGCGCTCCGCCCAGGTCCGCGTCCATTTCGAGACGATGACTCCGGGCACGTAGCCGATGCGGAACGGGGCGGGGCCGGCCTCGCCGTCGTCGGCCTCGGCATCTGTCGCTGCCTCGGCGAGCAGGTCCGGCACCCGAGCGCGCAGGGCGTGCCCCGCCTCGCTCAGCTCCGTGCGTTCCGACGGCCGGATGAAGAGCTCGACGCCGAGCGTCGCCTCGAGCTCGACGACGGCACGGCTCAGCGAGACCCGGCTGATGCCCAGGGCCGCTGCTGCCCGGCCGAAGTGCCCGTGGTCGGCGACGGCGGCGAAGTACCGCAGCGCTTCCGGGTCGATGTCCACGACGGCCCTCCTCGTCTGCGCAGGTCACCCCGGCCCGTGCGGCCCGGCGGCCTCCAGGGTACGGGGCCGGTCGCAGCCGGCCGACGTGGGTGCAGGTACCCGGCCGATACCCTCAGGGCATGACGCGAGCGGGCACGAAGCAGACCATGAAGCCGATGGCGGCCGCGAAGAAGCTGCACATCTACCTGCCTGCGGCGCCGGCCGAGTTCCGTGAGGCGGACTCCGTCACGCGCTCCGACCTGGCACGGCTCATGACACACCCGCCCGAGTGGCTCGTGGACCTTCGCGCGAACGGCCCGCACCCGCGGGACGTCGTCGCCGCCCGCCTCGGGATCTCGATCGCGGGCCTGGCCCGGGGCGGCGTCACCGGGGCGCTCACGACTGCCGAGATCGAGGACCTTCGCGAGAGCGAGCCGACGTGGCTCGTCCACGAGCGTGAGACTGCGCGGCTCGCGCGCGAGGACGCCGAGGCCCTCGCGGCGAAGGCGGCGAAGGCGGAGAAGAAGGCGGCGCGGGCGCACTGACGGCGGCCCCCGCTCGAGGAGGCCGCCGATGCCGCGAGGCGGTCGGCCCGGCGGCAGGATCCCCGCCTGAGATCGGCCAACAGGGGGCGTCGAAGGCCTGTGGAGGCGCCGTCGTCGTGAGAACGTAAGCGCCATGGCGACGACGGACACCAACCCCCTCTTCCCGGGCAAGCAGTTCATCAGCACGGTTCTCGAAGCCCTCGAGACGAAGACGGCGATGTCCGGCAACCTCGCCCGCCGCTACCTCCAGCGGGCGGCGATGGCGGGCATCATCATCGGCCTGCTGTACGGGATGAACTACACGACGATCGCCGCGTTCGACGCGATCAAGGTCGGCGAGGGCACGCTCTATCCCATCGGCCGTCTCGTGGGCGCCCTGTTCTTCGGGTGGGCCCTCGTCTTCATCTACTACTCGAAGTCAGAGCTCCTGACCTCGAACATGATGATCGTCTCGATCGGGGCCTACTACCACCGCACGAGCTGGGGCAAAGCCTTGCGTGCTCCTGAGCTTCTGCTTCTTCGGCAACTTCCTCGGTGGCTTGTTCGTCGCGGTCTTGGTGAAGTTCAGCACGCTGGCCAGCGGACCCGTCGGGGAGCAGATGCAGGCGTCGGTGGACCACAAGCTCGAGTTCATCACCGAGGGAGTGAGCGGCTGGACCGACCTCTTCATCCGGGCCATCCTCTGCAACTTCATGATCAACTTGGCGATGCTGCTGGTCTACAACGGCCTCATCAAGGAGGACCTCACCAAGAGCCTCGTCATGATCATGTCCGTCTTCATCTTCGCCTTCATGGGCTTCGAGCACTCCGTCGCCAACACCGTGCTCTTCACCGTCATCGGACTCAAGGACGGCATCGACGTCGGGCTCGCGGCCGCGAACGTGGCGATCGCCCTGGCCGGGAACTTCGTCGGCGGCGGCCTCCTGATCGGCCTGTACTACGCGTACGTCAACGACGACTCCAAGTTCCTGCGCTCCGTGCCGAAGCCCGACACCCCGACGCCGCCGGCGGCCTGAGCGACGGGCGGTGCGGCGTGAGCCCCCCGCTCACGTCGTGAAGCGGCGGACCGAGGACGCCGGGACCCAGCCCTCCAACCCGTGGCCCAGCACGTGAACCCAGCCGTGCTGCTCGCCGCGGACCTCGTAGGTGGCACCGGGCTGCATCGACCCGGCGATCTGGGTGGTGGACCGGAGGTCGCGGACGGCCACCGCAGTCTCCGCGACGCACCACGAGCCGTGCTGGACCGACGGCGCGGGGTGCGGTGCGGGTGGTGCGACGGCCGGTCCGCTCGCCGGGGGAGCAGACGACGGCGCGGTGCCGGACGACGGCGCGGTGCCGGCCTGCGGCGCGGCGCGGCCGGCCTGCGGGAGGGGTGCCAAGGGGTGGCCCTCGCCGCCCTGACCGCGGGCCATGAGCCGGTCCAGGGCCCGTTCCGCCTCGTCCGCGGCGCGCTCCGCCTCCGCCTGAGCCCGCCGGATCGCAGCCGCGGAGGCCGCCTCCTGCGCAAGGCCCGCCATGACCGACACCGCCACCCGGGCCAGGAGCACGGCCATGCGCGCGCCGGCGGCCACCTCGGGCGCGCGACTTCCCTCGTCGATCCACAGGCCGACCCGCACGGTGCCCGCTGCGCGATCCGCCGTCACCAGGCAGAGCTCGGGGCGGCCGGCGGCGAGGTCTGCGAGCACGGACCGGACGCGGTCCGTGACGGCCGGGTCGTCGCCGGCCGGCCACCGGCAGGGCGCCGTCGCGGTGAGGAGGAGGGCCCCGCCGTCGGGGGTGACCTCCGCGGCCGCGCCGTCGAAGGTGGCGACGAGCCCCTCGGGGGCCGCCCGGAACTCCACCGGGCCGTATCGCGTGCCGGCGAGGGTGGAGGTGAGGTCGTTTCCGGTCACCATGATGCGAGTTCCTCCATGCTGCGGGCGGTCGGGACGAAGCGGCAGGGCGCGTGGCCGGGCTCGAGCCGGGGCGGCGGCGGGCCCTGACCCTGTGATGAGTCCTCCCAGATGCGGCCGCAGTCCTCGTAGCGCTGCCGGAGCTCGTCCTCCAGGGGGAGGAGCTGCTGCCACGCCGTGCGACGGTCCGCGGCCCGCTGCTCGTACTCGGCCTGGCAGAACCTGGCCCGCGCATCGTAGAAGCGGGCTTGGGCGGTGAGGAAGCCGATGCGGGCGGCGTCGTCGGCGCTCGGCGCGAAGGCGAGGTCGCCCGCCAGGCTTGCGACGAGGGATACCCCGGCGAGCAGCAGCCCCGCCCAGGGCTGACCCGTGACGAGGCTGGGCACGACCAGCGGAGCGAGGCCGGCGCTCGCGGAGACCCCGCCTGCCCCCGCCACGAGGTTGATGTCCAGTTCGTACCGCGCGGCCAGCCGGGCCAGGTCCCCGTACAGGGGCCGGGCGGAGGCGTGCGCATCGGCGACGCGCTGGCCCCAGACCCGCGCCTCGTCGTCCAGGCGTTCCACCATCGCGCGCACCGTCTTCTCCTGCGCGCGTAACCGGGCGAGGTCGGCGGCGTACGTCGCGCAGCTGCCGCGCTGGGCCTGGCGGTAGCGCGGGCGGTCGTGCCCCAAGCCCGACGGCGCCACCGTGTCCTCCCACGGCGAGGTGGCGCCCTGGTAGCCCTCCGGCGGGGTGTCGGCGAGAAGGTCGTCCAGGGACCCGGACGCCAGGGCGGACGCCGGGCACCACCAGCCTTCCACCAGGTCCATGGCGCCCATGTCCCGGTTGAAGGCGTCGACGTCGGCGCGCAGCTGCGTGACCTTGGGCTCGAGCCGCTTCTCGAGCCACGCCTGGTACCGCTCGAGGCGGTCCACCGTGCCGGCCCAGCGTTGGGCCGTGAGCCGGGCGAGGCGTTCGGACTCCACGCGCCGCGCCTCTGCCTCGGTGGCGTACGCCTGGTTGACGGTCTTGACCGTGGAGACGGTGGACGCGACCACACCGGCGACGCCGACCGCCGTCCCCGACGCGACCTGGGCCGCGGCGTAGCGACTCTGGGTCCCGACCATCAGCTCCGACCGGACGGCCCCGGTGTAGCCGGCGCCGACCCCGCCGGTGATCGTCGCCCCGTAGTTGCCGGCGGTCGCCCCCGCCGCCACCCAGTCCGTGCCGTCGGGCTGGGACGCGGCGGCCACGGCCTGCTGTGCCCGTGCCTGGGCGAGGAGGGCGATGGTCCCCTGCCGCTGGCCGGCGAGGGCAGCGAGGTCGCGGTACCGGCCGACGAGGGCGTTGCGGCGGGCCGTGAGCCCTCGGCACCGGTCGGTGGCGAACGACCCCGGCTCGCTCGTCTCGGTCCACCCGGCGGCAGCCGCCGCCGCGAGGAGCGATGCCGCGGCGACCGCACCGCCGCCCACCACCCAGGCGGTGTTCGCCGCCGTCGACGGCGTCTGCCCGGTGGTCCCGCCCTGGGCGAGGTAGGCGGCGTACTCCTCCTCGTTCAGGCAGTCGACGAGGAAGGCCAGGGCCGTCTTCCCACCGCTGCCCGGGATGGGCTCGCCGGTCGGTGTCTCGCGCCACTCCGTGATCATGTGGGGGTAGGCGGGGTCCCGGCAGATCGGTTCCTGGGTGTAGCTGAGCCCGCCCCCGTGCTCGGGGATCGTGTCGCCGTTCTGCACGCACCCGTTGGCCGACATGCGCTCCCAGTGGAAGCCCTCGGGGCAGACCCAGTCGCCGTACTCCTCGGCCGGCGCCGGCGCGGAGGCGGCGGCCGACGACGTCCCGAGCGCTCCCCAGCCCAGAGCGGCCAGGCCGAGCACGCCGAGCAGGAGGAAGCCCGCCGCGGCGGCGGGGAGAGCACGGGCCGGCGCGCCGGCGGGTCGTCGGCGTGGGCCTGGGCGACCCTGCTGCACCGAGCCGCGCAGCAGGAGGAAGGCGACGACGACGGCGACGGCGCTGCCTACGACGACCCGCCACGTCGCCCCGCCGACCGGAGTGGCGCGCGACGGCGCCAGGCCCACCAGGGCGCCGACGTCGCGCAGAGACCCGTGCACGAACCAGAACGTGATGACGACGGGCAGCAGGCCGGCCAGGAGCGAGCGCAGCCACCGGGGCGCGCTCCGGTCTCGGCGGCGCGCGAAGGGCGCGAGCGCGCGGTCCAGCCGGGGCCCGAGGGCCGCGAGGGCGACGGCGAGCGCCGCGGGCACGACGGCGGCGACCACGGCGGCGGCGGGGGAGGCAGCCCCGCGCCAGCGCACCACGACGAGCGTGACCATCGGGACCGCCAGGAGGACCAGCCGCAGGACGGGCCGGCGGGTCAGTCCGAGCCGGGCGCCCAGGCGGCCCAGCAGCGGGGCCGCCACGACTCCCGCCAACGCGGTCGCCACGATGGCGGCCGCCGTCCAGGGGTTCGCGTGCAGCCGGTAGTCGACGACGGCGAGGAGCCCTGCCAGCAGCACCACGTAGCTGGAGTCGACCACGCGCCCCACCCAACCGCGGCGGGGCGCCGGCTCACGCGAGGCGTGCATGGGACCACCGTGGCCCGGGTCGGGGTGGTCCACCAGGGCCGATGGTCGCTCCTGCGGTGTGGCCGGGCGGCTCCGCCTCCGGCGGCGCCTGAGACCCCAGGTCGGGAACTTCCGCGGCAAGCCGGGCGTTGACCCCGGTGAGCGCCGTCGTCGTCCCTGCCCGGCGCACCGTCTCGCGGACTTCTCGGCGAGCGGTCGGGCAGGGGCGGGGACGACGCCGCCCCGTACGATGGACACCAGGCCAGCGACACCACACCGGCTCGGGATGCGAACCGGCCGCCGCGACCAGGAGGAAGCATGAGCAACCCCGTCTTCGAGAAATCTCCCTACTTCTCCGATCCCAAGAAGGGCCGTCAGCCCGGCCAGGGTGCCACCGGCACGGGCCAGCCGGGCGTGAGCGCGCAGCAGGTCGCCCAGCTCGAGGAGACCTTCGCCGCCCCGGCGGCAGCCCCGGTCCACACCGGCCGCCTCACGTACGACGACGTCATCATCAAGACGGGAGGCCTCCTGGCCCTCGTCTTCGCGAGCGCGGCCGTGGCGTGGTTCGTCTTCCCGGGCAACGTGCTCGTGATGGCGGTCGGCGTCATCGGTGGCCTCGTCCTCGGCCTCGTCAACGCGTTCAAGCGTGAACCGAGCCCTGGGCTGATCGTCGGCTACGCCGTCTTCGAAGGCCTCTTCCTCGGCGGGATCAGCTGGATCTTCGAGGCCAACTACGGCGGGATCGTGATGCAGGCGGTGCTCGCCACCTTCGCGACCTTCGCCGTCACCCTCGTGCTCTTCACGAGCGGGAAGGTCCGCGTCACCCCGCGGTCCACGCGCATCCTGCTGATCGCGCTGATCGGCTACGCGGTCTTCTCCCTGATCAACGTCATGCTCATGGTGTTCGGCGCCGTCGACGACCCGTGGGGCCTGCGGGGCGCGACGATCATGGGGATTCCGCTCGGACTCGTGATCGGGCTCGTCGCCGTCGTCCTCGCGGCCTGGTGCCTCGTCCAGGACTTCGACGCCGTCAAGCGTGGCGTCGAGGCGGGTGTCCCGAGGCGTTACGCCTGGTCGGCCGCTTTCGGCATCACCGTCACCTTGGTGTGGCTGTACCTCGAGTTCCTCCGCATGCTGGCGATCCTGCGCGACTAGCGCCGATCCGGTACCGACCACGACGGCGCCCGACCCCCGGAGCGAGGGGGCGGGCGCCGTCGTCGTTCCTCCGGCAGACGCGCGCGGACCGCCCTACCATGGCGATGTCCGGCAAACGGCGGTGTCCGGCATCGGGCAGCGCACTCGAGGGAGATGTGCAATGGCGCACGTGGAGAACGACCTCGCGAAGATCAAGGGGATCGGCCCCAAGTACGCGGAGATGCTCAAGAGCATCGGCGTGGACTCCATCAAGGAACTCCGTCACCGCAAGGCGGAGAACCTCAAGGAGATGATCGAGACCAGGCACGGCCCGGTGATCGGCCTGACCGTTGCGGAGTGCGAGGACTGGATCGCCCAGGCCAAGGCCTTCGAGGCCTGATTCCGCCGGCCGGCTCCGCTTAAGCGGGCCGGACCGAGTGTCGTCGCGTGCGCGCGGACCAGGTCATGAGTGCGCCGCGAAGGGCTCAGGTCGGTGAGGGTCGATTGATATCCCGACCGACAGCTCGGACGTCGTCGTCCGGTTCGTGCGCGCGCCCCTTAGGCTGGGCGCCCATGAGTGCACACCTGCCCACGGCATCCGGCTCCTTCGGCGACAAGCCCGTTCTGACCTTCCCGGCAACCCCGGCTCCCGAGGAGCTCGAGGTCAATGTCCTCGCTCCCGGGGACGGCCCGCTCGTCGAAGCGGGCGACACGATCGTCGTGAACTACCTCGGCCAGACCTGGGGCGGCCACGTCTTCGACAACTCCTACGACCGCAGCTCGACCATCGCCTTCCCGATCGGCGTGGGCGCCGTCATCGGCGGTTGGGACGCCGGCCTGGTGGGCCAGGCGATCGGTTCGCGCGTCCTGCTGTCCATCCCCCCGCACGAGGGATACGGCGCTCGCGGCGTGCCGCAGGCCGGCATCCGCGGCACCGACACGCTGGTGTTCGTGGTCGACGTCGTCGGGGTGGAGTAGCGCCCGCAACGCTCCGAGAAGCGGCCCGACCGGCGGCATGTCCTCGCCGGGACGCGCGAGGTCGGCGGTCTGAGGCAAGCCCGACGTCTCGGACCGCCGATCTCGCGTCGGACCGCCGACCCGTCAGGGGAGGTCGCGAGTTCCCCCGTCAGGTGCCCGCTGTCCCGCGCCCAGGCCGACCGGGCAGGCCACGCCCGTCCCGCCGAGGCCGCAGTAGCCGCGCGGGTTCTTGTCGAGGTACTGCTGGTGGTAGGCCTCGGCGTAGTAGAACGGCCCGGCCTCCTCGGCCGGCCGGATCTCCGTGGTGATGGAGCCGTGGCCCGCCGCGCGCAACGCCTCCTGGTACGTCGCGCGCGTCGTCTCGACGGCAGCCGCCTGCTCCGGCGTGGTCGGGAAGACCGCCGACCGGTATTGCGTGCCGCGGTCGTTACCCTGGCGGAAGCCCTGCGTGGGATCGTGCGCGGTCCAGAACGCCCGGAGCAGGTCCTCGGTCGAGAGGACTCGCGGCCGGTAGACGACCAGCACCGCCTCCGTGTGCCCCGTCAGCCCGGTGCACACCTCCTCGTACGTCGGGAAGGGCGTGTACCCGCCCTGGTACCCGACGGCGGTCGTTACCACACCGGGCAGGCGCCACATCGCCCGCTCGGCGCCCCAGAAGCAGCCCATCCCGAGGGTGAGCACGGCCGTGCCCTCGGGCCAGGGCCCCCTCAGGGGCGTCCCGAGCACCGTGTGCCGCTCGGGGATCTCGAACAGGTAGTGGTCGCGACCCCGCAACGCACGCTCCGGGCTGACCATCCGCGTCCCCAGCAACGATCCGAACACTGTTTCCACCCTCTCGTCGCACGCCGCGTGTGCAGGGTCAACGAT
Organism: uncultured Actinomycetota bacterium; assembly: GCA_963780675.1. Taxonomy (GTDB): domain Bacteria; phylum Actinomycetota; class Actinomycetes; order Actinomycetales; family JAHECE01; genus JAHECE01. The sequence goes on from CAWACR010000003.1 coordinate 118,777, forward strand.
CGGCTCGTGGCCCCGTGTTCCCCGCGCGGCAAGGTCTCTGTGCGCCGAGGTCGAGGTTGCGGCGCGAGGTCGCTGCTGCGGGCCCTCGACCTGGCGCCGGAACCGCGACCCGGCCGGGCGGGCCGCGACCTCGCCGAGCGGACCGACCCCGCTGAGCGAACGCCGTGGACAGGCGCACCGGAAGGCGCGAGGCTGGCGCCAGGAGCGGACGAAGGGGGCGCCATGACGGCAGCGGTGACGCCGGAGGCCATCGGGGCGGCCCGCCGCCTGCTGAAGGGCGTGGCCTCGGACACCCCGGTCGAGGACAGCCGCGCTCTCTCGAGGCTCGTCGGAGGCCCGGTCTACCTGAAGTGCGAGAACCTCCAGAGAACGGGTTCGTTCAAGATCCGCGGCGCCTACGTGCGGATGTCCCGCCTGAACGCCGACGAGCGGCGGCGGGGCGTCGTCGCAGCGAGCGCCGGGAACCACGCCCAGGGTGTCGCGCTGGCGGCCCGGATGCTCGGCGTCTCCGCCGTGGTCTACATGCCTGTCGATGCCGCGCTGCCCAAGGTGGAGGCCACCCGCAACTACGGCGCCGAGGTCCGGCTGTGGGGCTCGACCGTGGACGAGGCGCTCCGGGAAGCCGGGAGCGTGGCTGCGCGGACGGGGCGCGTGCTCATCCACCCGTTCGACCACCCGGACGTCGTCGCCGGCCAGGGCACGATCGGGCTGGAGATCCTCGACCGCGTCCCGGACGTACGGACGATCCTCGTCCCGCTCGGGGGAGGCGGTCTGCTCGCGGGCATCGCGTGCGCGGTGCACGGGCGGTCCGATGGCGTCCGGGTGATCGGCGTGCAGGCCGAGGGCGCGGCCGCCTACCCGCCGTCGCTCGCCGCGGGCCACCCGATGCCGTTGGCGCGGATGAGCACGATGGCGGACGGGATCGCGGTCGGCACGCCCGGTGCGGTGCCGTTCGCGCTGATCCGGGACCACGTGGCGGAGGTCAGGACGGTCAGCGAGGAGCAGATCTCCCGTGGGCTGCTCGCGGTGGCGGAGCGCTCAAAGCTCGTGGTCGAGCCCGCAGCCGCCGTGGGAGTCGCTGCGATCCTGGCGGAGCCGACGGCGTTCGAGCCGCCCGTCGTCGTCGTGCTCTCGGGCGGCAACGTCGACACGCTGCTCTTGCTCGGGGTGCTCCGGCACGGTCTCTCGGCCGCGGGGCGCTACCTCTTCCTGCGGGTGCGGATCCCCGACCGCCCGGGGGCGCTCGCCACTCTGCTGAGCCATCTCGCGGCGGCCGGGTCCAACGTCGTCTCCCTCGCGCACGTGCGCACGGGCGTCCAGCTGCTCGTCGGCGAGGTCGAGATCGAGGCCGAGCTCGAGACCAAGGGGCCCGACCACTGCGCGGCCGTCCTCGACCGGCTGCACCAGGCCGGCTTCGACGTGCGTGACCCGTAGCCCGTCCCCGGCCCCGCCCTCCGCGGCAGGGAGGGCGGGGCCGGGGAGGCCGGCACGGGGGAGCGGGGAGGTGCTCAGCCGGTGAACGGCTTGGCTCGCACGATCTCCACGGTGATGGTGCGGCCGTTCGGTGCCTGGTAGGTCGCGCTCTCGCCGGCGGCCTTGCCGAGGATCGCCGCGCCGAGGGGCGACTTCTCGGAGAACACGTCGAGGTCCGTGCCGCCGGCGACCTCGCGCGAGCCGAGGAGGAACACCATCTCCTCCCCGCCCACGAGGGCGGTGACGACCATGCCGGACTCGACGACGCCGTCGTCCGCGGGCGGCTCGCCCACCTGCGCGGTGCGCAGGATCGCCGCCAGCTGCCGGATCCGTGCCTCCTGCTTCGCCTGCTCCTCGCGGGCCGCGTGGTAGCCGGCGTTCTCCTTCAGGTCGCCCTCGGAGCGCGCCTCGTCGATCTTGGTCGCGAGCTCGGTGCGTCCCGGACCCGTGAGGTACTCGTGCTCCGCACGGAGGCGGTCGTAGGCCTCCTGGGTGAGCCATGTGGTCTCGGACATGGTGCCTCCTCGTTGTGCGCGTGGCCGGGCCCGGGGCGCGGACTCGCGGTGTGTCATCCGCTCGCGACGTCAGCGGCGAGCGTGGGCCGGGCGGGGGAACGGAACGGTGCCCGTGCCCCCGGGCGCCTGCTGCGTCGAGTGCCGCACCGGGAGCGGCCCGAACCGGCAACGATAGCAACCGCCCGGGAGGGGCTGCGACCTGTGCCCGGCCCTCAGGGCTCGTCGACCTCGCACCACTGGACCAGGCCGGTGGTCGCCAGTTCCGACGTCGCGACCCGGGTGGTGACCTGGACCGCGGCCTCCTCGGCCGGTCCCACGGGCACGTCCTTGACACCCACCTCGGCGAACGACGGGCTGAGGGCGTGCACCCGGCAGGTCACGGTCGCGTCGGGGTCCTTGACCACGACGAAGGTCACGTCGATCGCCGTGGAGTCGATGATCGCGAAGCCCCGGTCCTGGGTGCGGACCGGCACGGTGAACGCGCCGATCGCGAGCCAGATCACGGTGGCCAGGCCGAGCAGGCCCACGACCACGGCCGCCACGATCGTGGGCCGCCGGCCGTCCGCCGTGCGTCGCGCCCGGCCGTACCGCTCGGCCAGGAGGTCCGTCTCGGCCTCGCCGACCGCGCCCGCCGTGTCCCGCTCGTCGTCCACGCTCCCATTCTCCCGCCTCGGCCACCCCACTCCGGCGAGCGCGGTCGAGGGGTCGCCCTCCAGCCTCGGCGAGCGGTGGATCGGTCGCCCTCGACGGGAGGCGTAGCCTGGGCTCGCGCTCCGCCCCTGATGAGGAGAACCTGGTCGTGCTGTCACACCTCGCCCCGTTCGTCGAGACGCCTGCTCCCGAGCTGGACCCGGCCGTCGTGACGCCCGGCATCGAGGGCTTCCTCGTGTTCTTCGCCCTCGCGCTCGCGTCCTGGTTCCTCTACCGCTCGCTCCTGAAGCAGGTGCGGCGGGTCGACGTCCGGGCGCGGCAGCAGCGCGAGCAGGAGGAGGAGTCCCGCGCCGACGCCGCTCCGTCGGTCGACGCTGCGGGGGTCCCCGGCGCCGATGGCGCTCCCGGCCCCCGATGACGCGCGTCGCCGTCGTCCAGCTCGACGCCGCGGGGGAGCGTGGAGCCGTTCGGGACCGTGCCGCCGCCGCCATCCGGGAGGCCGCCGAGGCCGGTGCGGCGCTCGTCGTCCTTCCCGAGTACGCGAGTGGCTGGGCGCCGTCGCCCGGCCCGGAGCTCGTCGAGCCGATCGACGGCCCCTTCGTCCGTGCGGTGCGCGACGCCGCGCGGCGGCACCATGTGGGCGTCGTGGTCGGGGTCGTGACCCCGGCCGCCGGCGCGGACCCCCGCGCGACGAACCTCGCGCTGGCCGTCGGGCCCGACGGCGCGGTGCTGGGCTCCTACGCCAAGGTGCACCTCTTCGACGCGTTCGGGTGGCGCGAGTCCGATGCGCTGGCGCCCGGGCCGGCGGACGCCCCGCCGCTGGTCTTCGACGCGGGCGGCCTGCGCTTCGGCGTCCTCACGTGCTATGACCTGCGCTTCCCCGAGTCGGCGCGCCGCCTGGTCGACGCCGGGGCCGACGTCGTGATCGCCATCGCGGCCTGGGCCGGCGGGCCGGGGAAGGCCGAGCAGCTGGGTGTCCTCGCCCGGGCGCGGGCCATCGAGAACACCGCCTACCTGCTCCTCGCGAGCCAGTGCGGGCCGGGCCGCACGGGGCGCAGCGCCGTCGTCGACCCCCTCGGGGTGGTGCTCGCGGAGGCGGCAGGCGACGGCGAGGCGAGCCTCCTCGCGGATCTCGACCGCTCTGTCGTGTCGGGGTGCGCGCGCGGGTGCCCGTGCTGGACCACCGGCGCTACGCCGTCGTGCCGCTCGCCTGAGGGCCGCCGACGGCGCGGGCCGGCGTCACGACTTCTTCTTGCCGTTCTTCCCGTTCCCGTTCCTGCCGCTGCCGTCGGTGTCGCGGTCCTGGGCCTCGTCCTGCGCCTGCACGCTGCGGCGCTCGGGGGCGAGCATCGTGGCGGCGAGCTTGACCCGCTCGGCGTCGACGTTGAAGTCGGCGACCGGCCACTCCAGGGTCATCCGGCGCAGGGCGTGCGTGAGGAGCTCGGCGATGGCCAGGCGTGCGTACCACTTGTGGTCCGCGGGGATCACGTGCCAGGGCGCGACGTCCGTGGACGTCCGGTCGAAGACCGCCTGGTAGGCCTCCTGGTAGTCGTCCCACCGCAAGCGGGTCGGCAGGTCGCCGGGGTTGTACTTCCAGTGCTTCTCGGGACGGTCCAGGCGCTCCAGGAGCCGGGCGCCCTGCTCCTCGTGGGAGACCATCAGCGCGCACTTGATGATGGTGGTGCCGCCGTCGGCCACGTCCTCCTCGAAGCCGTTGATCTCCTCGTACCGGCCCTGCCACGTCGTCTCGGGGACGAGGCCCTCCACGCGGACGACCAGGACGTCCTCGTAGTGCGAGCGGTCGAACACGCCGATCCGCCCGGCCGGGGGGAGGGCGCGGTGGATGCGCCAGAGGAAGTGGTGCTCGCGTTCCTCCAGCGACGGCGGGCCGAAGTTGCGGATGACGACGCCCTGCGGGTCCACCATGCCGATGACGTGGCGGGCGATGCCGCCCTTGCCCGCGGTGTCCAGGCCCTGGAGGACGAGGAGGACCGCGCGCGGGTCGCCCTTGCGGCCGCGCGCGAAGAGGCGCTCCTGCAGCTCGGACATCTCGCGGCCGAGGCTCACCAGGAGCTCCGCCGCCTCCTTCTTGCTGCCCCGCCACCCCGGGGTCGACGTGCGGTCGAGCTCCGCGAGCCGGAAGCCGGGTCCGACACGGAGGCCCACCCAGGGCGGCGTCTTCCAGCAGCGTTCCTCGAGCGTGGACGACATCGACCCTCCCGGTGGCGGTGCTGAGTGGCGCTCTCCCAGGCTAGGACGTCGGGCGCGCGACGTCAGGCGGAGCCGTACGCCGCGAGGCTCACCGCGATGTAGTGGCTCACGTAGCCGACGACCGTGAGCACGTGGAAGATCTCGTGGAAGCCGAACCAGCGGGGGCTCGGGTTGGGGCGCTTGAGCGCGTAGACGACGGCGCCGAGCGTGTACGCGAGGCCACCGATGGCGACCCACCAGACGATCGCGTGGGCACCTGTCGCCCAGAACGCGGGGAGGTTGAAGACCGCCACCCAGCCCAGGGCGAGGTACACCGGGACGTAGAACCAGCGGGGTGCCCGCAGCCAGAAGATCCGCGCCAGGATGCCCGCGACGGCGCCGCTCCAGACGACGATCAGGAGCACCTTCGCCCGTTGCGGGTCGTCCGGGTACAAGAGAATCACGACCAGCGGCGTGTAGCTGCCGGCGATGACGAGGAAGATGTTGGAGTGGTCCAGGCGCCGCAGCGCAGCGGTGGTCCGAGGCGACCAGGTGCCCCGGTGGTAGATCGCGCTCGCGGTGAAGAGCAGGGTGGTGGCGAGGGCGAAGACCAAGGTGCTCCACCGGGCCGCCGGAGTCGGCGAGAGGGCGACGAGCACGGTACCGGCGACGGCGGAGACCGGCGCCATGCCGGCGTGGATCCACCCGCGCAGGTGCGGCTTGACGGTCTTGGCGACCGCGTCCGCTGCGGCGGCGACCGAGCTTGGTTGATGGGTGGTGGGCGCGGATCCCGCGCCGTCGTCGTGCCTCGTCCGAGCCATCTGACCATCCTCCACCGTCGGAACGCGAAATGTACCTACGCAAGCGTAGGTTACGTCTGCGTAACCATCGTGGGACGGTGGTCGGGGGTAGCGTGATCCTCACCTCCGACCCTGGGAGAAACCGGCCGCCATGCGCCCCCCTGTCATGCTCTACGGGCTCTACGAGCGACGCCTCGCGGCCTCGCTCCAGGCCTGTGACGTGCCGCGACACATCGGAGTGATCCTGGACGGCAACCGGCGCTGGGCCCGGTCCATCGGGACCGATCCGTCCACCGGGCACCGCCGGGGGGCGGACAAGATCGCCGATCTGCTGGGGTGGTCGGAGGACGTCGGGGTCCAGATCGTGACGCTGTGGATGCTGTCCACCGACAACCTCAGCCGGGACCCGGCCGAGGTGGCGGAGCTCCTCGAGATCATCGCGGACGCCGTCGACTCCCTCGCGGCCGCGCGGAGGTGGCGCGTCCGCGTGGTCGGTGCCCTCGACCTGCTGCCGGCGCCCATCGCCGACCGGCTCCGGGCCGCCGAGGAGCGCACGGCCGACGTGGAGGGTCTGCACGTCAACGTCGCCGTCGGGTACGGCGGCCGGCACGAGATCGCCGACGCCGTCCGGAGCCTTCTGAAGGAGCACGCCGAGGCGGGGACGAGCATCGAGGAACTCGCGCAGGTCCTCACGGTCGAGCACATCGCGGAGCACCTCTACACCAAGGGCCAGCCGGACCCGGACCTGGTCATCCGGACCTCGGGCGAGCAGCGGCTCGGCGGGTTCCTCCTCTGGCAGAGCGTCCACAGCGAGTTCTACTTCTGCGAGGCGTACTGGCCGGACTTCCGGCGCGTCGACTTCCTGCGGGCGTTGCGCGCGTACGCGGCGCGCGAGCGGCGGATGGGGAGGTGAACGTTCACCGGGGCGTTACGTGCGCGCGGGCGTGTCGCCCGGGTGGCCGGGCGCCGTCGTCGTAGCGTCGGGGTGAGGGACGGCGCACCAGCCGTCCTCCGGGAGGCCAGCCGATGGAGCTCACGTGCTCCGGGGAGGGGGCCTCGACCGGCCTCGGGCCGGCCGACCGCCACCCCGCACCGCGCCCGCCGCGCCTGCGGTGGGGGAGGTGTCGGCCAGCGGCGCGGTAGCGCCGGAGGGAGCCCGGGACGTGAGCAGCACCGCCGAGCAGTCAGCACAGGCCGCGAGGGACGACGACGCAGGTCGGGCCGCTGACGGGGGTGACCACCGGCTCACCTACGTCCTGGACACCTCGGTCCTGCTCTCCGACCCCCGCGCGATCTTCCGCTTCGCCGAGCACGACGTGGTGCTGCCCGTCGTCGTCCTCACCGAGCTCGAGGGCAAGCGGCACCACGCCGAGCTCGGGTACTTCGCGCGTAGCGCACTGCGGCTGCTCGACGACCTGCGGATCCGGCACGGACGCCTCGACGCCGCAGTGCCGATCGGCGAGCAGGGCGGCACCCTGCGCGTCGAGCTGAACCACTCCGACCCGAGCGTGCTGCCCTCGGGACTGCGCCTCGGCGACAACGACACGCGCATCCTCTCCGTCGCCGCGAACCTCGCCGCCGAGGGGCACAGCGTGACCGTGGTGTCGAAGGACCTCCCGATGCGGCTGAAGGCATCTGCGGTGGGTCTGCACGCCGAGGAGTACCGCGCCCTGCTGGCCGTGGACTCGGGGTGGAACGGGGTGGCGGAACGCACCCTGACGGCCGCGGAGATGGCGGACCTCTGGCAGCACGAGCGCCTGCCGATCGCGGACCTCGATCTGGCCTCCGACCTGCGGGACCTGCCGTGCCACACCGGGCTGGTCCTGCACTCGGCGCGCGGGTCCGCTCTGGGGAGGATCACGGCGGACAAGCAGGTCGCCCTGGTGCGGGGTGATCGGGACGTGTTCGGCGTCCACGGGCGCAGCGCGGAGCAGCGCATCGCGATCGACCTGCTGCTCGACCGCGAGATCGGCATCGTGTCGCTGGGCGGGCGCGCCGGGACGGGCAAGTCCGCCCTCGCGCTGTGCGCCGGGCTCGACGCGGTGCTCGAGCGGAACGAGCACCGCAAGGTCGTGGTGTTCCGGCCGCTCTATGCCGTCGGTGGCCAGGACCTCGGGTATCTGCCGGGGAACGAGGCCGAGAAGATGAACCCCTGGGGTCAGGCGGTCTTCGACACCCTCGGCGCACTGGTCGCGCGCGAGGTGGTCGAGGAGGTCGTCGCCCGGGGGATGCTCGAGGTGCTGCCCCTGACCCACATCCGCGGCCGCTCGCTCCACGACTCCTTCGTGATCGTCGACGAGGCCCAGTCCCTGGAGCGCAACGTGCTCCTCACGGTCCTGTCGCGGATCGGTCAGAACTCCCGCGTGGTCCTCACCCACGACGTCGCCCAGCGCGACAACCTGCGCGTCGGGCGGCACGACGGCGTGGCCGCGGTGATCGAGGCCCTCAAGGGTCACCCGCTCTTCGCCCACGTCACGCTGACCCGGTCCGAGCGCTCCCCGGTGGCGGCCCTCGTCACGGAGCTCCTGGAGGGTGTGGAGGTCTGACGGCTCGCCACAGCGAGAAGGGAGGGGTCGGCGGCGGGGGCCGCGGCGGGCGTCAGGCTCCGATGTCCCCGAGGGTCTCGATCACCTTGACCTGGCCGTCTGCCAGGGCATACTCCAGGCCGACGACGGCGCAGCGACCTTCCTCGATCGCCTCCGCCAGGAGCACGGAGTAGCCGCGGACCATCTGGACCGTGCTGCGGACGTGCTCGCGCAGGAGGACGGACTTCTCGGCGATGTGGACGTCGCCGTCCTCGCGCTCGTCCGGTCGCGTCACGATGCTCGGGATGACCCGGTCGACGATCGCCCGGACGAAGCCCCGCGGCATCACACCGGTGACGAGGGCCTCGTTGGCCGCCGCGACGGCGCCGCACCCGTCGTGGCCGAGGACCACGACCAGCGACGCCCCGAGCACATCCACGCCGTACTCGATCGATCCGATCACCGTGGTGTCCACCACGTGCCCGGCCGTTCGCACGACGAAGACGTCACCCAGCCCCTGGTCGAAGATGATCTCCGCCGCGACGCGCGAGTCCGAGCAGCCGAAGATCACCGCGAACGGGTACTGCGCAGCCAGGACCTCGGTCCGTCGGCCGGCGTCCTGGGAGGGGTGCTCCATGACGCCGCGAACAAACCGCTCGTTCCCCGCCCAGAGAGCCGCCCACGCCTCGGCCGGGGTGTTGGACCGTCCCACTCTCAGACCTCCAGCTCTTCGGACCACGGGGGGTTGGCCCCCGATCGGGACACGGTGATCGCGGCGATCCGCACGCACCGTTCGAGCACCTCGCGCACGGTCACGGCCGGCACGGCGTTGAGCGCCTCGCGCTGAGGTGCGCCGAGGAGCCCGGCCGACCACAGCCCGTCGATGAGCCCGCCCATGAACGAGTCACCCGCGCCGACGGTGTCCGCCACCTTGACCGTGGGAGCCGCGACCCGGACGGTTTCGCCGGACCGGGTGACGGCGAACGCGCCCTCTCCGCCGTGGGTGACGACGACGAGGGCCGGACCGCGGGCGGCCCACTCCCGGGCGATGTCGGCCGGCTCGACGCCGGGCGCGAGCCACGCGAGGTCCTCGTCGCTCACCTTGACCACGTCCGAGGTGTCGATGAGGGCCTCGACCAGCGGCCGGACCTCGTCGGGGGAGCCCATGAGCGCCGGGCGGAGGTTGGGGTCATAGGTGATGGTCGACGTCGCGTGCTTGGCCTGGAGCAGGGCGAGGACGTCCGCGCCACCCGGCGGGATGACCGCGGCAATCGAGCCGGTGTGCACGACGATCGGGTCGCCGACTTCCACCTCCCACCCCGGGGACAGCTGCCACGTGAGGTCGAACTCGTAGGAGGCGACGCCGTCGTCGTCGACGGTCGCGGCGGCCACGGAGGTGGCGGGGGCGGCATCGCTGCCCGGCAGCACGCTCACGCGCGAGGCCCCGAGGTGGTTGAGGATGTCGTCGCCGCGCGGGTCCTTGCCGAACCAGGTGAGCAGGTCCACGCGCCGGCCGAGGCGACCGAGGGTGATGGCGACGTTCATCGGGCTGCCACCGGGGTGCTCGCTCACGCTGCCGTCGCTGCGGTGGACGACGTCGATCAGGGCTTCGCCCACGACGAGGGCGGTCGGGATGTTCATCGGTTGTCCTTACTCGTTCGGGCCGGGTGGGGCGTCCGCGGCGCGCGCCTCAGCGAGCCGCGCGCGGGCGCCGTCGAGCCATTCCTGGCAGCGCGCGGCGAGGGCCTCGCCGCGTTCCCACAGGGCGAGAGCCTCCTCGAGGGTGGCGCCGCCTGCTTCGAGCCGGGCGACGACGGCGACGAGCTCGTCCCGTGCCTGCTCGTAGGTGAGCGCGGCGACGTCCGCGTCCGCGGCGGTGCGGGTGGGCGACGACGTGGTGGGCACGGGAGTAGTCAATCGCACCCCGCCGCGTGCCGTCAGCGTGCTTCGCTCTCGTCGTGCGTGGCGCGCCCGCCGGCCGGCGCGCCACGCTCCACGACCCGCGCCGCGATCTCCCCGCGGGCGAGCCGCACGCGGAGCTCCTCGCCGATGGCGACGTCCGTCCGGCTGCGGACGACGGCGCCGTCGGAGCGCTGGACGACGGCGTAGCCGCGGTCGAGGGTCGCGGCGGGGGAGAGGGCTCGGACCTGGGCAGCCAGGCGTTCGGTCTCGGCCGAGGCGCGGTCCAGGAGCTGGGTCAGTGCGCCCCGGGCAGACGCGAGCGCACCCCGCACGTCCCGGTCGCGGACCTCGACCAGGGTCTGCGGTGAGGCAAGCACGGGGCGCGAGCGCACTCCGTCGAGGCCGGCCTGCTCCCGGACGAGGAGGTGGGTGATCGCGGCCCGTGCGCGGGAGATCGCCTGGGCGAGCCGTGCGCGTTCCTCGGCGACGTCCGGGACGAGCCGCTTCGCGGCGTCGGTGGGCGTGGAGGCGCGGTAGTCGGCGACGAGGTCGAGGAGAGGTGTGTCCGTCTCGTGTCCGATCGCCGAGACGAGGGGGGTGCGGCAGGCCGCCGCGACGCGGATCAGGGCCTCGTTGCTGAACGGGAGGAGGTCCTCGACGGAGCCACCGCCCCTGGCGACGACGATGACGTCGACCCGAGGATCGGCGTCGAGCTCGGCGATCGCCGCGCTGACCTGGGCGACCGCTCCGGCACCCTGGACGGCGACCTCGCGGATCTCGAACGCGACGGCGGGCCAGCGCGCGCGGGCGTTGACGACGACGTCGTGCTCCGCCTTCGACTTCCGGCCGCAGACGAGGCCGACGACGTCGGGCAGGAACGGCAGGGGGACCTTGCGGGCGACGTCGAACAACCCCTCGGCGGCCAGGACGCGCTTGAGGTGCTCGATGCGGGCGAGGAGCTCTCCGACACCGACCGGCCGCACGTCGTCGGCCTGGAGCTGGAACGACCCGCGCTTGGGCCAGAAGGTGGGTTTGGCGTGGACGACGACGTGGGCGCCGTCGCCCAGCGGAGTCTCGACGTCGGCCAGAACCCGGCTCGGGACGCTGACGGCGAGCGAGAAGTCCGCATCCGTGTCCCGGAGGGTGAGGAACGAGATCCCTGCGCGGCGGTTGAGCTCGACCACCTGGCCCTCGACCCACACGGGTGGCATGCGGTCGATGTACTGGGTGATCTTCTGCGAGAGCACGCGGACGGGCCACGGGCGTTCCGCGGTGGTCTCGAGCGCCTTGGCAGGCAGCTCGCGGGGGGTGGTGGTGCTCATCGCGCCCATCCTCCCGCATGCGGCTCGGCGTGGCCTCGCAGGGGGGCCGACCTCGGTGGGAGGTGGGGCGGCTGGGTCGGGGTGGGGCCAGGTGGACAGGCGCGGAGCGCCGCGAGGCCTCCCCGTACGATGGAGGCGTGAGCCACGCCCCCAAGAAGATCCTGCTCGCGGCCCCGCGCGGCTACTGCGCGGGCGTGGACCGCGCCGTCGAGGCCGTGGAGCAAGGCCCTCGCGCACTACGGGCCCCCGGTGTACGTGCGCAAGGAGATCGTCCACAACAAGCACGTCGTCGAGACCCTGTCGGCGCGGGGCGCGGTCTTCGTCGAGGAGACCGACGAGGTGCCCGAGGGGGCGCGCGTCATCTTCTCCGCGCACGGGGTGTCCCCGGCGGTCCACGCCCAGGCAGCCGCTCGCCGGCTCGAGACGATCGACGCCACGTGCCCCCTCGTGACGAAGGTGCACAAGGAGGCGGTCCGGTTCGCCTCGGACGACTACGACATCCTCCTGATCGGCCACGAGGGGCACGAGGAGGTCGAGGGCACGGCCGGCGAGGCGCCGGAGCACATCCAGCTCGTCGACGGGCCCGAGTCGGTTGACCAGGTCGTCGTCCGTGATCCCGCCAAGGTCGTCTGGCTGTCCCAGACCACGCTCTCGGTCGACGAGACGATGGAGACGGTGCGCCGGCTCCGGGAGCGCTTCCCGAGTCTGCAGGACCCGCCGAGCGACGACATCTGCTACGCCACCCAGAACCGCCAGGTGGCGGTCAAGAAGATCGCGCCGAACGCGGACGTGGTCATCGTGGTGGGTTCGGCCAACTCTTCGAACTCGGTGCGCCTCGTGGAGGTGGCACTCGAGTCGGGTGCGGGTGCGGCGTACCGGGTGGACAAGGCCGACGAGCTGCGGCGCGAGTGGTTCGACGGGGTCTTCACCGTGGGCTTGTCCTCGGGCGCGTCCGTCCCGGAGATCCTCGTGCGTGACGTCATCGACGCGCTCCAGGGCCTCGGGTTCGGCGACCTCGAAGAGGTGCGCACGGCGACGGAGGACCTCATGTTCTCCCTGCCCCGCGAGCTGCGTGCCGACCTCAAGGCGGCCGGGACTCCCTTGCCCCGCCCGCGGCGTGAGGGCCGAACGGCGCTCACGGTCGAGCAGTCCTGACGGCGCCGACGCGCCGCGGCGGCCATCGGCCGTGCGGCGGGCGGGCCCTCAGCCGACCATCGCGCGCGCGTCGTCCTGCGCCCCGTCTCGGGTGACGCCCTCCAGGATCTGGTCCGCGTATTCCTCGGACTGATCGGGAATCGACAGGAGCTCCGGGGCGCTCAGCCCCGTGACTCGGCGTGTGACGGCGGGCGGTCCTGCGAGTTCTGCGTCGACCACGTGGAGGTCGGCGAACCGTCGCGCACTGACGAACACCCGGGTCTCGAGAGAGGCGACCGTGCTGTTGTACGCGTCCGTGGCACCTTGGATCTGGCGGCCGAGCCGAGCCAGGTGGCTGCCCAGGGTCCCGAGACGCCCGTGGAGCTCCTTGCCGAGGGTGAGCACCTGCTGCGCGTTCTCGGCCAGGGCCTCCTGACGCCACGCGTACGCCACGGTCCGCAGCAGCGCCACGAGGGTCATCGGGGTCGCGATCACCACGTTCCGTTCCACGGCGTACTCCAGCAGTGCCGGGTCGGTCTCGAGCGCGGCGGCCAGGAACGGCTCGGCGGGCACGAACATCACGACGAACTCCGGGGCCGGGGAGAACTGGGACCAGTACGCCTTCGCCGCGAGGTCGTCGACGTGCTTGCGGAAGTGGCGGGCGTGTGCCGCCAGGCGGTCGGCGCGAGTCGCAGGGTCGGTCGCCTGCTGCGCCTCGAGGTAGCCGAGGAAGGCGACCTTGGAGTCCACGACGACGTTCTTCCCGCCGGCCAGGCGGACCACGAGGTCGGGGCGCAGGGCGCCGTCGTCGGTCCGCACCTGGTCCTGCTCCACGAAGTCGACGTGCCGCAGCATGCCCGAGGCCTCGACGACTCGGCGTAGCTGGAGCTCGCCCCAGGTGCCTCGCACCTGGGACGACCGCAGCGCGGTCACGAGGTCCGCCGTCTCGGACCGCAGGAGGTCGGAGGACTCGCGCATGCCGCGGAGCTGCTCCGTGATCGCGGCGCTGCCCGCCGCCCGCGACTTCTCTGCCTCCGTGAGCTCCTGCTGCACGCGATCGAGCGTGCGGGTCAGCGGCTCGACCATCGCGCGCACCGCCTCCTCCCGCTCGCTCAGCGACGCCTGTCCGGCGACATGAGCCGTCCGCAGTCGCTGCTCGGCGAGGCCCAGGAACTGCGCGTTGTTCGCGGCGAGCGCCTCTGCCGCGAGCGCGCGGAACTGCGCGGAGAGCCGCTCGCGATCCTCCGTGAGGGAACGGAGCTTCTCGTCGTGGGCACTGCGCGTGGCGTCGAGCTCCGCCTCCGCCCGGGCGGCGCGGACCGCGGCCGACCGGAGCGCCGTCGTCGTCCTCGCCGAGGCGAGCAACCACCCGAGAAGGGCTCCGGCGCCGAGTGCGAGGGTGCCGACGACGAAGGCAAGGCCTGCTGCGGTCATGCCCACACCCTCGCACCCGCCACCGACATCCCCGCGGCAGGCCCCGCGACGCGCCCCCGTAGACTCATCGCCCGTGTCCCTCACGATCGGCATCGTCGGCCTGCCCAACGTCGGCAAGTCCACCCTCTTCAACGCGTTGACCCGGGCGTCCGTGCTCGCGGCGAACTACCCGTTCGCCACCATCGAGCCGAACGTCGGTGTCGTCCCCCTCCGGGACGCCCGACTGGACCGGCTCGCCGAGGTCTTCCACAGCGAGCGGGTGGTCCACGCGACCGTCTCGTTCGTCGACATCGCGGGCATCGTGCGCGGCGCGAGCGAGGGAGAGGGCCTGGGCAACAAGTTCCTCGCCCACATCCGCGAGGCGGACGCGATCTGCCTGGTCACGCGCGACTTCTCGGACGCCGACGTGATCCACGTGGACGGCGAGGTCGACGCCCGCAACGACATCGAGACCATCACCACGGAACTCGCGCTCGCTGACCTGCAGACCCTGGAGAAGGCGATCCCGCGGCTGGAGAAGGAGGTCCGAGGCAAGAAGACGGACCCCGGCCTGCTCGACGGCGCCCGGCGCGCCCAGGCGATCCTCGAGACGGGGACGACGCTCTCCCAGGGCGCAGCGAAGGCGGGGCTCGACCTCGACCTGGTCGAACCGCTCCAGCTGATGACGGCCAAGCCCTTCATCTACGTCTTCAACACGGACGACGCCGGGCTGGCGGACGAGGCGCGACAGGCCGAGCTGCGCTCCCTGGTCGCCCCGGCCGAGGCGATCTTCCTGGACGCGAAGTTCGAGGCGGAGCTCGTTGAGCTCGAGCCGGACGAGGCCGCGGAGATGCTGGCCGAGTCGGGCCAGGACGAGCCGGGTCTGGACAAGCTCGCGCGGGTGGGATTCGACACCCTCGGCCTGCAGACCTACCTCACGGCCGGCCCCAAGGAGGCGCGGGCCTGGACGATCCACAAGGGCTGGACGGCGCCCCAGGCTGCGGGCGTGATCCACACCGACTTCCAGCGCGGTTTCATCAAGGCGGAGGTCGTCGCGTTCGCGGACCTCGTGGCCGCCGGGTCGATCGCGGAGGCGCGGGCGCGCGGCAGGGCACGGATCGAGGGCAAGGACTACGTCATGCAGGATGGCGACGTCGTGGAGTTCCGGTTCAACGTCTGAGCAGGCCCGTAGTCGGGACCCGCATCGGCCGGGCCCCCCACCACGTGTCCCGGCGGATGCCGGACGGATGGCGCTCGCTCAGAGTCCTCGGCTCATCGCCCGGGACGACCGTGCTGTCGCTTGTACTCCTTGACAGCTCGCCCGAACCGGCGATCGGCGAGCCGACGGGCGTGCTCGTCGGCTCGCAGCGCAGCCGATGCGGCCTCGTGCCGGAGTGTCTCCCACGCGGCGAACCGCTCGGTCGACAGCCGGCCGTCGACCAGGGCGGCGCGCACGGCGCAGGCCGGTTCCTCGGCGTGCGAGCAGTCCCGGAATCGACAACCCTCGGCGAGTTCGTCGATCTCGGGGAAGACACCATCGACAGCTGTCTCGTCGGTCCAGAGCCCGACCTCGCGTAGTCCCGGCGTGTCGACGAGCACACCACCACCCGGCAACGGATGGAGCTCGCGCGACGTGGTCGTGTGCCGGCCGCGATGGTCGGTCGCGCGTACGGCCGACGCGACCGCGACGTCGCCGCCGACGAGCGTGTTGACCAAGGTCGACTTGCCCGCGCCCGACTCGCCGATCAGCACCAGGGTCCGTCCGGCGACCCGACGGCGCAGGTCGTCGATGCCGAGACCGGACACGCACGAGACGGCGACCACGTCGAGCAGAGGGTCGGCCTCCTGCACGCGACCGACGAGCGCACCGACGCCGTCGCCGTTCTCGCCCGAGTCACCCGCCCCGACGAGGTCGGTCTTCGTCAGGACCACGACCGCGGTGGCACCCGCGTCCCAGATCTGGGTTCGCGTCCGGAACAGCCGACCGGCCCGCAGCGGCCGGTCGGCGCCGAAGACCATGGCCACGACGTCGACGTTCGCCGCGAGCAGCTGCTCACCCGCCCCGGGATCACGGCGCCGCAGCAGCGAGGTGCGCTCCATCCGTTCGACGATCACCGCGCCGTCCTCGATCACCACCCAGTCGCCCGCCGTGAGGAGCCCGACGTCCCGCCGCACCGGGAGGTGGACGAGACCGCTGCGGGTCGCGACGAGCGGAGCGGCCCGGTCGTGACGCACGATCCGGCCGGGCTCGTGGTCGCCGCGGGCCGAGGCGGCGAACAGCGCCGCCAGGCGGTCGTCCCAGCCGTAGTCAGCAAGCATCCGTTGCAGCATGGGGGGCTGCCGGCGGACGCGCAACGGCATTCACGCCGCGACCCCCCGCTCGGCGGGCGCAGGAGGCGCATCGCTACGTCGACGGCCGGGCGAGCGGACGATGCGGAAACCCGAACGGTCCTCGCAGTTACCGGATCGTGACGAGGGCGAGGGGTGCGGGGCTACCCTATCCCTCATGATCAGGTTGACGGTGCGCGCCCTGGTGACAGGCGTCTCGGCCGTCTGCCTGGTGGTGCTCGGGGTCGGCCCGGCGCAGGCCGCGAGGCCAGACCCGGCTCCGGTGACACAGGTGGGGAACGACATCTCGTGGCCCCAGTGCGGGAAGACGTTGCCCACCGGGCAGGCGTTCGGCGTGGTCGGCGTCAACAACGGCCTGGCGAACACCACGAACCCCTGCCTCGCCGAGCAGCTCGCCTGGGCTCAGACGTCGACCGGGACCACGAACCAGCCGCGTGCCGCTCTCTACGTCAACACGGCGAACCCCGGCCTCATCGGGTCCTGGTGGCCCACCTCCAACTTCTACCCCGATGGCTCACCGGTGCCTGTCCCCAACCCGTACGGCAACTGCATCGGCGGCAACGACGCCGCGTGCGCCTTCATCTACGGGTACGCCAAGGCGTACGACGACGCGCACATCCGCGGAGTGCCTCACCCGGAGCGCTTCTTCTGGTGGCTCGACGTCGAGACGATGAACACCTGGCAGCCGGACACCGCCGCCAACCGTGCGGTGCTCGAAGGGATGACCTACTACTTCGAGGACGTCCTCGGTGCGGCCGGCGTCGGGGTCTACTCCACGGGGTATCAGTGGTCACTGATCGTGGGCGGCGTGGGTCCCGTGACGAGCCCGACGCTCATCCCGTCCTCCAGCACCCTCAACGGCCTCCCGAGCTGGATCGCCGGTGCCACGACGCTGCGTGGCGCCCAGGCGAACTGCAGCGCGCCGCCGCTCACGGGCGGCAAGGTCACGGTCACCCAGTACGTCTCGAACAACCTCGACTACGACTGGGCCTGCCCGTAGCCGGAGGCTGACGGCGGATCCGCGGGCTCGGCGGGACCGACGCCGCGATCGACATCGCCGACGGCCGGACTCCCGGCTTGCGGCTCGATCCTCCCCACGGCCAGCCCCCACCACGCCGCCGTGAGCACGGCCAGGTTGAGCACGCTCGACGACGGCAGGCCCAGCATCCCCGGCCCCCACCACGTCCCGAACCCGGTGGGCGAGATGCTGAGCAGGACCAGGGGGACGACGACAGCGAACGGGAGCACCGGCAGCGCGCGGCGTGGCCGGGCCGCGCCCCAGGCCCGAAGCGCCCTGTCCCCGCGTCCCGCGAGCCCCGCCACGAACCACGCGGCCGTCAGCACGAACGCAAACCCCAGGGCGTGCACCGCCCACCACGGCGCGCTCAGCGGGGTGGCCGGGAACCCCAGGCCCCACGCGGCCCCGGCGACGAGCGCCATGAGCGGGATGTGCCAGAGGTAGATCCCGACGGCCCGGGACCCGAACGCCCCGATCACCAGGTAGAGGCGGTCGTGCGCGAGGAGCCTGGTCAGGGCCGGCCACAGCGCGGCCAGGACGAGCACGAGCCCCAGTCCGTAGAGGGCGACGACGACGGTCGGCGGCGACAGGTTCGACGGCTCGGGATCCCCCGCGTAGGAGACCATCGACGCGGAGTAGGGGCCGACGACGGCGAGCGCCACCGCGGCGCCGATCGACACCAGCGCGCCTGCGACCAGCCGGACCGGCCGTTGCCGCCGGAGCGCCGGGAGGTGGTAGCCCACCTGGTGGACGAACCCCCACACGAGCAGGAGGTTGAGCCAGCCCAGGGCTGTGGCGACGTTCCAGCGCAGGGCGTCCACGACGGCGATCGCGCCCAGCCAGAGCCCGAGGGTCAGGACCGGTCGCTGCACCCAGCGTGCCGTCCACGGCACCGCGACGACGACGGCGCTGTAGACGCCGAGGAACCACACGAGCTGGCTGAGGAACTTCCCGGCGAACTCGGCCAGGGGGACGACGAGCACGAGCGGGAGCAGGAGCGCGGTCCAGAACGCCGAGTAGACGAGCCCGGGCGTCCCGAGGCGCAGGAGGCGCCGTCCGAGGAAGGGCCCGGCCTCGGGCCGGCGGTTCCACGAACCGAGGTTGCCCACCGCGCCGGCCGCGAAGAACAGGGGCAGGATCTGCAAGGTCCAGGTTGCCCACGCGATGTCGGGGCGCAGGTCCAGGACGCTGGCCGGCGTGCCGGTGCTGACGTCCCAGGCCATGGAGTGGGCAACGACGACCACCAGCAGCGCGAAGGCCTTCGCCGCGTCGAGCACGCGATCCCGGCCGGCCGCGAGTGCTGCCACCTGGCCGGGCAGATCCCGCGCGGTCCTGGTCATCGCCGACCTCCCGTCGCGACGCTCGCGGTCGGTCGGTCCCCGGTACCGGGCGCTCTCCCCGCATCGTCCCACCGGGTCCTCGTGCCCGCGCCTCGAAGCCGGGTGCGCCTTCCCGGAGGTTGGCGCAGGATGGGAGCCCAGGGCTCGGGCCAGGATCCGGGGCAGTGCTCGGGACGGGATTCGAGGGCAGGGAATCGACGGCAGGGATTCGACGGCAGGGATTCGAGGCATCGTGGGACGGCTCGATGACGCGGAGCGGGTTCACCCGGCCACCCGCGCGGAGTGGCGGGCGTGGCTTGCGGCCCACCACGCGTCGTCGTCCGGGGTCTGGCTGATCTCCTCCAGGCGCTCGAGCGGGCGTCCGCGCGTGGAGTACGAGGACGTGATCACCGAGGCGCTGTGCTTCGGCTGGGTCGACGGCACCCAGCGCCGCCTCGACGACGAGCGCACGATGCTCTACCTGGCCCCCCGACGGCGCGGGGGGACGTGGGCGCGCAGCAACAAGGAGCGGGTCGCGCGCCTCGCCGCCGAGGGGCTGATGACGCCGGCGGGGCTCGCCGTCGTCGAGGCCGCCAAGGCCGACGGGTCCTGGACGTCGCTGGACGCTGTCGAGGCGCTCGAGGTGCCGGAGGATCTCGGGGCGGCCCTCGACGCCGATCCCGCCGCCCGGTCCGGGTACGACGCGATGCCTCCGAGCGCCCGACGTCAGCTCCTCTGGCTCGTGGTGAGCGCGAAGCGGCCCGCGACCCGCGCGCGGAGGGTGGAGCGTGCCGTCGAGCTGGCCCGCGCGGGGCGGCTGCCCTAGCCGGGCCCGGCTGCCGAAGAGGGGCGGCGTCAGGGGTCGCCCCGGGCTGCGAGGCGGGCGGCAAGGAGGTCGGCCAGGACATCGAGGAACGGCCGCTGACCCGGGACCAGCTTCTCGCGTGCGGCGGCGAGGTCGAACCAGTCGGCGCGGTCGATCTCGGGGAACGAGCGCACGGTCCCCGAGCCCCGGGGCCACTCCAGGGTGAACTCGTTGCTCCGGACGGTGCGCGGGTCGACGTCGCCCTCCAGCGCGAACACGGTGATCCGCTTCCCGCTGGGCTGGCGCACCGTGCCGAGGAGCTCGGGCTCCCCTGGGGGCGGCGGGAGCCCGAGCTCCTCCTCGAACTCTCGGCGGGCGGCGTCGAGGGGGTCCTCGTCGCCGTGCGTGTACTCGCCCTTGGGGACGGACCAGGCGCCGTCGTCCTTCCGGGCCCAGAACGGCCCACCCATGTGGGCGAGCAGCACCTGGACGCCCGTCGCGGGCGAGAGGCGGTAGAGGAGCAGGCCCGCGGAGTACGTCACGGTCACGCCCGCCTCCCGGAGTCTCCGGGGGACCGTGGTCCGGCTAGGACCGCCCGCTCCCGGTGTTGATCATGGGCGTGACCTCGGCCTCGCCGCACAGGACAACCATCAGGTTGCTGACCATGGCCGCCCTGCGGTCGGCGTCGAACTCGACGATGTGCTTGTCCGTGAGCTCGGCCAGCGCCATCTCGACCATCGTCACGGCGCCGTGGACGATCTTGCGCCGTGCGGCGATGACCGCCTCGGCCTGCTGGCGGCGCAGCATGACCTGGGCGATCTCCGGCGCGTAGGCGAGGTGCGTCAGCCTGGCGTCCTCGACGGCGACGCCCGCGACGGCGAGACGGTGCCCCAGTTCCTCGCGCAGGGCAGCCGAGACCTCCAGGACGTTGCTGCGCAAGGTGATCTCGGCGGCGTCGTCGTCCTCGCCGTGGTCGTAGGGGTAGGCGGTGGCCACGTGCCGCAGGGCGGTCTCGGCCTGGGTGGAGACGTAGGACTCGTAGGCGTCGACGTCGAACGCCGCCTTGGCGGTGTCCTCGACCCGCCACACCACCACGGCGGCGATCTCCACGGGGTTGCCGCGACGGTCATTGACCTTGAGGCGTTCCGTGAGGAAGGTGCGGGCCCGGAGCGAGACCTTCATCCGTTGGGGGCCCTGCTTCGGTGCGCCCTTGCGCTCGACGGCGCTCGGTGGCGGAGCGGTGGAGCCCTGGATCCCGCCGTTGGAGTACAGCGGGTTGCCCCAGTGGTAGCCCGGGTCGCGCACGGTGCCGCGGTAGCTGCCGAACAGGACCAGGACGCGCGCCTCGTTCGGTTGGAGCGAGTAGAGGCCGCTGAACAGCGCGACGGACGCGGTGACCACGAGGATCGCGGTGATCATCATCCAGGCGACGGGGGCGTCCTCCGAGCCCTGGACGATGGACGTGACGAACAGCGCGACGCCGCCCAGCAGGACGACGATCGCGAGCGAGAGCATGACCCAGCCGCTGGTCGCGCGGGTGGGGCGTTCGGTGCTCATGGGGGCCTCGACGAGGTGGGGTGCGGCGTGGTCGTCAGGAGACGGTCACGGTCTTCGAGTCGGACATCGGGGTGCCCCCGGCGCCGTCGGACGGGTCGTCCTCGGTGATCACGATCGAGTAGGTGCCGGGCTCGAGCTCCACCGTGAAGGAGTAGGGCGCGAACGTCTGGCCCTCGGAGGTGAGGGTGTTGCCGGACTGCACCTCGGCGCCGTCGGCGTCGAGGACCGTCCACGGGACGTTCGCCTCGAACGCGGCGGCCTCGCCGCTCACCGTGACGGGCGAGGAGACCTCAGCGCCCTCGCCCGGGGTGTCGATCTGGACGAGCATCCGCACGTCGAGCGGCTCCGCCCGGCTGATCGGCTCGTCCCATGCCACGGCGCCCCAGAGCTCGCCCGCGGGCGCACCCTCGATGAGGAGCTGCACCGGCACGTCCTCCTCGGACGCGTCGGTCACCGTGTAGACGAGCTGCTGGATCATGAGCGCGGCGCCCTCGGAGCCCACGTTGGCGGTGCGCGCGTCCTCCGAGAGGTTGACGGCGATGGCCTCGCCCTGGCGGCTGATCCCGAGGACGACGGTCGCGGAGTTCCAGGTGGTCGAGTAGTCAGGGTCCGTGGGCCCGGCGATCATCCGGTCGACCGCGGCGGTGACCGGGTCCTCGGTCTGCACCTCGGTGAGTTCCCGGGCGAGGCGCAGGCCCGCGCGCGTGTCGATGGCGTAGTACGCCGGGACCGTGATCGTCTCGCCCGGTCCCGCCGTCGGCTCCTCCGTCGTCGGGCTCGGCGAGGGAGCGGGTCCGCCGGGTGAGGTGCATCCGCCCACCAGGCCGAGGACGACGGCGCCCAGCACGACGGCGCTCAGACGAGCCTGGCGGCGTGGCCCGCGGGAGGTGTGACCCGATCCGGTGGTGGTGCGCTCGGGACCCGGGTGTCGCATGGTCAGGACCTCCTCCTGTGCGGTGGCCGAGAGCAGCGGACGGTCCGGCCTCGCCATCGGCACCTCGAGTCTGGCACCGAGGTCCCGGTCGCGCGCGGGACCCGCGGCGACGCGCGTGTCCCGCGTCGCCCGACGACCCGAGTGGGCGGTCAGCCCGCCAGGTCGCGGCGGTCGAAGGCCACCACGGCCACCCCCAGCACGAGGGCGCAGACCAGGGCGAGCCAGCCCAACCCCGCGAGGTCGAACCCCGCCCGCAGCGGCTTCTCCCCGAGAGCCCATTCGTAGGGCGAGAGCCAGGCGAGGTCCTCCAGCCCGCGGGTCAGGGGGGCGAGGCCGTTCCACAGGTAGGCGAGGATCCCGAGCGACCATCCCGTCGCGCTCGCGACGGCACGGCGTCCCGTCGCCGCGCCCGCGGCGAGGGCGGTGAGCCCGAAGAGGAGCGCGAGAGCCGCCGTCGACGCCACCGCGGCGGTGAGGTTCTCGACGGGGACGACGAGGTCGAAGACCGGTCCTGCAAGAAGTAGGGCGAGGAGGACGACGGCGCCCAGCGCCACGGTGAGAGCCGCCAGCGACCCCGCCTTGGCCAGCACGAACCGGGTGCGGGTCACGGGCCGGGCGAGGGTGAGGCCGATCGTGCCCCGTTCTTCCTCGCCGGCCACGGACCGGGCCCCGACCGCGACACCGAAGCCGATCATCGTCAGCGGGACGATGAACGAGAAGATCTCGGTCTCGAGGTAGCCGATCGCCGTCGTGAAATCGAGCCCGGCCTCCATGCCGAAGAGGGAGAGCAGGGCCTCGGGGTAGTCCGCGAGGAGCTGGTCGAGGCCTTCCATGCCGACGATCGACGGATAGAAGGCCGCCATGACCAGGATCAGCACGAACGCCC
This sequence comes from uncultured Actinomycetota bacterium, assembly GCA_963780675.1. Classification (GTDB taxonomy): domain Bacteria; phylum Actinomycetota; class Actinomycetes; order Actinomycetales; family JAHECE01; genus JAHECE01. Next base: position 141,570 of record CAWACR010000003.1, read on the forward strand.
CGATACCCCAGCCGAGCATCCCGCGCCGGTAGTCGTACAGCGCCATGGTGAACACCGACCGGGGCCTCATCGCGCGCCCCCGGTCGTGGCGTCCGGCCGGTGCCCGGGCTCGGGCCCGTTGCCCGCGTACAGGTCGAGGAAGACCTCCTCGAGGCCGGGCTCGTGGCTGTCGAACACCTCGACCTCGTGCGACGCGGCCGCCTTGACCACCGCGTCGGCCGGTCCCGTCAACGTGAACCGAAGGAATCGACCGTCGGCGCGCACGCCCCGCACGCCCGGGAGCCCCTCGAACTCACCCGGATCCACCGGCCTGGCGAAGGTGATCTCGACGTGGCGAGGGGAACGGGCGATGAGGGCGGCGACGTCGTCGACCGCCACGATCGCGCCGTCGCGGATCACCCCGACGCGGTCGGCCAGGCGCTGCACCTCGGACAGGATGTGCGAGGACAGGAAGATGGTCTGGCCGTTCGCCGTCGTCTCGCGCACCAGCGAGGCGAACTCCTGCTGCACCAGGGGGTCCAGGCCCGCCGTGGGCTCGTCGAGGAGCAGCACCGGCGGTCGGTGCATGAACGCCTGGACGATGCCGAGCTTCTGCTTGTTGCCCTTGGACAGCTCCCCGATGCGCCGGTCGGTCGCCACGTCGAACCGGTCGAGGAGCGAGGCGAGGTGGGTGCGGTCCACCTGGCCGGAGATGGCGCCCAGGTAGTCGAGGATCACGGCTCCCGTGACGCTCGGATCGAGCACGAGGTCACCGGGCAGGTAGCCGACCAGGCGGCGGACGTCGAGCGAGCGGCGGCGCGTGTCGAGGCCCAGGATCTCCGCGCTGCCCCGGGTGGGGCGCAGGAGGTCGAGGAGGAGGCGGATCGTGGTGGTCTTCCCCGCGCCGTTCGGGCCCAGGAAGCCGAAGACCTCACCCACGCGGACGTCGAGGTCCAGGCCGTCGACGCCGCGGTCCCGGCCCCGGCGGCCGTAGTACTTGGTCAGGTCCCGCGCCACGATCGCGGGTGTCTCGGCTGCCATCGCCCCTCCCGGACCCTCCCGCGCGTGCGCCGGCCGGGGTCCGAGTCCAGCCAACGACCACACAGCCGGCCGTGCCAGGCCCTTTCGTCCCGCGCGCGACCCGGTCCGTGGTCCACCGCGTGGCCCCTGCGGCGTGCCTACGCGGTTCGGGCGGCGTACTGGTCGAAGAACAGGCTCGCCGTGAGCTCCCGCCGCGAGCGCACGCCGGTCTTGTCGAAGATCGACTTCAGGTGGTCCTGCACGGTGTACGGCGAGAGGTGCAGCCGGCCCCCGATCTCCGCGGTGCTCGCGCCCTGCAGCACGAGCCGGACGACGTCGTTCTCGCGTTGCGTGAGCCCGTAGGCCGCGGTGAGCAGCGGCACCACCTCGCTCGGCCGGGCCGGCTCGATGGTGACGACGACGTCGCTCGCCGGGGCGCCGTGCGCGACGCCGGGGGCCGCGGCGAGGGGCGCGGCGTGCACCACGAACCAGCGCCCGGCCCGGGTGCGCACGCGCACCCGCGGGGCCGACGCCGTGCGACCGGCCCCGAACGCGCGTGCGGCCGCCACGATCGAGAGCAGGGCCAAGGGGAGCGCCTCGCCTCCGGTTCCGGCCAGTTCCGCGAGGCGGGCGGCGGCAGCCGGCGTGACCTGGCGCACCGCGTCGTCGGCTCCGATGACGAGCACGGCGGGGCCGGCTGCCGCGCCGTCGTCGACGGCCGCCGCGGCGCTCACCACGAGCCCCGCCCGCAGCCCCGCCTCGAGCGTGCTGAGCACGCCCGCCACGAAGTCGGCCTCGGCCGGGCTGAACCCGCTGGTCCCCGCGGAGCGGTAGAGGCTCACCATGCCCCACACCCGGCCTTCGGAGCGGATCGAGGCCCGCAACTCGTGGCCCAGGTCGAAGTGCGGCATGAGGAAGTCCCGCCACCGGGGGCTGGTCTCGGGTCGCCCCTGGGTGTCGTGGACGAGGACCCCCACCGGAACGGGCCGGCGGGCGAGTTCGGAGAACGAGTTGACGTCGGGCACGCCGTACTCGAGGTGGAGGAACTCGGCGTCCCGCGAGTCGGGCAGGTTGAACTTGTAGGAGCCGGTCATCAGGGACGTCTCGGGGTCGGCCGTGCCGACGCACGCCGACTCGAACGGGACGGCCCGCGCCAGCAGGTCGGCGGCCCCGAGGGCGAACGCCCCGGCGTCCAGGCCCGCCGCGGCGAGCGTCGTGAGGCGGCCGCGCACGGCGTCGGCCCGCGTCGTCGTCATGGCTCCATGGTGCTGCGCATCGCCCCGCTGCGGAACCCCAGGAATCTGGGGGCGGCTGTCGCCGGAACCCCACGTCCCTGGGATGGCCGGGAGCCCGGAGCGGGGCCAGGCTGGGTGCATCGGGTCGGCTCCTGCCCGCCGCCCGCCTTCGTGAAAGGACGTCACCATGAGCAGCACGACCACCAGCGCCGACGACGGCGCCCTCGACCTCCTGCGCGCCGCCGTCCGCGGCCGCGTCCTCACCCCCGCGGACCCCGAGTGGGGTGCGGCGCACCTCGGGTGGAACGTGGCGGTCCCGCAGCGGCCGGCCGCCGTCGTCGAGGTGGTCGACGCAGCCGACGTCGCCGCAGCGGTGCGCTGGGCCCGCGAGCACGGGCGCGCCGTCACGGCGCAGCCCCGGGGTCACGGGGCGACGACGGCGCTCGACGGCGCGATCCTCCTGCGGACCGCTGCTCTTGACGAGGTGTGGGTGGACGCGCAGGCGCGCGTGGCCCGCGTGGGCGCCGGGGTGCGGTGGGGCGAGTTCCTGCCGACGCTCGACGGGACGGGCCTTGTCGCGATGGTCGGGTCCAACCCGGACGTCAGCGTGGTCGGCTACCTGCTCGGCGGGGGCTTCTCGTGGTTCGGGCGTGCGCACGGGTACGCCGCGCACGGACTGCGCGCCGTCGAGGTGGTCGACGCCGAGGGGACCCTGCGCTGGGTGACGGACGCCAGCGACCCGGACCTCATGTGGGCGTTGCGGGGCGGTGGCGGCGACCTCGCGATCGTCACGCGGGTCGAGATCGATCTCCACCCCGCCGACGGCCTGGTCGGCGGCAAGATCACGTTCCCGATCGTGGACGCGCCGTCGGTCTGGGCCGCGTTCCGGGACGTGACCCGGACCGCGCCGCGCGAGCTCTCGCTCTGGTCCTCGCTCATGCATTTCCCGCCCGCGGACTTCCTGCCCGAGCCGATCCGCGGCCGGTCCTTCGTCACCGTGGACACGACGTTCCTGGGCTCCGTGGCCGACGCCGAGCGCCTCCTCGCCCCGATCCGGGCGGCCGGCACCGTGCTCGACGACACGGTGGCGGAGGTGCCGATCGGGCGCATCGGCGAGGTCGCGGCCGAGCCCACCGAGCCGATGCCCGGCATGGACTGGAGCACGCTGCTGGCCGACGTCACCGAGGGGACGCTCGAGCGGCTGCTCGCCGCGGCAGGCGACCGGGAGCGTACGGCCCTCGTCTCGGTGCAGCTGCGTCACCTCGGCGGGGCCTTCGCGGGGGGACCCGGCGCGGATCGCGCGGCGGGCGCCGTCGCCGACCACGTCGCCGAGCCCTACCTCCTGTGGGGGCTCGGGATCCCGATGGTGCCGGAACTCGTCAGGCCCATTCAGGCGTCGCTCGCCGCGCTCGCGGCCGCGACCGCCCCCGAGTCGACGGGCCGTACCCCGCTCACACTCCTGGCCGGCGGGGAGGACCTGGGCCGCGTGTTCGACGACGCCTCGCTGGCCAGGTTGCGCGCCCTGAAGTCCTCGCGCGACCCGGCGGGCACGATCCGGGGGAACCACCCTCTCCTGGGCGCCTGACCACACCCCTGGACACCGCGGCGTGCCCGCGAGTGGCCGACGGCGACGGGCGGAGGCCGCCCGTCGCCGTCGGGGCCTGTGTTTGACTGGCGCCATGGCGCAGACCGAACCGAGCGAGACCGTCGAGGTGCGGGACAACCCCGAGAAGAGCCGGTACGAGGTGTGGGTCGACGGCGTCCGCGCCGGCCACGAGCAGTACGAACTCGGCGAGGGGACGATCGCCTTCGTGAGCACCGTCGTGAAGCCGGAGTTCGGGGGGCGGGGGATTGCGTCCACCCTGGTCGAGGGGGCGGTCGCCGACGTGCGGCGCAGCGGCGAGCGGACGATCGTCGCCGTGTGCCACTTCGTCCAGGCCTGGTTCCGGCGTCACCCCGACCAGCGGGACATCCTCGCCCCGGAGCCGGTCTCGGCCGAGTAGCCCGCCGGGTCGTCGGTGTCCCTCCGGCGTCCAGACCGACGCAGCGTCCACAGGTGGGACGCGAACCCCGGAACCAACCTGCGACGTCGTCCCCAGGTCTACGATCGCAAGCGGCTGATATTCCTGCACGTCAGGGGGGACGGGGGATGAGCGCCGCGCGGACAGCCCTGCTGGGGCTCGTCGGTGCGCTCACGGACGCCGCCGCACCCGCCCCCGTCGTCCTCGCGAGCGGCCCCCTCGAGCCCGGTCCGACGCCGCCCGCCGAGACGGCGGTCCGCGTGTGGCCCGTCGCCCTCTCCCGCATCGGACGGTCGAACCGCGACGGCGTCGTCCTGGACCTCGAGCTCCACGCGCGCGTCGCCGTCGGCGGGTCCGAGGCACTCGAGACCACCGAGCATCTCCTCGTCGGCCTGGAGCGCGACTCCCGTTACGCCGTCGAGCCCCTGCCACCGGTCCCGCCGGACGCGTCCGCGGCCCTCGGCTTCGACGTCAAGGTCAGGGTTCCCGTTCGTCTCGAGCAGCCGTCCGGGCCGCCCGTGCGCGAACCGATGCAGGTCGATCTCCGTCCGGCGCGTCACGTGGCGGGTCAGGTACTCGACGCCGACGGCGGGGGCATCTCCGACGCCCTGGTCCGGGCCGGCGTCGGGGGCCGGCCGGTCGTGACCGACGCCGAGGGACGCTTCCGGATCCTCGTCGCGGAGGCGCCCGTCCAGGAGTTCGTGATCGAGGTGCGGGGGGCGACGCGCACCGTCGACGCAAGCACGCACCAGTCACCCGTCGTCATCAGGTGGGAGTGAGGGCACCATGGTCAACTACGCAGCACCGGGCGTCTACGTCCAGGAGATCCCGAGCGGGACCCACTCGATCGGGCGGGTCGGTACGAGCACGCTGGGGATCGTCGGCGTGGCGCCCGATCCCCAGGCCCGCAAGGACGAGGCCGTCCCGATCGACAACTGGACCCAGTTCGTCGACACCTACGTGGGTTCGGCGACGGCAGGGACGGCGCTGTCCACCGCCGTCTACGGGTTCTTCGCCAACGGGGGCGGCCGGTGCTGGGTGGTGAACGTCGGGCCGGGCGGCGACCTCACCGGGACGGCGCGCACAGCCCACCGGCCTCGCCCTGCTCGAGGCGATCGACGAGGTGGCGATCGTCGCGGCTCCCGGGTTCACCGACCCGCAGTCGTATGAGGACCTCATCGGGCACTGCGAGCACCCGTTGCGCCAGGACCGCGTCGCGATCCTCGACCCGCCGGAGCACGTGAGCGACGTGAGCGCGCTCACCCGGTTGCCACCGCCGGAGGTGCGCCGTCGGGCACCGCGAGCACCGGCGGCGCACCCGCCGCGGGCGGACCGGGCGCGGGCGCCGGGTCGGGTTCCGGCGCCGCGAGCGAGGCGTACCGGCCGCGCCAGAGCGACTTCGCGACCTTCTACTACCCGTGGATCGTCACGCGCGACCCCGTCTCGGGCCGGCGCGTGAGCGCGCCGCCGTCCGGCCACATCGCCGGGGTCTGGGCGCGCACCGACGCGACCCGCGGGGTGCACAAGGCCCCGGCGAACGAGCCGGTGGTGGGCGCGCGTCGACCTGGTCCGCCGCGTGAGCAAGGGCGAGCAGGAGGTGCTCAACCCCGCCGGGGTCAACTGCATCCGCTACTTCCCGGGCGAGGGCATCCGGGTCTGGGGCGCTCGCACGCTCGCGGCCGAGGCCCAGCGAGTACCGCTACATCAACGTCCGCCGGCTCTTCAACATGATCAAGGAGTCGGTCGCGGACGGCACCCGCTGGATCGTCTTCGAGCCCAACGACCACACGCTGTGGGCGTCCATCCGCCGTGACGTCAACGCCTTCCTCACCAACGTCTGGCGCGACGGCGCCCTGCTCGGGCGCACCCCGCAGGAGGCCTTCTTCGTCAAGTGCGACGAGGAGACCAACCCGCCCGAGGTGCGCGACGCCGGGCAGGTGGTGACGATCATCGGCATCGCCCCGGTCAAGCCCGCCGAGTTCGTCGTCTTCAAGTTGATGCAGTCGGCCGACGCCACCGAGATCGAAGGAACGGGAGCCTGAGATGCCCGCCCAGCCGCCGCCCGCCGTGCAGCCCGGGGTCGTGGTGGACCCCTACCGCGCCTACAACTTCAAGCTCGTGATCGACGGCGTGGTCCAGGGACACTTCACCCGCGTCGACAACCTCGGGGTCAAGATCGACCGCATCCTCTTCCGGGCCGGCGGCGAGAACAGCACGGTCCGGGTGATTCCCGGCCAGGTGGAGTACCCGCCGGTGACGCTCCACTTCGGGCTCACGAGCTCGACCGAGCTGGTGCGCTGGCTCTTCGCCGCCGCGGAGGGTCGCGTGGAGCGACGCCACGTGTCGCTCGCCATGCTCGACGACGCCGGTGCCACCGAGGTGCGGCGCTGGAACCTCATCGACGCCTGGCCCTGCGAGTGGTTCGGGGCGCCGCTGGACGCGCTCGGTCACGAACTCGCCATCGAGACGCTGAGCCTGGCCTACGACCGGCTCGAGCTCGACGACGCCCGTGCCCCGGTGGCGTAGCGCGCTCGGCCGCCGTCTCCGCGCCGCCGCGGACCGCCTCGACCCCGGCGGACCGGCCGCGGGTCCGACGCCGCGCGCACACCTTGCCCGGCGCGGTGCCGTCGGGGGACCGTCCGACGTGTCGTCATCCTCCGTCGCGTTTCGTCGGTTCCCGCCGTTTCGTCGGCGGACGGCTCGACCGGCTCGCCGACCTGGCTCGGCGTTGGCGGGCGTCGCGCGGCCGACCTCACCGGCGCACCGGCGCACTGGTTGGCTCGCGTGCGCGAGGCGGGCCTGGCGGCCGGCGACGTCGAGGGCGCCGCGACCTTCCCGCCGGAACGGGGAGGATTCGTCGCGAACAGCGTGACGGAACGTCCCCCCACATCGTCGGCCGCTGCCGTCCGAGCGACGACGGCGCCCACCGGCTCGGGCGGTCCGCGCCCGCACGTGCCTCGGCTGCGGTTGCCCACGCCGCGAGCCGCGACGGGTCGGGCGACCCCGGTCGAGGCTCCCGAGTCGAGCGTCCCTCCGGCCGATCCGCGCGACGATGCAGCGCGCCGTGTGGCCACCGACCCGTCTCGACGTGCGTCATCGCAGCTCGCCGCGCCGCCCCGCTCGACGGCGGGGTCCCGGCTCGTGCTGCCGGTCGCGGACGTGCGCAGCCCCGCGCGCAGCCACGCCCCCGCACCTCCATCCACCACCCCAACCTCCGCCGAACGCGGGGTTGGTCGGCTGATCCGGCCCGGCAACCCGAGCAACCCCGCGTTCGGCGCAGGAGATCGAGCGATGCGACCGATGGAGCCCTCGCCACCGATGGAGCCCTCGCGACCGACGGATCGCCCTCCGGTGACGGCGCCTGCGCCGTCGATCGGCCGGGACGTGGGCAGCACCCCGACTGGGCTCGCCGCGCGCGCCCGCCCACGCCGTGACGCCGGCCGGCAGTCCGTCGGGGCCGAACGTCCCGACGTCGCGCCGGACATTCCCGCTCCGCCTGCGCCGGCAGCCACCGCGCGCGCGCCCGTGCCGGCGCCGTCGACCGGTCGGGACGTGGGCAGCACCCCGGCGGGGCCGGCCGCGCCCGCGCCCATCCGGCCAGTGCCCGCGCCCATCCGGCCCGCGCCCGCGGCCATCCGGCCAGTGCCCGCGGCCATCCGGCCAGTGCCCGCGGCGCCCGTCCCGCTGCAGCCCTTCCCCGAGACGGCGCCCCCAGACCCGTGGCCGGCCCTCCCCGAGCGGGCGACCCCGCCGGCGCCGTCGTCGGACCTCCGTCTCGAGGTGTCGCTCGCCCGCGCAGCGCGGTTGGCCCGTGAGCAGGCGGCGGTGTAGATGGAACGCGTCGCCTTCCTCGTCGAGGAGACCGGTCAGACCATCGGCTGCCTGCTCAACCCGGAGACCGTGGTGATGACCCGGTCGGCGGGGGTGGAGCCGAGGCGCTCCGCCGGCGGCCGCCTCACGGGCGCGGGCCTGGCCGACGACCCCCTCCTCTTCACCGGCGGCGGCCGCACGGAACTGCGCCTGGACCTGCTCTTCGACGTCGACCTCGCGCCCCGGGGCCAGGTGCCGGTCACGGACGTCCGTCAGATGACCCGGCCGGTGTGGCGCCTTGCGGAGAACTCGACCGAGGTCAAGCGCCAGCGCCGGCCCCCGGCCGTGCGCTTCGTCTGGGGCCGTGCGTGGAACGTCCCGGGCGTGATGACCGAGGTGGCCGAGCGGTTCGACCGCTTCGCGCCGGACGGCTCGCCCCTGCGGTCCTGGATGCGCCTGGTCTTCGTCCGCATCGGGCAGAGCGCGGACGAAGAGGGTGGCGAGGCCTACGACCTGGCCCAGCGCCTCCCGGTGGTCGATCTCACCGCGCCCCCGGTCGGCGCGCTCGGCGTGCTCGGCGACGGGAGCGGGACGCCGGCGAGCGAGACGGTGCCCGACGCCGAGAACGCCGAGAACGACGGCGCCGCCGCGCTTGCGGCCCCCGCCCCCTCGCCTGTGCCCCCGGCCGAACTCGGTCTCCTCTCCCAGGCGGCGTTCGGCACCCCGCTGCTGTGGAAACTCCTGCTGACGTACAACGGGATCGACGACCCCGCGCGCTTCGGCGGCCCGCTCGCCGTGCCCCCGCTCGGAGAGGGCCTGCGGTGAAGGTCCTGACCGGGCTCCCGGAGCTCATCGTCACGCTGGCCGGCCGCCGGCTCCCCGCCGCCGATGTCGCCCCCATCGCCACCGTCCGGGTCCGGCTCGCCCTCGCCCAGCCCGCCCAATGCCTCGTGACGTGGCACCTGGGCGACGCGACGGCGGTCCGGCGCCTCGCCGTCGCCCCCGGTGACGCCCTGCGGATCGAGATCGGCGGCCGGCGCGAACCCCTGTTCACGGGGGAGGTGACGGTTGTCGAGCACGCGTACGGGGCCGATGCGTCGTTCGAGCTGCGCGTGCGGGCCTACGACGCCCTCCACCGCCTGCGCATGCGCCAGCACACGCGCCTTCACGAGGACGTGGACCTGTCCCGCCTCGCCCGCGCCCTCGTCGAGGGCACCGGCTTGGCGGTCGTGGGCGGCGCCGTCGACCTCGGGCGGGTGTACCAGTGCGCCCGCACCGACCTCGACACGCTCGTCACCGCCGCGGCGCGCGTGGGCCTCTACCCCGTGGCCGACGCTGGCACGCTGCGACTCCTCGACCTCGGGGGCGAGGGCGAGCCGGTGGACCTCGCCCTGGGCGCCACGCTGCACTCGGCCGAGATCGAGGTGAGCCAGGAGCCGTCGTTCCGCAGCGTCGAGACCGTCCGCTGGGATCCGGCGAGCGCGACGGCGTCGACGGCGCGGGCAGGCCGCGCCCGGGCTCGCGCCGACGTGCGCGCCGACCCGGAGCCCCAGGTCTCCGGTGGTGGCGGGACGCTGCGCCGGGCGGACCAGGTGATGCCGGCAGGCGCCGGAGCCGAGGCGCTCGCCCAGGCCGAGATCGACGTGCGCAGCCTCGGCGAGGTGACGGCCGTGCTCGTGGCCGACGGCGACCCCCGCCTGCGCGCCGGCCGGCGCGTACGGGTGACCGGAGTCGCGCCCGGCCTGGAGGGCACCTACCCGGTGTGCGAGGCCGTGCACACGATCGACGGGACCGGGTACGAGACGATCGTGTCCACCAGACCTCCGCCGGGCCCCCCGCCGCGCGCGGAGGACGTGGTCACCCTCGGGGTGGTGGAGCGGGTGGACGATCCCGAGGGCCGGGGGCGCGCGCTCGTGCGGCTGGTCGCCCACCCGGACCTCGTCACCGACTGGGCGCCGGTCCTCGTGCAGGCCGGCGGCGCGGGGAAAGGGGTGGTCGCGCTCCCCGACGAGGGCGACACCGTTCTCACGCTCCTGCCCGCCGGGGACCCGGCCCACGCCGTCGTCCTCGGCGGCCTCCTCGGTGCCGAGCGCCCCCACGACGCCGACGACGACGGCCCGCGCGGCGGCCGCTACTCCGTCCGGACCCGCGGGGGGCAGCAGGTGGTCCTCGACGGCCACCGGCGCAGCCTCGTCGTGACCGACGGCCACGGCTCGCTCCTGGAACTGGGCCCGGACACCGTGCGCCTCACCTCGGCCGTGGACCTGCTCATCGAGGCGCCGGGGCGGGCCATGCGGCTGCGCGCGAAGACCGTGGACTTCGAGGAGGCGCCGTGAAGATCCTCGTCGAGGAAGCCGTGCTCCGGTGCGGGCACGACGGGAAGGTGGCGAACGTGCCGTCGCAGACCTGGGTGCGGGTGGCGGCGTCGCCCGTGCTCGTGGAACCGGACCCCGAGGGGCGCTCGATCTCGATGTGTCCCAACGTGGGCGTCAACATCAAGCCCTGCGGCACCACACTCGTGGTCCGCACGGGGTACTCGACCTTCGTGCGGATCGACGGCCACGCCGTGTGCCTGGACTCCGTCTCCGGGTTCACCGACGGCACCCCGCCGGGGCTCGTGAAGTACACGGTCCGCGACCCGGGCCAGCACCTCGTGGCGGTGAGCGGATGAGCGTCCCCCGGTACCGAGCCCTCGCGTTCGCGCACCCGTACCTCGACGGCGCCGGCGGGCTCGCGGGGCTGCGCGTCGGGCCGGGTGGGCGCCTGGCGACCGTGACCGACGCCGCGTCCGTCCGCCAGGGGTTGCTCCTCCTCCTCAGCACCCGGCCGGGGGAGCGGGTCAACCGGCCCCGATACGGCTGCCACCTGTTCCGGCTCGCGTTCGCCCCGGCCGACGACACGACGGCGGGACTCGCCATCTACTACGTGGCGCGCGCGGTCGAGCAGTGGGAGCCTCGGGTGGAGGTCCTGTCCCTGGACGCCGAACGGCCCGCCGACTCCCCGCACGTGCTCGAGGTCCGCATGCGCTACCGCGTCAGGGCCACGCAGCACGAGGACGAGGTGAGCGTGGCCGTGCCCGTCGACGCCGGAGGTGGTAACGCGTGAGCATCCCCGTCCCGAACCTGGACGACCGTTCGTTCGCCGAGCTCGTGGAGGCGGCGAAGGCGCGCATCCGGCAGGTCGACCCCGAGTGGACGGACCTCTCGGTCCACGACCCCGGCGTCGTGCTCGTCGAGGCGTTCGCACACCTCACGGACATGCTCCTGTACCGGCTCAACCGCGTGCCGGAGAAGTTGTACACGGTCTACCTCAACCTCCTCGGGACGGCGCTGCGCCCGCCGTCGGCCGCAGAGGTGGCGCTCGAGTTCTCCCGCAGCGGGGGGGACGCCGGCGAGGTCCGCATCCCCCGGGGCACCCGGGTGGGCGGTCCGCCGGGTGTGCCCGGCAGCGCGCAGCCCGTCTTCGCGACCCTGGCCGACGCGCTCCTGCCGGCCGGCGAGCGGTCGGTGCTCGTCCCGGCCGCGGACGTGGTGCTCCATGACGCCGTGATGATCGGGACGGGCAGCGGCCTGCCGGGCCAGGTCTTCACCGTGCCGGATGCCCCGCTCGTGGCCGGGCCGGGGCTGGCGGTCGGCGTCGAGGTCCCCGCCGGGACGGACCTGCCGAGCGGTGCGGCACTGAGTGTTGCGGGGCGCGTGTTCCGGATCTGCCACGAAGTCGAGGTGTTCGCCGATGCCCCTGCGGGTGAACCGGCCGTCCGCGTGGATCGCACCGCCGGGCGCGTGGTCTTCCCGTGGTGGGCGCCGAACGAGGGTTCGGGTCCGGGTGCGTCCGACGACGTCGCTGCCCCGGTCCCCGGGCCCGGCGCCCAGGTCCGGGTCTGGTACCGCACGGGTGGCGGCGAGCGCGGGAACGTCGCGGCGCACTGGCTCACCGTCCTGCGCGACGCCCTCCCTGGCCTGAAGGTGACCAACCCCGAGCCGGCCACGGGCGGGCGTGAGGCCGAGACCCTCGCCTCGGCGTTACGACGGGCCCCCCAGGACTTCCAGGCGCGCGACCGGGCGGTCACCGCGCGCGACTACGAGGTGCTCGCGGCCCGCCACGGCGGGGTCGCCCGGGCCCGGGCGCGCACGCGTCGCGAGGTGTGGTCCTTCGCGGCGCCGGGGGAGGTGGAGGTGGTCCTCGTCCCCCACGTCCCGGACTCCTCCCGCGTGGACGGCCGGATCCGAGCCGAGGACCTCGCCGCGCAGGCGCGCGAGGAGGTCCGGGTGCAGGTGGCGGCGCACCTGGGCGAGCGGGCCACGATCGGAGCGACGCCGTTGGTGCGCTGGGCGCGCTACAAGCAGGTCTCCGTGGACGCCCGCGTGGTGGTGCGCGCGGACGAGGATCCCGAGGCCGTCCGTGCCCGGATCGTGCGGCGCCTCGCCACGGCGATCAGCCCGTTGCCGGAGGGCGAGGCCGCCTACGGTCCGGGCTTCGGCCGCCCGCTGCGCGTCTCCAACCTCTACCGCGCTCTCGAGCACGCCGAGCCGGGCGTCCAGTACGTCGACCGGGTGAGGGTGGTCCTGGACCGCGTGCCCGACGCCGAGGTGTTCGCGCTCGTGCGAGCCGACGGCCAGTCGCGCACCTGGTTCGTGGGGCAGCGCGACACGCTCTTCCGGACCACCGACGCCGGAGACGGCTGGGAGGCGTGCGCCGTCTTCGAGGGCGAGGAGGTCAAGGCCGTCAGTCCGTTCCCCCTGGGTGGTCCGGGTGGTGTCGGCGTCCGGCGCCCCGGGATGGTGGCCGCGGCCACGGAGCGGGGCGACGGGGCCCGCGTGTACGTCAGCGAGGACCTCGGCGAGAGCTGGCGCCGTGTCGCCGAACTCGGCTTCGGCCTCGCCGACCTTGCCTGGGTGGACCGGGCCGGCACGCCCGTGCTGCTGATGGCAGGAGAGAAGGGGCTGTACGAACTCGCCGTTACCCCGGGGGCGGTACCGGTCCAGAACCTCGTGGACCCCGCCCAGCCCGACCGCGGCTTCCACACCGTCGACGTCGTGGTGGACGTCCGCGGGCGCACGGGCGTGGTCCTCGCGGCCGAGGCGTCGGCGGGGGTGTGGCTCTCGCCGTCGGCCGGGGCGCCGGAATCGTTCCGCCTGATCAAGAACCCCGGTGAGGACGTGCGCTGTGTCAGCGTCCAGTACGACGGTCCCGCGGCGTTCCTCTGGGTGGGGCGCGCCGTCCCGGAGGGGGCCGGCGCGGGCTGCGCCCGCCTGCGCCTCGACGACCTCGCCCGCACGGACCTGTCCGCGCTGCCCAGCGCGTGGGAGGACGTGCGGCAGGGCTGGAGCGGCGGCAGCTGCTGGGGGGTGGAGGTGGTCGGCGCCCACGCGTTCGCGGCCACGCAGAGCGGTGGGGTGGTCCGCCTGACCCTTGGCCAGGCGGGGGCGGTCTGGCAGCAACCGGACGTCAACTGCGGTCTGCCGCTGAGGGACCGGGCTCGCTTCGAGCCCGTGCGGGCGGTCTCGGGGGCGGTCGACGGCGCAGGCGCGCCCGTGGTGCTCGCGGCCGGTCCGCGTGGCGTGCTCCGCTCGGCCGACGCCGGCGCGTCGTGGCGGACCTGCTCGGCCCGGGTGGTGGACGACGTGGTCACGGTCCCGCCCACCTGGCTGTTCTGCTCGGGCGAGCACGTGGTCGAGGTGGTGCGTTCCGGTGGGTGAGCACGGGCTGCTGGATATCCTCCCGGAGGTGATGCAGGTCGCGGCGGCGCCCGGCAGCCCCTTGGCCGCACTGGGCGCCGCCGCCACGGACCTCCACGCACCGGTGACCGACGTGCTGGACCGGATCGACAGCGTCGTCGACCCCTACCGCACGCCCGAGGCGCTCGTGCCGTTCCTCGCCGGGTGGGTCGACCTCGGCTGGCTCACCGCGGCGGACGCGGAGGTCGGCGCACGGCCGGTTCTCGGCATCGAGCACCATCGCCTGCGGGACCTCATCGCCGACTCGGCCGACCTCTCGGCGGGCCGTGGTACCCCGGCCGGTCTGGCGCGCTTCCTGCGGTTGGCGACGGGAGTCGACGGCTTCCTGGTCCAGGATGTCCCGGGCGCCTTCCACGTGCGCGTGCTGGTCCCGGCGGCTGCGGCCGACCGGCTCGACCTGGTCCGGCGGCTCGTGGAGGCCCTCAAGCCCGCGCACGTCACGAGCCAGGTGCTGCTGCGACCGACCGTGGGATGAGACCGGGCCCGACGAGCGGGTGACGCGACGAGCGGGTGACGCGACGAGTGAGTTGGGGACGACCGGAGAAGGGAAGCGCATGGGTGGGATCACCGTCTCCCTGGCCGCGCCGCAGGTGGCGTTGGCGGGGGGCCGCGGGAGCGTCACGGCGTCCGTCACGTCGGCGGACGCCGATCGGGTGGTCGTCAGCGTGGTGCGGCCCGCCGGGGGCGACGTCCCGGCGGCCGAGCCGGCCTGGGCGTCGGTCGAGCGTGGGCTACGTCCCCTCGCGGCTGGCGCCACCGAGCAGTTCGTCGTCACCTTCGCCCCGCCGCCGGGCACCGCGCCGGGCGTGTACGAGGCGAAGATCGTCGCCTACCCGGCGGACGCGGCGCCGGAGGAGTACGCCGACCGCGGCCAGGTGGTCCGGCTCGCCGTCGCGCCGACGACGGCGCCGCCCCCGCAGCGGCGTCGGTTCGTGTGGTGGCCGTGGGTACTGGCGGCCCTCGCCCTACTCGCCGCGATCGCCGTCGCCGTCGTCCTCCTCACGAGGTCGACCGAGCCACCTCCGGAACCGGCCCCCGTGGACCTCGTGGGGTCGTGGGGCCTCGTGGAGGGCGCGGGACCCGACGGTGCGTTCGTGCCCGTGCCCGAAGCCCCGGTGACCCTCGTGGTTACGGCGGACGGCGAGGTCAGCGGGTCCACCGGGTGCAACGGCTACTTCGGCACCGTGGTGGTGGACGGCGCCTCGGTGACGTTCAGCCCCCTCGCGAGCACGCTGCGGCTGTGCATCGGGCCGGTCGGGGAGACGGAGCGCGCCTTCCTCACGGCCATGGGACAGGTCACCGAGGGGGAGCGGACCGGCGCCGCACTCACCCTGCGTGGTGGGGACTCGGAACTGACGTTCACGCTGGCAGACTGACCGCGCAGGCGGATCGCGGCCCGTGGGCCCGCCGCCGGAAGGGGTGGACGTGAGCGAGATCAGCGTGTCCCTGGCCGCGCCGCAGGCCGAGGTGGTGGCCGGGCGAGCCGTGGTCGCCGTCTCCGTGACGCTCGGACCGGCCCGGTCCGAGCGCGTGGTGCTCGGCGTGTTCCGACCCCTCGGTGGGCCCGGGGCGCCACCCGCGGCGGACCCCGCGTGGGCGAGCGTGGAGCGTCCGTTGCGGGAGGTGGCGGCGGGTGCCACCGAGCAGGTGGTGGTCACCTTCGCCCCACCGGCCGGGACGCCCGTGGGCACCTATGACGCCAAGGTGATCGCCTACCCGGCCGATGCGGCACCCGAGGAGTACGCCGACCGGGGTCAGGTGCTCCGGCTCGTGGTCCCGTCGACGCCGCCGCCCCCTCCGCCGCCCCGGTCGCGGTGGTGGCTCTGGGTGGTGGCCGCCGTCGTGCTCCTCGCCGCGGTCGGTGGGGTGACGTACCTCCTCACCCGTGGCGAACCGGCCCCCGAGCCGGAGCCGACCGCCGCGCGGGCGCCCGTCTCGGTGGAGGCGACCACGGTTCCGGTCGGCCCGTGGCCGGCCGGGGTGGCGATCGAACCCGGCACCGGCTTGGTCTACGTCACCTGCCGGGACGGCTGGATCGTCTCGGTGATCGATCCCGAGGTCCGCGCCGTGGTGCAGGAACTCGGGACGGGGCGGGACCCGATCGGCGTCGCGGCGGACGCGAACAACGGCCTCGTCTACACGGCGAACCAGGCCGACGGCTCCGTCGCGGCGATCGACATCGCGTCCGGGGGAGCCTTCGCCCAGGCCGATCTCGGGGCATCGCCCTTCGGCCTGGCGGTCGAACCGAGCACCCACCTCGTGTGGGCGACCCTCGAGGACGGCCGGCTCGCCGTGGTCGAGGCCGCTGCGGCAGGGGTCCAGGACGTGGTGGCGGTCGGCGCCGCGCCGCGCGGGATCGCGTGGAACGAGGCGGACGGGCGCTTCTACGTCGCCAACCAGGGGGACAGCACGGTGTCGGTCGTGGATCCGGCCGCCCGCAGCGTCGTCCGCATCATCGACGTCGGCGCCAACCCCGCCGGCGTCGCGGTGGACCCGCGTACCGGGTTGGTCTTCGTGACGAACCAGCTCGACGACTCCGTGTCGGTCATCGACCCGGCCGAAGGCGCCGTGGTGCGGACCGTGGCGGTCGGCATCAACCCGGTCGCCGTGGCCGTCGACCCCGAGGCCGATGCGGCGTACGTGGTCAACTCCGACGGCACGGTGTCCGTGATCGACGTCTCGGAGGGTGCCGTCGTCGACACCGTCGCGGTGGGCGGCACGCCGACGGCGGTCGCGGTCGAGTCCGCGACGGGCGTCGTCTACGTGACGAACGCGGCCGACGCCACGGTCTCCGTGCTCGAGGCGGGCTGAGGGCCGGGGCGTGGCCGAGCAGACGGATCGCAAGCCGATCGTCGTGGTCGCGGTGATCGCCGTCGTCGTCTTCCTGGTCTTCGTGCTCGGTGTGGCGGTCGGCGGCGGGGGGACGGGTGACGGGGGCTGGCGCGAACGCCTGGGCAGCCTGGGTGCCGGTGGCGACCTGACGAGCGAGGACCTCGTGCTCGTCGACGGCACGTGCGACGTCGCCGGCGAGGTGATCCGCCCCCAGCCCGCGTGCGCCTTCGACGTGGTCGCCGACGGCGGCCGGTTCGCCCTGGCACCCGTGCGCCGGGCCACGCTGCTGGCCGTCGACTCCGACGTCCGGGTGCGGTTCGCGGTCGAGGGCCAGGTGATCGAGGTCGACGTCGACGCCGGGGACACGGCGGACCTGACGTTCTCCCGTTCCGGCGGGGCACTGGCGCTGGCCTGCCTCGGCGCGTTCTCGTGCGAGGTGCGCCTCCTCCCGGCCGACTGATCCGGCTCGCTCGCGCCGGGAGCGGCCCGCGCGCCGGGAGCGGCCCGCGCGCCGGGCCTCTGTGCGGAGGGAAACGTGCACCACGCGCAGGGAAGACTCCGCACGAGCCGTCAGTCGCCGACGGCGCCGCTCACCCGCACGGCGTTGATCACAGCGGGGATCGAGCCGATGAGCATGACCAGCGCCCAGATGATCCCGACGACGGCGGTGACCAGGGCCCACAGCTGGTCGCCGATCGCCACCACCGGACCGGGGAGGAATCCGTGGATCAGACCCAGCACGAGCTGGAGCACCACGGACACCACGATGAGGAGCATGAGGCCCTTGACCTGCAAGAACCGTTGCTGGGCGGCGATCAGGAGGGCCACGAGCGCGACCTTGAGGACCAGCAGGAGGCCCAGGACGAGCGCCGCCTCCCCGGTGGGGAAGAACCCCCAGATCGCGAGATAGGCGAGGGTGCCGAACGGCACCGCGACGAACAGGCCCACCATGAGGAGCAACTGGGCGAGCGCGAGCAGCGCCGTGAGCAGCCCGGCGAGGATCCAGAGGAACGTGACGACCAGGGTGACGATCCCCTGCGCCCGCCCGTAGGCCCGCTGCGAGATCACCATGCTCGAGCCGAGGAGCGCGAGGGTGAAGAGCAGGAGGCCGTCCACCAGGGCGAGGTAGGCGATCCCGTTGCCCGGCGGCGCCGTCGCCCCCAGGCTCACCTCGGCGGCGACGTCCGCGTCCACGCCGACGCTCGTCGCGACGTCGATCGGGACGAGTCCGACCGGGTTGCCACCCACCAGGCCCGTCAGGCCGAGTTCCGCGAGGACCACCACGGCGCTGACCACGATGGCAGCGACGAAGAAGGGGCGGCGCAGGTCACCGGCCGAGGCTGGGCTCACGCGGGCATCTTCGCAGGCCCGGCTCCCGGTGTCCCCGGTGCGGGCACTGGTGCCCGAGATGCGGGCGCGGTGTCCGAGATGCGGCGGGGCCCCGAGCGCTCGTCGGAGCGTCCCGGGGCCCGGGCCGAGACGGATCTCGGCTGCGTGGAGGTCTCAGCTGTTGAGGATCTTGGCCTTCTGGACCTCGAACTCGGCCTCGGTCAGGATGCCGGCCTCCTTGAGGTCGGCGATCTGCTTCAACTGGGCGTACTTCTCGTCCATGGTAAGCCCGACCTCCGGCTCGGGGGGCGGCGGGGCGGCGTAGACCACCTGGGGGGCGGGCTCGGCGTACTGAGGGGCGGGGGCCTGCTGCTGCTCCTGGGATGCCCAGCGGTTCTGCTGACGGTGGGCTACCCGGCCGGAGACCGCGGTGGCGGTGCCGGCGATGACGGCGGTGCGGGCGACGCCGCGGATGAGTCCTGGCATGGTGTCGATCCCTTCTGACGGGGAGCGCGGGCGCGTGGTCCGCGCCCGGCTACGGTGGGGGTGGGGCTCAGGCCTCGGCCTCGACACCCTCGAGGGCGTCGAGCGAGGCGAGGATGGCCTGCACCGGGATGCGGCCGCTGGCGACGAGCTGCCCGCCGGAACGACGGACGGCGGTGGCGAACGGTGCGGCCCAGACGTTCTCGTAGATGAGCAGGCCGGCGGAGGAACCGGGCTCGATCGCGTCGGCGGCCTCTGCGACGTCGTCGTCACCGATCAGGCCCGACGAGGCGCCCTCGAAGATCGTCAGGTCGAAGTCGCCCTCCTGACCCAGGTCGGAGATGGCGAGGACCTGGACGGACCCGTCGAGGTCCTTCTTGATGAAGAGGAGGTCGAGGATGCGGATGAGGCCCCGGTCCACCAGGTCGATGAGCGCCGGGAAGGCCTCCCCGGTGAACTTGTTGCCCGGGAACTCGAGGACGATGTAGTCGATCGGGCCCATCTCTTCGATGTCGTTGCTCACGGCGTGTCCTTACGGCAGTGGCGCGACGCGACGTCGCGGGGTGGTCAGCGGGTCGAGACTACTCCGCGATCCCGTGTCTCGCCGGGCCGACGCCGGGAGGTCCCGGGCGAGCCGCTACGGTGGCCCGCAGCCGAGAAGCACGGAGGTGGTTGACGTGACCGGTCCCGCTGCGGTGATCCCCGACCCCGTGGCCATGCGCAGGTCGAAGGGCTACGTGGGCCTCCTGGTCCTGGCCGCCCTCATCGGCGTGCCGGTCGCGGCGATCGCCTACCTCTTCGAGCACCTCGTCCTGCTCCTCCAGGAGTGGCTCTACGAGGGTGCGCCGGCCGCGCTCGGCCTGGGTTCCGTACCGGTGTGGTGGCCGATCCCCCTGCTGGCGCTCTCCGGCCTGCTCGTGGCGCTCGCGATCGAGCGACTGCCGGGCACCGGCGGTCACCCGCCGGCCGGGGGGTTCCACTCGGCCGGAGCCCTGCCGCCACGCGAACTGGCAGGTGTCGTGGCCGCGGCCCTCGCCTCCCTGGGCTTCGGCGCCGTGCTCGGGCCCGAGGCTCCGCTCATCGCCATCGGCTCCGGACTCGGCGTCCTCGCCGTCCGCCTCGCGAAGAAGGACGCCCCGCCGCAGGTCGCCACTGTGATGGCCGCGGCGGGCTCCTTCGCGGCGATCAGCACGCTGCTCGGCTCCCCGCTCATCGGGGCTTTCCTCCTCATGGAGGCGGTCGGGCTGGGCGGCGCGACCCTGGGGCTGGTCCTCGTGCCCGGTCTCCTCGCGGCGGGCATCGGCACGCTCATCTACCTCGGGCTGAACTCCCTCACCGGACTCGGCACGTTCACGCTCGCCATCCCCGACCTGCCCGAGTTCACGGACCTGACGGCGGGCATGTTCGGCTGGGCGATCGCCTTCGGCCTGGTCGCGGCGGGGCTCGGCTGGGCGATCAGGGCCCTTGCGGTGGTGGTCGCCGGCCCGGTCGAGCGGCGCCGCGTGCCCCTCATGCCGGTCGTGGGCGCCCTGGTCGGCGCCACCGCGGTGGGCTTCGACCTCGTCACCGGGCGCGGCGTCGAGCAGGTGCTCTTCTCGGGGGAGGAGGCGCTCGGCCCGCTCGTCTCGGACGCGGCGTCCTGGACCGTCGGTGCGCTCGTGCTCCTGATCGTCGCGAAGGGCCTGGCCTACGCCCTGTCGCTGAGCGGCTTCCGCGGCGGCCCGGTATTCCCGGCGATGTTCATCGGCGCGGCGCTCGGCATCGTGAGCGCCGACCTCCCGGGGATGTCGTTGGTCCCCGGCGTCGCCATGGGGCTCGGCGCGATGGCCGTGGCGATGCTCGGCCTGCCGCTGACGTCGGTCCTGCTGGCCAGCCTCTTCGTCGGCGTCGGCTCCCTCGAGGTGATCCCCCTGGTGATCGTCGCCGTCGTCGTCGCGTATGTCGCGAGCGCCCACCTGCCCGACGTCGCCGAACGCCTCTCCCGGCGCTCCCTCGACGCGCCGTCGTCCTCCGCTACGGAGCCCGCCGCCACCGCCTAGGGTGCCGGTATGGCCCGCACGCGGCTGTACCGGCGCGGGCGCCCTCGAGGCGGAGGGTTTCGCCGTCGAGGACGTCTCCGAGTACCTCGAGGATCCCGACGCCGTCGTCTGGGTCGACTACTGCGCCCCCACCCCGGAGGACCTCGCCCTGCTCAGCGACGAGCTCGGCCTGCACGACCTGGCCGTCGACGACGCCGTCAAGGCGATGCAGCGGCCGAAGCTCGACCGGTACGAGTCCCACCTCTTCCTCGCCGCGTACGCCGCGCGCCTCGACCCCGCCACCGCCGAGCTGACCACGAGCGAGATCGCCGCCTTCATCACGCCCCAGGCTCTCGTCACGGTCCGGCGCTGCGACGACTTCGACATCGACGGCGTCGTGCGCCGATGGGACGGCTCCGAGGACCTGGCGGCGAGCGGGCTGCCGTTCCTGCTGTGGGGCCTGCTCGACGAGGTCGTCGACGGCTACTTCGAGGTCGTCCAGCAGCTCGACGCGGAGCTCGACGCGCTCGAGGACCTCCTCTTCGACGACAGCCCCCGGAGCACGGAGGTGCAGCGGCGCTCCTTCGAGCTCCGCAAGAGCCTCGTCGTCCTGCGCCGCGTGGTCCTGCCCATGCGCGAGGTGGTCAATGCGCTGATGCGCCGCGACATCCACGTGCTCGACCCCGTGATGACGCCCTACTACCAGGACGTCTACGACCACGTGCTCCGCGCCTCGGAGTGGACGGACTCGCTGCGGGACCTCGTGACGACAATTCTCGAGACGAACATCGCCATCCAGGGCAACCGGATGAACCTCATCATGAAGAAGGTGACCAGCTGGGCGGCGATCATCGCGGTCCCGACGGCGATCACGGGCTTCTACGGCCAGAACATCCCGTATCCGGGGTTTGCGGATCCTGCCGGCTTCTGGATGTCGACTGCACTCATTGCCGGGCTGTCCAGCCTTCTCTACTGGCAGTTCCGCCGTCGCGACTGGCTCTGAGGGGCCTAGCGTAGCCGGCATGGACGAGGCCCTGATCGGCACCTCCCCCCTCTTCGTCTCACCCGGCGAACGCGATCCCTTCGGTGCCACGTGCGACGGCTTCGGCACGAACTTCGCCGTCTTCTCGGAGGTGGCCGACGCCGTCGACCTCTGCCTGTTCCCGCCAGGCGGCCCGGAGATCCGGCTCCCGATGCCGGAGGTGGACGGTTTCGTCTGGCACACCTATCTCCCCGGGGTGGTCCACGGCACCCGATACGGCTACCGGGTGCGCGGCCCCTGGGACCCCGCCCGGGGCCTGTGGTGCAACCCGGCCAAGCTCCTGGCTGACCCGTACGCCCGTGCCTTCTCGGGCCAGGTGGCCGACCACCCGGCCCTCCTCGCGTTCGATCCGGCCGACCCCGCCCGGCCCAACCCGGCCGACTCCGCCCCGTACACCAAACGGTCCGTCGTGGTCTCCACGGGCTTCGAGTGGGGCAACGACCGCCCGCCCCGCACCCCCCTCAACGAGACAGTCATCTACGAGGCCCACGTCAAGGGGCTCACCGCGCTCCACCCGAGTGTGGGGGACCGCGCCCGCGGGACCTATCTCGGCCTGGCGCACCCCGCCGTCGTCGAACACCTCCACCGGATGGGGGTGACCGCCGTCGAGCTCCTCCCGGTCCACGAGGCGGTGACCGAGTGGCCCGTCTCCCGGCGCGGCCTGACCAACTACTGGGGCTACAACACGTTCGGCTTCTTCGCCCCGCACCGGGCGTACGCCGCCTCGCCCACGGTGGACGGCGCGGTCGCCGAGTTCAAGTTCATGGTGCGCGAGCTGCACGCCGCGGGTATCGAGGTGATTCTCGACGTCGTCTTCAACCACACGGCGGAGGTGGGCGCCGGCGGCCCGACGCTCTCGCTGCGCGGCTTCGACAACCCGGCCTACTACCGCCTCGACCCGGCCGACCCCAGCCGCTACGTCGACACCACGGGCGTCGGGAACTCCCTCAACATGCGCCATCCCATGGCGTTGCGCCTGGTCATGGACTCGTTGCGCTACTGGGCCACCGAGATGCACGTGGACGGGTTCCGTTTCGACCTCGCGTCCACGCTCGCCCGCGAGCTCGCCGCAGTGGACCGGCTCTCGTCCTTCTTCGACCTCGTGGCGCAGGACCCCGTCATCCGGCGGGTGAAGCTCATCGCGGAGCCGTGGGACGTCGGCGAGGGCGGCTACCAGGTGGGGAACTTCCCGCCGCTATGGACCGAGTGGAACGGCATGTACCGGGACACGGCGCGGGACTTCTGGCGGGGCGCACCCGGCACGGTGGCCGGCTTCGCCTCGCGGTTCTCGGGGTCCAGCGACCTCTACGGCGACGACGGACGGCGCCCCGTGGCCTCGATCAACTTCGTGACGTCGCACGACGGTTTCACGCTCCACGACCTCGTCTCCTACGAGCGCAAGCACAACGAGGCGAACGGAGATGACAACAGGGACGGGACGGACGACAACCGATCGGCCAACTACGGCGTCGAGGGACCGACGGACGATCCGGCGATCGTCGAGACCCGCGCCCGCCAGCAGCGCAACCTCCTCACAACGCTCTTCCTCGCCCAGGGGGTACCCATGCTCCTGGCCGGTGACGAGCGGGACCGCACCCAGGGCGGCAACAACAACGCCTTCTGCCAGGACAGCCCCCTCACCTGGGTCGACTGGAGCGAGGCGGCGCGCTCCCGCGACCTGGAGGAGTTCACCGAGCGCGTCTCGCGACTACGCAGGGACCACCGGGTCTTCCGGCGCAAGCGCTTCCTGCGCGGCGTGGTGATGGGCGACGACGGCGCCCCGGACGGTCTCCCGGACGTCGCCTGGCTGCGCCCCGACGGGCAGGAGATGTCGCCCGCCGACTGGGCCACGCCGTTCGTGCGCAGCCTCGTCGTCTTCCTCAACGGCGACGCGCTGACCACGATCGACACGTGGGGCCGCCCGGTGCGGGACGACTCTTTCCTGGTCCTCGTCAACGCGTGGGAGGACGCCCTTGCGGTGACGTTGCCGGACGAGCGCTTCGGCACCCCATGGGCGGGAGTGCTCGACACGGCGCACCACGACGGCGCCTCGGTCGCGGCTTTCGCGGCAGGCGAGGTGCTGGCGCTCGAGGGCCGCTCGTGCCTGGTGCTCATGCGGAAGGCTGCACGAGACGACGGCCCGGGGCGCTGATGCGCACGCGCCGTCGTCGGCCGGTAGTGACGGCTCAGGCGAGCGGTTGGCGCTCGTCCATCGGCGCGCGCCCGCTGATCGGCTCGTAGGAGCGGGGGTCCTCGGTCGGCTCGAGGTGGGCGATGATCTCGGCGTGCTCGAGGGTGTCGCGGATCGCGGTCTCGACCACCTCGATCAGGTCGTGCCCCCGCTGCACGCTCCACGCCCCGGGGACGAGCACATGAAACGTGACGAACCGCTGGTGCCCTGATTCCCGCGTGCGCAGGGCGTGGAAGTGGACGTCCTCGGTGGTGAAGTCGTCGAGCACGCGGATGATGCGCGCGTGGTCCTCGTCGGGGAGCGCGTGGTCCATCAGGCCGGCCACCGACTGCGCCATGAGGCGCCCGCCGGTGACCAGGATGTTCACGCCGACGGCGAAGGCGATGACGGGGTCGAGTCGGAGCCACCCGGTGAGGGCGACGGCAATGACGCCGATGACGACGCCCACCGAGGTCCAGACGTCCGTCATCAGGTGCTTGCCGTCGGCGGTCAGGGTGAGGGAGCGGTAGCGCCGCCCCGCGCGGATGAGCGTGAGGCCCACCGCTGCGTTGACCGCGGTCGCGACGGCGGAGATCGCGAGGCCGACGCCGACGTTCTCCAGCTCCTGCGGGTTCAGGAAGCGCTCCACGGCAGTCACCATGATCACGACCGCGGCGACGAAGATCATGATCGCTTCGATCGCCGCCGAGAAGTACTCGACCTTCGTGTGCCCGAAGTGGTGGTTGGAGTCGGCCGGCTTGGCCGCGATGCGCAGCGCCACGAGCACCACGAACGCGGCGACGAGGTTGACGACGGACTCCGCCGCGTCCGAGAGCAGGCCGACCGAACCGGTCAGGAGCCACGCGCCCGTCTTCAGCGCGATTGTCACGACGGCGGCGGCGACCGACAGCCAGGCGAAGGCGGTGAGCGAGCGGCGCACGGGGCTCGACGCCGCGGGGCGGTCGGCGGGCTCCGGCGTGACGGTCATGGGGCCATTCTGCCGCCCGATCCCGTCCCGGATCGGGGAAGGACGACCCATCGGGCGTTGTTGTGCCTGATGAGGTGTCCCCTCTGCCCGTGGGGACCGGCGCCAAGGAGGCCTGCCGTGCTCGACACCGTCTTCGGACTCCCCGTCCACCCGCTCGTCGTGCATGCGACGGTCGTGATCGTCCCGGCCGCGGCACTCGCCGTCGGCCTGGCCGCGATCTGGCCCCGGTTCCGGCGGTGGGCTGGGCTGCTTCCTCTCGCCCTGGCCGCGGCCGCCGTCGTTCTCGTGCCGATCTCGACGCAGTCGGGTGAGGCGCTCGCCGAACGGGTCGGGGAGGGCGGGCTCGTCGAGCGGCACGAGGACCTCGGCAGGGGCCTGCTGCCGTGGGTGCTGCTCCTCCTCCTCGGTGCCGTGCTGCTGTATGTCTCGGACCGGCGCACGACGTCCCGGCCGTCGGGCGGTGCGCCGTCCACCGGGTCCCGCGTGCTCGCGGTGAGCGCCGTCGTCGTCTCGCTCGTGGCCGCGGCCGGCACCACGGTGCAGGTGGCCCTCATCGGCCACTCCGGTGCCACGGCGGCCTGGTCGAGTGTGGTCGAGAGCACCGACGGCGCCATCGACGACTGAAGCGGCGGCTTCGACCCGCGATGTCAAGACCTTCGTCCCGCGTCCCGCATCGCGGAACGATACTCCGGGTATCACTTAGGTAACGATCGTCCTCGACGGGGCCTTCGACCCGGGTTCGCGACGATCTGTCTGCTTATCGTCGGCCGGTCCCAGGCGGGTGATTCTGTCGCGGGGGCTCACGAGGCCCAGGCTGTCGAGCCGTTCGCGACGCGTGCCCCGCCGTCTCCAGAGGAGGAAATGTGAGAATCAGGCGGACCTTCGCCGTCGGTGCGCTCGTCACCGCGGGAGCACTGGCCCTCAGCTCGTGCTCCACGCCCACCGTCGAGTCCAGCATCGAGGAGGGCACCTCGGTCACCGTCGGGTGGAACCAGGCGTTCTACGAGTACAACAACCTGAGCGCGACGGGCAACGCGACCGCCAACGCAAACATCACCTACATGATGAACGACGCGTTCAACTACTACGACAAGGACCTCAACCTGGTCCCGAACGAGTCCTTCGGCACGTACGAGAAGGTCTCGGACGACCCGCTGACCGTTCAGTACACGGTCGCCGACGGGGTCGAGTGGTCCGACGGAGTCCCGGTCAGCGCCGCCGACCTCCTCCTCGCCTGGGCCGCCCAGAGCGGCAAGTACAACAACGTCGAGCCCGTGTACGACGAGGAGACCGGGGAGATCACCAACCAGGCCGAGCTCGACGCCGGCGTCTTCTTCAACTCGTCCAGCCCGGGCCTTGCGCTCGTGACCGAGGTCCCCGAGGTCAGCGAGGACGGCACGACCCTCACGCTCGTCTACTCCAAGCCGTTCGCCGACTGGGAGGTCGCGCTCTGGTCCGGATCGCAGACCGGTGTGCCGGCCCACGTCGTCGCCCAGCACGCGCTCGGGATCGAGGACCCGCAGGAAGCGACCGACGCGCTCGTGGCCGCCTTCCAGGACGATGACGTCGAGGCGCTGAGCCCGATCGCCACCTTCTGGAACACCGGCTTCCAGTTCGTCAACATCCCGGACGACGAGTCGCTCTACGTCTCGAACGGCGCCTACGTGCTCACCGACCTCGTCGAGAACCAGTACCTCACCCTCGAGGCCAACCCCGACTACACCGGCGACCACCCCGCGCAGGTCGAGCGCGTGACCGTCCGCTACAACGAGGACCCGATGGCTGCAGGTCCAGGCCCTCCAGAACGGCGAGGTCGACCTGATCTCCCCGCAGTCGACCGCTGACGTCCTTCAGGCGCTCCAGGGCATCGAGGGCGTCGAGGTCATCTCCGGTGTCGAGGGCACCTACGAGCACGTCGACCTGGTCTTCGACAACGCCGGGCCCGTTCGACCCGGCGACCTACGGTGGCGACGCCGCGAAGGCTCTTGCGGTCCGCCAGGCGTTCCTCAAGACGATCCCGCGTCAGGAGATCATCGACACGATCATCACGCCGCTCAACCCCGACGCCGAGGTCCGCAACTCGTTCACTCATCGTCCCGGGCGCGCCAGGCTACGACGACATGGTCGCCGAGAACGGCTCCGACGCCTACGCCACGACCGACGTCGCCGGCGCCCAGGCCCTGCTCGCGCAGGCCGGTGTCACCACACCGGTCGACGTGCGCATGCTCTTCGGCCAGACGAACCCGCGCCGGCAGAGCGAGTTCGCGCTGATCCAGGCCTCGGCCGCGCAGGCCGGCTTCAACGTGATCGACGCGAGCGCCGTGCAGTGGGGTCCCCTGCTCGACGACACCACGCAGTACGACGCCTCGCTCTTCGGCTGGCAGTCGACGTCCACGGCCGTGACCGAGTCCGACGCCAACTACCGCACCGGTCGGCCAGAACAACTTCGGCGGCTACACCAACCCCGAGGTCGATGCTCTGTTCGACCAGCTTCAGGTGGAGACCGACCCGGCGGCGCAGTTCGACCTCCAGGTCCAGATCGAGAAGCACCTGTGGGCGGACGCGTTCGAGCGCCACGATCTTCCAGTTCCCGAGCGTGACCGCGTTCAACGAGAACGTCTCGGGCGTCGACCCGATCACCATCTCGCCGACCATCTTCTGGAACTTCTGGGAGTGGCAGACCACCGGTGAGACCGCGGCCTCGCCCACGGCGACGGTCCCGGCGGAGACCGAGGGCGCCGAGGGCTGATCCCCTTCGACCCATCGACACGACGAACGGCGGGGGCACCGGAACCAGCCCGGTTCCGGTGCCCCCGCCGCTTCACCTCGTCCGTGCCCTGACGCCGGGCCCGGCGGCCGTTCTGATCTGGGCCCTAGCGCCCTCGCGGCCGGCCCGCCGCCGCCCTAGTGTCGAGAAACGGTCCGCGCGACGGTGCGTGAACCCCTGACTCCGCTGTGAGACCCGCCCATGCTGATGTTCATCGCCCGCCGGTTGGCGCTGGGCGCTGCGATCCTGCTGATCGCCACCTTCCTCATGTACGTGCTCGTCGACCTGTCGATGGATCCCCTCGCGGACCTGCGCACGAGCACCGCGCCCAACAAGGCGTTCCTCATCGAGGAGCGCATCGCGCTCCTCGGTCTCGACCAGCCGGTCGTCCAGCGCTACGGCACCTGGCTCGCCGGGGTCGGCGCCTGCGTCATCGGCCAGTGCGACCTCGGTGAGGCCTGGCGGAGCGGCCAGGCCGTCTCGGCCCTGGTCGCGAGCGCCCTCGCCTCGACGGTGCAGCTCGTGCTCGCCTCGATCGTCATCTCGATCGTGCTGGGCGTGACGGTCGGCATCGTCAGCGCCCTTCGCCAGTACATCGTCGTTCGACTACCTGATCACCTTCGCCGTCGTTCCTGCTCTACTCGCTGCCCTTCTTCTGGGTGGCCGTCCTGCTCAAGCAGTGGGGGGCGATCGGCTTCAACGACTTCCTCGAGGATCCGTATCTCTCGGCGCTCGTCCTGGTGGTCGTCAGTTCTCTCGTCGGCGTCTTCTGGATGCTCGCCGTGGGCGGGAAGGCCCGACGGCGCCTCCAGACGTTCGCGATGGCCGGCGGCGCCACTCTCCTGGGTCTCGTCTACCTCCAGGTCTCCGGCTGGTGGACCACGCCGAACATCGGCCCGGTGCTCCTCGCGATCACGGGAGTCGGCATCGCGCTCGGGGTCACCGAGCTGTCCACCGGCTTGCGCAACCGGCGATCCCTGTACTCCGCCCTCACGGCGGTGGGCCTCGGGGTCGCTCTCTACTTCCCGATGCAGTACTTCTTCTTCTACGTCCCCATGTCGTGGGGCCTGGCGATCCTCCTCGCGCTGGTGACCGCCGCCGTCGGGATCGGCATCGGCTACGCGTGGGGAGGTCCCGACCGCGCGCCAGTCGGCGCGGACCGCGGCGATCGTCGTCGCTCCTCATGGCGGGTCTCATCTTCGTCGACCGCGTGTTGCAGGTCTGGCCCGAGTACTACAACTCCATCGGTGATCAAGGGCCGGCCGATCGCGACGTTCGGTGACCGCGACGCCGAACCTGGGCGGCGACTTCTGGGTGCAGACCCTCGACTCGTGCACGCACCTGGTCCTGCCGACCCTGACCCTCGTCGCTCATCTCGTTCGCCGGCTACACGCGCTACTCGCGCGGCAGCATGCTCGAGGTGATGAACCAGGACTACATCCGCACCGCGCGCGCCAAGGGGCTGACGGAGCGGACCGTGGTGATCGTCCGTCACGCGTTCCGCAACTCGCTGATCCCGCTCGCCACGATCATCCCGCTCGACGTGATCACGCTGGTCGGCGGGGCGGTCATCACCGAGACCATCTTCGGCTGGCCCGGCATGGGCCAGCTCTTCGTCCGCTCGCTCGAGAACGCGGAGATCGAACCGGTGATGGCCTACCTGGTCATCGTCGCGGCCGCTCGCGATCATCGCCAACCTCGTCGCCGACATCATCTACGCCGGCCTCGACCCACGGATCCGGGTGAACGCATGACCACCACGCCTCCCTCGGACCCGCAGGACCGCTCCGAGACCGCCGTCGAGGAGGACCGCCTCGAGAACGCCATCGAGCTCAAGGAGGTCGAGGGACTCTCCCAGGGCCAGATCGTCCGCCGACGCTTCCTCCGACACCGCGGCGCCATGGTCGCCATCGTCGTCCTCGCGTTCATCGTGGTCCTCGCGGCCACGTCCATCGGATGGGGCCCGATCCCCGGCTGGTGGATCTGGGACTACACGACGCCTCTTCCGGTGGTGAACGGGGGAGCGCCCACGATGACCCTGCCCACGTGGCTCGGCGGTCCCGGCTTCTCGCTCGGCGAGCACCCGTTCGGCCAGGACGACATCGGCCGCGACATCTTCGCCCGGGTGATGCAGGGGACGCAGACGTCGCTCACTGGTCATGGTCATCGTCGGTCTCATCGCCACTGGCCGTCGGCATCGCGGTCGGCTCCCTCGCCGGCTACTACCGCGGGTGGATCGACAACGTCCTCATGCGCGTCGACCGACCTGGTCATCACCATCCCGGTGATCGTCATCGGCTGCCGTGCTCGGCAAGATGGTGGGCGGCTCGAGCGCCGTGCTGCTCGCGATCGCGCTCGGTCTGATCTCGTGGACCGGCCTCGCCCGGCTCGTGCGCGGCGAGTTCCTCACCCTGCGCGAGCGCGAGTTCGTCGACGCCGCGCGGGTGGCCGGGGCGAGCGACCGGCGCATCATCTTCAAGCACATCCTGCCCAACGCCATCGGCGTGATCATCGTGAACACCACGCTGCTCATGAGCGCGGCGATCCTGCTCGAGACCGCACTGAGCTACCTCGGCTTCGGCATCACCGCGCCGAACGTCTCGCTCGGCAAGCTCATCAGCGAGTACCAGAGCGCCTTCGCCACGCGTCCCTGGCTGTTCTGGTGGCCCGGCTTCTTCATCATCGCCGATCGCGCTGTGCATCAACTTCATCGGCGACGGCCTGCGCGACGCGTTCGACCCGCGGCAGAAGCGCATCCCGTCGCAGCGGAAGATGGACCGCGCCGCACGGCGGCAGAGCGCCCGGGTGGGTGCCGCGTGAGGCCGGTCGTCAGCCGGGCCTCACGCGAGGGCGGTGCCGAGCCAGACCCACGTCGCGAGCGCGATCAGGGTGGCGATCGTGCCGACGTGCCAGGTGATGCTCAGGTGGACGGCCTGCTGCGGCGCGGCGTCGAGGTAGCCGGCCCCACGCAGCGCCGCCCACCGCTCCTCGACCGCGAACGCCGCCGACGTGGCGCTCGCGCCGGCAGGGGAACTCTCACGGCGCGCCGCCCACACGCCACCGGCCGGTGCCGCCCAGACCGTCACGGCGCCGTCGGTGGTCACCAGGCGCAGGGCCCAGGTGGTCTCGACGCGCTGCAGGCACGGCCACGGCACGTGGATCGTCCGGAACACGTTGCGGACGGTGAGCCCGCCGTCGGACACCTCGAGCGCCGGGCTCCAGAAGAGGGCCCAGGTCATCACCGCGACGAGGGCCGGCACGCCGCCCGAGCGCGCGAGGACCGCCAGGCCGCCCTCGGCGGCGGTCAGGACCAGGGAGAGGCCGGCCACGAGCGCCATGCCACCGGCCAGCACGCGTCCGAACGCGGAGCGGAAGGTTCGGACCGGGCCCATCGCGCCATGCTCGCACGTCCGCGTCGGTTCACCGCCGCGCGCAGCCGTCACGAAGGGACCTGAGACCAGTGGCCATTGACACCGCGCCGGCGGCGCCCCACCCGCCGGTCGACGACGGCGAGCCGATCCTGCGGGTGCGCGACCTCGGCGTCGACTTCTGGGTCGAGGGCGAGTGGTTCCCGGCGGCGATCGACATCAACTACGACGTGCACGCCGGGCGAGGTGCTCGCGATCGTGGGCGAGTCCGGCTCGGGCAAGACCCAGTCGTCGATGGCGCTGCTCGGGCTGCTCCCGGCCAACGGGCGCGCACGGGGGAGCGCGGTCAGCTCGCCGGCCGCGAGCTCATCGGGCTCGGGCACGGGCGAGCTCCGCGACGTGCGCGGCAACGAGATCGCGGTGATCTTCCAGGAGCCGATGACGGCGCTGAACCCGGTCTACACGGTCGGCTTCCAGATCGTGGAGGCGCTGCGCGCGCACCTGCGCCATGGCGCCCGGCCGCGGCCAAGGAGCGGGCGATCGAGCTGCTCGGCTGGTCGAGATCCCCGACCCGGAGCGGCGCTTCGACCAGCTACCCGCACCAGCTCTCCGGCGGTCAGCGCCAGCGCGCGATGATCGCCCAGTCGCTCTCCTGCGACCCGAAGCTGCTCATCGCCGACGAGCCGACGACGGCGCTCGACGTGACGGTGCAGGCCGAGATCCTCGAGCTGCTGCGCGACCTGCGCACCCGCGTCTCGACTCCGCGATCGTCCTCATCACGCACGACATGGGCGTCGTCGCCGACCTCGCCGACCGCATCATCGTGATGAAGGACGGCCTGGTCGTCGAGCGCGGCACCGTCGACCGAGATCTTCCACCGACCCGCAGCACCCGTACACCCAGCAGCTGCTCGCCGCGGTGCCGCACCTCGGCGTCTCGGCGGGGCGAGCCGAACGGCGAGAGCGCGGTCGCGGCGCCGACGTCGTCGAACCGGCCGCTGCTGCCGAGCGGTCCAGTCCGGCGGCGCCGCACCGATCATGCGCGCCGACGACGTCGCGATCGAGTACCCGAAGCGCGGCCGCGCGCCCGCGTTCCGCGCCGTCGACGACGTCGAGCCTCGCAGATCGACGCCCGGCGAGGTCGTCGGTCTCGTGGGGGAGTCCGGCTCGGGCAAGACGACGCATCGGGCGCGCCGTCGTCGGCCTGCTCCCGGTCGCCGGCGGGCCGCTGACGATCGCGGGCCAGGACATCTCGCGAGGACGGCGCGCCGCAGCAAGGACCTCGTGCCGCTGCGCCGCAAGCGTCGGCATCGTGTTCCAGGACCCCGGCTCGTCGCTCAACCCCCGCCTGCCGATCGGCCAGTCGATCGGCGAGCCGCTCTTCCTGCACGCGCGGCGCCAAGGGGAAGGACCTCGACCCGCGCGTCGAGGACCTGCTCGACCAGGTCGAGCTGCCGCGGCGCATCCGCAACCGCTACCCGCACGAGCTCTCCGGCGGCCAGCGCCAGCGCGTCGGCATCGCGCGGGCCCTCGCGCTGGAACCGCAAGCTGCTCGTCGCCGACGAGCCGACGTCGGCGCTCGACGTCTCGGTGCAGGCGCAGGTGCTCGACCTGCTTCGCAGGAGCTGCAGCGCGAGCTACGGCTTCGCCTGCCTGTTCATCAGCCACGACCTCGCCGTCGTCGAGATGCTCGCCCACCGGATCGCCGTGATGCACAACGGCAAGCTCGTGGAGGTCGGACCCGACCGAGCGAGATCCTGCAACGCGCCCGCACGACCCGTACACCCAGCGGCTGATCGCGGCCGTGCCCGTGCCCGACCCGGAGGAGCAGCGCGCCCGGAGGGAGCGGCGCGACGCCCTGCTGGAGGAGGAGCGCAACCGCGAGACGGACCTGGACGAGTACGCCCACCAACGGGCGATCCGCGAGCAGGACGAGGCCCGCGAGGACATCCTGGAGGACGAGGACCGCCGCCTGCCCCCCAGATCGGCTGACCTCCGCGCGCACCACGCACCCGGCAGACCCCCTCGAACCGGGACGTTCAGGACGCCCCGGTACGATCGTCCCCGAATCCCCTTCGGCGAGATGAGTTCCCGCATGCCTTCCTCGGCCCCCACGGCCACGCGCACCGACCTGCGCAACGTCGCGATCGTCGCCCACGTCGACCACGGCAAGACGACCCTCGTCGACGCGATGCTGCGGCAGACCGGCTCGTTCGGCGACCACGAGCACGTGGACGAGCGCGCGATGGACTCCAACGACCTCGAGCGCGAGAAGGGCATCACGATCCTCGCCAAGAACACGGCGATCCCCTACCGCGGCCCGTCCACGGGCCCGGCCGGCCACCCGAGGGCATCACGATCAACGTGATCGACACCCCCGGCCACGCCGACTTCGGCGGCGAGGTCGAGCGCGGGCTGTCGATGGTCGACGGCGTCGTGCTGCTCGTCGACGCGAGCGAGGGCCCGCTGCCGCAGACCCGCTTCGTGCTGCGCAAGGCGCTCGAGGCGAAGCTCCCGGTGATCCTCCTGGTCAACAAGACGGACCGCCCCGACGCCCGCATCGACGAGGTCGTCGACGAGGCCACGACCTGCTCCTCGGCCTGGCCAGCGACCTGCACGACGACGTCCCCGACCTCGACCTCGACGCGGTCCTCGACGTGCCCGGTCGTCTACGCTTCGGCGCAAGGCCGGCCGCGCCTCGCTCGAGCAGCCGGCCGACGGCGCGCTGCCGGACAACGAGGACCTCGAGCCGCTCTTCGCGACGATCCTCGAGCACATCCCGGCGCCGTCGTACGACGACGACGCCCCGCTGCAGGCGCACGTCACGAACCTCGACGCCTCGCCGTTCCTCGGCCGCCTCGCGCTGCTGCGCGTCTTCAACGGCACGCTCCGCAAGGGCCAGACGGTCGCCTGGGCCCGGGCCGACGGCACCGATCCAGCCGTCCGCATCACCGAGCTGCTCAAGACCCGGGCGCTCGACCGCGTCCCGACCGAGTCCGCCGGCCCCGGCGACATCGTCGCCGTCGCCGGCTTCGAGGACATCACCATCGGCGAGACGCTCACCGACCCCGACGACCCGCGCCCGCTGCCGCTCATCACGGTCGACGACCCGGCGATCTCGATGACGATCGGCATCAACACCTCGCCGCTGGTCGGCAAGGTCAAGGGCACACAAGGTCACCGCGCGCCAGGTCAAGGACCGCCTCGACCGCGAGCTGGTCGGCAACGTCTCGCTCCAAGTGCTCGTCGACCGAGCGCCCGGACGCCTGGGAGGTCCAGGGCCGCGGCGAGCTCGCGCTCGCGATCCTCGTCGAGCAGATGCGCCGCGAGGGCTTCGAGCTCACCGTCGGCAAGCCGCAGGTGGTCACCAAGAACGTCGACGGCAAGGTCCACGAGCCGATCGAGCACATGACGATCGACGTGCCCGAGGAGTACCTCGGCGCCGTCACCCAGCTCCTGGCCGCGCGCAAGGGCCGCATGGAGACCATGACCAACCACGGCACCGGCTGGGTCCGCATGGAGTTCATCGTGCCGGCGCGCGGCCTCATCGGCTTCCGCACCCAGTTCCTCACGGACACGCGCGGCACCGGCATCGCCTCCTCGATCTCCGACGGCTACGAGCCGTGGGCCGGGCCGATCGAGACGCGCGTCACACGGCTCGATCGTCGCCGACCGCGCCGGTGTCGTCACGCCGTTCGCCATGATCAACCTGCAGGAGCGTGGCTCGTTCTTCGTCGAGCCCACGCAGGAGGTCTACGAGGGCATGGTCGTCGGCGAGAACTCGCGCAACGACGACATGGACGTGAACATCACGAAGGAGAAGAAGCTCACCAACATGCGCTCCTCCACCTCGGACACGTTCGAGAACCTCGTGCCGCCGCGCCAGCTCACCCTCGAGGAGTCCCTCGAGTTCGCGCGCGAGGACGAGTGCGTCGAGGTCACGCCCGAGAAGGTCCGCATCCGCAAGGTCGTCCTGGACCAGGTGGAGCGGGCGAAGACGGCGGCGCGCGCTCGTCGCGCAGAACCGGGTCCGCGGCGCCCATGACGACGGCGGAGCCGGGTGAGGGGCTCGAGGACCCGACGGGAGAGCCAGGGGACCACCCGACGTCGTCCGCCCCGGACGACGCGCCGCCGTCCCTCGACGGCCTGCTCGCCTCCGGTCGGGCCGTGACCTGGCCCCTGTGCGTCGTCGGGGGCCTCGCCGTCGGCGTCCTCGGGACCGTCGTCCACCGCGTGGCGAGCCCGTGGGGTCTCGTGATCGCCCTCCTGGCCGCGCTGAGCGGGGCGGTCCTCGCCCGTGCGCTCGCGCAGGGGACGGGCCTCGCGATCTTCGGCGCCGCGCTCCTGACGGTCACTCAGCTGATGAGCCAGCTGCGCCCGGGCGGCGATGTCGTGATCGCCGGAGACGGCCTGGGCCACGCCTGGCTCTACGGATCGGTGCTCACCGTGGCGATCGCCGCCTTCCTGCCGGCGCGTTGGTTCGGGCGGTCGGCCCCGGCGGTGACCTGACGGATGGACGACGGCCTGTCGGGCGCCCGCACGGACGGCCCCCCGGACGACGACGGCGCCCGCTTGGCAGAGGCGTTCCGCGCGGCCATGGCCCGCCTCGCCTCGGGGGTGAGCGTGGTCGCCGTCGGCCGTGGCCCCGGCCGGCCCGGCGTTCGACCGGGTGCTCGAGCCGGCGGGGCCGGGGTGGAGCACGCCATCACGGTGACGTCGCTGGCGTCGGTCTCGCTCGACCCGCCGATGGTCCTCTTCTGCGTGCACCGCGACGCCCGGCTGCGGGAGGCGCTCGACGACGTCGACACCTGGTCCGTGAGCATCCTCGATGCGAGCGCGGGTCCGGTTGCGGACTGGCTCGCGACCCCCGGTCGGCCGGCGCTCGGCGCCCTGGACCGCGTGGCGCACCGGCGCGGTCCAGTCTCCGGAGCCGCGCTGCTGGAGCAGGCGCAGGCGTGGCTGGAGTGCCGGACCGCATGGATCAAGGCAGCCGGGGACCACGACGTCGTCGTCGGGGAGGTGCTCGCCGCCGAGGTGGCGCCCGGCGCCCGCGGCGGCCTCGTCCACCGGCTGGGGCGGGTCGAACCCCAGCGGTGAGGTCCTTCGCCCCGGCGGAGCGACACACCTCGGGTCGGCGTGAGCCTGCCCACAGATTTCCTCACAGCGGGAAACGAGGACCGGGCGTCCGTAGCATGGAAGGAGTCGACCGCATCGCGGTCTTTCCCGACCGTCTACGGAATGAGCACCGGATGGGCGTCAGCGACGTCACGCAGCCCGATACTCCAGCCTCCGCGCCCGAGGACCCCGCCGCCCGGTCGCCGCTCGGCGACCTCGGGACCGAGCCCGCTCGGCGCAGGTGGCCGAAGGTGGTGCTCGGCATCGGGATCGGCGTCGCCGTGCTCGGAGGGGCGTACCTCGCTGCCGCCTACTACCTCGGCGACCGGGTGCCGCGCGAGACCAGCGTCGCAGGTGTGCAGATCGGCGGGATGACTGCCTCGCAGGCCGAGGAGGCCCTGAGCGAGGGCCTCGCCGACGTCGGCGCCCAGCCCGTCGTGATCGTGGTCGACGGAGCGAACGTCCAGGTCGACCCAGTCGCGGTCGGCCTGGCCCTCGACGCCGAGGCGACGGTGGACCAGTTCACCGGCTACACCCTCGAGCCGAGGGTGCTTCTCGGCCACGTCCTGGGACTGGGTGAGCAGCCCGCGGTGAGCACCGTGGACACGGCGGACCTCGAGGCCGCCGTCGGCGCCGCCGCGCCCGAGCTCGAGGTGGCGCCGGTCGAGGGTGCGATCGGCTTCTCCGGCACCGAGGCCGTCCCCGTCGAGCCCGCGGACGGCGTGGCCGTCGATGTCGAGGCGACCTCCGCACTCCTTCGGGAGACCTGGTTGGAGGGTGGGCCGGTCGTCGGGGTGACCGAGGTGGTCGAGCCGACGGTCGACGCCGAGGCCGTGCAGACGGCGATGGAGACCATTGCCGGACCCCTGACCAGCGCACCTATCTCGGTCGCTGCCGGGGAGACGGTCACGCCCATCCCGCTCGAGGCGCTCGTCGCCGTCAGCCGGATCGAGCCGGAGGGCGCCGGGCTCGTCCTGCGGATCGACGGCGAGGCGCTCAAGGCGAAGGTCTACGAGCTCACGCCGGGCATCGGTGAGGAGCCGAAGGACGCGAGCATCGTCCTGCAGGGCGGCGCGCCGGTCGTCGTGCCGTCCGTGGCCGGTGTCGGGATCGACGCCGCCGCGCTCGCGGACGCGGCCGCCGTCGCCGCCGTGTCGACTACCGATCGCACGGCACGCATCGAGCTCGTCCAGGTCGAGCCGGAGCTCACCACGGAGGAGGCGCAGGCCCTCGGCATCGTCGAGAAGGTGTCCGAGTTCTCCACCCCGATGCCCTACGACCCGGTCCGGACCCAGAACCTCGTCGCGGGGACCGCGATCATCAGCGGCGACATCGTGATGCCGGGCGAGACGTTCAGCCTGATCGATGCGCTCGGCCCGATCACGGCCGCCCGCGGCTTCACCATGTCCCACGTGGTCGTCGACGGAAACGTGTCGGAGGCGCTGGGCGGCGGTCTGTCCCAGCTGGCGACGACGACGTACAACGCCTCGTACTTCGCCGGCATGGACGACGTGTTCCACAAGCCGCACTCGCGCTGGTTCGACCGCTACCCCGAGGGGCGCGAGGCGACGATGTTCACCCCGTCCATCGACATGCAGTGGCGCAACAACACCCAGTACGGCGTGCTGGTCCAGGCCTGGGTGGCGAACAGCCGCACGCACGTGGCCCTCTGGAGCACGAAGGTCTGGGACGTGGAGTCCGTCACAGGCCCGCGCTACAACATCACGGCGCCGCGGACCGTGTACAACACCTCCGCCGACTGCACGCCGGAGTCCGGCGGTCAGTCCGGGTTCACGGTCCAGGTCACGCGGACCCGGACCCGGGCCGGCGAGGCCCCCGAGACGCAGAAGTGGACCACCACCTACCAGCCGTGGAACCGGATCGTCTGCGGCGCTGCGCCCTGATCCGCCTCCCCGCCCGGCCCTGCATCTCGCGGACCGCGCAGTTCAGCGGGGTCGACGGCGCGGGGGAGGCGGCGGGACCCGCTTGCCGACGGCGATCGCCTCGGCCGGGATCGCGACGTCGCCCGTTCGGGTGCGCACCGTGACGCCCTCCGGGCCGCAGGCGACGAGGTAGCCCAGCGCGTCCGTGTGTCCCGGCCCGACGTCGCCGGACCGTTCGATGCGGTAGCGGACGACGACCCGGTCGCCCGCCGTCCATGCCAGCCACGGCTTGTCGGCGGGCTCGCCGGCCGACCGGGACGCTGCCGGGATCCCGGACATGGACTCCTCGCGGACGTGATGGCCGACTTGGGCGATACTTGCCCGCGATACTAGGCGTCGTCCCGCCCCCGCGCGGACCGCGACCGTCGGGGCAGATCACGAGCCCCGGGGGTTCGAGGTCCGCCCGCAGGTACGCGGACTGCGGGCGGAGGCTGCGCCAGGAGCGAAAGGAACCCATCGTGACGTACGTCATCGCCCAGCCGTGTGTGGATGTCAAGGACAAGGCGTGCATCGAGGAGTGCCCGGTCGACTGCATCTACGAAGGCCAGAGGTCCCTCTACATCCATCCCGACGAGTGCGTCGACTGCGGGGCGTGCGAGCCGGTCTGCCCCGTCGAGGCGATCTACTACGAGGACGACGTGCCGGAGGAGTGGTCGGAGTACTACAAGGCGAACGTCGAGTTCTTCGACGACCTCGGCTCGCCCGGCGGCGCCGCCAAGCTTGGCCTGATCCCCAAGGACCACCCGATCGTCGCCGCGCTCCCGCCCCAGGCGTGAGCAGCCCGCGCGCCTGACCCGACGCCGCCACGGTGCACATCGACGCCCTGCCCGACTTCCCGTGGGACACCCTCGCCGGCCCCGCCGCACGGGCTCGGGCCCACCCGGACGGGATCGTCGACCTGTCGGTCGGCACGCCGGTCGACCCGAGTCCTGCCGTCGT
Source organism: uncultured Actinomycetota bacterium (assembly GCA_963780675.1). Classification (GTDB taxonomy): domain Bacteria; phylum Actinomycetota; class Actinomycetes; order Actinomycetales; family JAHECE01; genus JAHECE01. Next base: position 180,366 of record CAWACR010000003.1, read on the forward strand.
GCGCGCGGCGCTCGCGGCGGCGTCGGACGCTCCCGGGTACCCGACGACGCACGGCACGCCCGCGCTGCGTGAGGCCGTGGCCGAGTGGTTCGCCCGACGGCGCGGCGTCCCGGGCCTCGACCCGGCGGCGGTCCTCCCGACGGTCGGATCCAAGGAGATGGTCGCCCTCCTGCCGGGCCTCCTGGGCCTCGGGCCGGGCGCCGTCGTCGTCCACCCCCGGATCGCCTACCCCACGTACGACGTCGGGGCCCGCCTCGCGGGGGCGACGCCGGTGCCCGCGGACGCGACGAGCGCCGTCGGGCCCGGGCGGGTGGACCTCGTCTGGCTCAACTCGCCGTCGAACCCGACGGGGGCGGTCCTCGGCGTGGAGCACCTCGCCAAGGTGGTCGCGTGGGCCCGGGCGCGGGGCGCGGTCGTCGCCAGCGACGAGTGCTACGCGGAGCTCGGGTGGGGGCCGGAGGGCGTTCCGAGCATCCTCGACCCGCGGGTGTGCGGCGGTTCGCACGAGGGCCTGCTGGCGTTGTACTCCCTCTGCAAGCAGTCCAACCTGGCCGGCTACCGCGCGGCGTTCGTGGCGGGTGATCCCCGGCTCGTGGCGCGGTTGCTCGAGGTGCGCAAGCACGCCGGACTGATCATGCCGATGCCGGTCCAGGCGGCGATGACCGTCGCGCTCGCGGACGACGCGCACGTCGCCGAGCAGCGCGAGCGGTATCGCCGCCGCCGGGAGGCCCTCCTGGCCGCGGCGACGGCGGCCGGCCTGCACCACGACGGGGGCGACGCGGGCCTGTACCTCTGGCTCCGGGCCGAGGGGCGCGAGGCGTCCGCAGCCACCCTCGTGGACGCACTCGCGGGCCGCGGGATCCTCGTCGCCCCTGGCACGTTCTACGGGGCGGCGGGCGCGGACCACGTGCGCATGGCCCTCACGGCCACCGACGAACGCGTCGCGGCCGCCGTCGAACGCCTCGCGGACTCACCGCTCTTGGCGTAGCGTTGACCTCGCCAGCGCTCTGGTTTTGCCGTTCCTTTGTCGAGTGGACGGGCCGGTCGGACCGGCGCGGGCGTCCGCGGTTCGGCCCGCCCAGCGGGCGGTGCGTCCCGCGGGTCCGGAGACGTTTGGGAAACGTCCGCGGCGCCCGGTACCGTGACAGGCAGTAGGGCGAGGCCCGCGGCCGGGCCCCATGGTGCGGCGAGCCGCCGGACGGCTGTGCCGCACTTGCTGACGTACCACACATCCTGGAGGGCATCATGTCCGACCCCGCTCTGACCCCCGCCGTCTTCGAGGTCGACGGGAAGCGCCTCGAGTTCGCCCGCGTGCCGGCCACCCTCGGCAACAACGGTGTCGCGATCCAGAACCTCCTGGCCGAGACCGGACAGGTCACTCTGGACCCGGGCTTCATGAACACCGCCCAGTGCGTCTCGTCGATCACGTACATCGACGGCGACGCCGGCATCCTGCGCTACCGCGGTTACCCGATCGAGCAGCTCGCCCAGAACTCGAGCTACCTCGAGGTCGCCTACCTCCTGATCCGCGGTGAGCTTCCGACCGCCGATCAGCTCGCATCCTTCGAGCGCCGCATCAACCGCCACACGCTCCTGCACGAGGACTTCAAGGCGTTCTTCACCGCCTTTCCGCGCGACGGACACCCGATGGCCGTCCTGCAGTCGAGCGTCTCCGCGCTCAGCACGTTCTACCCCCACACGGTGGACGCGACGGACCCGGACCAGCTCGAGCTCGCCACCGTGCTGCTGATGTCCAAGATCCCGACGATGGTCGCCTACATCGCCAAGCGTGGGTCCGGCCTGCCGCTTCTCTACCCGAACAGCCGGTACACCTTCATCGAGGACTTCCTGCGGATGACGTTCGGCATCCCGTACGAGGTGCACGAGATCGACCCCGACGTCGTCGCCGCCCTCGAGATGCTGCTCATCCTCCACATGGACCACGAGCAGAACTGCTCGACGTCCGTGGTCCGGGTGACCGGCTCGAGCCACGCCGACATCTACGCCTCCGTCTCCGCCGGCATCGGCGCCCTGTCGGGTCCGTTGCACGGTGGCGCCAACGAGGCGGTCCTCACCATGCTGCAGGAGATCCGGCGCTCGGGCGTCAGCGTCTCCGACTACGTGCAGAAGGTGAAGAACAAGGAGTCCGGTGTGCGGCTCATGGGCTTCGGGCACCGCGTGTACAAGAACTACGACCCGCGGGCGGCCATCGTGAAGGCGACGGCGGACAAGATCCTCTCGAAGCTGGGCGCCCGGGACGAGCTGCTCGACATCGCGCTGGAGCTCGAGGACATCGCCCTGTCGGACGACTACTTCATCGAGCGCAAGCTCTACCCGAACGTCGACTTCTACACCGGCCTCATCTACAAGGCCATGGGCTTCCCCACCCGGATGTTCACACCGCTCTTCGCCCTCGGCCGTCTGCCCGGGTGGATCGCGCAGTACCGCGAGATGAACTCCGACCCGGCGTTCAAGATCGGCCGTCCGCGTCAGGTCTACGTCGGCTACACCCAGCGCGACTACACCCCGATCGCCGAGCGCTGAGGGCCTGCCTCCCTGACCTGCATCGTCCGGACCTCCCTCGTCCGGACCTCTGACGGTCGCGAGGGCGGGTCGGTGCGCGGAGGGCGGGTGCCTACGCACCCGCCCTCCGCGCACAGACCCGCCCTCGCGACCTGGGTCCTACCCTTCATCGGGTCGGCGTTACCCCGGCCCGCCCGAGGACCCGGGCCAGGATGTCGGGGCGTCGCGCCTCGTCCCAGATCCACCGGACGACGCCGCGACACACCTGCCGGAGCCAGTCCTCTCGCCGCTTCTCCTCCCACACCGCCTGAGCGGTCAGACGCGCCGCGCCGACCCCCTGCGCGCCGACCCCCTGTGAGCCGACCACCTGTGCGGTGAGCCCCCGGGCGTATTTCGCTCGGCCGTCGAACTCGCCGACCAGGCCGAGTTCCTCCCACCAGAAGTCGACGCGACCGATGAAGCAGCCATCGGCGTCGAGCACCTCGTGCTGGAGATCCGGGATCGGGAGCCGCAGCACGTACATCTGGGCTCTCGAGAGCGACTCCCCGGCCGATTCGGCCCGGCCGTCCGCTCGTTCCACCACGAGGCGTGCCCTCCGTGTTCCCTTCCCGCGGCCGGCGGCCTCGAGTTCGGCGCGCAAGTCGTCGGCCGTCGCGAGACCCGAATGGAGCACGTGATCCGCCGCCGCGAGCCCGGATGCGAACGAGCGTGTCCGCGCCAGGTCGATCGCCGTCCGTGCCGGGGTCGTGACCAGCAGTTCCCTCGCCACCACGGCCTCAGGCATCACGCGCACGCCGTGCTTGTGAATCCGCGTGCTGGACCGCCCACCTCCACCCCGGAGCGCGGTGACCTGGACCTGGTTCGGCAGCGCGCCCAGGAGCGGGATCTCGTGGAAGACGGCGGCGGACTCGTGCGAGAGAACCGGGCGGGCCCGCATGGCTTCGAGGGTCGCCAGGACGAACGAGCGATGCCGCTGCTCCTGACGGCTCGCCCGCCACTCGGCGGCGTCGGCATAGGCACCGGGGCGTACGCGCGTGAGGGTTCCGGACTTGGCGGCTTCCTGCGCGCGCCGCGGGTCTTCACCCGCGGCCACGAGCGTCCGAGTGAGGATCAGTCGGGGATGTTCGCCGCTGGACATGCAGGTCAGCCTGCCCGGCGGCGTCGCCGGCCGGTCCCGACGGGGCCTACCCGCTGTGGACGGACCTCCCGAGGGCGGGTCTGTGCGCACTGCGCGAGGGCGGGTCTGTGCGCCGTGGGCGGGTGGATCCGCACCCGCCCGCGCGCGGGTGCGGGGTCGGCAGGGCGGGACTGCTGGAGAGGGCCGGTCGGCGCGCTATTGGATGAGGACCTGCCCGACGCCGAGCGTCGGCTCCTCCGCCGGCGTCGTCGCCCATCCGGCGTCGCGACCGTCGTCCCTGTTCCACGTCATCCCGTCGGTCGTGACGGTCGAGGCCCCGGTCGCGGCCGCCGTCGCCACCGCCCACTGGGCGACCGCCCAGCCGTGCCGGATCGCCTCGCCCTCGCCGGAGCCCGGGGCGAGGCTCCCGGCGTCGACGAGGACGGCGCCGTCGTCGGTGGTCGTGACCTGGATGTCGACGAAGTCGCGCGCCAGGCGCGCGGCGACCGCCTCCGGTGCGCCGGCGCGTTCGACGTCGGTCGCCGCGTTCAGGCGGCAGGTGAGGCTCGCGGGAGAGTAGCCGGTGAGGGCTGAGGCGAAGGCCCGCGCCATCTCTTCGTGGTCCGCGTAGGCGTCCGGGAAGGCGGACCGCTGGACGCCCTGAGCGGCATCGGTCACCTGGAGGTCCTCGTAGCCCTCGATGGTCACCAGCACGTCGTAGAACACGTTCGTGGCGTAGACCGGGTCCATGATCTGCTCGACCGTCCCCCAGCCCTGAGAGGGTCGCTGCTGGAACAGCCCGAGGGAGTCACGGTCGCCGTAGGCGATGTTGCGGATCTTCGACTCCTGCCGGGCGGTCGCGATCGCGATCGTCGCGGCTCGCGCCGGGAGCCCCCGGTGGACGGCGATCGCCGCGAGGAGCGCCGCGTTGTCGGCCTGGTCGGGCGCGAGCGAGGCCGCGACGTCGCCGGCGAGGTGGGCGTCGCAGCGCTCGATGATCGGCCCGCTCGCGTCGATCACCCCGAGCACGGCGACCACGGCGAACACCCCGCCCCCCAGCACGAGGAGGAAGGCGAGGGCCAGGACGACGACGCGGCGCCCTCGGCGCCGGCGGTGCGCCCGCCGCACCTCGCGCGTCGAAGGCGGACTCGCCGCCGCTGTCTCGCTCATCCTCCTCGGTCGCGTCTCAGGCGTGCAGGGCGGCGTTGAGGACGATCCCGTGCCCGGAGCGGGGGAGGGCCTCGACGGCGCCGGTGAGCGAGTTGCGGCGGAACAGGATCGAGTCGGCGCCCGACAGCTCGCGCGCCGCCACCACCCGGGGCTCGCCGTGCTCGCCCTTGGCGGGCAGCACGGTGACCTTGGTGCCGGCCGTGAGGTAGAGCCCGGCCTCGACCACGCAGTCCGCGCCCAAGGAGATCCCGAGACCCGCGTTGGCGCCGAGCAGGCTGCGCTCGCCGATCCGCACGCGCTCCTTGCCGCCGCCGGAGAGGGTGCCCATGATCGAGGCACCGCCGCCGATGTCGCTGCCCGCGCCGACGACGACGCCCTGGGAGATCCGGCCTTCCACCATCGACGTGCCGAGGGTGCCGGCGTTGAAGTTGACGAAGCCCTCGTGCATCACGGTGGTGCCGGGGGCGAGGTGGGCGCCCAGGCGGACCCGGTCGGCGTCGGCGATCCGCACGCCCGTGGGCACGACGTAGTCGACCATCCGGGGGAACTTGTCGATGCCGTAGACCGTCACCGGGGCACCTCGGTGGGCAGCGCGCAGGCGCAGGCGGGTGGCCTCGAAGCCCTCGACGGCGCAGGGCCCGGCCGAGGTCCACACGACGTTGGGGAGGACCCCGAAGATGCCGTCGAGGTTGATGGTGTTCGGGGCGACCAGGCGGTGGGAGAGGAGGTGCAGGCGCAGGTAGGCGTCCGCGGTGTCGGCGGGGGAGCCGTCGAGGTCGACCTCGGTGCGCACGACGACGGTCCGCACGCCGCGTGCGAGGTCCTCGCCCTCGAGCACGGCCAGGTCGGCGGGCACCGCGTCCGGGTCGCTGTGATTCGGGCCGTCGCCCAGCGCCGGTGCCGGGTACCAGACGTCGAGCGTGACGTCCGGCGTCGGGTGGGCGGCGGACGTGATCGTGGCCAGGCCGAGGCCCCAGGCGGTGCGGGTCATGGGGTCAAGGGTACGGAACCCGTCCGAGGAACCGGTCACCGGAGCTGAGGTTCGCCTCACCCCCGCGGTCAGGGGAGGGCGGCGAGGAACGTCGCGGGCCCGACGACGGCGGCCCCCTCCGCCCGTACACGGGCGGCCAGCTCCCGGTCGGCGGTCACGACGACGGCGTCCGTGTACGCGCCGGGGCGCCCGGACTCCCGCACCCGGGCCACGATCTCGTCGTCGCCGGAGCGTGGCGCCCGGACGACGGCGAGCGACGGTGCGGGCGTCGGCGTGACGGACCCCTCGAGGTCCGGCCCGACGTCGGCCTCGCGCGCGACGCCCTCCAGCACGAGGACCACGTCCGGCCACCAGCGGTCGGCCGGCAGCTCCAGCGTCGAGGCAGGCAGGCCCGTCGGGAGCATGGCCGCGAGCCGGGCGTGCAGCCGGGCGCCCGCCTCCGCACGGTCCCTCCACCAGCCGTCCGGCCTGCTGCCCACCACGTTCGCGCCGTCGACCACGACGACGACGCGACGCGCCAGGAGCGGGGCCTGCCAGGCCCACGCCTCGGCGAACGCGGGCAGGAGGGCCCGATCGGCGACGTGCCCCGCGCTCACCCACGCGACCTCGAGACTCTCGGCGTCGGTCGCGCGGGGGGTGAACCGGCGGGTGGCCTCACCGATCACGGTGGTGTAGCTCCAGTCGGGATGCACCAGTGCCGAGGCAGCCCAGATCCGGACGGCGTCGGGAGGCACCCCGGCCTCCTCGACCGCCTCGCGCACGGCGCCGTCGGCCGCGCTCTCCCCCGGGGCGAGGGCCCCGCCGGGGATGCCCCACGTGCCGCCGTGGTGGCTCCACAGGGCGCGGTGCTGGAGCACGACGGCGGGGGGAGCCTGGCCGGAGCGCCCGCCGTCGGCGGTCGAGCCGACGCTTGCGGTCCCGCTCTCGTCGGGAGCCCCTCCCGCGAAGGCGAGCAGCAGGCCTGCCGCGCCGTAGCGACCCCAGTGCCGGGCGCCGCAGCCGCAGGCGACCCAGCCGTCGCCATCGTGGAGGAGCGGGCGGGCGTCGGGCGGCGGGGTGAGGCTCACGGCGTCGCGGCGCTCAGGCCCCGCCGTCCTCGTCGATCTGGCAGATCACGGTGCCGGCGCTCACCGTCAGGCCCACGGTCGCGGCGAGGCCCTGGACGCGGCCCGCCCGGTGCGCGACGAGCGGCTGCTCCATCTTCATGGCCTCGAGGACGACGACGAGGTCGCCCTCGGCGACGACGGCTCCCTCCTCGACCGCGATCTTCACGATCGTGCCTTGCATGGGAGAGGCGAGGGATGCGCCGGAGGCCGTCGGGGCGGCGGCGCGCCCCGCGCCCCGACGCACCGGGCGGCGGGCGGCGGAGGCGCGGGCGCGACCGCCGAGGCCCGCCGCAAGCGCCAAGGGCAGCACCACCTCGAGGCGCTTGCCGCCCACCTCGACCACGACCCGCTCGGTGGCCTCCTCCTCGACCTCGACGGGTGCCGAGGCGGTCTTGGGGGAGGATGCGAGCCGCTCCATGAACTCCGACTCGATCCACGTGGTGTAGACCCCGAAGGGCCGGTCCGCGGCCACGAACTCCGGCGCCTCGAGCACCGCGCGGTGGAACGGCAGGACGGTCACGATGCCCGCGATCTCTGCCTCCGCGAGGGCCCGCCGGGCGCGCTCGATGGCCTGGGTGCGGGTGGCGCCCGTCACGATGATCTTTGCGAGCATCGAGTCGAAGGCGCCCGAGAGCGCGTCGCCGGTCACGACTCCTGTGTCGATCCGCACGCCCGGGCCGCTGGGCCAGACCAGGGCCGTGATGGTCCCGGGGGCGGGGAGGAAGTTCGCGGACGGGTCCTCGCCGTTGAGGCGGAACTCGATGCTGTGGCCGCGGGTGGCGACCTCGGTGTAGCCGAGAGGCTCGCCCGTGGCGATGCGCAGCTGCTCACGTACCAGGTCGATGCCGGAGATCTCCTCCGTGACCGGGTGCTCCACCTGGAGGCGGGTGTTCACCTCGAGGAACGAGACGGTGCCGTTCCGGCCGACAAGGAACTCGCACGTGCCGGCGCCGACGTACCCGGCCTCGCGCAGGATCGCGATCGAGGCGCGGCGCATCTGGTCTTCCTGCTCGACGGTGAGGAACGGCGCGGGCGCCTCCTCGACGAGCTTCTGGTGCCGGCGCTGCAGCGAGCAGTCGCGGGTGGAGACGACGACGACGGTCCCGTGCTCGTCCGCCAGGCACTGCGTCTCGACGTGGCGCGGCCGGTCGAGGAACTGCTCCACGAAGCACTCGCCGCGCCCGAAGGCGCCCACGGCCTCGCGCACCGCGGACTCGTACAGCTCGGTGATCTCCTCGGCGTCGCGCACCACCTTGAGCCCGCGCCCGCCGCCGCCGAACGCCGCCTTGATGGCGATCGGCAGGCCATACTCGGCGACGAAGGCCTCGACCTCCTCCGCGCTGTCGACCGGGTCGGGCGTGCCCGCGACCAGCGGCGCCCCGGCCCGCTGGGCGATGTGCCGCGCGCTCACCTTGTCCCCGAGCGCCTCGATGGCCGACGGCGGCGGGCCGATCCAGATGAGGCCGGCCTCGGCGACGGCGCGGGCGAAGTCGGGGTTCTCCGAGAGGAAGCCGTAGCCGGGGTGCACGGCGTCGGCTCCCGAGCGCCGCGCGACGTCGAGCAGCTTGCTGACCTCGAGGTACGTCTCCGCGGCACGCGCGCCGTGCAGCGCGAACGCCTCGTCCGCGAGCTTGACGTGCTGGGCGTCGCGGTCCGGGTCCGCGTAGACGGCGACGGACGCGATGCCGGCGTCCTTGCAGGCGCGGATCACGCGGACGGCAATCTCGCCCCGGTTCGCGACGAGCACCTTGGTGATGGTGCGGCGGGCGGTGCTCGCGGTCATGCGCGCTCCTGGAGGTGTCTCCCCGGGTGGGGGCGGACGGGCGGACGGGTAGGGCTGACGATCCACGCTAGTGCCCCGGGCGCCTTTCCCCCGGCACGTCCCGGGCGTCGCCGCCAATTCTGTGGGAGCGCATGAGGCGCTCGCTCGCTGCTTGTAGGTTACCGACAACGATCTTTGGAGTTGAGGCGTTCCGTGGGAGCGGGTTTGGTGGCCCGTGCACAAACCGCGCCCGGTGCGCGTCAGCGCCAGAGGTCGGTGATGGCGACGCCGATCTCCCGGAGGAGCTCGCGCAGCAGAGGGAGGCTCAGCCCGACGACCGTGTGCGGGTCGCCGTCGATCCCGTCGATGAACGGCCCCCCGAGCCCGTCGATGGTGAAGGCACCGGCGACGGCGAGCGGCTCGCCGGTCGCGACGTAGGCGTCGATCTCGGCGTCCGTGATGTCGGCGAAGTGCACGCGGGTGCTCGATGCCGCCCCGAGCGTTCCGCCGGTCCCGCCCCGATCCGCGTCGCGGGCGTCGATCAGCCAGTGCCCCGTGTGCAGGACGCCGGTCCGTCCGCGCATCGTCTTCCACCGCTCGCGGGCCTCCGCCGCATCTGCGGGTTTGCCGATGACGGCGCCGTCCAGCTCGAGCACGGAGTCGCACCCGAGCACGAGCAGGTCCCCGATCGGCGCCTCGGCCGGCACGAGCGCGGGGTCACCGTCGACCAGCGCGTCGGCGATGGCCGAGGCCTTCGCGTGCGCGAGGACGAGGACGACGTCGCCCGCCTCCATCTCGCCGAACCTCGCCCTGGCGTCGGCGACGACGGCGTCCTCGTCCACACCCGACACGCTCACGAGGGCGTCGATCCCGGCGGCATCGAGGAGGGCGCGTCGGGCAGGCGACGCAGAGGCGAGCAGGAGAGTCGGCACAGGAGCACCCTACGCAGCCGGGACTCAGCCGGAGCGCAGGGCCTCTCGCAGCACGTCCAGGCCGACCGAGCCGACGTCGAGCGCCCGGCGGTGGAATGCCTTGAGGTCGAACGGCTCACCGGCAGCCGCAGACGCAGCGGCCGCCTCGTCCCGGATCTGCTCCCACAGCCGCTGTCCGACCTTGTAGGCAGGCGCCTGCCCCGGCCAGCCGAGGTACCGGTCGAGCTCGAAGCGCAGGAAGCCCTCCGCCATGTTGGCATTGCCGACGAGGAAGCCCCAGGCCTTCTCGGCATCCCAGGTGCCCCCACCCCACGCGGGCGGGCAGGGCTTGCCCAGATGCACGCCGATGTCGAGCACCACGCGAGCGGCGCGGAGCCGCTGGCCGTCGAGCATCCCGAGCCGGTCGCCGGGATCGTCGAGGAATCCGAGGTCCGCCATCAGCTTCTCCGCGTACAGAGCCCAGCCCTCGCCGTGCCCGCTCACCCAGCAGGCGAGGCGGCGCCAGGTGTTGAGCAGGTCCGCGCGGTACACCGTCTGCGCGATCTGGAGGTGGTGCCCCGGCACACCCTCGTGATAGACGGTCGTCTTCTCCCGCCACGTACCGAAGTCGGTGACGGCGGGCGGTACCGACCACCACATGCGCCCGGGACGGGAGAAGTCGGCAGACGGCTGCGTGTAGTAGATCCCGCCCGACTGGGTCGGCGCGATGAGGCACTCCAGCCGCCGGACCGGCTCGGGGATGTCGAAGTGGGTGTCGGCGAGGGCAGCGATGGCGTCGTCGGCCGTGCGCTGCATCCATTCGCGCAGGGCGTCCGTGCCGTGCAGCACCCGGGCGGGGTCGGCGTCGAGCGCGGCAACGGCCTGGGCGACGGACGCGCCCGGCCCGGCGATCTGCTCGGCTACGCGGCGTTGCTCCGACACGATCTGTGCCAGCTCCTGCATGCCCCACTCGTACGTCTCGTCGAGGTCGACCGTCGCCCCGAGGAACACGCGGGACCACAGCTCGTACCGCGCGCGCCCGACGCCGTCCGCGGCAGGGGCCGACGGCGCGACGTCGGCGCGCAGGGTCTCCGCCAGGTCGTCGTACGCGCGCCGCGCTGCCGCGGCGCCCCGTTCGAGGGCGGCGCCCAGCGCGGCGTCGACGTCGGGGACGGCCCTCCCGCCGATGGTCGCGCCGGCCACGAGCGAGGTGAAGAACGAGCGGTCGGTCGAGGCCAGGTCGTTCGCCTGCGCGATACCCGCCTCGACCTGCCGGATCGCGGCGACCTGTCCCCGCGACGCCGCCACGCGCAGCGACTCGGCGTACCCAGCCAGCGCCGCCGGGACGGCCGCGAGCCGCGCCGCGATCGTCGCCCAGTCCTCGCGGGTCCGGGTGGGCATGAGGTCGAAGACGTCGCGCACCCCCTGCAGCGGGGACGCGATCACGTTGAGCTCCCGGAGGAGCTCGCCGGCCTCGTCCAGCTCGAGCTCGAGCCCGAGGCGCTCCCGCATCGCGGCGGCCGTCACGCGGTCGACGTCGTCGACGGCGGACGTCCCCTCGAGCTGTCGCAGCACCCCGCGCGCCGCTTCCGCTCGCGCGGCGTGGCCGGCGGGCGAGATGTCGGGGAGCGCGTCGTCGTACCCGGGCAGGCCCATGGCCGTCGCGGCTGTGGGGTTGAGCGCGGCGACCGTGCGGACGTAGGCGTCCGCGAGGGCGTCCAGCGCGGTGGGGGTCCGGACGGGCGACGTGCTCACGCCGCGAGGTTACTGCCGCAGGCTCCAGCGCCAGCCGTCGGGCCCCGGCCGCGGCGGCACGCCGAGGCGTCGCGCGTGGTCCGACCACGGAGCCGGCGACGCGGCCTCGGGCTCGCTCGACGCGATGCTCCCCGCGGCCGCCATGATGCCTGCGACCAGCGCCGCGAGCTCCATCTCGTCCGGCTCCCCGCGCACCACGCGCAGCAGGTCGCTCGCGTCGATGACGACGTCGCGATCGTCCACAGGCTCGCTCACGACGCCCTCCCGTTGGTCGGAGCCCTCACAGCGGGATGTTCCCGTGCTTCTTGGCCGGCAGGCTCGCCCGCTTGGTGCGCAGCGCCCGCAGGGCCCGCGTCACCTGGACGCGGGTCTCGGAGGGCTCGATGACGGCGTCGACGTAGCCGCGCTCGGCGGCGTCGTAGGGGTTGACGAGGGCGTCCTCGTACTCCGCCACGAGCCGCGCGCGCTCGGCCTCGACGTCGCCACCGGCGTCGCGCCACCGCCTTGAGCGCGCCCCGCTGCAGGATGTTGACGGCGCCGCCCGCGCCCATGACGGCGATCTGCGCCGTCGGCCACGCGAGGTTGACGTCGGCCCCGAGCTGCTTGGAGCCCATGACGATGTAGGCGCCGCCGTAGGCCTTGCGCGTGATGACGGTGACGAGAGGGACGGTCGCCTCCGCGTAGGCGTAGATCAGCTTCGCGCCGCGCCGGATGATGCCGTTCCACTCCTGGTCGGTGCCGGGCAGGAAGCCGGGCACGTCCACGAACGTGAGCACCGGGATGTTGAACGCGTCGCACGTGCGCACGAACCGCGCCGCCTTCTCCGCGGCGTTGATGTCGAGCGTGCCGGCCATCTGACTGCGGCTGGTTCGCGACGATGCCGACCGGGTGGCCCTCGACGTGCCCGAAGCCCGACCACGACGTTCTGCGCGTACAGGGGCTGGACCTCGAGCAGGACGCCGTCGTCCAGCACGCGCCTCGACCACCGTGCGCATGTCGTACGGCTGGTTGTCGCGAGTCCGGGACGAGCGTGTCGAGCTCGCGGTCGGCGTCGGTCACCTCGAGCGCCGGCTCGCCGTCGTGCCAGAGCGGCGGGTCGGTGAGGTTGTTCGACGGCAGGTAGCGAGAGCAGCGCGCTTGACGTAGTCGATGGCGTCCTCCTCGTCGGTCGCCGAGGTAGTGCGCCACGCCGGACTTCGTGTTGTGCGTGACGCCGCCGCCGAGCTCCTCGAAGCCCACGTCCTCGCCGGTGACCGTCTTGATCACGTCGGGCCCGGTGATGAACATGTTCGACGTGCCGTCCACCATGACGATGAAGTCCGTCAGGGCGGGGGAGTAGACGGCGCCGCCCGCCGAGGGGCCGAGGATGAGCGAGATCTGCGGGATCACGCCCGAGGCCGCGACGTTGCGCCGGAAGATCTCCGCGAACTGGGTGAGCGCCGCGACGCCCTCCTGGATGCGGGCGCCGCCGCCGTCGGAGATGCCGATCAGCGGGCACGCCGGTGCGCAGCGCGAGGTCCATCACCTTGGTGATCTTCTGGCCGTGCACCTCGCCGAGCGAGCCGCCGAAGACGGTGAAGTCCTGCGAGTAGACGCACACCTGACGGCCGTCGATGGTCCCGTACCCGGTGACGACGCCGTCGCCGGCCGGCCGACGCTTCTCGAGCCCGAAGTTCGTCGAGCGGTGCTGGCGAAGGCGTCGAGCTCCACGAACGAGCCCTCGTCGAGCAGCAGATCGATCCGCTGACGGGCGGACTTCTTGCCCCGCTTCTCCTGCTTGGCGACCGCGGTCACCTCGGGTTCGTCGACAGCCTCGGCGCGACGCCGGGTGAGGTCGTCGAGCTTGGCGGATGTGGTCTTGGTGCTCGCGAGGGCAGGCGCATCAGTCACGGGTTCGAGCGTAGTTGTGGGGATCGCCCAATCGGGTCGTGACACGGTGCGCTTTCTCGTGCCCGGGTTTGTCGGTGTGCGACAACCGCCGTCCGGCCGGGGCGGGCTACGGTGGCTGGGTGACCCCCTCGCCCCCGGCCTCGCCGGGTCCGGATCTCCCGGCGCCGTCGCCCGAGTCGCCGTCGCCCTTCTCGCGACTGGTCCGCGTGCCGCGCACGGGTTCGACCAACGCCGACGTCGCCCACGCCCTCCGGGTGCCCGGTGCGGCGCCGGGCGGCGCGCGCGAGGCGTGGCCGCACCTGTCCGTCCTCGTGACGGACCACCAGGCGGCCGGCCGGGGCCGGGCGGGGCGGGGCTGGCAGACCCCGCCGGGCACCTCCCTCACCGCGACGGTCGTCCTGCGCCCCGAGGTGCCGGTCGCGAGCTGGTCGTGGCTCAGCCTGGTGGGCGGCTTGTCCGTCGCGCGGGCGATCGCCCGACGGACAGGACTGTCCGTCGGGCTGAAGTGGCCCAACGACGTCCTCCTCCTCGGCGTCGGTGACCGCTTCGTGCCCGGCTGGGGGCATGACCGCAAGGTCGCGGGGGTGCTGGCGGAGATCGTCCGCCCGCTAGAGGTCCCCGTCCCCTCCCATCTCGGCGAGGCGCCCGCCGTCGTCCTCGGCTTCGGGGTCAACGTCCACCAGGCGCCGGACCAGCTGCCGGTGCCCTGGGCGACGTCGCTCGCCGCCGCGGGCTCCCGGGCGGCGGACCGAGACATCCCGGCGCTTCTCGGGGCCGTCGGCACCGAGCTGGCCGCCCTCTTCGCTGCCTGGGAGGCGGTCGACGGCGACCCGGAGGCCGGCGGGGTCGCCGACGCCGTCGCGAGCGCGTGCGTCACCCTGGGGCGCGACGTCCGCATCCTGCTCCCCGGCGGGGGTGAGGTGACCGGGCGCGCCGTCCGCCTGGCCGACGACGGCGCCCTCGTGGTCCGTCAGGCGAGCGGTCCGGAGATCATCGTCAGCGCGGGTGACGTGGATCACATCCGGACGCTGACGGGCTAGCCTGATCGGGTGGACAACGGGAGCGAGCCGGAGGTCCACGAGGACGTCACGCTCGGTCGCCTCGACCTGGCCCTGCTGCGCACGTCACCGCACTTCACCCTGGCGGACCTCGCGCGCGAGGCCGGCGTCACCGAGGTCTTCGCCCGTGGCTTCTGGCGCTCGATGGGATTTCCCGACGTCAAGCCCGACGACATCGCCTTCACCTCCGACGACGTGACGGCCCTGCGGACCGTGGACGGCTTCCTCGAGGCCGGCCTCCTCGACGAGCGGACGGCGTCGTCGCTCCTGAGAGCCCTGGGGCACACCAACGACCGACTCGCCCTGTGGCTGACCGAGGCGCTCGTCGACGACGCGGTGCGCCGGTTCGAGCTGGACGACACGAGCGCCCGGATGGTCGTCCTGGACCGCCTTCCGGGGGCGACCCGGGGGTTCGAGGAGCTCATCGGCTACGGGTGGCGGCGGCAGATGTCCGCCCTCGCGCACCGCATCCATGACGACGTGGCCCTGCGGCACCTCGAGGAGGACGTCCTCGACCAGCTGCCCCTGATCCGGGCCATCGGCTTCGCCGACATGGTGTCCTACACGGAGCTGACCGCGCGGCTCGGTCCGCAGGCCCTCGCCAGCCTCGTGCAGTCCTTCGAAGACACCGCGCGCGACGTCGTCACCGCCGCGGGCGCCCGGGTGGTGAAGATGATCGGCGACGCCGTCCTCTACGTCGCCGACGAGCTCACCACTGCCGCGGCCGTCTCCCTCGACCTGATCGACGCGATCCAGGCCCTGCCGGGCGAGCTCACCCTGCGCTCCTCGGTCGTGTGGGGCCGCGTCCTGTCCCGGTCCGGCGACGTCTTCGGCCCCACGGTCAACCTCGCGGCCCGGCTCGCCGAGGTGGCCCAGCCCGGCACGGTGCTCTTGGACCGCGCGAGCGCGGCGGCGCTCGCCGGGGCGGACGTGACGGGCGTCGCCCTCGTTCCCCAGTACCCCACCGAGGTGGACGGGCTCGGACTCGTGACGCCGGTCGAGCTGCGGCGGGCGCCGGTCGAGGCGCCGCTGCAGGCGCCAGAGGCCGGTTCGCCCACGGGGCCAGACACGCGGCCGGAGACGGCGACCAGACAATCACCAGACGAAACCCGACCGTCTCCTTGAGGAGTCGATGGGGATAGCATGGGGCGCGTGACCCGAGTCCTTCTCGCGGAAGACGACCCCGCGATCGCCGAGCCTCTGGCCCGAGCGCTCGGGCGCGAGGGCTACGAGGTGCACGTCCACGGCACCGGGCAAGGCGCCATCGACGGCGCGTTCTCGGCCGATCTCTTCGTCCTGGACCTCGGCCTGCCGGACATGGACGGACTCGACGTCGCCCGGTGGATCCGCAACCAGGGGCTCACCACGCCCGTGCTCGTGCTCACGGCCCGCGCGGACGAGGTGGACCTCGTCGTCGGTCTCGACGCCGGTGCCGACGACTACGTGACCAAGCCGTTCCGCCTGGCGGAGCTCCTCGCGCGCGTCCGCGCGCTGCTGCGCCGCGCCGGCAGCGACCTCGGCGACGAGGACGAGCTCACCGCCCAGGACGTCCGGATCGACGTCGGGGCCCACCGCGCGTTCCAGGGCGACCCGCGAGCTGCACCTGACCGCCAAGGAGTTCGAGCTGCTGCGGGTCCTTCTGCGGGACGCAGGGTCGGTGGTGTCCCGCGAGGCCCTCATGCGCGAGGTCTGGGGCTCGGACCCGAACGGTTCGACGAAGACCCTCGACATGCACGTCTCCTGGCTGCGGCGCAAGCTGGGCGACGACGCGAACGACCCCCGCTACATCACGACCGTGCGAGGCATGGGCTTCCGCTTCGAGACCTCGCAGGTCTGAGGCAGCGTGCGCCGTCGCGTCCTCCAGGCGACGATCGCCTCGGTGACCGTCGCCGTCGTCCTCCTCGGTGTCCCGCTCGCCATCTTCGGCATGCTCATGGTCCGCGACGACCAGGTCAGCCGGCTCGAGCTGCGCGCCGAGGCCATCGCCCGCTCGGTGGAACGGCGACTTGCCGCGGGCGAGGTGCCCGACGAGTCCCTGCTCGAGCCGTGGGTGGGCGGAGAGGACATGCTCACTGCCCACATCCTCGTCATCGCGCCCGACGGCACGAGGCTCGAGGCGGGCCCCGAGCTCAGCCCTCCCCGAACCGCCGTCAGCGCGGTGTCGACCTCGGGTGCCGCCGTCGTCGTCGCCGTCGAGTCCGGCCAGATCCTGCTGCAGGGACTTCGCGTCATGTTCCTCGTGGTGATCGCCTCGGTCCTCGCCTTCGCGGCGGGCATCGTGGTGGCGCAGTGGCAGGCGCGCCGCCTCGCCGCCCCCCTCATCTACCTCGCGGCGAGCGCGGAGCAGCTCGGCTCCGGGCAGGCGAGGCCGCGGCTGAAGCCCACGGGGGTCGAGGAGATCGACCTCGTCGCCGACGAGCTGGCCCGGACCGCGGACCGCATGGCCGGCCGGCTGGCGGCGGAGCGCCAGTTCGCCTCCAACGCCGGCCACCAGCTCCGCACCCCGCTCACCGCGCTGTCCATGCGGCTCGAGGAGATCATGGCGCTGGCCGAGTCCGAGGAGGTGCACGAGGAGGCGCGGATCTCGCTGGAACAGGTCGAGCGGCTCGGTACCGTCGTCGACGACCTGCTGGCCGCCTCCCGTCGGACCACGAGCGGCACCACCGAGGTGATCCACCTCGACGACGTCCTGCGCCAGCAGGAGGAGGAGTGGGAGCGCACCTTCGAGGCCGCGAGGCGGCGGCTCGACGTGGAGTACGGGTCCGGTGTCAGCATCCTGGCGACGCCCGGCGGGGTGGCGCAGATCCTCGCCACCCTCCTGGAGAACTCCCTCAAGTACGGCGCGGGGACCACGTCGATCCGCGCGAGGCGGTCCGGCTCGACGGGCGTCGTCATCGAGGTCGCGGACGAGGGGGCCGGGGTGCCCGACGACCTCGCTCCCAGGATCTTCGAGCGCGGCGCCACCGGCGGCAGGGGCACGGGCCTCGGCCTCGCTCTCGCCAAGGACCTCGCGGAGGCCGACGGCGGACGTCTGAGCCTCGCGCAGCGGCCGCCCGCCGGTCTTCGCGCTCGTCCTCAACGCCGCGCCGAAGCGGCTGGACCCGGACGTGGTGCTCCCGCCGGGATCGCTCGTGGCGGTGGGGCGGCGGCGGCGCAGGCGGTAGGCGGCGCCGTTCGCCGGAGCGGTCGTCAGGCCCGGCGGCCCGTGAAGACGAACCACTTGTAGGCGACGTACCGGAAGGCTGTCCCGAGGGCGAGGCCGACGACGTTGGCGGAGACGTTGTCCGCCAACGGCGAGGTGAGGTCGAGCACGTAGTGCGAGAACGCGAGGCACCCGACGGCGATCAGCGCACCGCCGACGTTCGCGAGGACGAAGCCGACGAGTTCCCGCACGGGGCTGTCGGTGCGGTGGTGGGCGAAGGCCCAGTAGCGGTTGCCCAGCCAGGCGACGAGGGTCGCGACTGCCGCCGAGACGATCTTCGCGGTGATCGGCTTGTCCGCCAGGAGCTCTCCGGGACCGAACCGGAGGAGGTTGAACAGGCCGACGTCGACCACGAAGGCGACGCCCCCGACCGTTCCGAAGCGGAGCACCTCGGCGGCCAGGGCCCGGAAGCCGTGCGCCCGGGCCCCCCGTGTGGGCCGCGTGGGGCGGGGCCGGCGGAGCGCTGCGGGCGACGGCACCGCTCGGCGTCGACGCAGTGCCCGCGGGCGGCTGCGTGGACGGGGTCACCGCCTGAGCGTAACGGTCGGTAGGCTCACTGGTTGTGGCAGAAGGACCCGTGGTGGCCGTCGTCGGCGGTGGGCAGCTCGCCCGGATGATGCAGCAGGCAGCCGTCGGGCTGAACGTCCACCTGCGCGCGCTGGTCGAGGCGCCGGACTCCTCGGCGGCCCAGGTGATCCCGGATGCGCCGGTCGGCATCCCCGCCGACGAGCGGGCGATCCGGGCTCTGACCGACGGCGCCCGTGTCCTCACCTTCGAGCACGAGCACGTGCCGTACCCGCTGCTCCGCGTCCTCGAACGGGAGGGCGTTCCGGTGCGGCCCGGCCCGGACGCCCTGGTCCACGCCCAGGACAAGATCGCTATGCGGCGCCACCTGAGCGCCCTGGGCGTGCCCTGCCCCGAGTGGACCGAGGTCACGACCCAGGCGGAGCTGGCCGAGTTCGGCGAGCGGGTCGGGTGGCCGTTGGTCGTCAAGCGCGCCAAGGGCGGCTACGACGGCAAGGGCGTGCGGGTGATCCACGCGCCGGGTGAGGCCGCGGACTGGCTCGACCACCATGACGGCATCGGCACCCTGGCCGAGGCCCTCGTCCCGTTCACGCGTGAGCTCGCCGCCCTCGTGGCCCGCCGCCCGAGCGGGGAGATCCGCGCCTGGCCCGTCGTCGAGACCGTGCAGCGCGGGGGGGTCTGCTCCGAGGTCGTCGCACCTGCCCCGGGGCTGGACCCAGCGCTGGCGGAGGCCGCGCAGCGGGTCGCCACGACGATCGCCGAGGGGCTCGGCGTCACCGGTGTGCTCGCCGTCGAGATGTTCGAGGTGCCGGCGCACGACGGCGAGGCGGGCCGGGTCGTGGTCAACGAACTCGCCATGCGCCCGCACAACAGCGGGCACTGGACGATCGACGGCGCCGTGACGAGCCAGTTCGAGCAGCACCTGCGCGCTGTGTTGGACCTCCCGCTCGGCGTCACCGACGCCGTCGCGCCCTGGAGCGTCATGGTCAACCTGCTGGGCAGCGAGCTCGCGCACCCGACGGACGCCTACCCCGAGGTGCTCGCCCGGTGCCCGCGGGCGAAGGTGCACCTGTACGGCAAGGAGGTCCGCCCCGGGCGCAAGCTCGGGCACGTGACGGTGGTGGGGGAGGACCTCGTCGCGGCGCGGGCCGAGGCGACCCTCGCCGTCGCGATCCTCGGCGGGCGAACCACGGACTGACGGACGGAGAACGGACGATGGGTGCACGGGTCGGCGTGGTCATGGGCTCGGACTCGGACTGGCCGGTGATGAAGGCCGCCGCCGAGGCGCTGGAGGAGTTCGGCGTCGCGTGCGAGGTCGACGTCGTCTCCGCCCACCGCATGCCGACGGAGATGATCGAGTACGGGCGCTCCGCCGCGGATCGCGGGTTGCGGGTGATCATCGCCGGGGCCGGGGGCGCCGCTCACCTGCCCGGGATGCTCGCGGCGGTCACGCCGCTGCCCGTGATCGGCGTCCCCGTGCCGCTGGCGTACCTGGACGGCATGGACTCGCTGCTGTCGATCGTCCAGATGCCCGCCGGCGTGCCGGTGGCCACGGTCTCGATCGGGGGAGCGCGCAACGCCGGTCTCCTTGCGGCGCGGATCCTCGCCGCGGGGGAAGGCGACGACGCCGCCCGGCTCCGGGAGCAGATGCTCGCATTCCAGGACTCGCTGCGCGCCGTCGCCCAGGAGAAGGGTGCGCGGCTGCGCGCGTCGCGGACCCAGCCGACCGGCTTCTCGGCCTGACGGGCTCGGCGCTGCGGGCGCCGTCGTCGGCTGTGGTACCGGCGCTCAGCCGATCCCGAGGCGAGGCCCCTCGATCGCGGGACACGCGTCGACGACCACCTGGAGTCCGGCAGCCGCTGCGCGGTCGGCCGCGGCGTCGTCGATGACGTCGAGCTGGAACCAGACGGCCTTGGCGCCGATGGCGATGGCTTCGTCGACCACCGCGCCGACGTGGCGGGAGTTGACGAAGAGGTCGACGACGTCGACGGGGCCGGGCACGTCGGCGAGGTGCGCGAATCCCTGGGCGCCGTGGACCGGCTCCGCCTTCGGGTGGACAGGGACGATCTCCATGCCGAGCACGCGCTGGAGGTAGCCCGAGACGTTGTAGGCGGCGCGGTCACGGTTCGGCGAGAGCCCGACGACGGCCCACCGCCCCGGCGTGGTGAGGAGCTCGCGGACGACGGCGGGGTCGTTGACGTGCGGCATGGGGCTAGCGAACCACATCGGCTCCCGCTACCCGGCGATCCCGTGACGGGGTCGCCCGCAGATCAGTTCGGAGGACCTTCGGTCCCAGCGCTCGCCGGGGGCAGCGTGCCGTCCTGGACCTGCTGGAGGAAGGGAGGGAGGGCCGCTTCGTCCAGCAGGACGGTGGAGCCCAGACCGCCGGGCCGGTAGTCGTTGTCGCCGATCGGAGGGGTCCCCCGAACGCCGGAGGGTCCTGTCGCGGCCCGGAAAGCGACCGCCATCCGCGCGAGGTCGACGATGCCGGTCTCCTGGTCGACCACCAGCACGCCCGTACCGGCGCGGATCAGATCGACCTGGCGTGCGGGGCTCAGGACGGTCGACGGCGTAGCGACCTGGTGGCTCACCGCGGAGATGAGCTGCTGCTGGCGCTGCGTCCGGCCGATGTCGCCGAGGGGGTCGGAGTAGCGCATGCGAGAGAACGCGAGGGCGGTCCGGCCGTCGACGACGTGACACCCCGCCGTCCAGACGAGTTCGCTGTTCGGGTCGTCGACGTCGTAGTCCAGGCAGAGTTCGACGCCGCCGACGGCGTCGACGAGCTGCTCGACGCCTGCCATACCGATCTCGACGTAATGGTCGACCTTCATGCCCGTGAGCTGCTCGACGGTCTGGACCAGGAGTGGCGCCCCGCCGTAGGAGAAGGAGGCGTTGAGCTTCCCGGGGCCGTGGCCGGGGATGTCCACGTAGGTGTCGCGGGGCAGCGAGATCAGCGACGTCGTGCCGCTGGACGGGACCGTCAGCAACATGATCGTGTCGGTGCGCTGGCCCTGCGTACCGTCCGGGATGGCGCCGTCCGCACGTGAGTCCGAGCCCGCGAGGAGGTAGACGCGGGCAGGTGTGCCGGGAGCGTCCGAGATCGCGTCGACGTGCTGGACCTTCCCGTTCGCCCAGACCAGGAGCCCGATCGGCCAGGCGAGCAGGAGGACGAGGACGAGGGCGAGCCCGGCGGCCAGGCGGCGGCGTCTGACAGTGGCGCGGGAGGGCGGGCGCGGTGCGGTGCTGCCGGGTGCCGGCGCGGCCGCCGCGCGAGCCGTGGAGTTCTCGCGCACGGGCTGAGCGACGTGTACCGCGGGCCGGGTGGGCGCGGCGCTGGGCGGGGTTGCGTTCGCTCCGGGGCGGGGGGCAGTGCGCTGGGGCGTGACCGAGCGCGCAGGCACCGCCGTGCTCGGGGTTCCGGTCGCCGGGGTCCCGGTGCCCGGCCGGCCCACTGGACGCGCGCCCCGCTGGTCAGGCCGGGGCGCGCCTCCGGAGGGGGCGAAGCTCGGCGGAGCCGTCGGCCCGGCCGGACGCGTCCCCGCCCCGAGCGGGGTGGCCGCTCCGCCCTGACGGGCCCGGCTCAAGCCGGGAGGGTTCGCCGCGTCGTCTGGTGTGGTCGTCATGGTCGCCTCAGCCGCAGATCCCGGCCTCGTCCGCACCGGTGACAACGTCCCAGGGCTGGTCGGTCGGCGCCGGCTCGGTACCGGGTGCCGTGTCGACCGGCGGGGCCGTGGCGGTGTCGGTGACCGACGGTGTCGTGCCGTCGGACGGAGTCGGTGTCGTGGTCTCGACCGGGGGAGCGATCGGCGAGTCCATGGCGATCGCGGCCCAGAGGGCAGCGGCGTCATCGGAGGGGACCACGCGGGCGCCCGCCCAGTCGAACGGCACGGTCACGAACGTGACACCGCCTGCCGGGACACCTCGCAGGGAGTTCGCCAGCCCGACCATGTTGGGGATGCGGCCGATCACCGGGCCCGCCGTGACGGACTCAGTGGCGGCGTCGAGGAACTGGTAGAGGGCAGGGAGGTCCGTGAGCAGGTTCTTCGAGAGGATCTGGCGGACCATGGCGCCGATCAGGAGCTGCTGTCGCCCGATGCGCGAGATGTCGCTCCCGTCTCCCACGTGCTTCCGTGCCCGCGCGTAGGCCAGTGCGTCGTGGCCGTTCAGGGTCTGGAAACCGGCCCTGAGGTCGAGCTCTGCCTGCGCGGACTGCATGTCCTCCGGGATGCACATGGGCACCCCGCCGAGCGCATCGACCATCCGGATGAACCCGGTGAAGTCGACCACGAGGTAGTCATCGACGTACACCCCGGTCATCGCCTCCACCGTCCGGATGGTGCAGGCCGCGGCATAGGCGACGTCGCCCGACATGCCACCCGTGGCGAACGCCGAGTTGAACATCGCGTTCGACTGCGCGTAGCTCTCCGAGCCGTCGGGCTTGGGGCAGCCCGGGATGTCGACGAGCAGGTCGCGGGGGATGCTCACGATGTCGGCGCGGGAGCGGTCGGCGGACACGTGGACGAGCAGGGTGGTGTCGGACCGCATGCCCTCGATGTCCGAGCCGTACGCGGCGTTCTCGCCGGTGCGGACGTCGGAACCCATCACGAGGATGTTGACCGGCTGTCCCTCGGAGGGGTCGACAGGTCCCGCCGTCGTCGCAGCGGCGGTCGCCGTCGGGCGGTCCTCGCCGAGGAGAGCGGTGACGTCGGTTGTCTGGATGTTGCCCTGGAGCGCGCTGAAGGCGAAGGCGCTGCCCGACAGGAGGAACGCAAGGAGCCCGGCGATGATGACGCCGAACCCGCGAGCCACGGGGTGACGGTGTCGGCGGACGCCGTGTCGTGGCACCGGTCGGGTGCGTTGGGGCAGATCGGTCACTCCACCATCGTAGGGAAGGCGTGCGGCGCCCCTGGAGCGGCGCGGTGGAGAGGTTGTGCAGATGGGGATCTCAAGCACCCGGTCTTTGCCCCGCGACAACCACGTGAGCGCGTCCCTGTCGGGTCGCCGTGCGATACGGTGCCAGGCGGTCGGGACCTCAGGGGATCGGGAGAGCTGTGGACACCTCGGCGCAGGTCCGTGACACGGCTCGGGTCGTGGCCGTGATCGTGGCGTACAACCGTCGCGACCTCCTTCGGGTTGCTCTTGATGCGCTGGCCGCGCAGACCAGGGGGCTGGACGCCGTCGTCGTCGTCGACAACTGCTCGACCGACGACTCGGCCGACGTGGCCCGGACACACGCCCTCGGTCCCGAGGTCCTGCGGCTCGGCCGGAACACCGGCGGGGCCGGCGGGTTCGCCGTCGGTCTCGCACACGCCGTCACTACCCAGCGGGCCGACCTGGTCTGGCTGATGGACGACGACACGATCCCCTTCCCCGGCGCCCTGGCGGCCCTCCTCGAGGCCCGGGACGGGTACGGGAGCCCCGTCGCCGTTCTCGGGAGCCGCGTCGTGTGGACCGACGGTCGGGAGCACCCCATGAACACCCCGCGGCGTCGCCCCGGCGTGAGCGCCGCCGCGATTGCCCGCGCGGATGCCGTCGGCGCGGTTCCGGTTCGTTCCTCCTCGTTCGTGTCGATGCTGGTCGACGCGCGGGCGGTCCGCTTCC
The DNA here is from genome assembly GCA_963780675.1 of uncultured Actinomycetota bacterium. Classification (GTDB taxonomy): domain Bacteria; phylum Actinomycetota; class Actinomycetes; order Actinomycetales; family JAHECE01; genus JAHECE01. The sequence continues at coordinate 203,977 of CAWACR010000003.1, forward strand.
ACGGCCTGCCGGTTGCGGACTACTTCATCTGGAACGACGACTTCGAGTACTCGTGCCGACTGCTGCGGCGTGGCGTCGGCCTCCACGTTCCGTCGAGCGTCGTCGAGCACCGGACTAAGGTCTTCGGCGCCACGGACGTCGACCCGGGGGAGCGCTTCTACTACGAGGTCCGCAACAAGATCTGGCTCCTCACCAGGTCGAGGGCTCTCTCCGGGCCGGAGCGGCTTCTCTACGCGGGCGCGTCCCTGCGTCGTTGGGCGAGGACCGCCGCGCGGTCCTCCCGGCGCGACGTGCTGGCTCGGGCGTTCCGGCGCGGACTGCGGGACGGCGTGGGCCGGGCGCCCGTGCCGACCGCCGAGGCGCTCGACGGCCTCGGCGCCGTGAGCCTCGAGGTGGCCGCGGTCGAGGAGGGCGCCCGGCATGGCTGAGCCCTTCAGCGTCCTTCTTCCCGTCTACGCCGGCGACGACGCCGCGCACTTTCGTCGCGCCGTCGCCTCGGCGACCGTCGAGCAGACGTTGCGGCCCGACGAGCTGGTGGTCGTCCGAGACGGTCCCGTGGGACCGGAGGTTGCCGCGGTCCTCGAGGCTGTCACGGCGGACATCGCGGCCGAGACTCTCGGCGGCGTCCCGGTCCGCGTCGTCCCGCTGCCGCGCAACGTGGGCCTGGCGCGAGCCCTCGAAGCGGGCCTGCGGGCGTGCAGGAACGAGATCGTCGCGCGGGTCGACGCCGACGACGTCTGCCTGCCGGAGCGATTCGCCGTCCAGGTGCCGATGGTCGCCGACGGTCTGGACATCGTCGGGTCGGCTATCGCGGAGTTCGAGTCGGACGAGGGGTCGCCGGGTGTTGTGCGCGTGCCGCCCCTGACGCAGAGCGAGATCGCGGCGGCGGCACGTTTCGTCTCGCCGTTCAACCACCCGTCCGTGGTGTACCGGCGGTCGGCCGTCCTGCGAGCGGGGGGCTATCGCGACCTCCCCCTCATGGAGGACTACTGGCTCTTCGCGCGGATGATTGCCGGTGGCGCCAGGGTGGCGAATGTGCGCGACCCCCTCGTCCTCTACCGGGTCGGTGCGGGCGCCTACGGCCGCCGCGGCGGCGTGCGGCTGTTGCGCTCCGAGGTCCGGCTGCAGGTCCGGCTGCGCAGTGGAGGGCTTCACGACGATCCCTCAGTTCGTGCGCAACCTCGTCGTCCGGGGCGGCTACCGGTTGGTACCCGAAGCGCTCCGGCGCCGGTCCTACCGCGCGTTCCTGGTCGGCGCGCGGCGTCGCCGTCCAGGGACCCAGGACGAGCACGACGCGTTAGCCTAGGGCGGTTGCCTAGGGACTGGAGTTGCAGTGGACGCGGACGTCGTGGTCGTCGGATCGGGCTTCTTCGGGCTGACCATCGCCGAACGGTGCGCGGAGGAGCTCGGACTCAAGGTCCTGGTCATCGACCGCCGTGACCACATCGGCGGCAACGCCTACAGCGAGGACGACCCCCAGACCGGCATCGAGGTCCACCGCTACGGCGCCCACCTGTTCCACACGTCGAACGAGCGCGTGTGGGAGTACGTCAACCGCTTCACGGCCTTCACGCCCTACGTGCACCGCGTCTACACGGTCGTGGGCGGCGAGGTCTTCCCCATGCCGATCAACCTCGGCACCATCAACCAGTTCTTCCGGTCCGCCCACGGCCCGGACGGAGGCGCGCGCGCTGATCGCCGGAGCAGGCGGCCGAACTCGAGGGCCACGAGATCAGCCAACCTCGAGGAGAAGGCGATCTCGCTCATCGGGCGCCCGCTCTACGAGGCCTTCATCAAGGACTACACCGCGAAGCAGTGGCAGACCGACCCCCGCGAGCTGCCCGCGGAGATCATCTCCCGACTTCCCGTGCGCTACACCTACGACAACCGGTACTTCAGCGACACGTACGAGGGCCTGCCGGTCGACGGCTACACGGCCTGGATCGAGCGGATGGCCGACCACCCGAACATCGAGGTCCGGCTGTCGACGGACTTCTTCGACACGAGCCAGCCGATCAACAAGGACGCCATCGTCGGCCGCGTGCCGGTGGTCTACACCGGCCCGGTCGACCGCTACTTCGACTACGCCGAGGGCGCTCTCAGCTGGCGGACTCTCGACTTCGAGCAGGAGGTCCTGCCCGCCGAGGACTACCAGGGCACCTCCGTGATGAACTACGGCGACCAGGACGTCCCGTTCACCCGGATCCACGAGTTCCGCCACTTCCACCCCGAGCGGGACTACCCCAAGGACCGCACCGTGATCATGCGGGAGTTCTCCCGGTTCGCGGAGGGTGACGACGAGCCGTACTACCCCGTCAACACCCCTGAGGACCGCGCGAAGCTCCTGGCTTACCGGGACCGTGCGAAGAACGAGGCCGGCGTCCTCTTCGGCGGTCGGCTGGGCACCTACAAGTACCTCGACATGCACATGGCCATCGGTGCGGCGCTGTCGATGTTCGACAACAAGCTGCGCTCCGCACTTCCGCGGTGAGGCGCCCCTGACCAGCGGTGGAGTTGAGAATGAGCGGCAGCAACAAGGCGAAGATGCCTGCGGTGGACCAGGGCCGGCGTGTCGTCCAGCGCGTCGTCTTCCCGAAGGACGCCGACCTGGACACGATCCCGCTCTACCTCGACTTCAACCCGGCCGGGGGTCCGCCGCCCGCCCTCAGCGGCAAGTCCGGCGACGTCGTCCTCCGCCGCAGCCGTGCCCGTCGTCGCACCGGACCCGCGCGTCGTCGTCGACCGCCGGACGGTTCGCGTTCCGTCAGGGAGAACGGCTGTCGTTCGGCACGTACTTCAATGCCTTCCCGGCCGCGTACTGGCGGAAGTGGACCACCGTGACGTCGGTCCGTCTGAGTGTCACGTTCGACGGCCCCGCCACGCTGATCGTCTACCGGTCCAATGCTCGCGGGTTGCCGCAGCGCGTGACGTCGCCAGCAGGTCTCGGCGGGGCGGACGTCATCGAGCTGCCCCTCGCGTCCTTCGGCGACGGTGGATGGTACTGGTTCGACGTGATCGCGCCTGAGGCGGCGGTCTTGGTCACGGACGGCTATTGGGACGTCGCCGTGCCCAGCGACCACGTCCCCGGAACGACGTCGCTCGCGATCACGACGTTCAACCGGCCCGACTACTGCGCGGCGCAGATCGCGAGCGATCGGTGAGCGACCCGTCGCTCACCGAGGTCGTCGACGAGGTCTTCGTGGTCGACCAAGGCACGGATCTGGTGTCCGACCAGGCGGACTTCGGCGAGATCGCCGAGCTGCTGGGCGACCGCCTGCGGATCATCCGCCAAGGCAACCTCGGAGGCTCGGGCGGGTTCGCGCGCGGCATGCACGAGACCGTCCAGGGAGGACAGAGCACCTACGTGCTTCTCCTCGACGACGACATCGTGGCTGAGACCGAGGGCATCCTCCGGGCTGTCGCGTTCGGCGATCTGTGCCGGACACCGACGATCGTCGGCGGCCACATGTTCAACATGTACGACAAGGCGCAGTTGCACGCCTTCGGGGAGAAGGTCAACCTCTACCGGTTCTTCTGGGGCAAGATCGACTGGACGGAGGAGGCGCACGACTTCGCTGCCCGGACCCTCCGGACCACAGCGTGGCTGCACAGGCGGGCGGACGTCGACTACAACGGCTGGTGGATGTGCCTCATCCCCACACGGATCGTCACGGAGATCGGGTTGTCCCTCCCGGTCTTCATCAAGTGGGACGACACGGAGTACTGCCTCCGGGCCAAGGACGCGGGCTATCCCGACGGTGTCCCTCCCGGGAGCGGCCGTTTGGCACGTGCCGTGGACCGACAAAGACGATGCGATCGACTGGCAGGCGTACTACCACCAGCGAAACAGGTGGCTGGTTGCGATGCTGCACTCGCCTTACGCGCACGGAGGAATCCTCCCTCGCGAGAGCTTGATGATCGACGTGAAGCACCTCCTGTCGATGCAGTACTCCGCGGTCGAGCTGCGACTCGAAGCGCTCGAAGATCTCCTGCAGGGACCGGGTCACCTCCATCCCACGATCGGCACGCGGCTGACGGAGATCCGCCGGACGCGGGGGGAGTACGTGGACGCAGCGGTGAAGAAGGATCCTGCCTCGTTCCCGCAGCCGAAGCGTGCGAGGCCGCTCAGGCATGGTGTCGAACCCACGGCCCCCCGGGGTGCCCTGCGTGGCCTGGCCACGGCTGCGACGGGAACACTCCGGCAGCTCCGTCCGGTGCGACCTGGCGCGCTCGTCAACCCCGAGGTGGACGTGCCTGCTATCGACAGCCGATGGTGGCGACTGTCCAACGTCGACTCCGCCCTCGTGTCAACCGCAGACGGCACCGGTGCGGCCTGGTACCAGCGTGATCCGGAGAGGTTCCGGTCCATGCTCCTGCGGAGCCTGGACCTTCACCGACGTCTCCGCTCCGAGTGGTCGCGGCTGTCGGTCGAGTACCAGGATGCGCTGGCGGAGATCACCTCGCCCGCCGCCTGGCAGGGGACTTTCGAGGCCGCTTCACCGCGAGTCCCAGCGGGGCGCTAGATGGCGGCGCCGTCAGTCGAGCTGCCGCTGGTCGAGCCCGGTCGCGGGGCCGGCCTGTTTGCCGTGCTCCGGAGGAGGTACCTGCTCCAGCTCCTCGTTCGCAAGGAGCTCCGGGTGCGCTACCGCGGGTCCTTTCTCGGGATGGTGTGGTCGTATGTCAAGCCGGCGACCCAGTTCGTGGTCTTCTACATCGCGCTGGGCGTCTTCCTCGAACTGAACCGGGCGACCGAGGCCTACGCGGTCTACCTCTTCTCAGGAATCGTCGTCATCAACTTCTTCGGGGAGGGCTTCGGCAACGCGACGCGCTCGGTGGTGGGCAACGCGCCTCTCGTTCGCAAGATCTACTTGCCGCGGGAGATGTTCCCGGTGTCGTCCATCTGGGTGGCAGCGGTTCACTTCTTCCCACAACTGGTCGTGCTGGTCCTCGGCACCCTCGTGGCGGGGTGGCGTCCGTCGTTCCTGAACATCGCCGCGGGCCTGCTCGGCTTCGTGATCGTCGCAGTGTTCTCTCTGGGACTAGGCCTGCTCTTCGGCGCAGCCAACGTCATGTTCCGCGACGCCGAGAACTTTGTCGACCTCATCATCATGGTCGCCACGTGGACATCGCCGGTCCTCTACACATGGGACCGGGTGCAGGCCGTCCTGCCCGCCTGGGCGTTCACGCTCTATCAGGCGAACCCGCTCACGGCCGCCGTCGAGCTGTTCCACTACTGTTTCTGGTTCCCTGCGACGGATGGGTCGGCGCCCCTCCCGCCGGACCAGCTCATGTGGGGCCTTGTCGGGCTCGGTGTTTCCTTCCTCACCCTCGCCATCGGGCAGGTCGTCTTCACGCGTCTCGAGGGACGCTTCGCGCAGGAGCTCTAGGAATGGCGAACAGTATCGAGGTTCATGGTGTGCAGAAGCAGTTCCTGCTTCGACACAACCGTTCGCTGAAGGAACTCGTGGTAGCGATGGTGCGGCACAAGCCCATCGCCGACTCGTTCCTCGCCCTCGACGACATCTCATTCGACGTCGCCGAGGGCGACACCGTCGCCCTGCTCGGCTTCAACGGGTCGGGGAAGTCCACGCTCCTGAAGCTCATCTCGGGCGTCATGCGGCCGGACCGCGGCACCATCCGAACCCGCGGACGAGTCGCGGGACTGATCGAGGTCGGTGCCGGGTTCCATCCTGATCTCACCGGTCGCGAGAACGTCTTCCTGAATGGCGCGATCCTCGGAATGGACGAGGCGTCGCTCGTGCGGCGCTTCGACGAGATCGTCGCTTTCAGCGAGATCGAACGGTTCATCGACACCGAGGTGAAGTTCTACTCGTCCGGGATGTTCCTGCGGCTCGCGTTTGCCGTGGCTGTCCACACCGATCCCGAGGTCTTCCTGGTCGACGAGATCCTGGCCGTGGGCGACGAGCCGTTCCAGCGGAAGTGCCTCGCCCGGATCCGTGAGCTCACTGCTGACGGTCGCACGCTGGTCGTGGTAAGCCACGACCTCGACATGGTGGCTGGCTTGTGCAAGCGCGGGATCGTGCTCCGAGAGGGTCGGATCGTGGCGGACTGTCCTTCAGCCGATGCCGTGAGCGTCCTGCGGTCCTGATCCGTCCTGAGCGGTCCTGGGCGACGCCGGGTCAGGACATCATCGCGGGGTCGGGATCTTTGTCCGCGGCAATACCTCTTAGGCGGGTGAACGCCTCCGAGCCCGCGCCCAGGCGACGCCTTGGACCGTGGCAGCCACGGCGCCGAGGGCGAGAAGCGCGACGGCGAGCCGAAATCCGGGCACGTGGAACGCGATGCGCACCTCGGCATCGGACAGCTGAGCCCCGACGGGTACCTCGATCAGACCCTGGGAGTTCTCGAGCACGTCGACCGGCTCGCCGTCGATGGTTGCCACGTAGCCCGGCCAGGCCAGGCGCGCGAACTGCAGCGCACCCGCAGTCTCTCCGGTCGAGACCCGGACGACGTCCTCGGTGTCCGAGGACGCGATCGGCTCGGCCGTGACCTCGCCGGAGACCGCTGCCAGCCGGGAGCCCGGGAAGGGCACCTCACCGATACGACCGAACACAGTCACGCGATCGGAGTCCTCCACCACGGCCCAGCCCGGTGGGACGACGCCGGATTGCGCGGCGTCTGGCACGAGAGCCTTTTGAACGACGACGGTGTTGGTCTTGAGGGCATCGACCAGATGGGGGACCGGCACGGAGTCGCCCCCGGGTGCGAACGCGGCGTTGAAAGCCTCGGCGCAGGTCGAGCCCGTGTGGTTCATGCAGAAGGTGGACGAGAACTCGTCGTACCCGAGGCCGGTGTAGCTCGCCGAGCTCTCGATCCCCGCGGCGCCCGGCATGCTTCCGAAGAGGATGTCCGCCCAGGCTGCAGGCCGGTCGTCAGGCGGCACCTCAGCGGAGCCGGCTATCTGAAGGACTGGTTGGGTGTAGCGGGCGGCGTACGCGTCGAGATCGGCGACCGCCGTGGGAAAGTCCCAGACGGCGACGTCGCGGTTGGACGGCGACCAGGCGGTCTGCGCGAGGAGCACGATCGCGGATCCGGACACGAGCACGAGCGGGAGTACGCGGGGCGCTCGCATGATCGCGAGGACGAGGGCGGCCACGAGGGTGAGCGCCAAGCTCGTTCCGAGGACGTGCTGCACCAGAAGGTGCGGCATCGCAGAGAGCGCGAGCCAGGCACCGGCGCCGACGAGGAACAGTGTGATCGTCGCGCGCGTCCGCCAGGACGAGGTCCGCACGCCCGCGGAGAGGACGACGGCCAGACCCGTGAAGAGCGCGAGCAAGACGTACTCGAGCAGCCGGGCCGGCCAGCGGAACAGCCAGAGCGATGAGGGACCGAGCGCGAGCGCGAGGAAGGCGACGAGAGCGACGCCGATGCCGGCGAGCTCGCGCGCTCGCCGGCGAACGACGTCCCACGCGAGCCAGGGCAGCAGGGGCACGAGGAACCATGCGCTGAAGGCAATCGGCACCGTGCTTCCGGAGCCGGACCAGACTCGGATGAACGGCAGTGCGCTGGGGGTGCTCGTGGCCGCGAGCATGCTGAGATCCGGCACGAGGAAGCCGTCGTTCGACAGGCCCCCCGACTCACGCCATCCGGCGTCCGCGCTGAGCACGAGGGGCAAGTACGCGACGCCGGCGGTCGCGCCGACGCATGCCCCGACGATCACGAGTCGCCAGAGCCCCCGTCGGTTTCCGTTGACCAGCGCCTCGACGGCGACAGCGGTGAGGACGATGACAGCGGCGAGTGCGCCGTACGGGTTCCCGTTGGTGATGAGCAGGTAGCCGCCGACGAAGACGACGATCGGATTGAGTGCGCCCCGCACGCAACGACGAGCTGCCCACCAGAACCACGGTGTCCACGCGAACGCCATGAGTCCGGCGACCCAGGTGGCGGTGTCGTAGTAGAGGGTGAAGCCGGTGACGGGAAGTGCAGCGGCGAAGGCGACCGTCGGCCAGGGCGCGCTGCCGTACTCGCGCGCCAGCGTGTACATGCCGAGCGCGAGGAGCGCGAGGTAGGCGGTCTTGACCAGCGCTGCGGCAACCGCGAGGTCGGGCATCGAGGCCACCACGACCGCGACCAGGAGGTTGACGGGGTTCCACAGACCGAACTGGGCCTCCGCGGCCCAGTTCCCGCCCATCCAGAAGTCAGGGCGGACGGTCGGCCAGCTGCCGGAGAGCAGGTCTTGCCCGATCGCCCGCCATGTCGGTAGGAAGACCGCGGCGCTGTCGTCCCAGAAGTAGAAGTCCGGGGTGCGGATCAACGGAATGGACGCGAAGAGAACCACGACACCGACCAGAACCGTGGGAGGCAGCCAGCGCCTCGCGCGCCGTTCGTCCGCCGAGCGTCGTCCGGTCTGCACTTCTACGGGCGCGGACGGAGCCTGGTCGATCGAGGGACTCATGCCTCGTCCTCATGCATGACGGCGGCGATCCGCTCCTCCGGTGGTTTCTCCATGAGGATCTTTCGCGAGAGGACGAATGTGACCGGAATGGCGGCCACGGCCGCGACGAGCGGTGCGATCTGCTCGTTCATGTGAAGCGTCTCCACGAAAAGGACGACACCGAACGTCTGGATCACGTAGTTGGTCAGGTTCGTCAGCGGGAAGATCGCGAACTTCTTCCATGTGGGCTTGGTTTGGAAAGTCCAATAGGTGTTGAGGAAGAACGAGCCGATCATCGCGACAAGGATGGCGAGGAGGTGCGCGGCAAGGTAGGGCAGGAAGGTGTTGAGGAGGAGATAGACCCCGTAGTAGACGCCGGTATTGATGAGACCGACGACTACGAAGCGCGACAGGTGCCGAAGCATCACGATCGGGCCTCGGGTGAAGCCGTCGATCCGTTGGTGCTGGGCGATGAAGCGGCACCTCGCGGCGCCGGAGGGGATGTCGAGGCGCCGACCGGCAGCGCGGGGTCGGGACGCCCGATGGCGTGGGCCTGAGCCCCGGCCGCTTCGGAGACGATGAAGTGCGGGCGGCGCTTGACCTCGTAGTAGATCCGTCCGACGTACTCGCCGATCACGCCGAGGAAGAGCAGCTGGATGCCTCCGAGCCCGAGGATCGCGGTGACCTGGGTGATGTAACCGGGCACGTCGACTCCGGTGACCGCCGCGTTGATGAGCAGGTACAACACGTACACGAACGCGACGCCTGTGACCGCGGCCCCGAGGTATATGGCACCGCGCAACGGGGCGTTGTTGAACGACATGATCCCGTCGATGCCGTAGTTGAGCAGACGGCGCATCGACCACTTGGACGCGCCACCACCCTGACGGGCCTGGTTGCGGTAATCCACACGTGCCAGTGGGAAGCCGATCCAGGAGAAGAGGCCTTTGGAGAACCTGTTCGACTCGCCGAGGGTGAGGAGCGCGTCGACCGCTCGACGGGAGAGCAGGCGAAAGTCGCCGACTCCGTCCTCCATCGACACGTCGACCATCGCGTTCACGAGCTTGTAGTACAGGCGCGAGACGGCGGTTCGGAAGACCGGATCACCTTCGCGGGTGCGCCGGGCCACGACTTGGTCGTAGCCCTGACGGTGGAGCTCAAGCATGTCCAGCACGAGAGCCGGGGGGTGCTGGAGGTCGGCGTCCATGATGACGACGGCGTCGCCCTTTGCATACGCGAGGCCCGCCAGCATCGCGGCTTCCTTGCCGAAGTTGCGGCTGAAAGTGACGTATCGCACACGTGGGTCCGCGGCGTTGTGGCGCCGCATGATCTCCACGGTGCGGTCACGACTGCCGTCGTCGACCAGAACGAGCTCGAGTTCGACGCCCGCTGGCTCGAGGGCTGCGAACACCTCGCCGACCAGTGCATCGAGCACCGACTCTTCGTTGTGACACGGCACGACGACCGAAAGTTGCATGTCCTGACTCCCCGGGCGGCGCGCCCATCTCTGACTTGTGCCGATACAACCATAGGACCGAGTCAGCGCGGGGAGGCCGACGACGTGGGTTGAGCCGCGCTGTGACGGGTGCGTCTCACGGTCCGGTGGTGGTGATGGTGATGGTGTCGGGTGGGCTGGTGGTCTTTCCGTCGTTGACGGTGAGGGTGTAGGTGAGGGTGGTGGCCATCGGGGGTGTGGTCAGGGATGGCTTGGGGGTGGTGGCGCCGGTCAGGGGGGTGGCGGGTCCGGAGGTCTGGGTCCAGGTGTAGGTCAGGGCGTCGCCGTCGGGGTCGGCGGAGGCGGTGCCGTCGAGGGTGACGGTGGTGTCGGTGGAGGCGCTCTGGTCGGGTCCGGCGTCGGCGGTGGGGGGTTGGTTGGGTGTGCCGACGAGGCCCCAGGTCTCGATCTCGGCCAGGCCGACGTTGCTGGTGGTGGCGGAGACGGTGGTGGCGGTGAACCGCACGGAGGTCACGGTGCGGGAGGTGAAGGAGACCGTGGTGGCGGCGCCGTTGTTGGTGAGGGTGCCGACGGCGATGGTGGAGCCGTCGGAGAACGTCAGGGTGCCGGCGGTGGCCTGGTCGGCGGTGTTGGGCCGGTCGTACAGGACGACGCGGTTGAGGGTGACGGGGGTGGGCCAGGTGAGCTGGATCCAGCTGCCGGCCTTGCCCCCGCTGGTGGCCCATTCCTTCGTGGCGTCGCTCGGGTAGCCGAGAGGGGAGCCGTCGACCGCCTTGGCCGCGGTCTGCCCGGTCGAGGTGTTCTGCGAGGACGCCGTGAGCGTCGGGCCCGCCGTCCGAGCCACGTTCGCGAGCGTGGTGGCGCTGATCGTGATGGTGTCGGCCGGGCTGGTGGCGGTGCCGTCGTTGACGACGAGGGCGAATGTCAGCGCGGTCGCGGTGGCCGGGGCGGTGAAGGTCGGCTTGGCCGTCGTGGCGGCGGTCAGGGTGACGGCCGGCCCGCCGGTCTGGGTCCACGCGTAGGTCAGGGGGTCGCCGTTCGGGTCGCTGCTGCCCGAGGCGTCCAGCGTGACGCTCGCCCCTGTCGCGACCAGTTGATCCACCCCCGCGTTCGCCGTCGGGGGTGTGTTGGGTGGCTTGGTCACGGTGACGGTGATCGTGTCGGCGGTACCGGTCGCGGTGCCGTCGTTGACGACGAGGGCGAATGTCAGCGCGGTTGCGGTGGCCGGGGCGGTGAAGGTCGGCTTGGCCGTCGTGGCGGCGGTCAGGGTGACGGCCGGCCCGCCGGTCTGGGTCCACGCGTAGGCCAGCGCGTAGCCCTCGGGGTCGGCGCTTGCGGTGCCGTCGAGGGTCACGCTCGCGCCGGTGGTGACGCTCTGGTCGGCTCCGGCGGCGGCGAGCGGAAGCTGGTTCGCCGGTCCGGTGGTGGTGATGGTGATGGTGTCGGGTGGGCTGGTGGTCTTTCCGTCGTTGACGGTGAGGGTGTAGGTGAGGGTGGTGGCCATCGGGGGTGTGGTCAGGGATGGCTTGGGGGTGGTGGCGCCGGTCAGGGGGGTGGCGGGTCCGGAGGTCTGGGTCCAGGTGTAGGTCAGGGCGTCGCCGTCGGGGTCGGCGGAGGCGGTGCCGTCGAGGGTGACGGTGGTGTCGGTGGAGGCGCTCTGGTCGGGTCCGGCGTCGGCGGTGGGGGGTTGGTTGGGTGTGCCGACGAGGCCCCAGGTCTCGATCTCGGCCAGGCCGACGTTGCTGGTGGTGGCGGAGACGGTGGTGGCGGTGAACCGCACGGAGGTCACGGTGCGGGAGGTGAAGGAGACCGTGGTGGCGGCGCCGTTGTTGGTGAGGGTGCCGACGGCGATGGTGGAGCCGTCGGAGAACGTCAGGGTGCCGGCGGTGGCCTGGTCGGCGGTGTTGGGCCGGTCGTACAGGACGACGCGGTTGAGGGTGACGGGGGTGGGCCAGGTGAGCTGGATCCAGCTGCCGGCCTTGCCCCCGCTGGTGGCCCATTCCTTCGTGGCGTCGCTCGGGTAGCCGAGAGGGGAGCCGTCGACCGCCTTGGCCGCGGTCTGCCCGGTCGAGGTGTTCTGCGAGGACGCCGTGAGCGTCGGGCCCGCCGTCCGAGCCACGTTCGCGAGCGTGGTGGCGCTGATCGTGATGGTGTCGGCCGGGCTGGTGGCGGTGCCGTCGTTGACGACGAGGGCGAATGTCAGCGCGGTCGCGGTGGCCGGGGCGGTGAAGGTCGGCTTGGCCGTCGTGGCGGCGGTCAGGGTGACGGCCGGCCCGCCGGTCTGGGTCCACGCGTAGGTCAGGGGGTCGCCGTTCGGGTCGCTGCTGCCCGAGGCGTCCAGCGTGACGCTCGCCCCTGTCGCGACCAGTTGATCCACCCCCGCGTTCGCCGTCGGGGGTGTGTTGGGTGGCTTGGTCACGGTGACGGTGATCGTGTCGGCGGTACCGGTCGCGGTGCCGTCGTTGACGACGAGGGCGAATGTCAGCGCGGTTGCGGTGGCCGGGGCGGTGAAGGTCGGCTTGGCCGTCGTGGCGGCGGTCAGGGTGACGGCCGGCCCGCCGGTCTGGGTCCACGCGTAGGCCAGCGCGTAGCCCTCGGGGTCGGCGCTTGCGGTGCCGTCGAGGGTCACGCTCGCGCCGGTGGTGACGCTCTGGTCGGCTCCGGCGGCGGCGAGCGGAAGCTGGTTCGCCGGTCCGGTGGTGGTGATGGTGATGGTGTCGGGTGGGCTGGTGGTCTTTCCGTCGTTGACGGTGAGGGTGTAGGTGAGGGTGGTGGCCATCGGGGGTGTGGTCAGGGATGGCTTGGGGGTGGTGGCGCCGGTCAGGGGGGTGGCGGGTCCGGAGGTCTGGGTCCAGGTGTAGGTCAGGGCGTCGCCGTCGGGGTCGGCGGAGGCGGTGCCGTCGAGGGTGACGGTGGTGTCGGTGGAGGCGCTCTGGTCGGGTCCGGCGTCGGCGGTGGGGGGTTGGTTGGGTGTGCCGACGAGGCCCCAGGTCTCGATCTCGGCCAGGCCGACGTTGCTGGTGGTGGCGGAGACGGTGGTGGCGGTGAACCGCACGGAGGTCACGGTGCGGGAGGTGAAGGAGACCGTGGTGGCGGCGCCGTTGTTGGTGAGGGTGCCGACGGCGATGGTGGAGCCGTCGGAGAACGTCAGGGTGCCGGCGGTGGCCTGGTCGGCGGTGTTGGGCCGGTCGTACAGGACGACGCGGTTGAGGGTGACGGGGGTGGGCCAGGTGAGCTGGATCCAGCTGCCGGCCTTGCCCCCGCTGGTGGCCCATTCCTTCGTGGCGTCGCTCGGGTAGCCGAGAGGGGAGCCGTCGACCGCCTTGGCCGCGGTCTGCCCGGTCGAGGTGTTCTGCGAGGACGCCGTGAGCGTCGGGCCCGCCGTCCGAGCCACGTTCGCGGCACCCGGCTCTTGAACCGTGATCGTGATGGTGTCGGCCGGGCTGGTGGCGGTGCCGTCGTTGACGACGAGGGCGAATGTCAGCGCGGTTGCGGTGGCCGGGGCGGTGAAGGTCGGCTTGGCCGTCGTGGTGGCGGTCAGGGTGACGGCCGGCCCGCCGGTCTGGGTCCACGCGTAGGTCAGGGGGTCGCCGTTCGGGTCGCTGCTGCCCGAGGCGTCCAGCGTGACGCTCGCCCCTGTCGCGACCAGCTGATCCACCCCCGCGTTCGCCGCGGGGGAGTCGTCGGGCATGTTCGCGTAGGTCTCCACCTCGGCGAGACCGACGTTCGCCGTGGTCGCGCTCACCGAGGTGATCGTGATTCGGAGGCTCGTGCTGGTCCGGGAGGGGAAGGAGATGGTCGTTCCGGCACCGTTGTCCGCGAGCGGACCGGTAGAGACGCTGCTTCCGTCGGAAAAGGTCAGGGTGGCGTCCGTCACCTGGTCGCTGCTGTTGGGCCGGTCGTAGAGGACGACACCGTTCATTGTCGTCGGGGACGGATAGGTCAACTGGATCCAGCTGCCCACCTTTCCGCCGACGGTCGCCCATTCCTTCGTGTAGTCGGTCGGATGCCCGAGGGCGTAGCCGTCCACGGCCTTCGCGGCGGTCTGACCGGACGTGGTGTCCTGGGATGAGGCCGTGACCGCTACGCCCGACGTACGAGCGGAATTCCCTGCCGACGCGTTTGCGACGATGTACTGGCGGCGCAGCCAGGTCGCATACTCCGAGTCAGGGCAGGTTGTGGCGCACATGTACGAGTCGTAAGCGGCGTACGCGACGAAGCTTGACTCCTTGCCGGTGAGATCGGTCCCGGTCACGTTCTGCGCGCGGTCCGCCGTGTCGTAGGCCTGGTAGGAGTTGATCGTGTGGGCGGTGGCGTAACCGGAATCGGCCGACTTCGCCATGAGCGCGACTGCGATGTGGTCGAGGTGGTCGCTCGTGTCGGCAGGAACGACCCAGTCGTGTGTTCTGACCGTCGTCGGACGGAAGTCGGTCATCAACTCCCGGAAGGTGTCCGTCAGGCCGGCGAGCGTGTAGGTCGCGGAGTCGTCAACTGCCGTGATGCTCGGGATGGACCCGCTACGGAGCTTCGTCAGGCTCTCGTAGCCGTAGGCGCTGCTGCCCGCCGATCCGATGCCGTCCGGAAGGCGGAGGAAGGCGATCGAGACCCACGGCGCGGCTGTCAGGGTCTGCATCCGGATCGAACGGCCCGAGATCCCGGCATCGGTGACGGTCCAGGAATTGGCGACTCCGGCCATCGCCGCGTACGCCGCGCGTATGCCCGACTCGCGACTCGACCAGTACCACTCGCCGTTGCCGGCGTCTCCTGCCGAGGCGTACACAGTCCGGACGCAGCGTCCGGACTGGACGTCGTGGAGGAGGTCGGGGCTCATGAACAGGAGGTCGTCGTCCGGGTGGGTCGCGATGACGAGCGAGCCGCCGGCGCAGGCCGTCGCTGCTGAGGCCGGACCTAGGCCGACGATGGATATCGCTCCGACCAGAGCCACGGTGATCAGGAGTGCCAACCGCCGCGGCGCCGAGCCGAGAGCCTGCCGTCGGCCGAGCCAGAACCGTCCACGCACGACGTGGCACCTCCTCGCGCCAACAACGGATTGAGAGCAGAAGCTCCGCCTGTCGTATCCGTGGGTCGGCGCCTCGTCGCAATCCGTCTCAACGATTCAACCACGTGACCGGGCGGTTCACCACCGCGCCCATGGTGTTCCCTCTCACTCTTGGATCGGTCCTGGCGTGCCGTCGCGGGCTCACGTGCCGCGTCGAACGGGGCTCACACGGCCAGTGCGGCTGTCGTACCGGAGGCGCCGGGACCTGTCGAGTCGCACGGTCCCGACGAGGCCAGGGCCGGTCCGTCCGGCGCTCGGCAGTGAAGAGCCCCCCGACTAGGCTCTGATGCGTGCGCAGTCGGGTCCTATCAGCCGTCGCTGTCGCCGCTCTCCTCGGTGCGGCTGCCGGCTGCCAAGCGGTCACGGACGGTCCGGGCACCCGGGTCAGCCCGACGCCGATGACGGAAGCCGTTTCGATCGCCGACTACACGGTTGCAGTCGGGCCAACCACCCTGAACGCGAACCACGTCATCGCGGCGAACGACCCTCAGAACCTTCCTCCCGCCCCTGGGATGCAGTTCGTCATGGTCCCGTTCTCCGTGACCAACAACGCGGCCGGCATCCGTGTCCCTTGGTTCGACCTGGACTTCGCGTTCGCCGCGGCAGACGGCTCCTGGTACGGCGAGCACGAGGAAGATCAGTGCGGAGAGATCCCCGGCGCCATGATGTATCTCGGTGAGCTTGCGCCTGGTGCGGCAGGGGTGGGCAACGTGTGCGCTTCCGTGCCCGCCGACAAGATCGACGGCGGACTCTGGTTCGTCAAGCGAGACGGCGCGTACACCGGCTGGACCGGCTACTTCGCCCTCGGGACCGAGGTGCCATACCTGTCGGGGTCGCCGGCTGACCCGACGCCGGCCGACCAGGTAGTGGCCGTCGGATCGTACGCCGTGGCTCTGGGCGCGACCATGCTTAACGCGGACGACATCGTGGAGGAGAACGACGCGACCAACGCCCCGCCGTCCGACGGACTGCAGTACGTACTGGCCCCGGTCACGGTTACCAACAACGGCGGCTCCGACACGAATGTCCCGTGGTTCGACCTGGACTTCTGGTTCGTCGCCGCCGACGAGACCATCTATGGCGCGGCGGGAGGCGAAGGATGCGGCGAGATTCCCGATGCCTTGATGTACGAAGGTGAGCTCGCAGTCAATACGACGGCGACCGCCAACGTCTGCGTCTCGGTGCCGTCGGACCAGGTCGACACTGGTGCCTGGCTCGTGAAGCCGGTGGAGGACGCCATCGGCTGGACGGGTTTCTTCGCCCTCGCCTGAACGTGCGGAAGCTGAACCTCGACCGCCTGCTACGCGCACTCACCCACCAGACACGCCAGCCTCAGCCAACGACCACCCGTGTCCACTACGCGGGGAACGGCCCACCTGTCGTCTTCAGGTCGTCGCACCGACGCCTTCCGCCGCGGCCACCGCGGCAACGTCCAGCCGCGGGTCCCCGAGCACCACGACGGACCCACCCAGCAAGAGCACGGCGAGTGTTGCGGCCAGTAGGAGGACGACGTCGTCGGCCGACCGTACGAGCACCCGGGCGCGGGCCGGCCAGTCGTCGGGCCCGACGATGCTGCTCGCCCAGTGGAGCAGGCCGCCGTGGTTCGGCCCGTCGTCGAGCGCCGGCGCCGCGCCGTCGAGCGCCGGGAGCCACCCGAGGGCGTCCGGGTAGGTCATCAGGTCCGCGGCGCCGTCTAGGGCCCGGGGGGGTAGCGACCCAGGGAACCGCATGGCCAGGGCCGGAAGGGCGACGGCGACGACGAGGTCAGGTGTCGCGCCGTCGGCCTCGGCAGCGGTGGCGATCTGCTCGGGCCTGTCGGTGACGACGACGGCGCCCTCGAGATCGCGGGGGAGGGGTCGCTCCGGCCCGCCTTCCGGCAGCACGACCTCGGCTCCGGCCGTCCACGCCGCCATGGCCCAGACGACGGCGCGCCAGTGCGCGGGGAGGTCGAGGACCACGCGGGTGCCCGGTCCGGCGGCGGCCTCCTCGACGAGGAGGTTCGTCGCCTTCGTCACCCAGTTGACGAGGACGCGGCCGGAGAGCTCCACACGTTCGCCGTCCGGTCCGTACCACGTGAGTCGGGGCCGCCCGGTGTCCGTGATGGCGAGCGCGGAGACGACGTCCCGGATCGTGGTCATGCGGCGAGCCTACGGTCCCGGATCGTGTGCGCAGGTCAGCGGTCTGCCGCGAGCGAGGTCGTCATGATCTTGTCCGATATCACGATTCCGCTTGACTCCAGCGGATGACACGCGTGTAATTTACCCACGAGGTCCGGCCACGACAACGATGGGGTACTCCGTGTGGAACATTCTCGGTGACGGCCCGCTGACCTCACCAGCGCCGTCGGCCGACCAGATCTTCCCGCTCTCGGTCATCGCGGAGGACGAAGGCGTCCTCGGCTGGCAGGAGCGGGCGCTGTGCGCCCAGACCGACCCCGAGGCCTTCTTCCCCGAGAAGGGGGGCTCCACGCGCGAGGCGAAGCGGGTCTGCTCCTCCTGCGACGTCCGGAGCGAGTGCCTCGAGTACGCTCTCGCGAACGACGAGCGTTTCGGCATCTGGGGCGGGCTTTCCGAGCGCGAGCGTCGCAAGCTCAAGCGCCGCGCCGTCTGACGGCCGCCGACCTGACTCGGCCGACCGCTCATCCCACTGGCGACTGCTGACCTGATGGCCGAATCAGACGTGCACGTCGATCGCCCGGCAGCCCTCGCCGTCGTGGTGAGCGCCGGGCTCACCGACTACCTTCCGGAGACCCTGCGGGGCATCGCCGAGCAGCGCCAGGTCCCGGCGGCCGTCCTCCTCGTCGACATCACCCCGGTGGCTGACCCCGGGCACGCGCGGGCCTCGGCGCTGAGGGCCGCCGCAAAGGCCTCCGGACTCTCGCTCGAGTCGGTCCGGATCGCGCAAGCCCCGACGGCGAGCACGTTCGGCGCCGCGGTTCGGGATGGCCTCGCACAGCTCACCGATCAGGCCGGGGGGCCGGGCCTCGTGCGAGCGCCCTGGCTCTGGCTCCTGCACGACGACTCGGCGCCCGAACCCCGCGCCCTCGGTGAGCTGCTCCGCACGGCCGAGTCGGGGCGTTCCATCGCGATCGTCGGATCGAAGCAGCGGGACTGGGTCGTGCCCGACGAGCTCCTCGAGGTCGGCGTCACCGTGTCCCCGGGTGGTCGCCGGTTCACGGGGATCGAGGACGGTGAGCTCGACCAGGGCCAGCACGACGGGCGCGACGACGTCTATGCGGTCGGGACGGCCGGGGCCCTCGTCGACCGTGACGTGTGGGAGTCGCTCGGCGGGACGGACCCCGTCCTCGGACCGTTCGGTGACGGCCTGGATCTGTCCCGGCGCGCGCGGCTCGCGGGGTATCGCGTGGTCGTGGCGCCCGACGCCGTCGTCCGCCATGCGCGGGCGAGCTACCTCGGTCTCCGACCCGCTCCGCCGAAGGGGGCCGGAGCGGCGGCCGGGCCGGCAGCGCGGCCGGAGGCGGACCCCCGACGCAGCTTCCGGGCACGACGCGCGGCGCTCCTGCACCTGCGCCTGGTCGAGGCAGCCGCGTGGACCTTGCCGTTCCTCACGATCGCCGTGGTCCTCGGCGCCCTCGTCCGGTCCCTCGCCCGGGTGGTCACGAAGGAGCCGGGGCTGGCCGGTGACGAGCTCCAGGCTGCCGTGTCCGTCCTGTTCCGACCCGGTTCCGTGCACCGTGCGCGACGCCGGGCTCGCTCGACCCAACGCATCTCGGCCCGCCAGCTGCGCCCCCTGCGCGCGGACTGGCGCGAGGTGTGGCGGGTGGGGCACGACCGGCGGCTCCACGCCGCGGTCGCCCGCCGCACCCGGCGGGCGCCCAGCCCTCTGGAGATCGCCGAACGGGCGGCGCTCGCCCGACGCCGCCGGACGGCGGGCACGCTGGTGGCGCTCCTGCTGATCGCTGTGGCTGCCGTCGCCTTCGGCCCGCTGCTCGTCGGTGGCCCCCTGACCGGCGGGGCGCTCCTACCCCTCGATGCCGACCTCGGCGATCTATGGCGCGCGGCGACCAGCAGCTGGGTCGCCACCGCCGACGGATACCCCGGGCCTCCGGACCCGCTCCTCGCCGTCCTGGCGGTGCTCTCGTTCCCGGCGGGCGGGTCGGGTCAGGCCACGGTGTCCGCGCTGGTCCTCGCGTCGATCCCGCTGGCCGGGGCGGGCGCCTGGTACGCCTCCGGGGCCGCCACACGGTCGGCGGGCCTGCGGGCCTGGGCCACCGCTGTCTGGGCGCTCACCCCCGCCCTCCTGCTGGCGACGGGCCAGGGGCGGCTCGGCGCCGTCGTCGCCCACATCGCGCTCCCGTGGGCGGCCCTCGGCGTCGCCCGGGCTCTCGGTGTCCAGCGTCGCGACGTGCTCGACGGCGGGTCGTCCCCGGTCGAGGCGAGAGCCGACGGCGCGACCGCGGACGGAGCCGACGCGGCGCATCCCGGCGTCCCGGCCGGCGCCGAGGCAGCGCGCGGCGCCCGGCAGGGTGGCGCTCCCGCGCGTGCCCTCGACTCCGCCTCGACGACCGCCCCCGGCTCACCGGGCGCCGCCGCGGCCGCGGGCCTCGCGCTCGCGCTGGCAGCGGCGGGGGCGCCCGTCCTGCTGCCTGCGGGCCTGCTCGCCCTGGTCCTGCTGGCCCTCGAGGTGCGCGACCGCCGCCGCTACCTCCTTCTGGTCGCGGTCCCGCCCCTCGCACTCCTCGCGCCGCTCGTCGTGGAGGCGGCTCGCAACGTGGCGTCGGGCACCTGGCGCGTGCTCGTCGCCGACCCGGGCGTCCCGCTCGCCTCCAGCCCCGGCGAGGCCTACTTCCCCCTCCTGACGTGGCCCACCGAGCCGCTGCCGTGGCCGCTGCTGCCCGAACCCGCGGCGAGCGTCGCGCCGCTCGTGGCCGGCGGCGTGCTCGCCGTCGCGGCCCTGCTCGCCTTCGTCCGGACCCGGCGTCTGCGCGCGGTCCAGGCGGGCTGGCTCGTCGCTGTCGCAGGCCTGGTCGCGGCGCTCGGCGCGAGCCGGGTCGACGTCGCGACCGGGCGGGGACTCGGGGCTGAGTCGGCCGTCCAGGTGGTCCGGGGCTGGGCCGGCGCGGGCACGTCGCTCGTGCTCCTGGGTCTGCTGGTCGCCGTCGTCGCCGCGGGCGACGGGCTCCGGGCGCGACTGGCGGACTACCCCTTCGGCTGGCGCCAGGTCGGCGCCTCGGTGCTGACCATCCTGCTCGTGCTCGGGCCGGTCACGAGCGCTGTCGCCTGGGGACGAGACCTGGAGCAGGCGCGCGCCACGGCCGGAACCGACCAGGTCCTCGCCCTCACGGCTCGCGCGACCGCACCGGTGCCGGCAATCGGCGTCGAGCTCCAGCGCCCCCCGACCCGTGCGAGCGTGCTCGCGCTCGCACCCGTCGACGGCGAGCTCGCGGTCCGACTCTGGCGCGACCAGGGGGACCAGCTGGACGAGCAGTCCACCTCCGCTGCCGCCCGGGTCCTCACCGGGCTACCCGGCGCCACGGAGATCGTCGGACCCGACGCGGCCGACACCGCCCTCGCCGCCCTCGCGGCCGCCCTCGCAGCCGGTTCGGCGGGCGATCCGCGGGGTGCGCTGGCGGCGCACGCCGTGGGCGTCGTCGTCGTCCCCCCGGGAGAGGGCGAGGCGCGGGAGGACCTGGTCGGACGGCTCAACGGCACGCTGGGCCTCGAGCGCGTCACCGAGAATGCCTCCGGCGTCGTCTGGCGTGTCGCGCCCCCCGAGGGCGCTGCTGCGACGGGGCGCGTGGACGTCGTGACGGCCGAGGGCGTGCCCGTCCAGGTGGTGCCCGCGGAACCGGTCGGCGGGCAGGGGCCGGTGGACCCGGGCGACGCCGGGCGCGTCCTCGTGTCGGCGGAGCGGGCGGACGAGTCGTGGCAGGCCTGGCTCGACGGCCGCCCCCTGGGGGTGACCGCGACGGACTGGCGGCAGGCGTTCGTGGTCGGGGAAGCCGGTGGGACGGTGGTGGTGACGAACAGCGACTGGACCCTCACGCTCGTGCACACCGTCCAGGCGGTCGTGCTCGGACTCTTCGTCCTGCTCTCGCTCCCGCTCCGGCGACGGCGCCCGGGGGCGGTCTGACATGCGCGCCGCCACGTTCTTCCGCCGGCTGGGTGCCGTCGTCGCCTCGGTCGCGATCCTCGCGCTGGTCGCCGGGGTCGTCCTCGCGGGGATGCTCTGGCCGGCCCCCGCGCCCGTCGCCGCCCCGCCCGTCGCCGTCGCCGTCGACGCGGCCCGCCTCGACCTCGTGTGCGCCGGTCCCCCCAGGCTCAGCGCCGCGGACGAGGGCCTGAGCTACGACCCCGGCTTCGACCCGGCTCCCGAAGGAACGGCGACCACGACGACGGTGCTCACGGTGGGCCGCGACGGCCCGCCCGCCGCGACGGCCCGGTTCCTGGGCGCACTGGCCCCGACGGGCGCGACGGTCACGGCGCTCGAGCCGGAAGGGGGAGAGGCATCGACCGCCACGCTCTCTGGTGCCGCCGGTCCGGGCGTGCTCCAGGCCGAGCCCGTGGACGGCGCCACGGCCCTGGCGGCCGGTGCCACGCTTGCGCGTACTGACGCCGGGGACCTGCGCGGCCTGGTGGGCGCGACCTGCCAGGAGGCGGCTGCGTCCGCCTGGATCGTCGGCGGGAGCACGCAGCTCGGGAGCAGCGCACGGCTCGTCCTGGACAACGCCGGCGCGACGCCGGCCACGGTGACGCTCACCGCCTGGGGTGCCGCCGGGCCGCTGGACCCGGGCCAGGCGGGCACGGTGCTCGTCCCGGCCGGGAGCGAGCGGGCGGTGCTGCTCGAGTCGTTCGCGGCGGAGCAGGCGCGCGTCGCTCTGCACCTGACGGTGGCAGGCGGGCAGGTCGCCGCCTGGCTCCAGGACAGCGCGCTGCGCGGGTTCACGCCGGCCGGCGTGGACCTCAGCGTCCCGGCCGCGGAGCCGGCGACCATCGTGGTGGTGCCCGGTGTCGTCCTCGAGGAGTCGGCCATCGGGGAGCCCGACCCGACGGTGCTGCGCGTCCTGAACCCGAACGCCGAGGCGACGACGGTCGCGCTGCGGCTCCTCGGGCCCGACGGCGAGGTCGCGATCCCGGGTGCGGAGGAGGCGCGGCTCGAGCCCGGCTCGGTGACCGACATCTCGCTGGCGGGCGTCCCGGCGGGGGAGTACGCGGCGGAGCTGAGTGCGGCGGTCCCGATCACGGCCTCGGCGATGCTCACCCGCGTCGGATCACCGCTCCCGGACGACCCGGACCAGCCCGTCGTGGACCGGGCCTGGACCGCGGCCGCCCAGGCGGCGTCGTCGTTCGTCGTCCTGCTCCCGATCGAGCGCGCCGTGGGCGCAACTGTGGTGCTCACCAATCCCGGCGACGCCCCGGTGACCGCTGAGCTCAGGCGCGTGACGGCCGACGGTGAGGTGGGCGAGGTCGGGACGCTGCGGGTGCCGGCGCGGTCCACGGCCGTCGTCGAGCCGGCGGCCTTGTCGGGCGCCCTCGCCCTCGAGGTCTCGGTCTCGGTCCCGGAGACCGGGGGACCCGGAGATCCCGGCGGCGCGGCGGTGGACGGGGGAGCGGGTGGACTCCTCGGCGCGGCGGTCCTGACCGCAGAGGCACCGGACGGCACGCTGATCACCGTGCTCGGCGCGCAGCGCGACCTTCAGGCGTCCCAGACCGTGGCGGTCCGGCTGGCTCAGCCGTAGGGGCGGCCTCGACGGCCGTCCCGCGCGGCGGGGCGCCTTCCAGCTCCCCGCCGCTACTCCCCGCCGCGGTACTCCGGGTCCACGTCCTCCGGAGCGCGCGAGAGCAGGTGGGCCACCTGCTCGACGACGACGTCGCGCACCAGGTCGGCCAGGTCGCGGGGGCCTTCGGCGCGGGTCTCGATGGGACGGCGGTAGACGACGATCCGGTGGCTCAGACCGGCGAGGGCGTCGGCCGGGAAATAGCGGCCGAGGGGAACCGTGCCCTCCTCCCAGGGCGCCGGGGCCGACGGCGGGACGTCCTCCACCCCGAACTCCACCCCGGCGAGCTCGGCGCCCCAGCGCTTCTCGAGCCGCTCGACCGCGTCCAGGACGTCGTCGTCGAAGCGTTCGGCGCGCGTGCGGGCTCCCGGGAGGTTCGCCGGGACGAGCGGGCCGCGGGGCCCCCGGCCGCGGCGGTCGCGGCGGCGGCCCTCGCGCCGGGACGGGACGGGCAGCCTCAGGGGCGCCGAGGGCTCGGGCACGCGCGCGACTCTACCGACCGGCCCCTGCCCGATCCAGGGAGCGGCGCCGGCCACGGGCCCGCGTCGGCAACCAGACCACGGAGCGGAGACGGCGGAGCGGAGACGGCGGAGCGGAGACGGCGAGCGGAGACGGCGAGCGGAGACGGCGAGCGGAGACGGCGGAGCGGAGACGGCGGAGCGGAGACGGCGAGCGGAGACCATCGAGCGCCGCGGCGAGAGTGGCGGCGAGCCGCCCCGGGCCGTGCGGGGGTACCGTGAACCCTCGTGAGACCCACGCGCCAGTGCACCCGTGCCGCCTGCAGCCGCCAGGCCGTGGCCACCCTCACGTACGTCTATGCGGACTCGACGGCCGTGTTGGGACCGCTCGCGACCCACGCCGAGCCGCACTCGTACGACCTCTGTGCCGAGCACGCCGAGCGTCTGACCGCCCCCCGCGGGTGGGAGGTGGTGCGGCTCGCGCCCGAGCTCATCCCGGCCGGGCCCACGCCCGACGACCTCGTCGCGCTGGCCGAGGCCGTTCGCGAGGCGAGGTTGTCGCGGCCCGCGGCCACGCCGCCGGCCGACCGGCCGGGCGGCGATCCCTACTCCGTGACGGCGCCGAGGCCGGCCCCGGAGGTCGGGCGCCGCGGTCACCTGCGCGTCCTGCGCGGGGACCTCGACTGACGGCTCCTGTCGGACGCCGCGGGTAGGCTTCCGGGCGTGCCCGACCTCATCGCCATCATCAAGGCCTACGACGTGCGCGGCGTCGTCCCCGAGCAGTTCGACGAGGACGCGGCCCGCGCCATCGGTGCGGCCTTCGCGGACGTCGTGGTCGTCCCCGGCGGGGCGACGCGGATCGCCGTCGGCCACGACATGCGGCCCTCCTCGCCGGCTCTCGTCGCCGCCTTCGCCGAGGGCGCGACGTGGCGCGGCGTCGACGTCGTCCGGATCGGGCTGTGCTCCACCGACGGCCTCTACTACGCGAGCGGCGCACTCGGCATCCCGGGCGCCATGTTCACCGCCAGCCACAACCCCGCCCAGTACAACGGCATCAAGATGTGCCACGCGGGGGCCCGCCCCGTCGGTCAGACCACCGGGCTCGCCGACATCACCGTCCTCGCCCAGACCTACCTCGACGAGGGCGTCCCTGCCGCGGAGCGCACGGGCGAGATCACGGACCGCGAGATGCTCGCCGAGTACGGCGCCTACCTGCGCACGCTCGTGCCGCTCGAGGGCATCCGCCCCCTGAAGGTGGTCATCGACGCCGGCAACGGCATGGGTGGCCTGACCGCGCCGGCCGTACTCGGTATGGACGCCGGCCTGCCGGCCCTGCCTCTCGACATCGTCCCGCTCTACTTCGAGCTCGACGGCACGTTCCCCAACCACGAGGCCAACCCGCTCGACCCGGCGAACCTCGTGGACCTGCAGGCCGCCGTCGTCGCCCACGGCGCCGACATCGGCCTCGCGTTCGACGGCGACGCCGACCGCTGCTTCGTCATCGACGAACGCGGGGGTGCGGTGAGCCCGTCAGCGATCACGGCCCTGGTCGGGCTCCGCGAGGTCGAGCGCGAGAAGGCCGAGGGCCGCGAGCCGACCATCATCCACAACCTCATCACGTCGCAGGTGGTGCCGGACCTCGTGGCCGCCGCGGGCGGGCGCACCGTCCGTACGCGCGTGGGTCACTCCTTCATCAAGGCCCAGATGGCGGAGCACGACGCCGTGTTCGGCGGCGAGCACAGCGCGCACTACTACTTCCGCGACTTCTACTTCGCGGACACCGGGATGCTCGCCGCGATGCACGTGCTCCGGGCGCTCGGCGAGCAGCCGGCTCCGCTCTCGGCCCTCGCCGAGGTCTACCAGCCCTACGCCGCGTCTGGTGAGATCAACTCGGTGGTCGAGGACGTCCCCGCTGCTCGCGAGCGGGTGGTCCAGGCCTTCGTGCGCGAGGAGGTCGGCGGGCCGGTGAGCGTCGACGAGCTCGACGGGCTCACCGTGAGCCACTGGGACGCCACCCCCCGCTGGTGGTTCAACCTGCGCGCGTCCAACACCGAGCCGCTGCTGCGCCTGAACGTCGAGGCCGAGGACGCCGACGTCATGGAGAAGGTCCGGGACGAGGTCCTCGCCCTGGTGCGGGGCATCGGCGGTGCCGCATGAGCGACGCCATCGCCGGCGCCCCGGTGATCGAGCCCTGGCTCCGTGCGATCCTGCGCTGCCCGGTGACCCACGCCGAGCTGGTCGACGGCGTCGGCCCCGACGGCGAGCCGGAGCTCCACTCGACGGACCCGGACAACCCGCTCGCCTACCCGATCAGGGACGGCATCCCGGTCCTGCTTGCCGACGAGGCGCGCCCCCTCCGGCCCGCCGACTGATCGAAGGAGAACCGTGGCCCACGGCGGAGGCAACAAGGCGATCCTCGCGGCACTCGCCGCGAACCTCGGGATCGCGGTCACCAAGTTCATCGCCTACGCGCTGACCCAGTCGAGCTCGATGCTCGCCGAGGCCGTCCACTCCCTGGCCGACTCCGGGAACCAGGTGCTGCTCCTGGTGGGTGGGAAGCGCTCGAAGCGGGAGGCGTCGGCGAGCCACCAGTTCGGCTACGGCCGCGCGCGCTACGTCTACGGGTTCATCGTCTCGATCGTGCTGTTCTCCCTCGGTGGCCTGTTCGCCCTGTACGAGGCGTGGCACAAGTGGGCCGACCCCCACCCGATCGACTCGTGGCAGTGGGTGCCGATCGCCGTGCTCCTGGCGGCCATCGGGATGGAGTCGTTCTCCTTCCGCACGGCGATCCACGAGGCGAACCACGTGCGCGGCTCCCAGACCTGGCCGCAGTACGTCCGGGGCGCGAAGGCACCGGAACTGCCCGTCGTGCTCCTCGAGGACGCGGGCGCGCTGGTCGGCCTGGTCTTCGCGCTGTTCGGCGTCTCGATGACACTCATCACGCACGACGGCCGCTGGGACGCCCTCGGCAGCGCGGCGATCGGCGTGCTGCTCGTCGTCATCGCGGTGGTGCTGGCCATCGAGATGAACTCGCTCCTCCTCGGGGAGTCTGCGGCTCCGGAGCACCAGGGGGCGATCGAGGCCGCGCTCGTCGGCCCGGGTGTCGCCTCCGTGATCCACCTGCGCACGCTCCACCTCGGGCCGGACGAGATCCTCGTCGCGGCCAAGGTCGAGGTGGAGCACACCGGATCGGCAGGGGACATCGCCCGCGCGATCGACGACGCCGAGGCGCGGGTCCGCGCCGTGGTCCCCCTCAAGGCGACCATCTACCTCGAGCCCGACCTGCGCCGCGCCGTCGAGCCCTGACCCGCGCAGTCAGCAACCGAGGACGCCCCGGGTGGTCCGGGGGCGATTCCGCCGGCCGGTCAGCCCTCGTCGGCTCCGACGGCCGGCCGTCGCCGCTCGGTCCGCAGCTTCGAACGGATCGCCGCCAGGATTTCGGCCGGTGCGTCGTGGTCTCCGAACAGTTCGGCGACCACCTCCCGCTGTTTGTCGGCGAGGGGGTCGGATCGGCCGGCGGCGAACCCGTCGACGAGGGCGGTGGCCGACGCGACGTCGGACAGCGTGTGCACACCGCAGACGGCGAGCCGGCCGAGCGAGTTGAAGGGACGATGCCCCGCTCGCTCGAGAAACACGACGGGCTTGGTGACGATCTGGTATTCGATGAGCCAGCTGAGGCCGTCCGTGACCAGGACGTCAGAGGCGGCGAACAGTGAGGCGTAGTCGCCACCGCCGAACACCTCGGTGTTCGGCAGAGCGTTCCACCGCGACATGAAGTCGTCCACGATCGCTCGCGTGAGCGGAGGTGTGGCCGATGCGAGCTGGGTGACGAGCGCTGGGTGCGGGCTGAACACGAAGTGCCAGTTTGGTCGTGCGGCCGCCCAGTCCACCATGTCGGCGGCCACCCGGGGGAACGTGCCGAAGCACGACCAGTGGTCGTCGATGCTGTGGTGCGCAGACCAGAGGACCGTGAAGGCCCGGCCAGACCGGCCGGGTGCCGTGAGGAGGGCGTCACGCACGCGGTTGGCCTTCGGATGACCCGTCACGACGAACTGCGCGCCGCCCGTGCTGGGCGAGTTGCGCTCGGCGAGGTCCTTGACGGTCTGGTTCGCACAGAAGATCGCCCAACAGGCCCGGTGGAACTCGCTGTCGCTCGCAGAGTCGCGGACGTGGGAGCCCGTCGGGAGGTTCTCGATGAGGTTCATCGGCTCGTACGGGACTAGGCACAGTCGGGCGAAGGCGAGGGCCGAGGACGAGAAGCCGGGCTGGACGTCCGCGTCCCACTGCGACTGCCGGAAGACCAGGTCCGGGTCGAGTTGGGTGACGGTGCGGAGCGAGACGAGAGAGTCCCGGTGATCGAGGCGGATGTGGGGCACGCCCAGCTCGGTGAGCCTGGTGTGCACAAGCGGCTCGTCCTGGTAATCCGCCGCTCCGGGGAATCGGCGGGGGATCGACGCGACGATCGGATCGAAGTCGTCCGACTCCCGCATGGCCCGCACCACGTCGGCGATGCTGTCCCACGCCTCGATGTGGTGGACGAGGAAGAGGCATCTGACTCGGTTTCTCGTCGCGGCCCTGCGAGCGGTCATGTCCGTGACGAGGCGTGCGATGTCTACGGACCGCTGGACGTCGTCGAGGAGGTCAGCCAGGCGCCGGACCTGGTCGATCGCGCGGTCGAGCTCTCGGCGGACCTCGTCCACCGAATCGCGGGTCGGCGCGAGCCGCCGGTCCCAGTACATCGTGAACGGCCGTGCCACCGTGGCCAGGAGTCGCCGCACGTTTCACCTACTCCCGCCGCGGATCGGGTCGGCCGATGTCACCCGGTTGCTCGGCCACGATACGGCTGATTCCGGTCGGGCGGTTGCGGTCCGGTCCCGCTCCAACCAGGACCGGGCCGTGCCGGTGCACGCCAGCAACACTGGCCGCGAGCACGCCTTCCCCTGTGGCGTGCGCACACGGTGGGGGACGCGTGGAGGGGTCGAGGCGTACCTGTCGTCGAGCAGCGTCCATGCCTCGCGGCCCAGGGCTGACCGCCCTTCGGGCTGAGGTCGGCGAATGGCACCGGGACGGCGTAGCGTTCTGCCACCCCCACCCCCCCACCCCTGTCCCGAGGTGAACCGTGGCTGAGCCTGGCCTGACCGAGCCGACCGTGACCGAGCCGGCCTCCTCGCCGCCCCGACCGGGGTTCGCGCATGTTCCTGGTCGCTACAAGGTCCGCGACCTGGCGCTCGCCGAAGCGGGCCGGCACCAGGTCCGCCTCGCTGAGCACGAGATGCCGGGGCTCATGGCGCTGCGGCGCGAGTATGCGAGCGCAAGGCCCCTCGCCGGCGCGCGGATTGCCGGCTCGCTGCACATGACCGTGCAGACGGCCGTGCTGATCGAGACGCTGGTCGTGCTCGGCGCGGACGTGCGCTGGGCGAGCTGCAACATCTTCAGCACGCAGGACGAGGCGGCGGCCGCCGTCGTCGTCGGCCCCGGCGGCAGCCCGGACGACCCGCGCGGGGTGCCCGTGTTCGCTTGGAAGGGCGAGACGCTCGAGGAGTACTGGGAGTGCGCCGAGGAGATCTTCGCGTTCCCCGGTGGCGAGGGACCGAACCTCATCCTCGACGACGGCGGCGACGCCACCCTCCTGGTCCACCACGGCGTCGCCGCGGAGGCGGCCGGCGCCGTGCCCCCCGGACCCAAGCCCGGCGAGCACGGTTGGTCGGAGGAGGGCGCCGTCGTCGAGGCCCTCCTGCGGCGCTCGCTGGCCGCGGACCCCCAGCGGTGGACGCGCATCGCCGCCGAGATCGTGGGGGTGAGCGAGGAGACGACGACGGGCGTCCACCGGCTCTACCAGCTCGCCGAGGCGGGCGCCCTCCTCTTCCCGGCGATCAACGTCAACGACTCGGTGACGAAGTCGAAGTTCGACAACACCTACGGCATCCGGCACTCCCTCCCCGACGGGCTCAACCGCGCCACCGACATCCTCATGGGCGGCAAGGTCGCGGTCGTCTGCGGATACGGCGACGTGGGCAAGGGCGCCGCGAAGGCGCTGCACGGCCAGGGCGCGCGCGTCATCGTCACCGAGATCGACCCCATCTGCGCGCTCCAGGCCGTGATGGACGGCTTCCAGGTGGCGCGGCTCGAGGACGTGCTCGACTCCGGCGACTTCTTCATCACGGCCACCGGCAACCTCGGCGTCGTCACGGCGGCGCACATGGCCGCGATGAAGGACAAGGCCGTCGTGGGCAACATCGGCCACTTCGACAACGAGATCGATATGGCCGGGCTCGCCGCCCTGCCGGGGGTCCGCAAGACGGAGATCAAGCCGCAGGTCCACGAGTGGACCTTCCCCGCGGACGGGGCCGGCGACGGCGCGGGACGGGGCGAGCGGTCGATCATCGTGCTGTCCGAGGGGCGGCTGCTCAACCTCGGGAACGCGACGGGGCACCCGTCCTTCGTGATGTCGACGTCCTTCGCCAACCAGGTGATCGCGCAGGTGGAGCTCTTCACGCGGCCAGGCGCGTACGCGCTCGGGGTGCACCGGCTGCCCAAGGTGCTCGACGAGAAGGTCGCGCGGTTGCACCTCGGCGCGCTGGGCGTGCGGCTCACGGAGCTCACCGCGGAACAGGCAGACTACCTCGGCGTCCCCGCCACCGGGCCGTACAAGCCGGAGCACTACCGCTACTGAAGACGGCTCGTGCCGGTCGTGGCCGGTTCGTTATCCACAGTCCCTCGAACGGTGTCGCGCGGCCACGTACGGTGGCGGCATGAGGCGCCTCATCAGGTCACTGGTCGTTCTGGCGGTCGTGGGCGGGCTGGCCGCCTGCTCCCAGGGCGGGTCGGACTCCGGCGGGTCCCTCGGCGTGGACGTGGAGTCCGCGCCGCGCGACGGCGTGGTCGCCGACGAGGCGGCGCCCGAGTCCGGCGAGTCGACCACGGACGACCGGCAGGTCATCGTGACGGGATCGCTCACGTTGACCGTCGAGGACGCGCTCACCGCCGCCGACGAGGCGCAGCGGATCGTCGAAGACGCCGGCGGGCGCGTGGACGCCTACTCCCAGCAGGACCCGTACGAGGACATCCCGGTGAGCGTCTACCTGACCGTCCGCATCCCGAGCGAGGACCTCACCGCGACGCTGGACGAGCTCGAGACCCTCGGCGAGGTCGAGGACCTCGCGTTGAACCGGCAGGACGTCACGCTCCAGATGACGGACCTCGACGCGCGGATCGAGTCGCTCGAGATCTCGATCGAGCGCCTGCAGGGCCTCATGGCCGAGGCGACGACGACGGCGGACCTCCTGGCGGCAGAGGCGGCGCTCACGCAGCGCCAGGCTGAGCTGGACAGCCTCGTCGCGCAGCAGACCTACCTGTCCGAGCAGGTGGACCTGGCGACGATCTCCCTGTCGTTGCTGCCCGAGGCGGTCGCTCCGGAGCCGGCGCCCGAGGGCTTCTGGGGCGGTGTCCAGAAGGGCTGGTCCGCGCTCGTCAACGCGTTCAACGCCCTCGTCGTCGTCCTCGGGGCGCTTCTCCCGTGGGCGATCCTGGGCGGTGTGATCGCCGGGGTCGTCCTGCTGATCCGGCGCCTCGTCCCACGCAAGCCGAAGCCGCCGCGTCCCGCGCCACCCGGCCCGGCGCCGTTCACCCCGCTGAGCGGGCCCCAGCAGTACGGCCCGCCGCAGCAGCAGGGCCAGCCGTACCCCGGTCCGCAGCAGCGGGGCCCGCAGCAGCCGCCACCGTCAGCGCAGGCCCAGCCCCCGCAGCGGCCGCCCCAGGGCCCGCAGGCCTGACCCGCCGGTCCCAGGCCGGGCCCAGGTCGGACCCGGGCTCAGGTGATCTCCGCCATGAGCTCGTCGTGCCGCGTCTCGCTCAGGCCGTACCGCAGGAGGGGCAGCACGGCCAGCACCCCGAGCACGGCCGGGACCAGGGTGAACGCGGCGTGGATGCCCTCGAGCGCGGTCGCGGTCTGCGCGGTGTTCGCGACGTACCCGGCGGCGGCCAGCGTGAAGGCCGCGGCCGCCCCGGCGACGGCGGAGGCGACCTTGGTCTTGAAGATGTTCGTCGCGAAGACCATGCCCTCCTGCCGCTTGCCGGTGCTCCACTGGCCGTAGTCGACCGTGTCTGCGAGCATCGAGGTTCGAGAGACGTCACCGAGTCCGTCCGCGACGCCCCCGAGCGCCCCGAGCACGAGGAGGGGCACCAGGTCGGAGTACCCCACGAAGAACAGGGCGAGCGAGGCCGCCGCCGTCGCCAGCGCGGCGGCGATCGCGACCTGTCGCTTGCCGAACCGGCGGGCGAGCCGTGGCGTCGACAGCGATCCCCCGATCGTCGCCACCGCGTACAGCCCGAGGAACGCCGGGATGAGGTCCTCCGCGTCCAGGTTGTAGCGCAGGTAGTAGTAGACGAGCGCGATCTTGAGGGCGAGCAGGGTGTCGCCCAGGAACATGCTCAGCAGCACGAGCCGCAGGGGGCCGTTCGTGCGGAAGAGGGCGACGACGTCGCGTGGCCGCGTCCGCTGGCGCCCCGCGACGGGCTCGCGCTCGCGCACACCGGCGAAGCAGACGAGCGTGGCGACGACGGCGGCGACCGCGACGACGACGGCGGTCAGCCGCCACCCGCGCCGGTCGTCGCCACCGCCGAGGGCCTCGACGAGCGGCAGGGCCGCCACGCTGATCGCGATGATGCTCGCCGTCGCCACCGTGCGGGCGAAGGTGATGAGCACCGACCGTTCTCGGACGTCCTGCGTCAGGGCGGCGGACAGCGACCAGAACGGCACGTCGATGAACGTGAAGGCGATGCCCCAAGCCAGGTAGGTGACGAAGGCCCAGACGAGGCGCGCCGTCGGGCTCAGGTCGGGCGCGGCGAACACGAGCACGACGATCGCGCCCAGGGCGAAGGGGCCGAAGAGGAGGTAGGGGCGGAACCGGCCCCACCTCGAGTGCGTGTTGTCGACGACGAAGCCCACGACCGGGTCGTCCAGGGCGTCCCAGATGCGCGCGACGAGGAAGATCGTGCCGACCGCCGCCGCCGGGAGGGCGAACACGTCCGTGTAGAAGACCAGCAGGTACGTGGTCATCAGCCCGTACACGAGGTTGTTGCCCAGGCTGCCGACGCCGTACGCCGCGCGCTCGCGGCGCGTCAGAGCCCCGCCGACGACGCCCGTCCCCGCGGTAGGTGCCGCGCTCACCGCGCTCGCGTCTCGTCGAGCCGGGCGCCGTCGGTCGTGCCGCTCTCCACACGCACCTCCAGGTCGACGGCGTGGGTGCCGAACCGCTCGCTCGTCACGCTCACCCGCACGCGGCCCGGCTCGCCCACCGAGCGCACCCAGAACGCGCGCGCGCCGCCGATCAGCCCCACCGTGCTCGGGCCGAGGATCCGCCCGGGCCCGTCGACGTCCAGCCGGACGACGGCGTCGGAGTAGACCTGCGGGTGGCCGAACGCGTCGACGTGGGCGATCACCACGCGGCAGACGTCGTACGTCTCGCCCTCCACGAGGGTCGCCGCGTCCGCCCGCACGTCCAGGTGCCCGACGCCGTCCGCGCTCCGGGTGGCGGTCGCGACGCGCACGCCGTCGCGGAAGCCCTCGACGTCGTAGCGCACCGCGGCCGATCCCCACCCGGCCACGTAGCGCCCGTACAGCGCGAGGGTGTCGGACGTGGAGAGCCCGTACTTGGACACCAGTCGCGCCATCCGGGCGCGGTGGACGGCGGGGAGCCCGTCGAGCCCGTGCTCGGCCACCACGGCGAACAACTCCTTGATCCGCTCCGCGTCCTTGCGGGTGAAGCCCTCGTTCCGTTCGAGGGCACGCCCGATGAGGTCACGGACCACGATCGGTGGGTGGGGGAGCGAGGGGAACGTCTCCCGGTCCGGGTGGAAGGTCCCCACCTCCTGCCCGTCGCGGGAGAGGCGCACGTAGTCGCAGTTGGTGAAGATGTGCAGCGAGCGGATCTCCGAGCCGTCGAGGTCGCCGGGCGCCACGGCGGAGGCGAACTCCAGGACGGGCTGATCGTCCTGCTGGGAGGCGTAGGCGGCCGCCGCGAGCTTGGGGTTGCGGAACGCGTCGAGCACACCGTGGTGGCAGATGCGGTCCCCGCTCCCGAACGCGCGGTGCGTGGCGTAGTCCGTCATGCACCACCCGATCGCCCCGCTCACGTCCGGTGCGCCGTACGCGGCGTCGAGCACCCGGAGGTGGCGCAGGGCGTGCTCGAGCCGGCGCGACTCGGTGTCGAACGCCTTCGTGGGGAACATGTGGCCGGTGTGCTCGGTCACGAGGTAGGGCACGCGGCGCCCCGCGACCTCGCGAGCCGGTCGCAGCCCGGGCTTCGAGCCGTCGTGGACGAAGTCGTTGTACGTGTAGACGTCCTCCAGCAGGCGGCTGCCCGCGAAGTTGCGCACCCCGAACGTCTGCCGGGTGGGGTCCAGGCGGTGGGCAGCCGCGTTGGTCGCGGCGTAGAAGTCGTCGTCGTCGACCGACTCGTTGATCCGCACGCCCCACCCGATGACGCAGGGTCGGTGCCGGTCGCGCCGGACCATCGCCTCGACGTCGGCCACGGCGTTGGCCTTCCAGGCGGCGTCGCCGATGTGCTGCCAGCCCGGCATCTCCTCGAGCGCGAGGAGTCCGAGGTCGTCGCAGGCGTCGAGGAAGTGCCGGGACTGCGGGTAGTGGGAGAGGCGCACCACATTGACGCCCAGGTCGTGGACGAGGATCTCCGCGTCGCGCACCTGCGCGCTGCGCGGCATCGCCGGGCCGACGTACGGGAAGGACTGGTGCCGGTTGAGGCCCCGGAGCGTCAGGCGCCGGCCGTTGAGGAAGAAGCCGTCCGGGCGGAAGACCGCCTCGCGGAAGCCGGTGCGCAGCGTGATCGCGTCGAGCACGTCCGCCCCGCGCCGGAGCGTGACCTCGACGTCGTGGAGGATGGGCTTCTCGGGGCTCCAGAGCTCGACCCCGGGGAGGGCGACGGCGATCGTCACCTGAGCGCTCGCGGGCGACGACGGCGCTCCTGCCGCCGTGCGGACCCGGCCCCGGCCCGTGGCGAGCGCCGCGCCGGCGTCGTCGTCCCGGCGCAGGACCGCGACGTCGATCTCGAGGCGCTCCGCGCTCTCGACCCCGCTGAGCACGTCGACGTCGACCTCCAGGCGTGCCGTGCGCGTGAGCACGCCGTGGGGCCGCAGCGCGACGTCCCCGAGCCGGACCGGCCCGACCACCTCGAGGTGGACCTCGCGGTAGATGCCGCCGTACCCGAGGTAGTCGACGGCGCCGCCGAAGGGCGGGATGTCGGCGCGCTCGCGGGAGTCGACGACCACGGCGAGCGCGCTGGGCCCGGTCGGCGCCAGGTGGTCGGTGACGTCGACGGCGAAGGGCGTGTAGCCGCCTACGTGGGTCCCGGCGAGGACACCCTCGACGTAGACCTCGGCGGCCGTCGCGACGCCCTCGAGGTGCAGGATCGCCCGGCGCCCGCCGTCCAGGGGGCCGGGGTCGAGGGCACGGCGGTAGGTCGACAGGTGCTCGTACGCGGAGGTGTCCGTGTGGTCGTAGGGAAGGTCGGCCACCGAGTGGGGGAGGTCGACGACGGCGAACGCCGCGTCGTCGAACGTCGGGACCAGGTACTCCGGCTCGTGGTCGGGCGCGAAGCGCCACCCATGGTTGAGGTGCCGGACCTCGCGGGTCACGCGGGCGTCTCCAACCCTCGGAAGACGATGTCCACCACCTCGACGAGGGCCTCTTCGTGGGTCATGCCCGCGGTGGCCAGGAAGTCGTCGCGGAGCATCTGCTCCATGGCGGCCAGCAGGATCTCGCGCAGGATGAGCGGGTTGACGGGACGGATGAGGCCCTCGCGCGTGGCCTGGTCGAGCAGGGCCAGCGTGGCCTCCCATCCCGTGGACAGGTGCTTGACGATGAGGTCGTACATCGCCGGGTAGATCTCGCGCAGCTCCGCGATGGCCGAGGGGTTGGCCAGGTCGGAGCGCACCGGCTGGACCGTGAGCACGCGCTTGAGCTTGGTGAGGGAGTCGAGGCCGGGATCGGCGATGATCTCCGCCTCCTGCTCCTTGATGCTGGCGAAGGCCGCGTTGATGACCATCGCCACGACATCTTCCTTGGTGCCGACCTGCTCGTAGATGGTGCGCTTGCTCATCCGGAGGTGGCGCGCGAGGTCGTCCATGGTGAACCGGATCCCGTGCTGCTCGAACTCCTCGAGCGCCGCTGCGGTCACCCGCTCCCGGTTGTCCATCCGACCCACCTCCTCGAATGCGGCGTGACCCGAGAACCGGTGGAGACGGGGCAGCCTCTCGTCGAGGGCACGTCGGGCGCTGACGATCGTGACCCTAGCGGCTCGTTGCTCAGCCCGCTGATCAACACGCCAGGTCCGGGCTCCGTCGGGGGCCGGGCTCACTCGGCGGGGCCCTCGGGGGCGGGGCCCTCAGCGGCGGGGTGCTGCGACCTCGTCGATGCCGAACGGCAGCCGGCGCAGGCCCGCCGCCTCGGCGTCGCTGCGACGACGCGTCGACCAGCCGAGGGCGTACTCGCGGTCGCGCCGCGCCACGAGCACGGCCGCGAGGAAGCGTTCGGCGGGCGTCCCCCAGGGCGGCGGGGGCGAGACGAGCGGCTCGACGCCGGCCGCGAGCGAGCGCCCGAGCGCTTCGCGGGCCTGCGGATTGAGGGAGGCGGCGCGCCCGAGGAAGCGTCGCGCGGCCAGGGCCAGGCCGTCGGGGAGAGCTCGGATGTCGGCGGCCGCGGCCCACCCGGCGAGCTCCGGCGGCATCACGAGGGGCGGCATGGGCGGCCCGGCTCCGCGCACCCGCACGCAGTACGTGCCGGCGGCGATGTCGCCCACCCGCTTACCCTTCGGGTGCAGGATCGCGCAGGTCAGCGCGATGCCGCCGAAGGTCAGCCAGAGCTCCCCGACCCCGACGAGGGCACGGACGAGGGCGTGCCGGAAGCGGACCGGGCCGCCGTCGTCCCGCACGATGGCGATCCCCGCGGCCAGCTTCCCCAGGGAGCGGCCACGGGTGAGGGTCTCCACGCCGGTGGGCAGGCCGACCATGACGAGCGCGACGACGGCGATGCTCGCTGCGGCGATCGCGGACTCGTCCCAGGCGGGGAGCATCGCGACGAGGATGATCGCCCCGAACCCGACGGCGAGGTAGAGGGCCACGTCCAGCGAGATGGCGAGGATCCGCGGCACGATCGAGGCCTGGCGGACCTCGAGCGCCACTGCTTCGCCGGTGACGATCACGTCGTCACCCAGGGCATAGGTGCCGGGGGGCATGTGTGGCAGGGTAACCGCCGTGGACACCGACGCCTTCTCGGCGGTGCACGGCGACCAGTGGGCGCGCCTGGAGCACCTCGCCGGACGGCGGCGCCTCACCGGCCCCGAGGCCGACGAGCTCGTCCGGCTCTACCAGCTCACGGCGACCCACCTGTCGACGATCCAGTCGGCCTCTCCCGAGCCGCTGCTCGTCGCGCGCCTGTCGACACTTCTCGCCCGGGCTCGCTCGAGGATCGCCGGGTCGCCCGAGCCCTCGTGGTCGGACGTCACCCGCTTCGTGGTGCTCACCCTGCCGGCCGCGCTCTACCGGATCCGGTGGTGGACCGTGGTGATCGCGGCGGCGTTCGTCGCGGTGGCCGTGGTGACGGGCTGGTGGGTCGCGACCAACCCCGAGGCGCAAGCCCTGCTCGGTACACCGGAGCAGCTGCAGGAGTACGCGGACGAGGCCTTCGAGGCCTACTACTCGAGCGGTCCGGCGCCGTCCTTCGCCGCCCAGGTGTGGACGAACAACGCGTGGATCGCCGCGCAGTGCGTCGGTCTGGGGATCACGGGCATCGTGCCCGTGTACGTCCTCGCCCAGAACGCGATCGCCGTCGGCGCCGCCGCGGGGGTCATGGCGACCTACGACGAGCTCCGGCTCTTCCTGGCGCTGATCGCCCCGCACGGGCTGCTGGAGCTCACCGCGATCTTCGTCTCCGCGGCCGCGGGCCTGCGGATCTTCTGGGCGTGGGTGGCGCCCGGGCCGCTACCCCGGGGCCGCGCCGTGGCGCGGGAGGGGCGGGCCCTGGTCACAGTGGCGATCGGGCTCGTGGGGGTGCTCGCGGTGAGCGGTCTCATCGAGGCGTTCGTGACGCCGTCGGGGCTGCCGTGGGCCGTGAAGGCAGCCATCGGCGTCCTGGCGGTGGCCGCCTTCGCCGCGTACGTGGTGGTGCTGGGGCGGGCCGCCGTGCGGTCGGGTCAGACAGGCGACCTCGAGGAGGACGAGGCGGGGTACACGGCCGTCGTCGCAGGCTGAGGCCGAGTGCGGCACGAGACCGCTACAACCGGCCCTGGGCCTTGAGCGCGAGGTAGGTGTCCGCGAGCGCCGGTGCGAGCTCGTCCGGTCCGGCGTCGACCACCTCGACGCCGCGCCGGCGCAGGGCCGCGGCGACCGCTTCTCGTTCCAGCGCGCCGCGCTCGGCGGCGGCAGCCCCGAAGGCGTCCGAGCCGGACCCCCGCGCGCGGCGCATGACCTCGACCGCGGGATCCGCCGCGGAGGCCAGGACCACCTGGTGCTCGCGGGTGAGGGCCCCCGCGACAGGAAGCAGGCCGTACTCCACGGCGGCCGGCTCGAGGGCGGTGAGCAGCACGACGAGCGCTCGCTGGGTCAGCCTCTCCTGCACCACGCGGGTGACGGCCGCCCAGTTGAGCTCGACCAGCGCCGGTTCGAGCGGCGCCGTGGCCGAGGCGATCGCGGCCAGGAGCGCGGCCCCGCTCTCGCCCGCGACGCGCGCCCGCACGGTGCGATCGATCGCGACGAGCTCCACGCGATCGCCGGCCCGCGAGGCGAGCGCGGCCAGCAGGAGGGCGGCGTCGATCTCCGCCTCGAGGCGGGCGCCGTCGCCGAGCCGTGCCGCCGACAGGCGCGAGGTGTCGAGGACGAGAAGCACGCGCCGGTCTCGCTCGGGGCGCCAGGTGCGCACGACGACCTCCGAGCGCCGCGCCGTGGCCCGCCAGTCGATCGCGCGCACGTCGTCGCCCGCGACGTACGCGCGCAGGGAGTCGAACTCCGTGCCCGGGCCGCGGATCTGCACCGCCGACCGCCCGTCCATCTCGCGCAGCCGCGCGAGGCGGCTGGGGAGGTGGCGCCGGGACCGGAACTCGGGGAGGACCCGCAGGTCGGCGGGCGCGGCGAGCGACGCCTGGCGCGCTGCGAGGCGCAGCGGGCCGAAGGCGCGGACGGTGACGCGGTCGGCGGACATGACGCCCCGGCGCCGCGGCGTGAGGTGCGTGCGGACCCGCCTGGCCTCGCCCGGGGGGATCGTCAGGGCGTGCCGGTTCACGACGGCGCCCGCGGACGGCTGCCACGCGTCCCTGACCACGCCGCGCAGCACCCGTCCGGTGGGGTTCGTGACGAGGATCGTCGACGTGACCGACTCGGTGAGCCGCACCGACGAGGGGACCGAGCGTTCGACGGCGAGAGCCCGGGGCGAGGGCGCCAGGGCGGCGTCGAGCACGCAGAGGAGGACGACGACTCCCGCCCACGCCGCCACCGTGAGCGCCTGGGGCGCGAGCAGCACGGGGAGGAGCCCCGCGGCAGCGAGGGCGACGGCGCGCCCGGAGATGACCATGCCCGGCGCCGTCGTCAGCGCGGCACGGGCACGGTGGCCAGGACGCCGTCGAGGACGCTCTCGGCCGTGACGCCCTCGAGCTCGGCCTCCGCGCGGAGCTGGACCCGGTGCCGGAGGGTCGGGTGGGCGAGGGCCTTGACGTCGTCGGGGGTCACGAAGGACCGGCCGGAGAGCCAGGCCCACGCCTTCGACGTCGCGATCAGGGCCGTCGCACCTCGGGGCGAGACGCCCAGCGACAGCGAGGGGGACGTCCGGGTTGCGCGGCACAGGTCGACGACGTAGCCCAGCACCTCGGGTGCGACCTGCACCCGGGCGACCTCGGCGCGCGCCGCGGCGAGGTCCGCTGCGCCCGCGACCGGGCGGATGCCGGCTCCGGCGAGGTCGCGCGGGTCGAAGCCGCTCGCGTGCCGGCGCAGCACCTCGACCTCGGCGGTGCGCTCGGGGATCGGCAGGAGCAGCTTGAGCAGGAAGCGGTCGAGCTGGGCCTCGGGGAGCGGGTAGGTGCCCTCGTACTCGACCGGGTTCTGGGTGGCGATCACGACGAACGGGTCGGGCAGGCGCATGGCCCTGCCGTCGACGCTCACCTGGCGTTCCTCCATGGCCTCGAGGAGCGAGGCCTGGGTCTTGGGCGGCGTCCGGTTGATCTCGTCCGCGAGCAGGAGGTTCGTGAAGACCGGGCCGGAGCGGAAGGAGAACTCCGCCGTGCGGGTGTCGTAGACCAGCGAGCCGGTGACGTCACCGGGCATGAGGTCCGGCGTGAACTGGACGCGCTTGGTGTCGAGGGAGAGGGCGGCGGCGAGGGCGCGGACGAGGAGCGTCTTGGCCACGCCGGGGACGCCCTCGAGCAGGACGTGGCCCCGGCACAGCAGGGCGATCAGCAGCCCGGTGACGGCGGCGTCCTGGCCGACGACGGCCTTGCCGACCTCCGTGCGCAGGGCGGCGAGGGATTGCCGGGCGCCGTCGGGTGTCGGGCCCTGGGCCGAGACGTTCGCGGGCGAGGTGGCCGCGGGCGGGGGACTCCCGGGCGGGGGGACTGTCATGGGCGCATGACCTCGGCTTCCAGGGTGTCGAGCGCGTGGACCAGGGCGAGCAGGGCGGCGTCGTCCCCGGGGGACGGACCGTACAGGAGGGCGGCGAGGGCGGCGCCGTCTCGGCCGGTGGCTCGCGCGAGCGCGTCGAGCAGGGCATCCGGGCCGGCGGTGGCGGGGACGCCGAGGCGGTGCGCGAGGCGGGAGGCGGCTCCGGCCCGCAGGGCGGCGGCGGCGTGCCCGTGCGCGGCCGCGCGGCGGTAGAGCCGGGCGCGCCCGAGCGTGGTCTCGGCCGCCTTGACCACCACGGGGAGCGGTTCGACGACGACCGGCCCGAGTCGGCGCCCCTGCCAGATCATCGTGGCGACCGCGACGAGGAGCGCCCAGGCCGCGACGGCCCCGGCGCCGGGCGGCAGGAGGGTCCCGGCCGGCTCGGCCGTGTCGGTGGGGGAGGGGACGTACCACGTCAGGTGCTCGGTGCGGCCGAGGATGCGCAGGACGAGGGCGGCGTTGCCCGCCTCGGCGAGCGCGGCGTTGGTGAACGGGCGGTCGTTGCCGACGACCGTGACCCGCCTGTCCCCTTGGCGGAACGTGGCGTAGGCGCCGACGGAGGGGTCGCCGGCGCCCGGGAAGCAGACGACGACGTCGTCCGAGAGGGCGCGCACGTCCCCCGATCCCGTGTCGAGGGTGCCGGCCGCGACGGCGTCGGGATCGTCACAGGCGGCCGCACGGACACCGTCGCCGCCCTCGCCCGTGGGCACGACGGCGTCGGTCAGGAGCGAGAGGTTCGCGTAGGCGACCTGGGTGAGCACGAGGTCGGCGTTGCTCGCGGCCACGTCCTCCCACTGGTCGGGTCGCAGCCCGGTCGGATCGGTGATGAAGAGGGTGCCGTCGTCCGGCGTCGCGGCCAGCGCCGAGGCGGTCGTCTCGCGGAACGTGATGCTCACGCCCTCACGCCCGAGGATCTGTGCGGCGGCCCGGGCGCCGTCGGGGTGGGGGTTGTCGGGGGCCAGCGGGATGCTCGAGGTCCTCGGCTGCGTCGCCACCGTGAGGAGGGTCACGAGCACCAGCGCCAGGGCCACGGCGGCCGGCCAGCGCCACCGCCGAAACCGGCCGGGCTCCTTCGTGGCGCTCCGCCGTGGACCGGTGGTGGCGGGTGGGGGCGTCGTCGTAGCGCCGCTGGCGGGCGCCGTCGTCGTCACGCCTGACCCGCGTCGTGACTGGTGAGGGAGAAGAAGCGGTCGCGCGTCGGCCACGCGGCGGTCGACCTCGCGCAGCCACGCGTCGTCCGCCGGGCCCACGGCGCGGCGACCGTAGCGCACGCCGTCGAACAGGGCTCCGGCCCTCGTGAGGTCGTCGGCCTCGCCAGGGAGGCGGTAGCCGGCGGCCTCGGCGGCCTCGTGCGCGGTCAGCCCGGGCCGGTCGTCGAGGATCGCGCGCTCGGTGAGGGAGCGGATGACCGCGCGGAAGCGGTCGAGGACGGCGCCGGCGTGGTCTCCGCGCGCGGCGGCCGCATCCGCGGCGGCCCGCAGCTGCTCGGCGGTGCGCTCGTCGTCCTCGAAGAGCGCCGCGGGTGCCGTGAGCGCACGACGACGGCGTACCGGACCCCCGACGACCAGCGCGATCGTCACCGCGACCGCAGTGGCGGTGACGACCACCACGGGAAGCACCCAGTCGGGCCCGGCGGAACCGACGGACAAGAGGTCGGCGAGGCGGTCGAGGAGCCAGGCAAGGGCCTCACCGACGAGGTTGGTCCGCTCGGAGTAGATGCCGCGCGCGAGCTCCTCCTCGGCCCAGCGCCGCGCCTCGTCCGCGTCCGGGGTGACCGGCACGTCCGTGCCGGACAGGGCGGCGAGGGCCCTGTCGGCGCCGAGGAGGAAGGGCGCGGGCACTCAGGCGCGCTCCTCCGCGGCGCGGGCGAGCTCGACGTCCAGGCCCTCGGTGCGCATGCGGACGTCGATATAGAGCAGCGCGATCACGCCGGCCGTGAACGGGGTGGTCAGCGTGGTGGCGACGATCTGCGCCAGCGTGCTGGCCGCGATGTAGGCGGGCGACGTGAGCATCGTGACCGGGTCGGCGGCCGTGAACTGCAGGACCACCGACACCGACCCGCTGATGGCGCCGGTGACCACGCTCACGAGGATCGAGGTGAGGAGGTAGATCCCCAGTACCCGCCAGAAGGTGCCGCGCGTCAGGACCCAGCCACGCCGGATCGACTCGACGATGCCACCCCGTTCGAGCATCAGCGCGGGGGTGGCCAGCAGCGTCCGGGTGAGGAGCAGGAACAGTGCGGCCACGGCGAGGAAGCCGCCCGGGATGCCCACCAGGGCTGCCAGCCCCCACTGCTCCGAGGCCAGGGCTGCCAGCGTGAGGAGCAGCCAGGCGGCGAGGGGCGCGGCGACCAGGATCAGGAGCAGGACGCTGAGCGCAAGGAGTCGGCCGATCTGCCCCTTGGCGGAGGCCCAGACCTGTGCCGGCCCTGCCGTCCGGCCGATCACCGATTGGCTCACGGAGACGATGAGCAGGCCCGACAGGATCGTCGTGACGACGTAGGAGATCGTCTGCGCGCCGAGTGCCACGCCCAGCTGGCCGGTCAGGTCGGCGAGCAGGGCGTTGACGTCCTCCAGGCTCGCCTCGGCGCCGGTCGTCGTGGTGGTGAGCGCCGGCTCGAAGCCCGCGAAGAACCGCCAGGTGAGGACGGCCTGGATGGTCGCGGTGATCGTCACCACGATCGCGGAGAGACCGAACATCACGCGGGGGTTGGTGCGGATCGCCTTGAACGCGCCGTCGAAGATCTCACCGAGCGAGAGCGGGCGAAGGGGGACGATCCCCGGCCGCGGGGCGAGGGGAGCGGGCGACCAGGGGCCGGGCCCGAAGCCTGCGGGCGTCGGCGCCCCGTACTGGCCGTACTGGCCGTACCGGGGCGGCTGCTGCGGAGGCGGTCCGTACCCGCGTGGGTACCCGTTCTGCTGCGGGGGCGGTCCGTACTGCGGGGCCGGTCCGGACTGCGGGCCCGCCCCCGGGACGCCCGGGGGCGTCGGCGCGTACTGACCCCAGCGGGGAGCCTGGTTCCCGGGCGTCGGCGGCACCTGGGGCTGACCCCAGCCGGTCGGCCCGGTCGCACCGGCGACCGGTGCGCCGGTCGGTAGGGCGACGGGGGTGCCGGTCGGGAGGGCGTCCTGGGCGCCGCCCGGCTGACCCTCTCCTGGAACGGGCTGGTGGCCCGGCGTCCCGGTCGGTCCCTCGGTCACGGGTGGTCTCCTACCTTGTCTTCTCGGTCGCCCGGTCCGGGCAGCCAGGACCATCGTGCCACGGGGCGCCGACACGCTCCTGAGAGCGGCCCGTCCCGCGCTGCGGTTCCCGACCCGAACGGCCCGCCCCACGGAGACGTCGTCCGTCGGGCGGAACGCTCGGGACGAGCGGTGTCCTACGGGGCCACGGACAGGGCGGGTCGCCGGCACGGTGGTGTGCCACCCCTCGCGATGATGTCTCGGGGTGACACGATGGGCCCATGAACCGTCGCATCCTGGTGGTCGACGACGACACCGCGCTCGCCGAGATGATCGGGATCGTGCTGGAGGCCGAGGGCTTCGAGACGGCGTTCTGCGCCGACGGCGCCGCCGCCCTCGAGGCCTTCCGGACGAGCTCACCGGACCTCGTCCTCCTCGACCTCATGCTGCCCGGGATCGACGGGATCGAGGTCTGCCGGCAGATCCGCGCGGAGTCCGACGTCCCGATCGTCATGCTGACCGCGAAGAGTGACACGGGGGACGTCGTGAAGGGCCTCGAATCGGGTGCGGACGACTACGTCGCCA
Source organism: uncultured Actinomycetota bacterium (assembly GCA_963780675.1). Lineage (GTDB taxonomy): Bacteria > Actinomycetota > Actinomycetes > Actinomycetales > JAHECE01 > JAHECE01. Next base: position 247,506 of record CAWACR010000003.1, read on the forward strand.
AGCCCTTCAAGCCCAAGGAGCTCGTCGCGCGGGTCCGTGCCCGCCTGCGCCGCACGGATGACCCGGCCCAGGAGGTCCTCCGGATCGGCAACCTCACGATCGACGTCGACGGCCACCGGGTGCGCCGCGGTGAGGAGGTCATCCCTCTCACCCCGCTCGAGTTCGACCTCCTCACGGCGCTCGCCCGCAAGCCGTGGCAGGTGTTCACCCGTGAGGTCCTCCTCGAACAGGTCTGGGGCTACCGACACGCGGCCGACACGCGGCTGGTCAACGTCCACGTCCAGAGGCTGCGCTCGAAGGTCGAGCACGACCCCGAGCACCCCGAGGTCGTGGTGACGGTGCGCGGCGTCGGCTACCGGGCAGGCGCCGTCACGCCATGACGCCGCCGCCCGTGCGGGCGTCCCGCCCGGAGCGTCAGACGCCGCATCGCGCCCGCTCGCTCCTGAGGCGGCTGCCCGTCGGGCTCCAGCGCGCCGCCGTCCGCGTCCTGCGGACGGCGCGCCGGTGGGCGGACCGCTGGCGCACCTCGCTGCGCCTGCGGGTGGTGACCACGACCGTCGTCGTCGGTGCGCTCGCCGTCGTCGGTCTCGGGTGGTACCTGACCGGCCAGATCCGCGCCGGCATGTTCAACGAGCGGGTGGAGCAGATGCTGGCGGACGCGGCCCAGCGGAGCGCCACCGCGCAGGAGAGCATCGACTACGCGACGGCGAACACCGGCGCGGAGATCCAGCAGCTGGCCAACGACCTCGTGGTCTCCCTCCAGGGGGCGGGCTCCGGGGCGGTGGGCACCCTGCTCCTGCGCTCGCCGTCGGACCTCTCGCAGGTGGTGATCATCGACCCGGTCACAGACCGGTCGCTCATCGGCCTCGTGAGCCCGGAGCTGCGCGGCGCCGTCCAGGAAGAGGGCGGGCAGCAGTGGCAGTCGGTCGGTGTACCGGAGGGGACGACGACGGCGCCCGGGATCGCGGTCGGCTCCCCGGTCACCCTGAAGTCGGCCGGTGCCTACGAGCTCTACTTCGTGTACTCGCTGGCGGCAGAGAACGACACCCTCCTGTTCGTGCAGCGCACGCTCGCCGTGGGTGCGGTCGTCCTGCTGGGGCTCCTGGTCGCGATGACCTGGTACCTGACGCGCAAGGTCCTGGTGCCCGTCCGCCAGGCGGCCGGCACGGCGGAGCGCCTCGCGGACGGGATGCTCAGCGAGCGGATCCCCGTCCAGGGCCATGACGAGCTCGCCACGCTGGGACGCTCCTTCAACGAGATGGCGGAGAGTCTGCAGCACCAGATCCACCGCATGGAGGAGCTCTCGCACGTCCAGCAGCGGTTCGTCTCCGACGTCTCGCACGAGCTGCGCACGCCGCTCACGACCATCCGGATGGCCGGTGACGTCATCTACGAGGAGCGTGCCGGGTTCAGCCCGGCGGTCGCGCGCTCCGCCGAGCTCCTCGACACCCAGCTGGACCGCTTCGACAGCCTCCTCGCGGACCTTCTCGAGATCAGCCGCTTCGACGCCGGGGCCGCCGTGCTGGACGCCGAGGAGTGGGACATCCGCTCGCTCGTGGACAACGTCGTCGAGCAGGCGGCACCGCTGGCCGAGCGGAAGGGCTCGCAGCTGGTGGTCGACGCCCCTGACCGCCCCTGCACGGCCGACGTCGACCCGCGGCGCGTCGAGCGGATCCTGCGCAACCTGGTCGTGAACGCGATCGAGCACGGGGAGGGCCGGCCGATCGACATCGAGGTCGGGATGGACGCCCGCGCCGTGGCCGTCGTCGTCCGGGACCGCGGCGTCGGGATGACCCTGTTCGAGGCCAAGCACGTGTTCGACCGCTTCTGGCGTGCGGATCCCGCCCGGGCGCGGACCACCGGGGGAACCGGGCTCGGTCTGGCGATCGCGCTCGAGGACGCCCGGCTCCACGCCGGTCGGCTCGAGGCGTGGGGGAGGCCGGGCGACGGCGCCCGGTTCCGGCTCACGCTCCCGCGCCGCGCCGGAGTCGTCCTCGACGGCTCTCCGCTCGACCTCGCCCCGCCGTCGGTCCCGGCGACCCCGTTGCCGCGCGCCGAGGACCCGGCCGGGCCGGCGAGCCTTCCCGACCTCGACCAGCTGGGCGCGCGATGAGGCCGGCTCGTCCCTCCCCCCGCCGGGCCGTCGCCGCCGCGCTCGGGGCGGTGCTCGTCGTCGTCCTCGGAGCGTGTGCCTCGCTGCCGCAGTCCGGCCCGGTGCAGCAGGGCAACCCGGACGTCAGCGAGCCCGGGAGCATCGCGCTGCTGGCGCGGCTGCCGGGCGAGGGCGACACCCCCGAGGAGATCGTCGACGGGTTCCTGCGGGCATCGGCCGCCGGCTTCACCGATGACTTCACGGTGGCCCGCGCGTTCCTCGGGCCGTCGGCCGCCGCGACATGGGACCCGCTGGCGACGGTGCACGTCCACTCGGGGCAGGCCGTGGTGCGGGAGACGACCGCCGATCCCACCGGCGTGACGGCGTCGGCGTCCCTGAGCGGCACCGTCGACCAGGGCGGTCGGTACACCGAGGCCTCTCCGGGGACCCAGGCGGAGGTGGACTTCCAGCTGGCGGAGGACGACGACGGCGAGTGGCGCATCATCGCCCTCGACGACGGCGTCCTGCTGTCCGAGCCGATCTTCCGCTCCCTGTTCCAGCAGACCCCCCTCTACTTCGTCGCGCCCGACGGCGGCGCTCTCGTCTCCGAGACGCGCTGGTACCCGCGCCGCACGGTGGAGACGTCCGCCGCCCTCGGCGTGCTCGGGGGACCGTCGCCCTGGTTGGCGAGCGGGGTGGTCTCCGCGTTCCCCCCGGGCACCCGGCTGGTGGTCGACACCGTCACGGTGCGCGACGGCGTGGCCCAGGTGGACCTCTCCGCCGAGGCGCTCCAGGCCTCCCCGGGCGAGCGCTCGCTGATGCAGGCCCAGCTGACCCAGACCCTCGGCGATCTCCCGCGGGTGCTGTCGGTGCTGATGACGGTCCAGGGCGTGCCCCTCGACGCCCCGACGCCCGATCCCGACCTCGTCGTCGACCCCTCCGTCGGGACCAGCCCGGTGGTCCTGGCCGACGGCGCCCTGGCGACGCTCGAGGCCGGGACGCTCGTCCCCCTCGAGGGCGGCGGCGCCGTCCTCGCCCCGGAGCCGTCGCACCCGGCGATCCCGTACGACGACGACACCCCGGTCGTCCTCTCGGCCGGCACCTCGATCGCCACCGTGCCGGCGGGCGATGCCCCGCCCGCCGTGCTCCTCACCGCGTCGGGGCCGCTCACCGCGCCATCCTTCGATCGGGACGGGTGGGTGTGGTCCGCGCCGACGGCGCCCGGTGGGGTCGTCCACGCGGTCCGCACCGACGCGACCCGGGTCGACGTCGCCGCCGAGTGGCTCGCAGGGCGCGAGGTGCGGTCCCTGCGCGTCTCCCGCGACGGGGCGCGCGTCGTCGTCGTCTCCGTGGCCGCGGGCTCGGTGACGGTCGAGGTCGCCGCGATCGTGCGCAGTGGCGACGGGTCGCCGGTGGCCCTCGCCGAGCCGCTGCGGATCGGGCAGCGGATCACCCAGGCGACCGCGGCCGTCTGGGTGGACCAGCAGACGGTGGCGCTGCTGGGCCGCGTGGGTTCCGGCGCGGTCGACACCGTCGTCCTCACGCCCGTCGGGGGGCCGACCAGCGCTCTCCCGTCGGTCGAGGGCGCCGTGGGCCTGGCCTCGGGGAAGGGCGACCGGTTGCTGTTCGTCAGCACCGGGGCGGGCGAGCTGTTCGCACGCAACGGCCTCGGGTGGACCTCGACCGTGCGCGGGGTGCGGGACCCGGCGTTCCCCGGCTGAGCCGCCCCGGCCGGGGCGCCCCGGCCGGGGCGCCGGTGGACGGCTCCTCCCCGGGAGGCGCCGGCGCGCGTCCGTCCACCGGGCTGCGAGGCGCCGGCTCGACCGCCGGCCCGCCCGTGCGAGCCTCGGCGCGTGGAGGAGGTTGCTGCGTCGTCGCCCGGGGAGTCCGTCCGGTCGCGCGTCCTGGCGCGCGTCCGGGGGTGGCTCGACGACGCGCTCGGCCTTCTCCTCCCCGTCGAGTGCCCAGGGTGCGGGCGGTGGGACGTCGCCCTGTGCGAGGCGTGCCGCCGGCTGCTTGCCCGCCGGCCGTGGCGGTGCGAGGACGGGGCGCCGGCGCTCGCCGGGCTGGGGCCCGGAGGCGCGGGGCCGGGGTCGGGGCTCGGGCTGGGGCCGGGGCGCGCCCCGGCGGGAGCCGGTGCGCTGGCGACCTGGGCGGTCGCGGAGTATGCCGGCGGCGTTCGAGGGATCGTCCTCGCCTGGAAGAACCGGGGGCGGGCCGACCTGTCGCGGGAGGTCGAGCGCGCCGGCCGCATGGCCGGGCAGGCCTGGGCGCGGGACCTCACGGCCGAGGGGCTGTGGACAGGCGGTCAGCTCCTGGTCGTCCCCGCGCCGTCGGGTCGCCGGCGCCGGCTCCGCGGCGCGTTCGTGGTGGGGCCGCTCGCGGGGGCCGTCGCCGCCGGTCTGAGCGCAGGGGAGGCGCACCCGGACAGGGGAGCGGCGGCGCGCGTCGTCGTCGTCGATGCTCTCCGACGGGGTGGCGGTCGTGCCCACCAGTCCGGGTTGGGGGTGGCCGGTCGCGGGGCCAACAGGAGGCGCACCACTCGCCTCGTCGTGCCGCTTCCGCCGGGAGCGCCGTGCGTGCTCGTCGACGACGTGCTGACCACCGGTGCCACCCTCGCGGAGTGCCGCCGGACGCTCGTCGCCGCGGGCCACGACGTCGTCGGTGCCCTCGTGCTCGCAGCGACGCCGGCGCCCGGAAGGCGTCGCTGAGCAGGTGCTGTGTCGTGATGCGGACCGGGCCCGACAGGACTACCGTCTGATCATGGAGGAGGTCGGCAGCGTCGGCGGCTCGCGGAGCGCACGGACGTCCTCCCGAGAGCGGAACGGGCGCGACGATGCGCCCATCGCGAGGGGGGTGGTATCGCACACCCGCCATTGAGCGGTTACTCACTCGTCGACGGGCGTACCCGCGCCCCGCTCCCAACGGAGGTAGTCATGGACATCGTGGTCGTCAGCAGGCACGTCGAGATCCCCGAGCGCTTCAGGCGGCACGTGGAGGAGAAGCTGTCCAAGGTCGAACAGCTCGCCCCCACCGCCCAGCGGATCGACGTCGAGATCACCCACGAGCGGAACCCGCGGCTCGCCGACAAGGCCGAGCGCGTCGAGCTCACCGTGCGCGACCGCGGACCTGTGGTCCGCGCCGAGGCGTCCGCCTCCGACCGGTACGCGGCCCTGGACGCCGCGACGACCAAGCTGCTGGAGCGGCTGCGGCGGGTCCGTGACCGGCGCAAGAACCACCACCGCGTCGAGCCGCCGACCACGCTCGACGTCAGGCCGCCGGCGCCTGCACAGGCGCCCGAGGCCCAGAGCGCTCCGCCGGCCCCGCCCGTCCCGGCCGAACCGGGTGTCGCTTACGAGAGCACGCTCGGTGACTCGCCCGTGGTCATCCGGCAGAAGGTGCACCCCACCGTGCCGATGACGGTCGACGAGGCGCTCTACGAGATGGAACTCGTCGGGCACCCGTTCTACCTGTTCATCGACTCGGTGACCCACCAGCCCTGCGTCGTGTACCACCGCCACGGGTGGACCTACGGCGTCATCCGGCTCGACGCCTCCGTGACGGCGACTCCGACGGAGGCCGCGACCGCCCCGTAGACGCTCCCTCCCGACGCTGAGGTCGAGCGCTCTCGTTGGTGAGGTCGAGGGGACCTCGACCTCACCAACGAGAGCGCTCGACCTCAGCGAGGATGGAGGCTCGCCTACGATGGGTGCGTAACCTGCGGTGCTGTGGTGCACGCGGGTACCCGGTGAGCGCCCCGCGGCGCGAGAGACGATCGGATGTGACGCGTGCCTGCGATCCTCGACAAGGTCCTGCGGATGGGCGAGGGCCGGATCCTTCGCAAGCTCCAGGGCATCGTCGCCGCGGTCAACGCGCACGAGGACAGCATGCGGGCGCTGAGCGACGCCGAGCTGCGCGAGGAGACCGACCGCTACCGCGAGCGGGTGGCCGACGGCGAGTCGCTCGACGACCTGCTCCCCGAGGCGTTCGCGACGGTGCGGGAGGCCGCGCGGCGCACGCTCGGCCAGCGGCACTTCGACGTGCAGATCATGGGCGGCGCGGCGCTGCACCTCGGGAACATCGCCGAGATGAAGACCGGTGAGGGCAAGACCCTCGTCGCCACCGCCCCCGCCTACCTGAACGGGCTCGCCGGCAGGGGCGTGCACGTCATCACGGTCAACGACTACCTGGCGAGCTACCAGAGCGACCTCATGGGCCGGGTGTACCGGTTCCTCGGGATGAGCACGGGCTGCATCCTCAACACCCAGCGGCCGGAGGAGCGCCGTCTCCACTACGCCGCCGACATCACCTATGGCACCAACAACGAGTTCGGCTTCGACTACCTGCGCGACAACATGGCCTGGGACTCCGCCGAGCTGGTCCAGCGCGAGCACCACTTCGCCATCGTCGACGAGGTCGACTCCATCCTCATCGACGAGGCGCGCACGCCGCTCATCATCTCCGGGCCCGCGTCGGGCGATGCGAACAAGTGGTACGGGGAGTTCGCGCGGCTGGCGATCCGGCTGCGCCGCGAGGTCGACTACGAGGTGGACGAGAAGAAGCGCACGATCGGCGTCCTCGAGCCGGGGATCGAGAAGGTCGAGGACTACCTCGGCATCGACAACCTCTACGAGTCGCTCAACACGCCGCTCATCGGCTTCCTCAACAACGCCATCAAGGCGAAGGAGCTCTTCAAGCGCGACAAGGACTACGTGGTCCTGCGCGGCGAGGTGCTCATCGTCGACGAGCACACGGGTCGCATCCTTCCTGGCCGCCGCTACAACGAGGGCATGCACCAGGCCATCGAGGCCAAGGAGGGCGTGACGATCAAGGCGGAGAACCAGACCCTCGCCACGATCACGCTGCAGAACTACTTCCGCCTGTACTCCAAGCTCTCGGGAATGACCGGCACCGCCATGACCGAGGCGGCCGAGTTCCAGGGCACCTACAAGGTGGGTGTCGTCCCCATCCCCACCAACCGCCCGATGGTCCGCAAGGACCAGAGCGACCTCGTCTACAAGACGGCCGAGGCGAAGTGGGACGCCGTCGTCGAGGACCTCGTCGCGCGGCACGCCGCGGGGCAGCCCGTCCTCGTGGGCACCGTCAGCGTCGAGAAGTCGGAGTACCTCTCGGCGAAGCTCAAGAGGCAGGGTGTGCCTCACGAGGTCCTGAACGCCAAGCAGCACGCCCGTGAGGCCTCGATCGTCGCGATGGCGGGACGCAAGGGCGCCGTGACCGTCGCCACGAACATGGCCGGCCGCGGGACGGACATCATGCTCGGCGGCAACGCCGAGCACCTCGCCGTCTCCGCCCTGGCGTCCGAGGGCCTGGACCCGCACAGCAAGCCCGAGGAGTACGAGGCCGCGTGGCCGGCGGCCCTCGCCCGGGCGCAGGCGTCGGTGGCAGCCGAGCACGAGGAGGTCGTCGAGCTGGGCGGTCTCTACGTCCTGGGGACGGAGCGGCACGAGTCGCGGCGCATCGACAACCAGCTGCGGGGGCGCTCCGGGCGCCAGGGCGATCCGGGCGAGTCCCGGTTCTACCTCTCGCTCCAGGACGACCTCATGCGGCTGTTCAACTCCGGTCTGGCCGAGCGCGTCATGACCGGCGCCGGGTATCCCGAGGACGTTCCGCTGGAGTCGAAGCTCGTGAGCCGGGGGATCGCCAGCGCGCAGTCCCAGGTCGAGGCCCGGAACTTCGAGATCCGCAAGAACGTCCTGAAGTACGACGACGTCCTCTCCCGCCAGCGCACCGTCATCTACGACGAGCGGCGCCGCGTCCTCGAGGGCGAGGACCTGCACGCGCAGGTCGAGGGCTTCCGCGAGGACGTCATCCGGGGCTACGTGACCGCGGCCACGGCCGCCGGCTCGCCCGAGGCCTGGGACCTCGAGCAGCTGTGGACGGAGCTCCGGCCGATCTTCCCGGTCTCCATCACCCCGGGGGAGGTGGTCGAGGCCGCCGGGCACCCCGCGCGGGTCACCGCCGAGATGCTGATCGACGAGCTGACGTCGGACGCCGAGCACGCCTACGCGCGTCGCGAGGCGGAGCTGGGCTCCGAGGCCATGCGTCAGCTCGAGCGCCGGGTGGTCCTCTCCGTCCTCGACCGCAAGTGGCGCGAGCACCTCTACGAGATGGACTACCTCAAGGAGGGAATCGGCCTGCGCGCGATGGCCCAGCGCGATCCGCTCGTCGAGTACCAGCGCGAGGGCTTCCAGCTCTTCCAGGCGATGACCGAGGCGATCAAGGAGGAGTCGGTCGCCTTCCTGTTCAACCTCGAGGTCAGCGTGGCGCCCGCGCCGGCGGTCGCCGCCGCGGCAGCAGCGGCGAGTGCGCCCGGCCTGGCGGCCCTGGTCGCGCAGGGTGCGACGGTCGAGGAGGGCGGCACCGCGACGGCGGAGGCCGCCTCCGTGGGAACTCCCGAGGTTCTCCCTGCCGCCGAGGCCGGCGCCACGACGTCGAGCGGGGCCGAGGACGTCGCCGTGCCCGCGAAGCAGGCGCCGACCGCTCCGTCCCGTCCGGGCGGCCGGCGTGCGGGCGCGAGGTCCACCCGCCCGCAGGGCGCCTCGGCATCCGGGCAGAAGACGGGCGCGGCGGCGAAGCCGGCGGCCCCCGCCTCGCCCCCGGCTGCGTCCGGCGGCGTCGGCATCCTCGGCCTCGACGCGCCGCAGCGACCCACCGCGCTGAGGTACTCGGCGCCGAGCGTGGACGGCGACGCGGCGCCCGTCTCGGTCGCCCGGCCGACGTCGACGGGGCCCGCCGACGACGGCCGCACGTTCCCCGGCACCGCTCGTAACGCTCCGTGCCCGTGTGGCTCGGGTGAGAAGTACAAGCGCTGCCACGGTCGCAACGACGTGGTCGCCTGACCCGAGGCCTCAGCCGATCTCGAGGGCCGTGGCACGCCAGCGTCCTCGGTGCGCCTCGATCCGGATCGCGGCGGCGCGAACCCGCTCCCCGTCGTGGACGACGACGGAGGCCTCCGCGGCGTAGGCGCTGATCGGGCACAGGTGGACGCGCCGGACGACCGCCTGCCGCACCAGCGTGGGGCGCCCCTTGATCCGCACCGCGAGCCCTGCCCGCCGCGCGATCGACTCGTAGATGTCGGCGGTGAGCCAGCGGGCCAGCTGCGCCGTCGGCCGGCTGCCGGTGAGGGCCTCGACGGCGGCGCGGACCAGGGATCCGCACCATGCGGCCGGGTCCTCGCGCGGCACCCCGGGGAGGAGCGCGAGAGCGGGCGGGGACGAGACGAGGACGAGGTCCCGGGCGGCGTCGTCCTCCGTGGGCCGAGCCGTCGTCGGTCCGGCGAACCGCACGCGGTCCCACGGCTGGGAGACGGAGGTGCGGGGGAGCGGTACCGGTGGCGGGCAGGGCTGCGCCGGACTCGGCAGGCCTGCCGGTCGGAGCCGGCGCACGGGGAGGACATCAAGGGCGGTGGCGGTCACGGGAGGGTTCCTTCCTCGGGGGCGGTCAGGACCTGACCGGGGTGGATGAGATCGGGGTCGTCGCCGATGACGGCGGCGTTCGCGCGGTACCAGCGCGGCCACTCCGCGGCGACGGCGGCCGGCGTGGCGGCCACTCCGCGGGCGACGACTCGGGCCGCCGCGATGGACCAGAGCGAGTCACCGGGCGCCACGACGTGGACCTCGGACGACGTGACCGTGACCGCTGCGGCGACGGTGCGCCCGGCGAGAGGTTCGGCATCCTGGGCGCGGTCGGGCGCGGTCTCGGTGACGGTCGGGGCCCAGCCCAGGTCGTCCGGAAGGTCGGCGGGGGCGGCGCTCGCTCCGCTCAGCGCCAGCGAGGTGCCGACGACGGCGCCCGCGGCCGTGCCGGCGAAGCGCCGCAGAACCGGGACACCCACGGCGCGCAGGGTCTCCTCGCCGCGCCGCCAGCGTCGGCCGGATCCGCGCAGGACCGCACAGGCGGCCACGCCGAGGCCCGTGGCGGCGAACCAGCAGCCGAGGACGACGCCGACGAGGAGGACGCCGGAGGCGACGACTCCTTCGACTGCCGATGCCACCGCCGCCCCGCCCAGCGCCGCCGCCGACCCGGCCGCGGTGAGCCCCGGTCCGTCCGTGAGGCCCAGTGCTCCACCGATCCGCAGCACCTGAGCCCCGGCGACGACGGCGACGACGGCGCCCCCGGCCGCCGCCAGGGCGCCCCCGGCCACCCGGACCCCTTCGCTCCCACCGCTCACGTCGACCTCTTTTGCTCTCTGAACGTGTCGTTTGATGACGTTTGATGCTCATCGGTGAGGACAGGGTGCCCCACGGGTCGCGCGGTGTCTAGTCGAGGAGGGCGCCTGTGGACGCTCGACGTGCCGGATCCACCGCTCGCGACTAACCTCGCGACGTGCGATGGGAGGCCTTGTTCGCGGACCTGCAAGGTCAGTGGGACGCTTCGGCGCGCGCGGAGGACGACGCCCGGATCGCCGATCTCGCGGAGCTCGAGATGGGGAGGGCCCACCTGGCGGACCGGGTCCGTGCCCGGCGCGGCGCGCGGCTCACCCTCCGGCTGGCGGATGGCGAGGACTCGACCGGGCTGGTGATGGACGCCGCCCCGCAGTGGGTGCTCCTCGGCCTCGGCGAACGGCGTCGCGTGATCCCCATGGCGGCGATCGCCGCGGCCTGGCCCTTGGGGCCGGTCGCTCCGGAGGCGGGGATCGTCGAGAGCCGGCTCGCGGTCACCCATGTCCTGCGGGCGATCGCACGGGAGGGTGCCACCGTCCGCGTCGTCACCGTGGCCGGTGCCTTCCGGGGACATCTCGTGCGGGTCGGCGCCGACCACGTGGACGTGGCGCTCGAGCCCGCCGCGGGCGGAGCCGAGGGCCGCGTGAGCGTGGCGCTCACCGGTCTGCTCGCCGTGGAGTCGACGTGACGTCGCGGCCGGCCGGCCCTACGACGCGCCGGGCCTCAGCGGTCCGTGAGGTTCGCGGCCTCCGCCTCGTCGAGCGTGCCGGTCTCGATGCGCTCGGCCGTGCGGGCGTACATCCGCTGGATGTACGCCTCGAGCTGGGCGTCCTCGACGCGCCACTGGTTGCGTCCTCCGACCTGGATCGCCTTGAGGTCGCCCGATCGCACGAGCGCGCGCGCCTGGCTGAGGGAGATGTTCAGGACGTCGGCCACGTCGGCGAGGGTGAGGAACCGCGGCGGCATGCGGAGATCTTCCCACCGCGCCACGCTCGGACCGGCCGGTTGTCCACAGGCGCGCGGGCACCCGGCGGGCCGGCGGCCCGTCGCCGGGCACGATAGGTCGACGTCCAAGGAGGAGGTGCCATGTCAGGCGAGATCCCCAGCCCAGTCGCGCGCCGCGTGCGGCGGCCCAGCTGGCGCGACCCGCGCCTCGGGGTGGGCCTGCTGCTCGTGGCCGGTTCGGTCGCCCTCGGGACGTGGGTGGTGGCCGACGCCGATCGCGGGACCGGCTTCTACGCGACCCGTGGAGCACTGACCCCGGGAGACCCTGTCGTCACCGAGGACCTCCAGGTGGTCCAGGGGCGACTCCCCGGGACGGAGGCCGTCTACCTGGCTGCAGGCGCCCCGATACCCCCGGGGGCCGTCGTCACCCGACCCGTCGGCCCGGGGGAGCTCCTCCCGGCCGATGCGATCGGCACCGGTGCCGACGTGGATGTCCGCCCGGTCGGCATCCCCGTCTCGGGTGCGCTCAGCGCCGCCGTCGTCAAGGGCACCCTGGTCGACCTGTGGTTGACCGTGCCACCGGCCACAGGCATCGGAGTGGCCGCCGAACCTGCCCAGCCGTCCCTCGTAGCGGCCGACCTGCGCGTCGCGGACGTCTCCGAGAGCGACGACCTCTTCGCGGCCGGGGGAAGCACCACGGTCGAGGTCCTGGTGCCGTCCGGGGAGCTGCCCGACGTGCTCGCCGCCCTCTCGACCGACGGCGAGATCACCCTGGTGCCGGTACCGGGCGGCGCGTGATGCGCTCGGCGGTCCTGTGCGCGGTCCACACCCCGGCGGAGGCCGGGCTCGTGGCCGCGCTCGACTCGCCCGGCACGGGCCTGACCGTCGTCCGGCGGTGCGCGGACCTCGCCGAGGTGGTCGCGCTGGGCCTGGCCGGGGTCGCTCCGGTCGGCGTGCTCTCCAGCAACCTCCCCGGCCTCGATCGCGCGGCGATCGCACGGCTCCGCGACGCCGGCCTGCGTGTCGTCCTCCTCGCTGACGCGGGCGACGAGGATCGGTGCCGCGGCCTCGGGGCCGAGGCCGTCCTGCCGGCCGACCGGCCGATCGGCGACGTCGTGCGCGCAGTCCGGGCGTGCGTCGAGACCGGGCGAGAGGACGGCGAGGAGGACGACGACGCCGGCGCGCGCGCCGAGGCGCCGGGCACGCTGCCGGCCGAGGCGCCGGCGAGGCCCGACGGCGTCGCGGAACCCGGTAGCGCGGCTTCCCCTGGCCGGCTCGTCGCCGTGTGGGGGCCCCACGGCGCTCCGGGCCGGACGACCGTGGCCGTCAACCTCGGCGCCGAGCTCGCGGCGCTCGGTGAGGAGACCCTCCTCGTCGACGCCGACACCTGGGGCGGCTCCCTCGCCCAGTCCCTCGGGCTGCTCGACGAGTCACCCGGTCTGGCGGCGGCCGTCCGGGCGGCGGCCAACGGCACGCTCGACGCCGACGCACTCGGACGGCTCAGCCCCGTCGTCGAACCGGGCCTGCGGGTGCTCACCGGCCTCAGCCGACCGGACCGGTGGCGTGAGCTCGCTCCGGCCGGGCTGGACGTCGTCTGGGAGACGGCCCGCGAGGTGGCAGCCTGGACCGTCGTGGACTGCGGGTTCTCCGTCGAGGACGAGGCCGGTGCAGGGTTCGAGGCGATGCTCGGACCGCGGCGGAACGGGGCCACCCTGTCGGCCCTCGCCGCGGCCGACGTGGTGCTCGTCGTCGGTGCGGGCGAGCCTGTCGGGATCCAGCGCCTCGTCCAGGCGCTGGCCGACCTCGCCGACGCCGGGCTGCCGGCGCCCGGGGTGCGACGCGTGGTGGTCGTCAACCGCGTCCGGGCCTCGGCTGCCGGACCGGCGCCCGACCAGGCGGTCGCTGCCGCCCTCAGCCGCTACGCGGGGGTTCGCGACGCGCGGATCGTGCCCGACGACCGACCGGCGCTCGACCGCGCGATGCTCGCGGGGACCACGCTCCGGGAGGCGGCGCCGCACTCGCCGGCCCGGTCGGCCGTGACATCCCTCGCCATCGAGCTGTCGGGTCGCTCGGCGCGCCGTCGCGACCGGCTCGCCGCAGGCCGCGGGCGCGGTCGTGTCGCGCGGCGACGGCCCGCCTCGTGACGCGGGTCGTCGGGCTGCGGGAGACTGCGGTGGTGCGCCTCTACGTGCCGACCACGCTGCCCGCCCTCGCCGACCCGGCGGGCCTGCATCCCCTCACCGCTCACGCCGTGACGGCTCCCTTGGCGGCGGCGCTGCCGGAGGAGGACGTCGAGGGCCTGGAGTTCGCCGCGATGCTCGCCGCCGCAGATGAGAGCGTCGAGCTCGTGGGCGCCGACCCGGCCGCACCCCGGCGCCGGGTCGTCGTGGTCGCCGAGGTGCCGGGGCCCGAGCCGCGTGCCCGGCATGGAGCGTTGCCGAGCGCCGTCGAGCCGCCGAGCGACATCCCGTGGAGCCGAGTCGTGAGCCTCCACGTGGACGACGTCGACGCGGCCGCCGACGTCGCTGCCGCCGCCGACGGCGACGAGGCGGCCCTCGACCGGGCCGCCGAGCGCGACCTGCTCTGGTATGACGTCAGCGAGCTCGACCTGCTGCGCGGCTTGACGACCTGACCGGCGAGGACCTCACCGGCATCGCGGTCACGCCCGGACCGTCAGCGCGGAGGAGCCATCGGGGAGCCGCCGCACCTCGATGCGTTCGGCGATCTGCTGCTTGAGCTCGGTGACGTGGCTGACGATACCGACGACACGTCCGCCCGACCGGAGCCGGGCCAGCTCGCCGAGCACGGCGTCGAGCGTGTCCGGGTCGAGGCTGCCGAAGCCCTCGTCGATGAAGAGCGTGCCGAGATCGATGCCACCGGCCTCGGCTGTCACCACGTCGGCGAGACCGAGGGCGAGGCAGAGGGACACGTAGAAGGTCTCGCCGCCGGACAGGGTGCGCGGGTTGCGGCGGTCGCCGGTCAGGGCATCCGCGACGGCGAGGCCGAGACCTGCCTTGCGCGCGGTCGTGCCGCCCTCGCGGTCATCGGTTCGTTCCAGGGCGAAGCGCCCGTCGGACATGATGCCGAGGCGGACGTTCGCGGCCGCCACGACGTCCTCGAAGCGGCGCAGGAGAACGTACGTCGCGAGGGTGGTCCGCCGGTCGTTGGCTTCCCCGGCGTTGGCGAGCCCCGAGATGTGGACCAGGGGGGCCGCCCGCGCTGCCGCTGCCGCGTGAGACCCGAGGGCTTCCCGGAGCGCCCGGGCGTCCCGCTCGACCGCGACCAGGCGGGTGCGGGCCCGTTCCGCGGCGCGGGTCGCGGCCAGGAGACGGTCCGAGGCCGCCGAGAGGACCGTCGCGGCGCCGTCGACGTCCGGTGACTCCTCACCCGTGAGGTCGGCGATCCGGGGATCGGCGAGCGCGCCCTCGACCTGCGCGAGAGCGCGGCGGTGCGCGTCGACCTCCCGCTCGGCCTCGTCGAGTGCGGCCGGGGTCAGGGCGGCCGCCAGGGCGTCGCCTTCCGCCGGGAATCCGGCCTCGGCGAGTGCCTGCGCGACTTGCGCCTCCGCGTCGACGAGGCGTGCGGTGGCCTGCGCGGCCCGTCGGTGGGCGCCCTGGAGGTCCTCCGCGGCCCGGGCGCGCTCGGCCAGGACGCGAGCCCTGGCCTCCACACTCGGCCACGTGCCGCGGGCGGCCTCGAGGGCCGTCACGTCCTCCGACAGGTCCGCCTGGAGCCCGACGAGGCGCTCGACGGCGCCCGTCATCTCATGACCGAGCCGGTCGTGCTCGGCTCGGACGGTGAGGGTGGTCGCCTCGTGCTCCGCCAGGGCCATCTCCCGGTCGCGGACGGCGGACGCCGCGGCCTCCGCCCGTGCGAGGTCCGCTCGGCGGTCCACCACGATCGCCAGCGCCCGCTCGGAGGATCGTCCGCACGCGGCCTCCGCCGCCGCTCGAAGGCGCTCGTCGAGAACCGCGAGGTCGAGGTGGGCCTGCGCCAGTCGGTCCTCCGCCGCCGCTCGCGCCCGCTCGGCGGCGGCGATGTCCTCCGGGGTCACGGCGTCGAGTCCGGAGCGGGCCGGCGAGGGGTGCTCCGTAGCGCCGCACACCGGGCACCCCTCGCCCGCTCGCAGGGCCTCGGCCAGCTCCCCGGCCAGGCCGTCGACGCGCCTGCGACGGAGGGCCCCCTCGTGCTCGATGGCCGCCTGGGCACGGCGCGCCCGTTCCGAGACCACGGCGGACGCGGGCTCGCGTTCGGCGGAGAGCCTCGCGTTCTCCCGTGAGGCGGCGAGGACCTGCTCGGCACGCTCGAGCCGCAACGCGGCGCTCTCGGCACCGAGCGCACGTTCACGGAGGGCGGTGAGCTCGGCCACGAGCACGGCGTGCGCGGCGGGACGCGCGGCGAGGTCGGCGGCGAGGTCGGAGTGCCGCCGTCGCAGGTCGGTGAGCGCCTCCTCGTGCGTGGTGAGCGCGGCCCTGCGCCGGGGCACGTCGGCCTCGAGCGCGATCATCCGGTCCAGCGAGCCCTGTTCGCGCAGGGCGTCGGATCGCAGCGAGCCCAGGGCCTCGGCGTCCACGGAGGCGAGGTCGTGGTCGCGCCCGCTCGTGAGGGCCGCGATCCGTCGGGAGAGGCTCGTCGCGGCGTCGGCGGCCTCCTCGCGCGCGCGCGCGGCCTGCCTGCTGACCGGCACCACCGCGGCCGCTCGCCGCGCTGCCACGACGCGGTCCTCGAGGCGGGTGACGGCCGGGGCCCGCGCGGCGAGGCGTTCGCGCTCCACGTGGAGCGTGGCCCTGGTCGTGAGGCGTTCCGCCAGGCCCGTGGCTTCGTCCCTGGTCCGGCGCGCCGCCGCTTCCTCGGCCCGCGCGACGTCCTCGGACCTGTCCCGTCGAGCGACGTCGTCGTGGAGGGATTCGGTGATGTCCTCGACGAGGGCCACCACCTTCGCCCCCTCGGGATCGTGACCCATCTCCGCCAGCAGGGCGAGTCGGTCGGAGAGGAGATCGACCGGGACCTCGACCGCGTCCTGCTCGTCGACCTGCGGGGCGCCGTCCGGAGCGGAGGACGCAGCGTCCTCGTGTGCCGTGCGGACGAAGGCCTCGATCGCCGAGCGCACCCCGGCGCGCGCAAGATCGGCGGAGCGCCGCGCTCCCCGCGCCGCCTCGGCGAGATGATCCTGCATCCGCTGGTAGACCTCGGTGCCGAAGAGCCTCTGGAGGACCGGTCGGCGCTCGTCGGGCGTGGCCCGCAGGAACGCCGCGAACTCACCCTGCGGCAGCACCACGGTCTGCACGAACTGCTCCCGCGAGAGCCCGACGACGCGCAGCAGCTCGGCGTCCGCCTCACCGACGCGGGTCGAGAGCGGCTCGCCCGCCTCCTCGTCCGGGTCGGCGAGCCGCCACAGCCGGACGGACGCCTGCTCTCGCGTGGTTCCCGTGCCCCGCTGCTTGGGCCGGGTGAACTCGGGCGAGCGACGCACGCGGTACACCCCCGCCGCGGTCTCGAACACGAGGTCGACGACGGGCGCAGTGCCGGGCGCCGCGTGGCTGGACCGGAGCCGGTCCGGGCTCGCCGAGAGGGCGGCCGGGCGCCCGTACAGCGCGAAGACGACGGCGTCGATGACGGTCGACTTGCCGGCCCCCGTCGGCCCCTCGAGCAGGAACAACCCGCTTGCGCCGAGGGCGGCGAAATCGATGCGGTGCTCGCCGGCGAACGGGCCGATGGCGGCCAGCGTGAGGGAGTGCAGGCGCATCACGCGCTCCGGCCCGCAGCCAGCGCCGCCTCATAGGAGTCGCGCAGCACGACCCGTTCCTCGGGTGTGGCGGGACGTCCGCCGACCTCGAGCACGAACTGCGCCGCGACCTCCAGGGGGTCGTGGTCCGCATCGATCCGAGGCGCGGCGAGCGCCCCGGCTCCGGCCGCCGGCCGGTGCTGGATCACGAGCGCGTGCGGGAACCGCTCGACGACCCGGGCATACAGGTCCCGCGGGCGCGCGTCGTCCGTCACGACGACGCGGACCCAGGCCTCGACGTCGCCGTCGAACGCCCGTCCCCGGAGGTCCTCGAGCGTGCCCACGACCTCCGCGAGGCGCCGGGGGACCGGGGCGTCGACGAGTTCGACGCCCCGGACCCCGTCGTCGACGAGCTCCACGACCGTGCTGGACTTGCGCTGCGAGCGTTCGGAGAACGAGTAGGCGAGCGGGGAGCCCGCGTAGCGCAGGACAGGGCCGCGGTCGTCCGAGCCGATCCGCTGCGCCCCGTGCAGGTGCCCCAGGGCGAGGTAGTCGACGTCGCCTCCGGCCGTCCGGTCAGGGGGCGCGTCCCCAGGCTCGGCCTCGTCCCACGACACCGTTCCGAAGATTCCCGCCGGCACCGAGTCGACCCCGCCCACGCGGATGTCTCGCTCGGACTCCGACGCCTGCCCACCCACCACGAACGCGTGGGCCATCACGACGGCGGGGACGCGGCTCCCGGACCCGCCACGGTGCGCCGCAAGGTCCCGGCGCACCCGGACCATCGCCGCGCCCAGGACCGCCTCGTGGGAGCGCCCGGGCACGAGCGGGACCGTCGCGCCGTCGTCGTCCGCGCCTTCGGGGCCGGCATCCGCGAGCTGGTGCCGTGCTGTGTCCGGGTCGAGGTACGGGAGCGCGTAGACGAGCGCCCCCGTGCCGCCGTCGGCGTCGGGGATCTCCACCGGCCGCGCGATGTCCGCGATCCGGCACCGGACGCTCACCCGCTCGGTGAACAACCCCGCACCGAAGCCGAGTCGTGTTGCGGAGTCGTGGTTGCCCGGCGTCAGCACCACCCGCGTGTGCGCGGCGAGCCGGCTCAGAGCGTCGGCGAGCAGCTCTACCGCCGGCACGGGCGGCACGGCCCGGTCGTAGACGTCCCCCGCGACGAGCACCGCGTCCACGCGCATCGCGCGGACCACCTCCACGAGGTGGTCGAGGTAGGCGGCCTGGTGGTCCAGGAGGTCGACGCCGTGCAGCGTGCGACCGAGGTGCCAGTCCGAGGTGTGCAGGATCCGCATGTCGCCGACGCTACGACGGACCACCGACATCGTCCCCGACCGCCTCGCCGAGCCCGCCGTCACCGATCGCTCGGAGGACGCGGTCGTGCAGCAACCCGTTGCTCGCGACGGCGTTCCCTCCGTGCGGACCGGGTTCGCCGGACAGCGACGTGAAGGTTCCGCCTGCCTCCGTGACGATGGGCACGAGCGCCGCCATGTCATAGAGCGCCAGCTCCGGTTCGCACGCGACGTCGACGGCGCCCTCCGCCACCAGCATGTAGGACCAGAAGTCCCCGTATGCGCGCGTGCGCCAGCACCGCCGCGTGAGGGCGAGGAAGCGGTCGAGGTCGCCGCGCTCCTCCCAGCCGGACAGGCTCGAGTAGGAGAGGGAGGCGTCCGCCAGGTCCCCCACGCCGGAGACCTGGAGACGGGTGGCGCCGGCGAGCGAGCGTCCGGTCCACGCGCCGGTCCCGCGGGCCGCCCACCAGCGCCGGCCCAGCGCCGGGGCGCTCACGACGCCGACCACCGGCTGCCCGCCGTCGAGCAGCGCGATGAGCGTGGCCCACACGGGCACGCCGCGAACGAAGTTCTTGGTGCCGTCGATGGGGTCGATGACCCACTGGCGTGGCCCGTGGCCGGTGCTGCCGCGTTCCTCACCGAGCACGGCGTCCCGCCCGCGGGCCTGGCCCAGCACGGACCGGACGATGTCCTCGGCAGCGCGGTCGGCGTCGGTCACGGGGGTGGTGTCCGGCTTGGTCTCCACCCGCAGGTCCAGCGCCTTGAAGCGCGACATGGTGAGGGTGTCGACGTGGTCGGCGATGACGAGGGCCAGGTGGAGGTCGTCGTCGTACCGCTCCTGACCGTTCTTGCCGTCGCGCGCCATGGCCCGCACGCTACCGGCACCTCAGGGCGACTCCGGTTCCTCCTCGCCGCTGCGGCTGGCCAGAAGACGGCGGAACGAGGCGAGCCGGGCGCTCCCTGCCGCGCCGGCGGACCCGGAGGCGACCCAGTCGTCGAGTCCGCAGTCGGGCGCGTCGCCCGCGTGCGTGCAACCCCGCGGGCACTGCGCGGCGACCGCGGCCAGGTCCTCGAAGGCGTCGATGAGGCGGGCCGGGTCGACGTGCGCGAGCCCGAAGGAGCGCACGCCGGGGGTGTCGATGACCCAGCCCCCGCCCGGGAGCGGGAGCGCCACGGCCGAGGACGACGTGTGGCGCCCGCGCCCGGTGACGTCGTTCACCCCGCCCGTGGCGCGCAGGGCCTCGGGCACGAGGGCGTTGACGAGGGTGGACTTCCCGACGCCGGAGTGGCCGACGAGCACCGAGGTGCGCCCGGCGAGGCGCTCGCGCACGGCGTCGAGCCCCTCGATGACCCCGTCGTGGATCGACGTGACGAGGGCCGGGACGCCCAGCGCCGCGTACCCCGCGAGGAACGGGCGCGGGTCGGCGAGGTCGGACTTGGTGAGCAGGAGCACGGGCTGCATCCGGGCGTCGTACGCCGCGACCAGGCAGCGGTCGACCATCCGCGGGCGCGGCTCGGGCTCGGCGAGGGCGGTGACGACGACCAGCTGGTCCGCGTTGGCGATCATCACCCTCTCGGAGACGTCGACGTCGTCCGCGGACCGGCGCAGCGCCGTCCGCCGGGGCTGGACGCGAACGATCCGGGCGAGGGTGTCCGGGCGCCCGCTCACGTCGCCGACGACGTCGGCCCGGTCGCCGACGACGACGCTCGCCCGGCCCAGCTCGCGCGCCTTCATCGCCGTCACGGACTCACCCGTGTCCGTCAGCACGGCGTACCGGCCGCGGTCGACGGCGAGGACCATCCCTGGCACGGCATCGGTGTGCTCGGGTCGCTGCTTGGTGCGCGGCCGGGTGCCGCGCGGGTTGGGCCGCACCCGGACGGCGGACTCGTCGACGTCGCGGCGCTGGCGGATCACGTGGGCGGTACCGCCGTCGCGAGCATCGCGGCCCACTGCGCGGGGAAGTCCGGCAGCGTCTTCGCCGTTGTCCCGACGTTCTCCACCTCGACGCCCGGGACACGCAGGCCCAGGATCGCGCCGAAGGTCGCCATGCGGTGGTCGTGGTAGGTCCGGACCGTGCCGCCGTGCAGCGGCGCCGGCCGGACTCCGATCCCGTCGGAGGTCTCCTCGGCGTCCCCACCGAGTCGGCGGATCTCGGTCACGAGGGCGGCCAGGCGGTCCGTCTCGTGCCCGCGCAGGTGCCCGATGCCCCGGAGCCGGCTCGGGGTCACGGCGAGCGCGGCGAGGGCGACGATCGTGGGGGCCAGCTCCCCGCCGTCGCGCAGGTCCACGTCGAGGCCGACGACGGCGCCCGTCCCCGTCACGGTGAGGCCGCCGTCGCCGAGCGCCACCTGGCCGCCCATCTGCCCGAGCAGACCCCGGAACAGGTCGCCGGCCTGGGTGGTCTCCGCCGGCCAGCCAGGGATCCGGACGCGCCCACCCGCGACGAGCGCGGCCGCGAGGAAGGGGCCCGCGTTCGACAGATCCGGTTCCACGTCGACGCGACCGCCGCCGACAGACCCGGGGGAGACGCGCCACTGCCCGGGCGTCGCGTCGTCGACCTCGACGCCGCGACCCCGGAGGACGTCGACGGTCATGGCGATGTGCGGGAGGCTGGGCAGGTCGCCTCCGACGTGGCGAAGGGTGAGTCCGTCGGTGAACCGGGGCGCCGAGAGCAGGAGCGCCGAGACGAACTGGCTCGACGCCGAGGCGTCGACGTCGATCGTGCCGCCTCGGACCGACCCGGTGCCGTGGACCGTGATCGGGAGGAAGCCGGGTTCGCCGTGCTCGGTCACGCGGACGCCGAGGGCCCGCAGCGCCGCGATCACCGGGGCCATCGGGCGCTCGCGGGCGCGGGGGTCGCCGTCGAGCGTCACGTCGCCGTCGGCGAGGGCCGCGAGCGGGGCGAGGAACCGCATGACCGTGCCCGCGAGGCCGCAGTCGATGTGGGCCGGGCCGCGCAGGGGTGCCGGGACGACGAGGAGGTCGCTCCCTCCGGGATGGGGGGCGCCGTCGTCGTCCACGTCCTCGACACCGACGCCGAGGCCGCGCAGCGCGGCGACCATGAGCGCGGAGTCGCGCGAGTGCAGCGGGGCGTGCAGGTGCATGGGGCCTTCGCCCAGCGCTGCGAGCGGGAGATAGCGGTTGGTGAGCGACTTCGAGCCCGGCACGGCGACGACGGCGTCGAGCGGCCCGGGCGCGAGCGGCGCGGGCCAGGGGTCGGGCAGGCCGCCCGCGGGGCCGCGCTGCTCGGTGTGCGCCATGGCGGCCAGGCTAGTCGGGGCGCCCACGCCTACGCCGAGGCGGCCTTCGCCTTGGCGCGCACCTGACGCGACTGGGCGACCCGCCAGCCGAGGGACGGCTTGCCCGCGGTGTCCGCGCCCGCGATCAGCAGACCGCCGATGAGGGCGCCGGAGCGCAGGGCGCCCCGGGCGTACTCGCGCCGCTGCTCAGCGCCCTTCGCGGCCCACACGGGGTTCGTCGCGAGGGCTACGGGAGCGGTGACGGCGGCAAGCGTGAACGCAGCGGCCCGGGGCACCTTGCCCGAGGCCAGCGCGAGGGCGGCGACGACGGTCACGGCGCCGGAGGCCCGGGCGAGGAGCTTCGGGTCGTCGGGCAGGCCCAGGGCGTCCGTGACCTTCTTCAGCAGCGGTCGGAACCGTTCGATCGTGGCCACGTGCGCGTCCGGGTGCCGGACGGCATCGAGTCCGTCGGCGATGAACACGGCGGCGAGCATGGGGCGGGCGACGCGACGCAGGACGGTCATGGTCCATTGCTACCGCACCTGGCGCGCTCGCGCGAGGGCGATGGCGCGGCGGCCTGCGGCGCGCAGGCGCGGCCCGGACAGGCCGGGCCGGAATAGGCGGGCGTCGCGGAGCCGTTGAGCCTGTGTGGCTCTCCTCATGACCCTGGCGCCGTCGAGCGGGGAGACCTTGGCCCGGGCCGGGGCACTACGCTCGGTCGTGATGAGCGAGGACAGCCCGGGCGGCCCGGGGGCAGCGGGGCCGGACGTCGCGTCCGGTGCCGTCGCCGGCGACCCGCCCGGCGCGGTGGACGAGCCCTCGATCCTGGACACCGAGAGCGAGCAGGAGCGGGTGCGGCGCTTCGAGGACGACGCGCTGCCGTACCTCGACCAGCTCTACTCCGCGGCGCTGCGCATGACGCGCAACCCCGCCGACGCCGAGGACCTGGTGCAGGAGACCTTCGCCAAGGCGTTCGCGGCCTTCCACCAGTACCGCCCCGGGACGAACCTCAAGGCGTGGCTCTACCGGATCATGACGAACGCCTTCATCAACACCTACCGCAAGAAGCAGCGGGAGCCGCTGCAGTCGGACGCGGAGGAGATCGAGGACTGGCAGATCCATCGTGCGGCGTCGCACACGTCCACCGGGCTGCGCTCGGCGGAGATGGACGCGCTCGACCGCCTGCCGGACACCGAGATCCGGGACGCGTTCGCGCAGCTGCCCGAGGACTTCCGCCTCGCCGTCTATCTCGCCGACGTCGAGGGGTTCGCCTACAAGGAGATCGCCGAGATCATGGGCACCCCGATCGGGACGGTGATGTCCCGGTTGCACCGCGGCCGACGCGCCCTGCGCGCTCTGCTCGCAGACCACGCCCGGTCACTCGGCATGCGGGTAGGGGAGGACGCATGAGCCCGCGCAGCGCACGGGGAGACGACGACTGCGGGGCGGGGGCGCCCTGCGGTTGCGACGAGGCCATCGAACGGCTCTTCGAGTACCTCGACTCCGAGGTGACCGATTCCGACTGCCTGCGCATCGCCGCTCATCTCGGCGTGTGCGATGGCTGCCTGGACGCGGCGAGCGCCGAGAAGCACGTGCGCGAGCTGATCCGGCGCAGCTGCGTGGAGTCGGCACCGGAGGAGCTCCGGGTCCGGGTGGTCGCCCAGCTCACCGTCCTGCAGGTGGAGCGCCGCGCCTCGGCGGGGTGAGCGCCGTCGTCGGAGCCATCCGCCCGACCACGTCGGTGTTTCTCACCGACGGAGCGCGAGCGGCAACGCTCTTCACCGACGGAGCGGCAACGCTCTTCACCGACGGAGCGGCAACCAGGCCAGCACGTCTTGGATCTTCGCGTCCCAGTAGCCCCACTCGTGGTCACCGGTGGAGAAGTCGGCGGTGAGGGGCACGCCGGTGGCGTCCGCGGCCGCGACGAAGGTGCGGTTGTGCTCGACGAGGAAGTCCTCGGTGCCGCACGCGAGATAGAGCGCGGGAAGGTCCGTCCCGGTGCGGTGGGCCCGGTCGAGCAGCCAGAGGAGGTCGTCCGGTGTGCCGGCGACGGGTCGGCCGCCGAAGGCGCGGTTCACCGGGTCGTCCGGGCCGGCGCCGCGCTGGAGGCCGGCGACGTCGAGCGCTCCGGACAGGCTCGCTGCGGCGGCGAAGCGCTCCGGCCGGCGCAGCGCCCATTTGAACGCCCCGTAGCCGCCCATCGAGAGGCCCGCGACGAACGTGTCCTCGCGGCGGTTGGACAGCGGGAAGAAGGAGCCGGCGACGGCGGGGAGCTCCTCCGAGAGGAAGGTCCAGAACCGCATGCCGTGGGCCTGGTCGGCGTAGAAGCTGCGGTGGACCTGCGGCATGACCACCGCGAGACCGAGGGTCGAGACGTACCGCTCGATCGACGTGCGGCGCAGCCAGACCGAGTCGTCGTCGGAGAGGCCGTGGAGCAGGTAGAGCGTCGGGTGGGACCCCGGTGCCGAGGCCACGCCGCGCATGCCTATCTGCGCGGACGTGGCCTGGGGCAGGATCACGGTCATCGACGTGCTCAGCTCGAGCACGTCGGAGAAGAAGTCGCAGCGGATCAGGGCCATGGTCGGCTCCCTTCTCGTGCGTCCTGGCGTCGTCTCCGGGCGCCGGGCGACCGGCGCCCCGATGGGGAGAGGTCAGGCGTTGGGCCGCTTGCCGTGGTTGGCGCCGCTCTTCTTGCGGGCGCGGCGCTTGCTCGTGCGCTTGCTCATGGGTGCTCTCTTCGTGTTGCTGGGGCCGTGCTGCGCGTCCGATCACGTCGAGGTGGTCCGGCGGGCCGGCGACGGCGATGTCGCGGGTCATCGTTCCACACCGACGGTGTTCGGGGACATCGGCGGGGGGATCGCGGTGCCGGGAGGTGCGTGTCGGCGGGACGGCTTACCCTGGCCGGGCCATGAACTCCCCGCGCGAGCTGACCTCGCTCTTCGACGACCTGCCCCTGCCGGGGGTCCCGGCCGCGCCGGCGCGGCGGCCCACCACCGCCCGTGCGGCGCGTGAGGCGGACCGACCGGCTCCCTCGCCCGGGACCAGGCCCGACGACGGCGCCGAGCGCGACCTCGTCCGCGCCGTCGGGAGTGCGCCCGAACCGGCGCGCGCCGTCGATCGGGCCGACGCCGAGGCACTCCTGGACGGGCTCAACCCGCAGCAGCGGGCGGCGGTCGTGCACCACGGCGGGCCGCTCCTCATCGTGGCGGGCGCCGGATCGGGCAAGACGCGGGTCCTCACGCACCGGATCGCCTACCTGCTCGCCACGCGGCGGGCGCGCCCGGGGGAGATCCTGGCGATCACCTTCACGAACAAGGCCGCTGCAGAGATGCGCGAGCGCGTCGAGGCCCTGGTCGGCGGGGCCTCGCGCGCGATGTGGGTCTCGACCTTCCATTCCGCGTGCGTGCGGATCCTCCGGCGAGAGGCCGCGACGCTCGGCCTGCGCTCGAACTTCTCCATCTACGACGCCGCGGACTCCCAACGGCTGATGGCGCTCGTCTGCCGCGAGCTGGACCTGGACCCCAAGCGCTATCCGCCCAAAGCCTTCAGCCACCGGGTCTCGGACCTGAAGAACGAGCTCGTCGACCCGGACGACTTCGCCCGGACCGTGAGCGAGACCAACCCCTACGAGGCCGCGCTCGCGCGGGCCTACCAGGCCTACCAGGAGCGCCTGAAGCGGGCGCACGCCCTGGACTTCGACGACCTGATCATGACCACGGTCTCGCTCCTGCAGGCGTTCCCGCAGGTGGCCGAGCACTACCGACGGCGGTTCCGCCACGTCCTCGTCGACGAGTACCAGGACACGAACCAGGCGCAGTACGTCCTGGTGCGGGAGCTGGCCGGGGTGACCCGCGGGTCGGCGAGCGCGACGCGCGGCGCGGGGTCGCCGTCGTCGTCCTCGATTCCGGACGAGCCCGGCGCCGACGTGCCGCCCGCCGAGCTGACCGTGGTGGGCGACGCCGACCAGTCCATCTACGCCTTTCGCGGCGCGACGATCCGCAACATCCTGGAGTTCGAGGCGGACTACCCGGATGCCACGACGGTCCTGCTCGAGCAGAACTACCGGTCCACCCAGAACATCCTGTCGGCGGCGAACGCCGTGATCTCCCGCAACCCGGGCCGCAGGCCGAAGAACCTGTGGACGGATTCGGGTGCCGGGCCGAAGGTGGTCGCCTACGTGGCGGACTCCGAGCACGAGGAGGCGCGGTTCGTCGCCGAGGAGATCGACCGTCTCGGTGACGCCGAGGGGGTGCGGCCGGGCGACGTCGCGGTCTTCTACCGGACCAACGCGCAGTCGCGGGCGCTGGAGGAGGTGCTCGTCCGGGTCGGGCTGCCGTACAAGGTGGTCGGCGGCACGCGGTTCTACGAGCGCAAGGAGATCAAGGACGCGATCGCCTACCTGCGGGCCGTCGCGAACCCGGACGACACGGTGAACATCCGCCGCATCCTCAACGTGCCCCGCCGCGGTCTGGGGGAGCGCGCGGAGGCGATGCTCGCGGCGCACGCGGAGCGCGAGCGCGTCTCGTTCGGGCAGGCGCTCGCCGATGCCGAGCACGTGATCGGGCTTGCGACGCGATCGGCGACGGCGGTGCGCGCGTTCGCCGACCTGCTGGCCGGCCTGCGCGAACTCGCCGCGAGCGGGGCGGGCCCAGCGGAGGTGCTCGACGCCGCCCTCGACCGCTCGGGCTACCTCGCCGAGCTGCGCGCGAGCGACGACCCGCAGGACGCCTCCCGGATCGAGAACCTCGCCGAGCTGCACGCGGTGGCCGCTGAGTTCAGCGAGAGCGAGCCCGACGGCGACCTCGGCGACTTCCTCGAGCGGGTCGCGCTGGTCGCGGACTCCGACCAGATTCCCGACGCCGACGCTTCGGCCGGCGTCGTCACCCTCATGACCGTCCACACCGCGAAGGGGCTGGAGTTCCCGGTCGTCTTCGTCACCGGCCTCGAGGACGGCACCTTCCCTCACCAACGGTCCCTGGCCGACGCCGAGGAGCTGGCCGAGGAGCGGCGCCTCGCCTACGTCGCCCTCACCCGGGCGCGGCAGCGCCTGTATGTCTGCCGTGCCGCGGTCCGGACGACCTTCGGGATGCCGAACGAGCTCCCCGGGAGCAGGTTCCTCGACGACATCCCCGAGCCGTTGGTCGAGTGGCGCCGGCGCGAGTCCAGCATGCAGGTGCTGCGCTCCGGTGGTGCGGTCGGTGCCGGGGGGCGGGCCGGTTCCGGCGCCCCGGGTGCCGGGTGGGGCCGCCGCCGGGAGGGGACGACGGCGCGGGGCGTCGAGGGATCGAGCGCGCCGACTGCGCGGTTCGGCTCCGCGACGCCGCGTCCCGACGCCCAGGTACCTACCCTCGCTGTTGGCGACCGGGTCACGCACGACGCGTACGGGCTGGGCACGGTCGTGGCGATGGAGGGCGCCGGGTCGAGCGCGGTCGCGAAGGTGGACTTCGGCACCGAGGGGATCAAGCGCTTGCTCTTGCGCTACTCGCCCGTGACGAAGCTCTGACCTGCGCCTGAGCTTCAACCTCAACCTCAACCTCAGCCTCGTGCGGGTGCCTCGGGCGGCTGCCTCGGCGTCGGTCTCTTCCGGTCGGCGTTCGGTGGTGAGGCGCGCGTCAGCGTCGACCCGTGATCTCGTCTGTTCGCCGCTGCACCTGAGTCGAACTGGTGTTCGCTTACGGGTGGCGAAACTCGGCCGCATCACCTACGATTCATACAGGTGTTCGACTCGAGGGTCAGGGGGTGGTGGGGGTGAGTGCGGAGACGATCGCGGGTGCCCCGCCGGCCACGGGCTGTGACCCGGCAACGAGTGGTGACCCGGCTACGAGTGGTGATCCGGGCGTGTTGGCCGGTGCCGTGCTGGCGGCGGTGCGAGATCTGACGGCGGGGGCGGATGCGGTGTTCGCGCCGGGGTGGGCTTTCGAGCAACGCCAGGGGGTGATCGGCGCCCTGGACCGGGCGGTGGAGCTGTTGGCCCTGTACCGGGCGCGGGTCCTGGCGGCGCACAAGGAGGACGGGCGGTGGGCCCGCTCGGGTGACCGGTCGTTCGAGAATCACCGCGCCCGGACCGGGCGCACGGGCGTGGGTGCGGCACGGGCCGAGACGGAGTTCGGTGAGGGACTCGCCCACCTCCCCCAGGCGGCGGCGGCCGTCCAGGACGGGACGGTGGGGTTGGCGCACGCCGCGGTGCTGACACGGTTGCGCGCCGGGGCCTCGCCCGCGGTCCGGGCTGCACTGGACGCCGGCGGCGCGGCCGAGCTCCTGGTGTTGGCCGCGCAGGTGGACGTGGCCACTTTCAGCCGTCGGGCGGCCGCGTGGGCCGCCGCCCACGACGTCGCCGCAGCGGAACGCTCGTTCCGGGCGGTGCGGGCCCGCCGGTACCTGAGGCTGGTCGAGCGCGAGGGTGGCACGAAAGTGGACGGGTTCGTCGACCCGGTGGTCGGGGCCGCGTTCCGTACCGCCCTGGAAGCGGTCACCCCGGTTCCCGGGGCGGGCGACGAACGCAGCGGCGAGCAGCGGGCGGCGGACGCCCTCGCCCTGATCGCCGGGCGGGTCCTGGACGCCGGCGCGGACAAGATCGGCGCCCAGATACGCCCCCACCTGTCTCTCATCGTGCCCGCCGACACCTGGACCGCCGTCCGCGACCGTCAGAACAGCACCGGCACCCCGGGCTCCGGACCCACCGGGGTCGGTGGGACCGACGACGACCCGCCCAGCGACGGGGTGACCAGCGGCGGGGTCCCTCGGGGGCGATGGGACCGGGGGCGATGGGACCGGGGGTGCGGGCGGCGGGGCATCGTTCGGCGTGACCGGCAGTGGCGGACTCGCGGGCATGCCCGTGGTGATGCCGGAGCTGGACGATGGGACCGTCATCCCGATCTCGGAGCTGGAGCGGATCGCGTGCGACTGCGAGCTGACCAGGATCGTCCTGGACGCCGACGGCATCCCGTTGGACGTCGGGCAGTCCGAGCGCACGTACTCGAAGTCCCTGCGCCGGGCGGTCCTGGTCCGCGACGGCCACTGCCGCTGGCCCGGCTGCACCATGCGCGCCTCCTGGTGCGAGGTGCATCACGTGGCCTGGTTCTCCAACGGCGGGGAGACCTCGGTCGGCAACGCCCTGAGCCTGTGCGTCTTCCACCACCACGAGGTCCACCGCAAGCACCTCCGGATCACCGCCACCACAAGGGGCCACACGTTCACCCGACCCGACGGGAGCCTCATCGGCACCACCACCCGCGACACCGGCGTCCTGCGCATGCTCACTCCCTGGCGCGGCACCGACGACGGTGTCCACGGCGAGCGGCGGCGGCAGGAGACGACGCCACGCAGGGCGGGCACTGGGGCCGGGCACTGGGGCCGGCGCAAGGGCGGGCGGTCGCATCGCGGGCACTGGGGCCGAGGGTGACGGCACGGGCACGGGGGCACGTGGCAGCGCAGGCGCAGCGGCGGAACGCGGCAGCGCGGCACGGCCCGACCGGGGACCAGGCGGCGAGCCACCACCGACCGGGGAGCTGTTCTGATGCGCGGCGCCGACGCTCACACGGGCTGGGCGTCACGGCGCCGGAGCGCCCTTCGCAAGGGGGTGGCGACGGCGAACGCCCGTCGACGTCGCACTGACTCTCGAGGGTCTCTCGAACCCGCGGCTCCTACGGATGGGCCTGGACGCCGCCACCCTCGAGGCGTCGCCGGAAGGCTCGCATGCGGTCGGCGCCCACTCGGAGAGCACGACGTGCGTTCCCTGGGGATGCGGGTGGCCGCCGCCTGGGCGCGAGGCGGTGGCGGATCACGGAGCGCCTCCCGTCGTGCAGGTGCGAGCGCGCCTAGCGTGCGGTGCAGGCGCTCACGCGGGGGTGGTGCATGACAGTCGACAGGACGACGCGGCCGCTCGACCAGCGGCCGGCCTCCGTGGCCCCGCGACCCGCCGCACGGCCCGGCCCACGGCCCGACCCACGGCCCGACCGTGAGGCCCGGATCACAGGCCTCGACGGACTGCGTGCGTTCGCCGTCGCCGCCGTGCTGGCCTTCCACCTCCACCCCGACTCCCTGCCGGGCGGATTCCTCGGCGTCGACGTCTTCTTCGTCGTCTCCGGCTTCCTCATCACCACTCTCCTCCTGCGCGAGATCCGCGCGACCGGCCGGGTCCATCTCGGTGCCTTCTGGACCCGGCGGGCGCGCAGGTTGCTGCCGGCGCTCGTGGTCGTCGTCCTCGTCGGTGTGTCGGCGGCACGGCTCGTCGGCGGGGACCTGGTGGTCGACATCGACCGACAGGTGGCCGGCGCACTGACCTTCAGCACGAACTGGCGTGAGATCGCCGCGGGATCGTCCTACTTCACCGACACCGCGCCCCTGCTCCTCGTGACGTTCTGGTCGCTTGCGGTGGAGGAACAGTTCTACCTGGTCTGGCCCGTCGCGCTGGTGGTCCTCCTCGCGACGGTCCGGAGCCGACGGCGCAGGGTCGCCGTCCCGCTCATCCTGGCGGTCGCCTCCGCGGTCGCCATGGCCGTCTTGATGGTTCCCGGCGAGGACCCGACCCGCGTCTACTACGGCACGGATACGCACGCCTTCGGTCTCATGATCGGCGTCTGTCTCGCGCTCGCCTTCGCAGGTGTCGGCGGGGGTTCCCCGTGGTCGAGCCCCGGCCGGATGCGGTGGAGGACGCCGGCCGGGATCGTCGGACTCGGCGTCCTCGCACTTCTCGCTCTGACCCTCCACGAGGGCTCGACCTTCACGTACCGGGGCGGGCTGCTCCTCGCGTCGCTCGCTACCGCCGTCGTCATCGCGGCGCTCCTCGGCGGGAAGAGCGCGCTCGTCGCAGCCCTGGAGTGGCGGCCGCTCGTGTGGGTGGGGCGTCGCTCGTACGGGATCTACCTCTGGCACTGGCCGGTGGTGCTCGTGGTCGCGGCCGTCCTGCCCGCGGCCGCGCCGGACTCTGCGGCGGCGTGGCTCGGCCGTGGCGTCGCGCTCGCCCTCACCCTCGCCCTTGCTGCCGCGAGCTTCCGCCTGGTCGAGGAGCCGGTTCGTCGACTGGGCTTCCGGGAGTCCGCGCGGCGGATCCAGGCCGCGCTGGCTGTGCCGTGGCATGTCGCGCGCGGTCCTCGCCTGGTGGCCGGCCTCGCCGTCGTCCTCGTCGCCACCACCGCCGTCGCGGTGGCGACGGCCCCTGACCAGTCGGCCACCGAGCGTGCGATCGAGGCCGGAGAGGCCGCTCTGGCCGCGGACGGCGCGGCTGTCGCAGCCGAGGCGCTGGGCGCCGACTTCAGCGCACCTGCGGGTGAGGACATCACGGCCTTCGGTGACTCGATCATGGTCACGAGCCTCGGCGGGCTCAACACCCGGTTCCCGGGCATCGACATCCGGGCGAAGTCGATCCGCCAGTGGCCCGAGGGCGCCCAGGTGGTCCGCGACGCCCTCGACGCCGGGACGGTGCGGCGCGCCGTCGTGCTCGGGTACGGAACGAACGCGGGCGTCCGTGACCCCGGACTCGTCCGGGGCGTGATCGAGGACCTCGGCCCCCGCCGGATGATCGTGCTGGTCAACGTCTACCAGTACAGCCACTGGGTGCCGGACACGAACGCCACCCTCGCTGCCATCGCCGAGGAGTACGACAACGTGGTCCTCGCGGACTGGCACGGCGCCATCGGGGCGCGGACCGACCTCCTCCAGTCGGACCAGATCCACCCCGGCGTCGAGGGTGGGCACCTCTACGCCGACGTGGTCGCGCGCGCGTTCGAGGACCTCGCGGCCCGGCTCGGCGCCCCGGACGGCGACTCCCCGGAGGCCGGCTCCCCGGGCGGCGACGCCGATGCCGCGACGGCGCCTGGCGCGTGAGACCCGACGGCGCCTGGCGCGTGAGACCCGACGGCGCGAGCGTGGGATCCGCCGAGGCCGACGCCTGAGGCGGCCCGTCCAAGCCCCGATAGCCCATCGTCGTCTCGGGGCGCTGGTGCGAAGGTCCCGCATGTCGAGTCGTGTCACACGGCGCGGCTACCATCGCCCGAGCGACCTGCCCGCCTCGGGCGTCGCGGGGAACGACGAGGAGCGCACGTGGACCTGTACGAGTACCAGGCCCGGGACCTGTTCGAGGCGCACGGCGTACCCGTGCTGCGAGGGGTCGTGGCCGAGACTCCCGCCGAGGCGCGGGCCGCGGCCGCTGAGCTGCTCCCGGCCGACGGCGGCGTCGTCGTCGTGAAGGCCCAGGTCAAGACGGGCGGACGCGGCAAGGCGGGCGGTGTCAAGATCGCCCGCTCGCCCGAGGAGGCAGAGGCCGCCGCCGCGGCGATCCTCGGGATGGACATCAAGGGTCACACCGTCCGGCGGGTGATGGTCGCCGAGGGTGCCAGGATCGCCGAGGAGTACTACGTCTCGATCCTGCTCGACCGCTCCGAGCGTCGGTACCTCGCGATGGCCAGCGTCGAGGGCGGCATGGAGATCGAGCAGCTCGCCGTCGAGCGGCCCGAGGCACTCGCCCGCGTCGGCGTCGACCCCCTCGTGGGCGTCGACGCGGCGAAGGCGGCGGAGATCGTCGCGGCCGCCGGGTTCCCCGAGGACGTGGCCCCCGGGGTCACGGACGTCCTCCTGCGGCTCTGGGACACCTTCCGCGCCGAGGACGCGACCCTCGTCGAGGTCAACCCCCTCGTCCGCACCGCCGACGGCGCGATCATCGCCCTGGACGGCAAGGTCACCCTGGACGACAACGCCGACTTCAGGCACCCCGCCCACGCCGCCCTCGCCGACGCCTCGAGCGCCGACCCGCTCGAGGCAAAGGCCAAGGCCGCGGGCCTGAACTACGTCAAGCTCGACGGCGAGGTCGGGATCATCGGCAACGGCGCCGGTCTGGTCATGAGCACGCTCGACGTCGTCGCGTACGCCGGCGAGGCCCACGGCGGCGTCAGGCCGGCGAACTTCCTCGACATCGGCGGCGGCGCGTCCGCCGAGGTCATGGCCGCGGGCCTGGACGTGATCATCAACGACCCGCAGGTGCGGTCGGTGTTCGTCAACGTCTTCGGCGGCATCACCGCGTGCGACGCCGTCGCCAACGGCATCGTCTCGGCGCTCGCGATGCTCGGCGAGAAGGAGACCAAGCCGCTCGTGGTGCGTCTCGACGGCAACAACGTGGACGAGGGGCGTCGCATCCTCCGCGAGGCCGACCACCCGCACGTCATCCTCGCCGACACCATGGACGGCGGCGCGGACAAGGCGGCCGAGCTGGCGTTCGCCGCCGCCTCGGCCTGAGGCTCGCCCCCTGTAGGCCTCACCCTGCCCGGGCGTGCGCGCTCAGGGCGAACCACGCACCACCCGACCTCCGGCCCACCCCCGGCGCGACACGAAAGGCCGTGAACTCATGGCGATCTTCCTCGACGAGACCTCGAAGGTCATCGTCCAGGGCATGACGGGCTCCGAGGGCCAGAAGCACACGCGGCGCATGCTCGCGGGCGGCACGGCCGTCGTCGGCGGAGTGAACCCGCGCAAGGCGGGGACGGCCGTGGAGTTCGACCTGCCCGGCGCTGCGGAGCCGGTCTCCGTGCCCGTCTTCGGCTCGGTGGCCGACGCCGTCGCCGCCACGGGCGCCGACGTCTCTGTGGTCTTCGTGCCGCCGGCCTTCACCAAGGCCGCCGTCGTGGAGGCCGTCGACGCCGGGGTGCCCCTCGTCGTGATCATCACCGAGGGCGTCCCGGTGGCCGACACGGCGGAGTTCTTCAGCTACGCCCAGGCCAAGGGCGTGCGCCTCATCGGCCCGAACTGCCCGGGGATCATCAGCCCCGGGAAGTCCAACGTGGGGATCATCCCCGGGGACATCGCCGGCCCCGGGCCGATCGGACTCGTCTCGAAGTCCGGGACGCTGACGTATCAGATGATGTACGAGCTGCGGGACCTCGGCTTCAGCACCGCGATCGGCATCGGCGGCGACCCGATCATCGGGACCACGCACATCGACGCGCTCGCCGCGTTCGAGGCCGATGCCCAGACCGAGGTGATCGTCGTCATCGGCGAGATCGGCGGTGACGCCGAGGAGCGCGCCGCGGCCTATGTGCGGGCCCACGTGACCAAGCCCGTGGTCGGCTATGTCGCGGGCTTCACCGCGCCCGAGGGCAAGACCATGGGCCACGCCGGCGCCATCGTCTCCGGCTCCTCCGGCACGGCCCAGGCCAAGAAGGAAGCGCTCGAGGCCGCGGGCGTGGCGGTCGGCAAGACCCCCAGCGCCACCGCGTCCCTGGTCCGGGCCCTGCTCACCCGCTGAGGCTCCTCGCCCGGAACCGGGTGGTCCGTCCTCAGGGGCGGGCCACCCCAGGGAGCCGGGCAGCCCCGAGGCTCCGACACGCCGAGCCCGGACCGCATGGTCCGGCCTCTCGGGCCCGACCATGGGTCCGATGAGCATCACCTCTCGCGAGCGACCCTCCGCCCGTTCGGCCGAGGCCGCCGACGCCACCCGAGTCATCGTGGCCGACGACGACGCCCGTGCGGGCGCGACGTCACGGCTCGCCGACGCCGTGCACGCCCTGCCCGACGGAACCCTGCGCGCCGCCGGGGCCGGAGTCGAGGCCGGCGTCCTCACCTGGCTCTGCGCCGTGGTGCCGGCCGTCGCCGCCTATGTCGCCACCGCCGCGCTGCCGGCGCTGGGCGAGGCCACGTGGGTCCAGGCGGCCGCCGCCGGCACGGTGGTCTGGCGGCTCGCGCACGGCGCCACGGTGGAACTCGCCGGCACGACCGTCGGCCTCGCGCCGCTCGGGCTCTCCCTGCTCGCCGGTGCCCTCGTGACCTTCGCCCTGCGCCGGGCTCAGGTGCTCACCTGGGCAGGCGTGGCGGCGACGGTCGTCGGCTACGTGGGGGCCGCCGCGGTGCTCGGGCTCGTGGGCCCCCCGGGTGCTCGCGGAGCGAGTGAGGTCCTCGCGGGAGCGGCCGTGATCTCCCTCGTCGGCGGCGTCGTCGCGGTCCGGCGGGGGCGCGGCGCGCTCCCGCCGGTCACCGGAGCCGCACGGGCCTGGCTCGACAGGGTTCCCGGTGCCGTCCTGACCGCTGTGACGGTCGGTCTGCGGGCCGCCGGTCTCCTCCTCGGCGGCCTGCTCGGCCTGGGCGTCGTCCTCACGGTGGTCTCCCTCGTTGCCAACCACGCGGGGTTCTCTGCCCGGCTCGCCGATCTCAGGATCGACGGTCTGTCGACCGGGATGCTCATGCTCGCGTCGGTGTTCCTCCTCCCCACCCTCGTGGTGTGGGCCGTGGCCTGGGTGACGGGCCCGGGCTTCGTCGTCGGGGACGGGACCCTCTACGCCCCGGGCGACGTGGTCGTCGGTCCGGTTCCCGCCCTCCCGGCCCTCGCCGGCCTCCCGGCCCCGGGCACGGTCGCCGCGGACGTCGCGTGGGCGCCGCTCGCCGTCGTGGCCCTCGGGCTGGGCGTCGGCTGGTGGGTGCACCGCCGCCTGTCCCGACCCCGGCCCCCGCACCGCGTGTGGGTCCACGTGGCCGCGGGTCTGGTCGGGGTCCTCGGGTGCGTGGCCGTGGTCTGGCTTCTCACCACCGCCGCGAGCGGGTCGGTGGGCCCGGGAACCATGACGCAGGTGGGGCCCGACCCGTCGGCCGTCGCCCGGGCGACGGCCCTGGAGGTGGGGCTGGGTGTCACGACGATGGTGGTCCTCGCCCACCCGAGCGTGATCGCGCGCGCCCGACGGGGGCTCGGGAGGGTGGTCACCGCCACCCGGCAGGCCGTCAGGGCTCGGACGGACTGAGTCGCTCCTCGACGGACTGTCGGTACTCGGCCTCGCACTGCTCGCGGGCGGACAGCGTGATCGCCCGGTCGAGGCAGTCCTGACGGGCCTGCTGGATGGGCCACGTCGCGATCACCGAGAGGGACGAGACCAGGAACACCGCGCACACGGCGAGTCCCACCGTGACCACGGGGAGCAGGCGACGGCGTGCACTCGACCGGATCACGGCCCGCAGCGCGCTGATGCCGCTCACCAGGGCGGCGAGGCAGACGACGGTCCCGAGCACCTGCCACGGCAGGGGGAGGGCGGTCGCGAGGATCGCCCCGAGCGAGAGGGCGCCGAAGCCCCGAACACGACGGACGGCGAGCGCCACGTCCGCGGGGATCTGAGGCGCTCCGTCCGACGGCGCGGGGTGTGCGGGACCGGACGGTCCGCGGGGCGCTCCGCGGCGCTGCGGGCGTGAGGCGACCTCCGCCGGTGGCAAGGGGGTCTCGGGTGCAGGCCGGGGGGGCTCGGCCGCGGGCCGCGGCGGCCCGCCGCGTGAGGGCCGAGGCCCGCCCGGTTCCTGCCCCGTTCCTGGGGTCTTCGGCCGGGATCCGGGCGGGGGCGGTGCGTAGGGGTTGCTCATCCCGACCTCCCTTCGCGCTGCGGGCCCGTCGCTGTCGCGGACCGTCCGGTGTCCATTGTCCTCGGGCGAGGCGACTCCCGGTGACGGGCCCGAGGCGACGGGTGCCGCGGGGCGCGACGGGATGCCGGGCGGAGGCCCACCCGGTCGGGGGCAGCACTAGGCTCGCCTGCGTGTCCACGCCGAAGCGCGCCGTCGTCCTTCTCTCCGGCGTGGGGTCTACCTGCGCCGCGCTGCTCGCTGCCCAGACCGACCCGGTCTTCGGGTTGCGGATCGTCGCGGTGGGCTCCGACAACCCGGAAGCCGCCGGCCTGACCCACGCCCGCGAGGCCGGAGTGCCGACGTTCACCGTCGCGCCCCGGGACTTCGGGGACCGGGCGGCCTGGGACGAGGCCCTGACACGGGTGATCGGCACCTTCTCGCCCGACCTGATCCTGTGCGCCGGCTTCATGCGGATCCTCGGCCCGACGTTCCTGCAGCAGTACGAGGGCCGCACGGTCAACACCCATCCCGCGCTGCTGCCGGCCTTCCCGGGTGCCCACGCCGTCCGCGACGCGCTCGCCTACGGCGTCAAGGTGACGGGCTGCACCGTGCACCTCGTCGACGCCGGGGTCGACACCGGCCCCGTCCTCGCGCAGGCCGCGGTCGAGGTCCTGCCCCGCGACGACGAGGCGAGCCTGCACGCCCGGATCAAGCTGGTCGAGCGGGACCTCCTGGTCGAGACCGTCGGACGGATGGCCCGGCACGGCTGGCGCGTCGACGGGCGCCACGTCCACATCAGCTGATCGCCACCCGGTCCGGCCGCCACATCCACGGTGGCTACCATGGTCCTGGCCGTGACTGGCGACGTCGGGTGGAGCTCACCACCGGGGAGCGGCCGAGGGGCCTCGCCGCACACCGTCCGCCTGGGTGTGCGCGACCGCAGGTGCGAGGATCTCGCGCCGCCGTTCGCGACGAGGAGAGAGCCATGACGTCAGCCCACCCCGTTCCCACCGCCGCCCCCGAGGACCCGGACCGCATCCCGGTGCGCCGGGCGCTCGTCTCGGTCTACGACAAGACGGGCCTGCTCGAGCTCGCGGGCGAGCTCCACGGCGCCGGCGTCGAGATCGTCTCGACCGGGTCGACCGCCGCGACGATCGCGGGCGCGGGCATCCCGGTGACACCGGTCGAGGAACTCACCGGTTTCCCCGAGTGCCTCGACGGGCGCGTGAAGACCTTGCACCCCCGCGTCCACGCGGGCATCCTCGCGGACCGCCGCAAGGCCGAGCACGTGGCCCAGCTCGTCGAGCTCGGGGTGGCCCCGTTCGACCTGGTCGTCGTCAACCTCTATCCCTTCACCGCGACGGTGGCCTCCGGTGCCGGGCCGGACGAGTGCGTCGAGCAGATCGACATCGGCGGGCCGTCGATGGTCCGGGCCGCGGCGAAGAACCACCCCAGCGTGGCCGTCGTCGTCGACCCCGCTCGCTACGGCGACGTCGTCGACGCGGTGGTCGCCGGCGGCTTCACCCTCACGCAGCGGCGCGCCCTCGCGGCGGCCGCCTTCGTCCACACCGCCACCTACGACGTCCACGTGGCCTCCTGGATGGGCAGCGTGCTCGCCCCGAGCGACGACGTCGACGGCGTGGCGACAGGCTTTCCCGCCTGGGTCGGCGCGACGTGGAACCGGAGCGCGGTGCTGCGCTACGGCGAGAACCCGCACCAGCGTGCCGCGCTCTTCACGAGCGGGTACGGCGCGGCGGGCCTGGCCCAGGCCGAGCAGCTGCACGGCAAGGAGATGAGCTACAACAACTACGTCGACGCCGACGCCGCCTGGCGCGCCGCGCACGACCACACCGGCCCCGCCGTCGCGATCATCAAGCACGCGAACCCGTGCGGGATCGCGGTCGGCACCGACATCGCCGACGCGCACGCCAAGGCCCACGCCTGCGACCCCCTGTCGGCGTTCGGCGGCGTCATCGCCGCCAACCGCGTCGTCACCGCGACCATGGCGGCGCAGGTGGCGTCCGTGTTCACCGAGGTCGTCCTGGCCCCCGACTTCGACGCCGAGGCGCTGGAGATCCTCACGGCCAAGAAGAACGTCCGGCTCCTGCGGGTGGCCGGGACCCCGGCGGGCGGCATCGAGATGCGCCCGATCAGCGGGGGGATGCTCCTGCAGCAGGCCGACGCGATCGACGCCCCCGGGGACGACCCGGCGTCCTGGACGCTCGCGGCCGGTCCCGCGGCCGACGACGCGACGTTGGCCGAGCTCGTCTTCGCCTGGCGGGCGGTGCGGGCCGTGAAGTCGAACGCGATCCTCCTGGCCAAGGACGGCGCGTCCGTCGGGGTCGGGATGGGCCAGGTCAACCG
Organism: uncultured Actinomycetota bacterium; assembly: GCA_963780675.1. Taxonomy (GTDB): domain Bacteria; phylum Actinomycetota; class Actinomycetes; order Actinomycetales; family JAHECE01; genus JAHECE01. The sequence goes on from CAWACR010000003.1 coordinate 285,654, forward strand.
GGTGGACTCCTGCAAGCTCGCCGTCGAGCGGGCCGGCGTCGGCGAAGGCGGGCGGGCACGCGGCGCCGTCGCCGCCTCCGACGCGTTCTTCCCGTTCGCCGACGGGCTGCAGGTGCTCCTCGCCGCGGGTGTGCGCGCCGTCGTCCAGCCGGGTGGCTCGGTCCGCGACGCGGAGGTGGTCGCGGCCGCCGAGGCCGCCGGCGTCACCCTCTACCTCACCGGGACCAGGCACTTCGCCCACTGACGGCCGCCGCCGGGGGTCGGGTGACCGACCCCCGACGGCGCGGGCAGGGGAGCGAGCCCGACGGTCCGCCCTGACGGCCGGCCCGCCGTGGGTCCGGAGGAGTCGGTCTCAGCCGCGCCAGGCGTCCCGCAGCGACCGCGTCAGGTCGGCGGCGACCTCGACGTCGATCACCGGCAGCGTGGGGCCACCGAGCATCCGGCGCAGCGCGCCGACGGCGCGCGGCGCGTCGACCGCCAGCCCGGCGGTCAGGACCGCCTCCGACGGTCGCAGGCCGTCACGCTGCTCGACGTACAGCGCCCCCCACTCGCCGGACCGCGGGTCGCCCCGCAGCACGACGCGCTGACCCGGAGCCGGCTGACCGAAGAGGGCGAGCGAGTGGCCGAACTGGGTCGAGAAGGTGTACCGCGCGGGGTCGGCGGCCGGCAGGGGGCCGCCGAGCACGTCGCGGGCGAGGAGTGACGGGTCGTGAAGGGCGCTGGCCCAGTGACCGCCCCGGACGAGTCCGTCGCGCGGCGTGTACCGGTCCGCGCAGTCGCCGACCGCGCGGACGCTCCCCGGCGCGAACCCGTTGCCCTCACTGACCCGGCCGAAGCGGTCGACGGCGACGGCGCCCCGCGGGCTGAGCGCCAGGGTTCCCTCGAGCCATCCCGTCGCCGGCCTGGCCCCGACCGCCGCGAGCACGACGTCGGCGCCGAACCACCGCCCGTCGGCGAGGTGGACGCCGTCGGGCCGGACGGACGTGACCCGAGCGCCGAGGTGGAGGTCGACGCCGTTCGCCGCGTACCACGGTGCGGTGAGGGCGCCCACCTCGGCGCCGAGCTGGCGAGTGAGCGGGGCGTCGGCGGACTCCAGCACGGTGACGTGGACGCCGGCTTCGGCGGCGATCCCGGAGATCTCGGACCCGATCCAACCGGCGCCGATGCAGACCAGGCGGCTGCCCGGCGTCAGACGTGAGCGCAGCGCCTCGGCGTCGGCGGCCGTGTGGAGCACCGTGGCGCCTTCCCAGTCGGGCGGGGTCCACGCGCGCGCGCCGCAGGCGAGGACGACGACGTCGGCCGTGAGCTCGTTGCCGCCGCCGAGGTGGAGGCGAACCGCGTCGCCCGGTGAGTCCCCGGGCGCGATGGCGTGCACCGGCGTCGCGAGCTCGACCCGATCCGCCAGGGCGAAGACGTCGAGGCCCAGCTCGTTCGACAGCCAGGCCGGCTCGGTCCGGGCGAAGAGCTCCTTCGACAGGGGCGGCCGGTCGTAGGGGGGGAGTCCCTCGGCACCGAGCAGGGTGATCTCGCCCCGGAACCCCGTGTCGCGCAGGCTTGCCGCGGTCCTCAGCCCGGCAAGGCCGGCCCCGACCACGACCACCTTGCGAAGGGAGCGACGGCTGGCGGTCGAGTCGGCGGGGTCGGACACGGGTCAACGGTAGTCTCGACGCCACGATGACTGCACCAGAAGCGACCCCCGTGCCGCTCGGCGTCGCGCCGGGGCGGCCTCCGACAGGCTCGCGCGCGGGGGTCCGTGAGCACTGGGCCCCGTTCGCCGGCCTCGTCGGGGTCGTGCTCGCGATCGGGACTGCCCTCGTGACAGGGGCTCGCGCCGGTTCGTTCGTGCTCGCGGGCGTCTTGCTGACGGCGGCCGTGGTGCGGGCCCTCGACCCCGGGGTGGGGCCGGCGGGTGTCGAGGTCCGGTCCCGCACCGTCGACGTCGTCCTCCTCGCCGGGCTGGCAGCCGGGATCACGCTCCTCGCGGCGACGGCCAGCGGCGTCTGACCCCGCCACCTCGGCGACGAGGATCCCCCGATACGACGAACGCGGAGGTGCGCACCTCATGGGCGACCATGACGTGCACAACTCCGCGTTCGTCGTATCGGGCGTCGGCGGGATCGCCTCCGTGTGAGGCGATCCCGGCCCGCTGAGCTCAGACGGTCGGCCGGGGCCCGGCGTCGCCCTCGGTGACGGTCTCGTCGACCGCGTCCTCACCGGCGTCGTCGGCCGAGACGTTCTCCTCGGCCCCGACGCCGCCGAGTGCCTCGGTCTCCTCGTCGAGGACGGTGATCCGGGGGGAGAAGATGACGTAGGCGATCGCCCCGGCGATCGCGGCACCGACGAGCGGGCCCACCCAGAAGACCCACAGCTGCTGCAGCGCCCAGGGCTCGGAGAAGATGGCGGCCGCCGTCGAGCGGGCCGGGTTCAGCGAGCCGTTCGTCACGGGCGCCGCCACCAGGAGCATGGCGGTGAGGGTGAGGCCGATGGCGACGGGGGCGAGGGCCTTGGGGGCGCGCTCGCTCGTGGCTCCGAGGATGACGGTCACGAAGACCGCGGTCACGGCGATCTCGATGACCAGGGCGCCCATGAGGCCGAAGCCGGAACCCGCGGCCGCGGCGATCGGCGAGTGCTCGGCGAAGCCGTTGGCCGTCCCCGAGAAGAACGACGCCTCGTTGCCCGCGAGGGCCTCGAGGTCGGCGGTGACGATGAAGAGGACGGCCGCGGCAAGCGCCCCGCCGACGAGCTGGGCGAGCCAGTACGGCACGACCGAGATCCACGGGACCCGCCCGGCGATCGCGGCGCCGAGGGTGACGGCGGGGTTGAAGTGGCCGCCGGAGATGTGGCCCACGGTGACCGCGCCCGCGATCACGGCGATGCCGAAGGCGAGGGCAACGGCCAGGATGCCGCCGCCGACGCCGGTGACGCCCGCGTAGAGGGCTGTGCCGACGCCGGCGAGCACGAGCACGAAGGTGCCGAAGACCTCGGCGCCGAGCTGGGCGAAGAGGCCGTACTCGGGCTCTGTCGAGGGCGGGCTCTGCGGGCCCGTCACGTCGGCGTCTGTGGTCTCGGAGAGCGGAGTCAGTGATGTCGACATGGGTCATCCTGGGTGTCTGGAGGGTCGGTGGTCGGGGTCGGCTCTCGGTGTGCTGAGACAGCCGCCGTGACGGTGGTCGGTAAGAGGTCGTGGGTAAGGGCGTCACACCCGGATATGGATGTTGGCGCGCTCCATGATCCAGGCGAGGAGCATCCCTGCGATGACGGCCGCCAGGGGGAAGGCTACGCCAGCCGCGAGCTCCCCCCACCGCTCGGTCACGACCGGCTCGAGGTCCTGCCAGGCGACGTAGTTGGCGCGGGCGACGACTGTCTCCGAGAAGGCGTACACGACGATGGGATGGCCTCCGACCAGGACGAGCGGTCTGAGGAGGAAGCCCTTGGAGCCCGTGGGGATCAGGAGGTCGAGGACGACGAGGGTGCCGATGGCGAGACCGCCGGTGACCAGGACGAAGCTTGGGGTCCAGAGGAACTTGTTGATCGGGATGACCGTCGACAGGAGCAGGCCCGCGCCCAGGAACGCACCGCCGAGGGCGAGGAGCCGGAGATTGCGCCGTCGTGCGTCGACCACCTCGCGGCAGAGTTGGCCTGCCAGGACGCCGATGTAGACCGACCCGACGGCGGGTAGCCACGCGTGGGGGTTCTCCGGGTGGGACGCCATCCCCAGGCTCGCGTCTGCCCACTCGCCGATCGTGGTTCCCGCGCCGAAGGCTCCCGGGACGACCCCGGGCGCCGAAGCCCACAGCAGGGCGGCGCACCACCCCGCGAAGAGCGCCCCGACAACCGGGGTCTGCGCCCGGCGCGGGAGGCGAGTGATCATCCAGGTGACGATGTAGGCGACGGCCGTCAACTGGAGCACACCGACCCTGAGGCCGAACGGCAGCCCGAACTTGAACGAGACGAGGGCGGAGCCGATGAGGTAGAGCATCGCGGCGCGCCCCCAGGCGCGGCGCCAGCCGGTGCGGGTTGCGAAGGGCATCGACGCGCCCACGGCCACGAGGAACGAGGGGAAGACCGTGTCTGCGAGAGTGAGGCCGTCCCACTCCGAGTGTCCGAACTGAGGCGGGAGGGAGTAGTTGCCCGCCCAGTTGACGAAGATCATCAGGACGACGGCGAGGCCGCGCAGGGCGTCCAGTGCGTAGAACCGACGCGGGGGCGACGTCGTCGTCGATGCTTGCCGGGGACCGGCTGCCGGGTTGTCGGTCTCGCCGGGGGACGCGCGCATTCCGTCAGAGTCCTCGAGCAGCTGGGCAACGTTCTCTCCGGCCGCTTGCGGTCCGCTCGTACCGGCCACAGTGCTCCCCATGGTCTGTGTGCCCCTCCCCGACCATGAACGGCCGTCGTCCTGCGACGCTAGAGAAGTGGTCCCGGGGCGTCAAACGACGACCCCGCCGGTCGGGAAGGACGGCTGACGCGCGCCCCGGGCGCCGAGGGTGCGACGACCTCAAGTACCCTTCCGTGCGTGCGCCGCTCGGGCGCGCGCAACCTCGGCGTCCCGCGCGGGAGGAATGTCGCATGGCGAAGATCAAGGTCGTGGGTCCGGTCGTCGAGCTCGACGGTGACGAGATGACCCGGATCATCTGGCAGTTCATCAAGGACCGCCTCATCCACCCGTACCTCGACATCGACCTCCGCTACTTCGACCTGTCGATCGAGAACCGGGACGCCACCGACGACCAGGTGACCATCGACGCCGCGAACGCCATCAAGGAGCACGGCGTCGGCGTCAAGTGCGCCACGATCACGCCCGACGAGGCGCGGGTCGAGGAGTTCGGCCTCAAGAAGATGTGGCTGTCGCCCAACGGCACGATCCGCAACATCCTCGGCGGCGTCGTCTTCCGCGAGCCGATCATCATCTCCAACGTGCCCCGGCTGGTCCCGGGCTGGACCAAGCCGATCGTCATCGGCCGTCACGCGTTCGGCGACCAGTACCGCGCCACCAACTTCAAGGTGCCGGGCGCGGGCACGCTGACCATCACGTTCACCCCGGCGGACGGCTCGGAGCCGATCGAGCACCAGGTGGTCACGTACCCCGAGGGCGGCGGCGTCGCGATGGGGATGTACAACTTCAACGACTCGATCCGCGACTTCGCGCGCGCCTCCTTCGCCTACGGCCTCCAGCGCGGTTACCCCGTGTACCTGTCGACGAAGAACACGATCCTCAAGGCCTACGACGGCGCCTTCAAGGACATCTTCGCGGAGGTCTTCGAGGCCGAGTACGCCGAGGCCTTCGCGGCCGCCGGCCTCACGTACGAGCACCGCCTCATCGACGACATGGTCGCCGCCGCCATGAAGTGGGAGGGCGGCTACGTCTGGGCCTGCAAGAACTACGACGGCGACGTCCAGTCGGACACCGTCGCGCAGGGCTTCGGCTCGCTCGGGCTCATGACCTCGGTCCTCATGACGCCGGACGGGAAGACGGTCGAGGCCGAGGCGGCCCACGGCACGGTGACGCGCCACTACCGCCAGCACGAGGCCGGCAAGCCGACGTCGACCAACCCGATCGCGTCCATCTTCGCCTGGACCGGTGGCCTCAAGCACCGCGGCAAGCTCGACGGGACCCCTGAGGTCACGGAGTTCGCGCAGACGCTCGAGGGCGTCGTCATCGAGACGGTCGAGAGCGGCAAGATGACCAAGGACCTCGCCCTCCTCGTGGGCCCGGACCAGCCGTGGCTGACCACCGAGGCGTTCCTGGCCGCGCTCGACGAGAACCTGGCAGCCCGCCTCGCCTGAGGCCCGATCGGCGCGCCGGGACCACCCCGAGCCGGCTCGCCCCCCGGGTCCGACAGGCCCGGGCCACCTCCCCACCCGAAGGAGAGCGAGATGACCCGTCCGCCCGTCGTCGTCACCGTGACCGGGGCCGCCGGCCAGATCGGCTACGCCCTGCTGTTCCGCATCGCGTCCGGCCAGCTGCTCGGGCCCGACGTCCGGGTGAGCCTGCGCCTCCTCGAGATCCCGCACGGCATCAAGGCGGCCGAGGGCACCGCGATGGAGCTCGCGGACTGCGCGTTCCCCCTGCTCGCGGGCGTGGACATCACCGACCGCGCGCGACGGGCCTTCGACGGGGCCAACGTGGCGCTTCTGGTCGGCGCCCGTCCCCGTGGGGCGGGCATGGAACGGGCCGACCTCCTCGAGGCGAACGGCGGCATCTTCGGGCCCCAGGGCGATGCGATCAACGCGGTCGCGGCCGATGACGTGCGCGTCCTCGTCGTGGGCAACCCGGCCAACACCAACGCCCTCATCGCCGCCGCCCACGCGCCCGACGTGCCGGCCGAGCGGTTCACGGCGATGACCCGGCTCGACCACAACCGGGCGATCAGCCAGCTCGCCGCCCGCACCGGCGCGGCCGTCGACGACATCAGGCGCCTGACGATCTGGGGCAACCACTCCGCGACGCAGTACCCCGACGTGTCGCACGCCGTCATCGAGGGCAGGCCGGTCGCCGAGGTGGTCGGCGACGAGGCGTGGCTCCACGACACCTTCATCCCCACGGTGGCCAAGCGCGGTGCGGCGATCATCGAAGCCCGGGGCGCGTCGTCGGCGGCCTCGGCGGCGAACGCGGCCATCGACCACGTCTTCGACTGGGTCAACGGCACGCCCGAGGGTGACTGGACGTCGGCGGCAGTCGTGTCGCGCGGCGAGTACGGCGTGCCCGAGGGCCTGATCTCGTCCTTCCCGGTGGTCTCTCGCGACGGGTCGTGGCACGTGGTCCCGGATCTCGGCATCGACGCCTTCTCGCGTGCACGGATCGACCGGTCGGTGGCCGAGCTCGTGGAGGAGCGGGACGCGGTCCGAGCCCTGGGGCTCGTCCCGGCCTGAGTCCCTGCTTACCGTGACCCCGCCGACGACGCGGCCCGCACGGTCTCCAGGACCACGGCGGCCAAAGCGGCCGGGTGGTCGTGCTGGACGAAGTGCCCGGACCGGGGCAGCATCCGCGCGGGGAGGCCGAAGCGCTCGCCGAGCAGACGGGCCGCCTCGTGCCGCAGCGGTGGTGAGGCCTCGCCGACGGTGACGACGGCGAGGCCCTGGCCGGGCGCGACGGCACGTGGCTCGAACCGGCGGAACATCCCGAGGTCCCGCTCGACGGCGCCCGGGTCCGACGGCGCCATCGACGGCGTCCATCCCGGCCCGTAGAGGGCGCGCCCGAACCCGGCGACGCCGCCCGCCGCGAAGCCGGCCGCCACGTGGTCGAGCAGCCCGGGCACGAGCGAGCCGACGGCGGGCTCGTGGAGGACGGCGCCGGCGAGGCGGACGTCGGAGGCGAGCAGGGCGAGGCCGAGCGTCGCGCCGCCGCTCACGCCGACGACGACGGCGCCCCGCGCGGCGCCGGCGAGGAAGGCGAGCTCCGTCGCGAGGTCGCCGCTGCACGGGCGCTGTGGCGCCAGGACCTCGACCTCGGGGACGCCCGGACCGCTGAGCAGGGGCACGAGCCTGTCCCACACGGCGGGGGTGGTCGCTGCTCCGTGCACGAGGAGGATCCGCGCTCTCGCCATCCCGGGAGCGTAGGTCACCCGCGCGGTCCGCCTGGGCCCCGTGATGGGTGGGGCGGGGCGCGACCGGATCGTGATCATCCGGATACGCGATCGTTACTCTCGGAGCGATCCGGGGAAACACCGGGTTCGTAGCGTCCAGCCATGGATACGACCTCCGATACCGGGCTGTATACAGCGGGCCTGTCGTCGCGATGGGCCCTCACACCCCAGGAGCGGGCGGACGTCCGGGGGGCCCGCCGGGACCTGGTGCACGACCGCCTGCGGCGCATGGTCCTGCTGGGCGTGTTCCCCACCCGGGAGCGCCTGGCCGAGGAGCGGGTCGCCGAGATGCTCGGCGTCTCGCGCACTCCGGTGCGCGAGGCCTTCGTCCGGCTCCATGCGGAGCGCCTGCTGCGCCGCTACGCCGACGGCGGGTACTTCGTCGCCGAGCCGGACGTCGCCGACCTCCGCGACCTCTACGAGCTGCGGATCGCCCTCGAGCTGCGCGGCCTGACCCGGGCGCTGGAAGGGTTCGGGTCGCACGACGTGGGCGATGCTCGAGCCGCTGCGCGACCGGTGGCGGCGCGATGGCGGCGGACGCGCCGGGGCCCGACCCCTCGTTCGTCGAGGTCGACGAGTCCTTCCACATGACGCTGTGCCGGTCCGCCGGGAACGTCGCGCTGGCCGACACGCTCGAGACGGTGAACGCGCGGATCCGGCCGATCCGCATGCACGACTTCCTCACCGAGGACCGGATCGCCCTCACCATCTCCCAGCACGTGGGCATCGTCGAGGCGGTCCTCGCCGGCGACGTCGAGACGGGCGTCGAGCGCCTGCGGTTCCACGTGGGGGAGTCGATGGAAGTCGTCGAGCGGCGGGCCGCCCGTGCGATCACCCAGATGATCCTCGGCCGGGGGCGGCGATGACCGGGCCGGCGCCGTCGCGCGCCGCCAGCCGCATCGGGGAGCCGGCTGCGCTCCTCGAGGCCCGCAGCCTCACCAAGCGCTTCGGCGAGGTGGTCGCCAACAGCGACGTCGACCTCACCGTCCTCCCCGGGGAGGTGCACGCCCTGATCGGCGAGAACGGGGCCGGCAAGAGCACCCTCCTCAAGATGATCTACGGGGTCTACGCCCCCGACGACGGGCGCCTGTACGTCGACGGCGTCCCGCTCCCGCCGGGCAACCCCACGCTCGCCCGTGGTCTCGGGCATCGGCATGGTGTTCCAGGACCTGCGGCTGGTCCCGGCCCTCACGGTGGCGGAGAACATCGCGCTCGCGCTCCCGGGCGGTCCGCGGCTCCGGCTCGAGGCTCTCGCCGGACGGATCACGGAGGCCGCGACGGCGTACGGACTCGCCGTCGACCCCCGCGCCCGGGTGCGGCACCTGTCGATCGGGGAGCGGCAGCGCGCCGAGATCCTCAAGGTCCTCATGACCGGCGCCCGGCTCGTGATCCTCGACGAGCCGACGAGCGTCCTGGCTCCGCAGGAGGTCGAGGCGTTGTTCGGCGTCGTCGCCGAGCTGCGGGGCCGGGGCCTGGGCGTCGTCATCGTCACCCACAAGTTGGGCGAGGTCCGGGCCATCGCCGACCGCGTGACCGTGCTGCGCGGCGGGCGCGTGATCCTCAACGGCGTCGACCCGCGCCGCTACTCCGATCGCCGAGCTCGTCGAGGCGATGGTCGGGCGCCAGGTCCCGCCGCTCACCCAGGAGCGGGCCGCGGTGCCCGAGAGCACGCGGCCGGCCCTCGCCCTCAGCGGCGTCAGCGCCCTCGGCGACCGCGGCCACATCGCCCTCAAGGGCGTCGACCTCGAGGTGCACCCGGGGGAGATCGTCGGCGTCGCCGGCGTGGCGGGGAGCGGCCAGCGGGAGCTGTGCGAGGTGGCGCTCGGGCTGCGGGCCGTCACCGAGGGCTCGGTCCGTGACGGACGGGACGGAGACGACGACGCCCCGCGACGCCATCGCGAGCGGCGCCGTCGCCGTCCCCGAGGATCCCGTCGCCGACTCGGTGGTGCCGGGGCTCAGCGTCCTCGAGCACATGGTGCTCGACGGCCGCCCGGCGCCCCGCCGGGGCCTCGGCGTCGACTGGAAGGCGGTCGCGACCCGCACCGACGCGCTCGACGAGCGCGTCGGCCTGCGGATCGCACCCCGGCACCGGACCCTGAGCGCCCTCTCGGGCGGCAACATCCAGCGCGTCCTCCTCACCCGCGAACTCGGCCAGGACGCCGCCCTCGTGGTGGCCGCCTACCCGAGCCGCGGCCTCGACATCGCCAACACCCGGCGTACCCAGGAGGTGCTGCTCGGGCACCGCGACCGGGGTGCCGGGGTGCTGGTGGTCTCCGAGGACCTCGACGAGCTCCTCGCCCTTGCCGACCGGATCGCCGTCATGCACGACGGCCACGTGGTCGACGTGGTCGACGCCGCCGGCGCCGACCGGATGTCCATCGGACGACTGATGCTCGGAGGGGTGGCGGCATGACCGACCTGACCTCGCCGTCGGGCGCGCGCCCGCGGCCCCGCCCACCGGGACGCTCCCCGCGGCCGCGCCGCGCTGGCGGCGTGGCGGCGCCACCGCGCTGCGGTGGGGTCTCGCGCTGCTGGGCGGCCTGCTCGTCTTCGGCGCGTTCGTCCTCGCCAACGGCGGGAACCCGCTGTCCGTCTACGCGGACATCTGGTTCTCGACGCTCACCCAGCCGGGCCAGTTCCAGCAGATCGTGGTCCGGGCCGCTCCCCTCGTGCTCGCGGGGCTCGCCGTGGTCATCCCCGCCCGCGCGGGCATGGTGAACGTCGGCGGGGAGGGGCAGCTCATCATCGGGGCGGTCGCCGCCGCCGGGGTGGCCCTGGCCCTGGACCGGACGGCCTCACCCGGCCTGCGTCGTCACGGCGATGGCCGCTGGCCGGCGCGGTCGCGGGCGCCGCGTGGGCGGGGATCGCCGCACTCATGCGGATCACGGTCAAGGTGAACGAGGCCGTGACCACCCTGCTGCTCAACTACGTCGCGGTGTTCGCGATGCTCTACCTCATCCTCGGGCCCTGGAAGGACCCGGCGGCGCTCGGGCAGTCCACCAGCCTCGAGGTCGCCGACGCCGTGAAGCTGCCCGTCCTCGCCGGAACGGCGATCAACGTGGGCGTCGTCATCGCCCTCGTGGCGGCCGCGGCGGTCTGGTTCACGCTCTCCCGCACGGCCTGGGGCTTCCGGCTGAGCGTCGTCGGCGGCAACCCGGAGGCCGCCCGCCGCGCCGGCATCCCCGTCGTCGTCCTCCTGCTGTCCGCACTCCTCATCGGCGGCGCTCTCGCCGGGCTCGCCGGCTACATCCAGTTCGCCGGCACCGAGTACAAGCTCCGCCCGACCTTCGGCCTGACGATCGGCTACGTCGCCTTCCTCGCCTAGCTGGCTCGCGCGGCACCGGCCGATCCCGCTCCTGCTCGCCTCCCTCGCCCTGGCGGCCATCGCGGTCTCGGGCAACAGCCTGCAGATCGGCTCGGGCCTGCCCGCGGCCAGCGTGAACATCCTCATGGGCCTGGTGCTGATCGCCGTCCTCGGCTGGACCTCTCCGCGAAAGGCGACGTCATGATCATCGACCTCCTGGCCGGAGCCGTCCGCGGCGGCACGTCGATCCTGTTCGCCGGGCTCGGCGAGACCGTCTCCGAGCGCGCCGGCGTCATCAACCTCGGCACCGAGGGGTCGATGCTGCTCGGCGCGCTCGGTGGGTACGCCGTCACCGCCCAGACCGGCAACCCGTGGCTCGGCGTCCTCGGCGGCGCGCTCGCCGGGGCGCTCCTCTCGCTCGTGCACGCCGTCCTCGTGGTCAGCCGCCGAGCCAACCAGTTCGCCAGCGGCCTGACCCTCTACTTCTTCGCGCTCGGGATCACGGCGCTCTTCGGCGTCACCTACGTCTCCCGGCAGATCAACGCCTTCACCCCGGTGAAGATCCCCGTGCTCGGCGACATCCCGGTGCTCGGCCCCGCGCTCTTCGACCACGACCCGCTCGTCTACCTGGGCTTCGTCGCCGCACCGGTCATCTGGTGGGTGCTCTTCCGCACCCGGGTGGGGCTCCTCGTGCGCACCGCGGGCGAGCGCTCGGACGCCCTCGGCGTCCACGGCTACAGCGTCACCGCCATCCGCTACGCCGCGACCGTCGACGGGTGGGGCCCTGGCCGGCATCGGCGGCGCGCACATCTCGATCGCCTACGCCAACAGCTGGTTCGAGGGGATGATCGCCGGCCGCGGGTTCATCGCCGTCGCCCTGGTGATCTTCGCGATGTGGAACCCGCTCACGATCATGGGCGGCGCCTACCTCTTCGGCGCGGCCCTCTCCCTGGCCTCGGTCCTGCAGGCCAGCGGGATCGCCGTCAACCAGTTCGCCCTCAACGCGGTGCCGTTCGTCCTCACGCTCGTCGTCCTGGCCGTCCTCGGCCGTCGCACGCTCCAGGCGGCTCCCGACGAGCTGCTCAAGGTGCTCGACAACAGCCGAACGGCCTGACGCCCCAGCGGTCCGGCCCGCGGCCGGCGGCGCGCCCGCGACCCCGGCTCCACCCCATCAAGCCCCCGCCCCGAGTTGCACCTCCAGCCCCCGCCCTGCGCCGGTCGGGTTCGCCCCCGAAAGGACCACCCCCATGCGCATCCTCCGCAGATCTCCGCCTCGCGCTCGCCGCGGTGGCGGTCACCCTCCTCGCCGCCTGTAGCCCGGCGGCCTCGTCCGATGCCGGCGGCTCCGACGTCCGCGGCCGACGCCCCCGGCGCCGGCGCCACGACCGTCGGCGTCATCACCGTCGGCCCCAAGGACGACTTCGGCTACAACCAGGCCGTCTTCCAGGGCGTCGAGGCCCTGCCGCGAGGACTTCCCCGACGTCGAGGTGCTCGACGCCTACAACATCCCCGAGGACGACACGGCCGCCACGACGATGGAGAGCATGGTCGCCGCAGGGTGCGACGGTCATCTTCGCCACCTCCTACGGCCACCTCGACGCCGCCAAGCAGGTGGCCGCCGCCCACCCGGACGTCGTCGTCGTCCACCAGGGCGGCCTGCTGGACGAGGCGCCCGCCAACATGGGCACCTACTTCGGCACCGTGTACGAGCCGGTGTACCTCGCCGGGCATCGCGGCCGGCGCCGCGACCGAGACCGGCAAGCTCGGCTACGTCTACGCGATCCCGATCCCGCAGACGCTCGCCAACATCAACGCCTTCACGCTCGGCGCCCAGACGGTGCAGCCCGACGTCGAGGTGATCACGGTCTCCACCACGAGCTGGTGCGACCCGGCCACGCAGGCCAACCGCGTCCAGTCGCTGCTGTCCAGCGGCGTCGACGTGGTCACCCAGCACCAGGACTGCACCAAGACCGATCATCGAGGCCACCGAGGCGGCCGGCGCCTACACGGTCGGCTACCACGCCGACGCCTCCTCGCTCGCCCCGAAGGGCTGGCTGACCGGCTCGGAGTGGAACTGGGGCCCGCTGTACACCGAGATCGTGCAGACCGCGATCGACGGCGAGTTCACCGGCAGCGAGTTCAACGCGCAACTACCGGGCGAACATGACCGGGCGAGAACCCGTTCGTCTCCTCCGCCGTTCGGCCCGAGCGTGACCGAGGAGACCAAGGCCCTCATCGCCGAGGCGCAGGCCGAGCTCGAGGCGGGCGGCAGCCCCTTCGCCGGGCCGGTGCTCGCCCAGGACGGCACGGTCATCGTCGCCGGAGGGCGAGACGCCGACGATCGAGGAGATCGAGCAGATGGACTACTTCGTCCAGGGCGTCATCGGAACGATCTCCTGATCGCGCGCTGATGCCGAGCCTCGAGCGGCGCTCGGCCGGCCCGCTGCCCCGGGCCGGCCGAGCGCACCCCACCGGACCACACCCACCCCCACCTGCCCACGAGGGGACGCGATGAGCCCGCACGTCGCCGCCACCACGCCCTACCCCTGGCCCTACGACGGCGACCTCGGCCGGACGGCGCCACTGCGGTGCTCGTCCTCGTGGCCCCGGCGGGGCGGGCCGCCCGCGGCCGACGCCGCCGCCTCGGTCGGCGTCCTCGCCGAGCGCCGTGCGCCGCGCCGGCGGCCGGTCGTCACGGCGACCACGTCCTCCCGGGCCGCCTCGGACCACCTGCCGACGGGACCGCCGCCGACGGCGCCTCGACCTGCTCGACGGCGCGGACGCCGGACCACGAGGTGCTCGCGGCGGGGCCTCGACGCCTTCTACGGCAGCGACCTCGACCTGATCCTGCGCACCCGCGGGATCGCCCGCCTCCTCCTGGCCGGGCATCGGCCTCGAGACGTCCGTGCACTCCACCATGCGCGACGCGAACGACCGCGGCTACGAGTGCCTCCTCGTCGTCGACGCCTGCGTGCCCGTCGACCCGGAGCTGGTCGCGGCAGCGGTGTCCATGATCGAGATGTCCGGCGGGATCTTCGGCGCCGTCGGCCGCACGGCCGACGTGGTCGCCGCCCTCGACGCGCGCCGCCCTACCTCCTCGACACCACCGCCAGATCCGAAGGAGACCTGCGATGACCGACCAGCTCACGCACGCGCCGTCGACGCCGCACCGGGGGCGACCCCGGCACCGAGCCCGAGGTTCGGCGTCGTGGACGCCGACCCCTACGCCTGGCCGTTCGACGGCTCGTTCTCGCCGGCGACCACGGCGATCCTCAACATCGACTGGCAGCGCGACTTCTGCGGTCCGGCGGCTACGTCGACGCGATGGGCTACGACCTCTCGCTCACGCGCGCCGGCCTCGAGCCGACCGCCCGCGTCCTCGCGGCGGCCCGCGCGCTCGGCTTCCACGTGCTCCACACGCGCGAGGGGCACCGGCCCGACCTCTCGGACCTGCCCGGCCGAACAAGCTCTGGCGCTCGCGCCGGATCAACGCCGGGATCGGCGACAGCGGCCCGTGCGGGCGGATCCTCACCCGCGGCGAGCCCGGCTGGGAGATCGTCCCCGAGGTCGCGCCGCTGCCCGGCGAGGTGGTCATCGACAAGCCCGGCAAGGGGTCCTTCTACGCCACCGACCTGGACCTCGTGCTGCGGACCAAGGGCATCACGCACATCATCCTCACCGGCATCACCACCGACGTGTGCGTGCACACCACCATGCGCGACGCCAACGACCGCGGCTACGAGTGCCTCCTGCTCTCCGACTGCACCGGCGCCACCGACTACGGCAACTACCTCGCCGCGCTGAAGATGGTCACGATGCAGGGCGGCGTGTTCGGGGCCGTCGCGCCGTCGTCGGCGCTCCTCGCCGCGCTGGAGCACCCGCTCGAGACGGCGCCCGACGGCGCATGACCGGCTCGCTGCCGGCGGGCCGCGCCTGCACGGCGCGTACCTCGCGGGCACGCTGACGCCCGAGGCGGTGGTCGAGGAGGTCTACGACCGCATCGCCGCCCGGGGCGACGACGCGGTCTGGATCCACGTCGTCCCCCGGGAGGAGGCGCTGGCGGCGGCGCGCGACCTCGCGCGCCGCTTCCCCGGCCCCGACCTGCCCCCGCTCTACGGGCTGCCCTTCGCCGTCAAGGACAACATCGACGTCGCGGGCCTGCCGACCACGGCGGCCTGCCCGGAGTTCGCCTACGTCGCCGGCGAGACCGCGCCGGTGGTCCGGCGGGCCCTCGACGCCGGCGCGGTGCTCGTCGGCAAGACGAACCTCGACCAGTTCGCCACCGGCCTCTCCGGGACGCGGTCGCCCTACGGCATCGTCCGCAACCCGCACGACGCCCGGCGTCATCGCCGGCGGCTCGAGCTCGGGCTCCGCCGTCGCCGTCGCCGCCGGCCTGGTGACGTTCGCGATCGGGACCGACACGGCCGGTTCGGGCCGGGTGCCCGCCGGCCTCACGGGCACGGTCGGGCGTGAAGCCGAGCCCGGGCCTGGTCAGCACGCGGGGGATCGTCCCCGCGTGCCGGTCGCTGGACTGCGCGAGCGTGTTCGCGCTGACGGTCGACGACGGCGCGGCGGTGCTCGCCGCCGTCGCCGGCCCGGACGCCCGCGACCCCTTCTCGCGGGAGGTGCCGCTCCCGCCCGGCGTCCCGCCCGCCACCGGTCTCGCCGGGCTGCGCGTCGGGGTCCCCCTGGTGCGCGACGTCGCCGCCGACTTCGACGGCGACGCCGACGCGGCGGCGGCCTTCGAGTCCGCCGTTCGTCGGCTCGCGGACGCCGGGGCGCATCTCGTGCCCGTGGACCTCACCCCGTTCCTCGAGGTGGCGGCGCTGCTCTACGACGGTCCGTGGATCGCGGAGCGCACGGCCGCGATCGGGGACTTCGTCGCCGCGCGGCCCGAGGCGCTCCACCCGGTGACCCGCGCGGTGCTCGCGGGGGCCGAGCACGTGAGGGGGGTCGACGTGTTCCGCGGCCTCCACGCCCTGGCCGAGGCGCGCCGGCGCACGGCGGGCGTCTGGGACGGCGTCGACGCGCTCATGGTGCCGACCGCCCCGACCGCCCCGACGATCGAGCGCATGCTGGCCGACCCCCTCGGGGCCAACACCGTCCTCGGCCGCTACACGAACTTCGTCAACCTCCTCGACCTGGCGGCGATCGCCGTCCCGTCCGCGCTGACCCCCGGCGGACTGCCGGTCGGGGTGACCTTCCTCGCGCCGTCGGGCGGCGACTCCCTCCTCCTGGGGCTGGGCGCCGCGTGGCAGCGCGCGGTGGATCTCCCGCTGGGGGCGACGGGGCACCGCGCCCGGCCCGGCGAGGGTCTTCCCCTCCCGGCCGTGCCCGGGCCGGAGGAGGTGCTGATCGCCGTCGTCGGCGCTCACCTCGAGGGGGAGCCCCTGAACGCCGACCTCCTCCGACTCGGAGCGCGGCTCCACGCCCGGACCCACACGGCCGCGGCCTACCGGCTCTACGCCCTCCCGAGCCAGGCCGGCGGGCTCGCTCGGCCCGGCCTGGTCCGCGTGCCCTCGGGCGGCGCGTCAGTCGAGGCCGAGGTCTACCGCATGCCGGTGGCCTCCCTCGGCCGGCTCGTGGCCGGCGTGCCGGCACCGCTCGGGTTCGGCACGGTCCGGCTCGCGGACGGCTCCGGCGTGCTCGGCTTCCTCTGCGAACAGGCCGGCCTCGACGGCGCCGTGGACATCACCGCGCACGGCGGCTGGCGGGCCTTCCTCGCCGCGGCGCCGTGACACGTCCACGCGGGCCGGGCGCGTAGCGTCACCACCGTGGCGAGCACCCTGCGAGTCCCGATCCGCGTGCGCCCCGGAGCCTCGCGCACCCGCGTGGGCGGTGCGCACGGCGACCGGCTCGTGGTCGCCGTGTCGGCCCGCGCCGTCGACGGTGCCGCGACCGAGGCCGCGCTCGCGGCCGTCGCCAAGGCCTTCGGCGTCCGACGGCGCGCGGTGAGCCTCGTGCACGGGCACACCTCGCGTGACAAGGTGGTGGAGATCATCGCCGGCGACGACGCGGGCAAGGCGGTCCTGGCAGCCAGGCTGGGGGAGCTGCTGGGGTGACGCCCCCTCGGCGGGCGCCTCGCGGCGATCTCGCGAGCGGCCGGACGGAAACGGGGGAGTGCCGATGGAGCCGGTCGCCGGGGAACGCGTCCACTGGCTCGCCGCGGACGTCCTCGCGTGCCCTCGCGATCTCGCCCACGACGACGGCGACCGGCTCGCCCTCGAGCTCTGGCTCGCCCCCGCCGGAGCGAGTGGCGTCGAGACCTCGGAGGGCGCCCGCGTGGTCGCCCTCGAGGCCCTGCCCGGCGGAATCGGACCGGACCTCGCGGAGCGCTTCCCCCACCTGCGGGACCACCTCGCGCTCCGGCCGGTTGGCCTGTCCCGACCGGACGTGGCGGACGCCCTACGCGGGGCGGTGCGCGTCGTCGCCCGCCGCGGCGGCGGGTCCGCGGGCGTCGTGGTGCGCACGGGGGTGCAGATCGGTGGGGTCCTCGACGACCTCTACGCGGCCGCCGGGTCGCGGCCCCTCGGCGCGACCTGGCGGGACGGGGCGCCCTCGCTCGCCGTCTGGGCGCCGACGGCGCTCTCGGTGGTGCTCCTCCTCCACGAGGACGGGCCCGGTGCCCCGCCCACGCCCGTCCCTCTGACGCGCGAGGACGACGGCGCGTGGACCTGCGTGGGGGAGGTGGCGTGGGCGGGGCTCGCCTACCGCTACGAGGTGACGGTCCATCTCCCCGCCGGGGGCGGCGTCGTCCGCAACGTGGTGACCGATCCCTACTCCGTGGCTCTGACGACGGACTCCACCCACTCCGTCCTCGTGGACCTCGCGGACCCGGCCTTCCGGCCCGCGATCTGGTGCGACACCCCCGTACCCCGCGTGCCGCGTGCCGTCGACCGGACGGTCTACGAGTTGCACGTCCGCGACTTCTCGATCGGTGACGACACCGTCCCGCCCGGGCACCGCGGGACCTACCTCGCCTTCGCGGGGGAGGGGCGCGGCGTGGCGCACCTGAGGGCGCTCGCCGCCGCGGGCCTCAACACCGTGCACCTGCTGCCAGTCTTCGACTTCGCCACGGTGCCGGAGGACCGGCGTGCCCGGCGGGAACCCGCGGGGGACCTGGCCGCCTTCCCGCCCAACGCGACGGATCAGCAGGCGGCCGTGGCGGCCGTCGCTGATCGCGACGGCTTCAACTGGGGCTACGACCCGTGGCACTACCAGGCGCCCGAGGGGTCCTACGCCACCGAGGGGCACCAGGACGGCGGGGCGCGGGTCGCGGAGTTCCGCACGATGGTCGGGGCGCTGCACCGCCTGGGCCTCAGCGTGGTGCTCGACCAGGTCTACAACCACACCGCGGCGCACGGGCAGAACGCGCGTTCGGTCCTGGACCGGATCGTGCCCGGCTACTACCACCGCCTGGACGACGCGGGCGCCGTCGTGTCCTCGACATGCTGCTCCAACGTGGCCACCGAGCGGCTGATGGCGGGCAGGCTCATGGTCGACTCGGTGGTCCACTGGGCCAAGAACTACCGGATCGGCGGGTTCCGGTTCGACCTCATGGGACACCACACGCGGGACAACCTGCTCGCGGCGCGCGCGGCGCTGGACCGGCTGACCGTGGCGGCCGACGGCATCGACGGGCGTGGCGTCTACCTCTACGGGGAGGGCTGGAACTTCGGCGAGGTCGCCGACGACCGCCTGTTCGTGCAGGCCAGGCAGGGGAACCTGGGTGGGACGGGCATCGGGACGTTCTCCGACCGCCTGCGGGACGCCGTGCTGGGCGGGACCGCCGTCGACCACGGCTCCCTGCGCACGCAGGGGTTCGCGACGGGGCTCGCGACCGACCCGAACGGCCACGACCCGCGGCCGGTCCACGAGCAGCAGGCCGAGCTCGCGCATCTGGCCGACCTCGTGCGCCTCGGGCTCGCGGGGAACCTGCGCGCGTTCGCCTTCCGCACCGCCCAGGGGCGGGTGCAGCGGGGCGACGAGATCTCCTACCGGGGCGTGCCGGCGGGCTACTCCGACGCCCCCGACGAGGTGGTTACCTACGTCGACGCGCACGACAACCACACCCTGTTCGACCACCTGGCCCTCAGGTTGCCCGGCGGCACCTCGACGCCGGAGCGGGTGCGGGTGGCGATGCTGGCGCTGGCGACGACGGCCCTCGCGCAGACGCCGATCATGTGGCACGCGGGGACGGACCTGCTGCGCAGCAAGTCCCTCGACGTCGACAGCTACGACTCGGGGGACTGGTTCAACCCCCTCGACTGGTCGGGCTCGGATTCCGGGTTCGGCCGGGGCCTGCCGCCCGCCCGGCGCAACGCCCACCTGTGGGGGCTCTACGGTCCGCTGCTGGTCCGCGCGGACCTGCGGCCGGGGCCCGAGCACATCGCGCTCGCACGGGAGTGGGCCCAGGACCTGCTGCGCCTGCGGTTCTCCACGCCGCTGCTGCGGCTCGGGTCGGCGGACGTGATCCGCTCGAAGGTGACCGTGCCCGGGTCCGGTCCCGGGGCGACCCCCGGCGTCGTCGTCCTTCACGTCGACGACACGGTGGGACCCGACGTCGACCCGGCGCTCGACGGCGTGCTCGTGGTCCTCAACGCCCGGCCGCAACCGGTGAGTGAGGCGGTCCCTGCGCTGGTGGGGCGGGACTACGTGCTCTCACCGGTGCAGCAGTCCGGCGTGGACGCCGTCGTCCGCGAGACGGCCTGGGACGCGGCGACCGGCACGGTGACCGTCCCCGCGCGAACGGCCGCGGTCCTCGTCGAGCCCCGGCGCGCCCCCTGAGGCAGGGGGCGCGCACCGCTCAGCGGAAGATGACCGTCCGGTGGCCGTTGAGGAGCACGCGGTGCTCGGCGTGCCAGCGGACGGCGCGCGCGAGCACGCGCCGCTCGACGTCCTGGCCCATCGCCCGTAGCTCCTCGACGGTGTCCGCGTGGTCCACGCGCTCGACGTCCTGCTCGATGATCGGGCCCTCGTCGAGGTCCGCCGTCGCGTAGTGCGCCGTCGCCCCGATGAGCTTCACGCCACGCGCGTGCGCCTGGGCGTAGGGGCGGGCGCCCTTGAAGCTCGGCAGGAAGGAGTGATGGATGTTGATGATCCGCCCGGCGAGGGCCCGGCAGAGGTCTGAGGACAGGATCTGCATGTAGCGCGCCAGGACCACGAGCTCGACGTCGAGGGCGTCGACAAGTTCCAGGAGGCGGGCCTCGGCCTGCGGCTTGGTGTCGCGGGTCACGGGCACGTGGTGGAAGCCGATCCCGTAGAACGCGGCGAGGTCCGCGAGGGCCGTGTGGTTGCTGACGATCCCCACGATGTCGATCGGGAGGCGCTCCGAGCGTTGGCGGAAGGCGAGGTCGTTGACGCAGTGCGCCTCGGTGGACCCGAGGATGAGGGTGCGCACGGGACGGCCGACGACGTCGAGCGACCAGGTCATCGCGAACTCGTCCGCCAGCCGCTCCAGCGCGGCGGTGAGGTCCGCCGTCGTCGCCCGTACCTCGACCTGCACCCGCATGAAGAAGAGACCGCTGTCCGGGTCGCCGAACTGCTGGGACTCGGTGATGTTGCCGCCGTGGTCCGCGAGGAGCCCCGCCACGGCGCGGACGATCCCCGGGCGGTCGGGGCAGGAGAGGGTGAGCACCCGGTGGGAGGGCTCGAGGGGCGGGGTCCCGGCGGAGGGAGTCGCGGCGGTCGTCACGGGTGCGAGGTTAGCCCCCGGCTCCCGGGACCCGTTCGCGCGCTGCGCGCGGCACCTGCTCGCGCGCTTGCGCACCGCACCTCTTCGCGCGCTTGCGCACGCGTGCGACACAGTTCGATGGAATCATGTCGCCCATGGATGAACTGCGGATCGACGTCGTGCCGGTCGAGCTGGCGGGGGAGCTGCTCACGGTGCGCCGCGCCGCGTTCGTGACCGAGGCGCAGCTGTACGACGACCCCAAGCTGCCTGCGCTCACCCAGACCCTCGACGAGCTGAAGGCCGACCTGGCGCGCGACGACGTGATCACGCTGGGCGGCTGGATCGGCACGCGCCTGGTCGGCTCCGTCCGGGTGGGCATCGAGGACGACAAGGCCAACCTCAGCCGGCTCGCCGTCGTCGCCCGACCTGCAGGGCAAGGGGATCGGAACCACAGCTGCTCCTCGGCGGTGCTCAAGCTACCTGCCCGAGGACACCACGAGGTCTGGGTCTTCACCGGCCAGGACAGCAAGCAGAACCTCGCCCTCTACGCCAAGGCCGGTTTCGAGCACCAGTACGTTCAGCACGCCGGCGACCTCACCTACGCCTACCTGCGCAAGATCCTCGGCGAGCTCGAGGTCCCGCAGGACGACGAGGACGCGGAGGCCGAGCCGGTCCGATAGCGCATTCGGCCCGGTAGCGCAGGAGGAGCGTGCCGAGAGGGTGGCGGACGACGGCGTCGTCCGCCTTGGTAGACTGGCGCCCGTCGCGACTGGCGCCAGAGGTGGGGAACCACCGGGGAGCGACGCACCACGGACCTCGAGGTCGTCCGCCTGGGCCGAGGGTCACCGGATGCGCGTCTCTGCGCGCCCGCCCGAGTGACCCGACAGACCCCGCGGAGGAACCATGAGCGATTCCACGACGCCCGCCCATACCCACGACGCCCCGCTTGCCGAGGTCGACCCCGAGATCGCCGCCGTCCTCGAGCGCGAGCTCGGCCGCCAGCGCGGCACCCTCGAGATGATCGCGAGCGAGAACTTCGTCCCGCGCGCCGTGCTCCAGGCGCAGGGCTCCGTGCTGACCAACAAGTACGCCGAGGGCTACCCCGGCCGCCGCTACTACGGCGGCTGCGAGTAGGTCGACGTCGCCGAGCAGCTCGCGATCGATCGCGCCAAGGACCTCTTCGGCGCCGAGCTACGCCAACGTGCAGCCGCACTCCGGCGCCACGGCCAACGCGGCCGTGCTGCACGCGCTCGATCCAGCCCGGCGACCGCGATCCTCGGCCTCGAGCCTCGCCCACGGCGGCCACCTCACCCACGGCATGAAGCTCAACTTCTCGGGCCAGCTCTACGACGTCGCTCGCGTACGGCGTGGACCCGAAGACCTACCGCATCGACATGGAGCCGTGCGCGAGACCGCGCTCGCAGACCAGCCCGCAGGTGCATCATCGCCGGCTGGTCCGCCTACCCGCGGCACCTCGACTTCGCCGCCTTCCGCGCGATCGCCGACGAGGTCGGCGCGCACGCTCTGGGTCGACATGGCGCACTTCGCCGGCCTCGTCGCCGCCGGGCCTGCACCCGTCCCCCGTGCCCGCACGCGCGACGTCGTCTCCTCGACCGTGCACAAGACGATCGGCGGCCCGCGCTCCGGCTTCATCCTCGCGCAACGACGCCGACGTACGCCAAGAAGCTCAACTCCGCCGTGTTCCCCGGCCAGCAGGGCGGCCCGCTCATGCACGTGATCGCCGCCAAGGCCGTCGCGTTCAAGATCGCCGGCGGGCGCGGAGTTCAAGGAGCGCCAGGAGCGCACCCTGCGAGGGCGCCAGATCCTCGCCGAGCGCCTCATCGCGCCCGACGTCGCCGACGCCGGCGTCGCCGTGCTCACGGGCGGCACCGACGTGCACCTCGTGCTCGTCGACCTGCGCAACTCGGCGCTCGACGGCCAGCAGGCCGAGGACCTCCTGCACGAGGTCGGGCATCACGGTCAACCGCAACGCGGTGCCGTTCGACCCGCGCCCGCCGATGGTCACGTCGGGCCTGCGCATCGGCACGCCGGCGCTCGCGACCCGCGGCTTCGGCGACGCCGAGTTCACCGAGGTCGCCGACATCATCGCGACGGCGCTCAAGGCGCGGCGCCGACGTCGCGGCGCTCCGGGCCCGCGTCGCCACGCTCACCGACGGCTTCCCGCTCTACCCGGGCCTCTACCCCGGCCTCGAGCAGTAGGCCGCGGGCTCGATGGCGTGCGCAGGATCCTCGACGGCAACGCGACCGCGGCCGCCGATCAAGGCCGAGCTGACGGAGCGCGTCGCCGCGCTCGCGGCGCGCGGGCATCGACGCCCGGGCTCGGCACCCTCCTCGTCGGCGACGACCCCGGCTCGCCGTGGTACGTCGGCGGCAAGCACCGCGGACTGCGCCGAGGTGGGCATCGCGTCGATCCGCGAGGACCTGCCCGCGACGGCGACGCCAGGCCGAGATCGAGGCCGCGGTCGACGCGGCTCAACGCCGACCCGGCGTGCACCGGCTACATCGTGCAGCTGCCGCTGCCCGAAGGGCATCGACACGAACGCGATGCTCGAGCTCATCGATCCCGACAAGGACGCCGACGGCCTGCACCCGACGAACCTCGGCCGACTCGTGCTGCGCGTCGACGAGCGCGATCACGTCGCCGCTGCCGTGCACGCCCGCGCGGGATCGTCGAGCTGCTGCGAGCGCTACGGGCGTCCCGGTCGCGGGCAAGCACGTCGTCGTCGTCGGCCGCGGGACCACCGTCGGCCGCTCGCATCGGGCTCCTGCTCACCCGCAAGGCGCATCAACGCGACCGTGACCCTCACGCCACACCGGGCACGCCGGACCTGGCGGCCCACACGCGCCGGGCCGACGTCGTCGTCGCCGCCGCCGGGGTGCCGGGCATCGTCACGGCCGACATGGTCAAGCCCGGCGCCATCGTGCTCGACGTCGGCGTCAGCCGCGTGACGGACCCCGAGACGGCAAGGCAGCGCTTGCGGGCGACGTCGACCCCGGGGTCGGCCGAGGTCGCCGCGCTGGCTCTCGCCGAACCCCGGCGGCGTCGGCCCGATGACGCGCGCGATGCTGCTGGCGAACGTGGTCGAGGCGGCGGAGCGTTCGCTCGACTGATCCGGTCCCCGCGAGGTCGCGGATCCGACGCGAGGTCGAGGATCTGACGCCTCGACCTCGTGTCAGGGCCTCGACCTCGGCAGCGAGCGCGGTGGCTGTCACCGCGGCAGGGCAGAATCTCCACCCGTGCTCACGGTCGCCACGGTCAACGTCAACGGCATCCGTGCCGCCTTCCGCCGCGGTATGGACACCTGGCTCGCCGAGCGCAGACCCGACGTGCTCTGCCTGCAGGAGGTCCGCGCCCCGGACGAGCTGGTCGCCGAGCACCTCGGCCCCGACTGGCACGTGGTGCACGAGGCGTGTGACGTCAAGGGTCGCGCTGGGGTCGCGGTCGCGTCCCGCCTCCCCATGTCGGCGGTGCGGGTCGGGCTCGGGTCGCACCACCACGGCGCCGCGCGCCGGGCCGAGGACTCCGGCCGCTGGGTGGAGGCCGACGTCGAGACGCCCGACGGCGGGTCGCTCACCGTGGTCTCGGCGTACGTGCACTCCGGTGAGGTCGGCACGCCGAAGATGGACGCCAAGTTCGCCTTCCTCGACGAGGTGACGACGCGGCTGGGGGACCTCGCCGCGGACGGGCGCCGCGCCGTCGTCGTCGGCGACCTCAACATCGCCCATCGCGAGGTGGACCTCAAGAACTGGCGGACGAACCGGAAGACCGCCGGATTCACGCTCGAGGAGCGCGCCTACCTCGACCGCTGGTTCGACGGCCTCGGGTGGGTGGACCTCGGGCGGCGCCTCGGCGGCGACGGACCAGGTCCGTACACCTGGTGGACCTGGCGCGGGAAGGCGTTCGACAACGACGCCGGCTGGCGCATCGACTACCAGCTGGCGACGGCGCCGCTCGCCGCTCTCGCGCGGGACGCCGTCGTCGACCGGGCGCCGTCGTACGCGGAGCGGTGGAGCGACCACGCGCCGCTGGTCGTCACGTACGACCTCTGACGACGTCCCCCGCGCGGGGAGGCGGTAGGTTCCTCTGCCGTGACGCAGCGACCCGAGGCGAGCCAGCGATGACGGGCTTCACGGACACCCTCGCCTTCACCAGTCTCGTCGTGCTCGCGCTCGGCGCCGTGCTCGGACTCGTCAGCCGCTTCATCCTGCGCGGCCGCAGCAGCATGTCCGCCTCGGGCTCGATCCTGGCCGGCATCGCGGGCTCGGTGATCGGCGGAGGGGTCGCCCACGTCGTCACGGGCAGCCCCGAGAACCCGCGGATCAGCCTCGTGCTGGCCTTCTCGGTGATCGGGACGGTGGCGGTCCTGCTCGTGGCCGAGCGCTTCGTCACGCGGCCGGAGCCGACCGCGCTCGAGCTGATCGACGCCGGGGAGTCCGCGACGGTCGAGTTCAAGTCGACGGCCCGGCACAACGTCCGCTCCGGCCAGCGGGACGACCGGATCGAGGCGGTCATCGCCAAGACCCTCGCCGGCTTCCTCAACACGCGCGGCGGCACCCTGCTCATCGGGGTCGACGACGCCGGCGCCGTCCTCGGCCTCGACGACGACCTCCGGTACATGAAGGCCCCCGATCTCGACCGGTACGAGCTGTGGCTGCACGACTTCCTGACCCGGGTGCTCGGCGCGCCTGCCGTGTCCCAGGTCCGGGTGACGTTCCCGGTCGTGGCCGGCAAGGCGATCTGCCGGATCGAGGCCGCGAAGTCGACCCGCCCGGTGTTCGTCCGTCCCGCGAAGAGCGACCAGGTGCTCTTCTACGCCCGCATCGGCAACTCCACGCGCGAGCTCAGCGTGGCCGAGGCGATCGACTACGCGATCGACCACTTCCACCGCCGGCGTCCCTGGTCGCCGCGCCGCCCGTAGCGCCCGCGCCCGCGAAAGTGGGGCGAAGGCGGAGCGGGTGGGGCCGGCCGGGGTGGGGCTAGCCGACGCGTCCGGCCGGGGGGCCGGCGACGGCGATGAGGAACGCGGGTTCGTGCATGCCGCGGTCGGCGAAGGCCGTGGTGACGGCTTCGGCCACGGACGCCGCTGTCCCGGCCTCGATGAGGGCGATGGCGGAGCCTCCGAAGCCGCCCCCGGTCATCCGAGCCCCCAGCGCCCCGGCGTCTCGTGCCGCGGACACGGCGATGTCGAGCTCGGCGCACGAGACCTCGTAGTCGGCGCGCAGGGACTCGTGCGAGGCGTCCAGGAGGGGGCCGACCTCGCGGACGCGACCGGCGCGGACGAGGTCGGTGAACTCGACGACGCGGGCGATCTCGGTGACGACGTGCCGCACGCGCTTGCGCTCGACGTCGTCCTCCAGGGCGGCCAGGGCGGCGTCGAGGTCGGTGACCTCTCGTAGGGTGCCGACCCCGAGCCTCTCCGCGGCGGCGTGGCAGGAGGCCCGCCGCGCGGCGTACTGGCCGTCGACGAGGGCGTGCTCGGCGCGGGTGTCGATGACCAGCAGCTCGAGCCCCGCGGAGGTCAGGTCGAAGGGGACCTGCTCGATGGAGGCGTCGACGTTGTCGAGCAGAAGGGCGTGCCCGGGCCGGGCGCGCAGCGAGGCGGCCTGGTCCATGCCGCCGGTCGGGGCGCCGGCGACGTCGTTCTCCGCCCGCACGCACGCGGCCGTGAGGCGCGCCCGCCCGGCGTCGTCACCGGCCAGGCCGAGCCCGAAGAGGTCGTCCAGCGCCACGGCGACCGCACACTCGATCGCCGCCGACGACGACAGGCCTGCCCCCAGCGGCACGCAGGAGTCGATCGCGGCGTCGAACCCGCCGAGGGTGAAGCCGTCCTGGCCCAGGGACCACGCGGGGCCGCCGGCGTAGGCCACCCAGGACGAGACCCGTCCGGGTGCGATGTTCTCGAGCGACCCGGACCACACGTTCGCCGGGGCCAGCCCGGACACCATGCGCACGCCGTCGTCGTCCCGGCGCTTCAGCGCCACGAACGTGCGGTGCGGAAGGGCGATCGGCAGGCACAGGCCACCGTTGTAGTCGACGTGCTCACCGATCAGGTTCACCCGACCCGGAGCGGCCCAGACGCCGTCGGGCTCGCCCCCGTACGTGGCGCGGAACAGGTCGGTGACGCGTGCGGTGCCCTCGGCGTCGGTCCAGGCGATGAGCGGTGCGGTCATGAGTGGATTCTGGGGCCAGCCGCCCGCTCGGCGGGCCCGTTCGACGCGACCCCTCGGAAGAGCGTCGAGAAATCCGCGGAACAAGATCAGATCGCGGGGCGCGCGTCGCATCCGGCGGGCCGAACCTGAGAGGATGTCGGCCATGCCTGCCCCCGCGACGCCTGCTGCCGCCTCGACGGAGACGACGCCTCTCGGTGCCCGGCCGCGCGTCTTCTCGGCGATGCAACCGACCGCAGACTCCCTCCACCTGGGCAACTACCTCGGTGCCCTCACCCAGTGGGTGGCCCTGCAGGACGAGCACGACGCGATCTACTCGGTGGTGGACCTCCACGCCCTGACGGCCAACCCCGAGCCCAGGGTGCTCCGAGACCGCACGCGCCGCACCGCCGCCCAGTACCTCGCCGCCGGCGTGGATCCCGAGCGGTCGATCCTCTTCGTCCAGTCCCACGTGGCCCAGCACGCCGAGCTCGCGTGGGTGCTCGGCTGCCAGACGGGTTTCGGCGAGGCCGGCCGGATGACGCAGTTCAAGGACAAGGCGGCGCGGCACGGTCAGGAGAGCGCGTCCGTCGGGCTCTTCACCTACCCCATGCTCATGGCCGCCGACATCCTCCTCTACGACGCCTCCCTCGTCCCGGTGGGCGAGGACCAGCGCCAGCACCTCGAGCTGACCCGCGACCTCGCGCAGCGCCTGAATGCGCGCTTCGGCCGCCTCGTGCGCGTCCCCGAGCCGTACATCGTCAAGGAGACGGCGAAGATCTACGACCTGCAGGACCCGACGGCGAAGATGAGCAAGTCCGCCGGCAGCCCGAACGGCATCCTCGAGGTCCTCGACCCGCCCAGCGTCCTGACCAAGCGCATCAAGTCCGCGGTGACCGACGGCGAGCGCGAGATCCGCTTCGACCGCGACGCCAAGCCCGGCATCGCCAACCTCCTGACCATCGCCTCCGCGCTCACGGGGCGAAGCACCGCCGACCTCGAGGCCGACTACGCCGGCAAGGGCTACGGCGACCTCAAGAAGGACGTGGCCGCCGTCGTCGTCGAGGCCCTCGCCCCGATCCGGGAGAAGGTGACGGAGTACCTCGCCGATCCCGACCTCCTGGACGACGTCCTGGCCGACGGCGCCGCACGGGCCCGCGTGATCGCGCGCGCGACGATGGACCGGGTCTACGACCGCCTCGGGATCCTGCCTGCGCGCGGGGCCCGGGCGTAGGGACGGGAACGTGAGACTCCCTCCCCGCGTGGGCGAGCAGCGCCGGATCGGCGTGGCCGTGGCGATCCCCGAGCCCTTCGGCGCCCGCCTGCAGCGGGTGCGCGCCGAGCTGGGCGACCCGCTGGCACCCTTCATCCCGCCGCACGTCACCCTGGTGGGGCCCACGGTGGTCGAGCCGGACCAGATTCCCGAGCTCGAACGTCACATGGCCCAGGTCGCGCGCGAGTACCCGCCGTTCGTCATCGAGCTCGCCGGCACGGGCAGCTTCCGGCCGATCTCCCCGGTGGTGTTCGTCCAGGTCGTGCGGGGCGCCGAGTCGTGCAGCGCCATCGAGGGGGCGGTGCGCACGGGTCTGCTGGCCCAGGAGCTCCGCTTCGACTACCACCCGCACGTCACGATCGCCCACGACCTCGACGACGAGACCCTGGACCGCGCCGAGGCCGAGATGGCGGACTTCGAGGCCGTGTTCGCCGTCGACCGCTTCTCGCTCTTCGAGCACGGGGACGACGGCGTCTGGAGGTCCGTGAGGGACGTCCTGCTCACCGGCTGCGGCTGACGCCGCGTGGCCCGAAGGCCTCGGGGGTCAGAGCCCCCGGGCCATCGCCCTGCGCAGGTCCTTGTTGAGCTGGGAGATCACGTCGAGCGGGATCTCCTTGGGGCAGGCCGCGGCGCACTCGCCGATGTTGGTGCACCCGCCGAAGCCCTCGGCGTCGTGCCGGCGCGCCATCGCGACCACGCGGGCGTCCCGCTCGGGCTGACCCTGCGGCAGCTCGCCCAGGTGGGTGACCTTCGCGCCGAGGAAGAGCATCGCCGAGGCGTTCGGGCACGCCGCCACGCACGCCCCGCAGCTGATGCAGGCGGCCGCGGTGAATGCCCGGTCCGCGTTCGTCTTCGGCACGGGCACGGCGTGCGCGTCCGGGGCGGAGCCCGTGTTGACGCTGACGTACCCGCCGGCCTGGACGATGCGGTCCAGGGCGGATCGGTTGACGACCAGGTCCTTGAGCACCGGGAACGCATCGGCCCGCCAGGGCTCCACGGTGATCGTCGCTCCGTCCTTCATGGAGCGCATGTGGAGCTGGCACGTGGTGGTGCGCTCCGGACCGTGCGGGAGCCCGTCGATCACGAGTCCGCACATGCCGCAGATGCCTTCGCGGCAGTCGCTGTCGAAGGCCACGGGCTCCGCGCCCTCGGCGGTGAGACGCTCGTTGAGCACGTCGAGCATCTCGAGGAACGACATGTCCGGGGAGACGTCGTCCACCGTGTAGGTGGCGAGCTCGCCGTTGGCGAGGGGGCCGGCCTGGCGCCAGACCTTGAGGGTGATCCTCACTTGTAGCTCCGCTGCTTCATCTCGACGTACTCGTACTCCAGGGCTTCCTTGTGCAGGGTGGGCGCCCCGCCGTCCCCGCCCCACTCCCACGCGGCCACGTAGGCGAACGTGTCGTCGTCGCGCAGCGCCTCGCCCTCCGGGGTCTGGGACTCGGCGCGGAAGTGCCCGCCGCAGGACTCGCGGCGGTGCAAGGCGTCGATGCACATGAGCTCGGCCAGCTCGAAGAAGTCGGCCACCCGGCCCGCGCGCTCGAGGGACTGGTTGAGACCCTCGCCGGTGCCCGGGACGCGGACGTTCGCCCAGAACTCCTCGCGGAGCTCGCGGATGAGGCCGATCGCCGTCCGCAGGCCCTCCTCGGTGCGCGACATCCCGCAGTACTCCCACATGATGTGGCCGAGCTCGCGGTGGAAGCTGTCGACGCTGCGGCTCCCGGTGCTGGAGGTGAGGCGGCAGATCCTGTCGCGCACCGCGGTCATCGCCGCGACGACGTCGTGGTGGTCCGCGCGCACCACCGGGTACGGTCCGGCCGCCAGGTAGTCCCGGATGGTGTTCGGCAGGACGAAGTAGCCGTCCGCGAGGCCCTGCATGAGGGCGGAGGCGCCGAGCCGGTTCGCTCCGTGGTCGGAGAAGTTCGCCTCGCCGGCCACGAACAGCCCCGGGATGGTCGTCTGGAGGTCGTAGTCGACCCAGAGCCCGCCCATTGTGTAGTGGACGGCCGGGTAGATGCGCATCGGGGTCTCGTACGGGTTCTCGCCCGTGATGCGCGCGTACATGTCGAAGAGGTTGCCGTACTTGGCCTCGACGGCGTCCCGGCCCGAGCGCGCGATGGCATCCGCGAAGTCGAGGTACACGCCCTTGCCCCCGGGCCCGACGCCCCGACCCTCGTCGCAGACGTTCTTCGCCGCCCGCGACGCGATGTCCCGGGGAACCAGGTTGCCGAACGCCGGGTAGATCCGCTCGAGGTAGTAGTCGCGGTCCGCCTCGGGGATGTGGCGCGGGTCCTTGCCGCAGTCCTCCGCGCGCTTCGGCACCCAGATGCGCCCGTCGTTGCGCAGCGACTCCGACATCAGCGTCAGCTTCGACTGGTGCTCGCCCGAGACCGGGATGCAGGTCGGGTGGATCTGTGTGAAGCACGGGTTGCCGAAGTACGCGCCCTTGCGGTGCGCCCGCCACGTCGCCGTGACGTTGCAGCCCATGGCGTTGGTGGAGAGGAAGAAGACGTTGCCGTAGCCGCCGGTGGCCAGCACGACGGCGTCCGCGAGGTGGGTCTCGACCTCGCCGGTGACCATGTCCCGGGCAACGATGCCGCGCGCGCGGCCGTCCACCACGATCAGCTCGAGCATCTCGTGGCGGGAGTACTCCCGCACGGTCCCGGCGGCGACCTGCCGCCCCATGGCCTGGTAGGCGCCGATGAGGAGCTGCTGCCCGGTCTGGCCGCGGGCGTAGAAGGTGCGGGACACCTGGACGCCGCCGAAGGAACGGGTGTCCAGGTAGCCGCCGTACTCGCGGGCGAAGGGCACGCCCTGGGCCACGCACTGGTCGATGATCGCCGCGCTCACCTCGGCCAGGCGGTACACGTTCGACTCCCGCGCCCGGTAGTCCCCGCCCTTGACCGTGTCGTAGAAGAGGCGGAAGACGGAGTCGCCGTCCTCGCGGTAGTTCTTCGCCGCGTTGATGCCGCCCTGGGCCGCGATCGAGTGCGCCCGCCGCGCGGAGTCCTGGTAGTAGAACGCCTTGACGTTGTAGCCGGCCTCGCCGAGCGTGGCGCACGCGGCGCTGCCCGCGAGTCCGGTACCGACCACGATGACGCTCAGCTTGCGCCGGTTCGCGGGGTTGACGAGCCGCGCCTCGAACTTGCGACGGGACCACCGGGTCTCGATGGCGCCGCCGGGGGCCTTGGTGTCGGCGATGGGCGCGCCCTCGCGGTACAGGCCCTGGGTGAGTTCTGCCATGGCGTTGACGTCCCGACTAGATCAGGCCGAACAAGATGCTCAGCGGGGGCAGGGCGAATCCGACGGTGACGACGAGGGCGACGGCGATCGCGGCGGCATTGGCCACCCGCCCGGCCGTGACGGACCCCGTGATGCCGAGCGTCTGGCAGGCGCTCCACACGCCGTGGCGCAGGTGCATCCCGAGGGCGGCGAGCGCGGCGACGTAGACGGCCACGACCCACCAGATCTCGAACGCTGCGTGCACGCGGTCGTAGGCGCTGTCGAACTCGCCGGCCACGTTGAGCGTCATCCACGTGAACTGGGCCAGGTGGAAGCCGAGGAAGAGGACCAGGGCGACGCCGCCCCACCGCATCGCCTTCGACGACAGCGTCGCGACCGTGGCCTTCTTCACCGCGTACCGCGTGCTGCGGGCGCCGTTCGCCCGGCGCCAGAGGGAGAAGGCGGAGTACGCGTGCGCCACGAGCGCGACGACGAGGCCGATCCGCAGGACCCAGAGGAACCCGGAGTAGGGCAGGATCGGCTCGCCGAAGGTGCGCAGGTGGTGGGCGTAGGAGTCGAACGCCTCCTGGCCCGAGAAGAGCTTGAGGTTGCCGTACATGTGAGCGGCGACGAAGAAGACGAAGAGCGCGCCGCTGAGGGCCATGACGATCTTCATCGCGATCGTGGTGTGCACCGAGGCGCGCCCCGGTGCGGTCCGGGTCGGGGTGGACATGGGGGAGAACCTACCGCGTCACCCGCGGTCGCTCGGGGGACGCCCGCCGGGCCCACGTCGGTGGCCGCCCCTAGGGTGTGCGCCATGGCCGATCTCGCACCGATCCCCGGCTTCCACGCCGTCATCCCCGCCGGCGGGGCCGGCACCCGCCTGTGGCCGTTGTCCCGGCGCGGCAACCCCAAGTTCCTCCACGACCTCACCGGTTCGGGGCGCACCCTCCTCCAGGCCACCTGGGACCGCCTGGCGCCCCTGGCGGGCGAGGCCGGCGTCGTCGTCGTCACCGGGGGTGCGCACGCCGCCGCCGTGCGCGACCAGCTCCCGGACCTCGCCGCAGACGCCCTCCTCGTCGAGCCGTCGCCCCGGGACTCCATGGCCGCGATCGGCCTGGCCGCCGCGGTGCTCCGGCACCGGCACGGCGACGACGTGGTCCTCGGGTCCTTCGCCGCCGACCACGTCATCGCGGGCCAGGACGCCTTCGCCGCCACGGTCGCCGAGGCCGTGGCGGCCGCCCGCGCCGGCTACGTCGTGACCATCGGGATCGCCCCGCGCGAGGCGAGCACCGCATTCGGCTACATCGAGCTCGGGGAGGGCCTCGGGGTCGACGGCGCCCCCGGTGCACGCCACGTCGTCGCCTTCACGGAGAAGCCCGACGCCGAGACGGCGGCCGCGTACCTGGCCACGGGCCGTTTCCGCTGGAACGCAGGGATGTTCGTGGTGGCCGCCCGGGTGCTCCTGGACCACCTCGCGGCGGGGCAGCCCGCGCTGCACGCCGGGATCGAGCGGATCGCGGTCGCCTGGGACACCCCGGGGCGTGACGCGGTTCTCGCCGCCGAGTGGCCCGGCCTGACCAAGATCGCCATCGACCACGCGATCGCCGAGCCCGTCGCCGCAGCCGGCGGCGTCGCCGTCGTCCCGGGCGACTTCGACTGGGACGACGTCGGCGACTGGGCCTCGCTCGCCGACCTCCTGCCCGCTGCGGCGGCGGGGGTGCGCGTGCTGGGCGACGCCGAGTCGACCGTCCTCCTGGACTCCCCGGGCGCCGTCGTCGTCCCGGCCGCCGGCCGCGTGGTCGCCGTCTACGGGCTCCCGGACGTCGTGGTGGTTGACACGCCCGACGCCCTTCTGGTCACCACCCGGGCCACCGCCCAAGGTGTCAAGAGGGTCGTCGACGCGCTCGCCGAGCGGGGGCGGACGGAGCTCCTCTGACCTCGGCCCTCTCCGGACCCGGGGCGGGCGCCCGCGCACTAGTCTCGTCGTCGTGCCTCCTGAGCCGGCCGCCCACCTGGACCGTGGTCCGGCCGCGCGTGCGGTCGCCCGGCTCGCCGAGCTCGCGGACGGTGTGCGCGAAGAGATGGTGGCGGTCCGCCGCCGCATCCACGCCCACCCGGAGCTGTCTCGCATGGAGCACGAGACGACGACGCTCGTCGCCGAGCGGCTGCGGGCGGCCGGCCTCGCGCCGCAGCTCCTGCCGGGCTCGGGTCTGATCTGCGACATCGGGCCCGGGGTGGTGGCCACCGGGCGGCGGCTCGTCGCGCTGCGCGCCGACCTCGACGCCCTGCCGCTCGAGGAGGCGACCGACCTGCCGTTCCGCTCCACGCGGCGCGGCGTCGCCCACGCGTGCGGTCACGACGTCCACACCGCCGCGGTCCTCGGTGCCGGCCTCGTGCTGGCCGCCCTCGACGCCGAGGGCCTGCTGCCCGGGGGGGTGCGGCTGGTGTTCCAGCCGGCCGAGGAGGTGCACCCCGGCGGCGCGCACGACGTGATGGACGCCGGCGGCCTGGACGGCGTCGAACGGATCCTCGCCCTGCACTGCGACCCGCGCCTCGACGTCGGGCACATCGGCACGCGCATCGGGCCGATCACCTCGGCGAGCGACTCCGTCTCCGTGACCGTCACCTCGCCCGGTGGCCACACCTCCCGCCCGCACCTCACCGGCGACGTGGTGTTCGCGCTCGGCCAGGTCATCACCCAGGTGCCGGCGGTGCTGGGCCGCCGGCTCGACCCGCGGTCCGGGGTCAACCTCACCTGGGGAGCGGTGAAGGCCGGCAAGGCGCACAACGCCATCCCGACGACGGGCACCGTCCGTGGTTCCCTCCGCTGCCTCGACGCGCGGGCGTGGGAGCGCGCCGAGGAGGTCCTCCACGAGGCGGTGCACCAGGTCGTCGCGCCGTACGACGTCGACGTCGAGGTCGAGCACGTGCGGGGCGTGCCGCCGGTGGACAACGAGTCGCGGTCGACCGCGATCCTGGAGGCCGCCGCCGCGGCGGTGCTGCGTCCGGGCGCGGTCCAGCTCACCGAGCAGTCCCTCGGGGGTGAGGACTTCGGCTGGTACCTCACGCGCGCGGCCGGCGCGATGGCTCGGCTCGGCACTCGCACGCCGGGCGGTCACACCTACGACCTCCACCAGGCGAACCTCCGGATCGACGAACGGGCCGTCGACGTCGGCACCCGCCTCCTTGCTGCGGCCGCCCTCCTCGCGGCCGACCCGGCAGGAGGGTGAGCGCAGGGTGAGCGCGGGATGACCGCCACGGACGGGCCGGCACCCGGGCAGGCACCCGGGCAGGCACCCGGGACGGCACCCGGGACGGCACCCGGGCAGGGCGCGCCCGTCATCGACTGGCCGGCACTCCGGGCCGCCGCCCGCGAGGCCCTGACCCACGCCTACGCGCCCTACTCCCGCTTCCCCGTGGGTGCCGCGGCCCTCGTGGACGACGGGCGCGTCGTCGTGGGGTGCAACGTGGAGAATGCCTCCCACGGGCTCGGGTTGTGCGCCGAGTGCTCGTTGGTCTCGGCCCTCCACGGCACCGGGGGCGGCCGCCTCGTGGCGTTCACCTGCGTGGCCGCCGACGGCGAGCCCCTCATGCCCTGCGGACGCTGCCGCCAGCTGCTGTGGGAGCACGGCGGCCACGCGCTCCTCGTGGACGGCGTGTCCGGCATCGTGCCGATGACCGCCCTCCTCCCGGACGCCTTCGGGCCGGAGGACCTCCTCGACCGGGGATCGCGCCCGTGACCGCGCCGGACCGGCCCGTGACCGCGCCGGCCGACCCGAGACCCCGCCGACCCGGCCCCCGCTGACCCGGCACTCGGGGCCCGAGCCGTTCGACGCCGTCGACGTCATCCGCGCGAAGCGGGACCGCGGTCGCCTCTCCGACGCCCAGATCGACTGGGTGGTCGAGGCCTACACCCGCGGCGCCGTCGCCGAGGAGCAGATGGCGGCGCTCGCCATGGCCATTCTCCTCAACGGCATGGACCGCGCGGAGGTCGCGCGGTGGACGACGGCGATGGTCGCCTCGGGCGAGCGGCTGGACTTCTCGACCCTGACCCGCCCGACGGCGGACAAGCACTCCACCGGGGGGGTCGGGGACAAGATCACCTTGGCGCTGACCCCGGTGGTCGCCTCGCTCGGCGTGGCGGTGCCGCAGCTCTCGGGTCGTGGCCTCGGCCACACGGGCGGCACCCTCGACAAGCTCGAGGCGATCCCGGGCTGGCGCGCCGACCTGACGAACGCGCAGATCAGGGCGCAGCTGGAGGCGGTGGGCGCCGTCGTCTGCGCGGCCGGCCCGGGCCTGGCCCCGGCGGACCGCCGCCTGTACGCCCTCCGCGACGTCACCGCCACCGTCGAGTCGATCCCGCTCATCGCCTCCTCGATCATGAGCAAGAAGATCGCGGAAGGGACGGGCGCCCTGGTGCTCGACGTCAAGGTGGGGTCGGGCGCCTTCATGAAGGACCTGCCGAGCGCGCGGGAGCTCGCCCGGACGATGGTCGACCTCGGCGCCGACGCGGGGGTGCGCACGTCCGCCCTGGTCACCGACATGTCCACGCCCCTCGGGCTGACCGTGGGCAACGCCCTCGAGGTGCGCGAGGCCGTGGAGGTGCTCGCCGGGGGCGGGCCGGCCGACGTCGTCGCCCTCACCCTGGCCCTCGCCCGGGAGATGCTCGACGCCGCGGGCCGGCCCGACGCCGACCCCGCCGCCGCGCTCGCGGACGGGCGCGCGATGGACACGTGGCGGGCGATGATCGCCGCGCAGGGCGGGGATCCCGACGCCCCCCTGCCGAGGGCGCGGCACACCGAGCACGTCCTCGCCCCGTCCGACGGCGTGGTCCTCGCCCTCGACGCCCTCGCCGTCGGCGTCGCCGCGTGGCGGCTGGGGGCCGGTCGGGCCCGCCCGGGAGACCCGGTCCAGGCGGCCGCCGGCGTCGAGCTGCACGCCAAGCCGGGGGCGCTCGTGCGCGCGGGGGAGCCCGTGATGACCCTCCACACGGACACGCCCGAGCGCTTCGCCCGGGCGCTCGAGGCGGTGGCGGGCGCCGTCGTCGTCGGCCCCGAGGGAGACCGCCCGCCCGAGGTCCCGCTCGTGCTGGAGCGGATCGCCGGAAGGTGAGCGGGAACCCTCGCCCGGGGTGGCCCTGCACGGCAGGATGGACCTGCGCCCGGGTGCGGGCGCGCGTGACGTGGACCCGAACACCGTGGAGGGCGCGATGAGCACGATCCCTGGGCCGGAGTCCTGGCTGGACGCGGGGCTGGCCGAACCCCCGCTGGCGCAGCCCGTCGAGATCCCCGAGGACGTGGAGGAGTACCTCCCGCCCGACCCGCGACCGGATCTCGTCGGCGAGGCCGAGGAGGCCGACGTCGCGGAGCAGGTCCTCGAGGTCCCGGACGACGAGGGCGACGACTACCGCTGACGGCGGCGTCGTCGCAGACGCGATGCCGACTCGACCCCGGCACAACCTCGCCGCCTACCTGGCGGGTTTCGCCGCGCCGCTCCCCGCCGCGGTGCTCCCCGGCACGGTGCGGCAGCCGGCCGCGCGGCGCCCCGGCGAGGCGGCGGATGGCGACGGCGCAACCGACCTCCCCACGCTCCTCGCCCGTGTCCCCGCGGCCGGGTACGGGCCCGGCGTCACGGCGGCGCTCGGTCGGCTCTGGCCGAGCCTGACCGCGCGTGACCGGAGCCAGGTGGCCGCCCCGCTGCGACCCGGTCGCGGCGGCCTGGTCCGCCTCGGTGGGGCTGCGGCGGTGCAGACCAGTCCGACCACCTGCGGCTCCGCCTCGCTCGTCCTGCTCGCGGCCGCCGGTGACCCCGTGCTCGCCACCTGGCTGGTCACGGGGCAGGACCTGGGCGTGCCCCCCGCCGGGGCCCTCCTGCCCGGGTTCGCGCCCGGGCCGGGCGCGGAGGCCCCCGACGCCGCCGGCGAGCGCTTCGCCGCCCTGCAGGGCGCCATGCAGCGCGCCACGTGCCGTCGGGCGCTCGGCCCGTTCCCCTGGCCCGGCCGGTTCGGCACCCCGCCGTGGACCGCGGCCCGGCACGCCCGCTTCCCCGGGGTGCGCTACTCCCACCGGCCCGTCGACGACGCCGACCGGGTCGGCATGACCCGGCTCTCGTCGTGGGTGCGCGCGTCCGTGGTTCGGGGCGTCCCCGTGCCGCTCTACACCGGGGGCGACCGGGGCCGCGGCCTCGCCTCGGCCGTGCCGCGGCACGTCGTCCTCGCGGTCCCCGGAGCGCCCGAGGCCGACCCGGAGGCCCTCTTTCTCTACGAGCCGGGTACCGCGAGGGTCTTCACGGTCCCGGCCGCGGACCTCGTCGCCCGCACGACCCCCCACCCCGCCCTCGGCAACTGGACCCACGTGTGCTGGGCGGTGCTTCCCCGGCGGGGAGCCGCGGCTACCGTGATCCCATGACCCTCACGCCCGACGTCATCGCCGCCCTGCCGAAGGTCCTCCTCCACGACCACCTCGACGGGGGGCTGCGCCCCGCGACGGTCGTCGACCTCGCCGCTGACGCCGGTCACCGGCTGCCGACCACCGACCCCGAGGAACTGGGCGCGTGGTTCGTCCGCGCTGCCGACTCGGGCTCCCTCGAGACCTTCCTCGAGACGTTCGCGCACACGGTCGCCGTCATGCAGACCGCCGAGGGGCTGCGCCGGGTCGCCCGTGAGGCGGTGCTGGACCTGGCCGCCGACGGCGTCGTCTACGCCGAGCAGCGGTACGCGCCCGAGCAGCACCTCGCCGGTGGCCTGAGCCTGCAGGACGTGGTGGATGCCGTGCAGCAGGGCTTCGACGAGGGCGTCGCGCTCGCCGAGGAGGAGGGGCGCTTCATCCGCATCGGCACCCTGCTCACCGCGATGCGGCACGCCGACCGCGGCAGCGAGATCGCTCGGCTCGCGCTCGACAACCGCGACGTCGGCGTCGTCGGCTTCGACATCGCCGGGGCCGAGGTCGGCTTCCCGCCCAGCCGGCACCTCGAGGCCTTCCGGCTGCTGCGGCGGGAGAACTTCCCCTTCACCATCCACGCGGGCGAGGCGGCCGGGCCCGAGGGCATCTGGGACGCGCTCCAGCTCTGCGGTGCGGTGCGGATCGGGCACGGGCTCCGGATCGTCGATGACATCGAGGTCGACGGGGTCGACGACGACGGCTACCCTCTCGCCCGCCTCGGGCGCCTCGCGTCCTGGGTGCGGGAGCGCCAGGTGCCGCTCGAGCTGTGCCCGAGCTCGAACGTCCAGACCGGTGCGGCGCCGTCGATCGCCGAGCACCCCATCACCCTCCTGCGCGACCTGGGCTTCACCGTCACGGTGAACAGCGACAACCGCCTCATGTGCGGGACGAGCCTCTCGCGCGAGATGACGCTCCTCGTGGCCGAGGCCGACTGGTCGCTGGGCGACCTCGAGGCCGCGACCCTCGGCGCCGCGTTCCACGCCTTCGCGTCCTACGACATCGTGCGCCAGGTCGTCATGGAGCAGGTGCTGCCGGGGTTCGCCGCGGCCGGCGAGGAACACGGCGAGGACGACGAGTGAGCGGGGCGTCGTCGTCGGCCGCGTCCGCGGCGGCGCTGCCGGACCTGTCGACCGCGGCCGGGCTGGCCCGGCTCGTCGACCACACCCTCCTGAGGCCGGAGTCGACGGCGGACGACGTCGCGGCGCTCGTCGACGACGCGCGCCGGCTCGGCGTGCTCGCGGTGTGCGTGTCGCCGTCGATGCTCCCGCTCGGGCTCGACATCGGCACCCTGGTGGTCGCCACGGTCTGTGGTTTCCCCTCGGGTGCCCACCACGGCGAGGTCAAGGCCGCCGAGGCTGCCCGGGCGGTGGCCGACGGCGCGGTCGAGGTCGACATGGTGATCGACCTCGGCGCCGCGAAGGCCGGGGCGTGGGACGCCGTGCAGGCGGAGATCGCGGGGGTCCGCGCCGCGGTGCCGCGCCCCGGCGTGCTCAAGGTGATCATCGAGTCGGCGGCGTTGAGCGATGCCGAGATCGTGGCCGCCTGCCGCGCCGCCGAGGCCGCGGGCGCCGACTTCGTCAAGACGTCCACGGGCTTCCACCCGGCCGGCGGCGCGAGCGAGCACGCCGTCGCCCTCATGGCGGCGACAGTGGGCGGCCGGCTGGGCGTCAAGGCGTCCGGCGGGATCCGGACGACCGAGGCCGCGCTCGCCATGGTCCGGGCGGGCGCGACCCGCCTGGGCCTGTCCGGCACGGCAACGGTCCTCGCGGGCCTGCCGGCCTGACCGCGCCGCTCGGTCCGGACGTCCCGCCCGCGGCGTGGTCGGGCGTCAGGCGGGTAGCCCTGCAGTGGCCGCGATGTCCTCCCGCAGGGCCGCGAGGCGTCGCGCCGCCTCGGTCCGCGCGGCCCGAAGGGCGCCGTCGACCACCGGGACCACCGCCTCGAGGTAGCACTTGATCGTGGGTTCGGTGCCGCTCGGCCGGACGACGACGCG
Organism: uncultured Actinomycetota bacterium; assembly: GCA_963780675.1. Lineage (GTDB taxonomy): Bacteria > Actinomycetota > Actinomycetes > Actinomycetales > JAHECE01 > JAHECE01. Next base: position 325,310 of record CAWACR010000003.1, read on the forward strand.
GTCCCCGGCGGCGGTGAGGTAGACCAGCGCGTCGGTGGGCGGAAGGTCGGCGGAGCCGAGCGCCAGGTCGGTGACCTCGACGACGGCGGACCCACCGAGGCCCGTCGGCGGCTGCGCCCGCAACCTCGCCATCGTCGCCCCGATGAGCCCCAGGTCGGCCACCCGCACGGTGAGCGGCGCCGTCGCGTGCACGCCGTGCGCGAGCGCGAGGTCGTCGAGCGCCGCGAGCAGGTCGGAGCCCGCGGCGCGCCGGGACGCCGCAAGGTCCGCGACCCGCACGGCCGCGGCGATCCCGTCCTTGTCCCGCACCGCCTCCGGGTCGACGCAGTACCCCAGCGCCTCCTCGTACCCGAAGACGAGTCCCGGCACCCGCGCGATCCACTTGAACCCGGTGAGCGTCACCCGGTGCTCCAGGCCGTGCGCCCGCGCGATCCGCCCGAGCAGGCGTGAGGACACGACCGAGCACGCCAGGACGGCGCCCGGCGGCGCGGACTCGGCCGCCCGCTCGCCGAGGAGCGCCCCGACCTCGTCGCCGGTGAGCGCGCGCCAGCCGCCGACGGCGCCCGGGTCCGGCACCGCCGCCGCGCACCGGTCCGCGTCCGGGTCGAGGGCGAGCGCGAGGTCCGCCCCGCGGCGCCGAGCCTCCACGAGGAGCAGGTCGATGGCCCCGGGCTCCTCGGGGTTGGGGAAGGGGAGGGTCGGGAACTCCGGGTCCGGCGCCGCCTGCTGCGGCACGAGGTGGACGTCGGTGAACCCGGCAGCGGCCAGGGCCCGCACCGCGAGGTCCCCGCCGACGCCGTGCATCGGCGTCAGGACGATCCGCAGGTCCCGCCCCGGAGCCTCGGCCCGCACGCCGGCGACGACGCGGCCCAGGTACGCCTCGACGACCTCCTCGTCGAGCACCCGCCACCCCCCGAGGGCCCGCGGGACGCCCGCAGCGGGCGGGGCGTCGGCGATCCGGGCCGCGATCCGCGCGTCGGCGGGCGGGACGATCTGCGCGCCCTGGCCCGCGCCCGTCCCGACCCGGCCGCCGAGGTAGACCTTGTAGCCGTTGTCCTCCCGCGGGTTGTGGCTCGCGGTCACCATCACCCCGGCGTCGGCGGCCAGGTGGCGGACGGCGAAGGCGAGCACCGGCGTCGGCAGGGCGCGGGGGAGGAGCAGGGCGGTGCCGCCCCCCGCCGTCACGACGCCGGCCGTGTCCAGGGCGAACCGCTGCGAGCCGCGCCGCGCGTCGTAGCCGACGACCACGCGCGGCCCGGAGCCGGGTGCGACGAGCACGTCCCGCAGCTCTTCCCGCAGGAAGGCCGTCAGCCCCGCCGCCGCACGGATGACGACGGCGCGGTTCATCCGGTTCGGGCCGCCGCCGAGGCGGCCCCGCAACCCGGCCGTCCCGAAGGCGAGGGTTCCGGCGAAGCGGTCGGCCAGCTCGCGTGCGGCCGCCTCGCGGGCAGGTCCGGCGTCCCCGCCGTCCTCCCCTGCGGCCACCCGAAGGAGGGCGGCGAGCTCGGCCGCCGTCGCCCCGTCCGGGTCGTCGGCGATCCACGCCCGCACCCGCTCGGCGAGCGGCGGGTCCAGCGTCGCCCCGAGCGCCGCGCCGGAAGTCACGGCGTCCCGCACATCCGCTGCACCACCTGTGCGAGGAGCGCGCTGATCCGCGGCCCGGCCGCCGCCCCGGCCTCGAGCACCTCGGCGTGCGACAGGGGAGCGGCGCTGATCCCGGCGGCCAGGTTGGTGACGAGCGAGATCCCGAGCACCTCCAGGCCGGCGTGCCGCGCCGCGATCGCCTCGAGCGCCGTCGACATCCCCACGAGGTCCCCGCCGATCCGCCGGGCCATCCGCACCTCGGCCGGCGTCTCGTACTGCGGTCCGCGGAACTGGACGTAGACGCCGTCGGGGATCCCCGGGTCCACGGTCCGGGCGAGGGCGCGCAGCCGCGTCGAGTACAGGTCCGTCAGGTCGACGAACGCCGGTCCTTCGAGCGGCGTGGCCCCGGTGAGGTTGATGTGGTCGGCGACGAGAACCGGCGTTCCAGGGCCCCAGGCCTCGTCCAGGCTGCCGCAGCCGTTCGTCAGGACGAGCACGCGTGCCCCCGCCGCGGCCGCGGTGCGCACGGGGTGCACCACGTGCCGCACGCCGCGTCCCTCGTACAGGTGGGTGCGCGCACCGATCACGAGTGCGTGGACCGACGTCCCGGCCACCCGGACCGACCGCACGGTGCCCAGGTGACCCGCCACGGCCGGGCTCGAGAACCCCGTCAGCTCGCGCGCGGGGATCGTGGCGACCGTCTCCCCGAGCAGGTCGGCGGCCCCGCCCCAGCCGGACCCCAGCACCAGCGCGACCTCGTGGCGCTCGACGCCGGTGCGCCCGCGGATCTCGGCGGCCGCCTCCCGTGCCACGTCGAACGGGTCGCAAGCGGCGTCGTCCAGGTCGCGCGGTGTCGTCACGCGCGTGACGCTACCTCCCGGCCCGGGCGTGCGAACGGCCGTAACACGCCGGACGGCAGAATGCCGGGATGACCACCGTGCCGCCGGCCCCGCACCACGTCGCGCCCCCGTCTCCCGACCTGCTGTCCCTGGGCCGCGCCTCGCAGGTCCGCGAGGGCAGCCGGGTGGTCATCGTCGGAGGCGGTCCGGGCGGCTACGAGGCGGCACTCGTCGCCAGCCAGCTCGACGCCCGGGTGACCCTCGTCGAACGGCAGGGTCTCGGCGGCTCGGCCGTGCTCACCGACGTCGTGCCGTCCAAGACGCTCATCGCCACGGCCGAGTGGATGACCGTGACCGATTCCGCGGCCGAGCTGGGGATCCGCCGGGCCGACGGCGTGGCCCCCGGGCCCGGCCCGGGGTACGCCGTCGACCTCGCCCGCGTCAACGCGCGGGTGCGCGAGCTCGCCCGCGCGCAGTCGGAGGACATCCGGGGCAGGCTCGAGCGCGAGGGCGTCCGCGTGCTCGACGGTGCCGGCCGGCTCGAGAGCCCGGGTCGCGTCGTCGTCGAGCGCGACGGGAGAGGCACCGACGGCGTGGACTCCCGTCGGGCGTCCACCGCGGAGACCCTCGACGCCGACGTCGTCCTCATCGCCACCGGGGCGCACCCCCGGGTGCTCCCGGACGCCACACCGGACGGCGAACGGATCCTCACCTGGACCCAGCTCTACGACCTCGACGCGCTGCCGGAGCGCTTGGTGGTGGTCGGCTCAGGCGTGACGGGCGCGGAGTTCGCCGGCGCCTACCGGGCGCTCGGGTCCGAGGTGGTCCTCGTCTCCAGCCGGGAGCACGTCCTTCCCGGGCAGGACGACGACGCCGCGGCGCTCATCGAGTCCGTCTTCCGCCGGCGCGGCATGGAGGTGCTGTCGCGGTCCCGGGCGGTCGCCGCGCGGCGGACGGCCGACGGCGTCGTGGTGGAGCTCGCCGACGGTCGCACCGTGGCCGGCTCCCACTGCCTGATCGCGGTCGGGGCCGTGCCGAACACGCGCGGGCTGGGGCTGGAGGAGATCGGGGTTGACCTGACGCCGTCCGGCCACATCCAGGTGGACCGGGTCTCGCGCACCACGGTGCGGTCGGTCTACGCGGCGGGCGACTGCACCGGCGTCCTGCCGCTCGCCTCGGTCGCGGCGATGCAGGGTCGGATCGCGATGTGGCACGCGCTCGGGGACGCCGTTGCGCCGCTCCAGCTGTCCACCGTGGCCTCCGCCATCTTCACGGCGCCCGAGATCGCGACCGTCGGCGTGTCCGAGAAGTCGATCCGTTCGGGCGAGGTGCGGGGCACCGCCACCACGCTGCCCCTGGCCCGCAACGCGCGGGCGAAGATGCTCGGCATCACCGAGGGCTTCGTCAAGGTCTTCGCCCAGGCGGGCTCCGGCGTCGTGCTCGGCGGCGTCGTCGTCGGGCCCCGGGCCAGCGAGCTGATCTTCCCCATCACCCTCGCGGTCTCCCACCGGCTCACGGTGGACCAGGTCGCCCTCGCCTACACGGTCTACCCGTCGCTCACGGGCTCGATCGCCGAGGCCGCGCGGGTGCTGCACCAGGCGGGTGAGTGAGCGCGCCGCTGTCCTCACCGCCGCCCCCGCGCTCGACGGGGCCCGGCCGCGCTCGAAAGAACCCCAGACGGAGCCGGACGCGACGGGTGCCCTAGGCTCGACGCCGTGACCGAGGCCACCGCCAGCGACGACGCCGCCCGCCCCCGGCTCCCCGACCTGATCGGGACCGACGTCGCCGAGATCGCCCGCGCCGTGTGCGACATCCCCTCGGTGAGCGGCGCCGAGACTGCGCTCGCGGACGCGGTCGAGGCCGCCCTGCGGGCCTACCCCCACCTGGAGGTCCTGCGCGACGGCGACGCCGTCGTCGCCCGGACCACCCTCGGCCGGGCCGAGCGCGTGGTCGTCGCCGGCCACCTCGACACGGTGCCGGTCAAGGAGAACCTCCCGGCCGAGCTCCGCGAGGAGGGCGGGCAGGTGGTGCTCTGGGGCCGAGGCTCGGTCGACATGAAGAGCGGCGTGGCGGTCCAGCTGGCCCTCGCCGCCCGCCTGTCCGCGCCCTCGCGCGACGTCACCTGGGTCTTCTACGACCACGAGGAGGTCGACGCCGACCTCAGCGGCCTCGGGCGGCTCGTGCGAGGCCACCCCGACTGGGTCCGCGGCGACTTCGCCGTCCTCTGCGAACCGACCGCGGGCGCCATCGAGGGCGGCTGCAACGGCACCTTGCGCGCCGAGGTCCGGATCGCGGGCCGGACGGCGCACTCCGCCCGCGCGTGGCGCGGCGTGAACGCGATCCACGAGGCGTCCCACGTCCTGAACCGGCTCTCGTCCTACCGGCCGGCGGAGGTCGACGTCGACGGTCTGCGCTATCGCGAGGGCCTCAACGCCGTCGGGATCCGGGGGGGGATCGCCACCAACATGATCCCCGACGAGTGCGTGGTCACGGTCAACTACCGGTTCGCACCCAGCACGACCGTGGCCGACGCCGAGGCGCACGTCCGTGAGGTGTTCGCCGGGTACGAGGTGCGGGTCACCGACCGGGCCGGGGGTGCGCGCCCGGGGCTCGACCACCCCACGGCGCAGGACTTCGCGGCGGCGGTCTCGGGGGTGACCGGCGGCGTCCCAGGTCCCAAGTACGGGTGGACCGACGTCGCGCGCTTCGCCGAGCTGGGCGTCCCCGCCGTGAACTTCGGGCCCGGCGACCCGTCGCTCGCGCACGCCGACGACGAACGTTGTCCGATTGTTCAGATCCGCGACTGCGCGCGGTCACTGGCCGCTTGGCTCGCCTGAGGACACAGTGTCCCCATGGCATCGAGAGACCTCCGGCCGGGAGACGCCCGGCCCCCCCGATCAGTGAGCGGCGCGCGCACCGGCGACCCCTACACCAAGGGTCCCGTGACCCTGCGCGGCCGGCTCATCCCGGCCCAGACGACCGACCAGCGGCTCCTGGAGTCCAAGGACTCCGTCGACTGGCTCCACCAGGACCCGTGGCGCGTCATGCGCATCCAGAGCGAGTTCGTGGAGGGCTTCGGGGCCCTCGCGGAGCTCGGACCGGCGGTGAGCGTGTTCGGGTCCGCGCGCGTGACGAGAGACCACCCCGACTATGCCGCGGCGGAGGCGATCGGCGCCGGGCTCGCCGCCGCGGGCTACGCCACGATCACGGGGGGCGGGCCCGGGATCATGGAGGCTGCCAACAAGGGCGCGTGCGAGGCGGGCGGCGTGTCCGTGGGCCTCGGCATCGAGCTCCCCTTCGAGCAGCACATGAACGGCTGGGTGGACCTGGGCGTCAACTTCCGCTACTTCTTCGCCCGCAAGACGATGTTCGTCAAGTACGCCGAGGGGTTCATCGTCATGCCGGGCGGCTTCGGCACGCTCGACGAGTTCTTCGAGTCGATCACCCTGGTCCAGACCCGCAAGGTCACCGAGTTCCCCATCGTCCTCTACGGCAGCGCCTACTGGCAGGGGCTGCTGGACTGGATCGCCGGCCCGCTCGTGGAGCGGGGGATGATCGCGCCTGTCGACCTCGACCTCGTGCAGGTCACCGACGACCCGCAGGAGGCCGTCGAGCTCGCCGTGCGGGCCCTCCCGGACCGACACCACCACGAGGAACTCGCGCAGCAGGACGCCGCGGAGCACGGTGGACCCGACTGACCCCGGGGCGCCGGCACCGGCGCGCCCGCAGACCCCGCCCGCCCGCGCCGGAGCCCTCGTGCGCCCGGGCCGCTGGCCGTGGTGGGCCCAGGTGCTGGGCGTGTACGCGGCCACCCGAGCCTGGTCCACGCTCGTCCTCCTGACGGCGCGCGCCGGCCAGCCCGACAGCTACTGGGGACCGGGACCGCCGGGCTACTGGAACTTCGTCGGGCTCTTCTGGGATGCCTCGTGGTACCGGGCGATCGCGGAGAACGGCTACCCGGGCACGCTGCCGGTCGACGCCGGCGGCGTCGTCCAACAGAACTCCTGGGCCTTCTTCCCGCTCTTCCCGACGCTGGTGCGCGTGCTCATGACCGTCACCGGGGGCTCGTGGGCGGTCCTCGCCCCGACGACGGCGCTCCTTGCCGGTGCGGGCGCCGTCCTGGTCATCGACCGCCTGGTGCACTCCCAGGCGAGCGCGCGCGGGGTCGCGGCCCCGCGCGCCCTCGCACTGGGCACCGTCCTGCTCGTGGGCCTGTTCCCCTCCGCCCCCGTGCTCCAGGTCGCCTATACGGAGTCGCTCTCGCTGCTCCTGATCGCGCTCGTGCTGTGGTCCCTCGTCCGCCGTTCCTACGGCCTCGCCTCGGTCGCGCTCCTCGCCCTCGGCCTCGCGCGAGCGGTGGCCCTCCCGATGGCGCTCGTGGTCCTGGTGCACCTCGTGGTCCGCCTCCGCTCCCACCGCGAGGGGACGGAGACGTTCACGCGCGGCGACGTCGCCCGGGTGGCAGGGACCGGTCTCGTGGCCGTCGCCGCGGGCACGGCCTGGCCCCTGGTCGCGGGGGTTGTCACCGGCGTGCCCGACGCCTACCTCCGCACGCAGGCCGCCTGGCGCGGCAGCTTCAGCAGCGCCCCCTTCGTCCCCTGGCTGGAGATGGCGCGCTACCTCCTCGGCCCGAGCGGCGTCGTCGTCCTCCTCGTCCTCGTCTTCGCAACCTTCGCCCTCGGGCTGTCCCGGCCTGCACGCGCGGCAGGCCCCGAGGTCCAGGCGTGGGGGCTCGCCTACCCGGCGTGGCTGCTGGCCGCGGTCTTCCCGCAGACGTCGACCTTCCGCTTCCTCCTCCTCGCGTTCCCGCTCGGCATGGCGACGGTGGGGCTCGTGCGCCGCCGGTGGTGGTTGGTCGCGGTCGCGCTCGCCTTCGCGGCCGGCCAGGTGGTGTGGGTGATCTCGCTGTGGCAGCTGACGACGCCCACCGGCTGGCCCCCGTGAGACCCCTACGGCGAGGGGCACGACGGCGGCCACGGACATCCCGGCACCCGGCCCTCGACCGGTGTGACCTAGAATAGGAGCCGAGCTCGCGCCCGCCGACCGCCGATAACCGGCCGTCCCGGGTGAATCCACGACACGAAAGTGAGAGCCATCGCATGGCAGCCATGAAGCCCCGGACCGGCGACGGCCCCCTCGAAGTCACCAAGGAAGGCCGCGGCATCGTCATGCGCGTCCCGCTGGAGGGTGGCGGCCGGCTCGTGGTCGAGCTCTCGGCTGCCGAGGCGCGCGAGCTGGCCGAGGCGCTCAGCGCCGTCGCCGGCTGAGGACGCCGGAAACCGTTACCGTCGTGGCTGCGGCGCAGGCCATCCCCGAGGTGGCCGTCGAGCGCGGCTCGCTCGGCCACCGCACCGGTCGCGCCGCGGAGCTTCTCGACGGCGAGGTGACCCAGGCCGTCGCCGTCCCTGTCGCGCCGCCCGCGCCCGGTGACGACGGCGAGCTCCAGCCTCGGGCGGGCACCGCGGACGCCGCGGCCCGCTACGGCATCGACCTCTTCGACCTCGCTCAGCGGGACGGCCTCAAGGGCGGTGCCGGTGAGGCGAGCGTGGTCAACCTGCCGCGCGTCCTCGCGGGCCGCGAGGCGCCCCCGTGGGCCGGCCTGCCCGAGCGCGTCGTGCTCGTCGGCGTGGGCGACGGCAGTCCCACCCACCTGCGCCGCGCCGGCGCTGCGCTGAGCCGGGCCACGCAGGGCCTCGACCAGGTGGTCACCACGCTGGGCACGGAGTCGTCCGACGACGGCGTCCGAGCCTTCGTCGAGGGCTTCCTCCTCGCCGCGTACCGCCCGCCGCGCACCGGGCTCACGGCGGGGCCCACCCCGGCCGCGAAGCGGCTGGTGCTGCTGGGCCGGCACTCCGCAGCCGCCGTTGGCGCTGCCGAGCGCGCCGCCCGGGCCACCGTGCTCACCCGAGTCCTGGCGGCCACACCGTCGAACACGAAGAACCCGGCCTGGTTCGCGGAGAAGGCACGCGAGGCCGCCGCCGTGGTCCCGGGCACCACGGTCGCGGTGCACGACGAGGGCTGGCTCGCGGAGCGCGGGATGGCAGGGATCCTCGCCGTCGGAGGCGCCTCGGTCAACGGGCCGCGTCTGGTGGTGGTCGACTACACCCCCACCCGGACCACCCGCGAGAGCCGCCACGCCGTGCTCGTCGGCAAGGGCATCACCTTCGACTCCGGAGGCCTGTCCATCAAGGACCGCGACTCCATGGTGGCCATGAAGACCGACATGGCCGGCGCGGCGGCCGTCCTGGCCGCTACCCTCGCCGCCGCCGAGGCGGAGCTCCCGCACCGGGTCACCGCCGTGATGCCGCTGGCGGAGAACGCGGTCGGCGGTGCGGGCTACCGGCCCGGCGACGTCCTGCGCCTGGCCGACGGCACCACCGTCGAGGTGCTGAACACCGACGCCGAGGGGCGCCTGGTCCTGGCGGACGCCCTGACCTGGGCGCGGGGGTCGCTGGACCCCGACGTGCTGGTCGACGTCGCCACGCTCACGGGTGCGGCGACGCTCGGCCTGGGTCGGCGCCACGCGGCGCTCTTCACGAAGGACGAGACGCTGGCGGCCGACCTCCTCGTGGCCGGCGAGGCCACCGGTGAGCGACTCTGGCGGATGCCGCTTGTCGAGGAGTACCGCCCGGCGCTCGCCTCGACCGTCGCGGACGTGGCGAACGTGGCCACGGACCCGCACGTCCGCGCGGGCTCGATCACGGCGGCCCTGTTCCTCCAGCGCTTCGCCGGCGACGTGCCGTGGGCGCACCTGGACATCGCCGGTCCGGCGCGCGCGGCGCGGACCGAGCACGAGGTCACCGAGGGCCCGAGCGGGTTCGGGGCCCGCCTCCTGCTGCGCTGGCTCGAGGGCGGGCTCAGCGCCTGACGGCCACCAGCAGGCCGTCGCCCGCGGGGATCAGCGCCGGCGTCAGCCGCTCGTCGGCCCGGACCGACTTGCCCAGCTCGCGCATCGCGACGGTCGCCTCGTCGCGACGGGCCGGGTCGGCCACGCGGTCGTGCCAGAGTGCGTCGGGTACCGCGAGGACGCCGCCGGGGCGAAGCATCCGGATGGCCTGCTCGACGTAGTCGGCGGCCTCGGCCGGGTCGCCGTCGACGAGGACGAGGTCGTAGGCGCCGTCCGCCAGGCGGGGGAGGACGTTCAGCGCGCGGCCGGTGATCGGCCGGGTGCGGGTCGGGCGGATCCCGGCGGCGGCGAAGGCCTCGCGGGCGACGCGCTGGTGCTCGGCCTCGATGTCGATGGTGGTCAGGACGCCGTCGGGAGCCATCCCGCCGAGGAGCCAGAGGGCGCTCACACCGGTCCCGGTGCCGACCTCGGCGACGTTGCGGGCGCCGCAGGCCGCGGCGAGCACGCGCAGCACCGCTCCGGTGCCGGGGGAGACCGCGTCGCAGCCCACCTCCTCGGCCCGCGCCCTCGCAAGCGCGATCGCGTCCTCCTCGGTGACGAACTCCTCGGTGTACGCCCAGCTCTGGGCCTTGTCGGCGGACACGTGTCTCCTTCTCGCCGGTGGGCCGGGTCGTACTGACCCGGACGCTGTCGATGCTATCGGCCCGGGCCCGCCTGCCCTGCCCGCGCGCGCCGCTCCCAGCGGATTGTCAGGGAAGCCCCCTAGCGTCCGATCGTCCCCACAACCGCAGACGGTGCGGGGCGACGAGAGCGGAGGACGGGATCATCGTGGCCGGGAGCAGCCTCGCCGAACCCACGTGGGTGCCCCCCACGTGGGAGGACGTGGTGCGCGAGCACTCGCCGAGGGTGTACCGCCTGGCCTACCGGCTGACCGGTAACCGACCCGACGCGGAGGACCTCACGCAGGAGGTGTTCATCCGGGTGTTCCGTTCGTTGTCCACGTACGTGCCGGGCACCTTCGAGGGCTGGCTGCACCGGATCACCACCAACCTGTTCCTGGACCAGGCGCGGCGGCGCGGGCGGATCCGCATGGAGCCGCTCGGCGACGCGGCGGGCGCCCTGCCCTCGAGTGCCGAGGGCGGGTCGCCCGAGCGGGGCTTCGAGCACGCGAACCTCGACATCGACGTGCAGGCCGCGCTCGACGCGCTCTCCCCGGGCTTCCGTGCCGCGGTCGTCCTCTGCGACATCGAGGGCCTGTCCTACGAGGAGATCGCCACCACGCTCGGCGTGAGCCTGGGGACGGTGCGCTCACGCATCCACCGTGGCCGCGCGCAGCTGCGGACCGCGCTCGGCCACCGGGCTCCGGTTGCGGTCGGTGCCCGGTGAGCCACCTCGGCTCCCGGGTCTCCGCGCTCGTGGACGGCCAGTTGCCGCCCGGGGCCGCCGAGCGCGCCCTGGCCCATGCCGTGGCGTGCGCTCGGTGCCGCGCCGCGCTCGACGCCGAGCGCTCCGCCCGCCGCGCCGTCTGCGCGGCCGGCGACCTGGAGCCGGACACCGCATTGACCGAGCGGTTGGTCGCCCTGGCGTGGTCGGCCCCGCCCGGGGCGGGCCCGTTCGCCGCGGCCGGGACCGCGCACGCGGCGGGACCGCGACCGAGGCGCCGGCTCCGGCGGGCAGTCGGGGCGACCGCGGGGGCCGCGGCCGCCGTCGGCGGGCTCTTCGTGCTCGGCGGAACGGTCTCGCCCCGACTGACGGAGGAGGACCTCCTGCCCGGGTCGGAGGACGCGTTCGGCGTCGAGGCCGTCGTCCTCGAGGCCGTCGTCCTCGACGACGCCGCGACGCGCGGTGCCGCCGACGACGTCCAGGAGGTCTCCGCCTCTGCGGACGAGGGCGACGGCACCGCCATGGCCATCGCCTGGATGCGCGAGCACGGCTGGTCCCCGCCGGACGTCGTGCCGTCGGACCTGGAGATCGTCGACCTGCGGCAGAGGGCCGACGGCGTCCTGGAGGTGGAGCTGGCCGGGGAGGACGCGCACGTCGTCGTCCTCGAGCGGCACGGGGTCCTGGAGCCCGCGGCCCTGGCGGACGCCGCTCCGATCGTTCTGGGCGACGTGCGGGCGCACCTGGTCTCGGTCGCGCCCTGGTCGGCCGTGATGCAGTCGGGCGACTCCGTCGTCGCCGTGGTCTGCGAGGGGGCGCCGATCGACGGGCTCCGCATGCTCGCCGCCATGCCGGCGACGCCCGCCGACACGGGTGCGGTGGCGCGGGTCGCGCGCGGCTGGGACGTCGTCCGGGCCTCGCTCGGGGGCGTGGTCGCGGGCTGAGAGGACCGCCGTAGACTGGTGGTGTGCCGATATCGGGGAACGAGCTGCTGATCCTGCTCGTCATCGCCGCCTTCCTCATCGGTCCCGAGCGGCTTCCCGGGTACGCGGAACAGGTCTCGCGGTTCGTCCGGCAGGCGCGGCAGATGGTCAAGGGCGCCCAGTCGCAGATCGCCGAGGAGCTGGGGCCGGAGTACAAGGACGTCGACTGGCGGCAGTTCGACCCCCGGCAGTACGACCCACGCCGCATCGTGCGCGATGCGCTGAAGGAGGACCTCCCCGCGACGTCGGTCAAGCGACCGAGCATGGGCGCGGCGGCTGCTGCTGCCGGAATGGCCGCAGTGGCGGGCGGGGCCGCGGTGGCGGGCGGGGCCGCGTCGGCCGGTGCCGGCGCTCACCCGGCGGGCAGTGCCCCCGACGGCGCCGCGCAGGACCTGGCGCCGGGTGCAGTGCAGGACTCGGTGCCGGCTACCGGGCCCGGAGCGGCCGATGCCCTTCGTTCCGCCGAGACCGTCCCGTTCGACGACGAAGCCACCTGACCTAGACCGGGCTGACGCTCAGCCGGCGCCCGGCCAGGCCGCGAGCGCGCTGCGTGAGCGAGCGCGCGATCCCGCGCAGGGCGACCGCGGCCTCGGTGTCCGGGTGGGCCAGGACCACCGGCACCCCCGCGTCGCCACCCTCCCGCAGGGCCACCTCGAGGGGGACCTGCCCGAGGAGCGGCACGTCGGTCCCGAGCTCTCGGCCCAGGGTCTGTGCCACCCGGGCGCCCCCGCCGGAGCCGAAGATCTCCAGGCGCGAGCCGTCCGGCTGCGCGAGCCACGACATGTTCTCGACGACGCCCACGATCCGCTGCTGGGTCTGCGCGGCCATGGATCCGGCCCGCGCGGCCACCTCGGCGGCTGCGACCTGCGGCGTCGTCACGACGAGCAGCTCGGCGTTCGGCAGGAGCTGCGCGACGGAGATCGCGATGTCACCGGTCCCGGGCGGGAGGTCGAGCAGGAGGACGTCGAGGTCGCCCCAGAAGACGTCGGCGAGGAACTGCTGGAGCGCGCGGTGCAGCATCGGTCCGCGCCACACGACGGCGCGCCCCTGCGGCACGAACATCCCGATCGAGATGACCTTCACGTCGTGCGCGACGGGCGGCAGGATCATGTCGTCGACCTTGGTCGGCGGGTACGTCACGCCGAGCATGCGGGGCACCGAGAAGCCGTAGATGTCGGCGTCGACCACGCCCACCTTCAGGCCGTCCGCCGCCATGGCCGCGGCGAGGTTCGCCGTCACCGAGGACTTGCCGACGCCGCCCTTGCCCGAGGCGATCGCGTACACCCGGGTCAGCGAGCCGGGCTGGGCGAACGGGATGACGGGCTCGGGGGAGCCGCCGCGCAGCTGCGTCCGCAGCGCCTGGCGCTGCTCGTCGCTCATGACGCCGAGGGCCACGCGAACCGCCCGCACGCCCTCGAGGGCGCCGACGGCGGCGGTCACGTCCCGCGTGATCGTGTCCTTGAGGGGGCAGCCCGCCGTCGTGAGGTCGATCCCGACGACGACGTCCGCGTCGTCGCCGTCGCCCGTGACCTCCACGGACCGGACCATCCCGAGGTCCGTGATGGGCCGGCGGATCTCAGGGTCGAGCACGCCGCCGAGGGCGGCGCGGACGGAATCGACGGTGGGAAGAGGCATGGCCCCATCGTAGGCGGGCGCCGGCCGGACCCCTCCGACCCGTCCGGGCCCCGGGACGGACCCACCCCCCGTCGTGGCTCGACCTCACGAACGAGAGGGCTCGACCTCACGGGATCCGCGGGGGCTGAGGTCGTTCAGGCCTTGGCGGCCTGGCGCTTCCTGCGGGCGCGTGCCGCCGACGTCGCGCCGGGTTCGGCGGCGTCGCCGCCGTCGTCGCGGTCGGCGAGCTCCTCCAGGAGGTTGCGCAGCTCGGAGCGGAGGAAGTCGCGGGTGGCGACCTCGTTCATGGCGATCCGCAGGGCGGCCACCTCGCGGGCGAGGTACTCGGTGTCGGCGAGCGCGCGCTCGGAGCGCTGCCGGTCCTGCTCGAGGGAGACCCGGTCGCGGTCCGTCTGCCGGTTCTGGGCGAGGAGGATCAGAGGCGCCGCGTACGACGCCTGCAGCGAGAGCACGAGCGTGAGCGCGGTGAAGCCGTACTCGGAGCTGTCGAAGCGCAGTTCCTCGGGCGCCAGGCTGTTCCAGATGATCCACATGATGCAGAACAGCGTCAGGTAGACGAGGAAGCGCGGCGTGCCCATGAACCGGGCGATGCCCTCGGCGAACTTGCCGAACGCGTCCGGCGACGAGCGCGGGCGCCAGCTCCGCCGACGCCGGCGCGGCGTGTCGATCCGCTCAGGCATGCGGGGTCCGGTTGAGCGAGGTGTCGGTCACGTCGTCGTCGGCGTCGCGCCAGTCGTCCGGGAGGAGGTGGTCGAGGACGTCGTCCACGCTGATCGCCCCGAGCAGGCGCCGCTCGTCGTCGACGACGGGCAGCGCGGTGAGGTTGTAGGTGGCCAGGAGGCGCGTGACGCGGCCGATGGGCGCGTCCGGTCCGACCGCCTCGATATCGCGGTCGAGGATCGAGCCGAGCGACTCGTGCGGGGGCTCGCGGAGCATGCGCTGGATGTGTGCGACGCCGAGGAAGCGTCCCGTGGGCGTCTCGAGCGGCGGGCGGACCACGAACACGATCGCGGCGAGCGCCGGCGTGACGTCGCTGCGGCGCGCGTGCGCGAGGGCGTCGGCCACCGTGGCCTCGGGCGGCAGGATGACGGGCTCGGTGGTCATGAGGCCGCCGGCCGCGTGCTCGTCGTAGGCGAGGAGGCGACGCACGTCGTCCGCCTCGTCCGGCTCCATGAGCTCGAGAAGCTCGGAGGCCTGCGCGGCGGGCAGCTCGCTGATGAGGTCGGCGGCGTCGTCGGGCTGCATGGCGTCGAGGACGTCGGCCGCGCGGTCGGCGTCCAGCCCGGAGACGATCTCCACCGCGTCGTCGTCGCTGAGCTCCTCGAGCACGTCGGCGAGGCGCTCGACGTCGAGCTCGGCCGCCACCTCGAGCCGTCGGGCCGTGGGCAGGTCATGGAGGACGTCCGCGACGTCGGCCGGCTTGAGGTCCTCGAGCGTGGCGAGCAGCGCCGTCGCCCCCTGCGGCTCGGGCGCGCCTGCGAGGTTGACGACGGCGTCGACGTCGACGAGGAGGGTCTCACCCCGGCGGAAGCTCAGGCCCCGGGCGCTCGGCACCTGCCGCCGGACGAAGAGCTTGGTGACGAGCCAGTCGCGGTTGCGCTGCTGCTCCAGCGCGACGTCGTCCACGATCACGGTCCCGCTGCCGTCGCGCATCTCCATGCGCCGGTCGAGGATCTCGCCCACCACGAGGCTCTCCGTCGTGCGCTGCTCGAAGCGGCGGATGTTGAGCAGGCCCGTGGCGATGACCGCGCCTGTGTCGATGCTGGTCACGCGGCTGAGCGGGAGGAACACCCGCCGGCGCCCCGGCACCTCGACGACCAGCCCGACGGCGCGCGGCGCGCCCTTGGTCCCGAGGAGGACGACGACGTCGCGCACCCGGCCCAGGCGGTCCCCGATGGGGTCGAAGACCCCCGTCCCCGCGAGGCGGGCGACGAAGACGCGCGAGGGGGTGCTGCTCACCTGGCCAGCCTAGGCCAGCCCGGGTACGCGGCCGGGGTACCTCGTGCGGGAGGGGCAGGCACGGGAGAATGAACGCATGACGAACTTCGGAGCGCCGCGCGTCCCGTCCCTGCCGACCCCGCCGTCGGGCGAGGAGGTCGCCTCCTACCCCACCTACGCGGAGGCCCAGCGGGCGGTGGACCACCTGGCCGATGCGGCCTTCCCGGTCCGGCAGGTGACGATCGTCGGGACGGACCTGCGGATGGTCGAACGGATCACCGGACGCCTCACGTACTCGCGGGTCGCGATGGCGGGCGCGGCGTCGGGCGCGTGGTTCGGCCTGTTCGTCGGGCTGGTGCTCGGACTGTTCTCGACGTCGGGGCTCGCCGCGACCGTCCTGCCCGCGCTCCTGATCGGCGCGGCGTTCGGCCTGCTGTTCGGCGTCGTCTCCTACTCCGCGACGGGCGGCAAGCGGGACTTCACGTCGGCGAGCCAGGTCGTGGCGAGTTCCTACTCCGTGCTGTGCCGGGGCTCCGAGGACGCGGCCCGCGCCCGGGCGATGCTGTCCCAGATCCCGCCCCAGGACTGACACCGCCGCCGGGAGTCAGGGGCCGAGCAGGGCCTGCATCCAGGCCTCGACGTCGTCGGGACGGCGGGGGAGCGCCGCCGAGAGGTTCTCGACGCCGTCCGCGGTGACCAGCACGTCGTCCTCGATCCGCACGCCGATCCCGCGGTACTCCTCGGGTACGGAGAGGTCCTCGGCCTTGAAGTACAGGCCCGGTTCGATCGTGAACACCATGCCCGGCTCCAGGACGCCGTCGAGGTAGAGCTCGCGCCGCGCCTGTGCGCAGTCGTGCACGTCGATGCCGAGGTGGTGGCTGGTCCCGTGCACCATCCACCGGCGGTGGAACTGCCCCTCCGGGCTGAGGGACTCGGCTGCCGGCACGGGCAGCAGCCCCCACTCCTCCAGCCGGGCGGCGATCACCTCCATCGCCGCGGCGTGCACGTCCCGGAACGTCACGCCCGGGCGGACGACGGCGAACGCGGCGTCGGCGGCCTCGAGCACCGCCTCGTAGACGCGGCGCTGGACCTCGGTGAACGTCCCGTCGACCGGCAGGGTGCGCGTGACGTCGGCGGTGTACAGGGACTCGACCTCGACGCCCGCGTCGACCAGCACCAGCCGCCCCGGCTCCACGGCTCCGTCGTTGCGGATCCAGTGCAGCGTGCAGGCGTGGTCGCCCGCCGCGGCGATGGTCTCGTACCCGACGGCGTTGCCCTCCTCGCGCGCCCGGGCGCCGAACACTCCCTCGATCACCCGCTCACCCCGCGGGTGGGCGACGGCGCGCGGCAGGGCCCGGACGATGTCGGCGAAGCCGGCGACGGTCGCGGCCACGGCGAGGCGCATCTGCTCGACCTCGTAGGCGTCCTTGACGAGCCGCAGCTCGGCAAGGGCCTCCACGAGGGCGGCGTCGACGTCGGCCACCTCGTCCGCCGTCGTCGTCTGCGCGATCTGCGTCTGCGCTGTCTTGGTCTTCGCCGTCGTCGTCTCCGCCGGTGCTGCCTGCCCCTCCGCCGCGGCGCGGACCTGCGCGACGAGGGCGTCGACGGCGCCGTCCGACCCGGTGACGACCCGCACGCGGACGCCGCCCCGTGGGCCGACGTCCTTGGCGATCGCATCGGGGAGGTCGTCGATGTGGGCGCACCGCAGGCCGGTCTCGGCCTCGACCTCCTCCAGGCTCGGGCGCACCCCGACCCACAGCTCGCCGTACCGGGAGTCGGCGTAGAACTCCTCGGTGTCGCGCTCGGCACGGGGCCGGAAGTACAGGACCGCCTCGTGCGTCCCGGGCACGCCCGGGGTCGGTGAGGCGACCGGGTGGAGGACGAGGACGGCGTCGGGCTCGCGGTCGGCACCGAGCCCCGTGAGGTGCGCGAACGCCGAGTGGGGCCGGAAGCGGTAGTCGGTGTCGTTGGACCGGGCCACGAGGGGGCCGGCCGGGACGACCAGGCGGTCGCCGGGGAAGAGGGCGCCCAGCCGGGCGCGGCGCGCGGCGGCGGACGGCGCGGCCGCGCTGCGCGGCGGGAGCGTTGCGTCGCGGGGCGCCCAGCCGTCCGCGATGAAAGCGCGGAAGGCCTTCGACGTCGGCCGGTGGGAGCGGTTGGACCCGCGGTCCTCGGCCGGCTGGGGCTCGGCGGGCTGATCGGGACGGTCGGGCTCGGTCACCCCGCCATCGTCTCACCGCCAGGCGTCTCGCCGGCGGGCGGTCACCGCCTACGCTGACCGGGTGCGCATCGACCTGCACACCCATTCCTACGCCTCGGACGGCACGGACTCCCCGGCGCAGGTGATGCGCGACGCCGCGGCCGCCGGGCTCGACGTCGTGGCACTCACCGACCACGACACGACGCGAGGATGGGACGAGGCTGCGCTAGCGGCCGCGACGGTGGGCATCGCGTTGGTGCGGGGCATCGAGATCTCCTGCACAGCGGCCCGCATCAGCGTGCACCTGCTCGGCTACCTGCAGGACCCCGAGCACCCGGCCCTGCTGGCCCAGACCGAGGCCGCGCGGGAGTCGCGGCAGGACCGGGCGCGCCGCATCGTCGAGCGCGTCGCCCGCGACTACCCGATCGACTGGGAGGACGTGCTCGCCCAGCTGGGACCGGACGCGACGGTCGGGCGCCCGCACATCGCGGACGCGCTCGTGGCCCGCGGCCATGTCCCCGACCGCTCGGCGGCGTTCGAGTACGTCCTGGCCACCCGTGGCCCCTACTACGTCCCGTACCGGGCGCCGGACGCCGTCGCCATGGTGCGGGCCGTCCGGATCGCGGGCGGGGTTCCGGTGCTGGCGCACCCGCATGCGGCCTCGCGCGGCCGGGTGATCCCGGACTCCGTGGTCGAGGAGATGGCCGACGCAGGACTCGGCGGCCTCGAGGTGGACCATCGCGACCACACCCCCGCGGACCGCCGCCGGCTCCGCGAGATGGCCGCGGCACTGGATCTCCTCGTGACCGGCTCGAGCGACTACCACGGGGCCGGCAAGCCCAACCGGCTCGGCGAGAACCTCACCGCGCCCGAGGTCTTCGCGGTCATCGAGGCCGAGGGCGCGCTGCCGGTCCTGCGGGGGTGAGCGGGCTCGTCGACGTGACGCTCCTGTCCACGACCTTCCTGACGCTCTTCGTGATCATGGATCCGCCGGGGACGGTGCCGGTCTTCCTGGCCCTGACTTCGACGATGTCCCCCGGGGAGCGGACCCGCGCCGCCCGGGACGCGGCCCTCGTGGCGCTGGGCGTGATCCTGACGTTCACGGTGTTCGGGCAGGCGATTCTCACCTTCCTGCACATCTCCGTGCCCGCGCTCCAGGCATCCGGCGGGCTGCTGCTCCTGCTCGTCGCGATGGAGCTGCTCACCGGGCGGGCCGAGGAGCCGAAGCCGGCGTCCCAGGACGTCAACGTCGCCCTCGTTCCCCTGGGGACTCCGCTGCTGGCCGGTCCCGGGGCGATCGTCGCCTCGATGGTCGCGGTCGAGTCCTCGGACGGGTCGCCGGACGACTGGGCCGCGATCCTCCTCGCCATCGTGGGGGTGCACGTGTGTCTCTACCTGGCGATGCGGTTCGCGGGCCAGGTCCACCGCGTGCTGGGGCGCAGCGGGACGACCCTCGTGACGCGGATCGCCGGTCTGCTCCTGGCGGCGATCGCGGTGCAGCTCATCGCCGACGCCGTGATCGCGTTCGCCGCCGGCGTCTGAGGGCCGCCCGGCCGGCAGCGTGACGGCGTGCCCGCTCAGTCGGTGGTGGGCTGCTGCTCCGGGGCGCCCGCCGGCTGGCCGCCTCGCGTGCGCCGGCGGCTGCGGCGACGTCGGGCCGGCGCGCCGCCCTCGGCCGCGGGCGGTGCGGTCTCGGTGGCGGAAACCTGCGGCGCGCCGTCGCCCGACGCGGACCCGGACCCGGCCCGACCCCGACCCCGACCCCGACCCGGGGCGACGACGCCGCTCGCGGCGGGCGCCGTCGTCGTCGGCCTTCTGCCCACCGTCGTGCGTGCGTCCCCGCCGGCCGTCGTCCTTCCCGCGGCTCTCGCCGTCGCGGCCGTGGCCGGGCCCGCCGTGGCCGCTGCGGGACTGCGGCTTCTTGCCGGTCTCGCCCAGGTCCTCGACCGCCTCGGCGTCGAGGCCCGCCCGGGTGCGGGCGGTGCGGGGCAGCGTCCCCTTGGTGCCCTCGGGGATGTGCAGGTCCGCGTAGAGGTGCGGGGAGGTGGAGTACGTCTCGGCCGGCTCGGGCTTGCCGAGGCCGAGCGCCTTGTCGATGAGGCCCCAGCGGGGCACGTCGTCCCAGTCCACGAAGGTGACGGCGGTGCCCGTGTTCCCCGCGCGGCCGGTGCGGCCGATCCGGTGGAGGTAGGTCTTGTCGTCCTCGGGGCACTGGTAGTTGATCACGTGGGTGACGTTCTCGACGTCGATGCCGCGGGCGGCGACGTCGGTCGCCACGAGCACGTCGATCTTGCCCTTGCGGAACGCGCGCAGCGCCTGCTCGCGCGCCCCCTGACCCAGGTCGCCGTGGATGGCGCCCGAGGCGAACCCGCGCTCCGCGAGGTCCTCCGCGACGCGCGCCGCCGTGCGCTTGGTGCGCGCGAAGACGAGGGTCAGGCCGCGGCCCTCCGACTGCAGGATCCGGGCCAGGACCTCGATCTTGTCCAGCGCGTGCGCCCGGTAGACGAACTGGGTGATCGCCTTGAGGGTCACGCCGTCGTCGTGCGGGTCGTGCGCGCGGATGTGGGTCGGGCGCGTCATGTAGCGACGCGCGAGGGCGACGACGGCGCCCGGCATGGTCGCCGAGAACAGCATCGTGTGCCGCGAGGGGGAGGTCGCGGACATGAGGGTCTCGACGTCGGGCAGGAAGCCGAGGTCGAGCATCTCGTCGGCCTCGTCGAGGACCACGCACGTCACGTCGGAGAGGTCGAGCGCGCGCTGGCGCATGAGGTCGATCATCCGGCCGGGGGTGCCGACCACGACCTCGGCGCCGCGGCGCAGCGCCTCGACCTGGGGCTCGTAGGCGCGCCCGCCGTAGAGCTGGACGATGCGGACCTCGCGGTGCCGCGAGGCCGTCTCGAGGTCCCCGGCCACCTGGACCGCGAGCTCGCGCGTCGGGACGATCACCAGGGCCTGGGGGCGTCCCGGGTTGCGGATCCCGTCCCAGCCGTCCTCGCCCGGCCCGGTGGCCCGTTGGATGAGCGGGATGCCGAAGCCGAGCGTCTTGCCGGTGCCGGTCTTGGCCTGACCGATGATGTCGTGGCCCGCGAGGGCGACGGGCAGCGTCAGCGCCTGGATCGGGAACGGGTGCGTGATGCCGACCTCGCCCAGCGCGCGGACGATCGGATCCTCGACACCGAAGTCGGCGAACGTCTGGGGCAGCTCGTGGCGGTCGGCCTCGACGTCGAGCTGCTCCTCGACGACCTCGTCGAGGGAGACCTCGTCGTGCTCGGCATCGGCATCGGCGCCGGGGACGGCGGAGGGGGTGGCAGGTGCGTCCGCGGCGGCGTCGTCGGTGGCGGCGTCGTCGGTGGCGGCGTCGGTCGGTGCGGCGTCGGTCGGAGCCTCGTCGAAGGTGGAGTCCGTGCCGGTGGAGGCGAGGTCGAGGGGGGAATCAGTCATGGTGTCGTCGTCGGTCCCGGTGTCGTGGCGGGGGCCGCGCGTCCTGCCGATCGGCGATCGGGGACGGGCCGCACCGCAGGGTGTTGGTAGCCGATCGCGATCGTGCGGCGCCGTCAGCGGCGCGTGCCGGGGTTGGAAGGTGACGACCGGGCAACCGTGTGCGTGGGGGAGTCTACGCCCCGCCCCTTCCCGCCCCAGCCAGGGGCGTGGCCCTCTACCCTGGCCGGGTGAGCAGCCCCAGCACGCCGACCCGGACCGTCGCCGACCCCGTCTACCGTGCGGCGGTCCTCGACCTGCTCGGCATCCTCGCCTATGGCGAGCTCGCGTCGTTCGGTCGGCTGGCCGACGACGCCGAGCACGCGCCCGACCTGACCGGCAAGCTGACGCTCTCCCGGATGGCCTCCGGCGAGCTGTCGCA
Organism: uncultured Actinomycetota bacterium; assembly: GCA_963780675.1. Taxonomy (GTDB): domain Bacteria; phylum Actinomycetota; class Actinomycetes; order Actinomycetales; family JAHECE01; genus JAHECE01. The sequence continues at coordinate 346,575 of CAWACR010000003.1, forward strand.
CCTCGACGTGATCGAGCAGCTCGTCACCCGGCTCGGGGGCGATCTCGAGACCGTGATGCTCGCCTCGTCCGACATGCTGGGCGACTTCGACGCCCGGACCACCCCGCGGGACTGGTGGGAGCGCCTGATCAAGACCTATGTCGGGTACGGCCTCGTGCTCGACTTCCAGCGCGAGGTGAGCCTGCGGCTCGACCCCGAGACGCGCGCCGTCGTCGACGAGGTCCTCGCGGACAACGGCTACGCGGACTTCGTGGTCAGCGTGCTCCAGCCGGTCCTCGCGACCGAGTCCCAGCTGGGCTCGAGGCTCGCGCTCTGGGGGCGGCGCGTGGTCGGGGAGGCGCTGAGCCTGGCGCAGAACGCCCTCGTCCGGCACCCGAGCCTGGTGACGCTCCTCACCGGAGGCGCCGACGACGAGGCCGAGGCCGCCAAGATGCTCAACCGGCTTGCCGGCGGGCACGCGCGGCGGATGCTCCGGCTCGGCCTGACTGCCTGAGGCCTCCCGCGCCGGGGCCCCGGCACGGGAGCCCTGAGCGCGGAGGGCAGGCTTCAGATCAGAGAGTCCCGAAGCCCACGCGCCGCTGCTCCTCCTGGCCGACCTCGACGAAGCCGAGGGAGTCCACCGGCACGATGACCCGCCGTCCCCGGTGGTCGGCGAGCGCGAGCACGCCGCCCTCGGCGAGTGCCGCGGTCACGGCCGCGAGCACCTCGTCGGCGCTCTGCGCGGACTCGAGCGTGATCTCGCGCGCCACGTTCTTCACGCCGATCGTGATCTCCACCGTTACTCCCTGCTCGTGAGGTCCTGCGTTCGCGGGGTGCTGCCTGCCGCGGCCATCTGCTGTTGCCGAGATCACCAGGGCCTGGCGCCCCCCGCCTGACTCGCGGCCCATCGTAGGTGGGATCATGAGGTATGCCGTTCACCCGACCCCTGCACAGGGCTGCGTCCCTCGCGCTCGTGGTCGGCATCGCCGTCGTCTTCGCCTTCTTCTTGTCGATCGGCCCCGGACGGGCGCTCGGTATCGGTGGCCCCGCCGTCGCGGAGCCCGCGCCCACGGTGACGTCTTGGACGTCGGACCCGGGCCGGGACGAGCCGGTGTACCTGGACCCCGAGTCCGTGCCCGTCGCCGTCGACCCCGTCGCAGCTGCCGACGCGCTGGCGGGCGTGCTGCCCGGAGAGGTGCCGACGGCGCTGTCGGGCGACCTCGTGGTGGCACCGGGGAGCTCGCCGGCTCCCGGGCCCGGCCCGGTGACCACAGTTCGTGTCGAGGTCGAGGCAGGGCTGCCGATCGACGTCGCCACCTTCGCCACGTTCGTCATGGACACCCTCAACGATCCGCGCGGCTGGGGGGCGGACGGCAGCGTGTCGTTCGCCCGGACCGACGGCGTGGCCGATATCCGGGTGCTGGTCGCGTCCCCGGCCACGGTGGACGCGATGTGCGCCCCGCTGGCCACGAACGGGAGGTGGTCCTGCGGCCGCTACGGGCACGCGGCGATCAACGCGCAGCGCTGGGTGGGCGGCTCCGACGCCTTCAACGCCGCGAGCGGGACCGACCTCCTGACCTACCGGCAGTACGTGGTCAATCACGAGGTGGGCCACCTGCTCGGGCACCAGCACGTGGGCTGCCCGGCGGCCGGGACCCTCGCTCCGATCATGCTCCAGCAGTCGATCAGGCTCGAGGGCTGCCTGCCGAACGGCTGGCCGAGCCCGGTGGCGAGTCCGAGCCCGCGGTCCGAGACCTAGTCCGCGGCCGCGGGGTCGTCGTCCCCAGGCAGCACGTCGTTCCTGTCGGTGGCCCGTGGTGGGATTCCCCCCGTGAGCCGCCCCACCCTCCGCCTCGTCGCGCCCCGCCCCGTGCGGGAGCGCCCGCCGCTCGACGACGTGCAGCGCCGGGTCGCGGAGCGGCCGGTCGGGGCCGGGAACCTCATGGTCGTGGGGGCGCCGGGCTCGGGGAAGACGACGACGGCGATGGCGACGTTCGAGAACCGGCTCGCCGCCGGCGCCGGTGGGACCGGCGGCGACGTCCTCCTGCTCGTGCCGAGCCGGCGCGCCGCGGCGCGGGTCCGCGACGAGATCTCCGCCCGCCTGCGCCGCACCGTGGGCGGGCTCCAGGTCCGCACTCCCGCCGCGTTCGCCTTCTCGGTCCTCCGCGCGCGGGCCGCGCTGCTCGGAAGCCCACCGCCCACCCTGATCACCGGAGGTGAGCAGGACGCGATTCTGGCCGAGCTCCTCGCCGGGCACCGCAGCGGCGCGGGCCGCCCGCCCGCCTGGCCGGCGTCGATCCCCGTGGAGACCCTCGGGCTGCGGGCCTTCCGGGACGAGTTGCGCGACGTCCTCATGCGCGCCGCCGAGGCAGGGCTCGGCCCCGACGGGCTCGCGGGTCTCGGCGCCGAGGAGGGCCGGGCCGAGTGGACGGCCGCGGCTGCGGTGCTGCGCGAGTACGAGGAGGTCCTGCAGCTCGGGTCCCTGACGCCGGACCGCGGGGACCGCTACGACGCCGCACTCATCGTCGACGAGGCGGTGGCGGCCCTGCGGGAGTGGGAGCGGGACCTCCCCGACACCCCGCGACCGCGCCTTCGCACGGTGATCGTCGACGACCACCAGGACTCCACGCTCGCGACCGCGCGCCTCCTGCGGGTGCTCGCCGACGACGGCGCGGAGCTGGTCCTCTTCGGAGACGCCGACGCCGGGGTCCAGGGCTTCCGTGGTGGCACGCCCTCGCTGGTGAGCGGCGCGAGCGCGGATCCGCGCCAGCCCGGCGGGTTCGAGGCGGAGCGCGTCGTGCTGCCCACGGTGTGGCGCCAGCCGCCGGTCCTGCGCGCCGCCACCCTCGCTGTCACCGAGCGCATCGGCGCGAGCGGCGGCGTCGCGCACCGGGGAGCGCCGGGAGCGGGGCCGGGGGGTCGGGCGCCGCTCCGGCAACCGGCGACGACGGCGCGGTGCCGGGGCGCACGGCGCGGTGCCGGGGCCGGAGCCCCGCCGTCGGGCGTCGAGGTGGCGGTGGTCCGCACGCGAGCCCAGGAGGCGGCCCTCGTCGCGCGCACGCTGCGGGAGGAGCACCTGCACCACGGCACCGACTACGCGGCGATGGTCGTCCTCGTGCGCAGCGCGAGCCAGGCCGCCGCGCTGCGCCGCACGCTCGCCGCCGCGGGCGTCCCCGTGGGCGTCGAGGTGGGGGAGCAGGCGCTGCGTGAGTCGCCGGCCGTGCGGCCTCTCCTGATCGCTGCGAGCGTCGTGCTGAGCGGGCACCTCACCGCCGAGACCGCGACGGACCTCCTCACCTCGACTCTCGCGGGCGGCAGCCGGCTCGACGCGGTGTCGTTGCGGTCGCTGCGGCGGGCGCTGCGAGCGGAGGCAGCGGCGAGCGGCGACGCGCGGCCCATCGACGAGCTCCTGGTGGAGGTCCTCGCGGACCCCGAGCGCAGCGGCGCGCTGCCGGCCCCCGTGCGTCGGGCGCCGTCGCGCGTCGCGGCGGTCCTGGCGGCCGGGCGCGCGGCACTGGCCGAGACCGGTGTGACGGCGGAGACCCTCCTCTGGGCCTTGTGGTCCGCGGCGGACCTCGCTGAACCCTGGCGCCGTGCGGCCCTCGCGGGCGGCGCGGGCGCGGACCACGCCGACCGTGACCTCGACGCCGTCCTCACCCTGTTCCGCACCGCGGAGCAGTACACCGAGCGCAACCCGGCCGCGGGCCCGGAGGAGTTCGTCCGCTACGTGTCCACCCAGGACCTGCCTGCCGACACGCTCGCGGCGCGCGGCGGTCGCGAGCGCGCCGTCGAGGTGCTGACGGCGGCCACGGCCGCGGGCGCGGAATGGGACGTCGTCGTGGTCGCGGGCGTCCAGGAGGACGTGTGGCCGGACCTGCGGATCCGCGGGTCGATCCTCGGCGCCGCCGAGCTGGCCCAGCGGGCGGCCGGGCGCGAGCCCGGTGCTCGCCAGGACGTCGCCGGGGCCCGCCATGAGGTGCTGCAGGACGAGTTGCGCGCGTTCGCCGTCGCCATCTCGCGCGCCCGGCGGCGGGTCCTGGTCACCGCCGTGCGCGACGGTGAGCTGAGCCCCTCGCCGTTCCTCGACCTCGTGGACGTGCGCGTGGAACCGTCCGGGACCGGAGCCGTGGGCCGGGACACCCGAGGTCCGGACCGTGCTGCGGCCGGCCCGACACCGGGCGCGTCGGCGGTCGCGGGGGCCCCCGACGACGTCGACGCGAGGCCCTGGCGCGACGTCGGAGCGCCTCTGGACCTGCGAGGTCTGGTGGCCCGGCTGCGTGCCGAGCTGCCCGACGGGCCGGACGCGCCCGCCGCGGCCCGGCTCCTCGCCGCGCTGGCCGCCGAGGGTGTCCAAGGAGCCGACCCCCACCTGTGGCCTGAGGCGCTCGTGGACTCCACGGCCGATCCGCTGTGGGAAGCCGACGCCCTGGCCGATCTGTCGCCGTCCGCCGTCGAGACGGCGCAGCGGTGCGCGCTGCGCTGGGCGCTGGAGAAGGTGGGTGGGCGCCCGGCGGCGGGTACCTCCCAGAGCCTGGGCACGCTGGTCCACGAGATCGCCGCGGCACTCCCGCACGGCACGCAGGCCGAGCTGGCGGCGGAGCTCGAGCGGAGGTGGCCCGAGCTGGGGCTCGCTGACGGGTGGGTGGGGCGCCGGCAGCGCGAGCGCGCCGAGGAGATCATCCGCCGGCTCGCCAGCTACCTGGCGAGCCGGCCGGGTCCGGTCGAGGTGGAGATCACCGTGCGCGCGGAGGTGGGTCGGGTCCGGATCACCGGTCGGGCCGACCGCGTCGAGCGAGCCTCGGACGGCACGGTGCGGGTCGTCGATCTCAAGACGGGAGCGTCGGCCAAGAGCGTCGAGGATGCCGCGGCCGACCCCCAGCTCGCTGCGTACCAGGTCGCGATCCGGCACGGCGCCCTGGGGGAGGACGTGCACCCAGGGGGTGCCTCGCTCGTCTACCTCGCCATGAACAAGGAGGCGGCCCAGCGGCACCAGGCGCCCATCGCCGGTGACTGGGCCGAGGAGATGCTCGAGGAGGTCGCGCAGGCGGTGACCCAGGCCTCCTTCGCTGCGACCACCGGCGAGGCGTGCCGGGCGTGCCCGGTCCGTACCTCCTGCCCTGCGATCCCCGACGGCGAGAGGGTGAGCCGATGACCATTCTCGAACCCCGCACGGCAGCCGACTCTCGCGGGTGGCCCGAACCGCGGGCCGCGACGGAGGTCGACCCTGGCCGTACGCCCCGGCTCAGCGCCGTCGACATCGCCCGGCTCCTGGGCCAACACCCCCCGACACCGGAGCAGGAGGCGGTGATCGAGGCGCCCTTGGCACCGATGCTCGTGGTGGCCGGTGCCGGTTCGGGCAAGACCGAGACGATGGCGGCCCGCGTCGTCTGGCTCGTGGCGAACCGCCTGGTCGAGGCCGAGGGGATCCTCGGCCTGACCTTCACGCGCAAGGCGGCCGGCGAGCTCGCCGAGCGCATCGGCCTGCGGCTGCGCAGGCTCCGGCGCACCCTCGCCGCTCCGCGCACCGGGATCGGCGACGACCGCCCCCGGATCGCGACGTACAACTCCTACGCCGGTGCGCTCGTTCGCGACCACGCATTGCGCGTCGGGCTCGACCCGGAGGCCCAGCTCCTCACCGAGGCCGGGCGCTGGCAGCTCGCCGAACAGGTCGTCGAGACCTGGCCCGGCCCGCTCGGTGTGGACAAGGCGCCGAGCACCGTCACCCGGGCCGTGCTCGAGCTCGCCGGTTCCCTCGCCGAGCACCTCCTCACCCCGGACCAGGCTGCCGAGGAGATGCGGGCGCTCGCCGACGCCCTCGGCGAGAAGGACCCGGCTCCGACCGGCCGCAACCGGTCCGCACCGCGCGCCGCAGTCGCCGGCGTGATCGCGGGCCTGCGGGCCCGGGCCGAGCTCGTCGACCTCGTCGCGGAGTTCGGGCGGCGCAAGCGAGATCTCACCGTGCTCGACTTCGCCGACCAGGTGGCCCTCGCGTGCCGGATCGCGCGTGAGGTGCCCCAGGTCGTGGCGGCCGAGCGCGCGCAGTACCGCGTGGTCCTCCTCGACGAGTACCAGGACACCTCGGTGGCCCAGGTCGCGCTGCTGTCCTCGCTCTTCGGCGACGGGCATCCCGTGACCGCCGTCGGCGACCCCCACCAGGCCATCTACGGCTGGCGAGGGGCGTCGGCGGGCGCCGTCGAGCGCTTCCCTGTCACGTTCCCGCGGGTGGGGCCGGACGGTGGGCGCGAGCCCGCGGCCACGGCCACCCTCTCGACGTCGTGGCGCAACGACCACGCCATCCTCGATGCCGCCAACGAGGTGGCAGCGCCGTTGCGAGTGCTCGCCGGCGCGCGGTCGCTCGGGGCGCTCCCCGAGCGTTCCTCGATGCGGCTTCCGGTGCTGGGTGCGCGCCCCGGGGCGGGTCCGGGGCGGGTCCGGGCCGTCTACGCGCAGACGGCGGCGGAGGAGGCGGCGACGATCGCGGCCCTGGTGGCGGAGAGCTGGGCGCCCGGCGCGACCGCGGGCGTGTCCCCGGTGACCGCCGCGGTCCTGTGCCGCGCCCGTGCCCAGATGCCGATCGTCGCCGAGGCGTTGCGTGCGGCCGGGCTGCCGGTCGAGGTGGTCGGGCTGGGCGGGCTGCTGAGCACCCCCGAGATCAGCGACCTGCACGCCGCTCTGCTCGTCGCCCACGACCCCTCCCGGGCCGACGCCGCGATGCGCCTGCTCACGGGCCTGCGCCTCGGCATCGCCGACCTCGACGTGCTCCACGACCACGCCCGCGCGATCGCCCGGACCGCCGCGCACGGGGAGCACGCGGCGTCGGACGCGGAGCCCGCCAGCATCGTCGAGGCGATCGAGAACCCCCCGGCGGCCCGCTTCCGAGGGAAGGCCGGCCGCGCGATGACAGAGGCCGGCCGCGGGCGCGTGGCCGAGCTGGGGAAGGTGCTGCGCTCGATCCGGAGCCAGACTCACCTTCCGCTCCCCGAGCTCGTGGTCAGCGCCGAGCGGCTCCTCGGCCTCGACATCGAGGTGCTCGCCCGACCCGGGGTCGAACCCCACCGGGCGCGGCGCCACCTCGACGCGTTCGCCGAGGTGGCGGCCGGTTTCGCGCAGGGTTCGCAGGCTCCGACGTTAGGCGCTTTCCTCGCCTGGCTCGACGCCGCCGCCGACTTCGAGCGAGGCCTCGAGACCATCGACGTCGAGCCCGACCCCTCGGCCGTGCAGGTCCTCACCGTGCACGCCGCCAAGGGCCTGGAGTGGGACGTAGTCGCCGTCCCCGGCCTCGCCGACGGCGCGTTCCCGCACTACGACGGCAAGCCCAGGCCCACGCAGACCCCGCCGTGCCCGGGCTGGCTCACCGACCTCGGGGCCCTGCCCTACCCCCTGCGCGGGGACGCGGGCGACCTGCCCCACCTGGACGTCGACGTCCCCGTCGACCACGTCGAGATGGCCGAGGAGTGCGAGGCGTTCCGGACGCGCGCCGGCGCGCACGTGCTCGCCGAGGAGCGACGCCTCGCCTACGTGGCGCTCACCCGGGCGCGGCGCGAGCTCATCCTGTCCGGGTCGTGGTGGAAGGAGGACGGGAGGTCGCCGCGCCCCCCCTCTCGCTTCCTGGCCGAGCTGCTCGACGCCGGCGCGGTCACCGAGGTGGTGGGCGAGGCCGTCGGGGACGCGCCGGCGTCGGACGAGAACCCGCTCGCGGGGGTGGGTGAGTCGGTCTCCTGGCCGGTGCCGCTCCCGCCCGCGCGTGCCGATCGGATCGCCCGCGCCGTCGCCGCGGTGGAGGCCGCGCAGGACCCGGCACGGCGGGGGCGGTGCAGGGGGCGGTGCAGAGGTCGGTGCAGAGGTCGGCGGCGTGGGAACCGGGGTGGCGGCGGCGGCTGCGGACGGGTCGGGCGAGGCAGGGGTCGGGCGGGGCGGGGTCGGGCGGTAAGGAGTCCGCCCCCGCGTCCGACGTGGCCCGGGCCTGGGCGCGGAACGCCGCGCTCCTCCTGGCGGAGCGGGCCGAGCGGAGCCGTCCTGACCCGGACGTGACGCTTCCCGGCCACCTCTCGGCGTCGGCCGTCGTGCGCTTGGTGGCGGACCCGCGGGCGTTCGCGCTCGACCGTCGCCGCCCGGTCCCGGTGGCGCCCACCCTCAGCGCCCGACGGGGCACGCAGTTCCACGCATGGGTGGAGCGGCACTTCGGGGCCGCGTCCCTCATGGACCTCGAGGACCTGCCCGGCGCCGACGACGACGTGGTCCCCGCGGACGCCGAGCTCGCGGCGTTACAGCGCACCTTTCTGTCCTGCCGGTGGGCCGGCCTGACGCCGGTGGCGGTCGAGGCCGACCTCGAGACGCCGGTCGCGGGCACGACCGTCCGGTGCCGGGTGGACGCGGTGTTCCCGGCCGGCGACGGCGTGGAGATCGTCGACTGGAAGACGGGAAGCCCGGCCGGCGACGCCGCCGCGCAGGAGGCCCGGCAGATGCAGCTCGCCCTCTATCGGCTGGCGTGGTCGCGGCTCCACGGCCTCCCGCTGGACCGGGTCCGGGCGGCGTTCTACTACGTCGCGCACGATGTGGTGGTGGAGGCGACGGCGATGAACGAGGAGGAGATCGAAGCGGCCGTGGCCGCGCGCATCAGCTCCGGCTAGCGCAGGCGTTCGGAGAGGGGGATCTCCTGGGTGACGTCCGCGTCGGACGGCACCCAGCCGTCCTCGCTCCCGCTGGCGGCGCCGACGGAGGCCTCGTCCTGCCAGGGCGCAGCGCCGTCGGCGGCCAGGTCGGCTTCGCCGGGCTCAGCCGCATCGTGGCCGGCGCGATGGAGCCCGTCGTCCTCGGCGGGGGGCTCCGCCACCGCCACCGCCACGGGGTGGTCGCCGATGTCGGGGGTGTCCCGGGCGATATCGGCCAAGTCGGAGAGCATCTGCGCGGCGTCGGCGACCACCGTCTGGTCGCCCACGCGCACGCCGTGCAGGAGCCAGCGGGCCAGCGCCAGCTCGCCCGCGAGGGTGGCGCGCTCGAGGAGGTGGTCGTCCCCGCGCTCGGTCCGGGCCAGGGAGTAGGCCTCGAGCACCACGTCGAGCGTCTCGTCCGAGACCGCGGCGACCAGCCAGGCGAGGTCGTCGGCCGGGTCGGCGACCCGCGCCTCGGACCAGTCGAGGATGGCGCGGACCTCGTCGTTCGCCACGAGCACGTGGTCCGCCACGAGGTCCCCGTGCACCGGGGTCGCCCGGAACCGCCACAGCGCGACGTTCTCGAGCGCCCGCTCCCACCGCCGCAGGAGCACGGTGGGCACGTAGCCCGTCCGCGCGGCCTCGTCCAGCTCGGCGAGGCGGCGCGCCCGGTAGGACTCGGCGTCGTACACGGGCAGGCCCGCGGACTCGACGACGGCGACGGGGAGCTCGTGGATCGCCGCGATCGCGCGGCCGATCTGGGCGGCGAGGCGGGGCCCGGGCGAGAGGGTGTCGAGATCGAGGGGGCGGCCGACGAGCTCCCGGTACACCATGGCGCGGCCCCCCTCGGGGAGGTGCGCGAAGCCGGCCGGCCGCGGGACGGCGAAGGGCAGCGCGCCGTCGTCGACCGCGTCGGCGAGGCGCTCGAGGAGGGCGACCTCGCCCTCGAGGGCGGCACCGGCCGCCGGGTGCAGGGGGTAGCGCACCACCCAGCGCCGGCCGCCGGAGTCCAGGACGCCGGTCACGGCGAAGTCCGCGCCCTCGTGCTGCGGGGATCGCGTGGCGACCACGTCGAGGCCGGGGATGGCGGCGGTGGCCAGGGCGGCGAGCGTGAGGGGGGAGGGACGCACGCAAGTACCGTAGGCGCCGCTCGCCCCGAGGGGCGGGCAGGCACCTCGGCGCGTCGGGACGCTTCGGCCTACGGTGGACCGTGCGCTCCGACCTCCTGCCGCTTTCGCGTTCCGCCGTCGACCGGGACGGCGTCGCGCGCGTCGACCCCGACCTCCTCGCGCGGCTGTGGGGCGAGGCGGGCACGCGGGTGGTGCTCGTCCATCGTGGGTTGGTGGCCGTCGACGCCGGGGGATCGGCCCTGGACCTCCTCGCACCGCGCGACCTGTCGGGCCTCGCAGGTACGTCGTGGACGCCGGCGGGCGGGCCTGCGGGCGTTCCGGCGGGCGCCGGCGCGGTCGCCTACCTGGGGCGGGACGGCTCGGCCGCCTACCTCGCCCTCGTCCTGTCCGAGAGCGCGGGGGACGAGCGTGACTTCGCCGGCGTCCCGGCGAACCTCGACGAGGCGCTCGTCGCGGGGCGCACGTGGGCGTCGCTGCGCGAGGTTGGCGCTGCGCTCGGCGACCGGGACGCCGGGCTGGCCGCGACCGCCGTCGCCCTCGCGGCCTGGCACGCACGGCACGGGCGCTGCCCGCGGTGCGGGGAGCCGACGGTCGCGATCGAGTCGGGATGGGCGCGGCGGTGCGACGCCGACGGCTCGCTGCACTACCCGCGCACGGACCCGGCGGTCATCGTCGCGGTGACCGACGACGACGACCGCCTCCTGCTCGCGCACGCGGCGCACTGGCCGGCGCGCCGGTTCTCGCTGGTGGCCGGGTACGTGGAGCCGGGGGAGTCGCTCGAGGCGGCGGTGCGGCGCGAGGTCGCGGAGGAGGTCGGCCTCGCCGTCGACCGACTGTCGTACGAAGGCTCGCAGCCGTGGCCCTTCCCGGCCTCCCTCATGCTCGGGTACCGGGCCCGGCTACGGGCCGGGACGGTGACGCCCGACGGCGAGGAGATCACCGAGGCGATGTTCGTGAGCCGGTCGGACCTTGCCGAGAAGGTCGCCGCGGGCGACGTGCTGCTGCCGATGCGTGCCTCGATCGCGCGCGCGATCATCGAGAACTGGTTCGGGGGAGCCCTCCCCGGCGACTGACCCCGTGACCCCCCGGTTCCCGAACCCCTCCCTCGCCGCGGTCGCAGGCCGGGCTCCGGGACCCCGCCTGGGGATGGGCGGCAGTCCGTGTCGGTGGCGGCTGCGAGAATCCTCGGCGATGACCTCCTCATCCCACCTCGCGCCGTCGGGACCGCTCGCGTCGAGCGCCGACGCTCTCCTCGCCGCGCTCGACGACGACCAGCGCGCCGTCGCGACAGCCCTCACGGGACCGGTCTGCGTGCTCGCCGGGGCCGGAACGGGCAAGACCAGGGCGATCACCTACCGGATCGCCTACGGCGTGCGCACCGGCGCCTACTCTCCGACCGCCGTCCTGGCCGTGACCTTCACGGCCCGCGCGGCGGGTGAGCTGCGCGTCCGCCTGCGCGAGCTGGGCGCCGTCGGCGTGCAGGCGCGCACCTTCCACGCCGCCGCGCTGCGTCAGCTCTCGTACTTCTGGCCGAAGGTGGTCGGCGGGGCGCTCCCGCGGATCGCCGAGTACAAGGCCCCCGTGGTGGCCGAGGCCGCGCACCGCCTGGGCCTGGACGTCGACCGCGTGGCGGTCCGTGACCTTGCGGGCGAGGTCGAGTGGGCGAAGGTCAGCCTCGTCACGCCCGACGACTACGTGCGCGCCGCCGGCGCCGCGGGCCGTCCGGGTGCCGCGGGCCATGACCTCACCACCGTCGCCAGGCTCCTCGCCGTCTACGAGGAGGCCAAGACGGAGCGCGGGGTCATCGACTTCGAGGACGTCCTCCTGCTCACCGTCGGCGTGCTCGCCGAGCGCCCCGAGATCGCGGAGACGGTCCGCGCGCAGTACCGGCACTTCGTGGTCGACGAGTACCAGGACGTCTCGCCACTGCAGCAGCGGCTGCTCGACCTCTGGCTGGGTGGGCGCCGAGAGCTCTGCGTGGTCGGCGACGTCTCCCAGACCATCTACTCCTTCACGGGTGCCAGCCCGCGTCACCTCATGGACTTCCCGCGCCGCTTCCCCGAGGCACAGGTGGTCCGGCTGGTGCGGGACTACCGGTCCACGCCCCAGGTGGTCGGCCTGGCCAACGCCGTGCTCGCTCGCGCCGGAGCGGCGCGTTCCAGGGCCGCCGTCGAGCTCGTGGCCCAGCGACCGCCCGGGCCGGAGGTGCGGTTCGAGGCGTACGACGACGACGCCGCCGAGGCCCGCGCGGTCGCCGAGCGGGCTCGCGCCCTGATCGCCGCGGGTACCCGGCCCAGCGAGATCGCCGTCCTGTACCGGACCAACGCCCAGTCGGAGGCCCTCGAGCAGGCGCTCGCGGAAGCGGGGATCGGCTACCTCGTCCGCGGCGGTGAGCGCTTCTTCTCCCGGAAGGAGGTGCGCGACGCCGTCGTCCTCCTCCGCGGTGCGCTGCGCGCGCCCACCGAGCTGCCGATGCCGGCCCAGGTCCGCGACACGCTGGCGACGGCGGGGTGGACCCCCGAGCCGCCCGCCGCCAGCGGGGCGACCCGCGAGCGCTGGGAGTCGCTCGCGGCGCTCGTCGCCCTGGCGGACGACCTGGCGGCATCCCGCGGCGCGGACCTGGCCGCGCTGGTCGGGGAGCTGGAGGAGCGCGCCGCCGCCCAGCACGCGCCCACGGTGGAGGGCGTGGTCCTGGCCTCGCTGCACGCCGCCAAGGGCTTGGAGTGGGACGCCGTGTTCCTCGTCGGGGTGTGCGAAGGGCTCCTTCCCATCACCCTCGCCGAGGGCGACGACGCGATCGCCGAGGAGCGACGCCTCCTCTACGTGGGCGTCACCCGCGCCCGGGAGCACCTGGCGCTCTCGTACGCCCGGGCCCGGAACGTCGGCGGGCGGGCGTCCCGCAAGCCGTCCCGGTTCCTCGACGGGATCTGGCCGGATTCCGGCTCGACGGCGCGCCGCTCCCGCGCGGCCCGGCACCGGACGCCGGCCGGCCCGCCCCCGGGTGCCGGCCCGGTGGACGAGGAGTTGTTCGAGCGGCTGCGCGCGTGGCGAGGCGCCGTGTCGAAGGCCGACGACAAGCCCGCCTACACCGTGCTGCACGACACGACGCTGGCGGCGATCGCGACGGCGAAGCCCCGCGAGCTGCGCCAGCTGGCCCTCATCCGGGGGATCGGGGCCGCCAAGCTCGAGAAGTACGGGCCCCAGGTCCTCGCCGTGGTCCGCGGCGAGGACCCCGCGGTGCCGGAGGCCCGGTAGACCGGGAGCCGCGCGTCGGGACCCGCGTCGTCGGGACCTGCCCACCGCACCGTGCCCACCGCACCGTGCCCACAGGACCGTGCCCACAGCACCGTGCCCACCGCACCCCGCATGTCAGAACTGTGCCTCGAGGCCTCACCGACGACGGCGGCGAAAAAGGGGTTGCACCCCTCCTCGGCGCGAACGTAACCTCGCGGAGTCCGAATTTCACCGGCACGATCGGCTCTGACCGGCGTGCCGTGGGCGCAGCCGTCGACGGGCCGGCGCCCCACGCGAGTCAGGAGGTGCACGCCGATGCTCATCAGCGACACCCCCGTCGAGGCCGGCGGTGGCATCCGCCCCGCGACCGGCGCCCGCTTCCGGGTGACCCTCGCCTCGACCACCCCGGGCCCGCGCCTCCCGATCACCTGAGGACTGCTCCTCATCGATCACGGCCGCGGAGCCCACTGGCCCGCGGCCGGACCTTTCGCTTCGACCTGCGACGACGTCGCGGGCCGGCGGGCCGCGGCTCCCCCGATCAGGACAGCGACCCCAGGAGTTCCCCGTGTTGCCCATCACCATGCCGGACGCGGCCGGCACCGACGGCTCGCCGGCGCGGCCCGCCCCGTCGCTCGCCCCCGCGGTGACCCCGACACCGACCTCCGCCGTGACCTCCGCCGTGACCCCGGGACCCCCGCCGTGACCTCAGCCTTGTCCGACGACGGCGCCTACGCCCCGTTCCCGTGCCAGGTCGTGGCCTCGGCGGACCTCTGGTTCGCCGAGCGGACCGCCGACGTCGAGAAGGCCAAGGCGTTGTGCGGCCCGTGCCCGATCCGCCGGGCGTGCCTGGCCGGTGCGCTCGAGCGTGCCGAGCCGTGGGGGGTCTGGGGTGGCGAGGTCTTCGTGGACGGCGTCGTCGTCGCGAGCAAGCGCGGACGCGGCCGGCCGCGCAAGGACGAGTTCGCCGCGGCGTCGACCACCGCGGCCTGACCCCCCACGCTGAGGTCGAGGGCTCTCGCCGCTCAGGTCGAGCGCGGCCGAGCCCTCGACCTCAGCGGCGAGAGCCCTCGACCTCGCGGGGGGTGCGCGCTGCCTCGGAGCCGACGCCGTCGCCGTCGGCGTCGCCGGGCCGCACCCTGTCCACCAACCCGGCGCCCGGCCCGGCCTCCACGCCGCCGCACCCGCACTCCGGGTGCGGAGTCCAGGTGCGCCGGCGCGGGACGGGCTCGACGGCGTCCACCTCGAGGGTCGCCCCGCGCGCGCTGACGGCACGCCCGTCCAGGTGGGCGAGGACCTGCCCGACGGCGAGGGCCGCGGCCAGGGGGGCGAGGCTCGCCTCCACCCCCTCGCCGGGCGCCGCCGCGATCTGCGTCGCGACCGCCGGCCAGCGTTCGTCGGCGTCGCACCGGTGCAGGTCGAGGCAGCGCAGGCACGGCCCGACTCCGGGGACGACGAGCGGCCCGACCCCGACGCTCACGTCCCCGACGACGACGGACAGGTGCGCCAGGTCCTCGCGGACCAGCGGCCGGGCTCGCACGGGGCTCGCCACCCCGTGCTCCACGAGCACCGCCACGTCGGGCCTCGTCCCCGGCGGCGCGGAGGTCCGCAGCCGCGGCGCCGTCGCACGCAGCCCCTCGGCGCCTGCGTCCTCGCGGCGCCGGCCGACGTCGTCCCATGCGAACGCCCCGGGCCCGACGTCCAGCGGCCGAACCGGCGCCGGGTCCGCCAGCAGCACGGTGCCCACGCCGGCCCGCGCGAGCCCGGACGCGACGAGCATGCCCAGGCGGTCCACCCCGAGCACGGCCACGGTCCGAGAACGCCGACCGGCCAGGACCGCCCACCCGTTCGCGTCCGGGCGCAGCCGGGCCCAGTAGGCGATGTCGGGGGCACGGATCGCGTCGAGCGCGTTGCCCTGCTCCGGCCCGTTCGGGAAGGGTGCCCGCGGCGTCGTGTCCGGGGCGAGCACGCCGGCCCGCTCGAGGGTGGCGACCAGGGCGCGCACCTGTGCGGCGCCGATCCCGGCCGCCCGACCCTCGCGCACGAGCTCGCCGAGCGACGGCTCGGAGCGGAGCCGGTCGAGCAGCGTCTGCTCGGGTTCGCTGAGGTTCTCGAGGACGACGGCGCAGCGCGGGTCCGTTCCGATCTGGCTGGCCCCGGCCTCGCGCCACAGCACCGCCAACCCGTCCCGCAAGCGCACCATCGCTGCCTCCTTCTCGCGCCCTGCCGCCTCCGGCACGGAGGGGTGCCCGCACCGGGCGCCGACGGGCCGAGCGTCGCACGCGCGACACCCCACCCACCGGGCCCTGAACCGCACCTGTGGACAACCCCGCGAGCCGAGACCGACGCATGCGCGCCGCGGCCTGTGGACAGGGGGCCGGGGCGTCGCCTGGGGGCGGCCCTGGGGACGGATCGGTCGATGTCGGTGCCGCGGCCTACCCTCGCCTCATGTCTCGCCGGACCCCGCCCGCCGTCGCCTACGGCGCCGTGACCACCCGCCCGGACGTCGAGGTGCGACGGAGCGCGCGCCGCCGGCGCACCATCTCGGCGTTCCGGGAGGACGGCCGCACGATCGTCGTGGTGCCCGCGGGACTCACGCGGGAGGAGGAGGACCGGTGGGTCGAGCGGATGCTCACGCGGCTCGAGGCGAAGGACCGGCGCCACACGGGCGACGGCGAGCTCGCGGCCCGCGCCCGGGAGCTCTCGGCCCGCTACCTGGGAGCACGGGCGGTCCCGGTGTCGGTGCGGTGGGTGACCAACCAGAACACCCGGTGGGGCTCGTGCACGGTGATGGACGGCACCATCCGCCTCTCGCACCGCCTCCAGGGCATGCCCGGGTGGGTGGTGGACTACGTGCTCCTGCACGAGCTCGTCCACCTGCTGCACTCCGACCACGGGCCCGCCTTCTGGGCGGAGCTCACGACGTACCCCCACACCGAGCGAGCCAAGGGGTTCCTCGAGGGGGTCGCGTTCGCGCGGTCACTGCCCCTCGACGGCGGCCCGAGCGACCTCGCCGACGGCTCGGAACCGGCCGGGCCGGCAGGGGAGGACCAGGCGCCTGACGACGGCGCCCTGTTCTTTTCTGACGACGAGGCCGGCCCGACGACGGTGCTCGCCTCGGGGTGAGGAGCGCCGTCGTGGCGTGGTCGGCGGGGGGCCCGTGCCGGACCGGACCTCAGGCAGGCGGCTGTTCGCCCGTTGTGCCCTCGTCGTCGGCCCTCTCGGCCCGGTCGGCCTCGTCGAAGATGGAGGCGAGCGCGGCGTCGAGGTCCTGCTCGCTCTCGATGACGGCCGCGCGGCGCGCGACGAAGCCCGCGGCGTCGTCGAGGTCCGCGCCGGTCGGGAGGAGGTCGGGGTGCGCCCAGAGGGCGTCCCGCGTGGCAGTGCCGCCCTCCTTCTCGACGGCGGCCCACAGGACCGCGGCCTCGCGGGCGCGGCGTGGCCGCAGCTCCAGCCCCACCAGCGCGGAGAACGTCTGTTCGGCCGGCCCGCCCGCGGCCCGGCGTCGGCGCAGCATCTCGCGCAGCGGGACGCCGTGGGGGAGGTGGGGTGCGACGGCCAGGGCGGTGACGTGCTCCACCCAGCCCTCGACGAGCGCCAGCGCCGTCTCGAGCCGCCGGAGCGCCGCCTCCTGCGCGGGGGTGCGCTCGAGGGCGAACACGCCGCTGGAGAAGGCCTCGCGCAGGGCCTCGGGGTCGCTCGCGTCGATGGAGCGGATGGCTTCCTCCATGCGCGCGGTGTCGATCGCGATCCCGCGGGCGTATTCCTCGACGGTGCCGAGGAGGTGCGCCCGCAGCCAGGGCACCTGGGCGAAGAGGCGCCCGTGGGCGGCCTCGCGCACGGCGAGGAAGTGACGCACCTCGTCGGCCGGGGCGTCGAGGCCGGCGGCGTACTCCGCGATGACGTTCGGGACGAGGGCGCAGCCGGGCACCTCGAGGAGCGGCAGCCCGGTGTCGCTGGACCCGAACACCTCCCGCGCCAGGGTGCCGACGGCCTGGCCCACCTGCATCCCGAACACGGCCCCGCCGAGCTGGCGGATCATGCCGGCCGCCGTCGGACCACCCGCCGTGCCGAGCGCTTCGGACGCCTGAGCCCCGAGGGCGTCGGCGAGCGCCTGGGCGACGGACGCGGCGATGGGCTCCGCGAGCCGCTTCCACGTGGGCAGGGTGTGCTCGACCCACTCCGACCGGCTCCATGCCTGGTAGGGGGTGGGGGCGGGGGCGAGCTCGGTGGCGGCGTCGAGCCACAGGTCGGCGGCGGTGAGCGCCACCGTGACCTGGGTGGCCTGGGCTGCCGTCACGGTCGCGTCCCCGCCGGTCAGCGCCGTCTGCCGCGCGATGTCGTGCGCGAGGGTCCAGTTCACCGGCCCCTCGCCGGGTGCGGAGAGCAGCCGACGCAGGTGGGCGAGCATCCCCGCCATGGCGCCCGCGTCCTGGGGCAGGCCCGCCGCCTGGGCGAGCGCCGCCGGGTCGAAGCCGCCGGCGTCGAGGGCCCGCATCGCCTCCTCGGCGGCCTCGTCGCCGAGCATGGAGCGCAGGAGCGCACGCCAGCTCTCGCGGTCGGCGGGCGATCCGCCGCCCTGGGGCTGGGCCGGCTGGTCGTTCATCGCTCACTCCAGGAGGGTTCACGCGGTATCGGTACTCCACGGTATCGACGTCGCCCGGACTTCTTCCGAGCCGGGGCGGCGGTCGCGGGCCGGGTTCGCTCAGGGCGCAGCGTCATGTCCACGCGTCTTCGGAGGCCGGGCGCCGGCCCCGAGGGGCCGAGGATCCCCTCGGGGCCTATCTGAGGGCCGACTCAGGGTCCGCCCAGGGACGTGCGGGATGATGAGCCCGTGCCAGTGCCCCGTGACCTGCCCGACGACGGCGCCCCCGCCCCGGCCTTTGACGCCCTCCTCGAGCCGCCGACTCCTCCGGCGCCGCAGCCGATCTCGCCGCGCGCCGTCGTCCTCGGTGTCTCGGGCGTCCTGACGGCCCTCCTGCTGCTGGTCATGTCCGCCCTGCCCGCGCCGTACGCGATCCAGGACCCCGGCCCCACGGTGAACACGCTCGGGGACGTCGACGGCGTCCCCCTGATCGAGGTGGAGGGCGCCGCGACCTACCCCACCGACGGCGCGCTCCGCCTCACGACCGTCTCGGTCACGGGCGGGCCCGGCACCGTCGTGGACGCCGGGGCCGTGGTGCGGGGCTGGCTCTCGGGCTCGAGCGCCGTCGTCCCGGTCGAGAACGTCTACCCCACGGGCGTGAGCCGCGAGGAGCGCGACGAGGCCGCGGCAGCCGAGATGACCACCTCGCAGGAGAACGCCACGGCGGCCGCCCTGTCCGAGCTGGGCTACGAGGTCCCCGCGGTGCTCACGATCGCGGGCACGGTCGCCGACTCCGGGGCCGACGGCGTGCTCGAGGCGGGCGACGTGCTTCTCTCTGCGGGCGGCGTCGACCTCGTCTCGTTCGAGGACCTCACCGAGGTCCTCGAGGCGACACCACCGGGGACCCCGCTCCCCGTCGAGGTGACGCGCGACGGGCGGCGCGAGGCGCTGGAGGTCCTCACCGGGGACGACGGCGAGGGTGGCAGCGTGCTCGGCGTCTTCGTCGACCCCCTCTTCGACTTCCCCGTCGACGTGCAGATCCGTATCGACGAGATCGGCGGGCCGAGTGCGGGGACCATGTTCGCCCTCGGGATCGTCGACACGCTCACGCCGGGGCAGATGACCGGGGGTGAGGACATCGCGGGCACCGGGACCATCAGCATCGACGGCGAGGTGGGTCCCATCGGCGGCATCCGCCAGAAGCTGGCCGGGGCCGCGCGTGACGGCGCGACCTTCTTCCTCGCGCCGGCGGGGAACTGCGACGAGGTGGTCGGGTACGAACCGGCCGGGCTCCAGGTGATCCCGGTCGCGACGCTCGAGGAGGCCACGGCCGCCGTCACGGCGATCGGGCAGGGTCGGGCCGCGGGGCTGCCCGGCTGCGACGCGGCCTGAGGTCGCCGACGACGCCCCCGAGGGGGGAGGAGCCGCCTGCGGCGGAGCCCCGACCGGGCGCCGTCAGGCCCGTGTGCGAAACTTCTGGGCAGCGAGCGACGTTGTCCCGGGTGAGTACTCATACCGAGGGCGGGCCGGACGGCCCGGCGTCCTCGTGACCGTTGCCGAACTCGAGGTGTTCACCCGTGTCCTTTGCGTCTCCGCCCCGGCCCGCCGCGCCCGCGGCCCGACGGCGAGGTCCTCTCGTCCCCACCCTGCTCGTGCTGGGCTTCCTTGTGCTGGCCCTGCTCACTCTGGCGCAGTTCTGGACCGAGGTCCTCTGGTTCGCCCAGATCGGCTACGTCGACGTGCTGCGGACCCAGTGGCTCACCCAGTTCGTGCTCTTCCTGCTCGGCGCCCTGTTGATGGGCGGTTCCCTCTTCGTGAACCTCTCGATCGCCTACCGCACCCGGCCTGTCTACGCGCCCCTGACGCTGGAGCAGCAGAACCTCGACCGCTACCGCGCGAGCATCGAGCCGCTGCGCAAGCTCGTCATGGTGGCGGCGCCCCTGGTCATGGGCCTCTTTGCCGGCACGGCAGTGGCGGCCAGATGGCAGACGACGCTCCTGTGGCTGAACCAGGTGCCGTTCGGCGTCGAGGACCCCCAGTTCGGCATGGACGTCTCGTTCTTCGTGTTCACGCTGCCGGTCCTGCGCTTCGTCGTGTCCTTCCTCATGACGGTCATCTTCATCTCCGCGGTCGCCGCAGCCGTCACGCACTACCTCTACGGCGGCCTTCGGCTGGCGGGACCGGGCCAGCAGCGCGCGACTCCCGCGGCGCGCATCCAGCTGGCGGTGCTGGGCGGCGCCTTCGTCCTCCTCGTCGCGGCGAGCTACTGGCTCGACCGCTACTCGCTGCTGGTCAACGAGGGCGGGAAGTTCGACGGCGCCTCCTACACGGACGTCAACGCCGTGCTCCCGGCCAAGGTGATCCTCGCGGGGATCGCCGTCGTGGTGGCTGTGCTGTTCGTGGTGACGGCGATCCGGGGCGACTGGCGCCTCCCCCTCATCGGGGTGGGCCTGATGATCGCGTCGGCCGTCCTGGTGGGCGGGATCTACCCGTACATCGTCGAGAAGTTCCAGGTGGACCCCAACGCCCAGGAGCTCGAGACGCCCTACATCCAGCGGAACATCGACGCCACGCTGGCGGCCTACGACCTCGACGGCGTCGAGACGGAGAACTATCTGGCGACGACGGCGGCGGAGCCCGGCGCCCTGCGCGCCGACGCCGAGACCACGGCCAGCATCCGGATCCTCGACCCCGCGATCGTGAGCCCGTCGTTCCGCCAGCTCCAGCAGAACAAGCAGTACTACGACTTCCCGGACGTCCTCGCGGTCGACCGCTACACGATCGACGGCGAGAGCCGCGACACGGTCATCGCCGTGCGTGAGCTCGACCTCGCGGGACTGGGCTCCGACCAGCGCACCTGGGTCAACGAGCACACGGTCTACACCCACGGGTTCGGCGTCGTCGCCGCCTACGGCAACACGACGGCCTCGGACGGCCGCCCCGCGTTCTTCGAAGGCGGCATCCCGAGCATCGGCAGCCTCCAGGTGGACTCGAGCCGCGGATCTACTTCGGCCAGGCGTCGACCGAGTACGTCTCTCCGACCTACTCGATCGTCGGGGCGCCGGAGGGCACCACGCCCTGGGAGCTGGACTACCCGGACGACAACGCCCCGAGCGGACAGGTCAACACGACCTACGAGGGTGACGGCGGCCCGAGCGTCGGCAACCTCTGGAACAAGCTGCTCTACGCGCTGCGCTTCGGTTCCGAGGAGATCCTCTTCTCCGACCGCGTGACCGCCGGAGTCGCAGATCCTCTACGACCGCGACCCCGAGCGAGCGCGTCTCCAAGGTCGCGCCGTACCTCACGCTCGACCGGCGGACCTACCCGGCGGTCGTCGACGGGAAGGTCGTCTGGATCGTCGACGCCTACACGACCAGCAACGACTACCCGTACTCGGTGCGTGAGTCCCTGGACGAGGCGACGGCGGACTCGCTGACCACCCGCCAGGGCGCCGTCGTCCTCCCCGAGACCCTGCGGGTGAACTACATCCGCAACTCGGTCAAGGCCATGGTCGACGCGTACGACGGCTCGGTCACGCTCTACGCGTGGGACACCGAGGACCCGGTCCTGCAGGCCTGGAAGAACGTCTTCCCCGGCAACGGTCCAGCCCGATGTCGGAGATCAGCGGCGACCTCATGAGCCACCTGCGCTACCCCGAGGACCTCTTCAAGGTCCAGCGCCAGCTGCTCACGCGGTACCACGTGACCGACGCCGCCTCGTTCTACTCCGGCCAGGACTTCTGGCGGACCCCGAACGACCCGACCGTCTCGGCGCAGGTGCCGCAGCCGCCGTACTACCTCACGCTCAAGATGCCGGGGCAGGAGACGCCGACGTTCTCGCTCACGTCGACGTTCATCCCTGGTGGTGAGACGGGACCGCAACGTGCTGACGGGCTTCCTGGCGGTCGACGCCGAACCCGGGAACACTCCCGGCGAGCCACGGGAGGGCTACGGGCAGCTGCGGCTCCTCCAGCTGCGCCGCGACATCACGGTGCCCGGCCCGGGGCAGGTGCAGAACAACTTCAACTCCGACCCGGACGTGTCGCAGTCGCTCAACCTGCTGCGGCAGGGCGACTCCGACGTGGTGAACGGCAACCTGCTGACGCTCCCAGTCGGTGGCGGACTGCTGTACGTGCAGCCGGTGTACGTCCAGAGCTCCGCGGGCACCCAGTTCCCGCTGCTGCAGAAGGTGCTCGTGGCCTTCGGTGACGAGATCGGGTTCGCCGACACCCTCGACGAGGCGCTCGACCAGGTCTTCGGCGGTGACTCCGGGGCCGACGCCGGGGATGCGCAGGCGGGCACGGATGCCGGGACCGACACGGGGACCGACGCCGGAGCCGGGACCGACACAGGCACCGACACGGGCACCGACACGGGGACCGATGGCGGCTCGCCCGACGCCCAGGCCCGCCTCGACGCCGCGCTCCAGGACGCGAAGGCTGCCCTCGAGGCGTCAGGGGCGGCCATGGCGGCGGGTGACTGGGAGGCCTACGGCGTCGCTCAGGCCCAGCTGTCGGCGGCCGTCGAAGCGGCGATCGCCGCCGAGGCGGAGCTCGCGGGCTGACCTCGCGCCTCGGCTCTGGCATGATCGTTGAGGGCCCGGCTCACCTGGTGAGCCGGGCCCTCACGGTCATCGTGCGGGGACCCGGTCCGAGCCGTCGACGGCGGTGCCTTGGCCGCGGATTTGGCGCTGGTCCGGAAGGACCGTAAGATAGAGACACCGACGCGGGGTGGAGCAGCTCGGTAGCTCGCCGGGCTCATAACCCGGAGGTCGCAGGTTCAAATCCTGTCCCCGCTACGACAACGAGGGCCCGGACCATCAGGTCCGGGCCTTCGTGCTGTTCGGGCCGCCGGAAACGGATCGGACGGCCGCGTGAGGCACGACGACGGCGCCCGGCTCGGTCGGACGGCCTTGTCCCGTCTGTGCGGAAACTTCGGTGCGCGATCTGCAAGGAACCTTCCGCACTGTCCAGCGGGCGTCACTGTCCCGCCGGCGTCACTGTCCCGCCGGCGTCACTGTCCAGCGGGCGTCACTGTCCCGCCGGCGTCACCGTCCCGCCGGCGTCCGGGCCGTCGGCACGGGCGCTGCGGTCCGCGGTCGGGATCCGGGCACGCATCGCGGCCCTTGCGCCTGATCCGGGAGCCGTGGCGGCGACCACCCCGCGGAGGCGGCGGGCCGAGGCGCGGTGATCGCCTGCGCAGGATCCGCCTACGCCGCGGGCCGTGGTGATGAACGCGTCTCTCGCTCGCCTCTTCCGTGACAGCGCATCATGGACACGGTGAGAGGGAACCGATGGCCAACATCAGCCGAGTGACGGACCGGGTGTGGACGGGCGGCGACCTGCCGTCGCACCTCGGGGAGGCGGCCATGCTCGCCGACCTCGACGACATCCGCGCGGCCGGCATCACGCACATCATCGACACCCGGGTGGAGTGGTCGGACGAGGAGTTCGTCGCCGTCGTCGCCCCCGAGTTGACGTACGTCTGGAACGGTCAGGACGACGCCGGGCAGGCGATGCCGGACGAGTGGTTCGACGAGGGCGTCGGTGCCGCTCTCGACGCCCTCGACGAGCCCGGCACCCAGGTCCTCGCGCACTGCCACATGGGGATCAACCGCGGCCCGACGATGGCGTTCGCGATTCTCCTCGCCACCGGGACGCCGCCGGTCCGGGCGCTCGCGGCGATCCGCCGGGCTCGGCCCATCGCGGCGATCGCGTACAGCCTCGACGCACTCGACTGGTGGCACCGTACCGACGGCACGCCCCCGAGCACGGCCCGGCGCCGGGAGGCAGCGGTGGTGAGATGGCACGAGCGGCACCCGATCGACGTCGTCCGCATCATCCGCCAGGTCCGCTCCAGCGAGCGGGCCGGCCTACCGCTGGGGTGATCGCGCCGCCCCGATCTCGCCGCCGCGTGCGTGGTGCGGAAGGTGACGTGCGCCAGCTGCAAGGAACCTTCCGCACCGGCCCCCGGCACGGCCGCGACGTGAGGTCCTACGGCGTCCTCGATAGGATTCCTCGACAATTCCTTTCCCCGATTCCAGGGAGTGCTGGACGTGACTGCGCAGTACCCAGACGACCACGCCTCCCGCGACGTGGGACCGTACGCCGGGCCTGCACCCCAGCAGCCGACCGGCGCTTACGGCCAGCCCGGCTACCAGCAGTACGGCGGCTACGCCCAGCCCGGTTACCAGCCGCCGCAGCCGCCGCAGCCGCCGCAGCCGCCGTAGCCGCCGTACCCGCCGCAGCCCTACGCGTCTTCGGGCTACCCGCAGCCCGGGTATCCGCAGCCCTACGCCGTCGCGCCGAAGATCCCGGGCCTCGCGCTCCTCGCGTCGTTCTTCATCCCGGGCCTCGGCAGCATGATGAATGGCGACGTCGGTAAAGGCGTCGGCATTCTCGTCGGTTACATCGTGAGTTGGTTCCTGACGATCATCATCATCGGCTTCGTGGGACTGGTCGCCTTCTGGATCTGGGGGATGGTCGACGGCTACACCGGCGCCCAGCAGTGGAACGCCCGGCACGGGATCGTCAGCTGAGCGCTCGCGTCGCGGGACCGCCGTAGCAGGCGGCCCGGAACTCGCGCCGCCTCGGCGCCGTGGCCGTCGCTCGTCGCTCGTCGTGCGGAGTGCCCTGCGCGGAAACTCCCTTGCGCTACCTGCAAGGAACCTTCCGCACAGGCCCTGCAGCAGCCTCCGGGACGACGACGGCGCCCGGCTCGCCCCCGAGGGGGCGCCCCCGGAGCGACGGCGCCGGAGTGGCGTTTGCCGTGGGTCAGCGGCCGGGACCGCCCGGGTCGTGCGACGTGCGCCGCACCTGCTCGTCGACGATCTCGGCCATCACCTCGCGCTGGGCGAACGAGAGGGCGTCGAGCCGGTCCTCGACCGGGAGGCCGCGCAGGATCGCGGCGATTGCCTGTGCCGCCTCGTCCGCGCCCCGGCCCGCTGGCTCGGCGGTTCGGGGCATCGCCGGGGGCTCGCGGTCGAAGAAGCGCCGCCGCCTCGGGGGAGGCGGGAGACTCGGGGCGCTCGCGGGCGGAGGCGCCACCCGCGGCGGAGGCTCCGCGGCGGGGAGCGGCGCCTCGGACACAGCCGGCGCGGGCGCCGCCCAAGCCGGAGCCCGCGGCGGGCGCGAAGGGCGCGGGGCGTCGTCGTCGGCCTCCTCGTCGTCGTCGCCCTCCTCGTCGGCGTAGGCCTGGAGTTCCGGCACGGCCGGGCCAGCCGGGCCCCGATCTATGCTCAAGGCATAGGAAGGGTTCGGCATCCACGCCCGCTCGGCGGAGTCGAGAGCGGGCGGCGAGGACGGGGAGGTCTCGTCGGCAGCGTGGACGATGTCCTCGACCGGCAGGCGCAGGGCGTCGGCGAGCCGACGCGCGGAACTCACCGACGGCGCCCGGTACCCGCCCTCCAACTGGGCGATGTAGGGGTAGGACAGGCCCGTCGTCTCGGCCAGCGCGCGGCGGGACAGCCCGAGTTCCTCCCGCCGGGCGCGCAGCAGGGCGGCCAGTTCGGCGTACCGGTCCTTGCCCGTGCCGCCGCCCGCCCCCTCAGTACCTATGCTCATCGCATTGACGCCCTATGCTCCGGGAACTATTCTTGGAGCATCGTAGCCGCACCCGCCGGCCCCCGCCAGGAAAGGGGATCACCATGCACCTGACCGCTCACCTCGACGTCGACGTCCTCGCCCACGAGACCGACTCGACGCTCTCGGTCCTCGTCGAGATCACCGCTCCCGCCGGTGCCGGCGACACCGCCACCCGCCCGCCCGGCCTGCTCGAGGTGGTCCTCGACCGGTCCGGCTCGATGCAGGGCGCGCCGCTCGAGGGCGCCAAGGCCGCGCTGATCGACGTGGTCGACAAGCTCGACCCGCGGGACTCCTTCGGCGTCGTCGCCTTCGATGACCAGGCGCTCGTCGTCGTCCCCGCCGCCCCGCTGACGGACAAGGCGGGCGTCAAGCGCGCGATCTCCGCCATCCGGCCTGGCGGCATGACGGACCTGGCCGCCGGTTACCTGCGCGGGCTCATGGAGGCCCGCCGGGCGTCGTCGGCCACGGGTGCGACGCTCGTGCTGGTCAGCGACGGGCACGCGAACAGTGGTGAGACCAGCCCGGACGTGCTCGGCTCGGTGGCGGCGAAGGCCCGCGCGGACGGGATCACCACCTCCTCGCTCGGGTACGGGCTCGGCTACGACGAGCGGCTCCTCTCGGCGCTGGCGCGTGGCGGCGGTGGGAACGAGAACTTCGCGGAGAACCCCGACGACGCCGGGCGGGTGATCGTCGGCGAGGCCGCCGGAATGCTCGCCCAGGCGGCGCAGGCGGCGTCGTTGTTCGTCACGATGACTCCCGCGGTGCGCGGGGTCAAGGTGGTCAACGACCTGCCGAGCCACGCCGTCGGCAGCGGCGTGCAGGTCGAGATCGGCGGCCTGTACGCGGGGGAGACCCGCACGCTGGTGCTGACCTTCGACGTCCCCGCGCTCGGGGCGCTCGGGCTGGCCGAGGTCGCCGAGTTGACCTTCACGTACGTCGCGCTCCCCGCGCTCGTGCAGCACGCGATCACGGTCCCGGTGCACGTCAACGTCGTGCCCGGCGACCAGGCCGCGGGGCGGATCCCCGACCCCGTGGTGCGGACCGAGCTCGCCTACCAGCAGGCCCAGCGGGCCAAGCGGGAGGCGTCGACGCGCCTGAGCGAGGGCGACGCCGTGACGGCGATGCGCTACCTCGCCGACGCCCGCGCGGCCCTGTCCGCGGCCATGCCGAGCGCCCCTGCCGCGATGCGGGCCGAGCTGGACGAGGAACTCGCCGGTTTCCAGGCCCTCACCGACGACGTCGCGCGCGGGCAGGTCCAGCGGGCCGCCAAGGCGTCGTCCATGGACGCGGCCTACAAGTCGCGGACGCGGGGTCGGGGGCGTTCCGGGGATCGATAGGGGTGCGGGGAGCCCAGGCCAGGGGCTCCGCGCCCTGGCGCTGGATCTCCTTCGGCCCGGGCACTTCGGCACGGACGTCGATGATTGGATGACTCGCATGACCCGAGCGGCGCCCGTCCCGCGAGCCCGCGGCACCGCTACGTTCCTGGCCGCCGGGTGCCTCTTCGTGGTCACCCTGCTCTCGACCGTGCTGCTGGGCGGCGACTACCGGGTCAACCTCCTCGCGCTGCTCATGACGTGGACCGTGGGCGTCCTGATGCTGGTGGGCGGTGCGCTCTACCTGATCGGCGGTCCTCGTCGCGTCGTGCCCACCCGGCGCGTGCTCCTGCTGTCCGGCGGCATCCCGGCGCTCGCAGTGATCATCGCCGCGGCGATTCCCTGACGCGGGGACGACGGCGCCGGCGAGGCAGGAGGGAGAGACCCCCCCGGGGACCTCTCAGAGCTCCGTCCGGCCCGGGAGATGCCCGGGCAGCGGAGCCGGCGTCGCGACCGCTCCTCCCCAGGGTGACCGCGTGCCCGTTCGTCCCCAGCCGGGGCATTCACAGCGAGCACCCGCCGTCCGAAAGTAGACCAACCAGACTTGGTCTTTTAGACTGATGCGATGGCGATCGTGGTCAACGTGCAGGAGGCGAAGACGCGGCTCTCAGAGCTGCTCGCACGCGTGGAGCGGGGCGAGGACGTCGTGATCGCGCGCGCGGGCAAGCCGGTCGCTCACCTGGCGCCGGTCGAGGCTTCGCCCGCGCGGACCTTCGGGATCGTGGATCTCCACGTCCCCGATTCGTTCTTCGAGCCGCTGCCCGAGAGCGAGGTGGCGGCGTGGGAGTGAGCTACCTCCTCGACACCCACGTGTTCCTGTGGCTACTCGGGGAGCCGGCTCGGATCCCCCGCGAGCTCTTGCGTGACCTGGGGGATCGTCGGAACGACCTCTTCGTCTCCGCGGTCTGCGCCATGGAGGTCGCGACGAAGGTCCGGCTGGGCAAGCTCGACGCCGCGCGGGCGCTCGTGGGTACCTGGCCCGATCGGGTCTCGGATATCGGCGCGGTCGAGATCTCGATCGACACCTCGCACGCGCTCCTCGCCGGCTCGATGACGTGGGAGCACCGTGACCCGTTCGACCGGCTCCTTGTGGCGCAGGCCCTGACGGAGAACCTCGTCCTCGTGACCACCGACCACGCGATCGTCGCCGTGCCCGGCCTGCGCTGCGCCTCCTGGTAATCGTCCTGTGCCGGACGTCGGCGGCTACGTCAGCGCCGCGGGCCCTGGGTCGTTCGCGGCGACAGGCTCGAGCGCTCCAGAGGCCCGCCCACGCAGGTCAGAGCGCCGCGATCAGGCGTCCGAGCCGTCGGGCGTGCTGGTCGAGCTCGGCGACGATGGCGAGCCGCTCCTCCGCCGTCCGCGCCGCGAGCAACCGCTGGGTGTCCTCCCAGACGTTCTCCCGGTAGTGCGACGCCAGCCGCGAGAACAGCCACTCGTCCATCCGGCCCATGACCACGTCGATCACCCCGATGGCCGGCTCGACCCGCGCGAGTACCTCCGACTGGATCTCGTCGACCGTCCGTTCGATGATCGCGTTGACGTGAGCGTGGTCGGCGAGCCGCACGTCGCGGGTGGCGTCGTCGAGGCTGTCCCAGTCGCCCAGGACGTCGGCGAGCGCGAGCGCGAGATCGTGGTTGATGTGCGCGTTGATCCCCAGCAGGATCGCCTGGAGTTCGTTCACGTCCTCGCGGCTGCACGCGTCGAAGGCCTCGCGCCACACGACCGGGCACTCTGCGCCGCTCACCGGCGGGTAGTCGTGCGCGTCGACGGCGCTGAAGTAGTAGTCGGCGAACCTGTCCAGGAGGCTCGACACCCACACGACGTCGGCGAAGTCCCGCGCCTCGACCGCCGTCACCATCGCCCGCGTCATCCGCGTGTACGTGTCGGCGAACAGTGCGCGCCGGTCTCCCGTGGCGTACCAGGCGGACGTCAGGGATTCCATCCGCTCGAGCGCATTCGACATGCCGTGAGTGTAGGAAACGCGACGGTTCGTGGCACCTTCCGGCCGAGGGTTGGTCGCGCGCGCCGGTTCCGGCGTCGGGGCTCGGCTCGTGCGGAAACAGTCTTGCGCCCGGCGCGAGTTTGTTTCCGCACAGCCGCGACGACGACGTCGGCTGCCACAGCGACGGCGACGACGACGCTCGCCCGGCCTCGCGCCGCGCGTTCTCCACAGCCCGCGACGGTGTCGATTCGTACACCGCGCCGGCGACGCCGCGAGCGGCGCACCGGCGGGCGCGGCGAGGATCGCCGTCGTGCCCTCCGACCGGACCATCATCAAGGCGATCGCCGAGCGTCAGTTCGGCGTCGTCAGCGCCGCGCAGGCGATCGCGGCGGGGGCGAGCGCGTCGTGGCTGTCCCGCCAGGTGGACCGGGAGTTGTGGCAGCGGCTCGCGCCGGGGGTCTACCTGCCGCGGTCGGGTCCGGTGCCGTGGAAGACGCGGGCGGCGGCCGGCCTGCTGTACGCGAGCGGGAGCGAGGAGTTGCGCCTGGGCCTTCCTTTGGCGCTGTCGCACGACTCGGCGGCGTACCTCTGGGAGTTCACGACGGCGCCGCCCGGGCAGGTGCACGTGCTCATCCCGGAGGCGCGTCGGGTGCGGCCGCAGCCCGGGCTGGTGATCGCGCGCCGTCGTCGGATGCCTCCTGCCGCCGGGCGGCTCCGCAAGACCGACGCCGCGGAGACGGTGCTCGACCTGGCTGCCGCGGCCGAGGGGGAGGACGCCGTCGTCGCCGTGGTCGCGGCCGCGGCGCGGGCCCGCGTCTGGCCGGCCTACCTCCGCCAGGCCCTCGCGGGGCGCGGCAGGGTGCGCCACCGGTCGATGCTGCTGGAGATCCTTGCGGAGGTGGAGGACGGCGTGGAGTCGGCGCTCGAGCACCGGTACCGCGGGGTGGAACGCCGGCACGGCCTGCCCAGGGCGGTGCTGCAGGTGCGCGAGCGGCTGGGCCACGGGCTCATCCGGTCCGACGTGCGTTACGAGGAATACTGCCTGACGGTGGAGCTGGACGGGGGCTTCGCGCACCCCTTCGGGCGGACCGACGCCGACACCTGGCGCGACAACGCCGTGCTCCTCGCCCGCGGTGACCTGACGCTGCGGTATCGCTGGGCTCATGCGGTCGGGCGGCCGTGCGAGGTAGCCGTTCAGGTGGGTGGGGTGCTTCGGATGCGTGGGTGGACGGGCGTGCTGCGGCGGTGCGGGCCGGGGTGCGCCGTCGGACGGGGTTAGGGCGAGTCCCTGGCGTCCCGGGAGTCCCGGCAGTCCCGTGGCGCCGTCGGGCCGCGGCGAGTTTGTCGGCGGCGACCGGCCCCGGCCGACTGTGCGGAGACTTTCGTGCGCGTGGTGCACGTTCCTTTCCGCAGAGGCCGGCGGGGGACGCGCTCCGGCGCCCGCGGCCGGGCGCATCAGTGCGCATCAGGTGGTCGCGATCACCGCCCGGAGGACACGGGCTTCTGCGCGAAGCCGGTCGGCCTGCGCTGACCGGCCGGCTGCTTCGTACCTGTCGGCCGCCCGTTCTCGCTCGGCGGCTTCGGCCCCCACGATCCCCATCGTGTCCGTCTCCGTGAGGACCCGACGGTCCACCTCGGCCGCTCCGAGGCCCGCGGCGGCCCCAGCGACGTGCTCGGACGTCGAGACCGGGGTGGCGCTCTCGGTGATCGCGACCGCCTCGGCGTTGCCGATCTCCGCCAGGGCAGAGCGGAGCGCGGCGACGGCGACCGCATCCCGCCGCTTCATCGCGTTCATGAGCGCGGACGCGAGCCGGTCCCGAAAGGTCGGGCTGACGGGTTCGGCTGTCTCAGCCATGCGGCCGACCGTACCCCGACCGGGTGACGCGGTGGGGCCTCGCGCGGCCTCGCGAACCCGCTCGGTTCGTCACCGCCTGGCCCCGCTCCCGCAGCGACGGCCGCTCTCACCTCGCGCGTCAAGGGTCGCGCGTCCCCGTGAGTCCGCCCGCGCGGGGCCTACCGTCGATTGACGGGACCCCCGGACGGTCCCGGGGATGAGGGGTCATGGACGGGACGAGTAGGACGCTTGTCGGCGTCGTTGGTGCGCTTCTCGCGGTCCTTGCAGGGGTCGCGGTGCTCACTCGCAGACTCGCGAGCCTCCGTGAGGATCTGCGGATCTCCCGCGACGAACTCCTGGTCGCCGAGAACGAGCTCGCCGCCTGCCGGCAAGAGCTGAGAACCGCGCAGATGCTCGAGTAGGGGGACGTCGGGGGTCGTCGGACACTCGTGCGGGAACTCCCTTGCTGCCAGTGCAACCTTCTATCCGCACAGGACGGCCGAGGGGCGGTTGCCGGGACCCCGGCAGTCCCGTGACCCGCCCCAGCGGAAATCGACGGCGGACGTGGGTACGGTCGTGTCGTCCCCGTCGTCCCCGTCGTCCTGCCGACTCGACCCGCTCGAGTCGTCCCGGAAGGATCCCGCGACCGGAGGGCCCACGATGCGCGCGTCCCACCCCACGCTCCAGCGCTTCCTCGACGACCTCGACATCCGCCTGGCCGCGATGAGCGAGGCGGAGCTACGGGACCGACTCCTCCAGCACGAGGCCGGTCGCGCGTTCCTGTCCGGCCGGCCCGGCGCTTCCTGGTATCCGCGGCACGTCGCGTTTCGGGGTGCGCTGACGACGGCGGCCCGGCAGTCGACGGTCCTCCTCGCCCCGCCTGCGCCCCGGCGCCGTTGAAAGAGACGACGGCCGGGCGACGCGGTGCCGCGGCGCTGTGGCCGGTCGGATGCGCCGTCGTCGTCCGCTCCTGCGGAACTTCCCTTGCGCCTGGTGCACGGATGTTTCCGCACGGGACCGGCCGGTCCGCCTTCGCGACCACCGGGTCCGGGTGCCGGCCGATCGAGCCCCATGGTGGCGTGCACTCGAACCGGATCTCGTCTCGGCCTGCGGGCGCTCGGGAAGCGCGGGCGACTCCGTGGTGTTGTGGCTGCCGTGAAGAAGATCGGGTTCCTGTCGTTCGGTCACTGGTCGCCGTCGCCGCACTCGCAGACGAGGTCCGCCTCGGATGCGCTTCTGCAGGCCATCGATCTCGCGGTCGCGGCCGAGGACGTCGGGGCGGACGGCGCGTACTTCCGGGTGCACCACTTCGCCCGGCAGCTCGCGTCCCCGTTCCCGCTGCTCGCGGCGGTCGGGGCGCGCACGAGCCGCATCGAGATCGGCACCGGCGTCATCGACATGCGGTACGAGAACCCGCTCTATATGGCGGAGGACGCCGGCGCGGCGGACCTCATCGCGGGCGGGCGGCTGCAACTCGGGATCAGCCGGGGTTCGCCCGAGCAGGTGATCGACGGCTACGGCTACTTCGGGTACGTCCCGGCCGAAGGCTCCGACCACGCGGCGATGGCGCGGCAACACGCGGCGGTGTTCCTCGAGGTGATCCAGGGCAAGGGGTTCGCCGAGCCGAACCCGCGGCCGATGTTCCCCAACCCGCCGGGCCTGCTGCGGATCGAGCCGCACTCGGCCGGGCTGCGGCAGCGCATCTGGTGGGGTGCCGGTACCCGCGCCACCGCCGAGTGGACCGCCGAGCAGGGCATGAACCTCATGAGCTCGACGCTCCTCACCGAGGACACGGGCGTCCCGTTCCACCGGCTCCAGGCCGAGCAGATCGAGCGGTTCCGCGCGGCGTGGCGGGCCGCCGGGCACGGGTGGGAGCCTCGGGTCTCCGTGAGCCGGAGCATCGTGCCGCTGGTGAGCGATCTGGACCGGGCGTACTTCGGCGGTGAGTCGGCGAGCCGGGACCAGGTGGGCTACCTCGACGGCGGCGTGGCCCGGTTCGGCAAGACGTACGCCGGCGAGCCGGACCGGCTCGTCAAGGAACTGGCCGAGGACGAGGCCATCGCCGCGGCGGACACCCTCCTGATCACCGTGCCGAATCAACTCGGCGTGGAGTACAACGCGCGCCTCATCGAGAACGTCGTGAAGCACGTGGCGCCGGAGTTGGGCTGGCGCTGAGCCTGCCGGTCTGTCCGCGGGTGCGGCGCCGTCGGCGTCGTCCGGCTGTGCGGAGTGTTCCTCGCGCCCGGCGCAACCTTCTTTCCGCACGGCAGGGCACGCCCCCGCGGTGGGCTGGAAGGACAGTCGGCGGCCACACGGGCGACCGGCACCTCACTTGCGGTTCGCCACGGCCCGGGCGCGCACGACGACAGTCGCCCAGCACAGGCTGCGCGGACGAACCGACTGACCCCAGTTGGCGTGAGTTGTGGCCCGGCCGCCTGCGCCCTCCCCGTCACAGACCGACGACGTCGCGCACATAGGTGTCGATGTCGGCGAGAGTGGGCGTCGTCGACGACGCCCACCACCTCGGTGAGACGACCCCGCGCGATGGTCCCAGGAGCTCCTCGCCGAAACCGCCCGCGGTGAGCCCGCGGCCACGGGCGGCGGCGTTGAGCCGGTCGTGGACCGACGAGTCGATCGTGGTCATGCTCACGGCGGGGTATGCGGGGCGCATACCCCGCCGGCGGCGCTCAGGGCCGGTACGCATCGCGCCGGTGGTCTACGTCGAGGACGACGACGGTCCGTGCCTCCTCGTCGATCCGGTACCTCGCGCGGTACTCACCTCGACGCGCGCGCCACAGTCCCTCGGAGGGTGCGCGCAGCGGCGCGCCGACGAGCCGCGGGCGCTGGGCGAGCGGCCCCTGAATGAACTCCCATGCCGCGAATGCCGCTGCGCTCGGCAAGGTCTCGGACAGCGCCCGGCGCGCACCGGGCGCGAGGATGACCGCATACCGTCCCTGCCCGTCGCCGGTCACCGCTCACCCGGCACGACGCTCGCGCCGCTTGCGCTGCTCCATGATCTCGACCATCTCGTCGGCCGAGGTGGTGTCGCCCACGTCCACCTGGGCCTGCGCTTCGGCGACCCTCTGCATCGCGGCGGCGTCGCTGAGGAGCTCGATCGTGGCCTCGAGGGAGGCCAGGTCCTCGGCGGAGAGGATGACCACGAACTCTCGCCCGTTGCGCGTGACGTGGACGCGTTCATGCGTTCGGCTCACTTCGTCCGCGATCTCGGACAGCCGGGCTTTGACCTCGGACAGCGGCAGGGTCTCCATAGACCAGGATTCTAGTCCAGCGATCCGCGAACGGGCGGTTGGCGGCCGGGTGTGCCGCCGCCGTCGTCGTCGTCCGGGCTGTGCGGAAGGTGTCTTGCGCCTGGCGCAACTCTGTTTCCGCGGTGCCGCGATGACGACGGCGCCGGGGGTGTGGCCGCGCCGGTCACGCCGCCCAGTCGCCGAGCGCGCCCTCGAGCGCGCCGAGGACGGTCTCGACGATCGGTTCGCGATCGTCCGCGGGGCAGCCGGCCTCCACCCAGTGCAGGCACGCGGCGTCGAGGAAGCCCCCGAATCCCCACAGCGCGTACTCGTGCCGGCGCGTGGTGTTGGGGGCGAGGAGGGCGCGCAGCCGCTCGACGTAGTCGCGCCGGGCGTCGCGGCGCACGTCTGCGGCTGCCGCGGGCTCTGCGCCTGTCCCGCGCAGGGGAGCGGCCCAGGCGTTCGGGTACCGGGCGACCGTGTCGAGGTAGACGCCGACGGCGGCCCGGACCCGCTCGCGGGCCGGCGTCCCGTCGGCGAGGGCGGCGAGGGTGTCTGTCTCTCGGGCCACGAAGTCCGCGAGTCCCGACCGCAGCACCTCGGCGTACAGGTGGTCCTTGCCGTTGAAGTAGCGGTAGACGAGCGCCTCGGACGCCTCGGCGTCGGCGGCGACGGCGGCGACCGTGACCTCGCCGTACGGGCTCCGGGCGAAGGCCGCGGTGGCCGCGGCGAGGATCGCCTCCCGGCGGGCGTCGGGGTCGAGCCGTTGGCGAGGTCGGTGATCGCTGCGTGCCATGCGCCCCACTCTAGTGAGGTATCCTCAGTAGCAGTTACTGAGTCGCACTCACTAGGAGGACCGGATGGGCTGGGCCGAGAACACGCTTTGGTGGCACGTGTACCCGTTGGGGTTCTGCGGTGCGCCGATCCGCGACGCCGATCCCGAGCCGGGGCCTCGCCTGCTCCGGCTCCTGCCGTGGCTGGACCACGCCGTCGACCTCGGCGCCACGGGGCTCTTGCTCGGGCCGGTTTTCGCCTCGCAGACGCACGGCTACGACAGCCTCGACCAGTACCGCATCGACCCCCGGCTCGGTGGGGACGCGGAGTTCGACGCCCTCGTCGCCGCGTGCCGGGAGCGCGGGCTGCGCCTGGTGCTCGACGGCGTCTTCAGCCACGTCGGTGCCGGCCATCCGCTGGTCGCCGAGGCGCTGCGCGACGGCCCCGACAGCCACGCTGCCCAACTCGTCGACATCGACTGGCAGGCTCCGGGCGGGCCGCGGCCCCGGGTCTTCGAGGGGCACGGGTCCCTCGTCCGCCTGCGGCACTCGACCGACGCGACCGTCGACTACGTGGCGGACGTCATGACCCACTGGCTGAGGCGCGGCGCGGACGGTTGGCGACTCGACGCCGCGTACTCCGTCGACCCCGCCTTCTGGGCACGGGTCCTCCCGAGGGTGCGGGCCCTCGCGCCCGACGCGTGGTTCCTCGGCGAGGTGATCCACGGTGACTACGCAGGCTTCGTCGCGGCGTCCGGCGTCGACACCGTGACGCAGTACGAGTTGTGGAAGGCGATCTGGTCGAGCCTGCGCGACCGCAACTTCTTCGAACTCGACCACGCGCTGCGCCGGCACGCGGCGCTGCTCGAGCGGTTCGTGCCGCAGACGTTCGTGGGCAACCACGACGTCACGCGGATCGCCAGCACGGTCGGCGCCGACGCCGCCCTCGCCGCGTCGGCGATCCTCCTCACGATCGGCGGCACGCCGTCGATCTACGCCGGCGACGAGCTCGGCATGCGAGGCGTCAAGCGGGAGCGCGTCGGCGGCGACGACGCCGTCCGGCCCGCCTTCCCGCCCGCCCCGGTGCCCGACGCCGCCGCGCAGCGCGTGCTGGAGGCGCACCGCGACCTCGCCCGGATCCGTCGGGATCGGCCGTGGCTCACGCACGCCGTCACCGAGACGATCTCCCTCGGCAACACGCGGTACGTCTACCGGGCGCGCTCGCGCGACGGGCAGCAGCACCTCGACGTCACGCTGGACATCACCTCCGGCGTGCACGTCAGCGTCGACGACGCCGACGGCGCTCGCCTGTGGGAGCTGCCGCGGTAGGCGGCCGGCCCCCGGCGGCGGTCGTCCGCCCACTCCTGGATCTGGGCCCGGCCTGGCCCGGCCTCAGCCCACCACGCGATAGATGCGCGCCTCGCCCGGGGCGAGGTTCTCCAGGCGGTGGAAGAACTCGTTGTGCCGCAGCACGCCGTCGTC
The DNA here is from genome assembly GCA_963780675.1 of uncultured Actinomycetota bacterium. GTDB lineage: Bacteria > Actinomycetota > Actinomycetes > Actinomycetales > JAHECE01 > JAHECE01. The sequence continues at coordinate 382,385 of CAWACR010000003.1, forward strand.
GGCCGCGATGGTCCCCGTGCTGGAGTACTCACCGCGGAGCTCGACCTCGGGAGGGAGGCCCGGGATGCCGAAGTAGCCCGAGGGCTTCTCGAGGTCGTAGTTGACGGCGAAGACGTAGCGCGGCTCACCTTCCTGGGTCCAGACCACCGTGCCGCGCAAGGCGGTGGCGTCCGGCGGAATGAGCCACCGTGTCCGGCTCGTCGCGATCTCGGGGAGGATCCGCTCGGCCGTCTGCCGCATCGAGGTGATGGCGCCGAACAACGCCTCGTTCTCGCCCCAGATGAAGTGCTCGCCGAGCCGGGCCTTCGAGGGGTAGAGGTTGGAGTCGCCGGCCTCCTTGAAAACGAACAACTTGGTATAGCGCTCGTTCTCCACAGGCTCGAGGTGCACGTCGCGGATCTCGAACCCGAGCCCGATGTACGACGGCATGTCCACCAGGAACAGCGCGGTGAACATCCGCGCCTCGTTCCCGGCGACGTAGAACCCGTCGAAGCGTGGGTCGTCCTTGTCCGCGGTCATGACGGTGAACGCGGGTGCGGTGCGGCGGGTGACGAGGTCGTCGAGGTAGCGGCGGAACTGGCGGAGGAAGTCGGGGCTCCCCACCACGCAGGACTGCAGGTCCCCGAGCGTGGCGTCGGCCAGCGAGGCCTCGAGGTGGTCCTGCTCCTCGCCGTATCCGAACACGTCGCGCGCCGGAAGGAAGGTCTCGGCGAAGTAGCCGAACCAGGGCGCGTGCTGGGTGCGCTGGACGTGCAGCTTCACCGAGCCGAGGATGTCGTAGAACTCGTCGACGTCGTTCGGGACGCCGTCGGGACGCATCTGCACGTGCGACATGTCGCCGCGCATGAAGTCGAAGTTGCCGATGTGGCGGGTGCGGCCGTAGTTGCGCCAGACGTAGTCCCACACATGGTGCCGCGGCCGGGTGAAGTCGATCTCCCAGTTCGCGTTGTTGTCGCGGTTCTCGTACAACTTGTACCGCGCGAGCGGGGAGAAGACGCGGGAGAACGGCCCCGGCACCTCGATGACGTAGTCGGGCCACTCCAGCCCGTCCTCATCGATCACCACGGCCGTGGGGTCAGGGTCCACCTCGACGCCGCGGAACGGGACCCCCATCGTGGCCGGCACGGGCTCGAGGCCGAGGTCCTTGAGGCGCCGAAGCAGCGCCTTGCGGCGAGCGATCCGGCCGAACAGGTCTCCCCGTTCGCCGAACATCAGCCGCAACCGGGCCGCTTCGTCCATCCCGAAGAGCGCGGCGGCGCTGAAGGGCACCCGCAGATCGGGGACGGCGCTGCCCACGTCGCGGACCCAGTGGAAGATGACCTGCGCGACGTGGTCGATCAGGGAGTCGGCATGGTCGACCACCCGCCGGTCGACGACGCGCATCCACTCGAACAGGTCCGGGTTGGCGAGCGCCGGCTCGGAGTACCGGTCGGTGTGTGGGATGACGTCGAGCCCGATCGTCTTGCCCATGACGTGGACCAGGTTGGAGACGGCGCGGAGCTGACGCTCCGTGGAGTCCAGGTGGGGCGCGATCTCGTACAACTCATCGGAGAAGTACTCGGTGTTGAGGTTGAAACCGGCCATCCCGTACAGGCTCGCGACGACGCCCGGCTCCCAGATGGGCAGCAGGTGGATCGAGTCGAGGGCGGCCGGCATGGTCAGCGCGTACTTGACGACGCCGGCCCAGTCACCCACGGTTCGGACGTTGATGCCGACCATGTTCGAGCGCTTGATCCACGACGGGTCCGGCTCGGATGCCCGGGGCGAGCGCACCGCGTCCGGGAGGTCCGTCAGGGGCCGGTCGAGGTCGACGGCCTCTGGCGAGAGCGCGATGTCGACGGCGTCCCCGTACCGCTCACGCAGGATGTCTAGCACCGTTGCCAGAGGCGTGGCGAGCGCGTCCTGCGGCCGGAGCCCGACGAGGTAGGACGCGGAGCCACCGACGTACTCTGCCTCGCCGGGCAGGGGCCTACCCGTCATACCTTCACGAACTCCACGTCGTACTCGCGGGTGATGACGACGTCGGCGTTCTCGCGGAACTTCGAGATGATCTCGTGCTCCGTCTCGAGCACCTTCTCGATGAAGGGGTCGAACGCCTCGCGCGCGCGCTTCGCCCGGTGCTCCATGGTCTCGAGCCGGTTGCGGGCGATGAACACGCGGCGGTCGACGTTGTCGCACAGGGCGGTGTAGACGCCCTCGGCGATGACGACGTCGGCTCCTTCGAGCGAGATCGTCTCCTCGGTGATCTGGTTCTCGTTGTAGAGCACCAGAGGCTTGGTGAGGAAATCGGCGCCGGTCTTCGCCTGGCCGAGGTGCTCGCTGAGGAGGTCGATGCGGACCTCGGTGGTGCCGACCCACGCGAAGTTCGCGCGACGCGCGGCGTCGTTCGACTTCGGGGGGAGCACGTAGTAGTCGTCCTGGTGCAGGACTGCGGCCACGACGCCGTGTCCCTTGAGGGCCTCGGCAAGTGCCAGGCCGGTCTCCGACTTGCCGCTGCCGGACTCGCCCGACACCGTGATGGTGTAGCGGGAGCCGCTTGCCCTGATCTCGTCGATCAGGCGGTCGATGATCAGACCGGCCGCGCGTCGGTGTTCTTCGCCAATGAGAATGATGTCGCCTTCCACGTCGGGGAGTCTATGGACGTCGGCCCCCGCCGCGGGCGGGTTCGGTGAGTGAAGATCTCCCGGCGCGGGACGGGGCTGCAGTCACGGCTTCGACGGCGCCATCCCACGGACGTCCTTGGGCACGTAGCGCCCCTCCGAGTGGGCGAGCTTCGGCGGACGCTGCCGCTTCGAGGTCGACGTCGAGCACGTCTGCCAGTCGCACTCACGAGGTAGAGCAGCGAGTTGGCGAGTTCCTCGCCAACTCGCCGGTGCAGGCAGCAGTCTGAGCGAGGGCGTCGCGCTCGTGCGGTGAGGACGACGGCGTCCGGTCACGACGCCATCTGCATGTGCGGGCGTTCAGGGACCCTCGGTGAGTGCTTCCCGGATGGCGCGGACCCCGTCGACGAAGGCAGGGAGGTCGTAGTGAGCGGTCGATACGAGGACCTCGAGATCGGCCGACCAGTAGGCGTGGACGATCCGGTTCGTCATCCTCGCCGGGTGTGCCCAGCCGATTTCGGGTTCGGATGCCTTCGTCTCGTCGGACAGCTGGCCGACGGCCTCCCCGAGCATGGTGAAGTTCCAGAGAAGCGCATCTCGGCGATCCGGATCGACCTCGACCGCCCTCAGGCCCGCCGCTGCGCCGGCGACGTGCTGGGAGCCCGTCACGGGCGCGCCGTCGCCGGTGAAGGGGACGGCCTCGGCGTTGGCGATCTCGGCGAGTGCGGAACGGAGGGCAGCGACGGCGACCGTGTCCCGTTCCTTCATCGCGCGCAGGAGCGCAACCGCGATCCGGTCTCGGATGGATGCGGCGACCGGGACGTCCTCGCTGCTCATGCCGGCGACCGTACCCGGGCACCGACGGCAGGGTCAGGGGAAGGCCCGCCGACCGGGCATGGTGGCGCGCTACAGCCTCAGGACGTCTCGGTCACCTCTGCGGAACGTCTCTCGCGCGTGGTGCAACTTCGTCTCCGCACAAGCACGGACCTTCGTGTGGTCTAGCCCGGCAGCGGGATCCCCTGCTCTTGGGCGTACTTCATCATGTTCGCCTGGACCACTTGGTTCGCCGCTCGGTATTCCTCGGTGATCGGGGTGAACGTGACGAACTCGGTACCGGCGGTGATCGCCGGGAGGTGCCCGGGCTTGATCACGTATGCGTCGCCGGCCTCGAACACCTCCTCGGTGCCGTCGGCCATCCGGATGGTGATCCTCCCCTTCAGGACGTAGCCCAGGTGGCTCGCCTGGCACTGGTCGTTCGGCAGGCCCTTGTACGCGAACGCGTAGTCCATGTCGGTCGAGTAGCTTTCGATCTCGACCGAGTAGCCCTCTAGTTCCTGCATGGAGGCCTCGAAAAACCCCGGAATCTTCCAGTGATTCGCGGCCGTCGTCATCGAGATCTTGGGCATCGTCGTCCCTTTCCATCGGCGGGTCGTCCATTTCGGCCCTTTCTCTGGCACTTTCCATGCTCGGGGCCCGCCGGCGCCTCCAGCGAGGGACCGAAGTCCCTTCGTCAATCTGCCGGGCCGTGTTATCGCACCGGTGCCGTCGAAGCGCGCGTGACGATCCCAGCGTTCGGCGGTAACCCTGCGGCCGCAGGCGTACCGTCGAAGGAAGGACCGGCGGCATGAACGACGGCGGCCGGTCCCGGTCGCGTGGCGGGAGCCGCGCCCCCGCCACGGGCGAGCGGAGGGAGCGGGAGATGCGCGCACGGCGGACGGCCCTGATCCTGGCGGCGGCAGCGGGGGTGGCGGTCGCCGTCGTCGTCGCCCGGCGCGCGACCCGGGCGCCGCGCCCGCAGGTCCGCACCGGGACGTTCTCCAACGGGATCGCGTACGAGGCGATCGGCGACGGCCCACGCACGATGATCTTCCTTCCCGGCGGGCCGGGCATGATCCGCCTGGTGTGGGTACGGGTGGGTGCCCGGATCCTGCGTCCCCTGGCCGCGGCTGGCTTCACCGTGTGGCGGCTCGCGCGCCGGCGCGGAGTGCCAACCGGCCACACCATCGAAGACATGGCCGACGACGTCGCGCACGTCATCGACGAAGCGTTCGACGGGCACGTCGACGCCGTCGTCGGCGTCTCCATGGGTGGACTCATCGCGCTGTACCTCGCCGCCCGGCGCCCGGACGCGGTCGGGCGCGTCGCGCTCGTCGCCTCGTCCGCGAGCATCAGCGCGAGGAGCCTGGAGGCCGCCGGCCGCTACGGCGAGGCACTGGGCCACGAGCGGTTCACCGAGGCAGCCCTCGTGGAGCTCGAGGACATGGTGCCCGGCGAGCGCCGTCGTCGCCTGAGGCGCCTGCTGGCAGCGCTCCTGGGTCGCGTGATCGCCGCGTCCGGCAACAACCCGCCCGACGTCCTCGTCGAGACCCGGGCCATCATGGACGCCGACGCCCGGCCGGTCCTGCACCAGATCACCGCACCCGTCCTGATCATCGTCGGCGACCAGGATCTCGACTTCCCGCCGGACATCGTCGAGGAGACGGCGCGACTCATCCCCGACTGCACTGTGGTCAGGTACGAGGGTCGTGACCACGGCGGCGCGACGTTCGACAAACGCGCGCCCGGCGACGTCCTCGACTTCCTCGACCGCGACCGCTGAACTCCTGCCCGGCCAGATCCGAGGAGCGCCACGTGCAGCGCTCCTCCGAGACACACCCCCTCACGCCGGCATTCGCCAGTGAGCGAGTGCGTCGGCGATGACGTCGAGTCCCGCGCGGCCCGAGGCCACGGCGATGACGAGGTCGTAGGCATCGTCCTCGGGCGCGACGATTCGGTACCCGTTGAGCCGGTAATAGACGACGACGGCGGTCCAGCCCAGCCGCGTGTTGCCGTCGACGAGCGCGTGGTTGCGGACGAGGGATTCCAGGAGCGCCGCGCCCTTGGTGTCGAGATCGGGGTAGGCGTCCTCGCCCAGGGCGGTGGCCTGTGGGCGGTGCGCCGCGGCGTCGAGCAGGCCGATGTCGCGCACGGTCGGTACGCCGAGCATCTGGGCGATCGCCAGGAGGTCGTCGAGTGAGAGGTAGGCGGTCACGACTGTGCCGAGGATCTACCGGGGCCCAGGATCTACTGGGCCAGCCGATCGAGGAGGTGCCGGTACTCCTCGATCGTCTCTCTGGCGTAGGCCCTGACGTCACGCTCCCGGGCGAGGCGGGCAGCTCGATCGAGGATCGCCCGCACTGCGGCCTCCTGCTTGCTGACGCCTTCCGCCGCCGCCAGGGCCGTGAGCGCGCGGTCCTGTTCCTCGTTGAGACGCAGGTTCATCGCCATCCACCGATGGTACTGCTCTGGTACCAGAGGGGGCTGCGGATGGTCGGTGCCGCGGGGAGTCACCATGGATCGGGGGACGTGCGCCGGGCGTGACCGTCCGGCGTCTGCCGGTCGGAAGGTGCGCGGGCGACCGGGGGAGGCTGAGCGCTGTGGAAGCGCCGTCGTCGGCCCCTGTGCGGAAACGACCGTGCACCAGGCGCACGAAAGACTCCGCATTAGGGCCGACGACGGCGCCGCTCTCGTCCTCGCGCAGTGGCCCCGGCCCGCGACCGTCCACAGCCTGATGGCTCCGGTCAGCTCTCGCCGCTTCGTCGTCGTAGCCTGCTGTGCCAGACAACCCGTCGAGGATCGAGGTGGCCGTGCCTGAAGCGATGTTCCCGGACCGGGTGGGCGCGGCCCGGCGTCCCACGCGAGCAGACCTCCGGGCCGTCGTGCGCGCGATGTACGGCGGCTCGCGGACCAGCGTGCTCCGCGGCAGGTACGGGCGGCTGATCGCTCTGTTCCCCGTGGCGTTCGTCGGCGCGTTCGCCGCCTCGTACGCCGTCGCTCCCGCCGGAATGACCGCGCCGACTCCCTGGCTCGGGCTCTCCCTCCTCGCGCGGCTCGCCCTCGCTACCGTGGCCTGGATGGGCCTGGTCCTCGTCCAGCCAGCCCTCTCCGGACTTCTCAACGTCCGTCAGACAGCCTCCGCGGTCTCGTACGTCCTCGACGGCGCGGCGGGGGAGCCCGCCGTCCTCAGCGCGCTTCGCCTCCGTCGCGTGCCCCGTGGGCTCCTGGTCGAGAACCACGTGGCGGCGCACCCGGGGCGGGGCTGGGGACGCAGGCTCCGCGCCGAGGTCGACGACCATGTCCGTGCGCTCTGCGACAGCCAGGGCTGGACGCTGCACGTCGTCTCGGTGAACCGGGGGATGGCCGAACGGTACGGCGCCGAGTTCGACCGCCTCGTGCCCGTCGAGAGGACCTGGCTCCAGCGGGCGATGGGCAGGTACCCCCTCGAACGCCGACCTCAGCTGGTCAGGGGTCCGGCAGGTCGCCCGGAAAGGTGACGTCGATCTCCGTGATCTCCGCTGGGAAGTCGCGGCGGTTGTTCGTGATGAAGCGGTCGGCGCCGTGCACGACGGCGGTCGCCAGATGGGCGGCATCCGCGGCGCGCAGCCGGTAACGCCCTGCGAGGACGGTGGCGAGTTCGGCGGTCGCCCGGTCCAGCGGGCGGAGGTCGAGCCGTGCGAGGAATCCTGCGAGCAGCCGCACCTCCTCAGTTGCGCCGTCCCGCAACGGTTTGGCGAGCACCTCGGGGAGGAGGAGGACCGAGCCGATGCCCGCGTGGCCACCGGGCGCTGCGGCGCGGAAGAGAGCGGCGATGCGTGCGCCCAGCGGATGGCCGGGCGCGGCCGCGTAGATCAGGACGTCGGCGTCGAAGGCGTCGGTCATCGGGCCTCGCGCTCGGCTCGGATCGCCGTGACCAGTTCCTCGGCCCGCCGTTCGGTCAGGCCGTCGGTAGGTGGCAACGGCGCCGTGGCGGCTTCCTCGACCAGCGCGTGAAGCCGGTCCGCGGCGGCGAGCGTGGCGTCCGCGCGGCGGCTGCGCAGGGTGCGCGGGCTCACGAGGACGGCGACCGCCCGGCCGTGCCGGGTGATCGTGACCTCCTCACCATCTTCCACGCGCGTCAGCAGTTCGGGCAGCGACGCCCGGGCGTCGGAGGCGCTGATCACGGTCATGTACGCAACTGTACGGCAACGTACATATTCGGGCGTGGGGGCGAGACAAGCGCAGGTGATGGACGACGGCGAGGCCGTGCTCGCGCACTCTCGCTCGGCCGGGTTCCTGGCCGGGGACAGCGGGATGCTCTTCCTTGGGCCGGTTGCGAATTGGGAGTCCGGGCGGCGGCACCTCGTGGAGCTGCTCTCGGCGTTCACGTCGCCGTGGGAACTGCGGGTGGGGGCGGGGACCAAGGAGATCGGGACGGTGTCGCCGTTGGCGGTCGCGTCGCGTCGCCTGGCCGAGGACGGCCGCTGCTCCTGGCGGGCGGTCGTGGCGGGTCGAGGCCATCGCGTGGGAGACGGTTCACAGGGCGAGGAAGTCGCGGAGGTAGGAGTCGACGTCGGCGAGGGTGGCGTCATCGACGACGCCGACGATGTCCCTCAGTCGGTCGCGGGTGATCGTGCGGACCTGCTCCGTCATCGCCCAACTCGGGTGACCGAGGCCCGGGGAGCCGCGCAAGAGCACGTGGTTGGGCCAGCCGCGGTCGACCGTCGTCACCGGGATCACGATCGCCAGGGTCGTCACGGTGATGAGGTACCCGCGCGAGGCGACCACTAGGCACGGCCGGCGGCCGGCTTGTTCCCTCCCACGAACCGGGTTGAGGTCGGCCCAGACGACCGAACCGCGGACCAGGGGGAGGGCGGTCACGTGCGAGGTGGGAGTGCTGCGGCGTCGACGCGGTCCTCCGGGTCGAGCCCGTCCTCGGATGCGGCGTCCCACTCCGCGATCTCATCCGAATAGGCGAGGTCAATGGCGGGCCGCGAGGCCATGGCCTCGCGGATGGCGGCGAACCGCTGTTCCCGCAGGTAAAGCTCGAGGAGTTCCTCGACGAAGCTGCCCGCCGTGAGCCCGCGGTCACGGGCAGCCGCGTTCAGCCGGTCGCGGACCGAGGACTCGATCTTGATGGTGGTCGACGTCACCCACCGAGTATACGTTCCGTATACGTCGAGGTGAACGTGGTGTTCGTCGTAGCCAAGGCCCGTGCGCGTGCGTCGGGCGCAGTACGGACCGGCCCGCCAGTGAGCTGGAGGATCCTTGTAGTGCGCCAGACTCGCGGGCCGCGATCCCATCGTGTGCGTCGACGGCTTCAGGCTGGAGGTGTCGACTCCTTGGCGATGTCGTGTGAGCATTGCGCTTCCAGCCTGGGCGGGCCCACGTGGTCGGCCACCCTCCAAGAAGGGACATCCCGTGGGGAGACTCGTCTACACCGGGATCGGCTCCCTTGACGGCTTCATTGCCGACGCGCGCGGCGAGTTCGAGTGGAGCGCTCCCAGTGAAGAGGTGCACTCGTTCATCAACGAACGCGATCGCCAGGTGGCGGCGGAGTTGTACGGGCGCCGCCTCTACGAGGTGATGAAGGTGTGGGAGACGTTCGGCACGGGGCCGGACGCCGCGCCGGTGGAACGTGAGTACGGCGAGATCTGGCGGAACAGGGACAAGGTGGTCTTCTCGACCACGCTGCCGTCGGTCACCACCGGTCGGACCCGGCTCGAACGGTCCTTCGAGCCGCAGGCGGTACGCCGCTTCGTCGACGAGGTTGAGGGTGATGTGAGCATCGGCGGCGCCGATCTTGCAGCCCACGCCCTACGCGCCGGAATCGTCGACCGCATCGAGTACTACGTCAACCCGGTGATCGTCGGCGGCGGGACGCCGTGGCTCCCTCAGGATCTGCGCCTGGCCCTGCGGCTGGTCGAGGAGCAGCGGTTCAACGACGACGTGGTGTATCTGGCCTACGAGGTGCACTGACACGCCGGACCAGACTCCGTTCACCGCGACCTCGGGGTCGACGACGACGGGAATGACCTCCACGAGCTCGCGCAGAACCATCGCCGGGCTCACGTTCTCCGCTGCGCTCCCGGCGGAGCGACGAGGTTGTCCACAGGGCCGCAACGCCCGGAAGGTGAACCAAGCACGATCAGATCGCAGAAGACCTTCGAGGATCGCCGTGATCGACTCGGAGGTGATCCCTGGAGTGGCGACAGCACGGCGTCCTGCGTCAACTCACCATTGACGTGGCTCCGCATGGAGGTGCAGAGTGGTCTCGCTGGACATCGCCGAGAGTGCCCGTCGCCACGGGATCTCGGTGGGCGATATCGCGCACGCCTGGCGGAACGCGATCCGGCTCGTGGAGTACGAGCACCGGGGGGAGGAGCGCGTGCTGGTCATCGGACCTGATGAACGCGGCGCCCTACTCGAACTCGTCGCCGTACCCGCAGGAGCGCCGACGCGGATCATCCACGCTGACCGACTTCGACCGAGCCGCTACGACTTCCTCAGGTGACGAAGATGACGACCGTCAGCAACCCCGATTCCGAGCTCGATGTCCTCGACAGCCTCACGCCCGACTCCCACCCGGCGCGCGATGCTGCTCACTTCCGCCGCATAGTCGCGGCCAAGGAAGCCCTCGGTCGGGCGGAGGCCGGTCTGTACGACGCGGTAGCGGCGGCGCGCTCAGCGGGGGACTCTTGGACACTCATCGGCGCGGCGCTAGGTGTCACGAAGCAGGCCGCTCAGCAGCGGTTCGGGCGTGAGCGGCACGCCGGCCCACCACTCGATCTCCCGACCCACGGGTCTGGCTGACCGGTCCTACGAGCCGCAGACGGTACGCCGTCTTGTCGGCGAGGTCGACGGTGACGTGAGCATCGGCGGCGCCCAGCTTGCAGCCCACGCCCTGCCCACCGGAATCGTCGACCGCAGACGAAGCGGCTGGCAGGCGTTTGAACGACCTGTACTCGCGGCATCCGAAGGCCGCGCAGATGGTTGCCGGACGGGCCGACGCAGTCTTCACGACGCGTTCGTGACCAGGCAGGTGCAAGACCTGGCGCCGCTCCGAGTGGCCAAGTGTGGCTACACTAGGACGCTCAGATAGCGCCACATAGGGGGCCTCGCATGAGCACGGTCGGCATTCGAGAACTGAGGGACTCCCTGAGCCGCTACATCGCCGAGGTCCGCGCCGGACGGACCGTCATCGTCACAGATCACGGCCGTCCCGTGGCTCGGATCGTCCCCGTGGCCGCGCCGAGCGCCCTGGAGCGGTTGATCGCGGAGGGCAGGGTCCGTCCGGCGGCCGACCTGAAGCGCTCGGCTCCTTCGCCGGTACCGACCTCGGGCTCGGTCAGCGACCTCGTTCCCGAGCAGCGTCGGTGATCGCCTACCTCGACACGTCGGCCGTCGTTCCCCTCCTGGTCGAGGAGTCGGGCACCGCCGCGTGCCGGCGGCTCTGGGACGAGGCTGACGTCGTGACGACGAGCCGGCTCACGTACGTCGAGGCGGCGGCCGCCCTCGCGCAGGCACGTCGCCTCGGCCGACTCACCTCGGATGCGCATCGCGGCGCCATCGCGAGCCTTGATGACCTCTGGTCTCAGGTCGCGGTGGTCGAGATCGATGCCGATCTGATGCGCCTCGCCGCGGACCTCGCCGATCGGTTCGACCTGCGTGGATACGACTCCGTGCACTGCGCCTCCGGGGTCATCCTGGCCGACGACGACGTCGTGGCTGCCGCGGGGGATCGCCGCCTGCTGGGCGCCTGGGTAGCCCTCGGACTGGCCACGTACGACACGAACAAGCGGCTGCGCGAGTAGTCGTCCGACGACATCGGAGCAGCGGAGCCTTTCCTCGCCGACGCGTGGACCCGTGCCATGCGTCGCGACTGCGACGACTACGCGATGAGTGCCGACGTGCCCGGTCGGGAGTCCTGGCGCTCGATGCCGATGCTCCGCAGGTGGGCCGGGTCGGCCCAGCGCGACGCGACGCTCGGATCGCCGGGTTCCCGGGCACCGAGGTAGCCGCGGATCAGCGACGGCGTGGTGTTTCTGGCCTACGACGTGCACTGACACGCCGGGCCAGGCTTCGTTCACCATGACCTCGGGGGTCGACGACGACGGGAATGACCTCCACGAGGGCTCGTGGAGTCCCGTTTCGGCGGCCGGGTCGGCGCTACCCTCCTCACGCCACCGCCGCCGCGAACTGGGCGTACAGGTCCCCGGGCAGCGGATGGCGCAGCCTCCAGGTGATGGCGAGGGGGCGTTCACCCTGGTGAGTGACGTAGTCCGCCGCTCCGAGGCACCAGAACGCCCGATCGTTCGTGCTGACCCGAGCGAAGAGCACCCCGTTCGTCTGCGCCTCGCGCTGGCTGACATACCTCCGTCCCGCCGGGCTGGCCAGAGACGCCGCTGACTGACTCTCCCAATGGATCAGGTCCCGACTGATCGCGTAGTCCCGGTACCGCGTAGTCGGGGAGAACGAGCCGCCGGACTTGTCGAGCGTGAACGCGAGCAGGTCGCTGCGGCTCGCCGCGTCCCACCAGACGCCCGTCTGCCACGTCGGCGGCCGCGCGCCGGTCCCGACGTCGAACGCCGCCAGGATCTCCGTCCGCGTGTACCGCGCATGCACCTGCAGCGGCACGTGGTCGATCCCGACCGGCTCGTGCAGGTGATCGATGCCGCGGTCGAGAACGTCGAGGAGTTCGCGCAGTTCGGTCCGGACCTGCGGGTGGGACCACAGGTCCCGGGCGGCGTCGACCAGCGGAGCAGACGTGCGCTGCGACGTCAGCGACCCGACGAGCATGCGCAAGAGGCGACGCTCCCGCTCGTTCATCGACGTGACGTCTGGCGGTTCGGACTCCGCAAGGAACCGCCGGTACTCAGAGATGCGTTCGCCGTCGTCGACGTGGAGCATCCGGCCGACGGCGCGAAGCAGCGCCGCCTCCTGGGGTCCGGCGGAAGCCGTAGGCAGTCCCGCGGCACGGCGCAGGTCGGACCACGAACGCCCACCGGCGTAGACGTCGTCGAGGTCCAGGCCCGACTCATCCAGGAACGCGGCGAGGCCGACGTCGCCGGCGCGGCCGAGGTCTCGGAGCTCGTTGACCTTGGCTCGCCAGTCGGACGGGATGGCCTGGCGGATGCTGCGCAGGACCACCTCGCGCGCAACGGGGTCGAGTTCCAGGTGGCAGCCGGAGGGCAGGAAGGGGAAGCCTTGCTCGACCTGGCGCTCGACGTCGCGGCGGGTCCCGCCGAGCAGTGCGCGGAGGCGGCGGTCGAAGCGGAACTCGCGGCGGTGTGTGCCGACGAAGTCGAGCACCGTGCACACGTCCTTGTCGTCGGTGCGGCGCAGTCCGCGGCCGAGTTGTTGCAGGAAGAGGGTGGGGCTCTCGGTGGGACGCAGAAGCAGGAGCGTGTCCACGGCGGGGACGTCGATGCCCTCGTTGAACAGGTCGACGGTGAAGACCACGTTGACGCGGCCCGTGGCGAGGTCGCGCAAGGCGGCGCCGCGCTCGTCGGCGGGGCTGTTGCCCCAGACAGCGACGGCGGGCACGCCCGCGGCGGAGAACTGCCGCGCCATGAATCGCGCGTGCCCGACGCTGACGCAGAAGCCGAGCGCTCGCATCGCGCCCGGCTCGGCTACCTTCTGGCGGACCTGTTCCAGGACTCGCCGCGCCCACACGTCGTCGGCTGTGAAGACGTTGGTCAGGGCCTCGACGTCGTAGCCCTGGCCTCGGCGCCACGGGACCTCGGTGAGGTCGGCGCCGTCGTGCACTCCGAAGTACGCGAAGGGCGTGAGGTAGTGCTGGTCGATGGCGTCCCACACACGGAGTTCGGCGGCGATCCGGCCGTCGAAGTGGCCGAGGACGTCGAGGCCGTCCGCGCGCTCCGGCGTGCCGGTGAGGCCGAGGAGCTCGCGCGGGGCGACCCGCTCGAGCAGTGCCTCGTAGGACGGCGCGGCGGCGTGGTGGAACTCGTCGACGATGACGACGTCGAAGTGATCGGGCTGGATCGAGGTCGATGCCCGGAGGCGTTGAGGCTCTGGATCGAGGCGAAGACGTGCTCGAAGCGTGCCGGGCGCTGCCCGCCCACCCACAGCTCGCCGAACGACGCGTCGCGCAGCGCGTGCTGGAAGGTGCGCCGGCTCTGGTCGAGGATCTCGCTCGCGGTGGGCCACGAAGAGGAGGCGGTCGCGCGTGAGGGTGCGGCGCAGGCGGGCGTAGTCGACGGCGGCCATCACCGTCTTGCCGGTGCCCGTTGCTGCCACGAGGAGGTTGCGGTGGTGGCCGCGTTGCCGGGCGACGTCGATCTGTTCCAGCAGGCGCTCCTGGAACGGGCGCAGGGTGATCTCGACGGGGCTGAGGACCAGACCCGAGTCCGACTTCGCCTGCACCGATGCGCTGCGGCGAACTCGTCTGGGTCGAACGGGACGAAGTCGCCGCTCTCCCAGTAGGACTCGAAGACCGCCGACATCTTGGCGACGACGTCCGGGTTACGGACGCCGGACACCCGCACGTTCCACTCCAGGCCTGTGACCTGGGCGGAGTGCGTCAGGTTGGAGGAGCCGATGTACGCCGTCGAGTAGTCCGCCGGCGCGGTGGAACAGCCAGGCCTTGGCGTGCAGGCGGGTGCGTGCTCGTGTCGTACGAGATGCGGATCTGCGCGCCCAGGCGGGCGAGTTCTTCGAGCGCGCGCTGCTCGGTGCTGCCGGTGTACGTCGTGGTGACGAGCCGCAGGGGCCTGCCGTCGCGGCAGTGCTGGGTCAGCGCCTCGAGGAGCGGGCGGATGCCGCTCCAGCGGACGAACGCCATGACGACGTCGATCGCGTCGGCGGAGTGGATCTCCGCACGTACCTCGTGACCGATGCCCGGCTCACCGGGGGAGTTGGTGAGCAGCGTGGTGTCGAGGAGCGGGGTGAGGGGCGCCTCGAGGTGGCGGGGCGAGCCGTCCGGGTTGCGGCGCAGGATGGCTCGGAGGACGTCGGTGGGAGGAGGGGTGCGTCGTCGTCGGGGTCGATGGCGCGGGTGTGGGTGGCGAGTTCCTCGACGAGGCGTCGGACGATCTCGGCGCCGGTGCTCGCCTTGGCGTCGTCCGGTGCGTCCTCGATCGCCCGAGCGACAACGCGCGCGAGGTGGTGCGAGAGGCGGTCCGCGGCCTCGGAGTTCGCGAGGGCAGAGGACTCGGGGTGGAAGGCGGGATCAAGGGCGGCCAGGCGCCGGCGCAGCGAGCCCGTGACCAGGGCTTCCTTGAGGCCGGGTTGCAGGTCGCCGTCGTCGGTCACGCCTCGAGAGCTTAGGGCGGGGGTGCCTTGGGCGCCCGTCGAGGCTAGCGTGGTTCGAGTAGATCTCGATCCGTCTCGGCGTTGTCCGCCCCGTGATCGAAGCCCGCTTGGTCAATCACAGCGGATCTCGGGGAATGCCTTCCTGATGATGGCGACGAGTTCGCGAGCCCGACCGACGTCGAGTTGAAGGCTCTGGCTCGACTTGCGGTCGGACTTGCGGCCGTCCGAGCCGAACGTACTCAGGTGAAGGAATCGCGTCGCGCCGTCGTCCACGACGGTGTATTCACAATCCACCTCGGTCGGGTGTACCCGCACGTTCTGGACGGACCGTGCGAACGAACTAATGCGCGCCATCTAAGCACCTCTGCGGCCAGTTGGCATCGGGGTCGGATCAAACGAGATTACGGGCTTCGGCTGCATCTTGCCGAGGTCGCCCGTGGTCGTCCCGAGACTCCGCCGACGTGCGCCTCACACGGCTTCGCTCACGGGGATTCGCAGTTGCGGATCCGGTTGGTCCCACCCGGCATCGGCGCCGATGGGGAAGGATCCTGGCGACGAGACTCCCGGGTCGATTGGCTGGCCGACAGAGGACGAGCGGAGTAGCGGTGGGTGATACCGAGATCAATCGGTGGCGTCGATACGGAAAGGACCGGCTCTACGTCAACTCGGACGGCGTTCGGCTCGGGTGGCACGACCTGGTCTCTGGGGAGACGGTCGTCGAGGTGAACGATCGCGCGAGCGAGGTGCATGCGCCGATCGATGACTGGAATCAGGCGCACGACCGAGAATCCCAGGCGGAACGGTCAGCGGGCGAACCTGAGGCGCCACCCAGGGAAGCCACCATCCACACAGGCGAGCGTGCGCCGTCGTCGGCCTCCGAACTGCCGAGCCCCACGGAGACCCCGGTACAGCCGAGCGAGGAAGTGCAGATCGACCCGACGCACGAGCCGGACCTCGCGGCCACCCGGCCCGGGGCGATGGCGAGGGAGCAGGCGGTGGTGCTCCGCGAGGCGGCGCCCGTCCGAACGTTCTTCACCCGGCTCGTCGGCGCGAAGACGGAGGAGCGCGCGTGGCGGATCGGAGCCGACGGTGAGGAGCGGGTGGCCGCCCGCCTGGCGGCGCTGCAGCGCAAGGACCCGCGGTGGCGGGTCATCCACGCGATCCCGCTGGCCCGGGACGTGGACATCGATCACCTGGTCATCGGGCCGGGTGGAGTGTTCACCCTCAACACCAAGCACCATCCTGGCGCGCGCATCTGGGTGGCGGGGGACACGCTCATGGTGAACGGTGCTCGCCAGCCCTACGTGCACAAGAGCCGGCACGAGGCGCAGCGCGCCGCTGCGCTGCTGGGCGGTGCCACCCTCCGCGCCGTGTCCGTGACTGGGGTGATCGTGCTGGTCGGCGCGGAGGACCTGACGGTCAAGAAGCCGGCATCGGGAGTCGAGGTGGTGTACCGAGGCAGGCTCGTGCGCTGGTTGCGCCGACAGCCCGAGGTCCTCGACGACGCCGCGATCGAGACCATCTTTGAGGCCGCTCGGCGGCCGTCGACGTGGAGCGCTGTTCCCGGGCCCCGCAAACCCTCAGCCGGCTGACGCGGAGCGTTGCCCGACGCCGTCGGACCCTTGTCCACAGTCGTCCGCAGCCCGGCCGCAGGCTGCCTCCCTGTGGATGACCTCGAGCGGGGCCTCAGACTGTTCATAGCATCCGTGCTATGGCCTGGGGTACCGTGGAACTCGAACCGGAGGTGCGTGAGTGGCTCGAGGGCTTGCCGACCGAAGACTTCGCGACGGCCGCGTTCTACGTCGACTTGCTTGCCGAGTACGGGCCGCTCCTCGGCGAGCCGTACTCGCGCCAACTCGACGGGAAATTGAGGGAGTTGCGGTTCTACGTTCGGGGCAGAGCCCTCCGGGTGACGTACTGGATTGCGTCCGGTCGGCGCATCGTGCTTCTGACGGTCTTCCCGAAGACGCGGATGCGCGAGGTCGCGGAGGTCGAACGGGCGCGGCGCGCTCTGGTGCGGTGCCTTCGAGGCGCGCACACCCTCGAGGAAGGTGATGACCGTGGCTAGCGCCGACTGGGCCGAGGTGCGCGAGCGCCGCATGTCAGAGGCGGGCGCCGAGGCGTCCTACGCGGCGACGCGATGGGCGTTCGAGCTCGGGTCGCGCGTCCGTGAGATCCGCGAAGGCAGGGGCTGGTCGCAGCGGCGGCTCGCGGACGCGGCCGGGATGACGCAGTCGGCCGTGGCGCGCTTCGAATCCGGCGGAACCGTGCCGACGCTCCCCGTGCTCGAGCGTCTGGCACGAGCCCTCGATGCGGATCTCGTGATCTCGGTGAATCCCCGCGCCGACGTCGCTTAGTTGGCCGCTGCGCTACCGGCCTGCGCCGGGTGCCTTCACGAGGTGACCCGCCCCGCGCGGCCGAGAGGTCCGAGCCTGCGCGCCCCCTCAGAACCGGCCCTGGCGGTCGAGGAGGCCCTCGGTAGTCACGCTGGGGGGCAGCGGGACCGGCTCGACGTCCGTCCTCAGCGGCGTGCAGGGAGCGTGTACCGGGCCGGTGCGGGCCAGGCGCCCGAGGTCGTTGGCGCCCGCGCCCGGGGCTCCGCCCGGGCGCCAGACCTGGGACTTCGCGAGCCGCCGGCGCACACCCTCGCCGCCGACCTCCTCGACCAGAGCCCGTGGCCCCACCACCACGAGCAGCGACCGCGCCCGGGACAGCCCGGTGTAGAGCATCTGCCGGGCCCGTTCGCGCTCGCGGAATCCGTTCACCGTGAGCACGACGGCCGGCCGCTCGAGCCCCTTGAAGTTGAGCACGTGCCCGTAGAACACGTCCTGGCAGGCGAAGAAGGCGTCCCAGTACGCCGCGTACCCGCCGACGTCGACCGCGTTCACCTGCTCCGGGTGGCGGTTCTGGGTGGTCAGCAACGCGATCTGGCCAGGGTGCCAGCCCTCGTCGAGGAGCTCGTCGACGGCGTCGTCCGCGGCCGGGATCGCGTCGTCAGCGGGAACGTCGACCACCCGCACCGGCGGCCCGTCGAGGCCGCGCGGCGTGAGGCGCTCCGCCGCCAGTCCGCTGAACACCTGCGCGATCTGCCTGGTCGAGCGCAGGTTCTCGTGCAGGGGGATCGGGGGCAGGTCGATCGGCGCCTCGCCCTCGCGCGGGAAGACCCGCTGGGCGTCGTCGGAGAAGACGAACAGCCCGCCGTCGGCCCCCTTCCGCAGGCACTGCACGAGCGAGGGCCACCAGAGGTCACCGAAGTCCTGCGCCTCGTCGACCACCGCCGTGTCGAACAACTCGTCCCGCGGTTGCTGCGCCGCCAGCTCTCCGAGCCGGAGCGGCAGGCGGCGCTCCCAGTAGTCGCCGTCGTCGTCGGCGCCCGGCTCGGCGCCCCAGCGCATCGGGAGCTCGTGGAACAGCCCGACGAACGCCGGCCGCTCCTGCGGCTTCCACGACGCCGTCATCCGTTCGAAGTAGCGCCCGAGGCCGCGCGAGTAGCACAGCAGCGCGACGCGCTCGCCGGCCTTGGCGCGCCGTCGCGCCTGCTCGAGAGCCAGCCAGGTCTTGCCCGTCCCCGCTCCGCCGACCACGCGCGCCCGGGGAAACATCGCGATGAGGTCGAGCACGCGGGCCTGGTCCTGCGTCATCTGCTCCAGACGCGTCTCGTGCGCGGCGACGGCGGCCAGCGCCTCCGACTGGCCCGGTAGGGTGGCGGCGAGGTACGCGACGAGGTCCTCGGCGTCGGCCTCGTCGAGCGGGCGCCCGCGCCCGAAGCGCTCGATCGCGCGCTTCACCCGGCCGACGACGACGTGCGGCCCGGCCTCGAGGTCGCCGCGGTCGATGAGCGCGGTCCGCGGCAGCTCCGCGGACTCCCAGTCCGCCGGCACGTAGGAGTGGGGGAGGGCGACGAGGTCGGCCGAGCGCGCCGACGCCGCCCCCAGCCCGCGCCGGCGCAGGAGCTCGACGAGCGCGTGGCGGGCTGACGCGGCCTGGCCCGCCGGGTCGATCCGGTGCCGCCCCTCGCCGCTGCCCTGGTGCCAGGCGCCGTCGACGCACGTCACGTACCCGCCCTTGACCTCGACCACCGCCATCCCGACCCCCGGCCAGGCGACGAGCACGTCGATCTCGCGCTCGACGCCGTCGTCCACGAGACGGCGTCCGCTGAACAGGAGGGCCTCGTCCGGGAGCCCGTCCCGGAGCGCCTCCCACACCGAACGCTCGGCGCCGCCGTCGTCGGGGAACGACGGCTCTGGCGGGTAGAGGCGCGGCATGGGACTGGTCTACCGGACGGCCCCGACACCCGCGCGGGGAACGGCGGGGCATGGCGCCCACCGACACGATCGTGTTCTGGGACTGAACGGGCGACGTGCCACGACGAGGTGGTCTGTGCCTCTCGAACGGGTGTGAGGATCCACGCCACCATCCGCGCCGGGTGCGGTGACCGCGAGGTCTAGCCTCGAAGAGGACCGCCCGGTCCAGCCGGTCGCGAGTGCGACGAAGAAGGCGACATGGGTACGCGGCGCGCATCTCTCCCCGGGCTCGTCCTCACCCTCATGGCTGTCCTCGGGCTGGTGGCGTCGTGCACGCAGACCCCGGCGGAGCAGGTGGCCGGCGCCCGGGCCTGGATCGACTTCCCCCGCGACGGTGCGACGATCCCCACGGGCGCGATGGTCGTCGTCGTGTCCCACGCCAACGCCGCGGACGGCGTCGCGGAGGTCCTCCTTTCGGACAACGGCACGGCCTACCGGAGAGACCCGACGACGGCGCCCGGCGAGACCCTGGTGGAGTTCCGTCAGGACTGGGTCCCGCAAGAGCCTGGCCTGCACACCCTGCAGGTCCGGGCGTACACCGCGGCCGGGGCTGCGGGCGGGACGGATGCGATCACTGTCCGCGTGGAAGGCGAGTCGGCGACACCCACTCCGACGCCGACGCCGACAGCGACCCAGGCGCCGACGCCGACTCCGAGTCGCACGGCAACCCCCGCGCCGACGCCGTCGCGCACGCCCACGACATCACCTGCGCCGACCCCGATCCCCACCCCGCCGACGACGACGCAGCCGCCCTTCACCGCGACCCCGCTCCCGCCGGACACCACCCCGCCACCCGTGCCCGCGCCATCGGTTCCGGCGAACGGCCTGGTCGTGGAGTGCCGCACGACCCAGACCCTGGCGTGGCTCCCGGTAAGCGACCCCAGTGGCGTGACGTATGACGTCAGGCTCGAACGACAGGTCACGGCGAGCACGTGGGACCAGGTACGGGCCCTGGGCATGGTCAGCACCAAGCAGGTGGACGTCCCCGTGCAGTGCGGCGGCATCTACCGCTGGGCCGTGCGAGCCAGGGACGGCGCGGGGAACCCCAGCGCGTGGTCTCCGTGGTCCGGCTTCTCCGTGGACCTCGGCTAGGGGGTGGCACGGTGTCGGTGACACAGGCGGGGTCGGCGCGGCGGGGGCTGTCCGGCCGCACGAAGACCCTCCTCATCACCCTGAGCGTGCTGCTGCTCGCGGGCGTGGTGGCGGTTGTCGTGTTCGTCCTGCAGCCACGCGGGGGCGAGACCGGGCGGGCCACTCCCGCGGTGCTTTTCGACTCGCCCGTCGCAGGGGATGCCCTGCCGCTGGGGCGCCCGGTGGTCGTCCACGCCGTTGCTTCGGGCGAGGTGCCGATCGCGCGGGTCGAGCTGTGGGTGGACGGGGAGCTCGAATCGGCGACGGAGGCCGCGCTGCCCGGCGGGGTCTCGCCGCTTCCCCTTCTGACGCACTGGGAGCCGGGGGAGGCGGGCGCCCACACGCTCGTCGCGCGCGCCTTCGATGCCGACGACGGACGGAGCGAGGCGACGGTCGAGGTGCAGGTGACCTCACCGGACGACCGCGACGGCGACGCCACGGCGGACGCCGACGACGCGTGCCCCGACGAGGCGGGGTGGGCCTCCGCCGGAGGCTGCCCGGACCGCGACGGCGACAGCGTCGCCGACGTAGCGGACGCCTGCCCGGACGAGGCGGGCGCGGCGGGGTCCGGCGGGTGCCCCGCGCCGTCGGGCTCCGACCGGGACGGCGACGGGACGTCCGATGACGGGGACGCCTGCCCGGATGCCCCTGGAGCCCCCGGCACCGACGGCTGCATCTGGCCCGGTGATCGCGATGGCGACGGGATTGCGGACGACGCGGATACCTGCCCGGGCGAGCCGGGCTCCGCGGAGAGCGGTGGCTGCCCCGACCGCGACGGGGACGGCGTCATCGACCCCGAGGACGCGTGCCCCGACGTGGCGGGTCCGCCGGAGGCCGGCTGCCCGGCTCCGGGCGACGGAGACCGGGACGGCGACGGTCTTCCGGACGCCGACGACGGGTGCCCTGACGAGCCCGGCCCTCCGGGTGCCGGCGGCTGCCCCGGCGCGGGCCCTGCAGGCTCCGGTGCGGATGACGACTCCGACGGCGACGGCGTGCCCGACTCGGGTGATTCCTGCCCGGGCGCGCCCGGTACGGCTGACATGGAGGGCTGCCCCGATTCCGACGGCGACGGCGTCCCCGAGTACCGCGACGCGTGCCCGGACGAGGCCGGCGCGGCCGAGAGCCTGGGCTGCCCCGTGGCTGACGGCGCGGACGGGGACGGCGACGGCGTGCCCGACGGCGTCGACCTGTGCCCCGAGGACGAGGGCATGCCCGAACGGCTCGGTTGCCCGCCGCCGGGGGCGGAGGAGGAGACCGTGCCCGAACCGGGCGTGGAGGAGATGCGCCCGCTCCGGATCGTCGAGTTCCTCGCGCTCGGTTTCGAGGTGAGCGACGCCTACGACGGCGCGTACTGCTACCCCAGCCTCGCGGGGGCGCCGGTGGAGCGGTACAGCCTCGATCCGGCCGCAGACCAGCACTGGAGCCTGGCGCCGGACCTCGGCAGCCAGACGGTTCTCGTCGACGAAGACGGGCCTCTCACGGTGCAGATGGAGTGCGGCGGGGACGTCGTGTTCTCCGAAGGCGGCTACGGCTGGGGGACGTACTGGGGGATCGGCTCGATTGCCGAGAGCCACCCGTCCTCCGACTGGGACGGGCACGTCATCACCGTCCGCTCGACCGGCGGCAACGAGGGACGGTGGTTCGAGGTCGAATACGCGTTGTGCGCCGGATCGTGCCGTGACGCGACCTTCCCGGCGCCGGCGGCGGATGTCGACGGCGGAGTCCTCACCTGGCAGTGGGACGGGGACCTCGACGACCTCGGCGCCTACCGCGTCCTCGTGGACGGCAGCGAGGTCGCGCTGTACCGGGGGACCGGGGCCTCCGGCGCGATGGACGTCAGCGCCTACTCCGACACCTGCGGAAGCCGGCACGCTGCAGCGGTCGTGGCGATCGGCCGCGACGGTCGGGAGTCGTTGCGAAGCAACCCCGTCACCGTGGCGGCCGAGCCGTGCCCGCGCGTGGTGCGCGTGACGTTCGACTCGCTCACCACTTTCGAATTGGGCAGCGACCAGGGAGCGAGCACCGTCGGGCCGATCCTCGGGTCCTTCTTCGCGTCCGCGAGCACCAGCGAGGTGCTCTCGTTCAACGGGGTGGACTACGGCGACTGGTGGGGTGAGCGCAACCGCGGCTACCGGCTGGCAGCCACGCACTACTACCCGGTGCAGGCGATCTTCGACCAGATCTGGACGTGGATCGGCGGAAACATGTCGACCCCGTACACCGCGCCGGACAGCAACGTCGTGACGATGGAGCTGGGGCCCGGCGACGACCTGGTATTCGGCGCGCAAGTCCTTGACGAGGACGACGGCACGAACCGGACGGACACGCTCTTCGACGCGCGTCGCACGATCGCCGCCGAGGACGTCCGGCCGGGTAGCTACCGCATCTCGGACCGCAACCTGGAACTGGCGGTGCTGATCGACGTGATCGTCGGGCCGGAGGTCGGCAGCGAGCCGGACCTCGCGATCACGGCGGTGGAGAAGGCCGACGACGGCGAGCTGAAGGTCGACGTGTTCAACAACGCGGCGGGCATGACGGAGCCGGCCGACCTGGTCGTGGAGTGGACGGACATCGCGACCGGTGAGGTGGGGGACAGGCGGACGTGGCGCGACGTGCAGCTGGCTCTGGCGCCAGCCGAATCCTCACGACCGGCGCCGAGTGGACCGGATCGGCGGGATGGGGTTCGTGCTCGATCCCGACGAGGAGGTGGCGGACGGCAACCGGGCGAACAACGTCGTAGGAGACGCCCGGCGACCTGCGGGTGGAGTTCCTCGAGGTGACCGAGGGCGACTGCAGCGAGACCGGGTGCACGATCTTCGACTGCGACCGGGACTGGACGTACGCGTTCTGGGCGGGCTACGGCCCGTCGGCGAGCGACGTCACCTGGGTCGCGCACGACGTGCGGTTCCCGAGCAGCGGTGAACTCCGAGCGTGCACCCACAGCGTCTGCGAGCCGTTGGCGAGCCCGGCAGAGGAGTGGGTCGCGGCCGACGATCCGCGGTACGCGTTCGAGTTCGAGGTGCCCGCCACGGAGGCCCTCTACGTGATGGCCACCGGGACGGAGGACGACGTCTGGACCGACGACGACCCCTTCGCCTCGCCCGAAGTACGCGTACGAGCCGGCAGAGGGCTGGGGTGCGCGGACGGATCCGTGGGAGGGGACGCTGGAGGTCTGGGCTCCGTGCGACGACGTCACTGCGACGACTGCTACGAGGGCATCGGGGGGACCGTCACGTGGCGGATCACCCGCGTGGAGTAGGGCCGAGGCGCGAGTCCGCCGCCCCGCGGGACTTCCTCCGAGCCGGGGCGCCCGCCAAGGAGTCGGCAGACGGTCGTGAGGTGGGGCACGGCGTCAGCGCCGGGTGAGTGGGGGAACCGTCCGTCCCGCCGCAGAGTCGGCGATGAGCTGCGCGAGGCGGCGCTCGCGGGTGTCCTCCCGCTTGGCGCTGACGACCCACCAGATGGCGGCGGTGCGGTACGACGCCGGGCGCTGCGAGAAGAACGCCCACGCGGCGTCGTCGGCTCGGAAGAGCGCCTCCTGCTCGGGGGGGAAGGCGGCGTTGTCGGAGTTCTCGAAGGAGTAGACGGCCGTGCGGTCCTCGCGGCGGCGCTCATAGGCCGCGCGGCCGGCGCGGTGATCAGGCCGCGGCGCTCGAGGTCCGCGTACGTCGCGAGGTTGACGGCGCTCCAGATGCTCCTCGCGCGGCGCGGTGTGAACCGGATCGTGTAGGACTCGGGCCCGAGCGAGCTGCCGGATGCCGTCGATCCAGCCGAAGCACAGCGCCTGCTCCACCGACTCCGGCCACGTGAGGCTCGACCGCCCCGTCCCCCTCTTGTAGTAGCCGACACACACCTCGGCGGCGCTCGCGTGGTGCTCGACGTAGCCAGGCGCGCCAGGCCGTGGGGCTCTCGAAGAAGACCGCCTCCGTCACGGGCTCACGCTAACCACGGCCGGCGACGCCGGCGAAGAAGGACGCCTGCATTACCCCTTGCCCTGGCGTCCGTCCGGGTGAGGAACGGGGACGACGGTCAGTTCGGAGATGCCGGCGAAGTCGCGGGGGTTGGCGGTGTAGACGGGCAGGCCCACCGAGATGGCCGTGGCCGCGATGAGGGCGTCGAAGGCCCGGGCGGTCGGCTTGCGGCCTGCGCGTCGGAGATCGGCGGCGACGCGGCCGAAGGCGCGAGCCGCGGCGTCGTCGAACGGCAACGGGTCGAAGTCCGCCTCGGCCTGCTGGAGGTGTGCCTGCCGCGCGGCCCGCTCGGCCTCTGAGCGAGCCACCAGCGGGCCGACTGACAGCTCCGCGAGCGTCACGGCCGTGATCACGGGTTCGTCGGGCAGCGCCGCTGGGTCCTCGATCCGCGGAAGGAGGACGACAGTGCTCGTGTCGAGCACGCCCCGCCGGTCCGCCGCCTGGGGAGTCACCATGACTGATCGATCAAACCGTCGATGTCGTGGCGCAGGGCCTCCGGCTCGACGGGGGGCAGGTGTCGCCAGCGTCGGAGCAGGCTCGCGGCGTCGAGCCCTCGGCCCGCGACCGGACGCAACTCGGCAACCGGTTCGCCTGAGCGGGTGACGATCAGTCGCTCGCCGGCCCGGACGCGGTCGACGACGTCACCTCCGTGGTTTCGGAGTTCGCGAATCGTCACCTCGGCCGTCATGACTTCAAGGTATCACGCGTGAGACATGCGGACGGGCGGCCCGCGAGGCCGTCCCGTCCTCCGCCGAAGAGCCGGGTGTGTGCGGCGGTGTGCGTGCGGTCGCGCAGCCCACCGAAGAGATATGTGCATGCTAATGTATGTGTATGTCCTACCTGGAGAAGCGGCTGCAGATCCTGCTCGATCAGGAGCGGTTCGCGAAGGTCGAGGAGGAGGCCGCGCGATCCGGGCGCAGCGTGGCGGCCGTCATCCGTGAGGCCATCGACCTGCGCTTCGCTCCGGACGCGTCGGTGCGGGCGTCGGCGGCCGCAGCGTTCCTCGCCCTCACGGAGGAGCCCGTCGGGCCCGGCGAGGACTGGGCCGACGTCAAGGCGGCCATGACCGCCGATCTCGCGAGGCGCGTGCCGTGACGCGGCGGATCTGGGTCGACACCTCCGTCCTCGCCTATGCCGCCGGAGGCGATCACCCGCTGCGGGAGCCGTGCCGCCGCGTGGTCGAGGCGGCGGCGGCCGGCGTCCTCGAGCTGCACGCCAGCGTCGAGATGGTGCAGGAGTTCGTGTTCCACCGGCTCCGCCGGGTGCCCCGAGCCGACGCCGTTGCCCAGGCGCGCCAGGCCGGCGCGCTGTGCGTGCTGCACCCGTTCGACGCGGACGTTCTCGAGCGTGCCCTCGACCTCGTCTCCGCCGCCGAGCTCGGGGCGCGGGACGCCGTGCACGCCGCAACCGCGATCGCGCGCGGTTTCGAGGAGATCGTCTCCGCCGATCGTGACTTCGACGCGGCGCCGGGGCTGCGCCGGATCGACCCGGCGGACGTCCTGACGTGACTGGCGAACCGGACGGGCAGGTGGCGCGCGGCGGTCAGAATCGCGCTACCCCGAGCGCTGCCACCGCCGAGCGCTTCCTCGGACTCCTGAGACAGCTCCCGATCGAGGTCGACGCCGGATGCGGCGGCATGCCGCCGGTCGTCGCCGTCGGCAGGCTCCACGGGCTGAGCGCGAACGACGCCACGTACCTCCTCCTTGCCGAGGAGCGGGGGCTGCCCCTGGCGACACGCGACGCGCAGACTCAGGGCGGCCGCGCACGGGGCCGGGCTCCCGGAGGCCTAGCCCGCCCCGTCGCACAGCCGATCCAGTAGGCGCCCGCGCGCCGTGGCGCGTACCCAGACCCGTGTGGGTCGCGTGCTGCGCCGGTGCCGTTCTGTCCGCTGGGCCTCGGACGACGGCAGCGGGTCGACGGCGAAGGTCCCCCTCGGGTCGAAGGGCAGACCCGCCAACCCCTGGTCGATCTCGACGGTCGCGCGGGGTCCGCAGCTGACCACGAGGCGGGCCGCGGCGTCGTCGGTCCCCTCGAAGGTCGCGACCGTGTGCGCCGCCGGGCCGATGACGTCGACCGGCCCCGGCCGTGACCGCCCTGCGCTCCAGATGTCGGCGAACGGCGGAGTCCGGGAGAGGTCCAACGCCTCCAGGCCCGCCGCAGCGGGGTGGTCGCCGAGCCGGTGCCGAGCGGCGTCGCGGCCGAAGCGCCGTCGGACCATGCCGCTGTCGACGTTCGGGAAGCCGATCACGCTCCCATCGCGCCGGCCGTAGACCCAGGTGCGGTCCGTGATCTCGCGCGGCCGCACGTCGGGGTGCGGAACGGTGGCAGGCTTGCCCATGCGCCAGGCGACGGTCGCGCTGTAGACGAAGACCAAGGCGCGGTGTGGCGAGATCTGCAGCGGTTGGAGCGTGGGGGTGGGCAGGTGGTGACGGATCGCGGCGGCGTCCGCAGTGAGGACCGCGGCACTGAACCGGTCGACGGTCCGCTCGAAGGTGCCCTCGCCGAACCGGACACCGTCGACCGTGAACGAGGTGGGGAGCTGGCCCTCGTCCCTGGCCTCGTTGCCGCCGCTCACGCGCGTGCCTCCTCGCCGTCGGCTCCACCGGGCACAACGCGTCCCGGCGCCTGACCGTTCCCTGCGGCGGACCCGCCGGGCGTCGTCGTCCTCCGGCCCCTCAGGCGAGCGGCACAACCATCTCGGTGAGGAGGTCCTCCGGCGCGACGGTGCCCGGCTCGTTGAGGTAGACCTCGCGCGGCGGGCCCGCGGGCTGCCGGCCGCTGCGCCCGACCCATTCCATGAGCCGCCGCCAGGACGGTTCCATGGCGTCGTACGGTCCCCGGTAGAGGAGCATCGCCGCTTCGGCGGCGGGGAGTTCCATGACGTCCACGCCCTCCCCGGCCACGGCGCCCGGGGTCACAGGCATGCACACGAGGAACGTGAACTCCTCGGCCGGCATCTCCGGGTACAGGACGAACGGCGGGCCGGCGAACTGCGCCCCGGTCGCTGCGGCGTGGCGCATCAGCACGTCGAACGCCTCGCCCATCCCCTGGGCGATCTCCGTCATCTTCACGCGCGTGCTCACGACGAGCGCGAGTTGCGCGGGGATCTGCTTGATCTGGATGTCGTCGGACATGCCGACCTCCTCAGGATCGGCGCCGCGCCGGTCGTCGCCGGCGCTCGCGCCTCACCCGACAGTCAACTCCTGCAGGAGGGCCGGCATGCCGGTGTACCCACGGTGGGTTGCGGACGACTGGCTGACCTTCCCGGCTGCCACGGATGCGCGTTCCTCCACCCGGTCTATCGGGGCGGGGGACCCCGGCCCGATCTTCCCCTGGGGCACCGTGCGGCGGACCGGTGCTGTTGCCGGGAAGGCGGGCCAGGTCCCCGACTGCCGTCCACGCGTGAGCTGGGTCCAGGGGAGCCCAGGGGCGTCGAGCGCCGGTGAAGACCGGATCCCCACAAGTCCTCGCCCCGAGCGCGGAAGAGGCCACTCCGGCGGTGTTCCGAGCGACTTGTGGGGATCCGAGCACGGGCCGACGCCGCCGGCGTGCTGCTTGGGGCGCGCGGTGAGTCAGATCGGCCACGGCCACGGCCGTCAGCGACCTGAGGCGTCCACGCGCGCGCGGCCGAGGAGATCCAGGACGCATCGAAGGACGTCGTCCGGAGCGCGCGCGGCCTCGTCCGACGGGAAGCGCAGGGTCGCGTAGCCCGCCAGATGGAGGGCGCGGTCCCTGCGCCGATCCTCCGAGAATGCAGCCAGGGACGAGTGGTGCGCGTAACCGTCGCACTCGACTACCAGCACACCCTCCACGAGTAGGTCCACGTAGCCCACGCCGAGGATCGGGCAGTTCGGTTCGACGGACAGGCCCGCCCGTCGCAGCGTCACCCGGACGACGCTCTCGGCCACGGAGAGGCTGCGCGCATCACACTCGGCGAGGATCGCTCGCGCGGCGGGGCTCCCGGGACCCCCAAGGAGGGCCTCGATCTCATGGACGGTGCACGCACCCTGGTTCAGGGCCGAGTCGATCGTCACGATCGCCGCCATCGGCTCCTGGCAGCGGAGCATCCTCGCGAGCGCCTCGGCCGGTGCCACGACCAACGGTCCCTCCCCACCGGGAACCCGGGGATGCGGAGTCGCGTCGAGGAGCGCGGGCACCTCGCGATGGATCACGGCACGGACACCCCGCAGCTCGGGGTGGAGGGCGGGCCCACGGCGGTGGGGGATCGCGAGGTGCGTCGCGCCCGGCGCGGCCAGGAGCCGGAAGCCGCACGCGCGGGCCGCTGACACGCACGTCAGCCGCGCGCCGAACTGCCGTGCTCGCACGATGTCCGGGTCTGCGGCGGGGAGTGCGAGGCACCCGGCGGCGTGGGCCACGAGGCGCCCCTCGGACGTCAGCCGCCGGATGGTTCGGTAGGCGCGGCTCGACGTGCCGAGTTGCCCCGGACCTGCCGCGCCGCCGAGATCGCGAAGCCGGCGCTCGAGGTCCACGTCGCCGAGCATGAGCCGCCGCGCGCTCGGCCACGCCGCTATCCACAGCCCGAGGGCGAGAGGCGGTCGCCGTGGCGAGTTCCCCACAAGTGGCCGTGTCACGGCTGGATAGGCCCCACCCCGGGCCACTGCCCGCCCACGTGTGGGGATCTCGTGGTCACAGGAACGTCCGGACCTCTGGGCGACGCGTCACAGAACCGGGCCGAGCGCCAGTCAGATCCGGGAGCCCCCGGGTGGACCGCTACGACCGAACTCACCACGTCCCGGCAGCGTCCTGATGGGCCCGCCGCCACTCTGGAGCCCGGCCCCGTGCGTGGTGTGGGGAGGTCTCGTCGCGGGTGGTGCGACGAAACCTCCCCACCACGTTCGTGCGGTGCCAGTCACCTGTCACGATTCGTCGGTGACCTACGAGTTCGACGCGCAGCTGTGGCTCTGGGATGCGAGACAGACCGACAGCTGGACGCTTCTCAGCCTGCCGGCCGAGATCGCCGACGACGTCCTCGAGGTGGCCGCGCCCCACGCGCGCGGGTTCGGCTCGGTTCGGGTGGAGGTGAGCCTCGGCGGGAGCGTCTGGCGGACGTCGGTCTTCCCGGACAAGACGTTGCGCACCTACGTCCTCCCGATCAAGAAGGTGATCCGAAAGGCCGAGGGGGTGGAGGCGGGAGACACGGCGCACGTCCGGCTGAGGCTGATCGACCTCGAGGACGGGTAGAGGCGCCGGCTCCGCGCGCAGGTCGCCGACCCACCTCGGAGATCCCATCCCGGAGTCCGACCTACACTCCCCGGGTGCAGTGCGCCTACTACGACGCCGGTCGGTGCCGGTCCTGCACCCTGCTCGAGCACGCCGTACGACGCGCAGCTGGCCGCCAAGCAGCGCCGGGTCGCGCGACCTGCTCGGCGGCGCCCCGGACCTGACGTGGCTGCCCCCGGTCGCGAGCGCCGAGCCGGGCTTCCGCAACAAGGCGAAGATGGTGGTCGCGGGCACGGCGTCGCCGAGCCCGTGCTCGGCATCCTCGACCCGGCCGGTCACGGCGTCGACCTGCGCGACTGCCCGCTCCACACGCCAGGGCATCCGAGGCAGCCTCGCGGCCCTCGCCGACGTTCGTCACGCGGGCCGCACTCACGCCGTACGACGTCACGCGCCGGGCCGGCGAACTCAAGTACCTCCTGGTGACCGAGTCGCCCGACGGCGAGCTGATGGTCCGGTTCGTGCTTCGCTCCCAGGAGCCGGTCGCGCGGATCCGCAAGCACCTGCCCGTGGCTGCGCGCGGCGCTGCCCGCGCTCGCGGTCGCGTCGGTGAACCTGCAGCCCGAGCACAAGGCCGTGCTCGAGGGAGAGACCGAGATCCTGCTCACCGAGCAGGAGACGCTGACGATGCGCGTCGAACGACGTGGTCCTGCACCTGCGCCCGCAGAGCTTCTTCCAGACCAACACCGAGATGGCCGCCGCGCTCTACCGGCAGGTCCGGGACTGGGCCGACGAGTCCGCGCCCGCGCACGGTGTGGGACCTCTACTGCGGCGTCGGCGGCTTCGCGCTGCCACTGCGCCGCGCCCGGACGCGACGGTGGTCGGGGTCGAGACGAGCGCCGAGGCGGTCGCGAGCGCCCGGGCCAGCGCCGCGGCGAGGCCGGCCTGCACCGGGTGCGGCTTCGAGGCCGACGACGCCACGGCGCTACGCCCTGCGCGCCCCGACCGCGCCGGACCTGGTGATCGTGAACCCGCCGCGGCGCGGGATCGGGCCCGAGCTCGGCGGCTGGCTCGAGGCGTCCGGCGTGCGGCACGTCGTCTACTCGAGCTGCAACGCCGAGTCGCTCGCGCGGGACCTGGCGCGCGATGCCGTCGCTGCGCCCGCGGCGCGCCCGGCTGCTCGACATGTTCCCCAACACGTCGCACTACGAGGTGGTCACCCTCCTCGAGCGCGACTGAAGGGACCCGTTGACCGCGGGCCGGCGACGTCCCTCAGGCCTGGATCAGCTCGCCCTCCACCCTCAGCCGGCTCTCCGCGACGGCCCAGGCGAGCACCGCCTCGAGCCGCGACCGAACGGGCGGGGTCAGGCGCCGCGAGTCGAAGACCGCGGCCGTCTCCTTCAGCAGCTCGTCCTGGGCGATCCCGTGGCCGAGCCGCGCGAGGTACGCCATCGCGTTCGCGATCTCCTCGGGTGCGATCTCGGCGAGGGGCCGACTCACGCCGGGCGGCGTCCGGCGGAAGGTCCTGAACGTCTCCGGCGAGGTGCCCTCGGCCCAGTAGAACGCCCCGAGCGGCGACTCCCGTCGCAGCGCGTCCGGCACCACCCCGACGATCTCGGCCGCGCGCTTGGCCACCACGCGCTGGAAGCCGAACCGGTTCCCGACGATCCGCGCGAGGCGCGACTCCTCGATCGGCGACTCCGTGGCGATGACCTCGAGCGCCACCGAGCGCACGGCGGCGGCGACCCGCCGGTCCGCCAGATGGTCGAGCCGGTCGCGGTCCTTCTCCCATCCCGTGGTGGCCGCCGGGACGAAGGTCGCGGCGCCGTCCTCGTCGCCCGGTGAGGCCGACGGGGCCGCTGCAGGTGCGGGCAGGGGCGGCGGCGCGGGTGGCGACGACGGCGGCGCGGGTGGCGACGACGGCGCGGGTGGTGGCGGCGGCGGCGCGAGGCTCGCCTTCGCAGGCTCGCCGGGCCCGGTCGCTCCCACGACCTCCGAGTGGGGACGGTCCGTCGCGAACTCCGGTACGGACGTTCCCCGATCAGCCGGAACGGCGGCCTCCGCTGACACCGCCGTCTGCGCCGCCTCAACGATCCGCAGCACGATCCGGTCCCGCTCCGCGAGCCACGACGGCAGCCACACCCGCTCCACCCGCGGCCACCCCATCGACCCGGCGAGCACCGCGGAGGGCAGGGCCTCCCGGTCGGCCACGGTCGCCCGCTTGGCCCAGCCCGGGCCGTCGAGCAGCACCGCGACCCATGGGCCCGCCTCCCGCGAAGCGACCGCGAGGTCCACCCGGAAGTCCGAGAGCCCCACCTCGGTGCGCACCAGCAGCCCCGCCGCCCGGAGTGCGTCGGCCACCGCGTCGCGGTGCCCATCGGTCACGGTGCGCGGCTTCAGGGTCGACACGCCGTCGGATCCCCGCGCCGCCAGCATGAGGTAGTCGCGCAGGTGGGCGAGCCCCAGCGACGACGTCCGCTCGAGCTCGATGTCCTCCGGGTCGAACGAGGTGAACAGCACCACCTGTCGCTTCGCCCGGGTGATCGCGACGTTGAGCCGCCGCTCGCCCCCGGCCCGGTTGAGCGGCCCGAAGTTGAGCGGCAGCTTCCCCGTCGCCGGGTCCTTGGCGAACGCGAGGGAGAAGAGGATGACCTCGCGCTCGTCACCCTGGACGTTCTCGAGGTTCTTGACGAACAGCCCGTCCTCGGCTGCCGCGAGCGCGTCGAGCACCACGTGGTCCTGCGACGCCTCGAGCAGGTCGAGGATGAGGTCACGTTGCTCGACGTTGAACGTGACCACGCCGATCGAGGTGCCCCCGTTCTCGTGCAGCCGCCGCGTGATCTCCTCGACGATCGCGTGCGCCTCCACGCGGTTCACCCGCCCGGCGCCGCGCGCGAACGACCCGTCCACCCGCCGCCACGTGACGCCGGTGCCGGGCCGTCCGTTCGGCGGGCCGGGGAAGCTCGCGAGCCGGCCGTCGTAGTAGTAGCGGTTCGAGAACGCGATGAGCGCCTCGTCCTGGGACCGGTAGTGCCAGGACAACCACAGCCGCGGCAGCTGGGAGTCGACCGCTTCGGTGAGGATGCTCTCGGCGTCCGCCGGGACGACGACGGCGCCCTCCTCCTCGGATCCGCCGGCGTCCTCGTCCTCGTACCCTGCCTCGTACCCGGGCCCGCCGAACGTGGTCGGCGGCATCTGCTTGGAGTCGCCGACCACCACCACGGCCGCCCCGCGCCCCATCGCCCCGACGGACTCAGCCACCCGGATCTGGGACGCCTCGTCGAACACGACGAGGTCGACGTCGATGGCGCCCGGTGCGAAGAAGCGCGCCACCGAGTGGGGGCTCATGAGCAGGCAGGGGGTGAGTTCGCCGATCGCGGAGCCGTAGTCGGACAGGAGCCGGCGGATGCTCTTGCCGCCGCGCTGCCGCCCGAGTTCCCGGTTGAGCTCCCCGACCGCCCCGATCATCCGGTCCGGGCCGAAAGTCCGAGCCGCGACGATCCGCGCGGGCAGCTCGGTGACCAGACGCCGTCGGACGTCCTCCCCGCTCGCGACGAACCGCTGGATGTCCCGCCCCCGTTGGCCGGCGTCGAAGGTGTCGAGCCCCGTGGCGCGCAGCCGCTCCTCCAGGGCAGCCCACGCCATCCCGAGCCGCAGCCGGTCCTCGAGCTCGAACGGGCTGAGCGCCCCGGACCGCAGGGCGGCCACGTACTCCCCGAGGCCCGCCTCTCCCAGCACGCGCAGCTGCCGTTGGACGGCGCCCCATCGGTGCAGGTCGAGCAGGCCGCGCCGCTCCGACACCGTCGCCCACCCGGGCGCGCTCTCCCGGAGCGCCTGCGCGAGGGGACGCCCGGCGCGCCACCGCGCGACGTCGTCGGGCGTACTTCCCAGCCGCGGCGAACCAGCGCGTCCACGCGCTCGCGAGCCGGGTAACCGCCGGGCCCGCGCCGACGACGCCGCCCGGTCGCCGCAGGAGGTCCGCGGCCGAGGCGTCGAGGGCAGGGCTGCCTGCGCCCTCGGCCGACCTGGCGAGGTTGCCCGACACCCCGACCCCGTCCACCACCCAGGCGAACCGGGCCTCGGCGTCGTCGGCGATCGGGTTCCATCCGGGCGGCAGCCGGACGCCGGGTACGCCGGCCAGGTAACGGTCGAGGTCGAGCGAGGCGGCCCGCAGCGCGACCAGCCGGTCGAGCAGGGCGCTCACCTCGGCGGGCGGCACCGTGGCGCCGGGCCGCAGGGACGGGCGCGAGCCGCGCGAGCACCGCCTTGCGTGCGCGCCCCTTGAACAGGAACTTGCCGTCCGCTTCGCGGGCCTCGCGGAGCAGCCCGTCGAGATCGGCGGCGAGCACCTCGGGCACCACCTGAACGAGCACCGACGCCCAGGTCGTCCGGTGGTCCGCGAGCGCCCTGCGTGCGGCCGTCGCGTGCGCCACCCACGAGGGTCCGACGACGTCCCGCGCCTCCGCGGGGGCAGCGCAGTTCCCGCGGCCGCGTGGTCGAGCCAGCGGGCCGTCACGCCGAGGTGCTCCGGCGACTCCGCGAGGTCCGTCAGCGCCCGCAGCCCCGGGTCACCGACCGCGGCGTCGGCCGCCGTCAGTTCCCCGAGGGCGGCCGCGACGACGTCGTGGTCGAGCGGCGCGTCCGGCGCCGGCCCCGCGAGCAGCCAGGGGTGCGACGCGAGCGGCGCCCCGAGGTCGGGGATGGCTGGCGCCAGGTCCCGTGCGGTCGCGTACACGGCCTCGGGGTCGACGCCGCCGCTCACCGTCTCGGGCGGCACACGCAACCCCTCGGGGCGGGCGGCGCCGTCGTCGTCCTCCCCGGAGAGGGTGAGGATCACCTGCCGCGCCGTCCACGCGGAGAAGCCCGCCGGCCCGACGGCGTGCAGCACCTCGGGGTATCGCCGCAGGTGGGCGACCAGTGAGCGGTACTGCGCGCGCTGGGCCTCCCACGTGGCGGGGTTGCCCTCGGCGTGGGCGTGGAGCGCCTCGCGCAGCTGCGCCCGGACGGCCGCCGGCGTCTGGGCCTTGCCGTGGAGGTCGAGGCTGAAGGTGCCGAGGCCCACCGAGTCGAGGCGGCGCTTGACCACGTCGAGCGCCGCCTGCTTCTCGGCGACGAACAGCACGCGGCGCCCCTCGGCGAGGTTGTGCGCGATGAGGTTGGTGATCGTCTGGGACTTGCCGGTGCCGGGCGGGCCCTCCAGCACGAACGACCGTCCCGCCGCGGCCCACCGCACCGCCTCGAGCTGCGAGCCGTCGGCGGGCACGGGCAGGTACGCCGTCGCCTCCGCGGTGGGATCCGGCTCCGGCTCGGGGACCGGGTCGGCGAAGGAGTCCGTGGGTGTCTCGACGAGGTGCCGGACCACCGAGTTCTCGAGGAACGTGGGCCAGTTCTCGCCCAGGTCCTGCCACATCTGCAACGTGGAGAACTGGAGGATCGCGAGGTGGGCCGTCTCCTCCACGCGATAGGGCAGGCCGGCGCGCAGCAGCGCCGCCCGGATCTCCTGGAGGGCGCCGGGCAGGTCGATGCCGCTCTCGTCCGTGTCCGGCTCGCTGAACTGCGGGATCTCCAGCCCCTTGGCGACCCGCAGCTTCTCGAGCAGGCACTGGTTCGGCCGGGCGAAGGCGCCGTCCTCGACGTGCACCTCGAACGGCTGCCCGTGCCGCGCCTTGAGCACCACGGGCAGGAGGAACAGCGGGGCGGTGGCCTCGCGCCCGGCGTCCTCCCAGGCCAGCGAGCCGAGGGCGAGGAAGAGGTTGTTCGCGCCCGTCTCCTCGAGCACCGTCCGCGCCTTGCGGGCGAGGCCGCGCAGGCGCGAGGTGTAGGCGGCGGTGGTCATGGCGACGAAGACGGCCCGCTCCCCGGTGAGGATGGCGGCGAGCTGGGCGGCGTCGACCTCCTGCGCGGTGCGGGCGCCGGCCGCGCGGTGGATCGCGCTGATCTGGTCGTGGGGGACCAGTCGCAGCGTCTGCCCCTCAGCGACCACGTCCTCCAGGGCGCCGAGCGATCCCGCGGGGACGTGGAGGTCGACGCCGGAGCGCCCCATCCGCAGGTTCAGGAGCGGGTTGCGGAAGGAGAGGTCGAGCAGGGCGTTGCGCCACTGCGCGACCCGCGCGGGCATGACCGGGGCGGCGGGCCGGGCGCCGGCGCGGGGGTGCGGCGGGGCGTCGTCGGCCCCCGTCCTGGCGGGCTCGCGTGGTGCGCGCGGCGGGGCTTCGGCCGGGCGTTCGACCTCGACGACGACGACGCCGCCCTCGCCCTCCGTGACCACCGGGAGGGGCCGCACGCGCCGGTGCGCGGTCCGGACGTCGAGGGCGTACTGGATCTTGTCCAGGTGCTGCGTGAACCATGGCCGGGTCGCGGCGCGAGCCTCGTCGAAGGATCGCGATTCGGCGGAGGCGGTAAGTGCGGTCGTCTCGAGCGCGACCAGCAGCCCGCTCTCGGCGAGGTTGACGAGGTGGTTCCGCTCGCCGAGGGCCACCTCGGCCAGCTGGGAGTCCTCGAGGAGCACGCCTGCGAACGCGTGGCCCACGCAGGAGACGATGACGGGATTGAGCCCGGCGGCCTCGAACGCCGCGGCGAGCGTGCAGGTCAGGTCGAGGCACGTGCCCCAGCGGTCGACGAGGACCTCGCGTGGCGGGCGGATCTTCTGACCCATGCCCTCGAACGACGCCGGCGGCTCGATGTAGCGGATCCGGCGGCCGCGCATCGCGTCGTAGACCGCCTCGGCGATCGCGAGCACGCGCTCGTACCCGGCTTGGTACCCCTGGAGCGACGGGTCGCCGGTGCGGGCCGCGAGGAGGTCGCTGGCCTCGGACAGGAGGTCGGCGACGGCCCGGTCGCGGGGCTGGACGAACGCCGCGAGCGACTCCGGGATCGACGTCGACCACCACTGGTCGCGGGCGAGGAGGCGAATCGGGTGCTCCGCGCGGTGGCGGCCGTGCGCCGTCGTCGCCGTGAGGTGCACCTCGCCGGTGGTCGCCTCGTCGAGGCGGGCGAACGGGAGAGGGTGCAGCGTGAGGCGCAGCGCGGCGGTGGGGGCCTCGTGCGTCTCGCCCGGAGCGAGCGTGACGTCGGCGAGGACGAGGGGGTCCGTGAGCGCTTCCGCGAGCGGCGACTCCAGGGTGATCGTGAGGCTGCCCAGCGTGATCGGGCGGTCGCCGAGGTTGCTCACCGTGAGCGCGACCAGCGGCGAGACGCCGTTGTGGACCAGGGCGTAGTTGACCGCGTCGGAGAACACGAGGTCCACGTCGAGCGGGCCGGACTCGATCGTCACCCGGGAGTGGCCGCGGGGGAGCGCCGGGCGCGGCCGCGGGCGCAGCACCGGCCCGGGCTCGGCGGGGGTCTCCTGGGCCGAGAGCGCCGGGGTGTCCTGGACCGTCCGGTCGAGCGGAGGCGCCGGGGAATCCTGGATCGTGTCCTGGCTCTCGGTGGCCAGGACGTCGAGCCCGCGGCCGACCTGTTCTCTGGGGGTGAGAGTCATGTCGCTGCCTCGCGCTCGGTGTGGTCCCAGGCTCTGGGTTGGCTCACGCCCGTCACCCTATGGCCGGCCCCGTCGCCCCGCTCTCCTGCAACGACTTGCTGCAACACGAGGCTCGAAGGTCAGCCGAGGCACATAGCCCGCGGCTAGGCTTGCGAAACGCCCGGGGGTTGCGGGGCCGTCGCCGCAGACGGCACCCCGACTCGCGGACCGGTCGACGTCGACGCGGACTGCGCCGGCGCGCCGCACCGATGCCTGCGACACAGGCTCGCCGCGATGAGAGAGGTCCTGCCCGTGACCCGCAGCCGATACGAGCCCGTTCCCTACGTCCGGATCACGCATCCCGAGTGGAGCAAGAACGCCACGATCTACCAGATCAACACGCGGCAGTTCACGCCCGAGGGCACCTTCCGGGCGGCGACGGCGGAGTTCCCGAGGCTCAAGGACCTCGGCGTCGACATCCTGTGGATCATGCCGATCCACCCGATCGGCGAGGTCAACCGCAAGGGCCCGCTGGGCAGCCCGTACGCGGTGAAGGACTACCTCGGCGTCAACCCCGAGTTCGGCACCCTCGAGGACTTCAAGGCCCTCGTGGCCGCCGCCCACGACCTCGGCATGCACGTGATCCTCGACTGGGTCGCGAACCACACCGCCTGGGACAACCCGCTCGTCACGGAGCACCCCGAGTGGTATCTGCGGGACTGGAAAGGTGACTTCT
Organism: uncultured Actinomycetota bacterium; assembly: GCA_963780675.1. Lineage (GTDB taxonomy): Bacteria > Actinomycetota > Actinomycetes > Actinomycetales > JAHECE01 > JAHECE01. The sequence continues at coordinate 419,833 of CAWACR010000003.1, forward strand.
GCCCCACCCCGTGGTGGGACTGGGACGACATCATCGACTTCGACTACAAAGACCCGGCGCTGCGCGAGTACATGACCGCCGCGCTGACGTACTGGGTGCGGGAGGCGGACGTCGACGGCTTCCGCTGCGACGTCGCCGGCTTCGTGCCGACGGACTTCTGGGAGAACGCACGCGCGGAGCTCGACGCGATCAAGCCCGTCTTCATGCTCGCCGAGTGGGAGTCCAAGGATTTGCACGCCGCCGCGTTCGACATGACCTACTCGTGGCACTGGAACGACATGGTCCACAGGATCTGCACGGGCTCCCTCGACTGCTCGGCCCTCGAGGTCTACTACGCCTGGAACGACAAGCACTGGCCGCCGGAGGCCATGCGGATGATGTTCGTCAGCAACCACGACAAGAACGCGTGGGAGGGCACCGAGTTCGAGCAGTTCGGTGAGGGGCTCGAGGCCGCGATGGTGCTGTCGGTCCTGAGCGAGGGCATGCCGCTGATCCACAACGGCCAGGAGGCGGGCTACGACAAGCGGCTCGAGTTCTTCGAGCGCGACCCGATCGTGTGGCGTGAGCACCCGTTCGCCGACCTCTACCGGAAGCTCTTCACCCTCAAGCACGAGAACACGGCGTTGTGGAACGCCCCGTGGGGGGCGCGAATGGTTCGCGTGCCGAACAGCGACAAGGCGACGATCCTGAGCTTCGTGCGGCGCAACGAGCAGGACAAGGTGTTCGCGGTCTTCAACTTCTCGCGCCGAGCCCGTGGAGGCGACGTTCCGTGAGGCGCTCTACCACGGCGCCTACACCGACTTCGTCACGGGTGAGCCCGTCGAGTTGTCCGAGGCCACGGTGCTCGACATGGAGCCGTGGAGCTACCGGGTCTTCGTCCAGTAGCGGCCCGCTGCCGAGGCCGCGGCAGGGCGGTGGGTTCGCGGCGGACGGCGGACAAACACGACGGCGCGCGCGGGCAACCATCCGGCGCTCGTTCCTCGCGCCTCCCGCCAGGCCCTTCCACGCCCGCGCGCGCCGTCCTGTCCGTCCGCCTGGTTGCGCGGCCGACGACGGCGTCCCTCCGGTTCGTTGGTTCAGCGGCGGCGGTAGGTGGTGATGCGGTAGCGCAGGCCGCCGGTGCCGACCAGCCACTCGTCAGCACCGCCGGCGACGCGCTCGGCCGCCACCCACTCGGGCCCGATCTCGGGTGCCAACGCATCGCCCTCGACCGCGAGGTCGATGTCCGTCACCACGAGAACATCGGCCAGCGGCATCGTCTCGGCGTAGACCTGGGCGCCGCCGCAGATCCATGCGTCCGCGGGGCCCACGAGGGCGAGCGCAGCCTCGAGGTCGCCCGCCACCTCGGCCCCGGGTGCCTCGAAGCCGGGCCGGCGCGAGAGCACGATGTTCCGTCGACCCGGCAGCGGGCGGTAGGCCGCCGGCAGCGCGTCCCACGACGTCCGGCCCATGATCACCGCCTGCCCGCGGGTGGTGCGGCGGAAGTGCGCGAGGTCCTCGGGCAGGTGCCACGGCATGTCGCCGTCGCGCCCGATCACCCGGCCGCGCGCCTGCGCCCAGATCATGCCGAGCACGACGCCGCCCCCCGCCTCACGAGGTACCGCCTCACGCACCCGCCCTCACACCGCCACCGGCGCCGAGATCGCCGGGTGGTGCCGGTATCCGACCACCTGCACGTGCTCGTACGTGTACTCGAACAGCGACGGCGACGGCGCCAGCTCCAGCCGCGGGAACGGGTACGGCTCCCGCGAGAGCTGCTCGCGCACCTGCTCGACGTGGTTGTCGTAGATGTGGCAGTCGCCGCCCGTCCAGATGAACTCTCCGACGTCCAGCCCCACCTGGGCCGCGACCATGTGCGTGAGCAGGGCGTAGGACGCGATGTTGAACGGCACCCCCAGGAACAGGTCCGCGCTGCGCTGGTACAGCTGGCACGAGAGGCGCCCGTCGGCCACGTAGAACTGGAAGAACGCGTGGCACGGGGCCAGCGCCATCTTGTCCAGGTCCGCCGACGTTCCACGCCGAGACGATGATCCGCCGCGAGTCCGGGTCGCGCCGGAGCGTCTCCAGCACGGCCGAGATCTGGTCGATGTGCCGCCCGTCCGGCGTCGGCCACGAGCGCCACTGCACCCCGTATACCGGCCCGAGTTCGCCGTCGGCGTCGGCCCACTCGTTCCAGATCCGCACGCCGTGCTCCTGCAGCCAACGCACGTTGGAGTCGCCGCGCAGGAACCACAGCAGCTCGTACGCGATCGACTTCAGGTGCACGCGCTTCGTGGTCACCAGCGGGAAGCCGTCGCTCAGGTCGAAGCGCAGCTGGTGGCCGAACACGCTGCGGGTGCCGGTGCCGGTGCGGTCCGCCTTGGGCGTGCCGCTCGCGAGGACATGGCGAAGAAGGTCCTCGTACTGGGTGTTCACCGGCGCATCGTAGGCAGAAGCACCGCCGGGGCACGCGGATGTTTCAGATGCGGGGAACGTCCACGTGCTCGGGCGGCGCCACGGAGCGCCGGGGAGCGCGCCGCCCACGTGGGGCCCGCCCCTTCGGCGGAGCGACGGGGACGACGACGGCGCCCGCGGTGTCCACCGCGCCCGACACCCCCAGGACCCCCGTCCCCGCGACCCCAGCGGGTCCGACGACGGCGCCCGCCAGGTCCACCGGCCGCAGGAAGGTCGCCGGCGGTGGCCCGAAGGATCGCCGGATGCCCGCGATCATCGTCCCGCCGAGCGCGCGGGCGCCGGTGACGCCGATGACGGCGCCGATCCCGAACGGCGCGAGGCGGCCGAAGAAGAACACCCCCCCTCGGGTCGCGCTGTACCTGGCGACCCGGCGGGCGAGGGTGGCGTTGACCGTCTTGACCGTCGCGAGGGGCAGCCGGGTCAGCGCGGAGCGCGCCCAGAAGAGCGTGCCGAGCCCCACCTCCTCCTCGACGATCACCGACCCCTCCTCGCCCAGGAGCGAGGCGAGGACGAGCGTGCGGCGCCGTGCGACGTCGTCGACCTCGACGCCGTGCACATCGGCGACGGCGAGCGCGAGGGCGGCCGACGCGGCGAGGAACGTGCCGACCTGGCTCGTGGTCAGGGCGATCGCCGTGCCCGTCCCCACGGAGGGGAAGGCGGCGGCAGCGCCGACCGCGCCGCCGGTGCTCGCGATGGTGAGCAGGTAGCGGCGCTCGAGCATCTTGATGATCTGCTCGGGCGTCGCGTCGGGGTGCTTCGCGCGGAGCCGGTCGATCTGCCCGCGCACGACCGCCGAGGGCGCCGTGATCGCGGCGTCGAGCATCTCGTCGAGCGATGGCACGCGGAACGTGCGCCGCGACGACGACGCCGGGGCGTCGCCGTGCGCGGCGTCGTCCCGGGGCGCGCCGGGCTCCGGCGCGACAGTCTCGACAGCGGTCGACGACGCGGCGCGGCGACGGATCAGAGCCATGAGCAGACCTACGCCTCGGGGGAGATGGTCAGATCGATGTGCGCGCCGGCCTCGAGGGTGCGGCCCACAGTGCAGCCCTTGACCACCGCGCGGCGGGCGATCGCGTCGATCTGCTCGCGGTCCTCCTCCGAGAGCCCGGCGAGCGGCAGGACGAGCTCGGTGAGCAAGGTCTCGTAGCGGTTCTCACCCGACGCCTTGACGCTGGACACGCCCGCGGAGATCGGCAGGTCCTCGCCGAGCCGGCGGAGCACCGGCCTCTCGGCGGACATGGCGCTGCACGCCGCGAGCGCCAGCTTGAGCAGCTCGCCGGGGCTGATCACGCCCTCGTGGTCGTGCTGGCCGATGCGGACCTCGCCGCCCCGCTCGTTGCGGCCGATGTAGGTCTTGTCGCCGACGCGCTCCACCCAGAGGGCAGGGGTCGGTTCGTGAGCGTGGCCGTGGCCGTGGCCGTGGCCGTGGCCGGGTGCCGGAGCGGGCGCGGGAGCAGGCGCTGCCTCCGGGGCGATCGCGGGAGTCGTCATGGTCCGATCGTCGCACGTGCGCGCTCGCGCGAGCGAGCGCGCCGACCCGTGGCCCGCGCGCCCGCCCCGGGTGCACACTGAAGCGATGACCGAGGTCAGCGCGGCGACCTCGCCGCAGACCCTCGCACCCGCTGCCGCGGCCCTCGCCCGGCGCTGGGCCGCCGCGAGCGCGCCCGATCCGCGCAGTCCCGAGGGAGCGGCGAGCGCGCGGCTGTCCGCCCTGGTCGCGGACCCGGCCGGTCTCGACCTCGCCCTCGCGTTCGTGGACGAGGTGGTCCGCCCCGAGGACCCCGCCGTCGCGGCGCGGGCCCTCGCGAGGCTGCGAGCGCCGTCGTCGGCGGCGTTCCTCGGCCGGCCGGACCGCGCCCTCCTGGCCCTCGGCAGGCGCGTCGCGCCGCTCGCTCCGCGCCTGGTGGTGCCGCTGGCCCGCCGTCGGATGCGCGCGCTCGTGGGGCACCTCGTGGTCGACGCCCGCGACCCCGCCCTCGCCCACCACCTGGCGGGGGCCCGGACCGAGGGCTTCCGGCTCAACCTCAACCTGCTCGGGGAGGCTGTGCTCGGCGAGGCGGAGGCGGCCCGGCGGGCCGCGGGGGTTGCCGCGCTCCTGGCGCGCCCGGACGTCGACTACGTCTCCGTCAAGGTCTCCGCCCTCGCCTCTCAGATCGCGCCCTGGGACACGGCGGGCACGGCCGAGCGCGTCGCGGACCGCCTCCGACCCCTCTACCTCGCGGCGGCGGCGCGGCGACCGCCGGCCTTCGTCACACTCGATGCCGAGGAGTACCGCGACCTCGACCTCACCCTGGACGTCCTCACCACGCTGCTCGCCGAGCCGTCGCTGCTCGGCGTCGAGGCGGGGGTCGCGGTCCAGGCGTACCTCCCGGACGCGCTCGGCGCCTTCGAGCGGGTCCTCGCGTTCGCCCGGGGCCGGCGCGAGCGCGGCGGGGCGCGGATCAAGGTCCGGCTGGTCAAGGGCGCGAACCTGGCGATGGAGCGGGCGCAGGCGGAGCTGCGCGGCTTGGCCCCGGCGCCCTATGCGACCAAGGCCGAGGTGGACGCCTCCTACGTCCGACTGCTCGACGTGGCCCTGCGTCCGGACGTGACGGACGCCGTGCGTGTCGGGGTCGCCAGCCACAACCTGTTCGACGTCGCCCTCGCGCACCTCCTGGCGCAGGCTCGGGGCGTCGGCGAGGCGCTCGACGTCGAGATGCTCCAGGGCATGGCGCCGGCGCAGGCGCGCGTCGTAAGGGCCGACGTCGGGGCTGTTGTCCTCTACACCCCGGTGGTCGCGCCCGCGGACGTCGACGTCGCGGTCGCCTATCTGGTGCGCCGGCTCGAGGAGGCCGCCGCCCGGGAGAACTTCCTCCACGCCCTGGCCGCTCCGCCCCGGGTTGCGGCCCGCGTGATGGCTCAGCAGGAGGCGGCCTTCGCGCGGTCGGTCGCCGGCCTGGCCCGGGTGAGCGCCCGGCCGCGTCGCGAGGCACGGCCGGCGACGCCGGAGCCCGGGGGAGGCGATGTCGCCGGGTCCGGGGCGGCGGCCTTCACGAACGCCGCGGACGCCGATCCCGCGTCGGCGGCCATGCGTGCCCGGGGCCTCGCCGCACTGGCCGCCCCGCCCCGGGTGGCGACGTCGGCGTGGCTCGAGGATCCCGGGGCCGTCGACGCCGTGGTGGCCCGGGGCCTCGAGGCAGGATGCGCGTGGGCGAGCCTCGACGGGGCCGCCCGGGCCGCCGTCCTGCGCTCCGCGGCGGCGCACCTCGAGGCGCGCCGCGAGGAGTTGTGGACCGTGATGGCCCACGAGGGCGGCAAGACCCTCGCGGAGGCGGACCCCGAAGTCAGCGAGGCGGTCGACTTCGCGCGGTACTACGCCGAGCAGGCGGTCGCGCTCGAGGAGGTCGACGGCGCCCGCTTCGTCCCCGTGCGGCTCACCGTGGTGACGCCGCCGTGGAACTTCCCGGTGGCCATCACCATCGGGTCCGCGCTGGCCGCGCTCGCGGCAGGCTCCGCCGTCGTCCTCAAGCCGGCCCCGGCCACGCCGGTGTGCGCCGAGGTGGCCGGCGCCGCGGTGCGGGCGGCGCTCGAGGCCCACGGCCTGTCGCCGGACGTGCTGCAGGTGGTGCGCACCGACGAGGGCGCGGTGGGCCGGCGCCTGGTCACGCACCCGGACGTGGGCGCCGTCGTCCTCACCGGGTCGGTCGAGACCGCGCGCCTCTTCGCCTCCTGGCGGCCCGACCTGCGCCTGGTCGCCGAGACGTCGGGCAAGAACGCGATCGTCGTCACGCCGTCGGCGGACCTCGACCTGGCGGTCGCGGACGTGGTGCGCTCGGCCTTCGGCCACGCCGGGCAGAAGTGCTCGGCGGCGAGCCTGGTGATCGCCGTGGGCTCGGTGGCGACCTCGGCGCGGTTCCGACGCCAACTGATCGACGCCGTCGCCTCGCTGCGGGTGGCGTGGGCGGAAGACCCGGGCGCGGGCATGGGGCCGCTCATCGAACGGCCAGCCGGCACGTTGCTGCGCGCGCTATCCACCCTGGATCCGGGGGAGTCGTGGTTGGTGGAGCCCCGGGCCCTCGACACGTCCGGCCGGCTCTGGTCCCCCGGGCTCAAGGACGGGGTGGCGCCCGGCTCCTTCTTCCACACGACGGAGTGCTTCGGGCCGGTCCTGGGGCTGATGGCCGCGCGGACGCTCGACGAGGCGATCGCGCTGCAGAACGCGACCCGGTTCGGGCTCACGGGCGGCCTGCACAGCCTGGACGAGGACGAGATCACCGCATGGCTCGAGCGTGTCGAGGCGGGCAACGCCTACGTCAACCGGCACATCACCGGGGCGATCGTCCGGCGCCAGCCGTTCGGGGGGTGGAAGGCGTCGTCGGTGGGGCCCGGCGCCAAGGCGGGTGGGCCGAACTACGTGGCCCAGTTGGGGGAATGGGTGCCCGACGGCGTGCCGGCGCGCCTCGCCGAGCCCGCGCCGTCCGTGACCCGGCGCCTGGAGGTGTTGCTCCCGTTGGTCGAGGCGGCGGGAGGGGCGCCGGCGGACGTCGCGTGGCTGCGCGCCGCCGTCGGGAGCGACGCCCGGGCGTGGGCGGAGGAGTTCGGGCGGGAGCACGATCCGTCCGGCCTGGCCGTGGAGTCGAACGTGTTCCGGTACCGGCCGGTCCCCGCGCTGACGGTGCGCGCCGGGCGCGGGGCGCGCTGGGTGGAGGTGGTGCGGGTGCTCCTGGCGGCCGAGTGCGCCGGTGTCCCGGTCACGCTGAGCGTCGACCCGTCGCTCGTCGCCGCGCTGCCCGAGCCGGGGGAGGGCGCCGTCTCGGCCGCGCGGCGCGGTCTCGCCGCGGGCGGGTGGAGCGTCGAAGGGTCGGCGGACGCGGCGTCGTCGGTGGCGTCCCTGGGCGAGGGCGCCCGGGTGCGGGTGCTCGGTGACCCGGGACCGGTGCGGGAGGCCGGGGCCTCGGCGGGCGTCACGGTCCTGGACGGGCCGGTGCTCGCCTCCGGGCGCCGCGAGATGCTCGCCGTGCTGCGCGAACAGGCGGTGAGCCGGACGCTGCACCGGTTCGGTCAGCTGCCGCGCGGCGCGCGCCGCCCGCCGGCCTGACGGCCCCGCAGCCTGACGGCCCCGCCCGAGGTAGTCGGTCTCAGCCGACTACCTCGCGCCGACCCGACTACCTCGGCGCACTCCGCGGGGCGCGCCTACCCGCGCGCGAGCCAGGCCTTCGCGGCGCGCTGCTCGACCCGGACGGCGCGGTGCACGTTGTCGGCGACCGCGCGCTCGATGGCCTTCCCGAAGAGCGGGATGGAGGCCTTGATCTCGCCGGTGACCGTCTCGACGCTCCGGCCCTCGCCGGCCGGGGCCAGGGTGAGGGCGCCGGTCACGCGCACGGGCGCGCCCGTGATCTCCAGGGCCAGCGATCCGCGGCGGGTGCCGTCGGCTGCCGCGGCGTCCCACGCCTCCACCTGGCGCACCTCGAGGCTCGATCCGACGAGGGAGCGGTAGTTCGCGGGGATGTCCGTGGTGGGCATGGTGCGCCGGGTGGTCACGGTGAACGCGCCGTCGGCGGTGCCGATCACCTCGAGGGTGCCGTCGGTGGCGCCCGACGCCGTGATCTTCGCGCGCACGTACTCCTCGGTCGCGAACATCTCGGCCACGGCCTCCGGGGAGGCCGCGAACTCGATGCTGGTGGAGTACTCCATGACCGCACCTCCTGGTCCTGGGCGTGAGGGGCATCCCGACGCGACCGGGCCAGCCTAGCCCGGTGCCGCGATCGGCCCGGCCGGGACTCCTACCCTGTGCACATGCCCACCCTGAGCGAGATGATCGGATCGCACAGCACCCTGTCCGCCCAGGACGTCGAATGGCTCCACCTGCTGGTGGGGGACTGGCAGGTCCTGTCCGACCTCGCTTTCGCCGACCTCGTGCTCTGGCTTCCCGCCGGTGACGGCGGCTTCGTCGCGGTCGCCCACTGCCGGCCCTCGACGGGCGCGACGGTGTACTACGAGGACGTCGTCGGCATGCGCGTCCCGCCGGGCGTGCGGCCGAACCTCCAGCGCGCCCTCGACGAGGGCCGACCGGTCCGCACCCGCGAGCCGCGCTGGGCCGGCACGTACGCGGTGCGCGACGAGGCGGTGCCGGTGGTCCGGGCGGGGCGCGCCGTCGCCGTCGTCGGCAGGCAGACGAACCTGGGGGCGGCGCGCACGCCCGGCCGCCTCGAGCTGACGTACCTGGAGGCGGCCGACGAGCTCTGCGGGATGGTCGCGCGCGGGGAGTTCCCGTCGCCCAACTCCGCGACCGGGCCTCGCCGGGGCGCTCCCCGCGTCGGGGACGGGCTCATCCGCCTCGACGGCGAGGGCACGGTGGTCTACGCCAGTCCGAACGCGATGAGCTGCTTCCACCGGTTCGGCGTGATCGGGGACCTCGTGGGCCTGAGCATGCCCGAGGTGATCGTCGAGCAGATCGAGGACGCCCTCACCGTCGACGAGTCCCTCCCCGTCGTGGCGATGGGCCGCGCGCCGTGGCGCACCGAGGTCGAGACGCGAGGGGTGTGCCTGTCGCTGCGCTCCGTGCCGCTCCTGCACGGCACCCAGCGCCTCGGGGCGATCCTGCTCTGCCGGGACGTCTCCGAGCTGCGCCGGCGCGAGCGGGAGCTGATCACCAAGGACGCGACCATCCGGGAGATCCACCACCGGGTGAAGAACAACCTGCAGACCGTGGCGGCGCTGCTCCGGCTCCAGGCGCGCCGGGTGGCCTCACCGGAGGCGCGGGCCGCCCTCGACGAGGCGATGCGGCGGGTGGCGACCATCGCGCTCGTGCACGAGACGCTGTCGCAGACCATCGAGGAGGTCGTCGACTTCGACGAGGTGTTCGGTCGCAGCCTGCGGCTTGCCGCCGACGTCGCCTCCGCCGGGGCGGCGGTCCGGACCGTCCGGGAGGGCTCGTTCGGGCTGGTGCGAGCCGACGACGCGACCGCCATGGCGCTCGTTCTCACCGAGTTGGTGACGAACGCCGTCGAGCACGGTCTCAGCCACCAGGGCGGCACGGTGACGATCGCGGCGGACCGGGACGGCCAGGACCTCGTCGCCCGGGTGATCGACGACGGCGTCGGGATGTCCGCGTCGTCGTCCGAGACCTCGACGGGCCTGGGCATGCAGATCGTGCGCACCCTGGTCCGCGGCGAGCTCAACGGGTCGATCGAGTGGTCGGACGCCCAGGGCGGCGGTACCGAGGTGGTGCTCCACGCGCGCCTGCGCGAGATGCGCAGCTCCTGACGTGCCGCCCGCCCGAGGCGGGCGCCCGGAGCATCGCGTCGGGACCCGCATCACGTCGGGACCCGCATCAGGCCCGGACCCGCATCAGGTCGGGACCCGCGATCACGCCCGAACACGACGCATCCCGGCGGCACCGGCCGCCGGGATGCGTGGAGTGAGGCTCAGCCGGCCCGACGGGCGCGGGCCGTGCGACGCTTGAGCGCGCGACGCTCGTCCTCGGAGAGGCCACCCCAGACGCCGGCGTCCTGGCCGGACTCGAGGGCCCAGGACAGGCAGGTGTCGATCACGGGGCAGCGCCGGCACACGGCCTTCGCCTCTTCGATCTGCACGAGGGCCGGGCCGGTGTTACCGATCGGGAAGAACAGCTCGGGGTCCTCGGTCAGACACGCAGCACGGTGACGCCAGTCCATCGTTGTCTCCTCGGTTGCACGCCCTCCACCCAGGGAGCGCGTCATTGGGTGGGGGCCGTGAAATCAGCATGAAAAGCGACCGAAACAACTGTCACACGCACCGGACGGGGGGCACAAGGGTCCTGCGCGAGAAACCTCGACGGCGTCCTGAGTCCTTCGTCACGTCGCCCGGGTCTTGACACCCCCGGAGTCGCCCTAGAGTGAACGGCGTGCCACGACCGGATGTTCCCGCTCCGCGGCTGCCCAGGCTGCTCGTCGTCGCCCTCGTCGTGGTGCTGGCGGAGGCCGCCGCGCTCACGGCGGCCGGCATCGCCTTCGCGCTCGACGTCGTCCTCGGCCGGGCGGAGTACGTGGCCTCGACCCTCGGCATCGGCGTCTTCGCCTGGGGGTTCGCGGCTCTGCTCGCGGGCGCGGCACGCGGGCTGTCCCGTGGCCGCCGGTGGGGTCGCGCACCCATCGCCACGTGGCAGATCCTCCAGGGCGCGGTGGGCTTCCTGCAGCTCCCGGGCATGCCGTGGTTCGGAGCTCTCCTGATCGTGAGCGGACTGGTCGTGCTGGTCGGTCTGTTCGCGCCCGCCTCGATCGCGGCGACCGCCGGCGTCGGCGGGGACCCCGAGGCCGACGTCCCTGCCTGAGCCCGCCCGATCGGCGCGGATCGCCGCCGGTTACGCTCACGCATGCCCTTCCTCAGCGGGTACGACGTCTGGCTCGTCCTGTCGATCGCGGTCGTGACCTATGCGCTGGTCGACATCAGCCGCCATCGCGGTCTGTCGACGCCCGCCGCTGTGCTCTGGGTCCTCCTCGTCGTGCTGCTCCCGTTCGTGGGTCCGGCGCTCTGGTTCTTCGTCGGGCGACCGAGGGTGCGGCACCCGGCGTCGTGATCAGCCGTTCGTCGGCACCTGGACCGGGGGAGCGGCGAGCGGATCCGGCGCGGGGAACTGGACGGGAAGAGCCCGCCGCGGCTCCACGAGGACGCCCCGGCCGGGGTGCCGCGGTCGCGCGGGGTCGGCGTGCGGAAGCACGTCCGACGCCGCGAGGTGCGCCGGGCCGCCCCGCAACGGCGAGAGGACGACGACGGCGCGCGCCTCCCTCAGCAGCCCGATCAGGCCGGTGTAGGCGCCCGCCAGGGCCTCGGCACGCACGACGGCAACGACGACTCCACGCGACTCCCGCCAGTGCGCGGCGACGCCGCTCGCGGCCTCGGGGGACAGCAGGTCGGCGTCGTCGACGAGGAGTGCGTCGCCCACGTCCCCGCAGCGGACCGCCGCACCCCGGTGGCCGTCCGGTCCCCCGGGCGTGGCGGCGCCGACGAGGCCGTCCACCCGCCGGACGACCCGCCCGCGCGCCGCGAGGCGACCGGCGATCCAGTCGAGGGCGCTCGTGCGTCCCGACTCCGCCGGCCCGGTCACCACGATCCGGGTGCCCGGCCGGACGTCGAGCCGCACCGGACCGGCGTCGTCCCCGCCGAGTCCGATCGTCAGGTCCGTCCCGGTCCCGTCCAGTCCGGTCAGGATGCCCGCCGGCACGGCCGACGGGATCGGGGCCAGGCGCAGGACGGGCCCCGACCCGGCCGGACGCGCCCCGACCGGTCGCGGGAGGACCGACCCGGGCAGGAGCACCTGGGCGACCACGGGCTCCCCCTCGCCGAGCAGGACTCCGCGTCCCGGCGGCCACCGGGTCGCGACGAGGCTCCGCGGGACGCCGGCGACGGCCGCGTCACCGGCGTCCCGGGGGGCCAGGACGAGCCGGTGCCGGACGCCCGCGGACCAGCGCGCCGTGAGCGACGCCGCCGGTCCCGCGACCGCGACGGCGAGACCGAGGGATCCGCCGTCCCGCAGGAGCCGGGCGATCCCGTCCTGGCCGCCGCCCCCGGTGCGCGCCCGTTCGCACGCCTCGACCAGCGCGTCGACGTCGTCCAGGCAGAGGAGCGCCGGCCCGGTGCCGTGGGCCAGGAGGTCGAGGAGCCGGACGAGCCGGCGGGGGTCGTCCGGTCCCACCACGGTGCCGAGCAGCTCGTGTCGCCGCACGCCGTCGTCCTCCAGGACGCACGCCGCTGCGTTCCTGCCGGCGAGGTGCACCGGGAGGCCGCGGTCCAGGGCCGCGGTCGCGAGCGTGCGCAGCGTCGTGGTCCTCCCCGAGCGCGGCCCTCCGACCACGAGGAGCGGACCCGCCGTCGGGGTCCAGGACCACTGCGCAGGCCCGTCGGCCTCGTCGGTGTCGAGCAGCAGGGCCGGCAGGCGGGGCGTCCCCGCCTCAACGGTGCGCCTCGGGCGGCCGCCGTCGTCAGTCCCGTCGTCGGTCCCGTCGTCCGTGCCGCCGCCGACGCCGCTGGTGGGAACCGGCCGCGCCGTGGCCCGCTCGGGGAGCGGGGGCGGCCAGAGGGGCCGGGCTGGCTGCTCGCCCGAGGCGGCCGCTGCTGCCCGGACGCGCTCGACGGCGCGGCGAAGGTCTCCGGCGTCCGGTCCGCACCAGGCCGCCTGGACCGTGACCGGGCCTGTCTCCGCGTCGGGGATCCCGGACACCAGGGCGCGTCCGGGCACCCGCGGGAGGTGGGCTGCGCCGCCGGTGCCGAGGACGTCGAGCGAGTCGCCGGTCGAGAGCACGCGCAGGCAGATCGCCAGGCTGAGGTTGGCCCGCATGTCGGCGCTGACGGCGCCGCCCGGGCGCTGGGTGGCCAGCACGAGGTGCATGCCGAGCGAACGGCCCTGCGCCGAGAGGCGGACGAGCGCCGCGAGCAGGTCGGGGTGCTCGTCCGCGAGGGTGCGGAACTCGTCCACGACCACGAGGAGGCGACCCAGCGGTTCGGGCGCGCATCCCGTGGTCGGCCCGTTCCTCGCCGCGAGCCGGCGGTAGTCCGCCAGGTCGCGCGCTCCGGCCGCGGCCAGCAGCCGTTCGCGCCGGGCCAGCTCGCGGCGGATGCCCGTCAGCGCCCTGGCCGTCGCGCGCGCGTCCAGGTCCGTGAGCACGCCCGCCACGTGGGGCAGGCCGGCGACCGGGAGGAGGGTGGCGCCGCCCTTGTGGTCGAACCCGACGATCGTCAGGGCCGAGGGCGGGTAGCGGCTCGCCAGGGCGAGCACCCAGCAGAGCAGCAGCTCCGACTTGCCGGAGCCCGTGGTCCCGGCGACGAGCGCGTGCGGCCCGTCCCGGGCGAGGTCCACCTCGACCGGACCGTCCGGCCCGATCACGAACGACCCGGCGAGGCCGCCGTCGGCGGTGCGCCATGCCCGCACCGGATCGGGGAGCAGGTCGCCGATCGCGATGTCGGCCGGGAGCGCGTGGTCGCCCTCTCCGGTCGCGCCCAGGGCAGCGGCCACCGCCGCCGCCCAGGCGACGCTCACGCGGGACCCCCGGGCGGCGTCGACCTCGACCACGTGGCGGCACTCCGCGGGGACGCGCGCGAGCGAGTCCACCAGGGCGACGACGGCACGTCCCCCGCCGTACGGGAGGGCATCGTCGCGGATCGGCCGGCTGCCGAGGAGGTCGAGCACGGTCAGGCGGAGCGTGGGGGAGGCGCGCCCCGCCGCGTGGGGGAGCACAGGCACCCAGTCCCACGGGTCGTGGTCGGCAGCCTCGGCTGCCGAGGCCATCCGGACCGCGAGGTCCTCCGGACTCGTGCGGGTGACGAGGTCGCAGACGAGCCGACGGGCCGCGGACCGGACGGCCGACGCCTCGCCCACGAGGGCCACGCATCCCGCCGCGGCCAGGTCGACAGCCCCCGCCGTCGGGACGTCCACCCGGAGCTCGGGACCGGAGCCGCGGGCGCCGGACCGTTCGCCGTGCGGCCCCGCACCTCCTGCGACCGCCGCCAGCAGCACCTGGGCCGGGTCGGACGAGGCGCGGGTCCGGCGACGGCGGTCGGCGACGGCGTCCCGCACCGTCGGCGCGAGCGCGAGGCCCACCAGCGCGAGCGGGATGGTGAGCAGCAGGGCGAGCCGCGGTCCGCCCACGCCGGCGCCCACGAGGAAGGGCAGGCTCGAGGTCGCCAGGAGGAGCGTGGTCAACAGCCGCGCGGTCCCGGGGCCCCGGCCGTCCGGCCCGCCGGCACCGGCGTGTCCGCCACCGAGCCCGCCACCGAGCCCGCGCGAGCCGTCGGATCCGGTTCCGGGCTCGCTGCGACGGGGCTGCGCACGCCCGGTCCCCGGACCGAGCCCCGGCCGGGTGCGTACCCGAAGGACGCTCGCCCCGGCCGTGATCTCGGCGCCGGTGCGCAGGCGCCGCCATCGGGGGCCGAGGCGCCGGCTCCGCGGCCACCGGTCGTGACGCGCGCCTGAGGGGCGCACCCGGGTCCCGTTCGCGGAGCCGAGGTCGCGGGCCTCGACCTCGCCCCGCCGCAGGCGCACCTCGAGGTGCCGGCGAGACATGCGCGCGTCGGCGAGGACGACGTCGCACGCCGGGTCGCGGCCGACGGCGACCGGCGGGCCCTCCAACGGATGGCACCAGCCGGCGTCCGGGCCGGCCGTCACGGCCAGGTGCCACCGCGATGCCAGGGACGCCCGCGCGGCCGTCGGGTACGCGGCGTCGCGCACCCTGGGCGTCGTTCGCACCGGCAGGACCTGATCGCTCACGCGGGGAGTGTGCCGGGCGCCGTCGACCGGGCGCTCGGCGCCTGTGGACGACGGCGAGGCGTTGCCCGTCCACAACCCGCCGGTCACAGTCGCGGCAGCCTCACCCAGGGCTCGGCGGACTCAGGCAGGCACGATCAGGTCCGGCTCGTCGACGGCGGGCGTGTTCACCCGCGTCGACACCTCGTGGAAGGACAGGTCAGGCACGGGGCCGGACAGGTGCGCGAGGGCCTGCACGGGGTCGTGGGCCGACGGGTCGAGCCAGGCCTCGACGTCGGCCCGGGTGAGAAGGACGGGCCGCCGGTCGTGGATGTCCGCCAGGTCCCCGGTGGCATCCGTCGTGATCACCGTGGCGGACAGGACCCACCGCCTCGGGTCGTCGTCGGCGCACGCGGGGTCGCGCCAGAACGCGTAGAGACCCGCGAACGCCAGCGGCCCGCCGTCGTGGGCGTGGATGTAGAAGGGGACCTTGCTGCGGCCGCGCCGCTGCCACTCGTAGTAGCCCTCGGCGGGGACCACGCAGCGGCGCCGGGCGAGCGAGGACCGAAAGGCGGGCTTGTCCGCGAGGGACTCGCGACGGGCGTTGATGAGGCGGTTGCCGATCCGCACGTCGGTGGCCCAGGCAGGGACCAGGCCCCAGCGGGCGGCGTGCAGCTCGCGCCGGGTGGGGTGCTCGGGCGATGCCTCGCGGTCGAGGATCACGCGGATCGGCTGGGTCGGCGCCACGTTGTACGACGGCGCGACGGCACCGGCCGCCTCCGTCACCTCGTCGACGTCGTAGGCGTCCGCCAGGTCCTGTGCCGCCCTGAACGAGGCGAACCGGCCGCACACCGGGCGCCGCCGGTTACGCCCACCGCGCCGACGCCAGCCGTTCGCACCCGGTCCGGATGTCGCCGTCGGACCGGCAGAAGGCGAACCGCACGAGCGTGACGAGGTCGGCCGCCGCGGTGCCCCCGGGCGTGGTGAACGCCGTCACCGGGATCGCGACGACGCCTGCCCGCTCCGGCAGCGTGGCGCAGAACGACTCGGCATCGCGGGCGCCCACCGACGCGGCGTCGGCGATCGCGAAGTACGTGCCCTCGGGGACGAGGACGTCGAAGCCCGCGCGGCGCAGGCCGGCGCACAGCAGGTCGCGCCGTTCGCGGAGGCTCGTGCGCAGGTCCGCGACGGCGCCGTCGAGGGTGAGGGCGTGGGCGATCGCGGGCTGGAACGGCGTGCCCGAGGTGTAGGTCAGGAACTGCTTCACGGCTCGGACGGCGTCGACCAGCGGCGCCGGTCCGCAGACCCAGCCGATCTTCCATCCGGTGACCGAGAACGTCTTCCCCGCCGAGGAGATGGTCACGGTGCGCTCGGCCATTCCGGGGAGGGTCGCCATCGGGACGTGCACCGCGTCGTCGTACACCAGGTGCTCGTAGACCTCGTCGGTGACGACGATCGCGCCGCAGGACCGGGCGGCGTCGGCGACCGCCTCCAGCTCTGTCCGCGTCAGGACGGCCCCGGTCGGGTTGTGCGGGGTGTTGAGGAGGATCACCCGGGTGCGCGGGCCGACGGCGCCCCGCAGCTCGGCCGCGTCGAGGTGCCACCGCGGTGTAGCCGCGTCGGGTGGGTGGAGCGCGACCGTGCGGCGCGTGGCACCTGCGAGTGCGATGACCGCGGCGTAGGAGTCGTAGAACGGCTCGAGGGTGAGGACCTCGTCCCCGGGCTCCGTCAGGGCCAGGAGCGCGGCGGCGATCGCCTCGGTCGCGCCGGTGGTGACGAGGACCTCGGAGTCCGGGTCGACGGCGAGCCCGTAGTACCGCGCCTGGTGGTCCGCGACGGCCCGCCGCAGCTCGGCGACCCCGGGGCCCGGCGCGTACTGGTTGTGCCCGGTCCGGATGGCCTGCACGGCCCGCTCGAGCACCTCGTGCGGGCCGTCGACGTCGGGGTAGCCCTGGCCGAGGTTGACCGACCCGGTCGACACCGCGAGGGCTGTCATCCGGGCGAAGATCGTGGAGCGCGGCGTTCCGTCCGCGGCCAGGAGACCGGCCGCGCCGGCGACGGCGGACCACCGGCCCGGGACCATGCTCACGCGGGGGAGCTCAGGAGCCGGTCTCGGGAGGCAGGATCCGCGCGAGGGCCTGGCTCATGTCGATCGTGTCCCCGTCGCGTCCGCCCTGGCCGATCACGAGCGGCGGGTCGGTCGGCCGGATCTGCACGCCGCGCACGCGGTCGAGGAGGGTCAGGGGCGCGGTCAGGACGTAGAACTCGCCGTCCTCGCCCACGCCGACGGCGTGATCGAAGCGCAGGTACCACCCGCGGACCTGGCTCTTGGCCGTGCCCTTGCCGCCGTAGCCCTGCACCAGGAGCGTCTCGGGCTCGAGGCCGGTCGTGCGAGCCCTCGCGACGAAGTCCTGCAGGAGGGCGCGGGCCTGTGCGCTCTCGCGCGACTGGCGTTGGGCCAGCGCGTTCGCATGCGCGTCGGCGGCGGCTCGGCGCTGCTGGCTCCACTGATCCTCGTTGGCACCCATCGGAGAAACACTACGCCGTCGGGGTGTCGCCGAGAGGGCTCCTGGCGTCGCTGTGCGGCCTCATTCCGTCGCCTCGCCGGTGGCGCCGGCGGGCTCGGGGACGGCGCCCGCGCCCAGCAGGCCTCGCAGCTCGTCCAGGTAGGCCGTGATCGACTCCCGTTGGCGGCCGAGGTCGTCCACCTGGCGCTGGGCCGTCTCGAGCTCGCGCTCGGCCCTGCTCGTGGCCTCGGAGACCAGCTCCTCGGAGACGGCCCGGGCATCGGAGAGCAACCGGTCCGACGTCTGCCGGGCGGACTCGAGCTGGGCGCGGGCGCGGGACTCGGCGTCGGCCGTCACGGCGTCCGCCTTCGCCAGTGCCTCGACCACCCGCTGCTCCGCTGCGGCTGCGTGCTCCTCGGCGGCGGCGACCAGTCGGTCCGCCTCGGCGCTTGCCTTCTCGTGGAGCTCGGAGTTGGCGCGCTCGGTCTCCGCGCGCCGGGCGGCGATCTCGAGGTCGGCGTCCGCGGTCGCCTGAGCGACGGCCGCGCGGACCCGGGCAGCCTCCGTGCGGGCGGCCTCGAGGATCTCGGCCGCCTCACGGCGGGCGGCCGAGAGGGCCTCCTCGGACTCGAGCCGGGTCTTCTCCCGCAGCTCGGCGACCTCCCGGTCGGCGGTGGCGCGCGCTGCCGTGGTCTCGGCGACCGCGGCAGCCCGGACGGCCTCGTCGTACCGGCGCGCGGCGTCCCGCACCTCCTGGGCCTCGGCCTCGGCCGACGTGCGCACCTCGCGGGCCGCCGCCTCCGCCGCGACACGCTTCTCGGTGATCTCCCGCTCGGCCTCGGCGCGGAGCAGGGCCAGCTCGCGGTCGAGGCCCGCTCGCAGGTCCGTCTCCTCCGTGGCGGAGGCGTTCGCGATGCGGGCGGCCTCCCGCTCCGCCGAGCCGACGAGCTCTTCCGCGCGCCGCTGGGCGGCGGCGAGCGCGGTCTCGGCCTGGCTCGCCGCGCCGGTGGTCAGGGACTCCGCCTCCCGGCGGGCGTTCGTGAGGAGCTCCGCCGCCTCGGTCTCGGCCCGCGCCCGCAGCTGCCGGGCGGACCGTTCGGCCTGCGCGAGGGCCGTCGCGGCCTGCGCGTTCGCGTGCGCGAGGAGGTCCGAGGACTGCTCCTCGGCCGAGCGCAGGAGCCGTTCGACGCGGGAGCCCAGGCCCGCGTAGGTGGGCCGCTCGGCCTCCCGCAGCTGCCGGTTGGCCGCGGAGAGCTCCCCCTCGATCTTCATGGTGCGCTGGTCGAGCGCCTCGACCTGCACCCGCGCCTGGGCGAGCGACTGCTCGAGGGCGTGGATCTGCTGGTCGACCTGGGCGCGGTCGTACCCGCGCATCACGATGGGGAACAACGGGGAGACGTCAGACACGGAACCCTCCTGCTCGGTGCACCGGTCGAGGCGATGGGGGCCGGCGAAGCAGCGCCGACGAGCGGGTTCGGCCCACGGCGCCCATCACCCTCAGCCTATCCCGGACGAGCATCCGAGCCCGGCGTGCACCCCGAGGAGCGGCCGGCTCGGCCTATCCTGGGTCTTCGGGCACCCGTGACGAGGGCGCCCCCACCGGGGAGGTACCGCACTCGTGCTCCGCAGGATCATCGCCTATGTGCTCGTGGCGCTGGGCGTGGTCGTCATCGCACTGGCGATCGCCTCGGCCACCGTCTGGAAGAGCTCGAACACCGTCACCGCGTCCCTGTCCGACGCCCCCGAGGCTCCCCTCGTGGTCAGCGAGGCCGGTGTGCTCGACATGGTTGCGGAGGAGGTCACCATCCGGGCGACGGCTCCGAAGGGCTCGCCGGTCACGCTGGCCGTCGGTCGGGACGCCGACGTCGCAGCCTGGGTCGACGACGCCCCTCACGTGCTGGTGACCGGCCTGTCCTCGTGGACGCACCTGGCTGCGGAGACGGTCGACGGCGAGGGAGAGGCACCGAGCCCCGCCGGCTCCGACATGTGGGTGGCGGAGGCATCGGGCACCGGCGAAGTGACCCTCACCTGGACGAACGAGGACGGCCGGTGGAGCCTTCTGGCCGCGACGGACGGCACCGCGGCGGCTCCCGAGGTCGTCCTGACCTGGCCTCAGGACGTCCGCACCCCCTACCTGATCCCCGGCATCGTCCTCGGCGCCCTCCTGCTGGTGGCCGGGCTGGTCATGCTCGGGCTCCGGGCATTCGAGCGACGTGA
Organism: uncultured Actinomycetota bacterium; assembly: GCA_963780675.1. Classification (GTDB taxonomy): domain Bacteria; phylum Actinomycetota; class Actinomycetes; order Actinomycetales; family JAHECE01; genus JAHECE01. The sequence continues at coordinate 439,207 of CAWACR010000003.1, forward strand.
GGCCGCGCGGCGTGACGCATCGCGAGCCGAACGCGCGGCCCGCGGCGAACCCGTGACCGGTGAGATCCCCGCGGTACCCGGCGACGAAGCGCGGGTCGAGGCGCCGGGCGAGGCGCCTGAGCCGTCGTCCGGGCGCGCCGGCGCCGACGGCGAGTCCTCCGGATCGGCCGGAGCCGCACCCGAGACAGCCGATGCCTCGGCGCCGACGCGGCCCCTGACGCGTCGGGAGCTGCGGGCGCAGGCCCGGGCGGCCGCTGCGGCTGCGGAGGGAGCCGATGGCGCCGAGGTCGAGGGCGGTGACGCCGAGAACCGCGGCGCCGAGGCCGCCGGCGACGCCGACCAGTCCGTGTCGCCGGAGCCCACCGGCGTTGTCGGCACGCCCGATCCGAGCCCGTGGCGACGGGCGTGGGGGATGGGTGACGCGCAGCGCACCGACGCCACGGGGTCCACCGACGCCACGAGGTCCACCGACGCCGTTCAGCACGACGCCCCGTCCGACGCGGCCTCCGAGGAGGGGGAGAAGTGATGGCTCGCCCGATCCGTCGCGCCGGCGTGCTCGCGCTCGCCGCAACCGTCGCCCTCGCGGGCTGCGCCGCGGTCCTGCCTCAGCCCGACCCGGAGCCGCTTCCGCCCGCTCCGGCGCCCGTCCTCCAGGTCGACCAGGCCGACGCCGTGCTCGCGGCACTCGGCGAGGTGGTCACGACGGCGGATGCGAGCCTGGACGCCGAGGCTCTGTCGGTCCGTGTCGAGGACCCGGCGCTGACGATGCGTTCGGCCCAGTACACGATCGCCGAGCGCAGCGGCGGGGCTCGAGTCCCGTCCCCGCTCTCCACGGACGAGGAGATGCTGGTCCTTGCCGCGAGCGACTCGTGGCCCCGGTCGATCGTGGCCGTGACCTCACCACCCGAGGGGACCACCTCCTACCTCGGCCTCGTGCTCCGGCAGGACGATCCGCGCAGCCAGTACCGGCTCTGGGGCTGGGTCCGGCTGTTCCCGGGGGTGGAGACGCCGTCGATGGCCACCCCCGAGGTAGGCAGCCCCGAGCTGGCCTCGGACGCACCCGGGCTCGTCGCGACCCCCGCGGACACCGTGGCCGGTTTCGCCGACGTCCTCGTGAACGGCGCGGACAGCGCGTCGGCCCCGCTCTTCGGCTCGAACCCGCTTGCCACCCAGCTGAGCGAGGGCCTCCAGGTGGCCCGCACCAACCTCAGCGGGATCGCCGACGTCGCGTTCTCGGCAGCGCCCGTGGAGGGGCAGCTCGTCTCCTTCGAGACGGCCGACGGCGGGGCGATCGTCTTCGGCACCATCCGGACTTCGACGACGTACACGAAGACGCTCGAGGGCTCGACGCTCACCCTCGGTGGGGAGATCGGCCAGTGGCTGGGCGACGGTACGGTCCCGACGGCTGCAGCGGTCACCCGGGATGCCGTCGTCGCCTTCTCCGTCCCCCCGGCCGCCGAGGGCGCGACGATCAGCGTTTTCGGCGCCGAGATCGTCCTGGTCGACGCGACCAAGCAGTAGCAGCCATCACACCGGAAGGTCCCATGAGCCAGCACCGACCTCCGCCCGCGACCGTCCGCGGCGCCGTCGACCTCTCCTCCCTCGGCCGGCCGAAGCGCGCGCCGGAGCCCGCCCGGGCCGTCTCGCCGCCCCCCGCGGGCCAGGACGCCCCGGGCGCGGCCCCGCACCCGGTGCTCGACGTCACCGACGCGACGTTCCCGGCGGTCGTCGAGCTGTCGCAGCGCGTGCCCGTCGTCGTCGATCTCTGGGCGGAGTGGTGCGGTCCGTGCCGTCAGCTCAGCCCGATCCTCGAGCGTCTCGCGGAGGAGTACGGCGGCCGTTTCCTGCTGGCCAAGGTGGACGTCGACGCGAACCCGCAGATCTCGGCTGCCTTCCAGGTGCAGTCGATCCCGTCGGTGGTCGCCGTGCTCGCCGGCCAGCCGGTGCCGATGTTCCAGGGGGCCTACCCGGAGCCGCAGGTGCGATCCGTGATCGACGAGCTGCTGCGGGTCGCGGCCGAGAACGGCGTGACGGGGACCCTGGGAGAGGTCGAGGGTGGCCCCGCCGGGGAGGTTCCCGGGGCCCCCGAGGAGCCGCCGCTGCCGCCGCTGCACCAAGAGGCCTACGACGCCCTCGAGCGGGACGACCTCGACGGCGCCGCACGTGCCTTTACCCAAGCCCTGCGCGAGAACCCGCGTGACGACGAGGCGAAGGCAGGCCTCGCCCAGGTCGACCTCCTTCGACGTCTGGTGGTGGTCGACCCCGGCGCCGTGCTGGCCAGGGCCGCTCGCGCCGCTGCGGACGACGTCGAGGCCCACCTCGCAGCCGCCGACGTCGAGGTGGCGTCGGGTCGGGCCGACGCGGCGTTCGGCCGGCTCGTGGCCGTCGTGCGCGCCACGGCCGGAGCCGAGCGTGAGCGTGTGCGGGTCCGTCTGCTGGAGCTCTTCGACGTCGTCGGCACGTCGACCCCCGAGGTCGCCACGGCCCGGAGGGCGCTGGCGAGCGCGCTCTACTGACGCCCGCCGCCCACCTGCTCGCAGGATTCCTGCTCGCGGGAACTCTGCGCGCAGGAACTCTGCGCGCAGGAACTCAGGGCAGACACGACGAGGGCCCCGCACCCATCGGGTGCGGGGCCCTCGTTCGTCATCTCAGCTCTTGGCGAGGGTGAGCCACACGGCGCCGAGCGGCGGGACCCGGACCGCGGCGGAGTGGCGACGGCCCATCCAGCCGACAGGCTCGGCCGTGATCGGGCCGGGGTTGGTCACGCCGGACCCGCCGTACCGGAGTTCGTCGGTGTTGAGGATCTCGACCCACTCGCCGTCCGACGGCAGACCCACGCGGTAGCCCTCGTGCGGCACGCCGGCGAAGTTCACGATCACCACGACCGTGTCGCCCGCGTTGTCCTTGCGGAGGTACGCCAGGACGTTGTGGTTGCCGTCGTTCGCTTCGATCCACTCGAACCCGTCGGGCGTGAAGTCGTAGGTCCAGAGGGCCGGGTGGTCCTTGTAGATGCGGTTGAGGTCGCGGACGACGTCGGCGCATCCGGCGTGCAGCGGGTCGTCGAAGTGCCACCAGTCCAGGCCCCGAGCCTCGGACCACTCGCCGCCCTGGGCGAACTCGCAGCCCATGAAGATGAGCTGCTTGCCCGGGTGGGTCCACTGTAGGCGAGGAGGGCGCGCACGCCGGCGACCTGCTGCCAGTGGTCACCGGGCATCCGGGCGATGAGGGAGCCCTTGCCGTGCACGACCTCGTCGTGGCTGATCGGCAGGACGAACTGCTCGGAGTACGCGTAGACCATCGAGAAGGTCAGCTGGCCGTGGTGGTAGCGGCGGTTGATCGGCATCTCCTGCATGTAGCGGAGCGTGTCGTTCATCCAGCCCATGTTCCACTTCAGGCCGAAGCCCAGGCCTCCGTACTCGGTGCCCGCGGTGACGCCGGGGAAGGCGGTCGACTCCTCGGCGATCATCATGACGCCGGGGACCCGGCGGTACGCCGTGGCGTTCGCCTCCTGGAGGAAGCTGATCGCCTCGAGGTTCTCGCGGCCACCGAAGGCGTTCGGGCCGCCACTGACCGGCCTCGCGGGAGTAGTCGAGGTAGAGCATCGAGGCGACGGCGTCGACCCGGAGTCCGTCGACGTGGAAGTCCTGGAGCCAGTAAGATCGCGTTCGCCACGAGGAAGTTGCGGACCTCGTTGCGGCCGAAGTTGAAGATGTAGGTGCCCCAGTCCGGGTGCTCGCCGCGCAGCGGGTCCGGGTCCTCGTAGAGGGGCGTGCCGTCGAAGCGGGCGAGGGCCCACTCGTCCTTCGGGAAGTGCGCGGGGACCCAGTCGAGGATGACGCCGATTCCGGCCTGGTGGAGCTTGTCCACGAGGTAGCGGAAGTCGTCCGGGCTGTCCGAACCGGGACGACGGCGCGTAGTACGAGGTGACCTGGTAGCCCCAGGAGCCGCCGAAGGGGTGCTCGGCGACGGGCATGAACTCGACGTGGGTGAAGCCGAGGCTCTTGACGTAGGAGGTGAGCTCCTCGGCCAGCTCGCGGTAGCCGAGGCCCACGCGCCAGGAGCCGAGGTGGACCTCGTAGACGCTCATCGGGCCGTTGTGCGGGTTGGTCGACGCGCGCTGCGCGATCCACTCGTCGTCTTCCCAGGTGTACTCGCTCTCGACGACCACGGAGGCCGTGGCCGGCGGCTGCTCGGTACCCCGCGCCATCGGGTCGGCCTTCTGGTGCCAGCTGCCGTCGCGGTAGCCGATCTCGAACTTGTAGCGGGCGCCGGCCTCGACACCCGGGATGAAGATCTCCCAGACGCCGCACGAGCCGAGCGATCGCATCGAGTGCTGGGCACCCTGCCAGTGGTTGAAGTCGCCGACGACGCGCACGGCGCGGGCGTTCGGGGCCCAGACGGCGAAGGAGGTACCCGTGACGTCGCCCAGGACGCTCGGGTAGCGGCGGACGTGCGCACCGAGAACGGTCCAGAGCTCCTCGTGGCGGCCTTCTCCGATGAGGTACTGGTCCATCTCGCCCAGCGTGGGGAGGAAGCGGTACGGGTCGTCGTGGGTGTGGGGCGCGCCGTCCTCGTAGGTGACCTCGAGGCGGTAGTCGGGCACGGTCTCACCCGAGAGCACGGCGACCCAGATGCCGTCGAGCTCGTGCGTCGCCTCGACCGGCTCGTCCAGCGTGAGGATGCGCACCGTGCGGGCGAGCGGCCGCAGGACGCGGATCGTGACGTTTCCCTCGTGCACGTGCCCGCCGAGCACGGAGTGCGGGTCGTGGTGGTAGCCCCACGCGACCGCGCGAAGCGTGTCGTCGTGGACGGGCAGGGGGGCAGGTGCTGGTGTCTGCTCGGTCATGGTCACACTCTTCCATTCGGGCGCGTGAGGGTTGCGCGGATTCGAATCGCCGACCTCGTCGTCGCGGCGATCACGGCGTGCTCTCGGTGCTGGCCGTTGCGGCCCCCAGCTCGCGGCGGATCGCCTCGAGCGGGATGCCGAGCCAGTCCGGACGGTTCCTGGCCTCGTAGACAGCCTCGTAAAGCGCCCGTTCGAGCAGAAGGGCGCGCTCGAGGACACCGTCCGTCGTCGCCTCGGTCACCGGGTGTTCGCTCGTGGCCATGGCCTCGGCGATGTAGGCGTCCTGGAGTGCCCGCCGCGCCTCGTCCGCCCACTCGGGCGTCCCGTTCCCGACGGCGGCGGCGTAGTCCACCGATCGCAGGGCTCCGGCGAGGTCGCGGAGGGGCTGGTCGGGGCGCGTGCGCGCCTCGAGGGAGCGCAGCGGCTCGCCCTCGAAATCGAGGACGAACCAGCCGGCGTCGGAGTGCAGGCACTGGCCGAGGTGGAAGTCGCCGTGGACCCGCTGGTCCACCGGGACGTCGGCGAGGGCCTCGACCTGGGCGATGACCTCCTCGACCGCCGGGAGGTACTCGGCGAGCGCGCTCACCTCGCCGGCGGCCCAGGCCACCCGGGCCCGCAACGCCGCGGCGAGGGACGCCGCCCTGGCTGCGCCGTCGCGCTCGTCGGCGGGCGGGAACGCCTCTGCCAGGGCGCGGTGCATCTGCGCCACGGTGCGCCCGAGGTCGGCGGCGAGGTCGGCGAAGCTCGTGCCCTCGCGGGCGAGGAAGCAGGCGAGCTCGAAGCCGTCGTGCGCTCCGGCGACGAACGCGGCGACGACGCCGAGGTGACCGTGGTGCTCGGCGCCGTCCTCGGTCCAGGTGCCCTCGACCCAGCCGAGGGGCTGGGGGACGTTGCCCCACCCGGCGGCCACGAGGGCGACGGGGACCTCGATCTCGGGGTTCGCACCTGCGCTGACCACGCGGAACACCTTGAGGATGCCGTCCGGTCCGGGGGTCTCGTCCTCGCGGCGGGGGATGAGGACCGAGGTGTTGGACTGCTCTCCGCGCAGGACCCGGGCCCGGGACGGGTCCAGCGTGGCGAGACCGGCACCCGTCCCCTGCTCGACGGCGAGCTTCGTCCAGGCCCGCAGGAAGGCGGGGTGGTGAGGGCCGTCGCACAGCAGGGACCCGTCGGGGAGGGGGGCGATCGCCCCCGGCACGTCGGTCGCGGCGGCGCCCTGGGGGGCCGGGGCGACGACGAGCGGGACCTGGACGAGCACGCTGCCCTCGGAGGACGGGACGCGGATCAGGGCGTCACCGACCAGGGCGGCATCGTCGGGGTCGGGGATCCGGATCACGCCGGCAACGCGGGGGCCGCCGTCGGCCCCGGTGGCCGCCGCGTCCTTCGCCGGGTACCAGCGCTGCCCGGTGAGCCAGGTAGCGAGGGCCCCGAGCAGGACGTCGTCGGCCGGCCAGTTCAGTGTCCCCATGGGGCTACTCCGTTCCCGGGCCGGGCGCCTGGGCGCCGGGACCGGTGGTCGAGGTCGCCTCGTCCTGTGCGCCCGGGGTGGAGCGGGCGGAGGGCAGCGAGGTCGAGCGCTGGTCGCTGGGTGCGGTCTCTGTGGTGACGACGACGGCCGGTTCCGGCGCGGGCGTCGCGGGCGTGAGGGCCAGCCAGAAGAAGTCTCTGGCTCCGAAGGTGAAGGTGGCCGACCCGTCGGCGTCGACCGGGGGGAACCCGCCCCCGCCGAAGATGTCGGTGACCTGGGCGCCGGCGAACCCGGGGATCCGGACCGTCCCGGCGCGGGGCGTGCTCGCCATGTTGGCCACGCACAGGACGGTCTCGCCGTCGTTGCTCCGCAGGAAGGCGAGGATCGCGTCGTTGTCGCAGGTGAGCGGGACGAAGGCGCCGTTGCCGAACACGGGGTGGGCCCGCCGCACGGCGAGGATCCCGCGCACCCAGTGCAACAGCGAGGTGCTCTGCGCGAGCTGGGCCTCGACGTTGACCACCCCGTAGTGGTGGACGAGGGACTGGATGAGCGGCAGGTAGAGCTTGCCCGGGTCGGCCGTCGAGAAGCCCGCGTTGCGGTCGGGGGTCCACTGCATCGGCGTGCGGACCGCGTCGCGGTCCGGGAGCCAGATGTTGTCCCCCATGCCGATCTCGTCGCCGTAGTACAGGCACGGGCTCCCCGGGAGGGAGAGCAGGAGCGCGTGGGCCAGCTCGATCTCGGCGCGCGAGTTGCCCAGGAGCGTGGCGAGCCGGCGCCGGATGCCGACGTTGGCCCGCATGCGCGGGTCGTCGGCGTACCAGCCGTACATGGTGGCGCGCTCCTCGGTCGAGACCATCTCGAGAGTGAGCTCGTCGTGGTTGCGCAGGAACGTGCCCCACTGGCCGCTCGCCGGGATGTCCGGCGTGTCGGCGAGGATCTCGATGATCGACGTCGCGCGCTGTTCGCGCAGGGCGTAGTAGAGGCGCGGCATCACGGGGAAGTGGAAGCACATGTGGCACTCGGGCTCGTCGTCCGTGCCGTAGTACTCCACGACGTCCGCGGGCCACTGGTTCGCCTCGGCCAGGAGGACGGTGCCGGGGAACTCCCGGTCGACCATGGCGCGCAGGTCCTTGCAGGAACTGGTGCGTCTTGGGGAGGTTCTCGCAGTTGGTGCCCTCGGCCTCGTAGAGGTAGGGGACGGCGTCGAGCCGGAAGCCGTCCACCCCCATGCGCATCCAGAAGCGGACGACGTCGTACATCGCCTCGCGCACGCGCGGGTTCTCGAAGTTGAGGTCGGGCTGGTGCGAGAAGAAGCGGTGCCAGAAGTACTGCCGGCGCACCGGGTCGAACGTCCAGTTGGACGTCTCGGTGTCGATGAAGATGATGCGGGCGTCGCCGTACTTGGCGTTGTCGTCGCTCCAGACGTAGAAGTCGCCGTACGGGCCCGAGGGGTTGGACCGTGACGACTGGAACCACGGGTGGGCGTCGCTCGTGTGGTTCATGACCAGGTCGATGATGACCCGCATGCCCCGGGCGTGGGCCTGCGAGACGAACTCGGCGAAGTCCTCGACCGTGCCGTACTCGGAGGCGACTGCCCGTGTAGTCGGAGACGTCGTACCCGCCGTCACGCATCGGCGAGGGGTAGATCGGCGGCAGCCACAGGCAGTCGACGCCGAGCCACTCCAGGTAGTCCAGGCGGCCGATGAGGCCGCGCAGGTCGCCGAACCCGTCACCGTTGGCGTCGGCGAAGGCCCGGAGCAGGACCTCGTAGAACACCGCCGTCCGATACCACTCCGGGTCGGCCCGGAGGCCGGGCCGGGTGGCGGTCGGGAGCGCGGGCTCCGCGGCGGCGCGGGGCGGCAACCCGGCGGACGCGCTCACTCGGCCTCGATCGACATGATGTGGGCGCACTGGCCGTGGGGGTTGAGGCGGACGAACGGGTGGTCGCCCCAGGTGTGCGTCTCGCCGGTCATCTCATCCCGCACCGTGAACTGCAGGTACTCCCCGGGCTCGGGCGCGGCGAGGCCGAGCGCGGCGCGGTCGAGGTACACGACGCCCTCGCGCGTGGTGTACGGGTCGAGGTTGACCACGACGATCACCGTGTCGGCCTTGCCGGTGGGCGAGTCCTTGGCGTCCAGGTGGCGTGAGAAGCACAGCGTGGAGTCGTCGCTCGTGTGGTGCACGGTGACGTTGCGCAACCGCTGGAGCGCGGGGTGTGCCTTCCGGATCCCGTTGAGCATCGTGAGGAGGCGGGCGATGCCGATGTGCTCCGCGCGGTCCCACTCCCGCCGCTTGAACTCGTACTTCTCGTTGTCGACCTGCTCCTCGGCGCCGGGCCGGGGCACGTTCTCGACGAGCTCGTAGCCGGCGTAGATGCCCCAGGTGGGTGCCCCGGTGGCCGCGAGCACGGCGCGGATGGCGAAGGCGGCCGTGCCGCCCTGCTGCATGTACGGCGTGAGGATGTCGTGGGTGGTCGGCCAGAGGCTCGGGCGCATGACGGCGGCCCAGTCGCCGCCCAGCTCCTTGAAGTACGCCCCGAGCTCGTGCTTGTTGATGCGCCACGTGAAGTACGTGTACGACTGGTGGAAGCCCACCATGCCGAGGGTGTGCATCATCGCGGGCCGGGTGAAGGCCTCCGAGAGGAAGATGACGTCCGGGTGCTTCTCGCGCATCTCCGTGAGGATGCGCTCCCAGAAGTCCAGGGGCTTCGTGTGCGGGTTGTCCACCCGGAAGGCCGTGACGCCGTGCTCGATCCAGACCTCGAGCATGTCGCGGATCGCGACGTAGATGCCCTCGGGGTCCTTGTCGAAGTTGATCGGGTAGATGTCCTGGTACTTCTTCGGTGGGTTCTCGGCGTAGGCGATGCTGCCGTCCGCGCGGATCGTGAACCACTCGGGGTGCTCGGTGACCCACGGGTGATCGGGTGAGCACTGCAGGGCGATGTCGAGAGCGACCTCCATGCCGAGTTCCTTCGCCCGCGCGACGAAGAAGTCGAAGTCCTCGAACGTGCCCAGCTCGGGGTGGATCGCGTCGTGCCCGCCCTCGGGCGCGCCGATGGCGTACGGCGAGCCGGGGTCGCCCTCGACGGTGGTCAGGGTGTTGTTCCTGCCCTTGCGGAAGGTCGAGCCGATCGGGTGGATCGGGGTGAGGTAGATGACGTCGAAGCCCATGCCGGCGATCTGGGGCAGCCGCTCGGTCGCCGTACGGAGCGTGCCGGAGTTCCAGCGCCCGCTCTCGTCCTGCCAGGCGCCCTCCGACCGCGGGAAGATCTCGTACCAGGAGCCGACCAGGGCCCGCTCGCGGTCCACCAGGAGCGGGTAGGACGCCGACGGCGAGACGAACTCACGCAGCGGCGCGGCCCCGAGGGCGGCCTGCACCCGGGCGGACCGTCCCGCGGCGAGGCGGTCCGCCGGTGGCTGCGAGTCGTTCCGGAGCCCCCAGATCCCCTCCTGGAGCGCATGCACGATGCTCTCGTCGAGACCGTCCCGCGCCGCGGCCCGCTCGAGCAGCAGGGCGCCCTCGGCGAGCATGAGGTCGACGTCGACGCCGGCCCGCACCTTGATCTCGGCGTCGTGGCTCCAGGTGCCGTACGGGTCGGACCACCCCTCCACCCGGAAGGTCCAGGTGCCCTCGGCGTCCGGCGTCAGCTTGGCCTCGAAGACGTCGAGCCCGGGCGTCGGGCCGGCCATGCGCACCCAGGAGTGGTCCGTGCCGTCGGGCCGGGTGAGCACCGCCGTCGCGGCGACGGCGTCGTGGCCCTCGCGGAAGACGGTGGCGCGGATCGGGATCGCCTCGCCGACGACGGCCTTCGTGGGCCAGCGACCGCCCTCGATGACGGGCTGGACGGCGAGGACGGGGATCCGGCCGATCGGGACGTGGGGCGTGGGGAGCGGCGTCGTTGCGGTCACGCGCTGAACTTATCCAGGTCCGGGCCCTTGTGGGAGCCCGGCGCGTCGGAAGTTTTCGTTCGGGCGTCCGGAGGGCAAGCGACGCGGCCCGGAAGGGGGCTCGTTACGGCGCGGAGAGGTACAGACGCATGCTCAGCGGGTCCATCTCGACGCGCTCACCGGGGAGTACCCGCACGCCCGAGAGGATCGCCTGGGCCCGGATCTCGCGGGGATGCTCCCAGCTCGAGTCCCACATGAGGTTGTAGCCGCGCTCGCGGCCGATGGCGAGCTCGACCTCGAGCTGGTCGAGCGATCCGTTGAGGACGAGCAGCGCATCGGCGTCGCCGAACGGCTCGCCCGAGCGGAGCATCTGCAGGATGCGGTTCCCGCGGTCGTGCCAGGCGCTGGCGTCGAGGACACGTCCGTCGATGCCGTACCAGGCGAGGTCGGGGATGACGTCCTCGCCGATGAACCAGCCCGTGCTGAACCGGTCGGGTCGCAGCACGGGGTGCTGCCGACGCAGGTGGAGGAGGTACCGGGTGGTCGCGAGGAGATCGGTGCGCCATGGCTTGAGACCCCAGGCCATCCACGAGATCTCGCTGTCCTGGCAGTAGGCGTTGTTGTTCCCCCGCTGGGAGCGCCCGATCTCGTCACCCGCCGTGATCATCGGGGTGCCGGCGGCCAGGAGGAGCGTGCCCATGAGATTGCGGATGGACCGCCGGCGCAGCGGAAGGATGGCGGCGGCGTCGGACTCCCGGCTGACCGAGCCCTCCGCCCCGTGGTTCCAGGAACGGTTGTCGTCGGAGCCGTCGCGGTTGTCCTCGAGGTTGGCCCGGTTGTCCTTGTGGTCGTAGCTCACCAGGTCGGCCATGGTGAAGCCGTCGTGGGCCGTGACGAAGTTGAGGCTCGCCGTCGGGCCGCGTCCGCCGGGGATCTCCCCGTGCCCGAACAGGTCGGCGGACCCGGCGAGCCGGGTTGCCAGGTCGCGCAGGTCGTGCCCCGAGTGGCCGTGGGACTGCGCGGCGGCGTCGGAGAGCCAGAACGTCCTCGCGGCGCCGCGGAATCGGTCGTTCCACTCCGCGATCGGGTACGGGAACTGGCCGGTGCGCCACCCGCCGGGCCCGAGGTCCCAGGGCTCGGCGATGAGCTTGACGCCGGACAGGACGGGGTCGGTCTGCAGGGCGACCAGGAACGGGTGCCGCCCGCTGTACTCGGCGGCGTCGCGGCCGAGGGTGACGGCGAGGTCGAACCGGAAGCCGTCCACCCCGATGCGCTCGACCCAGTACCGGAGGCTGTCGAGAGTCATCTGGACCACGCGGCTCCGCCGGAAGTCCAGGGTGTTGCCGCACCCGGTGAGGTCGGCGTACGTGGCCGGGCTCCGGCCGTCGTGGAGGTAGTACCCCGTGTTGTCGAGGCCGCGCCAGGACAGGTGGGGTCCGTCGCCGCCCGCCTCCGCCGTGTGGTTGTAGACGACGTCGAGCACGACCTCGATCCCGGCCTCGTGGAGGAGGCTCACCATGCCCTTGACCTCGTCGAGGACCGCGGCCGCGCCCCGCTCCTGCGCCGCCAGGGTCGCGTAGGAGGGCTCGGGTGCGAAGAACCCGAGCGTGTTGTAGCCCCAGTAGTTGGTGAGCCCCCGCTTGAGCAGGAAGGGCTCGCTCGCGATCGCCTGGATCGGCAGGAGCTCGATCGTCGTGACGCCGAGCGTGCGCAGGTGGTCGATCAGCACGGGGTGCGCGAGGCCCGCGTACGTGCCGCGGAGATGCTCGGGGATCCCCGGCATGAGCTTGGTGAGGCCGCGGACGTGGGCCTCGTAGACGACCGTCTCGCTCCACGGCACCTGCGGGCGCGGCGCCCCCGTCCAGGGGTGCTCCTCGAGGACCACGCCGTGGGGGACGATGTGGGCGGAGTCGTGGTTGTCGATGGGCAGGTCCGGCTGCGCAGGGTTGAGATCGCCGTCCACGGTGTGGCCGTACAGCTCCGGCCGCAGGACGAGCGGCCCCTCGATGCCCCGGGCGTAGGGGTCGATGAGGAGCTTCGCCGGGTTGTGCCGGAGGCCGGCCGCCGGGTCCCACCGACCGTGGACGCGGAATCCGTAGTGCTGCCCCGAGCGGACGCCGGGGACGTGGCCGTGCCAGACGCCGTGGACCGGCCCCGCGAGCTCGTACCGGCGCTCGGTCCATCCGACGTCCGCGTTCCCGTCGAGGAGGCACAGCTCGACCCGCTCGGCCTGCGAGGCCGTGACGGCGGCGTCGATCCCGCCGCCGGCGAGGTGGACCCCCAGCCGGTACGGCGCGCGGAGAGGCTGCGCGTGCAGGCGTGCGACGGGCTCGGACATGAGACGCAAGGCTGCCACGGGGGCGTCAGTACCGAGCGTGGCGCGTGGACTCACGGCGTAAGTGTCCCGCATGTGGGCGGTCGATCCGCACACGACACCGGGATGGCACGCTGGTACCAGTACGCGTCGAGCACGAGCAGAACAGAGGGAGCCCGCCAGGTATGAGGATCGTGGTGTGCGTCAAGCACGTCCCGGACGTCCAGGCCGAACGGTCGTTCGGGCCGTCGGGTCGCGTCGTGCGCGGGGAGGACGACGTCCTCAACGAGCTCGACGAGAACGCCGTCGAGGCGGCCCTGCAACTCGTCGAGCAGCACGGAGGCGAGGTGGTCGCGCTCACGATGGGCCCCGAGCCCGCCTCGGGCGCGGTTCGCAAGGCCCTCCAGCTCGGCGCCGGTGCGGCCGTCCAGGTGAGCGACGAACGGATCGGGGGCGCCGACGTCGTCCGCACGGCCGAGGTCCTCGCCGCCGCGGTCCGCCACCTCGCCGCCGAGGAGCCCGTCGACCTCGTCGTGACCGGGATGGCGGCCCTCGACGGGCTGACCGCGATGGTTCCCGCCGCTCTCGCCGCCACCCTCGGCTGGCCGGCGCTCACGCTCGCGGCGGAGGTCGCCGTCGAGGGGGAGACCGCGCGCATCCGGCGTGACGTCGGCGACGTGAGCGAGGTCCGCGAGGCCGAGCTGCCGGTCGTCGTCAGCGTCACGGACCAGGCGAACGAACCGCGGTATCCGAACTTCAAGGGAATCATGGCGGCGAAGAAGAAGCAGATCACGCTGCTGGACCTCGACGACATCGGGCTCGGAGAGGGCGCGGCCGACGCCGTGGGCAGCCGCTCCACGACCCTCGGCGCCGAGATCCGACCCCCACGTGCCGCGGGCGAGGTCGTCCTCGACTCCGGCGACGCCGGGCTCCGGCTGGCCGCGTTCCTCGCCGAGCGCAACCTCATCTGACGAACGCCTCCGGCGCGAGCCCTCGGGCCGCCGGACGAGAGGGAGACACCACAGGCATGAACGGACCGATCCTGGTACTGGTCGACCACCACGCGGGCGCCGTCGCCGGCCCTACGCGCGAGCTCCTCACGCTGGCGCGCGCCGTCGGCGGCGACACCCCACCCGCGGCCGTCTGGCTGGGCGACGGTGCAGACTCCGCCCTGGCCGACCTCGGCGCCTTCGGCGTCGGTCGCGTCTACGTCCCGGAGCTCGCGGGCCGAGACCCGCGAGTGGCGCCGGTGGCCGCGGACGCCCTCGCCGCCGTCGTCGCAACCTCCGGGGCCGAGGCGGTGCTCTTCGCGTCCACCTACGACAACAAGGAGGTCGCAGCGCACCTCGCGGTCACCCTCGGGACGGGCGTCGTCGTGGACGGCACGGGACTGGCCCGCTCGGCCGACGGCGCCCTCGAGATCTCGAAGACGGTCTTCGCCGCGACGTGGACCACGCGGTGCGTGGTGGACTCCGGCGTGCCGCTGATCGGCCTCAAGCCGCACTCGACCGAGCCCGCGCCGGCGGACGTCGCGACGGAGCCCGCCGTCGAGGCGGTGCCGGTGACCTTCGGGCCGGCGGCCTCTGCGATCCGGGTGGTCGAGCGCACAGAGCACCACGCGGCCGGCGGTCGCCCGGACCTCACCGAGGCGCGCGCCGTCGTCGTCGGGGGTCGGGGTACCGAGGGCGACTTCTCCACGGTGGAGGACCTCGCCGACGCGCTGGGCGCCGCCGTCGGCGCCACCCGCGTGGCCACGGACGAGGGCTGGATCGACCACTCCGCCCAGATCGGGCAGACCGGCGTCACCATCGCGCCGCGGCTGTACATCGGTGCGGGCGTCTCGGGCGCGATCCACCACCGCGCCGGCATGCAGGCCTCCGAGGTGATCGTCGCGGTCAACACGGACGCGGACGCCCCGATCTTCGAGATCGCGGACCTCGGCATCGTGGGTGACCTCACCGACGTCCTCCCGCAGGCCGCCGCCGAGATCCGGCGGCTTCGGGGCGAGTGAGGCGGGGCGAGCGAGGCGGGGCACGGGGCGCGCAGGGCGCCCGCGCCGCGCTTCGTAGACTCGGCGCATGACCGGGGCCGAGGCGAGCGCGACGGCACCGCGCGTCCGCGCGGGCCGCTACCTGGATCATGCGGCGACCACGCCCGTGCGGCCCGAGGCCCGCGCCGCGCTGATCGCGGGCCTGGACGAGGTCGGCAACCCCTCGTCGCTCCACGCCGCCGGCCGGGATGCCCGACGGCGCGTGGAGGAGTCGCGCGAGCACCTCGCCGCCGCGCTCGGGGCAGACCCGCGCGAGGTGCTCCTGACCGCGGGTGGCACCGAGGCGGACAACGCGGCCGTCAAGGGTGTCTTCTGGGCGCGGCGGGCCGCAGACGCACGCCGGAATCGGGTGGTGACCTGCGCCGTCGAGCACCACGCCGTCCTCGACCCCGCGCGCTGGCTGGCCGAGCGGCAGGGCGCCACCCTCGTGGAGCTCGGGGTCGACGGCGCCGGCCGCCTCGACCTCGAGGCGCTGGAGCGGGAGCTCGTCGCGCACGCGGACGAGATCGCCCTCATCTCCCTCATGTGGGCGAACAACGAGGTCGGCACGATCCAGCCGGTCGCCGAGGCGGTCGCGCTCGCGTCGCCGCACGGCATCCCGGTGCACTCCGACGCCGTCCAGGCCGTGGGCCACGTGCCCGTGGACTTCGCGGCGTCGGGACTGGCCGCGCTCACCCTCAGCGGGCACAAGGTCGGGGCGCCGGTCGGCGTCGGGGCGCTCCTCGCTCGCCGCGACCTGACGATCGAGCCTCTTCTCCACGGCGGTGGCCAGGAGCGCGGCGTGCGGTCCGGGACGCTCGACGCGGCGGGCGCCGCGGCCCTCGCGGCGGCGGTGGGCGCCGCCGTCGAGACCCTGCCCGAGGAGGCCCCGCGCCTCGCGGTGCTGCGCGACCGCCTCCTCGCCGGGATCCTCGCCACGGTCGACGGGGTCACCCTGCGGGGTGCGCCGCCCGGGCCCGACCGGCTGCCCGGCAACCTGCACGTGACGATCGACGGCGCCTCCGCCGAGGTGCTCCTCTTCCTCCTGGACTCCGCGGGGATCGCGGCGTCGTCGGGCTCGGCCTGCCGGGCCGGCGTCGAGCAGCCGTCGCACGTGCTGCTGGCGATGGGCGCGAGCGAGCGCGAGGCCCGTGGGGCGCTCCGGTTCACGCTGGGGCACACCTCGTCGGACGCCGACGTCGATGCCGTGCTCGCCGTCCTGCCCGGCGTCGTCGAGCGGGCGCGCCGGGCCACGAGCGCGGGGGTGGGGTGATGCGCGTCCTCGCGGCCCTGTCCGGGGGCGTCGACTCCGCGGTGGCGGCCGCGCGCGCCGTGGACGCCGGGCACGACGTCGTCGGAGTCCACATGGCGCTCTCGCGCTCCCGCGCCCAGCACCGGACCGGCTCGCGCGGGTGCTGCTCCCTCGAGGACGCCTCGGACGCCCGCCGCGCCGCGGACGTCCTCGGCATCCCCTTCTACGTGTGGGACCTCTCGGAGACGTTCGAGGAGACCGTCGTCGCGGACTTCCTCGCCGAGTACGCGGCCGGGCGCACCCCCAACCCGTGCGTGCGCTGCAACGAGCACGTCAAGTTCGCCACGCTCCTCGAGCGGGCCGTCGCGCTGGGCTTCGACGCCGTGTGCACGGGGCACTACGCGCGGATCGACCTGCGCGAGACGCCCGACGGCGCGGGTGTGCGTGAGCTGCACCGCGCCGTCGACCTGGCGAAGGACCAGTCCTACGTGCTCGCCGTGATGGGGGCGGATCGCCTCGCGCACGCGATCTTCCCGCTCGGGGGCGTGGCCTCGAAGGATGCGGTGCGCGCCGAGGCTGCCGCGCGCGGTCTCGGCGTCTCCGCCAAGCCCGACTCCTACGACATCTGCTTCGTGGCCGACGGCGACACGCAGGGCTTCCTTCGGTCGCGCCTCGGCGCGGCGCCCGGTCCGATCGTGGACTCCGGCGGCGCCGTGGTGGGGGACCATGACGGCGCCTATGCCTACACCGTGGGACAGCGGCGCGGGCTCCGGCTCGGGCGGCCGGCGGCGGACGGGCGGCCGCGGTACGTGCTCTCGGTCAGTCCGGTGACGAACACCGTGGTGGTCGGGCCGGCCGAGGCGCTCGACGTCGCCGAACTGGCCGGATCCGACGTGGTGTGGCTCGCGCCGGACGTGCCGGCGAGGGCGTGGACGGCAGCGGAGGTGCAGGTCAGGGCGCACGGCGTGCCGGTCGGGGCCGAGGTCCGGGTGGTGGCGGGTTTCGATGGCGCCGGCGGCGGCGCCCGCCTGGAGGTGCGCGTGGGCGAGCCCTTGCGGGGGGTCGCGGCGGGCCAGTCGGTGGTGGTCTACGCGGGGACGCGGGTGCTCGGACAGGCGACGATCGAGCGCGCGGTGCGCCGTGCCGGTGGCCTCGCGTGACCGGCGCCGCCGGGCTCGGGCCGTGGCCCGGGACCGACCCGTTGGAGGCGCAGCAGGCCGTCCTCGACGTGCTCGGGAATGCGCCGTCGGGCGTCGACGGCCTGCCGTGTCTCGTCCGGCTGCCCGCCCGCGGCCCGGGCGGCGGAGCGGTCGGCCGGACACTCGCGATCCTCGAGGGGATGCCCGCGGGCCTCGAGCCGCACGGCTGGCGGCTGCGGCCCAACGCCGACGCCGAGCTGCGTCGCGCCCGCTCGCTGGTGCGGGATGACCTCGAGGCGCTCTCGATCGCGGCGCACGGGTACACAGGGCGGCTGGTCGTGCCGGTGCTGGGGCCGTGGTCGCTCGCGGCGAACGTGTGGCTCCCGAAGGGTGAGCGGGCGGTCGCGGATCCGATCGCGGTGCGGGACGTCGTCGACTCACTGGTGGCGGGAGTGGCCGAACACCTCGCCGACCTGGGCCGGCGCGTCCCCGGTGCAGTGCCCGTGGTCCTCGTGGCAGAGCCGGCCCTCGCCGACGTGCTCGTCGGCGCCGTGCCGACCTTCTCCGGCCGGGCGCGGTTGGCCGCGGTGGAGGGCGTCGTCGTGCGTGAGCGCCTGCGGGTGCTCGTCGCCGGGCTGCGGGAGGCGGCGGGTTCGGGAGGCGCCGTCGTCGTTCATGTGCCGGCCGACCCGGCGACCGTGCGGCTCGGCGCTGCGGTGGGTGCGGACGGGCTCGGGCTCGACGTGACCGCGGCGGGTTCGGACGTGTGGGAGGAACTCGCCGCGGCGGTCGAGGCGGGTGCGACGCCGTGGGCGGGAGCGGTGCGGCCCGAGCGTGAGGCCCCGGCGGGGGCTCGGAGCGAGGCGAGTGCCGCGGCGGACGTCGTGGAGAAGGCGTGGCGCGCCGTCGGGCTCGAGCGCCGTCGTCTCGCGGACCTGGTGGCGACCCCGACCGCGGGGCTCGCGGCCGTGTCGCCGGCCCGGGCGAGGGAGGCGTTGCGCGCCGTCGTCGACGCCGCGCGGGACCTGGGGGAGCGGAGCGGATCGTGAGCGGACCGGACCCGCGCGGAGCGGGAGATGATGCCGCGCTGAGCGACACCGCGGTGCGCGGAGACGGCGCCGGGGGGCCGGGCGAGGGCGTCGACCCGGCGGCACGGCACCGGTGGACCGAGCTCGCGGAACAGGTCACGGACGCGCAGGTCGCGTACTACCTGCGCGACGCCCCGACCATCAGCGACGCCGCGTACGACGCGCTGATGCGCGAGCTGGCGGCGCTCGAGGAGGCGCACCCGGACCTGCGGACGCCGGACTCGCCCACGCAGCGGGTGGGCGGGGCGTTCTCGACCGACTTCGCGTCCGTGGAGCACCTCGAGCGGATGATGTCGCTCGACAACGCGTTCTCCTCCGAGGAACTGCACGCCTGGGCCGAGCGGGTGGCGCGTGAGCTGGGCGAGGCGGGGCCGGACGCCGGGGCCCCGGCGTACCTGTGCGAGCTGAAGATCGACGGGCTGGCGATCGCGCTGGTCTACGAGCGGGGGCGCCTGGTTCGGGCGGCGACGCGTGGGGACGGGCGCACGGGGGAGGACGTCACTCTGAACGTGCGGACCATCGCGTCGGTGCCGCAGGCGCTCGGTGGTGATCCGACGACGCACCCGGACCTCATCGAGATCCGCGGCGAGGTGTTCCTGCCGGTGGCGGCCTTCGACGAGTTGAACGCCGCGCAGGTGGCGTCGGGGAAGTCGACGTTCGCGAACCCGCGCAACGCGGCGGCAGGGTCGCTGCGCCAGAAGGATCCGCGCGTCACGGCCTCGCGGGCACTCGCGTGTACGCGCACGGGATCGGTGCCGTGCGGTGGGGGCCGCATGACGGCGCACCGGTGGTGACGCGCCAGTCGGAGTACTACGACCTGCTCGCCTCGTGGGGGGTGCCCGTCTCCCCGTATTCGCGGGTGGTGGACTCCCTCGCGGGGGTCGAGGCGATGATCGCCGAGTACGAGGGGCGCCGGCACGCCGTCGAGCACCAGATCGACGGGATCGTGGTCAAGGTCGACGATCTCGCGCTGCAGCGGCGGCTCGGGGCGACGTCGCGGGCGCCGCGGTGGGCGATCGCTTCAAGTACCCGCCGGAGGAGGTCAACACGCGGCTGCTGGACGATCGCCGTCGACATCGGCCGCACCGGCCGCGCGACGCCGTACGCGGTCATGGAGCCGGTGTTCGTCTCCGGCGGCACAGTGCGCGAGGCGACACTGCACAACGCCGCGGAGGTGGTCGCGCCAAGGGCGTGCTCGTCGGCGACATGGTGGTCCTGCGCAAGGCAGGCGACGTCATCCCGGAGATCGTCGGGCCCGTCCCCGAAGGCTCCGGACGACGCCGTCACCGCGCGTCGCGTGGCCATGCCCATCGACTGCCCGTCGTGCGGCACGCCCGCTGCGCCCGAGAAGGAGGGCGATGTTGACTGCGCTGCCCGAACGCGCGGTCCTGTCCCGTCGCAGCTACGTGGCGGCTGGCGCGCATCGGCTCCCGCGGTGGGCTGGACATCGAGGCACTCGGCGTGGTGACGGCCGCCGCGCTGATCCCGCCCGAGGACCCGCACTCCCGCCCGCCACCGAGGCGGATCTGTTCGATCTCGTCGGCTACCGGCTCGAAGCGCGCGACGACGTCCGCGAGCGCGTCCGCGCGGCGGGTCTCGAGCTGCTCGGCGCAGGTGCAGGTGTCGTCGACGACCCCGAGACCGGGCTCTGCCGACGCGCGCGCCGCGGACGTGGCCGAGGCGCACGCCGGTCCGCCGCGAGCTCAAGCCAAGGGCCGCCGCAGCGGGCGGCGGCCGAGCGCGGTCGGACTCTGGACGAAGCGAGCCGGAGCCCGTCGAAGCACGGCCCGCGGACACGCTGCTCGAGCGAGCTCGACGCGGCGAAGACGCAGGCCGCTGTGGCGCGTGCTCGTCTCGCTGTCGCATCCGGAACGTCGGCCCGATGGCCGCTCGCGCGCTCGCCGCCAGTTCGGGTCCAGGCAGCGCTCGAGGGATCCTCGACGCCGACGTCGAGGCACTCGCCGGCGTGGACGGCGTCGGGCCGGTCATCGCCGAGCGGTGTCAGGACTGGTTCAGGCGGAGCCGACTGGCACGCGAGATCGTCGACAGGTGGGCGGCTGCCGGGGTGCGGATGGCGCGACGCGTCGCGACGGCGACGACCCCGCGGACGCTCGAGGGGCTCACCGTCGTCGTCACCGGGTCCCTCGAGGGCTTCACCCGTGACGGTGCCAAAGAGGCGATCCTGGCCCGGGGCGGCAAGGCGGCGGGTTCGGTCTCGAGGAACACCGACTTCGTCGTCGTCGGGGAGGACGCGGGGTCCAAGGAGGCAGGGCGCGCGAGCTCGGTCGGCCGATCCTCGACGAGGCGGGCTTCGTGCGGCTCCTCGAGGGCGGGCCGGACGCCGTCTGACCCGCTGCCGCTCTCTCGAGTTCCGCGTCGTGGGGCGTCAAGAGCGCACTGCACGCCCCCGAACGCCGAACTCGACGGTCGGGGGACGGGCTCGACCGCGGCCGGGAGCCGTGTTCGCCCTGGGCGATGGAAGCGCCGGCCGCCTGGGTCTCGCCACGCGAGCCGCCCTCACGCATACTGACGCGATGACATCAACGCCGATGATCTCCGACGAGCTGGCACGGGACCTCCGGGGCGCCGGCCTCCTCTGGCACCCGCAGTCGGGTGACCGCTTCCGCATCGATGCCGAGCTGCTCGCGGACATGGTCTTCACGCTCAGCGACATGACGATCGAGGCCTACGACTTCGAGACGGGCACGGTGCTCGGCTTCAACGGGACCACGGAGTGGGCCCTCGACTCGGTCGACCTCGACCAGGCACTCTGGCTCCCGCGCGAGGACCAGCTCCGGACTCTCCTGGGCGGGACGTTCCGAGCGCTGTCCGTCGCCGACGGCGGGTTCCGGGTCGACGTCGTCCGCCCCGACGGCACGCCGGCCTCCTTCTCCGCGGCGAGCGCCGCGGACGCCTACGCGGGAGCCTTGCTCGACCTCATGGCAATGGCGCTCGTGTAGGGGCGTGCCCGCGGCGATCCCGGCCCCGTATGCCCTGCGCCGTAGACTCCCGGGCATGCCCACCTTCTCCACGGACGAGGTCGCGCGCGTCGCGGGCCTGGCCCGGATCGACCTCACGCCCGCCGAGCTCGAGCGGCTCGCCGGCGAGCTGGAGGTCATCGTCCACGCCGTCGCGCGCGTCAGCGAGGCGATCAGCGAGGACACCCCGGCGACGAGCCACCCGATCCCCCTGACGAACGTCTTCCGGGAGGACGTCGTCGAGCCCCCGCTCCCCGTCGCCGACGTGCTCGCCGGCGCCCCGGCCAGCGAGGACGGTCGCTTCCTCGTTCCCCAGATCCTCGGGGAGGACTGAGCGATGTCCGACGCCACCCTCACCCGCCACACCGCCGGCGACCTCGCTGCGCTGCTCCAGGCCCGCGAGGTCTCGAGCGTCGAGGTCACCCGGGCGCACCTCGACCGCATCGCCGAGGTCGACGGCGCCGTTCACGCCTTCCTGCACGTCAGCGCCGAGGAGGCCCTCGCGACGGCCCGCGCGGTGGACGCGCGGCGCGCCGCCGGGGAGCACCTCCACGGCCTCGCCGGGGTGCCCGTCGCGGTCAAGGACATCGTCGTCACCAAGGGCATGCCGACGACGGCGGGCTCCCGCATCCTCGAGGGCTGGATCCCGCCCTACGACGCCACGCTGGTCGAGCGGTTGAAGGCCGCCGGGATGCCGATCCTCGGCAAGACGAACTGCGACGAGTTCGCCATGGGCTCGAGCACCGAGCACTCCGGCTACGGCCCCACGCGCAACCCCTGGGACCTCGACCGGATCCCCGGCGGGTCCGGCGGCGGGTCCGCGGCCGCCGTCGCCGCGTACGAGGCGCCGCTGGCCATCGGCACGGACACCGGCGGCTCGATCCGCCAGCCCGCGGCCGTCACCGGCTCGGTCGGCGTCAAGCCCACCTACGGCGGCGTGTCCCGCTACGGCCTCATCGCTCTCGCCTCGAGCCTGGACCAGGCGGGTCCCGTGAGCCGCACGGTCCTCGACTCCGCCCTCCTCCACCAGGTCATCGGCGGTCACGACCGACGCGACTCGACCTCCCTCCCCGAGCCCCTGCCCGACGTCGTCCGCGCGGCCCACGAGGGCGACATCCGCGGCCTGCGGGTCGGCGTCGTGCGCGAGCTCACGGGCGAGGGGTACCAGCCCGGCGTGCGCGCGAGCTTCGAGGCCGCCGTCGCCCTCCTCGAGGAGGCGGGGGCCGAGGTGGTCGAGGTCGCGTGCCCGAGCTTCGAGTACGCCCTCTCCGCCTACTACCTGATCCTCCCCGCCGAGGCGTCGTCCAACCTCGCGAAGTTCGACGGCATGCGCTACGGCCTGCGCGTCGAGCCCGCCGAGGGCCCGGTCACCGCCGAACGGGTCATGGCGGCGACGCGCGGCGCCGGCTTCGGTGACGAGGTCAAGCGCCGGATCATCCTCGGCACCTACGCGTTGTCCGCCGGCTACTACGACGCCTACTACGGCACCGCGCAGAAGGTCCGCACCCTGATCCAGCGGGACTTCGCCGCTGCGTTCGCCCGGGCCGACGTGCTCGTCTCGCCGACGGCGCCCACCACCGCGTTCCGCCTGGGGGAGAAGCTCGACGACCCCATGGCGATGTACCTCAACGACATCGCGACCATCCCCGCCAACCTGGCCGGCATCCCGGGCATGTCCCTGCCGAGCGGCCTGTCCGACGACGGACTGCCGGTCGGGTTCCAGATCCTCGCCCCGGCGCGGGCGGACGACCGGCTGTACCGCGTCGGCGGCGTCCTGGAGTCCGCCCTCGTCGAGCGGTGGGGCGGCCCCGTCCTCGCCGCCGCGCCCGAGCTGGAGGTGTCCCACCGATGAGCACGCACCTCACCGACGCCCTGACGTCCTACGAGGACGCCGTCGCCCGATTCGACCCCGTGATCGGGCTCGAGGTCCACGTGGAGCTCGGCACCAGGTCGAAGATGTTCTGCTCGGCCGGCACGGAGTTCGGCGCGGAGCCGAACTCGCTGGTCTCACCCGTGTCACTCGGCCTGCCGGGCGCCCTTCCGGTGGTCAACCGGACGGCGGTGGAGTACGCGATCCGCATCGGCCTGGCCCTGAACTGCCAGATCGCGCAGACCTGCCGGTTCGCCCGGAAGAACTACTTCTACCCGGACGTCCCGAAGAACTTCCAGACCTCCCAGTACGACGAGCCGATCGCCTTCGAGGGGCACCTCGACGTGGAGCTCGACGACGGCACCACCGTCCGCGTCGAGATCGAGCGCGCTCACATGGAGGAGGACGCCGGCAAGAACACCCACGTCGGCGGGGCCACGGGACGGATCCACGGCGCCGAGTACTCCCTCGTGGACTACAACCGCGCCGGCATTCCCCTGGTCGAGATCGTCACGAAGCCGATCGTGGGCGCAGGGGAGCGCGCGCCCGAGGTCGCCCGCGCCTACGTCCAGGCCCTGCGCGACATCTTCCGCACGCTCGGCGTCTCCGAGGCCCGCATGGAGCGCGGCAACGTGCGTGCGGACGTCAACGTCTCGCTCCGACCGAGCCCCGACGCGCCGCTCGGCACCCGCACGGAGACCAAGAACGTCAACTCCTTCCGCAGCGTCGAGCGCTCGGTCCGCTACGAGATCCAGCGTCAGGCGGCGATCCTCACCGACGGCGGGTCGATCCTCCAGGAGACCCGGCACTGGCACGAGGACTCGGGCACCACGTCGCCCGGCCGCGTGAAGTCCGACGCCGAGGACTACCGCTACTTCCCCGAGCCGGACCTCGTGCCGATCGCCCCGAGCCGGGAGTGGGTCGAGGAGATCCGGGCGAGCCTGCCCGAGGCGCCGGGCGCGCGCCGTCGTCGGCTCCAGGCCGACTGGGGCTTCGCGGACACCGACATGCGCGACGCCGCCAACGCCGGTGCCGTCGACCTGATCGAGGCGACGGTGGACGCCGGGGCAGCGCCGGCCGCTGCCCGGAAGTGGTGGATGGGCGAACTCGCGCGCACGGCCAACGCCCGCGCCGTCGACCTCGCCGACCTCCCGGTGACCCCCGCCCAGGTCGCGGCCCTGCAGGGTCTCGTGGACTCGGGGAAGATCAACGACAAACTCGCGCGCCAGGTCCTCGAGGGAGTCCTCGCCGGGGAGGGGAGCCCCGAGGACGTCGTCGCGGCCCGCGGTCTCGCGGTGGTGTCCGACGACGGCGCCCTCCTGGAGGCGATCGACGCCGCCCTCGCAGCCCAGCCCGACGTCGCGGACAAGATCCGGGCCGGCCGGGTCCAGGCCGCGGGCGCCATCGTCGGCGCGGTCATGAAGGCGACCAAGGGGCAGGCCGATGCCGCCCGGGTCCGCGCTCTGATCCTCGAGCGAGTGGGCTCCCGATGACCAAGCCCAGGCTCCGGGGCGAGATGGTCTCGCTGCGTCCCATCCGCGCCGACGACGCCGAGGCCTCGTGGAACCTCGTGACCGACCCGGAGGGCCGGCGCATGACCGGCACCACGGCGATCTTCACCCGCGACCAGGTCGAGGACTGGTGCGCCACCGTGGCGTCGGTAGCCGGCCGGTACGACTGGGCGGTCACGGCCGGCGGCGACGACGAGATGCTCGGTGAGTTCGTCCTCAACGAGATCGACCAGCGGGCGGGGAGTGCAAACGTCCGGCTGGGGCTGCGCCCGGGGCACCGGGGGCGCGGGTACGCCCGCGAGGCCCTGATCCTCGTGCTGCGCTTCGCGTTCACACCGCCGCCCGAGGGGCTCGGCCTGCACCGGGTCAGCCTGGACGTCCTGAGCATCAACCCCCGCGCGTTCGCGCTCTACGAGAGCCTCGGGTTCGTCACCGAGGGGCGGTTGAGGGACGCGCACGTCGACGGCGAGCGCTACTGCGACGTGATCCTCATGGCCATGCTCGAGGACGACTTCGCGCAGGCGAGCGCCTCCTGGCTCTAGTCGGGGCAGCGTCGGCCGCCTTCGACAGATCGCGAACACCCCGGCGGACCGCGACCATCGGGTCGGTTCGCGACCATCGGGTCGGTTCGCGAACTCCTGGAGTTCGCGGTTGGCCCACATGTTCGCGGTCTGCCCGCGACGTTTCGCCGCCGCAGCCGCGGGCGGTCTCGCCTCAGCGGGGGCGGCGGGCGTGGTCCGCGAGCGACTGGGCCCGCTCGACGGCGTGGTCGACGATCCGCGCGGGGTACCCGGTCGGCACGCCGCCGGGGAGGGTCCACGGCTCGTGGACAGCCTTGCCCCGGACACCTGCCAGCTCCGGGACGTAGCGCCGGACGTAGTCCCCGGACGGGTCGAACTTCACTCCCTGCGACACGGGGTTGAAGATGCGGAAGTACGGCGCGGCGTCGGTCCCGGTGCCCGCGACCCACTGCCAGCCGTGCTGGTTGGAGGCGACGTCGCCGTCCACGAGGTGGCGCATGAAGTGCTCCGCTCCGCGCTGCCAGTGCACGTGCAGGTCCTTGACCAGGAACGACGCGACGATCATGCGGACGCGGTTGTGCATCCAGCCCTCCGTGAGGAGCTGGCGCATCCCGGCGTCGACCATCGGGTAGCCCGTCCGGCCCGCCGCCCACGCGGCGAGGCGCTCCGCCTCCACCTCGCCCGACGCCCAGGCGTCCTCCGGGACGACGGCGCGCAACGACGTCGTCGCCGAACCCGGGGAGTGGAAGAGCACGTCCGCGTAGAACTCCCGCCAGCACAGCTCGGAGCGGAACGTGGCCGGGCCGGACGCCGGGCCGGACGCCGGGCCGGATGCAGCAATCGTGCCTGCGAGGTCCGCCAGCAGCGTGCGGGGGTGCACCTCGCCGAACTTCAGTGCCGCGGACAGCCGTGACGTTCCCGCGAGGTCAGGGCGGTCGCGGGCCTCGGCGTACCCCGGCAGGGCGTCGTCGCGGAAGGCGGCCCACCGCCGCCGGGCCGCAGTCTCGCCGGCCGTCCCGAGGCGCACGCCGCCCAGGTCCGGAGGCACGGGGAGGGCGTCCACGCCGTGCCCGCGCCCGGGCGCCACCCAGTCGACGGCGAGGGTTCCCGACGGCGCGGGCTCGCGCCAGCCGTGCTCCAGCCAGGCCCGCCGGAAAGGGGTGAAGACCCGGTACGGCGTGCCGCCGCCGGTTCGGAGGGTCCCCGGTGCGACGGCGTACGGCGACCCGGTGCGCACGAGTCGGCGTCCACGCTCACTGAGCGCGCGCTCAGCGGCCGCGTCGCGCCGTCGGCCGTAGGGCCCGAAGTCGGAGGCGACGTGGACCGACTCGGCCGCGACGTGCCGCGAAAGGTCACTGACGGCCGTCACGGCGTCCCCACGAAGGACGGTGAGCCGGCCGCCCATCGCCTCGTCGAGCGCGGCCAGCGAGGCCAGGAGGTACGCCACCCGCGGTCCGCCCGCCGGGGCGAGCAGGGCGTCGTCGAGCACGAAGACGCCGACGACGCCGCCCGCGTCCCGGCCCGCTCGTGCGGCCTCGAGGAGGGCGGGGTTGTCGGCGAGACGCAGGTCGCGGCGGAACCACAGGATGCTCGGCACGGGTGAACCGTAGGACGAGGCGATCGTCCTCGTGCGAGGCGTCCGCACGCGGGGTGCCGCACGCGGGAGTCGTCGGCGGGAGGGCCGCCTGCGCCTGGCGGCCCGACACAGAACGCGGCCCCGGTCACGGGGGGTGTGACCAGGGCCGCGGGGGGGACCTGCAGCTCGAGTGAGCCGCGCCAGGGTTCGCCTGCGCAACCAGCCTGCCCGCTGGTCAGGGGCTCTCGCCCGCTCGTGCCGCAAACCTCGGGATGTCCCCGGTCTGTGAAGTTGGTGCCTTGATGGTTCCGCACGGCTCGGACGCTCGGCCGGGTACTAGGTCCCACCGCCCGACCCGCGCGTCACGTCAGGCGGGTGCGGGCGAAGGTCGCCATGGCGTCGCGGAGGTAGGGCGCGAGGCCCGACGCGATGGCGTCGTAGGTGGCGGTGAACCGTGGATCGTCCACGTACATCTGGCCGAGGCCCGTGTACGACGCCGCGTCCGGCGTCCAGAAGACGCACGTGTGTGCGTAGTGGCGGGCGATCAGCGCCTGGGTGCGTTCGTCGTCAGCGGGGACGCCGGCTCGCATCACCTCCGCGATGGCCAGGGTGTTCTCCTGGTTCTCGCGCCGGAATCGCGCCCGGCCCTCCTCGCCGAGCGCCGCCCAGGAGGCGTTGCTGCGATCGATCGTCTCGTTGCCCCAGCGTTCGCGGGCCTCCTGCTCGTACTGGCTCTGGTCGAAGCCTCGGTAGAGGTCCTTCGCGGCCATCTCCACTCCCTTCTCGAGGGTCTCGATCGTGCGGGCGACCGTCTCGGCCAGCCGGGCGAGCCTGTCCCGCTCGGCGACGAGGCGCTCGTGGTGCGATCGCAGGTGATCCGGGCGCACGCCGTCGTCCAGGGCCACGGCGATCCCGGCGAGGTCCACGCCCAGCTCGCGCAGCACGAGGATCTGTTGGAGCCGGAGCAGTTCCTCGTGCCCGTACAGGCGCCGTCCGCCCGGTCCGGTGCCCGACGGAGTGAGCAGGCCGATCGCGTCGTAGTGGCGCAGCGTCCGCGACGTGACGCCCGAGAGCCGGGCGACCTGCCCGATCGTCCACATGGTCGTGACTCCCCGTTCCGTGGGGCAGTCCGTCCGCCCGCAGCACACGACGCTAAGTGTTGACGTTACGTCACCTGCAACCGATCGGCCGGACGCAAGCCGATCGGTCGGGCCGACGTCCTGCCCTGCCCCGCCCTCGCCGGCCCCCCGCGCCCCCCTTTGCGGCCCGCCGCGCACGCCGACCTCAGCGTTTGCGGCCCGCCGTCGGAGAGCCCCGGGTCTGGGAAGGTCCAGGTCTAGGCTCGGTGACCATGAATGCACCCACGTCCGGAGTGGACATCAAGCCCCGCAGCCGCCAGGTCACCGATGGTCTCGAGGCCACCGCCGCGCGAGGGATGCTCCGCGCCGTCGGCCTGGGCGACGACGACTTCGCCAAGCCCCAGATCGGCATCGCGAGCTCGTGGAACGAGATCACGCCGTGCAACCTCTCGCTCGACCGCCTCGCGAAGGCCGCCAAGGAAGGCGTGCACGCGGCGGGCGGGTACCCGCTCGAGTTCGGGACGATCTCCGTCTCCGACGGCATCTCCATGGGTCACGAGGGCATGCACTTCTCGCTCGTGAGCCGCGACATCATCGCGGACAGCGTCGAGACCGTGATGCAGGCCGAGCGCCTCGACGGCTCCGTGCTGCTGGCCGGTTGTGACAAGTCATTGCCGGGCATGCTCATGGCGGCCGCCCGTCTGGACCTCGCCGCGGTCTTCCTCTACGCCGGTTCGATCATGCCCGGCTGGGTGAAGCTCTCGGACGGCACGGAGAAGGACGTCACCATCATCGACGCCTTCGAAGCCGTCGGAGCCTGCGCGCGCGGCCTCATGAGCCGGGAGGACGTCGACCGCATCGAGCGCGCCATCTGCCCGGGCGAGGGTGCCTGCGGCGGCATGTACACCGCCAACACGATGGCGTCGGTGGCGGAAGCGATCGGCATGTCCATCCCGGGCTCCGCGGCCCCGCCGTCGGCCGACCGCCGTCGTGACTCCTTCGCGCACCGCTCGGGCGAGGCCGTCGTGGAGCTCCTGCGCAAGGGCATCACCGCCCGCCAGATCATGACCAAGGAGGCGTTCGAGAACGCGATCGCCGTCGTCATGGCCTTCGGCGGCTCCACCAACGCCGTCCTGCACCTCCTCGCGATTGCGCACGAGGCCGAGGTGGACCTCACCCTCGACGACTTCTCCCGCGTCGCCGCCCGGGTGCCACACCTCGGCGACCTCAAGCCGTTCGGCCGCTACGTGATGAACGACGTCGACCGCATCGGCGGCGTCCCCGTGGTCATGAAGGCCCTGCTCGACGCCGGCCTCATCCACGGCGACTGCCTCACCGTGACCGGCAAGACGGTGGCGGAGAACCTCGCGGACATCGCGCCGCCGGACCCGGACGGCAAGATCCTGCGGGCTCTCGACAACCCGATCCACCGCACCGGCGGCATCACGATCCTCTCGGGCTCCCTGGCCCCCGAGGGCGCCGTCGTGAAGTCCGCGGGCTTCGACTCCGACGTCTTCGAGGGCACTGCGCGCGTCTTCGAGCGCGAGCGTGCCGCGCTCGACGCCCTGGAGGACGGCACGATCACCGACGGCGACGTCGTCGTCATCCGTTACGAAGGCCCCAAGGGTGGCCCGGGCATGCGCGAGATGCTCGCCATCACCGGCGCGATCAAGGGCGCCGGTCTCGGCAAGACGGTCCTCCTCATGACGGACGGCCGCTTCTCCGGCGGCACCACGGGCCTGTGCGTGGGCCACGTCGCGCCCGAGGCGGTCGACGGCGGACCCATCGCCTTCGTTCGGGACGGGGA
The DNA here is from genome assembly GCA_963780675.1 of uncultured Actinomycetota bacterium. Classification (GTDB taxonomy): domain Bacteria; phylum Actinomycetota; class Actinomycetes; order Actinomycetales; family JAHECE01; genus JAHECE01. The sequence goes on from CAWACR010000003.1 coordinate 468,572, forward strand.
TCGCATCCGTCTCGACGTCGCCAACCAGCGGCTCGACCTGGTGGTCGACGACGCCGAGCTCGCCGCCCGCAAGGAGGGCTGGGCGCCGCTCCCGCCCCGGTACACGCGCGGCGTCCTGGCGAAGTACGCCAAGTTGGTCCAGTCCGCCTCGCGTGGGGCGATCCTCGAGTAGACCGGACGGCGTAGTCGTCGGGTGCGCGTCGTCGGGTGCTTCCGCGGAAACTCCGTTGCGCCTGGCGCGAGGTTCTTTCCGCAGGGGTATCGAGGCTGGGCGGGACCGGGAGCGCTGCCGGCACCGCGGCTCGCTCCTCGGCGTGTCGGTTGACGGCGGTCAGAACTGGGGGTCCGGGCTGACGCAGCCAGGCGTGACGCCGAGATGAAACCGCAGGTCGAGGCGATTTCCGGCGGCCTCGCCGTGGCTGCGAGGTGTCCACGATGCGGACGGTGATTCCGCTAGGTAAGACCTGGGACTTTCGGGGTGCCAGGGCGCGTGAGCGTGGCCTACTGTGAGCGCATGCACACATCGCTCGTCGTAGTACGTCGGCGCGCTGACGCCGCCGCCGTGTAAGCGGTCGAGCCCGTCTGCGCGCACCCCTCCGAGAAGACCACACGGTCCGGGGGGCTTTTTTCTGCCCGGATCGACGACGGCACCGACGCCACCAGAAGTCCGACACACAGCACGACACACAGCAACCAGGAGAGAACCGATGGCCAAGGGTCCCCACCCCGCACCGCCGCGCGCGGCGTCCCGGCCTGCCGAACGCGCGGCGGGCGCGCCCCTGAGTTCGGCGCCCCCGCTCAGCCCGGCGATCGCCGAGCCTGCGACCGGGGCGCAGAGCCTCGTCCGCTCGCTCGAGGAGGCCGGCGTCGACGTCATCTTCGGCCTGCCCGGCGGGGCGATCCTGCCCGCCTATGACCCGCTGCTCGACTCCACGAGGCTCCGCCACATCCTGGTGCGGCACGAGCAGGGTGCCGGCCACGCCGCGTCCGGCTACGCGCACGCGACGGGCCGGGTCGGGGTGTGCATGGTGACGTCCGGTCCGGGCGCGACCAACCTCGTGACGCCGCTCGCGGACGCCAACATGGACTCGATCCCGATGGTGGCGATCACGGGCCAGGTCGCGGCGCCGATGATCGGCACCGACGCCTTCCAGGAGGCGGACATCGTCGGGGCGACGATGCCGGTGACCAAGCACTCCTTCCTCGTCACGGACGCCGCCGACATCCCGCGGCGAATCGCCGAGGCGTTCCACATCGCCGCGACGGGCCGGCCCGGCCCGGTGCTCGTCGACATCGCCAAGAGCGCGCTCCAGGCGAACTCCACGTTCACCTGGCCCAACGAGCTCGACCTGCCGGGCTATCACCCGACCACGAAGCCCCACGCCAAGCAGGTGCGTGAGGCTGCGCGCGCTTCTCGCCACGGCACGCCGACCCGTCCTCTACGTGGGCGGCGGCGTCATCCGGTCGGGCGCGAGCGCGCAGCTCCGGGTGCTGACCGACCTCTCGGGTGCGCCGGTGACCACCACCCTCATGGCCCGCGGCGCGCTGCCGGACTCGCACCCGCAGCACCTGGGCATGCCCGGGATGCACGGCACGGTGGCCGCGGTGGCGGCGCTGCAGAAGGCGGACCTCATCGTCGCGCTCGGTGCTCGCTTCGACGACCGGGTGACGGGCAAGCTCTCGAGCTTCGCCCCGCACGCGAAGATCGTGCACGCGGACATCGACCCGGCCGAGATCTCCAAGAACCGGCACGCGGACGTTCCGATCGTCGGTGACCTCAAGGAGGTGCTCACCGACCTGTCGGCGGACCTCGCGCTCGAGCACGCCCAGCACGGCAAGCCGGACCTGGCCAGCTGGTGGCACCAGATCGACGACTGGCGCGAGACGTACCCGCTGGGCTGGACCCCCACCGACGATGGTCTCCTCGCCCCGCAGTACGTGATCAGCCGGCTGGGCGAGCTCTCGCCGCCGGACACGATCTACGTCGCCGGCGTCGGCCAGCACCAGATGTGGGCCTCCCAGTTCATCCGCTACGAGCACCCGAACACGTGGATCAACTCCGGTGGCCTCGGCACGATGGGCTACTCGGTGCCCGCCGCGATGGGTGCCAAGGTCGGCCGGCCGGACACCACGGTCTGGTCGATCGACGGTGACGGCTGCTTCCAGATGACGAACCAGGAGCTCGCCACGTGCGCGCTCGAGGGAATCCCGATCAAGGTCGCGCTGATCAACAACTCGTCCCTCGGCATGGTCCGGCAGTGGCAGACGCTGTTCTACGACTCCCGCTATTCGCACACGGACCTGCACACCGGCCACGAGACCCGGCGGATCCCGGACTTCGTGACGCTCGCCGAGTCCTACGGGTGTGTCGGGCTGCGGTGCGAGAGCGCCGGGGACGTCGACGCCACGATCAAGAAGGCGATGGAGATCGACGACGTCCCCGTGGTCGTCGACTTCACCGTGTCCCGTAACGCCATGGTCTGGCCGATGGTGGCGGCCGGCGTGTCCAACGACGACATCCAGTACGCACGCGGGATCACCCCCGCGTGGGACCGCGACGAGTGAGCGGGCGAGGAGACCAACGATGAGCAGGCACACCCTCTCGGTCCTGGTGGAGAACAAGCCCGGCGTCCTCACGCGCGTCGCGGCCCTGTTCGCCCGGCGGGCCTTCAACATCCACTCCCTGGCCGTGGGCCCCACGGAGCACGAGGCGATCTCGCGCATCACCGTCGTGGTCGACGTCGAGGAGTTCCCCCTCGAGCAGGTGACCAAGCAGCTGAACAAGTTGGTCAACGTGCTCAAGATCGTCGAGCTGGAGGCCGTGTCCTCGGTCCAGCGCGAGCTGCTCCTTGTCAAGGTCCGCGCCGACGACGCGACGCGGACGGCCGTGCTCCAGGTGGTCGAGCTGTTCCGCGCGCACATCGTGGACGTCGCCCCGGACGCGGTGACGATCGAGGCGACCGGCGGGCCGGACAAGATTGCGGCCCTCCTCGCCGTCCTGGAGCCCTACGGTGTGCGTGAGATCGTGCAGTCCGGGATGGTCGCGATCGGCCGTGGCGGTCGCTCGATGACCGACCGCGCTCTCGAGCGCGTCGCCCGGACCGCCTGACCGTCCACCGACGTCACATCGACACACCGAACCCGAGGAGAAAAACGTGGCTGAGCTGTTCTACGACGACGACGCCGACCTGTCCATCATCCAGGGCCGCAAGGTCGCCGTCATCGGCTACGGGAGCCAGGGGCACGCCCACGCGCAGAACCTGCGCGACTCCGGCGTCGACGTCCGGGTCGGCCTGCGCGAGGGGAGCCCGTCGCTGGCCAAGGCCGAGGAGGCGGGGCTCGCCGTCGCCGACGTCGCCACCGCGGTGAAGGAGGCGGACGTCGTCGTCATCCTCGCCCCGGACCAGGTGCAGCGCTTCCTGTACGCGAACGACATCGCGCCGAACCTCGCCGACGGCGCCACGCTCGTCTTCGGTCACGGCTTCAACATCCGCTACGGCTACATCACGGCGCCTGACGGCGTCGACGTGATCATGGTGGCGCCGAAGGGCCCCGGCCACCTGGTGCGTCGTGAGTACGTCGACGGGCGTGGCGTGCCGGTCATCGTGGCGGTCCACCAGGACGCGAGCGGCAACGCGTGGCCGCTCGCACTGTCCTACGCCAAGGCGATCGGCGGCCTCCGGGCCGCGGGCATCAAGACGACGTTCTCGGAGGAGACCGAGACCGACCTCTTCGGCGAGCAGGCCGTGCTCTGCGGTGGTGCGTCGCAGCTGGTCATGTACGGCTTCGAGGTGCTGACCGAGGCGGGCTACCAGCCCGAGGTCGCCTACTTCGAGTGCCTCCACGAGCTCAAGCTGATCGTCGACCTCATGATCGAGGGCGGCATCGCCAAGCAGCGCTGGAGCATCTCTGACACGGCCGAGTACGGCGACTACGTCTCCGGGCCTCGGGTCATCGACCCGCACGTCAAGGAGAACATGAAGGCCGTGCTGGCCGACATCCAGGACGGCACCTTCGCCCGCCGCTTCATCGCCGACCAGGACGCCGGGGCGCCGGAGTTCAAGGCGCTGCGCGCCAAGGGCGAGGCGCACCCGATCGAGGCGACGGGCCGCGAGCTGCGGAAGCTGTTCTCGTGGGTGAAGCCCTCGGACTCCGACTACGTGGAGGGAAGCGCCGGTCGCTGACGGAGGTAGGAGCACTCGTTCCTCGCACTCCAAACCTCTGTCAGTGTGAGGTCTGACCCGATCAGACGACATCAGGGAGGCGCGGGTCTCCGACGGGCGCTTCGAACTCGGAGCCCCGGCGCGCATTTCGCGCCGGGGCTCCGAGTTGTTCTGGGTCCGCGTCGGCTCCAACCTAGATAGTCCCGGGGAGAGTGTGGTATCAGTGTGACTGGTGTGGCAGTTGAGGCCTAAGGGACGCAAGTGACGATCTCACCCGTGTCGTTCGGTCAGCCGTCCGCATGACTCCAGCGTGACGCCGGGAACCTCCGGCGCGCGATCCCGTCACACGTGAGGCAGACACTGATGGCGTTTCGCCAAGTCGGCACGGCCGCGGCTATCTCGATGTTCGCTCTTCTCTCGGTCGGAGCGACGCCGGCGACAGCGCTCGGTGGGCCCTGGGTCATCGCGGACCCGTCGGCCCGTGCGCTCGCGTCCGGCGTGACGGGGACGGAGCCTGTCACCCTCGTCTCGCTCACGGATTCCCTGGGCGAGCGCACACCGGTTGCTCTGGACGGACTCGAACGACTCGGCATAGACGAGGCAACGGGCGGCGTGACGGACGGTGCCGCCGCCCAGCCGGCCTTGTGGGCGCCGATCCGGCCCCTGGCTTCGGCCGTCGTCGGTCTCGTCGGAGCTGCCCGTCGCACCGTCCCGGTCCGGAACCCTGCTCAGTCCGAAGCGGTGTCAACCGACGGCATCGCGATCCTGACGCCCCCGATCGCGACCTCCGAGTTCCTTGTCGCGGGCGTCACCTGGGAGGCAGGGGAGGTTCTCCCGCCTGACTCGCACGTCTTCATTCGCGTGCTGGAGGACTCAATCTGGTCCGAATGGCTCGAGAACGAACCGGAAGAGGCAGCCGATGCCGGCGCCGGCATGGTCGAGGGCACCGACCCCTTCGTGACCGGTGGCGCTGAGGCCTTTCAGATCCAGGTCACGGGGGATGCGGCCGCTCTGCCCCCCAGCCTTCGGATCAGTCTGATCCCCGCGCGTCCGGCGCCCGCGGAGGACGTCGTGACCGAATCAACCGAGGAGCCGAGCACTCTCCCCACCGACGATCCGGTCGCCACGGTGGACGACGCGTCGCGTCTGACCCGTCTGGCAGGAGCGCCCACGGTCACGAATGCGCTCTACACGCCACAGACCTCGGTGGCGACCGCCGTCGACTCGGCGGCGGCCGCTCGGACGCCCAGTGTGACCCTGTCCGGTTCTCCGGTGGCCGCCCTTGCCAGGCCGACGATCACCAGTCGGTCTGGGTGGGGTGCCGATCCGTCGCTCCTGACGTGGTCGCCGACGTACGTGGCGACGAAGGCGGCGGTGGTCCACCACACAGCTGGGACCAACACGTACACAGCGGCGCAGTCGGCGTCGATCGTGCGGAGCATTTACTACTACCACGCGGTCACTCGAGGCTGGGGGGACATCGGGTACAACTTCTTGGTCGACAAGTACGGCCAGATCTTCGAGGGCCGATCCGGGTCGCTCACCGCTGCGGACGGTGTCCTTCCGGTCGGCGCACACGCCTCCGGCTTCAACACCGGCTCGCTGGGCATCTCGGCGATGGGCGACTACACCCAGGTCAACGCCCCCCAGGTCATCCTGGACTCGATGGCGAGCGTGATCGCGTGGCGGTTCTCCGGCGCGGGGATTGTGATGGGAACGCCGAGCGGCTTCGTCTCGCCAGGCACGACCTACCGTCCGGCAGGTCAGTCGCTCCCGCGGATCTTCGCCCACCGGGACGTCGCTGCGACGACCTGCCCGGGCAACGACATCTACAGTCGGATCTCGTCGCTGACGAGTGCTGTGACCACCAAGTTGGCGGCGTCCCCGTACGCCGGCCCCAACGCGGCGCGGTTGCCGAGCACGACGGTGACCGCCTCGTCGGAGAACACCGCGTCCGGCCAGAGTGCGGTCAAGGCGGTGGACGGATCCACGCTCGGCTTTCCGACCGACGCCACCAAGGAGTGGGCCACGCTGGGGGGAAAGCGGGGAGCTGGATCCAGCTCGCGTTTGCGACGCCCGTGATCATCGACCGCGTGGTTCTCGTCGACCGGCCCAACATCGCGGATCAGGTGACCGGCGGCACGCTCACATTCTCTGACGGCGGAACCGTCACCGTGGGCACGCTATCCAACAGCGGGGCCGCGACGGTGGTGCCCTTCACGGCGCGGTCGGTGACCTCGGTCCGGTTCGCCGTGACGTCGGTCAGTTCCACGACGGCAAACGTCGGCCTGGCCGAGCTCGAGGCCTGGGGCGCCGCAGAGCCGGCGAACGCCGCACCCACGGCGAACGCGGGGCCCGACCAGTCCGTGTCAGCCGGGTCCGCGGTGCAGCTCAACGGCGCGGGCAGCACCGACCCTGAAGGAGCCGCTCTGACGTACGCGTGGAAGCAGGCCGCAGGGACAACGGTCACGCTGTCCGGCGCAGGCGCCGTCAGCCCGACCTTCACGGCGCCTACGACCGGCGGTCTCCTGACGTTCTCCCTGGTCGTCTCCGACGGAAAGCTCACCAGCAGTGCCGACACCGTCACCGTCACGGTGGTCTCTCCTTCCGGGGTCAACCTCGGGCGGTCAGCGGGCGTCGCCGTGTCTTCGTCGTCGCAGAACACGTCGACGGGGCAGACGGCGGTGAAGGCAGTGGATGGGTCTGCCGTCGGGTTTCCGGCGGACTACACGAAGGAGTGGGCGACTGTCGGGGGGAAGGCAGGGAGTTGGATCCAACTCGGCTGGCCGATCCCCGTCACCCTGAACCGGGTGGTGCTCTACGACCGGCCCAACACCTCGGACCAGATCACCGCGGGCACCCTGATGTTCTCCGACGGGAGCACCCTTGCCGTGGGCGCACTGACGAACTCCGGCGCGGCGACCGAGGTGACCTTCGCCGCGCGGACCGTCACTAGCGTGCGGTTCACCGCTACTGCCGTCTCGGCGACGACCTCGAACATCGGCCTGGCCGAGTTCGAGGCGTGGGGCGCGCCCGCCCCGTCCACCAACGTCGCCCGCATCGGCGGACCAACCGTGAGCGCCTCGTCCCAGAACGCGGGCACCGGACAGACCGCCGCCAAGGCGGTCGACGGTTCCACCCTCGGCTACCCCGCCAACGCCTCCATGGAGTGGGCAACCTCCGGAGGAAAGGCGGGCTCGTGGATCCAGCTCACTTGGGCCAGCCCGGTCACCCTGAATCGGGTGGTGCTCTACGACCGGCCCAATACCGCCGACCAGGTCACGGCCGGAACGCTGACCTTCTCCGACGGCTCCACAGTCGCCGTCGGCGCGCTCGCCAACACAGGGACCGCGACGGAGGTCAACTTCGCGAGCCGGACGGTGACAAGTGTGCGGTTCACCGCGTCCTCCGTGTCCGCAAGCACGTCCAACGTGGGCCTCGCCGAGATCGAGGCCTGGTCCAGCGCGGGGTGACGGCGGGGCCGTGCCTGGCGCGCTCGAGACGGCGCGTCGGGGAACCGGGCCGCTTCGGTACGATCCGCTCATGACGTCGAGCATCGATCTGGCCGTTGTCGCAGGGGACGGGATCGGACCCGAGGTGGTGGCGGAGGGCCTGAAGGTGCTGGACGCCGTCCTGGCGGGTTCGGGCACCACGGTCACCACCACGGCCTACGACCTGGGCGCGGCCCGCTGGCACCGCACGGGCGACACCCTCACGGACGCGGACCTCGAGGCGATCAAGGGCCACGACGCGATCCTCCTCGGCGCGATCGGCGACCCGACAGTCCCGAGCGGCGTCCTCGAGCGCGGACTGCTCCTGAAGCTCAGGTTCGCGCTCGACCACTACGTGAACCTCCGCCCCTCCCGCATCTACCCGGGCACGAGCACGCCGCTCGCCAACCCCGGCGAGGTGGACTTCGTGGTCGTCCGCGAGGGCACCGAGGGTCCGTACGTGGGCAACGGCGGCGCGATCCGCGTGGGCACGCCCCACGAGATCGCCAACGAGGTCAGCGTGAACACGGCGTTCGGCGTCGAGCGCGTGGTCCGGGACGCCTTCGCCCGCGCCGCGGCTCGTCCGCGCAAGAAGCTCACCCTGGTCCACAAGCACAACGTGCTGGTCCACGCGGGCCACCTGTGGCGGCGCACGGTGGAGGCCGTGAACGCGGAGTTCCCTGACGTCACCACGGACTACCTGCACATCGATGCGGCCACCATTTTCATGGTCACCAACCCGTCGCGCTTCGACGTGATCGTCACCGACAACCTCTTCGGCGACATCATCACGGACCTTGCCGCGGCGATCACCGGCGGCATCGGCTTGGCAGCCTCGGGCAACGTCAACCCCGACCGCGTGTTCCCGAGCATGTTCGAGCCCGTCCACGGCTCGGCCCCGGACATCGCGGGCCAGGCGAAGGCGGACCCCACGGCCACGATCTCCTCGGTCGCCCTCCTGCTCCGGCACCTCGGGCACGACGCCGCCGCGGATCGGATCGACGCGGCGGTGGCCGCGGACATCGCGGAGCGGACGACGGCGCGCAGCACGAGCCAGGTCGGCAACGACATCGCCGCACGAGTAGCCGGCTGACCCGCCGTGCGTGGCGCGGATCGACCGATCCGCGCCACGCACGTCGCGGGCACCGCCCCGGCTACCGACCCACCGACCCTGGAGGTCACTCGACCATGACGACCCCCGAGACCGTCCTGCCCGACTCGTTGACCGTGAGCCCCGTGCCGCTCGACGCCGCCCCGACCCCCCCGGCCGCAGGCGCTGACGCCGCGGCCCGCTGGGAGATCCGGCCCAACCCCCATCCCCGCTCCCCGGAGCACCGCGCCGCTCTCCTGCGGGAGCTGCGGTTCGGCACCGAGTTCACCGACCACCTCGCGCATGCGGTGTGGACGCCCGAGCTGGGCTGGCACGACCTGCGCGTCGAGGCCTACGGCCCGATCACGCTCGACCCGGGCTCTGCCGTCCTGCACTACGCCCAGGAGATCTTCGAGGGCCTCAAGGCGTACCGGCACGCCGACGGTTCCATCTGGGCGTTCCGCCCGGAGGCGAACGCCCGCCGGTTCGCCCAGAGCGCGCGGCGTCTCGCGCTGCCCCCGCTCACCGAGGAGGACTTCCTCGGGTCGCTCGAGGTGCTCGTTCGCATCGATCGCGACTGGGTGCCCGACGGCGCGGGCACCAGCCTCTATCTGCGGCCCTTCATGTTCGCCTCGGAGCGCTTCCTGGGCGTCCGGCCCGCGCGCTTCGTCGACTACATGGTGATCGCCTCGCCGGTGGGCCCGTACTTCACCCACGGCTTCACCCCGGTGTCCATCTGGGTGGCCGAGGACTTCCACCGCGCCGGCCCGGGTGGCACCGGCTCCGCGAAGTGCGGGGGCAACTACGCCGCGAGCCTCCTGCCGCAGCAGATCGCCTACGAGCACGACTGCGCTCAGGTCTGCTTCCTGGACGCCGCCACGGGAACGCTGGTCGAGGAGCTGGGCGGGATGAACGTCTTCGTCGTGGCCTCCGACGGTTCGGTCAGCACGCCGGCACTCACGGGGACGATCCTCGAGGGCGTGACGCGCGCGTCGATCCTCCAGCTGCTCGTCGACGCCGGACGCACGGTCGAGGAGCGGTCCATCACCCTCGCGGAGCTCAAGCAGGGGATCGCGTCGGGCGAGATCGCGGAGGTCTTCGCATGCGGCACGGCGGCGGTGATCACCCCGATCGGGCGGCTCAAGGGCGCGGACTTCGACCTCACGGTGGCCGACGGCGCGCCCGGGGAGACCACCCAGGCGCTGCACAGCCAGCTCACCGACATCCAGTACGGCCACGCCCCCGACCCGCACGGCTGGTTGCGCCGCCTGGCCTGACGACCTCCGCCCCTCCGCACCGGACGAGGAGTTGCGCCGGTTCCGGCCCGCGAGAACGGCACACCCGCGCGTTCGGCCGGAGCGGGGATGACCAACGGCTCGCGCGAGTCTCTCGCGCGAGCCGTTGGCTGACCGGCGGCGTGTGGCATGATGGGCACGTGACCCACTTCACGCTGATTATCGAGTAGCGCGTTCGGTCGACCCACCGAGCGCGCAGACCTCCCGTACTCGGGGGGTCTTTTTGTTGCCGGGACCACCCTTGCCCGGCCCCAGCCAGACCGGCGCGCACCCGCCGGTTCCCCGAGACACCCGGCTCCAACGACGACGACGACGGAGAGCTCACCATGAGCAGCCAGGCAGCACCCGAGGCGCGCGCCCTCGCCGACATCGAGGTCTACGACACGACCCTGCGCGACGGCGCCCAGCAGGAGGGCATGAACCTCTCCGTCGCGGACAAGATGGCGATCGCGGTCCTCCTGGACGAGTTGGGCGTCAACTTCATCGAGGGCGGCTGGCCCGGCGCGATCCCGAAGGACACCGAGTTCTTCAAGCGCGTCGCCAAGGAGCTGGACTTCAGGCACGCCGACTTCGCGGCCTTCGGCGCGACCCGCAAGCCGGGGGTGCAGGCCTACCAGGACACCCAGGTGCTCGACCTCGTGGACTCCGAGGCGCCGGTGGTCACCCTGGTGGCCAAGAGCGACATCCGACACGTCGAGCGGGCGCTGCGCACCACCGGCGAGGAGAACCTCGCGATGATCCGCGACACGGTGAGCTTCCTCGTCGACGAGGGCCGCCGCGTCATCCTCGACGCCGAGCACTTCTTCGACGGCTACCGCCACGACCCCGCCTACACCATCGCCGCGACGGTCGCCGCGTTCGAGGCCGGCGCCGAGACGGTCGTCCTGTGCGACACCAACGGTGGCATGCTCCCGGACTGGGTCCACGAGATCGTCGCCACGGTCGCCACCGAGGTGGACGGCCGGCTGGGCATGCACGCGCACAACGACTCGGGCTGCGCCGTCGCCAACTCCCTCGCAGCGCTCGCCGCCGGTGCGCGCCACGTGCAGGGCACGATCAACGGCTACGGCGAGCGCACGGGCAACGCCGACCTGATCGCCGTCGTCGCCAACCTCGAGCTGAAGCGCGGCCAGCTGGTCCTCAAGGGCGAGGGCCTGCGCGAGGCCACCCGCCTGGCCCACTCGATCAGCGAGATCACGAACATCAGCCCCTTCGGCCGTCAGCCGTACGTCGGCGCCAGCGCCTTCGCGCACAAGGCCGGCCTGCACGCGAGCGCCATCAAGATCGACCCGGACATGTACCAGCACGTCGACCCGTCCGGCGTCGGGAACGACATGCGCATGCTCGTCTCGGACATGGCGGGCCGCGCGAGCATCGAGCTCAAGGGCCGCGAGCTGGGCTTCGACCTCTCCGGGAAGTCCGACCTCCTCGGCCGCGTCACCCAGCGGGTCAAGGACGCCGAGGCTGCCGGGTACACCTACGACGCCGCCGACGCCTCCTTCTACCTGATGCTCCGCGAGGAGCTCGACGGCGCCCGCCCCGAGTACTTCCGGGTGGAGAGCTGGCGGACCATCACCGAGAACCCGGGGAGCCGCGGCGAGGACGCGACGGCCGAGGCGACGGTGAAGCTACGCGCCGGCGGCCGGCGCTCCGTCACGACGGGCGAGGGCAACGGGCCCGTCAACGCGCTCGACCACGCGCTGCGGCAGGCGCTCATCGGCGTCTACCCGGAGCTGGAGCAGTTCGAGCTCATCGACTTCAAGGTGCGGATCCTCGACGCGCAGCACGGCACGGACGCCGTGACCCGCGTGCTCATCGAGACCACCGACGGTCTGCACAGCTGGAGCACCGTCGGCGTGGGCCCGAACCTCATCGAGGCGTCGTGGGAGGCGCTCACAGACTCGGCGGTGTACGGCCTGATCCACGCCGGCGTCGAGCCGCGCTGAGCGGCGCGCCGGTGAGGCGCGTCCGCGGCCGGTTCGACGTTCCCGGCCGCCGGGCCGCCGTCGTCGTCGAGGGCACGGCCGACGGCGCCGTCCTCGAGGCGGCCGACGTCGCCGTCGAGGGGCCCGGGTCCGAGGCGCCTGAGCTGCCGGTGGCCGAGGAGGCGCTCGCCCGGGTGGGCGAGGTCCTGGTGGGTGCGTCGATGGCCGACGGCGTCGCCCGCCTGGCCGCGCGGGTCGAGGCCGTGATCGGGCCTGGTCCCGCCTGGCTGCCCGAGGCCACCGCGGTCGCGGTGCGGCGGGCACTCGGCGATGCGACGGACTGGGCCGAGCACTCTTTCGAGGTCATCCACGACGGCGCGCTGGCCCCGGCCACGCACATGGCGCTGGACCAGGTGCTCGCCGAGTCCGTGGGCGCCGGCGAGCGGCGGGCCACCCTGCGGATCTGGGAGTGGGACGCCCCCGCCGTCGTCCTCGGCTCGTTCCAGTCCCTGCGCAACGAGGTGGACCCGGGCGGGGCCGTGCGCCACGGCGTGAGCGTGGTCCGGCGCGTCTCGGGCGGCGGCGCGATGTTCATCCAGCCCGAGGGCGCCATCACCTTCTCGCTCACCGTGCCCGCCTCCCTCGTCGAGGGGATGAGCTTCGCGACCTCGTACGCCTTCCTCGACGACTGGGTGGTGGCTGCCCTGCGAGGGTTGGGGATCCAGGCGTCGTACGTCCCGCTCAACGACATCGCCTCGCCTCGCGGGAAGATCGCCGGCGCCGCCCAGAAGCGGCTGGCGAGCGGCGCCGTCCTGCACCACGTCACGATGGCGTACGACATGGACTCCGCCGTCATGCTCGAGGTCCTGACGGACCTTCCGTCCACCCCTCGCCGAGCGGGGCACGAAGAGCGCCCAGAAACGCGTGGACCCCCTGCGCAGCCAGACCGACCTGCCCCGCGCCGCCGTCGTCGAGGCGTTGAAGGCGACCTTCCGCGGGCGGTACCGGTGCGTCGAGGGCGCGGTCACGCCGGCTGAGCGGGAGCGCGCCGAGCGCCTGGCCGCGGAGAAGTTCGCGACGCCGGAGTGGACCGCCCGCGTGCCGTAGCCGCCGCCACCGGGCGGGTCACGCGTCGGAGCGGCGGCGTGCAGGCGCCGACGACGGGCAACCCGTCGGGCTCGTTCCTCGCCCGACGGCCAGGCCCATCCACGCCCACCGTCGGCGCCTGCACGCCGCCTTCGTCCGGCTTCCGGCTCGCCTTCGCGGACAGACCGCCACCCGTCGGGACGGCATCACGGCCGTGGGCCGAAGACCGCCGAGCCGACTCGGACCAGCGTCGAACCCGCGGCGATCGCCTGCTCGAGGTCGCCACTCATGCCCATCGACAACTCGGTCGCGTGCTCCGTGCCCGGTGCGCCAGGGGCGAGGATCTCGTCGCGGAGCCGGGCGAGGCGCTCGAAGGACGCGCGCACCACGTCCGTGTCCGGCGAGTTCGCGCCGATCGTCATGAGGCCGCGCAGCCGCAGCGCAGGGAGCGCGCCCACGGCGTAGGCGAGGTCGAGGGCGTGCTCGGGGGCGACGCCGGACTTCGTCGGCTCGCCGGAGGTGTTGACCTGGACGAACACGTCGAGGACCCGGCCCGACCGCTCGGCCGCTCGGTCCAGGCGCGTGGCGAGCGCGGCGTCGTCGACGGTCTGCACGCACGCCACCCACGGCAGCACGTGGCTCACCTTGTTGGACTGCAGGTGCCCGATGAAGTGCATCTCATGGGGGTGGCCGGCGAGTTCCGGGCCCATCGCGAGGAGTTCCTGGGCGCGGTTGTGACCGAGGAGGTGCGCGCCTGAGTCGATCGCCGTCCGGACCGCATCCGGCGTCTGCGTCTTCACCGCGAGGAGGAGGTCGACCTCGGCGGGGTCCCGTCCGACGCTGAGCGCCGCGGCGTCGATCCGGTCGCGGACCCGGGCCAGCCGCTCGGCGATCTCGGCGGCGCCGGCGCGGTCCATGGGAGGGAGGCTATCGCCGTCGTCCCGGTGGGTGCCCCGATCAGGGGCGGATCAGGGGGTCCCCGATTCGGCGCGTGGGTGCTGAGCAGGGACACTGGACGACGTGAACACGCTGCTCAACATCATCTGGCTCGTCCTGGCGGGCTTCTGGTTGGCCCTCGGCTACGTCGTCGCGGGCATCATCGCCTGCATCCTCATCATCACGATCCCGTTCGGGATCGCCTCCTTCCGGATCGCCGGGTACGCGCTGTGGCCCTTCGGGCGCACGGTGGTCAGCAAGCCGACCTCCGGGGTGATGTCGTTCCTCGGCAACGTCATCTGGGTGCTGGTGGCGGGGATCTGGTTGGCGCTGGAGCACCTGATCACAGGCGTGCTGCTGTGCCTGACGATCATCGGCATCCCGCTGGGGATCGCGAACTTCAAGCTCATCCCGGTGTCGCTCGCACCGCTCGGCAAGGAGATCGTGCCGAGCGAGCAGGCGTTCGCCGGCTGAGCGGCTGCGCCAGGTCGAGGCACATCACGCGAGGTCGAGGTTCTGACGCGAGGTCGAGGCGTGGGATCCTCGACCTCGCGTCCCGGCCTCGACCTGGGCTCGCTGACCTCGACCTCGGCTCGGGGGGCGGTTCAGGCCCTGCCGATGGGCGCCGTCGTCGCCTCCGTGAGGTTGACCAGGTCCGACGGCGCGACCTCCACCTGCAGACCCCGGCGCCCCGCGCTGACGATGACCGTGTCGAGGTCGAGCGCGGAGGTGTCGACCACGGTGCGCAGCCGCGTCTTCTGTCCGAACGGCGAGATGCCACCGACGACGTAGCCGGTGGCCCGTTCGGCCGCCGCCTTGTCCGCCATCGCTGCCTTCTTGCCGCCGACGGCGCCTGCGAGCGCCTTGAGGTCGAGCTTGCCGGAGACCGGCACGACGGCGACGACGAGGTCGCCGTCGACGGCGGCCAGGAGGGTCTTGAAGACCTGGGCGGGGTCGGCGCCGAGCGCGGTCGCGACCTCCATGCCGAAGCCGAGTTCGGAGGTCGGGTCGTGCTCATACGGGCGCGGGATGTGGGGGACGCCCGCCTTCTCGAGGGCGACGAGGGCCGGGGTGCCGGCGCCGGGGGCGCCCTTGGGCTTCTTGCTGCTCACGAGGGACATCCTCCCGCAGGAGGCCGCCGGCCGACACGTCCCAGACGTCGCCGCCCGCCCCGCCCCGTCCCGCCCCGCCGAACGCGGGGTTCTGGGTCGAATGGCGCCGCATTCCACCCATAACCCCGCGTTCGGCGCGGAGGGGCGGGCAGTCGGCGGGGCCGGGCGAACGGCGAAGGGTCGGGGGCGGGTTGCGGTGTCGCGTCAGGCGCTGAGATCGGTGCCGGACGCGGCAGCCAGGTCGGTCACCAGCGCGGGGATCGTGGCCACCCGCAGGTTGCCGTCCGGGCCCCACTCCACCGGCATCGGGTCGGAGAGCCCGCCCATGAACTCCCCGTCAGCCCCGAGGTGGAACGCGAAGAGCCACCACGCGCCGTCGCGGTCCTGGACCAGCCGACCGCAGTAGAGCGTCTCGTCGGTGAGCCGCGTCGCGCGGGAGATGTCGAACGGCCCGGTGAGCGAGTCGGCCGGCACGGCCCACACGCCGCCTCGCTCGCCGGCCGCGCGCCGCTCCGGCCGACATCTGACCGTGCAGGCAGTTGAAGATCAGCACCGCGCGGCCGTTCACCACCTCGACCTGGGGCACCTCGAGCTGGCCGAAGCCGCTCTCCGGACCGGTCAGCGGCGGCCGGACCTCCCACGTGATGAGGTCGCGCGAGGTGGCGTGCCCGATGACGCCGCGCCCATCGGGGGCGCCGTCCTTCGTCCGCGCCGTGACGAGCATGTGCCAGCCGTCACCGCCCGGGTCCGCGAAGACCCACGGGTCACGCCACGCCTCGTCGAACCAGCCCCCGTCGGCGAGCTTCTCATACCATCGGGCGTCGGCCTCGAGGAGGGCGACGCCCGACGTCGTCTCCCACGTGAAGAGGTCGCGGGACGTCGCGACCCCGATCCGCTGGACGAGGCCGGACTCCGCCCGGCTGCACCCCGTGTAGAACAGGCGCCACACCCCGTCGTCGCCGCGGACGATCGACCCGGTCCATGTCGCGTAGTCGTCGAACGCGGGGGAGTCCGCGGCCACCAACGCATCCGCGACCTCCTCCCAGTGCCACAGATCCGTCGAGACCGCGTGACCGACCGACGCCCGCAGGTGCCGACGCTCGGGGTCGCCCAGCGCGCGGGAAGCCTTGAGGTAGAAGCAGTGGAACTGTTCGCCGTCGTCGGCGAACCACATGTCCCAGGTCCAGGCATCGGGCAGCACGTACACAGGTGGCCTCGCAGGGGGAGATGAGGTCGGGAAAGGATCCGGAGATGGTCGCCGGCGGAGCGGCGCGCCGTCGTCGCAGCGCGGGCCAGCGCAGGAGCGTGCCCGAACGCCGAGGACCGGTCAAGCCCGTCGGCGAGTCGCCCCCGCGCCCGCCCGACCCCCGCTCCGCCGAACGCGGGGTTATGGGTCGAATGCGCTCCCATTCGACCCATAACCCCGCGTTCGGCGGGAGGCCCGGGCGGCGGGAGGGCGGGCCGGCGGGTCAGGTGGTCGGCTGGGGACCGACCGCGAGGACGCGGACGACGACGGCGCCCGCCTCGTCGCTCGCGTCCAGGTCCACCTCCGCGGTGACGGCCCAGTCGCGGTCGCCCTCGGGGTCCTCCAGCACCTGCCGCACGCGCCAGAGGCGCCCGGTCTCCGCGATGTCGACGAGCGCCGCCGCCCGCGCGGACGCCCCGATCCCGATCTCGTCGTACTCCGCCCAGTAGCCCTCGAGCGCGTCCTCCCACACCGCGGCGTCCCAGCCGGACCCGGCGTCGAGCGCACCCAGCCCCGCGTAGTCCTCCCGCGCGGCGAGCTCGACCCGCCGGAACAGCGCGTTGCGGACCAGCACCCGGAAGGCGCGCGGGTTCGCGGTGACGCGGCGCTCGCCGTCGTCGGACGTCCCGAGGCGCACGTCGCCGAACCGCACGTCGTCGCCGACGCCGCCCCCCGCGCCCGCAACCCCGCCCACACCGGTCGCCATGAGCTCCTCCCACTCCGCGAGGAGCGAGGAGTCCACCGAGCGCACCATCTCGCCGAGCCACTCGATGACGTCCTCGAGCTCGTCGTTGCGCGCCTCGGGCGGCACCACCTGCCGCAGCGCCTTGTAGGCGTCGGAGAGATAGCGCAGGATCACGCCCTCCGAGCGGGCCAGCCCGTAGCGGGAGACGAGCTCGGGGAACGTCATCGCGCGCTCCACCATCTCGCGCACCACCGACTTCGGCTTGAGCTCGTAGTCGGCCACCCACGGGTGCGAGCGCCGGTAGGCGGCCAGCGCCGCCTCGAGGATGTCTGCGAGCGGTCGCGGATAGGTGACGCCCTCCAGGAGCGCCATGCGCTCGTCGTACTCGATGCCCTCGGCCTTCATGGCGGCCACGGCCTCGCCGCGCGCGGACTTCTCCTGGGCGATGAGCACCGGTCGCGGGTCCTCGAGCGTCGCCTCGATGACGGACACGACGTCGAGCGCGTAGTCCGGCGCCTCGGGGTCCAGCAGCTCCAGGGCCGCGAGGGCGAAGGGGGACAACGGCGCGTTGAGCGCGAAGTCCTCGGGGAGGTCGATGGTCAGCCGCACGCGCCGACCCTGCAGGTCGGGCGCCGACAGCCGCTCCACCACGCCCCCCGCCCGCAGGGAGCGGTAGATCGCGATGGCCCGGCGCAGGTGCGGGTCGCGCGCCACCGGCGGCTCGTGGTTCTCGCGCAGCAGCCGCGCCATCGCGGCCACCGGGTCCCCGGGGCGCGAGAGCACACCCAGCACCATCGTGTGCGTGACGGCGAACTGGCTGGTCAGCGGCTCGGGCGCGGAGTCTCGCAGCCGCTCGAACGTCTTGTCCGTCCAGTTGACCTGACCCTCGGGCGCCTTCTTGCGCACGATGCGGCGTCTCTTGCGCTCGTCGTCGCCCGCCTTGAGCAAGGCCTTGGCGTTCTCGATGACGTGGTCGGGTGCCTGGACGATCACCTCGCCGAGCGTGTCGAACCCCGCTCGCCCCGCGCGCCCGGCGATCTGGTGGAACTCCCGGGCCGAGAGGTGCCGCGACCGGACGCCGTCGTACTTCACGAGCTGCGTGAGGACCACGGTGCGGATGGGCACGTTGATGCCCACGCCCAGGGTGTCCGTCCCGCAGATCACGCCGAGGAGTCCCTGCTGGGTGAGTCGCTCCACGAGGCGCCGGTACCGCGGCAGCATCCCCGCGTGGTGGACGCCGATGCCGGCGCGCAGCAGCCGGGACAGCGTCACCCCGAACCCGGGCCCGAAGCGGAACCCCCCGATCGCCTCGGCGATCGCGTCGCGCTGGGCCCGCGTCGCAATCGGCACCGACGTCAGCGACTGCGCCCGCTCCACCGCCGCCGCCTGGGTGAAATGGACGACGTACGCCGGCACGCGGTGCGTCCGCACGAGCTCGAGCAGCAGGTCCTGGAGGGGCTCCAGCGAGTAGGCGAACGTCAGAGGCACGGGCCGCGGGGCGTCCGCGATGACCGCGACCTCGCGCCCCGTGCGCCGCCGCAGGTCCTCGGCGAAGAACGAGACGTCGCCGAGCGTGGCGGACATCAGCACGAACTGCGCCCCCGGCAGCTCGAGCAGCGGCACCTGCCACGCCGAGCCGCGTTGGGGGTCGGCGTAGTAGTGGAACTCGTCCATGACGACGACGGCGGTCCCGGCCTCGCCGTCGGAACCCTCGCGCAGCGCCTGGTTGGCGAGGATCTCGGCGGTGCAGCAGATGATCGGCGCGCCGGTGTTGATCGCGACGTCGCCCGTCAGCATCCCCACGCGCTCGGCCCCGAACACCGCGGTGAGGGCGAAGAACTTCTCGCTGACCAAGGCCTTGATCGGGGCCGTGTAGTACGTGCGGACGCCCCGGGCGAGGGCGGCGAGGTGCGCCCCGATCGCCACGAGCGACTTCCCCGAGCCCGTGGGGGTGGACAGGATGACGTGTGCCCCCGAGAGGATCTCCACGACCGCCTCGTCCTGGTGCGGGTAGAGCTCCAGTCCCTGGTCCCGCGCCCACGCGACGAACGCCCCGTAGACGGCGTCCGGATCGGCATCGAGGGCGCCGTCGTCGTGCGCCAAGCGCGCGAGAAGGGGCGGGAGCGGGGTCACCGGGCCCATTGTCCTCCGGCGCAAGCAGCTCGGCCGACGACGGCGGCCGACCTGCCGGGCCGCCCGGCCAGTTGACGCACCAGCGGCATACGATCAGGGCTGGGCATCTGGAGGTCGGTTCATGGACACTTTCCCGCGGATTGTCGCCCGGGTGGTTCTTGTCGTTGCGATACTCGGGCTGGCTGCGTGCAGCGGCCGTCAGGTGGGGGTGGACCCGAACCCGACGGGCGCCGAGACCCATGTGCCGGGCACGCTCCTGCCGGAACCGGAGGTGGAGGGCGGCGACGTCTTCGACCTTCTTGACGCGGACGCCCCAGGCCTCGTCGAGTGCCCGGGCTGCCCCACGATCACTGAGCTGGAGGGCGCTGAGCCCGAGGTTGGCGACCGGACCTCAGTCACGTTGTCGGGCGCGGTATCCGGTGCCGAAGGCAGCGGCGAGCTCTTCGTCCGAGCGGACGACGGGGCAGCCCTGCGCGCGCCTGTGGTCACGGACCGGAACGGCGCTTTCGAGATCAGGGCTCCCGTCTTCTGCGGACCACAGACGGTCAAGCTGTCGTGGCAGAACGATGCGGGACGGTCGGGTGTCGTGTTTCGCACGACGTCCACCGCATGCCCGTCGCCGGCATTGCGGGTCACCTTGACTTGGACCGATCCCGAGGTCGATCCGGTCTTGCACCTGGTTCGGCTCGGTGGCCTGATCAATGACCGCACCGAGGACGGGTCTACGTCCAATGACTGCACGGTGGACACGTGCGTTGCGACGTCGCCCGACTGGGGTGTGATCGGGGACGCGACGGACGACCCTGTTCAGGACCTGTCCGGCGTCAACGCGCAGGGGCCGGACAGCATCACGCTGGCGACCGCCGAGCCCATTCGGTACATCGTCCTCGTCGAGCACCGGGCAGGGTCCAGCCTCGACGACGGCGAAGCGCCGGGGGTCAGCGGCGAAGTGATCATCAACGTCGCAGGCCGGGGCGCAGTCACCGTGCCCGTCGTCAACCTGCGACCCATGGGGGTGCAGATGACGGCGGCGATCGACTTCCCTTCCGGCTCGGTCAACCCGCTCGGCGTGGTCTTCGACTGCCGCGAGGCCTGGGGGCGCAACGGAGGGTGTGGCGCTGGGATCCCATGACGGCGGCCCGGTGCCTGGTCAGAACCCGGGAAGCGCCTCGCACACGGCGATCAGCCGCGCCCTCAGATCGCCGCCTCGCGCGGCGAACGCCCGCTGCGCGCGCACGTACTCGGCCTTGCCCTCGGGAGTCTCGATCGGCACGGGGGAGTGGCCGAGCGCTCGCACGTCGTACGGCGAGGCGCGCATGTCGAGGACCCGCACGTCGCGCGCCAGGTCGAAGCAGTCGAGGAGCAGGTCGCCCGGCGTCACCGGCCCCAGCTTGAGGGCCCACTTCAGGAGGTCCATCGTCGCGTGCAGGCACCCGGGCTGCTCCATCGCGACCTGCGATGCCCGCGTGGGATGGAGAGTGTTCCGACCCTGCGCCTGTGGGGTGAAGAACCGGAACGCGTCGTAGTGCGAGCACCGGACCGTGTGGGCCTCGACGACGGCGTCGGTTGCCGCCTCGCCCAGCCGCAGGGGGAGGGGGTGCCGGTGGGCGCCCGACGGCTCGCGGTAGACCATCGCCCACTCGTGCAGGCCGAAGCATCCGGTCTGCGCAAGCCGACCGGCGGTCCCGGTGAGCAGGTCGCGGATGAACCGCACGGCGTCCCCGCGCTCGGCGAGCAAGGACGCGACGTCCAGGTCGACGTCGTCGCCCACTGTGCGGTACCAGCGCCAGGTCGCGCGCGGGGTGTGCGCGGCGCCCTCGAGGACGACGCCGGCCCCCGGGTGCCAGCGAGCCAGGTGGGTGGGGCGCAGGGAGTAGTAGTCGTAGAGGAAGTCCTCGATCGGGTGCTTCTCGCCGGCGGCCCGTCGGGCGCGGTGGTCGGCCGTCGCGGCGTCCGCCCGCGCGGCGTGGAGCGACTCGCGGGCGGTCCAGGCTTCGCGGCTCAGGCTCGACACCGGTCAAGCATGACGTCCCCGCCGGATGCCCGACGGCATGGTTCGCGTCGGGCGACCGGCGGATCGAGCGGCGGATCGATCGAGGCGCCTACCAGCGATGGGCGACGTCGATGACGAGCCGGGAGTCGCCACCCGGTCCGGCGAGGGTGAAGACCCGGAAGGGCAACCGGGCGCGAACCCCGAGTCCGATCAGGGTGTAGCCCTCGAAGCTGCCCGCGTAGACCACCTGCCGGAAGGTGCTGTAACCGGTGACGTTGGTCAGCTCGTTCGGGTTTGCCGGCGTGTACGTGGGCGTCCCGGTGGTGACGTTGTAGGCCGGGTCGTGGACGGAAATGGCCAACCTGGCCCCGCCCCGCGTAGGAATGGTGATGCCGGAAGCGATCCCGGAGATCTGGTTCACGTACCGCACGTCGTATCCGCCCACGTTCCCGCGGACCTCGACGACGAGTCGGTCGTAGCACTCGTGCCGTCCCGAGCGGACGTTGGTGATCGGTGCCGACGACATCGGTGCCGAGTGCTTGGCGAGCGAGCCCCAATAGATGCCGCAATAGGGCGCGGCCGCCGCCGGTGAGGCCGGAGCGACGAGGAATGCGCTGAGGAGGAAGGAGAGGAGGAATACCACGGATCGCTTCATTGCGGTCCCCTATCTTTTGGCGGGACACCTGTGGTGAGGTCGACGGTACGCGCGTTCTCGAGGCGCAGATAGGGCCTGGAGGTCACAGTCCGGCGACGGCACGTCACGGCACGGGAGCGATCGAGGCTCTCGTCGACTACCGTGACTTCATGGCAGCCGACGACGCCGGCCAGGTCCGAACGCGACCCCGGGACACATATCCGCACGGGCACCACGAGAGCGTGCTCCGATCCCATCGGTGGCGCACCGCCGCCAACTCAGCCGCCTACCTGCTGCCCCACCTGCGGCCCGGGATGGACCTCCTCGACGTCGGCTGCGGTCCGGGGACGATCACCGTGGACCTCGCCCGCGCCGTCGCCCCCGGGCGGGTGCTGGGTGTCGACAGGTCGGCGGACGTGCTGCTCAAGGCCGGTGAGCTCGCCGTCGCCCGCGGTGCCGACAACGCGATGTTCGAGCCCGCCGATGCGTACGCGCTTCCCTACGCCGATGCGAGCTTCGACGTCGTCCACGCCCACCAGGTGCTCCACCACCTCGCGGACCCCGTCGCCGCCCTGCGAGAGATGCGTCGCGTGACCCGCCCGGGCGGCGTCGTCGCCCTCCGGGACGCCGATTACGGGTCCGTCGCCTGCTACCCCGAAACCGAGGGGCTGCGGGAGTGGGCCCGGATCGTCGGCGCGGTCGCGGCGCACCCGGACGCCGGCCGGCGGCTCGGGGCCTGGGCGCGGGCCGCGGGGTTCGAGGACGTCACGCCGTCGGCGAGCGTCTGGTGCTTCGCGGCCCCGGACGAGCGGGTGTGGTGGGGAGGCCTGTGGGCGGAGCGGATGACCACCTCCTCGCTCGCCGCTCACGCGCTGCGGCGCGAGATCGCGACCCCCGGCCTGCTCGAGGCTGTCGCCGCGGCGTGGCGCACGTGGGCGGAGGACGACGACGCCTGGTTCGCCCTCGTGCACGGCGAGGTGCTTGCCCGCCGGTAGGACGCCTCGCGGGCGGCGCCGTCGGTAGGTTGGCGTCATGCGCATCGCCCGGTTCACCACGGGGGGCGACCCCCGGTACGCCCTCCTCGAGGACGACGGGGTCGACCTCCTCGTCATCAGCGGTGACCCGCTGTACACGCCCGTGACGCTCACCGGGCAGCGCGTGCCGATCGCCGATGCGCGGTTGCTCGCGCCCGTGATTCCCCGGTCGAAGGTGATCGGCGTCGGCCGCAACTACGCCGCGCACGTGGCCGAGATGGGGAACGAGCTCCCGCCCGAGCCGCTGCTCTTCCTCAAGCCGAACACGTCGGTGATCGGCCCGGGTGACCCGATCGTGCTGCCCCCGTGGTCGGCGGAGGTCCACCACGAGGCGGAGCTCGCCGTCGTCATCTCCCGGATCTGCAAGGACGTGCCGCGCGAACGGGTCAAGGACGTCGTCTTCGGCTACACCGCGGCCAACGACGTGACCGCCCGCGACATCCAGCTCCGCGACGACCAGTGGACCCGCGCCAAGGGCTTCGACACCGCGTGCCCCCTCGGGCCGGTGATCGTCACCGACCTGGACCTGAGCGACCTGGCCGTGCGGGCGCGGGTCAACGGGGAGCCGCGCCAGGACGGGCGGACCGGCCAGATGGTGTTCGACGTGGCCGACCTCGTCTCCTACATCTCGGGCGTCTTCACCCTGCTCCCCGGCGACGTGATCCTCACCGGGACGCCGGCCGGCGTCGGGCAGATCCGGGCGGGTGACCTGGTCGAGGTCGAGGTCGAGGGCATCGGGGTGCTCGCCAACCCGGTGGTCGCCGCCCGCTGACTACGCTTGCCTGGTGCCTGAGAACGCCACCCCCGACGACGCCCGCCACCACGCCCCAGGGCACGGTCACGCCCACACGCACCACGCCGGGCTGAGCGAGGCGGCGCGTGCCGCCGAACCCCAGGGCGCCGCCGTGCGAGTCCGTTTCTGCCCTTCACCCACGGGCACGCCGCACGTGGGGCTCATCCGCACGGCGCTGTTCAACTGGGCGCACGCGCGGCACGTCGGCGGGACGTTCGTCTTCCGGATCGAGGACACGGACACCGAGCGCGACAGCGAGGAGAGCTACCGCCAGCTCCTCGACGCCCTGCGCTGGCTGGGCCTGGACTGGGACGAGGGCGTCGAGGTCGGCGGACCCCACCCGCCGTACCGGCAGTCCGAGCGCCTGGGGCTCTACGCCGACGTCGCCGCTCGCCTCCTCGAGGCCGGCTTCGCCTACGAATCGTTCGCCACGCCGGAGGAGATCGAGGCTCGGCATCGCGCGGCCGGCCGGGACCCCAAGGGCGGCTACGACGGCTGCGACCGCGACCTCACCGCCCAGCAGCGCGCCGCCTACCGCGCCGAGGGCCGTGAGCCCGTGCTGCGCATCCGGATGCCGGACGAGGACGTCACGTTCACCGACATCGTCCGCGGCGAGCTGACCTTCCGCGCGGGCTCGGTGCCGGACTTCGTCATCGTGCGCGCCAACGGACAGCCGCTCTACACCCTGACCAACCCGGTCGACGACGCGCTCATGGGCATCACGCACGTGCTGCGCGGTGAGGACCTCCTGTCCTCGACCCCGCGCCAGGTGGTGCTCTTCCGCTCGCTCATGGCGATCGGCGTCGCGACCGTCGAGCCGCTCTACGGCCACTTGCCCTACGTCATGGGGGAGGGGAACCGGAAGCTGTCCAAGCGTGACCCCGAGTCCAACCTCTTCCTCCACCGCGACCGCGGTTTCACCCCCGAGGGCCTGCTCAACTACCTCGCGCTGCTGGGCTGGGGCATCGGCCCGGACCGCGACGTCTTCACGGTCGAGGAGATGGTGGCCGCGTTCGACGTCCACGACGTGAACCCCAACCCCGCGCGGTTCGACCTGAAGAAGGCCGAGGCGATCAACGCGGCGCACGTGCGGCTGCTCGCGCCGGCGGACTTCGCGGGCCGACTCGTGCCGTTCCTGCGTGAGGCCGGCCTGGTGTCCGCGTCCGCGCTCGAGGACCTCACGGACGCGGAGCGTGCCGTCCTCCTCGCGGCTGCGCCTCTCGTCCAGGAGCGGACCACCGTTCTCTCCGACGCTCCCGAGAAGCTGGCCTTCCTCTTCGTGGCCGACGCCGCGGTTCACGTCGAGCCCGCCGCGCGGGCCGCGCTCCGGGCGGAGGCGGCGGGCGTCCTCGACGCAGCGATCGACGCGCTCGAAGCGATTCCTGCCGGGGAGTTCACGACGGCGCGGGTCGAGGAGGCGCTCCGGCTCGCCGTCGTCGAGGGCCTGGGGATCAAGCCCCGGTTCGCCTTCGGTCCCCTGCGCGCGGCCGTCACCGGGCGCAACGTCTCACCGCCGCTCTTCGAGTCGATGGAGATCCTCGGCAAGGGGTCCTCCCTCGCGCGGCTGCGGGCGCTTCGAGCGCAGGTCTGAGCCGGGTCGGGGGCAGGTGATGGTGCTGCGCGGAGTGCTCTTCGACGTCGACGATACGCTCCTCGACACGCGGGCCGCCTTCTCCGCTGCGATCACGGCGGTGACCGCTCGATTCCTGTCCCACCTGCCCCCGGAGCGTCACGCCGAGGTGGTCGAGGCGTGGCGCCGTGACGACGGCGGCCACTTCCGGGAGTACACGCGCGGCACGCTGGACTTCCGCGCGCAGCGCCGGGCCCGGGCCGACCACCTGCAGCGCACCTTCGCCGGGCACGAGCTCGACGAGGAGGCCTTCGAGGAGTGGAACACCCTGTTCGAGGTCACGGTCGGGGCGACCTGGCGCGCCCATCCCGACGCGGGCGTCGCCGTGACCACGGTGCGGGGGCGTGGGCTGGCCCTCGGAGCGTTGTCGAACTCGGAGGTCGCCTACCAGCGGGCGAAGCTGGCCGCCGCGGGGCTGGCCCAGGTGCCGATGCTCGTCGGGATCGACACCCTCGGGCTCGGGAAGCCCGATCCGCGCGTCTTCCACGAGGCGTGCCGGCGGCTCGGGACCCTGCCCGAGGAGACCCTCTACGTGGGCGACGAGCTCGACGTCGACGCCCGCGCCGCCGTCGAGGCAGGGCTGACCGGGGTCTGGCTGGATCGTCCGGGTTCGCGCCGCGGGGGCGCCTTCCTGGAGGACGAGGGCGCCGCAGCCGAGGCAGGCGTCCTCGTGATCGCCAGCCTCGTGGAGCTGGCCGACCTGCTCTGACGTCGTGGCCGGGGTGAGTGTTCGGTCGCGGTTTGGTCAGGTCGCAGGCGCTCCGGTACAGTTCTCGGTCGGTGCTTCACCCGGGTGACGGTCGGTCAACGCCCTGAATTCACAGGTGAAATACCCCATGGGGTATGGTGTAATTGGCAGCACGACTGACTCTGGATCAGTTAGTCTAGGTTCGAGTCCTGGTACCCCAGCGGTGAGTTTCCTTCCGGCATCCGGTAGGATCTCCCAGGCACAAAAGCCGTGGCCCCGTCGTCTAGCGGCCTAGGACACCGCCCTCTCAAGGCGGCGGCGCCGGTTCGAATCCGGTCGGGGCTACATCTGAGAAGGGCCCTGATCCGCGTCACGCGGATCAGGGCCCTTCTTGCATGGACCGGCAGGTCAGGGTGTCGCTGTGCCCCACGTCTCGAGTTCGGCGAGTCCGGTGTTGTAGGTGGTGGGGGAGACCGTCGAGACGGTGAACCGTACGTTCGTGACGGTGCGGGCCGGGAAGGTGACTTCCGTGGCGGCGCCGGTGTTGTCGAGCGCGCCGACGGCGAGGGTGCTGCCGTCGGAGAAGGTCAGGGTTCCGGAGGTCACCTGGTCGGCGGTGTTCGGCCGATCGTGCAGGACGACCCTGCTGAGGGTGACCGGGGTGGGCCAGGTGAGCTGGATCCAGCTTCCCGCCTTCCCGCCCACGGTTGCCCACTCCTTCGTGTAGTCGGTCGGGTAACCGGTGGCGGACCCGTCGACCGCCCTCACCGCTGTCTGGCCCGTCGCAGTGTTCTCCGACGACGCCGTGACGGTCGAAATCGCCGTGCGTGCCAGGTTGGTGATGCCCGGCTCGGTGAGGCTGACAGCTACCGTGTCGGCTGGGCTGCTGGCGAGGCCGTCGCTGACCACGAGCGAGAAGGCAAGGGCCGTCGCCGTGGCGGGTGCGGCAAAGGTCGCGTTCGCGGTCGTCGCACCACCGAGCGTCACGGAGGGTCCGGCCGTTTGCGTCCAGGCGTAGGTGAGGGCATCGCCGTCGGGATCGCTCGAGGCGGTGCCGTCAAGGGTGACGGTGGCCCCTGGTGATACGGCCACCACCTGGTCGCGGCCCGCGCTTGCGACGGGGGCGCGGTTCACGGCGCGGCCGGTGCCCCAGGCCTCGATCTCGGCCAGGCCGACGTTGAACGTAGCGGCGCTGACCGAGCTGATAGTCAGCCGGACGGTCGTCACCGTCCGCGGCGCAAAGGTGAGGTCGGTCGCCGCGCCGGCGTTCGTGAGGGACCCGGTCGGGACCGTGCTGCCGTCCGAGAAGGTCAGGGAGCCGGCGGTGACCTGGTCGCCGGTGTTCGGTCGGTCGTACAGGACCACCCGGTTCAGGGTGACCGGAGTCGGCCAGGTGAGCTGAATCCAACTTCCTGCCTTCCCGCCCACGGTGGCCCACTCCTTCGTCGCGTCGGTCGGGTAGCCGAGGGGCGAGCCGTCCACCGCCTTCGCCGCCGCCTGGCCTGTCGCGGCATTCTCGGACGACGCAGTCACGGAGACGCCGGCCGTCCGCGCCACGTTCACGAGCGGGACGCTTCCCCAGGCCTCGATCTCGGCCAGACCGACGTTGTAGGTGGTGGTGGAGACCGCGGAGACGGTGAAGCGCACGCTGGTGACCGTCCTCGCCGCGAACGGCACCTCGGTCGCGGTACCGGCGTTGTCGAGCGCGCCGACTCCGACGTTGCTTCCATCGGAGAACGTCAGGCTGCCGCCTGTGACCTGGTCGCCGGTGTTCGGCCGGTCGTACAGGACCGCGCGATCGAGGGTGACCGGCCGCGCCCAGGTGAGCTGGACCCAGCTGCCCGCCTTCCCGCCGGCGGTCGCCCACTCCATCGCAGGATCGCCGGGGTAGCCGACGGTGGAGGAGTCCACCGCCTTGGCTGCGGACTGACCGGTCGCCGCGCTCTCGGACGACGCGGTGACGGTGGGGCGTTCGGCACGGGCCAGGTTGGTCGGCAGGGACGTGAGGGCGTAGGCGCCGCAGGTAAGGTTGTAGTCGCGCGTCCCGTCCGTCCACTGGGACACGTAGACACGTCCACCGGAGAAGCTGGGCTGCGTGCAGCGGTCGAGCGCCTCGTTCGGGTAGTCCAGGCGCCCGGCTGTCGCCCAGACCGGGACGCCGGGGAGGCGCCACGACCCCGTGATCTCGTCCCATCCTGAGGTGTACGAGTAGAGCCCGTACCCGACGCCCGCGTCTGCCAGGCCACGGATCAGCCCCTCGATGACGTGCCGGTTCTCGATCCGCGCCTGCGCCGTGGAGACCGGCCACGGCTGCGCCGGCCGAGGTTCGACGTCGATCCAGACGACCGGCGGGGACCAGCCGACCTTGCGCATCGAAGCGAGCGCCGCCTGAGCCTCGGCGTAGCCGACGTTGCTGAGGCGGGCGGCTCTGGTGGAGGAGGCCCACGGGCCGGCCGATCCGTAGGCGCTGAGCTGAGTGGCGGTGGGGAAGGTGGCCATCGTGTAGGCGTGCGCAAGGGTGCCGCGGGTGCGGGCCCATCCGACCTGGGAGGCGAGGCAGGGGTTTTCGGTGAAGCCCAGGCCCTTCGTGAGCCCGACGATGACGAACTGCGCCGAGTCCGGTGGCATCGGAAGGTCGTAGCCGCCGACGCTCGTTGGGCATTGCGGCCACGAGACGTCGTAGCCGGACAGTGCTGTCTCGGCAGCCGCGGGGGAGTTCCCGGCGACGGGCCCGAGTGCGACGGCGAGGACCATGAGCAGCGCGAGTCCGCCCCCCAGGCCCGCGCGCAGGAGCAGGCGCCGATGCCGGGCCCGAGCAGGTCGTGTTCCCGTCAGAAGCACCGCGACCATCCCTTCATGTTCCGTGCCGTCGACCGACCCGGACCGGAGAAACCCGGATCCGCCCACTCTCCCGCCTTGCGGCCGGCCCGGGCGCGAACTTCCGCGGCGTGCCGCCCAGGAGACGGGCCGAGACTGCGAGCCGCCTGGGCGGGGATGCGGCGAGGGGGAGCGCGGTGGCCCGGCTACCGCGCGAGATGGGCCCTGAAGAACGCGGCGATGCGGCGTCGGGCATCCCGTGCGGCGGGCTCGTCGTAGGCCGCGGCGATGAACGGGCCCGCGACGCGCACCCACAGCGGGACGTCCGCCTCGTCGTGGTCGTTGAGGAAGGCGTGACCGGCGCCGTCGTACTCCACGACGTCGTGGGGCACCCCGGCTGCGTCGAGGGCCGCCCGGAGGTGGCCCGCAACACCCCGGGTCACCGGGTCCCGGCCGCCGAGGCCGGCGACGACGGGGCACGCCCCCTCGAGGGCGTCCGCGGCATACGCGGAGCGGCCCACGCCGGACGGGTAGTTCACGCTCGCCGCGTCGTAGGCCCCGGTCGGGGCGAGGAGCAGGGCGAACCCGCCGCCGATGCAGTAGCCGATGACGCCGATGCGCCCCGTGCAGTCGTCGCGGGCCGCCAACCAGGCCCGCGCGGCCTCGATGTCGTCGAAGGTGCGCCCGCGTCCGGCGCGCGCGTCGCGCATCGCCACCCGGACGCAGGCGAGGGGCCGGCCGTGGTGGAAGAGGTCCGGCGCGACGGCGAGGAACCCCTCGGAGGCGAGCCAGTCGGTCTGACGGCGCAGGTCGGCGGTCGAGCCGAGGGCGTCATGGATGACGACGACGCCGGGCCACGGGCCGAGGCCCGCCGGGGACGCGACATAGGCGGGAAGGGGCCCGCGCGCCGTCGGGACCACGACCTCGGAGCCGGCGTGCCCGGTCACCGTTCGGCGCCTCAGTCCTCGGTGCGGCGGATGACCTCGGACAGGCGGTTCGCCGCGCTGACCACGGCGGCGGCGTGCAGTCGGCCCGGCTGGCGGGTCATCCGCTCGACCGGTCCGGAGACCGAGACGGCGGCGACGACGCGCCCTGACGGTCCGCGCACGGGCGCCGAGACGGAGGCGACGCCGGGCTCGCGCTCGCCGATGCTCTGCGCCCAGCCTCGACGTCGCACGGCGGACAACACGGTGGCGGTGAACTTGGCGCCGTGGAGGCCGCGGTGGAGGCGGTCGGGCTCCTCCCACGCGAGCAGCACCTGGGCGGCCGAGCCGGCGCCCATGGTCAACGTGGCGCCCACCGGGATGGAGTCCCGCAGCCCGATCGGGCGCTCGGCGGCGGCGACGCAGATGCGGAAGTCACCCTGGCGTCGGTACAGCTGGGCGCTCTCGCCGGTGTGGTCGCGCAGCGCGGTCAGGACGGGGCCGGCGGCGGCGAGGAGCCGATCCTCGCCCGCAGCCGCCGCCAGTTCGGCGAGGCGCGGTCCTAGGATGAAGCGACCCTGGATGTCGCGCGTGACGAGGCGGTGGTGTTCCAGGGCGACGGCGAGGCGGTGCGCCGTCGGGCGGGCGAGGTGGGTGGCCGCGACGAGCTGCGCCAGGGTCGCGGGCCCGGCCTCGAGCGCACTCAGGACCGTGGCCGCCTTGTCCAGGACGCCGACTCCGCTAGAGTTGTCCATGGAGCGATATTGCCGTCTCGGAGACTGAGATGCAACTGAAGCCGAGCCCGCGCGGCCTCCGCGGGCGCCGCCGTCGAGAAGGTGAGAGGACATGGCCGGCACACTGGCCGAGAAGGTCTGGGACGCCCACCTCGTGCGTCAAGGGCAAGAACGGCGCACCCGATCTGCTCTACATCGACCTGCACCTCGTGCACGAGGTCACGAGCCCGCAGGCCTTCGACGGTCTCCGGCTCGCCGGCCGCCCGGTGCGCCGCCCCGACCTCACGATCGCGACCGAGGACCACAACACTCCGACGCTCGACATCGACCAGCCGATCGCCGACCTCACCAGCCGCACCCAGATCGAGACGCTGCGCAGCAACGCCGCGGAGTTCGGCGTCCGCCTGCACTCGCTCGGCGACGCCGAGCAGGGCATCGTGCACGTCGTCGGCCCGCAGCTCGGACTCACGCATGCCCGGCATCACCGTGGTCTGCGGCGACTCGCACACCTCGACGCACGGCGCGTTCGGCGCGCTGGCGTTCGGCATCGGCACGAGCGAGGTCGAGCACGTGCTCGCCACCCAGACGCTGCCGCTGCACGCCGTTCAAGACGATGGCGATCACCGTCGAAGGGCAACGCTGCCGACCGGGCGTCACCGCGAAGGACATCATCCTCGCCGTCATCGCGAAGATCGGCACCGGCGGCGGGCAGGGCTACGTGCTCGAGTACCGCGGCAGGCCATCCGCGCGCTGTCGATGGAAGGCGCGGATGACCATCTGCAACATGTCGATCGAGGCCGGTGCCCGCGCCGGCATGGTCGCGCCGGACGAGACCACCTTCGCCTACCTCGAGGGCCGCCCGCACGCGCCCGAGGGCGCGGACTGGGACGCCGCGGTCGCGTACTGGCGCACGCTGCAGACCGACGACGACGCCGTCTTCGACGCCGAGGTGTTCCTCGACGCGACGACCTCGAGCCGTTCGTCACGTGGGGCACGAACCCGGGCCAGGGCGTGTCGCTGTCGGCAGCGGTGCCCGATCCCCGAGCTCATCGCCGACGAGAACGAGCGCGCACGCCGCCGAGCGCGCGCTCGAGTACATGGACCTCGACGCCGGGCACGCCGATGAAGGAGATCGCGGTCGACACCGTGTTCATGGGCTCGTGCACCAACGGCCGCATCGAGGACCTGCGCGCCGTCGCCGGCGATCATCAAGGGCCGGAAGAAGGCCGACTCCGTGCGCGTGCATCGTCGTGCCGGGCTCGGCCCGGGTGCGGCTCGAGGCCGAGGCCGAGGGCCTCGACAAGGTCTTCCTCGACTTCGGTGCCGAGTGGCGCTTCGCGGGCTGCTCGATGTGCCTGGGCATGAACCCCGACCAGCTCGCGCCGGGGGAGCGCTGCGCGTCGACCTCCAACCGCAACTTCGAGGGCCGGCAGGGCAAGGGCGGGCGCACCCACCTCGTCTCGCCGCTGGTCGCGGCCGCGACCGCGATCCGCGGCACCCTGTCCTCGCCCGCCGACCTGGCCGCCGACGCCGCCGCGCGGGCGTCTGAGCGCGAGAGAACGGAGTAGGAACGATGGAGAAGTTCACCACCGCACACCGGCATCGCGGTCCCGCTGCGTCGCGCAACGTCGACACCGACCAGATCATCCCCGCCGTGTACCTCAAGCGCGTCACGCAAGACCGGGCTTCGAGGACGCGCTCTTCTCGGCGTGGCGGCAAGGACCCGGACTTCGTGCTCAACCAGCCCGCCGTACACGCACGGGTCGCGTGCTCGTCGCCGGGCCCGACTTCGGCACCGGCTCCTCCCGCGAGCACGCCGTCTGGGCGCTGCGGGACTACGGCTTCCGGGCCGTCCTGGCGTCCCGGTTCGCCGACATCTTCCGCGGCAACTCGGGCAAGCAGGGCCTGCTGGCCGCCCAGGTCGTCCCAGGAGGACATCGAGCTCATCTGGAAGGTGCTCGAGGCGAACCCGGGCACCGAGGTCACGGTCGACCTCGTGCGCGCAAGCGCGTCACCTGCGGCGACATCGTCGCGGCCGTTCGAGATCGACGACTACACTCGCTGGCGTCTGCTCGAGGGCCTCGACGACATCGGGCTGACCCTGCAGCACGAGGACGAGATCACGGAGTTCGAGGCGCACGCGCGAGGCCTGGCGGCCGAAGACCCTCCCCGCCAAGCACCTGCCCCCGGTGGAGATCAAGGCGGCCCGCCCGGCGGCCGGCCACCTCCCCACGCACGTCGAGGCGCCGCTCGCGTAGCGACTCCCGCGCCCCTCCGTCGAACGCGGGGTTGTGGGTCGAACGAGGCCTCTTCGACCCACGACCCCGCGTTCGACGGATGGGGCGCGGCTATCCTGATCAGCGGTGCCCGTCGGGCTCCCGAGCCGGCTGCGAGAAGGTGACTGATGAGCGATCTGCTGCGGGTGCACGGCGGCACTCCGCTGCCCGGCGAGATCACGGTGCGCGGGGCGAAGAACTTCGTCACCAAGGCGATGGTCGCCGCGCTGCTCGGCGAGACGCCGAGCGTGCTGCGCAACGTCCCGCACATCAGCGACGTCGGGGTCGTGACCGAGCCTGCTCGAGCTCCACGGGGTCACGGTCGACGCCGACGCCGAGGCCGGCGTCGCTGCGGCTCGACCCGACGAACGTGCGAGTCGGCGCACTTCGCCGACATCGACGCGCACGCCGGGCTCGAGCCGCATCCCGATCCTGTTCTGCGGCCCGCTGCTGCACCGGCTCGGCGAGGCGTTCATCCCCGACCTCGGCGGCTGCCGCATCGGCGACCGGCCGATCGACTTCCACCTCGACGTCCTGCGCGCAGTTCGGCGCCGTCGTCGACAAGCATGGACGCAGGGCATCCGCATCACGGCGCCCAACGGGCTGCACGGCACGAAGATCGAGCTGCCCTACCCGAGCGTCGGCGCCACCGAGCAGGTGCTGCTGACCGCCGTCCGCGCCGAGGGCGTCACCGAGCTGAGCAACGCCGCGATCGAGCCCGAGATCATGGACCTCATCGCGGTCCTGCAGAAGATGGGCGCGATCATCTCGGTCGAGACCGACCGGGTGATCCTCATCGAGGGCGTGGAGCGGCTCGGCGGCTACCAGCACACGCGCGCTCTTCGACCGCAACGAGGCCGCGTCGCTGGGCCTCCGCCGCGCTCGCCACCGACGGCGACATCTTCGTCGAGGGCGCCAAGCAGCAGGAGATGATGACGTTCCTCAACGTCTTCCGCAAGGTCGGCGGCGCGTTCGACATCCACGACGACGGCATCCGGTTCTGCCACCCCGGCGGCGACCTCAAGCCCGTCGTCCTCGAGACGGACGTGCACCCCGGCTTCATGACCGACTGGCAGCAGCCGCTCATCGTCGCCCTCACCCAGGCCGAGGGCTGCTCGATCGTGCACGAGACGGTGTACGAGAACCGGTTCGGCTTCACCGAGGCGCTCGTCGAGATGGGTGCCAACATCAGTCGTCACCGGGAGGGCCTCGGCGGCCTGGACCGTGCCGGTTCGGCGCAGCGCAACTTCGAGCACTCCGCCGTGATCTCGGGCCCGACGCCGCTGCACGGCGCCGACATCGAGGTGCCCGACCTGCGCGGCGGGTTCAGCCACCTCATCGCCGCGCTCACCGCCGAAGGGCACGTCCACCGTGCGCGACATCGGCATCATCGACCGCGGCTACGAGCACTTCATCGACAAGCTCACCGCTCTCGGCGCCGATTTCAGCCGCCCGTGATCGACCCCGCCCCCCACGCGCGGCCAGGTCGTCCGGTGACCGCGCACGCGGATCGCTAGGATCGGGCCTCGTGCCGCAGCCACCCTCCACGCGCCTGTACCACCGCCTGGCGCGCATCCTCCGCATCCCGATGATGGCGATGACCAAGCGCACGTGGTCCGGGGCGGAGAACTTCCCCGAGGGCGCCTGCATCGCGGCGTCCAACCACATGACGAACATCGATCCGCTCGTCACGGCGCACTATTTGTACGACAACGACATCGCGCCGAGGATCATGGCGAAGTCGTCGCTCTTCACGGTGCCGGTGCTGGGCTGGGCGCTGCGCGAGTCGGGGCAGATCCCCGTCTACCGCGGCACCACGCAGGCCGGCGACGCCCTGGTGGCGGCGCGTCGGGCGCTCGCCGAGGGCGAGGTCGTCCTCGTCTTCCCGGAGGGCACGCTCACCCGTGACCCGGATCTGTGGCCGATGGTGGCCAAGACGGGCACGGCGCGGCTCGCCCTGGAGAGCCGCGCGCCGGTGATCCCGATCGCCCAGTGGGGCGCGACGGCGCTGATGGGCCGTTACAAGTCGCTCCTCAAGCCGATCCCGCGCAAGCAGGTCTGGGTCACCGCAGGTCCGCCGGTGGACCTGACCGACCTCTACGACAGGCCGCTCGACGGCGCGACGCTACGGGAGGCGACGAGCCGGATCATGGACGCGATCACTGCCCTCCTGGCGGAGATCCGTCGCGAGGAGCCTCCGGCCACGCGGTACGACATGCGCAAGCAAGGCCCGGGAGGGGGCCAGCCGCTGTGACCGGGCCCGGCCCGGAGTCGGCAGCGTCCACCGAGCCGATCCGTCGCGTCGCCGTCCTCGGCACCGGCAGCTGGGGCACCACCTTCGCCACGGTGCTCGCGCACGCCGGGCGCGAGGTCACGATGTGGGGCCGTTCGCCCGAGGTCTGCGACCAGATCAACGAGCGGCATCGCAACGAGGCGTACCTCCCCGGGATCGACCTCCCCACCGAGATCACAGCGAGCACCGACCTGCGCGAGGTCGTCGCCGGGGCCGAGATGATCGCCGTCGCGATCCCCGCCCAGAGCGTTCGGGCCGTCCTGCAACCGGTCGCGAACGACCTGCCGCCCGGCGCCGTCATCGTGAGCCTGATGAAGGGCGTCGAGCTCGGTACCGACGAGCGGATGAGCCAGGTCCTCGCGGAGTCCCTGCACGTCGGGCCGAGCCGGGTCACCGTCGTCTCCGGCCCCAACCTGGCGCGCGAGATCGCGGTCCGCCAGCCCACCGCGACCGTCATCGCGTCGACCAGCGCGGTCACGGCCGCGCGCGTGGCCGCCGCGTGCGCCACCCCGTACTTCCGGCCCTACACGAACTCCGACGTCATCGGGGTGGAGCTGGGCGGTGCGGTCAAGAACGTCATCGCGCTCGCCGTCGGGATCGCGCAGGGGCGCGGGTTCGGCGACAACACCAAGGCCACGCTCGTCACGCGAGGCCTGGCGGAGACGGCGCGGCTGGGGGTCGCCCTCGGCGCGGAGCCGGAGACCTTCGCCGGCCTGGCCGGCATGGGTGACCTCGTCGCGACGTGCGCGTCGCCGCTGTCCCGGAACCACACCCTCGGCGTCCACGTCGGCTCGGGCATGAGCCTCGAGGAGGCGATCGCGGCCACGGGCGGCACGGCCGAGGGCGTGAAGTCCTGCTCCTCCGTGCTGGACCTGGCCCGCCGTGTCGGCGTGGAGATGCCCATCACGCGGGCCGTCGTCGCCGTGCTCCACCAGGGCCTGCCGGTGGACGTCATGACCGAGGCGCTGCTCTCCCGCCCCCACAAGGCCGAGGGCCAGTAGCGCCCGCGCCGACGGGGACCGGGAGTCCCGCGCCGACGGGCGCCGGCCAGTATCCCGACCCGGCGACAGTGCGCCGTCACCCCTCGTGCTGGACCTCCACCACCACCCGGGCCGGGTCGGTCATCGCGTAGGCGCGGAACGGCTGCGCGCCGTCGTCGACCCCGATGAACGCCTGGAGGTACCCCTCGAACAGGCTGTTGTCGACCACCTCCGTGACCTGCTCCGTCCCCGCGACCGCGATCACCTGCGGGCCCGTGTAGGGGTCGGTGCCGTCCATCGGGTAGGCCACGGGGAAGAGGGTGACCTCGAGGATTGCGTCGCCGTCGACGTCCACCGGGAGGCCGCTCGCGTCGCCGATTGCCTCGTCCACGTAGCGGACGTTCCAGGACGGCGTCCCCGGCCCGTTGAACTCGAAGACCACCCGGTCGAAGCCGTCGTGCCCGCCCACGCGGATGTCGGTCAGCGTGCCGACGCTCCCACCAGCGGCGTCACCGGTGTCGGGGTCGGTGTTCGCGTAGAAGGGCGGGGCGTCTGTCGCCGTCGCCGTCGGTGTCGTCCTGGCCGGGGGTCGCGCTCGGCTCCGGGAGGGCGGTGGGCGTCCCCGACGGCGAGGCGCTCGGTTCGGTGGTGGCGCTCGCCGACGCCGGCGGCGTGGACGCGGAGGCGCCGTCGTCACCCGCGCCTTCCCCGCCGCCCCCGCACGCCGCGAGGGCGAGCGCGGAGGTGAGCCCCAGGGCCGCGACCGCGGCGAACGAGCGACTGCGGTGCCGGATCCCCACGGTGACCACACCCTTTCCCTCGCTCTCGATGCTACGCCCGGGCGTCGCCTCCTGCGCGGCGGAGGGCCTGGTCGAGATCCGCCCATAGGTCCTCGACGTCCTCGATGCCCACCGAGAGCCGGAGCAGGTCCTCCGGCACGGTGGGCGCCTCGCTCGGGAACCGCCGACGGCGCTCCAGGCTGGACTCGACACCGCCCAGGCTCGTCGCCGGCACCCAGATCGACAAGGCCTCGACGAGCGCGTCCGCACCCTCCCGGCCGCCTGCGGGCCGCACGGTGAGGACCGAGCCGAAGCCCTGCATCTGGGCCGCCGCGCGCGCGTGCTGGGGGTGCGAGGCGAGGCCGGGGTGCCGGACCTCGACCACCAGGGGGTGGGCCTCGAGGCGTCGCGCCAGCTCCAGGGCGTTCGCCTGCGAGCGCTCCACGCGCAGCGCCAGGGTGCGCAGCCCGCGCAGCGCGAGCCACGCCTCCCACGGTCCGGCGATCGCTCCGCCGATGCTCCGGGTCGCGCGGAGGCGGTCGTGGAGGGAGGCGTCGTTCGTGAGCGCGGCGCCGAGCACCACGTCCGAGTGCCCCGACAGGTACTTGGTCACGGAGTGCACGACGACGTCGGCTCCCAGGCGCAGGGGCTGCTGCCCGAGCGGTGTGGCGAACGTGTTGTCGACGACGACGGCGGCGCCCACCGCGTGTGCTGCGGCGATCAGAGCGGGCAGGTCGGCCACCTCGAGCATCGGGTTCGTGGGCGACTCGACCCAGAGCATCGCCGCGGGCCGCGCCCCGACGTGCCCGGCGCCGTGGTCGGCCCCGACGTGCCCGGCGCCGTGGTCGGCCCCGACGTGCCGGGCGCCGTCGTCCGCCCCGTCGCGGCCCCGTACGGCGGCGACCACCGCGGAGGTGTCGGCGATGTCCACCTCGCGGACGTCGATGCCGGAGCGGGCGGTCAGGTCGCGCGCGGCCGTGAGCGTGGCGTGGTAGCTGTGGCGGGGGAGCACCACGACGCCCCCGGGCGGGACGAGCCCGAGGGCGGCGGTGATCGCCGCCATGCCGGAGGCGAAGAGCAGACCGGGCAGGCGGGCACCCTCGAGGGCGGCAAGGGTCTCCTCGACGGGGCGCCAGGTCTCGGTGCCGAGGCGGGTGTAGACGAGGTCGTCGGGGGTCGGCGGGGCCGTGCCGACGTAGGTGGAGGACAGCACGACGGGCGGGTTGACCGGGGCCTGCGGCTCGCGGGCCGGCCTCCCGCCCACGACGGCGAGGGTCGCCGCGGTCAGCGGCCGGTGGTTCTCGAACGGAGTGTCCACCGGGTCAGCGTAGGGGCGGTTCCCCCGGGTGCCCGGGGTGCGGACGGGTAGTCTCACGAAGATGACCGACCACCGCCGCACCCGCGTCGCCGTCGTCTTCGGCGGACGGAGCTCCGAGCACGCAATCAGCTGTGCCACCGCCGCCGGGGTCCTTCGGGCCATCGACCGCCGGCGCTACGAGGTCCTCCCCATCGGCATCAGCCCCACGGGTGAGTGGGTCCAGGCCGCGGACGACCCCGACCTGTGGAGCCTCGCGGCGGGCTACGTGCCCGAGGTGCCCGGCCCGTCGCCCGACGGCGGCGGCCACGTCCTGCTCCCGCTGGGTGAGCAGCGCCGGGACCTTGTGGTGCTCGGCGCCGACGGCGCGGCGAGCACGCTCGGCTCGGTCGACGTCGTCTTCCCGCTGCTGCACGGGCCGTTCGGTGAGGACGGCACGCTCCAGGGGCTGCTCGAGCTCGTCGGGGTGCCGTACGTCGGCTCCGGGGTGCTGGCCTCGGCGGCCGGCATGGACAAGCACTACATGAAGGTGGTGCTCTCGGCGCACGGGCTGCCCGTCGGGCCCTACACGGTGATCACGCGCCGCGACTGGCGCACGAACAAGCACGTGTGCCTGCAGCGCATCGAGGCGCTCGGGAGCCCGGTGTTCGTCAAGCCGGCGCGGGCGGGGTCCAGCTTCGGGATCACCAAGGTCGACGACGCCACGGACGCCGCCGCCGTGACGGCCGCGATCGCGGTGGCCCACCGGCACGACCCGAAGATCGTGGTCGAGGCCGGGATCGTGGGCCGGGAGATCGAGTGCGCGGTGCTCCAGGGCCGGGGCGTCGACGCGCCGCGGACCGCTCTCCCCGGGGAGATCGTGGTCGCGGACCCGTCACGGCCCTTCTACGACTTCGAGTCCAAGTACATCCACACCTCGGGCGTCCAGCTGGCGTGCCCGGCGGACCTGCCCGAGGAGGCTCTTGCCCGCGTGCGGGAGATGGCAGCCCGCACGTTCGACGCGTTCGGCGCCGAGGGGCTGTCCCGGGTCGACTTCTTCTACACGCCCGACGGGCAGCTGATCGTCAACGAGATCAACACGATGCCCGGCTTCACGCCCTTCTCCATGTATCCGCTCATGTGGCAGCGGTCCGGCCTGGCCTACGCCGACCTCATCGACGAGCTCATCCAGCTCGCGCTCGAGCGGCCCACCGGCCTGCGCTGACACCCCGGTTCGCCGAGGTCGAGGCGTGGGGTCGACGGCGCGGCGGGAGGCGCAGCCTCAGAGGCACGTCCGTTCGATCGTCGTCACGCCGACGGCGGGCCCGAGGTCGGCGAGCGGCGCCGTCGCCTGCCCGCCTGCGGGAAGCGCCGCGAACGGCACCGTGACCTCGACGGCGGGGACGCGGCCGTAGGTGACGAACGTCCACGCGTCCTCGCCCTCCAGGGCGATCCAGTCGACGACGTCGCCCGCGGTGCCTTCGATGCGCACGCATCGCTCGGGGCTCGGGCCCGGTGGCTCGACGCCGCAGCGCAGGACGATCGGCACCTCGCCCCAGGCGCGGCTCGCCTGGCTGGTGGTGGGCCGACGTTCCAGGCCGACGAGCTCCAGCGGGGCGCGCAGGAGTACCTCGCCGCACACCGGGTCGCTCGCCGTCGGCGCAGGCTCGACGGTGACGGGCGCGGCGCAGCCGGCAAGGCCCAGCGCGACGACGGCTGCGAGGACCCCGTGGCCCCTCGGCCCGAGAGGGGCCCGGGCGGGACGGGCGGGCACAGGGCCACGCTAGACCCGGCGGTAGGTTGGGGCCCGTGACCGTCGACGCGCCGTCTCCCTCCGCGTCGGGGGCGCAGCCCCCCTCACCACCGCCGGCGCCCTCGCCGTCGGGCCCGCCCGGTGCGCCCGGTCCCCGCGTCCGCGACCTCGACGAGGCGGCACTCCTGGCCCTCTTCGTCCCCCTTCTGCCCCGGGGGCGGCGCACCTTGGTCGGCACGGGCGACGACGCCGCCGTGGTGACGGCGCCCGACGGGCGCGTGGTGATCTCGACCGACGTCCTCGTCGAGGACCACCACTTCCGGTTGCGCTGGAGCAGCGGCTTCGACCTCGGGTGGCGCGCGGCGATGCAGAACCTCGCCGACATCGCCGCGATGGGAGCAGAGCCGACGGCGCTCGTCGTCTCG
Source organism: uncultured Actinomycetota bacterium (assembly GCA_963780675.1). Lineage (GTDB taxonomy): Bacteria > Actinomycetota > Actinomycetes > Actinomycetales > JAHECE01 > JAHECE01. Next base: position 508,780 of record CAWACR010000003.1, read on the forward strand.
CTGGTCGTGCCGCCGGACCTCCCGGCCGCCTGGGTGGTCGACCTCGCACGGGGCCTGGCGGCGGCGTGCGCACCGCACGGGGTCGGCGTCGTCGGTGGTGACCTCAGCGCGGGGGAGAGCGTCGTCGTCGCGGTCACCGTCCACGGGGACCTGGGGGGCGCCCGGCCGGTGCTGCGATCGGGCGCCCGGCCGGGCGACGTCGTCGCCGTCGCCGGGGTGCTCGGACGCTCGGCCGCCGGCCTCGCGCTGCTCGAGGCGCAGGAGGCGGGGCAGTGGGCGGACGACGGCGACCCGTGGGCGGGCGTGCGCGGCGGGACCGGGCTGGTCGCGGCCTACCTGCGCCCGGATCCCCCGATCACCGCAGGCCCCGAGGCCGCCCGGGCGGGTGCGACCGCGATGATCGACCTCAGCGACGGGCTGCTCCGGGACGCCGGCCGCGTGGCCGCCGCGAGCGGCGTCGTCGTCGACCTCGACCCGCTCGTGCAGGCGCTCGAACCGGACCTGCTCGCGGTGGAGGGCGCCGCCGAGGTCACCGGCGGCGACCCGCTGCGTTGGGTCCTCACGGGAGGTGAGGACCACGGGCTCCTCGCGACGTTCCCGCCGCGGACCGGCGCACCGGGCGACTTCCGGCCGATCGGGCGGGTGCGCCCGGCGGACGCGGGGACGCCGGCCGGCACGGTGCTCGTGGCGGGGGCACCGGCCCCGGTGCACGGGTCGGGCTGGGACCACTTCGCCGGGGCGTGACACGACCGGGGCGTGACGCGACAGAGCCGCCGGCACCGGTCGGGTGCGGCGGCTCTGTGGGTCTCGGGCGGCTCGTGGGACGGCCGGCCACGCCGAGGGGGGCGCCGTCAGACGGCGCGGGTGACCTTGCCCGCCTTGAGGCAGGAGGTGCACACGTTCACGCGCTTCGGGGCGCCGCCGACGAGGGTGCGCACCCGCTGGATGTTCGGGTTCCAGCGGCGCTTCGTCCGCCGGTGGGAGTGCGAGATGCTGTGCCCGAAGCCCGGGCCCTTGCCGCAGACGTCGCAGTTGGCAGCCACGGTCGCTCCTGATCTGTGTGCACGCGCCACTGGCGCGTCGCTCGAGTGAGGTGGTGGGGCCGCACGTCCCGAACCCGGTCCGCACGGCGAGCCCCGGAGGGCAACCGGGACAGGGTACCCGACGCCCGGCGGCCGGGCCCAATCGCCGGGGTCGTGGCGCGGTTGACCTCGCCGCCCCCGGGCAGGGACTAGCCTGCCGCGCAGGGTCGGTGCGACGAGGCCGGCCGGTTTCCGTGCTGGCGCGAGGAGGTGCTCGGGGTGGTGCTCTCCCTCGACGTCACCACCGCGGGCGCGACGTTCGACGCCGCCGCCATGCGTGCGTGGGTCGAGCGGGGGCACGCGGCGCTCGTGGGAGCGCGCGAGCGTCTCGACGCACTGAACGTCTTCCCCGTCCCCGACTCCGACACCGGGACGAACCTCGTGCACACCTTCGCCGAAGGCCGGGCGGCGGTGCGGTCGGTGCCCGCTGACGCCTCGCTCGGCGACGTCGCGCAGGCGCTCGCCGACGCCGTCCTGGTCGGCGCGCGGGGCAACTCGGGGATCATCCTGAGCCAGTACCTGCGCGCCATCGGCGAGGTCTTCGCCGAGCAGGCCGACGTCGACGGCGCCCAGTGGGCCCTCGCACTCGACCGCGGCGCGCTCACCGCGACGTCGGCCATGTCCGAGCCGGTCGAGGGCACGGCGCTCACCGTGATCGACGCCGCGGCCGACGCCGCCCGCGGGGCCGCGTACGTCGCGCGCGGCGGGGGCGCCACCCAGGTCGGCGACGTCGTCGTCGCCGCCGTCGCCGCAGCGCGGGAGACCCTCCTGCGCACGCCGAGCATGCTCGCCCCGCTCGCCGAGAGCGGGGTCGTCGACGCGGGGGGCGCCGGCTTCGTCCTGCTCCTCCAGGCGCTCGCGGACGTCGTGACCGGGTCGGAGGTCGACGTGCCGATCCAGCTCACCGTGGATCCCGTCGCCGCCGGGGCCGGGCGGGCCGGGGAGTGCGCCGCCCCAGGGCACGGCTCACCCGAGGACCTCGCGCACTGGCAGGCCGGGGACTACGAGGTCATGTATGTGCTCCGCGCCTCGCTCGAGGAGTCGGAGCTGCTCCAGGCCGCGCTCGGGCGGATCGGGGCGTCGGTCGGCGTCGTCGGCGGCCTCACCCCGGGGCAGATGACCGGGCTCTGGCACGTCCACGTCCACACCGACCACCCCGTCGCCGCCGTGGAGGCCGCCCGGGGCGCACCGCTGCGACAGGTGTGCGTGCGCTTCCTGCGCGGGGCACTGCCCCCGAGGGACGACGTCCTCGGTGTCGTCGCGTGCACCAGCGCGCCCGGCCTCCTGGCGCCGCTGGCGGAAGCGGGCGCCGTCGTCGTCCTCGTGGACCCCGAGGGACCTGCGGGCGTCCGGGCGGGGATCGCGCGCGCCGTCGTGGACTCGGGACGTCCCTACGTCGCCGTCCTGCCGTGCGGCCCCGTGTCGGCCGAGGCGGCCCTGGTGGCGGTGGAGCGCTTCACCTCGCCGTCGCCCCGCGTGGAGGTCCTCGGATCCCTCGGCGAGGCGTCCGTGGTCGCCGGGGTCGCCGCGCTCGGCGAGTCTCCCGATCCGGGGGACGCGGGCGGGCGCGTCAGGGCCGCACTCGAGCGGACCCGGGCCGCGTCGGTGCCGTGGCCCGCCAGGGCCGAGGACCTCCCGGGCGCCGCCGAGCGGGCGGTGCGCGCTCTCGTGCGTCCCGGGGACGAGCTGTTGACCGTCGTCGCCGGCCGCGACGTCCCGCGCGCGGTGCTCGACGCCGTGGTGGAGGCGGGCCGCGCGGTCGCGCCCGCGATCGAGGTCGTCGAGCTGGACGGGGGACAGGCGGCCCCGGCGCTCTCGCTGGGGGTGGAGTGACGGACCGGGCCGCAGAGCCGCTCGCCCGCGTGCTGGGGGAGAAGACGGCGAAGGCCCTCGACAGACTCGGCCTCGCCACGGTGGAGGACCTGCTCCGCCACTACCCGCGCCGGTACGACGAGCCGGGCCGCTTCACGGACCTGGCGCACCTCGAGCTCGGCGAGCACGTCACCGTCATGGCGAACGTCGCGCACGCGAGCGGGCGCAAGATCCAGTCGGGGGCCGGCTGGATCTTCACCGCCTCCGTCACCGACGGGCGCGCGCGGCTCACCCTGACCTTCTTCCCCAGGCGCATGAACGTGCTGAAGTCTCTCGAGGCGCGGCTGCGCCCGGGCCGGACCGGCCTGTTCACGGGCACCGTGGCCGCCTACCGGGGCGAACGGCAGCTGGTCCACCCGGACTTCCTCACCCTGGACGACGTCGACGACGAAGCCCAGGCCCTCCTCGAGGCGTCCCGGCCGATCCCGGTGTACGCGGCGAGCGCCGCGATCGCCTCGTGGAAGATCGGGCAGGCCGTGCGGACCGTCCTCGACCCCCTGACCGACGCCGACCTCCCGGATCCGGTGCCCGCCGAGGTCCTGCGGGCGGAGCGCCTGCCAGGGCTGGTGGAGGCGCTGCGGGGCCTCCACCGACCCCACGACGAGCGCGAGTGGCGCCGGGCGCGGGCCCGGATGCGGTTCGAGGAGGCGTTCGTGCTCCAGGTGGCCCTGGCGCGGCGCCGGGCCGAGGTGGCACACCTGGCCGCCACGCCGCGCCCGGTGCGGGCCGGCGGGCTCCTCGAGGCCTTCGACGAGCGGCTGCCGTTCGAGCTGACGGCGGGGCAGCGGGTGGTGGGTGCGGAGATCGCGGGGGAGCTCGCGCTCGCCCGTCCCATGCAGAGGCTCCTGCAGGGCGAGGTCGGCTCCGGCAAGACGGTGGTGGCGCTGCAGGCGATGCTCCAGGTGGTGGACGCCGGGGGCCAGGCGGCGATCCTCGCCCCCACCGAGGTGCTCGCCGCACAGCACGCGCGCTCCATCGCGGCGATGCTCGGGCCGCTGGCCGAGGCCGGGATGCTCGGCGGGGCCGAGAGGGCGACGCGCGTCGCTCTCCTCACGGGGTCGCAGGGGGCGACGGCGCGGCGCAAGGCCCTGCTCGAGGTCGCTTCCGGCGCGGCCGGGATCGTGGTGGGCACCCACGCCCTGCTCGGGGAGCGGGTGCAGTTCGCCGATCTCGGGCTCGTCGTGGTCGACGAGCAGCACCGGTTCGGCGTCGAGCAGCGGGACGCACTCCGGGCGAAGGCCGACGGCGCCCCCCACGTCCTCGTGATGACGGCCACCCCCATCCCGCGCACCGTGGCGATGACCACGTTCGGGGACCTCGAGGTGTCCACCCTGAGGGAGCTGCCCGCCGGGCGTTCGCCGATCGCCACGCACGTGGTGCCCGCCGACAACGCCGCGTGGCTCGCGAGGGTCTGGGCGCGGGTCCGCGAGGAGGTGGCGGCCGGCCACCGCGTCTACGTCGTCTGCCCGCGGATCAGCGGGGAGGAGGGCGCGGCGGGCGTCGAGGACGACCCGGGGGAAGACCTCGCCGACGACGGCGCGGGCCCGGGGGCGGGGGGGAAGGACGACGCGACCGCGAGGCAGGGACCGGCGCCGGCCGCCGTCGTCGACGTGGTCGAGGACCTGCGCCGCCGTCCCGAGCTGGCCGGCGTCGTCGTCGGCGTCCTCCACGGGCGGCTCGCGAGCGAGGAGAAGGACCGGGTCATGGCGGCCTTCGCCGCCGGTGAGGTCGGCGTGCTGGTGGCGACCACTGTGATCGAGGTGGGCGTCGACGTCCCCGAGGCCACCACGATGGTCATCCTGGACGCCGACCGCTTCGGGCTGTCGCAGCTGCACCAGCTGCGGGGCCGGGTCGGGCGGGGGTCGGCGCCGGGGCTGTGCCTCCTCGTCACCCGCTCCACGCCCGAGACCCCGGCGGGCGAGCGGCTCGCCGCCCTCGCCGCGACCTCGGACGGGTTCGCGCTGGCTCAGCTCGACCTGCGGCAACGCCGCGAGGGCGACGTGCTGGGCGCGGCTCAGTCCGGGCGTGGGTCGTCGCTCCGCCTCTTGCGCGTCATCGAGGACGCCGACGTGATCGCCCGGGCGCGCGAGCTCGCCGTCCCCCTCGTCGCGGCGGATCCCGACCTCGCCCGGCACCCCGTGCTGGCCGCCGCGATCGAGCGGTGGCTGGGCCCGGAGCGCGAGGAGTTCCTCGGGCGCTCCTGATCGGGCGACCGCCCACCGCACGCGTAGGGTGTGCGGGTGAGTCGCCCGCGTCCAGAGGCGCTGATCAGCGCGAAGGGCCTGTCACTCGGATACGGCGGCACCCCGGTCTGTGCCCCCGTCTCGTTCAGCCTGCGTCCCGGCGATGTGCTGGCCGTGGTCGGAGCGAACGGGTCGGGCAAGTCGACGCTGCTGCGCACGGTGCTCGGCCTGTTGCCGGCCCTCGACGGGACGCTGGACGTCCTCGGTGCACCGGTCGACGAGCGCGCGGTGGAGTTCCGGCGCTCGGTGGGGCCCGGGCCGTGACCAGGATCGTCGCCGGCAGCGCCGGGGGCCGCGCGCTGCGCGTCCCGGCCAAGGGGACCCGGCCCACCAGCGAGCGGGTCCGCGAGGCGCTCTTCTCCCGCCTCGAGCACGTCGGGGTGATCGACGGCGCCCGCGTCCTCGACCTCTACGCCGGCTCCGGTGCGCTGGGCCTCGAGGCCGTGAGCCGCGGCGCCTCGCACGCGGTCCTCGTGGAATCCGCCCGCGACGCAGCCCGCCTCTGCCGCGAGAACGCCGCCGCCCTCGGCCTGACAGGCCGGGTCGAGGTCGCCACCGCGCGTGTCGACGTCTTCCTCGGCCGGCGCGGTGCCGCGCCCGACATCGGGAGCGCCGACGTCCGGGCCGGCGGCGGCACCGGTGAGCCCTTCGACCTCGCCTTCCTCGACCCGCCGTACGACCTCGCCGACGACGACCTCGCCGCCGTGCTCGCCGCGCTGGTGGCCGGTTGGCTCGCCCCGGGCGCCGTCGTCGTCGTCGAGCGCGCCCGGCGCTCCGGTGAGCCGTCCTGGCCTGCAGGCCTGACACCGGACAGCGGGCGCGCGTACGGCGACACGGCGCTCTGGTTCGCTACGGTGGACGGGTGAGGACTCCGTGACCACCGCCGTGTGCCCCGGGTCGTTCGACCCGGTCACCCTCGGCCACCTCGACCTGATCGAACGCGCTGGAGCGCTGTTCGACGAGGTCGTCGTGGGCATCGCGCACAATGCCGCCAAGCGGACGCTGCTCGACGTCGAGACGCGCCGTGCCCTCATGGCCGACGCCGTCGCAGGGGTCCCCGGGGTGCGCGTGGAGGTGGTCCCGGGCCTGCTCGCCGAGTTCTGCCGCGAGGTGGGCGCCGTTGCCGTCGTCAAGGGGCTGCGCGGGGGAGCAGATTTCGACGCCGAGCACCCCATGGCGCTGATGAACAGGCATCTGACGGGGGTCGAGACCGTGTTCGTGGTCGGCGACCCGCGCCTCTCCCACATCGCATCGTCCATGGTCAAGGACGTCGCCCGGCACGGCGGTGACATCGCCGGCCTCGTGCCCGACGGCGTCGGCCCCGCCGTCCGTGCGGCCCTCGCCACCGAGAAGCACAGCCCTCCTGGAGGCACGCCATGAACCCGACCACCGGCCAGCCCGAGAGCCGGCCCGCCTATGCGCGCTCGCAGGCCGCGGTGAGCTCGCTCGACGACATCCTCGACGAGATCGCCGGCCTCGTCACCACGGCCCGGTCGATGCCGATGTCGTCCTCGGCGATCGTCAACCGAGCGGAGGTCCTCGAGCTCGTGGACCGCGCTCGCCGGGCGATGCCCAGCGAGGTGCGCGCCGCCGAGGGTGTCCTCTCCGGCGCCGACGAGGTCATCTCCCAGGCGCGCACCCAGGCCGCGGCCCTCATCGACCAGGCTCGTGGTCGGGCCGACCAGCTCGTGACCAAGGAGCAGGTCGTCGCCGAGGCGCAGGCCCGGGCGGCCGCGATCATCTCGGATGCGGAGTCCAAGGCGGCGGAGCTCATGCGCGGTGCGGACGACTACTGCGACCGGAAGCTCGCCCAGTTCGAGATCGACCTCGGCCAGCTCGTGGGGCAGGTCAAGGCCGGTCGGGAACGCCTCGCGAGCCGCGTGGATCCCGAGGGCTGAGCGCGGGGGTCTCGTGTCGCAGGCCGGGACGGTACCGCCACCTCTGGCGGGAACCTGACGGGCGCCCTAGGTTCGTGGTGGTGGACCCCGGCGCGGCAGGCGCCCGGGCCGTCGCGACGAGGGGGACGCGCATCATGGACGACGTCGAGCTGCGGGGCCGGACGAGCGTGACGCCGGTCGAGACCGGCCGACTCGAGGCGGTCGACCTCACGAACCCCGAGATCCTCTCGCTGACGGACCTGCGGCCCCTGACGCTCGTGCGACCCTACGACGCGGTTCGGCTCGGGGTCGAGCGGATTCGGGACCTCGTCAAGGGTGCGGCGGGGCGCGACCTCGGTGAGGTCGTCCTCGAACTGACGGCGCGGCACCCCTGGGCGGCGGCGGGACACATGGACGTCTACCACCCCGGTCGCTGGGACTGCGAGTCCGACCAGGTGTACCTCGGGTCGATCCATCAGACGGGCCCGTCGGTCGGTCAGTGGGATGGCTCCGTCGTCTACCTCAAGGCCACAGCGCCGGCCGCGGGCACCTACATCGTGGTCGTGGACTTCTCGGGGCACCAGCAGACGATGCGACTCAACGGCCCGTGGGGCACCGCCACGGGCTACAACGCGACGACCAGCACGTCGTCGGCGGTGACCGCCCTCTGGGTCGCGGCAGCGGGGGAGACGCTGTACGCCACCATGTCGGCCAGGGCCGACAGCGGGTTTGCGGGGATCGCGTACCTCAAGGCCGTCACGATCTTCGCGCCGGCCTGACCCCCGGGCACGCCTCGGGCCTCGCACCGGGTGGCGGCTAGACTCCCGGGCGACGGCGCTCCTTCGGCGCGCCACGTCGTTCGACGCCGCACCAGTCCTGGAGCCGCACCGTGGACCCCCGATCCCCGCTCGTCCTGAGCACGCACGAGCTCGGCCGTCGCGCCGGCTCGATGCGCACGGTCCAGCGCACCGTGCCGGCGCCCGAGGACCTCGGCACCGAGCTGATCGGCGTCGAGGCCGGCTCGGACCTCGTCCTCGACCTGCGGCTCGAGGCCGTGACGGAGGGCGTGCTCGTCTCCGGCGAGGTACGCGGCGCCGTCCTCGGCGAGTGCGGACGCTGCCTCGGTGAGATCCGCGAGCCGCTCGCCGTGGTCGTGCAGGAGCTCTTCGTCTACCCCGAGCGGGTCGCGGCGCAGGACGAGGAGGAGGACGAGCTGCCCGAGGTGGTGGGCGAGCTCGTCGACCTCGAACCGACGCTGAGAGACGCCGTCGTGACGGCCATGCCCTTCCAGCCGTTGTGCCGGCCCGGTTGCCCGGGGCTGTGCCCCGAGTGCGGCGCTCGGCTCGCCGACGTCGGCGATCCCCACGTGCACGAGCAGCTGGACGCCCGCTGGGCCGCGCTGCGCGCGTTGGGCACCGAGGCGGAGGGCGGCGCGGCCGAGGGCGGCGGCGCGGAACGCTCGTGAGCGGCGGAACGCTCGTCGCGCGGCTCGGGGTCTCGATCGATCCGGAGCTCCTCGTGCTCGCCCTCACCCACCGCTCGTTCGCCTACGAAGCGGGCGGGATCCCCACCAACGAGCGGCTCGAGTTCCTCGGCGACTCCGTGCTCGGCATTGTGGTGACGGAGAAGCTCTACCGCGCCTACCCCGACCAGCCCGAGGGCGTGCTCGCGAAGATGCGGGCCGCGACGGTGAGCCAGCGCGCTCTCGCCGCGATCGCGCGTGAGCTCGGCGTGGGCGACTTCATCCTTCTCGGCAAGGGTGAGCAGGGCACCGGTGGCCGGGACAAGGACTCGATCCTCTCCGACACCATGGAGGCCCTGTTCGGTGCCGTGTACCTGTGCCATGGGATCGAGCCGACCCGCGAGCTCATCGAACGTCTGGTGGCGCCCTTGATCGTGCGCGCCTCGACCGCCGGCGCCGGGCTCGACTGGAAGACGAGCCTGCAGGAGGCGGCCGCCGAGCGGGGACTCGGGTCGCCGACCTACGACGTGACGGGGGAGGGGCCGGCCCACGCCCGGGCCTTCACGGCCCGCGTCGTGCTCGCCGGCCGGGTGCTGGGCGAGGGCGGCGGCACGGCGAAGAAGATCGCCGAGCAAGAAGCGGCGCGCGTGGCCTTCCAGGCGCTCCTCGCCGAAGCCGACGACGGCGCGGGGTCGCGTGCCTGAGCTGCCCGAGGTCGAGACCGTGCGCCGGGGACTCGCCGACCACGTGCTCGACCGGGTGGTGGGCGACGTCGAGGTGCTGCGCGAGCGCGCCGTGCGCCGTCACCCGGGAGGCGCCCGCGACCTCGCGGACCGTCTGCGGGGCCGCCGGTTCGCCGCGGCCGTGCGCCGCGGCAAGTACCTCTGGCTCACCCTGGCCGGACGCGAGGGCGACGACGAGGCGCTGCTCGTGCACCTCGGCATGAGCGGCCAGCTGCTCGTCCGGGACCAGGGGGCGGCTGCCCTGACCCGCCGGGTGCCGTCGGGTGCCGTCGAACCCCACCCCCACCTGCGCCTCCGCCTGCGGCTGGACGACGGCGGAGAGCTGCACTTCGTCGACCAGCGCACGTTCGGCCACATGCTGGTCGCCGACCTGGTGGTGACGCCCGACGGCGGCCCCGGCGGGCACGGCAGCCTGGATCCCGTCCTGCCGCAGGAGGTGGCACACATCGCGCGTGACCTCCTGGACCCCGCGGTGGCGGCCGGCACGCCCGGGCGGACCGCGCTCGTGGAGCGGGTGGGCGCCCGGCGCACGGGGATCAAGCGCGCGCTCCTGGACCAGACGCTGGCCTCCGGCGTCGGCAACATCTACGCGGACGAGGGGCTCTGGCGCGCCGGAGTCCACTACGCGCGGGAGACCTCCACGCTCTCGCCCGCCCGCATCGAGGCCGTGCTCGACGGCGTCGCCGAGGTCATGCGGGCCGCGCTCGAGGTGGGCGGCACGAGCTTCGACTCCCTCTACGTGAACGTCAACGGCGCCTCGGGCTACTTCGACCGTTCGCTGGCCGTCTACGGGCAGGCGGGGCGCTCCTGCGGCCGGTGCGGGGCCCCGATCGTGCGCGAGCCCTTCATGAACCGGTCGTCGTTCCGGTGCCCGCTGTGTCAACGGGAGCCGTGGCCCGGCTAGAGTGCCCCCGTGTCGACCGATTCAACGCCTGCCCACGCTGATATCGACGTCATGATCGTTGACGACCACGAGGTCGTCCGTCGTGGCATCGCCGAGGTCGTGGACCGATCCGACGGCCTCCGTGTGGTAGCCGAGGCCGGTTCCGTCGCCGAGACCATGCGCCGCGCGCGGCTGGTCCGCCCCCAGATCGTCCTCGTCGATCTCCAGCTGCCGGACGGCACGGGCATTGACATCCTCAACGCCCTGCGCGACGACCTGCCCGAGGCGAGGGCGATCGTGCTCACGTCGTTCGACGACGACGACGCCCTGGCGGCCGCGCTGCACGCCGGCGCCAAGGCCTACGTGCTGAAGTCCGTGCGCGGCGCGGAGATCACCGAGGTGATCCGCGCTGTCGCCTCGGGCCGCACGCTCCTCGACGAGCGCACCGTGACCCGCCGCCGGGCCGGCCACGAGGATCCGACGGCGGACCTGACCCCCAGCGAGCACAAGGTGCTCGACCTGATCGGCGACGGCCTGTCGAACCGCGAGATCGCCGAGAAGCTCGGGGTCGCGGAGAAGACGGTGAAGAACCACATCACGGCCCTGCTGTCGAAGATGGGGCTCCAGCGCCGCACGCAGGTCGCCGCGTGGGTGGCGGGCCAGCGCGCGAGCGGCTGGCGCGGCGACACCAAGTAGGCATCGCCCTCGTCAGTTCAGGGGCACTTCCCACTGCAGAACCGATCCCGCGCCGCCGGGCCCGGCTCCGATATCGCACGAACCTCCGTGACGTCGCGCCCGGGCGGCGAGGTTGTCCAGGCCGGAGCGCCGGGTGGATCGGCCGTCGACGCCGGAGCCGTCGTCCTCCACCGTGACGTGGACCCGCCCGCTTCGACCGGCGCCGGTGACGCTCACCCGGACGAAGACCGATGACGCGCGCGCGTGTCGCGCGGCATTGGCCATGCCCTCGCGGACGACGGCGACGACGTCGTCCGCGAGGTCGGCGTCGATGCGCGCGTCGATGACCTCGGCGATGAGGGCGTCCTCCTCCTGCGTTCCCCCGATCCTGCCGTCGACGTCGATGACGAGCGACGGGGCGAAGCCGAGGCCGGCGCGCGCCAGGGACGCCTCGCGACGCAGCCGTTCGACCAGGGCGACGTTCGCGTCGGGATCGCGCAGGGAGTGCACGATGCTACGGATCTGCCGGACGCTGTCGTCGACCCCGGCGAGGGCGGCCTCGAGCACGGCGGCGAGCTTGACCGGGTGGTGCTCGCCCGAGCGAACGGCGTTCCGGGCCGCCTCGAGCTGCATGCCGGTGGCGAAGAGCTGCTGGATCGCGAGGTCGTGGAGGTCGCGCGCGATCCGGGCACGCTCGTCCAGGAGGGCCGCGACGTCCTGGGCGTGCCGCGCCTCGGCGAGGACGAGCGCCAGGGCGGCTTGGCTCGCGAAGGACTCGGCAGTCGTGAGGTCGCTCGGGACGAAGGGGGGGCGGTCCTCCCTCCTGACGAGGATGAGGACGCCGATCCCGCGGCCGTTCGCCTGGAGCGGGGCGTACATCGCCGGGCCGAAGCGTCGCATCGCGGGGATGAGCAGCACGGGGGAGCGGGCGAGTGAGTCGACGATCAGGCCCTGTCCGCCCCGGAGCGCGGTCATCGCCCGGCCGTCGGGGGGCATGACCGTGCCGATGAACTCGTCCGCGTCCTCGCCGTCGACGATCTCCATGACCCAGGTGTCGCCGATCGAGGGCAGCACGATGATCGCGACGTCGGCGTCGGCGACCTGGCGGACGCGCGCCGCGATCATCTCGAGGGCCTCCTCCTCCTCGGCGCCGGAGAGGAGGGTCGTGGTGATCTCCTGCTCCACCCGCAACCAGCGTTCGCGGTCGCGCGCCGAGGCGTACATCTGCGAGTTGTGGATCGCCGCGGCGGCCGCGCTCGCGAGGAGCCGGACCGTCGACGCGTCCTGCTCGGTGAACCCGCCCGCCTTCTCGGTGAGGTAGAGCCGCCCGTACACCTGGTTGTCGATCCGGATCGGCACGCCCAGGAAGGCGTGCATGGGCGGGTGCCCCGGAGGGAATCCGCCGAAGTCCGGGTGCTGGGTGAGGTCCTCGAGAAGCAGGGCGTTGTGCTGGGGAATCGCCCCGAGGACGCCGTAGCCGCGCGGCGGGTGCCCGAGGCGCTCGACGTCAGCCGGGTCCATGCCCGTCTGGACGAACGTGGACGTCTCGCCGTAGGCGTCCAGCACGCCCATGGCCGCGTACCGCGCGCCGGTGAGCCGGGACGCCGTCTCGACGAACTGCTGCAGCACCGTCGGCAGGTCGAGGTGCGAGGCGAGGGCGATGACCGCCTTGAGCAGGTCGGCCTGGGCAGCCTCGGCCTCGCCGGCCGACGGCGGGCGGACCGGTGCACCGAGGCTCGTCCGGCCGTGGGCTGCGCTGTGGTGTGCGGTCATCGGGTCCTGTCCGGTCGGGTGATTCGGCCGGGGTCCTCGCGCGCGGGCGCGACGTCCTCCGGCAGCTCAGTGTCCTCCTGGGCGAGCGCCCACGCATACGGCGGCGACGAGGCGACCAGCTCGGCGTGCCTGCCCCGGAGGACCACGCGCGCCGGCCCCGAGTTCTCGGCGTCGAGGCGGGCGGGGTCGTGGCCGAGGACCAGGACCTCGTCCGCGCCGGCCAGCGCGGACAGGCGGTGCGTGACGAGCAGGATGCCTCGCCCCTCCTCCCGTGCGGCTCGGAGGAGGTCGCCGACCAGGGCGTCCGCAGCGGCGGCGTCGAGGTGCTCCGCCGGTTCGTCGAGCAGCAGGATCGGCGCGGGGCTGAGGACCGCCCGCGCCAGCAGGAGGCGGCGACGCTCTCCGCCCGAGATCGTGGCGGCGTCCGCGCCGAGCCGCGTCTCCACGCCCTCGGGAAGCCCCTCGAGCCACGGGCCGAGCCCCACGGTGACGAGCGCATCACGGGCCTGCTCGGCCGTGACGTCGCCCCGTGCCACGCGGAGGTTCTCGAGCACGCTCGTGTCGAAGACGTGGGCGTCCTCGGCCGTCAGCACCACGGTGCGGCTCACCTCCGTGCGATCGGCGAGCCACGGGTCCCTCCCGCCGACGCGGACCTCGCCGGCCCGTGGCGGGACGAGGCCGGCCAGGGTGACGAGGAGGGTCGTCTTCCCCACCCCGCTCGGACCCACGACCGCGACGGCGCGACCCGGCTCGAGCGTCAGGTCCAACCCTTCCAGGACCGGCGAAGAGCCCGCCCAGGCGCACGTGAGCCCACGGGCGCTTACGGTCGCGGCGTCGGCGACCGTCGGCGTGGAGGGGTGGTCCGTGCCTGCCGGTGCCGTGCCTGCCGGTGCCGTTCCGGCGCTGTCGAGGAGCTCCATGATCCGCACCGCGGCACCGGTCGAGCGCACGAGCTGGCCGGCCGCCGCGGGCAGCATCGCGCTGGCCTCGAACGCGGCCAGAGGGACGAGGACGACGACGGCGAGCTCGACGGCCTCGAGGGTCCCGGCGGTGGTCGCCGGGATGCCGAGCAGGAGGGCCCCGATGACGGCGATCCCCATCGCGACGAGGTTGAGCGCCGCGGCGGCTGCGGCCGGACGGGCCGCGCGGTCCGCCGCCGCCGCGAGACGCTCGTCGCCGGCCCGGACGGACTCGAGGACGGTGGTGGTGCGTCCGGACACCTGGAGCTCGGCCGCGGACTCCACCAGCGTCATCGCCGCGGCCGAGAGCTCGGCTCGCTCGGCGACGGCCGCGAGCTCGGCGATCCTCGCGGCGCGAGCGGTGAGCAGGGGCGAGGCGACGCCCGCGAGGAGCAGGGCCGCGGCGAGGACGACGGCGGCCGAGGGAAGGAGAGCCGCGACGAGGACCACGGTGGCGACGCCCACCACCGCCGTGACCGCCGCCGGCAGCAGGGCTCGCACCACGAGGTCGCCGACCGCGTCGACGTCCGCCCCGGTCCGGGCCAGGAGGTCGCCCCGGCGGAGACCGACGACGGCGTCCGTGCGCCCGGCTGCGAGCGTCGTGTAGACGCGCTCGCGCAGTGCTGCGACCCCCCGCAGGGCGACGTCGTGCGAGGCGAGGCGTTCGACGTAGCGGAAGACCGCGCGGGAGATGCCGAAGGCCCGGACGGAGACGACGGCGACCGAGAGGTCGAGCACCGGCGGCATCTGGGAGGCCCGGGCGATGAGCCAGGCCGAGGTGGCCGCCAGGGCGACAGCGCTGCCGAGGCCCGCGGACCCGGCCAGGACTGCGCCCGCCAGGCGCCGCCGGTCGAGGTCGAGCAGCTCGAGCGCGCGCCGCAGCGCCCGGTGCTGGGCGCGCAGGCCCACGGACGCCGCCGTCACGGCAGCGCCCCTTCGGCGAGCGGGAGCAGAGGCTCCGGAGGGTCGGGCGGTGCGTCGTCGTCGGGGGGGCCGTCGCCCAGGGGCGCGGAGGAGACGGTGACGACGTCGTCCGCGACGTCGAGCACCGCGCGGCGGTGGGCGATGACGACGACCGTGCGACCGGCGGCGGCGAACGCACGGATCGCGGCGATGACCTCGGACTCGCTCTCGGCGTCGAGGTGAGCGGTGGGTTCGTCGAGCACGACGAGCGGCCGGTCGTCGAGGAGCGCTCGGGTGAGGGCGAGCCGTTGTCGCTGGCCGACCGAGAGTCCGACGCCCCCGTGGCCGATCCGCGTCTCCCACCCGTCGGGCAGGGCAGCGACGACGCGGTCGAACCCGGTGATCGCGGCGGCCGGCGCGACGGCGGCCTGGGCGACGTCTGGGAGGCCTTCCGTGTGCGCCGGACCGGCCGGTGGCTCGCCGACGGCTCCCAGGAGGTTCTCGCGCACGGTGCCGGGCAGCAGGACGGGGCGCTGAGGCACCCAGGTCACCTGGGGCCACCACGTGGCGGGGTCGACGTCGGCGAGGTCGAGCGGGGCGCCGTCGGCCGGGTGCAGCGTCACCGTGCCCTTGTCCGGGGCGAGCAGCCGCAGCAGCGCGAGCGCCGCCGTCGTCTTCCCCGATCCGCTCGGGCCCGCCAGGGCGAGCACCCGGCCGGGGCGGAGGGCGGCCGTCAGGTCGTGGGGCGCCCACCGGTCGCGACCAGGTGCGCGCACGCCCACCCGGTCCCAGGTGACGGCGGTGGTCGCCAGGTCCGGGGCCCGACGCGCTCCGGTGCGGGGGAGGGGCTGCTCCAGGACGGCGAAGGCGTCCTGGGCGGCCGCGATCCCGTCGGCAGAGGCGTGGAAGTGCGTCCCCACCTGGCGCAGGGGCAGGTAGACCTCAGGGGCCAGGATCAGCACCGCAAGGCCCGTGACCAGGTCGATCTCGCCGAACACCAGGCGCAGGCCGATGCCCACCGCCACCAAGGCCACCGAGAGCGTGGCGAGAAGTTCGAGGACGGCACCGGAGAGGAACGCAACCCGCAGCGTCTGCATGGTGGTGCGCCGGTAGGCCGCACCCAGGTCCCTCACGCGGGCTCCTGGCCCGCGCTCCCGGCCGAGGGCCTTGAGGGTGGCCAGGCCCGCCAAGAGGTCGAGCAGCTGGGAACCGAGGCGCTGCATGACGGCGAACCGCTCGGCCGCGTAGTGCTGGGTGAGCCGTCCGACGAGCACCATGAAGAGGGGGATGAGGGGGATGGTGACCGCAATGGTCGCTGCGGCGACGGTGTCGAGTCCGGCGATCACCGCCAAGACGGTGGGCGTGACAGTGACCGCGAGGAGCAGCTGGGGCAGGTAGCGCACAAAGTACGGCTCGAGGGCGTCGAGCCCGCGCGTGGTGAGGGTCGCCGTGGACGCCGCGTGGCCCTCGGCAAGCCACCTCGGGCCGAGGTCGACGGCGCGGGTCAGGACGCCGGTGCGCAGCTCGGCTGTGACCCTCGTGGCGGCGCGGTGCGCATAGCGTTCCTGCACCCCGACGAGGGCGGCGCGCAGAGCGAGGACCACGGCGAGCCAGGCGATCAGACCCGCCACGTCGGCCGGTGCCGCCTCGCCCGTGACCACGGGAGCGAGCGCGTGGCTCAGGAGCAGCGCCTGGGCGATGACGACGACAGCGGTGGCCAGTCCCAGGCCCGCCGTGAGCAGCACGTAGCCCCGGGCGGCGCGCGCGTGGCGCATGAGGCGCGGGTCGAGCGGTTTCACGGACCTGAGGATGCCATGCCGGGCCGACACGGCCCGTCGCGTCGTTCCCGAGCACGCCGCCGCTCCGCAGCGACGCAGCGACGCAGCGACGCAGCGCCGCAGCGCCGCAGCGCCGCAGCGCCGACCGCGCACCCGTCCGCACGCACAAGGCGCCCCACCCCGGGAGCGGGGTGGGGCGCCTCCAGTGCGCGGACGGGTGCCGACGTCCCTCCGCTCAGCGGTTGGCGGGCAGGTCCTCGGGCTCGACCTTCGGGAGGCCGGCGTGCGGCGGGATGACCGCCGTCGTGAGGCGCTTGCGGAAGACCCAGTAGGTCCAGCCCTGGTAGCCCAGCACGAGCGGAGTGAGGATGACGGCGACCCACGTCATGATCGTGAGCGTGTAGTCGGTCGACGAGGCGTTCCGGATCGTGAGGGAGTAGGCCGGGTCCGTGGCCGGCATGACGTCGGGGAACATCGAGCCGAAGATGAGCACCACGGTGGCGACGATGGCGACTGCCGAGAGGACGAAGGCCCAGCCCTCCCGACGAGCCCGCGTCGTCGCGACGACGCCCACGAGGGCAAGGGCTGCCACCGCGAGCGGGAGGAGCGTCCACGTCTTCTCGGAGTAGGACAGCTGGAGCCAGACCACCCAGATCGCGGCGACCGCCGTCGTCGGGAGCGCCAGGCGTGCGGCGAGCGTGCCGGCGCGCTCGCGGATCTCGCCGTCGGTCTTGAGGGCCAGGAAGACCGCGCCGTGCGTGAGGAAGACCAGCGTGGTGACCGCGCCCCCGACCAGCGAGAACGGGTTCAGGAGGTCGAAGAAATCGCCGGCGAACTGCATGTCGGCGTCGATCGGCACCCCACGCACCAGGTTGCCGAATGCGACGCCGAACAGGACGGCGGGCACCCAGGACCCGATGGTGATGCACCAGTCCCACCGACGGCGCCACGCGTCGTCGTCGATCTTCCCCCGCCATTCGAAGGCGACGCCACGAATGATGAGGGCAAGGAGGATCAGGAGGAGAGGCAGGTAGAAGCCCGAGAACATCGTCGCGTACCACTCGGGGAAGGCCGCGAAGGTCGCGCCACCCGCGACGAGCAGCCAGACCTCGTTGCCGTCCCAGACGGGTCCGATCGTGTTGATCATCAGGCGGCGCTCGGTGTCGTTGCGCGAGAGCGGCCGGAGGAGCATCCCGACGCCGAAGTCGAAGCCCTCGAGGACGAGGTAGCCGGTCCACAGGACGGCGATGAGGACGAACCACACGACGGGCAGATCCATGGTGGCGGTGCTCCTTGCTGATGGTGCTCGGTCTGGTGGTTCCGAGAAGGAGGAGTGTGGTCGAGGGCGCCGGGGCGGGCGCCCTCGACCGACGTCAGTACGCGAAGGTGAGCTGCTTGTCGTCCGTCGCTCGCGGTCCGATCTCGGCGGCGTTCACGTGGGGCGCGCCGACGCGGACGTAGCGCTTCATGAGCGTGAACCAGACGATGCCGAGAGCCGTGTAGACCGCCGTGAACGCCAGGAGGGACGTGAGCACCGCCCAGGGGGACACCACCGTGGAGACGCCGTCCATGGTCAACATGCGCACCATGTCCACGCCGGTCGGGTTCGGGGCCACGACCCAGGGCTGCCGGCCCATCTCGGTGAAGATCCAGCCGAACGAGATGGCAAGGAACGGGGTCGGGATCGCGAGGAGAGCCACCCACTTGAACCAGGTCGCGTCCGTCACGCGGCCCTTGCGCAGCATCCAGAGCGCAGCGAGAGCGAGAGCCGCGGAGCCGACGCCGAAGCCGATCATGAGGCGGAAGCTCCAGTACGTCACCATCAGGTTGGGGGAGTAGTCGACGCCCTCGCCGAACCGCTCCTCGAAGTCGGCCTGGATGTCGTTGACGCCCGGGAGGAACGAGTCGAAGGTGCCGGTGGCAAGGAACGAGGTGCCGCCGGGGATCTGGAGCACGTGCGTCACGCCCTCGCACGAGTTCGACAGGTCACCGATCGTGAGGATCGAGAACGCCGCGCCGTCCTCGCCCTCGCACAGCGCCTCGGCCGCGGCCATCTTCATCGGTTGCTGCTCGAACATCAGCTTGGCCTGCGCGTCACCGCTGATCGCGACGACGATGCCGGAGATGAGGATCGTGACGAGTCCGAGGCCGACCGCCGGCCGCCAGAGGGAGCGGGCCAGGTCGACGTCGCCCGAACGCACCGTCTTGACGAGCCACCAGGCGGCGATGCCGGCGACGAACGTGCCCGCGGTCAGGAAGGAGGCCGAGATGGTGTGCGGGAACGCGGACAGAAGCGTGGAGTTCGTCAGGATCGCTGCGAAGTTCTCCATCTCGGCGCGCCCGGTCTCGGGGTTGTAGATCGCCCCGACGGGATGCTGCATGAACGAGTTGGCCGCGAGGATGAAGTAGGCGGAGAGGTTGACGCCGATCGCGACCATCCAGATGGTCAGCAGGTGGATCTTCTTCGGTAGGCGGTCCCAGCCGAAGATCCAGAGGCCGAGGAACGTCGACTCGATGAAGAAGGCAGCCAGACCCTCGACGGCCAGCGGAGCGCCGAAGATGTCGCCGACGAAGCGCGAGTACTCGCTCCAGTTCATTCCGAACTGGAACTCCTGAACGATCCCGGTGACGACGCCGATCGCGAAGTTGATCAGAAGGAGCTTGCCGAAGAACTTGGTGAGGCGCAGCCAGCTCTCGTTGCCCGTGAAGTGCCAGACCGTCTGCATGATCGCGACGAGGGGCGCCAGGCCGATCGTCAACGGGACGAAGATGAAGTGGTAGACGGTCGTGATCCCGAACTGCCAGCGAGCGATGTCGAGTGCTTCCACGAGAACCTCCGGCGGCAGGGATTCGATGGTGCGAACGCTAGGAAGGACGGCTCCACGGCTCTCGGGACGTTGGTCCCGCAAGGTGACGCCGCGTCATCTTCCCGAGTGCTGATCGTAACCGGGTCGGGCCGGGTCTTCTGTGCGATACTCGAGCCGGTCCCGCGGCTCCCCACACGCGTCGCGAGGCCCGACGACATCTCGGATCGCCTGGTTCTCCTGCCCGACCATGCGCCGCCTCACGACCCACGTGAGCTGACCGGCGCGGGGGTAGCAGCAGCCGGGCACCGTCCGGTCGGCACTGTACGCCGACGGATGGGTCACGTGATGGCGGCGACGTCGGCGCACCGCTGCTCATCCGCGCGCGCTCGGCGCAACCGACAGCTTCCGACGTCGGTCTACCGGACCGACGCCGACGAACCGCCCGAGGGCGCCGGTGTGTGGTCGGCGTACCGGGAACCGGGAGTCCCGCGTGAGTGAAGATTCGTACCAGGAAACCACCCAGGAGGAGTTCGTGACGGTGCCCGACGGCGCCGAGGCGGACGTGAGCACCGACGTCGGCGACGTCGTCGAGGATCCCCTGGGCGCGGGCGGGGTCACCGGCGAGGGTGCGCCTGACAGGGAGCCCGAGGCGACCGAGGACGAGCCGGTCGCCGTCGAGCCGGAGCCCGAGGCGGACGGGGCGGTCGCTTCCGACGCCGCCGAGAGCCCCGGGGTGGACGCCGAGGCCGAGCGGACTCCGGTCTCGGAGCCCGCCGAGGGCGCGTCGGTCGATGTGATCGGCCACATCCCGACCGACGCGCCCCCGGCGGAAGCCTCGGTGTCCGACGCTCCGGTGACGACCACCCGCCGTGGAAGCCGCTCGCGTCGCGCGACGCGTCCAGCCGCCGCGCCCGAGCCTCTCGACGTGTTCGCCGAGCTCGGGGTCGCCCGCGAGCAGGTCGCCGAGACGGGCGTCGCCGGCGTGACACCGGCACCCTCGGCTCTGGACCGCATCGTGTTCGAGTCGCCCGACCGCCTGCGGGCTGAGTTCGTCCTCGAGGACGAGCCGGACGCCGACGACGTCGACGCCGAGCCCGCGGATGCTGAGCCCGACGCCGAGGCCGACGTCGACAACGGCCCGCGCCTCCCCGCGACCGCCTTGCTCTTCCAGGCCCCCGATCCCGCCGCGGCCCGCCCGCGCCGCCGTCGCGCCCAGGCTCCGACCGGTGCGCCGTCCGGTGAGCTGCGATTCGGGCCGGCAGCGACCGAGTCCGCGGATGGGGAGAGCCGATCGGTTTCTCGAGCCGCCACCGACGAGGGCGCGTCGGCCGAGGAGACCCTGGAACCGCTCGAGAGCGACGACGGCGCCGCGGAGGAGGTCGACGAGACCCAGGACGTGTCCGGCGAGGGACCGGCCGGTGGATCGGCCGGCGGTGCGCGCCGCCGACGCCGCCGCGGGGGCCGCGGCCGCCGGCGGCCGGCGGCCGGCGAGTCGGGGGAGCCCGACGACGACGGGCCGGAGCCCTCCGACGGCGAGGACGTCGAGGAAGGCGCCGCGGCCGAGAACGGCGACGACCTCGGGGAGACGGGCGAGAGTGACGAGGCCGAGACGGCCGAGGAGAACGGCGACGAGGGCAGCGGGGGCTCGAGCCGCCGCCGGCGCCGCCGCCGTCGCGGTACCCGCTCCGGGGAGATCGAGGAGCCCACGACGTCCGTGCGCGAGTCGCGCACGGACGAGGTGACCGCGCTCAAGGGCTCCACCCGGCTCGAGGCGAAGCGTCAGCGCCGGCGGGAGGGCCGGGACGCCGGACGCCGTCGGACGATCGTCACCGAGGCCGAGTTCCTGGCGCGACGCGAGTCCGTCGACCGCGCGATGGTGGTCCGCGAGCGGGGCGGCCGGACGCAGATCGCCGTTCTCGAGGACGGCGTGCTCGTGGAGCACTTCGTCGCCCGCAAGACGCAGACGTCGCTGGTGGGCAGCGTCTACCTCGGCCGCGTGCAGAACGTCCTGCCGAGCATGGAGGCGGCGTTCGTCGATCTGGGCAAGGGGCGCAACGCCGTGCTCTACGCCGGCGAGGTGAACTGGGACGCCGCCGGCATGGAGGGGCAACCCCGTCGGATCGAGCAGGCGCTCAGCGCGGGCGACTCGGTGCTGGTGCAGGTCACGAAGGACCCGATCGGACACAAGGGTGCCAGGCTGACCTCGCAGATCACGCTCGCGGGGCGGTACCTCGTGCTCGTCCCGAGCGGTGCGATGACCGGAATCTCCCGCAAGCTCCCGGACACCGAGCGGGCGCGACTGAAGAGGCTGCTCAAGGAGATCGTCCCGGAGAGCGCGGGTGTGATCGTCCGCACCGCCGCGGAGGGAGCGAGTGAGGAGGAGCTGCGGCTCGACGTCGCTCGTCTCCAGGCGCAGTGGGCGGAGATCGAGAAGAAGTCGAAGACCGCGTCGGCACCTTCGGTGCTGAGCAGCGAGCCCGACCTCGCTATCCGCGTGGTGCGAGACGTCTTCAACGAGGACTTCGGGTCGGTGACCGTCGCCGGCGACGAGGCATGGGAGACCATCTCGGGCTATGTCTCCTCGGTGGCGCCCGATCTCGCCCCGAGGCTCCACCGCTGGACCTCCGAGAGGGACGTGTTCGCCGCCCACCGGATCGACGAGCAGCTCGCGAAGGGCATGGATCGCAAGGTCTGGCTGCCCTCCGGTGGATCCCTGGTGATCGACCGGACCGAGGCCATGACCGTGGTCGACGTCAACACCGGCAAGTTCACGGGAACCGGCGGGACGCTCGAGGAGACGGTCACCCGGAACAACCTCGAGGCCGCCGAGGAGATCGTCCGCCAGCTCCGCCTGCGCGACATCGGCGGGATCATCGTCATCGACTTCATCGACATGGTGCTGGAGTCGAACCGTGACCTCGTGCTGCGGCGACTCGTCGAGTGCCTCGGCCGGGACCGCACACGCCACCAGGTGGCCGAGGTGACGTCTCTCGGGCTCGTCCAGATGACGCGCAAGCGCGTGGGCCAGGGCCTGTTCGAGGCGTTCTCCGAGACGTGCGACTGCTGCAACGGCCGTGGCTACATCGTGCACACCGATCCCGTGGAGAAGCCGTCGAACGGCGGGAACGACGCCCCGCAGGACGACGCCTCCCGGCCCGGGACGACAGGCACGCGGCGGCGGGGCCGGCGAGGTGCGGAGAGCCCGGCGCCCGCCGTCCAGGGCGCCAACCGGGCCGCAGCCACCCGGCCGGCCGGGGACGCGGACACGCTGGCCGCCCGCGAGTCCGTGAAGGCCACGCTCGCCACGATCGCCGCTGCGGCCGCTCACGCGCACGAGGAGCACGACGTCCCCGTCGACGGTCAGCACGGCGAGGTGTTCGAGGTGACACACGGTGAGGCCTCGGTCCCGGTCGACGAGCCCTCCGAGGTCGAGGTGATCGACTTCGACGCCATCCGCGGGGCGGACGACGGCGGGCCGCTGACGGTTCCGGCGGAGCCGGACGTCGAGGAGGAGCCGGTCGAGGCCGGGGCTGCCGGCGCGGCGAGCGGCGTGCACCTCGACGAGGCCGCGGTCGAGACCCTCGACTTCGACGTCATCGCCGCAGCAGCGGGCGGTGCATCCGCAACGGACACCACGGTCGCGACCGACGCAGGTGCGCCCGAGGCCGACTCCGAGGGGTCCGACACGGCCGACGACGCCCCGGAGTCTTAGCAGCCGCCCGGGTGGGGGTGTTCCCGCCCGGGAGTTGCCACGCGCGGCCGGCTCGGAACCCGGACCGGCCGCACCTAGGCCCCCGCCGGAGAGTCCGTGTGCAGCCACGCCCGCGCGTCGCGGGCGGCGTCGCTCACGGAGTAGAGGAAGCAGCTCATCTCTCCGGCGTCGACGAGTCCGTGCGCCACCACCCAGTGCGTGAGCAGCTCGACGAAGCGCACCTGGGCGCGGGCGTCGAACGGGTGCTCCGGGAGCCACGCCGGCCGGAGGAATCCGGGCAGCGCCGCGATCAGCACCTCCGCGCCGAAGACCCTGCCGAAGGCTCCTTCCGTGGCGAACTGCAGCTCCGCCGCCAGGAGCGCTCGCTCCGCGGGAACGAGCACCTCCTCGCCGTCGGTGGTGAGGAAGGACGCCAGGCGCGCGCGCGTCGCGTCGAACCGATGCAGCGTCGCGGGGTGACGGGCCATGGCGTCGTCGCGTGCGAAGGCGTCGAGGATCTGGTCGATCGACGGGCTACTCGTGTTATCGAACATGTGTGCCAGCCTCGCACGGGGGTCCGACATCGACCTTTCGGCGCGTCCTCACCGGCCCGCGAACGGTGGCGAGGCCCCGCGCGACCGATCGCCGCACGGCGCCCGCAGCGCGGCGAGGTGACGTGTCAGCCCGGCGGTTTGCCCTGGCCAGCCGCGCCCGCGTAATCTTGTGCGTCGGTTCGCCCATGGGCGGCCCCTCCCGTGCGCCCGCTGCGCAGCCCCTGCTCCGGCAGGTGTCGCCGCGCCGGTGCACACCCTGGTCAGAGCAGCATCGACAGAGATGAGCAGCAACGTGGTGTACGCGATCGTCAAGGCCGGCGGCCGTCAGGAGAAGGTGTCGGTCGGCAGCGTCGTGGTCGTGGACCAGCTCAAGGGCGAGGTCGGGGACTCCGTCGAGCTCACGCCCATCCTGCTCGTCGACGGCGAGAAGGTGACCACCGACGCGGAGGCGCTCGAGAAGGTCACGGTGACCGCCGAGATCGTCCGGCCGGAGAAGGGCCCGAAGATCACGATCATCAAGTTCAAGAACAAGACGGGCTACCGCAAGCGGCAGGGTCACCGCCAGAAGCTGACCCGGCTCAAGGTCACCGGCATCAAGTGACGTTCCCGGGCCGCTTGCCGGTCCGGTCCTCAGACTCAGCACAGACGAAAGCAGGTTCGCGGTGGCACACAAGAAGGGCGCCAGCTCCTCGCGGAACGGGCGCGACTCCAACGCCCAGCGGCTCGGCGTGAAGCGGTTCGGTGGCCAGGTCGTCAAGGCCGGCGAGATCATCGTCCGCCAGCGCGGCACGCACTTCCACCCCGGCAACAACGTCGGCCGCGGCAAGGACGACACGCTGTTCGCCCTCGAGGCCGGCGCGGTCCAGTTCGGCACGCGTCGTGGCCGCAGGGTCATCGACATCGTGACCGCCGACGCCTGACGGGCTCGGCACAACCAGACATACGGGGCGGGGGCGGTCCGGCAGGAAGCCGGACCGCCCCCGCTTCCTGTTCCCGCCCGCCACTGACGCGGCTCCCCCGCCGCACGCGGGGGAGCATGGCTGTCGGTGGACAGTCCCCGCCCGGCCCCGCGTTCGGCGGAGGTGAGCACGGCGCGGGTGTGGGCACAGGGCGGGATCCGGACAAGAGGAAGGAGGCTGGTGACATGGTGAGCTTCGTCGATCACGTCGTGCTGCATGCGTCCGGGGGCAACGGCGGCCACGGGTGCGCCTCGATCCGCCGGGAGAAGTTCAAGCCTCTCGGCGGGCCCGACGGCGCCAACGGAGGAGACGGGGGCGACGTCGTCCTCGTCGTCGACCCCCAGACCACCACGCTCCTCGACTTCCACCACCACCCGCACCGCCACGCCACCTCGGGCCACCCCGGCCAGGGCGACATGCGCTCGGGCAAGGCGGGTGAGGACATGATCCTGCCGGTCCCCGACGGCACGGTCGTCAAGACCCCCGACGGCGAGGTGCTGGCGGACCTCGTCGGCGCCGGCGCGCGGTTCGTGGTCGCTGCCGGCGGACGCGGCGGGCTCGGGAACGCCGCCCTCGCCTCCCCCCGGCGCAAGGCCCCGGGTTTCGCGCTGCTGGGCGAGCCGGGCGACGTCGTCGACGTCGTCCTGGAGCTCAAGACCGTGGCCGACGTCGCGCTCGTCGGGTTCCCGAGCGCCGGCAAGTCGAGCCTGGTCGCGGCGATCTCCGCGGCGCGCCCGAAGATCGCCGACTACCCCTTCACCACGCTCGTGCCGCACCTCGGCGTCGTGCAGGCGGGTGCCGCCAGGTACACCGTCGCCGACGTGCCCGGGCTGATCCCTGGTGCCTCCCGCGGCAAGGGTCTGGGTCTCGAGTTCCTGCGGCACATCGAGCGCTGCGCGGTGATCGTCCACGTTCTCGACTGCGCGACGCTGGAGCCGGGTCGGGACCCGGTCACCGACCTGGACGTCCTCGAGTCCGAGCTCGCCGCCTACGCCGGGGACCTGGGGATCGAGGGCGGACGGGTGCCGCTCATGGAGCGGCCACGCGTCGTCGTCCTCAACAAGATCGACGTACCCGAGGCGCGGGACCTCGCGGAGATGGTGCGGCCGGACCTCGCGGCGCGCCGCCTGCCGGTCTTCGAGATCTCCACGGCGTCCCACGAGGGCCTGCGCACCCTGACCTTTGCGCTGGCGGAGATGGTGCAGGCTGCGCGCGCGGCCGCTCCGCCGCCGGAGCCCACCCGGATCGTGCTGAGGCCTCGCGCCGTCGACGAGGCCGGCTTCACCGTGCGGCGGGTCGCCGAGGGCGACCACGTCTACTACCAGGTGCGCGGCTCCAAGCCGGAGCGCTGGGTAAGGCAGACAGACTTCGCGAACGACGAGGCCGTGGGCTACCTGGCGGACCGCCTCGCGCGCCTCGGCGTGGAGGAGGAGCTGTTCCGGGCGGGGGCCGTGGCGGGCGACGAGGTCGTGATCGGGACGGGACCCCGCGCCGTCGTCTTCGACTGGGAGCCCACGCTCATGACGGGACCGGAGCTGCTCGGCGCCCGCGGGAGCGACATGCGCCTGGAGGACCGACACCGGGCCACCCGCGCGGAGAAGCGGGCCGGGCACCACGAGCGCATGGATGCCAAGGCCGAGGCGCGCGCCGAGTTGTGGACGGAGCGCGAGCAGGGCGTGTGGACCGACCCGGAGGCCTGAGCCGGCCCGACATCCCGCTGAGGTCGAGCCCTCTCGTTGCCGAGGTCGAGCGACACGCCGGCGCCCCTCGACCTCAGCAACGAGAGCGCTCGACCTCAGCGTGGCGGGGAGGTGTCACGGGTGCAGGTGGCGGGCGTCTCGGCGGTGCGCGCGTCCCACGGCATCGACCTGCCCCGATGGGAGAATGCCGCACGTGAATCCTGCGCTCGCGGCCCGGGCCGACCTGGCGACCGCCCACCGGGTGGTCGTCAAGATCGGCTCCTCCTCCCTCACGGGAGCCGACGGGCGCCTCGACGTCGGGGCGCTCACCGCGCTCGTGGACGTCCTGGCGGCCCGCTGCGCCGCGGGCGGCCAGGTGGTCCTCGTGTCCTCCGGCGCCATCGCGGCCGGGCTCACGCCGCTCGGCCTGGTGGCCCGCCCGAAGGACCTCGCCACCGCCCAGGCCGCCGCGAGCGTGGGCCAGGGCCTCCTGATGGCCCGGTACACCGAGGCGTTCGCGACGCACGGCCAGCGCGTCGGCCAGGTGCTTCTCACGGTCGACGACGTCATCCGCCGCGTCCACTACCGCAACGCGCTGCGCACCTTGAACCGCCTGCTGGACCTCGGCGTCGTGCCCGTGGTGAACGAGAACGACACGGTGGCGACCCACGAGATCCGCTTCGGGGACAACGACCGCCTCGCCGCCCTCGTCTCCCACCTCACCCACGCCGACGCGCTCGTCCTGCTCAGCGACGTGGACGCCCTCTACGACGCCCCACCCACGCGCCCCGGCGCGCGCCGGATCGACCTCGTGACGGGCCCGGCGGACCTCGACGGCGTCCAGATCAGCGGACGGGGGAGCGCGGTGGGCACCGGCGGCATGGTGACCAAGCTCGATGCCGCCGCCATCGCCACGGGCTCCGGCATCCCCGTCATGTTGACGAGCGCGGTCAACGTCGGCGCGGCGCTGGCCGGCGAGGCCGTGGGCACCTGGTTCACCGCGACGGGTCACCGCAAGAACGCCCGGCGCCTGTGGCTCGCCCACGCGGCGCGCACCAGCGGGCGGGTGGTGCTCGACGACGGCGCCGTCCGGGCGATCACGGACGGCAAGAGCTCGTTGCTCGCCGCGGGGATCACCGGCGTCGAAGGCACCTTCGACACGGGCGACGTCGTCGAGCTCGTGAGCGTCGACGGCACGGTGGTGGCCCGCGGAATCGTCGCCTACTCCTCGGAGGAGCTCCCGGGCGTGCTCGGAAAGTCCTCCGCCACGCTACGCGACGAGTTCGGGCACGACCGCGAGGTGGTCCACCGCGACTACCTCGCCGTGGTCCGCCCACGTCGGCGGTAGCCCCGCGCCTCCACCTCCGGGGCGGACTACCCTCAGAGTCCATGAGTGCCGAGACCCGCGAGAGTGCCGAGACCGCCCAGGCCGACCTCCGCGAGCAGATCTTCGCCATCGCGCGCGCGGCGAAGCGCGCCTCCCGCACGCTCGCCACGGCCACGCGCGCCACGAAGGACGCCGCGCTCCACGCGCTCGCGGACGCCCTCGTCGCGAACACCGAGGAGATCGTCGCGGCCAACGCCGAGGATCTCGCCCGCGGCGAGGCGAACGGCATGAAGCCCTCGCTCCTCGACCGCCTGCGCCTGGACGCCGCCCGCATCGACGGCATCGCCGCGGCGCTGCGCGAGCTCGCGGCCCTGCCGGACCCGGTGGGCGAGGTGGTCCGCGGCTCGACGCTCCCCAACGGCCTCAAGCTCCGCCAGGTGCGCGTCCCGATGGGCGTCGTCGGCATGATCTACGAGGCTCGCCCCAACGTCACGGTCGACGCCGCGGGCCTCGCCCTGAAGTCGGGCAACGCCGTCATCCTCCGTGGCGGCTCGGCAGCCGCGAGCAGCAACGAAGTGATCGTCGACGTCCTCGCCCGCGCCCTCGAGGCCCAGGGCCTGCCGCCCGAGGCGATCCAGTCCATCGACGCCTACGGCCGTCCGGGTGCCGTCGAGCTCATGCACGCGCGCGGGCTCGTGGACGTGCTCGTCCCGCGCGGTGGGGCCGACCTCATCAGGACCGTCGTCCGCGAGTCCACGGTCCCCGTGATCGAGACGGGCGTCGGCAACTGCCACGTCTACGTCGACGCCGGCGCCGACGTCGAGCAGGCCGTCGCGATCACCCTCAACTCCAAGACCCACCGAACCGGTGTCTGCAACGCGGCCGAGACGCTGCTCGTCCACGCCGACGCGGCGCCCGCTTTTCTGCCGCCGGCGCTCGCCGCGCTGGCCGCAGCCGGCGTCACCATCCACGGCGACGAGCGGACGACGGCGCTCGCCCCCGAGGGTGTGGCCGTCACCCCGGCCACGGACGAGGACTGGGCCACCGAGTACCTGAGCCTGGACATGGCCGTCCGCGTCGTGGACACCTTGGACGACGCGATCGAGCACATCGCGACGTGGTCGTCCGGTCACACCGAGGCGATCTGCACGCGCGACATCGTGGCCGCGGACACGTTCGCCTCGAGGATCGACTCGGCCGCGATCATGATCAACGCCTCGACTCGCTTTACCGACGGCGGGCAGTTCGGCCTCGGCGCGGAGATCGGCATCTCGACGCAGAAGCTGCACGCGCGCGGTCCGATGGGCCTGGGCGAGCTCACCACGACCACGTGGATCGTCCAGGGCAACGGCCAGATCCGCATCTGAGCCCGGCCCCCTCCGTTCGGAGCGGCCGGGCGGCGGACGCGGCGGGAGAGCAGGCGGTGTGGCATGAGCCCACGTGCGGCCCCACCCGTGCGAGACTTGACCGGCCCCGACGACGGCTCCCGCCGGCCGCGTTCGGTCCGCATCGATCGCGCAGCACGTACCGTCCATCGCCTCCCGGCGCTCCGGCGCCCGACGACCACCGAGAGGATGCCTCCATGCACCCGTTGCTGATCGCCGCAACCGAGCAGGCCGGGGAAGCCGTGAACGAGCTTCCGATCCCGCCGGCAGGCTTCGGCATCCTCGCGATGTCCGGCTTCGTGCTCCTCCTGCTCATCACCTTCGCGTTCCGCAGCGTCGGCACGCGCCACCGCTGACCCGGTCGGGACCTGCCCGGATGACGTCGTCTGACCGCGCGAGGCAGCGCATCGGCATCATGGGCGGCACCTTCGACCCCATCCACCACGGACACCTCGTGGCGGCCAGCGAGGTCCAGGACTACGTCGACCTGGACCAGGTGGTCTTCGTCCCCGCCGGGCAGCAGCCGTTCAAGGTGGACCAGGTCATCGCACCCGCCGAGCACCGCTATCTCATGACCGTCATCGCGACTGCGTCCAACCCGCGGTTCACGGTGTCCCGGGTGGACATCGACCGCGCGGGCGTCACGTACACGATCGACACGTTGCAGGAGATCCGCCAGCAGTTCCCCGACGCCGACCTCTTCTTCATCACCGGCGCCGACGCACTCAGCCAGATCTTCGAGTGGCGGCAGCCTGAGCGCCTGTTCGAGATGGCGCACTTCATCGGGGTCACGCGACCGGGCCACCGCCTCAGCGACATGGGCCTCCCGGGTGAGCACGTCACGCTCCTCGAGATCCCCGCGATGGCGATCTCCTCGACGAACTGCCGCGACCGTGTCGCAGCAGGTCAACCGGTCTGGTACCTCGTCCCTGACGGCGTGGTCCAGTACATCAACAAGCATGGTCTGTACCGAGGTGAGGCCGCATGAGCACACCCGAGACGAACGACGACGGCGCGGGTGAGCGTCGGCGTCGTCGACGCGCACAACGTCAGCCGGACGCGGAGCAGTCGCCTCCCATGTCGCGTCGTGAGATGCGTGCGCGGGGAATCCTGCTCACCACAGAGGTGCCCCTGGTGGAGGAGCCGCCGGACTGGCCGGCCCAGGTCGCCGCCGAGGCAGGAGACCAGGCGGGGCCTGGCGATGTCGAGGCGGAGCCGACGGTGCAGCCCGAGGCGACCGTGCAGCCCGAGGCCGCTCGGACGCCGCCGGCGGAGCCCGCACAGCCCGATCCGAAGCCTGTCGAGTCCTCGATGGACCCGAATCCCGCTCCGGCGCCCGCGATGACCCGCCGCGCCCTGCGCGCCTTGACCGGTGAGATCGGCGTCCTCGCGAGCGAGGAGCCGACGGACTCGGCCGAGGCTGAGCCCGAGCTCGAGCCCGAGCCTGAGCTTGAGCCCGAGGCCGAGGCTGAGCTTGAGCCTGAGGCCGAGCCGGCGTCCGCCGAGGAATCGGCGGAGGGGCCCGACGAGAGCTCATCCGACGCCGAGGTGACTCCCGAGGCCGAGGCGACCACTTCCGGCTCGGAAGTGGCGCCGTCGTCGGAGCCCGGTGTCCCCAGCCGCCGCGCTCTGCGCGACCGCCTGCGCGACGCGGAGCCCTCCGCGATCGAGACGCCGGCCGAGCGCACGGTGACGGGTCGCCGTCCCGTGGTCCGCACGCCGGTGACGGCGCGGGGCGTCCGCACGGTGGACGAGAGCGGTGCGATCTCCGCCGTCCAACCGGCTGTCCCCGCACCGGTCGCGTGGGCGCCGACCAGCGACCAGCCAACCGTGCCGCCGCAGCCGTCCGTGCCGCCCGTTGCCGAATGGACCACGTCGCCGGCGAGCTGGGAGTCCGCCGTCTCGATCCCCGCGGTCGTCATGGGGATCGAGGACCGGCACGAGCCCCCCACCGGTGGCCAGCCCATCACGCCGCCTCGCACCGAGCTCACCGACTCTGCCCTGCCGTCCGTCTCCCGGCAGTCGCTTCGGCAGGGAACACCGCCCGCGCCCGGCCGCGCCCGGGGTCTCCCCGGCACCGCCGGGCAACCCAAGGCGCCCGAGGCGACGGCCGCGTGGTCGTCGCTGCTCGACGAGCAGGAAGCCTCGGTCAAGAAGGCCGCCGAGGCACTCTCTCCGGCGCCTGCCGAGACCGCGCCTCTGCCGTCCCGCCGGTCCGTGGTCCAGGGACCGGCCGGGCCCGAGCCGCAGCGTCGCGATCGCCGGTCGACCGGTGGCAAGCGCCCAGCGGGCTCAGGCACGGGCGAGAACCCCTCGTCGGGGGTCTTGAAGATCGTGATCCTCGTGGCGATCGGCCTCGCGATCGGCGCTCTCATCTACATGATCGCGACCGGCGCGCTCGCCTCGATCTTCGCTGACGGGGTGGGGGGCACCGCACCCGGCGGCGTCGCCCTCGCAGGATTTCTCGCGGGGTGGCCCCGCCTGACCAAGGAGTTCCGTGACCGCTGACCAGACCGCGCGACACCACGCCGTGGTGGCTGCGCGTGCCGCCGCCGACCGCAAGGCGCAGGACCTCGTCGCCCTCGACGTGAGCGAGCGCCTCGTCCTCACCGACGTCTTCCTCGTCGCCTCGGGGCGGAACGAGCGGCAGGTGTCCGCGATCGTCGACGCGATCCAGGAGGCGCTGCACCGCGAGGGTGTCAAGGTGCGGCGCAAGGAGGGCGAGTCGCACGCGCGCTGGGTGCTGCTCGACTTCGGCGACCTCGTGGTCCACGTCCAGCACGCCGAGGACCGCATGTACTACGCGCTCGAGCGGCTGTGGAAGGACTGCCCGGTGGTGGACCTCCCGGCCGACCTCTATCGGCCGTCGGAGGACGACGAGGACGACGACGGCGCCTCCCTGGGTTACGCAGGAGGTGCCGGCACCCGGGGTTCCTGGGCATGACGGCCGGCACGATCGTGCTCTGGCGCCACGGCCAGACCGAGTACAACCTGACGGCGCGGATGCAGGGCCAGGTCGACATCCCGCTCAACGAGCACGGGTTGGCGCACGCGGCGCGGGCCGCGGCGGCGCTCCTGGACTTCGGGCCGACGGCGATCGTCTCCTCGGACCTGTCGCGGGCGTCGTCGACGGCGGGCATCCTCGCGGAGCTCAGCGGGCTCGAGGTGCGGCTCGACGCGCGGTTGCGCGAGCGCTCCTTCGGGCTGTTCGAGGGCCTGACGCGGCCGGAGATGGTCGAGCGCTGGCCGGAGGCGTTCACCCGGTGGCGGCGCGGCGAAGAGGTCGCCGAGATCGGGATCGAGCCGCGGGAGGCCGTGGGGCAGCGGGTCGCGGATGCAGTGAGCGAGGCAGCCGGCGCGCTGCAGGGTGACGAGGTCCTCGTCGTCGTCGGGCACGGCGCGGCCCTGGGGGCGGGCGTGACGCGACTCGTGGGGCTCGGACCGGGCGGATGGCACGGGATCGCCGGGATGGAGAACTGCCACTGGGCCACCCTGCGCGCCAACAAGGGGCGGGTGCCCGAGTGGGTGCTGACGGCCTACAACGTGGGCGTGCTGTAGAGCGCACCGCGGCCGCTGGCCGACGACGGCGCCCGGGCGCGATTGGTCTCGGACCCGCCGGATCGTCTAGACTCGTGCACGCCTTACCGGGCAAAGAGGGGCTGTGGCGCAGCTGGTAGCGCACCTCCATGGCATGGAGGGGGTCAGGGGTTCGAATCCCCTCAGCTCCACCTGACGGGGCTTACTAGAACAACCGACGAAGTCGGTGAGTAGGTCTCGGACGATGTTGTGAACGGAAGAGCCGCCCCCCAGATGGGGAGCGGCTCTTCTTGTTGCACCTGGGGCGGGGGTGGTCTGTAGGCGCCCCGGGTCAGGCTTGTCGCTGCGCTCGGATCGGTTGAGGCCGTGTGCGCGGTGGGCGGCCTCGACACGGGCGAAGGGCTCTTTCATCTCGTGGTCGCTGATGCGGTCCTGGTAGACGAAGAGCTTGGCGAAGATCGCCTGGTTGAGCATGCGGCGTTGGTCGTCGTCGCAGCGGCGGTAGAGCTCCTGTGGGTCACTCATGAGGGTGAGGCAGGCCTCGATCAGTCGGACGCTGCTGGCGAGTTCGTCGTTGGTCGTTTTCAGTCGCTCGGTGAGGTGCGTCCGCTCCGAGTTGATGTCGCGCAGGCGCTGCTTGATCTTGGCCTGGGGAACGGTGCCGTCGGCCGCGAGGTCAATCAGGTTGGACTCTTGCGCATCGAGCGCGCGCAGCTGCGTCGTGAGCTGCTGCTTGAGCAGGCGCGTCGCGGTCTCCTCGTCGCCGAGTGTGGCGGCGATGTTGGCGCGGACGTCGTCGACGAACGCCGGGCTGAAACGGATTGAGGCGTAGTGCTCCTCGACGGCGTCCTCGACGCGGATGACGTTGACGTGGGGCGTGTTGCACGTGCGTGACTGCTTGGCGATGCAGAAGAAGTAGGTGTAGGCGGTGCCCCGGGCGTTGACCACGTGCTGAATGATCATGCGGCTGGTGAGGCCGGCGTCGTGGCAGCGCCCGCAGAACACGGAGCCCTTGAGGAAGTGGTGGTGGACGCGACGCCGCTCGCTCGCCACGGTGCGACCTTCGAGAACGATCTGGACACGCCCGAAAGTGTCGTCGTCGATGAGAGCCTCGTGGCGCCCGTCATACTCCTCGCCCTTGTGGGTGACGAAGCCCAGGTAGTAGCGGTCGCGCAGCATCAGGGACAGTTTGTTCATCGAGACCTGCTGAGCCGGTCGTCGCGGCGTTGGGCGAGTGCGTAGGCCACGGTCGTAGAGCTCGTCGGAGAGGTCAGTCAGCGTGTAGTCGCCGGAGGCGTAGAGCTCGAAGGCGAGCCGGACGAGATCGGCGCGTTCGGGGTCGATGGCGATGGTCCGGATCTCGCGGCCTTCGGAGCGGTCGTAGACGTTGAGGTAACCCAACGGAGCGAGGCCGACGGTGCCGCCGTTCTTGGCCTTTTGTCCCATCTTGTAGGCGATGTCGGCGCCGGACTCGCGTGACTGGTATTCGTTGAACGTCGCCAGGATGCCGTGCATGAGCTGTCCGACGGGGGAGTCGTCGATCGACTCGGTGGCCGAGATGAGGGCGACGCCCCGCTTGCGCAGGTCGGCCATGACGATCGCGTCGTCGTACCGGTTGCGTGCCATCCGGGACAGCTTGTAGACGATGACGTAGTCGACGTCCTTCTCGTTACGCACTCGGGTGAGCATCTGCTGGAACGCGACGCGCCGGGTCATCTCGGTTCCGGAGCGTGCCGGGTTCGAGGTACTCGTCGACGATCGTCAGACCGAGCTGGTCGGCCTTGCGTTGGCAGGCGACCCGCTGGGCGGGAATCGAGATGCCCTCGGGGTCATAGTCCGTATTGACCTGCGCCGAGCTGGAGACGCGTAGGTAGATGACGGCGCGGGTGCCAGGCTCAGCGCTGACGACGGGAGTCGCCAGTTCGGTCTCGCCGAGGAGACTATCGTCAGCGCCTCCAGCCCGTCGTCGTAGTCGTCGATGTACGCGGTGCTCATGAGAGCCTCCTGTTCGGTTCGGGCTGGGCTGCGGGCGCGTCGGCGGGGGTGGACTCGAGTGGATCGTCGTGCTCGCGTGGAAGCCCGGCAAGCGGTTGACGGGAACGCTCAGCTGCGCAGAACGTCCGGTGCATGCGACGGACGGCCAGCCAGCAGGGCGAGAGTCTCGTGCGACGTCTACGCTTGATCCGTCGTCTGTTTTGCAGCACTTGTTGACAGCAACGCATCCCACAAGTCTGCGCGTAAGCACGTGCTCGTAGCTGTCTGATAACGGGGGTCGGGGGGTCCGTGCTGACTGATGCACATCACACTCTTAAGCAGGGTGTCGAGGGTTCGAGTCCCTCCTGGCCCTCCAGAGGTGAGTGGCGCGAAATTCGCGCCTTCACCTGTGGATAAGTGCAATTTGCCGCAGTCTTTGACAGCAACGCCCCCTGTTATTAGCTGCTCACCCATCTGTTCCAGCGCTCGGGACTGACCGGTCACGTCTCCGTGCTGGTAGAGCTGCTGGGTCGTCGTCACGTGTGCGTGGCCAAGGATGAGTTGGGCGTCCCGGGCGGGCACGCCCAGGTTCTTGAGCATGGTCGCGGCGGTGTGTCGCGTGTGGTGCACGGTGATGCGCGGCAATGCGGCCGCCTCGCGGAGCTCGTGGAAGGTCCGGACGAAGTTCTTCGGGTCGACCCATGTGCCCGTCTTCGACAAGAAGACGAGTTCTTGGTCGTGGACAGTGTCGGCGCCGCGTGTAGGCGGTTCTTCGCCGAACCGTTGGCGGTAGATGGCTTCGAGGGGTTCCCGTACCGCATCGATCAGCGGCAGGGCGCGTCGCCCGGCTGACGTCTTGACGGGGCCAAGCGTGAGCGTGGCGCCGATGCGCTGGAGTTGCTGTTGGACACGGAACTCGCCGCGTCCGAAGTCGATGGCGCCCCAGGACAGGCCAAGGACTTCGCCCCGGCGCATGCCGTACATGAGCAACATGAGGTATGCGGCGTACCAGCGATGGATCGAGGCGAGCTCGAGAAACCAGGACGCTTCTTGCGGTGTCCAGGGCGTGATCGGCTTACGTTCCCAGGCAGGTATCTCAACCAGCTTGGCGACGTTGCGCAGGACCAGTTCCTCGCGCTCGGCACGGCTCAGCGCGGCGCGCAGCACGGTGCGGGTCTTGTGGACGGTGCGCACCGAAGCTCCGGCGGCGAGGTCGTCGTTGAGCATTCGCTGGACGTCGGCGACGGTCAGTTTCGTCAGGCGGATGCGGCCGATCCGCGGAACGATGTGCACCCGCACAGTGCTCTCGTAGAGGTCGGCGGTGCGTGGTCGGTTCTTGGTCGCCACGACTTCCGTGAGCCAGTAGTCGAGGTAGCCAGCGACGCTCCACTCCTTCTCGGGGGTCCGGACGCCCTTGCGTTCCAGGGCGAGCTTCTCGGCGAGGCGATCGTGCACTTCCTGGCGCGTAGAGGCGTAGACGTGGATGCGTTTGCGGGTGCCGTTGGTCAGGGACACGAAGGCGGACGCGCCATAGCGCCCGTCCTTGCGGTGGTAGATCGAGCCTTCGCCGTTGGCCTTCCTAGACATGTTCGCCTCCTTCGACGCGCAGCTCCTCTATGAGCGCGCTCAGGTCGGCGGGGGCGATGAGACGGCGACGGTCGATGCGGACAGTGCGCAGCCTTCCGGCGTTGATCAGTCGGTAGATGCTCCAGCGGCTGATCCGCAGTGCCTCACCGGCCTCGGTGATGGTCAGCAACCCCTGTTGCGCCTCGCCCCGCGGCGTGCTGGTGTTCGGGTTCGTGCTCATCGCACGTTCTCCTCGAGGCCTGACGTGGCGTGGGTGAGGTAGTCGGTCCGGCTGGTCGATCGCTCTGGGATGTGAATGACGGTCTCGGTCAGCCCGATCTCCGACAGGCGCAGCAGGAGACGCCGAATGCTGACGCCGAAGCGATGGGCGAGTGCCGCGTGGTCTCGTGTTTGGCCGTAGGCGGCACGCAGGCGATCCTCGGGAAGACTCACGCAGGCCGCGAAGTAGTCGGCAACGATCTCGCGTTCGCCGTAGACCACGAACTCACGCTCGTCGTAGATATCCCGTTGATTGGGGTGATCGATGATGTGCTTGAGCTCGTGCAACACCGTGAAGCGGTGCTGGGTCGAGGTCTCCTGAGCGTGGATGTGGATGTGCCACGTTCGGTTGCCCCAGAACGACGTACCGGACGCGGGTATGTCGTCCACGGCCTGGATCTCGACCCTCGGCAGGAGTTGGACGAGGTGGGTCGGGAAGTGGTCTTGCTCGACGCCGAGGCTGTTTCGCAGCATCGCGGCCTGAGCCTCAGTGATCCGCAGGGACTCGAGATGGCTGACGCGCCGGTCGGGGACCAGGCCACGAAGGTCGTGCAGTAGCGTCTCGCTCCCTAAGGCGGATAGGCGTTGGGCCGGCCTCATTCTGATGGATTTCGGTTGGCATAGTGGATTCCTCCTTTCTGCTTAATGCATGTGGGTGCCCACCCGGAATCTCGTCGCTAGCCGATGAGATCCTCAGGCGGAATGTCCTCTGCTCTTGTTGTTGGCTGTTCGTCTTCGCCGGGGAGTGGCCCGCCGATGTCCAAACCGTGCTCGACGGCGATCCGTTCGACGTATCTGTTGACTGCTTGCACGGCGTCCTCGGGCAGTTCTCCGTACTTGGCTCGCAGGTAGGGGGTCAGGCTCGGCAGGTCGTAGGCGCTGACGTAGTCGGCCATGGTGAAGACGTCGGTTAGCGGTAGGCCGAGAGCGTGGGCGATGCCCTTGAGCGTCTCCGGGCGTGGAGTCCTGTAGTGACCTCGCTCCAGGCGCACCACGGTGGCGGAGTCGATGCCCGCCTCGCGGGCGAGCTCCCGACCGCTCATCTTCTTCTCCAGGCGGTGATACTTGATATATGCGCCGAACTGGCTGGCTTGTTTCTCGTTCATGGTTCTTGATTCTCCCTTTTCCTCCCCATTTTACCTCGAAAGGTGTCCGAAGTCAGCAGTTGTTGACTATTCCGCTACATTTTGGGGTCCTTTTGCATGCTTGACTACCGGTGAGAGGGCGCGGGACGGTCACTTCTCGAAGACGTAGTACTTGCCGTTGAGTTCGACGATTTCCCAGGCGTCGTGGATCACGTCCCAGATCGCTTCGCGGTCGACGCGTACGAATCCCTCGATGCCGAGTTCCTCGGCCAGCGCCTTCACGGCGGCTTCCCAGTCAGTGACCTCACTGAGCCCGTCGAGCAAGGCGTCCCGGCTGGAGAAGGTCGCGACGTACCACTCGTGGAATCGCGAGATGAGGTCATCTCTCCGCGGGTCGACGTCATCGAGCATGAGGAAGGCGCGGAAGGCGTCGCCGTGTTCCCTGACACCCTCCGCTGACCGACCGGTGTAGGGCTCGACCGCCCCAGCGAAGCGGGGCGGCTTCGGCGGGTGGAGCACGTGCTGCTCCAGCCGCGGGATCCACTCGGCCGTGATCTCACGCGTCCGGTAGTGGCCGGCCTTCAGAAGCTCGCACTCTGCGAGGAGCCCAGAAGCGTCGACCTTGCCGTGGTCGGCCAGCTGGCTCATGGCCGAGCCCGACGGCAGGAGCGGCGCGAGCAGAGTGGCGATGGCGCGGGCGTCATCTTCCGCGA
Source organism: uncultured Actinomycetota bacterium (assembly GCA_963780675.1). Lineage (GTDB taxonomy): Bacteria > Actinomycetota > Actinomycetes > Actinomycetales > JAHECE01 > JAHECE01. Next base: position 546,586 of record CAWACR010000003.1, read on the forward strand.
TGGCCTCGCCGACGGTGTCCGCCTGGTCGAAGATCTCGCGCAGGTAGACCGTCACCTTGTCCAGCGCCCCCGACGGCAAGGGCTCCTGAAGCTGGTGGTCGGGCGGTCGCGCGTCGGACGCCTCGTGGTTGACCAGCCAGGTGCCCAAGTAGTCGATCCACTCGCGCATCTGTGGCGGGCAGTGGGGGCTGGCGTAGATGACGGCTAGTTCGGCGCCGATGGACTCGCGGATGTTCCCGACTGCGGCGAAGGTGTGCAGCGCAGGCGCGACGAGGTCAGGCAGGCTGTTTGCCAGGGCTCGGGCGATCGCTCGCGCGCCCCATTCCGGAACCTCGCCTCCGGCGGCTCGTGCCTCAACGAGGGCGTCGGAGATGACGTCGATCAGGTCGTCGGGTTGATGGACGACGCCAGTGAGGTCGATCTCGCCAGGTTCGAGGCGCTCCCGATCGGGTCCGACCGGCCGCTCAGGCTCGTCATCGTGTGGTTGTGGAAGTTCGTGGTTTGTCATTTCGGTACTCCTTTCCTTAACTGATTTCGGTGGGTTCTGGTGTCTCGTCGGCGCGGCCGGGAGGCCCAGGGACACCGAGTGCGACCAGGGCGGCGTCGGCTGTCGTGACCCGGTGGAGGTCACCCGCCAGGGCGGCGTCGGCCCGGAAGGCGGCCGTCAGGGCCCCCTCGCGGGGGCCGTCGGGCACCACCCAGGTCACGGCCGGGAAGACCCCGTGGTCGGCCTCGTAGCGGCCGGTTGCCCGGTAGCGCTGGTAGGCACGCGCCTTGCGCAGCGCAGTGCTGACGTGTTCGGTGCCTAGGTCGACTTCGACGAACGAGTGATCCTCGAAGTCGGATGAGGCGGTGACCACGTACAGGTCGGGCTTGAGCCACTCGACAGCCCCGGTTGGGGCGATGAACGAGCGCCAGCAGGCGGGTTCGGTGTCGAGTCGCAGCAGCTCCACGGCGCCGGCTCGAGACGCCTCGATGAGGCGCACCGCGAGCTCGGCGACGGCGATCGTGTGCCGGGCGAACATGCCGGACGGCTCGACGTACCGGCGGCGCTGTTTCCCACCAGCCAGCGCACGAACGGCTCGTTCGCCGGCGGGTCCGAGTTGCCAGATCAGGCTGGTCGAACCACCCCGGACCCCTCCGATTCGGCGGTTCAGTCGGACGAGCACCCCGGCGTCCTCGAGCCGGGTAAGCACACGCGTCGTGGCGCGGGTCGCCGCGGCAGGGTTGGTGTGGCCATCGGCGAAATGCAGCCGCCGGATTTGCTGGGTCGAGAGCAGCCGAAACTGGCGCAGTGACTCGGTGAGCGCTCGATCACGGTCGCTGAGCGATGCCAGCAGCGCGGAGGTGGGTTCGGGGCTCATGAGCCCGCCTCCGTCCCCTGGGGGGACTCCGGGCAGCCCCGCCGCTGACCCCCACCTTGGGGGTCAGTCCCATCCCTGGGCGACCGGAAACGGCCGATTGACCTGGGGTGACGCTGAGCGATCAGGGTCGTGGCTGGACGGTCGGCCGGATGGGTCAGCCGACCTTGCGGGGCGCTCACGATGTCCTCCGCTTGCGGCCGGGTCGGGCGTCAGGCGTCGACGTCGCTGGCTCGGCCGTGGGTGCGGCCTCCGGTGGTTCCGACGGGGATTCGGGGACAGGTGGTGGGGGCGCGTAGTTGCGTTCCGATGCCTCCCGCACCCTGGCTGGATCCGTCGTCGGTGCCGTCGGTGGAAGGGTCGCGACCATCGCCCAGCCCGAAGGGTGTCCGTCGGCGACGAGGTTGACGTAGGCGTGGTACTTCGGCAGGGCGATGAAGTCGTCGGCCGTCAGGCCGGGTGCCAGTCTCGCGAGGTCGCGCGCGTCGTCGTACTCGGTGGCGAACGCGATCTTGGAGCGGGCGTTCATGTCGACGGCGGTGCGCAGCTCGGGTGGGAACTGCGAGCGGAACTGGGCGGCCAGGAACCAGCCAACCGAGAGGGAACGAGAGACGGCCAACGCGTCGGCCATGCTGACGGGTAGATGGAGGAACCGGGGCGCCTCGTCGACGTAGACCATCCCGGGGCGCGTGCTGGCGCCGTCTTCGCTGGCACGTTCCTGGGTGGCCTGCCACAGGTCGGCGATGATGAGGCTGCCCAGGAGCGAGGCAGTGCCCGATCCGATGAGGCCCTCGTTGAGCGGGACGAGGACGACCTTCCCGTCGCGCCAGATGTCGCGCAGCCGGAACGGTCCTGCGCCCTGGGAGAGGATCCGGACCAGCGCCGGGCGCAGCAGCAGGCCGCGAATCTTGTTGAGCGGCGCAGCGATGGCGCTGGCCTGCCCGCCAGGTGAGAGTGCCTCGTACCACGCCCAGAAGCTCGCCAGCCCGGCGTCGGCCGAGACAGCACCGACGCGAGGGCGCCGATAGGCCGGGTCGGTCAGGATTCGCGGCAGGTCGATCAGAGTCGCCGGATCACTACTGGTCGATGTTCGAGCCAGGGTGCGCAGTGCCGCCGAGATGATGTCCTCGGTACGGGGTCCCCATCCCGAGGCGAAGATGGCCGCGAGGACGGCGAGCACCCCGTCGACGACGACGTCCGGGTCTCGACCCGTGACGTCGAGCGGGTTGAACCCGACCGGGTTGGCATCTCCGGCGTCCAGGACGACGACGTCATTGAGGCGCTCAGCCGGAATGCGGGCGAGAAGGTCGTCGATGAGCTGACGCTTGGGGTCGACCACGCAGACCGGTCGCCCGGCGCGGATGTCGGCCAGGATTAGGTGGGTCATGGCCGTTGTCTTGCCGGAGCCACTCGGCCCATAGGCGACTCCATGCATCATCTGATCGGCGCTTGAGATCCCGATCAGCCGGTCATCGCCCGGTGAAGCGGAGCGGGCGAATACCCGATCACCGGCATGCACATTCGGGGCGGGTCGCAGGCGGCGCGGATGCACTGGCGGCAGGCCCGGCAGGTCACGCTCGCCGAGGGGCCACCCCAGCAGGCCGATGAGTTCGGCAGCCGAGAGGTGCAGCGGCCACCGCCACGGCTTCCGTCCCTCGTTGATGGCCCGGACCGGCTCACCGACGAGGTCGATATGCACACCGGGGCTCTGGGCTGTGGATAAGGCCGAAAGCATCGCGACCAGAAACCGTCGGCGCCGACCGGTGTCGGAGACGGTGGCGCCGAGGCGGATCGTCACGGCGAAGCCAGCTACCGAGGCTCGCTCCCGTAGCTGACCCCTGACCTCCGGTGTGGCCAAGCGGGATCCGCCAAGGATCAGGCCGAGCAGCGAGCGATGTGGGTCGTCGACGTGAGCCGGGACGGAGACTGGCGCGCGTCGGGGACCAAGCAGGACCTGAATCGTCAGGCCCTCGCCGTCGCGGAGCCTGGGGGAGAGCGCCGAGAGCAGCGCACGCGTGGTCGCTTCCGCCGCTGTCGGTGCGCAGCGACAGACCACCCGGCCGAATCGCCAGGTACGCCGCCGCCTGCATGGCCAGACGCGGCTCGCTCAGACCGGTGAGCACCGTGCCGGGGAGCCCGTGGGCAAGTTGGCGGCGGATGTGGTCGATGGCGGTGGCGGCGCACCCGAGCACGTACGTGAGTCCGGTCTTGGTGCTCCTAAGCTCCAGCACGAGGTTGGGTGCCCCGCGGTCGGTCGCCAGGAGCTCCAGAAGACGCAGCACGTCGGCCGGATCGAGCGGCCGCGGCAGGTGCAGCTCGGAGAAGACGGGCAGGGACTTACCCACGGCGCTCGCCTCCTGGCTGCTGCACTGGGGGAAGTGGCGCTCCGTTCTTAGATTGGGCGATAGCGGCGGCCAGAGCCTCCGCCTCGCGGGCGGCCTCGCGCAGGGCGAGGTCGATCACCGCGCGGGCGATCTTGCGGGTGTCCGGCTGCTTGTGCCGCAGACCGCGGATCCTGATCGGCTCTAGATTTCGTGGGCTTTTGCTATTCGACATTGCGGGCACCTCCTTCGTTCATTAACGGCTGATGATTGCGCTGACTTTGCGCAGCGCCTACATTCCACTTATTGCTGATTACGCGCAGCACGTCAATATGGTTTGTTCATTTCACAACATCCGAACAGGGGTGACGTGCGTGTGTACTCATCACCACCGGCTCCGACGCCAGCGGACGATGGCGACGGCCAGCCAGACCGCCGCCGCGAGCAATGCCGCGGCGCCCAGCCATGGCAGCCACGGCCGGATCAGGCAGATTGCGAGGTTCAGCGCGATGACCGCCCCGAGGATCAGGAGCGAGGTCCGCCAGACCCACTCGACCGGGTTGCGCAACGGGTCCTTGTCGCCCACGGTGATCACCGCCCGATCCGGCGCCGGGCGAGGTCGCTCGGTACGGGGAAGCCGGGGACGGTGATGTCGGCGTCGATCTCATCGCCCCACACCGACCAGTCCGCGGTTGAAGGCGGCCGGCGCCGGGCGAAGAGCTCGAGGTAGGGGCCACCTGAGATCCGCTCGATCAGGGCGTACTGCTCCTCGGGCTTGTGCGAGTGGTCCTGGACAGGGGCGTTGATCCACGTCGGCTGGGAGCGGAAGTTGACCGGCGCCTTGCCACGCGTGGCGAAGAGCAGGTGCTCGGTCGCGTTACGCAGGTAGTTGCCCAGGCCCAGGCGGAACTTGATCCAGGTCAGCGGGCTCCGGACGGTGAAGCCCCATGCCTCAGCGACGTCGTAGCCATGGCGCAGCGTGGCGTTGGTGACCCACAGCCACAGGTGGGCGTCGTCCTCGGCCAGGTCGGCCACCGGCATGGCCTTGATTCGCTCCAAGGTCATCAGGTCGTAGTGTCGTTCGGCGCCCAGGGCGCCCTTCTGCTGGATGTCCCAGGGCGGGTCGGCCAGGATGGTTCGGAACTGCCGGATTTCCGGAGTGTTTGTCGTGGCGGTGTCGTTGCTGTTCATGGCGGGGGTCTCCTCTCTGACCCGAAAATGAGCGCACTCGGCCACGGCGACGACCTCTATTACTTGTCGCCGACCTTATGAGCGTTTCGGGATCTGCCCTAAATTGTGCGGGCGTTGGCTATTTCAGGGAATCGTCCGGTCGCTCGACCGGACGGGCGACGCGATGGGCGAGCGGTCACACCTGCACCTCTGCGTGCCGGGCGGTTGGCCGTATCGGCCGGGGACGCGCTACTACGTGGAGCGGAATCCACAACATGTGCCCCGGCCAGACACGAGCGGCGCGTCATGTTGGTCGGGCGCCGGGTCGGTGAGTAGTGAGGCTGTCGAAGACCGTGCGGGCGAGCGTGCCGGGTGGGTCACCTTGTCGGATCGTGGTGACCTGGATCCGCGGATCGAGCAGACCCTCGGGTAGCTCACGTCCCAAGACCACGGCGTGTACCTCGCCAGGGAACGTGGCCAGCTGGTCGAGTACCGGCCCGGGTTCTGGGTCGAGCAGCTCGAAGTCGCTCAGGACAACCAGCGTGTTCAGATGCTCGGGATGGTTGGTGGCCAGGTCGTGCGCCGCCTGCAGCCCGGGTGCCATCACGCTCGAACCGGCCCCTCCCCGGGGCACCCGCAGTCCCGCCTCCAGAGTGCGGAGGTGGCGCTGGCGGATCGGGGTCGGTGGGACACCGCCGACGAGATCGAAATGCAGCACCGCGCCGAGGCATTTCCCGCAGCGACAGGCTCGCGCGACCGCCCGGAACGCCCGCTTAGCCTCGTCGTACCGGTTAGACAGCGGGTCGCTGCCACCCGTGGCCGTGACTGACCCGGAATCGTCCGCCAGCACGATGAGTAGCGTCGGGTCGCTTGGGCAGCGCCCGGCGTCGCCGAACGGGGTGGACACCTGCCCGCCACGGCGATCTGGGGCGCTGTGGCCGAGCAGGTCACTCTCGGCGAGCTGGACCGGCAGGAGACTGGTCGAAGTGATCACGATGCACCGTCCGTGCGAGCCCTGCGCCCGACGCTGGCGACCTCGCTCCGGCTCTCGCCGTGCCCGACGACTTGCGGGTTGCGCCGCAGCATCCGGTACTTGAGCGCCAAGACGGCCTGACCAGCAGCCTCTCCGCGACCCTCCAGTTCACGTTCGATGGATGCCGCGGTTTCGGTCGCCTGCGCGTGCCCGGCCAGCGACGGCGACTGAGCGAGCTTGATGTGTCCCCGCTCCGCGCGCCGGTAGCGCTTGAGGCAGTTGGCGATCAGATCGGCCACCTGGTCGGCGTGCACGTAGCTGGAGATGAACGACGCCAGCGCGGTTGCCGCCGCCAGACCACCGAAGGCCACCCCGGCCAGCACGCCTTCCGTACCGGCCCGCAGCGCGAAGATGCCGACGGTGATCAGCACCATGATTGTCACCGCGACCCACGACACCATCCGCGTCGTCGATCCGGCAGCGCCTGCTTCGGTGAAGAGGTGGACGTAGTGGCGCTCGTCCTCCGTCAGCTTGTCGACCGGGCGTTGCCTGGCGCGAGCCTGTCGCAGCTCCTGGTACTCACTGCCGGCCAGGCCCGCAGTGACGGCAGCGAAGCCGGTGGCCAAGGCCTGCCCGAGTGCCACCAGTGGGATTTCGCCCAGGAAGATCGCCGCCCCCAGGACGCCCGCCGTATCCCCGAGGCCGAGAACTGCCCAGCCTGCGAGGTAGCGAACCTCGTCGTGGGTCGAGCGGCGCACGTAGGGCGTCAGGGTCCGAGCGGCGTGCTGGTATTGCGTGCGAGCCTCGACAACCTCATGAGCGTGTTCGGACAGGACGAGCGAGGCCGCCTTGGCGGCTGACGCAAGACCCGCTGCCTCGACTGCTGCCTTGCGTGCGGCGGCCTCACCCTCCGCGCACCAGCTCTCGCGCTGTTCGGTCGCGAGGGCGACGTACTCCAGCTCGGCGTAGGTGGTCGTCACTCCTGCCGGTCGGCCGACGCCGTGAGCTTCCTCGACGGGCTGCAGCACGACCGCGTCCGCCTCAGTGACCATCGCCGTCAGACGCGCCTGTGCGTTTCCCGCGTTGTTCGTCGCCATCGCCGCCTCACCGACCCGGCGCGGTGTAGTCAGTGACGGAATGGCAGGTCTCGGCGCCGGTTCGCGCGCAGATCGCGTCGTAGAAGGCGACCAAGCCATCCACGACGTCGGTGGTGGGCGGGTCGCCTGCGACCTTGCCGAGGCCGGCGACCGTCACCGCAGCCCCCGGCAGCTCCGGAAGAGCCACGGTGGCGGCCAGGTCGGTCGCTTCGGTCGGCGTCAGGGCGTGGTCGATGACGCCCGCCCCTGCCGTCTGGAACCCGTCCGTCAGGACCAGCAGCTCCAGCGTGTAGTCGGGACCGAGCTGGTCGGCGTACTCCTGCGCAAGGCGGTACTGCGCCACGATGTCGCTTCCGCCCTCGGGCGGTGGGGCGGCCAGCACCGTGTTGTAGGCGGACGCAATCTTGCCCGTGACCTGCTCGACGACCTCTGGCACCCGGCGCAGCCGAGCGATGTCCGTTGCCCCCGGCAAGTCCAGCTCGCCGTTGTACAGGGTGACCGTCGCCGCGCTGCTCGACGAGAAGGCTGTGACTCTCAGGTGACCGCCGCAGATCGCCGTTTGCCGCGTCAGGTTCGCGATGACGGCCTTGCGCCCTTCGACGATCTCGTCGTCACCCCAGCCGCTGCCTGTGACATCAGCGCCCACGAATGACGCCATCCGCTCGTCGGGACAAGCCGGACAGGATCCTCTGATCCCGACCGAGCTCGCCGGACGCTTGTCCAGCGAACGAACACGCGCCAAGTGAGGTGAGGGCGAGGCCGCCGAGGACCGCCTGCGCGGCTTGCCACTTCTTGGTCGGTTGGTTCTGCTTCATGCTCAAGTTCCCTTCGGTAGCCGTGATTTCTGGGCACTTCCAGCCTTCAGGGAGGGCTGGGCGCGGCCCGGTGGCAGACCTGGGCAGAACCCGGGCAGGATCAGGGCATGGTGGGCGAATCCTGGGTGCCGGACTTCGAGACGGTCGTCGGAGAGCTTCGCCAGTTGCGCGACGTCGGACTCAGCGGTCTGCGTCGGCTACGTCCCCGGGCGCTCGGCGAGGTTGCCCGCCGGGCCGACCTGATCACGGCCGATGACGCTCAGCCAGCGGCGATCGAGGAGCTGCTCCGCCGTGCCGCCGACCGGCTTGGGGGCGGGCTCGACCAAGAGGTCGCGGAGTACACGTTCGGCCTGGCGGCGGGCTACCGGATGCGCTCTGCGACGGAGCGACGCCATCGCGCGGCGCAGCTCTACGGAGTCAAGGCCGACAGCTTCCGCAAGGAGCCTGAACGCCTCGTCATCGAACAGATGGCAGAGGGCGTCCTCGCCGTCGCCCGCGAAGCCGCGATGCGCCAGACCCGACTCGACATGGAACGCCGCCACCCGGCCGACTCACGCCTGGCGGTCCAATGGGTGGAGCGATTCGAGGCATACAACCGCATTTGGACGCCCGTTTACGGGCTGGGTGCCGACCTACTCGCGGCCATGGAGACATACCGGCACGAGCCTGCCGATCACTTGCCCTGGGACCCGGACAGTGACCAGCCGTATGATCCGGTGGCCCACGCCGAGATGTACATGACGCACGCGCTGTGCCATTACGCCCGATTCCAGTTGGAGGTCCGCCGATTCATCTCCCGGCACGGCGGTCTCTGGCTCCTCTCGGACGCTGACGTTGAAAAGCAAGTCAGTGACGCGGTCTATAGGATCGGCTGGCACAACAACTTGCGAGAGGACGACGACTCGTGGCTCCGTCGCAACCTTGTCGACGCCCGCCACGAAGAGAACGATCACTTCGTGCAGCTGCTCACTTCGACTGTCACCGGTGAGGGAATCCTTGCGAAATGGCAGGAGATCGGCCGCGACTGTCAGTGCATAGACGTCACGGACGGGGACGATCCTTCCTGCCATGTACACAACACGATTCGTGCCTGTCGCGACTACACCGACCTCATAGATGCCGACTGGCTTCGTATCGCTGACTGGTACCGGCCTGGCAGCCGCCCCCAACGCGGAGTGGAGGCTGTCTCACTTTACGATGCGCACGTTTCCGCGGTGAAGGAGCGACGTTCGGGCGATCACACGCTTCCCACTAATGAGGGCGTGCCGCCGGTCTAGAGACCTCACGTCCACTAGACCTGCCGCGGAGCCCAGGAACATGGCAGCGCAGAGTCTTGACCGCGGTTGCACCTGCCTGGCGCAGTGTCGATTCGACGCAAAGGTGTCCGGCGGCGCGCCAGTGGGCGCGACTATGGATGCTTCTGGCGTCGTTGCTTTTCCCAGTCATCAACGGTGCAAAACTATGCCGACGGCAACTCGTCCGGCTGGGTATTGAACGGAACTCCGAACAACTCAACGTTTACTGGTCCGCCGCTGTAGGCAGATTTCAACTTCGGAGCCAAGGCGCGCAGTTCACAGGCGCATGTTTCTGCCAGCAGATGTCTCTCTGCTCTATTCAGAACCTCGTCGGTTGACGTACCTAGTGCTCGTGACGTTTCCATTCGCCCGGTCGCTGGCGGGTTGTCTCATATCCGAGCGTTCGGAGAAGGCCCGCGGTTTGAGGAAGGCCGATCTGGAGACGTTCGTCCAGACCAGTTACGTTCCACGTTGGTCGAGCACGAACGAAGCGGGCCATTCTCCGTGTTATTGCTTGTTCATTCAGCCAAACGAAGGCATCCCTGCGAATCGAGGCGTCTCGCTTCCACCTGATCTTGGCCGTGACAGAGCGGACGGCTTCGTAGCCTCCGTAAGCCTCTAAGGCCGAGCGGCCTAGGGTAATCCAGTCGACATCGACGAAGTCCCCTTCCTGCCTCGCCGGGAACGTGGCGAACGGCAGTTCGTCGTCACGCGCAATGGGCCCAAAATAGGCGACGTAGTCCCCGAATGTAAGTTGGTCTGTGAGCAAGACAGAACCGTAGTTGCTATCTTCCGAGCCGGGCTCGTCTGCAGCGACGAGCCACAGCCACATCGACGACTGCGGTGAGTTGAAGTCGCGCCAAAGGTCATTCGTCGTTCTGGGCAAAGCGTAGTCGTCTGATTGCGGCAAGGACCGAATCGTTGGGGAGGCCGAAAACCTGAATGATAGCTGTCCCGTTCGTAGAGGTGAGACGGAACGCGGGATTGCGGACAGCGAGAAAACCTCAGCGTCACGGGCGACGGATCATTGCTCGCCATCAATCTACTCGCTCTCTACTCGTTTTCGGACTTGTAGGCGGGGGCTATCGTCGCCTGGTTCGATCGTAGCTTGCTGAGTCTTTCGCTCCGCGGATGCGCGATGAAGCCAGTCGGCGGTGGTAAGAGTCGAGCAGGGTGGCCCTTGTGCTGGTGGCCGTGCGAGCTCAACTGATTGCTGGTTCGGCATCAGCACCTCCTGGAACGTGCGCTGAGCACTCGCATCGGAGATGCGAAGGTGTCGCTGCCAGACGAGCCAGCGCAACCCCTATATAGTTGATCATCTCCAGCTCCTCAGCAGATCGGAGCCCTCATGGCTCGCAAGACCCTCGTCCAGCTGACCGACGACATCGACGGTTCGGAGGCGGCGGAGACGGTCGCCTTTGCAATCGACGGTGCCCAGTACGAGATCGACTTGAGCGCTGGGAATGCGGCCGCTCTTCGAGAGTCGGTGGCGCGTTTTGTGAGGCATGCCCGAAAGGTCAGCGGTGGGTCGGCGCCACGGGCACGGACGGCTACTGGGTCGGCTGGCTACGACCCGAAAGCGGTTCGGGTGTGGGCAGCAGCCAACGGTGTCGAGCTCCCGGCACGGGGCCGGATCCCGTCGGCAGTGCTGGCGCAGTACCGCGTGGCCGGTAACTGATACCTGGGCTGCTCGCCAATTGAAGAACGGCGGCAGCCCGACCCATCACGACCGCGAGGTGTGTGGGTGGGCTGCCGCCGTATTTGCGATCCCGAGCCGTGGCGAGCTCCAGGGATCATTTCACCGCGATGACTCGGATCTGCGTGACCGGCAGCCACCGCTCCGCGAGGGAGAGGGCATATGTGGCGGCCTGCCAGAAGTCGCCGAAGTGGATCATGTTGCCGCTCCAATCGTCCGGGTCTTCGACCGTCTGCACTTCCACGGCGTACGTCTCGGGCTCCAACAGGAGTGCCAGGAAGTCGGCGGGGACGCTCTGGGAGCATCCTGACTCGTCGGGTGGTCCGACCAGAACGGCCGGTCCGCAGATGACGTCGCGTCGGCGTAGGTAGCGGCTAGTGAGCCAAGCGAGCAGGGTCGCTCGACGGTTGACGGGCATCCCGTGGATCTTCCCTTCATCGTTGACGAAGAGAGTCGTGGCGGGGGAGTCGAGGTCGACTGCCTCGACGTTGCCGCCGACCGCCTGCTGGTAGTCGGCAAGGCCACCGAAGTCGTGGAGCTCGAGCGGCAGGTTGTCGTAATGAGGGATGACGATGCCAGTGACCATGGTGATCACCCTTCCTATCGTGGGCGTTGTCCCCAGCCGGGATAGCTGAGGAGTGCCGACCGCGATGGAGATTCAGGCGGGAGCCCGACCCCGAGGCCTGGTAGGCAGCACGGGGCGGGTTCCCGCCGTGTGGGTGTCCCGAACTCTGAGGGTCCAGGGACACGCGGTGTTCACTCGTCGGCGGGCTTGCTCCGACGAGGCGTCGGACGAGGGGGAGTGGTCGCTCCCTTCTCGCTGACGCTTGTGATGGTGCCGTCGCTGCTGTCGAAGATCGCGGCGATGGCGTTGCGGCGGGTCTGAGCTTCGCGCTCGATCTCCGCCCTGACGGCCTCTGCCTTCTTGAGCACGATCGGATCGGACTTGGTGCGCTCGATCCAGTGCTCCAGGGCGAGGCGGATCTCCTCGGTGGTGCTGCGCCCAGTCAGCTGGGCGATGATGTCCAGCTGCGCGCGCAGGTCCTCGGTGATCCGAACGGCCAGTGTCCGGAGCTGGCCACCGCTGCCCGTGTGAACGGGCGGTGTCTGCTCACTCATGGTGAGCCACCTCCTCGGTGAAGTGCGGCCGACGAACCGGAATGGTTCATCTGATAGCCGCAGAACGCCGGCGAGGGGGTGAGTGAAGTCCGCTGGAGTTTCTTGACTGGCGAAGGGAGAAAGCGAGGGCTCGGTGGGCGCCGAGTGCTGACTTCACTCATCACTATTTATGACGCAAGCGCTGCGCAAAGTCAACACATTTCGCTTCAACGTTGTGATTACTACACAGGGAAGGCTATCTCGTTAGGAGAGTCACGCATGACCCTGTGGAGTTGGGTCCTCTGACGTCCGCTTGCTGCCCCCGACTCGCGGGTTCAGAGTGGCGGCTCCGAGCGCGAGCTCCCGGATCCAGTCATGGGCATCAGTCGAGGACGTTGGTCCCGAACAGTGCGGCCCCGGACCGGGCTAACCTCTACCCCTGCTTCGGGGAGGCTCCACTTGAGGCATGAGCGACCGCGACGGCGGTCGTAGGACAGACTGATGGAGTCGTGCGTACTACCGCACACCACTTCGACTGCGACGCCAGCGCCTCGGGTACGAGCTGATCACCCGCTAAGGGCGGACGTCCTGCCAGAAGGACGAGACTGACAGTGTCTCGTCTCCGCAACCACGCGTCGAGGCTGGACAAGCCGGACCTCGGCTCTGCATCAGACATGGTCAGTCAACGATCTTGAATGGCCGAGATCTGCGGACAGGAGCGAGAAGTGCCTCATTGGAAGAAGAGCGAGCGGCAAGGGGAGACCTCCCACCTGGTACACGGCGTCCAACGGTCGGTAGCACTTGCTGCCTCACTCGCCATTATCGGAGTGGCCGGCGCGACGAGTGCGCAGGCGGCGGAATCCGTCGGAACAGTCATCAGTGGAAACGGCACCAATTACGTCAACGTCCGCGAACACCCCACTACCGACTCCCAGATTCTGAGGACGATCGACTCGGGACAGGCAGTCGGCCTCAACTGCTACACCCTGGGTATGGCGATTGTCGGACCGTACGGAACGTCCGTAATCTGGTACTCAATCGAAGGTGGAGGGTGGGTCACAGACGCCTACCTCTACACCGGAACGAACGATCCGGTGACATCAGCATGTCGGGGCGAGAACTCCACGGAAGCGCAGCCGGCTGCGGACAGCGACACGGGTCTGTATGACGCTGTCGGCGCGGCTTCCTGGGCGCAGAGCAACGCGGAGACTCTGCCGGACCGGTTCCCTGCCGACTGCACCTGGTTCGTCTCGCAGGCGCTCTGGATTGGGGGGCTTCCCCAGAGCAGCGAGTGGCAGGAGTCGACCTGGAACATCCTTGACGTGGCCAGCAAGGCTGACTTCCCTGGGCCCACGAAGGCCGCGGTTAACGCGGACTACTTCAAGAACTACATCGTCAACAGCGGACTCGCCACAATCGAGGAGATCACGTGGAGTGATAACACGGCGGGCGGCGCTCGGGTGGGTGACGTGATTGCCTACGACTGGAACCCGCCAGGCCCGGACGGCATCGTCGATCACCTCGCCATCGTCGTGTCGCTGAATTCCGAGGGCTATCCTACAATCGCGCAGCACTCTCCGGCTCGGGCCGACCGCTACTGGTCATGGGATCTCTCGGAAGGCGACTGGATTGAGTTCTCAAATCAGCACGGGGAGAACCGGCCGAGAGTCTACTTGATTCACATCACGAGCTAGAATATACTACGATGTAGTGTATTCACTTTCATCCACAACCACCCTACTTGGTAAGTCAGCGAGTCCGTTGACTTTGTTTGCCGGCGAGCCGATGTACCTCGTGCGGTTCCAAGTGGGGTGGTTGTGGTTCTTTACGCCCATCAAGGATGGCGTACTGGTCGACTGGACGCAGAACGCCGTCGGCAACATCGTGCCCTCCTGGTACTTCGTGAAGCTTGGCTACGATTCGTATCTCGACCTGCGCCTGCTGATCATCCAAGCGACGTTGGTCGCGATGCTTTTATGGGTGGTTCCTCGAGCGGTTCGCCGTGTGTCTCCCGGCGAGCGCCGGATTGGAACCATTAGCCGAGTACTCGGAGCCCTACTAGTGGCGTTCGTCGCCATTAATGCTTCCTCAAACGCGCCGTCCGGACTGTATACATTCGTCATTGTATTGCTTTCGCTGGGATCGATCGCCGCGGCCTTCGTTGTGCCGGGCCGATCCGGAATCGGGTCACGATCATGAGGCTCGCGCGACCTCACTCCGTGTGCCGCGCCGCACCACTGTCGGTACCCGCGGCTAAGGTCGTGAGTAGAGACGGGCACGATCGGCGCCGCAGCCTGTTTGGACGAGATACGAGGGGCAAACATCTGATGACATCGCCGTCGTGCGCACCAAGCGCCACCCGATGGTTCCAGTCCCAGCACAAGGTGGTGACGTGGTAGTGGCTCTCAAGAAGTCGGATCTCTACAGCTCGCTCTGGAAGAGCTGCGACGAGCTGCGCGGCGGCATGGACGCCTCGCAGTACAAGGACTACATCCTGACGCTGCTGTTCGTGAAGTACGTCTCGGACAAGGCCAAGGCCGACCCGAACAGCCTGATCGACGTGCCCGCCGGCGGCTCCTTCGACGACATGGTCGCCGCTCAAGGGCGACAAGGAGATCGGCGACAAGATCAACAAGATCATCGGCAAGCTCGCCGAGGCCAACGACCTGCAGAAGCGTCATCGACCTGGCCGACTTCAACGACGAGGAGAAGCTCGGCAAGGGCAAGGAGATGCAGGACCGGCTCTCCAAGCTGGTCGGCGATCTTCGACGACCTCGACTTCCGCGGCACCCGCGCCGAGGGCGACGACCTGCTCGGCGACGCCTACGAGTACCTGATGCGCCACTTCGCCACCGAGTCCGGCAAGAGCAAGGGCCAGTTCTACACGCCGGCCGAGGTCTCGCGGATCCTGGCCAAGGTCATCGGCATCGGCCCGGACACCCGCCAGGACCAGACGGTCTACGACCCGACCTGCGGCTCCGGCTCGCTGCTGCTCAAGGTCGCCGACGAGGCCCCGCGCGGCATCACGATCTACGGCCAGGAGAAGGACAACGCCACCTGGGCGCTGGCCAAGATGAACATGATCCTGCACGGCAACGAGATCGCCGACATCCGCAAGGGCGACACCATCACCAGCCCGCAGTTCACCAAGGGCGACAGACTTGCAGACCTTCGACTTCGCCGTCGCCAATCCGCCGTTCTCGGTCAAGTCCTGGAGCAACGGCCTGGAGAACGACTACGGCCGCTTCGAGTTCGGCCTGCCGCCGGACAAGAACGGCGACTACGCCTTCCTGCTGCACATGCTCAAGTCGCTCAAGAGCACCGGCAAGGCCGCGGTCATCCTGCCGCACGGCGTGCTGTTCCGCGGCAACGCCGAGGCGACGATCCGCAAGGAACTGCTCAAGCGCGGCTACATCAAGGGCATCATCGGCCTGCCGGCGAACCTCTTCTACGGCACCGGCATCCCGGCCTGCATCGTCGTGCTCGACAAGGAGAACGCCCAGGCCCGCACCGGCATCTTCATGATCGACGCCTCCAAGGGCTTCATGAAGGACGGCAACAAGAACCGGCTGCGCAGCCAGGACATCCACAAGATCGTCGACGTCTTCAACAAGCAGACCGAGATCGACGCGCTACTCGCGCATGGTGCCGCTGAGCCGAGATCGCCGACCCGAAGAACGACTACAACCTCAACATCCCGCGCTACATCGACTCGTCCGAGCCCGAGGACATCCAGGACCTCCACGCCCACCTGCACGGCGGCATCCCCGACCGCGACATCGACGCTCTCGAGCGGCTACTGGGACGCCTTCCCGCAGCCTGCGCGCGCACGCTGTTCAAGCCGAACCGCCCCGGCTACAGCGACCTGGCCGATCGACGTCGAGCGAGGTCCAGCAGACCATCCTCGACTCGACCGAGTTCCAGAAGTTCGCCGCAGCAGGTCGCGAGCACTGGTCGACGACTGGTTCGCCGCGCACCGGCCGACGCTCGCAGGCGATCGACGCAGACACCGACCCGAGCGACCTCATCGCCGACGCTCGGCGACGACCTGCTCGCCCGCTTCAAGCCCGTGCCGCTGCTCGACGAGTACGACGTCTACGAGCAGCTGATGACCTACTGGCACGACACCATGCACGACGACGTCTTCCTCATCATGAACGACGGCTGGGTCGAGCGCCGCCAAGCCGCGCAAGACCATCGAGGACAAGGACCGCAAGCTCACCGAGACGCCGGACCTCGTCATCGGCACCGGCCGCGAGCGCCGCCAAGTACAAGATGGACCTCATCCCGCCGAGCACTCATCGTCGCCCGCTACTTCGCCGAGGAGCAGGCCAAGCTCGACGAGCTCAACGCGGCCGCCGAGGAGGCGACCCGCGCCGTCGAGGAGTACGTCGAGGAGCACGCGGTCGAGGAGGGCTCCTGGCCGACGCCATGGACGACGACAAGATCACGCAAGGCGCTCGCCACCGCGCGGCTGCGAGACGCCAAGCGCGAGGGCTCCGACCCCGACGAGATCAGGCGCTGCAGCACGCTCATCAAGCTCTACGACGCCGAGGCCGCTGCCAAGAAGGCCGCCAAGGATGCCCAGGCCGCGCTCGACCTCGCGACGCTCAAGAAGTACGGCGACCTCACCGAGACCGACGTCAAGCAGCTCGTGCTCGACGACAAGTGGCACGCCACGATCCGACCGCGATCGCAGGCGAGGTCAACGCACTCACGCTCGCGCTCGTTACCCGTATCCAGGAGCTTGGCGAGCGTTACGCCGAGACCGTCGAGCGCAGCTCGACGCTGAGCTCGCGACGCTCGAGGCGAAGGTCGCCGAGCACCTCGCGGAGATGGGGGTCGAGTGATGACGCGCCGCGACTGCCAGTGACTCGAGCGTCGTCCTACTGGACGCCTAGCGACATTGGCAGCGTGGCAATTCGCGACTCGGCCGCGAACACGATCCGCGACTTCTTTGGTGGCAAGTATCCATGTCATTCGACGGGTGACGTAAGAAGCGGTCGCGATGGCGAGACTGCGTCATTCTCAAACGCGAATGACGATGGGCTAAGACGTAAGCAGCTCGTCACGGCCGGGACTCTGTTCATCACGATTGCCGCGAACCGTAGGAGACCTCGGCATCTCTGGATTCGACTGTGCGCTGTACCAGACAGCACATGTGCGCTGGATGCGGCCCAGCGGTAAGCGCGGTCAGATCTGGCTTCGTCTATGCGCTACCTTCTCGGAAGTCGTGAGCGTGCATCAGATTGCTACGGCAGACGCGACGCGCCAGCCTCATCGCAGAAGCTGAGCTCGGTTGCCGCTGCTGACGCCGACCTCCCCGACGTGCAGAGCAGCGAGATCGCCAGTGCCTTGCGGACGTCGATGACTCATCGCCGCTCTCGAACGACTGATCGCCAAGAAGCAGGCGATCAAGCAGGGCATGATGCAGCAGCTCCTCACCGGCAGGACCCGCCTCCCCGGCTTCACGGGCCGTGGGTGAGTCACGACCTCGGGCGACTCTGCGTGACGTCATCCGGACGGAGGCGATCTGCTCGATGCACGTGCCGAGCAGCTCGCTCGGCCGCAGTGATTCCCGGTATTCGCTACCGGGTCGAGACTTCGACAGCGGCTTGACGGACACGTCACGTACACCGCTCGGCACGCAGTCACTACGATTGGCGCGTCCGGAGCCGTCGGCGCGGCTCTCGGTGGCCTGCATCGATCGACGTTCCGATACGTCGCGTCCGACGTGTTGACGATCAGTCGTCTCGCAAGCTGCGCTCATGGCTCGACAGTTTGGCTACCGCACTGTCTCGCGTTGCAACGAGTCGACTCGCGTTCGATCGAACGCAGGCTGCGCGGCGGCCAACGCATGTCATGCAAGCAGACATCTAGCGCATCTGCGAGCTGTCTCGTCACCTGCCGCCGCGGACGAGCAGCCGCGATCGCAGCGTGCTTGGGGACGCCGACGAGGAGACTCGACGCTCTCGAGCGCCGCCTTGCGAAGGCCCGAGCAGTCAAGCAGGGCATGATGCAGGAGCTTCTGACGGGCCGCACTCGCCTGCCGGTCGAGGAGGCCGCGTCATGAGCGACGTCGGACAGATCGAGCGCAAGGCGCAGGACCGCGTCGTCGAGCTGCTTCCGGGACCAGCTCGGCTACGAGTACCTCGGCAACTGGGAGTACCGCGAGGGCAACTCGAACGTCGAGGTCGAGCTGCTCGACGCAGAACCTCACGGCTCGCGGCTACGACGACAACCTGATCAACAAGGCCATCGACCAGCTCAAGAAGGCCGCCTCGCTCGGCGGCGGTCGCGACCTCTACGAGGCCAACCAGGACGTCTATCGACCTGCTGCGCTACGGCGTGAAGGTCAAGCCCGGCGTCGGCGAGCAGATCGAGACGGTCTGGCTGATCGACTGGACGAACCCCGAGGCCAACCACTTCGCCGTCGCCGAGGAAGTCACGGTCCTCGGGCAGCACACCAAGCGCCCGGACGTCGTGCTCTACGTCAACGGCATCGCGCTGGTGACGCTCGAGCTCAAGCGCTCGAAGGTCGCGGTGTCGGAGGGTATCCGGCAGACCATCGGCAACCAGAAGCCGGAGTTCATCCGCCCGTTCTTCACCACGGTGCAGCTGGTGATGGCCGGCAACGACGTCGAGGGTCTGCGCTACGGCGTGATCGACACGCCGGAGAAGTACTGGCTGGCGTGGAAGGAGCCGTCAGACATCGAGGACCCGCTCGACCGGGCGCTGACTGCAGATGTGCTCGCAAGGAGCGCCTCCTGGAGCTGATCCACGACTTCATGGTGTTCGACGCGGGCGTCAAGAAGACCGCCCGCCACAACCAGTACTTCGGCGTGAAGGCCGCGCAGGCGCGGATCGCCAAGCGCGAGGGCGGCATCATCTGGCACACCCAGGGCTCGGGCAAGAGCCTGACGATGGTGTGGCTGGCCAAGTGGATTCGCGAGCACCAGAACGACGCCCGGGTTCTGCTGATCACCGACCGCACCGAGCTCGACGAGCAGATCGAGAGGGTCTTCACCGGCGTCAACGAGACGATCTACCGCACCAAGCAGCGGCGCCGACCTGCTCGCCACGCTGAACAAGTCACGACCGAGTGGCTGATCTGCTCCCTGGTCCACAAGTTCCGCGGCTCCGACGACGACGCGACGCTCGACGAGGCCGAGCGACGACTTCATCGCGGAGCTGCAACGCCAAGATCCCGCAAGGACTTCCGCGCCAAGGGCAACCTCTTCGTCTTCGTCGACGAGGCTCACCGCACCCAGTCCGGCAAGATGCACGACGCCATGAAGCAGCTGCTGCCGGGCGCGATGTTCATCGGCTTCACCGGCACGCCGCTGCTCAAGGCCGACAAGGCCACCAGCATCGAGACCTTCGGCATCGTTCATCCACACCTACAAGTTCGACGAGGCCGTCGCGGACGGCGTCGTGCTCGACCTGCGCTACGAGGCCCGCAACATCGACCAGGACCTGACGTCGCCCGAGCAAGGTCGACAAGTGGTTCGAGGCCAAGACCAAGGGCATGACCGACCTGTCCAAGGCCGAGCTGAAGAAGCGCTGGGGCACCATGCAGAAGGTCGTCAGCTGCCGAGCCACGCGCCAAGCAGATCGTCAACGACATCCTGCTCGACATGGAGACCAAGCCCCGCCTGATGGACGGGCGCGGCAACGCCATGCTCGTCGGCGTCGAGCATCTACCAGGCCTGCAAGTTCTACGAGCTGTTCTGCCAGGCCGGCTTCAAGGGCAAGTGCGCCATCGTCACCAGCTACGAGCCGCAGGCCGGCGACATCTCCAAGGAGGACTCCGGCGAGGGCGCGACCGAGAAGCTGCGCCAGTACGACATCTACCGGCAGATGCTGGCCGACCACTTCGACGAGCCCGCCGACGACGCGCGATGAGCAAGGTCGAGGAGTTCGAGAAGGAGGTCAAGGAGAAGTTCGTCAAAGAGCCCGGGCCAGATGCGGCTGCTCATCGTGGTCGACAAGCTGCTGACCGGCTTCGACGCGCCGAGCGCCACCTACCTCTACATCGACAAGAAGATGCAGGACCACGGCCTGTTCCAGGCCATCTGCCGGGTCAACCGTCTCGACGGCGACGACAAGGACTACGGCTACATCGTCGACTACCGCGACCTGTTCAACTCCCTCGAAGACGGCCATCACCGACTACACCAGTCGGCGCCCTCGACGGCTACGAGAAGAAGGACATCGAAGGTCTGCTCTCCGACCGCATCGACAAGGCCCGCGAGGACCTCGACGAGGCGCTGGAGAAGATCCGCGCCCTGTGCGAGCCGGTCGCGCCGCCGAAGGACACGCTGCAGTACCAGCAGTACTTCTGCGCCGAGAGCACGGCAACGCCGAGCAGCTCAAGGCCAACGAGCCCAAGCGCGTCGAGCTGTACAAGTCCGTCGCCGCCGCTCGTCGCGCGCCTACGGCAACCTCGCCAACGAGATGGACGCCGCCGGCTACACGCGACGCCGAGGCCGACGGCCATCAAGGACGAGATCGCCCACTACGCCGACGTCCGCGACGAGGTGAAGCTCGGCGCCGGCGAGGACGTCGACTTCAAGCAGTACGAGGCCGGCATGCGCTACCTGCTCGACACCTACATCCAGGCCGAGCCGTCCGAGGTCGTCGCCGACTTCGAGGACACGGGCCTCATCGAGCTGATCGTCAAGCTCGGCGCTGGCGCGATCGACAAGCTGCCCGACGGGCATCAAGAAGGACCCCGAGGCCGTCGCCGAGACGATCACCAACAACATGCGCAAGGTCATCATCGACGAGCGCGCGATGAACCCGAAGTACTACGACAAGATGTCCGAGCTGCTCGACGCCCTCATCGAAGCAGCGCCGCAAGGAGGCCCTCGACTACAAGGAATACCTCGCCAAGCTGCTCGAACAGGCCGCCAAGAGCTCGGCAAGGGCGAGTCCGACACCGCCTATCCCGACTGGGCCAACAACGGCGCCCAGCGGGCGCTCGTCGACTTCTTCTTCCCGACGACCGAGCTCGCGATCGAGGTCGACACCGTCGTCACGGCACACCAAGCCCGACTCCTGGGTCGGCAACCCGATGAAGGAGCGGAAGGTCAGGCAGCGCCATCAGCGCGGCCCTGCCCGACGACTTCGACCGGCTCGATGAACTGTTCGACCTCGTGAAGGCGCGCGATGAGTACCGCTAGCGCCTACCTGACCGTCCGCGGCATCGACGTCGATGTCGTCTACAAGGACATCAAGAACCTGCACATCGGCGTCTACCCGCCCGTGGGTCGCGTCCGCGTCGCCGCGCCCGAACGACTCGACGACGACGCAGGTCCGGCTGGCCGTCGTCCAGCGACTGCCGTGGATCAAGACGCCAGCGCGAGCAGCTCCAGCGCGGCCGAGCGCCAGTCCGAGCGCGAGATGGTCACCGGCGAGTCGCACTACGTCTGGGGAGTCCGACTACCGGCTCAAGGTCATCGAACGACCCGGCCGCGCCGCACATCGAGATCGACGGCGACCGACTGCTGCTCTACGTGCCCGCCGGCACGGACTCAGCACGACCGACGCGAGCGTGCTTCGATCGCTGGTACCGCGACACAGCTCCGCGAGCGCGATCCCGCGCTCATCGCCAAGTGGGAGCCGATCATCGGGCGCACGGTGCCACAGCTGGAGCATCCGCCGCATGAAGACCAAGTGGGGCTCCTGCAACCGCGAGACCGGCCACATCTGGTTCAACCTCGAGCTCGCCAAGAAGCACCCCGACTGCCTCGAGTACATCGTCGTCCACGGACGAGCCTGCAGTCCAAGATCTCCTGTCGTTCCGCGCTGTTGCCTCGACCGTCGCAGACGCGCTCTTCGACGACAACCTTGATCCAGTCGCGATCGGGCTGTCTGGCGCTTGGGGCAGTGGCAAGACCAGCGTGCTTGAGCTAGTGCAGGCCGAGATCAAGGAACGTTCAAGGGCCTCGGACACGTACGTCCTCGTCATCCCGACCCAGCCGTGGCGCTACGACCCGGCTGTCGGTCCCAAGGAGAGCCTTATCGCGGAGGTTCTCAGCGCGCTGAGTCGGGAGTTCTCCGAGACTGATCCGGTTGGCAAGGCAGGGCTCGACGCACTCAAGAAGCTTGTTCGGAAGGTCAACTGGTCCAAGGCGGTCAAGCTTGCCACAAAGACGGCCCTCACCATGCAGGTACCTTCGCTCGATGACGTGTTCGGGCTGGTGAGTGACAATCCTGAGAGCCTTGAGGGCGAGAAGGGCATGGCAGGCTTCCGCGAGGACTTCAACAAGCTGCTGACCGATCCGGCGCTCCAGCACATCTCGCGCGTTGTAGTGCTGGTCGACGACCTGGACCGATGCCTGCCCGACACGGTGGTCGACACCCTGGAGGCGATCAGGCTGTTCCTGTCCGCCAAGGGCATGTCCTTCGTGATTGCCGCCGACGAGGACCGTGTCGCAGACGCGATCCAGCAGAAGTTCAAGACGCCGCCCGCCGACGGCGATGAGGGCGAGACGCCGGCCAAGCTCTACCTGCACAAGATCGTCCAGACTACGATCCCGCTACCGGGCCTGAGCCGCTTCGACACACAGGCATACCTGTTTCTCCTGCTCGTCAGACCCGAACTCGACGACGGCGACTTTACCGCGCTCGTCCAGAGGTGCGACCAGCTACGCCACGATGGTGGAAGCATCGATGATCTGGAGGTCTCTGACCGGCCCGAGGTGACCGCGCACCTGGCCACCGCTGCCCGGCTCACACCGATCTTGTACGAGAAGTTCCGCGGCAACCCGCGCCGGATCAAGCGTTTCCTCAATGACCTGAACGTCCGGCAGTCCGTCGCCCGCCGACGCGGCATCGAGCTTGACTCCGATGCGATCGCCAAGCTGATGGTCCTCGAGCGGCTCCTTGGGGACGACTTCAAGACGGTCCTCGATTGGCTGGCTTCCAACCAGCTCCGCGACCGCCTGGAGGCACTTGACGCGGTCGCCAACCGCGTGCCCGCACCTGCCACGGTCGGCCCCGACGAAAACACTGACGGTGAGACGCCGACCAAGAAGCCGCGTGCGACCAAGACTGCATCTGCGGCCGAAGCGTCGAAGGACGAGTCGTTCTCGGACACCCTGATCCGGTGGGCCAAGCTGCCGCCCGCGCTCGACGCAACAACCATCTCCGGCTACCTCTACCTCGCTGCCTCGTTCGCCAAGATTGAGATCGTCGACACCGGCCTGCCCGAGCGTCTCCGAGACCTTGCTGCTGCGCTCAGCTCCAGCCTGAAGGTCGACCGGCAAGGGATCACGGACGACACGCTGCGCGGACTCCCTGAGACTGACGCCCAACTTCTGGTCAGCCATCTCGGCCGCCGCACCAGAGACCAACCAACCATCCAGAAGTACACCGTCGAAAGCTTGCTGCGCCTCGCAGCCCTCCAGCCGACAACGCAAGCCACCGTCGTTGTCGCGCTGAAGGCGATCCCAGCCCCTGACGTCGAGCCGGTTACAGCGATGAAGCTGCGCAGCCTCGATGCAGGTATCTACCGTCCGGTGCTCGAAACCTGGAAGGGCGGTCAGACAGGCGAGCAGCTGCGGCGCACGATCGACTTGGTCGTGAACACCTGGGAGCAGCCGAATGGGAACTAGCGGTTCCTTCGGCGGCAGTGGCGGACGCGACGCGGCCGACCTTCGAGACTCCATCGCGGACTGGCTCGATGACTCCGACGCCCGGGGTACGCCCACGGATGACTCGCCTGCGACAGATCGCAAAGGAGAACCCGGCGCCGACGCCCAGGACCAGCCTGGTCAGCGGCTACCCATCGATATCGGACCCGTGCTTCGGGTTCTCCTGCGCCCAACAGGCGGCGGCGCTGACGGCCCCGGAGGCGGGGGACATGGCGGACGGGCCGCTGGGGACGGTGGAGGCCGCTCGCCGGCGGTGTGACCCGTTCCGTTGGCCGCGTTTCCAGAGCGGCTGGTAGGGCCGGCCGACTCGCCCTGGCGTATTCAAGCGGGGACCTGGAGACGCTCAGTCGCGCGGGCCTCAACTACGACGAGCTGCGCGCGCTTGGCGATCCGGTGGCCGTCGGGGTCAGGATTGTTGAGGCTGCCTTCGATAGCCAGGCCGATAGCACCGTTGATGACTCCGAGGCCCGTGACATCGTCGCTGCGGTCGTCGAATGGATCCTTGAGCACCCGGCGGACCAAGCCCCGAGCCCGGAAGATGTCGTTCGCAAGTCGATCGAGACCACCATCGCCGAGGTGACACTGACCGAGACTGCTGCTCGTATCCAGGCCGAGGCTTCCTCCTTCGAACAGCGGCGTGCCGCGGAGCAGATGGTGCGCGATCTCGCAGCTGAGGTCGCCAGTCAGGCACCACTGAGCCCGGCCGGGGCCACCGAGCAGGAGATGGCGACAGCGATTGAGAACGGCATTCGCGACTTGGGCAAGATCTTCGGAGCCGACTCATGACCAGCTGCCTCCTTGCCATCTCCGAACAGGACGCGGACGGTGCCCTCGCCGCTGGCTCATTTGATGAAGTCTTCCTCTGGTCCCGATTGGCCACGTCAACCTTCACCGGCAGCCTCAGCCCGCACCTGGAGCATCTCGGCCCGATCAACCCCCGCAACGTCGACCTGGTGCGGATCGCGCTCGGGGTTCTGGCCGCCGACCGCTCGGTCCTGCGAGAAGGTGGAGGGTCGAGCTGGAACACGCGTGAGTTTGAGCTGACGGTGCAGGTCCACGACCCGGCCGTGTGGACGGCCGTGGCCGATGACCTCGCCAGGTTGGTGGGCTTCCTCTCCGGCGACCAGTGGACGTTCACGTTCACGCAGGCGCCCGCCGACACCAGCGAGCCGCTCCAGATCGAGGAGGCCACCTACCGGCGCACCGTGCTCCTGAGCGGCGGGGCAGACTCCGCCGCCGGGGCCATGATCTCCGCCCTCCACTTGGAGATACCGCTCCCAGGCGCTCGTTTCCCAGTACAGCTCCACGGCGCTTTCGCCTGTACAGCAAGATCTCGTCAGGGCCATTGAAGGCCATGCGTCAAAGGCGGCGCAGATCCATCACCAGTTCCATCTCAACCGTGGTTCCAAGCGACTGGACGGCACGGCGTACCGAGATGAGTCGTCGACTCGGTCCCGTTCGTTGTTGTTCCTGTCTCTTGGACTCGCGGTAGCAGAACGGGCTAAGGCGCCGCTGTGGATCGCTGAGAACGGCTTCGCCTCGCTGAATCCACCACTTGGCCCGGATCGGCGCGGCGCATTATCAACGCACACCACGCATCCAAGGTTCCTGCGCGACCTGGGCAGACCTTGGTGACGCGTGTCGGCGGACATGCCCAGATCGAGGACCCCTTCGAGGGCATGACCAAAGGTGAGATGTTCGCCCTGGTCGCCCGGGAGATCGGCACCGACGCGGCGTCCAACTACCTCAGCGGCACCAACTCGTGCTCACACACTGACGCCCGTTACAGCGGCGCTCCCCCTGGCCCTCGTGTGGCGTCTGCTTCGGTTGTCTGGTGCGGCGCGCTGCGTTCGCGGCTGCTGGCGTTCCGGACCGAACCGACTACCTCTGCAACGACACCACTGCGGTTCACGTCTTCGTGCAGCAGAAGTCCATTGTCGAACCGATGCGGGACTTCGTGATGCGCGGCATCCGACCGCGCGACATCATGGCCATGTCACTCCCGGCAGGCTACGCGGCCACCGACGTACTCGCTTCCTGTGTCAGCGAGGCGTGGCCGAGTTGCGGAGCTTCCTCGCATGAGTCGCACGCTGCCACCCCTAGATCTGCACGCGCACATCGAGCCCGGGATCGCACCCCGTCAGCTTGAACAGCTCGGTGCGGTCGTCTTCGCGGCCACCCGGTCTGCCGATGAGTTCGAGCGCACGACCCCCCGGGCCGACCGGGTGACCAATCCGGGGCCTCGAAGGCCACCCAGGCGTGGCGTCGGCACAAGCTGAGTTTGATGCCGAGCGTTTCGCCGAGCTGTTGCGGAACACCCCGTTCCTCAGTGAGGTCGGCCTTGACGGGGCAGCACGAACCGACACTGAGACGCAGACGAGGATCTTCCGATCGATCCTCGCGCTGGCCTCCCAGACACCGAGGATCGTCTCGGTACACAGCAAACGGGCAGCATCCCAGGTACTCGACCTGATTGAGGAGTACGGCACGCCAGGCATCGTGCTGCATTGGTGGCTGGGCACCAAAAGCGAGACGCAGCGGGCGGTTGGGCTCGGCTGCCTCTTCTCCGTCAATCGCAGCATGGACTGCGTACGGCTCCGCCGCGCGGGCGTACCTCTCGACAGACTCCTTCCGGAGACCGATCACCCTGCAGGAAACCGACGAGGTCCGGGCCTTCGGCAGCCTGGCTGGACGAAGGATGTCGAGCAGTCCGTGGCGCAGGTGTATGGCCTTACGCCATCCGGGGTGCGGGCACAGTTCTCGACGATCCTCACGTGATCGTCCCGCCGGGCTTCGAAGCAGCACTATCAGAACCCCTGGGCAGGGCTAACGCACTCGCGTCAGAGGTTGTCCATTACGCCCGAAGCTCGCTCGACCACATGGTGAACTACCTGGCTTGGCGCGACTCCGGCACGCCGCAAGCCCACGTCCAACTCTTCTTGGCACCGGATGTCAAGGTTTGGAGGTCGCGGCGGCGAGCGCTGAAGGGCGTCAGTGAAGAGCATCTACAGCTTTTCGACCGCATCCAGCCATTCAATGAGGTACAGTGGACTGCGTCTTTGCGGACGCTCAGCAATTTCGATAAGCACACTGCACAGTCTTTGCCGCGCGCCCGCGTCTTACCTTCAGCTTGGATGCGAGTGCTGCTGAGCATGGAACCTCTCCCATCGCGGGACACTCATTTCTGCTAATGGGGCAGCCAACCTGAGCTGGAATTCCGTCTGATGGCTGACTCCAACCTTGATGCCAGGATGGAATCTGTTCCCCTCGCAGTTATTGACCCCATATTTGACGGCATCTCCTCACTCATCATGCAGCTCATTCTCGAGAGTGATGGGGTGCCGAGCGCTTCTAGCGACGAATGAGCGCCGGTCTGGACGGACGCCGAACCTGGGCGGCGCAGAATGACGTCCATGGCACCGCGATGCGCCGCGAGCGCTGGCGCATCGAAACGCTCTGGGCCGTCACGATGCTCATGCAACGGGGACTGGGCCACGGCCTCGCTTGGTACGGACCCTGCCCGACTGCGGCAGAATGGCGCGTTGGATCCCGCGCTCCATCGACTCATTGTTTCCGATCAGTGGCCCCAGAGGCCGAGGGCTCGAAGGTCAATGAGTTTGAACAGGGCTGCAAGGCCGGTGATACCAGATAGGACAGCGAGGCATGGGCTAGCCTAGATACCCTGAAAGCGTTGTCGCCGTACTCGATGTCACGCACCCGTTTGGCAGCTCCGGATCATATACAACCCGAATGACCTGCGCCGCGGTCGGTGGCGGTTCAGAATCCACTTCGCTGGTTGTCGTCACGATCACACTTCCTGCTATGTCGACGAACTGCACGGTGGCTTTCTGACCCCCGGTCATATTCGAAGGCAGCCACGACTGCACCTGCCGAAGTCCTCTTGAGGCCAGCGTGTGATCTGTCTGGGCGAGCATCCAGGCGTAGAACGCGAAGAAGGCCGCAGCCGACAGGAGAACTGCGCTCCCGCCGACGCGACCGCCACTTCGCTTGGTCCTGTCCACCCCGATCATCATCCAGCACAGCAGGAGCGCGTTTGCGCCTCTCACCGACCGACAATCCAGACTACGGCGTCGGACGATCGCTGCTCTCAAAGCTTGGGAGGCGCAGTAGGGCTTGCTTCAGGCGACTGGCATCCTCCACGGCACATGCCCGTATGAGCAAGAGAGACTCGCCAACTACCTCCGTCAGATTCCCCGACGCAGTGCGCATCGTCCGGCTGGCGACAACGGAGTGCGGCCGCCAGCCGTGGGCTGGGCCAAAGCGACCACTCTCGGGTTCGGGCTGGCAGCAACCGTGCTGTCTGCTCCTCGGACAACTCACCCCGGCAGTCGAACACCGCCGGGACGTCGGCGTCCACGGCAGCCGTCCGGCACCAGCCGAGCCACGACGGCAATGCCCTATAGAGTTGAATATCAGATGTTCCCGCATACGGACTGCGGGCATGCGCCGAGCCCAACTCGCGGTGCCCCCCCGGGGGGGGGGGCTTCGTCCCGATCGGAAGGCCTATCAAGGTGGTACGTGACGAAGAATTCAGCGGAGATTTCATCGGGTGGTTCTCTGCAAGGGATGGCGCCGTGGAGAGCATCGAACTTCGTTTTGATATCTCGGAAGTTGAGTATGAGCGCCTAGCTAGATGCGCCGGTTGCATCAGGTCGGCCGAATCCTCGTTTAGCTTCATCCTCATGCGAGAGAACTGGCAGGCGCTTACGGGGCTCGTGCAGACGCTCGAAGGCATCAGGTACCGTGAAGGAAAACATGCCCCCGTATCGACCGAGCGTGAGGCGGCAAGTTTGGAGAGTTCTGTCGGTAGTATCCAATTTCTTGAACTCTGTGAGGATGTACACTGACTCTACTTTGGACGTATTCGCCACACTTTATGGAAAGACCAGCGCAGCCTTCCAGTTCTTCAAGGAAGACCTTTCATTGTGCTTCGAAAGATCGCCAGGATATAGGTTCGCCTACCACCTCAGGAATGGCCTGCAACACACTGGGACACTGCCGCTCCAAGTATCCAAGGGAGACGGACCGTTGGGGTCCGCTGAACTTCGCCTCACTGCGGATCGGGACGAGCTGCTACAAGCGTACAGCTGGCATCGTCAAGTGCGCAATGACTTACTTAATGGGCCACAAGTCGTAGACATCTTCCCTCTCTTGGAGGATGCATGGCGCGCAGTGGTTTGGGTGGAGCACCGTCGGGCCGGGCGAGCCTTCGGTGACATTGTCGAGGAAATCTCAGCTCTTCGCGATGCGCTGCGCTCAGTACCGATACCTGCAGACGCGTATCCGGTGATCATTCGAGTGCGAGCCAATCCCGTAGGAGGACTATCGACCAGCTACCAAGACATTCCACATGAAGAGGAGCTGGACGCGCTCCTTGAGGCCGTCACACGGGGTGCTGCCGTGGAATACCTTCAGCAGATTCGCCAAGAGCAGGACGTAAGCTCCGAGCGTTTGGTTACGTTTGGGGCAGGCGAACGTCGAGCCTACGAAGTCGCCCTTCCTATCCTTGAATCATGGCATGCACTTGGCCCTGAAGCTGCAGCGCACGAAATTAGTGAAGTGATTGCTGCAGGACCCAGAAGAAGTAGCGATGCACTGATCGGACTGTTGAACGTAGCGGGCATGGTAATGAGCGAAGTCGATCTGGTGTTCGGTGTGGGCGCCGATCAGCGGCTGGCAACGATCCGTGAACTGACAAAGTCAAGTTCAATCGCAAGTGAGGGTTCCATCGACAATTCAGTGACGGAACCTCTTATGGAGGATGAAGTGCCCTGACCCGACGACTCAAAACGCTTGCGCGTCGACGCCTCAGTGAGTTATCGCACCGTCTTTGCAGAGACCCCGAAGATCCCACCTGCTATACCGGGTCGTCGTCGTCCGCTACTGGGCAGGTCCGGACGGGTTTTCGCTCATCGGCATGAGCGGAAGGATTCGCGCTGATGTCCTGGTCCAGCGTCGGCATCTTGGTGCCACACCAACGAATGAGCCTTGGGCGAGCTTCAGGGGTCCGCCCCGCGGTGCCACGGCGCACTCCGACAGCGTTGCGGTGGCTCATCTCAACCCGGAACACTGGCTCAACCCACGGCGGAACGGTGGCTCCCATCGGGCGCAATATCCAGTCAGACCACCCCGAGCTGTGGTCCGGCAAGCACCGCACCACCGGTCTGAACGTCCAGGTCGCCTGCACTCTGTCTGGACACCTCGCCTGGGTGTCCGACCCGGCGCCCGGTAAGACCCACGACGCCAAGGCCGTCCGCGAGTCCGGACTCCTGCACGAGGAGGCCCACCCGCGCCACCTCGGCGACAAGGGCTACATCGGCCTGGGAATGCTCACACCCATCCGCAAACCAGCCGGCGGACAACTCCTCGACTGGCAGAAGCAATTCAACACCGACGTCAACTCGATCCGCTACCGGATGAACGCACCATCGCCAACCTCAAGACCTGGCGAATCCTCCACACGGCGTCCCCGGAAGGTTCCGGGTTCATCGGTGTTGCCCGTGCGAGTCGCGCATCGGCACTCCGCGCTCAAGCAGCCTGCGGTGCACAGTCCTCGCATCGACGTCCATCCGCTTGCCGATGCCGGCGAGTGACGAGCCCTGCTCGTAGAGCCGCACGGCTTCGTCGATCTGCTCAGGGGAGAGCCCCCGCGGGCGCACGGGAATGCCGCGGCGGCGCACGATCTGGTTGACGGTCTCGCGGCTGACGCCGAACCGCTGTGCCAGCTCGCGACGGTGTCACCGGCGACGTAGGCCGCGACGAGTTCGTCCGCCTGCTCGACTGGAAGCGGCCGGGCTGTTCTAGTAAGCCTCGTCAGGTATCTCCGGGCGAACGGCTCTGCGGGGTCCGGCAGGCTCTTGATCAGAGCTTCCAACGTCGTGACCTGCTGCTTTGTGTTGCAGTAAGACCTGTTCAGGCCCACCCGCACACGAAGCACCAGGTCGTTGACCTGGTGCTTCGTTGTTTGTGGGGTGTCCGGGCCACGCGGGTGGTCTGGCGAGACCTCGGTTCACCCTGGGGCGTCGTGTTCTAGTCCCGTCAGGTCGGTTGCACTCGGTGGTCGAGCGCTGCGCCGCGGTGGTGCGCGCTCGGCCGGCGGGAGGCGCCGGTTCGCCTTCCGTTGGGATGGGGTACCCCGGCCGTGGCCTGCCACGCAAGGGTGGTGTCGACGGCCGGTGACCGCAGATCACGCCGGGCGGTCAGGCCGACACGCCGAACCGCTGCCGGACAGGCACGCGGCGTAGACCCACCTCATGATCCTTCGTCATGGCCCACGGACTGCGTGTCGTCTGACAGGACGTCACCGCTTGCGGCGTGGTCTCGGATGAACCCCATGACCGATTTCCGAGGTGGGGTCCCGGGCGTTTCGCCAGGTGGGGGTTCTTCCTCTCCCGCGACCGGAGAGGGGGGCACTCGGGTGCCAGGAACTACGTCCTCATGCAGGATGACGACGCCGTCGTGAACGTCACCTTCAAATTCCTCGAGGATCTCCGGGGTGACGTCAAACTCTTCCATGATCGGCTCAGGAAGCAGGTCCATGTCGTACGGCACACCGGAGGGCTCGACGCTGTCGAGCCCGTAGCCGCGACGGATGGCCCTGGCGAGACCGGCGGCTGCTGAACGCAGAATGGCGTAGGTTTCTGCCTCGCCGATGCGAGCCTCTTGGCGGAATCCGTCTGTCGTGGAAAAGACTGATACTTGTCCTTCTTCTGTCAGCAGTCCTATCAGCACGGCAGTCTCGTACGGCATGGATCTCGGGAGGCCGAACGTGGTGCCGGGTCGGTCCGTCAATTGACCCGCAAGATCCTTGTGCAACGAGAAATCGCCGGTGAGAACGTCAACCACAACCCGACTCCGCCCGGCATTCATGCGCCACGCGACGGCCCGCGACTCGGACTCTGACCGATCGTCATCCGGAATGGATACATCGGGAATATGCGTGTGCCTGATTCTTATGTTCTCACGGGCCATCGGGAATAGCGGTCCGGCCATCCGCCCCCCCTTGCACTCAGGGCCCGGGACCCTCCTGACCGCCGGGTTACGGACGTCACGCTAGGCGGTTCCCACGCGCTCGCCGCGACTTCTGGCGATCTCGTCATCGTCAGCGGTTGTGGGTGACCCGGACAGGTCGCCCACGACCACGCCGCCTGTCAGATGTCCGGCGTGGCGCGGGTCAGCCGGTCGTCGCGAACCGCGCGTGGACCACCGCAGAGATGTCCACGTCCTCTGGCGTCAGCTCCACCGGGCCTACCGAGGCCGATGCGGCGCTCGCGCTGCTCCGCGCCGAGACGGCCGAGGGCGCCGACGTGCCTCGCCGATCTCCGCTGAGGAGGCCCGGGTCGGCGACCTCGAGGACCCGGACCTCGCCGGCGCCCGCCGCGGTAGCGATGACCAGCGCGCGAGCGCGGGCCTGTTCGACCGCCTGCGTGAGCACGCGCCGCTCCGCCTCCTGTCGGGTGGCCTCCGTGAGGCTCCACCGCACGCCGATGAGGGCGACTCCGTCCGTGCCACCCCATTCGTCGACGAAGCGCGCCAGGGCGCCGACGTCGCGGAACTTGATCTGCAACGCCGCCGCGGCCCCGTGCACCAAGGGGTTGACGACGCCCTTGTCGGAGTAGGGCCGCCAGCTGCGGGTGCGGATCGGGAGAACCGCGGACCACGTGGTCGGCGAGGGCTGGGCCGCTTTGAGGCGGGCCAGCTCCGCCGTGAGCCGCCGGACGAGCTCCGTGGTCCGGTCCAGCGACAACTGCGGGTCCGGCCCCTCGAACCCGGCCGTCAGGTGGATCGTCGCGCGTTCGGGGCGCAGCGAGGCGGTGCCGGTTCCCGCAACCGTGATCTCCATGCCTGGAGGGTAGGGCCCACGGTCCGGGATCGGTTCTGGAGGGCGGTCCGTTCCGCCGTCGGGGCGGTGCTGCCTGAGGGCAGAACGCGCCGACACCCGAGGCCCGGTGGTGAGACGCTGAGGAAACCGATCGCGGACGAACCGGGAGGCTGGCATGGCCGGCAAGGTGGTGCACTTCGAGATTCCCGTGGACGACGCCGACCGTGGGCTTCGGTTCTACGCGCAGGCGCTGGGCTGGAGCCTCGAGCGGTGGGGTCCGCTGGAGTTCTGGACCACGGCGGCCGGGGAGGGGGACGGCATCGGCGGCGCCCTGACGAAGCGCACCGCGGAGTCGCCCGTGCTCACCTTCTACATCGCGGTCGACGACATCGACGAGGCGCTCTCCGCGATCGAGAGCGCCGGCGGCCGGCGCCTGACCGATCGCATGCCCATTCCGACGGTCGGGTGGTCGGCCCTCTTCGAGGACACCGAGGGGAACAGGGTCGGGTTGTTCCAGGACGACCCGAGCGTGCCCATGCCGGGATGAGTCGCCGCGGGTGAGGTGCGATCGCGGAGGGGCCCGGCGTCGACGAGGCCGAGGCCGTACCGAAGGGGTCAGCGCCACGGGGCACGGGGTCTCGGCGCGCCGGACGAGGGTGCGGGCCGGGCTCGCGCCGCGCCTGGATCGTCGGCTCCGTTCCCCTTCGACGGCGGGTCGTCACGCAGTACCTGTCGGGCCGTCGGTGCCAGGCCTACCGTGACGGTGTGAGCGTTGCCATCGAGATGAGCGGTGTCGTCAAGACGTTCGGCACCACGCGGGCCCTCGACGGGCTGGACCTTCGGGTGGAGACCGGCGAGGTCCACGGGTTCCTGGGGCCGAACGGCGCGGGAAAGACGACCACCTTGCGCGTTCTTCTCGGGCTGCTGCGCGCCGACGCCGGCCGGTCGCAGGTGCTCGGAGCCGACCCGTGGCGGGACGCGGTGGACCTGCACCGACGCCTCGCCTACGTAGCGGGCGACGTCGCACTGTGGCCCAACCTCACGGGTGGTGAGGTGATCGACCTCCTCGGCCGGCTCCGGGGCGGGCTCGACGCCCGACGGCGCGCGGACCTGCTGGAGCGGTTCGACCTGGACCCCACGAAGAAGACTCGCACGTACAGCAAGGGCAACCGTCAGAAGGTCGCGCTGATCGCAGCGCTCGCCTCCGACGTCGAGCTCCTGCTCCTGGACGAGCCGACGGCGGGCCTGGACCCGCTCATGGAGGCGATGTTCCGCGACATCGTCCGGGACGAGCGTGGCAGCGGCCGGACGGTCCTGCTCTCCAGCCACATCCTCGCCGAGGCCGAGGCCCTGAGCGACCGGGTGAGCATCATCCGCTCGGGGAGGATCGTCGAGACGGGGAGCCTCGCCGAGATGCGGCACCTCTCGCGGACCTCGCTCACCGCCGAGCTGCGCCGCCCGCCGGACGGCGTGACGGGCTTGGCCGGCGTGCACGACCTGGTGGTCGACGGCACCCGGGTCACCTGCGAGGTCGACGCCGACCAGCTGGACGCCGTGCTGGCGGGCCTGGCCGCGGTCGGCGTGCTCAGCCTGACGAGTCAGCCCCCGACGCTGGAGGCCCTGTTCCTGCGGCACTACGCAGGCACACCATGAGCGAGCTGACGGGCACCTGGTCCCTGGCGCGCCTGGCGCTGCGGCGCGACCGGGTGGTGCTGCCCCTGTGGGTGGCGGTCTTCGTCCTGACCGTCGTCTCGTCGGCGTCCGCGACGGTCGGGCTGTACCCGTCGGAGGTCTCACGCATCGAAGCGGCGGAGGCGATCAACACCGTCCCCCTCCTGGTGGCGCTGTACGGCCGGATCTGGGACCCCACCTCGCTGGGTGCGCTGGCCGTCTTCAAGATGACCGGCATCGTGGCTGCTCTCATCGCGGTGTTCTCGACGATGCTGGTCGTGCGGCACACGCGAGCCGAGGAGGAGACCGGTCGGCTGGAGCTGCTCGGCGCCACCGTGGTCGGCCGGCGCGCGGCACTGACCGCGGGCCTGCTGGTGGCCTTCACGGCGTGTCTCCTGGTGGGTGTCCTCACCGCGGTGGGTCAGACCGCGGTCGGGCTGCCGGCCTCCGGGTCGTGGGCGTTCGGTCTCGCCTGGGCCGGCACCGGGATCGCGTACGCGGCCATCGCCGCCGTCGCTGCGCAGCTGGCCGCCACCGCGCGGTCGGCCATCGGCTGGACGCTCGGGGTGCTCGCCGTCACCTACGTCCTGCGCGGGGTGGGCGACGCGGTCGGCGGGCCGGACGGCTCGGCGGTCTGGTCCTGGCTGTCCCCGGTCGGGTGGGGGCAGCAGGTGCGGGCCTACTCCGGCGAGCGCTGGTGGGTCCTGCTGCTCCCGGTGGCCTTCAGCCTGGTGGCCGTGTGGGCGGCGTACACGCTGGCGTCTCGGCGGGATCTCGGGGCCGGGCTGCTACCCGACCGGGCCGGACCGGGGGCGGGTGCGCCGTCGTTGGGGTCGCCGCTCGCCCTGGCCTGGCGCCTGCAGCGCGGCCTGCTGCTCGGCTGGGCGACTGCCTACGCCGTGCTGGGCGCCGTCTTCGGGAGCATCGCCTCCGACGTCGGAGGGCTGCTGGACAGCCCGCAGGCCCAGGAGATGATCTCCAGGCTCGGGGGCACGCAGGTGCTCACCGACGCCTTCATCGCGACCGAGCTGAGCATCGTCGCGTTCATCACCGCCGCGTACGGCATCTCCGCGACGCTGCGCTTGCACGCCGAGGAGACGGGCGGCCATGCGGAGCCGGTGCTGGCGTGCCGCGTCGGGCGCACGAGCTGGCTGGCGAGCCACGTCGTCCTCGCGCTGGCCGGCACGGCCTTCCTGACCCTCGTCCTGGGGGTCGCTTCGGGCCTGGCCAACGCCCAGGCCTTGGGCTCGATGGAGGGCTTCGGCGGAGTTCTGGGCGGTGCGCTCGTGCGACTGCCGGCGATCTGGGTGCTCACGGGGCTAACGGTGGCGCTGTTCGGGCTCGCACCCCGGCTCGCGACGCTCGCGTGGTTGGCGCTCGTCGGATTCGTGCTCGTCGACGAGCTCGGGGTGCTGCTCGGGCTGCCCGGCTGGGTGCGGGACCTCTCGCCGTTCGCCCACCTGCCCCAGCTGCCGGGTGGCGACATGTCGTGGCCGCCGGTTCTCGTCGTGCTGGTGATCGCGGCAGCCCTGGTTGCGCTCGGTGCAGGCGCGTTCCGCCGTCGGGACCTGGACACGCCGTGACCCGGTGCCTCACGGGCAGAGGTCGCGCCGCCTGAACCCGGCGAACCCGACGGCGGTCAAGAGGCCCGCGACCAGCGTTACCCACAGCAGCCCGGACCAGTCCGGCGTCACCGCCGTGACGTTCGGGACGTGCCACAGCGGGCTGATCCCGAGGATCCAGTCCCACAGCCGGAAGATCGGCCCGAGGATCGTCAGGGCGAACGTGGCGACCACGCCGAGCCAGCCCACGAGGCGCGCGGCCGGGTGGGCGCCGACGACGGCGAGCGCCAGTGCGACGAGCACCCACACGGCCGGGATCGAGGCGACGCACTGGACCAGCACGTCACCGGCGCCGATCGTCGGGTCGACGGCGGAGGCCACGGACCCCATCACCACGCCGGCGATCACCATCGCGACAGCGGGCCCGGCGAACGCGATCACGGCGTTGCTCGCCAGGTACCGCGGACGGGCGAGGGCACCCGCGAGCAGGGGCTCGACCCGGTACTCGGTCTCCTCCGCGTAGACGCGCATGACGATCTGCACGCCGTAGACGGCGGCGATGATGCCGACGAGCCGGATGATCGTGACGAGGAACTCGAAGATCAGACCTGCCTCGGTCAGGCCGCCGGCGGCGATCACCGCAGCGACGCCCGCGTTCTGGGCGAAGACGTCGCCGATGCTCGTGGCGAGGAACCCGAACACGGTGCCGAGGACCCCGAACGCGATGGTCCAGGAGATCAACGAGCCGCGGTTGAGGCGGAGCGCCAGTCCCCAGATGCTGCCCACGGAGCCCGCCCGCGCCGGGCCGCGGCGCGGCGCGATCATGCCCATCCCGAAGTCGCGCCGAGCGTGCAGGGCACCGGCCGCCACCACGCCGGCGACGGCGAAGCCGAGGGCCAGGAGCAGGGGCCACCCGATGTTGCCCGCCGCCGGGCGCACCTCCTCGGTCCAGCCGAGGGGGGTGAACCAGATGGTCCAGTCCGGCGCGCCGCTCGCGTCGACGTACCCGCGGGCCACGAAGGCGACGCCGAGGGCGGTCACCGCGATCGTGCTCGCCGTGCGCGCGTCGGAGCCGATCTGCGCGGCGACGGCCGCGACGCCGGCGAACATGAACCCCGACGCCGTGAAGGTGGCCGCCAGCGCAATCGAGTTTGTGACACCCCCACCGCAGACGATCGTGAGGATCGACGCGACGATCCCCAGCAGCACGGAGGCCAGGAACGCCATCAGGACGGCGACGGCGAGACGCGCCTGACGGCCGACGACGCCGGAGGCGAGGAGCTCGGCCCGGCCGGAGTCCTCGTCCGCGCGGCTGTTGCGGACGACGATGAAGATCGCCATGAGCGCGGCGAAGAACCCGCCGAGCGCCCCGGCCCGCCAGGCGTTGAAGCCGTCCGCGGTGGACAGGTCTCGGGCGGGGCCGAAGATGAGGCTGAGTGCCGGGTTGGCGCCGATGGTCATCGCGAGCTCGGACCGGCTGGCTGCGTCGGGAAAGATCCACGCGTAGGCGAGCACCGACGTCGCCGAGAGCACCGAGATGAGCATGATCCACGGCGCGATGTTCCGGGCGTCCTGCCGCATCGAGACCACGAACAGCGGGCGGATGCCCACCACGGAGTCCTTCACGGCCGGTGACCGTCGTCTTGCGCACGGTGCGCGGGGCCGCGGCGGACGGTTGCGCCGCCGGAGGGGGCGTCCCCGGAAACCTGAGCCGCGGCGTCGTCGTCGGTCTCCGCGCCGTAGTGGCGCAGGAAGAGGTCCTCCAGCGAGGGCGGCGCAACGGTGAGGGTGGTGATGTCGTAGCGGCTCAGCTCGGCCATCGCCGCATTGATCTGCCCCGGCTCGACGGCGCCGGTGAAGCGGCCGCCCTCGAGCCGCGCGTCGTGGACGAAGTGCAGGCCCTCGAGCGTCGCGGGCGCCTTCCCCAGGACCGCGTGGATGATCGTCCGGGTGCGGTGGCGCAGCTGGTCCAGGGTGCCGGTCTCGACCACCCGCCCGTCACGGATGATGCTGATGCGGTCCGCCAGCGCCTCGGCCTCGCTCAGGATGTGGCTGGACAGCAGAACCGTGCGCCCCCGCGCCTTCTCCTTGCCGATCTCCTCCTGGAAGATCACCTCCATCAGGGGATCGAGGCCCGACGTCGGCTCGTCGAGGATGAGGAGCTCGACGTCGGACGCCAGCGCCGCGACGATCGCCACCTTCTGCTTGTTCCCCTTGGAGTACTGGCGGCCACGCTTGGTGGGGTCGAGCTCGAACCGCTCGAGGAGCTCGGCCCGCCGCGTCTCGTCGAGGCCGCCGCGCAGGTTCCCGAGGAGGTCGATCGCCTCGCCGCCCGTCAGACCCGGCCAGAGGCTCACGTCGCCCGGCACGTAGGCCAAGCGCCGGTGCAGGCTCACGACGTCGCGCCACGGGTCCCCGCCGAGGAGCTCGACGCGCCCGGCGTCGGCCTTGAGCAGGCCGAGGAGCACGCGGATCGTCGTCGACTTCCCCGCGCCGTTGGGGCCGAGGAAGCCGTGGACCTCGCCCGGGGCGACGGTCAGGTCCAGACCGTCGAGCGCCAGGAACGACCCGTACGACTTGACCAGGCCCTCGACCTGGATGACCGGACCCATGCCGACCAGGCTAGGCCGAACTCCGGCCCGTCGTCGGCGCGTGGGGCAGGTGAGCCTCCGCGGGGCCCCCGACGGCGAGGGCTCGCAGCCCGAGGGCCAGGAGGGGCACGGCGATCAGGGTGGATGTCGGGATACCGAGAAACATGGCACGTCCCCACCAGGTGCCGTACCCCGTCACGGTCGCGAGGAGAAGGGCGGCGGTGGTGAGGAGGGCGAAGGGTAGGGCCGGGAGCCGACGACGACGCTCGGTCAGCCCCCACGCCACGACCCACAGATCGGCGTGCCGTGCCACCCCTGCCGTGAACCACGTTCCCACGAAGACCACAGCCAGGCCGACGACGTGGGCGGCCCACCACGCGCCGCCCAGGGAGACCGGCCGGAAGCCGGCGGCCCAGGCGGTCGCACCGATGGCGCCGACCCATGCGATGTGCCAGAGGTAGAGGTCGACGGCGCGGGCCGCCACGGCGCCGACGGCGCGCCACACCCGCTCCCTCGCCAGCACGCGGCTCAGCCACGGGTAGACCGCGGCGAGCACGAGAACCTGGGTCAGCCCGAAGACCGCGATCAGGACCGTCGGTGGCGTGAAGTTCGACCGCTCGGCGTCGGCGGCGAACGTCACCAGGGGCGAGGAGTACGGACCGGGGTAGGCCAGGCCCACTGCGAGGGCGAACGCCACGGCCGCCAGGCCCAGGAGCTCGCCGGCGGGCCGGCGGCGCAGCGCGGGGAGGTGGTAGCCGAGCTGGTGCAGCCACCCCCAGACGAGCAAGAGGTTGAGCCAACCGACGATCGGGGCCACCGTGAAGCGGGCGACATCGACGACGACGATCGCCCCCAGCCAGAGGCCCAGCGTGAGGAGCGGGCGCCGCGCCCAGCCGGACGTCCACGGCACGGCGAGGACGATGGCCGAATAGACGCCCATGAACCACGTGAGCGTGGCGAGGAACTCGCCGGCCAGCTCAGCGAAGGGGAAGAAGGCCGCGAGGGGGAGCAGCACCGCCGTCCAGACGACCCCGTAGACGAGCGCCGGCGCGCCCAGACGGAGGAGGCGTCGCCGGCGGAAGGCGTCACGGTCGGGGCGCCGCCGCCACGACCCGAGGTTCGAGACGGCCCCGACCGCGAAGAAGAGCGGCAGGACCTGGATCACCCACGTCACCCAGGCGAGGTGCGGCCGGCTGTCGACGACGTTCGCCGGCGTGTCGGTCGTGACGTCCCAGGCGAGCGCATGGCCCACGATCACGACGACGAGCGCGAAGGCTTTGACCGCGTCGAGGACGCGGTCTCGCGGTTCGGTGGCGGCGCCGGTGCTCTCCGGGGCGCCGCCCGCGGGGTGCGCCACGCCCGTCATCGTGACACGCGAGGGGCGTGTCCGCAGCGTCGCCGGTCGCCTGGCGGGCGCCGTCGTCGGCTCTTCGACGCGGATAGGGCATCCTTGCCCCGATGGCCGAGACGACCACCCCGGCGCTTCCCCCGATCACCCGTCCGCTCAGCACCACGGCGGCCGGCCTGACCGCGGTGGAGGCCGCGAGCCGCCGCGCCGCCGGCCAGGGCAACGAGGTCCGCCAGCGGGCCAGCCGCACTTACTGGGACATCCTGCGCCAGAACGCCTACCCGGCGATCAACGGGGTGCTGCTCTCCGTCTCGCTCCTGCTGGTCCTGTGGGGCCTCTACGTAGAGGCGTTGCTCACGGCGGGTCCGGTGATCGGGATCATCGTCGTCGGCGTGATCCAGGAGGGCCGCGCCAAGCGTTCGCTCGACCGGATCGCCGTCCTCACCC
This sequence comes from uncultured Actinomycetota bacterium, assembly GCA_963780675.1. Classification (GTDB taxonomy): domain Bacteria; phylum Actinomycetota; class Actinomycetes; order Actinomycetales; family JAHECE01; genus JAHECE01. The sequence goes on from CAWACR010000003.1 coordinate 586,533, forward strand.
GCCCCCGAGCCGCCGTGCTGCGGGACGGCGTCGAGCAGCACGTCGACCCCGCGGAGCTCGTGGTCGGTGACCTCCTGGTTGCCCGCCGCGGCGACCAGGTGGTGCTCGACGGCGTGATCGTCGGCGGCGGCCGCGCCGAGCTCGACGAGTCGTTGTTGACCGGCGAGTCGGACGCCATCCCGAAGGTCCCCGGCGACGAGGTCTGGTCCGGCAGCGCCGTCGTCTCCGGGACGGTCGTGTACGAGGCGACGGCGGTCGGCACCGCGAGCCTCGCCGGCCACCTCCTCACCGAGGCCAAGGACGCTCGGCACGACCAGCGCACCCCCCTCCAGCACGAGATCGCCGTCATGATCTGGACGGTCGCCGGGCTCGTGGCCCTGACGGCGATCCCCGTCGCGCTGTCGCTGCGGGCGATCCCCGGCGGGGCCGAGCCCGCCGACACCCTCGGTGCGGCCGCCGTTCTCGTCTCCCTCGTGCCGCAGGGCCTGGCGATCATGGTGACGCTCACCTATGCATTGGGCGCGCTGCGGGTCAGCCGTCTCGGCGCGCTGGTGCAGCGGCAGAACGCGATCGAGTCGATCAGCCGCGTGACCACCCTGTGCGTCGACAAGACCGGCACCCTGACCACCCAGCGCATCACGTTCGACGGGGCGGTCCTCCTCGAGGCGGGGACGGACGGGGTGGGGGAGCTCCTCGGGGCGATCGCCGCCTCGACCGCCGCGCCGAACCGGACGACGGCGGCGCTCGCGGAGGCGCACCCCGCGCCGTCGGCCCCTCTTGCGGACGAGGTGCCGTTCGCGTCCGAACGACGGTGGTCCGCGGTGCGGTTCGGGGACGTCTCCGGCGAGGCGCGGGCCGGCGTCGTCCCTGAGGCCGTCTGCCTGCTCGGGGCGCCGGGCGTGGTGCTCGACGGCGCCCGCCTGGGCCCGGGGGAGCGGACGGCGATCGAGGCCCGGGTCTCGGAGGCGACGGCGCGCGGTGAGCGGGTGCTGCTCCTCGGCCGCGGCCCGGACGGCGCGTCCCTGCGCGACGGCGACGACCGGCCGGTCCTTCCCGCGCCCCTGGTGCCGCTCGCGATCCTCTCGTTCTCCGAGGAGCTGCGCGCCGACGCGCGGGAGACGCTCGCGGGGTTCCGGGAGGCCGGCGTCGACCTCAAGGTCATCTCCGGCGACGACCCGGCCACCGTCCGCGCGATCGGGCGGCAGATGGGGCTTGTCCTCGACGGTCCTGCGCCGGCCGGGCCCGACCTCGCCGCCCTGGGCGATGAGGACCTGGACGTGGTGGCCGACGTCGCGCCGGTCTTCGGTCGGGTGGACCCGCCGCTCAAGGCCCGCCTGGTCGACGCGCTGCGGCGCAAGGGGCGCTACGTCGCCATGGTGGGCGACGGCGTGAACGACATCCTCTCGCTGCGGCGGGCGAACCTCGGGATCGCGATGGAGAGCGGGTCGTCGGCGACGCGGGGCGTCGCCGACATCGTCCTGATGGGCGACCGGTTCGGGGTGCTGCCGCGCGCCGTCGTCGAGGGGCAGCGCATCGTCGCGGCGATGGAGGCGACGCTGATCCTGTTGCTCAACCGGACGTTCGCCACCCTCGCCCTGCTGGTGGGGACCGCGCTCGCCGGGCTGCCGGTGCCCCTGACGCCTCGCCAGAACTCGATCTTCGCCTTCGCCTCGGTGGGTCTCCCACTGCTGATCATCGCGGTGCGGATCCCCCCGCGCCGCCCACCCCGGAGCCTGCTGCGGGAGACGCTGCGGATCTCGCTCCCGGTGGGGCTCGCGATGACGGCCGTCGCGCTTCCGACCTTCGTGTGGGCGCTGGACCGGGGCGTGCCGGTGGACGAGGCCCGCACGATCGTGACCTCCCTGATGGTCTTCTGCGGGCTCGGGGTGCTGCCGCTCGTGCTGGTCGGGGCTCGCCGAGGCGGCGGCGCCCGGGCGACGGGGCGGTGGCCGTGGGTGCTCGCGGGCTCGACGGTGGCCGGGTACCTCGCGGTCCTGGCGATCCCCCCGCTGCGCGACTTCTTCGGGTTGGCGGCGCTCGCTCCCGCCGTGGTCGCGGTGCTGCTGGGCGGTGCGGTGCTGTGGACCGTCGCGGTGCACGCGATCCGGACGATCGGGCTGAGCCATCCGGCGTTCGACCACCTCAGGGCACGGATGCGGCGCCCCGCCCGTTCCCGCTGAGGTCAGCGAATGGGGGTGACGTACTCCGCGATCGCGGACGCTTCGGACTCGATGGTCTCGGCCGGGACGAGGTCGGAGGCCTGGTCGGTGAGAACCGCGACCCACGTGTCGAGGATCTCCTGGGCCTCGCCGCTCGCGTAGAGAGCGGTGCGCAGGTCCTCGAGCGCGGCGTCGTAGAGGGCGTGGAAGTCGTCGTTCGCGAGGAAGCGTTCCGCGAGGACGTTGCCCTGACCGGGGCCCCCCGGTGGGGCCATGCCCTGACCCGGCCGGGCGCCGTCGTCGGCCATCGGTGCTCCGGGGCGCGCGCCGCCCATCCCGACGCCGCCCAGGCCGCCGCCCAAGCCGCCGAAGGAGAGGTTCTGGTCCCACGCGATGACCGTGAACTCCTCGGTCGCGGCGTCGTAGTGGAGGGAGGAGTTGTTGCCGGGGCCGTCGATGTCGTCGGCGTTGGCGACGAGGTCCTGGATGGCGAGGTAGGTGGCGAAGGCGTCGACGTCGAGGCGGTCGGGGAGTCCGGCGGCGAAGGTCGCGTCGTCGGAGGTGTTGACGAACTCGAGGAACTCGATGAGCGGGGTGTAGTCCTCCTGGCCGGAGGTGTCGACCTCGAGGTCGAACGCCTCGGCGTACGCCTCGGGGTCCTCGCCGCGGTAGGAGTAGTCGCCGCCGGACTCGGCCTTGTAGAGGATCCCGTCGGTGGCGAGGTTCTGCTCGTACCAGGTCTCGGTGGGGTTCTCGATGACGAGGCGCAGGGTCTTCGTCGCTGCCGTTGACGGTGAGGCGAACCGCGCTCGCCTCTTCCGTCGGGAGGCCGGCGGCGCCGATCAGCTCCAGGGCGACCGCCTCGTTGAGCGAGGTCTCGGTGCTGCCGCCACGGATCACGACGTCCGTCTGGCCGAGGTAGTTCTGGCCCTCGACGAACTCGTCGAGGCGGATGCGCCAGGGGAGGCCCTCGGGCTCGTCGGCCGAGACGTCGCCGCCCGGGCCGCCACCCGGGCCGCCGTCCGCGGGGCCACCGGGTGCGGCGTCGTCGGAGGCGGTCCCGGTCTCGGTCGCCGCGCCGGTCGACGTGATGGTGGCCGCGAGCCCCTGGAGCGTGGAGTTGCCCTTGAGCTTGATGCCGACGTTCTCGAAGACCTCGCCGTCGATGGTCACCGTGGCGCTGATCCACTCCTTCTCGCCGGTCTCGGCGAAGGTCGCGAGCATGGCCTGGTAGTCGGCCTCGTCGTACTCGATCGAGATCGTGTGGACCTGGGAGGAGTCGAAGAGGCCGGTGCCCGTCGACGACGCCGCCGCGATCGCACCGGCGACACCGCCCGCCGTCGTGCTGCCGCTTTCACAGGCGGTCGCAAGGGCGATCCCCGCGACGGCTCCCAGGACGGCGCCGGCGACCCGCCGCCGGTACCCGGGTCGCATCCTGGTTGTGTTCACGGTCGTGCCTTTCGCGTTGGTCGAGGTGCTCAGGCAGACAACCCCGCCCACCGGGGCACGCTCTGGGCGCCCGCTGTGCGCGGGCTGTGATCGACCCGGGGGCCTTTCCGGCGCGAGACAGCCGGGCGGCGGAAGGCCGGCCCCTCCTCCCGGTACCCGCGTTCGACGGTGAGTCTGCTCGTCCGAAAGTCACGACATTCGCGAGACCCCCGCCCGCACGGGCTCGGACGAGAGGCTGCCCGGGACCATTGTCCTGCTTCCTGTCCCGAGGCAGGAGCCGACCACGCGCAGTGCAACGGGTATGCCCCGCAGTTGGCGACTTCTCTACGTCCAGCGGTAGCGTGGCCTTGCGCCAACGATGGCGAGAGCCCAGGATCTGGGTTCTGAATGGGCCACCCGGGACTCCAGGACTGGTTTGCGGAGCGATTTCCTCAGCCGATCGGGAAGATATTCCCGGCCGCCCTTGGTACGAGGTCACTTGGTGGAGGCACGGCATGAGATCACCTCGGAAGCGGTGGGAGCGGGCGCTCACGATCTTCGCTGCGGCGCTGGTCGTGGTCGGCATGCAGACGGTGGTCAACCTGCCGGCCTGGGCAGCCAGCAACGTTGCCCGGACTGCGAGTCCGACGGTGACTGCGTCGTCGCAGAACACGTCGACGACGCAGACGGCGGCCAAGGCGGTCGACGGGTCAGCCCTTGGGCACCCGGTCGACTACACCAAGGAGTGGGCCACGGTCGGTGGTAAGGCGGGGAGCTGGCTGAACCTGGCGTGGGCTGCCCCTGTGACGATCGACCGAATCGTCCTGTTCGACCGGCCGAACACCAGTGACCGAGTAAACGGTGGGACGTTGACCTTCTCGGACGGTTCGTCTGTCGCCGTCGGTGCTCTCAACAACGACGGCTCGGCGACGACGGTGACGTTTGCGGTTCGAACGGTGACTACTGTGAGGTTCACCGTCACTTCCGTCAGTTCGGCGACCGTGAACGTCGGCCTCGCCGAGTTCGAGGTCTGGGGCGACTCCGCCGGCGCGGTCAACCAGGCGCCGACGGCGAATGCCGGGGTGGACCAGGCTGTGACCACGGGGGCGTCGGTGGCGCTCGACGGTTCGGGCAGCAGTGACCCCAACGGTGATGCCCTCACGTACGCCTGGCAGCAGACGGGCGGCACGTCGGTGACGCTGTCCAGCGCGACGGCGGCGAAGCCGACGTTCACGGCTCCGGCCACGGCGGGGGCGTTGACGTTCTCCCTGATCGTGAACGACGGCAAGGTCTCGAGCGTGGCGGACACGGTCGTCATCACCGTGAACGCTCCGTTGGCGGGGGTCAACGTTGCCCGGACGGCGAGTCCGACGGTAACGGCGTCCTCGCAGGACACGTCGGAGGGTTCACTGGCGATCCGGGCGGTGGACGGTTCACTCCTGGGCTACCCGAGCGATCCCACGAAGGAGTGGTCGAGCCTCGGTCAAGGCGCGGGGGCGTGGCTGCAGTTGACCTGGGCCGCCCCTGTGACGATCGACCGGATCGTCCTGTTCGACCGGCCGAACACCAATGACCGAGTAAACGGTGGGACGTTGACCTTCTCGGACGGTTCGTCTGTCGCCGTCGGTGCTCTCAACAACGACGGCTCGGCGACGACGGTGACGTTTGCGGCGCGCACGGTGACCACTGTGAGGTTCACCGTCACTTCCGTCAGTTCGGCGACCGAGAACGTGGGCCTCGCCGAGTTCGAGGTCTGGGGCACCACCGGCGGCGTGGTCAACCAGGCGCCGACGGCGAATGCCGGGGTGGACCAGGGTGTGACCACGGGGGCGTCGGTGGCGCTCGACGGTTCGGGCAGCAGTGACCCCAACGGTGATGCCCTCACGTACGCCTGGCAGCAGACGGGCGGCACGTCGGTGACGCTGTCCAGCGCGACGGCGGCGAAGCCGACGTTCACGGCTCCGGCCACGGCGGGGGCGTTGACGTTCTCCCTGATCGTGAACGACGGCAAGGTCTCGAGCGTGGCGGACACGGTCGTCATCACCGTGAACGCGGCACCGGTGAACCAGGCGCCGACGGCGAATGCCGGGGTGGACCAGGCTGTGACCACGGGGGCGTCGGTGGCGCTCGACGGTTCGGGCAGCAGTGACCCCAACGGTGATGCCCTCACGTACGCCTGGCAGCAGACGGGCGGCACGTCGGTGACGCTGTCCAGCGCGACGGCGGCGAAGCCGACGTTCACGGCTCCGGCCACGGCGGGGGCGTTGACGTTCTCCCTGATCGTGAACGACGGCAAGGTCTCGAGCGTGGCGGACACGGTCGTCATCACCGTGAACGCTCCGTTGGCGGGGGTCAACGTTGCCCGGACGGCGAGTCCGACGGTAACGGCGTCCTCGCAGAATACGTCGACGACGCAGACGGCGGCCAAGGCGGTCGACGGGTCAGCCCTGGGGCACCCGGTCGACTACACCAAGGAGTGGGCCACGGTCGGTGGTAAAGCGGGGAGCTGGCTGGAGCTGGTGTGGGCCGTACCCGTGACGATCGACCGGATCGTGCTTTTCGATCGGCCGAACGCGAACGAGCAGATCACGGGTGGGAACCTGGCCTTCTCGGATGGCTCTTCGGTGCCTGTTGGAGCGCTGAACAACGACGGGTCCGCGACGACCGTCACGTTCTCGACGCGCACCGTATCGAGCGTGCGGCTGAATATCACGTCGGTGAAGTCGACGACGGTCAACATCGGCCTGGCCGAGTTCGAGGTGTGGGGCGTCGTCAGCAATATCAACGTTGCGCCGAAGGCGAATGCCGGGCCCGATCAGGTCGTGGCCACGAGCGCCGCGGTGACGCTTGACGGCTCACAGAGCACGGACCCCAACGGTGACGTCCTGACCTACCTCTGGGAGCAGACGGGCGGCTCGTCGGTGGTCCTGTCGAGCACGACGGCCGCGAAGCCGACGTTTACGGCTCCGGCCACGGCGGGCGCGCTGACGTTCTCCCTGATCGTGAACGACGGCAAGGTCTCGAGCGCCGCCGACAGCGTCACCATCACGCCGAATCCGCCCGGTGTGCTCACCGTCGCGAACAGCGGGACGAGCGCCGTGTGGACGGCCGACTTCGCCCCGACCAACTCGGGCAGGACCGTGACGCTCCAGGCAAGGACCATCGTCACCACGACGACGACCGAGGTGACGACGTCCACGTGGAAGACGATCGGTACAGCCACGGCGAACTCCAGCGGAGACGCCAAGATCACGGTCTCGAACCCGCTCGAGGTCACCCACGACTACCGGGCGATCGTCGGCACGGGTGCCACGCAATCGATCACGAACACGGTTTCCTACTCGGCCCCGCGCACCACCATGAACACGGGGCTGGCGACGATCTACATCGACACCAACGAGGGGACGGCAATCACGTCGGACGAGGTCTACAGCGAGGGAAGGTTCACGATGACCGCTGGCTCGGCGGTCCCGCAGTGCGCGACGACTGCCCCATTGCTGATGAAGACCCGCGGCCGCGGCAACTACACGTGGACGCTCGACAAGAAGCCCTACAACTTCAACTTGGACAAGAAGACGGACCTCTGCGGCTTGGGGAGCAGCAAGAAGTGGGCGCTGCTGGCCAACCATTACGACCGGTCGCTCCTTCGCACGGCAGCGGGGATGTACATCGGTTCCCAGTTGACGGGCATGGCGTGGACGCCCCGCTCCATCCCGGTGGACGTGTACGTCAACGGCGTCTACCAGGGCGCGTACACCCTGATCGAGCGGGTCGGGATCGCCTCGAACCGCGTCAACATCCCCGAGCTCAAGAACAACCAGGGCGGCGTCAACGACAGCGCCCCGAACGTCACGGGTGGCTACCTGCTGGAGTGGGACTTCCGTCAGGGCGCGGACCACAACGTGCAAGCTGGCAACCGGGGGTGGGTCGGCATCAAGGAGCCCGAAGACGAGGACGACGGCTCGGGCATCACGCCTGCGCAGATCAGCTACATCGACTCCTACCTGGATCAGGCTGACGCCGCGCTGTTCGGCCCCAACTATCAGGACGATGCGCTCGGGTGGAAGCGGTACATCGACGCAACGTCCGCGGTCGACTTCTACATCGCCCAGGAGTTGACCAAGACCCTGGACGGGAACATGTACACGAGCGTCTACATGTACAAGGCGCGAGACGTCGACCCGGCGCCGGGGGACCAAGGGAAGCTGTTCTTCGGCCCGATGTGGGACTACGACACGGCCATGGGCGACGCGGAGTACCCCGGTGGGCAAGGCGATCCGACCGGTTGGTACCTGCGTGACGTCCAGACCGATCCGGACTTCTACGCCAGGCAGTCCGCGAAGACGTGGTTCAACCGCCTGAACGAGGACCCGGAGTTCCGGGCGCTTGTCGCAGCTAGGTGGAACGAGGTCTACGCCAACCTTCAGACCAGCGACGCCTTCCTCGGTCAGCAGCAGACACTCATCGCGGCCTCCGCGGCCGAGAACTTCAAGAAGTGGGACATCAACGAACAGCTCGAGGATGTCCAAGTCATCAAGGGCTCATGGGCCGCGGAGGTCAGCTACCTGCGGGCCTGGCTGAAGCAAAGGATCGCCTGGATGGACAGCCAGTACTAGCGCCTTGCTCTCGTCCGGCCACCGCACCCGTCCCCCCGGGGTCCTTCCCCGGGGGGACGGGTGCGCATCCGGGGTCTGGCGGGCGAACGCTTCGGACGGGACCCCTCTCAGGGTGCGTGAGGTCGGTCATTCGTGGAATCGTGGGCTGCGTGGTGGACGCGTGGAAGGTACTGATGAGACGTCAGACGGCCTGGGCCGTCGTGAGCGCCGGGCTCCTCACGATCTCGCTCGTGGGCTGTTCGGGCGGGAACGGTGGGCTGGATATCGCGACGTGCCCCGCCGAGAGCCGGCCCGACGCGCCTGGCGCCGCCGACCAGGCGCGACCGAGTGAGATCAGTTCTGCGGCGTTCGACAGTCAGTCAGGCCGTGTCGTCGTCCTCGAGTCCCCCAGTCAGGTGACGTGGACCTTCGACGTGTGCACGAACGAGTGGGAGAAGGTGCTCCCGCCCGACGGTGCGCCTCCGTATTCGGGATTGGAGCTCGAATACGACGCTGGAACGGACCTGACGGTCGCGTTCGCCGAGGCGCCTGAGGGCATCATCGCGTGGACCTACTCGGTCGAGGACAACGTCTGGACCGAATTGCCCGAGGTGGCGCCGGCACCTGAACAGGTCGGCACGCTCGTGTTCGATCCGATCCGAGGCCGGATCCTCACCGGAGACGTCCTGACCGGTCGCCTCTGGGCGTTCGACTCGGGGGCGAACACGTGGGCCGACATCGACCAGGGTGACACACAGATTCCCGACCCCCTTGCCCCGCTGACTTTCGACACCAAGTTGAACCGGGTCGTCCTGACATCCGTGCCCGGTCCGACGTGGCTCCTCGACCCGGCGTCCGGAGAGTGGACCGAGCAGGGGGCCGAGTCCCCCCAGGTCAACCTCGAACCAGGCCCGCGGGGCGGCGCGGCCACGTTCGACGCCGCAGGTTCCAGGACGGTCCTCTTCGGCGACGGCGTGCTCGCCACGTACGATGCCGCCGCGGATGAGTGGAGCGAGGCGGAGCGGGGCTCCGGGTGGCCGCCCGCAGAGTCCGGGAGCGCGGGCGACGTCTCGGACGACCCAGAGGGCGACCCGCAAGAGGTCGCGACGACGATCGGCCCGCTTGCCCGCACAGGTCACACGCTCCTCTACGACGCCGTCAACGAACGCGTCCTCCTGGTGGGCGGCCATGCGAGGACAGCAGGCGGATGGCAGGCATCGACGGACGTCTGGGCCTTCGACCCGACGACGAATACGTGGGCCGAACTGGTGCCGTCCGGCAACCTCAGCGTTGCCCATGACGGTTCGAGCGCTGTGTGGAAGGCCGAGTTCGTCGCGGCTGACGCCGGTGCCACGGCAGCGCTCCAGATGCAGACGATCGCCACCACCATGACCGCGGATGTCGCAGAGGCGGAGTGGAGCACCATCGCCACTGCCGGCGTAGACGTCGACGGCGGTGCAACATTCGCCGTCGCGGACCCTCTCGAGGTGCTCCACGACTATCGCGCCGTCGTCGGTCCCGCCGGCGCGGAGCGGTTCACCAACGTCGTGTCCTACGCGGCTCCGAGGGAGACGAAGAACACCGGGCTGGCGACGATCTACCTCGACACCAACGACGGCGAGGACGTCCTCTCTGACCTGGCCTACGTCGAGGGGACCTTCGCGATGGCCGCCGGTTCGCAGGTGCCCGAGTGCTCAGCGATGGCCCCGACCCGGATGAAGATCCGGGGTCGCGGAGAGTACGGCTGGTCACTCGACAAGGAGCCTTACAACGTCAACCTGGACGACAAGTCCGACCTGTGCGGGTTGGGCGGCAGCAAGAAATGGGCGTTGCTGGCCAACCACTACGACAGGTCGCTACTGCGGACGTCGGCAGCCATGTACATCGGTTCCCAATTGACCAACATGGCGTGGACCCCGCGGTCGATCCCGGTCGATCTGTACCTCAACGGCACCTACGTGGGTTCGTACACGCTCATCGAGCGAATTAACGTCGCTTCTGACCGGGTCGACATCGACGAGCTCCAGGACAACCAGGGTGGTGTCAACGACAGTGCGCCGAACGTCACGGGTGGATACCTGCTGGAGTGGGACTTCCGCAAGAGCGCGGACCACAACGTAGAAGTGGGTCAGCACGGATGGGTCGGGATCAAGGAGCCGGAGGACGAGGACGACGGTTCGGGCATCACGGCTGCGCAGATCACTTACATCGATCAGTACCTGGATGAGGTCGACGCCGCTCTCTTCGGCGGCGACTTCGAGGACGACGTCGTCGGCTGGAAGCGGTACATCGATACGGCTTCCCTGGTCGACTACTACATTGCCCAGGAACTGACCAAGACCGTGGACGGCAACATGTACGCCAGCGTCCTGATGTACAAGGAGCGCGACGTCGATCCTGCGCCGGGGGACCAGGGGAAGCTCCTTTTCGGTCCCATGTGGGACTACGACACTTCCCTGGGTAACGCGACGTACCCCGGTGGTCAGGGGGACCCGACCGGGTGGTACCTGAGGGATCCCCAGACCGACCCCGACTACTTCATGAGCCAGTCCCAGGTCACGTGGTTCAACCGACTCAACGAGGACCCGGAGTTCCGGGAACTCGTCGCGGCCAGGTGGCAGGAGATTCGAGTGGACCTCCAGACGACGGACTCGTTCATCGACCAGCAGGCGATGTTGATCGAGGCCTCCGCTGCGGAGAACTTCACGGTCTGGGACGTCACGGAGCGGTTCGAGGAGGTCCAGGTCGTGAAGGGTTCCTGGGATGCGGAGGTCAGCCACCTACGGAGTTGGCTGCAGCAGCGAATCGCGTGGATGGACGGTCAGCTGGGGTAGTGACGCTCATGACCGCGCAGGAGACATCCGGGCCCACCGGGGGGTGTGCTGGGCGCCCGCTGTGCGCGGGCTGTGATCCGCCGTCGGGCACCCCGCCCGAGGTAGTCGGTGTGACGCGAGGTAGCCGGTTCTGAGCGACTACCTCGCGTCACACCGACTACCTCGCGTCGAGGCCGGCAGCGCGTGCCCCGCCGGTAGCCTTCCCGGGTGACGAGCCCGGAGTCCTTGCCCCAGCCCCGCTCAGCCGACGGCGCCGCCTACGCCAACGCCTTCGACCGCCAGGTCGCCGGTCGGTACGAGCGGCGGGAGGCGGACTGGCGCAACGGCGCGGTGGTCTACCAGGTGCTGGTGGACCGGTTCGCGCCGGCGGAGGACCTCGAGGCCAAGCGCCACTTGTACCCGGCCCCGAAGCGGCTGCGGGCCTGGGACGAACTCCCGACGGCGGGGCGCTACCTGCCCGGGGAGAAGCTCTACAGCCACGAGATCGACTTCTGGGGCGGGGACCTGCGCGAGCACCCGCGCCCGGCTGGACTACGTCCAGGGTCTCGGCGTGGACGTCCTGTACCTGAACCCGATCCACCTCTCGTACACGAACCACCGGTACGACGCCCTGGACTACGCCGAGGTGACGCCGGAGTTCGGCACGCGGGCCGACGTCGGCGACCTCGCCGCTGACCTGCACGAGCGGCGCATGAGACTGGTCCTGGACGGCGTCTTCAACCACATGGGGCGCAACTCCGCCATGTTCCGCAGCGCGCGAGTCCGACCCCGAGAGCCCGTACCGCGACTGGTTCGTCTTCGGCGAGGAGTTCGCCGGCGGGGCACGCGCCTGGGCGCTCGCGGAGAACCTCCCCGAGCTGAACCTGGAGAACCCGGCGGTGCGCGCGTACGTCTACGACGTGGTGCGGGGCTTCCTGCGGGACGGGGTGGACGGCTGGCGCCTCGACGTCGCCTACGACATCGGCATGGCCTACCTCGAGGAACTCACCAACGCGGCGCACACCGAGCGGCCCGGTTCCCTCGTGCTGGGGGAGATCGCGTCCTACGCGAAGGAATGGTTCCCGGCGGTCGACGCGATCCTGCACTTCACCCTGCGCGAGATCATCGTGGGGATCGCGGCGGGCCGGATCCCGCCGGCGCACGGCGCCCGGATGCTTGCGCGCACCTACGCCGATGCGGACGCCGAGCACATGCTCAAGTCCTGGGTGTACCTGGACAACCACGACCAGCCCCGCCTGGCGCACGTCCTGCCCGACGACGGCGCCCGCCGGTTGGCGATGGTCCTCCAGTTCACGCTGCCCGGGTCTCCCAACCTGTACTACGGGACCGAGGTGGGCATGGCCGGGGGCGACGACCCCGAGATGCGGGCCCCCATGCGGTGGGACCTCGTCACCGACGACAACCCGTGGCTGGCCTTCACCCGGCGGCTGGTCGCCGTGCACCAGCAGCACCGCGCGCTGCGCGTGGGTGACGTGCGCTGGCTCGTCACCGACCGGCTGATCGGCTTCCAGCGGTACACCGACCGCGCCGAGGACATGGTCGTCGTGCTGGTCAACCCGAGCGACGAGCCGGTCGCCGAGACGGTCCTCGTGCCCGATTCCAAGCTCATGGACGCCGCGCGGCTGGTCGACCTGCTCGGGGGGCCGGAGCGGCGCTCGCACCGGTCGCTGATCGAGCTCGAGCTCCCACCGCACGGGTACGCGGTCCTCACCCCGGTCATCCACCCGGCGGGCGGATACTCGCCGTTCAAGCGCGTGCAGTAGGGGCGGCGGTCTCCCCGACTGTGCGGAACATCCGTCGCGCCACACAGGAGGAACTTTCCGCACAAGCCCGCCCGCACGAGGTGGACGAGGCCGTCAGGACCCGATGGTGATGGGGATGCGCCGGCTCCCGAAGTCGCCGGCCTCCGCGTCGAAGCGCCCGGGGACGGCGGTGCCGCAGTCCGGGCAGCGGCCCTCGGGCGTGAGCCGGTAGGCGAGGATCGCGTACCAGTCCCGCTCGATCAGCACCTGCGTGGCACTGCGGGCAGGACGTGGTGTCGCCCTCCCGGTCGTGCACGTTCCCCGTGTAGACGTAGTGGAGGCCCTCCTCGAGGGCGATCGTCGCGGGCGCGCACCAGGGTCGACGGCGGCGTCCGCGGCACGTCGCGCATCTTGAAGTCGGGGTGGAACGCCGTGAAGTGGAGGGGCACGTCCGGGCCCAGCTCACGCGATGATCCAGCGGCACATCGCGCGCAGCTCGTCGTCGGAGTCGTTGTGGCCGGGGATGAGCAGCGTGGTGACCTCGAACCACACCGTCGTCTCGTGCTTGAGGAAGACGAGCGTGTCGAGGACCGGTTGGAGGTGCGCGCCGGTGACCTTGAAGTAGAAGTCCTCGGTGAAGGCCTTGAGGTCCACGTTCGCGGCGTCCATCACCGCGTAGAAGTCGCGCGCGCGGTCTCGGGGTCGATGTAGCCGGCCGTCACCGCCACCGAGGCGATGCCGCGCTCGCGGCACGCGGCGGCCGTGTCCATGGCGTACTCGGCGAAGATCACCGGGTCGTTGTAGGTGAAGGCCACGCTCCGGCAGTCCCACTCCTCCGCCGCGCGGGCGATCGCTGCGGGCGAGGCCTGGTCCATGAGGCGGTCCATGTCCCGCGCCTTGCTGATGTCCCAGTTCTGGCAGAACTTGCAGCCGAGGTTGCAGCCGGCGGTGCCGAAGGACAGCACGCTGCTGCCCGGGTAGAAGTGGTTGAGCGGCTTCTTCTCGATGGGATCGATGCAGAAGCCGGACGACCGTCCGTACGTGGTGAGGACCAGTTGACCGCCCTCGCGCTTCCGGACGAAGCAGAACCCCCGCTGCCCGTCGTGCAGCCGGCAGTGGCGCGGGCACAGGTCGCACTGGAGACGACCGTCGTCCAGGGCGTGCCAGTAGCGGGCCGGGTGGGAGCTTTCTGTCGTCGCTGCCGTCATCTCGACTCACCGAGCCGCAGCTCGGTCTCCTTCCAGGTGGTCACCGTGTACCGCTCCAGCCGGACGGCGGGATCCCAGAAGTCCGCCGGCAGCCCCGCCTTGCGCTTGAGATGGCTCATGAACACGCCCGGGTCGGTGAGCTGATCCCAGACCTGCGGGAGGAAGGTGCTGCGCCGGGATGCGTACTGGAACACGACGCCGTCGACGCCGGGCCTCAGCCGGGCCAGCGCGTCGGCCTCCGAGTCGAAACCGAGCGGCTGCGTCGGCGAGAGTAGCGAGATCGCGACGGCCGTCGCGTCGTACTCGCTGACGGACAGAGGCGCGAAGCGTGGGTCGCCGAAGGCGGCGGCGACGGCGTTCGCCCGGACGTCGATGACGAGTGCGCGCCGGGCCACCAGCGAGCCGATGCACCCCCGCAGCCGGCCCCCTTGGGTGAGCGTCACGAAGGTGGCGCCGGACTCGGACAGCCAGGGGGCGCCGTCGTCGGCCTCGTGGGTGACGCCGAGCACTTCGGCGATGGCGGCGCGGGCGAGGCCCAGGAGGGTCGTGCCGACCTCGTCGCTGGATTCGTCGGTCGCCACGGCTCACTCCGTGAACGCGATCGAGGTGTAGCCGACGACGCGCCGGGTGTCGCCGGCGGTGTCACCGGAGTTGCACGCCTCGAGCAGGTGGGGCGTGAGGCCGTGGGGGCGCGCCGCGAGGAGGAGGCCGTTGACGGGGGTGGCGCCGCAGGCCCGGTGATGGCTCAGCGGGCCCTCGAGGGCGAGGATCCGGCGGACCGTCTCGGAGTCGACGGCGCGGGCCTCCTCGTAGGGGAGGTAGTGGGAGAGGTCGGAACTGATGAGGATCAGCGTCTCGGGGCCCGCCCAGGCGGCGTTGAGGACCTGCGCCACCTCGGCGGGTGTCGCATCGCCCACCGCCAGCGGCAGGAGGGTGAAGTGCTCGAGGACGGTCTGGAGGAACGGAAGCTGCACCTCGAGGGAGTGCTCCAGGGCGTGGGCGGCGGGGCTCACGACGACCTGGGGGAGGCGGGACACGTCGCGTGCGCTGTCCTGGTCGACGGCGACCTCGCCGAGCGGGGTGGCGAAGGCGCGGGCGCCCGGCAGGGCGAGGCCGCGGATCGGCACGCGGTGCACCGGTCCGAGGAGCACGACCCGACGGATGGGTGTGCGGGCGAGGGCGAGCTGGGCGAACCCGAGGGCCGCCGTCGGGCCGGAGTAGATGTAGCCCGCGTGCGGGACGATCAGGGCCTTCGGGGCGACGGCCGGGGGATCGACAGGAGCGCGGGTCCGCGCGGAGGCCAGCAGGTCGGCCACCATCGCGGCGAGGTCGGGCGCCTCGTCGGGGTAGAACAGGCCGGCCACGGCGGGGTGACGAACAGGGAGCGGGCTGAACTGCTCCATGCCTCGATTGTGTCTCCGGAGCCGAGCCTGCGCGGCTGTTCGCGCGAACGAGCCGACGCAGCTGTCAGGGGAGTGGCGTGCCCCGTGCCGTCACCCAGAGCGCGTACCACTCCTCGTGCGTGAGGTCGGGTGCGTGCACGGCCGCGTCCCGGCAGGCGCCGATCCGCGCGAGGTTGGTGGTCCCGATGACGGGGGCTATCCGGGCGGGGTGACGCTGCAGCCACCAGAGCAGGATTGTCTCCGGCGTGGTGTCCTTGGCCGCGGCGAGCGCCCGGACCATGCGCGCCGTCGCCTGCTCCGCGGGCGTCTGCTCATTGCCGGTGAATCGGCCCTTGGCCAGCGACCCCCATGCCTGGAGCTGGATCCCGTGAGCCACGCAGTGCTCGACCGTGCCGAACGGGAAGCCCACCCCGGCACCCTCCACCGTGTTCACGAGCACGCCGGCCTCGAGCCAGTCGCGGCGGTGCAGGCTCATCTCGAGCTGGTTCGCCACGAGCGGGACGTCGAGCCGCGCCTGCAGGAGCTCGATCTGCTGGGCGCCCATGTTCGAGACGCCGAACTCCCGCACCAGGCCCTGGCGGTGGAGGGTGGAGAGGGCGGCGGCGACGTCGTCGGGGTCGGCCAGCGGATCGGGCCGGTGCAGGATCAGCACGTCGAGCACGTCGGTGCGCAGGCGCGTCATGCTCTCCTCGACCCGTTGCAGGATGCTCGCGCCGCGGAGGTCGTACTGGCCCGGTCGGTCGCTGTCGGGCAGGCGGATGCCGCACTTCGTCTGGAGGGCGATCCGCTCGCGCAGACCGGGGGTGCGCGCGAGGACCTCGCCGAACACGGCCTCCGACTTGCCGTGGCGGTAGATGTCGGCGTGGTCGAAGACGGTGATCCCGCTGTCCAGGGCGGCCTCGATCACTGCCTCGGCCTCGGTGACCTCCGCGGCGCCGTAAGGCTCGGGTCCCCAGGGGCCGCCGAGGCCCATGCAGCCGTAGAGCACCCGCGTGCCGGCCAAGACCGATGGCGTCGTCATGACGCCCACCCTCCCACCCCGGCCCCCGGGTAGGTCCGGGATCGATCTCGTGACGTGGTGGAGAAGGGCCCTCAACCGCCGCACAGTGCCCTTGGTCCCTTGTGGCCCGTCCTGTGCCGGGCGGACCGTCGACGCAGGGGGCACGCAACGGCGCGCGCCCCCGCATTCGTCAGTTCGGCTCGCGTGCCGCCGACCACCCGGTCACGTGTCCGGACCGCCGTCGGGGCAGCGGCGCAGGGGGAGTAGTTCTAGTCCTCGGCGATCGCCGCGACGAGGGCGGCGATGAAGGCGGGCAGGTCCGCGGGCCGGCGGCTCGTGATCAGCCTGTCGTCGATGACGACCTCCTGGTCCACCCACGTGGCGCCCGCCGCGGTGTGCACCTCCTGGAGTCCGGGGGTGGAGGTGAGTCTGCGGCCCTTGACGACCCTCGCCTCGGCGAGGATCCACGACCCGCGACAGATGGCTGCGACCGGCTTGTTGGCCGCGAAGAAGTCCTTGACGAACCCGATCGCGTCCGCGTTCTGGCGCAGGATGTCCGAGTTGGTCCGACCTCCCGGCAGGACCAGAGCATCGAAGAGGGAGGCGCGGGCGAGGTCGACGGGTAGGTCGACCGTGGCCCGATGGCCGTGCTTGCCCGTGATGACGCCGGAGTGCGGGGAGACCAGCACCGCCTTGGCGCCGGCATCGACGACCGTCTTCCACGGTTCCGTCAGCTCGGTGTCCTCGAACCCGTTCTCGCACAGGAAGGCGATCTTCTCGCCCTCCAACCACTTCTCGGCCATCGCTCTGCGCCCTCCGGTCCGGCTCGCGCTCGACCTCGAGCGCTGGGAGTGGGACCCAGCCTGCCCGCCTCTGGGGTCGGAGGGGTGGTGTTCGGGCTCCTGATCTCGCGGGACCCCGCTCTGGGGGCCTGGCCTTCGCGCGCGGACGGGGTCAGATGGGGCGGCTGGTCGTTCCCACGGCCGTCACCTCGGGGCCGAGATGCGACTCACGCGTGGGGTCCGCATGGCAAAGTGACGTCCGCCCCTCACCCCGCCTCGTCTCCCGTGGAGGAGAAAGATGATCGACGCCGCTTGGGCCCTGCCGCATCATGACGGGTCTGCGTTGTATGTGCCGGAGCCGACGCCGGTGTTGGGGGGGTTGGTGACGGTGTTGGTGCGGGTGCCGCGGGTTTCGGATGTGTCGCGGGTGTGGGTGCGGGTGCTTGAGGATGGGGAGCCGGAGTTGATCCGGTTGGTGGTGGATCGTGTGGATGAGAGTGATACGTGGTTCCGGGCGGAGTTGCCGGTGGTGAATCCGGTGGTGTCGTACCGGTTCTTGTTGGATGGGGGGCCATACGGGTATCAGTGGTTGAACGGGTCGGGGTTGCATTCGCGGGATGTGGCGGATGCGGCGGATTTCCGGATCACGACGTTTGTGAAGCCGCCGGTGTGGGCGACGGGGACGATGTATCAGATTTTCCCGGATCGGTTCGCGAAGAGTGTGGAGCGGCCGGCGCCGGGGTGGGCGTTGCCGGCGGGGTGGGATGAGCCGGTGATCGGGGAGGGTCCGGATACGCCGCGGCAGTGGTTCGGGGGGGATCTGGATGGGATCACGGCGCATCTGGATCACATCGCCTCGTTGGGGGTGGGGACGATCTATCTGACGCCGTTCTTCCCGGCGAACTCGAATCACCGGTACAACGCGTCGACGTTTGATGCGGTGGATCCGTTGCTGGGTGGGGATGAGGCGATGGCGCGGTTGGCGGGTGCGGCCCGTGCGCGGGGGATGCGTCTGATGGGGGACTTGACGACGAATCATTGTGGGGACACCCATGAGTGGTTCCAGGCGGCGTTGGCGGATGCCGAGGCCCCGGAGGCGGGGTTCTTCTTCTTCACGGATCACCCGCGGGAGTACGCGGCGTGGTGGAACTTGCGGGAGATGCCGATCTTCGATCATCGGAGCATGGAGTTGCGGCGGCGGTTGTATGAGGGGCCGGAGTCGGTGGTGGCGCGGTGGTTGGGGCCGCACGCGTTGGATGCGTGGCGGATCGATGTGGCGAACATGACGGGGATTCATGGGGACATCGATCTGGCGCACGAGGTCGCGACGACGATCCGGGCGACGATGGCGGCGGCGGTGGGGCAGGAGTCGTTCTTGCAGGCGGAGTCCAACCATGACGCCTCCCGGGACCTGTTGGGGGATGGGTATCAGGGGACGATGAACTATGCGGCGTTCACCCGCCCGGTGTGGCAGTGGTTGATCCCGGAGCAGCCGTTCCCGTATGAGCATGGGAAGTATCCGTCGTTGCCGAATCTGCCCGGGTCGTTGGTGGTGGAGGCGATGCGGGAGTTGTCGGGGGTGACGCCGTGGATGGGCACGGTGCACGCGATGAATCTGATCGGTTCGCATGACACGCACCGGGTCGCGTCCCTGTTGGGGGATGCGGCGGTGGTGGATGTGGCGTTCGGTCTGCTCGCGGCGTATCCGGGGGTCCCGATGATCTATGCGGGGGATGAGTTGGGGTTGGCGACGTTCGGGCCGGAGTATGCGCGGATCCCGATGCCGTGGGAGCACCCTGAGCGTTGGGATGAGGCCCGGTTGGCCTCGACGCGGGCGTTGTTCAGGGCCCGGGAGGATTCCGAGGCGCTGCGTCGGGGGGGTCTGCGGTGGGTGAGCATCGGTGATGACGCGTTGACGTTCTTGCGTGAGGCCCCGGGAGAGTCGGTCCTGGTCCACGCGGCCCGCGCGGCCCACGCCCCGGTCCGGGTTCCCGTGAGCGTGGTCGGGGCCTGGCTCAGCGGCCTGGCCGGAACCCCCGACCTGCACGCCGACCCCGACGGGTGGGTCACCCTCCCCGCCACCGGCCCCGCCTTCGGCGTGTGGACCTGCACCCCCTGACCACACCCCCACGACCAAGCACACGAGCGCACTACCCGGAAGGTCCGCCACGAAACCCGCGGCGGACCTTCCGTGCCGACGGGAGCGGCGCCCGGAGGTCCGGGGACGGCGGCGATGAGGCAACCCCTCCGCTCCCGTTGGCCTCACGCCTGGGCGAGCGCCTTCTCGAGCGTGGCCCAGGTCTTCCGATCGACGGCGGTGAAGTCCCCGTCGACGGCGCGCTGCATGTTCCGCTCGGCGCGGGTGCGACCGCGGACACCGCGGATGTGGTGCTCGTAGGTGTTCACCGCCTGGAGAACCCCGTAGGCCGTGCCGGTCCACGGGGCGACGCGGTGGTCGCGGCGGTACAGCTCGTCGAGTGAGTCCCGGCGCTGCTCGGCGGCGAGCATGCCTTGAACGGACAGGCGACGTCCCGCGGGGACGTTGCGAGGAACCCACGCGTCGAGGAACCGCCCCCAGGCGGCGTCGTCGACCGCTGTGCTGCACAGCTTGGCCACTTGCTTCGTGAAGTCCTCCGCGGTCGTGTGGATCATCTGCAGGGCATCGCGCGCGTCCAGCGGAGCCAGGCGGGCGCCCCGGACATGCCGGATCTTCACCTCCTGGCCGCGCTCGCGGAGTGCCGCTGCCCGCGTGTTGTCGCAGACCACGTTGGTGACGGTGCGCTTGTAGGTGGTCGCCTCCGTGCCGTCGAGGGTGGTGGTGGCCAGGAGGTTCGGACGGAACTGCACGCCGTCGGGCGTCGTGATCGACGCGGGGACGGACACTTCGACCCAGGCCACCGCGCCGTCGCGCAGGAGGCCTGCGGAACTGATGGACAGGGAGTCGTCGAGGACGTTTCCGACTGCGGTGAGGAGCCACTCGTCGTACTGGTGGATGGAGTAGTCGGTCGACAGGAGTGCGAGGACGGAGCCGTCGGAGCGGTCGCTCCGGACGATCGCCAGCCGGTCGGGAATGCGCACCCACCGCATGGGTTGGCCGTCGGGGCCGAGGTGGGTCATCGTGGTCGGGTCGGCCGGTCGCTCGAAGGCGAGCGGCTGCGCCTCGGCGCGCCAGGTGAACAGGCGGCGGCGGACGTCCGCGATCGGGATCGCACCGGGGTAGTGGTTCGGCTCGCTGCCCTGGTACTCGGCCCGGTAGTGCCAGGCCGTGCCTCGGGTGGCGGTGTGCCCGATGAGGGTGTTGGTGTTGAGCGTGTGCACGTTCTCGCGTGACATGGGGGCGCCTCCTTTGCGACCAGCACACACCCGGGCACCGACACGAACGACGCGGGGCCCCGAGAGGCTGTGGACGCGCGACCTGACGCCGACCTCACACAGGCGTCACGGCCTGGATTCCGTCCAGGGCGAACCACCGCTCGTCCTGACGCAGGTGGCACCACGCGGCGAGGTAGCCGGCGTTGAGCGTGATGTCCGAGATCACCCGAACGGTCACCCCGCTCGACGACGAGCGGTACTGGATCTCCACCGACCCGTGACACGTGATCGCGTGAGCGAGGTGGCGCACCTCCGGCGGCGACAGCCGGCGTGCCTCCCGTGCGATCGTCTGCTCCAACTCGGCCGTCGCCGGGTCCGAACCCCCGGGGTCACCACGGACGAGCCGGGCAGCGACTTCGGCGGGGCCCTCGGCGCGGGCCAGGTTCCTCTCCGCCGCCCAGCGGCGCAGGGCCCGGTCCGCCTCATCGTCGATCTCCGCCTCGGGCTCGGCCTCCGGGCCGGAGTCAGCCAGCCGTGGTCTCACGGCCACGACCGGCACGCCGTCCGTATCCAGGGGCACCGGGAGGTACCCGGCCGAGCGCAAGGCCGCCAGAACCTGGTCGGGCCTCGCCTCGGAGGTGAGCACCGTGGGCGCCACCTGACGCAGACCCACCTTGCGCAAGCCCCGGTGGGCCGCAATCTCGGCGACGAGACCGGGATCCTCGCCGATGACGACGGCGCTCGACGCCTGCACCCCGACGTGCCCGTGTCGCCGGGCCACGTCCCGCACCAGGTAGACCAGCGGTTGGGGGATCTCACCGGGCGTGAGCGACCGAAGGCGCATCAGGAGGTCTTCGGCCTGGTACCCGTCGTCGAGCGCCCGCCGGACGGACTCAGGAGTGATGCGCCACGTCGCCGCGGAGCCGCGTGCCTCACGGACCGCGAGGGCGTCGAGGAGGTCGACGACGGCGGGGGCCGGGCTGCCCGGGACGATCACCGTCAGGTCGGAGCCGAAGAGCGCCGTCGACTGGGTGGCGGGAAGCATCTCGCGGAATGTCGCGGTGAGCCGGTCGTCGTCGCCGGCGAGCAGGGCTCGCCCGGGCTCGCTCAGGGTTCCGAGCGCGAGCAGTCCGAGCCGGTGGCCCTCGGCCCAGGTTGCCCGGATCTCCTCGCCCACGCCGCGCCACGCGAGGAACGGGAGGCGCCAGGCGAGGTACTCGGCCAGGGCGTCGGCCGAGGTGAAGCCGACGCCGCCCGCCTCCCGCGCGTGCTCGAGCACCGCCTCGCGCAGGTACTCCGCCCGACCGCTCGGATCACCGCCGAGCGCGGGGACCGGCTTGCCCTCGGCGTCCCGGTCGATCGTGGGGGCGAGGTCGAGGCGCTGCCACCCGCGCGCGAGATCGGCCGCGCGGTCGGCGGGTTCGAGCCTGCGCCACTGCCGGAAGCGATCGCTGGTGGTGACCCGCGACTCCGCTGTGACGTCCAGCAGCCCGAGGGCTGCGGTGACCTCGAGGCCGAGGCGGACGTCGGTCGGCTGTGCGCCGATCGCCTTGGCCACACGCGTGACCTCCCGCGTCCCGATGCCGCCCTTCTTCAGGCCCGCTGCGGGTTCCCGATCGATCACCTCGAGGAGTCCCATGGTGACCGAGAGCGCCTCTGTGATCGCGCCCGATGCCGCGGCGTGCGCTTGATCCGCGGTGACGACCGCCGTCGGGAGCAGGGGTGGGACGGGGGTGAAGGGCAGCGCCGCCCCCGGCGGCAGCAGGGCGAGAACGACCTCGCTGGGGATCTCGAGGCCCCAGATCCCCACGCCTCCGTACGGGAGGTAGGCGAGGCCGTGCTCCCTCGCCCAGGTGAGCGCTGCCTGCTCCAGGCGCTGGGCCTGCGGATCGGCCGGGCGGGGCGGTTCGCTGATTCCTGCCCGTCGTCGGATGCGCTCGACGATGACCTCGGCCTGCGCGGGCGGGGCCTTCGCCAGGATCATCCGGACGGTGCGCGGATCGCCCAGGGCGTTCTCGACGGCGCGGCCCACCGCGTCCTTCCTGGTAGGTACGGGCGCGCCCCAGGCCCGGATGATGCGCTTCAGGGGCTCGGTCGGGATGTCGGCGATCACGGCCGCCAGAGGCCGGGCCATGCCGAACGGCACGGGGATGACGACGCCCACTCCGGGGTTGACCTCGACGGGTGCGTCGGGGAGACGAGCGGCCTCACCGAGGACGGCATCGACGCCGTCGTCGTCCGCCCCCGGCCAGGCCAGGGCGAGCCTGCGCAGCTCGTCGACGACGTGCTGCACGAGCCCGAGGTGGGCCGCGCCGTCGCCCCCGGAGTCCGAGGCGTCCAGGAGCTCGGCGGCTCGCCGCGCCGTCGCGCCCCGCCCGCAGGCGAGCAGGGTCTCGAGCACCTGGGCGAGAGGGGTGGGTTGCCGCGCGAGAGCCCGACTGACCGACGTCGGGTGGACCAGGCGTCCCGCCAGGTCGTCCAGGTCGCGCAGCGGCGCGCCCTGAAGCACGTCCGGACGTCTCTCGAGAAGGTCCTGCAGGTCCTCGGCGGTCAGCGTGCCCAACCAGGCGCGAAGGGCGGCGGGTGCGGTCATGGCTCCATCCTTCCGGGCCGTGAGGACATCGAGGCGCGGGCCGTCCACAGGACGCCAGACCGCGTCGTGAGGACTGCGCACGAGGATCCTCAGGCCGGCGCCCGGCCGAGGATCCAGCTCCCGCCCAGCAGCAGCGCGCCCGCGCACGCCAGCCAGAAGACGCCTACCCACAGGAACGCGGGCAGGTGCGTGAGGCGGGCGAGGGCGTCGGCGTCGGAGGTGAGGCGGCGGCCGGCGCGGCGCTCCCGGGAGCGCTGGGCCTGCATCTCGAGGACGGCGCGCGGGGCGCCGAGGAGGAGGAACCAGGTGACCGCGTACGCGACGGCCACCTGCCACTCCACGGGTGCCCACCACGTCACGCCGAGCAGGAGGCCCAGGGTCACCAGGAGCACCCAGACGCCGTAGGCGTTGCGGATGAACAGGAGCATCACGCCGGCGACGCCGAAGAGCGCCCAGAGGAGCCCGACGGCGTAGCCCCGGGCCAGGAGCGCCGCTGCCACCAGCCCCGTGAGGGCCGGGCCCACGTACCCTGCGGCCGCGGTGGCGACCATGCCCGGGCCGGTGGGCCGGCCCACGGAGACGGTGAGGCCCGAGGTGTCGGAGTGCAGCCGGATGCCCGCGAGGCGGCGGCCCGTCAGGACGGCGACGAGGGCGTGGTAGGCCTCGTGCACCAGGGTGAGGAAGTGCCGTGAGAGGTGCCAGAGCGTCGGGATCGCGAGGCAGAGGAGGGCGACGGCGCCCGTCGCGAGGACCACCGACGGCGGGGGGACAGGCTGCGGCGTGGTGGCCCGCTCCCACACCTCGCTCCAGGTGGATGCCACGAGGGTCAGGATCGCTGCCACGCCGGCTCCCGTCGTCGTCCACACGCGCCTCGAACCCCGACGCGCGCCGTCACGGTAACCCGAGTTCTCGGCGGGCACCGGGTGCCCCTCTCGGCCCGGCCCCCTGGCGCGATGTCGGCGCCGGAGCCTACGTTCGGATGGTTGGCACCGGCGCCCGTGACCGAGGGACGCCGCCCCGCATCCGAGGAGAACACGATGGCCACGCGCGAGACCCCTTGGCCCGACGGCACCCCCTGCTGGTTCGACGTGATGGTCGATGACCTCGACGCCGCCCGCGCCTTCTACTCCGACCTCCTGGGCTGGGACATCCCTCCCGGTGACTCCGCCATGGGCGGTTACGCGGCCGCGATGAAAGACGGCCGGGCGGTGGGCGGCGTGATGCCGAAGACCCCGGACATGGCCGGCGTGCCGTCGGTGTGGATGACCTACTTCGCGGCCGCCGACATCGAAGCCACCACGTCCGCGGCCAAGGCTGCCGGCGCGACGTTCATGGTCGAGTCCATGGACATCGCGACCAACGGGCGGATGAGCTGGGGCACGGACCCGGTGGGCGCGGCGTTCGGGCTCTGGCAGGCCGGGACGATGATCGGCGTCGAGGTCTGGGACGAGACGGGCGTCCCGTGCTGGGCCGAGCTGCACACGAAGGACTCCGTGCGCGCCAAGGCCTTCTACACAGCCGTGTTCGGGTTCGAGTACGAGGCGATCGGAGGCGACGCCTTCGGCTACTCGATCGCCAAGCGCCCGGGCGAGACCGACGGCGTCGGCGGGGTTGTCCACGACGTCCAGTTGCCCGAGGGCATGCCGCCCTACTGGCTGGTCTGGTTCTCGGTCGCGGACTGCGACGCGACCACCGACCAGGCCGCCTCGCTCGGCTCCACGGTGTTCATGCCGCCGGCCGACAGCGCGTTCGGCCGGATGTCGGTGGTGCAGGGTCCTCAGGGTGAGGTCTTCGGGCTGATCGACACGGCGACCAGGGTCGGCTGAACCGGCCGCCCCGCCGTCGCCCGCTACAGGGCCGGCGGCGGGGTGTCTTCTCCCGACTCCTCCGCGGCCTCTGCCTCCTCCTTCGTCGCGTGGACGGCGTCGAGGGAGTGCTCCGGCGGTGCGTACACCGTGTACAGCACGAGGGGGAGCGGGCCGGTGTTCACCACGTTGTGCCGGGTGCCAGCGGGCACGGTGACGAGGTCACCCTGGACGACGGCGGTGGTCTGGCCCCCGAGGGTCGCATCGGCCGAGCCACTGACGATCGTGAGGATCTGGTCGGTGTGGGCGTGGACCTCCTCGCCGATCTCCCCGCCGACCGGGATCGTCATGATCACGAGCTGTGCATGGCGTCCGGTCCACAGGACGCGGCGGAAGTCGGCGCTCTGCTCGGCGACGGTTGCGATCGGGAAATGGTGCTGCTCGGTCATTGTCGGCTCCCTTGCCGCTCGTCCCGGTGGCTGCGCTTCCTGTTGTACTCCGGAGAGCGCGTCGGTGACAGGACTTGTCCGACGCCGTCCGCGGCCACGGCGGCGTCGGCAGCGGGAGGATGGCGCCGTGGGGATGTCGCAGGACCTGCTCCTCCTCTTCGTCTACGCCGGGACGCTCCTCGTGGCGGTCCTGATCTCGGCGCGCGCGCACCGGACGATCCTGTCGACGGCGGTGCTGTTCCTCGTCGGTCGGGATCGTGCTGGGCGAGGGGAGCCTGGACGTCGTCGTGCTCGTCCCGAGCGATCCGCTGGTGTTCGCGCTCGCCGAGGCGGCGCTGTTCGCCGTCCTGTTCACGGACGGCATGCGGGTCGGGTGGGTGGACCTGCGCACCGCGTGGCGGCTGCCGGGGCGGGCTCTTCTCTTCGGCATGCCGCTCACGATGCTGCTCACCGCCCTGCTGGCTTGGTGGCTCACGGACCTCACGCCCGTCGAGTGCCTGCTCCTCGGCGCGATCCTTGCCCCCACCGATCCCGTGTTCGCCGCCGCGCTCGTCGGGAACATGCGCGTCCCGCTGCGCCTGCGGCAGATGCTCAACGTCGAGTCGGGCCTCAACGACGGACTCGCCCTGCCGTTCGTCATCGTGCTGGTGGAGGTCGCCGCCCGGGACGAGATCGATCTCGCGCGCCTCGCGCTCGAGCTCCTGCTGGGCGTCGTCGTCGGCGTGGTCGTGCCCTACGTCGCGTTGCGGATGGAGCGCACGCGGCTCTTCGAGTCGAGCGGGGAGTACGTCGCGATCACGGCGGTGGCGATCGCGCTGCTGGTGTTCGCCACCTGCGAGCTGACCGGGGCGAACCTCTTCCTCGCGTCGTTCACGGCCGGCATCACGATCGCGACGTTCGGCAAGCGCGAGGCGAACGCGTTCCGGGGGGCGGGGAACCTCGTCGCGGAGCTGCTCAAGCTGGCGGCGCTGCTGGTGTTCGGACTGCTCGTCTCGCCGCCGTTCCTGGCCGAGGTCCCTCTGGCGGGGTGGGCGTTCGCCGTCCTGGCGCTCGTGTTCGCCCGCCCGGTGGCGCTGTGGGTCTCGTTCCTCCGGTCCGGGCTCACGCCTCGGGAGCAGGGCGCCGCCATGTGGTTCGGGCCGAAGGGCTTCGCGTCGGTGGTCTACGGGTTGCTCGTGCTCAAGTCCGGCATCGCGAGTGCGGACACGATCTTCCACCTGGTGGCGCTGACGATCACCCTCTCGATCCTCGCCCACTCCTCGACCGACGTCGTCGTCGCCCGCGCCTTCGACGAGCCGCGCGAGGTGCCGGCCTGGTTCGGCCGGCGGGCAGGGAACGGGACGGCCGCGCCCAGGCGGCGCGGTGCCCGTCCGCCGACGGCGAAGGAGTCGCCTCCTGCGTAGGTGTCAGCCCGAGGGCGCGGCCTCGCGGACGACGATCGCGTCCTCCACCCCCGGCTCGGGCCAGAGGACCACCTCGACGACGATCCCGTCCTTCTGCCCGGCGATGCCCGCATCGGCGCCGCCGGCCTCGCGGGGGAGGATCGCCCAGCCGTGCTCGTCGAACTGGGCCCGGTAGTGGGCGACCACCTCGTCGTCGCCGAGGTCGGTGGAGAAGCGCGCCTCGCACTCCCCGCCCATCCGGCCGTGGAGGTCGACGACGACGCCCGGCGGGGGATCGAGTTCGTTCGCCAGCGCTCTCTCCCGGTCGCTGCACCCGGTCGCCCCCGCGAGCGCCGTGCCCAGGGCGAACAGGCCCGCGGTGAGCAGCGCGGAGGCGACCGGCACGAGCACGACGAGGCGTCGCCGGCGCACCAGGAGCCAGGCGATGACGCCGAACGCGGCCAGGACCTGGGCGACGGCCGCCACGTACGTCCAGCCCGACCAGCCGAGTCCCAGTACCACCGTGAGCCACGCGACGAAGAGTTGGCCGAGGACGGCGACGACGCCGAGCAGCACCAGGAGAGGGCCACCCCGGCGGCGGTCGGCGGGCGGGCCGGGGCGCTCCCCTGCCGCGGGGATGGTCGTCACGCGAGGCACTCCCGGGTTCGGTCCACCCGCGAACCGTAGACCGCGAGCCCGCCCCCCGGAAGCCGCCCGCGACGGTTCCCGCCCTCCGGACTCTCGCGGCGCCGAGACGGCGGTCACCCTGTCCGGCACGACCACCCTCGCGCCGACGTTCACGGCGCCGTCGAGCCCGACCACGCTCGTCTTCTCGCTTGCCGTGAGCGACGGGACCGTGACGGTCACGGACAGCGTGACGGTCACGGTGAAGAAGCCGTCCAAGCGCTGACCTGCCGCGCGCCGTCGACCTGCCAGCACCCCCTCAGGGGCCGCACAGCGTCCGCATAGCCCCCCTCCCTAGCGTCTTTCTCAGTCACACGACGGCTGACCAGGAGAGGGAGACCACCATGAGGACCACACGTGTGCGGCACCTGGCCGCGGGGGCGACCTTGGCGCTGGTTCTGGCGCTGACCGGCTGCGGGACCGCCGCGACGACGGATGCCGTCGCCACCGCGGCGTCGGCAGCGACGTCGGCCGAGACGGCCGGTGCCACGGTCGCGACCGCCGAGAACGCCGCGGACCACGACGAGGCGTCGGACTACGTCTGGGACGCGGCCGACGAGGTTGCGATCACGCTGGACGGCGTGTCGGCGTCGTCCGGCAGCGACGCCGTCGTGGTGGACGGCGGCACCGTCACCATCACGGCCGCCGGGACCTACCGGATCTCGGGCACGCTGGAGGACGGGCAGATCGTCGTGGACACCCCGGACGACGGCGTCGTCCGCCTGGTGCTCGACGGCGTGGACGTCACGAGCAGCACGGCGGCCGCGCTCGCGGTGCTCGACGCCGAGAAGGCCGTGGTGCTCCTGGCGGACGGGACGGAGAACTCCCTGACCGACGCCGCGGAGTACGTCTTCCCTGACGCCGAGACGGACGAGCCCAACGCCGCCCTCTTCTCCGCCGCGGACCTCACGATCGGCGGAACGGGGTCGCTCACCGTGACCGGCCGGTACAACGACGCCATCGCCTCGAAGGACGGCCTGGTGATCTCCGGGGGCGCGATCACGGTCGACGCCGTCGACGACGGGATCCGCGGCAAGGACTATGTCGTGGTCGGCGGCACGGCCGCCGTCGCCGTCACCGCCGGCGGGGACGGCCTGAAGTCCGACAACGCCGAGGACGCCACGAAGGGTTACGTGGCGATCGAGGCCGGTGCGGTGACGATCGACGCCGCGGGCGACGGGGTCGACGCCGAGACCGACGTCCTCGTCCACGGCGGCGAGGTCGCCGTCACGGCCGGCGGCGGCGCCTCCGCGCAGATCGCCGAGGACGCGTCCGCGAAGGGTCTCAAGGGGACGGTGAGCGTCGTCGTCGACGGTGGCACCCTCGTCGTGGACTCCGCCGACGACGCCCTCCACTCCAACGGCAGCGTCACGGTCTCCGAGGGCACCCTCACGGTCGCGACCGGCGATGACGCGATCCACGCCGACGCCGCCCTCACCGTCTCGGGCGGCACCCTGACGGTGACGGAGTCCTACGAGGGCCTGGAGAGCCTGCAGATCACCATCTCCGGGGGCGAGATCGAGGTCCACAGCGCCGACGACGGCATCAACGTGGCGGGTGGCGTGGACGGGTCCGGACAGGAGGCCGCCGGCAACCGGCAGGGCGGCCAAGCGGGCGGAGCGATGGGCGGCCCGGGCGGCGACCAGTTCGCCACGCTCGAGGACGCCTGGGTGGCGATCAGCGGCGGCACCACGGTGATCTACGCCGACGGCGACGGCTTCGACTCCAACGGCAGCGCCACGATGACCGGGGGAACGCTGACCGTCCACGGCCCCACCGGGGACGGGAACGGCGCCATCGACGTCAACGGGACGTTCGTCGTCGACGGCGGCGTCCTGGTGGCCGCGGGCAGCGCCGGCATGGCCGAGACCCCGGACGACACCTCGTCCCAGGCGGTCCTCGGGATCGCGTTCGGCTCGCAGGTGAGCGCCGGCACCGAGGTCGTGGTCCGGGCTCCGGACGGCACCGTGGTCGTGACCTTCACCCCCGCCAAGAACGCCGCGACCCTCGTCGTCTCCTCGCCGGACCTCGTCTCCGGGACGGCGTACGACGTCGTCGTCGGCGGCACGAGTCTCGGCACCGTGACGGCGTCCTGACGCCCGGACGCCCCGACGCCCCACCCCGAACCCCCAGGGCGGGCGGTCCACAGGTCCCCCACAGCGGCACACCAGCGCCCCCACGTGAGCGCCGCCCACCCTGATCTCACTGACCCCCGAGGAGCTGACCCCATGTCGACCGCAGCCATGTTCCTGCTCGACCTCGCGGCCATCACGGTGCTCGTGTTCGGCCTCTACTTTCCCCGCCACCGGCGCCGCGAGCTGGTCGTCGCCTACCTGGTCGTCAACATCGGCGTGCTCGCCGTCGCCTCCGCGCTGGCAAGCACCGCGGTGAGTGCCGGCCTCGGGCTCGGGCTCTTCGGCATCCTCTCGATCATCAGGCTCCGCTCGGCGGAACTCGACCAGGGCGAGGTGGCGTACTACTTCGCGGCCCTGGCGATCGGGCTGCTCGGCGGTGTGGCCGTCTCCCCTGCGTGGCTGGCTCCGGCGCTGATGGGCGCGATCCTCGTCGCGCTCTTCGTGGGCGACCATCCCGCGTTGTTCGGCCGGTACCGGTCCGAGACGGTCACCCTGGACGTCGCGTACACCGACGAGGCCGCCCTCGTGCGTCGCCTCGAGGAGACGTTCCGGACCCGCGTCCACCGGGTCTCGGTGCGACGAGTGGACCTCGTCAACGACACGACCGTCGTGGACTTCCGGCACGAGCCGCTCGGGGCGCCGCGTGCGGGCGACCACGCCGCCGGGACCACGCGCTCGCTCGGCGGTGTCCGATGAGTCCCGCCCTCGCCACCGCGCCCCTCGACGCCCGCGGCCTCGATGCGGTCTCGCTGGCCGACCTCGACGCCGTCGCCGCCCTCCAGACGCGCACCGACCGCAAGTACGTGGTCCCGCGGGCGCTCGCGGACCGGGTGGTGCGTGAGCTCGCCGGCACGCGCCCGGGCGCTGGAGATCGACGGCGCGCGGTCGTTCCGGTACTCCTCGGTCTACTTCGACACCCCGGACCTGCGCATGTACCTCGCGGCGGCGCGGGGCCGCCCCCGGCGTGCGAAGGTCCGAACCCGGACCTACGTCGACAGCGGCCTGTGCATGCTCGAGGTGAAGACCCGGGACTCCCGGGGGCGGACGGTGAAGCACCGGCAGCCCCATCCGGCGAGGGAGAGCGAGCGGCTGACCTGCGACGCGCTCACGTTCGTGGGCGGGTTCCGGGAGGTGGCCGCCCTCGGCCCGGGTTTGCGCCCGACGCTGACCACGGTGTTCGACCGCACGACGCTCCTGCTGGGGACGGGCGAGGGACGGGTGACGTTGGACGCCGACCTGCGGATGCTGACCGAGGACGGGGCCGCGGCCTTCCTGCCCGACGGGGTGGTCATCGAGACGAAGTCGGCCGGCGGGCCGACCGGCGTCGACAGGATGCTGTGGGCCGCCCACCACCGGCCCGTTCGGGTGAGCAAGTACGGCGCGGGGTTGGCTGCCCTTCGGCCGGACCTGCCCGGCAACCGGTGGCGCCGCGTCGTCCGGACGCACGTCGAGGCGGGTTGAGGCCGGACGACGGGGTCAGCGCGGGGTCGGGAGCATCTTTCGCCAGATCCAGCTCGACGGCACCTGGCGGTCGTGGAGGACGTATTCGCGGGTTGCCTCGTCCACGAACAAGGTCTCCAGCGCCCGGCGCGCGCTCGGGAGCCCGGCGAGGAGGAGTACGTCGCCCTCGCGCAGGTCCGCGTCGTCCGACGGGGTGAAGTGGTCCTCGCCGTCGCGGATGCGCATGAGAGCCAGCGCGGGGAGCGGCCGGTCGCGGTCGTACGGCGAGCGGAGGAGGTCCTTGAGGTGCGCCTCGCCCGAGGCGAGCCAGGGCAGCAGGGCGACGGCGCCGTCGTCGGCGGTCAAGGCGATCTGCCAGGTGACGAGCGACGACGGCCCGCACCGGGCCTCGAGCCGCGCCACGACGGCCTCCGCCCACGCATCGCTGCGGCGCGGGATCTGGTGGAGGAACCGCACGAGTTCGGGGCTGCCGAGCAGCGCCAGGACCTCGTGGGCGACGACGTCCGGGGGGACGAGCACGAGGTCGAGGTTCTTGGCCGCGAAGAGGGGCTCGTTCGCCGTCTCGTTCTGCCGGCCGACCATGACCAGGTGCGCGTTGTCGCGCCTGGCCGCGGCGATGAGGGACAGGTTGGAGATGTCGTTGTCGGTCGCCGTGATCAGGCCGACGGCCGTCGGCATGTCCGCGCGCGCCATCCAGTCGAGCTCGATACCGGGGGCGATGAGCACGGTGGGGTCGTCGCTCGTGGTGGTCCCGGCGTCGACCACGGTCACCTCCAGGCCCTCCGCGCGCAGGTCCGTGGTGACGGCCTGGCCGAACCGGCCGTAGCCGCAGACCACCCAGCGTCCGCGCGGGACCTGCGGGCGGCGGGCCGGCATCGGCTCGCCGGGCAGCGCGGTGAGCCACTGCTCGAGCTGGTACGACGACGGCGCGTGGAGGGCCGTGCGCAGGTGGTCGCCGAAGGCGTCGAAGGGGTTGATCACGGTGGGCTCACCGAACGCGCTCATCCGCTCGGCGATCACGGGGGAGACCGTCCGGGCGATCACGGGCAGGTCGGGTCGCAGGAGCGCCGCCGACATGACGACCGCCAGGTTGGCCTCCTCGTTGTCGGTCAGGGCGAGCACGCCCTCGCAGTACGGACTGTCGAGGCCGGCGGCCATGAGGTGACCGGGGTTGCGGGCGTCCGCCACGAGCCCGGGGACGTCGAAGTGGTAGGCGTCCCGGTCGAGGGCCGCGATCCGCTCCTCCGAGCGGTCGATCACGATGAATCGCCGACCGAGCGCGTCCAGCGAGGCGCCCAGCCGCTCACCGGTCTGGCCGCGCCCCGCGAGCAGGAGGAACGGCTCGCGCAGCCCCGCCACCTTGTGCATGAAGCGCTGGAGCGACAAGGCCTGGCGGAAGTCCTGGTCCTGGAGGAGCGCGAACAACGTCCCGATCGCGTAGGCCCAGCCCAGGACCGAGAGGTAGATGGTGACGATGACCCACGTGCGCTGCGGGTACGTGAACGGGTAGGGGATCTCGCCGAAACCGATCGTGGTCGCGGTATAGCTGACCACGTAGAAGGCGTCGAAGAGCCCCATGCGGTGGGGCTCGCCGGCCGCGTCCACACCCGGCACCAGCGTGAGGCCGACCACGCTGAACCCGAAGATCGTGACGAGGACGATGAACGGGGCCCGCATCCTGCGCAGGATGAGGAAGATCGTGGCGCTCGCCTGGGCGGCGGTGGCGATCGGCTGACGGCGGGCGCGTGGGCCGTGGCGAGCGGCGCGCCCGGCCCTGCCGCCGACCGGAGCGAGCGCCGAGGGGGCCTCGAGGAGGGTGGGCACCCGGCCCGGAGCGAAGACCCGGTGCCAGAACGCGAGGAGGGGGTTCGCCACGGCGTGGTCCTGGGGCCGCGGCTCAGCGGCGCTGGAAGGACATCGTCTCGACCAGCAGCAGGATCACGGAGACCACGTTCGCGAACAGCGCTCCCCCCGAGAGGGAGACGGCCGCGGCGGTGGACTCCGGGGTCAGGCCCGCCGCCGACGCCGAGGCGGTCGCCCACACCACCGCGGCGGCGATGAGCTGGAGGTCCGCGACCAGAGAGGTGGCGAGGTGGACGGCGCCGATCTGGGTGCGGTCCCCGAACTTCAGCACCGTGGCGATGAGGTTCACGATGACGGCGGCGAACAGCTCGTACTGGTTGTGCAGCGACGGCTCGGAGATGTCGCCGATGAAGAACCCGAAGTTGAGCGTTGCTGCCAGCAGCACGAAAAAGCCGAAGATCACCTTCTCGAGGTTCATGCGCGGCTCCGCGTGGTCGGCGTCCTTGGGCGTCCTGACGAGCGGAGCGTACTGCGACCGCAGCCTTCAGTCCTGGGGGTTCGGGGGGAGCGCGCCCTGGTCGTACCAGTCGCAGAGGTCGATGCCCTCGAGCGTCTGACCAGGCCCGACCGTGACCGGGAGCGGCGTGTGGTCGGTGCATGACGCGTCCAGGCCGCACGGGACCGCGGCCGTGTACGCGCCGCCGAGGGTGGGAGTCTCCACCAGGTAGGCGAAGGCGAGGTAGGTGCCGGCCGGCAGGTTCACCTCGTAGGTGGCCTGGTTCTCGGCGATGTCGAGCGTGGTCGCCTCGCCGGACGTCGTGTCCTGGAAGAAGGCGGTCATCTCGGGGATGTACTCGCTCGGGTAGCAGACCGCGCCGCGGATGACGGCGGCCTCCGGTGCCGCCGTCGCGGCCGCGGTCGGCTGGGCCGGCGGGCTCGGTGTGGTGCTCGGGGTCTTCGTGCGCGTCGCCGAGGCCGAGGTGGGCGGGCCGGACTCGGACGGTTCGGGAGTCTGGTCGCCGGCGGAACACCCGCCGACGAGCAGCATCACGCCCAGCCCGGCGATCGATGCGCGGATCACGGGTTCCCCCTCCCGACGGCGTCGTTCACCGCCCAGACTCCCCTTCGCCCGAGGAGGGCGAAAGGGACGAACGGCTCGGTCGTCGGATTCGAGGGGTGGGCCCGGCGAGGGTGATCAGGGGGTGACGGGCTCGGCGGCGAGGTCCGCGAGGAGGAGGTCGAGGATCGACTCCTCGTGGACGGCGTTCGTCAGGTGCTCCCGGCGGAGCACCACGTCATGATCGACCTGCGCAGCGGTCGCCTCCGCGGCACTCTCCGCGCCGCCGGTGTCCGGTACGCGGCCGCCCGCGGCCGCGTAGTCCGCCGGCCTGAACCGCCACGGCAGCAGGTCCGGGGCGACGGACCGCACGTTCTCGACGATCCCCACGCCCGCGGCGTCGAAGTCCGCGCGTGCGCGGATCGCCGCGCCGCCCGCGACCAGGGCCCGCAACAGGTCGAGCACGGCCTGCGACGGCCGGCCGTCCGTGCAGACCAGCGGCGCGCAGGTGGTCCCCAGGCGGTCGGCCGCCGCCTCCACGACGGTGGGGTTCTCGCACACGAAGACGGTGGTGCCCGCGGGCACCGCCACCGGACCGGCGAGCGAGCGCAGCGTGAGCCACGTGGGCTCGCCGGGCGCGGCCCCCGCCATCGCGACGGCGGGCGCGTCCCCCCGCAACGGCAGGTTGAGCACGAGCACGCGCGAGGACACCTCGTCGCAGAACACGCCCGCCGCGCGCCAGGCCCAGCGCCACTCCGCCGGAGTGGCGGGGTAGGAGAGTCCCTGCTCCAGCGCAGCGAGCAGCACCGCCGCCCGCCCGAGCGGCGTGGACCTGTCGAGCGCGTGCGCGTCCCCGACGACGGCGCTCGCCACCTCCGCGAGTCGCGCCCCGGGCCCGCCGGCGCGCAGGGCGCGCCACACCGCGGCGAGTTGCTGCGCCGTGCGCTCGAGCGAGCCGTCGCCGCCGCGTGGGACGACCGGGTGGTCGAACCACGCCGCGAGCACGTCGTCGGCCAGCCCGGCGTCGGTCAGCACGTCCGTCGCCTGCGCACGCTCGGCACCCCGTGCGGCGTCGCGCTCGGCCCGACGCTCCGACCGCGAGACCAGGGGCGCGCCGTCGAGCGCCTCGACCGATTCCCGGACGCCCAGCCCGTGCGCCGACCGGAGGGCCCGCTCCAGCGCACCGAGCGCGACGCCGCTCCCGGACGTCTCCCACCGGATGCCCAGCACGCGCCCGACGTCGGCCCGCGCCGAGTCGTCGAGGCTCACCCGCAGCGTGCCCACCTCGAGGCTCGCGCCGCGGCGGCCCCGCTCCCGCACGGCGTCGAGCACGGCCCGCCCGCCCGGGGTGGTGGCCCACGCCGCGAGCGCCGGGGGGACGCCGCCGCTCATGCGCCCACCCGGGTGCGCCGCCCGGCGGCCCACAGGTAGGGCACCACGTCGACGCCCGCGAGGTGCCGGTGCCGCGCGAGGTCGTAGATCGCCACGGCGGGCACGCTCGCGTACGTGGCCCACTCGTCGTGGGCGGTCAGCATGATGTCGAGGTCGAACTCCACGGTCAGGCCCATGAAGGACGCCTTGACCTGCGGGTCCACCCCGGTCATCGCCTCGTCCAGCCAGACCCAGCGTGGCGCCGTCGGCCGCGCGGACCCGTACGCGACCACCGCCGCCGCGAACAGCGGCTGGGACAGCAGCACGACCTTCTCGCCGCCGGACTTCGCGCCGTGGGCCGCGCTGTCGAACGCCTGCCACCGGCTGGATCCGCCCGCCCGGTACTCCAGGGTGATGCGCAGCCACGTGCGGTAGTCGAGCGCCCGGCCCAGGCCGGCCCGCCAGTCGACGCCGTCCGCCAGCGCGTTGTCGCGGGCCTCGTCGACCCGCCGGGCGAGGAAGTCCCGCACCTGCTTCTGGCGCTCCGGCGTGAGCTGGTCGAAGCCTTGCGCGAGGGCGTCGACCACGCTGCGCGCATCCGGGTCGAGCGGGTCGGGGCTCACGGTGAGCCGGACCGTCTGCCCCTGTCGGGTGGGGTGCGCTGCGAGCGTGCGGTTGATCGCGGCGACCGTGCGCTCGGTGTAGTCGAGCCGTTCCTTCAGATGCTCGATGAAAGCCGAGCCCAGCAGGGTGGCCAGCACCTTCTGCTGCTCGGCGTCGAAGTGCTCGGCCTGGGCCCGGACCTGCTCCGCAAGGCGGTCCGCCGCGACGTCCGGCCGCAGCCACCCGGTGGTCCCGTCGACGAGCACCTCGAAGCGGGGGAGGGGCTCGGCGAGGCTGACGCCGCCGGCCACGCCGGGTTCGGGGCCTCCGCCGTCGGAACCCGCCTCCGCATCGGTCTCGGGTTCGAGGATCCGCGCGTCGCGCGTGGGCTCCAGGTCAACGTGCAGCCGTTGCTGGGCGCCGTACACCGCCCGCCACGCGCGGTCCTGCGCGGCGGCCAGGCGCGGGTCGTCCGGGGTGCCGCCCTCGCGTCGCGCCGAGCGCGCGGAGGTCCGCGCGCTCTCCACCGTCCGCCGCTCCGGCTCCTCGACCTCCGCCCCGGCCAGCAACCCCGCGTCCGCGGCTGCCCACCACGCGGCCATCGCGACGTCGCGGCGCCGCTCGGCCTCCTGGCGGGCCTCCTCGTGGCGCTCGAGCACGGCCTGGGCGTTCTCGGCCTTGGCGTTCGCCCGCAGCAGCTCGCCCGCGAGGGTCTCGACGCTTCCCTCCAATTCCACGATCGCCTCGCGGGTGCGCCGGAGCATCTGGAGCACCTCGCGGTGGTCCTTGCTCAGCATGCGCTGGGCGGTGCGCAGGCGCGTGAGCAGGTCGTCGTGCTCCGAGACGAGCGCGGCCAGCGCGGCGCGGGACTCCTTGGCGTGGGCCGCGGCCTCCTCCGCCGCGGCGCACGCCTCGTCCCGCGCTCCGGCGAGGTCGTCCTCGCGCCGCAGGGCGTGGCCGAGTTCCCGCAGCGCCGTCGCGTAGGCCCGCAGGTGCTCGGCGTCCTCCTCGATCCGTTCGGGCCGGAAGCCGTGCTCGGCCGCGTAGGAGGCGAGGGCCGCGCGCGCCTCGCCGGCGGCCACCTCGTCGGCCGCGAACCGGCGCTGCGCCTGCGCGAGCCGCTCGGCGGCCGCCTCGAGGCCGCGCATCGCCTCGGCGAGGACGACGACGGCGCCCCGCACCGCGCCGTCGTCCGGGAAGGCCCGTTCCTCCTCCCGCAGGCGCGCCTCGCGCCCGACGACGACGGCGCCCGCCTCGGCCAGGGCCTGGAACCGCGCGTCCAGGTCGGCCAGTTCCGCCTCCAGGGCGGCGATCCGTCGCCGGCGGGCGGCCTCCCGGGCCGAGGCGCCGAGGTAGGAGACGGTCTCGGCCGGCTCGGCGCGGCCGGCGAGGTGAGCCATGGCCCACTCGCCCGTGGGGGAGAGCCAGGCGCCGCCGTTCTCGGACGGCTCGCCGCCGGACCCGTCGGTCGGGCGCTCCGGACCCCACGCGATGGATCGCAGGAGCGCGGTGACCGCGGTGGCGTCGACCGGGCCGTCGTCGTCCGCGACGAGGACGTCGGCCAGGCTGGGGCCGACGACGGCGCGGCGCGCGAGGGCGAAGGCCTCGGCCTGGTCCGGCACACCGGTGAGGCGGCCGTCCGGGGTGAGCCAGGCGTCGAGCAGCCCGGAAGCGGCGAGGGCCGACTCGATCGCGCCGAGCGCCGGGTCGCCCGCCTCGCGCGGTTCGACGCACCGCCAGAGGGGCGCGCCGGTGGTGGGGCCCGGTTCGGGACGCTCGCGGCGCGCCCAGGTGAGGGGCCCGGGCGGCGGGGCCTCCGTGGCGGTCCGCACGCGGGCGAGGTCCGCGGCCGCCTCGGATCGCCGGGCCCGCAGCGGTGCCGCCTCGCCGGCCAGGCGTTGCCGCTCCTCGCCGAGTGCGGCGCGTGCCCCGGCGACGCCCGCGCCGACGGCCTCACGCGCCGCACCGAGGTGGTGGTCGTGGGCGAGGTGGTCGAGCCAGGCGCCCAGGTCACCCGGTGCCACGGTGAGTTCCTCGAGCCCGCCGGCCCACTCTCGCAGCGACGCGCCCGCCTCGGCCGTGCGGGCGTGGAGGGCGTCCTCCGCAGCGGCGGCACCGCCTTCCGCCAGGCGCAGGTCCTCCTCGCGCGTGCCGACCGTCTGGCCGCTGCGCTCCGCCGCGCGCTCGGCCTCCCGGTGGGCCTTTCCCAGGCCGCGCAGGTGGGCGAGCCGCTGTTCGCGGCGCTGGTGATCGGCGCGCAGGACATCGAGGTCGGGGCGCCGGGCCCGCTCGGTGCCGTCGGCCGGAGGCAGGCCGGCACGGGCAGAGGCCGCGAGCCCGGCCGGGGCCGCGAGGTCCCGCGCCTGGTTTTGTGCGGCGAACCTTCCAGCCTGCGCGCCGTCGAAGGCCGCGACCGCCGCCCCGGCGCGCTCCGCGGACGCCCGAGCGCGGCCCTCCGCGGCCATCAACCGCGCGGCGGCGGCGTCGCGCTGCCGGTCCACGCTCGTTACCTGCTCTGTCAGCCGCGCGACCTCGCCCTGGGCCTGCTGCGCGTCGCGGAACGCCTGCGACTCCAGGATCTGGCGCTCCGCGGCCCGCTGGGTGCGCAGTTCCGCCTGGGCCGCGACGTGCTCGGCCTCGGTGGCGGACCGGCCGGCGCGAACGGACTGCAGGGTCTCCTCGGCGGCGCGGCGGTCCCGCGTGGTGTTGTCCAGCGTGGTGGTCGCGCCGACGAGTTCCGCCGCCCGCCGCTCGACGACGGCGCGCGCCCAGCCACGCCACGGCCCCGACACGAAGGACGCGACCGCCCGCGCGGCCCCCTCGGTGGCCGTCATCTGGGCGCGCAGGTCCTCGAGCCGCTCCCAGCCGTCGGCCAGGGCCGTCACCTCGTGCGCCGCCAGCGGCGGGAGGGCCTGGCGGAGCGTGGTCGCCAGTTCCGCGGGGTTCAGCCGCTCGCCCAGTTTCGGGCGGCGCAGTTCCCGCAGCAGCGTGGTGAGGTTGTCGTACGCGTCCGGCTCCAGACCGAACATCTCCCGCGAGAGGCGCTCCCGGTAGGCGCCGGCCGCGGAGAAGACGGTGACGCCGTCGAGTTCGCGCAGGTCGCGCTCGGGAAGCGGTTGGCGCTCGCGGACGAGCACGAGGTCGCCGCGCACCCGGCGCGACGTGACGAATCGCCACACCGACACCGGGCTCGACCCCGTCCCGCGCCGCGCCGACGCGCCGAGGCCTGCGGTGAGGTAGCGCGGCGTGCCGTCGTCGAGCAGGCCGAACTCCACCCAGGCATACCCCAGCCCGGAGTCCGCCGGGGGGCGGGGGTCGTCACCCTCGCCGCTGGGCAGGAGGTTGAACTGCATGGTGCGGTTGCGCGAGCCGAAGGGGTCCAGCACCGGCGGGGCGATCTCACCGCGCATGAGCATGAGCGTGGTCAGCTCGAGCACCTTGGTCTTGCCCGCGCCGTTTCCGCCGCGGAGCACGAGCCGGCCGTCGGCGAACCAGAACTCCTCGTCCTCGTACTCCCACAGGTTGACCACCCCCACCCGCAGCGGCTGCCACCTGTCCTCCCGCGTGGGGACGGGCAGGGCGTCCGACGCCGCCGCCATCAGCCACGCGGCCGGGTCCAGGCCGGCGGCGAGAGGCGCGTCGGGGGAGGCGGCGTCGTCGTCGGGCGGCTCCTCCGGGCCGAGGGTCAGCCCGAGGCCGAGGTCGAATGCCAGGTCCTCCTGGCCCGCGGGCGGTCCCGGGTACGGACGGGGTGCGGTCACGGGGTGGTCCTCACAGGGTCTCGGCGACGAGGGTCTCGACGACGGCAAGGGTCTCCGCCACGGCGCGAGGCGACTCGACGCGCGGGTCGCGGAAACGGGCGGCGGCCGGCATCAGGCGCCACGTGCCCTCGGCGGGACCCGGGCGCAGGAGGTCGAGGGCGAGCAGGATCTCGCGTGCGTGGTCGGCGACGGCCGCGGGGGTGTCGAGCGCCGCGGTCATCGCCCGCGGGTAGGCCTCGCGCACATCCGCGGCGGCCACCAGCAGGGCGGCTGCGGGGACGACGACGGCGCCGACTCCTGCGGGGGAGTCGCTCGCCTCCCGCAGGAGCCGGCCCAGGAGGAGCAGCGTGGCGAAGTCGACCGCGCGCTGGCGGGGGAAGGGGAGGTCGGTGCCCGACTCGACGTCCGGGACGAGGGCCACGCCCTCCTGACGGTGCTCGAGGCTCCAGCCCGTCATGTCGTGACACCACTCCGCGAGCCGGGAGCGCTGCTTGGTCAGGTAGGCGCGTTCCGCCTCAGTGAGGTCCTCGACCAGGCAGACCGGCAGTTCGAGGATCCGCCGCATGACGCCGAAGCGGGCATGGCTGACGGCGTCCGAGCCGGTGGGCTGGGGTGCGGAGCCGGTACCCGCAACCGTGCGGGGCGCGCCGCCGCGGCCCGCCGCGAGGGCCGCGCGGAGGTTTCCCGGGTGAACCAGGCGGACGAGGAGGTCGCGCTGCACGTCGAACGCGCCGCCCACGGAGTCGCGCCGGTGCGCCCAGCCCTCGCGGGCGTCCTCGGACCGCCGCTCCGTGGGCGTCAGCGCGCCCGCGGCCACGAGCAGGCCGACGGCTCGGACGAAGAGTTGGCGCTCGGTGAAGCGGTCGGCGTCGTACGGCGCGACCGGAACCTCGTCGCGGGCGCTGAGGGCGGCGACGCGGTCGGAGAGGTCCTGGGTGCTCGTCACGTCGTCGGCGTCCTCGGCGGCGGCGGCGGCGAGCACGGCGAGCACCAGCGCGCGGCGGGGCGGCGCCTCGAACGGACGTGGTGCGTGGACCGTGGCCGCGTCCTCGGCGAGGGCGAGGCGCAGGAGGCGCGCACTGGTGGGGGTGAGCACGAGGCGGTAGCCGAGGCGGGTGTCGAACCACTCGGTGAGCGTGCGCCCGTGCCGCCGGACGCGGGCGAACGCCTCCGGCGCGCCCTGCCGGGTGAGCACCGGCTGGGCGAGCAAGCCGGTGAACGCCTGCTGCGTCTCTGGGAGGTCCCGGTTCATGCCTGGTCCAGCTCGAAGAGCCAGTCGCGGACGGCCAGGGCGCCGGTGGGGGAGCGCAGGACGGCGACCGTCGCCCCAGGGCCGGCCGGTTCGGTGAGCCGCACCCGCCAGCGGCCGTCCTCGGTGACGGCCTCCCGGACGCCGCCGGTCGGGCGCGGGGCGCTGCGGCGGGTGGCGCCGAGGAGGTCGAGGAGGAGGTCGAGTTCGTGGTCGGTGAGCGCCGGCCACGTGGCCAGGTGCGTGCCCGACCGACGGCGCAACGCGGCCGTCGCCTCCTCCTGCGCGGCGATCGTCTCCAGCCGTTCCCGGCGGGCGGCGTCGCGGCCCTTCGAGAAGTCGGCGGCCCGGGCGATCCGGCCCGTCGACGCCCGGGAGCCGTGGGTCCGGAACCGAGCGGTGACCGGGGCGGGCGGGGCGTCGCCCCAGCGCAGGGCGTGATCCTCGGCGTTCGGCGCCGGCAGGAGGAGGTGCCGGGCGGCGAACAGGCCCGTGGCGACGTCCCAGAGCCGGTGGGCGGCGCCGTCGTCGTCCGCTCGCTCGATCGCGGCGGCGAGCGCGAAGAGCTCGCTCCGCCGGGAGACGGCGCCGCCGGCGTCCATGAGGATGCCCAGGTTGCGGGCCCAGGGGGCGACGAGGTCGCGAAGTTGACGGCGCAGCCGGCGCGCCTGGCTGTCCGAGCCGTGGAACCACGCCCCGAGCACCCGCCAGGTCTCGACCCAGCGCTCGACACGCTGGGCGACGAGCCCGGCGTCCGCGCCCTCCGCGAGCGTGGCGCGCACGCAGGCCTGCCACACGGCGTCGGTGAGCCGGGGGGCGAGGCGGTCGAGGGCCTCGGCGATGGCGGGGGAGTGGACGTCCACCTGCTCGCCCCACATCGCGATGTAGGCGGCGAGCGTCTGGGCGAGGAGGGCCTGCTTGGCCTCGTCCGGCCGGCCGGCGAGCGCGTGAGCCAGCGTGCGCTGCCAGCCGCGGGCCGCCCGGGCCATGGCCCGGTGCTGGGTGGCGATCTGCTCGAACTCGGTCGCGGCGTCGGTGTAGGCCCCGCGGGTCAACGCGTTCTCGAGGGCTTCGATTCGCTCGCGGATGGCGCGGGGGGCCAGGGTGACGTCCGCGGCGTCGTCCTCCGCGAATCCCTGCGACCAGAAGGCGTGGAGGGCGGCCGCGCGTGGCGTGAGCTGGTAGCGGTCGCGGCGGCGGAGGAAGTCCTCCCCGGTGCGCGCCGGGTCCTGCCACCGCGTGAGGACCTCCCACGCGGTGAGCTGCTCCATCCGCGCGTCGAGGGCGAACTGATCCGGCGCCAGCAGCTCGGCGGCGAGGCCGGAGCCGAGGCGGGCGGTGAGCTCGGCCCCGACGGCGGCCGCGACCTCGTCGAAC
Source organism: uncultured Actinomycetota bacterium (assembly GCA_963780675.1). Taxonomy (GTDB): domain Bacteria; phylum Actinomycetota; class Actinomycetes; order Actinomycetales; family JAHECE01; genus JAHECE01. The sequence continues at coordinate 628,726 of CAWACR010000003.1, forward strand.
GACAGACCGGTCAGGGAGCTGTCCTGGGCGGCGAGCAGCACGTCGACGATCACCCGGTACTGCGCGGCGAACCGCGAGGTGAGGTACGCCGGGACCGACTCGGGGCCGGGCAGGTAGGACGCCCAGCGGTCGGGGCCGTCCGCAGCGGGGGCTGCGGACGCGGCCGCTTGCGCACCCCCACGGGAGGCGAGGGTCACGACGACGGAGGCGGCGCCGTCGTCGTCCATCGCCTGCTCAGGGCCCGCTGTGCTCACGGCGCCTACGGTAACGAGGCCCTCCGACATCGCCCGAATCACCTACCCACGCCCGCGCACCCCTTCGCTGAGGTCGAGCGCTCGACCTCAGCGAAGGGGGGTCCCGGGACTCAGCCTGGATCCACCGTCGGGTCAGTGGGCTGCCGGCAGGTACCGCACCGCGAGGACCCCGTCGATCGCCCGGATGGCGTCGATGACCGCGTCCGGCACGGGGCTGTCCACGTCCACCAGGGTGTACGCGACGTCCTTGCGCGACTTGTTCGTCATCGTGGCGATGTTCAGCCCGGCGTCGGCCATGGCGGCCGAGATCTGGCCGACCATGTTCGGCACGTTCGCGTTCGCGATCGCGATCCGGTAGGCCGACTCCCGCGGCAGCACGACGGTCGGGAAGTTGACCGAGTTCTGGATCGTGCCGTCGAGGAGGTAGTCGCGCACCTCGTCCGCGACCATGACCGCGCAGTTCTCCTCCGCCTCGGCCGTGGACGCGCCCAGGTGCGGCAGGGCGATGGTGCGCGGGTGCCGGTTCAGGTGCGGGGCCGGGAAGTCGCACACGTAGGTCGCCAGCTTGCCCTCGTCGAGGGCGTCGACGACGGCGCCCTCGTCCACCACGCCGCCGCGCGAGAAGTTGAGGATGACGGCGCCCTGCTTCATCTGGGCGATGCCGCCGGCGTCGATCATCCCCCGCGTGGCATCCACGAGCGGCACGTGCAGGGTGACGAAGTCCGCGTGCTTGAGCACCTCGGCCAGGCTGTTCGCCTTCTTCACCGTGGCGGGCAGGCTCCAGGCCGCCTCCACGGTGATCTCCGGGTCGTAGCCGATGACGTCCATGCCGAGTTTGATCGCCGCGTCGGCCACGAGGCAGCCGATCTTGCCCAGGCCGACGACGCCCAGGGTGTGCCCGGCGAGTTCGAACCCGGCGAAGGTCTTCTTGCCGCCCTCGACCTTCTTCCCCATCAAAGGGTCGTCGAGGTCCAGGGACGCGACGAAGCGCAGGGCGGGGTACAGGTTGCGCGCGGCCATCAGCATGCCGGCGAGCACGAGTTCCTTGACGGCGTTCGCGTTGGCGCCCGGCGCATTGAACACCGGCACGCCGCGCGTCGTCATCGCCGCGACCGGGATGTTGTTCGTGCCGGACCCCGCGCGCCCGATGGCCAGCACGGACGCCGGGATCTCGACGTTGCAGAGATCCGCCGATCGCACCAGGATCGCCTGCGGGTCCTCCACGTCGGCCGAGACGGCGAAGCGATCCCAGGGCAGGCGCTCGAGGCCGCTCGAGGAGACGTTGTTGAGGACGAGGACGTGGAACTTGTCGGTCACGTCGCTCAGCCCTTCGCGGCCGCGAACTCGGCCATGTAGTCGACGAGCGCCTGGACACCCTCGATCGGCATCGCGTTGTAGATCGAGGCGCGCATGCCGCCGACCGAGCGGTGGCCCTTGAGCTGCACCATGCCGCGCTTGCCCGCCCCGGCCAGGAACTCGGCGTCGAGCGCCGGGTCGGCCAGCGGAACGGGACGTTCATGCGCGAGCGGTCGTCCTTCGCGACGGGGTTGCGGTAGAAGTCGGTGGCAGTCGAGGTAGTCGTAGAGCAGCGAGGCCTTCTCGATGTTGCGCTGCTCGGCCCCGGCGAGACCGCCGTTCTCCTTGAGCTGGGCGAACACCAGCCCGGCGATGTAGATCGCGTAGGTCGGCGGCGTGTTGTACATGGACCCGGCGTTCGCATGGGTCGCGTAGTCGAGCATGGCCGACGGCGCGGGCACCCCCTTGCCGATGAGGTCGTCGCGGATGATCACGATGGTCAGGCCGGCGGGGCCGATGTTCTTCTGCGCGCCGGCGTAGATGAGGCCGTACTTCGCGACATCGACGGGCCGCGACAGGATGTTGGAGGACATGTCGCTGACGAGCGGGACGTCGCCCGTCTCGGGGACCCAGTTGAACTCGACGCCGCCGATGGTCTCGTTCGAGGTGTAGTGGACGTACGCGGCGTCGTCCGTGAGGTTCCAGTCCGCCTGCGCGGGCACGTAGGTGAAGGACGCGTCCTCGGCGGTCGCGGCGACGTTGACCTGGGCGAAGTTCTTGGCGGCCTTGATCGCCTTCTTCGCCCACTCGCCGGTGTTGACGTAGTCCGCGACCGTCTTCCCGCCGAGCAGGTTCATCGGGATCATCTCGAACTGCAGCGAGGCGCCGCCCTGGAGGAAGAGGACCTTGTAGTTCTCGGGCACGGCCAGCAGCTCGCGCAGGTCGGCCTCCGCCGTCGCCGCGATCGACATGAAGTCCTTGCCGCGGTGGCTCATCTCCATGACGGACTGGCCCGAGCCGTGCCAGTCGAGCATCTCGGAGGCTGCCTGGCGGAGCACGTCCTCCGGGAGGGCAGCCGGGCCGGCGCTGAAGTTGAAAACGCGTGCCATGGTCTTCTCGAGTCCTCTTCGTCGGGGTGAGGCGCTCACCGACCGCGCGCGCGCCCTGGTGGACGACGGCGCTGGGCAAGCAGGCGTGAGACTAACGCGTGCACCGGGTCGACCCGGGCGACCAAGGGCCCGGTGCGCCTCGGAGAACCGCCGATTGCGCCAAAGTGCGAACATCGAGGCGTATCGCGAGCATCGGGAGTTCGCACCCCGCCTCGATGTTCGCGATCTGCAGGATGTTCGCGATCTGCAGGGACCTTCGCGGCTTGCGGCCCCGCTCAGGCGAGGAGCGCCGCCGCCCCGGTGAGCAGGTCCTCGCAGACCAGCGCCGCGCCGTCGTCGGCCGTGGCAGTGATCCGCCCGGTCCGCGCGGCGAGGTCCGCCTCCAGGACCGCTCGGTGCGCCCCGTTCTCCCACGTGAGCACCACCCGGGAGCCGGACCCGCCCACCGTGCACTCGCCGTCGAACGCCGGGTGGGCGTTGCGGAACCGGATGAGGTCGATCAGCGCGGCGACGACCGGGCGCCCGAGGCGCTCGACGATCTCGTCGCGCGAGTAGTAGTGCCGGTTGATGTCCCGCCCGACGCCGGAGCGCGCGAGGAGGTCCATGTCGTCCTCGCCGGCGAAGAGGCCCACGTAGTAGACCTGCGGGATGCCCGGGGTGAAGAACTGGACGGCCCGCGCCAGGAGGTAGGCGTGGTCGTCCTCGCCGAGGGCGTCGTAGTACGTGCAGTTGACCTGGTAGACGTCGACGTTCGACGCCGCCCAGCCGCTCGCCTTCCGCGACTCGTCGTGGCTGTGCTCGTGGATCCCCTCGACGAGGGCATCCACCTGGTCGGGGCGCAGGAGCCCGGGGTGGTGCTCGCCCATCTGGTCGGCTCCGACGTCGATGACGCCGATCCCGTCGTGCGTGTCGAGGACGGTCACGGAGTTCCTCGGCCGGACATCGAGCCAGTGCCGCAGCGCCTCGCCGTCGCCGGTGTACAGCGCGTGGAGGAGCAGCGGCGGGAGGGCGAAGTCGTAGACGAGGTCCACCTGGGAGGCGATGGCGACCTGCCGCTCGTAGTGGGCATGGATCTCCACCAGGACGCTGACCCCCAGCGCGCGCGCCTTGGCCGTCAACTCGTCGATGAACTCGAAGGTGTACGGCGTCATGAAGGACGACGTGCCCGCCCGCTTGACGGCGTAGCCGGCGGCGTCGAGGCGGATCATCGTGACGCCGCCGCTCGCCAGCGCGCCGAGCACCCTGTCGAGGTAGGCCTGGCCGGCGGGGGAGTCGACGTTGATGTCGATCTGCTGCGGGGTGAAGGTGGTCCAGACGAGGCGCTTGTCGGAGCCGAGGGTCATCGGCGTGAACGGCAGGCCGGGCCGCGGCCGGTAGATCCCGATGAGCTCCTGCTCGTCCGCGCCGTCGGGGTAGACGTCGGACATCGTGAGGAACAGACCCAGGTGGGGCGACTCTGCGCCGCGCGCCACCACGTCCTTGAACTCGGGGGAGTCGGCCGAGACGTGATTGACGATCATGTCGACCATCAGGGTGTAGTCCTCGCCGAGGGCCCTGACGTCCTCCCACGTGCCCAGTCGCGGGTCTACCTGCGTGTGGTCCACGGGGTCGAAGCCGGCGTCCGCGCCGTCGAACGGGGTGAAGAAGGGGAGGATGTGGACGCCCTCGAAGACGCCCGCGAGGGGGCCGTCGAGCACCTCCTTGAGGCCGGCCATCGTGCCCCCCAGCCGATCCGCGTAGGTGATGAGCTGAACGCCGTTGCGGGTCCCGGAGGTGGCCATGATCGCTTCCTTCCCTCGTCCTTCCCTGGTGGGTTCGATCGTAGGAATCGCCGCGCGATCGTGTAAGCGTTTGCGGACCGGACTTGCCGAGCGGTGCGTGGCTCCGGGCTTCTCGCCGCTACAGGCCCCGCTCGATCGGCAGCACCCCGCGTTCGACGGCGCGCACGAGGGCCGCGTGGTCGGCCTCGGTCTGGTCGGCGTACGCCCGCGCGAACCGGGCCATCGCCTGGTCCACCTTGTCCGAGCGACCGACGTACCCCGCGATCATCGATGCCCCGCAGGTTCGCGCGTGCCCCTTGGCGAGCAGGTGCCCGACGATCCCCGCGTAGTCGGTGAGCGCCGCGGCGTCGATGGAGTCGAGCGCGATGGTGCCCTTCATGTTGCGGAACTGGCGCACGTAGTACTGGCGGTCGTCGATCGTGGTCCATCCGAGCAGCGGGTCGGACACGGTCTGCAGCGACTGCTGGTACTCCACCACCCGCTGCCCCTGGTGGGCGTGCCAGGCGTTGTCGCCGTGCACGTACTTGGCGAGCACCGACCGGCGGGCCTGCTTGAGCTGGAGGAACACGACGTCGTCGGGGCTGGACCCCTCGAGCAGCGCCACGTACGCGCGCAGGCCCACGGACCCCACGCCGACCACCTTGTGGGCGACGTCGAGCAGCGTGTACCCGCCGAGCACCCGGCGCCAGTGCGACGCCAGGGTCTGGAGGTACTGGTCGAGCCCCTCGGCGATCTTCTCGGCGTCGGCGTCGCTGACCTGCGTGATGAGCGGGGGCTCCTCGACGATGTGCCGGCGCCCGTCCGTCTCCATCGTGAACCGCGGGAGCGCGCGGTCGCTCGTGCGGTTGCGGGCGCGCGCGGCGGCCCGGTCGATCTCCGCGATCAGCGTGTCCTGGCTGGCCTGGGCGTGGAGGCGGTCGACGTCGAGCCGCTCGAACGAGCGCGCCATGAGCGGCAGGTCCGCCAGGTACATGATCTCGGCCCGGTAGGACGAGACGCAGGAGACGACGGCCGCCTTGCACTGCTCCTCGGTCGCCCCGTTCTGCCGCCCCGCCACCCAGATGCGTGGCCACGAGCCGGCGCAGGTCCCACTCCCACCCGCCGGGGTGCGCCTCGTCGAAGTCGTTGAGGTCGATCACCAGGTCCCGCTCGGGCGAGGCGTAGAACCCGAAGTTGCCCAGGTGGGAGTCGCCGCAGGTCACCGGGGTGATGCCGGTGGACGGCAGGCGCGCGACGTCGTCGGCCATGACGATCGCCGTTCCGCGCAGGAACCCGTAGGGCGAGGCCGCCATCCGCGCCACCCGCACCGGGATCAGCCAGTCGATGCGCCCCTCGTGCGATTCCATGATCAGCGTGATGGGGTCCGGCCGGCCCACCGGCGGCTCCCAGTCCCCGAGCGAGGACCGCGGGACCTTGTCCCGCAGGATGTGACCCATCGTGTAGCGCTCGGCGCGCGTGGTCGGCCGGCGGCGCAGCGACGCGAACGACTCACTGTCGGCCGAGGCCAGGACGATGTGGTGGCCGTGGTGGGTGAAGGTCGTGTCCATGGGCAGGTGGCACCTCGCGGGGTCGGCGGTCCGTTCCGACGCTAGCCCCGCGGACGATCACGTGGGAGCGGAACCGACCAGGTCCGCCCCGGAGAGGAGCAGGAGGGCGACGTCGACGACGGCGATCGCGATGGTCGCCGTGAACGGGAACCGGCTCGTCGGCCGCCGGAGGGCGACGACGGCGCCCGCCGCGGTCAGCAGGGCGGATGCCGCCAGCGCGGCCCACGCCCAGGGCGACGGTGGGCCGGTCGGGCCGACGACGACGAGCGCCGTCGCCCCGAGGAGGCTCGCCGCGGCGAGCTGCATGGTCGCCCGGCGACCGAGGCGGTGCGGGAGGCCCTGGACGCCCGTGGCGGCGTCGTCGTCGAAGTCGGGGAGCACGTTCGCCAGGTGCGCACCGATGCCCAGCAGCGCCCCGGCGCCGGTGGCCCACGGTTGGGCGAGGGGGTGGCCGGGGAGCGTCAGGGTGACCACTGAGGGGAGCGCGCCGAACGCGAACGCGTACGGCGCCCACGACCAGGCCGTGGTCTTCACGCCCGCGTTGTAGGCCCACGCGGCGCCGACCGCGGCCAGGTGCAGGAGGCCCGCGCGCCACCCGAGCGCCAGGGAGAGCGGAACGCACGCGCCGACCGCGACGAAGGCGCCCGTGCGCAGGGTGCCCGGTGAGACGGCGCCCGTGACCACGGGCTTGTCGGTGCGTCCGACGGCGCGGTCGCGTTCGGCGTCGATCCAGTCGTTGGACCAGCCGACGGAGAGCTGGCCGGTCAGGGCGGCGAGGGCGACGACGACGGCGGTCGCGGCCCCGGCGCCGACGGCCAGCGCCAGCGTGGTCGCCAGGGCCGTGACGGCGAGGGTGGGCCCGAGGTGCGTGGCGCGCGCGAGGGCGAACGCGGTGCGGGTCACGGTGGTCACCTCCGGCGGGCTGCGGGGACTGCGCGACCCCGCCGTGGCGCCGGCCCGCCTCCGCATTGTGCCCGCGGATCGCTACCGGGGCGCCGGCGCCCCGCAGGCCCCGTGTGAGGTTCCGGAGATTCCTCGGCGCATAGCGTAGGAAGCGGCGCGATCCCGTGGCAGAGTGACCTGCACATGTCGACCATTGCGGCGGTCGCCCCGGTCCTGCCCGGCTGGGTGTACCCGCAGGCGGAGATCACCGCCGAGCTCGCGCCGCTCCTCACCCGGGACTCCTCGACGCGCGCGCTCATCGAACGCCTCCACGCCGGGTCGGGCGTCGAGACGCGGCACCTGGCCCTGCCGCTCGGTGCGTACCGCGACGTCCGGTCGTTCACCGCGGCGAACGACCTCTTCATCACCCTCGGGACCGACCTCGCCGAGCGCGCGGTGCGCCAGGCCCTCGATGCCGCCGGCCTCGAGCCGTGGGAGGTCGACTACCTCCTGTTCACCTCGGTGACCGGCATCGGCGCACCCTCGATCGACGCCCTCCTCGTGTCCCGGCTCGGGTTGCGGCCGGACGTCAAGCGGCTGCCGTCGTTCGGGCTCGGCTGCGCGGGGGGTGCCGCGGGGATCGCCCGGGTCCACGACTACCTCCTCGGTCACCCCGACGACGTCGCCCTGCTCGTCTCCGTCGAGCTCTGCTCCCTGACGCTGCAGTGGGACGACCCCTCCGCCGCCAACCTCGTCGCGAGCGGGCTGTTCGGGGACGGGGCGAGCGCCGTCGTCATGCTCGGCGAGCGCCGCGCGACGGCCTGGCGCGCCGGGCGGGGCGGGGCGGCGTCGTCGGCCCCGGCGGTGGTCGACACCCGCAGCCGCATCTACCCGGGCACCGAGGCAGAGCTGGGCTGGGCGGTCGGTTCGGGGGGCTTCCGGATCGTGCTCTCGCCGCGCCTGCCGGAGGTCCTCGAGCGGAACCTGGGCGAGGACGTCGCGGGATTCCTCTACCCCCACGGGTTGAAGGCCGGCGACGTCGGGACCTGGGTCGTGCACGCCGGCGGGCCGAAGATCCTCGAAGCGGTCTCCCGCGCGCTGGACCTGGACGACGGCGCCCTCGACGCCGCCTGGGCGTGCCTGGCCCGGGCCGGGAACCTCTCGTCGTCGTCGGTGCTCCACGTGCTGGCGGACACGATCGGAGCCGGTCGAGCAGGCCCCGGTTCGGAAGGCGTGCTGATGGCCTTCGGGCCGGGCGTGTCGGCCGAACTCGTGCTCCTGCGTTGGCCCGAGGCCTGAGGAACGGACAGCGGGAGGGACGTCGTGGCGCTCTGGTACACAGCTCTGATCCTCGCCGTGGGGTTCGAACGCCTGGCCGAGCTCGCGGTGTCCGCGCGCAACGCGCGGTGGGCGTTCGCCCGAGGTGGCATCGAGGCGGGCCGCGGGCACTTCCCCGCGATGGTCGCGCTGCACACGGCGCTGCTCGCCGGGTGCCTCGTCGAGGTCGCGGTGGCCGACCGGCCGTTCCTGCCCTGGCTCGGCCTCCCGATGCTCGCGCTCGCGCTGGGGAGCCAGGCGCTGCGCTGGTGGTGCATCACCGCGCTCGGCGCTCGCTGGAACACGCGCGTGATCGTGGTCCCGGGCCTGCCGCTCGTGACCCGTGGCCCGTACCGGTGGCTGCGGCACCCGAACTACGTGGCCGTGGTGGTCGAGGGGTTCGCGTTGCCCCTCGTGCACACCGCCTGGGCGACGGCGCTGCTGTTCACCGTGCTCAACGCGGTGCTGCTCGTGCGGTTCCGGATCCCGGCCGAGGAGCGGGCGCTCGCCGAGGCGCTCGGGGTCGCGTCCCTCGACGCGTCGCCGGTGCGCCGGCGCGCGGGCGACGACGACCCCGTGCCGGTGCCCGGGCCGTGACGCCCGACGCCGACGTCCTCGTGGTCGGCGGCGGTCCCGTCGGCCTGGCCGCAGCGATCGAGGCACGCCTGGCCGGCCTGAGCGTGGTCGTCGTCGAACCACGGACGGGGCCCATCGACAAGGCGTGCGGGGAGGGGCTCATGCCGGGCGCCGTCGTCGCCCTCGCGCGGCTCGGCGTGCGGCCGCCCGGGCACCTCCTCGCGGGCATCGCCTACGACGACGGCGCCCGGCGGGCCGAGCACGTCTTCTCCCGGGGACCCGGGCTCGGGGTGCGGCGGACGGTGCTGCACGCGGCGCTGGCCGCGCGGGCGTCCGACGTGGGCGTCGAGGTGGTGCGCGCTCGCGTGAGCGCGGTCGACCAGGACGAGAGCGGGGTCGTCGCGGCAGGCGTGCGGGCCCGGTGGCTCCTCGCGTGCGACGGGTTGCACTCGAGCGTGCGCAGGCTCACGGGGCTCGAGGCACGGCCCGCCCCAGGGGGGCGCGGGTCGGGCGGGACCCGGCGCCGTCGCCGGTTCGGCCTCCGGCGGCACGTCCGCCTGGCGCCGTGGAGCGATCTCGTCGAGGTGCACTGGGCGCGGGACGTCGAGGCGTACGTGACGCCGGTCGCGGCCGACCTCGTGGGGGTGGCCCTCCTCGGGCCACCCGGGGTCGACTATGACGCCGCGCTCGCGGGCGTGCCGGCGCTCGCCGCTCGCCTGCGGGACGCGGCGCCGGACGGGCCGGTGCGCGGGGCCGGGCCGCTTCGGCAGCGGACGCTGCGGCGCACCTCGGGCCGGGTGCTTCTCGTGGGCGACGCGTCGGGGTACGTGGACGCGCTGACGGGCGAGGGCATCCGGGTGGGGCTGGCGCAGGCGCGGGCGGCGGTGGCGTGCGTGGCGATGGGGCGGCCGGGGGACTACGAGCGGGCGTGGGCGTCGTCGACCCGGGACTTCAGGCTGCTGACCGGCGGCCTGGTGGCGGCGGCGACGTCGCCTGTGCGGCGGGCAATCGTGCCGGCCGCCGTGGCGCTCCCCGGCCTCTACGGCGCGATCGTGGACCGCCTCGCCCGCTGACGCCGGACACGTGGGCGACGTCGTGGCCCCGCCGCCCGGGAGGCGAGCGAGCGCCGCAGCCGCCGCCCGGCCAGCCGGAGGCGGGCGCCGAAGGAGAGGCCCGCCAGGTAGCGGATCCGGTCGCGAGCCTCGCCGCGCAGCCCGAGGCGTGCCGCCGCCCGCCACGCCTCGACCGCGCCCGGCAGGTCCCCGAGCCGGGCACGCATGTCACCGAGCACCAGGAGGGCACGGGGACGCGACCGGGCGAAGGCGGTCGCCGCCTGCGCGTGGGCCAGGGCCGCGGACCTGTCGCCTGCCTCGAGGGCTCGGAGCGCGTCGTCGAGGACTGCGAGGGGGAGTTCCTGGACCCTGCGCAGCGCGGTGAGGTCGGTCCCGCAGCTCGGGCAGCGCAGGTCGGCGGCGACGAGGCCGCGGAAGGGGCACACGGGGCACGCGGCGAGGCGGTCGGGGTCATCGGCCACGGGAGGCGGCCTTTCCGAGGAGCGCCGTCGTGATCAGGAAGAGGAAGACGGCCAAGCCCCAACCCCACCAGGGTTCGCCCAGGAGGCGCGTCGACAGCGACCCCAACCCCCAGCCGATGAGCACCCACAGGGCGAGACCCACGACGAGCACGAGGGCCACGACGACGGCGGCGGCCACGTCCTGCCAGTTCCGGCGCGGCCTCCTGCGACGCTTCGGCCTCGGTGCCTTGGGTGCCTTGGGTGCCTTGGGTGCCTTCGGCGCCCTCGGGGACGTCGGCGTCTTGGACGTCCGAGGAACCGGCCGGGGTGGGTGCCCACCGCCTCCGCCGGGGGTTGCCCAGCCCGCGTCGCCCAGGTGCTCGATGATCGAGCGGGCGACGGCGGCCTGCTGCTTCGCGTGCGGGGAGCCCATCCCGGCGGCACGGTCGAGGTCCGCCAGGCCCGAGGCGAGCCCCTGGGCGACCTCGAACGACGGGCCCACGCGCACCAGGGTCTCCTGGGCGTGGTTGACCGACTCGACGCCTCGTGCCGTGAGGGCGTCCGCCAGCTGTTCCGTGAGGGATCGGGGTGGGCCGGGACCCGCGGCCTTCACGGCACGCTCCAGCGCGGCGACGGCGGCCGACCAGTCGTGGCGCTTGGCGGCGGCGACAGCGGCGGGTGGGGGGATCCGCGCGATCAGCTCGCGCGCCTGCCGGGCCTGGTCGGCCGCGTGCTCCGATCCGAGCTCGGCCGCGCGCTCGAGGTCCTTCAGGCCCGAGCGGAGCTTCGAGAGGGCGGCCTCCGAGGGGCCGTCCTTCGCCATGGCCTCCTGGGCGTGGTTGATGGTCTCGACGCCGCGGTTGGACAGCACGACGGCGACCACCTCGCGAGCGGCCGTGACCTGGTCGGCCGCCCGCGCGGAGCCGAGCTCGGCCGCACGTTCCAGCTCGTGGAGAGCCTTCTGGAGCTTCGACACCGCGTGCGGCGTGGGCCCCTTCTCCACCACCCGCTTCTGCGCGGCGACGAACGCGTCGTAGGCGCGGGCGAGGAGCCGATCGGCCAGGACCTGGCGCAGGCGCTCGTCGTCGACGACCGCGACCGCCTGCTCCAGGAGGGTCACGGCCTCGTCGCGCTGCGCCGTCGGCATCGCGTTCACGGTCTGCTGCCAGGCGGTCACGTACTCGGTGCGCAGGGCGTCGGCCTCGTCGTCGGGGACCGTGGACAAGGCGTTGCGCCAGGCCGCCAGGGCCTCGGCGTGGTGCCCCACGCTCTGCTCCTGCCGGGCGAGGAGGGCGTGGGCGTGCGCGGCGAGGCGGTGGGCATCGGGTCGCGCCCGGGTGTCGGGGTCCAGGGCCTCCAGCGCCGCGAGGGCGCGGCGCGGCTGCTCGGCCTCGAGGAGAACAGCGACCTGCGAGAGCGGGGAGAGCGAGTCCCGGAGAGCGAGCAGCGCGGTGTCGTGCGGGTTCTTCGCCAGCTCCGCGTCCACCAGCCGGCCGACCTGGTCGAGCAGGCCGAGGTGGCGCAGCAGGAGGGGACCGCAGGTGACCCGTCCTCGCGGCGTGCTGACGCGGGCGGCGATGGCTCGGCCGGCGTTGACCTCCGTCTCGAGGACCGCCTCGAGCTCCTCGAGACGGGTCGCGGCCCGGTCGTCGCCGTTCCCCTGGAGGGCGCCCCGCGCGCGGATGAGCCGCCCGCGCAGGTCCGCGGGGATGCGCTCGCGCGCTCGTGCGGGCACGTCGCTGTTCGCGGCGAGTCCCTGCCAGAACGCCTCCGCGTTCGCCAGGGCGCACCAGAAGCCGATCGCGAGCTCCCAGGTGTCCGCGAGTGCCGGGCCGGCCTGATCCGCGGCCTCGCCACCGGTGGTCGCGAGGTGATCGGCCCACCAGAACCACAGGACCGCGAGGGCATGGAGGGTCGCGAGGTCCGGGAACGACGCGGCGAGGTGGGCCTCCCAGCGCCGAGCGGTCTCGGCCCGATGCGACGCGTCGAGGATCGTCGGGTCGTCGAACGGGGAGGGCGAGAGGTCGGTGAAGTCCTCCTCCCAGAAGTCGAAGGCGGCGGCGAGCGCACGCTCGACGGGGTCACGGAGGGTCCTCTTGGCCGCGACCAGCTCCTGGGGGTTGCCGCCACGGCCGAGGAGTCGGCTGAGCGCGGCATTGATCTCGGCGTCCGTCGCGGCGCGGGCGACGCCGAGCACGTCGAACGGGCTCGGTCTCGACCTGAACGGGTCCCTCATGCGCGGCACCGTCGCCTCATGGTCGCCTCATGGTCGCCTCATGGTCGCCTCGGGGTCGCTGGGTCGCCGTCAGGCCTCGGGCACCCACCGGTCGGCGTGGCAGACCGGGCAGTACCGCTCGTAGGCCGGTGAGACGTGCCCGTTCTTGCAGGCCACACCCACGCTCGCCTCGGGGATCTCCCTCATCGCGGCCTGGACACGAAGGGTGAAGTCCTCGAGCTTCTGCAGGGTGTTCGCGTCCGGGTGCGCAGCCAGCGAGGCCTCGATGGGATCCAGGTCGGCCATGAGGCGATTCGCGGTCGCCGGGTCGAACGGCCGGATGCGCATGGCGATCGCGGCCCGCAGCCCGAGCAGCCACTGGACCGGGACGGGGAGGTCGTCCGTCGCCGCGTCGAGCTCGGCCACGGCCCGCTCGAGGGACGGCCGGTCGCCCGACGACGCCACCCGCGCCGTCTCGTCGGCGAGCCGTGCCAGGTGCCCGCGGCGCTCGGGCTCGAAGGCCCAGCCGAACCGGTCCAGGAGCATCCGCGTGAAGCCGACGAGGTTGTCGGCCTTCGCCCGGAGGGCCTTCTGCGCGTCCTGCCTGCCGAGTGCCTCGGTCGAGCCGCGCAGGCCGCGGACGGCGGCGAGGGCGTCGTCGAACCGGCCCTCGCGCATCGCCTCGAACACCTGCTCGCGGGCCGCGTCGATGCGGTCGAGGGTGGCGGCGTCGGCCTGAGCGGCCTTCTGCCCGAGGACGCGTTCCGCCTCCTCCAGCTCGGCGACGGCACGTTCCTGGGTCTCGCCCTTGATCGTCACCCAGGGGCGCAGGTCGGTGCCGTCCTGCAGGCTGGCCGAGAGCTCGAACTGGCCGCTGCTGTTCAGCCACAGCTCCACACGGACCGGCGTATGCACCGGCAGCCCGCGGGGCAGGATGGCGAAGGCGTCGCCCTGCCGCTCGTTCGTCGAGGCGTGCTCCAGGTCGTCCCCTCCGAAGATCGGCAGGGCGATGATGCGGGCGTTCGGGGTCTGGGTGCGGAAGACGTGCACCCGCGGTTCCGGGGTCGGGAAGGGCTCACCCTTGGTGAGGAAGACCACCATGGCGCCCCCGGCGCCCTCGATCCCGTAGCTGAAGGGGGCGACCTCCTGCACAGTGATGCCGACAGCGAGTTGCGCTCCGCCCCCGCCCTCCGCTCCGCCCTCGCCCTCGCCCTCCGCCGCGCTCTCGCCCTCCGCCGCGCTCCAGCCGGGCGCCGGTCCCTCGGGTGCGGCGTCGAGCGCTCGGCCGCACGAGACACATCGCCCGGCGTCGGCCGGGTTGGTGTGCCCGCACACCACGCAGACCGTCCGGCCCGGGCCGATGACGGCGGCCACGACGGCCGCTCCGAGGGCCACGCACTCCTTCGGGTTCATCCGGCGCAGCACCTTCTCGGCGCCGAACATCTCCTCCATCGTCCGTTGCACGAGCGGGATGCCCGTGGAGTTGCCGGCCATGAGCACGTAGTCCACCTCGGCCGGGGTGAGCCCCACGTTGTCGAGGGCGGCTCCCACGAGGTTGCGGCTTCTCTGGATCAGGGGGCCGATCTGCTCCTCGAACCACTCCCGGGTGATCGTCACCTCGACGTCGATGATGTTCCGGTCGGCGTCCTGGAGGATCGAGGTCACGACCACGTCGGCTGACCGGCTCGCGGAGAGCGCCTCCTTGGCCCGCTGGGCCGCCTTGCGCAGCTCGATCATGAACCGGTCGTTGCCGGCCGGGTCGACGCCGGGGTAGTCCTGCTCCACCCTCTCGAGCGTGTGCCGGACGATCACGTGGTCGAAGTCGTCCCCGCCCAGCCACATGTCGCCCTCGAGGTCGAGCGGGGCGAACGTGCCGCCCGCCATCATGAGCACGGAGACGTCGAACGTCCCGCCCCCGAGGTCGTAGACGACCAGGGTGAGGGTGTCTCCCGCCCGCTTCGCGTCGAGGCCGTAGGCGATCGCCGCGGCGGTCGGCTCGTCGAGGATCTTGATCACGTCGAGCCCCGCCTGCCGTCCCGCGCGGCGGGTGGCGTCCTTCTGGATCTGGCTGAAGTACGCGGGCACGGTGATGACGGCGTGCGTGACCTCCTCCCCGAGGCGGTACTCCGCGTCGGTCTTGAGCTTGGCGAGGATCAGGGCGGAGACGTCGATCGGCGAGTACTCGCGTCCGCCGAGGATCACCCGGACGCTGTCCTTCGTGCCGTCCGAGGGCTCGACGATCGCGAACTTCACGTCCGGGCTGCGCAGCATCCGCTGCACCGACGCGTCGGCGAACCCCCGGCCCATGAGGCGCTTGACCGAGACGATCGTGTCTGCGGCGCTCGTGGCCCAGTTGGCATAGGCCGGGTCGCCGACGAGGAGGTCGTCGGGCGACGGCGCCCGCCCGCCCCTCGGGCGCCGCAGCCCGACCATCGAGCGCACCTGCCGTGGGCCTTCGGTGCTCGGGAGGACCCGGGGCGTGGGTCCGTCCATCACCGCCACCACGCTGTTCGTCGTGCCGAGGTCGATTCCGACGAGCCTGCCCATGACGTCCCTCCTCAGCCCGTGCCCAGGCCCGTGCCCAGGCCCGTGCCCGGACCTGTGGCCCGGCCGCTGTCCTGTTCGTCCTGGTCGTCGTCCTCGCGGACGACCACGACGGAGGCCCGGCGCAGAACCTGGTGCTGCCAGACGTATCCCCGAGTGATCTCCTCGACGATGGTCCCCACCGGCAGCGTCGGCTCCACCACGGTCTCCACCGCCGTATGCCACCGGGGGTCGAACTCCCGGGTCGGGGTCTCGATCGGCGTGACCCCTTGTCTGTCGAGCGTGCGTCCGAGCAGCCGGGAGACGGCACGGAAGTTGCCCACCCAGGCCCGCATCGGCCGGGTGACCTCGGCCTCCCGTGCGGCGACGTTGGCGAAGACGCGCTCGAAGGCGTCCGTGACCTCCAGCAGCTCCAGGAGCAGGTCCCGCCGGTCGTCCCGGGCCTCGGCGTCGTGCTCGGCGAGGTCGGACCGGGCCGTGGCGAGGTCGCGGGTCAGCCGGGCGACGTCGTCCTCGATCGTCGCGAGACGATCCGTGCCCTCGGTGCCGACCCACACGCCGAGGGTGGGGCGGGCCACCGGTTCGTCCCACGGGGCCCGCCGCGCGCTCATGACGGCCCGCCCGCCGGCAGGCGCGCCAGGAGCGTCATGGCGTGGCGCTGGCGCGACTGGTCGAGCCCGAGCCGGAGCGCGCGCACGAGCCGCTTGCGGGCGTCGTCCTCCCGGCCGGCCGCGAGGTAGGCGAGAGCGAGGTCCCAGTGGGCGAGGGCGTTGGTGGGCTCGAGGTGGGCGGCCTCCTCGAAGGCGACCACCGCGTCGTCGGGCCGGTAGGTCCGGTTGAAGTACTCGCCGAGGAGCCTGTGCGCGGCGGGCGCCTCCGGGTGACGCTCCAGCAGGTCACGGATCGCCCCGTCCGCTTCGCCCAGCCGGTCCGGGACGTTGAGGAGGGTCCTGACCTGCGCCAGGCCCTTCGCCAGGTCGTCCTCCGGCGGCCCGGCCACCCCGCTGGGGGGTATCCCCGCCTCGCGGAGCCCGCGGACCAGCATCGGTGCGATCGCGGCGACGCCCTCCGGCGGAACGGTCACCGCCACCGCGCCGGCCGCGGCGATGTGCCATTCGGGCTTGCGGTCGCGGTAGTCGTCGAAGCGGACGCCGACGAGGACGGGGAGGAAGCGCTTCTGCCCCTCGTAGGCCTGGAACACCTCCGTGGTGATCTGGTGACCGTCCTCGAGCGAGGCCTGCGAGACGATGACGAGGAGCGCTCGGCACTGCGTGATGGCGCGGCCGATGGTCACGAGGTAGGGAGTGCACGGAGGGCTGTCGCGCTCGTAGTACCAGGTCGTGTACCCGGCCTCCTCGAGGGCGTGGGCCACCTCTTCCGCGAGGGCGCGATCCTCCTCGACGTGGCTGAGGAAGATGTCGATCACGGCCCTCGGCTCCTTTGTCGGGCTGGTCCCAGTATGCTCGCCGCGATCTCCCGGGGTGCCCGTTCGTGACGGGGCACGAGGGGCGGACCTGGGACGCCGTCGCCGCATCGCGCGGCGCGCCGTCGTCGGGGGGACCCGGCCCTCGCGCCTCCCTTCCCTGAAGGAATGTTCCATGCCACCGAAGGACGCCCGACCCGGTCCCGATGAGGACCCGGCGATCGCGGCGATGGCCGCAGAGTTCGCCGCGGCGTTCGGGGAGATGACGCCGGAGGAGATGCGCCAGGTCCTCGGCGCCGTGCTGGAGCGTCTCGGTGCGCAGACGGCCGCCGAGCTGAGCGCGCCGGTGCCCTCTCGCCGGCACCGGCCCCGGCCCGACGTGGTGACCTTCCGCGTGCGCGTGGACCTGCGGGGCGCGAAACCGCCCATCTGGCGCCGCCTGGACCTGGCGAGCGACCTGCCGCTGGACGAGCTCCACGACGTCGTGCAGGCCGCGATGGGCTGGACGGACTCCCACCTCCATGCGTTCACCAAGGGCGACTCCCGCCACGACCGGTTCGCCGAGCACTACCTCACGGCGTACGACCTCGAGGAGGGTGACGAGGGCGTCGCGGAGTGGGAGGTGCGGCTCGACGAGGTCCTCGCGAAGCCGGGGGACAGGCTCCTCTACACCTACGACTTCGGGGACGGCTGGGAGCACACCATCCGCCTCGAGGCCGTCCTCGATCGCCCGGACGACGGCGCCCCGACGGCCGTGTGCATCGACGGCCGTCGCGCCTGCCCTCCCGAGGACTGCGGCGGCCTGCCCGGTTACGAGGAGATCCTCGAGGCGAACGCCCGTCCCGAGGTCGAGGGCACCTGGGGGCGCGAGATGCTCGACGCGTACTTCCCCGACGGCGGATTCGACCCGGCGGCCTTCGACAAGGCCGAGGTCAACGGGTACCTGCGCGGCGAGCTCGAGATGCCTTCCCTCGAGGGGGACGACGACGCACTGCCGGGCGACGACGACGCACCGGAGCCCGCGACGGCGGGCCTCCCCGAACCTGTCGCCGACCTGGTGCGACGCGCGGTGGGTCCCGGCCGGCAGGTCCTGCTCGACCTGATCGCCCGGGCGCGCCTGTCCGCGCCGGTCCTCGTCGACGCCGAGGTGGCGACCCGGATGGTGCGCCCGTTCGCGTGGCTCCTCGACCGCGTCGGGGCGGACGGGCTTCCGATGACCGAGGCGGGCTACCTCAGGCCCGCGGACGTCGAGGCGGTCGCGAGCACGCTCGGTCTGGAGGACGGGTGGATCGGGGCGCGGAACCGGGAGGCGCAGACGTTTCCCGTCCTGCGCTTCCGGCAGGTCGCCCAGCAGGCGGGGATCGTGCGGGTCTACCGCAAGCGGCTGGTCGCGACGAAGCGGGGCCGGGCGCTGGCGGCGGACTCGGTGGCGCTGTGGTGGCACCTGGCTCGCGGGCTGCCTCCGAAGGGCGCACCGTACGAGCGGGACGCCGGGATCCTGGTCCTGCTGCTCGCGGCCGCGGGAATGGGGGACCCTGCGCCGCTCGAGCCCGCCATGCGCGCGCTCGGGTGGGCGCATGTCTCGGGGGCGAACCTGACCCCGGCGCAGGTGCTCGGCGACGCGTCGGACACCCGGACCGTCCTGCGGCGGGTCGGCGCGTACTCCGCCGTCGCGAACGAGGGCGCCGACCCCTCGCCCACGCCGGAGGGCGCGGTGTTCGCCCGCGCGGCGCTGCGGACCTGGGCGTAGTCCGGAGGGTGGGCCGAGGGTAGGGAGGGGGCCGAGGGTAGGCACGGCGCGGGCCGGAGCACGACGACGACGGTTCGGGCGCGTCGTCCGGAGCCGGCGCGTTCCCACCCGGGAGCCTTCGTCGGGAGCCGACGGACGCGCGAAAGCGCCGCCGGAACCGCGCCCCGCGCCGCGAGTGCCGCTGCAAGGATGGCGTTCATGACATCGCCGTTCGATGGCCGGACTTTCGGGATCCTCCTCCACCCCTCGTGCCTGTTCGGTCGTGATGACATCGGCACCCTCGGGGACGAGGCGCTGCGGTTCGTCGACTGGCTCTCGCAAACCGGCGCGGGAATCTGGCAGATCCTGCCGCTCACGCTCAACGGGCAGTACGACTCGCCCTACTTCAGCTACTCGACGTTCGCCGGGAACCCCTGGCTCGTCGATCTCCCGCACCTCTCGGCTCACGGCCTCCTGCCCGAGCCCCGGCTCCACGACCACGCGATCGACGCGGCCGTCCCGTTCGCCGAGCTGCCGAAGACCAAGCGCCCCCAGCTCCTGGCCGCGGCCGAGAGCTTCCTGTCCAGCCCGGCCCACCCGTGGCACACGGACTTCGAGCGGTTCCGCGCCGAGCAGTCCTGGCTCGCCGACACGGCCCACTTCTTCGCGCTGAAGGAGGAGCAGGACGACGCGCCGTGGTGGACGTGGCCCGAACCCCTCCGGGTGCGCGAGTGGGACGCGATCCGGGACTCCCGCCAGGCCCTCGCGCATCGCATCGACGTGTGGGAGGCGCTGTTCTTCTTCGTCGACCTCCAGTGGGCCCGCGTCAAGGCGTTCGCCAACGCCAAGGGCCTCAAGGTCCTCGGCGACCTGCCGATCTACGTCAACCACGACTCGGCGGACGTCTGGCTCAACCAGGAGCAGTTCCAGCTCGACGAGCTCGGCAACCTCACCGCCCAGTCGGGCGTGCCGCCGGACTACTTCAGCGAGACCGGTCAGCTGTGGGGCAACCCCCTGTATCGGTGGGACCTCATGGCCCAGGACGGTTTCACCTGGTGGGTCGAGCGCCTGCGCCGGTGCGTCGGGCTCACGGACATCGTGCGCATCGACCACTTCCGCGCGTTGTCCGCCTATTGGGAGGTCCCGGCCGACGCCGAGGACGCCCGCGGCGGCAGCTGGGTCGCCGGTCCCGGGCAGGCGTTCTTCGACGTCCTCGCCCGCGAGTTCCCGGGCCTGCCGTTCGTGGCGGAGGACCTCGGCACCCTCGACGACGACGTGTACACCCTCCGCGACGACAACGGGCTGTTCGGCATGCGGATCTTGCAGTTCGGGTTCGACGGCACGGCGGACAACCCGCATCAGCCGCACAACTTCCCCACGTCCTGCATCGCCTACACCGGCACGCACGACAACCAGACGGTGGCCGGGTGGTGGTCCGAGCTGGACGAGGGCATGCGGGCTCAGGTCGCCGCCTACTACCAGTTCGAGCCGTGGGCGAGCGAGGGCCGTGTGGCCTGGTCCTTCATCGAGGCCGTCATGGGCTCCCGGGCTGACGTCGCCGTGGTCCCGGTCCAGGACCTCCTCGTGCTGGACGATCGAGCGCGCATGAACGACCCGTCCGTGTTCGTCGGGAACTGGTCCTGGCGCATGCCGGAGAACGGGCTGAGCCCGGAGCTGGCCGCCTCGGTCCGGTCCCTCGCGGAGAAGTACGGCCGCCTGCGCGGCTGAGGGCTTGCCGCCGAGGTCGAGCGCTCTCGTTCGTGAGGTCGAGCGCGGACCCTCGACCTCACGAACCAGAACTCTCGACCCGCGCGAAGGCGCGGCGTAACGTCGACGCATGGCGCACACGGTCGAGTTCACGCACGTCGAGCGATGGGTGATCGTCTCCCCGTGCTTCTCCGTCGGGGACGCCGCCGACGTCGCCCGCCGCGGGTGGGCGGAGTCCGGGAGCGATCTCGCGACGCGCGCTGAGGCGATTCGCACGCTCGGGTGCCGGCCGCCGAGGGCCGCGTGAGCGTCCGAACCGACCCGGGCCCGGTCCTCCCGCCGCCCAGCGGCGCGCCGGTGACCGTCACCGTCCACGCCGACCGCACCGCCCGGGAGGGCGCCGTCGTCCTGGCCACCGTGCGCATCCGGGCAAGCCGCGACGTCGTCCTCCAGGGCGGGGAGGTGACCCTCCGCTGCGCGCTCTCCTACCGCTACATCACGGGCGGGATCTTCGGCGCCACCCACTCCTCGGTCGAGCGCCGGACCGACGTGGTGGCCACGCAGCCGCTCCCGGGTCCGACGTTGCTGCGGGCCGGCGCCCAGGTGGAGCATCAGGTCCTGCTCGCGGTCCCGGTCGCAGGCCCGCCCACGGCGGTGTGCGAGCTGGTGACCGTCGGGTGGACGATTCACGCCGAGGTGCGGTTCGAGGGGCGCGAGCGGGCGGAGGCTGCCCCCGTCGCGATCGTGGTCCTCGGCACGGGGCGGGACGCCTCCCTCGCGGCCGGCACCGTGATGGAGCGCGGCCGGCCGGGCGTCGTCGACCTGGAGGAGGTCTCGACCCGGGTGCTCGCGGCCGGGACGCGCGTGTCGGGCATCGTCGTCGTCGGGCGCGCCGCGGGGGTGCGCTCCGTGAAGGTGGAGCTCGTGCTCGTGCAGCTGGTCCCGCAGGGTCCCGTGATCTACGACGAACCCGGCCGAAACCCCTACATCGCGCCGAAGGAGGCCGAGGCCGTCGTCGTCCGTCTGCATCTGGTCGGGGACGGCCATCCCGCGGAGGTGGGGCCGGGTGATCGTCTCCCCTTCAGCCTCGAGGTGCCGGCGCTGCCGGCGCCGTCGCTGGTCACCAAGGAGTTCAGCCTGCAGTGGGTGCTCCGGGCCACGCTGCGACGGCGCGTGGGGGGCGTCCCCCTCACGACCGTCGCCGACCTCGAGGTCCGGGGCTCGACGGCGCCGCTCGCATCCTGAGCCGTCGACCGACCGCCTGCCGTCGGCGTGGCCGCCCTGAGAGTGCTCCACGAGCCGACCTCGGGAAGTTGGTCCCACGCGCGGACACCTCTGTTCCGGCGATCCTGGTACTTGCGTCGACCAGGGTGGTGCCCGAGTGCAGGATCGTTCCTCACGAGCCGTGACCGTGATCCTCGATGCGCCGACGTCGGTGCTCGAGGGATCCGTCATGGTCACGCGCGTGCGACTGGCGGCGGGGGAGCGGGCCGTGGTCCGTTCCGGCGAGGTCACCCTGACCAGGACCATCGCGTACCGGTATCGGCAGGAGGCGGCCGACGGCGGGACCCACCTGGCGACGGCTCGCCGCACCGAGGTGGTCGCCCGGCAGGCCCTGCCCGCGGCGTCGTGCGACCGCGAGGGGGTCGGCTACGACGTCGAGGCGCTCCTCCCGGTTCCCGCGCAAGGGCCGCCGTCGGCCGACACCGAGCTCGTGTCGGTGGACTGGGCCGTCCGGGTCCGCCTCGACGTCGGCGCCGCTTGGCCGGCTCAGGCCGTGGCGAAGGTCGCCGTCCTCACGTCCGGCGCGGCGTTCGACGGGACCGTGGCCAGGCCGCCGCACACCGACGACCGCGGCCACACGGTCGTCGCGATCGACAGGCTGTCCACTCGCCGCATCGCGCCGGGCACGAGCCTGCGTGGCGACGTCGTGATCGCCCCCCTGCACCCGGGGCCGATCCGCAGCGTGCGGCTCGAGCTCGTCCTCCTCGAGCACGTCCCGTCCGGTGCCGCGCACCCCCCCGACGCCGTGGGCAGGAAGGACACGGCGACGGTCGTGGCGGTCGTCGAGCTCGTCTCGTCGATCCAGGTCGGCGACGATCTCCAGGCACTGCGGCTGCCGTTCGTGCTCGACGTGCCGGACCCGCTGCGGGCGCCGTCGATGGTCACGCCGGAGTTCGAGCTGTGCTGGGCCCTGCGCGCCGTCGTCTCCCGACCGCTGCACCGGGACGCGTACGCGGAGATGGACCTCCAGGCTGTGACGGTCTCCGGGTGAGCGCAGAGAACACGCCGACGACGGCGCCGCTCGCCGGGGCGGCCTGGCCCGGGTCCTTGCCGAGACCCGTGGAGGTGGCGCTCGTCAAGGGCGGCTGGGTCGGCACGACGTGGCGGGCCAGGCTGAGCGACGGCGCGACGGTCGTCGTGAAGCAGACCCCGTACCCGGCCGACGCCGAGGTGGACGGGCTGGGCGCCCTCGCCGACGCGGGCGTCCCGACACCGCCGGTCCTCGGGTTCGCGGGCGGGACGCTGGTGCTGGAGCTCGTGACGGGGCCGGCCGACTGGGCGGGCCTCGGGGTGGCGATCGCCCGGATGCACGGCGTGACGGGCGAGCGGTACGGGTGGCACCGGGACAACCAGGCCGGGCGGTTCGTCCAGCCGAACGCGTGGCTCGACGACTGGCCGGCGTTCTTCGTGGAGCGCCGGGTTCGCGTGCATCTCGCGGACCCGAGCGTGCCGGCTGAGTTCCGGCTCCGGCTGGAGCGCGCGTGCGACGGGCCCATCCAGGCCCTGCTCCCGGACCGGCCCGCGCGTTCGCTCACCCACGGCGACCTGTGGCCGGGGAACACGGTCGAGGGCCGGTGGGTGATCGATCCGGAGGTGAGCTTCGCCGATCGCGAACTCGACCTCGCCTACATGCAGATGGCCGGGAAGCCGTTTCCCGAGGCGTTCTGGGGGGCCTACCGGGAGGCGCTGCCCTTCCCTGAGGGGTACGAGGAGCGACGGCGGCTGCTGGAGCTGCACCACCGACTGCTCCAGGTGCGCCACTTCGGCGACTCCCAGTTGCCGGCCCTCGATGCGCTCCTGGCCCACCACGGCTGGTAGCCCCCTCTCCTTCAGCGCCTAGGGAGTGCACCTAGGGAGTGCGCGTAGGGAGTGCGTGTGGGGAGTGCGGGTCGGGGGTGCGCAGGTCGTTGGACGGGGGGTCTGCTGGTCAGGCGGCGACGGGAAGGCCCGCGAGCTGCCAGGCGAAGGTGCCGCCCCGGACGTTCGTGACCTGGAAGCCCTGGCGGGCGAGCCACACGGTCACGGTGACCGACCGGCTGCCGGACTGGCAGATGACGAGGTACTCGGCGTTCTTGTCGAGGGAGTTCACCGTGGCGTTGAGCGAGCTCATCGGCATGGACGTGGCGCCCGGGACGTGCCCGGCGGCGAACTCGTGGGGCTCGCGCACGTCGAGCAGGGTGGGGGCCTGGCCGTCGGTGAGGAGGCGGTTGAGGGTCTGGACGTCGATCTCGTTCACGGGTGGGGAGTCCTTCGGTCGAATGGGGTGCGGACGCCGCGCTCAGGCGGTCTCGAGGACCAGGTCGGGGAGAGCGGCGCGGAGCGTGAGCATCCCGCCGGAGAGGTTGGCGGAGTCGAAGCCCGCGGCCGTGAGCACGCGGTGGGCCAGGTAGGAGCGGAAGCCGCTCGCGCAGTGCACGCGCACGGGCCGGCCGGCCGCCGCCTCGCGGATCTCCTCGAGGCGCTCACGCACCTTCGTGTGCGGCACGTTGAGCGCGCCCGGCAGGTGGCCTGCTGCGTACTCCCGCGGCGTGCGGACGTCGAGGATGAGCGCGTTCTCCGCGGCGTCGTCGAGGTCCCCGGGGTACCAGAGCCGCAGGGTGCCGTCGAGGACGTTCTGTGCGACGAAGCCCGCCATGTTCACCGGGTCCTTCGCGGAGCCGTACGGCGGGGCGTAGGCGAGCTCGAGCTCGGCGAGGTCGTCCGCGGTGAAGCCGGCCTTGATCGCGGTGGCGATGACGTCGATCCGCTTGTCGACGCCCTCCGGGCCCACGGCCTGGGCGCCCAGCACCCGACCGTCCTGTCCGACGCTCACGATCATGTGCAGCTGCTTGGCGCCGGGGAAGTACCCCGCGTGGTGGTTCGGGTGCACGTGAACCACGTGGTGCGGGATGCCCGCGGCGCGGAGCTGGCGCTGGTTGGCCCCGGTCATGCCCGCCGTCAGGCCGAACACGCGCACGATCGCCGTCCCGAGCACGGTCGGCGTCGTGACGGGCCGCCCGAAGACGGAGTCCGCCGCCGCGCGGCCCTGCCGGTTCGCCGGTCCGGCGAGGGGGATCGGCCCGAGAGCGCCGGTCACGCCGTGGGTGACCTCGATGGCGTCGCCGACGGCCCAGATGTGCGGGTCGGAGGTGCGCAGCGAGGCGTCCACCTTGATCGCGCCGTTCGTCCCGAGGTCCAGCCCCGCGTCGGCCGCGAGGGACGACGCCGGGCGCACGCCCACGGACATCAGGACGACGTCGGCCGGCAGCCGGGTGCCGTCCGAGAGGACCACCTCGACCCCCTGCTGAGGTTCGGCCGGCGCGTCGTCCTCGGCCGGGATCGGCTCCTCGATCGCGGTCGCCGAGACGCCGGTGTAGACGTCGATGCCGTGGCGGACCACCTCGGCGTGCAGGAGCGAGGCGAGCTCGTCGTCGATCGGAGGCAGGACGTGCGGGGCGAGGTCGACCAGCGCGACCTCCAGACCGCGGATGCGCAGCGCCTCGGCCGCCTCGATGCCGATGAACCCGGCGCCCAGGACGACGGCGCGGCGCGCCCCGCTGTCGACCAGCGCGCGCACGGAGTCGGCGTCCGGCACCGTGCGGAGCGTGTGGACGACGGGGGAGTCGACGCCGGGGATCGGCGGGCGGATGGCCCGCGCCCCGGGGGAGAGCACGAGCGCGTCGTAGTCGAGCGTGTACTCGCCGTTCGCGTCCACCACCCGCAGCCGCTGCGCCTCGCGGTCGATCGCGACGGCCTCCGTGCCGGTGCGGACGTCGAGGGCCAGCGCGGCGCGCAGGCTCTGGGGCGTCTGCACGAGCAGGTCGGCGCGGTTCGGGATCTCGTTCCCCACGTGGTACGGCAGGCCGCAGTTGGCGAACGAGACGTAGTCGTCCTTCTCGACGACGACGATCTCGGCGTCCTCCGACAGGCGCCGGGCGCGGGCCGCGGCGCTCATGCCACCGGCGACGCCTCCAACGATGACGATCTTCATGCCAGTCCCTCTCGGGGGTCGGGGTAGGTCCGTTTCTGCTGCTCACTATACCCCGGGGGGTATTGATAGCGCCAGGACCGGCTCATTCGGTGGGTGTGATGCCGCCCACTCCATGCTGGTCGCCGACCGCCACGGGCAGGTGGGAACTCGGTCCCGCTCGCGCAGGAGTGCGACGGCGGGGCCGGGGAGGGTGCGACGGCGGGGCCGGGCGCGCGGTCGCCGTCGCCCGGGGGAGGGAGTCGGGTCCGCTGCGAGATCAGCGGGGGCGACGCGCCACCACGAGGGCGTCGAGCGCGGGGCGGTCCGAGCCCGGGACCGCCCGGCGCACCGTCTCGGCCCGTGCGAGGGTGAGCCCGGTCCCGTGGAGGTGAGCGGCGACGTCGTCGGCCGTGTAGAGGACGCCGGGGCTCTGCGGGCCCCCGACGCCCAAGATGAGGTTGGCGGAGTCGTGCCCCACCACGAGGAGGGTGCCGCCGCGGGTCAGGGCGGCGGCCATCCCGCGAAGAACGGCGCCCATCGCCTCGGCGGCGAGGTGGAGATAGGCGAGGACGGCGAGGTCGTAGGTGTCCGGCGCCGGGGGAGCGGCGACGACGTCGGCCGCCGTCCACGTGATGCGCTCGCCCACGCCGCGTTCCTCGGCCAGCGCACGGCCCCGCGCCAGGCCGACGGCGGAGAAGTCGACCGCGTCCACGCGCCAGCCGAGTTCGGCAAGCCAGATGGCGTGCCGTCCCTCGCCCGCGGCGACGTCGACGGCGTGGCCGGGCGCGAGGTTGCTCGCGACCTCGCGTACCCAGACGTTCGGTCCGGTGTGCCACACCGGCGTCGTCGCGCCCGCGTAGCGCGCGTCCCAGTCCGCGGCGTCCATGCGTCCTCCCCTGACCCGGTCCCCGTCAGGCGAGGGAGAGGAAGAGCTTCTCGAGCTTGGCGCGGTCGATGCCGGCCGCCTCCTCGCCGGCGAGGGCGCACTGCTCCAGGCCCGAGGCGATGATCGCGAACCCGGCCCGGTCGATCGCCTTGGAGACGGCGGCGAGCTGGGTGACGACGTCGGCACAATCGGTGCCCGCCTCGAGCATGCGCAGCACGCCACCCAGTTGACCCTGCGCGCGGCGCAGGCGGTTGACGACCGATGTCATCTTGTCTGGTTCGAGCTGCATGCCGGCTCCCTCGTTCGTCAGGCCTGTAGTGGGCTCCTCGGATGATGATCCCACCGCCGGCTCGGTCACCGGCCCGTGCGGACGGAGCCGCCCGCGGCCTGCCAGGCGCCGATCCCGCCCGAGAGGCTCGTGGCGTGGAAGCCCGCCTTGCGCAGCTGTCCTGCCGCGACCCGTGACCGCGAGCCCGAGGCGCACATCACGACGACCGGCTTGTCCGCCGCAATGCGTCGGGACTGGGTCTCCACCTGGGACAGGGGGATGTGGAGGGCGCGCGGGGCGTGCCCGGAGCGCCACTCCGACGTCTCGCGCACGTCGACCAGCGTCGCGCCGTCGGCCACGAGCTCGAGCGCCCGCGCGGCGTGGATGGCGGACGGGAGCTTCATCACCGGGTTGCCCTCGGCGTCGAGGTCCGGCGTGCTGAAGCGGCTGAAGAAGGACGTGATCGCGTTCGACATGGCATCAGAATACCCCAGGGGGTATCGGCTCACAAGGGCCGCGGTTCTACAGGGCGAGGGCCAGGATCGCCAGGTTGACCACGCCGAAGCTCGCCAGCCACGGGTGGAAATACACCACCGTCAGGAGGAGGGAGAGGACCGCCGTCCCGGCGCTCACCTCGTCGGCCCAGCCGGCCCTCAGGAAGAACCCCAGCGCCGCGAGGGTGAAGAGGCCCGCGCACAGCACCGCGCCGGCGACCGCGGCCCGTCGAGAACCACGCTCGTCGATCTCCTCCTTGCGCAGGATCCAGGACTCGCGGGCGTCGAACTCCCGCTTCTCCGGGTCGAACTCGGGGAGCCAGATCGCCAGGTGGACCGCGGCGTGCACGAGCAGTGCAATCCCGGCCAGGAACCGCATCGATCGACCCCCTCACGTCACACGACGGCTCTGATTCTCGCCCCGTGTCGTGCGCCGAACCGGGAAGGCGCGCCCGCGTCGTCGTCCTCGCCCACGTGACCTAGGCGAGGTAGGCGTCCCAGAAGGGGTCGTCGGCGACGTAGGCCTGGAGGCGCTCGACGGCGCCCGGCGTGCTCAGCACCGTGAAGTAGCCCGGGCGGACCCCCGGGGCCGCGGCGATCGCGGCGAGGAACGTGGAGCGGTCGAGGCGGTGGTCCGCCATGAACGCGGTGAAGCCGGTCTCGTCCAGCACCCGGCGGACCACGTCCAGGTGGGGGTTCGCCTGGAGCCACAGGGTGCCCAGCGTCGCGACGCCCACCTGGAGCCCGTGCTGCGCCGGCCGCTCGGCGAGGCGGTCGTAGGCGTGGGAGACGAGGTGCTCGCTCCCCGACGCCGGTCGGGAGGATCCGCACACCTCCATGGCCACGCCGCTCATCACGAGCGCTCCGGCCATGAGCTGGAGGAAGTCGAGGTCGGCGACGCTCTTGACCGGGTGGTTCACGAGGTTCGTGACGCTCTGCATGGAGATCATGACCGAGAAGTCGTTCACCGGCTCGCCCGTGGTGTGGTAAGAGAGCTTCCAGTCAGCGATCGCGGAGTACTTCGAGACCAGGTCCCCGATCCCGGAGTAGTTGAACTGCGCCGGCGAGGCTTGGATCACCGTCGTGTCGATGACGACGCCGTACGGGATGGTCGCCTTGCAGCTCGTGCGCTTGCCGGCGATCGTGAGGCTCGCGCCGGGGGAGGCGAAGCCGTCGTTCGATATCGCGGTGGGGACCGCGACGACGGGCAGCTGGGTGAGGAAGCCGGCGTACTTCGCGAAGTCGACGGCGACGCCCCCGCCGATCGCCACGATCGCCTGGGCGTCCCGGGGGATGCGGAAGGCGCTGGCGATCACGTCTTCGATCGCGTTGGTGTGGACGACTTCCTCGAGCGCGACCGTGATCTCGGAGGAGTCCAGCGAGATCTCGATGGTCTGGCCGATGAGGTCCTTGATGCCGGCGCCGTAGACGACGGCGACGTGGTTGAAGCCGCTCTTGCGGAGGTACTTGCCGACCTTGTAGAGCGCGTGCGGCTTGATCCGCAGCAGCGACGGGATCTGGATCTCCACGCCGTGCCCCCTCCTCCGCCCGGGCGGGCGGCTCAGGTGTGCGAGGCGAGCTCGTCGAGGTCGATCTCGGCGACGCTCGGGTAGACGAACGTGGGCCGGTATGGGAACTGTGCGATCGTCTCCCGGCTCGAGACGCCGGAGAGCACCAGGCAGGTGCGCATGCCGGCCTCCATGCCGCCGACGATGTCGGTGTCCATGCGGTCGCCGACCATCACGCAGTCCTCGGCGTGCGCCCCGAGCATCTGGCGGGCGTAGATCATCATGAGGGAGTTCGGCTTGCCCACGATGTACGGCTGCTTGCCTGTCGCCGCGGCGATTGCGGCGAGGATGACGCCTGCGGCGGGCTCGGTGCCTCCCTCGACGGGATCGATCATGTCCGGGTTGCTGCCGATGAACTTCGCGCCGTCGTCGATGAGCTGGGCGGCCTTCTTGAGCATGGGGAAACTGAAGGTGGCCGTCTTGCCGACGACGACGTAGTCGGGGCTGGACTCGGTGAGCGAGTACCCGACCTTGTGGAGCTCGGTCGCGAGGCCGGCGCCGCCGACGACGTAGGCCGAGCCGCCCGGTCGCTGGGCAGCGACGAACTGGGCGACCGCCATGGCCGAGGTGATGAAGTTGCTCTCGTCCAGCCCGGCGACGCCGAGCGCATGGAGCTTGCGGACGAGATCGAGCGGGGTCTGCTCGGAGTTGTTCGTCAGGAAGAGGAAGCGGACGCCGCGCTTGCGCATGCGATCGACGAACTCCTGCGCCCCGGGGATGAGCTGCTTGCCCCGGTAGATGACGCCGTCCATGTCCGAGATGACGCTGAGCCGCCCCACCGAACCTCCCCGTCCCGCCCCCGCCGGGCGTGGTGGCGCCGGCGGGGGTCGTCGCGTCGACACTAGCCCTCCTGCCTCCGGTGTGGGCCGAGGTCAGACGGCACTGGCAACCAGGTCGTCGATGCGTCCGGCGTCGTAGGACTCGCCCGTCCACTCGCTCACCTTGGCGACGACCGCGTCGCGCGCGGCCTCGCGCTCGGCGTCGGGCTTCGCGTCGGCGGCGGCCCAGCGCCGCCGGACCTCCCAGACGAGTTCCCGACGGCGCAGCGCGGCCTCGACCCGGTCCATCTGCCCGTCGGTGGCGTCACACCCGAAGATGCGCCGCATCGTGTCGGGGATGACGAGGCGGTAGTCGTGGCCGCCCTCGGCGAACACTCCGGGCGTGGGCACGAGGGAGTTCTGGAGGTCGATGAACGTCGTGAAGAACGTGGTGACCGGGATCCAGTAGGTGCCCCTCGGCGCGCCCGGGGGGCGCTGGGCGTCGGGCCCGAGCCACGGCGGCCGGCGCCACAGCATGGGCACGGCGAACTTCGGGACGGGGTCGTTCCCGTTCTGGAGCAGGAGGTAGCGGACGCGCTCCTTCTGCTCCTCGGGAAGGTCGACCCAGTCCCCGATCGAGCGGGGGAGGTAGACCTGGCCCGGGCCGAGGTCGGGCGGGAGGTGGAGGGGTCGCAGGCCCCAGAGCTGGAGGCGCCAGTCGCTCGCCGCCGGCGTGCCGATCCAGATCGCGGCGTCCAAGGCGGCTCCTTCGACGCCGCTGAGGCCCTGGCCGGTGAAGATGTCCTGGCTGACGTGGCAGCCGAGCGACTCGCCGAAGAGGTAGAACTTCGGGCGCTCGGCCTCGGGCATCGCGAGGAGGCGCTTGACGATGCCGTTGACGACGATGCGGGTCTGCTGCGCCGCGAGGCCGACCTTGGAGAGCGAGAGCGCGGACGGGAGCACGGAGTACTGGATGCCGGCCGAGGCGCAGTTGCCGCGCGTCAGGAACTCGAGCGTCTCGGTCGCGACGTAGTTGATGTACCCCGAGCCGGTGGGGGAGAACAGGGCGAAGACGGGGCGGCGCAGCGCGTCCGTCCGGTCGATCTCCGCGAGCAGGAGCGCCGCGCGCTCCTCGATGGTGTCGGCGGCGTCGAGCGAGGCGTAGACACGGATCGGCTGAACCGCCGGCTCACCCATGACGGCTTCGATCGTCGAGGGGTTCAGCGCCATCGACAGCCAGCGGCGGCTCTCCCGGGTCTGGGCGCTCCACGGGATGACGCTGCCGGGGCCGCCCGTCACCTCTGGTGCGGTGGGAGCGGCGGCGTGGGCCGGCTCCAGCCCGGTGCCCGCGACGGTCAACTTGGCGTTGACCTTGGTCAGGCCGTACCAGGCCGCCGTGCTGAGGCCGGCCCAGACGATGCCTCGACCGAGCGTGCGGTGGTCGTCGGGCTCGCCGCCGATCGCCGCCGCGGCCCCGCGGGCGGCGAGGCCGGTGAGCCGGGACTCCCCCCAGCTCGCCGCGAGGAGGGCGGCTGTCACGCCGATCCCCGCCGCGGCCGCCTGGGGGACGTCGACCTCGCGGACGACGTCCTCGCGCATGCCCTCGCCGGCCTGCGCCACGCGAGCCGTCTGGGCGCGGCGAGCCAGCGCGTAGCCGGCGCCCCAGGCTCCGAGGGCGGCCACGAGCGTGCCGACGCGGTTCAGCTGCTTCCCTCGGCGGATCTCGAGGACGTCGGCGAGCAGACCCGCCGCAGCGGCCGCCGCCGTCGCCTCGCCCGCGAGCCGGGCCAGTGCGCGGACCGGGGGCTCGTAGGGGCGGTCCGGGAGCGCGCGCGCTGCGGCGACGCCACCGACCAACGCCGCGGCGTCGACCAGGAGGCCCGTCGCCACGCGTCCGGTGCGGGAGTCGCGCGCACCGGGGAGCCGGTTCGCGACGGAGCGCAGGAACGAGTGCGAGGCGCTTCCCCAGCCGAAGGCCGTGGACGCCGCGACGCCGCTGATGATCGCCTGGCCCTGGCTGCCACGCGAGATGAGGTTGGGCTGGAAGGAGAGGCCGTTGACGAACGCTCCGAGCAGCCCGCCGGCCCGGCCGGAGACGTCGAGCTCGAAGCGGCCGTTCGAGGGGAGTTCGGTCATGGGGTCAGTCTGTCGGACAAGGGTCGACTTCGCCCTCCCAACCGCTGAGGTCGAGCCCCCTCGTTCGTGAGGGCTCGACCTCAGCGGTTGGGAGGGGGCTCGGTACCCTGGAGGTGATCACCCTCGTCCACCGGCGGTCGCGTGCCGCCTCCGGGAGTCCGTCGTGCGCCTGCGCCTTCGTCGCGTCCTGATCGTCGCCACCGCCGGTGCCCTCGCGCTCGCCGCCTGCTCGCCGTCCGACGTCCTCCCCGAGCCGGAGCCCACGGTGACCGCCGTGGCCCGGGCCCCCGACGCCCCCGCGACGGTCCTCGCCGGGGCCGACGCCGCCGCACTCGCCCTGGAGGCGAGCCGCACGTTCTTCGCCGAGGCGCCCGTCGTCGTCGTCGCCCCCGCCGGCGACGCCGCCTCCGAGCTCACGGCCGCCTCGCTCGCCGTCGTCCTGGGCGTCCCGGCCCTCCTTGCGGGAGGCGGCGCGGAGGACGGCTCGCTCGACGCCGAACTCGCCCGTCTGGGTACGCAGACCGTGCTCACCGTCGGCGCCGTGACCGGCCTGCCCACCGGCGACGACGGCGCCACGCCGGCGGCAGACGTGACGGTCGAGGTCGTGGTCGCCCCGACCGACGTGGAGGCGCTCGGTGACCTCCTCGGTGTGGACCTCGCGGCCGGCACTCCCGTGTCCGACGGCGGGCAGGTTCCCGCCGTCGCGGCCCTCGACCCCACCGCCCCCACCGTCCTCGTGCTGGAGGGCGCGCCCGCACCTGCCGCCCCGTCGTCGTCCGCCCCGTCGTCGTCCCCCACCGCTGGCGCGACGGCCGACCTCCCCGCGCGCGCAGCCACCGAGCCGACCACCGGCGTGACGGCCCTGTCCGACGGCAGCCCCGCCCACGCGGCGGCGGCGGGTACGGCGCGGGCGGCCGGCGCCCCCGTCCTCGTCGTCCCGGGCGGCGACCCGCGCGGGACGAGCGCCGTGATCCAGGCGCTGGCCGCGAACCCGCCGACCGCCGTCGTCGGCCTCGGTCCTGCCTTCGGGCCGGCCGACGTCCTCGCCTGGCGCACGGCCACCGCCGCAACCGGTGTCGAGCTGCCCGGCGGCACGCAACTTGCCTTCGCCGGCAAGATGAACGTCGCGCTGTACGGGACGCCGGGCACGCCGGCCCTCGGAGTGCTCGGCGAGCAGGGCATCCCCGAGACGATCGCGCGGGCGCGGGAGCACGCGGCGGCATACGACCCCTACACAGACGAGACGGTCGTCCCGTCGCTCGAGATCATCGCGACGATCGCCTCGGCCGGGCCCGGCGACGACGGCAACTACTCCGGCGAGCGCCCCGTCGCGGAGCTGCGCCCTCTCGTCGACGCGGCGCACGAGGCGGGCCTCTACGTGGTGCTCGACCTCCAGCCCGGACGCACGGACTTCCTCACGCAGGCGAAGCAGTACGAGGAGCTGCTGCTCCTGCCGAACGTCGGGCTCGCGCTCGACCCCGAGTGGCGCCTGAAGCCGGACCAGGTGCACCTGCGCCAGATCGGATCGGTGGGGATCGACGAGGTGAACCAGGTGGTCACCTACGTCGCCGACCTCACGCGGGACAACCGCCTGCCGCAGAAGATCTTCGTCCTGCACCAGTTCCGCGGCTCGATGATCGCCGACCGCGTACGGCTCGACATGTCGCGCAGCGAGCTCGCGATGACCCTCCACGTGGACGGCCAGGGCACCCAGCCGGCGAAGAACGAGACCTGGCGGGCGCTCCAGGTGAACGCGCCGCCGGTCTACTGGGGTTGGAAGAACTTCTACGACGAGGACGTCCCGATGCTCACGCCCGAGCAGACGATGCAGATCGTCCCTCAGCCCGACCTGGTCAGCTACCAGTAAGTCAGGTGCCGGGAGGGCGGAGGAGGACGACGGCGCGCCGCCGCGCCGGCCGGGGGCAGACTGGATCCGTGGACGAGGTCGCCGCTGACGAGGCCTTCGACGCCGACGACGGCGCGGGCGGGCCCGACGACGGCGGGGGCGACGGCGTGGCCCCCGCCGCCGGCGCGGGCCAGGGCTGGTGGCGTCGGCGACCCGCCCGCACCCGGCGCCTGCTCGGCGCGGCAGCGGCCGTGCTCGTGTCCGGCGTGGTCGCCGTGGTCGTCGGCGTGACGACGGCCGAGACGGACGGTTCGCTGGGCCCGCACGAGGCGCGGTACTCGGTCACGGTCGACCGCGCGGTCACGGTCGACCTCGGACCGCTGGGGTCGCTGGTGCTCGACTCGCCGCTGCCGCGGCCGCTCGGCGTCCGCGTCGTGGTCGGCGAGATCCCCGGCGACCTCGCGGCCGTCGCCGCCAACCCCAACCTCGCGCTCGCCGGTGACTTGGACGGCTACCTGCAGTTCTTCACCGCCCCGGACGTCGCCCTGCGCACCGCCGCGCTCGACCTCGGCGCGGACGCCGCCCGCCGGACCGTCCTCGCCTGGTCGCTGCTGCTCCTCCTGGTGGCCGCCGGCCGCCTCGCCTCGCCGACCCTGCTCCGAGCCGAGGTCAGGGAAATGCTCGAGCGACCCGGCGTCGGCCTCCTCGTCGGGGCGGTTGCGCTCGGCGCGACCGTGGTGCCCGTCGTCGCGGTCGGTGCTCAGGGGAACTCCGAGGGCCGCGAGATCCCGGTCCTGGCGGGCACGCCCCTGGCCGACGCGCGCGTGGTCGGCCGGCTCGGCGACTTCATCGACGCCTACGGCGCCGTCGCGCTGGATGCCGTCGAACAGAACGACGCCTTCTACGCGGAGGCCGCGGCGAACCTCGCGGCGGCGTACGAGGCGGATCCCACACCCCTCGCCCCGACGGCGCCGGCCGACGAGGTCGACGGAGAGACGACGACGGCGCCCACGGAGGCGACGGCGCCCACGGACGCGACGCCGCCGCCCGGCGACGTCGCCGTCTCGGCCGGGGTGACGCCCTCGCCGGAGGAGGCCACGCCGTCGTCGGTTGTTCCCACGGGCGAGCCCGAGGACCTGGTGACGGCGCTGCTCATCAGCGATCTGCACTGCAACGTGGGCATGACCGAGGTGGTGGGCGAGGCGGTGCGCCGCTCCGGGGCGCGCGTGGTGCTCAACGCGGGTGACACCGTGATCGCGGGGACGAGCGTCGAGCAGTTCTGCGTGGACGCGCTCGCCCGCGCGATCCCGGAGGAGGTCCCGGTCGTGGTGGCCGACGGCAACCACGACAGCGAACTCACCGCCGAGCAGGAGCGCGCCGTCGGGCACGTGGTGCTGGCCGGCGAGCCGGTCGTGGTCGCGGGGGTCCGGATCCTGGGAGACGTGGAGCCCACGCTGACCACCGTGGCCGAGGGCACGCGCCTGAAGGGCGAGGAGACGCGGGCGCAGGTGGGGGAGCGGCTGGCCCGGCGGGCGTGCGAGGCCCGGGACGCCGACGAGCCGATCGACGTGCTGCTGGTCCACAACCCGCGCGCCGGGGTAGCGGCGATGGCGACCGGCTGTGTGCCGCTCCAGCTCTCCGGCCACATGCACAGCCGGATGGGCCCGATGGCCGAGGGGCTGGGGCTCCTGTACATCAGCTCCAGCACGGCCGGTGCGCAGGCGGGCAAGCAGACGATCGGCCCCCTGAACGGGCCGGCGGCGATGACCGTGATCCGGTTCGACCCCGTGGCGCACCGACCGGTGGACTACCGGATCCTCACGGTGGGCAACGACGCGACCGTGGACCTCGGCCCCTGGGAGACGTTCCCGGAACCGCCGGCCGAGGTGGTGGAGCCCGACCTCGGCGACCCGGTGCCGGACTACTGACCGCGGCCGGGCCGCACCCGCGGCCGCGGCCGGACCCGCACCCGCGGCGCGGAGGCGTCCCGGCTCGGCGATTAGGGTGGCCGCCATGAGCCTCCCCGCCTCCAGCGTGGCGCAGGACTACCTCAAGGCGATCTACGGCGCAGGGGAATGGACCGGCGCCGGCGCGACGACGTCGGCCCTCGCCGCGCGCTTCGGCGTCGCGCCGTCGACGGCGTCCGAGACCGTGCGCAAGCTGGCCGCCGCCGGGTGGGTGGACCACCAGCGCTACGGGCTCGTCACGCTGACGCCGGCCGGGCGCGCCGTCGCGCTCGCCGTGGTGCGCCGGCACCGGATCGTCGAGACGTTCCTCGTGGAGCGGCTCGGGTACTCGTGGGACGAGGTCCACGAGGAGGCCGAGATGCTCGAGCACGCCATGTCCGACCGGCTCCTCGCGCGGATGGACGAGGCGCTGGGGCACCCGGAGCGCGACCCGCACGGGGACCCGATCCCCCAGCCGGACGGGACGGTCCCGCAGCCGCCGGCGGTCCCGCTCGCGGACCTTCCCGCCGGGGCGCGGGGGCGGGTCGCGCGGATCTCCGACGCCGAGCCGCAGGTGCTGCGCTACCTCACGGAGATCGGGATCGGCCTGGACGTCGTGCTCGCGATCGTGGAGCGGCGCGAGTTCGCGGGGACGACGGCGATCCGCACCGGGGCGGACGCGGCACCCGTCGTCGACCTCGGGGAGCGCGCCGTGGCGGCCATCTGGGTGGTGCCGGTCGCCTGAGCGCCGCCGCGCCGAACCCCCGCCCACTCCCCATTCGGCATGCGGCGGGAATGGAAGCGCCACGGGGGGTGTTCTCCGTGTCAGTACATGCAAACGCATCGACATGAGGTGAACCATGCAGATCGGGATCTTCGGCGTCGGGGACGTGACCACCGACCCCCTGACCGGCCGCACCCCCACCGAGCACGAGCGCATCCGGGCGATCGCGACCATCGCGAAGCATGCCGAGGACGCCGGCTTCGACGTCTTCGCCTACGGCGAGCACCACAACCGGCCGTTCGTGCCGTCCTCGCCCACCACCCTGCTCGGCTACGTCGCCGCCCGCACCGAGCGGATCCTGCTCTCCACGTCCACGACGCTCATCACCACGAACGACCCGGTGAAGATCGCCGAGGACTACGCGATGCTCCAGCACCTCGCCGAGGGCCGCGTGGACCTCATGCTCGGCCGGGGCAACACCGCTCCGGTCTACCCGTGGTTCGGCAAGGACATCCGCGAGGGCATCAACCTGGCGGTCGAGAACTACCACCTGTTGCGCCGGCTGTGGGACGAGGACGTGGTGGACTGGGAGGGGCGCTTCCGCACCCCGCTCCAGGGCTTCACCGCCACGCCCCGCCCGCTCGACGACGTACCCCCGTTCGTCTGGCACGGCTCCATCCGCAGCCCCGAGATCGCCGAGCAGGCCGCCTTCTACGGCGACGGCTTCTTCGCCAACAACCTCTTCGCGCCGATGGAGCACTTCGCGCGACTCATCGGCTTCTACCGCGAGCGCTACGCGCACCACGGCCACGGGGATCCCGACCAGGCGATCGTCGGCGCCGGCGGGCAGGTGTTCGTCAAGCCGCGGTCGCAGGATGCGATCGCCGAGTTCCGCCCGTATTTCAACGAGGCGCCGGTCTACGGCCGGGACCTCTCCGGCTACGAGCTCGAGGAGTACATGCGACTCACCGCGCTCTCGGTCGGCAGCCCCCAGCAGGTCATCGACAAGACCCTGACCTTCCGTCAGTGGTACGGCGACTACCAGCGGCAGCTCTTCCTCGTCGACCACGCCGGCCTGCCCCTGAAGACGGTCCTCGAGCAACTCGACCTCCTCGGGGAGCACGTCCTCCCCGTGCTCCGCCGCGAGTTCGCCGCCCGGCGCCCCGCGCATGTCCCCGAGGCGCCGACGCACGCCTCCCGCGTGGCCGAGCGCGAGCGAGCGCTCCTCGCCCAGCCCCGTGGCGCCGTCGTCGGCGGTCAGGAGTACGCGACCGATGTCGTCCCGTGACCTGACCCTGCCGAACGACGAGACGACGACGGCGCCGCGCACCTCACGGACGCGCCTCGCGGCCGAGGCGTGGGAGGCCCTCTTCCGCGCCCAGGTCGCGATCATGCGACGGCTCGAGCGGGACGAGATCTGGGGCGAGCTGAGCATGCGCGAGTACGACGTGCTCTTCCAGCTCTCCCGCGCACCCGCGGGGGCGCTGCGCCTGCGGGAACTGAACGAGCACATCCTGCTCAGCCAGCCGAGCCTCAGCCGCATGGTCGAGCGGTTGGAGGCCCGCGGGCTGGTCGTCCGCCAGGCCGTGCCCGACGACGGCCGCGGCGTGAGCGTGCGCCTCACCGAGGAAGGAACCGAGCTCCAGCGCGAGATCGGGCGCCGGCACGTGCGCACCATCCAGCGGTACGTCGGCGGGGCCCTGGACCCCGGCGACCTGCGCGCGCTCGCCGACCTCGCCACCCGCCTGCGCCGCGCGCAGCCTGACATCCCGGAGGTGACTGCATGAGCGCCGCCGAAGCCCTGCACGTCGTGGCCCTCAGCGCGGGCCAGCGCTCGCCGTCGTCCACCCGCGCGCTCTCCGACGCACTGGTGAGTGCCGTCGTCGAGCACCTCGCGGCTCGGGGTCAGGGCTCGACGTCGCGGACCATCGAGGTCCGCGACCACGCCCTCGACGCCACGTGCGCGCACTTGTCCGGTGAACGCTCGGACGCGCTCGTCGAGGCGATCGACGCCGTGGAGCGCGCGGACGTCCTGGTGGTCGTCACGCCGGTCTACAACGGTTCGTTCTCCGGCCTGTTCAAGACGTTCACGGACCTCGTGCGGATGGACGCGCTGGCCGGGACCCCGGTGGTGCTCGGCGCGACGGGTGGCTCGGTCCGCCACTCCCTCGCCGTGGACCAGGAGCTGCGGCCGCTGTTCGCCGTGCTGCAGGCGACCACCGTCCCCACGGGCGTCTTCGCGGCGACCCAGGACTGGGCCGCGCCGGGGCGGCCCGATGCGGCACTGGCGGCCCGGATCGGCCGGGCGGGCGCCGAGGCGGCCGCACTGGCGCTCGTGCGTCCGCCGGTGCCCGTGCCCGCGTTCCCCGCACCACAACGCTGAGGGCCAGCGATCGACGGACGGCGACGCGGCGCCCGCGGCCGGCGCCGTGGGGAGCCCGGGCCCCTGCGGTAGCCTGACCCGCTGTCCGGACGGGTGCCTTTCGTGCTCACCCGCACCGATGGGACCGCCGAGGAACGAGCAGCCATGAGCCAGACCGACCACCTGTCCCACGCGCCCTCGCGCACGCCGGACGAGCCCCGATTCCGCTACACCGCCGAGCTGGCGGGCCAGATCGAGCTGGCCTGGCAGGACCGGTGGGAGTCCGAGGGCACGTTCCACGCCACCAATCCCACGGGCGACCTCGGCGGGCCGCGCCCGGCCGACGCCGAGAAGTTCTACGTGCTCGACATGTTCCCGTACCCCTCGGGCGCCGGACTGCACGTGGGGCACCCGTTGGGGTACATCGCCACGGACGTGGTCGGCCGGTACAAGCGCATGCAGGGCGCGAACGTGCTGCACGCCCTCGCCTACGACGCCTTCGGCCTCCCGGCGGAGCAGTACGCCGTCCAGACCGGCCAGCACCCCCGCGTCACCACCGAGGCGAACATCGCCACGATGCGCCGCCAGCTGCGCCGCCTCGGCCTGGCGCACGACCCGCGCCGGTCCTTCGCCACGATCGACCCGGACTACGTCCGTTGGACGCAGTGGATCTTCCTGCAGATCTTCAACTCCTGGTACGACCCCGAGGCGGCCCGCCGCGACGGCGGCCGCGGGAGCGCGCGTCCGATCGCCGAGCTGGAGGCGGAGTACGACGCCGGGACGCGCCCGACGCCGGACGGCCGGCCCTGGGCGGACCTCACGGCGGCGGAGCGTGCCGACGTCATCAACGTCTACCGCCTGGCGTACGTCTCCGACGCGCCCGTGAACTGGTGCCCGGGGCTGGGCACGGTGCTGGCGAACGAGGAGGTCACGGTCGACGGCCGCAGCGAGCGCGGCAACTTCCCCGTGTTCCAGCGCAACCTGCGGCAGTGGAAGATGCGGATCACGGCCTACGCCGACCGCCTCATCGACGACCTCGAGTCCATCGACTGGCCGGACAAGGTCAAGGCGATGCAGCGCAACTGGATCGGCCGCTCCGACGGTGCGCGGGTGCACTTCGCGGTGCCGACGGCGGACGGCGCGTCCACCGAGACCCTCACCGTGTTCACCACCCGCCCCGACACGCTCTTCGGCGCGACCTTCATGGTGCTCTCGCCGGAGCACCCGCTTCTCGAGCGCATCGTGCCCGCCGCCTGGCCGGAGGGCACCAAGGCCGGCGTGGACGGGCGGGGCGGAGGCGCCGTCGTCGGCCATCGCCGCCTACCAGGCCGCGGCCGCTGCGAAGACCGCGGAGGAGCGGCAGGCGGAGGGCCGGGAGAAGACCGGCGTGTTCACGGGCACCTTCGCGACCAACCCGGTGAACGGTCAGGCCATCCCGGTGTTCGTGGCCGACTACGTGCTCACGGGTTACGGCACGGGCGCGATCATGGCGGTGCCCGCCGAGGACGAGCGCGACTGGGCGTTCGCCGAGGCGTTCGACCTGCCGATCGTCCGCACGGTGCAGCCGCCGGACGGCTTCGAGGGCGGGGCGTGGACCGGTGCGGGCGCCAGCGATCAACTCGGCCAACGACGAGGTCTCGCTCGACGGCATGGACGTGCCCGAGGCCAAGGCCACGATCACGGCCTGGCTGGCCGCCAAGGGTCTGGGCGAGTCCACGACGACGTACCGCCTGCGCGACTGGCTGTTCAGCCGCCAGCGGTACTGGGGTGAGCCGTTCCCGATCGTCTACGACGCCGACGACCGCCCCATCGCGCTGCCCGAGAGCGCGCTGCCGGTGGAGCTGCCCGACGTCCCGGACTACTCGCCACGCACCTACGACTCCGACGACGCCGCCTCCTCCCCGGAGCCGCCGCTGTCGCGCCTGCCCGAGTGGGTGGACGTCACGCTCGACCTGGGCGACGGGCCCCGGGTGTACCGCCGCGACACCAACACCATGCCGAACTGGGCGGGCTCCTGCTGGTACGAACTGCGCTACCTGGACCCGGACAACCAGGCTGCGCTCGTCGACCCGGCGGCCGAGAAGCTACTGGATGGGCCCCCAGGGCTCCGCGCCGCTGGGCGGGGCGGACCTGTACGTCGGCGGCGTCGAGCACGCGGTGCTGCACCTGCTGTACGCCCGGTTCTGGCACAAGGTGCTCTACGACCTGGGCCACGTCTCCTCCGCCGAGCCGTTCCACCGGCTGTTCAACCAGGGCTACATCCAGGCGTACGCCTTCGCCGACGCGCGCGGCCAGTACGTGCCCGCCGCCGAGGTCGAGGAGCGCGAGGGCGACGACGGCGCCGTCCGCTACTTCTGGGAGGGCACCGAGGTCATCCGCGAGTACGGGAAGATGGGCAAGTCGCTGAAGAACGTCGTGACGCCCGACGACATGTACACCGCGTACGGGGCCGACACGTTCCGGGTCTACGAGATGTCGATGGGCCCGCTCGACGTGTCGCGGCCGTGGGAGACGCGCGCCGTCGTCGGCTCCCAGCGGTTCCTCCAGCGCCTGTGGCGCAACGTGGTCTACGAGGAGACCGGCGAGGTCACGGTGGTCGACGACGCCGCCGACCTGGCGACCAGGCGACTCGTGGCGCGGACGATCGCGGACGTCACGGTGGAGATGGACGCGATGCGGCTCAACACCGCCATCGCCAAGTTGATCGTGCTCAACAACCACCTGACGTCGCTGCCGGCCGTGCCGCGGGAGGGCGTGGAGCCCCTCGTGCTCATGCTGGCGCCCATCGCGCCGCACATCGCCGAGGAGCTGTGGTCGCGGCTGGGGCACGAGGGATCCCTGGCGTACGAGGGGTTCCCGACGGCGGACCCCGCGCTGCTCGTCGAGGACACCGTGACCTGCATCGTCCAGGTCGCGGGCAAGGTCCGCGACCGGCTCGAGGTCGCGCCGTCGATCGGGGCGGACGAGCTGCGCGACCTGGCGCTCGCGACGGCGGGCGTGACGCGCGCACTCGAGGGCCGCGGCGTGCGGACGGTGATCGTGAAGGCGCCGAGGCTGGTGAACGTCGTCCCGGCCTGAGCCGTCGGCGCGCGGGCGACGGCGTCTGATCCGCGAACATCCCGCGGGACGGCGAACATCGAGGCGGATCGCGAACATCGGGAGTTCGCGATCTGCCGGGATGTTCGCGATCTGCCCGGATGTTCGCGATCTGCGCGGGGAGGGGTCAGCGACGCCGGGTCCCGAAGATCGACCTCGTGATCTCGCGACCGAGCTGGGTCCCCGCCGACTTCAGGAAGTTGTCCAGCGGGCTCGCCGACCGAGACCGCGACGTCGAGGTGCTCGTGCGGGCCCGTGCGGCGTCGCGCTCGAGCCTGGCCTGCATCCGCTCGTACTCCTCGGCCTGCTTCTTGGCCGCTCGCGCCGCCTCGGCAGCAGCACGTGCCTCGTCCTCGGCGCGCGCCTCGGCAGCCTCCGCAGCCTCCGCCGCCGCCTGCTCGGCCGCCACCCGGGCGGCCAAGAGCTCATAGGCCGACTCCGCGTCCACGGCGGTCGCGTAGCGCGCGGCGGCGGGAGAGGCCGCCACGATCGCCTGGACCGTCGCCGCCGGTGCCGGGGCCATCAGCGAGGCCGGCGCCCGCATCCGGGTCCACGCCACCGGCGTCGGGGCGCCGTTCTCGGTCAGCACGGTGACCACGGCCTCACCGATCCCGAGCGACGTGAGCAGCTCCTCGAGGTCGTACTCCGAGGTCGGGAAGGTGCGCACGGTCGCTCGCAGCGCGCGGGCGTCGTCGGGCGTGAACGCGCGCAGAGCGTGCTGCACCCGGTTGCCGAGTTGCGCGAGGACGTCGGCAGGCACGTCCTTGGGCGTCTGCGTCACGAAGAACACGCCCACGCCCTTGGACCGGATGAGCCGCACCGTCTGCGTGACCTGCGTCCGGAAGTCCTTCGACGCGTCCGTGAAGAGCAGGTGCGCCTCGTCGAAGAAGAAGACCAGGCGCGGCTTCTCGACGTCGCCCACCTCGGGCAGGTCCTGGAACATGTCCGCGAGCAGCCACATGAGGAACGTCGAGAACAGGGCGGGCCGGTCCTGCACCGCGGGCAGCTCGAGCGCGGAGATCACGCCGCGACCGTCGGGCGCCACCCGCAGCAGCTCCCGCGTGTCGAACGCCGGCTCGCCGAAGAACACGTCGGCACCCTGCGCCTGGAGCGCGACGATCTCGCGCAGGATCACCCCCGCGGTGGCGGCCGAGAGCCCGCCGATTCCCCGGAGCTCCGCCTTGCCCTCGTCGGAGACCAGATAGGCGATCGTTGCCTGGAGGTCCTTGAGGTCGAGAAGCGCGAGCGCCTGTGAATCCGCCCAGTGGAAGATCAGCCCCAGGCTGGACTCCTGCGTCGCGTTGAGCCCGAGGACCTTGGACAGCAGCAGGGGGCCGAAGTCCGTCACGGTGGTCCGGATCGGGATCCCCGCGCCCAGCCCTCCGAGGGAGTAGAACTCCACCGGGAACGACGACGGCGCCCAGGACTGCCCGATGCCCGCCGTCCGGGCGACGAGTTTCTCGTGAGCGACGCCGGGGGCGGCCAACCCCGACAGGTCGCCCTTGACGTCCGCGAGGAACACGGGCACGCCGGCCGCCGAGAGCCCCTCCGCCATGCATTGGAGGGTCTTCGTCTTGCCCGTCCCGGTGGCCCCGGCGACGAGCCCGTGGCGGTTCATCATCGCCAGCGGCAGGCCCACCTGCGCGGCCGGCACCGCCGCGCCGTCCACCACGAGCGCGCCGAGCGGCAGCGTCGGGCTCCCGAACGCGTAGCCCTCCGCGACGACCCGGGCCCAGCCCTCGAGGGAGGGTTCGGTCCCCGCCAATGCCTCGCCCGGCGCTGCCGACGCCGTGCCCGGCGGCGCGGGCGTCGGCAGGGACGCGGCGGCTGACTCGGCGGCCGCATCAGAGGGGACGGCAGCAGCCGCCTCGGCGGCGGCGAGTGCGGCTTCGGCGGCGGCGAGCCGCGCCGCGGCCGCCTCGGCCGCAGCCTGGGCCGCCGCCGCGCGGAGCGCCGCCAGCTGCGCCGCGCTCGGCGGTCCGGGTGGCGCGGAGGGTGCGTGCGGCGTCGCGTCGGCCATGCGCTCGATCCTACGAGCGAGTCCGCCGGCCGCAGCCGGTTCGCCTGCTGGACGGCGGGCGGGGAGAGGCCCACCGAGCTCTCGCCGCCGGTTATGGTCCACTCATGTCCACGCGTGGGGTCGTCGTCGTCACCGACTCGACGGCGTCCCTCCCCGCCGAGGTCGCGCAGCGCGCGGGGATCGCCGTCGTCCCCCTCCAGGTTGTGGTCGACGGCACGGACGCGGTCGACGACGGCGCCGTGAACGGCCCGGAGATCGCCCGGGCCCTCCGCGCCGGGGGCCGGGCCACCACCTCACAGCCTGCACCGGCGGCGTTCGCGCGGACCTACGCGCGTCTGGCGGAGGAGGGGGCCTCGGCCGTCGTCTCCGTCCACCTGTCGGGCGAGCTGTCCGGAACGGTGCGGTCGGCGCTCGAGGCCTCGACGGAGGCCCCGATCCCGGTGTACGTCGTCGACTCCCGGACCGTCGCCCTCGGGACGGGCTTCGCGGCGCTCGCGGGCGCGGAGGCCGCAGCGTCGGGCGCCGGAGCCGACGAGGTCGCCGAGACGTGCCGGACGGTGGCGGCCGCCTCGTCCGTCGTCTTCGCCGTCCAGGACCTCGGGTACCTCCACCGGGGCGGTCGCATCGGCGCGACCAAGATGCTCGTGGGGTCGATGCTCGGGGCCCGGCCCATCCTGCGGGTCGTGGACGGCCGCATCGGCGTGGCGGAGACGGTGCGCGGAGCAGGGCGAGCCAGCCGCCGACTCGTCGAGCTCCTGCTCGACGCCGCCCGGGGCCTCGGTGCCGGGCCGCTCCAGGTCGCCGTCCACCACTTCGATGCCGAAGCGCTCGCCCACGAGGTCGCGGAGACGCTCGCGACCCGGCTCGACGAGGAGGGCGTCGCCCACGACGCCGTGCTCGTCGCGGAGGTCACCGCCGTCGTGGGGGTCCACACGGGCCCCGGTGTGCTGGGCGTCGTCGTCGCGCCGGCTCTCCACAGGCAGGCCTGACGCAGCCTCGTCCCCAGGGACAGGCCCCGGACA
Source organism: uncultured Actinomycetota bacterium (assembly GCA_963780675.1). Classification (GTDB taxonomy): domain Bacteria; phylum Actinomycetota; class Actinomycetes; order Actinomycetales; family JAHECE01; genus JAHECE01. The sequence goes on from CAWACR010000003.1 coordinate 672,978, forward strand.
ACCCGCCCCGACGACGGCGCCTCCTAGCGTCGCGGCGTGACCTCACGGACGGCGTCCCACGCGGCCCAGCGACTGCGGGCCGTCTCGCGCACGGCCTACACGGCGGCGGCCGGTCACCTCGAGGTGGAGCCGGAGTCGGCCGAGCGGGAGCGGCGCGTGCTCCGGTGGGCCGTCCGGCCCCGGGTCGCCGGCGTGGCCGCGGTGCTCGTCGTGGTCCTCGCGGGCGTCCTGGGGCTCCGTCTCCTCGGGGGGACGGCTCCGACCTCGGAGGTGGTCGCGGCCTCGGAGGCGGGGACCGCATCGGCCGACGACCCGTGGGCGGCACCCTCCGAGACGTCGGACGCGGACCCGACGAGCACAGGGGACGGGGCGGGCCCGGATGCCGCCGAGGAGGACGCCTCGGAGGCGGGCGCCGCGGGGGACGACGCCGAGGGCGCCACCTCCGCGGGCGTCGTCGTCCACGTCGCCGGCCATGTCCTGGAACCGGGGGTGGTGGAGCTCGCGGCCGGGGCTCGGGTGTACGAGGCGATCGCGGAGGCCGGCGGGGCGGGCCCGGACGCAGACCTCGCGGCGGTGAATCTCGCCCGGGTGCTCGTGGACGGCGAGCAGGTCTACGTCCCTGCGCCGGGCGAGCAGGCGCCGGCGGCGGCGGCGGGCGGAGGGACGGCGGCAGGCGGCGCCGGGTCGCCGGGCCGGGTCGATCTCAACACGGCCTCGGTCGCCGACCTCGACGCGCTCCCGGGTATCGGCCCCGTGCTCGCCGAGCGCATCGTCGGGTGGCGCGAGGACCACGGGCGGTTCACCCTGGTGGACGAGCTGGCCGAGGTGGCCGGCATCGGCCCGACCCTGCTCGGCCGGCTGCGTGACCTGGTGACCGTGTGAGCCCGACGGCGCCCGGGGGAGGGCCCGGGGGACGGGCCGCGGAAAGGCCCGGGGGAGGGCCGGGGGGACGGGCCGCGCGGGCGACGGGTCCGGGCCCGCCGCCCGCCCCGGTCGACCTTCGGCTCGTCCCCGCGGCACTCGCCGTGTGGGCCGCGGCGTGGGTCGGCGTGGCGATGCATCCCTGGGGCGCGGCGGCCGGCGCGGCCGTGCTCGTCGGCGCGGCGGCCGCCGTCGTGCGACGGGAGGTGATCCGGGCCGGGGTCCGGGGCCGGGCGACCACTCGCCACCGGGCGGTCGGCGCTGCGGCGACAGGGACGGTACTCGCGCTGGTGGCCGCGGCGGCGTGCCTCGTGGTGGTCGCGCTCGCCCAGCACGCCCGCACGAGTGGCACGTGGGGTGACCTCGTCCGTGGCGCGGCGACCGTGCGGGTGGTCGCGGTCGTGCGGGAGGAACCGGTCCGGTTGGCGCCCCGGGTGGAGGGGAGGTCGACGGCAGGGGCGCGGGTCGTGGTCGAGGTCCAGGAGGTGACCGGGCGCGGGGTCGGCGCCCGGTCCAGGGCGCCCGTGCTGATCCTCGGACCGGAGTCGTGGACCGGTGTCGACGTCGGTGACTGGGTGCGGGCGACGGGTCGGCTCGCCCCGACGGCCCGCGGCGACGACGTCGTCGCCCTGCTCGTCGTCACGAAAGGCCCGGAGCCCGGCGGGGCGGTCTCCCCGGTCGCGCGCGCCGTCGCCGCCCTGCGGGAGGGACACCTGGCGGCGTCCGCGAACCTCTCGCGCGACGCGGCCGGTCTCGTGCCGGGCATCACGATCGGAGACACGTCGAGGCTGCCGGCCGACCTCGAGGACGCGATGCGGGCTGTCTCGCTGACGCACGTCACAGCCGTCTCGGGAGCCCACGTCGCGATCGTGCTCGGTGTCGTGATCGGGCTGTCGGGCTGGATGCCTGCGTGGCCCCGAGCCGCGCTCGCCGCGGCCGCCCTGGCCGGCTTCGTGGTGGTCGTCCACCCCGGGCCGAGCGTCCTGCGCGCGGCGGCGATGGGCGTCGTCGTGATCGGCGGTCTCCTTCTGGGGCGCCCCGGCCGGGCAGTCCCGGCGTTGGCGGCCTCTGTGATCGTCCTCGTGCTCCTCGACCCGTGGATCGCCCGCTCGTTCGGGTTCGCGCTCTCGGTCCTCGCGACCGCCGGCTTGGTCCTCGTCGCGCCGGTATGGGCCGCATGGCTGGCGGGCTTCCTCCCGCGCGGTCTCGCGTACGCCCTCGCGGTACCCGCAGCGGCACAGGCCGCGTGCGGCCCGGTCCTCGTCCTGCTCCAGCCGAGCCTGGCCCTCTACGGCGTCCCGGCCAACCTCGTCGCAGCGCCCGCCGTCGCCCCGGCAACGGTCCTCGGCGTCCTGTCAACCCTCGTCGGGACGTGGTGGCCTGACGCCGCGGAGGTGTGCGCGCGGGGAGCCGGGGTGTTCGCCACCTGGATCGCGTTCGTCGCCCGGCGCTTCGCCGACCTCCCCGGTGCACTGGTCCCCTGGCCGGGCGGCGTGGGCGGGGCGGCCCTCCTCGCGGCCGTGACGATCACGCTGGCCGCGGCGGTCGGGCGAGGGCGCCGCCACCGCGGCGGCCGCCGGGTGACGGCCGTCGTCGCGGTCCTGCTCCTGGTGGCGGTGCTGCCGGGACCACGGCGCCTGGTGGTCGGGCTGCTGCCCAGTGAGTGGCCGCCCGCCGGCTGGACCGTGGTGATGTGCGACGTCGGGCAGGGGACGTCCGTGGTCGTGCGCAGCGGGCCTCGCTCAGCGGTCCTGGTGGACGCGGGGCCACCGGGGGATGCGGCGGCCCGCTGCCTGGACTCCCTCGGGGTCGATCGGCTCGACCTGGTCGTCCTCAGCCACCTGCACGATGACCATGTGGGCGGACTCTCCAGGGCGCTGGCGGGCCGCGCCGTCCGGGGCGCCGTGGTCAGCCCGTACCGCGAGCCGGAGCAGGCCCGTCAGGACGTCCTCGGGGCTCTCGCCGGGGAGGGCGTGCCGGTCCTGACGCCGTCGGCCGGTGCGGGCGGGTGGGCCGGGGACGTCCGCTGGGACGTCCTCTGGCCGGCGGATCGGGCCGTGGACCTGGCCTCGGGCGCCGACGGGACCACGGTGAACGACATGAGCCTCGCCGTCCTCCTGCGCGGGCCCGAGGTGAGCGTGCTGACCCTCGGGGACATGGAGACCACGGCCCAGGCTGCGCTCGCGGCCTCCGTGCGGCGCGCCCGCGGCGGGCCCGACCCCACGGGCCCCGGAGCGCTGACCGAGGTGGACGTCGTCGTGGTCGCCCACCACGGGTCTGCCCGGCAGGACGTCGGTCTCGCCGGGCTCCTCGGCGCCGAGCTCGCCCTCGTCAGCGTCGGGGTGGACAACGGCTACGGACACCCTGCCGCGCGCGCCCTCGGTCTCTACGCGGACGGCGGCGCGACGGTGCTGAGGACCGACCGGTGCGGCGGTATCGCGGTGCTCGTCGACCCGCTCGCGACCGTCTCGGGGTGTGCTGCGGACGGTGCCGCCGAGGGGTGAGGTGCCGCGCGCCGTGTCGGCGCCTCATGGCAGGCTGTCCGCGTGCCTCCCACCGCCCGATCCCGTCCCGTGCCGAGCGCTCCTGGCATCGGCTGGGACGAGGTGCCGCTGGCGCCCGTCGTCGTCGTGCGGGGGACGGAGTCCGTGCTGGCCGAGCGCGCCGTCGCGCGTGTCGTCGCCCTGGCCAAGGAGGCCGATCCAGGGCTCGAGGTCACGGATCTCGAGGCCGCGGCCTACGAGGCGGGCACCCTGCGGATGGTGACGAGCCCCTCTCTCTTCGGTGAGCGGCGGTGCGTGCGGGTCACCGGGGTCGAGGCGGCCACGGACGCGTTCCTGGCGGACGCCCTCGCCTACGTCGACGCACCTGCCCCCGACGTCACCCTCGTCCTCCGGCACTCCGGCGGGCAGCGGGGCAAGCGTCTGCTGGACGCCGTCGCGTCGGCCCGGTTCCCCGTCGTGGCGTGTGATCCGATCAAGCGCGACGCCGACAAGGCGACCTTTGCCCAGCAGGAGTTCCGGCGGGCGGGCCGCAGGATCGACGCCGCGGCGGTCCGGGCGCTGGTGGACGCCGTCGGGAATGACCTCCAGGAGCTCGCCGCCGCGTGCAGCCAGCTCGCCTCGGACACGACGGGCGCCATCACGTCGGACGTCGTCCGCCGCTACTACGCGGGGCGGGTGGAGGCCACGGGCTTCGCGGTCGCCGACGCGGCGGTCGCCGGCGACGGGGCGACAGCCATCCGGCTGCTGCGGCACGCCCTGTCGACCGGCGTCGAACCGGTACCGCTCGTCGCAGCCCTGGCCGCGAAGCTGCGGACCATTGCCAAGGTCGCGGCGACCCGGGGGCGCGGAGGTGCAGCACGGGACCTGGGGCTGGCGTCCTGGCAGGTCGACAAGGCCAAGAGGGAGCTCGACGGGTGGACCCCCGAGGGCCTGGCGGCCGCCATCACGGCCGTCGCCGCGGCCGACGCGGAGGTCAAGGGCGGCGGACGCGACCCGCAGTACGCCGTGGAGCGGGCTGTCCTGAGGATCGCCGCGGCCCATCGGTAGGGGTGAAGCACGTCCGGGCCCGCGAGGTCGCGCCTGGCGCGCGAGGTCGCACCGCTCATCGAGCGACGTCACGCCGGCGACGACGTGGTGCCGGCGCTGATGCCGGCCTACGGCCGGGTCACGTCACGAACGACGACGGCGCCGCTCCCCGTGGGGGGAGCGGCGCCGTCGCACCGGGCTCGTCCGTCGGGACGGGCTCAGAGGGTCGCGACCTGCTTGGCGAGCGCGGACTTGCGGTTCGCCGCCTGGTTGGAGTGGATGACGCCCTTGCTCGCGGCCTTGTCGAGCTTGCGCGAGGCGGTCTGGAGAGCGGCGTCGGCGGCCTCCTTGTCGCCCGCGGCCACGGCCTCACGCACGTGGCGGACGTGCGTCTTGAGCTCGGACTTCACGGACTTGTTGCGGAGCCGGGCCTTCTCGTTGGTCCGGATGCGCTTGATCTGGGACTTGATGTTTGCCACGTCTAGGTCTTCCTTGTGCGATCGCCAGAGGCGATGGGCGGTCGATGAGGGCGCAGCCCCCAGACCGGGACTCAGGCGTGGGGGTACCTCGTGGTTGGTCTGTGGGCGAGCCTGGCGCACAACCGGGGCGCAGGCTCGGCCCGTCAGTCTACCAGCGACTTCCGCCCTGCTCCTCGCCCCGCCGCGCTGCCGGGTGGGCGTCAGCGGGCGTGCACCTCGCGGAGGGCCGCGGCGACCTCGGCGAAGCGGGGAGCCGGGAGTGCGGCCCCCTCTCTCCGGACACCGTCGGCGGGCAGGCTCAGGACGCGGTCGAGCCGCACCTCGCTCGGCCGGCCCTGCCGGTCCCAGCCACCCGTCCCGACATCGATCCAGTACCGACCCCAGCGGGCCTCGTCCGCGGCGTCACGGTCGTGGTCCTGGGAGCTCAGCATGAGTCCCACCAGGCGGCCGTCCTGGCGCCCGACCACGAGCACCGGCCGGTCCTTGCCCTGTGCCGGGTCCTCCTCGAAAGGCACCCACGCCCAGACCACCTCGCCGGGGTCGGGCCGCCCGTCGCGCCGGGGCGCGTACTCCAGGGTGGGGAGCCCGCGTTCGCGCACGGGGTAGTCGGTGGTCGGCGCGGTGGGGGAGGTCCTCGCGGGCCGAGCCGGCTGAGCCCGCCGAGCCGGGGGCGCCGGCACGGGACGCGCGGGCGGGGGAGGCGCAGCGGTCCGTCCGTGCGCCGGGCCTGTGAAGGCCCGGGTGACGCGGGCGACGAGGGAACGCAGGCTCATCGCCGCAGGCTACGCGGTGCCCCCGACCGTGGGTCCCCGACCCGCCGCCCCCGACGTCGGTCCGCGACGCCTGTCCGCGACGCCTGTCCGCTCGGGAGCACGGCGTGCGGCGGGCGCCGCGGCCCGTCCGTTACGCGGGACGGTCCGGGACGTTACGTGCGCGTCACACTCGCCAACTACGGTCGTCCCCATGTCGACCGACGTCTTCGATGACTACCCGCTGGGTGCGGCGTGGGACGAGATGGTCGGTCCCGCGAGCGGAATCCGCGATCCCTACCAGCACGTCCACCGGACCATGCGCGAGCTGTCGCCCGGCGAGCTCCGTGCCCGGGCCGACGCCCTCGCGCGGTCCTACCTGGCCCAGGGCGTGACCTTCGACGTGGGAGGTGTCGAGCGACCCTTCCCGCTCGATACCGTCCCCCGCGTCCTCGACGGCGCTGAGTGGGACCACCTGGCGCCCGGGATCGCCCAGCGCGTGCGCGCGCTCGAGGCCCTGCTCGAGGACGTCTACAGCCGTCAGCGGGTCGTCTCCGACGGCGTCGTCCCCAGGGGCCTCATCGTCTCCTCGGCCCATTTCCACCGCGCTGCCCGGGGGATCCACCCCCCCAACGGGGTGCGGGTCCACGTGGCGGGGATCGACGTCGTCCGTGACTCGGCCGGCGGCTGGCGGGTGCTCGAGGACAACGTCCGCGTGCCCAGCGGCGTCAGCTACGTCATCTCCAACCGCCGCGCGATGGCGCAGTCGTTCCCCGAGCTCTTCGCGACCATGCGGGTCCGCCCCGTCGTCGACTACCCCCGCCGCCTCCTCGCCGCCCTCACGGCGGCCGCGCCCCGGGGAGTGGACGAGCCCGTCGTCGTCGTCCTCACCCCGGGCGTCTACAACAGCGCCTACTACGAGCACAGCCTCCTCGCACGCCTCATGGGGGTCGAGCTCGTCGAGGGGCGGGACCTGTTCTGCGCGGGCGGCAAGGTGTACATGCGGACCACCGAGGGCCGCAGGCGGGTCGACGTCATCTACCGCCGGGTGGACGACGACTTCCTCGACCCCGTGTCCTTCCGGGCGGACTCGCTCCTGGGCAGCCCCGGCCTGCTCATGGCGGCACGCCTGGGCACGGTGACCATCGCGAACGCCGTCGGCAACGGCGTGGCGGACGACAAGCTGATGTACACCTACGTGCCCGAGCTCATCCGGTACTACCTCGGCGAGGAACCGCTCCTGCCGAACGTCGACACCTGGCGCCTCGAGGAGCCGGACGCGCTCGCCGAGGTGTGCGACCGGCTCGCCGAGCTCGTCGTGAAGCCCGTGGACGGTTCCGGCGGCAAGGGGATCATCATCGGGCCGGCGGCCACGCGCGCCGAGCTCGACGCCGCGCGCCGACGCCTCACGGAGGATCCGCGCGGGTGGATCGCACAGCCGGTCGTGCAGCTCTCCACCGTGCCCACGCTTGCCGGTGACGCGCTCCGCCCCCGCCACGTCGACCTTCGCCCGTTCGCCGTGAACGACGGCGAGAACGTGTGGGTCCTGCCCGGCGGCCTGACGCGGGTGGCGCTGGCGGAGGGGCAGCTGGTCGTCAACTCCTCCCAGGGCGGTGGGTCCAAGGACACCTGGGTGCTCGGCCCGGCTCGCCCGACGCAGCGCGAGGTCGAGGGGTCGCCGGACGGGACGCCCCGGATGCCCGGTTCCCGGATCCCGCACGACGAGGCCCCGGCCGAGCCCGGGCACAGCCAGCAGCAGGAGCAGCAACAACAGCAGCGGCGACGCCGGGATCCGGCCCTCCCCGCGCCCGCGCCCGACCACCTCGGGGGGCAGTCGTGCTGAGCCGCATCGCCGAGTCGCTGTTCTGGATCGGGCGGTACGTGGAGCGGGCGGACGACACGGCCCGCATCCTCGACGCCCACCTGCAGCTCCTCCTCGAGGACCCGTGGGTGGAGGAGGACCCCGCCTGCCGGTCGCTCCTCGCCGTGATGGGTGCACAGGAGCCGCCGTCGTTCGCCGTCGTCACGCGGAACTCCGTGATGAACCTGCTCGCCTACGACATGCGCGCCCCGAGCGCCATCGCCGGCGCGCTGACGGCGGCCCGGGAGAACGCCCGCCGCGCGCGAGAGATCGTCTCGACGGAGCTGTGGGAGTGCCTCAACACGACATGGAACCAGCTGCCCTCGCAGATCGATCAGCTGCCGCCGCACCTCTTCTTCGCCTGGGCGCGCGAGCGGGCCGCCATCGTCTCGGGGCTCATCGACTCGGGCACCAGCCGCGACCTGACGTGGCAGTTCCTCGTGCTCGGGCGCAGCATCGAGCGGGCGGACATGACCGCCAGGTTGATCGCGACCCGCGCGCTGGCGGGCGTGTCCGGACCCAGCTGGACCACGCTCCTGCGGTCCTGCGGGGCGCACGAGTCCTTCCTGCGGACGCATCGCGGCCGGGCCGGCGACGCCCTGGCGGCCGAGTTCCTGCTGCTCGACCGCCACTTCCCCCGATCCGTCATCTACGCCCTCCAACGCGCGGAGCGATGCCTCGCGGAGCTGTCCCCGGGGAACGGACGCTCCACGGCCGAGGAGGACGCACGGCGGATCCTGGGGCGCGCCCGCTCCGGCCTGGAGTTCCGGCAGCTCGCGGAACTCCTTGCCGACCTGCCCGAGGAGATGGAGAGCGTGCAGCTGGCCTGCTCGGCGGCCAGCGACGCCGTGAGGTCGCGGTACTTCCCGTCGCCGACGTCGACCGCCTGGGTCGGCGAGCAGCTGTGAGGTGTGATCCGCGATGAGCCGACTGCACATCGTCCATCGGACGACGTTCTCCTACGCCAGCGCCGTCTCGGCGTCGTACAACGAAGCGCGGATGCGCCCTGCCAACCTGCCGGGGCAGAGCGTCCTGGAGAGCCGGGTCCTGGTGGAGCCGTCCACGTGGAGCGCGGAGTACCGGGACTACTGGGGGACCGTGGTCACGGCCTTCGAGGTGCTCGCGCCCCATGCCGAACTGGTCATCACGGCGGAGTCCCGGGTGCAGGTCGAGCCCGTCAGGCACCGGTCGAACGGGTGCTCGTGGGACGCGCTCGAGGATCGGGAGATCAGGGACCGCTACGTCGAGTTCCTCGCCCCGACGCCGACCACGGAGCCCGCGCCCGAGCTCGTGGACCTGGCACGGGCGGCCGCCGCCGGCCTGGAGCCCCAGGGCGCGGCGCTGGCCGTGTGCGACGCCGTCCGCGCCGAGATGGAGTACGTACCGGGCGCGACGGGGACGCACACCCACGCGCACGAGGCGTGGTCCGAGCGCAAGGGCGTCTGCCAGGACATCGCCCATCTGAGCCTGGGTGCGCTCCGGTCGATCGGCATCCCGGCCCGGTACGTCTCGGGCTACCTCCACCCGGCCACGGACTCCTCGGAGCTCGGCGCCACGGTCAGCGGGGAGTCGCACGCGTGGATCGAGTGGTGGTCGGGGGAGTGGCACGGCTACGACCCGACGAACGCCCTCGCTGTCGGCGAGCATCACGTGATCGTCGCCCGGGGTCGCGAGTACGGCGACGTGACTCCGCTGCGCGGGGTCTTCGCCGGGGGGGCGACGTCGGAGCAGCAGGTGGCTGTCGAGATCACGCAGGAGGCCTGATCGGCGAACCGCCGTCGGTCACGAGGGGCGAGCCGGGCCCGGCGGCCCGTGAGCGCGCGCGCCGTGCCACTCGCCGCGCGTGGGACGATGTGGACTCCCCCGACCGCCGTGAGGTTCACCGCCCGTGACGACGTCGCCCGACGCCATCCGACGCCCGAGCGCGTCCGCACTGCGCACCATCCAGCCGGCCTCGACCGCGCCGGAGCTCCTGCGCAACTTCAGCATCATTGCCCACATCGACCACGGCAAGTCGACGCTGGCCGACCGGATGCTCCAGCTCACCGGCGTGGTCGACGCGCGTGCGGCGCGCGCCCAGTACCTCGACAGGATGGACATCGAGCGCGAGCGCGGCATCACCATCAAGTCCCAGGCCGTGCGCTTGCCCTGGGAGGTCGTCGGCCCCGACGGCGTCTCGACGGCGTACGCGCTCAACATGATCGACACGCCGGGGCACGTCGACTTCAGCTACGAGGTCTCGCGTTCGCTCGCCGCGTGCGAGGGCGCCGTCCTGCTCGTCGACGCAGCCCAGGGCATCGAGGCGCAGACGCTGGCCAACCTGTACATGGCGCTGGAGAACGACCTCCACGTCATCCCGGTCCTCAACAAGATCGACCTCCCCGCCGCCCAGCCGGAGAAGTACGCCGAGGAGCTCGCCGGGCTCATCGGCGGACGGCCCGAGGACTGCCTGCGCGTCTCGGGCAAGACGGGCGAGGGCGTCCTCGAGCTTCTCGACGCGATCGTCGCGCAGATCCCGCACCCGGTCGGGGACGCGGACGCCCCCGCCCGGGCGATGATCTTCGACTCGGTCTACGACACGTACCGCGGGGTCGTGACGTACGTGCGCGTCATCGACGGTCACCTCAGCCCCCGCGAGCGGATCGTCATGATGTCCACGCGCGCCACCCACGAGCTCCTCGAGATCGGCGTCATCTCCCCGGAGCCGGTGCCGTCGCAGGGCCTCGGCGTCGGCGAGGTCGGCTACCTCATCACCGGCGTGAAGGACGTGCGGCAGTCCCGCGTCGGCGACACGATCACCAACCTGAGCAAGCCGGCGTCGAAGGCCCTCGGCGGCTACCGCGACCCCAAGCCGATGGTCTTCTCGGGGCTCTACCCGATCGACGGCTCCGACTACCCGGTCCTGCGCGACGCCCTCGACAAGCTCAAGCTGAACGACGCCGCGCTCGTCTACGAGCCCGAGACGTCGGCCGCGCTCGGGTTCGGGTTCCGGTGCGGGTTCCTCGGCCTGCTGCACCTCGAGATCGTGCGGGAGCGCCTGGAGCGGGAGTTCGGCCTCGACCTCATCTCGACCGCGCCCAACGTGGTGTACGAGGTCCGGATGGAGGACGGCTCCGCCGTCACCGTGACGAACCCGAGCGAGTTCCCCACGGGCGGCAAGGTCCTCGAGGTCCGCGAGCCGATCGTGCGCGCGACGATCCTCAGCCCGAGCGAGTACATCGGGTCGATCATGGAGCTGTGCCAGGGGCGGCGCGGCACGCTCCACGGGATGGACTACCTCTCCGAGGACCGCGTGGAGATGCGGTACACCCTCCCGCTGGCGGAGATCGTGTTCGACTTCTTCGACCAGCTGAAGTCGCGCACGCGCGGCTACGCCTCGCTCGACTACGAGCCCGAGGGGGACCAGGCGGCGAGCCTGGTCAAGGTCGACATCCTGCTCCAGGGCGAGGCGGTGGACGCCTTCAGCGCCATCGTGCACAAGGACAAGGCGTACGCCTACGGCGTGATGATGGCCGGCAAGCTCCGTGAGCTGATCCCGCGGCAGCAGTTCGAGGTGCCGATCCAGGCAGCCGTCGGCTCGCGGATCATCGCGCGCGAGACGATCCGGGCGATCCGCAAGGACGTCCTCGCCAAGTGCTACGGCGGCGACATCACCCGCAAGCGCAAGTTGCTGGAGAAGCAGAAGGAGGGCAAGAAGCGCATGAAGACCATCGGACGGGTCGAGGTCCCGCAGGAGGCCTTCATCGCGGCGCTCTCCTCGGAAGCGGCCGACGCCAAGGACAAGTCCAAGAAGTGACGGTCCGCACGCTCCCCTCCCGCACGCTCCCTCTCCCGCTCGCTCCCCGCCCGCTCGCTCCCCTCCCGCAGACCGCGAACATCCGGCAGGTTGCGAACTCCGGGAGTTCGCAACCTGCCCGGATGTTCGCGAACGACGGCGAGGACGCCCGCGGATGAGCCCGGCGCTCCCCGACGGCGACGTCCCCCCCGACGACGGCGCCCTCCCGGGCTCCGTCGTCGCCGGTGCCGCGCAGCGGGACCTGGGCATCTACGTGCACGTGCCCTTCTGCACGGTGCGTTGCGGGTACTGCGACTTCAATACCTACACCGCCGCGGAGCTGGGCGGCGGGGCGGGCCAGGCGACCTATGCCGCGACGGCCGGCGTCGAGATCGCTCTGGCCGAGCGCGTGCTGGCGGACGCCGGCCTGCCGACGCGCCGCGTGAGCACGGTGTTCGTCGGTGGCGGCACGCCCACCGTCCTCCCGGCCGCCGATCTGGTCGGCCTGCTGGGCGCCGTCGACCGCACCTGGGGCCTGGCCCCGGGGGCCGAGGTGACCACCGAGGCCAACCCTGACTCCGTCACCCCGGCGAGCCTGTGCACGCTGGCCGACGGCGGGTTCACCCGGGTGTCGTTCGGCATGCAGTCGGCCGTGCCGCACGTCCTGGCCACGCTCGACCGCACGCATGACCCGGCCCGCCTCCCGCTCGTCGTCGCCTGGGCGCGTGAGGCCGGCCTCGCGGTCTCGCTCGACCTCATCTACGGCACGCCGGGGGAGTCCCTCGACGACTGGGCGCGCAGCCTCGAGGCCGCGCTCGCCCTGGCACCCGACCACGTGTCCGCGTACGCCCTGGTGGTCGAGACCGGCACCAAGATGGCCGCGCGCGTCCGCCGCGGGGAGTTGACGATGCCCGACGGCGACGACGAGGCCACGAAGTACGAGATGGCCGACGACGCCCTCGCCGCCGCCGGCTATGCCTGGTACGAGGTCAGCAACTGGGCCCGGACCCCGCACGATGCGTGCCGGCACAACCTCGGCTACTGGCGCGGAGCGGACTGGTGGGGGATCGGGCCGGGTGCGCACAGCCACGTCGGTGGGGTGCGGTGGTGGAACGTCAAGCACCCCCGGGCATACGCGGACCGGCTGGGCCGCGGCCTCAGCCCGGCCGCGGGTCGGGAGGCGCTGAGCGTGGCCGACGTCGATCTCGAGCGCGTCCTGCTGGGCGTACGGCTCGCCGAGGGCCTCGACCTCGGCGCGGTGAGGGATCCGGTTGCGCTCGCTCGCCTCGTCGCCGACGGCCTGGTGGACGACGGCGCGGCGCAGATAGGGCGTGTCGTGCTCACCAGGCGCGGGCGCCTGCTGGCGGACGCCGTCGTCCGCGCCCTCACGGATTGAGGTTCGCGCCGGTCGGATGCGGGGCCGTTACCGGGGACGACGGCGTGTGACGGCCGTGCTACGGCGGCGCGGCGTCCTTGACATGCCTGTCCGGACTTCGATTCGCTGATCGCGTCACGCGGGGCGAGCTGCTCCGCCGTGTCCACGAACCAGCCGAAGGACGGCCATGAGCGAGAACCCCCCCGGCGGAGTCACACCGCCCCCGAACGACCAGCCGGTCCCGCCGCCGGTGCCGCCGGTGCCGCCGGCAGCCCCGCCCGCAGCGCCTGTGCCGCCGCCTGCGGCCCCGGTCCCACCGGCCGCACCACCGGCCGCACCTCCGGCCGCACCGGGCTACGGGCCCCCGCCGGGCTACGCGGCCCCGCCGCCCGCCGGGTACACGGCCCCGCCGCCTCCGGCGGGCTACGCCGCGCCGCCGCCCGCCGGCTACACGGCCCCGCCGCCCGCCGGGTACGGGTACGCCGCCCCGCCCAGCAGCACCGACGTCGTGATGGACGGCGTGAAGTACGGCTGGAAGAAGTTCACCGAGAACGTCGGCCCCTTCATCATCGGCGGCCTGGTCTGGTTCATCGGCCTCGGCATCATCGCCGGGATCCTCTGGACGGTCGTCTTCGCCTCACTGACCAGCTCGGTCAGCTACGACGCCTACGGCAACATCACCTCTATCGGCGGCGGACTCGGCTTCTTCGGGATGTCGATCTTCATCGGCGTCGTGATGCTGCTCGCGGTGCTGGTGCAGGCCGCGTTCCTGAACGCCGCGCTCCTGGTCGCCTCCGGCCGCCCGCTCCAGGTGGGGGACTTCTTCAAGGTCCCCAACTTCGGCAAGGTGTTCACCACGGCCCTTCTCGTCGGTCTCGCCGAGGGTGTCGGCTTCGCCCTGTGCTACATCCCGGGCCTGATCGTCATGTTCTTCTTCTCCTTCGCGATCATCTTCGCCCTGGACCGCGGGCTGGGTGCCGTCGATGCGATCAAGGCGAGCGTCGATCTGGTCAAGAACAACGTCGGCACCGTCCTCCTCATGCTCATCGGCGTGTGGGTCGTCACGGCCATCGGCTCCGCCCTCTGCGGCATCGGCCTCCTGGCGGCGTACCCGATCGCGTACGTGCTCACGGTGTACGTCTACCGCCGCATCCAGAACCAGCCGGTCGCACCCTGATCTGATCGATCGAACCGCGTGGGGCCGGGATCCGGATCGGATCCCGGCCCCACGTGCGTCTGCCCCGCCTCCACCCCTGCGCCCGACCCGGCGCGCGGCGCATCGTGCTCCCGCACCGGCACACCCTCGACCTCGGCGAGGGGTGGGGGTCAGGGGGCCGTCACGAAGTCGACGAGCTCCTCCACCCGGCCGAGCAGGCTCGGCTCGAGGTCGCGGTAGTCGCGCACGGTCCGCAGGATCCGCTGCCAGCCGGTCGCGAGGTCCTTCTGGCTCGAGGCCGGCCAGCCCAGCGACCGCAGCGTCCCCACCTTGATGTCCTGCCCTCGGGGGATGACAGGCCAGGCGCGCAACCCGACGCGTTCCGGCCGCACCGCCTGCCAGACGTCGACGTACGGGTGGCCGAGCACGAGAACGTGCCCCCCTCCCGGGCCGCGCGCGACGTCAGCGGCGATCCGAGACTCCTTGCTGCCCGGAACGAGATGGTCCACCAGGACACCCAGCCGCCGGCCGGGCCCGGGCGCGAAGTCCCGCACGGCGTCCGGGAGGTTGTCGACGCCGTCGAGCATCTCGACGACGACGCCCTCCAGGCGAAGGTCCTCGCCCCAGACCTTCTCGACCAGCTCGGCGTCGTGCCGCCCCTCGACCCAGATGCGGGACGCCCGCGCCACTCGCGCCCGGGCCCCGGGGACGGCGCGCGAACCGCTGGCAGTCCTGCCCTTGGCGGCGAGGTCGGATCCCGCCGTGGCCGGTGCGGCGGGTGCCGGTGGCACGAGGCGGACGGGCGCGCCGTCGATCCAGAACCCGGGCCCGAGGGGGAAGGTCCGACGGCGCCCGCGTCGGTCCTCGATGGTGACGACCTGCATCCCGCCCGACTTCTCGACGCCGACGACGGCGCCGCACCAGCCCGTCTCGACGTCTTCGACCACGAGGCCCGGGACGGCCGGTTCGTCTCGCGTGACCGGTCGGCGGGGTCGGTGGGGGTCGCGCGCGAGCACGTCACCGCCGTAGCGGTCGGGGCGGGTGCGGTCCACCGGAGCAGGCTAGGCACACGTCCGGCCGTGACCCGCGCGCCTCGCGGGAGGCCGCGTAGAATTGGCACTCAGATCCCGCGAGTGCTGACGGCGCACAGTCCCACGCCGTGGCCGCACCGCGGCGGACGGGTGCGAGGAGGTGACCGGGTGAGCGACGACCGCCGGCTCGAGGTGCTGCGCGCGATCGTGCACGACTACGTCAGGACTCGCGAGCCCGTGGGGTCGAGGATCCTCGTCGAACGTCACACCCTCGGGGTCTCCCCGGCCACGATCCGCAACGACATGGCCGCACTCGAGGAGGCCGGCTACATCGCCCAGCCCCACACCTCGGCGGGCCGGGTGCCTACCGACAAGGGGTACCGGCTCTTCGTGGACCAGCTCTCCACCCTCAAGCCGCTCTCGGTCCCCGAACGGCGCGCGATCCAGAGCCTGCTCGAGGGGGCGGTGGACCTCGACGACGTCGTGGACCGCACCGTCCGCCTGCTGGCCCAGCTCACGCACCAGGTCGCCGTGGTGCAGTACCCGTCCCTGCGCCGGTCGGCCCTGCGTCATCTCGAGCTGGTCCCGGTGGCCGGCCACCGGCTCCTCGTCGTCATCATCACAGACAACGGCCGGGTCGAGCAGCGCGCGGTGGAGACCCGCGAGCCGCTCGACCCGGGAGTGGTCGCCGAGCTGCGCGTCCGGGTCAACGTCGCCGGCGTGGGGCGCCGCATGCCCGGGCTCGCCACGGCGCTGGACGAGCTGCCCGAGCTGTTCACCCCCGCCGACCGCCCGCTCGTCGAGGCGGTGACCCAGGCCGTCGTCGAGACGATGCTCGAGGACGTCGAGGAGCGCGTGGTCATGGCCGGCACCGCCAACCTCGCCCGCGCCGACCTCGACTTCCCCCGCACCATCGGCCCCGTCCTCGAGGCGCTGGAGGAGCAGGTCGTCCTGCTGCGCCTGCTGTCCGAGATGTCCCAGGAGGAGACGGTGACGGTGCGGATCGGGCACGAGAACCCCGTCGAGGCTCTGGCGGAAGCCTCCGTCGTCACCGCGGGTTACGGTGGTGCGGGTGCCGGACCCGTTGCCCGCCTCGGGGTCCTCGGGCCGACACGCATGGACTACGCCGGCACCATGGCCGCAGTCCGTGCGGTGGCCCGCTACCTGTCGCGATTCCTCGCGAGCTGACCCGGCGCCCACCCCCGAAGCACCTGCCCCTGCCCACCGCGCTCCACGCGCACCGCACCGTCCCACCACAGGAGATCCGTGAGCGACTACTACGAGATCCTCGGCGTGTCCCGCGAGGCGACGCCCGAGGAGATCAAGAAGGCGTACCGCCGGCTCGCCCGAGAGCTTCACCCCGACGTCGCGGACGGCCCGGAGCAGGCCGAGCGGTTCAAGGACGTCTCGCGCGCCTACGACGTGCTCTCGAACCCCGAGAAGCGCCGTGACTACGACCTCGGCGGTCGCGGCAACGGCAACCCCATGGGTGGCGGGGCAGGCTTCGGCTTCTCCGACATCTTCGAGACATTCTTCGGTGCGGCGGCCGGCGGCCAGCGGGGGCCGACGCCGCGTGCGCGCCGGGGTCAAGACGCGCTCGTGCGCATCGACATCGACCTCTCGGACGCCGCGTTCGGCGCCTCCCGCGAGATCCAGGTGGACACCGCCGTCGTGTGCGCCACCTGCCACGGCTCGTGCTGCCGCCCCGGCACCCAGCCCCGGACCTGCGAGGTCTGC
Organism: uncultured Actinomycetota bacterium; assembly: GCA_963780675.1. GTDB lineage: Bacteria > Actinomycetota > Actinomycetes > Actinomycetales > JAHECE01 > JAHECE01. Next base: position 689,592 of record CAWACR010000003.1, read on the forward strand.
GGCGGGCGCGGCTCCGTCCAACGGGTGGCGCGGTCGTTCCTCGGCCAGGTGATGACCACGACGCCCTGCGCCGCCTGCCACGGCTTCGGCACCGTGATCGCCGAACCGTGCCCCGAGTGCTCCGGCGAGGGGCGCGTGCGTACCCGCCGGACGATCCCCGTGGACGTCCCCGCCGGCGTCGAGTCGGGCACCCGCATCAAGCTCACCGGCCAGGGCGAGGTCGGCCCCGGTGGCGGGCCCGCCGGCGACCTGTACGTCGAGGTGCGCGAGCGCCCCCACCCGCTCTTCACGCGGCGCGGCGACGACATCCACTGCGCGGTCGAGCTGCCCATGACGGCCGCCGCGCTCGGCACGGTGATCGCCGTCGACACGCTGGACGGCGTCCGCGACCTGGACGTGCGGCCCGGCACCCAGCCGAACGAGGTCCTCACGCTGCGCGGCCTCGGCGTCGGCCACCTGCACGCCTCGGGCCGTGGCGACCTCCACGTCCACGTCGACGTCGTGGTCCCGGCCCGGCTCGACGCCGAGCAGGAACGGCTGCTGCGGGAGCTCGCCACGCTGCGGGGTGAGGAGCGCCCCGAGCCGCGCCTGTCCCCGGCGCACGCCGGTGTCTTCGCCCGGCTGCGCGACAAGTTCGCGGGCCGGTAGGCCGTGCGGGTGGCGAGAGCGGTGCGGGTGGCGAGAGCGGTGCGGGTGCGGCGAACGGGAGCCTGCGCGTGAGCCTTCCCGTCTTCCTGTCGTCGCCGGGTTCGCTCGACGGCGTCGCGCCCGGCGACGTCTTCCACCTCACCGGGGCGGAGGGCAGGCACGCGTCCACGGTCCGGCGGGTCCGGACGGGGGAGCGGATCGACGTGGTCGACGGCGCGGGCATCCGCCTTCGCGGCACGGTCGAGTCGGTCGGACCGGAGCTCGTGGTCCTGCGGGTCGCGGAGCGCACCGTGGACCCATCGCCCCCCGTCGCCCTGGTGCTGGTCCAGGCGCTCGCGAAGGGCGACCGTGACGAGCTCGCGATCGAGGCGGCCACCGAGCTCGGGGTCGACGCCGTGCAGCCGTGGCAGGCCGAGAGGTCGGTCTCGCTGTGGGCGGGCCCGAAGGCGGAGCGGGGGGCGCGGCGGTGGGAGGCGGTCGTCGCCGCGGCGGCCAAGCAGGCCCGGCGCGCCTGGGTTCCGACGGTGCGTCCGCTGGTCCGGGGTCGCGACCTCGCGGGCGTCGTGGCGGACACGGCGCGAGACGGGTCCCTCGTGGTCGTCCTGCACGAGGAGGCGAGCACGTCCCTCGCCTCCGTCGACCTGCCGGCGGGCGGTGAGGTGCTCGTCGTCGTCGGGCCCGAAGGTGGCCTGACCGTCGGCGAGGTGCAGGCGCTGGCGGACGCAGGCGCCGTCGTCGCCCGGCTGGGACCCCACGTGCTGAGGACCTCGACGGCGGGACCGGTCGCCGTCGCCCTGCTGGCCGAACGCCTGGGCCGCTGGGCCACGGCTGGGTAACCTTTCGTCATGACAGCCGAGTGCGTGTTCTGCCGGATCGTCGCCGGGGACCTGCCGGCCGACGTCGTCGTCTCCACCGACCAGGTCCTCGCCTTCCGGGACATCGCGCCCCAGGCGCCGGTCCACGTGGTTGTTGTTCCTCGGGAGCACCACACGGACGTCGCGGCGCTGGCCGCTGTCGACCCGGTGGCGCTGGCCGAGCTCGTCAAGGTCGCGAACGAGGTGGCCGAGCGCGAGGCCGAGGGCGAGTACCGCCTGGTGTTCAACACCGGGCCCGACTCGGGCCAGACCGTCTTCCACGCGCACGGCCACGTCCTGGCCGGTCGTCGGATGGGCTGGCCGCCCGGCTGAGCCTGGCGCGACCGCCTCGGTACGATGGGCACACCCGGCGCGAGGCCGGGCCAGCCGACACCGAGGAGGCCAGGGCCGCCGGCCCGGACCATGTCACAGGGACCGATGGGGTCGACGGAGGCGCACGCGCGGGTGCAGGGTCCGCCACGCGTGCAGCACCAGATCACGATCCCGGACGAGGTGTCGATGGTCGTCCTGCTCGGGCAGCGCGACGAGGTGTTGCGTGCCATCGAGCACGGCTTCCCGCGGGTCGACGTGCACGTTCGCGGCAACGTCGTGACGCTGACGGGTCCGGTGGGCGAGGTGGCGCTGGCCGAGCGGCTCGTGGACGAGCTCGCCACGATCGCCGGCACCGGTCAGCCCCTGTCGGCGGACGCGGTGGAGCGGGCGATCGCCATGCTCACGGCCGTCACGCAGGAGCGCCCGGCCCAGGTCCTCACGATGAACATCCTGTCCAGCCGGGGCCGGACCATCCGTCCGAAGACCGTCGGTCAGCGCGACTACGTCGAGGCCATCGACCGGAACACGATCGTCTTCGGGATCGGCCCGGCGGGTACGGGCAAGACGTACCTGGCCATGGCCAAGGCCGTCCAGGCGCTGCAGGCCAAGCAGGTCAACCGCATCGTCCTGACGCGGCCCGCCGTGGAGGCCGGTGAGCGCCTGGGGTTCCTCCCGGGGACGCTCAGCGACAAGATCGACCCCTACCTGCGCCCGCTCTACGACGCGCTGCACGACATGGTGGACCCGGACTCGATCCCGCGGTTGATGGCGGCCGGCACCATCGAGGTCGCGCCGCTGGCCTACATGCGCGGGCGCACTCTGAACGACGCCTTCATCGTGCTGGACGAGGCCCAGAACACCTCCGCGGAGCAGATGAAGATGTTCCTCACGCGGCTGGGCTTCGGCTCGAAGATCGTCGTCACCGGCGACGTGACCCAGGTGGACCTCCCCGGCGGGCACGAGCTCGGGCCTGCGGGTGGTCCAGGAGATCCTCACCGACCTCGACGACGTCGCCTTCTGTCGCCTGACCTCAGCGGACGTCGTCCGGCACCGCCTCGTCGGCGAGATCATCGACGCCTACGGCCGCTGGGACGCCGCGAGGCACGTCGGAGCGTCGACGCCGCACCACAGCACGGAGAAGCGAGGCCGCCCATGAGCACCGAGGTCACCAACGAGTCCGGGTTCGCGGTCGACGAGTCCGAGTTCGCCGCGCTGAGCCGGTTCGTGCTGGACGAGCTCCACGTCCACCCGCAGGCCGAGCTGTCGCTGATGTTCGTGACGAGCGAGACGATGGCCGAGCTCCACGAGCGCTGGATGGACGAGCCGGGACCCACCGACGTCCTGTCCTTCCCCATGGACGAGCTGCGGCCCGGGCGCGAGGGAGAGCCGAGCGAGGCGGGTGTGCTCGGGGACGTCGTGCTCTGCCCGGAGGTCGCGGTGGCGCAGGCTCGCGCGGCCGGGCACTCGACCGAGGAAGAGCTGCTCCTGCTCACCGTCCACGGCATCCTGCACCTGCTCGGCTACGACCACGCCGAGCCCGAGGAGGAGAAGGAGATGTTCGCGCTCCAGCGCCGGCTCCTCCTGACCTTCCTCGCGAGCCGTTGACCGCGTACTCTCCGGCCGCGGCCATCGCTTCCACGCCGATGGCGCCCGACGCTCCGGTGGGGCTGCTCGTCCTCGTGGCGCTCCTCGGCATCCTCACGGCCGCTGCGCTCAGCGCGGGGGAGGCCGCGCTCGACCGGCTGACCCGGACGGCGGCGGCCGAGATGGTCGTCGCGGGCCGGCGGGGCGGGCCGGCCGTCGCGAGGCTGGCCGAGAACCCGGCACGGGCGATGTCGGCCGCGACCTTCGCCCGGGCCCTCGCCGAGGCGACCGCGGCGGTGTGCATCGCCCTCGCCGTCGCGGGCTCGCTGTCCTCCTGGTGGCAGGTGCTCCTCGCCGCGGTCGTCGCCTCCGCCCTGATCCTCGCCGTCGTCGTCGGTGCGAGCCCGCGCACGCTCGGACGCCGGCGGCCGACGACGGTCCTCGGGGTCCTCGCCCCCGCGATGCTCGTGCTCTCGACCCTCGGGGGCCCGCTCGAGCGGCTCCGGCTCTGGAAGCGCTCGGGGCGCACCGAGGGGGAGAGGGAGGAGGACGCCGCCGAGGAGCTCCGCGACATGGTCGATCGCGTGAGCGAGGCGGAGCGCATCGAGGACGACGAGCGCGAGATGCTCCAGTCCGTGTTCGAGCTCGGCCTGACCCGCACCCGCGAGGTCATGGTCCCGCGGACGTCGATGGTCACGCTGCCGGCCTCGACCCCGGCGGCCAAGGCGTTGCGGCTCTTCGTCCGCTCGGGGTTCTCCCGGGTGCCCGTCGTCGCCGACTCCGTGGACGACGTCGTGGGCGTGCTCTACCTGAAGGACGTCCTCCACCGCGTCCAGACCCGCCCCGGGACGCGAATCCTGCCCATCCAGGAGATCGCGCGCTCCGCCTTCTTCGTCCCGGAGACGAAGCCGGTCGACGACCTGATGCGCGAGCTGCAGCAGAACTCCGTCCACATGGCGATCGTCGTGGACGAGTACGGCGGGATCGCCGGCCTCGTCACCATCGAGGACTGCCTGGAGGAGATCGTCGGCGAGCTGCGCGACGAGCACGACCATTCCGAGCCCGAGGTCGAGGACCTCGGCGGCGGCCTCGTCCGGGTCCCGGCCCGCCTGCCGGTCGACGAGCTCGGCGACCTGTTCGGTGTCGAGCTGCACGACGACGAGGTCGACTCCGCGGGCGGCCTCCTCGCGAAGGCGCTCGGCAAGGTCCCGATCCCCGGCGCGACCGCGAGCGTGCAGGGGCTGGAGCTGCAGGCCGAGCGCGCGGAGGGCCGCCGCAGGCAGGTCTCCACGCTCCTGGTGCACCGGGTGGCGCCGCCGGCTTCCACCGAGAACGGTTCGGCTGCCGGGCCCGCGGGCGCCGGAAACGGTGCGGACGCGGAGGAACCCCGCGAGACGGCCGCGCGGCGAGGCAAGGGGAACGGCTCGGCATCCGCCGAACATCCAGAGAACACAGGAGGGCGCGCGTGAGCGGCCAGGACCGGAGCACGACGGCGCGCGCCAGGACGGAAGGAGCCGCAGAGGGCGGCTTCAGGGCTGGCTTCGCCTGCGTCGTCGGACGGCCCAACGCCGGCAAGTCGACCCTGACGAACGCGCTGGTCGGCACCAAGGTGGCGATCACGTCCCAGCGTCCCCAGACCACGAGGCATGTGGTGCGGGGGATCGTCCACCGGCCGGACGGGCAGCTGATCCTCGTGGACACGCCCGGCCTCCACCGGCCGCGGACGCTCCTCGGCGAACGCCTGAACGCGCTGGTCAGAGAGACTCTCGGCGAGGTCGACGTCATCGTCTTCTGCGTACCTGCCGACCAGCGGGTCGGGCCGGGGGACCGGTACATCGCCGGCGAGCTCGCGGGGGCCCGAACCCCCGTGGTCGCCGTGGCGACCAAGGCGGACCTCGTCCCTCGCGAGCGCCTCACCGAGCACCTGGTCGCGGTCGATGCCCTCGGGGCGTGGGCCGACGTCGTCCCGGTGTCGGCCACGACGGGCTACCAGGTCCCCGCACTGGCCGATGTCCTCCTGTCGCACCTGCCTGTCTCGCCGCCGTTGTACCCGGCGGGAGAGCTGACGGACGAGCCGGAGCACGTCATGGTGGCGGAGCTCGTGCGGGAGGCGGCCCTCGAGGGGGTCCGGGACGAGCTGCCCCACTCCCTCGCCGTCGTCGTCGACGAGATCGTCGAGCGCCCGCGGGCGGAGGGCGCGGGGGAGGCGGACGTGCCGTTCCTCGACGTGCGCGTGATCCTCTACGTCGAGCGCGACAGCCAGAAGGCGATCGTCATCGGGGCCCGGGGCGCCCGCCTCAAGGACGTGGGGACCCGGGCGCGCACGGGGATCGAGGCCCTCTTGGGGGCACGGGTCTTCCTCGACCTGCGCGTCAAGGTGGCCAAGGACTGGCAGCGGGACCCCAAGCAGCTGGGCCGCCTCGGCTTCTGACGCACCCGTCGGTCGGGGGCGCGGTGCGGCCCACCTCACACGTGCCGGGTTCGGGGGGCCCGAACGGCAGCACGTACCCTGGAAGGCGTGATCTACCGGAAAGTCGTGGCCTCGCTCGGCGTGGTCCTCGGACTAGGCCTCCTGGGTTCCGTGTCCGGCCCGGGCTGGTCACCGCGACCCCTGGACGCCTCGATCGTGGTCGAGACCTCGGACGTCGCCATCGGCGGCGACGTGACCACCACGCCCGTGGGCACGTATGCGGTCGGCAGTGAGATCGTCGAGGTGGAGCTCGACGGCGCCACCGTCGAGGCCGAGATCAGCTACCCCACCGACGCGCCTCCGGGAGCGTTGCACCCGGCGGTGGTCTTCATCCACGGGGCGGGCACCGGTCACCACACCGCCTTCCAGCAGACGGCGCGGGCGCTGGCGAGCGCCGGCGTCGTCGCCATGGTTCCGGACAAGCGGCTCGACACCTACACGACTCGGAATCGCGACTACCCGGCGATGGCCGAGGACTACCTGGCGTCGGTCGACCTGCTCCAGGAGCGGCCCGACGTCGATCCGGCCCGCGTCGGTGTCTACGGCGAGAGCGAGGGCGGCTGGATCGCGCCCATCGCGGCCGCCGAGCGCGACGACGTCGCATTTCTCGTGCAGGTCTCCTCGCCTGTGGTGTCCCCGCGGGAGCAGGCGGCCTTCGCCACCGATTCCTACCTGCGCAACACCGGTGTCCCCGGCGCACTGCTCCGTCTGATCCCGCGGGCCGTGGGCGCCAACGTGCCGGGCGGCGGGTTCGGCTATGCCGACTTCGACGTACGCCCCTACCAGCGACAGGTCACCCAACCCGCCCTCCTGATCTACGGGACGAACGACGCCTCGATGCCCACCGTGCAGGGCGCCCAGATCATGATCGACGACATGGCGGCTGCCGGGAACGACGACTACACCGTCCGCTACTTCGCCGGCGCCAACCACGGCATCCGCGTGGACGGCGAGATCGTCCCCGCCTTCCACGACGTCCTCGCCCGGTGGGTCCTGGGGTTGCCGACGACGGCGGACGCCGCCCCCCGGATCGCGGGTGACCAGCCGAACCAGCACTTCACCGCCGACCCGGTCGAGCACCCGCGCTGGTACGCCGACGGCGACATGCTCGTCTCGGGGCTCGAGACGGCGGCAGCCGCGATCGCGCTCGGACCGCTGCTCTGGCTGGGGTCGGTCGCCGTGCGCCGTCGCACCCGGCCGCTGCCCTCCCCGCTGGCGCGATGGATGGCGGCGCTCGCGCTCGGCTCGGTCGCAACGCTCGGGGCCTTCGGCGCCTACCTCTATCAGGTGGCGCAGCTCGCGCTGAACTACGAGACGAGTCCGGTCGTGGTCCAGGGCGGCTGGCTCACCGTGCAGGCGCTCGGGGTCGCGACCGTAGCGGTCTTCGTCACCTCGGTTGCCCGCGTCCTCGGGGCGGCCCGGTCCGGCCTCCTCACCTCCACGGGGTGGATCGGACTGGTGACGATCGCGGGGGTCCACGTGGGCAGCCTTGTGCTTTTGCTGGTCGCCGCGTACTGGGGGGTGTTCCCGCCGGTGCTGTGAGGCGCGCACGTCGGTGCGCACCATTCCTTCACAACGCCCCTAGGATCAGATCAACTCGTGGGGTGGGTGGTACGTCGCACCGTCGACCCGGCGGGGATTCAACCGGTCGACGCGAGGACGGTCGTCATGAGCGAGGCAAGTCAGTTCACCGCGCAGCAGGCAGCGGACCCGGCGACGCCGGCCGAGGTCCTCGCTGCCATCGCGGAGCACCGTCCGGACCTACGTCCGTACGTGGCCGCCAACCCCACCGCCTACCCCGGGCTGGTCGAATGGCTCGGCAACCTCGGCGACCCGGCCGTGGACGCCGCGCTCCAGGCGCGGGCGGGCGGCGCGGTCGCACCCGAGCCGCCCACGGCCCCGCTGACCCCCGAGGCGCCGGTGATCCCGCCGGTCCAGGCCGCGCCCGCGGCCGAGGGCTTCGCGGCGCCCGGGTACCAGCCGCCGGCAGCCACGCCGCCGTACGGCGCACCCCAGGCACCCGGTGGCTACGGTGCGCCCGAGGCGCCGAGCGCCTATGGGGCTCCCCAGGCACCCGGCTACGGGGCGCCTCAGGCACCCGGCGGGTACGGGGCCCCGCCCGGTGGCCCCTACGGAGCCCCTCCCGGCGCCCCGTACGGCGCGCCGATGGGTGCGCCGCCGAAGAAGAGCCTGACCTGGTTGTGGGTGCTCCTCGGCATCGTCGGCGTGCTCATCATCGGCGGCGTGCTTCTGTTCGTCTTCGTCATCAACAAGGCCCAGGACATCGTCGACGACATCGTCCCGACCTCGATCTCGGGGGATGCCAACGCCTACGGTGACGACCCCACGCTCGACGCGCTCTGGGACGCCTGCGAGGGCGGCGACATGCAGGCCTGTGACGACCTGTTCTTCGACTCCCCGGCCGGTTCGGAGTACGAGGACTTCGGCGACACCTGCGGCAACCGGCAGGAGGGCGGCAGCCTCTGTGCCGACGGCTCCGGGAGCGAGGGGTCCAGCAGCGACGAGTCCAGCAGCAGCGAGTCCAGCAGCAGTGCCGGCTCGACGTCCGGCGAGCCGTTCACGTACGGCGACGACGCCACGCTCGACGCGCTCTGGGACGCCTGCGAGGGCGGCGACATGCAGGCGTGCGACGACCTCTACTTCGACTCCCCGGTCGACTCGGAGTACGAGGACTTCGGCGACACGTGCGGCAACCGGCAGGCACCGGGCGAGTACTGCGCGCAGTGAGTCGGCCCGGTGAGCCGGCCAAGTGAGCCGGCCAGTGAGCCGCGCTGAGTGCGGCCTGAGCTCGAGAGGGTGCGGTCCGGGTCTTCCGGGCCGCACCCTCTCACGCCGAGGGGGTAGTCTTCGAGACGTGCGCACGGGTGCGCAGCACGCGCTGCTCCTTGGTTGCCGCGGCGAGGCCTGACAGGCCGGATCCTCGCCGCGGTGGCGTGGCGTCCTCTGGCCTAGGCCCCAGTAGCGCGAGTGCGAGGAATCCTGACCATGACCATCACCCCTGACGTGCCGACGACGGCGCGCAGTCCGCAGCGACCGTCCGGCATGCACACAGGCAAGTACCGTCCCTTCCACGAGCAGATCACGGTCGACCTGCCGGACCGGAAGTGGCCGACCAAGCGGATCGAGAAGGCGCCCCGGTGGTGCGCGGTCGACCTGCGCGACGGCAACCAGGCCCTGATCGAGCCCATGAACATCGAGCGCAAGCTCGCCATGTTCGACCTGCTCGTCTCGATGGGCTTCAAGGAGATCGAGGTCGGCTTCCCCTCGGCATCCCAGACGGACTTCGACTTCGTCCGCGTCCTGATCGAGGAGAACCGGATCCCGGACGACGTGGTCATCCAGGTCCTGACCCAGGCCCGTGAGCACCTGATCGAGCGCACCTACGAGGCTATCGCCGGCGCGAAGCAGGCGATCGTGCACTTCTACAACTCGACGTCGGTCCTGCAACGCGACGTCGTCTTCCGCCTCGACCAGGACGGCATCGCCGACATCGCCACCACGGGTGCGCGGCTGTGCCGCAAGTTCGAGGAGCTCATCCCCGACACGCAGGTGTTCTACGAGTACTCGCCCGAGTCGTACACGGGCACCGAGCTGGAGTTCGCGCTGCGCGTCTGCAACCAGGTCCTCGAGGTGCTGGAGCCGACGCCGGAGCGCCCGGTCATCATCAACCTGCCGGCGACGGTCGAGATGGCGACCCCCAACGTCTACGCCGACTCCATCGAGTGGATGAGCCGGAACCTGCGCTACCGCGACAGCGTCGTCCTCTCGCTGCACCCGCACAACGACCGCGGTACGGCGGTGGCCGCGGCCGAGCTGGGCTACCTGGCCGGTGCCGACCGCATCGAGGGCTGCCTGTTCGGCAACGGCGAGCGCACCGGAAACGTGTGCCTGGTGACGCTGGGCATGAACCTGTTCAGCCAGGGGGTCGACCCGGAGATCGACTTCTCGGACATCCCCCATATCCGGTCCGTCGTCGAGCACTGCAACCAGCTCCCCGTGCACGAGCGGCACCCCTACGGCGGTGACCTGGTCTTCACGGCCTTCTCGGGCTCCCACCAGGACGCGATCAAGAAGGGGCTCGACGCGATGGAGGCGAAGGCCGAGGCGGCCGGCGTCGGCATCGACGACCTCGTCTGGGCCGTGCCCTACCTGCCGATCGACCCTCGAGACGTCGGTCGCAGCTACGAGGCGATCATCCGGGTGAACTCCCAGTCCGGCAAGGGTGGCGTCTCGTACCTGCTGAAGACCGAGCGGGCGCTCGACCTCCCGAGACGCCTGCAGATCGAGTTCAGCCAGATCGTGCAGCGGAACACCGACACCTCGGGCCGCGAGGTGACAGCTGACGAGCTGTGGACGATCTTCTCCGACGAATACCTGCCGGCTCCTCCGGGAAGCGGCCTGGAGCCGTGGGGCCGCTTCGCCCTGCGCGGTACGGCGGTCGCGTCCGCCGGGGACGGGTCGGCCGACGTCCTGTCCGTCGAGCTGCTCGACGGCGGTGCCGAGCGGGTGCTCAGCGCGAGCGGGAACGGTCCGGTGGCAGCGTTCACCGCCGCGCTCGCTCAGCTGGGCATCCGGGTGAACGTCCTGGACTACTCCGAGCACGCGCTGTCCCAGGGCGGGGACGCCAGCGCGGCCGCATACGTCGAGTGCGACGTCGACGGGCAGACGCTCTGGGGCGCGGGCATCGACCCCAGCATCACGACGGCCTCGCTCAAGGCGATCGTCTCCGCGGTCAACCGCGCCCTGCGGTAGCGCGCGCTCCCGGCCCAGAACGACGGCCAGGGTCGCCGAGTGCGACAGAATGGCGCGGTGAGGCTCTACCGGGACGAAGCGGTCGTGCTGCGCACCCAGGACCTGGGTGAGGCGGACCGGATCGTCACCGTGCTCACGCACTCCTACGGCCGGGTGCGCGCCGTCGCCAAGGGGGTGCGACGCACCTCGAGCCGGTTCGGCGCGCGGCTGGAGCCGTTCAGCGTCATCGACGTCCAGCTCCACACGGGTCGATCGCTGGACATCGTGACGCAGGTCGAGACCCTTGCCCCGCACGGTCGCGCCATCTGTGCGGACTACGGCCAGTACACCACCGCGATGGCCATGGCCGAGACGGCCGAGCGGCTGACGGAGGTCGAGAAGGAGCCCGCCACCCAGCAGTACCGCCTGCTCGTCGGTGGTCTGCGCGCGCTCGGTGAGCAGAGCCACGCGGCGACGCTCGTGCTCGACTCCTACCTGCTCCGCTCGCTCGCCATCGCCGGGTGGGCCCCGAGCTTCGCGGACTGCGCGCGGTGCGGGATGCCCGGTCCCCACCGCGCCTTCGCCGTCGGGCACGGGGGAGCGGTCTGCACCACGTGCCGGCCGCCGGGTGCCGCAGCCCCCGCGCCCGAGACGTTCGAGCTCCTGGGCGCGCTCCTGACGGGGGACTGGACGACGGCGGACGCCAGCGAGGGGCGCGCCCGGCGCGAGGCCAGCGGCTTGGTCGCCGCGTACACGCAGTGGCACCTGGAACGCGCCCTGCGTTCGATGCGCCTGGTGGAGCGCGCGTGAGCCGCCGTGCCGACGCGCGTCCGGGGCGCCGGGACCCTGTCCCGCCGCCCCCGCATCCCTCAGGAGCGCGCCCCCCGGAGATCGACCCCCGCTTCGTTCCGAAGCACGTGGCCATCGTCATGGACGGGAACGGACGCTGGGCGAACGCGCGCGGTTTGCCGCGCATCGAGGGCCACAAGGCGGGCGAGCTGTCGCTGATCGACGTCGTCGCGGGCGCGGTCGAGATGGGCATCACCCACGTCAGCGCGTACGCGTTCTCCACCGAGAACTGGAAGCGCAGCCCGGAGGAGGTGCGCTTCCTCATGGCGTTCAACAAGGAGGTGCTGCGCCGGCGCCGCGACGAGATGAACGCGTGGGGTGTGCGGATCCGGTGGGCCGGGCGGCGTCCCCGCCTCTGGCGCAGCGTGATCGCCGAGCTGGAGGACGCCGAGCGCCTCACCGCGGGGAACAGCGTCTGCACCTTGACCATGTGCGTGAACTACGGCGGGCGCGCCGAGATCGCCGACGCCGCCCGGGCCATCGCGATCGAGGTCGCGGCCGGGCGCCTCGATCCCCGGCGGGTCGACGAGCGCACCGTCGCGCGCTTCCTGGACGAGCCGGACATGCCCGACGTCGACCTCTTCCTGCGCACGTCCGGTGAGCAGCGCACGTCCAACTTCCTGCTCTGGCAGTCCGCGTACGCCGAGCTGGTCTTCCTCGACGAGCCGTGGCCGGACGTGGACCGCCGCCACCTGTGGCGTGCCGTCGAGACGTACGCGCGCCGGGACCGCCGCTACGGCGGCGCGGTGGACGCGGTCGCAGGCGCCGGCGACGACGACGCCGCAGCGCAGGACTAGCGCGGGCGGAGCGCTCGGCTCAGCGGGCCCGGGAGCCCGACGGCGCGTCGGCGTCCACACCGTCGACTGGGCCGTCGACCGGGCGCTGGTCGGGGGTCCGTCGATCGGCTGAGCGCCGGCGTGCGGCACGGACGGCCCGGGTGATCGCTGCCCCGGCCGCGATCACCACGAGAAGCGCCCAGGGCGAGCCGGCGGCCGCGGTCACGGCCGCGTAGAACGCCGTGAGCCCGACGGTCGCGTAGATGAAGGCCCAGGCGATGCAGCCGGGGACCATGGCGAGGGTGTAGCGCAGGTAGGGCATCCGCGTGAGGCCGGCAGCCCCGTTCACCATGGTCTGGATGCCGACGGTGAGGAAACTGAGGGTGACGGCGACCGGTCCCCACCGGTGGAGGTAGGCGAGGGCGCGGGCGAGCCCCGGCCCCGACAGGCGCGCGGCGAGCCGCCCGCCGACGCGCATCCTGATCGTGCCTGCCGCCACCCCGCGGCCGAGCCAGTACGTGCCCTGGGCCCGGAGCAGCACGATCACGAACAGGGCGCCCACGACGGCGGCAAACGGGAAGCCGTCCAGTCCGTAGGCGGCCGCGACCTCGCCGGCGCTGTCGGCGCCCAGTGGCCCGCTCATGTCGCCTCGCCCGGAGTCGGGTCGCCGTCCGTACCGTTGCCCCGCTCCGCCGCGGCGCACGCGGCGCACGTGCCGGTCAGTTCGGCGATGTGCTCCACCGCGGTGAAGCCGTGGGCCGCGCCCACGTCCTGGGCCCATCGCTCCACCAGATCCGCCGCGATCTCCACCGCACGGCCGCACGAGCGGCAGACGAGATGGTGGTGGTGGCCGCGCTCCTTGCAGCGCCGGTAGAGCGACTCGCCGTCGCTCGTGCGCAGGACGTCCACCTCGCCCGACTCCGTGAGCGCCTGCATGGTGCGGTACACGGTGGCCAGACCGACGGCCTCGCCGCGCCCCCGCAGCATCTCGTGGAGTTGCTGGGCGGAGCGGAAGTCGTCGACGGCGTCGAGGAGCTCCGCCACGGCGGCCCGTTGCCGGGTCATCCGCTGCATCATCGCGCTCCTTCGGTCAGCTCCACGTCGTCGGCCTGCTCGGGGTGGGGGTCGCCGCTGTCCGGGCGGGTCAAGAACCCGTGCGTTCCCGCCACGACGGCGTAGACCGCGATGGCCAACACGACGATCGTCGCTCCCGGACTCACATTCTGCCAATAGGTGATGACGAGCCCGGTCACGCAGACAGCCGCCCCGATCGCCATCGCCAGGCCCATGGTCCGGTGGAAGGATGTCGTGAGGATCTGGGCGATCGCCACCGGCACGATCATGAGGGCGCTGACGAGCAGGACGCCGACCACCCGCATCGCCACCGTCACCGTGAGCGCCGCGACCACCGCGAGGGTGATGTTGAGCGCCCGGACGGGGAGTCCCGCGGACCGGGCGAACTCGGGGTCGTGGGAGACGGTGAACAGCGCGCCGCGCAGCCCGACCCCCACGCCGAGGATGAGCAAGGCCAGCGCGGCGGTGAGCACCAGGTCGGTCGTGGTGACGGTGGAGATCGAGCCGAAGAGGTACGCCATGAGGTTCGTGCTGGTCCCGCCCGCCAGGCCGATGAGCAGCACACCACCGGCGATGCCCCCGTAGAAGAGGAGAGCCAGGACGACGTCGCCGTTCGTCTTGCCGCGCTCGCTCTCCCACTCGATCAGGAGTGCACCCGCGACGGCGGCCACGACGGCACCGGGCAGGGCCAGTGCGTCCTGGGGCACCAGCCCGGCGGCGGTGCCCACGACCCACCCGAGGGCGACGCCGGTGAGCGCGACGTGGCCGATGCCGTCGCCGAGGAGGGAGAGGCGGCGCTGCACGAGATAGGTCCCGACCACGGGTGCCACGAGTCCCACGAGGACGGCGGCGACCAGGGCGCGCTGCATCAGCGGATCGGTGAGGAGGCCGGCGATCTCCTCCCAGAGGGCGATCACGGAAGGTTCTCCAGGAGGGGTGCGCCGAGAGGCCCGGACGCGGCGTCGGCCCCGTGGGGGTGCAGGTGGACGTGGTCGGGGGCGTCGTGGCCGGGAGCGGGCGGCAGCGGCGCGCCGTCGTAGACCACCGCGCCGTGGCGCAGGACGACGCTGCGCCGGATGAGCGGGGCGAACGTCCCCAGTTCGTGGAGGACCGTGAGGACGGTGAGCCCGCGCCCGGCGAGGCGGGCGACGGTGCCCGCGAACGCGTCCTGGCTGGGGGCGTCGACTCCGGCGAGCGGCTCGTCGAGGACCAGGAGGTCCGGCTCGCGGACCAGGGCGCGAGCGATGAGGACCCGCTGCTGCTGGCCGCCGGAGAGGATCCGGACGCTGTGGTCCCCGCGGTCGGCGAGGTCGACGTCGGCGAGGGCGCGCAGGGCGCGCTCCTTCGCGTCCCGCGGGGCCCGCAGCCGGCCCCGGGACAGGAGGCCGGAGGTCACGACCTCGAGTGCGGTCACCGGCACGCCACCCGCGGCGTTCGCCTTCTGGGGGACGTAGCCGATGCGGTCCCAGGGCACGTCGCCGCGCTCGGGTGCGAGCGGCGCACCGAAGAGACGGATCGAGCCGTGCTCGACGGGCACGATGCCGAGCAGCGCCCGGACCAGGGTGGACTTGCCGGAGCCGTTGGCTCCCATGAGGGCGACGTGCTCTCCGGCGGTGATCCGCAGGTCCACCTGCCGCACCACGAGCGAGGAGCCGAGCCGGACGTCGACGCCGCGCGCGTCGATCGCGACCTCGGCGGGGTCGGAGGACGGCGGCCGCGTGTCAGGCACAGCGCAGGCCGGTGCGGAGGGCCTCGAGGTTCGCGCGCATGACGTCAAGGTAGTCGCGCTCCGGGTCGGTGATCCCCTCGACCGGGTCGAGCACGGCCGTCGCGAGGCCGAGGTCGGACGCGAGCACCTCCGCCACGCGGGGGCTCACCAGCGTCTCGGTGAAGATCGTGGTGGCCCCGGCCTCCTGGGCCAGGGCAGCGACCTCGCGCAGACGGGCCGGCGACGGTTCGGCCTCGGGGTCGAGGCCCGAGATCGGGAGCGGGTCGAGGTCGTACCGCTCAGCCAGGTAGCCGAAGGCGTCATGGGTCGTGACGAGCGTGCGGGTCTCGCACGAGGCAAGACCCTCGGTGAACTCCGCGTCGAGCGCCGCCAGGTCCGCCTTCAGGCTCTCGAGCCCGGTCGCGTACGCCTGCGCGTTCTCCGGGTCGGCCGCGGTGAACTCTGCCGCGATCGCACCGGCGACGTCGGCCAGCCGGAGCGGGTCGAGCCAGAAGTGGGGGTCGGTGCTCCCGTGGTCCGACTCCTCCTCGCCCTCGTCGCCGTCCTCGTGCCCGTCGACTCCCTCGACCAGGCGTGCGGAGTCGGCCGCGTCCACCAGGTGCTCGGGCGCGCGCGCGGCGACGGCCTCGTCGACCGCCGGCTGGAACCCGCTGAGGAACACCACGACGTCTGCCTCGCCGACGGCGCGTACCTGGGCCGGGGAGAGTTCGAGGTCGTGCGGCTCGGCCCCGGCCGGGGTGAGGGAGGAGACGACGACGGCGTCGGCGCCCACGCGCTCGGACGCGAACTGGAGCGGGTAGAAGGAGGCGAGCACGTCCAGACCCGCGCCGTCGTCGGAGGTCCCGGGTGAGGTCGAGCAGGCGCCGAGACCCAGCGCCAGGGTGGCCATGGTGCCTGTCGTGAGGATTCGGCGCAGGGGGGTGCTCATGAGGATGATTCTCATGCCAATCGAGAACCGTTGTCAAAGAAGGACGTGTCAAAGAAGGACCGGTCGCCCGGGTCGGTGCACGGCGCATCAGTCCGGGCCCGGTAGCGTGTGCAGCCCGCCCTCGGACAGCCGCTCCGGGGGCGTCCGAGCCCGTACCAGCCAGGTGCGAGCGCAGTCGAAGCGTGGGAGTGATCGTCGTGGCCGGTGCGCCGTCCCGTCTGGATTCCGTCGTCAGCCTCGCCAAGCGGCGGGGCTTCGTGTTCCCGTCGGGAGAGATCTACGGCGGTACCAGGTCCGCCTGGGACTACGGACCCCTGGGTGTCGAGCTCAAGGAGAACATCAAGCGCCAGTGGTGGCGCGCCGTCGTCACCCGACGCGAGGACGTCGTGGGTCTCGACTCCTCCGTCATCCTTCCGCGCACCGTGTGGGTCGCCTCCGGACACGTCGGGGTGTTCAGCGACCCGCTGACCGAGTGCACCAGCTGCCACAAGCGCTACCGCGCCGACCAGCTCCTGGAGGAGTTCGAGGAGCGCAAGGGGCGGCCGGCCGAGCACGGGCTCGCGGACGTGGCCTGCCCCAACTGCGGCACCCGGGGGGCGTGGACCGAGCCCCGCGACTTCAACATGATGCTCAAGACCTACCTCGGCCCCGTCGAGGACGACTCGGGCCTGCACTACCTACGCCCCGAGACCGCGCAGGGCATCTTCGTCAACTTCGCGAACGTCCTCGCCGCCGCGCGGCGCAAGCCGCCCTTCGGCATCGGCCAGATCGGCAAGTCGTTCCGGAACGAGATCACCCCCGGCAACTTCATCTTCCGCACCCGCGAGTTCGAGCAGATGGAGATGGAGTTCTTCGTCGAGCCCGGGACCGACGAGGAGTGGCACCAGTACTGGATCGACACCCGCACCGACTGGTACGTCGACCTCGGCATCGACCGGGCCAACCTGCGCCTCTACGAGCACCCGCAGGAGAAGCTCTCGCACTACTCCAAGCGGACCGTCGACATCGAGTACCGGTTCGGGTTCCAGGGCTCGGAGTGGGGCGAGCTCGAGGGGATCGCGAACCGCACGGACTTCGACCTCTCGACGCACACGAAGCACTCGGGGCAGGACCTCTCTTACTTCGACCAGACCAAGGGCGAGCGCTGGGTTCCCTACGTCATCGAGCCGGCGGCGGGCCTGACCCGGTCGCTCATGGCGTTCCTCATCGAGGCCTACGCCGAGGACGAGGCGCCGAACACCAAGGGCGGCGTGGACAAGCGCACGGTTCTGCGCCTCGACCATCGCCTCGCCCCGGTCAAGGCCGCCGTCCTCCCGCTCTCCCGCAACGAGGCGCTCTCGCCCATCGCGCGGGACCTCGCCGCCGAGTTGCGGATGAGCTGGAACGTCGAGTTCGACGACGCGGGCGCCATCGGCCGGCGGTACCGCCGCCAGGACGAGATCGGGACGCCGTTCTGCCTCACGGTCGACTTCGACACCCCGGAGGACCGGGCCGTGACCGTGCGGCACCGCGACTCGATGGAGCAGCAGCGCGTGGCGCTCTCCCAAGTGGCCGGCTACCTGGCGCAGCGTCTCCTGGGCGCCTGACGCACCCCCGTCCGGCAGGGGAGGAGGACCCTGATGGCGGAGGACAACCCGACCGGGCACGAGCACGGACGGCTCGCCCTGTCGGCGGCCGCCGCGCGTCGTGCCCGGTGGATCCTCGCGGCGCTCGTCGTCCCGATCATCGTGCTGACGCTCGTCGGGCTGGTGCGGCTCTGGCCGAGCCAGGAGACGGCGATCGGGTCCCTGCCGGTGACGGCGACGGGCGCGCAGTTCGTCTTCGGCACCGTCGTGGAGATCACCGACGTCCCGGGTGAGGAGGTGCGCCTGTCGCTCGACGACGAGCAGACCGTCGTGCCCGTGCAGGTCCCGCCGGAGATCCTCGACCAGGGCGTCGAGGTCGGGTCGCGCATGAAGGTGCTGTTCATCGCCGACGCGATGGGGTCGGGCAGCCCGTACGTCTACGTGGACTACGTCCGGACGACGCCGCTGCTGCTGCTCGCCGGTCTGTACGTGCTCGTCGTGGTCCTCGTGGCCGGACGGCGGGGAGTCGCCGCCGTCCTGGGGCTCGTGGTCTCGCTCGGCGTGGTCGCGTTCTTCGTCCTGCCCGCGCTGCTCGCTGGGGAGCCCCCGCTGCTGGTGGCCCTCGTCGGGTCGTCGGCGATGATGTTCGCCGCCGTCTACGTGGCCCACGGCATCTCGATCCGCACCACGACCGCGCTGGTCGGCACCATTGTCGGACTTGTGATCACCACGTTGCTGGCGGCGTGGGGGACCGGGGCCGGGCACCTCACCGGCACGGCCACCGAGGGGTCGTACCAACTCACGGTGCTGGTTCCGGGCCTGAGCCTGCAGGCCCTCCTCCTGTGCGGCATCGTCATCGCCGGGCTGGGCGCCCTCAACGACGTCACGATCACGCAGGCCTCCGCGGTCTGGGAGCTCCACGCGAGCGCACCCCTCACCCCGGCGCGAATGATCTTCTCGCGGGCCATGCGGATCGGGCGCGACCACATCGCCTCGACCGTCTACACGCTCGCCTTCGCCTATGTCGGCGCCGCCCTCCCGACGCTCCTGCTCGTCTCCCTCTACGACCGCGGGCTGCTCGACACCCTCACCGCAGCCGAGATCGCCGAGGAGGTCGTGCGCACTCTCGTCTCCTCCGTGGGGCTCGTCCTGGCGATCCCCCTGACGACGGCGATCGGCGCCGCGGTGGTGCGGTCCACCGCCGGTGCGGAGCGTCGGGACGGCAGCCTCGCCCCCGAGCCACGACCCGGTGTCGACGGCACCCGGGAGGGGGTGACGGCATGGCCGTCCTGACCATCGGGGGCGTCACGCTCGGGACGCCGGTCGTCCTCGCGCCGATGGCCGGCGTCACCAACGCTCCGTTCCGGCGCCTGTGCCGGGAGGCCGCCGAGGCCGGCCTCCGCGCCGTCGAGCGGGCCGCCGTCGAGCGGGCCGCCGTCGCGCAGGGCATGGTCGCGCAGGGCATCGCGGGGAACGAGACCGACGACGGCGCGTCCCCGGCCGTGCGCGCGGCGGACGCCCCGGTGGGGCTGTACGTCTCGGAGATGGTCACCTCGCGCGCGCTGGTCGAGCGCACCGAGGAGTCGATGCGCATCATCGCCCACGACCCGACCGAGGACGTGCGGAGCGTCCAGCTCTACGGCGTCGACCCGGCCACGGTGCGCGCCGCCGTCCGGATGCTCGTCGCCGAGGACCGCGCCGACCACGTCGACCTCAACTTCGGCTGTCCCGTTCCCAAGGTCACGCGCAAGGGCGGGGGCGCTGTGCTCCCATGGAAGACCGACCTCTTCCGCGCGATCGTCGCGGGCGCCGTCGAAGCGGCACAGGACGGCCCCCGTGGCCCGGTTCCGCTGACCGTCAAGATGCGGATGGGCATCGACGACGACCACCTGACGTACCAGGACGCCGGCGTCGTCGCCGAGGAGGTGGGCGCCGCTGCCGTCGCGCTCCACGCCCGCACCGCGGCCGAGCACTACTCCGGGCACGCCCACTGGGACGCCATCGCCGCGCTCAAGGAGCGGGTCACCGGGATCCCGGTCCTCGGCAACGGCGACATCTGGTCCGCCGAGGACGCCCTCGCGATGGTCGAGCACACCCGGTGCGACGGCGTCGTCGTCGGCCGCGGGTGCCAGGGCCGACCCTGGCTCTTCGCCGACCTGGTCGCGGCCTTCCACGGCTCGCCCTTCCGCGTGCGGGCATCGCTCGCGCGCGGTGGCCGCCACGATCCGCCGGCACGGGGAGCTGCTCGTCGCGCACGTGGGGGACGAGGGGCGCGCCCTGAGGGAGCTGCGCAAGCACATGGCGTGGTATCTCAAGGGCTACGTCGTGGGCGGCGAGGCCCGGGCGGCGTTGGGTCTCGTGTCCTCCCTGGCGGAACTCGACGCCCGGCTGGGCGCGCTCGACCTCGATCAGCCGTACCCGGGCCTCGGGGCTGAGGGGCCGCGGGGCCGCGCGGGTGGCGCGAAGCGGCCCGTCGTTCCCGACGGCTGGCTCGACTCGCGCGACCTCGACGAGACCTTCCGGGCGTCGCTGGCAGAGGCGGAGCTGAGCGTCTCGGGTGGCTAGCGTCTCGGGTGGCTAGGCTCGCCCCGACCACCTACGCCGACGACGCCGGAGGATTCTCGTGCGCCTTCACCCGATCTCTCACCGTCGGGGATTCCTCCACATCTCGGTGGTCGCCGCCGCCCTCGTGCTCGCCGGGTGCGCCGGCGCCGAGACTGACGCCCCCGGCGCAGGGGAGGAGCAGCCTGCCGGCGTCGGGGAGGAGCAGCCTGCCGGCGTCGGGGAGGAGCAGCCTGCCGGCGCGGTGGGGGTCCAGCTCTTCCAGTGGACCTGGAACTCGGTCGCGACGGAGTGCACCGACACCCTCGGGCCGCTCGGCTACCGGTACGTGCTGACGTCGCCGCCGCAGGAGCACGTCCTCGGCGAGGAGTGGTGGACGGCCTACCAGCCCGTCAGTTACCAGGTGGAGTCCCGGCTCGGCACCCGCGAGGAGTTCGCCGCGATGGTCTCCACCTGCGAGGCGGCGGGCGTCTCGATCATCGCGGATGCGGTCATCAACCACATGACCGGGCAGAACGAACCCGGCGTGGGGTGGGCGGGCAGCGAGTACGAGCACTACTCCTACCCGGGGCTGTACGAGGAGGCTGACTTCCACCACTGCGGCCTCACGCCGGACGACGACATCGCCTCCTACCAGGATGCCGACCAGGTGCAGACCTGCGAGCTCCTCAACCTCGCCGACCTCGCGACCGGTGAGGAGAAGGTCCGGGACACGATCGTGACCTACCTCGAGGACCTCCTCTCGCTCGGCGTCGCCGGATTCCGGATCGACGCCGCGAAGCACATCGCCCCCGAGGACGTCGAGGCGATCACCGGTGCGCTTCCCGAGGGGACGATCATCTGGCAGGAGGTCATCCGCGGCGGCGGTGAACCGATCCAGCCCGAGCAGTACCTCGACGCCGGTGACGTGTTCGAGTTCGGCTACGGCAACCTGCTGAAGGGGATGCCCGCGACGTCCCTGGCCAGGTTCGAGGAACTCGCCACAGGTGACGCGCCGGGTCTCCTCGACTCGGCGACCGCCGTCGTCTTCGTCAACAACCACGACACCGAGCGCAACGGCGAGCAACTGGTCTACACCGCTCGCGAGAGGTATGCGCTCGCCAACGTCCTCATGCTCGCGGCGCCGTACGGCCTGCCTGTCGTCTATTCCGGCTACGCCTTCGACACCCTGGACGGCAAGGACGCGGGGCCCGAGCAGGACGGCGACGGTGCGGTGCTCGACGCCACCTGCCCCGCGGACGTCGGTCCCGCCGCGGACTACGCCGACGGCGCGTGGGTCTGCCAGCACGCCTGGCCCCAGATCGCGCCCATGGTGGCGTTCCGCGCAGCGGCGGGCGACGCCGAGATGACGGACTGGTGGGGCGAGGCGTCCGCGGTGGCGTTTGGCCGCGAGGACCGAGGGTTCGTCGTCGTCAACGGGGCGGCGGACCCGGTGACCCAGACGTGGACCACGTCCCTGGCGGCCGGCGACTACTGCGACGTCCAGACCGGCACGCTCGCCGACGGCGCGTGCACCGGTGCCGTCGTCACCGTCGCCGAGGACGGGACGTTCACGGCAACCGTCCCGGGGAAGTCGGCGCTCGCCATCCACGTGGACGCGCAGCCGGGGGAGTAGCCCCGGTCGCCTCCTCAGGCGCCGGTCACCCAGGCCGTCGTGTCCTGCGGGACCACCCATCCGCCGTCGTCCGCCGTCGCGAGGTCGCCGCTGGCGAGCAGGACGACGGCGCCCTCCGGCAGGGCGACCGGGTCCGGCCCCAGGTTGGTGACGACGAGGATCGATCCGTTGAGCAGGGCGACCACCTCGTCGGCCGCCCCGAGGTCCGTCCACGCGAGGGAACCCTTGCCCAGGGCGTGGTCTCGTCGGAGGGCCACGGCCGTGCGGTACATCTCGAAGGTCGAACCGGGTGCGCCGGACTGCCGGTCCACGGCGTAGCGCGCGAACGACTCCGGCTGGGGGAGCCACGACGCGCCGGTGGGGGAGAAGCCGAAGGCCGGCGCCGTGCTCTCCCAGGGAATCGGCACCCGGCAGCCGTCGCGGCCCGGCTCGGTGAAGCTCGAGCGCCACCACACCGGGTCCTGCCGGGCGTCGTCGTCCAGCGTGGTGTGCTCGGGGAGCCCGAGTTCCTCGCCCTGGTACAGGTACGCCGAGCCCGGAAGGGCGAGCATGAGGAGGGATGCGGCGCGCGCCCGACGAAGACCGAGCGCCTCGTCGGGCTGCGGGTGGGCCCGGCCGATACCACCGTGGCCGCCCGGACCGGCGGACCGACCGAGGCGCGAGGTGTGCCGGACCACGTCGTGGTTCGAGAGGACCCAGGTGGTCGTCGCTCCCACGGCGTCGTTGGCGGTGAGGGAGCCCTCGATCGAGGCACGGAGGCCGGGGGCCGACCACGGCGCCATCAGGAAGTCGAAGTTGAAGGCCTGGTGCATCTCGTCCGGGCGCAGGTAGCGGGCCAGGGCGCTGAGCGGCTCCACCCAGGCCTCGGCGACCATCATGCGCGCGCCCGGGTACTCCGCGAGGACCGCGTGCCACGACCGGTAGATCTCGTGCACGCCCTCCTGGTTCCACATCGGGCCCGAGTGGCGCGGGTCGCGTTCCCGCGCGGTCGTGCGCGTCGCGTCGGACTCGGGACCCGGGCCGTCCCCCGCGGCGCCGAGGAGACCGGAGCGGCCGTCCCAGTCCGGGAGGCCGGGCGTCTTGACCAGGCTGTGGGCGACGTCCACCCGGAAGCCGTCGACGCCTTTGTCGAGCCAGTAGCGCAGGATCTCGACGAAACCCTCGCGGACGGCCGGGTTGTCCCAGTCGAGGTCCGGCTGGTGGGTGTCGAAGAGGTGCAGGTACCACTGGCCGGGTGCGCCGTCGTCGTCCACGCGGGTCCATGCGGGCCCACCGAACACGCTCTGCCAGTGGTTGGGCGGCCGGGCGCCGTCGGTCCCGCGCCCGTCCCGGAAGAGGTAGCGGGCGCGTTCAGGGCTCCCGGGCGCCGAGGCGAGGGCGGCCCTGAACCAGGCGTGCTCGTCGGAGGTGTGGTTGGGCACGAGGTCGACGACGACGCGCAGGCCGAGCCCGTGGGCGCTCTCGAGGAGGTGGTCGAAGTCCGCCGTCGTCCCGAACCGAGGGTCGACGGCGCGGTAGTCGGCGACGTCGTAGCCGGCGTCGTGCTGGGGCGAGGAATACAAGGGGGAGAGCCACAGGGCATCGACACCGAGGTGGGCCAGGTGGTCGAGGCGGGCGGTGATGCCGGCGAGGTCACCCACGCTCCGTCGCCGTCGCCGTCGGCGAAGGAGCGTGGGTACACCTGGTCGACGACGGCATCGCGCCACCACTCGTTGCGGGACGAGGCGTCGTGGACCGGGCGGAGGGCGGAGGTGCGCACGCCCTCAGTCTGGGGGAGGCGTCACCTCGGCGCTCACCGGACCGGTGGATCCCCGGACCACCAACTGCGGTCGGAAGATGTACTCGGCTCGCGGCGCCGGGGTGCCCGCTATCTCGTCGAGGAGGATCCGCACGGTCGCCGAGCCGATCCCCTCCGCGTCCTGGCGCACCGTGGTCAGCGGCGGGTCGGTGAACTCGAGGAGCGGGCTGTCGTCGCTGCCGATCACGGAGACGTCGCCGGGCACGGTGAGCCCGCGTTCCCGGATCGCCCGGATCGCACCGAGCGCCATGATGTCGGATCCGCACAGGATGCCGGTCGCGCCACGGTCGAGCAGGGTGCGCGGCGGCTTCGTAGCCACCCTCGAGCCGATACCGGGTGCAGACGACGAGGTCGTCGACCTCGGACCGCCCGAGTGCCGACCCGAGGTGGCGGCGCATCGCGTCGTGGAACCCGTCGATGCGGCGGATGACCGGGGTGTAGCGCGTCGGTCCGATCGCGAGACCGATGCGCTTGTGGCCCAGGGAGGCGAGATGGCGCACGCCGAGGTCCACCGTCGCGGCGTCGTCGGTCGAGACGAAGGGAGCGTCGACGCCGGCGAGGTAGCCGTTGACGAGGACGATGGGCAGGCCCCGGTCGCGCAGGGCGGCGTAGCGGCGCGGGTTGGTGTCGGCGACCGCGTGGATCCCGGAGACGAAGATGATCCCGGAGACCCCGCGGTCGAGGAGCGTGCGGACGTAGTCGTCCTCGTGAACGGTGTCGAGGGTCTGGGTGCAGAGCACGGGGGTGTAGCCCTGGCGGGCCAGCGCGGTCTCGATCACCTGGGCGAGGAGGGTGAACCAGGGGTTGGTCAGCTCCGGCACCACGAGGCCGACGAGGCCGGTCGATAGGGTCCGCACCCGCGCCGGTCGCTCGTAGCCCAGGTCGTCGATCGCGATGAGGACGGCTTCCCGGGCCTCGTCCGAGACCCCGGGGCGACCGTTGAGCACCCGGCTGACAGTCGCTGTGCTGACCTGTGCGCGGGCCGCGATGTCGTGCAGCCGGACGCTCATGGGCCGAGGTTAGCGTGTTGCCAAGTCGTTACAAAGCGTTCGGGCCGTCACCATGTCGGCGTCTGAAAGTTGTTGCTACGGTTCGTGCACGCACGCAGCGTCGCGGCAATCCTCGAAGTCCGGACCCGCGCAACGCTGCGTCCCGCACCGATCGAGAGGATCACGATGCGCAAGATCACCCCGATGCTGGCACTCGCCGCCAGCGTCGCCCTCTTCGCGGCCGGCTGTGGCGGCGGAGACACGACCGACGAGGCCTCGGCCGAGCCCTCGGCGTCGGAGTCCGCAGCCCCGGTCCGCGGCGACGAGGAACTCGTCATCTGGACCGACGCCGTCAAGCTCGACGCGATCCAGGCGGTCGCCGACGCGTTCGCCGAGGAGAACGGCATCACGGTCGGCGTCCAGGCCATCGTCAACACGCGCGCCGACTTCATCACCGCGAACGCCGCCGGCAACGGCCCCGACGTCGTGGTCGGCGCCCACGACTGGATCGGCCAGCTCGTCCAGAACGGCTCGATCGACCCGCTCCAGATCGCCCCCGCCGCGCTGAGCGGCTACGCCCCCAACGCCGTCCAGGCGACGACGTACGACAGCCAGCTGTACGGCCTTCCCTACGGTGTCGAGGCCGTCGCGCTCTACTGCAACAAGACCTACGCGCCGGACGTCTACGCGACCCTCGACGACGCGATCGCCGCGGGCCAGGCGGCCGTGGACGCGGGGAGTGTCGGCCTCGGCGCTCAACCTCCCCGTGGGCCAGAACGGCGACGCCTACCACATGGAGCCGCTCTACACCTCCGGTGGTGGCTACGTCTTCGGCACCAACCCTGACGGCTCGTACAACGTGGACGACCTGGGCGTCGGCACGCCGGAGTCGATCGTGGCCGCCGAGAAGATCTACTCCATCGGTGAGGCGGGCTCGAACGTCCTGCGCCGGTCGATCGACAGCACGAACAGCATCTCGCTGTTCGCCGAGGGCAACGCTGCGTGCCTGATCTCCGGACCGTGGGCGCTGGGCGACGTGCGCACCGGGCTGGGTGAGGACGGCTACACCGTGCAGCCGATCCCCGGCTTCGCCGGCATGGGCCCGGCCGTGCCGTTCATGGGCGCGCAGGCGTTCTACGTCGCCTCGAACGGCCAGAACAAGGCGTTCGCGCAGGAGTTCGTGAACAACTTCGTGAACTCCGAGGAGCAGATGACCACCCTGTACGAGAAGGCCAACCTGCCCCCGGCGATGACGGCGGTCCGCCAGGCCATCGCTGCGAGCGACCCTGACACCGAGACCTTCGGTCAGGCCGCGGACGCCGGTGCACCGATGCCCGCGATCCCGGGCATGGACCAGGTGTGGACGCCGCTGGGTCAGGCGTGGTCGGCCATCGTCGGCGGTGCCGACCCGGCCACCACGATGACCACGACCGGTCAGACGATCTCCGCCGCGATCGCGGCGGGCTGATCCTGCAGGTCCGGGGGTCCGGGTGCGTCGCACCCGGACCCCCGGACCGTGGTCGTCCGGCCCGGCGTGTTCCTGTCGGCCGGCGGCTCCCCCCGTCCCCCAGCACGAGTCCTTGGAGCGCGACCGTGACACAAACCACCACCAAGCAAGCAGCACCGCCTGAGGAACCCAAACCGAGTGGACCCACCGGCACGACCAAGGTGCTCCCGCTCGTTGCGAAGATCGTCGGCATCGGCGTGTTCGCCGGACTCGCCGTGGCGCTGACCCCCACGCTGATCGCGACGCAGAGACTGGGTCTTCCTGGCCGTCCTGTGGCTGATCCTGGGTGTGATCGCTGCCGTCTACGCCACCCGCCGGGCGATCCCGGCGAAGTACATCCTGCCCGGCGCCATCTTCATGACGCTGTTCGTCGTCTTCCCGATCATCCTGACGATCCAGCTCTCGTTCACCAACTACGGCGACGGGACGCGGGGGACGAAGGAGAACACGATCACCCGGATCATCGCGAACTCGGCGGTGCAGCTGGAGAGCGCCGCGGACGTTCACGCTGGCCGTGGGCACGGAAGGCACGGTCGCGACCGGGCCCTACACCCTCTTCCTCGTGGACAGACTCCACCGGCGACGGTCTACGTCGGCACCGAGGACGGCCTTGAGCCCGCCGACCCGGATCGAGGTCACGGTCGAGGACGGCGTCGTCATCGCCGCCGAGGGTTACACGATGCTCACCCGCTCTGAGATCAACACGGCGAGCCAGACGGGTGGAGGGCTCGACGGGTTCGTCGTGCCGACCGACGAGGGCGTCATCAGGCCGCAGGGCTTCGGTGCGGTCGAGCTCGTACTCACCGCTCGAGTACGACGAGGCGACCGACACGATCACCAACACCGAGACGGGCGCGACGTACACGCCACAGCAGGTGGGCGACCGGCAGTACTTCATCGGACGACGACGGCAACCGGCTGTCCAGCCAGTCGTGGGGCGAATTCGTCGGCCTCGAGAACTACAAGCGCATCTTCACCGACCCGCGCATCAGCCAGGACTTCATCGCGCATCTTCATCTGGACTCTCGTGTTCGCCGTCTTCTCGGTCGGGGCGAGCTTCGTGTCGGCCTGCTCATCGCGATCACGCTCAACGACGATCGCGTGCAAGGGGAAGAAGATCTGGCGCGCCGTGATCCTCGTCCCCTACGCGATCCCCGGATTCATCTCGCTCTGGTCTGGTCGGGCTTCTGGAACACGGAGTTCGGCCTGTGAACGAGCTCACTGGCCTGACCGTCGAACTGGTTGGGCGACCCGACGACGGCGAAGATCGCCGTCCTCGCTGACCAACCTCTGGATGGGCTTCCCCTACATGTTCCTGGTGTCCACGGGCGCCCTCCAGGCGATCCCGGCCGACCTCAAGGAGGCCGCCTCGATCGACGGCGCCAGCGGGTTCACCCAGTTCCGCAAGATCACCTTCCCGCTGCTGCTGGTCACGGTCGCGCCGCTCCTCGTGGCGTCGTTCGCGTTCAACTTCAACAACTTCAACGCGATCCAGCTGCTCACCGAGGGTGGTCCGTTCAGCCCGGCCAACCCGACAGCCGGCGGCACGGACATCCTCATCAGCTACACGTACCGGCTGGCGTTCGGCGTCGAGCGGTCAGGCGATCGGCTTCGCCTCTGCGGTCTCGGTCATCCTGTTCATCCTGACCGGCGTGCTGGCCTTCATCCAGTTCCGGGCAACCCGCGCTCTCGAGGAAGTGAACTGACATGAGTCTCAACACACCCGAGGGCGAGCAGATGCTCGAGGCCGTCCAGTTCGGGCCTCACGGGACGGGCCCGGGCACGCCGACCCAGGAACTGCGCGGCGACAAGCTGCACGGGATGCGGTTCTGGTCGGAGGTCGGCTGGCGCTACATCGTCACGGCCGTCGTCATCGTCTACGCGATGGTGCCGGTCATGTACATCATCTCTGCGTCGCTGAACCCGATCGGCAGCGTGTCCACGACGTCGGTGATCCCGTCGACCGTCAGCCTCGTCAACTACGAGGAGCTGTTCACCAACCCGAGCAGGCCGTTCCCGACCTGGTTCATGAATACGCTCTACGTGGCGATCGTCGTCGTCCTCGTGCAGATCTTCGCCAGCGCGCTGGCGGCGTACGCGTTCTCGCGCTTCCGGTTCAAGGGCCGCCGCGGGGGCCTGATCGACCCTGCTGCTGATCCAGATGTTCCCGCAGTTCCTTGCCTCGGTCGCGATCTTCGAGTTGTTCTCGCAGATCGGTGAGGTGATCCCGGTCATCGGCCTCGACCACCTCGCGGGCTACATGCTCGTCATGATGGGTGGCGCGCTCGGGCAACGTCTGGCTGATCAAGGGCTTCTTCGACGCGATCCCGATGGAGCTGGACGAGGCGGCGAAGATCGACGGCGCCGGTCACTCGCTGGTGTTCTTCCAGATCATCCTGCCTCTGGTCCGGCCGATCATCGCGGTGACCAGTCTGCTCGCGCTCGTCGGCGTGATCGGCGAGTTCATGCTGGCGTCGATCTTCCTCCGGGCCACCGCGGTCAAGACCCTCGCCGTCGGCCTCTACGGGCGTCCTCGACGGCGGACCGCTCGAACAACCTCGGCTGGTTCGCGGCAGCTGCCGTGCTCACGTCCATCCCCGTCGTGGCGCTGTTCCTGTACCTGCAGAAGTACATCGTCGGCGGCATGACCGCCGGCGCTGTCAAGGGATGACCCTTCCCGCCCTGGGTGCGGCACCGGCTGCTCAGCAGCCGGTGCCGCACCTGTTAGGGGCCCCTCATCACGACGGCAGCGAGCTCTACGTCCCGGAAGGGGCACCGCGGCTCGGTGACACCGTCCCTGTCAGGGTCCGGGTGCCGGCCGCACACGGCGAGCGGGGTGTCCATATCCGCGTGCTGCGCGACGGCGAGCCCGCCTACGTCACGGCCGAGCTCGATGCGGAGTCGGACGCGGAGCGCTGGTACGTGGCCGAGGTCGAGGTCCACAACCCCGTGACCTCGTACCGACCGGTGCTGCAGTACCCCGACACCTACCGGTGGTTGAACGGGACAGGCCTCCATGACCGGGACGTCACGGACGCCTCCGACTTCCGGCTCAGCGTGTTCGGCGGCGCGCCGCGGTGGGCGCGGGAATCGGTCGTCTATCAGATCTTCCCGGACCGGTTCGCGAGGTCCGGTACGGATCGTCCCGTGCCGGGCTGGGCCGAGCCCGCGGCGTGGGACGACGTGGTTGACGGCGCGCTCCCGAGTGCGCCGCTCCAGTTCTACGGTGGGGATCTGCTCGGCATCGAGCAGCGACTCGACTACCTCGTCGACCTGGGGATCCGGACGGTGTACCTCACCCCGATCTTCCCGGGAGAGTCGAACCACCGGTACAACGCGACGACGTTCGACCACGTCGATCCCCTGCTCGGTGGCGATGCCGCACTGGCCTCCCTCTCGGCTGCTCTTCACGCGCGCGGCATGTATCTCATCGGCGACTTCACGACGAACCATACGGGCGACACCCATGAGTGGTTCCGGCGAGCGGTCGCCGATCGGACGTCCGTCGAAGCCGGCTACTACTACTGGCGCGAGAAGGCGCCCGGCTACGTCGGCTGGTACGAGCACCCGACCCTGCCCAAGCTGAACTACAACGGCGATGGGCTCATGGACCGGATGGCCCTCGGTGAGGACTCCGTCGTGGCCCACTGGATGAAGGGACCAGTGAACCTGGACGGGTGGCGGATCGACGTCGCCAACATGACGGGACGCTGCGCGGCGGACGACTTCGCTCGGGACGTCGCGCGGGCGATCCGCCGTCGGATGGCCGCCATCAAGCCGGACAGCGTGCTCATCGCCGAGCACAACTTCGACGCGGCGGCGGATCTTGTCGGCGACGGCTGGCAGGGCACCATGAACTACGCGGGCTTCATGCGCCCGGTGTGGAGCTGGCTCGCGGATACCGAGAGCCCGGTGCCGACCTTCCTGGGGATGCCGAACACGATTCCGCGGCGATCCGGCGCCTCCGCCGCGGCCACCATGCGCGAGGTCCTTGCCGGGGTCTCGTGGTCCGTCGCCCTGTCGTCGTGGAACTCCCTCGACACGCACGACACCCCGCGACTGCCCGAGGTCACCCGTGATCCGGTCCTCGGTCGGGTGGGGATCGCGCTCCTGTTCACCTACCCGGGAACCCCGATGGTGTTCGCGGGGCTGGAACTCGAGGCCGGTGGCCTGAACGGGGAGTACGGGCGCGTCCCGATGCCGTGGCACCGGCCCGAGGCCTTCGACAACGAGACCTACCGGGCCATCCGGGCGCTCATCCACCTGCGGAACCAGGTGAGGGCGTTGCGGGAAGGCGGATTCCGGTGGGCTGTCGTCCACGACGACGCCCTCGCGTTCCTCCGGGAGACGGCAGACGAGCGCATCCTCGTGGTGGTGGCCCGGGCGCCGTGGCCCGGCTCGGTGCTGCCGGCCGCGTTGCTGGCCGACGGCGCGGCGCCGGAGAACCTCTACGGCGGTGGCGACCTGAGGGTGACGGCGCGCGGCCTCGAGGTCTCCGGGGACGGTCCGGGCGCCCAGGTCTGGCGTCTGGCGTAGTCGACGCCGCCCCCCGTCTCCGCCGAACGCGGGGTTATGGGTCGAAAGGACCGTCATTCGACCCATAACCCCGCGTTCGGCGGAGACGGGCCGTTCGGCGGAGACGGGGGGCGGCGGAGAACGACGGGAGCGGAGCCGCGGCGGCGGTAGCGGGGGCGATCCCGGTGGGGTGAGTAGGCTCGGGGCCATGGTCTCGCGGGCGCCGGAGGTGGACGTCGACGGGACGGACGGCGCGTACTCACCGGCGGATCGCGAGCGCTGGGTGCCCGAGCCGCCGAAGAGCCTGAGCCGGACGGCGTTCGAGCGGGATCGGGCGCGGGTGGTGCATTCCTCGGCGTTGCGCCGACTGGGCGCGAAGACGCAGGTCCTGGGCCCGGCGTCGGACGACTTCAGCCGCACCCGCTTGACGCACTCCCTCGAGGTGGCGCAGGTCGGTCGCCACCTCGGGGCGGCGCTCGGGTGCGACCCGGACGTGGTGGACACGGCCTGCTTGGCCCACGACCTGGGTCACCCCCCGTTCGGGCACAACGGCGAGACCGCGTTGTCCCAGGTGGCCGCACCGGCCGGAGGCTTCGAGGGGAACGCGCAGACGTTGCGGATCCTCACCCGGCTGGAGCCCAAGGTCCTGGGACCGGACGGGCGGTGCGTCGGCCTCAACCTGACGCGGGCGAGCCTGGACGCCTCGACGAAGTATCCGTGGCAGCGAGGCGAGGGGCCCGCGTGCTGGGACGGCTCACCGAGTCGCAAGTACGGCGTCTACCCCGAGGACGCGGAGGTCTTCGCGTGGCTGCGTGCCGGCGCCCCGGGGCGGTGGCGGAGGTGCATCGAGGCCCAGGTCATGGACCTGGCCGATGACATCTCCTACAGCGTGCACGACGTCGAGGACGCCGTCGTCTCGGGCCGGGTGGACCTCGACCGACTCCTGGACGCAGCGGAACGTGAACGCCTCGTGGCCCAGGTCAGGGAGTGGTACGACCCCTCGGTTCGCGACGACGACCTGCGGCAGGCGATCGAGGACCTCTCCCGCCTGCCGTTCTGGATCACGGAGTACGACGGCACCCGGGCGGGGCTCGCGGCCCTGAAGGACATGACGAGCCAGCTCATCGGGCGGTTCTGCGCGGCGGCCGAGTCCGCCACCCGCGAACAGTGGGGCGGCGGAAGACTGACGCGCTACACGGCCGACGTCGTCGTCCCGACGGCGACGCTCGCCGAGATCACGATCCTCAAGGGCGTCGCGGTGCTGTATGTCATGGCTCCGCGCGAGAACGAGCCCATGAGTGTCCAGCAGCGGGAGATCATCGCGGACCTTGTCGACGTCCTGGCCAGGCGGGCGCCGGGGGTGCTCGAGGGGCACTTCGCCGCGGACTGGCGCGAGGCCTCCGACGACGCCGCCCGGCTGCGCGTGGTGATCGACCAAGTGGCCTCGCTGACCGACATGAGTGCGATCGCCTGGCACAAGCGCCTGTGCCACCCGCCCCACCACCGCGCCGGCTGACGTCCACCTCTTTCCGTTCGCCGAGGTCGAGGACGTCTCGACCTCACCGGCGAGAGTCCTCGACCTCGGCGAAGTGAACCCTCGACGGGCCGACCGAGTGCGGTGCGTAGACTCGCGACGTGGCTGGCCGCATCCGACGCGAGGACATCGCGGCGGTGCGGGAGAAGGCCCGCATCGAGGAGGTCGTCGGCGAGCGCGTGTCGCTCCGCCCTGCTGGAGTCGGCTCCCTCAAGGGGCTGTGCCCCTTCCACGACGAGCGGACGCCGTCCTTCCACGTCCGGCCCCAGGTGGGCCTCTGGCACTGCTTCGGGTGCGATGAGGGCGGCGACGTCATCTCCTTCCTCCAGAAGGCGGAGCACCTCACGTTCGCGGATGCCGTCGAGTACCTCGCGGCCCACGTCGGCGTACAGATCCGCTACGAGGACGGCGGACCGCGCTCCGGGGAGGAACCCGGCCGCCGCCAGCGGCTCCTCGAGGCGAACCGGGTGGCCGCCGCCTTCTTCGCGGACCAGCTGCTCACACCCGCGGCGGCGCCGGGCCGTGACTTCCTCGCCGAGCGGGGTTTCGACCGTGCCGCCGCCGAACGCTTCGGGGTGGGCTTCGCTCCGAGCGGTTGGGACCACCTGCTGCGCCACCTGAGAGGGCGCGGGTTCACCGAGGCAGAGCTGACGGCGTCGGGCCTCGTCTCCCAGGGCAGTCGTGGCATCTATGACCGATTCCGGGGTCGGCTGGTCTGGCCGATCCGCGACGTCACCGGCGACGTCATCGGCTTCGGCGCCAGGCGGCTGCTGGAGGAGGACCAGGGGCCGAAGTACCTCAACACGCCCGAGACGGCCGTCTACAAGAAGTCCCAGGTGCTGTACGGGATCGACCTCGCCAAGAAGGCGATCGCCTCCCAACGCCAGGTGGTGGTCGTCGAGGGCTATACCGACGTCATGGCGGCGCACCTCGCCGGGGTGGGAACAGCCGTCGCCACGTGCGGCACCGCGTTCGGCGCGGACCACATCCGCATCGTCCGCCGGCTCCTCGGCGACACGCAGGACGGCGCGACCGGCGTGATCTTCGCATCGGGGGCTGCCCACGGCGGAGAGGTCATCTTCACGTTCGACGGCGACGAGGCCGGGCAGAAGGCGGCCCTGCGCGCGTTCGGCGAGGACCAGCGATTCGCGTCCCAGACGTTCGTGGCGGTCGAGCCCACCGGCCTGGACCCCTGCGAGCTGCGTCAGCGCAAGGGCGACGACGCCGTGCGGTCCCTCGTGGCGACCAGGGAGCCGTTGTTCGCCTTCGCCATCCGGGCCAGCCTCGGCCGCCTCGACCTCGATACAGCGGAAGGGCGGGTGGCGGGCCTGCGGGCGGCAGCGCCCGTCGTCGCCCGGATCAGGGACCACGCCCTGCGCGGGGAGTACGCGCGGTCTCTCGCCGGGTGGTTGGGGATGGACGAGCCCTCCGTGCGACGTGCCGTGCAGAGCGCCGGTCGTACGGACGCGCGCGGTGACGGAGGAGGCGCACGGGTGGACGACGGCGCCCGGCCGGGTCCAGGGGACGTCACGCGTCGCGGGGCGGCCGGGCGGGAGTCGTCCTTCGGCCGGTCCGACCCGGTGGCGCGCCTCGAGCGTCAGGTGCTGGAGGTGGTCCTCCAGATGCCCGGAGAGGCGCTGGTGGCAGGGTTCGACGACGTGCTCGCAGACGCGTTCTCGGTGCCCGCGCACCGCGCGGTCCACGATGCGATCCGGGCCGTCGGCGGTGTCGGGGCCTACGGGGCCGAGGCGACGCGCCTGGCGGCGGATCCCCGCACGCGGGAGGACGCCGCGACGTCGGCCGCGGCCCTGTGGGCGGAGTCCGTGCGGGAGGCGGCCGCTGGCCCGGTCGCCTCAGCGGTCACGGAGCTGGCAGTCGCGCCGCTGCCGGAGGACCGGCCCGCCGCGGTCGCTGCGTACGCGCGCGGGGTGCTGACGGCCTTCCTGGAGATGGGGATCACCCGGCGGATCGCGGAGGAGCGCGGTCGCCTTCAGCGCGCCGACCCGGCGGACCCGGCGTACGGGGCGATCTTCGCGGAGCTCCTGAACCTGGAGGAAAGGCGCAGGTCGTTGCGAGAAGGCACCTGATGGCGTCTCCTGGGCGTCCACCCCGTGTCGGGCACCCCCGAGACGACGAAGCGGCCCGGTGCGACCCCTCGAGAGGGACGCGCCGGGCCGCTTCGCGGCGGGGCTAGATCAGGCGAGAGCCTTGGTCTTGAGGGCCTCGTACTCCGCCTGGGTGATAGCGCCGGAGTCCAGCAAGGCCTTCGCGGACGCGATCTGGTCGGCGGCCGTGCCCGAGGTCCCGGCAACGGAGCGGATGTAGCTGTCCTGCTGCGCCCTGGCGGCCTGGGCGGACGCCATCTGGCGCTCGGACATCGACTTGCCGCGCGCGATGAGGTAGATCAGCACCGAGAGGAACGGCGCGATGATGATGAAGAAGATCCAGAAGAACTTGGCGAAGCCACCCAGCGAGCGGTCGCGGAAGAGGTCAGCGATGATCGAGAAGATGAGCATGAGGTACGCGATGAAGATGTAGCTGATGAAGATCAGCCAGAGGAACTCCCAGAAGGACACGGGTGTCTCGCTTTCGGTCTAGCGCCTCGGGGCGCTGGTTGAGGTCATGGATCTCGGCGTCGACACGAGGATCGCGCGCCGAGATGCGTGCCGACACTACCCCACGCCTCTTGAGCGGATCGGGACCCACGCCCCACCGGCGGTCGCGATGCCCTCTGCGGGCGGCGCCCGAATCACCGCGTCCCCCGACGACGAAGGCCCGGATCCGTCACGGACCCGGGCCTCGCTGGCTCCCCCGACTGGACTCGAACCAGTAACCCTCCGATTAACAGTCGGATGCTCTGCCAATTGAGCTACGGGGGATCGCGGAGGAGACTCTAGCAGCCCTCGCGGGGGGCTCGGGCAGGGCGTCCGGTCGCGGCCGAGCCCGCAGCCGGGCCCCGGACGGCGTCAGGCGGGGAGCCCGACGGCCTGGCGAGCGCTCCGTTCGAGGTCGTCGACGGCGCGGCGCTCGGTGGGGGTGAGCCGCGCCCGGCCCTCGAGAGACGTCTGGGAGTAGAGGGAGCCGTCGGCGTCACGGCGGATGACCGCGCGCGCCGTCACGCCGGGGCGGAGCGGGGCGCGCTCGACGTGGACCACGGAGGAATGAACCCGCTCCCGGAACGTCTCGGGGAAGGCGCGAGCGGCGGGTGTGGCCAGGGCGAGGACCGTCGCGTCGGATCCGTCTACCCACCACACGGTGACGGTGTCCCCGTCGGCGTCCCACCCGCCGTGATCGATCTCGTCCCAGGCTCGGTTCACCGTGGCTCCGGCCGCACCGACCACGACGAGCGCTCGCGTCGTGGCGACGGCCCAGTCGCCGTCGACCAGAGGAGCAGCCGCGAGGACGCGGCCGCCGTCGGAGAGGTTCTCGGCGAGCTGGTGCGGCAGTCGGGGGCGTCGGTGCGGGCGCATGCGATGACGGTAAACCAGCCCGGGCCGGATACGCTGGCGCCGGTTGCGACCCAGTAGCTCAGCCGGTCAGAGCAGTGGACTCATAATCCATCGGTCGCGGGTTCGAGCCCCGCCTGGGTCACCGTTCATCCACGCAGGTCGGCAGCCCCTCCTCCGGCGTGACGGAGCCATGCCGGGGTTGCCCACGGTCCCGGGCACGCGCGCACAGCGGCGGTCGGCGCGTCCGTTGCTACCCTCGCACCTCGAGGTATATACCTAGAGCATCTAGCCATAGCGCCGGACGGCGACGGCAGGGGGAGGTCACCTCGCGATGCGCATCGGCAAGGATCTGGTCGCCGCGTCCGCGACGCCGCTCGTGCTGGGGATCCTGGCCGAGGGGGAGTCCTACGGCTACGCGATCCTCAAGAGGGTGAACGAGCTCTCCGGCGGCAAGCTGGAGTGGACCGACGGGATGCTCTACCCCCTGCTGCACCGCCTCGAGCGACTCGGCCACGTGCAGGCGACGTGGCGGGTCTCCGAGGGAGGCCGCAATCGCAAGCAGTACCTCCTGACCCCGGCGGGGCGCGAGGCGCTGACCGAGCAGAGGCGGCAGTGGGCGGTGGTCACCGATGCCCTGCAGACCGTCTGGCACGAGGCGTCCGGGCTCGGTCAGGCCGGGCCCGCGCCGCTGGCGTGGGAAGGGTGAGCGCATGACTCCGGATCAGGACGTCGACGTCGAGGCCCAGATCGGTCAGTGGCGCTCCTTCGTGCAGCGACGTCGGGCTGTTCGATCCCCCGACGTCGACGAGCTCGAGGACCACCTGCGTGACCAGGTCGCCGAGCTCGAAGGCGTGGGCCTGAGCGGTGACGAGGCCTTCCTGGTCGCGGTCAAGCGGATGGGGAGCCTCGACGCGCTCTCCCGGGAATTCGCCCGGGAGCACTCCGACCGGTTGTGGAAGCAGCTCGTGCTGATGCCCGGTCCGGACGTGCCCGACGACGGCGGCAGGCGGGACCTCCTCGTGGCGCTCGGCTGCGCCACGGGCGCCGCCCTCGCGGTCAGGCTGCCCGCCGCCGTGGGGCTCGACATGGTCGACGACGCGGGGTTCTACCTGCGCAACCTCAGCCTCTTCGTCCTTCCGTTCCTCGCCGGCTATCCTCGGCTGGAAGCGTCGGCTCGGCTGGTCCTCGCTCAGCGTATCTGCTCCCGCCGTTCGTGGTGGCAGCGGTCGTGGCCAACGTCTACCCGTTCGCGTCCGGCGGAGCCACCGCGTGCTCGTCGCGATCCACCTGCCGATCGCCTTGTGGTTCGTCGTCGGCCTCGCGTACGTCGGTGGATGACCCGCGCGTCCGAGGGCCGACGCATGGACTTCGTCCGGTTCACCGGCGAGTGGGTCATCTACTACGCCCTCATCGCCCTCGGCGGTGGCGTGCTCGTCGCGTTGACCCTCGGTGCGTTCAGCGCGATCGGCCTGGACCTCGCCGAGGCCTTCGGCCACGTGGCTGCTCCCGTGCGGTGCGATGGGGGCCGTCGTCGTCGCGGCCTGGCTGGTGGAGGCCAAGCAGAGCGTCGTCGAGAACATGGCGCCGGTCCTCACCAGGGTGTTCACACCGCTGTTCACCGTCATGCTGCTGGCCTTCCTCGTCGCCATCGCGTGGACCAGGAGCGGCGTCGACATCGAGCGCGAGCTGCTGATCATCTTCGACCTGCTGCTCGTCATGGTCCTGGGCCTCGTGCTCTACTCCGTCTCGGCGCGCGACCCGGGTGCGCCACCCGACGCCTTCGACCGCCTGCAGCTGCTCTTGGTGTCGAGCGCGCTCGTCGTCGACCTGTTCGTCCTGAGCGCGATGGTGGGGCGGATCTCCACGTTCGGACCCAGCCCGAACAAGGTCGCGGCTCTGGGCCTGAACCTCGTCCTTCTCGTCAACCTCGCGTGGTCGGCCCGGATCTACGTCGACGTCGTGCGCCGGCGCCGTCCGTTCGCCGCTCTCGCGCGCTGGCAGACCGGCTACCTGCCGGTCCTGGCGGCGTGGGCGGCCGTCGTCGCCGTCGCCTTCCCGCCCCTCTTCGACTTCGTCTGACCGGAGTCCGCCGGGGTGCCCGATCCGCGACCGGAAACGGGAGCCCCGGCCTGCTCGTGGCGGGCCGGGGCTTCCCAGGTGGTGCCGATCGTGTCGGCGTCTCTTGGGTCAGGCGCAGGCCGCGGCTTCGCCGACGGGCTGGGCGCCGTGGGCCTGGAGGAAGGCGTACGGGTCGGTGGTCTGGTCGCCGGAGTCGTGCACCTCGAAGTGCAGGTGGGGGCCGGTGGAGTTGCCGTTGTTGCCGATCGCGGCGATCTGTTGCCCGACGGTGACGTCCTGGCCCTCGGCGACCAGAACCCCGTCGGTGTACATGTGGCCGTACCAGAAGTCGTAGGTCGCGCCGTCGACCTCGGCCCGCAGGATGACGATCTGGCCGGAGCGGCCGTCGCGCCCGCCGCCGGCGTAGACGATCGTGCCGTCCGCGACCGCGTACAGCGGGGTGCCGAGGTCGCCGGCGAAGTCGGTGCCCTCGTGCATGCCCGGGAAGGGGTAGGAGCGAGGTCCGTAGTCGGAGGTGAGGCGGTACGTGCCCTCGGCGGCCGGCAGGACCAGGTCGGGGATGACGTCCTCCCCGCCCATGACCGCGGAGAGGGTGCCGTTGGCCTCGGACTGGACGGGGCACTCCAGCGCCTCGCGCATGTACGAGCGGCTCGCCGAGGTCATCGCCCGGGTGGGCGCGTTCGGGTCGGCCTCGAGGGCGGCGGCCTCGGGCAGGTCGACCGAGTCGGAGCCGAGCGTGCCGACGACGCCGTCCTGCGCCGTCGGGGCCGCGGAGGCGGCGCTGTCCTTGGCGGCGTAGGCGCCGCTGAGCGGGCTGATGATCGTCGCCGCGGCGACGGCGCCGAGGAGCGCGGCGCGGGAGAACCACCGACGACGCGTCCCGGGGGCTCGCCGTGAGTCCGCCGATGTGGCGGCTGCCTCGTCGCTCGTCACGAACGCGAAACCGTCCCGCTCCGCCTGGCCTGCGGCCGGACGGTCGGTGTGGGCTGCTGCGTTCGTCACTGGTGCGACCTCCGTTGGTAGCGATCGATGCCCGTTTGTGTTGCTTCGGGCCCTGTGATCACCAGTGTGCGCGAGTTGGAGGTCGAAGGGAAGAGTCGCTACGATGCCCGTTTCGACCCGATCCGGGGCAGAGCTCGTCCAACGCGCGCGTGCGCTGCCACCCGAACTCGGCGAATCCCCGCCCTGATCTGCATGGATGCGTGATCGGGCAGGGCTCCTTCGATCCCTCGTGCTGGATGCCCGAATGGGTCCGTGTGGGAGATGTCACGTCGCCGAGGCCGGCGCGGGGATCTGGTTCCGCAGGCGGGGGACGGAGAGGTCGCCCGGTCGGGAGCCGTGCAGGTGGCCGCTCAGCCCGCGAGCGTGCCGCCGAAGACCTGCCAGGCCAGTGCGGACTTCGCGACGAGGCTGAGGGTGATGTAGGCCCGCTCGCCGACGAGGTAGTCCCGGAAACGCCCCACCGGCTTGTACTGCAGCCACTGGTTGAGCGCGAAGACGTTGAAGAACAGGAAGAGGGACACGATGATCCCGTAGACGAAGGCCGGGGGCTCGGCCCCGCTCGTCGAACCGGGCGCGATCACGTAGATCAGCACCGCGAGCCAGGGCACGATCCCCGCCAGGCACCCGAAGACGAAAGGCAACCAGCCGCCGTCGCCGGGTTGCTGGTACTTCTCCTGCAGCCATCCGAAGAGGATCATCGAGGCGTTGACGCCGAAGATGGCCAGGAGTGCGGCGACGTCAGCGATCCCGGTGATCTGGGCGATCAGGACGATCATCAGCGAGCTGGACAGGGAGTACTCCACCCAGCGGAAGTAGTTGCGGTTCTGAGCCAGGCCGGCCGTGTACCGGGAGAAGAAGCCCGGCGACGAGACGATCACGTGGAAGACGGCGGAGAGTGCCAGGAAGCCGGCGACGGCGAGGCCGACGGGAACGTCGAGCAGTGTCACGGTGTCGCTCGGCGCCGTCCCGGGCGGGCCCGCGAGGTAGGTTCCCGTGACAGGCAAGGTGAAGTCGGTGGCGAGGGCGACGACGGCGATCGCCTGGATCGCGTGGAACGCGGCGGCGATGATGTTGTAGCGGCGCAGTGAGCGGAACCGCACGTCTTGGGGTGAGGAGGGATGGGCGGCACCGGCGACGTCGTTCACGGCATCTTCTCTTCGCGTTGGGGGGATGCTCAGCATACTGAGAGTCCTCCCCGCGAGGGCGGGCGAGGCCCTCCGGGTTGTCCCATGTGAGATCAGGAGTGAGGGTGGACACGACCGGAGGAGAATCGGCCCGCACGGGTCAGGCGGCCGGCGCGACCGAGCGATCCCGGCTCGACCTGCGGGCCGACTGCACCCGGTGCGCGGCTCTCTGCTGCGTAGCTCCCGCGTTCACGGCCTCGGCGGACTTCGCGATCGACAAGGGGGCCGGCCGGCCCTGCCCCCACCTGGGACAGGACTTCCGGTGTGGAATTCACGAGGAGCTGCGAGAGCGGGGCTTCCCGGGGTGCGTCGTCTACGACTGCTTCGGCGCGGGCCAGAAGGTCACGCAGGTCGTGGGCGACGGCGCGGACTGGAGGCGGAGCCCTGACCGGGCGCCGCTGATGTTCGCGACCTTTCACGTGATGCGCCAGCTCCACGAGCTGCTGTGGCTCCTGACCGAGGCGCTGACCCTCAGCGCGGCCGGTCCGCTCCGCGGGGAGGTCCAGGCGGCAGTCGCGCACGTCGAGTCGCTGAGCCTCGCCGATCCGGAGGACCTCGCCCGGACGGACGTGGTGGCGGTCCGTGCGACGGCCAATGCCCTGCTCGTCCGGACGAGCGAGCTGGCGCGTGGCGTGGTGGGGCGTCGGACTCTCGACCGGAGAGGAGCGGACCTGATCGGGGCCGACCTCCGCGGCGCGGACCTCCGCAGGGCCAACCTCCGGGGGGCCCGGCTCATCGGGGCCGACCTGCGCGGTGCGGCACTGGACAGAGCCGACCTCACCGGTGCAGACCTCCGGGCGGCGGACCTGTCAGGTGCGGACCTCAGCGGGGTCTTCTTCCTCACCCAGGCGCAGGTTGAGGCAGCGAGAGGCGACGCTGCCACCGTGTTGCCCCCGGCGCTGGTCCGCCCTGCGCACTGGCCGACGGCGCAGGGGCTGTCCGTGGGCACGACGGCCCACGCGGATCGTGGGCCGCGCGGGACCGGGCGGCGCCGCTAGCCGGCCGGGCCGACGGTGAGCGCCGCTCAGACGTCCACCCACTGGCCCCGCCGTCACCCCCCGCGGCGGTCCACCCGTGGGAGGATTCGGGCCATGGCTATGCGTGACATCCGGACCATCGGCGACCCCGTCCTCCGCACCCCGTGCGAGGAGATCACCACGATCGACGACCGCGTGCGCGCGCTCGTCGCGGACCTCCTGGAGACCGTGGACTACGAAGGCCGCGCCGGGCTCGCAGCCAACCAGATCGGCGTCGGGCTGCGGGCGTTCTCCTGGAACATCGACGACGAGATCGGCTACGTGCTCAACCCGACGATCGTCGCCCTGTCCGACGACTACCAGGACGGCGAGGAGGGCTGCCTCTCCGTGCCGGGTCTCTGGT
This sequence comes from uncultured Actinomycetota bacterium, assembly GCA_963780675.1. Taxonomy (GTDB): domain Bacteria; phylum Actinomycetota; class Actinomycetes; order Actinomycetales; family JAHECE01; genus JAHECE01. Next base: position 730,768 of record CAWACR010000003.1, read on the forward strand.
TCCCGACCCGCCGCGCGTGGTACGCCCGCGTCGTCGGCATCGACCTCGACGGCAAGGACGTGGAGATCGAGGGCACGGAGCTCATGGCCCGTGCGCTCCAGCACGAGGTCGACCACCTGGACGGGATGCTCTATCTGGACCGGCTCGACAGCGGCGTCCGGAAGAAGGCGATGCGCGCTCTGCGCGACCAGTTCTGATGCCGCGCGACCGGTTCTGACGGCCCGCAGCGTCTCCGACGGACCGGCGCCTCGGCGCCCAGCCGGCGCTGCGCCGACGTCGGGGGAGCGGTCGCACGGTCGACGGTGTGCGCTCGTGCCCGTGTGTGGGGCATGATGGTGCCGCACGCCGCGATACATGTCGTCTCACGCGCAAGGCCCGAGGACGTAGGGGAAGACGTCCCTCGATCCTGACCGGGAGGCCGACATGGCAGGTAACCTCACCCGCGGTGTCATTTTCGTGCACTCTGCGCCCCGCGCTCTGTGCCCGCACATCGAGTGGGCGACCGGGTCCGTCCTGGGAACGCGCGTCTCGTTCGACTGGACGCCTCAGCCCGCCGCGCCCGGACTCTTCCGGGCCGAGCACTCGTGGATGGCTACCCCGGGCACCGGCGCACGCCTGACGTCTGCGATCCGCGGGTGGACCCACCTCCGGTACGAGGTCTCGGAGGAACCGAGCCTCGGCGTGGACGGCGGACGGTGGAGCCATACTCCTGAGCTGGGGATCTTCCATGCGGTCACGGACGCCCACGGCAACATCGTGGTGCCGGAGGACCGCATCCGGGCTGCCATGGCGCACCTCCCCGATGCCGCGAAGGTTCAGCAGGAGCTCAACCTGGCCCTCGGTCAGGCCTGGGACGACGAGCTCGAGCCCTTCCGGTACGCCGGCGCCGGCGCCCCGGTCCGCTGGCTCCACCGGGTCGGCTGAAGGCGCCGCCTTCCCTACGCACGACGACGGCGCCCGGTCCCCGAGAGGGGACCGGGCGCCGTCGTCGTGCGAGAGCCGGCCGCGACCCGTGGGTCAGTAGGTCTGCACCACGAGCGCCACGTTGTGGCCGCCGAAGCCGAAGGAGTTGTTGACCGCCGCGATGTCGCCCCCGGGGAGGGCGCGGGGCACGTCGCGCACGACGTCGATCCCGAGGCCCGGGTCCATCTCGGTGATGTTGATGGTGGGGGGAGCGAGGTGGTTCTGGACGGCGAGCACCGTGAAGACGGTCTCGAGCGCGCCGGCGCCGCCCAGGAGGTGACCGGTCATCGACTTGGTCGCGGAGACGACCGCGTGGCCGGCGTCGCCGCCGAGCATGCGGCGGATCGCCTTCGCCTCGATGCCGTCGCCGACCGGTGTCGACGTGGCGTGGGCGTTGACGTGGACCACGTCGTGGCCCGTGATCCCGGCGTCGGCGAGGGCGAGCCGCATGGCGCGCTCCTGCCCTTCACCGGACGGGTCGGGGGGCGCGACGTCGTAGGCGTCGGCGCTCAGGCCCACGCCGGAGATCTCCGCGTAGATCCGTGCACCGCGGGCCTTCGCGTGCTCCTCGGACTCGAGGATCACGATGCCGGCGCCCTCACCCAGGACGAAGCCGTCCCGCGTGACGTCGTAGGGGCGGCTGGCACCCGCCGGGTCGTCGTTGCGGGTGGACAGGGCCTGCATCTTGGCGAACGTCGCCATGGGCAGGGGGTGGGTCGCGGCCTCGGTACCGCCGGCGACCACGACGTCGGCGCGGCCGGACCGGATCATGTCCACGCCGTAGCCGATGGCCTCGGCGCCGGAGGCGCAGGCGGAGACCAGGGCGTGGGCCCCGGCCTTGGCGCCGACCTCGATCGAGACGTACGCGACGGGGGAGTTGGGCATGAGCATCGGGACGCTCAGGGGGAGCACGCGGCGCGGGCCCTTGTCCCGGACGGTGTCCCAGGCGTTGAGCATGGTCCACACGCCGCCGATGCCCGTCGAGACGACGGCGCCGAGGCGCTCGCCCGGGACCTCCGGCGAACCGGCGTCCTTCCATGCCTCGCGGGTCGCGATGATCGCGAACTGGGCGGTCGGGTCCATGCGCCGGATCTCCTGGCGGGCGAGGATGTCCTCCGCCGGGACCGCGAGCTGGCCGGCGAACGTGACCGGCATGTCGTACTTGGTGACCCACTCGTACTCGAGCGTGCGCACGCCCGACCGGCCGGCCAGAGCGCCCTCCCACGTCGAGGCGACGTCACCGCCCAGCGGTGTGGTCGCTCCCAAGCCGGTCACCACGACCTTTGTGGACGTCCCCATGGGACCTTCTCCCTCGGTGCGGGCTCGCCTCGGCGAGCAGAGCTCTCGGATAAGGATCGGCGGGCGCGGCGAGGTGATCGCCGCGCCCGCCGGGGGAGGACTCAGGCCTCCTGGGTCTTGACGATGAACGCGACCGCGTCACCGACCGTGGCGAGGTTCTTGACCTCCTCGTCCGGGATCCGGACGTCGAACTTCTCCTCGGCGAGCGTGACGATCGTCATCATCGAGAGCGAGTCGATGTCGAGGTCGTCCGTGAACGACTTGTCGGCCTGGACGGAGTCGGTCGGAAGACCGGTCTCCTCGTTGACGATCTCGGCGAGGCCGGCGAGGACATCCGCTTCGGTGTAGGCCATGGGGGGTTTCTCCATTCGGGGTGGGGAACTCTGGTACCTCGGGGACAAGTGTGCTGGACGGCGCGCGCGTTGGGGCGGAAAGCCGCCCGCGTGTGCGCCGGTCGGCTAGGGCAGGACGACGACCTGGGCGGCGTAGACGAGGCCCGCGCCGAACCCGATCTGAAGGCAGAGGTCGCCGGACTTCGCCTGGCCTTCGCGGAGCAACCGCTCGGTCGCGAGCGGGATGCTCGCGGCCGAGGTGTTGCCGGTCTCCGCGATGTCACGCCCGACCACCACGTGGTCGGGGAGCTTGAGCTGCTTGATCATCTGGTCGATGATCCGCATGTTCGCCTGGTGGGGCACGAAGACGTCGATCTGGTCCGGGGTCACGCCCGCGGCCTCCATCGCCTTCTGCGCCACCTGGGCCATCTGCCAGACCGCCCACTTGAAGACGGTCTGACCGTCCTGCCGGAGGGTCGGGAAGGTGGTGTCGCCCTTCTTGAGGTCGAGCCACGAGTGGGTCTGGCCGATCGCCTTCGCCTGGCCGGCCGAGCCCCAGACCGTCGGGCCGATGCCCGGGAAGTCCGCGGGTCCGACCACCGCGGCGCCCGCCCCGTCGCCCAGGAGGAACGAGATCGTCCGGTCCGTGGGGTCGATGAAGTCGGACATCTTCTCGGCGCCGATCACCACCACGTACTTCGCCTGTCCGGATCGCACCAGGGCGTCGGCCTGCGCGATGCCGTAGCAGTACCCGGCGCACGCGGCCGAGATGTCGTACGCGGCCGCCGGCATGGCGCCGATGCGGTCGGCGATCACCGCGGAGGCGGCGGGCGTCTGCTCGAAGTAGGTGACGGTGGAGAGGATGACGGTGTCGATGTCGCTGCCCTGGAGGCCGGCGTCCTCGATCGCGGCACGAGCGGCCCCCTCGGCGAGGTCGACGAGCTCGACCCCCTCGGGGGCGCGCCGGCGGGTCACGATCCCCGTGCGCTGCCGGATCCATTCGTCGGAGCTGTTGATCGGGCCGGCGATGTCGTCATTCGTGACGATGTTCTCGCCACGTACACCGCCGATGCCGAGGATCCGGGAATATGGGGTGACGGGCGTCTGGCGGAGCGTGGCCCCGCTCACGCCTGCTCTCCGGCGGCTCCGTGGCGGCGGATGAGGTCGGCGGCGGCCTCGAGGTCGTCTGGCGTCTTCACGGCTACGGTCTCCACGCCCCGCAGCGTACGCTTCGCCAACCCTGCGAGGACCCCACCTGGCGCAAGCTCGATCATCCCGGTCACGCCGAGATTCGCGAGGGTCTCCTGGCACAGGTCCCAGCGCACCGGGTTGGCGATCTGGGCGATGAGGCGGTTCACGGCCTCCCTCCCGTCACGGACGACGGCGCCGTCGGCGTTGGACAGCAGGCCCACGACGGCGTCGCGCGGCACCGTCGCGTGCGCGAGGGGGGCGAGGTGCTCGACGGCGCCGGCCATGTAGGCCGTGTGGAACGCTCCGGCGACCTGGAGCGGGATCACTCGCGCCTTGGCCGGCGGCTGCTCCACGAGGGCGGCGAGCGCATCGAGCGCGCCCGCGGCGACGACCTGGCCCCCGCCGTTCACGTTGGCCGGCGTCAGGCCCAACTCGGCGAGTCGCTCGGTCACGGCGCCGGGGTCGCCGCCGAGGACCGCGCTCATGCCCGTGGGTGTGATCGCCGCGGCGGCCGCCATGGCCGCTCCGCGCTCGCGGACGAGGACCAGCGCCTGCTCGTCGGTGAGCACGCCTGCCACGACCGCTGCGGCGAACTCGCCCACCGAGTGGCCGGCGGTCACGCCCACCGTTGCCTGGCGTTCCAGCTCGCTCGGCAGGAGCGCGTGGAGGCTGAGCAGCGACGTGGCGACGATCAGCGGCTGGGCGATCGCGGTGTCGCGGATGGTGTCGGCGTCCGACACGGTCCCGTGGGTACGGAGATCGAGCCCCGTGAGGGCCGAGTACCACTCGAGCTGGTCGGACAAGCCGGGGACCTCGAGCCAGGGCGCGAGCATTCCGGGGGTCTGGGCGCCCTGTCCAGGGCAGACGACGGCGAGCACGTCATCAACTGTGCCGATCGCGGACGCTCGGACCCGATCACGAGGACAACCAACCTGGTGTGGTGACCTTGTAGGAAACCTACAAGAACGGGCGTCTAGTCCGGCCGCGGCGCGAGATGTCCCAGCGCGATGGCGATCTGGAGCACAAACCCCTCGCGGGCATCGGTCGGGTCCCAGCCCGTGACGACGGTGATGCGGCGAAGCCGGTATCGCACGGTGTTCGGGTGGACGTACAGGACCCGCGCGGCGGCCTCGAGCGAGCGACCCTCGGCCAGGTAGACCGAGAGCGTCTCCAGGAGAGGGCCCCCGACGCCGAGCAGCGGCCTGTAGACATCCTGCAAGAGGGTCCGCCTTGCGTCGAGGTCCCCGATGAGCACGCGCTCGGGGAGCAGCTCGTCGGCCTGCACCGGCCGGGGCGCCGACGGCCAGGCTCGGACGGCGGCGAGCCCGGACAAGGCCGCGCGCGCCGAACGTCCCGCGTCGGCGACGTCGCCCACCGTGGGCCCGATCACGACGGGACCCGGCCCGAAGCGGCTGACAAGTCCGAGGGCCGCCGCGCGCAGGTCACCCGTCCCGCCGAGGACGACGACGATCCGCTCGCCCTGGATGCCCACGAGCGCGTCCTCCGCCGCGCGCCGTGTGGCGCGGCGCAGCTCGGCGGCGCGGACCTCGTCGAGAGGCTGGTCGCTGGTCCCCACCATCACCAGGGTCGAGCCGTGCCCCGCCCAGCCGAGTGCCGCGATGCGGGACCGCAGCGAGTCGTCGGGCTCGCCGCGCAGGAGGGAGTCGACGACGAGGGCCTCGAGCCGGGCGTCCCAGGCGCCACGTGCCTCGGCCGCCCGCGCATAGACCTCCGCAGCGGAGAAGGCGACTTCGCGCGAGTACAGGAGGACGGCCTCGCGGAGGGCGCCGGCGTTGTCGGGGGCCGCGAGCTGGTCCGTGTGCGCCTCGACGACCTCGACCACGATGCGGACCAGCTGGAGCGTGTGCTGCAGCGAGATGGAGCGCGTGAGCTCGGGAGGTGCGCCCCGGAAGATCTCCGCCGCGTTGAATGCCGTCGCGGAGGGCCGTTCGTACCAGGAGATGAAGGCCGCGATGCCGGACTGTGCGACGAGCCCGATCCACGACCGGTCCTCGGCCGCCAGCGAGCGGTACCACGGGAGCTCCTCGTCCAGTCGCCGCAGTGCCGCCGCGGTCAGGAGGTCCGTGCCGAGACGGAGCCGCTGGACCATCTCCGGTGTGGCGGCGCCGCGTGACCGCCAGGGATCTCCGCCTGAGCCGGCCGTCGGAGCGCCGTCGTCGACCACGTTCCCGGGATTACTTGCCATGGCAAGGATCGTAGGCGGATGTTGTGGGATGTCGACAAAGGTCGCGGTCGGGAACTGCGTTCTGTGCAGTGCGTAACGTCTCTGGGGCGTGATTTCGAGACGGACAGCGGTTATCGTCGAAGACATGGCCATCTTCGAACGGCTCAAGAACGCACTCCATCGCACGCCTCCGGAGCCGCCGGCAGCCACGCGCCGCCCGTCCTCGGCTCCGGTCCCCGCCGACGTCGAGCGCGAGGACGTCTTGCGGGCGCGGCTCGCCGCCGACCCGAACGACGCCGACGCGTTCGCCGCTCTCGCCGACCTCGTTCGTTCGCGCGCGCGGGACGCCGTGCCCGCCAGTCCCCTGACGGCCCCGCAGCAGGACGACGCCGCGCGGGCTGCCGATCTCGCCGTCTGGTCTCTCGCCGAGGAGGTCGCCGGCAGGCCCACCGCCTGGTACCCGCTGGTGGAGCTGGCCAGGCTCTCGCTCACCGACGACCGTGAAGGCGCCCTCCGGCGTCTGGCGGGTGCCTGTGAGCGCGACCCGAGCGGCCGGGCGGTCGCCGAGGGCGTCCGCATGCTTCGCGAGGCCGGCCTGGCGGCCGATGCGCTCGGCCTGGGAGTGGGGCACTGGGCTCCGCGGCAGCACGTCCCCGAAGCGGGCAGGCAGGTCGTGCTCGCGGCCCTGGACGCGGGCAAGCCGACCGAGGCCCGTCGCCACCTCACCGCGCTGGAGGACGCGTCCCCTCAGCACGCGGGCGCTGCGCGAGAGGTCCGCGCCCAGCTCGAGGCCCAGGTCGCCGAGGCCGAGGAGCTCGCCCGGACCAGCTCCATGACGGAGACGGGCACCATCCCCGCCCTCGTGACCGCTCGCCGCGAGGTGACGGACCAGCCCCGCACCACGCCGGGGCGACACACCTCGACGCCGTGACCTGATCCCGCGACTTGATCCCGCGACCGTGCGGCCGCAGCCGGGGAGTCCCGGATGTGCCGCGGCCCCGGTCACCGAACGGTGACCGGGGCCGCGGCACATCCGGGCACGGTCAGGCGTCGCCCCCGGCGTTGCCGGTCGTCCCCGCGGTGACGTCGAGAAGCCGGTAGCGCTCGACGGCGCGGGCCGGGATGCTCGGGTCGACCTCGCCGCGCCGGGCGAGCGCCTGAAGCGTGCGCACGACGAGTGAGTGCGAGTCGATGAGGAAGTGGCGCCGAGCGGCGGCCCGCGTGTCGGAGAAGCCGTAGCCGTCCGCACCGAGCGTCAGGTAGTCGCCCGGCACCCACTCGCGCACCTGGTCGGGGACGAGGTGGTCGTAGTCGGTCGTCGCGACGAACGGACCCTCGGCGCCCTGGAGCTTGGCCGTGATGTACGGCACCCGGGCGGGAGCGTCCGGGTTGATGAACGCCTCACGGTCGGCGGCGAGGGCGTCCCTCCTGAGCTCGCTCCAGCTCGTCACGCTCCAGACCGCGGCGCGCACGCCCCAGTCCTCGGCGAGGATCCGCTTGGCCTCGAGCGCCCACGGCACCGCCACGCCGGAGGCGAGGAGCTGGGCGCGCGCGCCGTCGCCCTCGACCGGCGAGACGAGGTGGATGCCCCGGAGGATGCCGTCGACGTCGACGTCCTGAGGCTCGGCCGGCTGGAGGATCGGCTCGTTGTAGACCGTCACGTAGTACATGACGTTCTGGTCGCGACTCTCGTTCTCGCCGTACATCCGCTGGATCCCGTCGCGGATGACGTGGCGCAGCTCGTACCCGAACGCCGGGTCGTAGGTGATCACCGCGCTGTTGGTGCCGGCGAGGATCGGCGAGTGTCCATCGGCGTGCTGGAGGCCCTCACCCGTGAGGGTGGTGCGCCCGGCCGTGGCTCCGATGATGAACCCGCGGGTCATCTGGTCGCCCGCCGCCCAGAACTGGTCGCCGGTCCGCTGGAACCCGAACATGGAGTAGAAGATGTAGAACGGCACCAGGACCTGGCCCTGGGTGGCGTAGGTGGTGCCCGCTGCCTGGAAGGCCGCCGCGGAGCCCGCCTCGTTGATGCCGGTGTGGAGGATCTGGCCGGCCTCGGACTCCTTGTAGCTGAGCATGAGCTCGCGGTCCACGGCGAGGTAGTGCTGGCCCAGGGTGTTGAAGATCTTCGCGCTCGGGAAGATGGAGTCCAGGCCGAACGTGCGCGCCTCGTCCGGGATGATCGGCACGATCCGCGGCCCGAACTCCTTGTCCTTCATGAGCTCCTTGAAGAGCCGGACGAGCGCCATCGTCGTGGCGACGCCCTGGTTCCCGGAGCCCTTGGCGAGGACCTCGTACGGCTTGGGGCCGGGGAGGGCGATGGGCGCGTACGTGCTCCGGCGCTCCGGGACGTACCCGCCGAGCGCGCGCCGCCGCTCCTGCATGTACTGGATCTCCGGCGCGTCCTGCCCGGGGTGGAAGTACGGCGGGACGTACGGGTTCTCGTCGATCTGCGCGTCCGTGACCGGGATCTGGAGCGCGTCGCGGAGCAGCTTCAGGTCGTCGGCCTTCAGCTTCTTCATCTGGTGCGTTGCCATGCGGCCGGCGAACGACGGGCCGAGCATGTAGCCCTTGATGGTCTTCGCCAGGATCACGGTCGGCTGGCCGGTGTGCTGGGTGGCCGCGGCGTACGCCGCGTACACCTTGCGGTAGTCGTGCCCACCGCGCTTGAGCTGCCAGATCTCGTCGTCCGTCATCTTGGAGACGAGTTCCTTGGTGCGCGGGTCACGCCCGAAGAAGTGCTCCCGGATGAAGGCGCCCGACTCCGCGCGGTAGGTCTGGAAGTCCCCGTCCAGCGTCGTGTTCATCAGGTTGACGAGGGCGCGGTCCTTGTCCGCGTTCAGCAGGACGTCCCAGCCGCGGCCCCAGACCACCTTGATGACGTTCCAGCCGGCTCCCCGGAAGAACGCCTCGAGCTCCTGGATGATCTTGCCGTTCCCGCGGACCGGGCCGTCGAGACGCTGCAGGTTGCAGTTGACGACGAAGTTGAGGTTGTCCAGACCCTGCTGGGCGGCGAGCTGCAGCATGCCGCGCGACTCGGGCTCGTCCATCTCGCCGTCGCCGAGGAACGCCCAGACCTGCTGGTCGGAGGTGTCCTTGATGCCCCGGTTGTGCAGGTACCGGTTCACCCAGGCCTGGTAGATGGCCGACGCCGGGCCGAGGCCCATCGAGACGGTCGGGTACTCCCAGAACTCGGGCATGAGCCGCGGGTGGGGGTAGGAGGGCATCCCGCCGCCGGGGTGGGACATCTCCTGGCGGAAGCCGTCGAGCTGGTGGTCCGAGAGCCGACCCTCCAGGAAGGCGCGGGCGTAGACACCCGGCGCGGCGTGGCCCTGGAAGAAGACCTGGTCACCCCCACCGGGGTGGTCCTTGCCGCGGAAGAAGTGGTTGAAGCCGACCTCGTAGAGGGTCGCGGTCGAGGCGTAGGAGGAGATGTGGCCTCCGACGCCGATGCCCGTGCGCTGCGCCCGGGTCACCATGACGGCGGCGTTCCAGCGGATGAGGCGGCGGTACTTGCGTTCCACGACCTCGTCGCCGGGGAAGTACGGCTCCTCGTGCACGCCGATGGTGTTGACGTAGGGGGTCGCGATGGAGGTGGGGACCGCGACGTTGCGCTCCCGTGCCCGCTTCAGCATGCTCAGGAGGATGTAGCGGGCCCGTGGCCCGCCCTTCTCATCGATCAGTCCGTCGAGGGACTCCAGCCACTCGCCGGTCTCTTCGGCGTCGTAGTCGGGCACCTGGCTGAGCAGTCCGTTGATCAGAGGCCCAGACTCGTCTCGTGGTGACACAACACCCTGCTTTCATCCGGCGTCGTTGGTGGGTGACGCTGCGTCGTCGTCATCGTCGGCGCGGTGCGCCCGGCTCATTCTGTCGTGCGCGGGGCCCGGTCGTGGTGCTTCACAGCCTGCCACGCAGCGCACCGAATGCGCGACACGCGGTTCAGGCGCCCCGAGCGGTTGCGTGAAGGGCCCCTCCTGCGGTGGGCTAGGCGGAGCACACGGACGGCCGGACCCGGTCGGGTACAGGTGCAGGAGAAGGGACGCAACACGTGGGATCGACCGCGGGGCCGAAGAGCCGCGCAACCAAGACGGAGTCGCTGGGGTTCGCCTCGGGCCAGGTCGTGCAGGAGTTCGGCTACGACGGCGACGTCGACGGCACACTCCGCGGCGCGATCGAGGCAGCGACCGGCACCGGGCTCGTGGACGAGGAGTACGGGGACGTCACCGACGGCGCGATCCTCTGGTGGCGCGAGGAGGACGGCGACCTCCTCGACCTCACGGATGCCCTCATGGACGCCCAGTCCTCTCTCGACAACGGCGGCCTCATCTGGGTCCTGACGCCGAAGTCGGGTCGCACGGGCCACGTGCAGCCCCGCGACGTCGAGGAAGCGGCCCGGACGGCCGGCATGCACGCGACGAGCGCCATCGCCGCGGCACCGGGCTGGTCCGGAATCCGGCTCGCGGCGCGGGCACGGGGGCGCTGAGCGGGTCCCCTCGGATCCGGCGCGTGCGGATCGCGCCGGGCTTCGTGCTGACCGCGCAGGGCCGACCGTCCGCGGAACGGGTGGCGACTAGGCTGTGCGCGCTGCCGGGCCCGTAGCTCAGTTGGCAGAGCGCCGCGTTTACACCGCGGATGCCGGGGGTTCGAGTCCCTCCGGGCCCACCGTCGCCGTCAGCCCGCGCCCGAGGGCCGGCCGATGTCCACAGGTCTGCTCTCCACGGGTCGGCCGATGTCAGAGCCGGGCTGTTCAGTTGCCGGGATCGGGGATGCTGCGCAGATTCCGTGGTGTCTACCCGGGCAGGGTCGGGTCTCGTCAAGGGCGCGCCCTTGCCGAACCTTTCCGGGAGGTGGGCGCCGTGGAGCTGCGATCAGCGCAGTGCTTGCGTGCCCTCATGGACCAGGAGAAGGTCTCGCTGGGCATGCTCGCCGAGGCGGTGGGTGTGCACCGGAGCTTCATCTCGCACCTGGTCAGCGGGCGCTCGCCCGGGTGTCTGCCTGAGCGCGCGCACCGGATCGCGGAGGTCCTCGACGTTCCTGTCGAGGTGCTCTTCCGGGAGAACGGGGACACCCGCCTCCGCCGCGACGGGGTGCAGCGTCGGCTCGACGCGGTCCTCACGGGACGCCGGAGCCGGCTCGCCCAGGACGTCCGCAGAGGGGGAGCCGCGGGGCAGACCGGCCGGTAGCCTGACCCTCGTGCCAGCGCTGCGCCTCGCCGAGATCGTCCGCATCCTCGAGGAGCGCTACCCGCCGCACACGGCGGAGTCGTGGGACGCGGTCGGGCTCGTCGTCGGAGACCCGGACCAGGAGGTCCGACGGGTCATGCTGGCCGTCGACCCCGTGGCGGAGACGGTTCGCGAGGCACTCGAGTGGGGCGCCGACCTCCTCCTGTGCCACCACCCGCTCCTGCTGCGGGGCGTCCACTCGGTGGCGGCGACCAGCGCGAAGGGACGCCTCGTCCACGCCCTCGTCCGGGGTGGGTGCGGGCTCTTCAACGCACACACCAACGCCGACGCAGCTCCCGGCGGAGTCGCGGAGAGCCTCGCGCGTGCCGTCGGTCTCGTCGCCTTCCGCCCGCTGGTGCCGGCCCGGTCGGAGGGGACCGACGCCCTGGTGACGTATGTGCCCGTCGGTGGCGCCGAGGCGCTCGTCGACGCCCTCGCCGCGGCGGGCGCCGGGGCCATCGGAGCCTATGAGCGGTGCGCCTGGACGGTCGACGGGACGGGTCAGTTCCTCCCCGGTGAGGGGGCGCGGCCCGCCGTCGGCGCGGTCGGCGAGGTGACGAGGCTCGGAGAGACGCGCATCGAGATGGTCCTCCCACGCCGGCGCAGGGACGCCGTCGTCGCGGCGCTGCGGGCCGCGCACCCCTACGAGGAACCGGCGTTCAGCGTCCTCGAGCTGGGCGGGTGGGAGACCGCGGCCGGCTCGGGCCGGATCGGCGAGCTACCCGAGCCCCTCACCCTCGGCGCGTTCGCCCGACGCGTGGCCGAGGCCCTGCCGGCGACGGCGCACGGGGTGCGGGTCGGCGGCGACCTGGACGCCGAGGTGCGCACGGTGGCGGTGTGCGGCGGCAGCGGGGACTCCTTCCTCGGGGTGGTCCGGGCACTCGGGGCGGACGTCTACGTCACCGCGGACCTGCGCCATCACCCCGCCTCGGAGGCACGTGAAGAGGCAGCGGGCGGCAGGCCCTTCCTGGTCGACGTCGCGCACTGGGCGAGCGAGTGGCCGTGGCTCCCGCAGGCCGCGGCGGACCTGCGCGCCGACGTCGCCGCGCTGGGGGCTACGGTGGAGACCCGGGTCAGCACGCTCGTGACGGATCCGTGGACAGCGCGGTTCGATGCCGCGCCCGCGACCGGCGTGACGAGCCCACCGACCCAGCCCACTCCTGGAGGCCATCCGTGACCACCGCTCCCGACGCCGACCAGCAGCGGTTGCTCGACGTCCAGGCGCTCGACACCCGCTTGGCCCAGCTGGCCCACAAGCGCCGCACGCTTCCCGTGCTCGCGGACCTGGCGGCCGTCCGGGCGAGCCGGTCCGAGATGGACCGCGAGCACGTCCAGGCTCGCACCCTCGTCTCCGACCTCAAGCGCGAGGTCGCGAAAGCCGAGGCCGACGTCGAGCAGGTCCGTGTCCGCGCGGCGAAGGACAGGCAGCAGCTCCAGGCCGGCACCGGTTCCCCGAAGGACCTCCAGGGCCTCCAGCACGAGCTCGAGAGCCTCGCGCGACGCCAGGAGGTGCTCGAAGAGGTCGAGCTCGAGGTCATGGAGCGGCTCGAGGCCGCGGAGGAGGCCCTCGCCGGGCTCGCGGGCCGGCGGGACGAGATCGCCGCGCGGGAGGCCGCACTCGCGGCCGAGGCGGACGAGGCCCTCGGCGCGATCGACGGCGAGGCGGCCACGGTCGCGGAGGAACGCGCGGCCGTCGTCACCGGGCTCGACGCCGCTCTGGTCACCCTGTACGAGCGGACCCGCGCGCACGGGGGTGGCCTCGGCGCCGCCGCGCTCCGGGGGACGCGGTGCGACGGGTGCCGGCTCGAGCTCAACCCGATCGACCTCGCGCGGATCCGGTCGGCGCCTGCGGACGAGGTGGTCCGGTGCGAGGAGTGCGGCCGGATCCTCGTCCGGCTCCCGGGCCCTGCGGGCACCGCCGGATGACTCCTCCGGCTGCCGACGCGGGCGGCGCCGCCGGTCGGGCCGGGGCCCCGCGCCGCCTCGTGGTCGAGACCGACGGCGGAGCCCGGGGCAACCCCGGTCCCGCCGGCTACGGCGCCGTGGTCCGTGATGCGAGCGGGGCGGTGATCGCCGAACGGGCCGACTTCCTCGGGATCGCCACCAACAACGTCGCGGAGTACTCGGGTCTGGTGGCCGGGCTCCGGACGGCGTACGAGATCGACCCTGACGCGCTCGTCGAGGTGCGCGCCGACTCGAAACTGCTCGTCGAGCAGATGTCCGGGCGCTGGCAGATCAAGCACGAGCAGATGCGGCGCCTCGCTGCCGAGGCGCGTGCCGCGTTCCCGCCGGCGCGCGTCCGCTACACCTGGATCCCTCGGGCGCAGAACGGTGCCGCTGACGCGCTGGCGAACGAGGCGATGGACCACCGCGCGCCCGTCGTCCGGGATCGCGCGGCGGGGGCACGCGGGGCGGCCCCCGCGCCGGGTCCTGCCGGCGGCGCGAGCGAGGGGGCGCCGTCACGCCGCCTCGACGCCGCGCCGTCGCCCGCCCCGGGTGCGACGACGAGTGGGGCTCCTCCCGTCCCGGTTCGCGCGCTGGGCGCCGCGATGCGCTTCGGCCAGGGCGAACCCGTGACCCTCGTGCTCGTCCGCCACGGGCAGACCGACGCCACCGTGGCGCGTGCCTACGCCGGAGGCGACACCCCCGGCGCGAGCCTGAACGCCCGCGGGCGCACGGAGGCGGCCCGAGCCGCCGACCTCGTACGGCGCATCGGCAGCGAGCTGTGGCCCGACCTTCCCCCGGTCAGCGGGGTGTTCTCCTCCTCGATGCTGCGGACGCAGCAGACGGCGGCGGCGATCGGGCGACGACTCGGGCTGCGCGTCGAGATCGACGACACGTACGCCGAGTGCCGATTCGGCGACTGGGAGGGGTCTGACCCCTGCCGAGATCGAGACGCGCTGGCCCGGGGCCCTGCGACGCTGGCACGAGGACCCCAGCAACCGCGCGGTGGGCGGGGAGTCGATGCACGACGTCGCGGAGCGGGTCCGCGCGGCGGTGCCTGACCTTCTTCGGCGCCACTCCGGTCGCACGATCGCGGTGGCGACCCACACGATCACGATCCGCGCGGGCGTGGGAGCGATCACCGGTGTCGCCCCGACGGGGTGGTCCGCGCTCAGGGTCCCGCCCGCGTCGGTGACCATTCTGCGGCTGTGGCCGGACGGTCACGAGCTGACCGTGCTGGGCTGTCCGAGCGATCTTTAGCGCGCAGCCGTCGGGGCGTCCGCCACGACGAGCGTGAGCATGCGGGGACCACGCGCGACCTCGGGGCCGAGCTCGACGTCGACGAGGTGACCTCCGACCATCTCGGCCGCTGCGGCCAGCGTGCCCTGCGCCGTCGTCGGCGGGCCGTGAGGACGCGTGAGCAGGTGGCGAGCGAGCAGTCCCCGCGTGTGCTTGGCGTGGTGGGAGACGACGGTGCGGCGTCCGTCGAGCTCGCGCAGCACCCGGACGGCGAGCCAGTCCGTTCCCTGCGCCGGCCGCCAGGCGGAGACGTAGGCGGCGGACCGGCAGTCGACGACGACGTCGCCCGCCAGCGGTTGCAGCGCCCGAGCCAGGAGCGGCCGCCAGGCGGCAGCAAGCGGACCGAGTCCGGGAAGGTCCGTCCCCATCGAGAGCCGGTACGCGGGGATGCGGTCGGCAGGGGAGACGGCGCCCCACAGCGCCGACACGATCCGCACCTGCGCCTCGGCACGCGCGGACGCGGGTTGGTCGAGTCGGTCCAGGCCCGCCGCGGCGTACAGGACGCCGGTGTAGACCGACGCGGCGGGAGCGGCCGGTGCGGTCCGCAGTCCGCGGTTGCGCGCCACCTCGGTAGCCATGGACTCGCTCACGCCGAGGACCGCGGTCGCGTCGCGCCGCCCGGACGCCTTGATCAGGGCGGTCAGGACGCGGCGGCGCTCGCGGGTGAGGACCGGGTGGCTGAGCGCTTCGAGGTCGACCGGCCCTGCGCCGTCGTCCGGGGTGGTCTTGCCCTCGGACGGGGGGAGGAGCAGGAGCACCGGACCACACTACGGGGGCGGGCGCGTACGCTGGTCGCGCGGATGAGTCGGCCAGGCGGTCGCGTCGGGCGGGCCCTCGGGCTCGACCCGCCGAGGAACGTCCGGGCTCCGCAGGGCAGGGTGGTGGGTAACGCCCACCCGGGGTGACCCGCGGGACAGTGCCACAGAAAGCAGACCGCCGGGTCCGCGTCGGCCAGGCGCGGTAAGGGTGAAACGGTGGTGTAAGAGACCACCAGCGCACCGGGTGACCGGGGCGGCTCGGCAAACCCCACCCGGAGCAAGGCCAGACAGGAGCGTTTGAGGGCTGCCCGCCCGAGCTCCCGGGTAGGTCGCTGGAGGCGTGCGGCAACGTACGTCGTAGATGGATGGCCGCCACCGGTGCCGACGAGGCACGGGCACAGAACCCGGCGTATCGGCCGACTCATCCGCTCTTCTGGCTCTCACCCGGATCGATGCCCTCATCGGACGGGCGTCGGTCCGCAAGGAGTCCGCAGGACGCTGCCCCACGAAGGCGGCAGTCGACGGCTTCGCGCGTCCTGTCGTCGCTGCCCGGCCTGGCCCAGCCGGGTCTCAGTGAGCGCTGGCCCCGCACCGTCAGTAGGGTCGTGCCCGTGAGCCCGGACGCCGTTCTGCACGCTGAGCAGCGCGCTCGTGTCCTCATCGACGCCCAGCTGGCGGCCGCGGGCTGGCTGGTCCAGGACCGCAAGCAGCGTGAACCTGTACGCGGGTCAGGGTGTCGCGGTGCGTGAGGCGGTCATGGCGCCGGGTCATGGCCGCGCGGACTACCTGCTGTACGTCGACCAGCGGGCCGTCGGGGTGATCGAGGCCAAGCCCGAGGGGACGCCGCTGTCGGGGGTGGAGTGGCAGTCCGCGATGTACGCCACGGGCCTGCCCGCCGAGGTCGCGGCTGCAGGCCGTGACGCGTGGAGGGCCGGCTGCCGTTCGTGTTCGAGGCCTCCGGCTCCGAGACGCACTTCACCAACGGGTTCGACCCCGACCCCGCGCGCCCGCACGGTGTTCGCATTCCCCAGCCCGGAGACCCTCGCCCGGGTCCTGCGCGATGCGGAGGCCGACCCCGGACGCCCCGACCTGGCGGGGCAAGGTCCGCGACCTGCCCGCCCTGGACGACGGCGGCGCTGCGCCCGGCGCAGATCACCGCGATCAACGGGCATCGAGCGGTCCCTGGCCGAGCAGCGGTTCGACCGGTCCCTGGTGCAGATGGCCACCGGCGCGGGCAAGACGTTCACCGCGGTCACCGAGCGCGTACCGGCTGCTCAAGCACGGCGGCTTCCAGCCGGGTCCTGTTCCTGGTCGACCGCAACAACCTCGGCCGACCAGACGCTGCGCGGAGTTCCAGAACTACACGCACCCCGGACGACGGGCGACGCTTCACCGAGCTCTACAACGTGGACAAGCTCACCGGCGCCGGGATGGTCGGCTCCTCCGCAGGTCGTGATCTCCACGATCCAGCGCGTCTACGCGGCGCTGCGCGGCCAGGAGGTCCCCGACGTCGACGACCCGAACCTGGACGACTTCGTCCCCGACGCGCCGGTCGACGTCGCCTACAACCCGGACCTGCCGCCGGAGGCGTTCGACCTGGTCATCGTGGACGAGGCCCACCGCTCGATCTACGGGGTGTGGCGGGGGGTGCTCGAGTACTTCGACGCCCACATCGTCGGGCTGACCGCGACGCCGGTGAAGCAGACGTTCGCGTTCTTCCAGCAGAACCTCGTCTCGGAGTACACCTACCCGCAGTCGGTGGCCGACCGGGTCAACGTCGACTTCGACGTCTACCGGATCCGCACCGAGATCACCGAGCAGGGCGGCACCATCGAGGCCGGCACCGTCGTCCCCAGGTCGGACCGGCGCACCCGCGGCAGCGGCTACGAGACGCTCGAGGAGGACCTCGACGTACACCCACGAGCCAGCTCGACCGGGCGGTCACCGCAACCGCAACCAGATCCGCCTCGTCCTCGAGACGTTCCGGGACCGGCTGTTCACCGAGATCTTCCCCGGCCGCTCGACGGTCCCGAAGACGCTGATCTTCGCCAAGGACGACACCCACGCCGAGGAGATCGTCACCACCGTCGCGGGAGGTGTTCGGCAAGGGCAACGACTTCGCCGCCAAGATCACCTACACCGCCCGGGACCCGAAGGGCCAGCTGCAGGCGTTCCGCAACTCCCCGACGCTGCGGATCGCGGTCACCGTCGACATGATCGCCACCGGCACCGACGTCAAACCGCTGGAGTGCGTGTTCTTCATGCGCGACGTGCGCTCGGCGCGTACTTCGAGCAGATGAAGGGCCGCGGCGCCCGCACCATCGCCCCCGCCGACTTCCAGGCCGTCACCCCCGACGCCACGGCCAAGACCCGGTTCGTCATCGTCGACGCGGTCGGGGTCACCGAGCACGACTTCGTCGACGCCGCCCCCTGAACCGCGACAAGACCATCACCCTCAAGCAGCTGCTCGACAAGGCCGCCACCCTCGACGCTCACCGAGGACGAGACCGCCACCCTGGCCTCCCGGCTGGCCAAGCTCGAGCTCGAGCTCACCCCCGCCGAGCGGGCCGAGCTCGACGACGTCGCCGGCGCAACCGCTCCGCGACATCGTCCGCGCCCTGGTCGACGCCGTGGACCCCGACACGCCAGGCCGCCGCCATCGAGCGCGCGCAAGGACGCCGACGACGGCGACGCCCAGGCCGATGCGCATCGCCGACCTGCATCGACCAGGCCGTCGCAGCCGCTCGCCGCCAACCCCGACCTGCGGCAGCGCATCCTCGAGCTGCGCGCCGCCCACGACCAGGTCATCGACGACGCTCACCACCGACGTCCTCCTCGACGCCCACGGCGTCGTCGACCCCGACCGGGCCCGGTCCGTCGTCGAGTCCTGGGCGGCCTACCTCGCCGAGCACCGCGACGAGATCACCGCCCTCCAGGTCCTCGCCACCGACGCCAAGGACCGCGCGGGTCGTCGTACGCCGACCTGCGGGAACTCGCCGACCGGATCCAGCGCCCGCCGCACAACTGGACCGTCGACCTCGTCTGGACGCGCCTACGAGGCCCTCGACGCCGGCCGGGTCCGCCACTCCGACCGGCACACCACCACCGACCTCGTCGCCCTCATCCGCTACACCCTCGGCGCCGACACCGAACTCGTCCCCTACGCCGAGCAGCGTCCGCGAGCGGTACGCCGGGTGGCTCGCTCCAGCAGGAGCAGGCCGGCGCCACGTTCACGCCGGAGCAGCGGTGGTGGCTCGACCGCATCGTCGACGTCATCGCCACCTCCGCCGGCATCACCCCCGACGACCTCGACAACGCCCCCTTCACCGAACGCGGCGGCATCGACGGCGCCCTCGCTGACCTCGGCAACAAGGCCGCCGACTACATCACGGCTCTCAACGAGGGACTCACCGCATGATCGTCGAGCGGCGGGGGCGGATGTCGGCGCCGGGGGCGATGATGCAGCAATGACTCGGACACCACTCGCGCCGGCGAATCCCGCCGTGCTGCGATGGGCGCGGGAGGACGCCGGCCTGAGTCGGGAGGACGTCGGGCGGCTGGCGGGTGTCGAGGCCCAGCGGGTGCAGGCGTGGGAGAGCGGTCTGAGTCAGCCGACCTTGGGCCAGCTGCGTCGTGTGGCTGACAGTCTCCGTCGCACGGTTGCCTTCTTCTTCAGCGCTGCGCCTCCCGTCGACCACACACCCACGCCGCCGGACTTCCGCTCAATCGCGGGTGCGATGACACCGGGTCTGAGGCGCGAGCTGCGGTTTGCGATTGAGCGACGCGACGCCTACCTCGAACTTGCCGGGGAGGATCGCGCCGCCCAACGGTGGCGAGCCTGGACTGACGAGCCGGCGCGCGACCCCGAGACGGTGCGTCGACGGCTCGACGTACTGACAGACCGCATCGAAGCGACCCGTGACACGCTGGCCGCCCTGAAGATCTGGGTCGGTGCCGTGGAAGCGCAGGGAGTCCTCGTCTTCCAGATGAGCCGAGTCGCGGTAGCCGAATGTCGCGGGTTCTCGATCGATCACCCTGTCCTGCCCGTGATCGTGCTGAACGGGGCTGACTCAGCAGCTGCTCGCGCGTTCACGCTGATGCACGAACTGGGCCATCTGCTCGATCGCACGGGCGGCCTATGCCTCCTTGAGGATCGCCGCGAGGTGGAGCATCGCTGCAACCGTTTCGCGGCGGATGTCCTGATGCCTCCCTCCGACGTGCGTCGATTGGTGGGCGCGACTGGTGACGCGGAAGCGATCGACCGGGTCGCCCGCGCATTTCGGGTGAGTGCCCTCGCTGCTGCGATCAGGCTGAACGACTTGAGACTCATCGCGCGGAACCTGGTCGACGACGTGATCCGCCAGTCCGAGGAGGCAGCAGCCCGGGCCTCCGCTGCGCCGAGCAGGGGTGGTCCGGCGCCTGAGGTCCTGAAGCGGCGCAACCTGGGTGAGCCGTACGTCGGTGCCGTTCTGGACGCGCTGCACAGGGACGAGATCACGGTTCTCGACGCGACGAATCTCCTCGATACCAAGTTGTCCGTGCTGGAGAAGCTGGAGCGCGCCGGCGTCGGAGTGGGCGCGTGACAGACCCGGAATATGTGCTCGATTCGTCGTTCCTGATCAAGTTGCACCGCGAGCAGCCGCCCGACATCTACGTGTCGCTCTGGGAAGCGATCGCGAATCTCCTCGAATCCGGCCACGCCGTCGTGCCCCGCGAGGCAGCGAGGGAACTGGAGCGGCGCGACGACGATCTCTTCGTCTGGCTGAAGGCACGAAGCGGCGGCGTAGCCGAGACCAGCTCGGAGGAGCTCGAGATCGTCACGAGAATTGCGGCGCGGTTCCCTATGTGGGTTCAGGGGCGGAAGAACGCGGCCGACCCCTTTGTGATCGCTGCCGCCCTCGTTCGCCGCGCCGTCATCGTCACCGATGAGCGGATGGCGGGACTCGGGTCTGATGAGCGCAATCTCCGCATACCCAACGTCGCCGCGACTTACGGTGCAACGACCATCCTGCCGACCGAAATGATCCGTCGATGCGGGTGGAGGTTCTGAAGTGTCACAGCCTTCTTCCGGCTTCCCTCATCACTGGGATCTCGCCCGACTCGGCCACGTAGCCGATGTTCGCCTCGGACGACAGCGTTCGCCAAAGAACCACACCGGATCGCAGATGCGCCCCTACCTGAGGGCCGCGAACGTCGACTGGAACGGACTTCGGCTCGACGACCTCAAGACGATGAACTTCACCGACGCCGAGATGGACATCTACCGGCTCGAACCGGGTGACCTCCTGCTCAGCGAGGCGTCGGGCAGCCCTGGCGAGGTCGGCAAGCCCGCGCTCTGGAACGGTGAGATCGAGGACTGCGGCTTCCAGAACACTCTGATCAGGGTCCGCTCTCGCGGGCCTGAGCCCAGGTACCTGATGCATTACTTCCGGCATCAGGCGCTCTCCGGGAGATTCGCCGACCGATCACGCGGTGTCGGGATCCACCACCTTGGCCGCGCAGCACTCTCCGCCTGGCCGATCCCCGTGCCGCCGCTGGAGGAGCAGAGCCGCATCGTCGACATCCTCGAGGACCACCTCTCACGCCTCGACGCGGGTTCGGTAGCGCTCCGCGCGAACGTGGACCGGCTGTCCGTGTTCGCTGATGCGTTCGTGCGCGCCGAGCTCACCGGTCGGTCTGCTCGTGGCTTGCGCCAGGGCCCCTCCTTGACGTCGAGCGGCGTCGATGACGGCGACTTGAGTCCTCTTCCGGTCGACTGGGTCTGGGTCCGGCTCGGTGACCTTGCTGACGTGGTGGGCGGTGTCACCAAGGACGCGAAGCGTCAGGGGGACCCGTCGTTCGTCGAGGTCCCGTACCTGCGTGTCGCGAACGTCCAACGTGGCCGCCTTGACCTGTCGACGGTGACGACGATCCGTGTCCCGCCCCAGAAGGCGCACATGCTGCGCCTTCTGCCTGGGGACGTCCTGCTCAACGAGGGCGGCGATCGGGACAAGCTCGGTCGCGGTTGGGTCTGGGAAGGGCAGATCGCGGATTGCATCCACCAGAACCATGTCTTCCGCGCCCGGGTGCGCGACTCACTGATCGATCCCGTGCTCGTCTCGTGGGCGGCGAACACGATCGGCGGGCGCTGGTGCGACCGCAACGGCACGCAGAGCGTGAACCTCGCGTCCATCAGCCTGCGCAAGATCCGACTCATGCCGATCCCGGTGCCCCCGGCCGAGGAGCAGCTGGCGATTGTGAGCAGGGTGCGGGGTGCGCTGGAGGAGTCGGGGCGTCTCCGAGCCGAACTCACCCGAAACCTGGTCCGCGCTCAGTCGCTTCGCAGGGCCCTGCTCGACGCCGCCTTCTCGGGTCGGCTGACCGGCCGGTCGTCGGATCTCGCTGTAGTGGAGGAGTTGGCGGGTGTCTGACGGCGTTGCTCCCCCTGCAGGGTGCCAGGCGCCGTATCGGCGGTCCGAGGGATGATGGTCGGCGTCGCACGCACGTCCGCGACGAAAGGAGGTGTTCTCGGATGACTGAGAGCCACATCAGGATCCGCCTTGCCGAGACGGTCGCTCCGAGCGGGGAGATCGCACTCTCGGACCTCGCAGCGATCGGTGCCCGTTTGCAGGAACTCTCCACTCGCACGGGGCGCTGGATCCTCGACATCTCCGGTCCGGGCGGCAGTCCTCGAGCCCTCGAGGACCTCGCTGGTCTTCGGTTGGCCGGCCTTGAGGCTGGGAGCACAGTTCTCGACATCGTGCGCGGCGCGGTGGCCACGCTGGGCGTCGTCGACCCGATCGAGCGCGACGTCGAGGGGACCTTCTGGGGTGTGATTGCCGGCATCGCCCACGACGCGCCGCCGCCCGACGCCCCTGCGCCGGTTCGGGAGAGCGCACTCGGACTGCTGGACGCCTTCGATCATGCCGCCGGCCGCGTCGAGGTGACACGCATGAGTGATGGTGCACGGGTCGACTTCCGGCCGCGCGAGCGGGTCCGGGCGGTCTGGACGCGGCCCGGGGCTGAGGCCGTCCCGGAGACCGTGTCGGTGACCGGTCGGGTGGAGATGGTCGATCTCGCCTCCGGCAAGTTCCGGATCCACGACGACGCGGGTAATCGGATCGCTCTTGATCAGGTCGCGGATCCCGACGCTGCGGCGTACCTCATCGGTCAGGCTGCAACGGCTCAGGGCACTCGTGCGCCTCGGACGGGGCGGAAGCGACTTGCCCTCGTGGGCGCGACCCTCTCGCCCGCGCTCCCGCTCCCGGACTCGTGGCTCGCCGGCGGTGACGCCACGTCCTGGGCGATTGAGCTGTCCAAGCCCGGTCCTGACCCGGCGGGTGCCGCCGAGATGTCGGACGAGGAGTTCGATCGGTTCCTGGCGGCGGCCCGCGGTGAGTAGCGGAGATCCCAGCGATCTCGCGGTGGTCGACACCGATATCTGGTCGCACCTGTTCGGGCGGCGGCGGCGTCCCGCACCCTTGCTCACGGCGTGGCGTGAAGGGCTGATCGGCCGGCGCGTCGTCATCGCGACACAGACCCGCGCCGAGGTGCTCGTCGGGCTCCGGATCGGTGGGCTGGGGTCAGCGCGATCGGACGTGATCGCGGCCGCGCTGGCAGCAACCCCCGTGGTGCCGGTGACGCCCGACGTCGTCGAGTCCTTCGTCACCCTGAGCGTCGAGGCGAAGGCCGCCGGCCACGCCATCGCCGCCAAGATTCACACCGCCGGCCGATGGGCAGCGGCAACGGCGATCGCGATCGGCGCGCCGCTGCTGAGCGCCGACCGCGTCTACCGCAACGCACCCCGGCTGCGACTGCTCGACGTCGAGGAAGGAGACACCCGTGTCTGAGGCGCGGCGGTTGGTCGACAAGTTGTGGTCGTACTGCAACGTGCTGCGCGACGACGGGTGTCAGCACGATCGAGTACACGGAGCAGCTGACGTACCTGCTGTTCCTGAAGATGGCGCACGAGCGGGAGACCCGGCCGTTGAGGCCGGAGCGGATCGTGCCCGACGGAGTGCTCGTGGCAGCGGCTGCTGGACGCCGAGGGCGATGACCTGGAGGTCACGTACCGGCACATCCTGGAGCGGCTCGCCCGCCAGCCGGGGACGTTGGGTGTGATCTTCCGGAAGGCGCAGAACCGGATCCAGGACCCGGCGAAGCTGAAGCGGCTGATCGTGGACCTGATCGACAAGGAGAACTGGTCCGCCTCGGGGGTGGACATCAAGGGCGACGCCTACGAGGAGCTGTTGTCCAAGGGTGCGGAGGACATCAAGTCCGGGGCGGGGCAGTACTTCACCCCGCGGCCGCTGATCCAGGCGATGGTCGACTGCGTGCGCCCGTCGGCGTCGGACACGGTGATCGACCCGGCCGCCGGGACCGGCGGGTTCCTGCTCGCCGCGCACGCGTACGCGTCCCGGCGCGCGGAGAGCCTGACTCCGACGGAGCGGGACCACCTGCGGGACGGGTTCGTGCACGGGATCGAGCTGGTCGATGGGACGGCGCGTCTGGCGGCGATGAACCTGCTGTTGCACGGGATCGGGAAGCCGGACGGGCCGTCGCGGATCGAGGTCAAGGACTCCCTGACCGCGGACCCGGGTGTGCGGTACTCGGTGGTGTTGACGAATCCGCCGTTCGGTCGGAAGTCGTCGGTGACGATGGTCGGGGCGGACGGGCGGGAGTCGCGGGAGGAGTTGGAGATCGTCCGGACGGACTTCTGGACGACCACGTCGAACAAGCAGCTGAACTTCGTGCAGCACATCGCGACGATCCTGGACATCAACGGCCGCGCGGCCGTGGTGCTGCCGGACAACGTGCTGTTCGAGGGTGGGGCGGGGGAGACCATCCGGCGGCGCCTGTTGCGCGAGTTCGACGTCCACACGCTGCTGCGCCTTCCCACGGGGATCTTCTACGCCCAGGGTGTGAAGGCGAACGTGCTGTTCTTCGACAAGAAGCAGGCCATGCCGGGCCGGCCGTGGACGGAGCGGCTGTGGGTGTACGACCTGCGGACCAACCAGCACTTCACCCTCAAGCAGAACCCGCTGCGCCGGCACGCACCTGGACGACTTCGTCGACCTGCTACGCCCCGGGCCGGGTGCGATCGGAGCGGGTGGAGACGGAGCGGTTCCGGGCGTTCACCTACGAGGAGCTGGTCGCGCGGGACAAGGCGAATCTCGACATCACCTGGCTCAAGGACGACTCCCTGGAGGACCTCGACAACCTGCCCGCACCGGAGATCATCGCCCGTGAGATCGTCGAAGACCTCACCGCCGCCCTCGCCGAGTTCGAGGCCGTCGCCGCCGCGCTCGAAGCCGCCGCCAACGGCGGTGGAGCGCGCCTCGCTGCCGAGGATGCATCGTGACGATCCCGGACTACCAGACGCTAATGGCGCCGGTCCTGCGTGAACTCGCCGACGGGACCGAGCGGGCAACCAGGGACCTCGCTGCAGCGCTCGCTCCAGTGTTCTCACTCACCGACGAGGAACTCGCGCAGAGTCTGCCGAGCGGGCAGTCGCTGTGGCGAAGTCGCGTCCAGTGGGCGACCCAGTACCTCTACCAGGCCCGGGCGATTGTTCGCCCGCGCCGGGGTGTCTTCACGATCACCGACCGCGGGCGGGCTCTTCTGGCCGCGCATCCGGAACGGGTCGGCAACGAGCACCTGGAGGAGTTCGAGGAGTTCCGCGATTTCAAGAACCGCAGCCGCGGCGAAACCACAACACCGACGTACAGGACCCGCACAGCGCCGATGCCAGTACCGGCCGCCGGCCCGAGCGAGTCATCGGACGCCACGCCCTACGACCGGATCGCATCAGCGGCCGCGGAGGCGAACGCCGCCGTGGCCGCCGAGCTCCTGCAACGGATCAACGAGCAGCCGCCGGAGTTCCTCGAACGCGTCGTCCTCGACCTCCTCGTGGCGATGGGCTACGCGGGAGCGCTCGGCAAACAGGAGCACCTCGGCCGCTCCGGCGACGAGGGCATCGACGGCGTCCTCGACCAGGACGCCCTCGGCCTGGACCGCATCTACATCCAGGCCAAGCGCTACGCCTCGGGGCGCACGGTCGGTCGACCTGATATC
This sequence comes from uncultured Actinomycetota bacterium, assembly GCA_963780675.1. Classification (GTDB taxonomy): domain Bacteria; phylum Actinomycetota; class Actinomycetes; order Actinomycetales; family JAHECE01; genus JAHECE01. Next base: position 756,014 of record CAWACR010000003.1, read on the forward strand.
CAAGGCTTCGTCGGAGCCCTCCACGGCGCCCAGGCCTCCCGCGGCGTCTTCATCACCACCAGCCGGTTCAGCCCCGAGGCCCGCGCCTACACCGCCGTCGTCCCGCAACGCCTCGTCCTCATCGACGGCGACCAACTCGCCCGCCTCATGGTCACCCACGGCGTCGGCGTCCAAACCGAACAGACCATCACCCTGAAGAAGATCGACGAAGACTTCTTCGAATAGCCGGCCCCGCCCTCAGCACGAGCCCACCGTGGTGCTACCTGTGCAGCGGGGACCGGACCATCGGTGCCGGTGAAGGCCACCCGAGTTGCAGGCAGCTATCTCCCGCACCTGGCTGCCATGATGCGCGTTCAGGCTCCTGATGCTGCTGTCGCCGAGCGACTTGCCGGACTCCCTCGATCTGAACGTGATCCGCGGGAGCCCATGGTCCCGGGAGCGGGGTGATCCATCGCTGTAGGGTCTTGTTCGTCCCCTGCCGGCGCGATCTGGCGCCAGCGAACTTCCCGATGGCCGCCCGGGTGGCGACGCGAGGCTCGTTGAGCGGCGTGGTCTGCGCGCCGGGCAGGGGCCGCTCCAACCCGGAAGGCTCGATCGTGGTCGGTCGCCGTGCCCGAATCGTCTCCGCCATCTCTGCGTTCGTCCTGGCGTCGGTCGGGGTGCTCCCCAGCCTCGCGGCCGCGGCGCAGTCCACCGCGGCTGCGCCAGGGCTTCGTGCCGGGAACACGCGCGACGCTCGCCCGGCCGAGCCGGTGGTGCGCGTCCCGCTGACAGACGCGCGTGGCCGACGCACGCTGATCGCCGACGAGGAGCGCGGGGCAGGTGACGCCGTGCTGACACCGCCCATGGCGACGTCCGAGTTCTACGTCGCGGGGGTGACGTGGGCGGCCGGGGGCGACCTGCCCGACGGCGCCCGCGTCCTGCTGCGGGTGCTCGAGGACGGTGCGTGGTCTGCGTGGCTCGAGGCCGGGATCGAGGACGGCGGGCCCGACGACGCGTCCGCTGTTCGCGGGACAGCCCCGTTCGTCACGGGTGGTGCTCAGGCGGTGCAGGTCCAGGTCACCGGGGATCCCGCCGCTCTGCCGGCGGACCTCGAGCTGGCCCTCATCCCGGCGAACCCATCCGCGGCGGAGGTCACGCTCACCGAGCCGCCTGCTCAACCGGACGTGCTCCCGGACGACGGCGGTGCGGGGTCGGCCGGTGCCGCCGTATCGGCTCCCTCCGTGGCGGGCCCCGTGGGCGGCGGTGCGCGCGGGTCTTCCGTCCCTCTCGGGCTGGCGCAGGCGTTGGCAGCCGGGACCGCCGAGGCGGCGCTGGCCGGGCCGCTGCCTGCCAGCGTGCCGGTCCCCGGCGTCGGAGACATCGTCACCCGCTCCGACTGGGGCGCGGACGAGACCTGGACGGACGCGAACTGGACGCCTCGGTACTTCCCGCTCCAGGCGGCGGTCGTGCACCACACCGCGGGCACCAACGGCTACACCGCCGCGGAGTCGGCGGGCATCGTGAAGGCCATCTTCGCTTACCACACCGCGTCTCTGGGCTGGGGTGACATCGGGTACAACTTCCTCGTCGACAGGTTCGGGACGGTCTTCGAGGGGCGCAAGTACTCGGTGAGCAACCAGACGGGCGTCCCTGCCGGGTGGCTGATCGAGGCGGGCCACGCGACGAGCTTCAACAAGGGCAGCGTGGGCATCGCGGCGATGGGCGACTTCACGCGCTCGGACGCCCCGGATCCCGCGCAGATCGTGTCCGCCATGGCGGCCGTGATCGCGTGGAAGTTCGGCGCCGCGAACCTCGACTCCACGAGCAGCAGCGGGTTCGCCTCCCCGGCCACCAAGTCCACCACCACCTATCCCACCGGCACGGCCCTGCCACGGATCTTCGCCCACGACGACGTCGCCGCGACCCTGTGCCCCGGAACCCTGTACGACAGTCTCAGCGGGCTTCGCACCGCGGTCCGGGCGAGCTACACCCGGTCCAGCGACGTGACAGCGCCCGTGGTGACGTCGAACCCGACGGGCGGGTCCTACCCCTCGGGCGAAAGGGTCACCCTTACGGCGAACGACCCGGACGCCGCGATCTACTACACGAGCGACGGGGCGAAGGTCTTCTACTCACCCTCGTGGGCAACGAATCCCCTCATCCCGAACACCACCTACACGGAGCCGCTGACCCTCACCGCGACCACGACGCTGACCTACGTCGCCATCGACCAGGCCGGTAACACCTCGGCCCCGGTCACCCAGCCCTACACCGTGAAGCCGGTCCCGGTCATCTCGGGCTTGGCCCCCTCCTCCGGCGGTGTCGGGACCTCGGTGACGATCACCGGTGCGAACTTCACCGGCGCGACGGCGGTGACCTTCGCCGGTGTCACCACACAGACGTTCACGGTCCTGTCGGCGACCTCGATCGTTGCGTCGGTCCCGTCGGGTGCGGGAACGGGCCAGATCGCTGTCGTGACGCCGGGCGGGACCGCGGCCAGCACCGCGACGTTCACAGTGGGCGCGACGGCGGTCGCGCCCAGCATCACGAGCCTGTCTCCCACGTCCGGGACCGCAGGCACAACCGTCATGCTGACCGGGACCAACGTGGCCGGGGCGACGTCTGTGATCTTCAGCGGCTCCACCCTCGCGTCGTGGACCGTGCTGTCGGCGACCCAGCTCCGGGTCGTCATCCCCGCCGGGGTGCCCAGCGGGAGATTCACGGTCACCACGGTCGGCGGGAGCGGCACAAGCACGGGAAGCTTCACCGTCTCCGCTCCGAGGATCAAGTCGTTCACACCCACCTCCGGCAGGGTCGGCACCGCCGTGACGATCACCGGGGCCAACCTGACCGGAGCGACAGCGGTGAGGTTCAACGGCACCACCGCCACCTTCACGGTCGTGTCGGCGACCTCGATCAAGGCGGTCGTTCCCCCCGGCGCGACGACCGGAAAGGTCACTGTCTCAACCGGCGGCGGCACCGCGACGAGTTCGGGAACCTTCACCGTCAAGTAGGCCGCAGCAGACGACCGCGCTCGGGGCCGGAGTCCCGGGGCCGGTCGTGAGTCAGGCCCGGTCCTCTCGAGTCGTCCTTCGTCTCGTCTCCCAGGTGAGAGGCGACGTCCGGAGCGCGTGACGAGCAGGGTCCGTCGTCACGCCGCGAGCGTCCCGCCGAACACCTGCCAGGCGAGCGCGGACTTCGCGACCAGGCTCAGGGTGATGTACGCACGCTCACCCACCAGGTAGTCGCGGAAGCGCCCCACCTGCTTGTACTGGAGCCACTGGTTGAGCGCGAAGACGTTGAAGAACGCAAACAGCGACACGATGATCCCGTAGACGAAGGCCGGGGGCTCGGCGCCGCTGGTCGACCCGGGCGCGATGACGTACACGAGGATCGCCAACCACGGCACGATCCCGGCGAGGCACCCGAAGATGAACGGGATCCAGCCACCGTCGCCCGGCTGCTGGTACTTCTCCTGCAGTGCGCCGAACAGGATCATCGAGGCGTTGACCCCGAAGAGCGCGAGGAGGGCTGCGACATCCGTGATTCCGGTGATCTGGGCGATCAGGACGATCATCAGGGAACTCGACAGCGAGTACTCGACCCAGCGGAAGTAGTTGCGATTCTGCGTCAGGCCGGTCGTGTAGCGGCCGAAGAACGTCGGCGAGGCGACGACGAGGTGGAAGAGCGCCGACAGCGCGAGGAAGGCGGCGACCGCCAGGCCGATCGGGATGTCGACGATGTCCACGGTCTCACCGGGAGACCCGGGCGGCCCGATCAGATAGGTCCCCGTCACGGGGATGGCGAAGTCGTTCGCGAGGGCGAGCACGGCGACCGCCTGGACCGCGTGGAACGCGGCGGCGCCGAGGTTGTACCGGCGCAGGCCCGGGAAGCGCGCCGGGTCGATGCCGGGCGTGGATGCCTGTGGTGCGTGCTCGGCTCGCGTGGAACTGCGCATGGTCTCTCCCTGGTCGAGGTGCCTCGTGGTGATCTACCTATCCACTACTTCCCCTTTCGGGGGCCCCGTGGATGCACCCCCGGCCGATCGACCTCCGCATCGCGCCGCGGTCGAGGGGGCCTAGCATCGGCGTCGTGACCTCCCCGACTCGCGTGGCGCTCGCCCTCGGCAGCGGGGGCGCCCGCGGGTACGCCCACATCGGCGCCATCGAGGTCCTCGAAGAGCGCGGGTGCGAGGTCGTCAGCGTTGCGGGCTCGTCCATGGGCGCCGTCGTCGGCGGTCTCCACGCCGCGGGCAGCCTCCCCGTGTACGCCGACTGGACGCGCACCCTCACCCAGCGGGACGTCCTGCGGCTGCTGGACCCCTCGTTCCGGGCGCCGGGCGCCTTCCGCGGGGAGAAGATCCTGGCCAGGGTCAGCGAGCTGTTGGGCGACCTGCTCATCGAGGACCTGCCGATTCCTTACACCGCCGTCGCAACGGATCTCCTCTCCCGGCGGGAGGTGTGGTTCCAGCGGGGTCCAGTGGTCGGCGCGATCCGGGCCTCGATCGCCCTGCCCGGGGTGTTCACCCCGGTGATGGTGAACGGTCGGCTGCTCGCCGATGGCGGTCTGCTGAACCCCGTGCCCGTGGCGCCGGTGACCAGCGCGGCTGCCGACCTCACGGTTGCCGTGTCACTCGGGGGCAGACGGCAGGATGATCCGGGTACCGGGGCTCCTGTCCATGAGTCCGGCGCGCTGCGTCCGGCCGAGGAATGGCTCGAGCGGTGGCTCCCGGCGGCCCTGCGGATGCCCGGACCGGGAGCGTTGGGGGAGGACGCGCGCGCCGGCCAACCGCAGGACGCACTCAACGCCCTCCCACCGGGGCTCCGGACGTTCGACGTGATGACCCTGGCGATCGAGGCGATGGAGAGTGTTCTGACCAGGTACCGCCTGGCGGGCTACCCGCCGGACGTGCTCGTGACCGTCCCCCAGGACGCGTGCCGGACGATGGACTTCCACAAGGCCGAGGAGATGATCGCGCTCGGTCGGACCCTCATGACCGAGGCGCTCGACGAGGCCGGCATCCACCCGGTCGTGGGGCCGGCCGTGGGCTGACGTGCGCTGGGCGCGCGGGCCCGGTCACGTGGGCTTGCGTCTCCTCACGGCCAGATCCCTCGCTCCTGCGTGACGGTGGCCAGTCGGCCGACCGCCTCGACCATCGCAGCTGTGCGCAGGTCGACGCACGGGCCGGACGTGCCGGCGTCGGCCGAGAACGTCTGCCAGCGGGCCACGACCCGGTCGACGGCTGACGTCATGTGCTCCAGCAGGTGGGCGTTCACCTCCGCGAGGGACCAGCTGTGGTGCTCGATGTTCTGCACCCACTCCAGGTAGGAGACGGCCACGCCGCCGGCGTTGGCGAGGATGTCGGGGATCACGGGGATGCCGCGTGCCTGGAGGAGGTCGTCGGCCTCCGGCGTGACCGGACGGTTGGCGGCCTCGAGGACCAGCCTCGCGTGGACGTCGCCGGCGTTGCCGCTGTGGATCTGCCCGCCGACGGCCGCCGGGACCAGGACGTCGCAGTCCAGGGCGAGGAGTTCCGCGTTCGTGACGGTCCTCGACCCCGGGAGGCCGACGACCGATCCCGACGTGACCTTGTGGGCCTCGACGTCGGCGACGTCGAGCGCGGCGTGTTCGGCGGCCACGATCCCGCCTCGCGAGTCGCTCAGAGCGACGACGCGCGCCCCGCGGTCGCGGAAGACGCGCGCCGCCGCCCGGCCCACGTCGCCGAACCCCTGGATGGCGACACGCGCGCCGTCGAGGGTCGCGAGTCCCGGGACGACGCCGAGCGCGAGGGCACGCTCCACGGCATCGACGCATCCGCGGCCCGTGGCCTCCTCCCGCCCCTCGGAACCGCCGAGGTCTATCGGCTTGCCGGTCACGACGGGCCAGTTGTTGAGGCCGGGGTGCAACTGGTCGTACGTGTCGAAGACCCACGCCATGGTCTGGGCGTTGGTGTAGAGGTCCGGGGCCGGGATGTCGGTGTACGGGCCGATCGTGTCCCCGAGGTCGGAGATGTAGCGGCGGGTGAGGCGCCGGAGCTCTCCCGTGCTGAGCGCCTTGGTGTCGCACGCGATGCCGCCCTTGGCCCCGCCGAACGGCACCCGCACCAGCGCGCACTTCCAGGTCATGAGGGCCGCGAGCGCCGTCGTCTCCTCCATCGACACGCTCGGGTGGTACCGGATCCCGCCCTTGCCCGGGCCGAGCAGACGGCTGTGCAGCACGCGGTAGCCGACGAAGTTGCGGAACGTGCCGTCGTCCATCTCGATCGGCAGGTTGACCACGATCGTGCGGCGGGCGAGGCGGAGGAAGTCCACGAGACCTGGCTCGATGTGGGCCAGGTGGGCCCGGGCACGCGCGAACTGCTCGTCGACGATGCGTCGCGGGTCGAGTTCGGACATCGCTGTCGCCACGTGTCGAGGATGGCACGGGCGACAGCTTCGGACGGCGCGCTCACGGCGCGGCTTCGCAGGTCCGCCGGGTGTGACGTCGGGCCCAGCGTCCGCCCTTCGGCCCACGCGGCGGGCCCGGGGCGTTCATAGCCTGGACACGCGTCCCCGCCACGCGGGCGGTGGCGAGGCCGACGCGGCGGGAAGGGTGGTCGGAGGATGCGACGGCGCAGGAGGCCCTTCGGTGCCCTGGTGCCGGCGCTCGTCGCCTTCGTCGTGGTGGTGTGGCCCGCCGTAGCAGTCGAGGCCGCCACCGCCTCGACCACTGTCTCGACCACCGTCTCGACCACCGCCTCGACCACGCCCGCGGCCCCGACCGACGACGCCCCCGAGACCGTCATCTACTTCTTCTGGGGCGACGGGTGCCCGCACTGTGCGGCCGCCGAGCCCTTCCTCGCCGACCTCGCCGAGCGCTACCCAGGCGTCGTGGTCCGCGACTTCGAGGTCTGGTACCACCCCGAGAACGTCGAACCCCTCGAGCGGATGGCGGACGCCCTGGGCTTCGTGCCCAGCGGCGTCCCGGTGATCATCCTCGGTGAGGACTCCTGGGTCGGCTTCTCCGAGGACCGGACGGCGGCCCCGATCGAGGCGGCCGTGGCCGCATGCGTCGCGAACGGTTGCCCCGACGCCGGCGCCGGGATCCTGAGCCCTGCCTCCCCAGGCGCCTCCCCGAGCGCGTCTCCGGGGCAGTCATCCGCGCCGTCGTCGTCCTCCGATCCCGCCGACGCTCCCGGGCCGAGCGTGGCCCCGGACACCGACGACCGGGTGCTGTCCCTGCCGTTCCTCGGCACGGTGGACCTCTCGGGGGAGTCACTGGTGCTGAGTACCGTGCTCATCGCCTTCGTGGACGGGTTCAACCCGTGCTCGCTGTGGGTTCTCTCGGTCCTCCTCGCGCTCACCCTGCGAGGTGGCTCGCGCCGGACCACCGTGATCGTCGGGTTGGTCTTCATCGCGGTCACCGCGTTCGTGTACGCCCTGTTCATCGCCGGCGTCTTCTCGGTGCTCACGGTGGCGAGCGTCGGGCCCTGGGTGCAGAGGCTGGTCGCACTCGTGGCACTCGCCTTCGCGATCGTCAACATCAAGGATTACTTCTGGTGGCGCCAGGGCGTCTCCTTCACGATCTCCGATGAGGCCAAGCCGGGCATCTACCGGCGGATGCGGCGTGTCATGGCGTCGGGGGACTCCCTCCCGGCACTGGTCGGCGGGACGATCGTGCTCGCCGCCGGCGTCTCGCTGGTGGAGTTCACCTGCACGGCCGGCTTTCCCGTGCTCTGGGTGAACCTGCTCACCGCGCAGGAGGTCACCGCCGCGACCTTCCTCGTGCTCCTGGGGATCTACCTGCTGATCTACCAGCTCGACGAGTTGCTGATCTTCGGGACGGCCGTGGTCACCCTCCGGGCGAGCAAGCTCCAGGAGCGCGGCGGGCGGATCCTCAAGCTGGTCGGCGGGATGCTCATGCTGACGCTCGCGGCCGTCATGCTGATCAACCCGGCGCTGATGAACGACGTGGGCACGTCGCTGCTCGTCTTCGTCGTCGCCCTCGCCGGGGCGGGCCTCGTCCTGCTCCTCCACCGGGTGGTGCTGCCCCGGTTCGGCGTGCGGATCGGCACGGAGGAGGGCGTCAGCCCGCGGAGTCCCCGCGGTCCCCGCCGGTAGCGGGTCCGCCCGGCTCGCCGGGTTCTGCCGGATGCCCCGGGTGTCGCCGGTGCGGGCAGCACCGCGGTCCCGGCGTCGAGGTCGATGCCCAACGGTGGGTCACCCGTTTCCTTCTGCGCGATCGTGAGTCGCTGCCGGTCCTGCTCCTCGACGACGTGCTGACGGCTCGGCTGGAACAGCAGGAAGAGGTCGGCGAACACGCCGCCACCGCCTCCCCCCTCCGGGGAGCGGCGACGCCAGTAGATCCAGCCGCGGGACTCCGCCCAGAGGGCGAGGCGATCGAGAACCACGAGGGCGACGACGGCGCCCACCACCCACCAGGGCCACGTCACCTCGCCGACCCCCGCCCGCCCAGGGCCCGCACCTGCGCCTCGTGCTCCTCGCGGAGCCAGGCGGGCGCCGCGGCGAGCCTCGGGTCCGCGCTCGGCCGGCCGGCCGCGAGGTCGGCGAGGTAGGCGCGGTCGAGCGCGAGGCGGCACCGCGCCTCGGCTGCATCGGCCACCGTCCCGTGACCCGGGACGACGACGTCGACGTCGCCACCCTCCACGAGCGCGGCAAGGCGCTCGAGTCCCGTGACGTAGTCCCCGAGCGGGTCGCGTGCGTCGCAGTCCAGGAGCGGAACCTCGACGTCGGAGAGCATGTCGCCCGCCACGAGCGTCCGGGACGCGGGCAGGAACAACGCCGCATGCCCCGGCGCGTGACCTTCGTGCCCGACGACGATCGCACGGCACGGCACGCCGGGGATCGGCCCGTCGTCCCCGGGCAGGGGCGAGAGGCGGCCGAACGTGCGGAGCATGCCGCCCTCGGGCGTCCCGAGCGCCGCGCTCGACTCGGCCAGGAGCGACTCGCGCCGGTCGGCGGCCGCAGCGACGGCGCGGGCCCGGGCCCACCGCGGGACGTCGCCGAATGCCTCCGGCCACAGCAGGTGGTCCCAGTGCGGGTGCGTCGAGAACCCGGCCACCACGCGCCAGCCGCGGAAGGCCACCTCGGCGACCAGCGCGGCGAGGTCGCCGGGCGTCACGCCCGGGTCCACGACCAGCGCGGCGCCGTCGTCGTCGACCACCACCGTGGAGGTGGTCGCATAGAGCGTGGCCGTGGCGACCCACACCCCCGTCGCGACCTGGGCGAGCCCGCCGATGCCGGTCACGACGCGGGCGTCAGGCGACGGTGAGGATCTCGGCGCCGGACTCGGTGACGAGGAGCGTGTGCTCGAACTGCGCGCTGCGGAGGCGGTCCGCCGTGACCACGGTCCACTTGTCGTCCCAGATGCGCCAGTCCGCCGTGCCGAGGGTGAGCATCGGCTCGATCGTGAACACCATGCCCGGCTCGATCACGGTGTCGTAGTCCGGCGCCGCGTCGTAGTGGGGGATGACCAGCCCGGAGTGGAACGCCTCGCCGACGCCGTGACCGGTGAACTCCCGGACCGTCCCGTAGCCGAATCGCTTGGCGTAGGACTCGATGACCCGCCCGATGACGTTCACCTCGCGGCCCGGGCGGACGGCGCGGATGGCACGGGCGAGGGCCTCGTGGGTGACATCGATGAGCGACTGCGACTCGGCGTCGATGGCGCCCACGGGGAACGTCGCGTTGTTGTCGCCGTGCACGCCGTCCACGTACGCGGTGATGTCGATGTTCACGATGTCACCCTCGGCCAGGACGGTGGAGTCCGGGATGCCGTGACAGATGACCTCGTTGATCGAGGTGCACAGCGACTTCGGGAAGCCCCGGTAGCCGAGCGTGGAGGGGTAGGCGCCGTTCGCGATCAGGAACTCGTGCCCGACGCGGTCCAGCTCGTCCGTGGTGACGCCGGGCGCGACCGCCTTCCCGACCACCTCGAGCGCCTGGGCCGCGAGGCGGGCGGCCCGGCGGATGCGCGCGATCGTCTCGGGCGCCTTGACCTCGCTGCCGGTGAAGGGGCGGGGGGCGGGGCGGTCGACGTACTCGGGCCGGGCGATCCCGCGGGGGACCGGTCGGCGCGGTGAGATCGTGCCGGGGACGAGGGTGCCGCGGGGAGCGCGAGGTGCGACCATGGGTGCCAGTCTAGGGATGGGGCCGACGACGGCGCCCCGCGTGGTCCGATGACCGCGGCGCTCCGCGCCTTCCGTGCGGAGCCGTGGGGTCCTCGGCGTCCGGCGACGAAGGGTGTGGCATGGCGGCGAGACCGCGCGAGTTCTACTACAACCTCGAGACACACGAGGTGGAAGAGGGCCTTGTGAGCGACTGGACGAAGCGGATCGGGCCGTATCCGTCGCGGGAGGCTGCCGAGCACGCGCTCGAGATCGCCGCCGGGCGCAGCGCGGCGTGGGACGACGCAGACCGCCGGTGGCGCGGGGAGGACGCATGAGCGGGAGCACGGGACGTCGTGAGCCTGTCCCCAACAAGGGGCTCGGCTGGCTCGCCGTCATCCTGTTCGTCGGCGGCATCATCGTGCTCGCCTGGTCGTTCTCCTGACGCGACGGCCCGGGGTCCCGGGCTCAAGGGCCGCGAGTTCAAGGGCCCCTGCTTCAGGAGCCGAGAGTTCAGGGGCCGAGTGTTCAGGGGCCGAGTGTTCAGGGGCGGAACCGGCTGCTCACTGCGCGTAGGAGTGCTCGGGGCCGGGGTAGGTCCGGTCCCGGACCTCGCTCACGTAGTCGTCCGTCGCGGCGCGAAGCGCCGCGCCCACGTCGCCGAACCGCTTGGCGAAGCGCGGCGACCAGGAGCCCATCCCGGCCATGTCGAGCCAGACGAGCACCTGGCCGTCGCAGTCCACGCCGGCGCCGATGCCGATCGTCGGGATCGCCAGCGCCTTGGTCACCTGCGCAGAGACGGGGGCGGGGACCATCTCGAGGACAACGGCGACGGCGCCGGCCTCCTCGAGGGCAAGGGCGTCCGCGGTGAGCCGCTCGGCCGCCCCCTCACCGCGCCCCTGGACCCGCTTGCCGCCGAGGATGTTCTCCGACTGCGGTGTGAAGCCGAGGTGCCCGACCACGGGGATCCCCGCGCCGCTGAGCAGCCGCACGTGCGGCGCGACCCGGGCGCCCCCCTCGAACTTGACGGCGTGCGCGCCGCCCTCCTTGAGCATGCGCACGGCGGTCGCGAGCGCCTGCTCGGGGCCGGACTCGTAGCTGCCGAAGGGAAGATCGGCAACGACCATCGCGCGCCGGGCCGAGCGCGCCACCGCGCGCACGGCCGGGATCATCTCGTCCACCGTGACCGGGATCGTGTTCGGGTGTCCCAGCATGTTGTCGCCGACGGAGTCGCCGACGAGGAGCATGTCGACACCCGATTCGTCGAAGATGCGCGCGGTCGGTGCGTCGTAGGCGGTCAGCATCGTCAGCCGGACGCCACGGTCCTTGGCCTCGCGCAGATGGTGCACCCTGACCCGCCGTGGGGCCGCGCCCGCCGGGGCGCCCGTGACCGGGTCGGGACGTGCGGCGTCGTCGTCGCTCATCGAGTCCTCACTCCTCACGCCACCGGGTCGTCACCGGGAGCCGTCGGTCCCGCCCGAACGCCAGCGAGGTGACCTTCGGGCCTAGGGGGTACTGCCGCCGCTTCCACTCCGCGCGGTCCACGAGGCGGAGCACGAGGTCGACCGTCAGCGGGTCGAAGCCCGAGTCGATCATCTCTTCCCGTCCGAGCGCGCGTTCGACGTATGCGTCGAGGACGTCGTCGAGCAACTCGTAGTCCGGGAGGGAGTCCTGGTCCGTCTGGTCCGGTCGCAGTTCCGCCGACGGCGCCTTCGTGATCGAGTTCTCGGGGATGGGTGGCGTCTCGCCGGCGTTCACGGCCATCTGGTTGCGCCAGCGCGACAACTCCCAGACCCGGGTCTTGGAGACGTCCTTGATCGGCGCGTAGCCGCCGACGGCGTCGCCGTAGATCGTCGAGTACCCGGTGGCGAGCTCGGACTTGTTGCCGGTCGCGAGCACGAGGTGGCCCTCGGCGTTGGACAGGGCCATGAGGATGACACCCCGCATCCGGGCCTGCAGGTTCTCGGCGGCGACGCCGGTGAGCTCGAGTTCCTCCTGGAAGGCATCGACCATCGGCGTGATCGGCTGACGCCGGAGGTGCAGGCCCGTGCGACGCGCAAGGTCGGCCGCGTCGTCGAGGGAGTGCTGGGAGGAGAACATGCTCGGCATCGCGACGCAGTGGACGTTCTCGGCGCCGATCGCGTCGACGGCGATGGCCGCGACCAGCGCCGAGTCGATTCCCCCCGAGAGTCCGAGGGCCACCGAGCGGAAGCCGTTCTTGACGACGTAGTCGCGCAGCCCGGTGACGACGGCCGCGTACATCTGGGCGGCGTCGTCGGGCTCCGGTGCCAGGGGGTGCTCGCCGATCGCCACCGGAGCCCCGCCGGGGCCCGGAAGGTCCGCGAGAAGGAGGTGGGACTCGAACACGGGAGAGGAGGCCACGACGGCGCCGCGGGCGTCCAGGACGAACGAGGCGCCGTCGAACACGAGGTCGTCCTGTGCGCCGACGAGGTTGACGTACGCGAGAGGGGCGTCCACCTCGCCCGCCCGCGTCTGCGCGAGGAGCCGGCGCAGGGGCGACTTGCCGCGCTCGTAGGGCGAGCCGTTGAGAACGACGAGGAGGTCGATGCCGGTCTCCGCGAGCGCCTCTACCGGACCGCCGTCCTGCCAGATGTCCTCGCAGATGACGACGCCCACCCGCTGCCCCTGGACCTCTACCACGAGCGTGCCGGTGCCGGGGGAGAAGTGGCGGTACTCGTCGAAGACGCCGTAGTTGGGCAGGTGGTGCTTGGCGTACCGGGCGACCACCCGGCCCCCCCGCAGCACGGCCGCCGAGTTGGTCGGCCGACCCAGAACAGCGGTGCCGAGGTGTCCGACGACGACGGTGAGGTCACCGTGGCCGTCCGCGACGAGCGCCGCCGCGAGGGTCTCGAGCTCCTCCGCGACGGCTCGCTGGAAGGAACCCCTAAGGGCGAGGTCCTCGATGGGGTAGCCGGTGAGCGCCATCTCGGGGAAGGCGACGAGGTGGGCGCCCGCTTCGGCGGCGCGGGCGCACGTGGCGCGGATCAGGGCGGAGTTCCCGGCGAGGTCGCCCACGCAGGTGTTCACCTGGGCGAGCGCGAGTCGCAGCGTCGGCATGGCGCCAGCCTATTGCGCCGAGGCGGACGCGGTCGGCTCGCGGTCCCGCCGGGGCCGCCGGCCGGGGCCCCGGCCGGGGAGTCGTGCGCGGTGTCTTTCGCCTGGACGGGCGGGAGCCGCCATGATGGACCTGCGCCCCTGCCCACGAAAGGGCGTGCCCATCGAGCGATGCGCGGGAGAGCCCATGGACAGGCAGCAGGAGTTCGTGCTCAGGTCGATCGAGGAGCGCGACATCCGCTTCATCCGACTCTGGTTCACCGACGTGCTCGGCATCCTGAAGTCGGTGGCGATCGCTCCTGCCGAGCTCGAGGGCGCGTTCGCGGAGGGCATCGGCTTCGACGGCAGCGCGATCGAGGGTCTCACCCGGGTGTACGAGGCGGACATGCTCGCCAAGCCCGACCCGTCGACGTTCCAGGTCCTGCCGTGGCGGGGAGAACGCCAGGGCAGCGCGCGCATGTTCTGCGACATCCTGACCCCGGACGGCGAGCCGGCCATGGCGGACTCCCGCTACGTGCTCAAGCGGGCCCTGGCCAAGGCGACCGCCGCCGGCTTCACCTTCTACACGCACCCCGAGATCGAGTTCTACCTGTTCGAGCCCCCGGCGAGCCCGGAGGGCCCGCTGGTCCCGATCGACACCGCGGGCTACTTCGACCACTCGGCCCGCGGGACGGCGCACGACTTCCGCCGGGCCACGATCACCATGCTCGAGTCGATGGGGATCTCGGTGGAGTTCTCCCACCACGAGGCCGGCCCGGGGCAGAACGAGATCGACCTGCGCTACGCCGACGCCCTCTCGACGGCCGACAACATCATGACGTTCCGGACGGTGGTCAAGGAGGTCGCGCTCGAGCAGGGCATCTTCGCGTCCTTCATGCCGAAGCCGCTGGCCGGTTCGCCGGGTTCGGGCATGCACACCCATCTCTCGCTGTTCGAGGGTGACGCGAACGCCTTCTACGCTCCGGGCGCGCAGTACGAGCTCTCCACCACGGCCCGCTCGTTCATCGCCGGCCTGCTGCGTCACGCGCGGAGATCACCGCCGTCACCAACCAGTACGTGAACTCCTACAAGCGGCTCTGGGGTGGCGGTGAGGCGCCCAGCTACGTCTGCTGGGGGCACAACAACCGGTCCGCGCTCGTCCGGGTCCCGCTGTACAAGCCCGGCAAGGGCAACTCCAGCCGCATCGAGTACCGGGCCCTCGACTCTGCCGCGAACCCCTACCTTGCCTACGCGGTCCTGCTCGCGGCGGGGCTCAAGGGCATCGAGGAGGGCTACCCGCTCCCCGAGGGTGCCGAGGACGACGTCTGGGCGCTGTCGGACTCCGAGCGGCGCGCCCTGGGGATCCAACCCCTGCCCACGAGCCTCGAGACCGCGCTCGCGCTGGCGGAGGAGTCCGAGCTGGTCGCCGAGACACTGGGCGAGGACGTGTTCGAGTTCTTCCTGCGGAACAAGCGGCGGGAGTGGGCGGAGTACCGCGCCCAGGTCACCCCGTACGAGATCAACCGGTTCCTGCACGTCCTGTAGCCCGGGGGCGTGACGCTGCGATGACGCGCGAGAGGTCGGGAACGCTCACGGGTTGGCTCGCCCGGGTGGGCTTCGACGATCCCGGCCGGGCGGCCCGGCTGCTCGCCGGGGGCGTCATGGAGGCGGTCGTTCGCACGACGGCCGAGCACCACGTCGACCTCGTGGGCGAGCTCGGTGGGACGGCCGATCCGGACCTCGCCCTCTTGAGCCTCGTGCGTCTGGCCGAAGCCGCTCCCGAGGAGGAGCGGGATCGACTCGTGACCGCCCTGGCCACGGACGCGGTGCTGCGGCGGCGGGTGCTCGCCGTCGCGGGCGCCTCCGAGGCCCTGGCGAACTGGCTCGTGGTCCATCCCTCTGACATCGCCCTCCTGGCCGTCTCGGACGACCCGCTCGCGGCCGACCCCCTCGACGTGCGAGCGGAGCTGCTCGCCGCGGTGGGAGCGGATCCCCGTGCCGAGATGCCCGTCGCGGTCACCGCCGGGCCTGACGGGATCGACGCCATGCGGCGCGCCTACCGTCGTCGGCTCTTGCGGATCGCCGCGACGGACCTGACCCGTGACGACCCGTTGTCCGCGCTGCCGGGTGTGGCGTCGGCGCTCGCCGACCTCGCCTCCGCGGCGCTCGAGGCCGCGCTCGCGCTGGCTCGCGGGGACCTGCCCGACCACGGGGCCGCCGCCCGGCTCGCCGTCATCGGCATGGGCAAGACGGGCGGGCGGGAGCTCAACTACGTCAGCGACGTCGACGTGATCTACGTGGTCGAGCCCGCCGACGGCGCGGGCGAGGCCGAGGCGATCACGGTCGGGACCCGCCTGGCGACCGCCGTGGCGCGGGCCTGCTCGACGGCGTCGAGCGAGCCGTCCCTGTGGGAGGTGGACGCGACCCTGCGGCCCGAGGGCAAGCAGGGCCCACTCGTTCGCACCTTGGCATCGCACGTCGCCTACTACAGGCGCTGGGCGAAGACGTGGGAGTTCCAGGCCCTGCTCAAGGCGCGCCTGGTCGCGGGTGACCCGGGTCTCGGCCACGCGTACCTCGAGGCGATCGGGCCGATGGTCTGGGAGGCCGTGGGGCGCGAGAACTTCGTCGAGGACTCCCAGGCGATGCGCCGACGCGTCGAGGCGCACGTCCCCGCGGCCGACGCGGACCGCCAGCTCAAGCTCGGTCTCGGCGGGCTGCGCGACGTCGAGTTCACGGTCCAGCTTCTCCAGCTCGTGCACGGGCGTCTCGACTCCTCGATCCGCAGCCCCAACACGCTCGGGGCGCTCCGCGCGCTGGCCGGGGCCGGGTACGTCGGCCGCGACGACGCGGCGAAGCTCTCCGTCTGCTACCGGTTCCTCCGCCTCATGGAGCACCGGATCCAGCTGTTCCGCCTGCGGCGCACCCACCTGCTCCCGACGGCCCCCGCCGACCTGCGCCGACTGGCGCGGTCGATGGGCTTCACCGCGGACGGCGTGGACGGCCTCATGACGCGGTGGCGCCACACCCGGCGGGACGTCCGGCACCTGCACGAGGCCCTGTTCTACCGGCCGCTCCTCCCGGCCACGGCCCGGCTCTCCGCCGAGGACGTGAGCCTCGCCCCGGCGGCAGCGCGCGCGCGGCTCGCGGCCATGGGTTACCGCGACCCGGACGGCGCCCTCCGGCACATCGCGGCGCTGACCGAGGGGATCTCCCGTCGCGCGGCGATCCAGCGGCAGCTCCTACCCGTGATGCTCGGCTGGTTCGCGGAAGGTCCGGACCCGGACGCCGGCCTGCTGGCTTTCCGCAAGCTCTCCGACACGCTCGGCAGCACGCACTGGTACCTCAAGCTGCTGCGCGACTCGGGTGCCGCGGGGCAGCGCCTCGCCCAGCTCCTGTCCACGTCCCGGTACGTCTCCGATGCGTTGGCGCGCGCCCCCGAGGCCGTCGTCTGGCTGGGGGACGATACCGAGCTCGCCCCCGTGGGATCGAGAAGGTGTCCGCCGAGGCGAGCGCCCTGCTCGCGCGCCGGGACGAACCCGTCCCTGCGGCACAGGCGCTGCGGGGGCTGCGTCGTCGAGAGCTCAACCGGGCCGCGATCGGGGACGTGCTCGACGGCTGCAGCGGCTTCCGGGACGCCGCGATCATCACGCCGGCCGCCGACGTCGCCCTCCAGGGGGCGTTGCGGATCGCGACGGTCGAGGCGACGCGTGCGGCGAGGCTCGACGAGGCACCCACCCGGCTGCTGATCGTCGCGATGGGCCGCCTGGGTGGGCAGGAGATGAGCTACCAGAGCGACGCGGACGTGCTGTTCGTGCACGACCCGCTCCCCGGCGTCGACCCCGTCCTGGCGCAGGCCTTCGCCGTCGGCGCCTTCAGCCGGGTCCGGTCGCTGCTCGGCGACCTCGGCACGGAACCTGCCCTGGAGGTCGACGCCGCACTTCGCCCCGAGGGTCGCAACGGCCCGTTGACGCGGGCCTTCGACTCCTACGCCGAGTACTACGACCGCTGGGCCGAGGGGTGGGAGCGACAGGCGCTGCTGCGGGCGCGCCCCGTGGCGGGCGACCCGGACCT
The DNA here is from genome assembly GCA_963780675.1 of uncultured Actinomycetota bacterium. GTDB lineage: Bacteria > Actinomycetota > Actinomycetes > Actinomycetales > JAHECE01 > JAHECE01. The sequence goes on from CAWACR010000003.1 coordinate 773,226, forward strand.
CGCCGAGCGGTTCGTCGCGCTCATCGAGCCGTTGCGGTACCCGTCCGACGGACTCTCCGGCTCGGAGCTCCGCGAGGTGCGCCGGATCAAGGCCCGTGTGGAGTCCGAGCGTCTGCCGCGAGGTGTCCCCCCCAACCGTCACCTCAAGCTGGGCCGCGGCGGGCTCTCCGACGTCGAGTGGACGGCCCAGCTGCTCCAGCTCCAGCACGCGGGCCGGCACCCGGCGCTTCGGACGACGAGGACGATCGCAGCTCTGACGGCTGCCGCCGCGGCCGGGCTGATCACAGAGGCGGACGAGGAGCAGCTGCGGGCTGCGTGGGAGCTGGCGTCGCGGATCCGCAGCGCGATCGTCCTGGCCACCGGTCGGACGAGCGGGCAGAGGATCGACGTCCTCCCGCACGAGCGGGGCGAGCTCCGGGTGGTGAGCCGGCTGCTCGGCTACGAGCCCGGGCAGGGCAATGCGTTCGAGGAGGACTACCTCCGCACCGCCCGCCGGGCGCGCGCCGTCGTCGAGCGCATCTTCTACGAGTAGGCCCCTCGTTCAGCGGGTGGTCAGTCGAGGAGGTGCGACGGCGTCCCCGTCGAGGCCGTGATGTCCTTGCGGGCCGCGGCGAGCAGGTGGTCGGCAAGGTGCCGGAGGGCTCGGGAGACGGCCACCTCGTCGCCGATCACGGCCTGTGCCGGGTCCTTCGCGTTGCGGTGCGACCGACCGACCGCGTCCAACGGCTGCGGCGCCTCCTGGCTGAGGACCGCCGTTGCCGTCGTGTCCTCACCCTCCTCGGTGATGCTCACCTGCACGGTCCAGGTCTTGACGACCGCGGCAGGCGACCTGGGTTGCCCGGCTTCGCCGTGGTGCTGGATCCGGGCGTCCGGCCCCGGGAACACGAGCGTCCGTTCGCCGGTGTCCGACCACTGGACCACGTAGGGCGGCGCCCCGTCCGCGTGACGGACCTCGACCACCTCGCCGTCGCGCAACGGCTGGTCCACGACGGTGGAGGCCACCACGATCCGGTCCCCGACCGATGCCTTCATCGGACCACTCCTCCCGCTCACGTGCCCTCACCGGTGCTGACCGCCGGGACGGGGGAGGGCGCCGTCGGCGGCGGTGGTGGTGCGTCGCGGTGACGCGGCCACCACTTCGCTTCTACACCTCCACGGAGTCCGAGGGAAGGGACCGCGAGGACGACGACGGCGCCCGGCCCCGCGAGGGGACCGGGCGCCGGGGTCAGGCGTCGGTGAGCGGTGAGGCTCAGACGTCGTAGTAGAGCTCGAACTCGAACGGGTGCGGACGCAGCGCGGATCGGGTCGATCTCGTTCTCGCGCTTGTAGTCGATCCACGTCTCGATCAGGTCCGGCGTGAACACGTTGCCGGCCGTGAGGAAGTCGTGGTCGGCCTCGAGCGCGTCGAGCACCTCCGAGAGCGAGCCGGGCACCTGCGGGATGAGGGCGTGCTCCTCGGGGGGCAGCTCGTAGAGGTCCTTGTCGACGGGCTCGTGCGGCTCGATCCGGTTCTTGATGCCGTCGAGGCCGGCCATGAGCTGCGCGGCGAACGCGAGGTACGGGTTGCCCGAGGCGTCGGGCGCGCGGAACTCGATGCGCTTGGCCTTCGGGTTGGTACCCGTGATCGGGATGCGGATGCAGGCCGAGCGGTTACCGGCCGAGTAGACCAGGTTGACCGGCGCCTCGAAGCCCGGGACGAGCCGGTGGTAGCGAGTTGACGCGTCGGGTTGGTGAAGGCGAGCAGCGACGGGCGCGTGCTTGAGCAGGCCGCCGATGTACCAGCGGGCGATGTCGGACAGGCCGCCGTAGCCGTTCTCGTCGTAGAACAGCGGCTTGCCGTCGTTCCACAGCGACTGGTGGCATGTGCATGCCGGAGCCGTTGTCGCCGAAGAGCGGCTTCGGCATGAAGGTCGCCGTCCTTGCCCCACTGCGTGCGCGATGTTCTTGACGATGTACTTGAACATCAGGATCTCGTCGGCCGCGTGCACCATGGTGTCGAAGCGGTAGTTGATCTCCGCCTGGCCGCCGGTGCCCACCTCGTGGTGCGAGCGCTCGAGGATGAGGCCCAGCGTCGATCGAGCTTGAGCATGATGTCGTCGCGCAGGTCGGCGAGCTTGTCGACGGGGCGACGGGGAAGTAGCCGCCCTTGTAGGGGGTCTTGTTGGCGAGGTTGCCGCCCTCTTCGACGCGGCCCGTGTTCCACGCGCCCTCCTCGGAGTCGACGTAGTAGAAGCTCGCGTTCTGCTTCGTCTCGAAGCGGACGTCGTCGAAGATGTAGAACTCGGCCTCGGGGGCGAAGAACGCGGTGTCGGCGATGCCCGTCGACGCGAGGTACTTCTCGGCCTTCTTGGCGACCTGGCGCGGGTCGCGGCTGTAGATCTCGTCCGTGTGCGGGTTGTAGATGTCGAAGATCATGATGAGCGTCTCTCGGCGCGGAACGGGTCGATGTAGGCCGGTCGAGACGTCGGGGATCAGCTGCATGTCGGACTCGTGGATCGCCTGGAAGCCGCGGATCGAGGAGCCGTCGAACAGCTGGCCGTCGGTGAAGAACTCCTCGTCGACGGTCGACGCCGGGATGTTGAAGTGCTGCTGCACGCCGGGAAGGTCGGTGAACCGGATGTCGAGGAACTTGACGTCCTGCTCCTTGATGAAGGCGAGGACCTCATCTGCGTCGTTGAACATCCGTCAGCTCCTAGGTAGGGGAAGCCCGCGAGGGCACACCGGAAACGTTATGGCCGGGCCGTTTCCCGCGGGTGACTCTAGTGTGTCCGGAGTGTTACGGATCCTGCCAGCCGGGTCCGGGTCCGGGTCCGGGTCCGGGAGACCGCTCAGTGGCCGGAGCCGGTCTAGGGTGTCGCGGTGACCGAGCCACGACGAGAGCCCGCGCCGACGAGCCGGCCGGAGGCGGCCGGTCTGGGACGGCGTGTCGCCGCTCTGATGGTCGACTGGCTGGCCGCGTCGGCCATCAGCGCCGGGTTCTTCGGGTATGACCCCCTCGCTACCTTGGCGGTCTTCTGGGTCATGAGCGCGCTGCTCGTCGGCACCTTGGGGACCACCATCGGTCACCGGCTGTGCGGGATCGCCGTGCGTCGCATCGACGGAGGCACTCCCGGTCTGCTCCGCGCCGGGATCCGCACCCTCGGGATCTGCTTGGTGATCCCGGCGGTCGTGTGGGGTCCCGACGGCCGAGGGCTCCATGACAGCTGGGCCGGGACGCAGATCGTCCGCATCCGCTGAGACGTCAGCGTCGCGCTCGCGAGACGTCAGCGACCCCGCATGCCCTTGCGGTCCGGGCGCGCCCGCATCGGGTCGATCCCCTTCGGCACGGGCAGCCGCATCGCGCCCAGGGCCTTCAGCCGCTTCGCGATCTCCGCCGTCTCGGCCGCCGTGAGCTTGCCCTTCAGCCGCTGCACGGTGCGGACGAGCTTGCCGATCGGGACCTGACCTTCTTCGTTGCCGTACTGGATGAGGTGGACCGGCACGTTCGGCAGGACGCGTGCCACGCGCCTCTTCTCCGACTCGAGCAGCTTCGGGACCCGGGCGGCCGGACCTTCGCTGACGAGGACCACGCCTGCCTTCCCGACCGCGCGGAACACGAGGTCCTGTGTGCGCGGGTCGACGGCGACCGGCTCCTTCTCGACCGTCCAGCCGCGCCGGATGGTCCCGAGGGCGGCCACCGACGCCCCGGGCTGCCCGTCGATCTGGGCGTAGGCCGCCCGCTCCGCCCGCCGACCCATGATGATGAGCGGCACCAGCACGGCCGTCGGCAGGCCGATCACCATCGTGAACCAGAGCCGGTCGATGAGGAGGCCGAACGCCACGGTGATCGCGAGGACGCCCACGAACGCCGCGAGCATCCACCAGGCGGCCTTCGGGTCGTGCCGTCGGGTCATCTGGAAGACCGCCCAGAGCTGGTGGTACCAGCGACTCTTCTTCGCCTTGGGCGGCTTCGAGTCGGACGGCGTCGTTGACTTGGCGGCCATGGGCTCACGATACCGGGCGACGGACCGCGAGCAGTTGGCTCGCGGTCGCCGTCAGCGTGAGGCGAGGAGTGCCGCTGCCTCCTGACGCGCGGTCGTCGGCACCGTGAGGTGGGTGAGCGCCTCGGGGACCGGCAGGCCGCGGCGGGCCATCGCCTGACCCCAGAGGCGGCCGGCGCGGTAGGAGGAGCGCACCAGCGGGCCCGACATGACCCCGAGGAAGCCCATCTCCTCCGCCGCGGAGGACAGGTCGACGAACTCCTGCGGGTGCACCCACCGGTCCACGGGGTGGTGGCGCACCGAGGGGCGCAGGTACTGGGTGATCGTGACGAGGTCGCAGCCGGCGTCGCGCAGGTCCTGGAGGGTCTGCACGGCCTCGTCCGTGGTCTCGCCCATGCCGAGGATGAGGTTCGACTTGGTGACGAGACCCGCGGCCCGCGCGGCGGTCAGCACGTCGAGCGAACGCTCGTAGCGGAACGCCCGGCCGGATCCTCTTGAAGATCCGGGGCACGGTCTCGAGGTTGTGGGCGAGCACCTCGGGGCGGGAGGAGAAGACCTCGGCGAGGAGCTCGGGGCTCGGCGTTGAAGTCGGGGATCAGCAGCTCGACACCGGTGCCCGGGTTCTGGCGCGTGGATCTGCCGGACGGTCTCGGCGTAGAGCCAGGCCCCGCCGTCGGGCAGGTCGTCGCGCGCGACGCCGGTCACGGTGGAGTAGCGCAGCCCCATGGCCCGGACGGACTCGGCGACGCGGCGCGGCTCGTCGGCGTCGAAGTCGGCGGGCTTGCCGGTGTCGATCTGGCAGAAGTCGCATCGCCGCGTGCACTGGTCGCCGCCGATGAGGAACGTCGCCTCGCGGTCCTCCCAGCACTCGAAGATGTTGGGACAGCCCGCCTCCTCGCACACCGTGTGAAGGCCGCCGCGTGCGGACGAGCGAGCGGAGCTCGGTGTACTCGGGTCCCATCGTCGCCCGCGTCTTGATCCACTCGGGCTTCTTCTCGATCGGGATCTCGCGCGTTGCGGGCCTCGACGCGGAGCATCCGGCGTCCCTCAGGCGCGATGGTCACGCGGGTCCTCCTCGGTGTCGGCGATGACGGCCCACTCTACGGCGCGCGTCACGAGGGCACGGCGGTGGTGTCGGGGGCGGGGGAGCGGAGTGCGGCGCGCAGGGGGGCGAGGTGCTGCTCGAGGCGGGGGCGGAGCCCGACCACGAGGTCGAGCGGCGTGATGCGCCGGCCGGTCTCGGCCGAGAGGGAGGTGACGTCGGCGTCCGCGATCCCGCACGGGACGATCCGGTCGAAGGCGCGCAGGTCCGGGCACGCGTTGATCGCGATGCCGTGCATGGTCACCCCGCGGGCGACGCGGACGCCGATCGCCGCGACCTTGCGGTCTCGGCCGCGCTCGTCGGCGGCGACCCAGACGCCGCAGCGTCCCTCGACCCGCGTGCCGGCGACGTCGAAGTCCGCGCAGAGGTCGATGATGGCGCCCTCCAGGGCGCGGACGTAGGCGACGACGTCGACGGGCTCGGCGAGGCGGACGATCGGGTAGCCGACCAGCTGGCCCGGGCCGTGCCAGGTGATCTTGCCCCCGCGGTCCACGTCGATGACCGGCGTGGAGTCGACGGGCCGGTCCCATGTCGCGGTCCGGCGCCCGGCTGTGTACACGTCCGCATGCTCGAGAAGCAGGACCGTGTCCTCGCGAGCCCCCGAGGCGACCTCGCCGTGCACGCTGCGTTGAAGGTCCCAGGCCCAGGTGTAGTCGACGAGGCCCGAGCCCAGCTCGACGTCTTCGAAGCGCACCGCCCCACTGTAGGTCAGGACGCGGGTGCGACCGCCCGGCCGTCCGCTGCCGAGGCAGCGTCGGGGGCGACCGGGGCCTCCTCCTCGCGCCCCGAGAGGAGGGCGGTGAGGGCATCACGCAGGGCGGCGACCTGGGCCGGGGTGAGCCCACGGATGGCGATCTCCTCGATCCGGACGGGGTCGAAGGCCGCGGTCAGGGCCGTCGCGCCGGCGGGGAGGAGGGACACGACGTGGCGGCGGCGGTCCTCTCCGCACGGGGCGCGGCCGACGTAGCCGTCGCGTTCGAGCCGGGCGAGCATCCGGCTCATGGTCTGTTCCGTCACGTCGACCGCCTCGGCGAGCTCTCGCTGGGAGTGGTCGGCGCGGGAGAGCAGGAACAGGACGGGGAAGCTGGCGTGGTTCAGCCGCCAGGTGTCGAGGTGGGCGTCCCAGGCACGCTCGACGCGGCGGGCGGCGGCGGAGAGCAGCCGACCGGTCGACCACCGTGCCAGGTCGTCGTCCACGGTCGCTCCGTTCTGACTCGTCGTCATATACTCGCCGGAGATGCTCAGCACGCTGAGCGATCTTCCGCTCTCCCACTCTTGCAGGAAGGTGAGTGCCATGGTCCACCACCCGGCGTCCGCCTCGACCGGCGCACCCGCCGAGGCCTCCCGTCCCCGCCGCGCGCGCGGGGTCCTGCGCGGCCTCGTCATCCTCGCAGTCCTCGGAGTCTGGCTCGTCATCGGAGCCTTCGGCGGGATGGCGCAGGGGAGCCTCTCCGACGTCCAGGAGAACGACGCCGGCGCCTTCCTTCCGGAGAGCGCCGAGTCCACCCAGGCCGCCGAGCTGGCGTCCGGGTTCTACGACTCCACGACGCTCCCCGCGCTCGTCGTCGTCGAGGCGCAGCCCCCCGGTGAGACGCTCACTCCCGAGCAGTTCGCCGAGGTCCAGGCGTTCGCGGAGGCGATCCCGGGTCTCGAGGTCCCCGGGACGGGCGGCACCGTCGGCGACCTCCTGACGGGGCCGGTGGTCGCCGTCCCCTCGGAGGACGGTCAAGCGGTCCTGATCCCCGTCCCGCTCGACTCGGTCCAGGCGACCGAGGCGACGAGCGACGAGGAGCGCGTGGTCAACGTGGTCGTCGACGTCCTCCGCGAGGCGGCCGACGAGACCTTCGAGGGAACGGAACTCGAGTCGTGGGTCACCGGCCCGGCAGGGGCCATCGCCGACCTCGTGACGGCCTTCGGAGGCATCGACGGCATCTTGCTCCTGGTCGCGCTCGTCGTGGTGCTCGTCATCCTCTTCCTCGTCTACCGCTCGCCGAGCCTGCCGTTCGCCGTGATCTTCACCGCGCTCTTCGGCCTGACCGGGGCCGCGCTCGTGGTCTACCAACTCGCGGCCGCCGGTGCCATCGCCCTCAACGGGCAGAGCCAGGGCATCTTGTTCATCCTGGTCGTCGGCGCGGCCACCGACTACGCCCTCCTGCTCGTCGCCCGCTACCGCGAGGAACTCACCCGCTACGAGTCGGTCTACGACGCGATGCGCGTCGCGTGGAAGGCCTCGCTGGCTCCCATCAGCGCCAGCGCGGGCACCGTGATCGCGGGCGTGCTCTGCCTCCTGCTCTCCGACCTCTCGTCGAACGCCAGCCTCGGCCCGGTGGCCGCGATCGGCATCGCCGCTGCCTACCTCGCGGCCCTGACGCTGCTTCCCGCTCTGCTCCTCATCGCCGGCCGGCGCTCGCGCGCCGTCTTCTGGCCGAGGATCCCGCGGCCGGTCCCGGCGGGAGCGGGGGCCGACGGCGAGAGCCAGGCGGTCCGGGCAGGCCTGTGGGAGCGGCTCGCGGCTTTCGTGGCCCGCCGCGACCGCCTCGTCTGGGTCGTCACGGCCGTCGTCCTGCTCGTGTTCACCGCGTTCCTGCCGACCTTCCGTGCCTCGGGGACCAACGACGCCGACGTGTTCCTCACGGAGGTCGAGTCGACGGCGGGAGAGGACGTGCTCGTCAAGCACTTCGACGCCGGCCAGGTCCAGCCGATCGTCATCGTCGCGCCGGAGGAGGACGCAGACGTGGTCACGGAGGCCGCGGCGGGGGTCGACGGCGTCACGTCGGCCACCGTGCTCACCGTGGCCCCCGGCTCGCCCGAGGTCCTCGTGGTGGACGGCATGGTGCTCGTCAACGCGGTCACGGCGGCGGCGGCGGACACCCAGGACGCCGTCGAGGTGGTGGGTGACGTCCGGGAGGTGGTCCACGAGGTCAGTCCGGACGCGCTGGTCGGCGGCGCCGCCGCGCAGCGCCTGGACCTCCAGGCGACGAGCGCGGCCGACCTGAGGGTGATCGTGCCCACGGTGCTCGCCGTGATCCTGGTGGTCCTCATCCTGCTGCTGCGCGCCGTCGTCGCGCCGGTGCTGATCCTGCTCGCGAACCTCCTGTCGTTCGGCGCGAGCCTGGGCGTTGCCGCGATCGTGTTCAACCACGTCCTCGGCTTCCCCGGGGCCGACCCGTCCGTGGTGCTCTACGCGTTCGTGTTCCTCGTCGCGCTGGGGATCGACTACACGATCTTCCTCATGACCAGGGTGCGGGAGGAGGCGCTGCAGGTCGGCACCAGGAAGGGGGTGCAGCGGGGCCTAGCCGTCACCGGAGGCGTCATCACCAGCGCCGGCATCGTGCTGGCCGCCACGTTCGGTGCCCTCGCCGTGATCCCGCTGCTGTTCCTGGCGCAGATCTCCTTCATCGTCGCCTTCGGCGTGCTGCTCGACACCTTCGTGGTCCGCTCGCTCCTGGTGCCCGGGCTGATCCACGACGTGGGTCGGGCAAGCTGGTGGCCGTGGGTGTCGCGGATCCCGGCGGACGCCCCGACGCGCACGGAGGCGATCGAGCCGGTCGGGGCTCCCGGCGCATAGGCCCTCGGGCGACGGCGCTCATCCACAGGCCTGTGGATGAGCACTGCGGGCGGGGGCGATCGCTGCTGTGATCGAGGCATGGCACCGATCACACAGCCAGGACGTCGGGGCGGGAGGGAGCGGCCCGCCCCGACGACGGCGCACGGACGCCGTCCCGAGGTCGCCGGGTACCGGATCGGGACACCGCTCGGCTTCGGGGCACGAGGCCCCGTGTGGGGAGCCACCGCCGCGGACGGCCGCGCCTGCGCCGTCGCCGTCCTGCCCCTCCGCGACGGCGAGCGGGGGGCAGCGCAGCTGCGTCGCCTGTCCTCACTGGTCGGCGCGGATCATCCGAACCTCGCCGGCGTTCTGGACGTCGTCGCGACGGCCGCCGGCTGCGCCGTGGTGAGCGAGCGGGTCGACGGCCCCACGCTGGCCACGGTTCGATCGTCGCGGCCCGCCCTCGACCTGGGCGAAGCCGCCTGGGTGCTCGAGAGGGCCGCCGCGGCGCTCGTCCATCTGCACGCCCGGGGCGTCGTGCACGGGGACGTCTCTCCGGCGAACGTGATCCTTGCGCCGGGACGGGGCCCGGTGGTGGTCGACCTGGTGGGCGAGGTCGGGTTCGAGGAAGGCACTGCTGGGTTCCGACCCCCGGAGCGGCGGCAGGGCGCGGCGGCGGGTGCAGCAGGCGACGTCTGGTCCCTCGCCACGACGGTCGCGTGGATGCTCGCGCCGGGGGACCGGGCGCGAGCAACGGCTCACCTTGCGGCCGCGCTGGCGGACGACCCGGCCGACCGGTGCGACGCCGCGGCACTGGCCGGACTCGGCAGCGGCCTGGCTGAGCCGCGGGCAGTAGACGTGCCAGGGGCGGCAAGCCTGGCGCACGGGAGCCTGCGCGCCCACGCGGCGCTCGAGCAGACCCGCCTCGCCGCGCGCGGCCGGACGCGAGCGCGGAGGCGGCCGCCCGGGGGAGGCCCGACGAGGGCCCGACTGCGATCGCGCCACGCGGAGGTCGGTCGCGGGTCCTTGGCCGTCCTTGTCGGTGTCCTGGTCGCGGTGACCGTCGGCCTGATCGCCTTCCCCGGTGGCAGGTGGGTCGGGTCGGAGGGCCCGGGTGCCTCGCCTCCGGTGCCGGCCGCGGCACCGGAGGTCGACGATCCGGGCCCGGTGCCCGACGCGGTGACGCCGCCCACCGGGGAGGCGTCGCTGGCCGCCGCTGTGATCGGCCTCGTGCGGGAGCGCGACCGGGCCCTCGCGGCCGGCGACCGGGCGGCGCTGGAGAGGCTGACCGTGCCGGATTCGGCCGCGGCCGGGGAGGACATCGCCCTGCTTGCCTCGCTCGAGGCGGCCGGAGCCGCGGTGGTCGGCCTGCGCACCGTCGTCGAGGACGTGGCCGTGCTGGACCTCGGCCAGAACGGCGCCCGGGTCGCCGTGGTCACGACCCAGGCGCCCCACGCGCGCAGCGTTCCTGGTCAGACCGGGGCCGTCGCGGTGCCCCGGCAACCGACACGATGCACCGTCCTGATCCTCTCGGGCGCCGACGAGCGGTGGCGCGTCCGTGAGGCGACGGCCTGCCCGGAGGAGATCAGCTGACGAGCCAGGCGGCGGCGTCGTCGATGGTCCGATGGCGGTGCACGAAGCCGTCGGCGGCGAGCGCCGAGGGCACGATCCGGAGAGAGCCGAGGATGTCCCCGGCGAACTCCCCGAGCACGATCCGGAGGGCGAAGCCGGGAACGGGCAGGATGGCGGGACGGTGGAGCGCGCGGGCGAGGGCGCGGGTGACCTCGACGTTGCGGGCCGGCTCGGGTGCGGTCAGGTTGACCGGTCCGGTCACCGAGGAGTCGAGGAGGTGGAGGATGGCTCGGATCTCGTCCGGGAGCGTGATCCAGGACCACCACTGCCGTCCCGAGCCGAGGCGGCCACCCAGCCCCAGTCGGAAGAGCGGCAGCAGGCGCTCCGCCGCCCCGCCCGAGGGGGTGAGGACGAGCCCGGACCTCAGGTGGACGACGCTCGTCCCGGCGTCACTGGCAGGGGCTGTCGCAGCCTCCCACTGCCGCACCACGTCGGCCAGGAAGCCGTCGCCGCCGGCTGACGACTCGTCCACGACCTCGTCGCCCCGGTCGCCGTAGATGCCGATCGCGGACGCCTGGACGAAGCGCACGGGTGGGTGCTCGCACCGGGCCGCCGTCGTCGCGAGCAGGGAGGTCCCGTCGAGACGTGAGCGCAGGATCTCGGCCTTGAAGCCGTCCGTCCATCGCTTGGCCCCGAGGTTGGCGCCGCCCAGGTTGACGACGGCGTCGACGCCGTCGAGCGCCTTCGGGTCCAGCACGCCCCCTGAGGGGTCCCACACCACTTCGTGCGCGCTGCTCGCCGGGCGTCGCACGAGCAGTCGGACGTCATCGCCGCGCCGCAGGAGGTGCCGGACCAGCGGACGCCCGAGGAGGCCGGAGGCTCCGGCGACGACGACGGTGCGGGGTCGGGTGGCGTCCTCAGGTGTGGTCATGGGCGCAACCGTACGTGGGGCGACACCGCTTGCGGGAGTTGGGCGAAAAGCCCTCCAGATGTGCGAACGCCCGCCCCGGCAGCCGGGACGGGCGTTCGCACAGGGCCGGGGGCGTCAGATCCCGAGGTCGGCCTCGAACGCGCCTGCTTCGATGCGGTTCTTGACGGCCATGAGGAAGCGTGAGGCGTCCGCACCGTCGACGAGCTGGTGGTCGTAGGACAGCGAGAGGTACATCATCGAGCGGATCGCGATCACCTCGTTGCCGTCGGCATCCTTCGCGACCACCGGACGCTTGACGATCGTGCCGGTGCCCATGATGGCGACCTGGGGAATCGGGACGATCGGTGTGTCGAAGAGCGCGCCGCCGCTCCCGGTGTTCGTCACCGTGAACGTGGCCCCGCTGAGCTCGTCCGGGCCGATCTTGTTCGACCGCGTGCGGGCGGCGAGGTCGGCGATCTTGCGCGCGATGCCACCGATGTTGAGGTCGCCGGCGCCGCGGATGGTGGGGACGACGAGCCCGCGCTCGGTGTCGACCGCGATGCCGATGTTCTCTTCACCGTGGTAGACGATCTCGTCTCCCTCGATGCTGGCGTTGACCTTCGGGTGCGCCTTGAGGGCCTCGGTCGCGGCGAGCACGAAGAACGGCAGGAAGGTGAGGTTCACACCCTCGCGTGCCTGGAAGGCCGACTTCGCCTTGACCCGAAGCGCAGCGACCCGAGTGACGTCAACCTCGACGACCGTGGTGAGCTGCGCTGTCGTCTGCAGGGACTGCACCATGCGCTCCGCGACGATCTTGCGGAGCCGGGTCATCTTGACCCGGGTGCCGCGCAGCGGGGACGCCGCTGCCGGGGCGGCCTTGGCAGCCGGCGCAGCGGATGCGCCCGGGGCGCTGACCGCGGCCTTCTCGGCAGCGGCCTTCTCGGCAGCGGCCTTCTCGGCAGCGGCCTTCTCCGCGGCGGCCTTCTCCGCGGCGGCCAGGACGTCCTCCTTGCGGACGCGGCCGCCTACTCCGGTACCGGCAAGGGCGGCGAGGTCGACGCCCTTGTCCGCTGCGAGCTTGCGCACCAGCGGAGTCACGTAGCTCGTCGCGGCGACGGCGGCCGGTGCGGGAGCAGCGGCCGGTGCCGGTGCAGCAGCGGGAGCCGGAGCCGGAGCCGCGGGGACTGCGGGTGCCGCGGCTGCGGCGGCGGGCGCCGCGAGGTCCGCCGCGGACCCGATCAGGGCGAGGTCGGTGCCGACGGCGACCGTCTCGTCCTCGCCGACGAGGATCTGCGTGAGGACACCGGCGACGGGCGAGGGGATCTCGGTGTCCACCTTGTCGGTGGAGACCTCGAGGAGGGGCTCGTCGATCTCGACCGTCTCGCCGACGGCCTTGAGCCAGCGGGTGACGGTGCCCTCGGTGACGCTCTCGCCCAGGGCCGGCATCTTTACGGGCGCGCCGCCACCGGCGGCGGGTGCCGCCGCGGTCCGAGCCGGGGCGGCCGCAGGTGCGACGGGTGCCGGCGCGGGCGCGGGCGCGGGGGCGGGCGCTGCGGCGGGCGCTGCGGCGGCCGGCGCGGCCAGGGCCGCGCCGGACCCGATGAGGGCGAGGTCGGTGCCGACGGCGACCGTCTCGTCCTCGCCGACGAGGATCTGCTCGAGGACGCCCGCAACGGGCGAGGGGATCTCGGTGTCCACCTTGTCGGTGGAGACCTCGAGCAGGGGCTCGTCGATCTCGACCGTCTCGCCGACGGCCTTGAGCCAGCGGGTGACGGTGCCCTCGGTGACGCTCTCGCCCAGGGCCGGCATCTTCACGGAGTCGGACATGATCGTTCAGTCTCCTTCGATCAGGGTCAGTTGTGGGCGTGCAGCGGCTTGCCGGCCAGCGCGAGCGCGGCCTCACCGATGGCCTCGTTCTGCGTGGGGTGGGCGTGCACGAGGGTGGCGACGTCGTCGGGGTACGCCTCCCAGTTGACCATGAGCTGCGCCTCGCCGATCTGCTCGCCCAGGCGGGCGCCGATCATGTGGACGCCGACGATCGGACCGTCCTTCTGGCGGACCAGCTTGATGAAGCCGGCCGTCTTGAGGATGCCGCTCTTGCCGTTGGCGGCGAGGTTGACCTCGCTGACCTGGACCTCGGTGGTGCCGTACTTCTCGCGGGCCTGCGCCTCGGTGAGCCCCACGGAGGCCACCTCGGGCTCGCAGTAGGTCACCCGAGGGATCCCCGACTCGACGATCGCGGGCGGGTTCAGCCCGGCGATCTCCTCGGCCACGAAGATGCCCTGCTGGAAGCCCCGGTGGGCGAGCTGGAGGCCGGGGACGATGTCACCCACGGCGTAGATGTTCCCCACGCCCGTGTGGAGGCGCTCGTTGGCCAGGACGAAGCCGCGCTCCATCGGGATGCCCTGCGCCTCGTACCCGAGATTCGACGTCGCCGGGCCGCGCCCGACGGCGACGAGGAGGAGGTCGGCGCTGAGGGTCGTGCCGTCCTCGAGGGAGACGACGACGCCGGAGTCGTTCCGCTGGACCCCCGCGAAGCGTGCACCGAGCTTGAAGTTGATCTTCCGCTTGCGGAAGGCGCGCTCGAGGGCCTTGCTCAGCGCCTCGTCCTCGTTGGGAACGAGGTGGGGGAGGCCCTCGACGATCGTGACGTCGACGCCGAAGGACTTCCACACGCTCGCGAACTCGACACCGATGACACCGCCGCCCAGCACGATCGCGCTCGAGGGGATCCAGTCCATCTGGAGGGCCTGGTCACTGGTCATCACCCGGCCGCCGATCTCGAGGCCGGGGAGGGACCGGGCGTAGGACCCGGAGGCGAGGACGACGTTCTTGCCTCGGTACCGCTGGCCGTCGACCTCGACGGTGTCCGGGCCCACGAGCGTGCCCCAGCCCTCGACGTAGGTGATGCCGTGGTGGTGCACGAGTCCCTGGAGGCCCTTGTACAGCTTGCCGATGACCTGGTCCTTGTAGGCGTTGACCTTGGTCATGTCGATGCCGCCGAAGGTGGCGTGCACGCCGAACTCCTCGGCCTCCCGCGTCACGTCCGCGACCTCGGCGGCGTGCAGGAGCGCCTTCGTCGGGATGCATCCCTTGTGGAGGCAGGTGCCGCCGACCTTGTCGGCTTCGATCAGCGCGACCTTCAGGCCCAGGGACGCACCGCGTAGCGCAGTGGCATAGCCCCCGCTCCCGCCTCCCAGGATGACGATGTCGAACAGGTCGGGGGTCGCAGACGTCTGTGTCACGTACCTCTCCTCGGGCCGATAGCCGGGCAGGGATGTCGGGGGAGTCTTCCAGATTCCCCATCCTGGCACCGCCGATGCCGTGCGCCCAATTGGCGCACCGACGTCGGGGCCTGGCGGACGGCGCCCTCGCAGGCCCCGGGCGCGCGGCCGATCCGCCCGGGCGGGGAGGGCGGGAGGGGAGCCGTAGGCTTCCCGCATGGGCCTGTTCAGACGTCTTCGCCGCGGCCGATCGACCGGGGCCGCGGCGAGCGGCGACGCGGTGAAGCCGAGCGAGGCACGGGCGAACACCCTCGCGCACTTCCGGTCCTTCCAGGCGTCGCGGCCCGGCGTCGAGGCCTACATCGAGCCCGCGACGAGGTTCGACCAGACGACGATGGTGCTCATCGCCCGGTCGGGTGAGTGGACGCGGCGCCGCGTGCCCGACCCGGACGCGGCCCGCGACCTGGCCCGGGAGCTCGGGATGCCGGTCTACGACGTCCAGCTGACGGGCTACCCCGCGCGCATGCGGGAGTGGAACTCCAGCCACCGGCGCAAGGGTCGCTGACCGGCCGGGCGGCCCCGAGCCCTGCGCAGGCCGATCGGTCCGCCGCCCGATCAGTGCGGCCCCGGGGCGGCTTCCCGCTCGAGGAGCTCGATGAGCGTGCGGACACCCACACCCGTTCCCCCGCGCGGCGTGTAGTCGCGGGCCGTCCCCTCGTTGAAGGCGGGACCGGCGATGTCCAGGTGCGCCCACGGCGTCGAACCGACGAAGTGACGAAGGAAGACACCGGCCACGAGCATGCCGCCGTGCTTCTCGCCCATGTTCGCGAGGTCGGCGACCGGGGACTTCAGCGACGCGGCCAGCTCCTCCGGCAGGGGCATGGGCCAGAACGGCTCGCCGGCGGCGGTGGCCGCGGCGACCACCTTGCCGCGGATGTCCTCCGAGCCCATCACCGCGCTCACGCGATTCCCGAGGGCGATCATCTGAGCGCCGGTGAGGGTGGCGATGTCGATGATCGCGTCCGGGTTCTCCTCCGTCGCCGCGACGAGCGCGTCCGCGAGGACCAGCCGCCCCTCCGCGTCGGTGTTGAGGACCTCGACGGTGGTGCCACCGCGGATGGTGATGACGTCGGAGGGTCGCTGGGCGGTGCCTGACGGCATGTTCTCGGCGAGCGCCAGCCAGCCCGTCACCTTGACGCCCAGGTCGAGGGCAGCCGCTGCCAGGACCGTGTGGAGCACGGCGGCTGCTCCCGCCATGTCGCACTTCATTGTCTCCATGGACTTCGCCGGCTTGATCGACAGGCCGCCGGAGTCGAACGTGATCCCCTTCCCGACCAGCGCGACGTGCGTGCGCGCCCGAGGCGGGGAGTAGCTGAGCCGGACGAGGCGGGGGGGACGGGCCGAGCCCTGGCCGACCCCCAGGAGGCCTCCGTAGCCGCCCGCCGCGAGCGCGGCCTCGTCGAGCACGGACACCTTGACCTTCGTGCCCTTGGCGGCGGCGGAGGCGGCGTCGGCGAAGCTCTGGGGGTACAGCTCGGCGGGGGAGGCGTTGACGAGGTCGCGGGTGCCGTGGACGGCGCGGGCGATCACCTCGGCGCGCGCGACGGCGGCGCGGGCCGCCCGGTCCCGCGCGAGATCCGTCACCACCGTGATCTCGGCGACGGGCCCTGGGCCGCTCGAGCGGTATCGGCCGACGCCGTAGGCCCCGAGCAGCGCACCTTCGGCGACCGCGGCGACCTCCTCGACCGTCTCGGTCGGCAGCAGCAGGGCGACGCTCTGCGCGCCCTCCAGCGTGCGGACGGCGGCGCCGGCCGCCCGACGGAGAGCCTCCGTCCAGGCGTCGCCGGGCGCGGTCGATCCCACGCCCGTCAGGACGACCAGATCGGCGGCGACGTCCTCGCCTGCCGGGATGCGCAGTACCTCGTCGACGGCGCCCCGCACGCCGAGCGGACCGAGGACCGGACCGAGCCGGTCGGCGAGCGCGGGAGGGAGCGCGCCGTCGTCCAGGAGCGTGGGCGTGCCGTCACGGTCCGCCACGGCGACGACGAGCGCGTCGACGTCGAGCAGGGCCGGATCGGACGCGGAGAGGGTCAACTCTGTCACCCGACCACCGTACCCCGACGTCCCGCGGATGCCGGGTGGCGAGTACCCTCCCGGGGTGGTCCTCGTCGCGACAGTCGTCGCAGCCCTTGCCCTGTCCTTGGGCGTGTGGGCCGGCATCCGCGCACTACGCGACTTGGCGGTCGTCCTGCGTCAGCTGATCGTCGGCGGGGTGGTCGAGGTCGCGCTGCTCGTGCAGGTGGTCGTGGCGGCCGTGGCCGTGATCGGCGGCCACGCCCTGGCGGAGCCGGCCACGTTCTGGGGCTACCTCGTGTTCGCGCTGCTCGTCCTGCCGGCGGCGGCGGCGTGGGCGCTCGTCGAGCGGACGAGGTGGAGCTCGGTGGTGCTCCTGGTCGGGTGCGCGACCGTCGCCGTCATGGAGATGCGCATGGTGCAGGTGTGGTCGCAGGTGGTGGGCCCGTGACCGCCCCGGTGCCGGACGATCCGGCGTCCGCCACCGGACCCGGGCCCGGAACCGCTCCAGAGATGGACGACCGTCCGCGATCGCTCGGCCCCGGCCGAGTCCTCATCGCGGTCTACGGCGTCTTCGCGCTGGCTGCGACGGCGCGGGCCACCGTCCAGCTGATCCGGGACGCGAACGAGGCGCCGCTCGCCTACTGGCTGTCGGCCCTCGCCGCGGTCGTCTACATCGTCGCGACGCTCGCCCTTGCCCACAACGGCCCGAGGGCGCGAGTGGTGGCGTGGGTGACCTGCTCTGTCGAGCTTGCCGGCGTCCTGGCGATCGGAGCGGCGAGCCTCGTCTTCCCGGACGCCTTCCCCCGAGCCACCGTGTGGTCGGTCTTCGGGATGGGGTACGGCTTCGTCCCCCTCGTGCTCCCCGTGCTCGGCCTCATCTACCTGAGCCGGTCGCGACCGGGCAGGGTGGCGGGCTGAGCGGTGGCCGGGTCCGGCACCGAGCGGCGCCGGACCGATAGCCTGCGCGTCGTGTACCGGTTCGTCTTCCGCCACGTCTTCACGCACGTCGACCCCGAGCGGGCTCACCACCTGGCGTTCGGGGCGATCCGCCTCGTCGGGCGGCTCCCCGTGGTCTCCTCCGCGGTGCACCGCGTGCTCGTCGGCCGTAGGCCGGTCACGCCGGTGCGGGTGTTCGGGCGGGAGGTGCCCGGCCTCGTCGGTGTCGCCGCCGGCTTCGACAAGGACGCGACCGGCGTGCGGGGTCTGGCCATGCTCGGCTTCTCCCACGTGGAGGTCGGCACCGTGACCGCCCAGGCCCAGCCCGGGAACGACCGGCCTCGGCTGCGTCGGATCCTCGAGGCCGAGGCCCTCGTGAACCGGATGGGGTTCAACAACCACGGCGCCGCGGCTGCCGGTGACCGGCTGCGTCGGCTGAGGGGGTCCGGCTCCGGCCGCCGCCTCGTCGTCGGCGCCAACATCGGCAAGACGAAGATCGTGGCGGCGTCGGAGGCCGTGGCGGACTACGAGGCGAGCGCACGGGAGGTCGCGCCGTGGGTCGACTACCTCGTCGTCAACGTCTCCTCCCCGAACACCCCCGGCCTGCGCGACCTCCAGGCCGTCGAGCACCTGCGGCCCATCCTGTCCGCGGTGGCGCGCGCGGCGGACGTGGCCGCGGGCCGCACGGTACCGCTCCTCGTGAAGATCGCCCCGGACCTCAGCGACGAGGACGTCGACGCCGTGGCCGACCTCGCCCTTGAGCTGGGCCTGGCCGGGGTGGTCGCGGTGAACACGACGATCGCCCACGACTACGGGGCGGGCGGACTCTCGGGCCCGCCCCTGCGAGCCAGGGGGGTGGAGGTCGTCCGGCGGTTGCGCGGACGCCTCGGACCGGATCCCGTGATCATCGGGGTCGGGGGGGTCACGACGGCGGACGACGCGCGGGCCTACCTGGCCGCGGGCGCCACGCTCCTTCAGGCCTACACGGCCTTCATCTACCGTGGGCCTGCCTGGGTGGGTCGGCTGAACCGGGAGCTCAGCGCGTGAACGGCGCGGGTCAGGCGACCGGTCCGGCATGGACGTGGCAGCTGCTCGACGGGAGCGGGCGTCGGCACGACGCCGCCGTGCCGACGATGCCGAGCCGCTTCGACGCCGAGCTCTGGCTCGGGGAGCAGTGGCGTGCGCTGGCAGCGGACGGCGCGGTGCGGGCCTTCCTCGTGAGGAACGGGGAGCCCGGCGGCCGGGCGGTTGAGCTCCGTCCCTACGAGGGGTGATCCCGGAGGGCTGACCGCACGGGGCTGCGGCCCCGTGCGAGCGGGTCCTCCACGCGACCGGGTTCGGCGCCGGGAGCCCGGGGTCTCAGCCGGGGTACTCGCCCCGGTTCACCTGCGGCCGCGGCACGCGAGTCCTGCGGATCTGGAAGGCGCGCATCAGGCTGTAGCTGACGGTTCCCTTGGGCACCGAGCCGAACGTGGCCAGGATGCGCTTCTTGATGGTCCGGGAGGCAATGAGGGCGTCGATGACACTGGCGAAAACGGCGGCGTAGAGGATGACGATGCCGACGAGCGCCAGCTGGGGACGTCGGCCTGCGAACAGCACCATCAGCACCACGACGAACGAGACCGGCAGGAAGAACTCACCGACGTTCCAGCGGGCGTCGATGTAGTCGCGGACGTAGCGGCGGACCGGTCCGCGGTCGCGAGCCGGGAGGTAGCGCTCCTCACCCGCGACCATCCCCTGCTGGGCGCGGGCCCTGGCCTCGCGCGTCTTCGCGCGGTCCGCCCGGGTGGCGGCCTTTCGGTCGGCAGGCACGAGCGGCCGCTTGTTCGCAGCCTCGGCCTCGCGCCGCTTGGGCGTGGGACGCCCCTTGCCGGTGATGTCGCCCTCCGTGGACGACGGCGTCCCCGAGCCGGTGCCGGAGGTGGACGCCTGCGGGTCGTTCTGCTGCTTGGCCACGAGGACCCAGGGTAGTTGACCGACGGCAGGTTCCGGTCGTGCGTGGCTGCGCGCCAGGCCCTGAGCCGGCTGCCTGCGCGCTCGCGGGCTCAGAGGCCGGGGAGCGCGAGCATCTGGTCGAGTGCAACGCGCGCCCAGCGGGCGTCGTCCTCGTCGACGACGATGCGGTTCACCACGCGGCCGTCCAGCAGCGACTCCATCGCCCACACCAGGTGGGGCAGGTCGATGCGGTTCATCGTCGAGCAGAAGCAGACGGTCGCGTCGAGGTAGTGGATCGCCTTGTCGGGGTGTGCGCCCGCGAGCCGGCGCACGAGGTTGAGCTCGGTGCCGATGGCCCAGGCGGACCCTGGCTCGGCGGCGTCGAGAGCCCGGATGATGTACTCGGTGGACCCGACCATGTCGGCTGCCTCGACCACCTCGTGCTTGCACTCGGGGTGGACCAGGACGGTGACGCCGGGGACCTTCGCCCGGATGTCGGCGACGTTCTTCGCCGAGAACCGCCCGTGGACCGAGCAGTGCCCGCGCCACAGGATCATCCGCGCGTCGGCGAGCTGCTTCGGGGTCAGGCCGCCGCCGGGCTTGTGGGGGTCGAACACGACACAGTCGTCGAGCGACAGGCCGAGCTTCTGAACCGCCGTGTTCCGGCCCAGGTGCTGGTCCGGGAGGAAGAACACCTTGCCGTCACCCTCGACGCCGCCGACCTGGTCGAACGCCCAGCGCAAGGCAACCTCGGCGTTCGATGAGGTGCAGACCGTGCCGCCGTGCCGTCCGGTGAACGCCTTGATCGCGGCGCTGGAGTTCATGTAAGTCACGGGGACCGTCCGGTCCGCGACGCCGGCGTCGTCGAGGACGTCCCAGCCCTCCTCGACCTGGTGGATGGCGGCCATGTCTGCCATCGAGCACCCGGCGGCGAGGTCCGGGAGGATCACCTGCTGGGCGTCCGAGGTCAGGATGTCCGCGCTCTCGGCCATGAAGTGCACGCCGCAGAAGATGATGAACTCCGCGTCGGGGCGCGCCGCGGCGTTCTGCGCGAGCTTGAACGAGTCGCCGGTGACGTCCGCGAACTCGATGACCTCGTCGCGCTGGTAGTGGTGGCCGAGGACGACCGCCCGCTCACCGAGGGCGGCGCGGGCTGCTCTGGCTCGGTCGACGAGGTCGGGATCCGACGCCGCGGGAAGGGCGCCGACGCATTCGACACCGCGCTCGGACGCGAGGTCGACCCCGCGCCCCAGGAGGAACAGGGCGCTCGACTGCGGTTCGGTGAACGAACCCGGAGTGGCAGTGGTCGTCACGAGACCAATCGTCCCACATCGCGAAAGGGGGCGGCCTGGGGCGGTGCCCCGTGCCGGCGGACGGTCAGAGCAGGGCGGTGCCGGGCCGTCGTACCCTGATCAGGGAACATCACCGGGGCACTCCGGGTTGAACCGGGCGAGGTGCCCTTGGGGGTGTGGTTGATCACCGACATCCCCGCGACCTGTCCTGCACCGCCCTGCCACGACGCGACTCCGACCTGACCTGGAGAAGACCGATGAGCGACACCAGCACGCAGACCGCCACCCACGAGGTCGTCCTCACGGACGTCGCCGCGTCCAAGGTCAAGGCACTCCTCGACCAGGAGGGTCGTGACGACCTCCGCCTGCGCGTCGCCGTCCAGCCCGGCGGCTGCTCCGGCCTGATCTATCAGCTGTACTTCGACGAGCGGCTGCTCGACGGCGACGCCCTGCGCGACTTCGGCGGGGTCGAGGTGGTCGTGGATCGGATGAGCGTGCCGTACCTCGCCGGGGCGACGATCGACTTTGCCGACACCATCGAGAAGCAGGGCTTCACGATCGACAACCCCAACGCCCAGGGCTCCTGCGCCTGCGGGGACTCCTTCCACTGAGGCTCGCGCAGCGCTGAAGGCTCGGTCGGGGAGGGGCGGTTCGGGCTCGCACAGGTCCGCATGGCATCCTGGGAGCCACGGCCCTCGCTGGGCCGTCCGCCCCCCACACGTCCCGGAGCCTCGCGTGCGTCGTCCACACCTCTCGGCCCTGCTCGTCGCCGCGGTCCTCGCGCTGGCGGCGTGTGGCTCGTCCTCCGGCGACGATCCCGCGGCGACGGCGTCCGCTAGCCCGAGTGCCTCGGTCGAGGTCGGCACCGAGGGGCCCTTCCCGAGCGCGACCGGCGCTTTCGGTGAGAAGCCCGAGCTGACCTTCCCGGACGAGGAGCCCTCGAGCGGGCTCCAGGCGACGGTGCTCTCGCCTGGCGACGGGACCGTCGTGGCGGCCGGTGACCTCCTGGTGGTCGACTACCTCGGTCAGGTGTGGGACGGCGACGTCTTCGACAACTCCTACGACCGCGGGGCCCCGGCTGCCTTCCCGATCGGGACGGGCGGCGTCATCCAGGGCTGGGACACCGTCCTGGTGGGTCAGAAGACCGGCAGCCGCGTGATCATGACGATCCCGCCCGAGTTCGGGTACGGCTCCGCGGGGAACTCGGCCGCCAACATCGCCGGCACCGACACCCTCGTGTTCGTGGTCGACGTGATCGGTACCTACGCCGCTGACGCGTCGGGCGCCGCGGACGCGACCCCCACGGCGGAGGCGGCGACCGTCGCTCCCGTCATCGAGGGTGCGCTCGGCGAGCCGGCCACGATCTCGGTCCCCGATGGCACCGCTCCGCCGACCGCCCAGTCCACCACCGTCCTCGCTGCGGCGACCGGTGCTCCGGCCCAGCCCGGACAGCTCGTGGTCCAGTACGCCGCGACCTACTGGGACAACACGTCGGGCCAGTCGACGTGGGAGCAGGGGACCCCGGCGGCTGTCGAGGTCGGGACGGGCGGATCGTTCGACTCCCTCATCGGGGTCCCGGTCGGCAGCCGCGTCCTGCTCGTGCTCCCAGCGGCCGAGGAGACGCAGGCGATCGCCGTCGTCATCGACGTCGTCGCGCAGGTGTCCGTGACCCCCTGACGGGGTGCACCGTCAGGAGGCGCGCGGGCTGCCGCCGGTGCCGATCCGAACGGCGAGGCGCCACGATGTGCCGGGTGAGGTCTCCTCGACGTCCACGACGTCGTGCCCGCGCAGGCGCGCCCACGCGGGGACGTCGAGTCGAGCGGCAGGGTCGGTCGCGATGACCACGACGAGGGTGCCCGGTGCCAGCTCACGAGCCCTCTTGGCCAGCGCGATCACCGGCAGGGGGCAGCGCTGACCGCTGGCGTCCACGATCACGGCCCGCTCAGCCGACCCGGCCCGATCGGCCGGTGGTGTCACGGCTTCCCGACCCAGCGGGTTCTCGGTGGCCATGGTGGCGTCCCCTCACAAACCGTCCACGCCCAGAAGGGCGCGAACGCGGGCGACGGCAGTGGGCAGCACGTCGCAGAACCGCTGGACGGCGCCGGCGTCGACGTCGATGGGCAGGACGACGCGGACGTTGCCGTGGGTGAGGACGCCCATCGCGGCCAGGACGTGGCTCGGCTCGAGCGTGGACGACGTGCACGCCGAACCGGAGCCGACGGCGAAACCGAGACGGTCGAGCTCGGCGACGAGCGCCTCGCCGTCGACGTAGAGGCAGGAGAAGGTCATGACGTGGGGGAGGCGGTCGACCGCATCCCCGACGACGACCACATCCGGGACTTCGCGGGCGATCCGCTCACGCAGGAGATCGACCAGTGCTCGGCGCCGGGCCTCCTGCGCGGAGCGCTCCCGCAGCACGGACGTGAGGGAGGCCGCCGCGGCGAGCGCGGCCGGGACCGAGACCCCTCCCGGGAACCACCCGCCCTCGGCGTCGTCCTCCGGCCAGGTCCGGGCCCATCGGACCCGGGCGCGGACGGCGAGGATCGCCACGCCGGAGGGTCCGCCCCAGTCCGCCGGGTCCGCGGCCAGGACGTCCCAGGCGCCAGGGACGTCGACGTGCCCGAGGCTCGCTCCGGCGTCGACCAGGAGGGGGACGCCCGCCCGGCGGGCCGCGGCATGGACCTCGGCGACCGGCTGCACCGTGCCGACCTCGCCGTTGGCGAACTGGAGCGCCGCCAGAGCGCACCCGGGGGCGGCGATCGCGGCCGCCATCGCAACGGTGTCGACCCGCCCGCTCGTGCTCACAGGAACGACGTCGACGCCCCCCTGGGCATGGGCGGCGGCGACCTGTCCGGCCGCGTGGAGCACGGCGGCGCGCTCCACCGCGCTGACGACCACCCTGCCGCCCACGCGCCGCCGCCCGGTCGACACACCCAGCACGGCGTGGTGGAGCGCCTGCGTGTGGGAGGGGGCGAAGAACACCTCCTCGGTGCGAGACCCGAGGACGCCGGCGACGGCCTCGCGGGCGCCGTCGAGCAGGAGGCGGGCCTTTCGTCCCTCGCCGTGGAGGCGACGCGGGTCCGCCCACCCCTCCGACCAGGCGGCTTCGAGGGCGGCGCGGGCCGTGGGGTGGAGCGGAGCGTGCCCGCCGGCGTCGAGGTAGGTGCGACGGGGAGCGGCTCCGGTCATGCCTTCACCCTAGTTGGGGGCCACATCAGGCGTGGAAGGGCTCCAGGTGACCTCGGACTGGCGCGTAACGGGGCATTCTGGTGCGGCGCAAACCACCTGTTGAGCGGTACTGTGTCCGCCGAGAGGACAAAGGTCCTAGACGCTCGATCTCCGCGACCCGGGAGCGAGCCGGGCACGACGTCGGAAGGCCGGAAAACGTGCGAACGCACCCCCTCCGCAGCAGGCGCGGCATCATCGCGCGCGCCGGCGCCCTCGGCGCGGCCGTGGCGCTCCTGACCGCCGGCTGCAGCGTCGAGAACCTGGAGCGCGGCTTCCTTCCGGGGGAGCCCGGCATCACCAACCAGACCGATCGGATCGCGACGCTCTGGACGGGCTCGTGGATCGCGGCCCTCGCCGTCGGACTCCTCGTCTGGGGCCTCACCGTCTGGTGCGTGGTCGTCTACCGCAAGCGGAAGGGTGACGAGGCCCTCCCGGTCCAGCTGCGGTACCACGTGCCGCTGGAGCTGATGTACACCGTCGTCCCCATCCTCATGATCGGGGTGCTCTTCTTCTACACGCAGCGTGACATGGGCGCGATCGTGGACACCGCCCAGGAGCCTGACGTCCGAATCGGCGTCTACGGCAAGATGTGGAGCTGGGACTTCAACTACCTGGACGACGGCGTCTGGGACTCGGGGGTCCAGGCGGTCAACGACGGCGGGCCCGGCGTCGAGGAGACGCTGCCGACGCTCTACCTGCCGGTCGGTGAGCGAGTGGAGTTCACGCTCGACTCGCGAGACGTGATCCACTCGTTCTGGATCCCGGCGTTCTTGTTCAAGATGGACGTGATCCCCGGCCGGACCAACACGTTCCAGGTGGTGCCCGAACGCGAGGGCACGTACCAGGGGAAGTGCGCCGAGCTGTGCGGCGAGTACCACTCGGACATGCTCTTCAACGTCGCCGTCGTCTCGCGCGAGGAGTACGACGCGCACATCGACGAGCTGAGGGCGAGTGGCCAGACCGGTGAGCTCGGCGACGAGCTCGACCGCACCCACAGCGTCGAGGAGGCGAAGGGCTGATGGCCACCACGGAGACGCTCGCGATCCCGGGTCTGGCTCCCGGCCGGCAGAGCCTGGGACGCACCGTGGTCAAGTGGATCACCTCCACCGACCACAAGACGATCGGTTACATGTACCTGATCTCGTCGTTCATCTTCTTCTGCATCGGCGGCCTCATGGCGCTGGTGATCCGGGCGGAGCTGTTCGAGCCCGGGATGCAGGTGCTCCAGAGCAAGGAGCAGTACAACCAGCTCTTCACGATGCACGGCACGATCATGCTGCTGCTGTTCGCGACCCCTCTCTTCGCGGGGTTCGCGAACGTGCTGCTGCCTCTGCAGATCGGGGCTCCGGACGTCGCGTTCCCGCGGATGAACATGTTCGCGTACTGGCTGTACCTGTTCGGCGGACTGATCGCGTGCGCGGGTTTCTTCACCCCGAAGGGGGCCGCCAGCTTCGGCTGGTTCGCCTATGCACCGCTGTCCTCCACGACGTTCTCCCCGGGAGTCGGTGGAGACCTGTGGGTCGTCGGTCTCGCGATGACCGGCTTCGGCACGATCTTCGGAGCCGTCAACTTCATCACGACGATCATCACGATGCGCGCGCCCGGCATGACGATGTTCCGGATGCCGATCTTCACCTGGAACATCCTCGTCACGTCGATCCTCGTGCTGATGGCGTTCCCGGTCCTGGCGGCGGCGCTTTTCGGCCTCGCCGCAGACCGCATCCTCGGGGCGCACATCTTCAACCCGGAGTCCGGCGGCGCGATCCTCTGGCAGCACCTCTTCTGGTTCTTCGGCCACCCCGAGGTGTACATCATCGCGCTGCCGTTCTTCGGCATCGTCTCCGAGATCCTTCCGGTCTTCAGCCGGAAGCCGATCTTCGGGTACAAGGGGCTCATCTTCGCGACGATCGCGATCGGGGCGCTCTCGGTGTCCGTGTGGGCGCACCACATGTACACGACCGGTGCGGTCATGCTGTCCTTCTTCGCGCTGATGACCATGCTGATCGCCGTGCCGACCGGGGTGAAGTTCTTCAACTGGATCGGCACCATGTGGCGGGGGAAGCTGACGTTCGAGTCCCCGATGCTGTGGTCGATCGGCTTCCTCGTGACGTTCCTCTTCGGGGGACTGACGGGCGTCATCCTGTCCAGCCCGGCGATGGACTTCCACGTCTCGGACACGTACTTCGTGGTCGCGCACTTCCACTACGTGGTCTTCGGCACCGTCGTCTTCGCGATGTTCGCGGGCTTCTACTTCTGGTGGCCGAAGTTGACCGGACGCATGCTGAACGACCGGCTCGGCAAGGTCCACTTCTGGCTGCTGTTCATCGGGTTCCACACCACCTTCCTGATTCAGCACTGGCTCGGCGTGATCGGCATGCCGCGGCGCTACGCGGACTACCTCGCGGAGGACGGCTTCACCCTCGGCAACCAGATCTCCACGATCGGATCCGTCCTGCTCGCGGCATCGACGCTGCCGTTCCTCTGGAACGTCTACATCACGTGGCGGTCGGCCCCGAAGGTGACGGTCGACGATCCCTGGGGTTACGGGGCCTCGCTGGAGTGGGCCACCTCGTGCCCGCCGCCCCGTCACAACTTCGTCTCGCTGCCCCGCATCCGGTCGGAGCGGCCGGCGTTCGACCTGCACCACCCCGAGGTCGCGGCGCTGGATCACGCCGAGCCCGACCGTGAGCTGCTCGACCAGGTCGCTGGAGGTGCTCGATGAGCAAGCAGGCAACCACGCCCGGAAGGCCGCTGAAGACGGAGGCGTTCCTCTTCGGTGCGGGGGTCATCTTCTTCGCCCCCATCGCGTTGATCTACGGACTCCTGACCGACTGGGAGCCGGTCGGCAGCGTTGCGCTCTTCCTGCTCGCCGGTCTCTCGGGCCTCGTCGGCATCTACCTGTGGGTACTGAGCCACCGCATCGATCCCCGCCCCGAGGACGACCCGATGGCGGAGGTCGCGGACGGCGCGGGCGAGGTCGGGGTCTTCAGCCCCTGGAGCTGGTGGCCCCTCGTTCTCGGCATCGCAGTCTCGCTCGTCTTCCTCGGTCTCGCCCTCGGGTTCTGGATCTCCGGGATCGGCGCCGTGGTCGCCGTCATCGGCCTGGTGGGTCTCCTCTTCGAGTTCTCCCGCGGCCAGCACGCCCACTGAGTGCACCTGCGACGAGAACACGATTCACACAGCCGGAAGGCCGGCCACCCGCGAGGCGTGGCCGGCCTTCCGTGTGTCTCGG
Source organism: uncultured Actinomycetota bacterium (assembly GCA_963780675.1). Taxonomy (GTDB): domain Bacteria; phylum Actinomycetota; class Actinomycetes; order Actinomycetales; family JAHECE01; genus JAHECE01. Next base: position 800,260 of record CAWACR010000003.1, read on the forward strand.
CGTGATCAGGCGGGGACGATCAGCCCGACGGTCTGCGTACGAGCCGCTTCGAAGCGCGCTGCGACGTCGGCCCAGTTGACTACGTTCCAGAATGCCGTGACGTAGTCGGCCTTCACGTTGAGGTACTGCAGGTAGAAGGCGTGCTCCCACATGTCGAGCATGAGGATCGGCACGAGGCCGAGCGCGAGGTTGGCCTGCTGGTCGTACAGCTGCACCACGACGAGCTTCTGGCCGATGGACTCCCAGGCCAGGATCGACCATCCGGAGCCCTGGACGCCGTTCGCGACCGCGGAGAAGTGCTTCGTGAACGCCTCGAAGCCGCCGAAGAACTCGTCGATCGCGGCAGCGAGCTCGCCCTCGGGGCGGCCACCGCCCTCGGGGGAGAGGTTCCGCCAGAACACGGAGTGGTTCACGTGCCCGCCCAGGTTGAAGGCGAGGTTCTTCTCGAGCATGGTCACGGCGTCGAAGTTGCCGGTCGCGCGTGCCTCGGCGAGACGAGCGAGAGCGGCGTTGGCACCCGCGACGTACGCGGCGTGGTGCTTGCCGTGGTGGAGCTCCATGATCTTGCCGGAGATGTGGGGCTCCAGGTCCCCGTAGTCGTACGGCAGGTCAGGAAGGGTGTAGTCAGCCATGAACGCGCGTCCTCCTCGGTCGCGGGGTGGCCCGCCCGATGCGGGCCACCGGGGTGTGACGTGGGGGCTGCTCGCGCTCGTGACGCGCGAAGCGCCCCGGCCAGTTGCTGTCAGGACCGGATGGACGGCCCGGACGATGCGGAGCCGGCGCCGCCCGGAGCGGGCGAACCGGAGGGGGTGAGTTCCCGCGTGCCGGACGCCCCGGACTCGAGGACGTCGTGCGAGCCGTGGGATTGCGCCGCGGTGAGCTCTGCCGGAGTGACAGGTGCGATCCGGTCCTCGTAGAAGAACTGCGAGAGCCGTCGACGGAGCCGGTCCATCCGGTACCCGCGCCGACGAACGCCTCGAGCGTCGGTGGCCGGGGCGATCTCCCGGGGTGCGGGGGAGTCGTACGACACGAGGACCCAACGCTCGTACTCGTCGAGGGGCTTGTGGACCTCGATGTACTCGCCGGAGTCGAATCGCACGATGGTGCCGGTCTCGCGGCCGTGCAGGACGATCTCCCGGTCCCTGCGCTGGAGCCCGAGGCAGATCCGCTTCGTCACCGAGAAGGCCACCACGGGGAGGACGAAGAAGAGCACTCGGAGGGCGTTCGTGATGGTGTTGATCGAGAGGTCGAAGTGGGTCGCGATGATGTCGTTGGATCCCGCGACAACGAGGAGGAAGGTCGCCGTCAGGAACGCCACTCCGATCCCCGTGCGCACGGGACGGTTGCGGGGGCGGTCGAGGACGTGGTGCTCGCCCTTGTCACCCGTCGCGAACGCCTCGATGAAGGGGTAGGCGGCGAAGCCTCCGAGCACGATGCCGGGTAGCGACCATCGCGGGCACGATGACGTTGAGGGGGATCGTGAACCCGGCGACCACGATCTCGGCGGCGCCGGGCATGAGTCGCACGGCCCCGTCGAGGAACAGCATGTACCAGTCGGGTTGAGATCCGGCCGAGACCGGCGACGGGTCGTAGGGACCGTAGTTCCAGACCGGGTTGATAGACATCGTCGCGCCCATCAGGGCGAGGACGCCGAAGACGACGAAGAAGAAGCCGCCCGCCTTGGCCATGTAGACCGGGAAGAGGGGGTAGCCCACCACGTTGGTGTTGGAACGTCCGGGACCGGGGTACTGCGTGTGCTTGTGGACGACCACGAGGAGCAGATGGGCGGCGACGAGGGCCAGGATGAGTCCCGGGATGATGAGGATGTGCGCCGTGAACATGCGGGGGACGATCTCGTTCTCCGGGGAACTCGCCGCCGAAGATAAGGAAGGACGCGTAGCTCCCGATGATCGGCACGGCCTTGGTGATGCCGTCGGTGATCCGAAGGCCGTTGCCGGAGAGCACGTCGTCCGGGAGGGAGTACCCGGTGAACCCGGCGACCAGCCCGAGGATCATGAGCACGAAGCCGATCAGCCAGTTCAGTTCGCGCGGCTTCCGGAAGGCGCCCGTGAAGAAGATCCGCATCATGTGGGTGACGATCGCCGCCATGAACAGCAGCGCCGCCCAGTGGTGGATCTGCCGCATGAGGAGGCCGCCGCGCACCTCGAACGAGAGGTGGAGCGTCGACGCGAAGGCCTCGGACATCTGAACGCCCTGCATCGCGACCGGGAGGGCGTCCTCCGGGTAGACGACCTGGGTCATCGACGGCACGAAGAACATCGTGAGGAACGTGCCGGTCAGGAGCAGGACGACGAAGCTCCAGAGCGCCATCTGGCCGAGCTCGAAGGACCAGTGGTCCGGGAAGACCTTGCGGGCGAACTCCTTGACGGCCTTCGCCGCGCCGAGTCTGGTGTCGAGGAGGTCGGCGGTCCCGCCCGCGGCGCGGGCGACAGGAGAGGTGCTCACTTCAGACGCTCCCAGAAGCTCGGTCCGACCGGTTCGGTGAAGTCGCTCTGTGCGATCAGGTAGCCCTCGTCGTCGACCGTGATCGGCAGCTGGGGCAGGGGCCGCTTGGCCGGTCCGAACACGACCCGCGCACCGTCGGTGACGTCGAAGGTCGACTGGTGGCACGGGCAGAGCAGGTGGTGGGTCTGCTGCTCGTAGAGAGCCACCGGGCACCCGACATGCGTGCAGATCTTCGAGTACGCGACGATGCCGTCGTACGACCAGTCCTGGCGGTCCTCGGCTTCGTTGAGGTCCTCAGGAGCGACCCGGACGAGGATGACGACCGCCTTCGCCTTCTCCTCGAGGTAGTGCGGTTCGTCGGGGAGCCCCTCGGGCATCACGCTGAAGATCGACCCGATGGTGACGTCGGAGGCCTTGATCGGCACGTTGGTCGGGTCGATCGCGAGCCGGCGGCCTGCCTTCCACGCGGTGTGCTTGAGGGCTCCGACGTTCCAGTCGCCGCCGAGATTGCCGACCAGGGGCACCACGAACGGCAGCGGGGCCAGCGCGAGGGCCCCCACGAGAGCGCCCTTGAGGAGGGGCCGTCGCCCGATGCCGGAGTCCGCCGCGCCGTCCTGGAGCATCCGGACGGCCTCGGCGCGGGTGGCGTCGTCGGTGCGCAGCACGTGGCGCTCATCGACGCGCTCCACGTCGCTCATCAGGGTCTTGGCCCAGTGGATCGCAGCCAGGCCGATCCCGACCATGCCGAGAGCGAGGCCGGCGCCGAGCACGAGGTTTGAGACGCGGACCGATGCCACCGTCCCGTCGAGGGGAAGAGCGAAATACGCCCACAGTGCTGCGATGGTGCCGAGGATCGAGACGCCGAAGAGGAAGGCGACCTGGCGTTCCGCGCGTCGGGCAGCGTCCGGGTCGGTGTCGGAGCGGCGGTGTCGGTGCGGAGGGAGTCCGGGGTTCTCGAACTGCTCCACCCTCGTGGCGGAGACCTCGCCGCGGGTGGTCGAGACCGTGCCGTGTCCCTGGGGCTTCTGGCTGCTCATGAGGACTTCGCTCCAAACCACACGGTCGTTCCGATCAGGAGCCCGATGCCGACCACCCACACCCACAGGCCCTCGCTGACCGGGCCGAGGGAGCCCAGGTCGAGGACGCTCGTGCCGCCGTCACGCTGCTCGACGAGGTACGCGATGATGTCGCGCTTCTCGTCCGGAGTCAGGTTCGCGTCGTTGAACACGGGCATCGACTGGGGTCCCGTGACCATGGCCGCGTAGATGTGCTCGGGAAGGGTCTGGTCCAGGGGAGGGGCGTACTTCCCCTCCGAGAGCGCGCCGCCGGCCCCGACCGCGTTGTGGCACTGCGCGCAGTTCGTGCGGAAGAGCTCCATGCCCCGTCGCCGCGTTGCCCAGGGCCGGGTCGACCATCTCCTCCGTCGGGATCGACGGTCCGGCGCCGAGGGTCGCCACGTAGGCGGCGAGGGCGGCGATCTGCTCAGGGTCCAGCTGTGGCGGCTTGACCTCGGCCTGGGGCGCGTTCGCCGACATCGGCATCCGACCCGTGCTCACCTGGAAGTCGACGGCGGCCGCTCCGACGCCGATGAGCGACGGGGCGTAGTCCGTGCCTTCGGCGTTGACTCCGTGGCAGGTGGCGCAGTTGGCCTGGAACAGTGCCTTGCCCAAGGCGACCTGGTCCTCGGTGGCCGTCGCGGCCGTCGCCGGCTGCGGGGCGAGGGCTGCGTAGGCGCCACCGATCACGAGAAGCGCCAGCGAGACGAGGACCACCGGCGCGAACCGGTGCCGTCTGCGGGCTGCGAGTGCCTTCACGACTGGGTCTTCCTCGTCTGGAGTCGGGGCGGATGCTGTTCGGTGCGGTCGGTGAGGGCCGGTCGCTAGCGGAGCAGGTAGATGACCGCGAAGAGGGCGATCCAGACCACGTCGACGAAGTGCCAGTAGTACGACACGACGATCGCGCTCGTGGCCTCGTGGTGGCCGAACCGCCGGGCTGCGAAGGATCTCCCGAGCACGAAGAGGAAGGCGATGAGCCCGCCGACCACGTGAAGGCCGTGGAAACCGGTCGCAAGGTAGAAGACCGAGCCGTACGCGCTCGAGGAGATGGTCAGGCCCTGGTGCACCAGCTCGGCGTACTCGGTGATCTGGCCGGCGATGAACCACGCGCCCATGAGGTAGGTGAGGACGAACCACTCCTGCATGCCCCACGAGCGGAGGTCCAGCAACGAGCCGGTCCGCCGCGCCTGGAACCGCTCCGCGGCGAAGACGCCCATCTGGCATGTGACCGAGCTGGTGACCAGGACGATCGTGTTCACGAGCGAGAACGGCACGTTCAGCAGGGCCGACTCGGTGGCGAAGAGCTCCGGGTCAACCGCGCGATGCGTGAAGTACATCGCGAAGAGCCCGGCGAAGAACATGAGCTCGCTCGAGAGCCACACGATGGTGCCGACCGACACCGAGTTCGGGCGGTTCACGCTCAAGTGAGGGGTGCGCAGTGCGGCCGATGCAGACACAGCGTCATTATTGCCTGATCAGGGCCGCCCGGGGCTACTCGAGGGCGCATTGCGTCGGACGAAAGTCCCAACTTGGGGGTCGCCGGGCAGACCGAGACCAAATCGTGACCTGAGGGCAGGTGACGAGGGCGGCCAGGCGGAGGGATCGCCCCACCCGACGGGCCGCGACTCGGCACTAGCATGCTCGTCAGTCTCAGCCGATCCGGAGGACGTCGATGACGAGCACGCACACAGCTGCCGGCCGGGAGGGTCTCGCGCAGGAACGGGTCGAGATCCTGTTGTACAGCGACGACTCGCAGACCCGGGCGGAGATCCGCCAGGCGGTCGGCCGGCGAGCAGGCGGCGACCTGCCCGCGATCGCCTGGACCGAGACGGCGACCCACGCCGCGGTGGTGGAGCACGCCGAGTCGGGCCGGTTCCTGGTCCTCGTGCTCGACGGCGAGGCAGCCAAGGCCGGTGGCCTCGGTATCTGTCGCCAGCTCAAGGCCGAGGTGTACGAGTGCCCGCCGATCATCGTGCTGACCGCGCGTGCCCAGGACGCCTGGCTTGCCGCGTGGTCCGAGGCGGACGCCGTGATCACCGCGCCGTTCGACCCGATCGAGGTCAAGGAGACGGTCGCACGCGTGGTTCGGAAGGCCTTGGCGTGAAGCCCCCGGCGCCCACCTGGCCGGAGCTGATCTCGGCCCTGATCGCTCGTTCGGACCTTCCTGCCGATCGCACGGCCTGGGCGATGGACCAGGTCATGGCGGGGGAGACGAGCCCGGTGGTGCTCGCAGGATTCCTCGTGGCCCTGCGCGCCAAGGGCGAGACGGTCGCAGAGCTGACGGGCCTGGCCGACGCGATGCTCACCCACGCCGTGCCGATCGAGGTCGAGGGTCCGACGGTCGACCTCGTCGGCACCGGCGGGGACCGGCACCACAGCGTGAACATCTCCACCATGGCCGCGCTCGTCGTCGCCGGGGCGGGGCCGCGGGTGGTCAAGCACGGCAACCGGGCGGCGTCGTCGGCCAGCGGGTCCGCCGACGTCCTGGAGGCGCTCGGCGTCCGGCTCGACCTCGACGTCGCCCGGGTGGCGGAGACGGCTCGGACCGTGGGCATCACCTTCTGCTTCGCCCAGGTCTTCCATCCCTCGTTCCGGCACGCCGCGACCGCTCGGCGAGAGCTCGGGATCCCGACGACCTTCAACTTCCTCGGGCCGCTCACGAACCCGGCGCGACCCCGCGCGGCGGCCATCGGCGTGGCCGACCGGCGGATGGCGCCCCTGATGGCGGGCGTGCTCGCCGCGCGAGGGACGAGCGCCCTGGTCTTCCGAGGCCACGACGGCCTCGACGAGCTCTCGACGACGGCGCCCGCCGACATCTGGGAGGTCGCAGACGGCGGTGTGGTTGAGCACCGGCTCGACCCGCGGGAGGCGTTCGGGCTGGCTCCGGCAACGCTGGCCGACTTGCGGGGGGCCGAGGCGGCGCACAACGCACGGGTCGTCCGGACCGTGCTGGCGGGGGAGCGGGGCCCCGTGCGTGACGCCGTCCTCTTGAACGCCGCCGCGGCCCTCGTGGCGGACGGCTCGACGCCGGGAACGGGTGCGGGGGCCCTCGAGGATCGCCTGGCCGCGGGCCTCACCCTCGCCGCGGAGGCCGTGGACAGCGGGGCTGCGTCCTCCGTCCTCGACCGGTGGGTCGCCGCGACCCGCTGACGGGTGCCGCGTCTGCGGCCGCGCGGCTGCGGCCGCGCGGCTGCAGGGCCCGGTCGGGTCAGTCGTCGAGACCGATGGCGAAGGCGGCGTCGAGGTCGTGGCGCGAGTACGCCCGGAAGGCGATGTAAGTGCGCGTGCCCAGCACGCCGTCGACCTTCCCGATCCTGTCGGCGACCACGGCGGCGAGCTCGTCGTGGCGCGCGACCCGGGCCACGGCGATGAGGTCCACGTCCCCGGTGACCGAGTAGACCTCGCTGATCCCGTCGAGGTCGGCCACGGCGGCCGCCACCTCGGGGATGCGAGCGACGTCGGCATCGATCATCACGATCGCAGTGAGCATGTCGTGGGCCCTCTCCGGTGCCGGTCGTCGGCTCGTGGTCGTGGATTCTCGGCGGGCGTTCCGCCGGGGCTCATCATCCCGCGCCGGCGCGCCTCGTGCCCACGCGGTCGTCGAGGAACTTGGCGGCGCCGTTCACCGGCCAGGCCAGCCCCCGGGCGCCCGCGACCTCGACCAGCCGGGTGCCGGGCTGCTCCAGCCAGGTCGCCACGAGCTCGCTCTCCTCGGCCGTCGCCGCGCCGCAGAGGTTCGCCGGTCGGGCGACGTCCTCGCCGGAGCACTCGAGGGCGGCGATCGCGGGCCTCGGGTCCGCACCACGGGGGACGGTCGCCGTGCCGGCGAGGCGGCCGAAGCGCGCGAGAACGATCTCCCACCCGCCGCCTCCGGTCCGTCGGGCGGCGACGATCTGCGGGTCGGTGACGAGGGGCGAGAGCCGAGCCGTGCGGGCCGCGGCGCGCAGGAGGGCCCGAAGCTGGTCGCGGTGCACCGCGGCCTCTTCGTAGCGCAGGGCGTCGGAGAGCGCGTGGATGCGGGCGTCGACGGCGGCGACGACGGGCCCGACGTCGCCCTCGAGCGTACGGGCGACATCGTCGGCGATCGCCCCGTACGCGGACAGGCTCTGCTCGCCCGTGCACGGGGCGCCGCAGCGGCCCATCTCGGCCAGCGCACACGCGGCCGCACCCGGGCGCGGCCTGCGAGGAAGGCGCGAGGTGCACTGCCGGATGGCGTAGGCCGTGGTGAGGGCCGTGGCCGCAGCTTCCGCCGCCGCCCGGCCGGGGAACGGCCCGATCCCGGCCGGCCGGTCCCCGAACGGGATCGATCGCACGACGGAGAGGCGAGGGTAGGGCTCGTCCGTCAGGACCAGCCACGGTTCGCGCTCCGGGAGCCGTGACCGGCGGTTGTACGCGGGCTTGTGCTGCGCGATGAGGCGGAGCTCGCGGATCTGGGCCTCCAGGACCGTGGTGCAAGGGACGGGGCGGACCCGTTCGGCGAGCTGGAGCATCTCCCCGATGCGCGAGCGCTTCTCGGCGGCGGTGAAGTAGCTGCGGACCCGACGACGGATGTCGACGGCCGTGCCGACGTAGAGGACCTCGCTGCCCGGACCCATGAACATGTAGACGCCAGGTCCGCTGGGCAGCCCGTCGGCAAGGTGTGCCTTGCGGCGCCGGGTGTGCGGAACCGGGTCGGAGGCCGTGACGAGGTCCTCGAGGTGCGTCACGCCCAGCGGGGCCATCCGCCCCAGGAGTCCGTGCAGGACGTCGACGGTGGCGCGCGCGTCGTCGAGCGCCCTGTGGTTCGGCGTCACCGCTGCGCCGAAGAGGGTGGCGAGCGAGGAGAGCTTGTTGTCCGGGCTCTCGTCGCGGGTGACGACGCGGCGGGCGAGCGCCACGGTGTCCACGACGACGGGGCGAGGCCACGCGAGGTCGAGTTGTGACGCCGCCGCCCGCAGGAAGCCGATGTCGAAGGGGGCGTTGTGGGCGACGAGCACGGCACCGCGCGCGAACTCGAGGAAGGAGGGCAGAACCTCGGCGATCCGGGGTGCACCGACGAGCATCGCGTCGGTGATGCCGGTGAGGACCGTGATCATCGGTGGCACCGACGTGCCGGAGTCGACGAGGGTCTGGAACTCGCCCAGGACCTCGCCGCCGCGCACCTTGACGGCCCCGATCTCGGTGATGGCGCAGGTCGCCGGAGAGCCGCCCGTCGTCTCGAGGTCGACGACCACGAAGGTGGTCTCGGCGAGGGAGGTGCCGACGTCGTCGAGCCGGGGCTGGTGCGGCGTCCCCGTGTCGCTGCGGCGGGCGTCGAGGAGGTCGAGCCGCCCGCCCGGGCTTCTGGGGACCAGCAGGTTCTCGCGCACGGCCGTCACGGTAGGCGACCCCACCGACAGAATCCCCCCGCGCCACCCGGACCTTCATCCGACCACCCCGCCCCGACCGGGCGCGGCACCGGTGCAGCCCCGATCGTTGTCAGTGGTGGCTCCTACCGTCGGAACCATGGTCATCGACTGCGACACCTGCACGATGCGAGACGTCGCGTGCGCCGAGTGCGTCGTCTCCTTCATCACGATCCCGGTCCGGCGCCGGGAGCACGGCCTCCTGGCGGTCGGCGGCCCCGGCGACCTGAGCGATGCCGAGAGCAGGGCGATCTCCGTCCTCGCGGCGTCCGGGCTCGTGCCTCCCTTGAGGATGCGGCGCGCGGTGGCTCCGACCGGGTGACGAACGTGGCACAGGCGCCGGGCCCCTGCTCGGACCTCAGACCGCGCCCGGCGCCGTCCCATCACCGTAGATCCGCTCGATGTCCTCGGTGAAGTCGGCGAGGACGAGGTGCCGCTTCACCTTCAACGACGGCGTGAGATAGCCGTTGTCGACCGTGAAGTCGCCGGCGAGCACGACGTACCTGCGGATCGACTCCGCCCGGGACACCGCCTCGTTGGCCCGGGCGACCGCACGGTCGAGGTGCTCCCGGACGTCGGGGTCCTCGGCCGCCTCGGTGATCCCCATCGCCTGCTTCCCGTGGCTGCTCAGCCACAGGGGGAGCATCTCCGGATCGAGGGTGATGAGCGCCCCGACGAACGGCCGGGCGTCCCCGACGACGACGCACTGGCTGACGAGTGGGTGCGACCGGACGCGGTCCTCCAGCACCGCCGGGACGACGTTCTTTCCCGCGGCGGTCACGATGATCTCCTTCTTGCGTCCCGTGATCCGCAGGTAGCCGTCGTCATCCAGCTCGCCGATGTCGCCGGAGTGGAACCACTCGCCCGAGAACGCCTCGGTCGTGGCCTGGGGGTTGCCGCGGTAGCCGCGGAAGACCGGGATCCCGCTGATGAGGATCTCTCCGTCGTCGGCGATCCGGATCGCGGTGCCCGGCAGCGGCGGACCGACCGTCCCGATCTTGACGAGGTCCGGCACGTTGACGGTCGCGGGCGCCGTCGTCTCGGTCAAGCCGTACCCCTCCAGGACGGTCAGCCCGAGGCCGCGGTAGAAGTGGCCGAGCCGCTCGCCGAGCGGGGCCCCTCCGGAGATCGCCCACCGCACCCGGCCGCCGAGCGCCGCGCGCAGCTTGCGGAGGACGAGCAGGTCGGCGAGCCGGTGCGAGAGCCGGAGGGACAGCCCGGGACCGCCGTGGTCGAGGGCCCGGGAGTAGGCGATCGCGATCCGGGCGGCACGGTGGAAGATCGCGACCCGGCCGGCCGCCGTCGCCTTCTGCTCGGCGGAGTTGTAGACCTTCTCGAAGACACGGGGGACCGCAAGGAGGAAGGTCGGGCGGAACGTGCCGAGGTCGGAGACCATCTGCCGCACGTCCGGGGCGTGCCCGAGGGTCGCGCCGGCGGCGATCACGAGCACCTCGATGAACCGTGCGAAGACGTGCGCCAGGGGCAGGAAGAGGAGTGTGGAGGCCCCGGGGTCCTCGAGGATGACGTGGAGCCGTTCGATCGCGTTCAGGCTCAGCTCGACGAAGTTGCCATGGGTGAGCTCGGCGCCCTTCGGGCGGCCCGTCGTGCCCGACGTGTAGATGATCGTGGCGAGGTCGTCCGGTCCGCACGCCTGGTGTCGTGCGTCGACCTCGTCGTCGCTGACGTCCGCACCGATCGAGACCAGGGTCTCGAGGGCGCCGTCGTCGATCTGCCAGACGTGTTCGAGCGCCGGGAGGCCCGCACGGACCTCCTCCACCACCGCGGCCAGCGTCGACGTCTCGACGACGACGGCGCGGGCGCCGGAGTCGGAGAGGATCCACTCGACCTGGCTCGGTGACGACGTCTCGTACACGGGCACGGGCACCGCGCCTGCGTGCCAGGCGGCGAAGTCGAGGATGGTCCACTCGTATCGGGTCCGGGACATGATCGCGATCCGGTCGCCTGGCTCGATCCCGGCCGCCAGGAGGCCCTTGGCGACGGCCGCGACCTCGGCGAGCACCTCGGCCGCCGACCGGTCCACCCAGGCGCCCGCGTCGTGGCGGCGCAGGAGAACGGCGGCCGGCCTGTGACGCGCGTGCTCGATCAGGAGGTCGCTGATGCTCGTCGTCGGGCCTGCGGAAACGAGCCGTGGGCTGCGGAACTCGTCCATACTGGGCTCCGTCGGCAGGGGACGTGGAGCCTCACTGTAGCGAGACCGGTACGTCGCCGGTCGTGGCTCGACGCCCGCGGATCCCAGGCTGCGCACGACATCCGGACGACCCAAGGGCGGGGACATGCACGCGATCGGTGTGGACATCGGCGGGACGAAGATCGCGGCGGGCGTCGTCGACGACGACGGCGTGATCCTCGCCAAGCTCCGCCGGGATACCGACCCGGACGCACCCGGTGAGATCGAGCGAGCCGTGATCGACCTGGTCCTCGAGCTGCGCCGTGACTTCGAGATCGGCGCCGTCGGGGTCGCCGCGGCAGGGTTCGTCTCGAGCGACCGCGCCACCGTCCTGTTCGCGCCGAACATCGCGTGGCGCGACTACCCGCTGCGCGAGCGGGTCGAGCCCTTCGTCGACCTGCCGGTCGTCGTGGAGAACGACGCCAACGCCGCCGGCTGGGCGGAGTTCCGGTTCGGCGCGGGTCGCGGTGTCCAGGACATGGTCATGCTCACGATCGGGACGGGCCTCGGCGGCGCGATCGTCGTCGACGGGGAGCTGCTGCGCGGTGCGCACGGCGTCGCGGCCGAGATCGGTCACGTCCGGGTGGTCCCGGACGGCCACATGTGCGGGTGCGGGCACGAGGGGTGCTGGGAGCAGTACGCCTCCGGGCGTGCGCTGACCCGGCAAGCGCGCGCGGCCGCGATCGCGAACCCGGATCGCGCGGCGGCTCTGCTGGCGCTGTCGGGTGGCGAGGCCAAGAAGATCAAGGGTCCCTACGTCACCCAGGTGGCCCAGGCCGGCGACGCGCTCGGGATCGAGCTGCTGGCGGAGCTCGGCACCTGGATCGGCTCGGGCGCGGCTTCCCTCGTCGCGGTCCTGGACCCTGCCGTCATCGTGGTGGGCGGCGGCGTCGCGAGCGCTGGTGACCTGCTGCTCGAGCCGATCCGGAACGCGTTCGGGAACTCCCTGTCCGCCCGCGGGCACCGCCCGGAGCCGAGCATCGTGGTCGCCGAGATGCAGAACGACGCGGGCATCGTCGGGGCGGCGGACCTGGCCCGCGGCTGAGCAGCCCGCAGCCGAGCAGCCCGCAGCCGAGCCGCCCGCACCGAGGACGGAAGGGTCAGACGACGGCGCCGTCGTCGTGGTCGTGGGGGTCCCGGTGGGCGGGAAGGCGCCAGACGAGGATGCCCACAGAGAGGACGAACACGACGCCGGCGGTCAGCAGGAGCGCCGGCGGCATGTTCCGCCAGAGCATGAGGTAGACGAACACGAGGGCGACAGGGGCGACCACCCCGATCCAGCCGGTCGTGAGCAGGGGGTCCGAGCCCGTCAGCGCCGGGGGCTCGGGCGGTGCGAACCCCGGCTCGTCGTCGTCCTCGAGGGGGACCTCGGCGCCGAGCTCGAAGTCCCGCGGACCAGGGGTGGCGGGGACCGGAGGCGCCGGCTCCGCGTGGGCGTCCTCAAGCCGACCCTCATCGGGCTCGGCCGGGGGTACCGTGAGGTCGCCCAGGCTCGCGGTGATCTCCGCGAACCGGATGTCGATGTCGTCCGCGTCCGGCGTCGGCTCGCGATCGTCGTCGGGCTCTGGGGTGCGACCAACCATGGTCGGCACTCTAGAGTGCGGTGGTGCGGGCGGACGCGGCCGCAGGCGACGACTTCAGCGGCAGGCGCGGAGGTGCCCCTTGTTCTACCGGTTCATGAAGGCGACGCTAGGGACGATCCTGCGTGTCTTCTACCAACCGTGGACCCGCGGTGTGGAGCACATCCCGGCCGAGGGGCCGGCCATCCTCGCGAGCAACCACCTCGCCGTGATCGACTCGTTCTTCCTCCCGCTGATGATGTCGCGCCGGGTCGTCTTCCTGGGCAAGCAGGACTACTTCACCGGCAAGGGCTTCCGGGGCCGGTTCGTGGCCGGCTTCATGCGCGGTGTGGGGACGATCCCGGTGGACCGCTCCGGCGGGAAGGCGAGCGAGGCGGCTCTGAACACCGGGCTCAAGGTCCTGCGCGAGGACGGGCTGTTCGGGATCTACCCCGAGGGAACCCGGAGCCCTGACGGACGCCTGTACCGGGGCAAGACGGGCGTCGCGCGGCTCGCCCTGGAGTCCGGCGCGCCCGTCCTCCCCGTCGCGATGATCGACACGAACATCGCCCAGCCCATCGGCAAGCGGATCCCGAAGTTCCACCGCATCGGCATCGTGATCGGTGAGCCGATGGACTTCAGCCGCTACCGCGGGATGGAGAACGACCGGTTCGTGCTCCGGTCGATCACCGACGAGATCATGTACGCGATCATGACCCTCTCGGGCCAGGAGTACGTGGACATGTACGCCGCGTCGATGAAGGCGCGCCTCGCCGACGGCGAGGCGGCCTCGGGCGCACGAGGCCGCGTGGCCGCCCCCGGTGGGCGTCCGGCGCCCGCGGTCGAGGTGCCCGGTCCCGCAGCCGACGCCTCGGCCACCCCCGCAGCGCAGGACGGCTGAGCCCGTCCGGGACGCGCCCCGCCGCCCGCGTCCGGCGCCGGCCCTCCTCGGTGCAGTGCGGCCCGCCGGAACGCCTTGGCCCTTCGGGCCGGTCTCTGCCGTGTCCGCTTCGCTAGCATGGGCGCGACCGCCCAGGGTCCGCGGTCGTTCCCGCAATGGAAGGGTTCTCTGATGTCGGTTCGCCGTGTCGCCCTGCTCACCGCCGGTGGCTTCGCTCCCTGCCTCTCGTCCGCCGTGGGCGGATTGATCGAGCGGTACACCGAGATCGCGCCCGACGTCGAGATCCTGGCCTACAAGTACGGCTACCACGGATTGCTGTCGGGACAGAGCGTCCTCATCGACGACGCCGCGCGGGCTCAGGCGCACCTGCTCCACCAGTTCGGTGGAAGTCCGATCGGTAACAGCCGGGTGAAGTTGACGAACATCAAGAACCTGGTCCACCGGGGTCTGGTCAAGCCGGGTGAGGACCCGCTCGCCGTGGCCGCGGAGCAGCTCCGAAAGGACGGCGTCGACGTGCTCCACACGATCGGCGGCGACGACACCAACACGACAGCCGCAGACCTCGCCCGGTTCCTCCTGGAGAACCAGTACGACCTCACCGTGGTCGGGCTCCCGAAGACCATCGACAACGACATCATCCCGATCCGCCAGTCGCTGGGTGCCTGGACCGCGGCAGATCAGGGAAGCCAGTTTGCGCAGCGGATCATCGGCGAGAACGCGTCGAACCCGAGGATGCTCATCGTCCACGAGATCATGGGCCGGCACTGCGGGTGGCTCGCGGCGGCCACGGCGAGGGAGTATCGCGCGTGGCTGGACAGTCGCGAGTGGAACCCGACGATCGGCTTGCGGCGCGAACGGTGGGACATCCACGCCGTGTTCCTCCCGGAGCTCGCCATCGACCTCGACAGCGAGGCAGAACGGTTGCGCGCCGTGATGGATGAGGTGGGCAGCGTGAACATCTTCCTCTCGGAGGGTGCGGGAGTGCCGGAGATCATCGCCGAGATGGAGGCGAACGGCGAGGAGGTCCAGCGCGACCCCTTCGGGCACGTGAAGCTGGACCTCATCAACCCGGGTCAGTGGTTCGGGCGGCAGTTCTCGGAGCGCATCGGTGCCGAGAAGGTGATGGTGCAGAAGAGCGGCTACTTCTCGCGGTCCGCACCGGCGAACGCCCGTGACCTGGCGCTCATCCGGACGATGACCGACCTCGCGGTGGACTCCGCGCTTCGTGGCGAGTCGGGCGTGATCGGACACGACGAGCAGGACAACGACACGCTGAAGGCAATCCCCTTCCACCGGATCGCCGGGGGCAAGGCCTTCGACATCACGGAGCCGTGGTTCGGCGAGATGCTCGCCGACATGGGGCAGACGGTCGCGCCGTCGGCCCACGGCGGCCTCCACTGACCTGACGACGGGATGGTCTCCCGGCTCGCGCCGGACGTCGGCGCGAGCCGGGAGACCGGGCCCCTATCCTGATCGGCGTGACCGTCCTCCCAGAACCCGACGTCGTCGTCGGCCTCGACCACTGGCGCCAGCTCACCGCCGGTCAGCAGCCGACCTGGCCCGACGCAGATGCCCTCGCCGCCGCCACTGCCGAGATCGCGGCCGCTCCGCCACTCGTCTTCGCAGGGGAGGCGGACCGTCTGCGGGGCCTGCTCGCTGCGGCCTCGCGAGGCGAGGCGTTCCTCCTGCAGGGCGGGGACTGCGCGGAGACGTTTGCCGAGGCCACGGCCGACCGCATCCGCAACAAGATCAAGACCATCCTCCAGATGGCCGTGGTGCTCACCTACGGGGCGAGCCTGCCCGTCATCAAGATGGGTCGAATGGCCGGGCAGTACGCGAAGCCGCGGTCGAGCAACGACGAGGAGCGGGACGGCGTCGTCCTTCCCGCCTACCGAGGCGATGCCGTCAACGGGCACGACTTCACCCCCGAGGCCCGGCGGCCCGACCCCCAGCGGATGCTGCGGGCCTACCACACGTCGGCTGCGACGCTGAACCTGATCAGGGCCTTCACCGCCGGCGGCTTCGCCGACATGCGGCGGGTCCACGAGTGGAACCGCGGGTTCATGGCCAACCCGGCCTACGCACGCTACGAGGCGTTGGCCACGGAGATCGACCGTGCGATCCGGTTCATGGCGGCCGCGGGCGCCGACTTCGAGGGCCTGCGGACGGTGGAGTTCTTCTCGAGCCACGAGGCCCTCCTGCTGGACTACGAGAGGGCCCTCACCCGGTTCGACTCGCGGACCGGACGGCCCTACGACTGCTCGGCCCACTTCCTGTGGATCGGGGAGCGCACCCGCGAGCTCGACGGCGCGCACGTGGACTTCCTCTCCCGGGTGAAGAACCCGATCGGCGTCAAGCTCGGGCCGTCGACGACGCCCGACACCGCTCTGGCGCTGATGGACCGGCTCAACCCCGACGGCGAGCCCGGCCGGCTCACCTTCATCACACGGATGGGTGCGGGACGTGTTCGCGATGTCCTCCCGGACCTCGTGGCGAAGGTCTCGGCCTCGGGTGGCCCTGTCACCTGGGTGTGTGACCCGATGCACGGGAACACGTTCGCCTCGCCCAGCGGCTACAAGACACGCGACTTCGGCGTGGTCCTCGATGAGGTCAAGGGGTTCTTCGAGGTGCACGCGGGTCTGGGCACCGTTCCGGGTGGCCTGCACGTCGAGCTGACCGGCGACGACGTGACGGAGGTCATGGGCGGCAGCGAGGAGATCGACGACATCGGGCTCAGCAGGCGCTACGAGACCCTCGTCGATCCTCGCCTCAACCACCAGCAGTCCCTGGAGATGGCGTTCCAGGTCGCGGAGATGCTCCGGGAGCGCTGAGCGTGATCGACGCCGGAGGACGGCCCGACCACCTCGCGATGCCCACGCCCGGAGGCACGGAGGTGCTTCCTCCGGACCGGAGCCTGCCCCCTGGGCAGCGGCTGCTCCGGGACCTGCCCGTCATGCACTACGGGCCGGTCCCGCGACCTCGGCCCGAGCGTTGGCGCTTCACCGTGGGAGGAGCCACGGTCGACGGCGCGGAGCACGCCTTCGACCTCGCGACCCTCCTGGCGCTCCCGCGGGTGGAGGTGGTGGCCGACCTCCACTGCGCGACACATTGGAGCGTGCTCGACCAGCGCTGGTCCGGAGTCCTCGCGCGCGACGTGATCGCCCTGGCGCCACCCGCGGCGGAGGTCGAGCACGTTCTCGTGTTCGCCGAGTACGGGTACGCCGCGACGGTCCGCTTGGAGGACCTCGCCTCCGGGCGGTCTCTCCTGGCGACACACCTCGGGGGCCAGGAGCTCACCGCCGAGCACGGAGCGCCGATGCGGCTGATCATCCCCCACCTGTACAGCTGGAAGGGGCCCAAGTGGGTCCGGGGCTGGAACTACCTCACGACCCCGGAGCGCGGCTTCTGGGAGGACCGGGGCTATCACATGCACGGTGACGCGTGGCGCGAGGAGCGGTACGCCTACCAGGAATAGGTCGCCCGTCGACTCGGGAACCGTCAGGGCGGCCGGGCTCGATCCTCAGACGATTGTCAGCGTCACGGTCGAGCCGCGCGGGATGCTCTCACCCGCCACGGGGTCCGACGCGCGGACCGTGCCGAAGAACCCGCCGAGCACCCGCTCGATCCGCACAGTGAAGCCCGCCTCCTCGAGGATGCGGGTCGCCTCGTCCACCTGCTTGCCCACTACGGGCGGTACCGCGACGAGGGGCGGACCCAGGGAGACCGTGATGCGCACCGTGTCGCCACGAAGCGCAGGGCCCGACGGCGGGTCCTGCCCCATGACCTGTCCGGCCGGGACGTCGCCGGAGTAGTCGGTGAGGACCTCGGGAACCAGCCCCGCGTCGGTGAGCTCCTGTTCGGCGACGGCCTGCGTGGCGCCGAGGACGGACGGGATGGTCACGGGTTCGCGACCGTTCGAGACCGCGAGGTCGACGGGCCGGTAGTGGGGGACGATCTCGCCGGCGGACGGGGTCGAGGAGACAACCGAGCCCTGGGGGACCACCATGTCGTAGGGCCGGGTGATCTCGCCGACGGCGAGGCCCGCCCCGTCCAGCGCCGCGAGCGCGTCGGCCTCGGCGAGGCCGGAGAGGGTGGGCACCTCGAGCATGAGGACGCCGAGGGAGACCACGACCTCGACGTCGCCCTCCTTCGCGACCCGTTCCAGGGGGCCGGGTGACGTGGCGACGACGTTGCCGGCCGGGATGTCGTCGTCGTTGGCCTCCGTGAGGGTGGTGCTCAGGCCGGCACCCTCGAGCCTCTCGATCGCGACGTCGACGGGAAGGCCCGTGACGTCGGGGACCTGCGTGAACGCTCCGGGGCCGGCCTCGAACCACCACCAGGCACCCGCCGCCAGGGCGAGGAACAGCGCGAGGACGGCCGCCACGCGACGGCCGCGGCGCCGTCGCGGTCGGTCGTCGCGTGGCGTCGCGACCGCGCCGGCGGGCGGGGGCGGGCTGATGGCACCGAGGGGGAGTGCGACGGTTCCCGAGCCGACGCTGAGCCCGAGGGCGCGCGTGGCGTCGTCGTCGGCAAGGCCGGCGCCGCTCTCCGCCTCGTCGGCGCCGATCCCGGTCGAGGCACGTGGAGATGCGGGCGGCACGACGACGGGCGGATCGGCCTGCCGGGCCAGGACCGGCTCGTCGAGGCTCAGGTGCGCGCGGCGCACGAGCACCAGCGCGGCCCGGGCGTCGGTGGGGCGCTCGGCGGGCTCTCTGGCGGTGAGCGCCGCGACCACGTCGTCGATCTCGACCGGGAGCCACGGCACGCGGGTGGACGGGGCGGGCACGTCCTCGTGGACGTGGCGGTAGGCGGTCTGGATCGCAGACTCGCCGGTGAGCGGCTGATGGCCGGTCACGAGTTCGTAGAGCATGACGCCGCATGCGTAGACGTCGGCGCGGGCGTCGGCCAGACCCGCGGTGACGATCTCGGGGGAGAGGTACGCCACCGTGCCCAGCACGGTGCCGGTGGTCGCCGCTGTCGCCTCCGTCACGGCGCGCGCGAGGCCGAAGTCGGCGACCTTGACGCGGCCGTCGGAGGCGATGAGGACGTTCTCCGGCTTGACGTCCCGGTGGACGAGACCGGCGGCGTGGGCCGCAGCGAGGGCGTCGAGGACGGCCTCGACGAGGTCCAGGGCCTCCCCGAGCGGGAGCGTGCCCCGCTCGCGCAGGACGGTGCGCAGGTTCGGCCCGTCCACGTGCTCGAGCGTGAGGTAGGCGGTGTCACCGTCGCTGCCCTGGTCGTAGACGCCCACGATGCCCGGGTGCGTGAGCCGCGCAGCGGCGCGGGCCTCACGCCGGAAGCGTGCGACGACGTCGCTCCCCTCCGCGAGGTGGGGATGCATGATCTTCAGCGCGACCTCGCGGTCCAGCCGACGGTCGAGGGCGCGGTAGACGGTCGCCATGCCACCGCGCGCGATGCGTGCGGTGATCTCGTAGCGCTCGTCGACCACGCGGCCGACGAGCGGATCGGTCACGGTGGCTCCCACGTGGGGAGTCTACGTTCGCTCCCTGCCCGGCCCGCTGTCAGGAGAACCGTGTTGCCATCAGCGTCTGGATGTTGGCGACGTAACGACGGGTGTCGGCGTACATGCCGTTGCGGGTCACGGAGCCCAGGCCCTGGTAGTAGCCCGCGATCGCCGTCGGCAGGTCGGGCGCGCTGCGGACGAGGGCGCGAAGGATCGCGACACCGGCCGTGGCGTTGTCCTGCGGGTCGAGGAGGTCCAGCGGTCGACCGACCAGCTGGGACGCCCACACGCCGGAGCTGGGGATCACCTGCATCGTCCCGATCGCGTTGGCCGGCGAGACCGCCCGCTGGTCGAAGCCGGACTCCTGGTAGGCGATCGCCTGGGCCAGGGCTGGGTCCACGCCCATCGCGAGGGCGGTCGTGCGGACGATCTGCTGCATCTCGGCTCGGCTCGGCACCGACCGCGAGAGCAGGGTCGCCTTGTTCGCGTTGGCGGCGGAGACGGTGGCCTCGGGATAGGTGCGCCCGGCGAACGTGTTGGGGACGAGTTGCGTGGTGGCGGCCGGTGCCGGCGCTCCGGTGGCGCCCGGGATGGTGAGGGTCTGGCCGACGCGGATGAGTGCGCGGGAGTCGAGGCCGTTGGCGGCGACGATGGCGGCGACGGTGGTCCCGTAGCGGGAGGCGAGGCGGGAGACGGTGTCACCCGAGACGACGAGGTGCCGGGTGGTCGTGCCGGACGCGGGCGCGGGGGCCGGGGCCGCAGCAGGGGCCGGAGCGGGTGCCGGCGCTCCGGTGGCGCCCGGGATGGTGAGGGTCTGGCCGACGCGGATGAGTGCGCGGGAGTCGAGGCCGTTGGCGGCGACGATGGCGGCGACGGTGGTCCCGTAGCGGGAGGCGAGGCGGGAGACGGTGTCACCCGAGACGACGAGGTGCCGGGTGGTCGTGCCGGACGCCGCGGGCGCGGGGGCCGAGGGCCGCGGCGGGCGCCGCGGTACCGGCCGGCGACGGGATGTGCAGCACCTGTCCGATGCGGATGAATGCCCTGGCGTTGAGCCCGTTGGCGGCGACGATCGCCTGGACGGTGGAGCCGGTCCGGCGAGCGATCGCACTGACGGTGTCACCGGCGACGACGACGTACGTCATCTGCGGGGTCACGGTGGGCGCGTGGGCGGGCGCCTTGACAGTCGGGGCCAGTCGGGGTGCGGTGGCGGTCAGCAGAGGCCCCGCGGTGAGGCCCGCCGCCGGAGCGGTGCGCGGTGCGGGTGCGGGGGCAGCATGGGCGGCCGCCGGAGCGACGACGCCGGACATGGCCATGACGGCGAGCCCGATGCCGGCGGTGGGGACCGCTCGGCTCGTGCGGGCGCGGCGTGGGACGGGCCTGGTCATCGGGACCTCCGGTCGACGACGGGTCTGCGTCGAGGGTCGGGCGCCTGCGGCTACGCCCCCTCAGCCGTGACGCGTGTGACTAGTGAGAGTGGTGTGACTAGTGAGGACAGACTGACGATAGGGGGATCCGCGATCGCGCGGCAACGTTTCGGACCGGGTGGACGCGTGCTCGGTCTGTCGTCTGGTGCCGGTCAGGCGGCCCGGTCGACCGCGAGGTGCGCGAGGGAGCGGAGCTCGAAGGTCGGCCGCTCGGGGAGTCCGGCCTCCGTGAGCGCGGTGAAGCCCAGGGCCGTGCGCTCCGCGATGAGGCTCTCGACAGCCGAGACGGCACCCGTCGAGACGAGGATCGCGCGGAGGCGCTCGATCCCGGAGTCGTCGAGGTCAGGGCGCCCCAACCCGGCGATGAGCGTGTCGCGCTCGACCGGGTTCGCGCGCTCGAGCGCGAACCCGACGAGCAACGTCCGCTTGCCCTCCCGGAGGTCGTCCCCGGCCGGCTTACCGGTGACGGTCGGATCGCCGAAGACGCCGAGGAGGTCGTCGCGCAACTGGAACGCCTCTCCGATCGGCAGCCCGAACCGTGAGAGCGCGGTGAGCATGGCCTCGTCGGCGCCGGCGAGGGCCGCGCCGAGCACGATCGGGTGCTCGACGCTGTAGCCCGCGGACTTGGTGCGAAGGACACGCTCGGCGCGGCCGCGCTCGTCCGCCGAGTCCTCGGCCCAGGGCATGGCCTGGGCGTACATGTCGAGGTACTGGCCCAGGGTCACCTCGGCCGTCATCAGGTCGTAGACCTGCTGGGCGCGCCGGGCATCGGTAGCGGGAACCGCTCGCGTCGCAGCGCTCATCTCGCTGAAGCTCATCACCAGGAGCAGATCGCCCAGGAGGATCGCGGACGCCTCGCCGAACCGGTCGGGCGACCCGAGCCAACCTCGCGACAGGTGGAGCTGCGTATGAAGCCGATGGGCCGACGGGCGGCCGCGGCGCGTCAGCGAGCCGTCCATGACGTCGTCGTGCACGAGGGCCGCCGCCTGGAAGAGCTCGAGGCTCGCGCCGGCGGCGACGGCGGGTGAGTCGGCCGTCTCCGGTGCGGGGCCACCACAGGCGGACCACCCGGCCACGCAGAACGCGGCCCGCAGCCGCTTCCCGCCGGAGAGCAGCTCGAGCCCCGAGGCGGTGAGGTGGGCGCTCTCCGGCCCGACGTGGGCGAGCCGCGACTCCACGTCTCGGACAGAAGCGCGCAGACGTTCGGTGACCAGGCGGCGGGTGGTCTCCAGGGACGCGTGAAGGTCCTGCATCCGCGCAGCCTACGACGCCGAGGTAGCACGACTCCTCCCCAGTCGCCTCCGGCGGCGGCTTGTCCACCGCGGCACCCGGGACAGGGACACCGCCCAGGGCGCACCCTGGTGCGCTGTGTGTCATGGATTCCACCGTGATCCGGGTCCGTGAGGCCCGCGAGCTTCTCGCGTACGTCCCCTTCCGCCTCGGCTTCCGACCGCGTGAGTCGTTGGTGGCCATGTCGATGCGAGGACGTCAGGTCGGACTCGTGATCCGCGTGGACATCACCGACCTCGCGCACCCCTCCCACGGGAGGGCCGTGGCCCGGGGACTGGCCGCCCACCTCCGGGACGACGGCGCCAGAAGGGTGATCCTCGTGCTGTACACCGAGGTGGACAGAGGGGCAGTCAGGGACGGTCGCTCCGCGGGCGCGCTCGCAGTGGACCGGCTCTGCGCCGCGATCCCGGGGTCGGTGCCGACCGAGACCTGGGTCGTGTCCGAGACCGGGTACGCGGCGCTCGGCTGCACCGACGAGGGCTGCTGCCCGCCGGGCGGGAGGCCGCTGGTCGACCTCGAGTCGACACAGGTGAGTGCCCACATGGTGCTCTCCGGCGCCACGGTGGTGCCCGAGCGCGGCGACCTCGGGGTCCGGGCACGGGCGTCGGAGCGGGACCGCCGCCGGGCGGCAACAGCGGCCGCCGCCGAACGCCGCCGCCGCGAGGACGTGGGCGGCTCGCGGCCGGCGCTCGCAGCCTGGGCCGACCGGGCGATCCGGACCTGGGCGGACCTCTGGGCGGAGGCAGGAGCCGGTCGAGCCCTGGCCCCGGCCGCCCTGGGTCGGGTTCTGGTGGCGCTCGAGGACGTCCACGTCCGCGATGCCCTGATCATGTCGTTGGCGCCGGACGGATCCGCGGACGAGTCCGCCCGCCGGTCGAGCGAGGCCGCCCGGGAGGCATTCGGACCGGACGGGGACCCGCCCGACCCTGAGGTTGTGGCGCAGGCGCGGGTCATCCTCGAAGCCGTCGTGCACCACGCCCCGGTGGGTCGGGGAGCGCCCGCCCTGGCGGTCCTCGCCTGGCTCGCCTGGTGGAGCGGGGACGGTGCCCGCGCGAGCGTCCTGGTCGAGCAGTGCCTCGCCGTCGACCCCGGCCATCGGCTCGGCGGGCTCCTGGGACAGATGCTGGAGCGGGCGATCCCGCCCGCATGGGTCCGCCGAGAGGCCGGCCCGGGGAGGGCGCGAGCGGTCGCCGGCTGAACCGGCGACACTCCGGGCCGGACCCCGGTGATAAGGTGCCTCCCCGACCGACGCGCCTCGCGGCCGTCGACCCTTGAGGGTCGAACGCCCCCGCTCCCGCGCTCGACTCCGGACGGAGCGCCATGACACCGACCGCCGCGGCCGATCTCCGGGACGACGACCCCCTCGAGTCGCCACTCCTTCCCGAGCACGTCGCCAGCGGCGCCGTCCTGACCAGCTTCGCGGGCTGGACCATGCCGCTGCGCTACGGCAGCGACCTTGCCGAGCACCGCGCGGTCCGGACCACGGCCGGGCTCTTCGACCTCTCGCACATGGCACAGCTCGAGGTGACGGGCCCGGCGTCCGCCGACACGCTGGACAGGGCCTTCGTGAGCGTGGTGTCGTCGCTCGCGCCCGGGCGGGCGCGGTACACGGTGATGACGGACGCGAACGGCGGGGTGCTCGATGACGTGATCGTCTACCGGCTCGCCCCGACGGACTTCCTCGTGATCGCCAACGCCGCGAACCGGCTCGTGGTCCGGGACGAGCTGACCGCACGCGGCGCCGGGAGCCGTACCGCGGTCGTCGACCGCACCCCGCACCGCGCACTGATCGCGATCCAGGGCCCCGTCTCACAGGCTGTCCTCTCGACCCTCACCACGGCCGACCTCGGGGCACTCCGCTACTACGGCGTCGTGGGCGCCGACGTCGCCGGGGTGCCGGCGGTCGTCGCCCGCACGGGCTACACCGGTGAGGACGGCTTCGAGCTGGGCGTGCCGGCGTGGGCGGCGACGACCGTCTGGCGCGCGCTGCTCCGTGCCGGTGAGGCGTCCGGGGTGGTCGCGTGCGGTCTCGCGTGCCGGGACACGCTGCGGCTCGAGGCCGGCATGCCGCTCTACGGTCACGAGCTCACGGCGCAGATGACGCCGTTCGAGGCGAGCCTCGGTCGACTGGTCGACCTCGACCACCCGTTCGTCGGCCGCGCCGCCCTGGCCCAACGGGCGGGCGAGCCCGGCCACCGGGTGCTCGTCGGTCTCCGGGGCGACGGCCGTCGGGCGGCGCGGGCCGGGAGCGCCGTCCTCGTCGGCGGCGCGGAGGTCGGGCGCGTGACGTCGGGTGCGCTGTCGCCCACCCTCGGCTATCCCGTTGCGCTCGCCGTCGTCGACCAGGCGGTTGCGGGCGTCGGCACGCAGGTCGACGTCGACGTCCGCGGCGTGCCACAGGCGATGCAGGTCGTCTCGCTCCCCTTCTACCGGCGCCCACGCTGATCAACCGCCCGCCGCGTCGCTGCTGACCGCGGCACCCGCCCTCAGCCCGACCACACCGACCCGAGGAGCCACCATGCCAGTCCCCACCGACCGCCGCTACACGGCTGAGCACGAGTGGGTTGTGCTCGACGACGACGTGGCTCGTGTCGGCATCACGGAGTACGCGGCGAACGCGCTCGGCGACGTGGTCTACGTGCAGCTCCCCGCAGTGGGGGCGAGGCTCACCGCGGGAACGCCGTGCGGAGAGATCGAGTCGACGAAGTCGGTCAGCGAGCTGTTCGCGCCCGCCGACGGCGTCGTCACGGCTGTCAACGAGGACGTGGTTGCCGACCCGGAGGTGGTGAACGTCGACCCCTTCGGAACCGGATGGCTCTTCACCATGCGCGTCGAGGACGTCCCCGAGCTCCTCGACGCCGTCGCGTACGGTCGGCTCACCGGCGAACCCGGTCCTCGATGACCTTCGCCGGCCGGCACATCGGCACCGATCCCGTCGACCAGAAGGCGATGCTCGCCGTCCTGGGGATGGGCTCCCGGGAGGAACTACTGGCGGCCGCGATGCCCGCGGGGATCCGGTCGGACCTGCCCGGTGAGCTCCCCGGGGCGGTGAGCGAGTCGCAGGTGCTCGACCTCCTGCGCGGGATCGCTCGGAAGAACACCGTGCGGACCTCCATGATCGGACAGGGATATCACGACACCGTGACCCCGGCCGTGCTGAGCCGCAACGTGCTGGAGAACCCCGCCTGGTACACGGCCTACACGCCGTACCAGCCGGAGATCTCCCAGGGTCGGCTCGAAGCGCTCCTCAACTTCCAGACCATGGTGGCCGACCTCACCGGACTTCCTGTCGCGGGGGCCTCGATGCTGGACGAGGCGACGGCGGTCGCGGAGGCCATGCTCCTCGCGCGCCGTGTCGTCGGACGGGGCAGCCGCTTCCTTGTCGACGCCGACACGCTGGGTCAGACGAAGGCGGTCCTCGCCACGCGCGCCGCGCCGCTCGGGATCGAGCTGGCTGAGTTCGACCCGGCGCGCGACCTCGAACCCGCCGACCTGGTGGACGCGTTCGGTGTCCTCGTCCAATACCCGGGAGCGAGCGGCCGGGTCGTCGACGCCCGGCCCGCGATCGCCGCCGCACACGGGGCCGGTGCCCTCGCCGTCGTCGCCGCCGACGTCCTGGCGCTCACCGTGCTGACGCCGCCCGGGGAGCTCGGGGCCGACATCGCCGCCGGCACGACCCAACGGTTCGGAGTGCCGATGGGTTTCGGAGGACCGCACGCCGGGTACCTCGCCGTACGAGACGGCTTGCAGCGGCAGCTCCCCGGCCGCCTGGTCGGGGTATCCCGGGACGCCGACGGCGCCCGAGCTCTCCGCCTCGCCCTCCAGACCCGTGAGCAGCACATCCGCCGCGAGAGGGCCACGTCCAACATCTGCACCGCCCAGGTGCTCCTGGCCGTCATGGCCGCGATGTACGCCGCCTACCACGGCCCGGACGGACTGCGCGAGATCGCCCGTGGCGTCCACGCCCACGCCGTCGCCCTGGCCGGTGCGCTTCGCGCGCTGGGGGCCGACGTCGTGCACGAGCACTTCTTCGACACGGTCCAGGTGCGGGTGCCGGGCAAGGCGCGGGCTGTCGTCGCCGCTGCCCTGGATCGCGGCATCACGGTGTGGGCCGTCGACGGCGACGTCGTCTCCGTGGCGTGCGACGAGGTCACCACGTCGGCGATCCTCGCCGACGTGGTGACGGCCGTCGTCGAGGGGGCCGGGATGCGCGCGCCGACCGACGGGGCGCCCGACCGCGGGCGACCCGACGGCGAGGTACCCGACGGCGAGGGGTCTTCGGAACGCGAGGACCGCCTCGCCGCGATCCCTCCCGGGCTGCGGCGGTCCTCGGACTTCCTGACGCATCCTGTCTTCTCCTCCCACCGCACGGAGACGTCGATGATGCGCTACCTGCGACGCCTGGCGGACAAGGACTACGCGCTGGACCGAGGCATGATCCCGCTCGGCTCCTGCACCATGAAGCTCAACGCCGCGGTCGAGATGGCGGCCGTCACGTGGCCCGAGTTCGCGCGGATCCACCCCTTCGCCCCCGAGTCCGACGTCGCGGGCTACCTCGAGCTGATCACGGACCTGGAGTCGTGGCTCGGGGCCGTGACGGGGTACGACGCCGTGAGCGTCCAGCCGAACGCAGGGTCGCAGGGCGAGCTCGCCGGGCTGCTGGCCATCCGCGGCTACCTCGACGCGCACGGGGCGGGCCACCGCACGGTGTGCCTCGTCCCGGCAAGCGCGCACGGCACCAACGCGGCGTCGGCCGTTCTGGCCGGCATGCGTGTCGTGGTCGTCGCATGCGACAGCGGGGGCAACGTCGACGTCGGCGACCTGCGGCGCCTCGTCGAGGCCCACCGGGCCGAACTCGCCGCGATCATGGTCACCTACCCCTCCACGCACGGCGTCTACGAGGAGTCGATCGGCGAGGTTTGCTCCCTCGTCCACGAGGCGGGCGGTCAGGTGTACATCGACGGGGCGAACCTCAACGCCTTGGTCGGTGCCGCGCGGCCGGGGGCGTTCGGTGGTGATGTGAGCCACCTCAACCTCCACAAGACCTTCTGTATCCCGCACGGGGGAGGGGGGCCCGGCGTCGGCCCGGTGGCCGCACGTTCGCACCTCGCCCCGTTCCTGCCCTCGCACCCGTTAGCGCAGGTGAGGCCGGTGCACCGGGTGGGTGCCGTCGCGCAGGCGTCCGGCGGGCCGGTCTCTGCGGCTCCCTTCGGATCGGCGTCGATCCTGCCGATCAGCTGGGCGTACGTGCACCTGATGGGGGGACCGGGCCTCCTGGCCGCCACGGGCGCGGCCGTGCTCGCAGCCAACTACGTGGCGGCGCGCCTCAACGACCTCTACCCGGTGCTGTACCGGGGCACGACGGGCCTGGTGGCCCACGAGTGCATCCTCGACCTGCGGCCGCTCACGGCCGCCACGGGCGTCACGGTGGACGACGTCGCCAAGCGGCTCATGGACTACGGGTTCCACGCTCCGACCATGAGCTTCCCCGTGGCCGGCACGCTCATGGTGGAGCCGACCGAGAGCGAGGACCTCCGCGAGATCGACCGCTTCTGCGAGGCGATGCGTGCGATCCACGCCGAGGCAGTGGCGGTCGGGGAAGGTGTCTGGCCCCGGGACGACAACCCCCTGGTCGGCGCGCCCCACACGGCGGCCTCCGTGATCGGGCCGTGGGCGCGCGCGTACACCCGTGACCTGGCCGCCTTCCCCTCGGCGGACGTGAGGGCGAACAAGTACTGGCCGCCCGTGCGGCGCATCGACAGCGCATACGGGGACAGGAACCTCGTCTGCTCCTGCCCGCCGCCGGAGGCATTCGACCCGCCCGTGTCCCTGGGGCGGCACCAAGAGCCCGACGACGCCCGTCGACCTCGTGTGGACACGCCCGGTCCGGAACAAACACCGGCCCGGAGGCGTTAACTCCCGAGGCGAACGCCCAGCCCCACCCGGGTCCCTGCGCCCCCGGCGCTATAATTGTCTGCGCTGCGACTTCCACAGCGCCGGCCCCGCTCCCCGCCGAAAGGTCCTCTGTGTCGTCAGCGGTCTCCAACCCCCCTGCCCTGCCGCGTGAGTTCGAGCACGCAGCCCTCCAGGACCTGGTCCGGCTGGGCCGCACCCGCGGCGAGGTCACCTCGGACCAGCTCCGAGAGGCGTGCGAGACCGCAGAGGTCGCACCGAGGCGCCTGAAGATGGTGCTCCGAGCCCTCGAGGACCTCCAGATCTCCGTGGCGCAGCCGCCCGCGCCCGCGCCGGCCACAGCCCCGGCCGCCGCGACGGCGACGGCGGATGCCCCGGCGAAGCCGGCACGGGCCCGCCGCGCGCCCGCCAGGCCCGCCGCGACGGCCGGGGAGCCGGCCGCCGCCCCCGTTCGACGCACCCGGGCGTCCGCCGCCAAGGCCCCGGCCGCCGCCAAGGCTGCGGAGGCCACGGAGGCGATCCCGGCCGCTGGTGGCCTCCACGTCGAGGCCGGGGACGTGCCGGACCCCGAGCTGCTTGTCGAGGTCGAGGTCGCGGACATCCCCGAGATCGACGCGGACCTCGCCGAGGAGACCCCCGCGCTCGGCGTTGTCGCGATCCCGGAGGCGCCCGACGAGGACGAGCACGACGAGGAGACCGCGACCACCACGGCGAAGCCGGCCGCGGAGGCAACGGACGACTCGGCGGACGACAACAAGGGATTCGTCTACTCGGACGCTGACGACGACGACGCCCCCGCTCAGCAGGTCGTGACCGCGGGCGCCACGGCGGATCCGGTCAAGGACTACCTCAAGCAGATCGGCAAGGTCGCCCTCCTCAACGCCGAGCAAGAGGTCGAGCTCGCGAAGCGGATCGAGGCCGGCCTGTTCGCCGAGGAGAAGCTGAACGCCGGCATCGCCCTGGAGCCCAAGCTCCGGCGGGAGCTCGAGTGGATCGCTGCGGACGGACGGCGCGCGAAGAACCACCTGTTGGAGGCCAACCTGCGCCTGGTGGTCTCGCTCGCCAAGCGCTACACGGGTCGGGGGATGTTGTTCCTCGACCTCATCCAGGAGGGCAACCTCGGCCTCATCCGCGCGGTCGAGAAGTTCGACTACACCAAGGGGTACAAGTTCTCCACCTATGCGACGTGGTGGATCCGTCAGGCGATCACCCGGGCGATGGCCGACCAGGCCCGCACCATCCGCATCCCCGTGCACATGGTCGAGGTCATCAACAAGCTCGCGCGCGTTCAGCGGCAGATGCTCCAGGACCTCGGGCGCGAGCCCACCCCGGAGGAGCTCGCCAAGGAGCTCGACATGACGCCGGAGAAGGTCGTCGAGGTCCAGAAGTACGGGCGCGAGCCGATCTCCCTGCACACCCCGCTCGGTGAGGACGGCGACAGCGAGTTCGGTGACCTGATCGAGGACTCCGAGGCCGTGGTGCCCGCCGACGCAGTGAGCTTCACGCTCCTGCAAGAGCAGTTGCACGCGGTGCTGGACACGTTGTCGGAGCGCGAGGCCGGCGTCGTCTCGATGCGGTTCGGGCTCACCGACGGCCAGCCGAAGACGCTCGACGAGATCGGCAAGGTCTACGGCGTCACCCGTGAGCGGATCCGCCAGATCGAGTCCAAGACGATGTCGAAGCTGCGGCACCCGAGCCGGTCGCAGGTGCTGCGCGACTACCTGGACTGAGCAAACGGCGCAGCCGTTGGTGTCTGCTCAGGTCAAGGCCGGTATCTGGGCGCAGGCGCGCCGCAACGCGCGGCGCACACCGTTCCTAGTCACCGAGGCGTCCGCTGCTCCAGGTAGTACTCGTCCGCCCGCGAGCGATCCGACTCCACGAAACGACGCGCGGCGGCACCCGTCCCCCGGAACCGGACCACACCGCCCCGCACGCCGCCTCCCCGCTAGCGTGTATCCGCAACTACCGAAGGTAGCTACGTGCTTGCACGTCGGGTCGGGTGACGGGTCGCAGTTGACGGTTGACGGGGGGACGTGAACCTCGAGCTTGTGCCCGATGACGCCGGCGCGAGTTGCGACTCCGAATTCGGGGACGAGGCCTCGCAGATGCGCGCTTCGCGCTGATGAGCGTGGACGTCGGCCATCGAACCAGATGATCCGCGCCACCCAGGCGGGTCTCCCTGCGGCAGCATCGGCTGATCCCGCAGCACCGGACTCTCCCCTTGGCCATGCGCCATCCTCACCGCCGAGTACACCCGGCCGGCCTGGACACGCGGTTTCGCGACAGGCTCCACGACATGGAGATCCGCAAGGTCATCTGCACGTCCAACGCAATCGAGTTGGACGAATCGAGGTTGACGCCCGGGTTTCGACCCGACCGAGCCGAGGACGCTCCGGTGCTGCTCGGCGAGCTCGTGCAGCCCCGGCCGCTCGGCCAGTCCCAGGACCGGCGCGAGGTCGGCCGCCGACACCAGGGTGGGCTCACCGAAATGCGCCCGCGGACCGCGAAAGACTCGCACTTCAGTGATGCCCGTCTGCGCGGCACGTGGGAATCCTCTACAAGTCCCATCGTCCCAGGTCAGCAACGTAGAGACCCCTTGGGGTCTCGCCGGGGCTCGCGAAGATTCGGTTTCGGCCGCATCGTCGGTGGTGGGCGGGCCGGGACCAAGACGACGGTCACGACGTGGTCGTCGATGACCGGTCAAGTCCTCGCCCTTCGTGAGCACCTGCCTCACCCAGCAAGTGACGTGCGTGGTGATGGAGGCGACCAGCGACTACTGGAAACCGTTCTACTACGTCCTGGAGGACGGCCCGTGGGAGGTGCTGCTGGTCAACGCCCGCGCGGCCCGCAACATGCCCGGACGCAAGACGGACGTCTCGGACGCGGCGTGGTTGGCCCAGCTCGGCGCACACGGCCTGCTGCGCGCCTCGTTCGTGCCACCGGCCCCGATCCGCGAGCTGCGGGACCTGACCCGCACCCGAACCGCCTTGACCCGGGAACGCTCCCGGGAGGTCCAACGCCTGGAGAAGCTCCTCGAGGACGCCGGGATCAAGCTCGTCCTCGGTCGCCACCGACATCACCGGGGTCTCGAGTCGAGCGATGCTCGAGGCCCTGATCGCCGGGCAGCGCGACCCCGCGGTGCTCGCCGACCTGGCCAAGCGGCGCGCTGCGGTCCAAGATCCCTGCCCTGACCGACGCGCTCGTCGGCCGCTTCGGGCCGACCACCACGCGTTCCTGGCCCGCATGCACCTGGACCTCATCGACCACCTCACCGAGACGATCGACCTGCTGACGGGCGGATCGAGGAGGCGATGGCCCCGTTTCGCGCCGCCCGGGACCTCCTGACCACGATCCCGGGCGTTTCCACCGGCGTCGCCGACGTCATCATCGCCGAGACCGGCGCGGACATGACCCGCTTCCCCTCCCCGGGCCACCTGGCGTCCTGGGCCGGGACCTGTCCCGGGATCAACGAGTCCGCCGGGCGGGTGAAATCCACCACGACCCGCCCCGGGAACCGCTACCTCAAGGGCGCGCTCGGCGTCGCGGCGATGGCCGCCACCAGGTCGAAGGACACCTACCTCGCGGCCAGGTACCGGCGGATCGCAGCCCGCCGCGGACCACTCAAAGCGCTCGTCGCGATCGAACGCACGCGATCCTCATCGCGATCTGGCACATGCTCACCGACAACGCCGCCTACGCCGACCCCGGCGCGGACTACTTCACCCGACGCGACCCCGACCGGGCCAAGACACGCGCCATCGACCAGCTCCGCAACCTCGGCTACGACATCACCCTCACACCAGCCGAGACCCCGCATGGCCGGGTGACTCCACTTCGCGTCAGCCGGGCATTCGACTGTCACGACCCACCCCAACCACTGGTGAATCGAGATTCCATCCACAAGCGGTGGCCAGTGAGGACGACGTATCGTCGTCATGCCAACCCGTCGCTTGGAGGTCGTCGCGATCAACCCCTCACGTGCACGAATCTGCAGATCGCTGGTGCTCGCGATTTCGATCCTCGCGACTTTGACGTTCGTGGTCGCTGCCCCGACATCCGCCAATGAGGCACCTGGTACACAAACGCTTCTGCAGCGAGCCAATCCGGTCGGAAAGGATGCCGGCGCCCCACTGGTCGGCATGACGGAGAGCGTGCCAGCCACGGTAGACGCCAACGACCTCCTCAACGACGGCGTCACTATCGCCTCGAGCGGGTACTCGGTCACCTGCACCGGGACGGTGGAGTACCCGCACTACTCCGCCGGCGCCGGCGGCGCGATCTCGAAGATTCGCATTACCTGCAAGGGTTACGGACTGACTTCGGTCGGCGTGCGCGTGCAGGGGCTGATGCAGTTCGCCGCGTCCTCCTCTTCGACGAACACCAACGTCACCTTCGTCACCAGGGCCACCGGCGACCAGACGCAGAGCGTCACCGTGAACGGTGCTGAGAAGACGTCCTACCTGCCCAGGGTCGGGTCCAGCGGTGGCCGCGGCACAGGGTTTTGGCGGGCCACCGGAACGTGGTACTTCAACGCCCCCGCCGGGCCCTCCACCGTCGGCTCGCAGACTGTGACGATCTTCAGGACCATCTGACTCATGACGACTCTGCGAGCTGAACTGGTCGATCCCCGCTACGTCACCAGTGAAGAGAACAAACCGACGTACCGCGTCGACTTCTGGAAGTACACCCGTCCCGATCTCGTGGCGCAAGAACGAGGCCTGGCTACAGAGGAGTGGCGAGTCAGCGGTGCCCGTGACGTGCACGAGGTCATCGCATGGGCCGACGAGCACAGTTTGGGAAGGCGGTATGTGCTATCCGTTGAGTTCCATGAAGAGCGAGGCGTCGGGCTCGTGCGGTTGTCGGGGAGGTTTCCCGAGTAGCTCATCATCCTGGTGCCGCGTGTCGGAAGTGAATCTATGGCTGACGTTCGGGACCATGCGGTGTGGCGAATAGACCTGCTCCGGCGTTGATGCTGCGGGATCGTGACCGGGTCGAGCTCGAGCGTTTGGGTGTGTCAGACAAACGGTGGGCGGCGGCCTGACGTTCTTACTGGTTGGAGGGGTTGATGCGCCCCTCGAAGGGGGCGTGTCCAATCGTCTGTGTGAGTGGGTGTCCCCTGTCTTTCACGGAACTCCTTCGGATGGGGTCTAGGCACGATCAACATCCTTCCAGAGGCACCACACGGGCGCCCGGCCGGCCGTGTTGGAGGGCGACGAGTTCGTAGAGGTCCGGTGTTTGCTTGGGGTCGCCGAGCGGCTTGAGGAGGTCGCGTTCGGCGACTGCATGGACCGCGCTGTTCACCGCCGCCCTGCCCCCACCAGCGCCAATTCGGACCTGACCACCCGCCCCGAGACGGGCCCGAGGAAACACCCCACGTGGAAGAACCGGGCAGACCGGCCAAACGCGCACGCCCATCAGCACAAACGGTCACCAGAACGCGAGTCAGATCGCCCCGGAACGTCCGACGGTGGATCCAGGCTGAGCGGACCTGACTACCGCGGGCATCTCTGCAGGTCAAAGTTGATATCTGGTCGCCGGTGCACAGAAGCGAGCGTCGTACGGCGTTACTAGTCCAGGTATCGGTTGGAGTGCTCTGGTGCCCCGCCGACCCAAGGCGCCGCTCGATCTCGGCGCGCTGCTGCCCTCGTGGGAGCTCGCACTGCGTGCTGAGCGGAAATCGCCGGCGACGGTGAACTCCTACGGCGACGGGGTGCGTGCGTTCATGGAGTGGTGCCGAGCCGAGGGCGTACCGGGTGCGTCATCGACAAGCCGACGCTCAACGGCTTCAACGGCCGGCCTGCTCGAGGCCGGGCGCGAGGCTTCCACGGTGCGCTCACGCCAGCTCGGTTTGCGCCGGTTCTCCGCGTGGCTCGCCGAGGAGGGTGAGATCGCGGCCGACCCGCTCCTCGGCGTGAAAGCGCCGAAGCTCGACGCCAAGGTCATCGAGCCGCTCACCGACGACCAGATCCGGGCGCTGCTCAAGGCCTGCGCCGGGGAACGACATGCGCGAGCGCCGCGATGAGTCGCTCGTGCGGTTCATGGTGGAGACCGGCGCACGCGCGGGGGAAGTCGTTGCGCTGGGGCTCGCGGACGTCGACCTCGTCGCCGGGACCGCGATCGTGCGCCGCGGAAAGGGCGGCAAGGGGCGGGTCGCCCGTTCGGCCCGCCCACCGCGCGCGCGATCGACAGGTACGAGCGGGCTCGCGCGTCGCACCGCCTCGCGGCTTCGGCGGCCTTGTGGCTGGGGGATCGGGGCAAGGAGTTCCCCTACGACGCCTTCCACAAGACCTACGGGAGCGCGCCCTGCGCGCCGGGATCGTGGGGTTTCACCCGCATCTCCTTCGACACACGGCGGCGCACCGGTGGCTCGCCGCCGGAGGCTCAGAGGGTGGCCTTACCGAGGACCAGCGCAACTGCCTGGTCCTCAGGCGACGTCGCTGAGGCGGCGAACCTTGGGTGCGCCGGATGCGCGCTCGTTGGCGAAATCGTAGGCCGACTGCATCGCCAGCCAGGCGCGGGCGGTACCCACGCCGGCCTCCTCGAGCCGGACGGCGAGGTTCGGGCTGATCCGGGCGTGACCGTGCAGGACCCGGCTCAGGGTCACCCGCGAGATGCCGAGCCGGGAGGCCGCCTCGCCGACGCTCAGACCCGAGGTCGGCCAGGACGTCCTCACGCAGGATCTCGCCGGGGTGCACCGGGTTCTTCATCGCCATGATCCTCACCTCGCGCTCAGTGGTAGTCCTGATAGTCGACGAGTTCGACATCGCTCTCGACGAACCTGAACGTGATCCGCCAGTTGCCGTTCACCCAGATCGACCAGTGGCCGGCGAGGTCGCCCTTGAGCGGGTGGGTCCGGAACGACGGGATCGCTAGGTCTGTCGGGGCCTGCGCCACGTCGAGCAGCGGACAGGATGCGGAGCAGCTTCGGGACGTGGGCGGCTTGGACGCCCTGCTTCGACCCGTCGCGGTACAGCTGCTCCAGGCCCTTGTGCCGGAAGCCGACGATCACGCGACACAGCGTATCGCGTAGCGCTACACGATACACGAGTCGCAGGATCGGCCAACGTTCGGAGTGCCTGGTGGTGAGCTCCCCGACGTTCCGGATGCTCGAGCGGCCGGCGGCGAGACGCCCAGGCCCTTGCGCCGCGCTCGGCGTTGGTCAACGGCTCGGCGACGAGCAGGTCGGCGAGCTGCCAGGCGAAGGAGCTCAACGCGGGCCCGGATCCGGTCCGGCCACCGCGGGCGGGTACGGCGCCACCACCGCCCCAAGGCAACCCTCGTTGTCCCCGACGGCAGTCGGTCTACAGGCTGGGCCCGAAGCCACGCTGCGGGCCGGGCTGATCGAACGGGGGAGGGTGGAGGGCCGGCAGCCCGTAACCGCGACCTCGTCGTCACGCGCCGTAGCCGCCCAGCGGCAAGGCCGGGCGGAGTGAAGGGTGGGGCTCTGTCGACGGCTGAGCGTCAAAGGCTTGCCGGTCAGTCGGGGATATCGGTACCCACAGTGTTCAGGTTCGACCTGCTGACCTGGGCAAACGCACAGCGCGTAGTCATCCGGAGTGCGCGACTACCTGGACTGACGGACACGCCTACCGCGAGGTCTTTCAGCGGGTCAAGAGCCCTTCCCGGTACGTGACTCGCCGACCCGCAATTCCGCGCGGAAGGAGCGCACCGCTCGGGGTGACTGCGAGATTCTCTCCGACGGTGCGTCTCCTGCCGCGGACGGCTACGAGGTGGCCTCGCGGATCTCGACCCGGCGGATCTTCCCGGAGATGGTCTTCGGCATCGCGTCGACGAAGTCGACCACGCGTGGGTACTTGTACGGTGCGGTCCGGGCCTTGACGAAGGCCTGGATCTCCCGGCGCAGGGCGTCGCTCGGCTCGTACCCGGCGCCCAGCACGATGGTCGCCTTGACGACCGTCCCGCGGACCTCGTCCGGCGCCCCCGTGATCGCGCACTCGACGACCGCCGGGTGCTGCATGACAACGCTCTCCACCTCGAACGGCCCAACCCGGTAGCCCGAGGTCTTGATCATGTCGTCCGTGCGGCCCACATACCAGAAGTAGCCGTCCTCGTCTTTCCCGGCGAGGTCGCCCGTGTGGTAGGCGTCGTCGTGCCAGCGGGACGCCGTCGCCTCGGCGTCGAGGAAGTAGCCCATGAACAGGCCGATCGGGCGCCGCCCTCCGGGTGTTCGGATGCAGATCTCGCCCCGCTCGCCCGGTTCGACCTCGCGGCCGTCCTCCGCGAGGAGGACGACGTCGTAGTTGGCGACGGCTTGCCCATCGAGCCGGCCTTGGTCGCCTGCCAGTAGTTCGTGACGACGGTCAGGGTCGTCTCGGTCTGGCCGTAGCCCTCCTTGAGCTCCAGCCCTGTCTTCTCGCGGAAGGTCTCGTAGACCACGGGGTTCATCGCCTCGCCGGCGATGGTGCAGTGCTGGAGCCGCGAGAGGTCGTAGCGGGCGAGGTCGTGCGTCACGAGGAACCGGTAGACGGTGGGCGCTGCGCAGAACGTCGTGACGCCGTCGTCCTGGAGGTGCTGGAGGAGGCGCTCGGCGTCGAAGCGGTCGAAGTCGTAGACGTAGATCCCCGTCTCGAGGAACCACTGGCCGTACAGCTTGCCCCAGACCGACTTCGCCCAGCCCGAATCCGAGAGGGTGAGGTGGAGGCCCTCGGGGTCCACCTTGTGCCAGTACTTCGCCGTGTCGATGTGCGCGATCGGGTAGGAGAAGTCGTGGACCACCATCTTGGGTTGTGCGGTCGTGCCGGAGGTGAAGTAGAGGAGCATCGGGTCGTCGACGGCGGGCAGGTCGGCGGGCGCGGGCTTCTCGAACGGTGGCGCCTCCGCGACGCCCTCGTCGAAGCCGTGCCAACCCGGCCGGGCGCCGCGCACGATCATCTTCTCGAGGTGGGTCCCGCACTCCGCCTCGGCCGCGTCCACCTGGGCGGCGATATCGCCGTCGTCCGTGCATACGACCGCGGTGATCCCGGCCTCCTGGAGGCGGAAGACGAGGTCGTACCGCTTGAGCTGGTGGGTGGCCGGCACCGCGATGGCGCCGATCTTGTGCAGGCCGAGGATCGCGTACCAGAACTCATAGTGCCGCTTGAGGATGAGCAGCACCCGGTCGCCCTTGCGGATGCCGAGAGTCAGGAAGAACGACGCCGCCTGGTCGCTGAGCGCCGCGACCTCGCCGAACGTCAGTGCGCGCCGTTCGCCGGCGTCGTTGCACCACAGCAGGGCGCGGCGGTTCGGAGTCTCCGCGCCGAGGCGGTCGACGACGTCATAGGCGAAGTTGAAGCCGGGCGGACAGTGGAGCGTGAAGGAGTCCGGGTGGCCGGCTTCGTTGAGCTCCTCGACGAGGTACTCACGGTGGAGTCCCAGCACGGCACGCTCCTCACGGCGTCGGCGACGAACCGTCTCGATCGTAGGGCGGTGGCGTGTTGTGGCGGCGCCTTGTGGGGATCGGAGAATCGGGCTGTCGGCCGGGTGGTGACGGGCTGGGCGCGTGAGGCCGAGGCAGTCGGGTTCTCCAGATCACCCTTGCCCCCGCGGACGACGTCGGAACCAGGCTCCCGCGCAACCCCAGCGGTCCGGGCCGGGCGAGAGGCTCCTTCCTGAACGGTGTCTCCTCGCGCGCATCCCTGGTGACTCATGTCAAGATGCGCGCGTAGCGGGCTTCGTTGACTCTTGTGCGGGTGCGCGCGGGGAGGTGGCCTGGATCTCGGGTTTGCGCCGGGCTGAGGCCTTCGCCGTGGTCAGGGTCAGGAGCTCCGCGGTGAGGGCTTGGATCTGGCGCTGGATCGCCGCGGGGTTGAGTCCCGTGAGGGCATCCTTCATGATCGCTTTGTCCTCGACGGTGACCACTTCGTGGCGCTCGGCTCGGCGGTGTGGCGTGGTCGGGGTGTCGTACTTCTTGGTGATCTTCGCCCCGTCGCGGACCTTGGAGATCAGTTTCTGCTGGGCCAGGAAGTAGTTCGTCATGTGCGACTGCAGCTCCCAGATCCTGTTCAGGAGAGCCAGCTCGGCGGGTGTGTCGTAGCGGTGGTAGCCGACTACGGTGCGCACCACGGCCCAGTTCTTCTGCTCCACGTGCGCGCCGTCGTTGGAGTTGCCCGGCCGGGACCGGGTGAACGTGATCCGGCGCTGCTCGCACCAGTGCAGCAGGTGGTGGTTGATGAACTCGCTGCCGTTGTCGGAGTCGATCCCCAGCAGCGGGAACGGCAGCACTGTGGAGATGTCCTGGAGCGCGGCGATCACCCACTTGCGGGCCTTGTTCGGTACGGACCGGTTCTCCGTCCAGCCGGTGGCGATGTCGGTCACGGTGAGCGTGTAGGCGTGCTCACCTGCGGCGTTGCCACCCTCGTGACCGACCAGGTCGATCTCCACGAACCCGGGCACCGCATCGTCCCACTGCGCCCACGTGCGGATCGGGATCGACTCCTTCAGCAGCGAGCCCGGCTTGGTGTGGCTGCGCCCCCGCAGCGTCATCGCAGCCCGCGCTCCGGCCAGACGCCGATCCATGGTGGCCGGTGACATCGCCACCACTGCGGCGGCGACCTCGTCGCTGAGGTCGAGCTCACCGAAGCGTCGCAGCGTCGCCACGAGTTCACCCATGACCGGCGCGAGCCGCTTGCCCGTCGGCGCTCCCAGGACCGCCCAGCAGAACTGCAGCGCGTCGACGACGTCCGGCCCGTACGTGGGGGCCCGGGGCCGGCGCTCCCGCACGACCCGGGGGACCAGCGCCTGTCCGAGCGCCTTGCGCGCATGGTTGCGGTGCCAACCCGTCACCTGGCACAGCTCGTCGAGGATCGTGCCCTTCTCCTCCCGGCTCGCCCGCCGGTAACGCGTCGCGATCGCCTTCGTCACCGCCTGCCGCTGCCCCATCGTCAGTCCCATCCTCCGGGCCTACCGGCAGCACCTGCACCACCACGCCAGGCGCGCTCCACGCGCGCACTCCTTCGTGAGTCAACGACCCCACCTACGCGCGCATCTTTCGTGAGTCAACGCGGCATCTTCCGCTCGGCCTATCTAGTGGCTAACCTAGGCTGTATGGCACTCTAGTTAGCATCTCGTAGTCCATGTGGGAGGCGGCTCTGCTCTAGGACGAGGATTCACCCGGCCGTGGGTCTCTGGGCTGGTGAGAGTGTGATGTCGCGGCCGAGGTTGTGGAGTTGGTGGGTGGAGCGTGCCTTCGCGGGGTCAGCGTTGTGGATTGCGCTCGAGGGCCCCGTCGGCCGGCCGGCCCACCTCCCGCAGGTGCCCCGTCTCGACATCCCACGCGGGCAGTGCGATGACCGCGAGGGCGGCGGTCGGCATCCGCACCTGATGACCGGTGAGCGACTCGATCAGTTCCTCGGCAGCGGGGTTGTGGGCAACCAGAGCGACGGTCCTGACGTCCTCGGGCAACCGGTGGACGAGTTCCAGCAGGTCGTCGCCGGAGAAGGTGTAGGCGGTGGGCTCGACTCGGGTGGGCGGCGGGGCGGGCAGCTCGGCGGCAATCAGCTCCCAGGTCTGCCGGGCCCGGGCGGCTGTCGAGACGACGGCCAGGTCCAGGGGGTCGAGGTGGGCAGCGATCCAGCGGCCGGTCTCCGGGGCCTGGCGGCGCCCGCGCGCGGCGAGTGGCCGTTCGTCGTCCCCGACCGGGATGGCCCAGTCGGACTTGGCATGCCGAACCACGATGAGGGTGCGCTCCACCGAGGCCTCCTTCCGACCTTCCTCAGACTAGTGCGGGCGTCCGCGGTCGACGACGACCTCGCCCGGATACGATCCAGCCTGGCCGGTGACCAGCGGCCGTCTCGGGGCGGTTGCCCGGCGGCACGCGACCGTCGCCAAGGTCGGTGCGACGTCGCATCCGGCCGTCGGTCGGCCCCGGCGGCCTCACCGGCCGGTGCCGGGTCGGCTCTCCATCTCGACCGTCACCGGATGGGTGGCGCCGTCGTCGACGAGCGGGAGCCGGTCATCCGGCACCTCCACGCCGTCGACGACGACGCGCGCCACCCGCCGGGGTGAGGCGCAGTCCGCGGCGACGACGATGTCGTACGTGGCCCCACCGAACCGGTAGGTCACGCCGACCTCCCGCCACTCCGGGGGCAGGCAGGGGGCGATCTCCAGCACGTCGCCGTGGCGCCTCAGCCCGAGGATGGCCTCGAGCCCTGCGCGGTACATCCACCCCGCGGACCCGGTGTACCAGGTCCAGCCGCCGCGCCCCACGTGCGGCTCCTCCGCGAACACGTCCGCCGCGACCACGTAGGGCTCGACCCGGTACGTCTCCGCCGCCTCGGGCGTCAGGGCGTGGGTGACCGGGTTGATGCGTTCGAAGACGGCGCCCGCGCGGTCCTCTCGACCGAGCGCGGCCCACGCGAAGACGGACCACAGGGCGCCGTGCGTGTACTGGCCACCGTTCTCGCGCACCCCCGGCGGGTAGGCGCGAATGTAGCCCGGGTCGGGCTCGGAGACGTCGAACGGCGGTGTGAAGAGCCGGACGATGCCCTCGTCCTCCATGAAGAGGTGCTCCTCGAGTTGCTCCATCGCCTGCTCCGCGCGCTCCGGGTCCGCCGCGCCGGAGAGCACGGCCCAGCTCTGCGCGATCCCGTCGATCCGGCACTCGGTGCGCGAGGACGAGCCGAGCGGGGTCCCGTCGTCGAAGTAGCCGCGCCGGTACCACGCGCCGTCCCAGCCGTGCTCCTCGAGCGCGGCCACCAGCGACTCCTGCTCCTGCCGGCAACGCTCGGCGAAGACGACGTCGCCGCGAGCGCGGGCGAGCGCGCCGAACGTGGTGAGCGTGGCGTGGAGGAACCAGCCCAGCCACACGCTCTCGCCCTCACCTCCCGCGCCGACGCGGTTCATGCCGTCGTTCCAGTCGCCGGTGCCCATCAGCGGCAGACCGTGGCTGCCGTGCCGGAAGGCGTGCTGGACGGCGAGCACGCAGTGCTCGTAGAGGGAGGCCGAGCGGTCGGAGACCGACGGCCGGAAGTACCTCTCGGTCTGGTCCTCGCCGAGCATGTCGCCCTCGAGGAAGGGGACCTGCTCGTCGAGGACGGCGTCGTCGCCGGTCACCTCCACGTACCGGCAGACGGCATGGGCGAGCCACACGACGTCGTCGCTGATGCGGGTGCGCACGCCCTCGCCGGTGGCGGGCAGCCACCAGTGCTGCACGTCGCCCTCGAGGAACTGCCGACCGGCGGCGCGGAGGATGTGGCTCCGCGCGAGGGCGGGCTCCACGAGCGCCACGGTCATCGAGTCCTGAAGTTGATCCCGGAAGCCGTACGCACCGGACGCCTGGTAGTACCCGGAGCGGGCGAGCATGCGGCACGCGAGGGTCTGGTAGAGCAGCCAGCCGTTCATCATGACGTCGAAGGTCTCGCTCGGGGTCCTGACCTGCACCACCGCAAGGCGGCGCGCCCAGAGCCGGCGGACGTCGTCGAGCACGTCGCGGGGGTCGGTCGCCCGGTAGCGGGCCACCAGGTCCCGTACCTCCGCCACATCGTGGCCCGCACCCATCACCACGAGCACGTCCGCGTGCCCGCCCGGTTCCAGGTCGACTCGCTGCTGCAGGGCGGCGCACGGATCCAGACCCGGCCCGACGGCGCCCGAGAGCGGGTGCCCGTCGAAGATGGCCAGCGGCAGCTCCGCCGTGCCGTGCAGGCCGAGGAACTCGCGCCGGTCGCCGGTCCACGACTCCTGCCTGCCCGCCAGGTCGAGGAAGACCACCTGATCCGAGAACTGCGTGCTCCAGGGGTTGCGCACCAGGAAGGCGTTCGTCTCCTCATCGACGTCGGTGAGGAGGTGGCGCGACGTCCGGGTGCGGTCCGTGCCCAAGACGAGTTCGGCGTACGCCGTCACGGTGAGCGAGCGAGGTCGCCCGGTGGCGTTCGTCAGCGTGAGCAGCGCGAGCTTGACCGGGTCGTCCGGCGCGACGAAGACGGTCTCGTCGAGTTCGACGCCATCCATGTCGTGCGTGAAACGGGTGTAGCCGAACCCGTGGCGGGCCACGTGGCGACCGCCGGGGACCGGCGACGCGCTGGGCGAGGCGATCCGCCCCGTCGACTCGTCGCGGACGTAGATCGCCTCCGAGACCGGCGTCGAGACGGGGTCGTTCCGCCACGGGGTGATCTGGTTGTCCCGGCTGTTGAGCCACCAGGTGTAACCGGCTCCCTCCGCCGTTGCGTGGAAGCCGAAGTGTTCGTTCGCGACGACGTTCATCCACGGCCCGGGTGTGGACCGGTCGCCCTCCAGCACCGTCACGTACTCGCGCCCGTCGAGGGAGAAGCCGCCGATGCCGTTGAACAGAAGGAGGGGGCCGGTGCGGTCCGGTGCGTGCGTGTCCCAGCCCGCTCGGGCGAGGTGCTCGATCGTGGGCGGAAGGCCCACCGGCGCCGGCCTCGCGAGTTGCTTCGTGAGGTCGCCGCGGCGCGCCACGAGGACGACTGCGGCCGCGGCGATGAGGGTGTCGATCGCGCGGGAGTCTGCCTGGTCCCGGCGCACGACGAGGATCCGCCCGTGCGCGTCCGGCGCCTCGGCACCGGCCTCGGAACCGGCGACGGAACCCACGCTCCCGGCCAGGCTCATCAGGGCCTGCTGGAGGTCCTGGACGTAGGAGGTGGCTCGTTCGTTGAGCAGGACCACGTCGACGGCGAAGCGCTTGAGCCGCCAGAAGGCGAACGCCTTCACCACCTCGCGCACCAGGACGATGTCGGCAAGGTCGTCGATCCGCACGACGACGATCGGCAGGTCGCCGGAGATCCCCAGCGACCACAGCGTGGACTGCGGTCCGGCGTCGCGGAGGAGACGCTCAGGCGCGCGCATCGCGCGGTGCGGGAACAGGACATGCCCGGCGAGGACCTGGAAGCGCCCCGCCTCGTCCGGCGAGATCCCGAGGTGGCGCAGCTGCACCTGGCTCTGCGTCCAGCCGAGCGTGGTCACGCGATCGTGGGCGCCTGTCGCGCGGTGCGCGTCGACAAGTCGCAGCACGTCGTCCCGGGTCGCCGCGACCACCGTCCAGTAGCGGAGGGTCACCTCGCCGTCGGGGGGCACGTCGATCTCCTGGCTGAGCGAGAAGATCGGGTCGAGCACGTAGCCGGTGGTCCCGGGCTCGTGGGCGCCGGCGTCGAGCCGCTGCGGGGACCGCGTGGTGCGGTTGCGCCCGAGGAACGCCAGGCGGTCCGTCTCGGGAGCGGGATCGCCGACCGGTCCGCCCTCGGAAGGCCCCTCGGCGCCTGAGACCACGAAGTGCGCCGCCCACACCTCCGGGTCCTCGGCAGAACGACGACGGCGCGTGGCCACGATGGCCGCGGACTCGGGCAGGTACTCGGTGTGGACGAACAACTTCGAGAAGGCGGGGTGGGCGTCGTCGTCCCGGGCTCGCGCGAGGACCAGTTCGGCGTAGGACGTCACGGTGATCCGGCGGTGGCTGCGGCTGTCGTTGCGGACCGTCACCGAGCGGACCACCGCGTCCGACTCCGGGGACAGGTGGTGCTCGACGACGGTCCGCAGGCTCCCGTCTTGCCTCGAGTACCGGGCGCGGTCCTCGGCGAAGCGCACCTCGTAGGAGTCGGGCGTGGCGCGCACGGGCTCCGCCGTCGCGGACCAGACGTGGCCGGTGCGGTCCTCCCGCAGGTAGATGTAGTCGCCCGTGACCGCGGTCGTGAGGTCGGGGTGCCACCGGGTGACGGCGATCCCCTTCCAGGTGAGTTGACCGCCACCGCTCGGGGTGAGGCGCAGGCTCAGCCTCCCGTTGGACATCAGGTGCAGGCCGGGTGCGGTGGCGGCCGCCCCCGTCAGGGTCCGTTCCGCAGGGGCGACGACGGCGCGCACGGCCGCCGCGGGGCGGCGTTCCTCGGTGCGCGCGTGGGACACGGGGACGTCGCGCGGGGCGCGTTCCTGGAGGAGCAGCTCGGTCGCACGGACGATCGGCTCGGAGTGGAAGCGCTCACGCATCACGCCGTCGTGCAGGAGGTTGTCGAGGGCGACGATCGTCATGCCCTGGTGGTGGGCCATGAAGCTCCGGATGATCGCGAACTCCTGGTCGTCGCGCAGCCGGGAGCGGGTGTAGTCCACGGCCTCGTAGTACCCGAAGCGGCCGCGCGCACCGAGAGCGGCGAGGCGCCGGTAGTTCTCCGCGGCCGCGGCGGGCCGGACCATCGCGGCGAGCCCGGTCGCGTACGGGGCGATGACCAGGTTGTCCGCGAGGCCACGGACGATGCCCAGCCCGGGGACGCCGAAGGGCGAGTACTGGTAGTTGAGGTCGAGGTCACGCGCGTTGAAGCCCGACTCGGAGATGCCCCACGGCACGCCGCGGTGAGTGCCGTACTCGATCTGTTGCCGCACGATCCGCCGGGACGTGCTGGCGAGCAGGCTGGTCACCGGGGCGTTCATGACCAGGGGCGGCATGAGGTACTCGAACATCGACCCGGACCAGGACAGCAGGGCGGCGCCCCCGCCCGCGGCGGTGACCGACCGGCCGAGACGGAACCAGTGCCTGGTCCGGACGTCCCCCTTCGCGACGGCGATGTAGCTGGTCAGCCGGCACTCGGAGGCCAGCAGGTCGTAGCAGCCCTCGTCGAGTGCGCCTTCGTCCACCTGGTAGCCGACCGAGAGGAGTTCGCGGCGCGGGTCGAGGAGGAAGGAGAAGTCCGTGGAGTCGAACTCGCGCCGTGCCTGCTCCTCGACCCACGCCAGCCGCTCCCGGATCGCTCGGGACTCGGCACGGGTCGTCATCGCATCCCGCTGGAGGGATTCGACAGTGCGCCTTGTGGCCTCGATCCAGGTCGCGAGCCTCGCCGGAGGTGGGGGCGACCTCCGCCAGGCTCGCGAGGGCGGCCGCCACCGCCGACAGGCCGAGG
This sequence comes from uncultured Actinomycetota bacterium, assembly GCA_963780675.1. Lineage (GTDB taxonomy): Bacteria > Actinomycetota > Actinomycetes > Actinomycetales > JAHECE01 > JAHECE01. The sequence goes on from CAWACR010000003.1 coordinate 844,739, forward strand.
CCCGGGTCCTCGCCGGGAGCGAGACCTGTGACGGCCTCGTCGACGACGGCGAGGCGCGCCTCGATCACCGCCCGCTGGTCGCCGGCGATCGCCTCGAGGTCGAGGTCCGCGAGGGCCTGGCGCACGAGGGCGACACCGTCCGCGATACCCGTGCCGAGGTGGCCGTGGGCGCCGGGATGCTCGGCCCACTCCCGGCAGGTGGCGGCCAGGACGAGCAGGTGCCCGGCCAGGTTGCCGCTGTCGACGGTCGAGACGTAGCGGGGTGGCAGCGGCGTCAGCGTCCGGGTGTCGTACCAGTTGAACAGGTGGCCGCCGTGTCGCTCGAGCCCGGAGAGCGTCCGCATCGTGGCCTCGAGGCGGTCGACGGCGTCCTCGAGCCCGATCCAGCCGAAGTCGCGAGCGCTGACCGTCGCGAGCAGGTAGAGGCCGATGTTGGTCGGCGACGTCCGGTGGGCGACCGCCTGTTCCGGGTCCTCCTGCACGTTGTCCGGGGGGAGGTGGTTCTCTTCGGCCGTCACGAACGCGGTGAAGAAGGCCCACGTCCGGCGGGCGATCACCCGGAGGTACCCGAGGTCTTCTGCGGTTGCGACCACGTCGGCCGGCTCGTCGCGGCGGCTGACCCGCTCGGCGATGAGCGGGGCGACCAGCCACAGGGCGGCGGGCACCGCGGCCACCGCGAGGTGGGCCGGGCTGTGCGTCGCCGCGACGGCGAGCAGCGCGATCGGTGCGACGTAGCCCATCGCCATCAAGCGCACGAACCGTCGCGCGGTGCCCTTGGCCTGCCGCTGCGCGGCGGCCGCGGTGGTCCATTCGAGGAGGTGCCGGTGCGTCACGACCAGGCGCCACAGCGTGCGCGCGACGGCATCGACCATGAGCGCCGCCTGGTGGCTGAGGAACGCGAGATCCAGGGTTCCGAGAGCGAGGGCCTGAGCGCCGTCGTCGGCGAGGGCCCGTGCCTGGCTGCGCTTGGTGACGCCCTCGCGCCGGAGCAGGACGGCCGGGGCGAGCATGAGCAGGGGAAGGAGGAAGAACCCCGCCACGACGAGCACCAACCAGGCCAGCGCCGCCGGAGCCGGGAGGACGGCGACGGCCACCAGCAGCCCCAGGACGAAGGCCACGGGGGAGAGCGAGCGGCGCAGGTTGTCGAGCATCTTCCACAGCCCGAGAGCGCTCATCCCCTCGCGGCGGTGCAGGATCCACGGCAGGAGCTGCCAGTCCCCACGCGTCCACCGGTGGGTGCGCGAGCACGCCACCTCGTAGGAGGTCGGATGCTCCTCGACCACCTCGACGTCGGTGACGAGCGCGGCTCGTGCGTAGTTGCCCTCCAACAGGTCGTGGCTGAGGACGGAGTTCTCCGGGATGCGGCCGTCGAGTGCCCGCGAGAGCGCGTCGATGTCGTAGATGCCCTTGCCGGCGAACGACCCCTCCAAGAAGAGGTCCTGGTAGACGTCGGAGATGGCGAACGCGTACGGGTCGAGACCCTGGCGGGTGGAGTAGACCCGCTGGAAGGGCGAGGTGTCGTCCTCGGGTGGCAGCGACGGGGTGACCCGGGGCTGGAGGATGGAGTAGCCGCGCGTCACACGCCCGGTACGGGGGTCGAACCGGGCCGTGTTGAGCGGGTGGGCCAGTTTGGCGACCAACTTCTTTGCCGCCCCACGGGGCAGGACCGTGTCGGAGTCCAGCGTGATCACGTAGCGGAACGGGCCGGGCAGGCGACCCTCGATCGTCGTGAAACTCGTCTCCTTGCCGCCGCGCAGGAGGTCGTTGAGTTCCTCCAACTTGCCGCGCTTGCGCTCCCACCCCATCCACACTCCTTCGGCGGCGTTGTACAACCGCGCCCGGTGGAACAGGAGGAAGCGGTCGCCGTAGCGGGCGTTCAGCCGGCGGATCCCGGACCGGGCCGCCTCGAGGAGGTCCTCGTCGTCGTCCCGGTGCTCGGTCGCGCTGTCGGCCCAGTCGGTGACCGCGGCGACGTAGATCTCGCCCGTGTCGTTGGCGAGGTGGTGCACCTCGAGACCGTCGATGAGCTCGTCGATCCCTGCGCGGGAGGTGAGCATCGTCGGCACCACGACCAGCGTGCGCAGGTCCGCCGGGACCCCGTCGCGCAGAGCGAGGGCGGGGAGGACCGAGGCGTGCAGGATCCGGGTCGCGCGGTAGTTGACGAGATCCAGCGCGAAGTCGCTGGCGGGGATCGCGGCGAGAAGCGCGAGGAGGATCACCCATCCCGCCGGCAGTCCGCCGGACAACCACCCGACCAGCCAGAGGGTGAGCGCGAGGAGCACACCGGTGGTGAGGGACAGGACACCGAAGTACCCGGGCAGGCCGGCCCTCCGGATGCCGCGGGCGACCCGCTCCCGCAGCGGCGACCGGTAGCCGAGGGACCGCTCGAATCGCCTCCGACCCTCGTCGACGAGCCAGAAGCCCACGTCCTGGCCGAGGTCGTCGGGCGCGGTGCGGGCGAGGGTGAGGGCCGCGCGGGTGACGTCGATCTCGACCTGACCCGAGCCGCGAGCGAGGCGTTCGATCGCGGAGCGGTAGAGGTTGCGCGTCGTGAAGTCCAGGGCGGCGTACCCCGGGTTCGCCCGGAGTTCGGCCTCGATCAGGCTGACCGACTCCAGCCAGTCCTCCCAGTTGACGTCGGCGAGGACCCGCAGCGACCGGAAGATGTTCCGCATGGTCAAGGAGGCGCCTGCCTGGGCCTGGTGCTCCTCCTGGATGGCCTCCTCCGGGTCGAGACCCCGCGGGAGTTCGCCGCGGAGCCAGTCGAGCGCCTCGTCGGCCGGCTGCTCGGTGAGGCGGCGCAGCAGTTGGACCGCGAAGGCACGGCCGGGGTGGAAGGTCGCCCGGTCGGGGAGGGCCTGGGCCAGGGGCTGCGGCGTAGACCCGTCGATCCCCAGCAGGCGATCGGCCACGCGGTCGGCGGCGGTGCGTTGCCCGGCCGCCTCGACGATCTGCTCCGACACGCGGCGGACGTTCTCGATCAGGATCATGCGCAGGGTGATGGGCGCGGCCCAGAGCTCGCCGAGCGTGAAGGCCTTCCGCGTCTCGTGGGCGTGGATGAACCGGCCGAGCTGGTCGGGATCGATGTTGCTGTCGGTGTGCGCGACGTACGCCCACATGACGCCGAAGATCCGGGGGTGGCCCTCGAGGACGCCGGGCCCGAGTTTCGGCAGTTGCCTGAAGTACCCCGGAGGCAGGTCCCGGTGCACCTGCCGCAGGTGCTCCTCGACCGCGTGGAAGTTGTCCACCAGCCACTCCGCGGCCGGCGTGACGGCGTGACCGGCGTCGAGTTCGCCGAGCATCGCTTCGTAGCACCGGACAAGAGCGCGGTCGTTCTGCTCCATACGTTGGAGCAGTGACACGACCGGGGTCGCGTTCGCGGACGACGACCTGGCTGTCGGCGAGGGTGACGGCATGCCGCTCGAGCGCCTCGTCGTTGAACAGTTCGGCTCGGATGGGCTCGCGATTGTCCCAGGGCGCGTGCGAACGCCGCGGCCACGGGGCGGTTCTCGGGGAGATCCCTGTTCCCACGGGTCCACCTCCCAACCGCCGACGAGGTGCGCGCTTCCGGGCGAAGACCGGCTCGTCGGGCGAGGGCCTCCTTCCGCCACCATACGCTTGGCCCTAGCGGTCACATGGCGCAGGCTTCGCGCAGTCTCACCGCCGACGGCGACAGCGCGCCTGATGTGAAGCAGAAACCCGGGCCGGGGGCGGCAGCTAGCCGACGACGGCGCTCTCGGGTCCGCCGGGGAGGAGCACCACGACCACGGCGCCGCGGCGCAGCTGGCGTCCTCGCCGGTCCTCGACGACGCCGTCGACCAGCACGGCCTCGTCCTCGATGAGCTCGCGCGCGTCCGCACCGGAGTCGGCCAGACCGGCCAGCTTGAGGAACTGGCCGAGCCGGATCACCTCGTCCCGGATCGGAACGGTGGGCGGCGGAGCGGGTTCGGAAGCCACGACGCCATGGTCGCAGGCCGCCGGGTCCACGCGGACTCCGAACCCGCGTGGCCGTCAGATGAGTCCGAGCGAGATCCCGATGGCCGACGTCGGGGCCGTCCTGGGGGCCGTGCGCACGCAGCCCGGCTGACGTCCTCGGCGCGCTGACCGGGCCGGAGAACGCCCGAGACGCTCCCGCGCCGTCGAATAGGGTCGAGCGACCGGGCCGGACAGAAAGGGCACTCCCGTGAGCACTCATCTCGTCATCCTCGGACCGCCCGGAGCGGGCAAAGGAACGCAAGCCGTTCGGCTGGCTGCCCGGCTCGGCATCACGCCCATCTCCACCGGGGAGATCTTCCGGGCGAACGTCAGGAACCAGACGCCGCTCGGAGTCACGGTCCGCCGGCTCATCGAGGCGGGGGAGTACGTCCCTGACGAGATCACCAACGCCATCGTCCGCGGACGGCTGACCCAGCCCGACGCCCTCTCCGGGTTCATCATCGACGGCTACCCGCGAACACCGGGGCAGGTCGCCGAGCTCGACGCGATCCTCGCAGACGACGACTACGGCATCGATGCGGTGCTCGAACTGGTCGCCGACACCGACGCGATCGTCGAGCGTCTCCTGCGCCGGGCGTCGATCGAAGGGCGCCCGGACGACACCGAGTCGGTCGTCCGACGGCGCCTGGAGATCTATGCCGAGGAGTCCGAGCCGCTGACCCGGATCTACGCCGACCGAGGCCTGCTGGTCCGGATCGACGGCATGGCAGCCATCGACGACGTCACCGAGTCCATGGTCACCAGCCTCACCGACCCCCGACACGCGTTGCGCTGACTCCTCCGTCGAAGCGGTCCGGCCCGCCTCGCTCCCGCCTCCCCGTGCCATGCACCGGGTTCATGGGGGAGTGCGAGGAGACCGTCATGCGCAGGTGGTCGGCGATTCCGTTCGTGTTCACCGTCTGTTCACCGTGACCGCGTTTGCTCGTCCCTGTTCGGATCACTGGAGCGCCTCGCACGAGCGAGGCGCCCATGCGAGACAGGAAACCCACGTGACCAGACTTCCCAAGCGCACCGCGGCCGGCCTCGGCGTCGCAGGGCTCGCGCTCACGCTCGCCGCGTGCGGCGGCCAGGGCGGGTCCAGCAGCAGCAGCACCGACGGGTCCGGGCTGTCGGGCGACGTCGTGATCGACGGCTCCTCCACGGTCGAGCCCCTGAGCTCGGCGGCCGCCACCATCTTCCGGGACGTCGAGCCCGGCGTGAACGTGTCCGTCGCCACCTCGGGCACCGGCGGAGGCTTCCAGCGCTTCTGCGACGGCGAGACCGACATCTCCGACGCCTCCCGCGAGATCAAGGCGGAGGAGGCGGCGATCTGCGCCGAGAACGGCATCGAGTTCACCGAGATCATCATCGCGAACGACGGCCTCTCCGTCGTCGTGAACCCGGCCAACGACTGGCTCCCCGGCCAGTGCATCACCACCGACCAGCTCGCCACGATCTGGGGTCCCGAGGCCGAGGGCACCGTGATGAGCTGGCAGGACGTCGACGCCTCCTTCCCGGACGTCCCGCTCGAGCTGTACGGCGCGGGCACCGACTCCGGCACGTTCGACTACTTCACCGCCGCCATCAACGGTGAAGAGGGCGCCATCCGCGTCGACTACACGCCGTCGGAGGACGACAACCTCACGGTTCAGGGCGTCTCCGGCTCCGATGGCGCGATGGGCTTCTTCGGACTCAGCTACGCCGAGGAGAACGCCGATTCGGTCCAGCTCCTCGCCGTGGACAGCGGCGCGGGCTGCGTCGTGCCGTCGTCCGAGACCGTGCAGGACGGGTCCTACACCCCGCTCGGCCGGCCGTTGTTCATCTACGTGAACAACGCGAGCTACGCGGACAACGAGGCGGTCCGGACGTTCGTCGACTTCTACGTCGAGAACGAGGCGCAGGTCGCCGAGGAGGCGCTCTTCATCGGCCTGACGGACGAGCAGCGCACGACGGCTCAGGAAGAGCTCGCCTCGCTTCTCGGCTGAACCACCGTCCCGAGCCACCGATCAGGGGAATCCTCTCCACATGAGCGCAACCCAGATCCCGTCGCCCGGCTCGACCTCGCGGTCGAGCCGGGCGACCGGCACCACCGAGATCAGCCTCCGCCGGAGCTCTCCCCGCCGAGTCGAGTCACTGATGCGACTTCTGCTCCGGCTCTCGGCGTGGCTGTCGATCCTCATCACCATCGGGATCATCCTCGCCCTCCTGGCGCCGGCCCTCGCCTTCTTCCGTGAGGTCTCCGTCATCGAGTTCCTCACCGGGACGCGCTGGGCGCCTCAGTTCGCCGACCCGTCCTTCGGCGTTCTCCCGCTCGTCACCGCGACCGCCTGGACCACGTTCATCGCCCTCACCGTGGCGGTCCCGCTCGGCCTCGGCGCGGCCATCTACCTCTCGGAGTACGCGCACCCCAAGGCGCGCAAGACGCTCAAGCCGATCCTCGAGGTCCTCGCCGGCATCCCGACGGTCGTGTTCGGCTTCTTCGCCCTCTACTGGTTCGCGCCGACCGTGCTGAAGGACTTCCTGGGCATCGACGTCGGGACCTTCTCGATCCTCGCGGCGGGCCTCGTCATGGGCATCATGATCATCCCGACGGTTGCTTCGCTCTCGGAGGACGCCATGTCTGCGGTCCCGCAGGCGATGCGGCAAGGTTCCGCGGCTCTCGGCGCGAACCGGATGCAGACGACCCTCCGGGTGGTCTTTCCGGCGGCTCTCTCCGGCATCGTGGCGGCCATCGTGCTCGGCATCTCCCGCGCCATCGGCGAGACGATGATCGTGGCGATCGCGGCCGGAGCCCGTCCGCAGATGGTCACCGACCCCACCATGGAGGGGGCCACGATGACCGGCTTCATCGCCCGCATGGCCCTCGGCGACTCCCGTGTGGGCTCGCTCCAGTACAACACCCTCTTCGCGGTGGGCCTGCTCCTCTTCGTGCTGACGCTCTTCGTCAACATGATCAGCATCCAGCTCGTCCGACGCTTCCGGCAGGAGTACTGATGGCCACGGCCACCACAGCGCGCGACACGCGCCCGTCCGCCCCGTCCGCAGCGATCGCCGGGCGAGGTCGGGGGAAAGAGCGCAGCAACGCGTCCTTGATCTTCATCGGCCTCCTCTGGCTGAGTCTGCTGATCGCGTTCGTGACGCTCGTGATCCTCATCGTCACCACGCTCGACAGCGGATGGGACCGCCTGGACAGCCGCCTCTTCACCGAGTACCCCTCGTCGAGGCCTGAGGAGGCCGGTGCCCGACCGGCGATCATCGGCTCGCTCTGGGTCATCGCGACGACGGCGGTGCTCGCCATCCCGCTCGGCGTGGCGGCCGCGGTGCACCTCGAGGAGTTCGCGGACCGGAACCACTGGTTCAACCGCTTCATCGAGCTGAATGTCCAGAACTTGTCCGCTATCCCGTCGATCATCTACGGCATGTTGGCGATCGGCGTCCTGACGCTGCTCGGCGTCGCGAACAAGAACGTGGTCCTCGGCGGAGCGCTGGCGCTGGCTCTGCTCATTCTCCCGGTCATCATCATCGCCACCCGCGAGGCGCTGCGCTCGGTTCCGAGAGAGCTCCGGCAGGGTTCGCTCGCGCTCGGCGCGACAGAGCTGCAGACCACCTGGCACATCACGCTCCCGGCAGCCGTGCCGGGGATCGCGACGGGGACGATCCTTGCCCTGTCCCGTGCGCTCGGCGAGGCGGCCCCGCTCCTGCTGCTCGGCGCGCTCGTGTTCATCTCCTACGATCCGAACGGCCTGCTCAGCGGCTTCACCACCATGCCGATCCAGATCTACGGCTGGACGAGCGCTCCCCAGGAGGGCTTCCACGAGTTGGCCGCTGCGACGTCGATCCTGCTCGTCGGGATCCTCCTTCTCATGAACGCCGCCGCCATCATCATCCGCAACCGCTATCAGCAGCGCTGGTAGAGCCCGAGGGATACTGCCCGTGACCACCACCCAATCGGAAGCGACGATGTCCCAGACGACACCCGCCAGCGCTCACGTCATCAGCACCCGGCCTGAGCTCAACGTCCACCGCGAGGTGGCAGACGCCCCGGACCCCGTTCTCGCGTGCGAGAACGTCGAGGTGTTCTACGGGTCCTTCCGCGCCGTCCGCGACGTCTCCATGACGTTCGGCCACAACGAGATCACGGCGCTCATCGGACCCTCCGGGTGCGGCAAGTCCACCCTGCTGCGCTCCCTCAACCGGATGAACGACCTGGTCGACGGCGCGCGGGTGACGGGTGCCATCCGGTACTGGGGCGAGGACATGTACGCCCCGGGCGTGGACCCCATCGAGGTCCGCCGGCGCATCGGCATGGTCTTCCAGAAGCCGAACCCGTTCCCGAAGTCCATCTACGACAACATCGCGTACGGACCCCGCGTCACGGGCATGAAGATCGGGAGCATGGACGACCACGTCGAGGAGGTGCTCACGCGCGCCGCCCTGTGGGACGAGGTCAAGGACAAGCTCAAGCAGAGCGCCTACGGGCTGTCCGGCGGACAGCAGCAGCGGCTGTGCATCGCCCGGACCATCGCGGTCAAGCCCGACGTCATCCTGATGGACGAGCCCTGCTCCGCGCTCGACCCCATCGCCACGCTGCGCATCGAGGAGCTCATGCAGGAGCTCAGCAGCCAGTACACGATCGTCATCGTCACGCACAACATGCAGCAGGCGGCCCGCGTGGCCGACAGGACCGCCTTCTTCACGGCGATCGCGGACGAGACGACCGGCGACCGCACGGGTGAGCTCGTCGAGTTCGACCGCACCGCGAAGATCTTCGAGAACCCCGCGGACAAGCGGACCGAGGACTACATCTCCGGCCGCTTCGGCTGAGCGACCCGATGCCGCGCCCATGACCACCGTTGCCGTCCCTGACCGAACGAGGACACCTCAGGGACGTCGCGCCGATGACGCGATCCGCTCGTGGCGACGTCGGCCGGATGCCGAGGGCGTGCTTGCCATCATCGACCCCCGCCCGGATCCGGGCACGCGCGTCGAGAGCGAGCTGGCACGCGCGGGGCTCACGGTGCAGCACCACACCGACGAGATCCTGGCGGTCGCGAAGGTGGCCGTCCATCCCGTCAACGCCGTGGTGCTGTGCGTGCGCAGGCCCTCGGATGCGCTCGGCTCCGTGGTCAGCGCCTTGCGCGGCGAACTCGGACTGCCGGTCCTCCTGGGTTGGGATGTTCACCTGCTCGAGGTAGCCGCAGCCGCGATCCTGGCTGGAGCGCACCCGGTCCTGTCCGTGCCCCTGGAGGCGGCCGAGATCCTGGGCCGGCTCCCGGGGGTGTGGCCGACGCGCCCGTCCGCCGCCCGGTTGATCCGTGCCGGTGAGCTCACGATCGACCCGGGGGCCTTCGACGTCCGGCTTCGCGGCCGGCCCGTCGACGTGAGCAAGGCGGAGACCGCCGTGCTGGCGCGCTTGGCCCGCAACGTCGACCGGATCCTGCCTCATGACCACTTCTATGGGCTGTGGCCGACGTCGGCGGACCCCGACCACGCGCTCGTGAGGGCCATCGCGCGACTTCGTGACTCGCTTGCCCGAGCGGGTGCACCGGGGGCGATCGAGACGGTGCGCGGGATCGGCTATCGGCTCGTCGCGACCCCGCTGCTCGACCCCGACGTCCTGCGACGTGCTGACCGGGCGCCGGAATCGACAGGCGTCGATGCTCGGCGGATACTGCACAGGTGAGCGTGCAGACCGCGGCCCCGACCCAGACCGGGGCGTGTGCTGCCGCGCCCCCGGTCCGCGAGCCCTACGGCGTCGACGACGCGGTGGAGCTCAGCCGGAGCCTCAAGGCGCTGTCCGATCCGACACGGCTGCGGCTCCTCTCGCTGATCGCCGCCCACGTCGACGGTGAGGCGTGCGTGTGCGACCTCACGGGGTCGGTCGACGTGGGCCAGCCGACGATCTCCCACCACCTCAAGATCCTGCGTGAGGCCGGACTGGTCACCAGCCGGCGACGCGGCACGTGGGTCCACTACGCGATCGTCCCCGGCGCCGTGGAGCGCATCACCGCCGCCCTCGCGGCCGTCACCACGCCGCTTTCGAGCGGCCCACCGGAATGACGCCTCCCTCCGGCGCACCCGCGACCGAACCCGACCTCGAGACCGCCGCGGTGGTGGCCCGACTGTCGACGGTGGACCGGTTCCTGCCCGTGTGGATCGGCGCGGCGATGGTGGTCGGCCTGCTCCTGGGCCGCCTGGTGCCGGGCCTGGCGGAAGGCCTGGACGCGGTGAAGGTCGGCTCGACGTCTCTGCCGATCGCCCTGGGCTTGTTGCTGATGATGTACCCGGTGCTGGCGAAGGTCCGCTACGCGGAGGTCGGTCTGGTCACCTCGGACCGGCGGATGGTCGCGGCGAGCCTGCTGCTGAACTGGGTGATCGGCCCCGCGGTGATGTTCGCCCTGGCGTGGATCTTCCTTGCCGACGAGCCGGCCTACCGCACGGGCGTGATCCTCGTCGGGTTGGCCCGGTGTATCGCGATGGTGCTGCTGTGGAATGACCTGGCGTGCGGGGACCGGGAGATGGCCGCCCTCCTCGTGGCGTTGAATGCGATCTTCCAGGTCCTCACCTACGCCGCCCTGGGCTACTTCTACCTCCAGGTGCTACCCGGGTGGCTCGGCTGGGAGACCACGGACCTGGACGTCTCGATGGGGCAGATCGCCGGGATCGTGCTGATCTTCCTCGGGATCCCGCTCGTGGCCGGGTTCCTGTCCCGCACCGTGGGGGAGCGGGTCAAGGGCCGGGAGTGGTACGAGACCCGGTTCCTGCCGCGCGTCGCGCCGATCGCCCTGTACGGGCTGCTGTTCACCGTCGTCGTCCTGTTCGCCCTGCAGGGCGAGACCATCACCAGCGAACCCTTCACCGTCGCCAGGATCGCCCTGCCGCTGCTCGCCTACTTCGTCATCATGTGGTTCGGCGGCTTCGCGATCGGGCGCGCGCTTCGCCTGATCTACCCGCGCACCGCGACGCTGGCGTTCTCGGCGGCGAGCAACGACTTCGAGCTCGCGATCGCCGTCGCCATCGGCGTCTTCGGGGTCACCAGCGGCGAGGCCCTCGCAGGCGTCGTCGGCCCCCTCATCGAGGTCCCCGTCCTCCTCGGCCTCGTCTACGTCGCCCTCTGGCTCCGCCGCCGCCTCACCTGGCCCTCGGTGTCGGTCCGCGAGGCGCGGCTCCGCCGAGCGGAGCGCCCAGTGGATCCGGCGTCGGTGGGGGACCTGTCCGGCCGAGCGCCCCGCCGGTCAGGCGGGTAGAGGCAGGCTCACGGTCGGGTCGCCGAGGATCACCGTGCTCTGCCGATCGAGCCAGGCGAGCTTCGTGTAGGCGGCGGCGGTCGCGCTCTCGGCCGGGCTGACGAGCTCGGCGAACTCACGGGTGGCGCGCTCGTGTGCGCTCGCCAGCTCGCCGATGTGCCGGTAGGGCCCGGCGAAGGCGAGCCCGACCGGAAGGCCCGAGCCCACGCCGTCGTACAGGGCGGCGACGATGCTGGCCGTGAGCGGCTGGCCCGCGAACGGCGAGCGGAGCGTCCAGTTGAACGTCGGCTCCACGTGCCCCACGAAGGCCCGCGCAGGCTTGACGGCCCCGAGCAGCGCCGTCGCCAGGGGTGAGACCCGCGGCCCGATCGTCGCCACGCCGCGGAGCACCCGATCGACGTCGGAGCCCTCCTGGACCAGCCCGGCGAAGGCGGTGGCGCGGTCCGCGCCGGCCGAGCAGCACGCGTGCGCGTACCAGATCGCGCCGTCGGGCTGCCAGCGGGAGAGCAGAGCCGCGACGTCGAGCGGGGCGCGCAGCCCGTCGACAAGCAGCCCGAGCCCGGCCGCCAGCTCCTCGGGCCGGTCCAGGGGCGCCGTGAGGCCGTGGCTCGTCGTCACCACGAGTGCCGGGCCGGCTGCCGCGAGGGCGTCCACGAGCCGGCCGCACGTGGCGATCTCGGCGGCCCCGTCCACGTAGACCGCCGACGCCATCTCGGCGTCGGCCGCCTGCAGGGCTGCGACCTTGGCGCCGATCTGCGCCCGCATGAGGGCCGTGATGTCGGAGCCACCGTGGTCCACCGACCACACGACCGGCGCGTCGTAGTGCGCCGTCGAGCCGGGCCAGCCCGCGAGGAGGGCCGTCACGTAGTTCTCCAGCGCGTCGCCCTGGAGGTGTAGCCGACCGACGTGCCGGCCTGCGTTGAGCTGGTACTGCAGCCCCCATGGCAGGACGTCCGGGCCCCCGCAGAGCAGGAGGTACATGGGCAGCTTCGCCTTGCCCACCCCGGGCGCCGAACCGCTGATCGCGACGTCGTTCCCGTGGAGGTAGTCCCGCAGGGAGAGGACGGCTGTCGTCGCGCCCGGCCGGTACCGGAGGACCTTCGCGGCGGGTCGGCGGGCGGCGAGGAGCGCCCGAACGGGCTCGGGCGCGTCGTCGGCGCGCGCGAGGGCCGCGGCCGGGAGATCGTCGCGGTCGGGGAGGACCAGGCCCCAGCCGACGCGCTCGTCGCGGAAGTCCGCCGGGTCCGCGGCCGCGGACGGCCGCAGGAACGTCTCGGGCGGCACCAGGGGGCCGCGACCGAGGCCCCATCGGTCCGCCTGCCCGACGGCGCCCCGCACCTCTGCCCCGGCCCAGGCGTTGGCCTGGAGCTCCGTCGGGAGGCTCGCGCCGGGCTCGAGCCTCTCGGGCCCGCCCATCAGGTCCCGCCCCCGTCGAGGTGGGCGATCCGCGCCTCGACCTCCGCCCGGAACGTGGCCGGCGTGCTCGGCTGGAAGCCGGCCCGGATCCGACGCAGGAGCTCGAGCTCCAGCGCGGCCGCCGGCGTGATCGCCCGTGTCTCGAGACTGGCCTCGAAGGGCAGCGGGTGGCGCACGTACAGCACGGGCAGCGTCCACTCGGTGGTCGAGGCCGCCGCCTGGGTGAAGAGCCCGCCGTCCTGGTGGTCGGCGCAGAGGCGCCGCCTCGGCTCCACCACGAGGGCGCCCCAGTCGATCTCCGTGCGCGACCCGCCGGCGTCCACCACACGTCGCACCGCCTCGACGAGGCCCGGGTAGAGCCCGCCGGAGACGCTCGCAGCGTCGGCGGGCCGGATCGGCTCGCGCATCGCGAGCGCGGCCGCGAACGGGCCCTTGCTCACCAGATCGCGCGCGAGGGAGTGGGTGGTGCCCGACGGCGCCCCCACCTCGCAGCAGTTGAGCACCGCGAGCCACGCGCGGCGCTCGGGGCTGGAGAGCTGGCTCACCTGGTGCGGTTCGAGGAGGAGGGAGCCCACGGCGGCGCCGGTGACCCAGTCGTTCGCGACTGCGACCTCGAGGTGCGCGCCGCCCTCGAGGGAGCCGTGGCAGAAGAAGTGGAGGACGTCGGGCTGGAACGACGCGACCCGCTGCGTCAGTGCCGGGATATCTGCCGGAACCCCGGCGAGCGTGATCCGCGGGTCCCCGAGGGCCGCGATCTCGCCGTGGAGGGTCACCTCGCTGACGAGGGCGAGGACCTCGACGGCGAACGGTGCGGCCGCGAGCACCGCCCAGATCCGGCGCCACTCGTCCGCCGCGGGGATGCCCAGGCAGGAGAGCACGAGCGCCACGCGCAGCGGAGGGCGGAACGCCCGGACCCCGGCGACGCGGTCGACCGGGTGGACAAGGCGGCTCACCGGCCAGCGCGGGTCCAGCGCGAGGAAGTCCCCGTTCGGGGTGCACAGCGACTCCCACGGCACGCCCTCCGCGCGCCCACCCTCCCGTAGCTCGAGGTAGAGCGGGCGCGGGCCTCCTGTCGGCCGCACGCTGTGGGCGAGCTCGTCCTGGATCGCGGGGTGCGCGGCGAGGGCGTCGTACAGCAGGCGACCCGCCGCGCGTACGCTCCCGGATCCGGGCGGCCGGTTCGCCAGCGCGGCGAGCTCCGGCTCGCGGCCCGTGTACGGCAGCTCGTGGGCGCCGTCGACCACCGGCTCCTCGAGGGACACCTCGAGGCGTTCCGACCCGGCCTCCGTGAGGTCGAAGCCGATCCGGACCACCATCGGCGCGGTCATGCCGAGGCCTCCCCGCGAGGCGCCGCGGCGTCGTCCGGCGAGGGGCCGTCGCTGCTGGAGCCGTCGTCGGCGGCCTGCCCGTATGGGCTCGTCGCCGCGGCATGCCGCTCGAGCAGCGCCGCGACGTTGCGCAGCGCCTCCTCGGCGTCGGAGACCGCGACGCGGACGCCGGCCGGTTCGGTCCCCTCCCCGGCGTCGAACCAGCTCGCCTGGACCTGCTCGACAAGACGCGCCGAGGACGCGAGCCACTGCGGCGTCTCCGGCGCGGCCATCATCCGGTCGGTCGTCTCGGAGAACACCGCGGAGCAGAAGTCGTCGGCAAGGAGATCGTCACCGGGAGACGTGCCGAGGCGCGCGTCCGGGTACTCGTCGACGAGCCGCGGGTGGGCCCAGCACGTGAGGGATCGCGCGGCGGGTGGCGGCACGCTCGCGGGCCCCGACGCCTGGTACAGGAAGGCGTAGGCCTGTCCGACGTCCTCGAAGCCGTTGCCGAGCGACCCGTCGTGGACCAGGACGAAGCCGGGCGCGTTGCGCGCGATGCTGTCGCCGAGCTCCCGGAGCCCCGCCTGCGAGTAGTTCGTCGGCGGGCCCGAGACCGCGAACGACCACGCGCCGACCTGGTTCATCAGCGAGGACACCTGGCCGAGCCCGACGAACCGGGCGTAGCGCCGGTCGGTGTCGACGAGCGGCGACGACGCCAGCGCGAGGGCGCCCCGATCGCTCCCGGAGTAGCCGTGGCAGATGAAGTGGAGCACGTCGACGCCTCCGCCGAGGGCGTCGCGGATCCATAGCAGCCACGGGTTCGTGAGGTCGGCCGAGTCGTCGACGGCGACGCGCCGGCCGGGCAGCGAATACTGCTCCGCCTCGGCGGGGTCGTGGACCACCGTGCCCTCGGGAAGGTCCGAGCGACGGTCCACGAGCCAGTGGTAGACGTCCAGGTCGGTGAAGAGGTGCAGCGTGACGCGCCGCGGCACCGCCTCTGTGATCGTCCGCGAGAGCTCGAGCGCGGCCCGGCCGGCGTCGAACCCCACCTTCGCTCGAGGGCTGGTCGCGCAGAGCACGACGTCGAGGGTCTCCTGGGCGGCGCGCGGCCGGAGGAGGAAGTACGGCAGGCGCAGGACGGCGCGTCCGAGCACGGGGACGAGCCACGCCTCCCACGGCAGGAAGGGGAGGTAGCCGCAGGGATCGGGGATCTCGAGCCAGACCGACGGGCGGGCGCCGAGCAGCCCGGCGTGCGCCTCGAGGGCGGACACCAGGTCCGGGGGGAGAGCGCCGACGTCGTCCAGCCGCGCGAGCTCGTGGTCGGACTCACCGGACAACCCGAGTGCCGTCGTCGGGCAGGATGCGAGGGGCACGGGCTCGCCCGTGCCCACCTGAAACTCGAAGAGGGCCTGCGGCGCGCTCCCGCCGCGCGTCAATCTGATGCGCAGGACCGCGAGGTCGTTCTCGCGGCGCAGGAGCATCGCCATGTCACACGGCCCGGGCGACCTGGGTCAGCAGCATCCAGTACGTGCCGGGGACCGTGACCTCGCCGTGCCCCGCGATGACGTTCGACGACTCCACCGCGACCACGCGCGCGCCGGGCGGCGGCGTGACGTACGCGGTAGGCGGCACCGCGGCGACGACCACGCTGGCCTCGCCGTCGATCCGCCCCGGACCGAAGCCGCCGAGGGCCGCATAACGGTTCGGCGGGCCTCCGGCGATGGCGAGCTCGCCGACGTCGGAGCGTCGCCGCACGGCGAGGTGGAAGACCTTCGTCAGTGGGAAGTCGTGCCGGCTGTACGTCGTCATGATCGGCTGCCGGCTGAGCGCGAGCGCCGGCCGGTACCCCCCGGGTCGTCCGGTGCCGTCGACGTCCGCCGCGAAGCAGAGGTGCGAGACGGCCGGCTGGAGGAGCAGCACGGACTCGACGGGCCGCGAGTGCGGCTTGGCGACGAGGGCCGAGAGCACCACCTTGGCGCCGTAGGAGTGTCCGACGAGGTGGACGCGGGCGTCGCCGGCCGCGAGGAGGTTCTCCAGGAGGTCGGCGACACCGCGGCCCCCCACCCGGCCGGCGCGGTCCTTCATGATGAGGACGGTCGCGACGCGCACGAGACCGCGAGGATCGAGCGCCTCGATCAGGCCGGCGGGAGCCAGCGCCTCGCCGCGGGGTGCCGCCTCGCCCGGCGGGGCGGCAGGGGCCCCGGCCGCGAACCCGAAGTCGTCGCCGGTCTGGTCCGACGGCGCACCCGGGAGGGATCGCCACACCGCGAGCACGGTGTCCGGGGTGACCTCGGGGGTGGCGCCCAGGTCGTCGTCGCCCTCGAACGCCCCGACGAGGAGCTCCGCGAGCTCTGCCTCGTCCGCACCGGTGAGGTCCTGGCGCTGGGCGAGCTCGTAGAAGCGTTCGCGCCGTTCCGCCGGTACCAGCGCGGCGACCTCGGTGACCTCCGCGCGCTCCTCGGCCACGCCGTCGTCGTCCTCGACTGCTCCGGCGATCTCCGGTGCCTGCTCCCACGGCGCGACGAGTGCTGTGCTCGGCCAGATGACCCCGACGAGGACGGGGCGGAACTCCCGGTTCAGGGGGTGTGCGGCGCGGAGCGCGGCGAAACCGGCGACGAACTCGTTGTAGCGGCTCGTCGCGGCCTTCCAGTCGTTGTTCCAGCCGTGCGAGAAGAGGAACACGTCGGTGGGCCGATCCCGCGCCACGGCGGCGACGAGGTTGCGGGCCGTCAGGGGGCCGGTGCAGGCGCCGTCCTTGTCGAAGGGGATCACGTAGAACGGCGCGGTCTGGCCGTTTCCCAGGTCGATGATTCGGTATGGCGCACCCGGCGCGAGGCGGTCGGCCATGAATTCCCCCCAGAATCGGCGACGTTGCCGATTCTCTTCGCCCCCGCGCCGCGGCGTCAATAGCCGCGGACGCCCCGAGCAGGCCGCGCACCCGGTCGGCCGCGGAAGCGCCCGCGAGGTTCAGGCCGGACAGTGCGACGGCGGCTCGAGCTGCTGCCCTCGGATCGAAGCCCGGTGCGCGCGTGACCCTGAGGCGCATCGCACCTTGACAGTGCGCGATGATGGGTCTACCACGGAGGTGAGCGTGGATATCCGTTCGTCGCGGTGGGGGAGTGCCATGGCTCGTCGGGGGGCGATGTGGTTCGCCGCGCTGGCGGTTGCGGTGACGCTCGCCGGGTGCGGCGGCCCGGTCGACGAGGCCTCGTCCGCGGCCGAACGGGACACCGCGGCCATCGAGGCCACGACGGCGCCGGCCACGGCGTCGGGCTCACCCTCCCCGACGTCGCCCACCGGTGAGCCCGAACCCACGACGAGCCCCCCTCGGACGAACCGGGCACAGGCGCCGGGGGACGTTGAGGTCGAGGGTCTGGCGTACGTGCCGTGGGGGCCCGACGACCCGCCCGTCCCGCAGCGCTACGCGAGCCTCGCGGCGTCGTCGTCGGCCTCCGCGCGGTGCGACGACGCCCAGGCCGCGCAGATTGCGGGCGCCTTCTGGGACCTCGCCGTGAGCGTGTGCCGCGCCGTCGCGGGGCAGGCGGCGTGGCCGAGCACGACCGCCGTCCCGGCGCCCCCGCCCGCGGCCAACGCCTACGAGGCATGCCTCGACGCCGAGGTGGCCGCGATGCTGCAGCGCGCCCTGCGCTGGCACGCCGCCAACCCGCAGACGACGCCGCGGGTCCGGTATGCCGCCTCCGGCGCGCTGTCGCCGTGCCAGACGAAGGTCTTCGAGGCCCGGGTCATCTCGGCGTCGGACGGGCTGTACCCGGGCGACGTCCCCGCCGGGCAGCTCGCCGTCCTCGTCTTCGCCGGAAGCGCCGACGCCGACTCGACGGTGACGGTGGCCGGCCGGCCGGCCGAGGTGGTCCTCGCAGTGCCCTCCAGCGGCGCCGCGACGCTCGTGGTCCTCGTGGCGGCGCCCGCGCAGGCCACGACGGCGCCGGTTGCCGTCGCCACGACGAGGGGGGTGCTGACCTCGACCGTCGCCCTGCCCGCCGGCACGCAGACCGGGAGCGCGCAGACGCCGCCCGCGAGCGGAGGCGCGACGCCGTCGTCGTCACCCTCCGGCGGCACTCCCTCAGCACCGACGACGTCGCCCGCCGGCACCACCTCGCCATGACAGACCCGACCTCGTCGGAACGTGCGGCGTCGGACGCCCCGCCGTCCGGATACCCGCTGCCCGGAAGCGCGCTGCCCGGATTCCCTCCACCGGAACCGCTGCTGATGGAGGGCGTTCCACCGATCGAGGGCGTCCCACCGCGCGGCGTGAGCAGGGAAGACGTGTTCTCTCTGCTCGGCTCCCTCGGCGCCGTCCTGACAATCGTCACGGCGGTGATGTTCTACTTCGGCTGGCAACGCAGCGCCGTCCAGGCACAGGCGATGAGCATCGACGTCAGCCTGTTCGGCTTCACCTCGCAGGACTACATCCTGCGGAGCATCAGCGCGCTCTACATCCCGCTGCTCGTCCTCGCGGCACTGGCGCTGGGATGGTTATGGATCCACGCACAGGTGCTCCGGTTCCTCGGGTCCGACGCACTCGCCGCCGGGACCCGCCGCGAGGAGGCGGCGGCCGTGTGGTCCCGGCGCGTCGCGGTGGTCTGCGGCGCCGTGGCCGCCGCGTGCGTCGTCTTCGCGCTCCTGGCGGGGTCGACGGCGCCGCCCGGGCCGGTCATCTGGCTCGCGACCGCCCTCCGCCCCCGGCAGTGGGTGGTGCCGCTGGTCCTCGTCACCACCACGCTCGCCTCCGCCTACGCCTGGTGGTTCCATCGCCGACTCCGACCTTCCCGCGCGCTGGACCGGTCCCTCTGGCGCTCGCTCCTGCCCGCCGTGCTGGTGGCGGGCACGGTGACGCTGGGCGTGTTCTGGGTGATCGAGGAGTACGCGTCCGCCGTCGGGCGCGGGTACGCGGGCCGGCTCGCGGCGAACGTGGACTCCCTCGCGCGGGCTGTCGTCATCAGTCCCTACCCGCTGGGGATCGAGGCGCCCGGCGTCGAGGAGGAGGTCCTCGGGGTCGAAGGCACGTCCGAGGCCCTCTACCGCACGACCGGGCTGCGGCTCCTCGCCCGGTCCGGGGGCAAGGTGATCCTGGTCCACGACGGCTGGGCCCCCGGGGTCGGGACCGTCGTCGTCCTGGCCGACTCCGAGGCGCTCACCTGGCAGTTCTCCCGATGAGGACACATCACGAGCAAGGGGACACGCAGACGGCGGCGAACGGCGCGACGGTGGTGACGGACCGCGGCCGGGCGACGAGCGGCCGGCCGCGGCCGCGTGCGGGCGCCAGGGAGTCGGGCGACGACGTGGCCGGTTGCCGAGACTGCGCCTTGCCTGGCACGGAGGCGTCGGTAGTGTTCGGTTTCTCAGCGCAGCGAGAGCCGTTATACGGGTGGGGGGCTGTTCATGCCGCGGAATTCGAGTGACGCCACGGGGGCGACCAGGACGACCGACGGGGTCGAGTACTGCGACGCCGTCGTCGTGGGGTCGGGCTTCGGGGGGTCCGTCGCTGCCTACCGGATGGCCGAGGCCGGGCGCTCGACCATCGTGCTCGAGCGTGGCCAGCCCTACCCGCCCGGTAGCTTCGCACGGAACCCGTACGAGATGAGCCGGGCCTTCTGGGAGCCCAAGGACAACCTGTTCGGGTTGTTCGACGTCCGCTCCTTCCGCAAGCTCGAGGCGATCGTCTCCAGCGGCCTCGGCGGCGGCTCCCTGATCTACGCCAACGTGCTCCTGCGCAAGGACGAGAACTGGTTCGTCCACGACTCCCCGCTGCCCGGCGGTGGGTACGAGAACTGGCCGATCGGACGCGAGGACCTCGATCGTCACTACGACGTGGTCGAGAAGATGCTCACGCCGCAGCCCTCGCCCTACCCGGACCTGCCCAAGAGCAAGGCCCTGCGTGAAGCCGCGCAGAAACTCGGTCTCGAGACCTTCCACCCGCCGCTCGCCGTCACGTTCGGCGCCCCGGGCGCCGAGGCCGCGCCGAAGCAGGTCATCCCCGAGCCGGAGTACGGCAACATCCACGGCCTTACGCGCCTGACGTGCCGTCTGTGCGGCGAGTGCGACATCGGCTGCAACGAGGGATCCAAGAACACCTTGGACCACACCTACCTCTCGGCAGCGAAGTACCACGGCGCGGACATCCGCACGCTTGCCGAGGCCACGGGCATCGTGCCCCTCGACGGTGGTGGCTTCGAGGTCACGTACACGCAGTACGGGTCCGATCCCGACGACGACGGCCTCCGCTCCCGGACCACCCGCCGGATCCGCTGCGCCAACCTGTTCCTGGGCGCCGGGACGTTCGGCACCACCGCGCTCCTGCTGCGCAACCGGGTCAACCTCCCCGGACTGGGCCGGGCGCTCGGAACGCGGTTCAGCGGCAACGGCGATCTCCTCACCTTCGCGATGGGCGCGCGCGCCGAGCGGCCCTCCGGCGCGGTCCGGCTGATCGACGGGAGCTACGGGCCCGTGATCACGACGGCGATCCGCGTGCCCGACGCGGCCGACGCCGGCGGTGACGGCCGCGGGTACTACGTGCAGGAGGCGGGCTTCCCCGAGTTCGCCAACTGGCTCATCGAGACGACCCGCGTGACCTCGTCGCTGACGAGATCGGTGTCCGCGGCCAAGGAGCTGCTGAAACACCGCTTCGGCTCGCGGTTCGAGTCGACGATCTCGGCCGAGGTCGCCCGCATGGTCGGCGAGGGGATGCTCGGCAGCAGCGCGCTGCCGCTCCTGGGGATGGGCCGGGACGTGGCGGACGGGAAGATCAGGCTGCGCGACGGCGAGCTCGACGTCGACTGGACCTCCGCCACGTCGATGTCGTACTTCTCGGCGATGCGGGACACGATGCGCGCCATCTCCGACTCGCTGCTGGCGTCCTTCCACGACAACCCGCTCTGGTGGACCAAGCGCGTGGTCACGGTGCACCCGCTCGGTGGCGCACCGATGGGCCGGCACATCCACGAGGGCGTGGTCGACTCGTTCGGCGAGACGTTCGCCTACCCCGGCCTGTTCGTGGTCGACGGCGCCCTCATGCCGGGCCCGGTGGGTGCGAACCCCAGCCTGACTATCGCCGCGGTCGCCGACCGGGCGTCCGACCACGTCCTCTCCCGGCCCAAGGCCAAGCGACCGAAGGCGGCCAAGGCGGGGGCGCCGTCGTCGGCACCGCTACCCGACGCCCCGCTCGAGGGCCGCAGCGTGCGCTTCACGGAGCAGATGAAGGGGTACGTCGCCCTCGGTGAGAAGGACCCGGTGACCGGGTGGCAGAAAGCCCGGCAGCTGGGACACCGGTTCATGTTCGAGCTCACGATCGAGGTGCCGGACGTCGAGCGGTTCGTCGACGCCGGCGACCACCCTGGCACGGCCGAGGGCTACGTCCGGTGCGAGCTGCTGGGCGGTCGACTCCCGGTGGAGCGAGGCTGGTTCAACCTGTTCGTCCCGACCGCCGAGGCAGGGACCCGCGAGATGCGGTACCGGCTGTGGCTGCACGACATCGCGGGCGCGCCGGTCACGATGTACGGGTTCAAGGAGGTGCGCGACGACGCCGGTCTGGACGTCTGGCGCGACACCTCGACGCTCTACATCACCCTGATCGCGGGGCACGTGCCTCCGGGCGGGGAGGGCGAGGTGCTCGGCGCGGGCGTCCTGCGGATCCTGCCGAAGGACTTCGCCAAGCAGCTGACGACCTTCCGGTCGTCGGGTCAGGGGAGGCTGGGGTCTCTGGCGGCGTTCGGGCAGTTCTTCGGCACGTCGCTGAAGGACGTCTACCTGGCGCCGTCGTCCCCGTCGACGTCGGGAGGCCGCGATGACTGACACCACGACGGCGCCCCGCCGGGGCGACGGAATCCGCCCCGGGCACCGGGGCGACGTCCACTTCTTCAGCGCCGACGACGGCCTGGGCCTGACCCTGATCCGCGTCCGCGGCGAGGCGGAGCCCACCAAGGGGCCGGTCCTGCTCGTCCACGGCGCGGGCGTGCGCGCGGAGCTGTTCCGACCGCCGGTGGACACCACGATCGTGGACGCCCTGGTCGAGGACGGCTTCGACGTCTGGCTCCTGAACTGGCGGGCATCGATCGACATCGGCCCGGTGCCGTGGACGCTCGACGACGCCGCGGCCTACGACCACCCGGCCGCCGTCCGGTACGTCCTGGCGCAGACGGGGGCATCGACCGTCAAGGCCGTCGTGCACTGCCAGGGGTCGACGTCGTTCTGCATGAGCGCGGTCGCCGGTCTCCTGCCCGAGGTCGACGTCATCGTGGCCAACGCGGTGTCGCTGCACCCGGTGATCCCGGCCTTCTCGCGGTTCAAGATCGGCGCTCTGGTCCCGGTCATGCAGCGGCTCACGCCGTACCTCAACCCCGCGTGGGGCGACGGCCCGGACACCCTGTTCTCGCACCTGGCCCGGGGCGCCGTGATGGCCACCCACTGGGAGTGCGACAACCCCGTGTGCCGGATGGTGAGCTTCACCTACGGCTCGGGCCGGCCGGCGCTGTGGCGCCACGAGAACCTCAACGAGGCGACGCACGAGTGGCTGCGTGGGGAGTTCGCCGAGGTGCCGATGAGTTTCTTCGCCCAGATGCGCGCGTGCGTGGAGGCGGGGCAGCTGGTCTCGGTGTCGAAGCGGCCGGGGCTCCTTCCCCGCTACGCCGACCGCGCGCCGTTGACCGACGCCCGCTTCGCGCTGTTCGCCGGTGCCCACAACCGGTGCTTCCTCCCCGAGAGCCAGGACCGGACCTTCGCTTTCCTCCGGGAGCACCGGCCCGGGAAGGACTCGCTGCACGTCCTGCCGGACTACGGTCATCTGGACGTGTTCTTCGGCAAGAACGCGCACCGCGACGTGTTCCCGTTGATGCTCGACGAGCTGAACCGGTGAGAAGCACCGGCTGAGACGCTCTCCGAACCTCCGGGGAAAGGCGGCGGTCTCGGGATCGGAGGTCGTGGGGTCGTGGCTGTCGTCGAGGTCGAGCACCTGCGCAAGGCGTACGGGGCGCTCGTCGCCGTCGACGACGTCGGCTTCGCCGTCGCGCGCGGTGAGATCGTCGGCATCCTCGGCCCGAACGGCGCCGGCAAGACGACGGCGGTGGAGTGCGTGACGGGCGTGCGTGTTCCCGATGCCGGGACCGTCCGCGTGCTCGGCCTGGACCCGCAGGTGGACCGTCGCGAGGTGCGCGAGCGCGTCGGGGTGCAGCTGCAGGAGAGCGCGCTGCCGGCCAAGCTGCGCGTTGGCGAGGCCCTCGAGCTGTACCGCTCGTTCTACCGCCACCCGGCCGACGTCGGAGAACTCGTCGAGGCCCTCGGCCTCGCCGACAAGCAGCGCGCCTACTTCAGGGACCTCTCGGGGGGGCAGAAGCAACGGCTCGCGATCGCGCTCGCCCTGATCGGCCGACCCGAGATCGCGGTGCTCGACGAGCTGACCACCGGCTTGGACCCCCAGGCGCGGCGCGACGTGTGGGACTTCGTCGAGGTGCTGCGCGTCCGAGGGGTGACGGTCCTGCTTGTCACCCACTCCATGGAGGAGGCGGAGCGGCTCTGCGACCGCGTGCTGCTGATCGACGAGGGCCGGGTCGTCGCGGCGGGCACACCCTCCGACCTGGCCGCCCGGGTGACCGGGGGAACCTTGGTGCGGTTCCGACCGTCCGCACCGGTCGAGGACGCGGTGCTGACCCGCCTCCCCACGGTGAGCGCCGTCGTCCGTCAAGGCGAGGATGTGGTCGTCAGCGGATCGGGGGACGTCGTGACGGACGTGGTCCTCGCTCTCGACGCGGCAGGCAGCCGTGCCACCGCCGTTCGCGTCGAGGCCGCGACGCTCGAGGACGCGTTCATCGCTCTCACCGGGCACCGGCTCCACGAACCGGAGGGACGGGTCGGACGGACATGAGGGATCTGCCCCGGGCCGCGTTCCGTCGCCTCGTGACCACGGAGGCGAGGCTCGCCTGGCGTCAACCGGCCGTCCTCCTGTGGGGGCTGGGCCTGCCGGTGGCGACCGTGATCGTGCTGGGTAACATCCCGGGGCTGCGGCGCTCCCAGGAGGTGCTGGGCGGGGCCACCTTCTTCGACGTCTACGTGCCGACCCTCATGGTGCTCGTGCTCTGCATTCTCGGCGTCCTCGTGCTGCCCGTACCGCTCGCGACCTACCGCGAGCTCGGAGTCCTGCGGCGCATCTCGACCACGCCCGTCCCGCCGTCCCGGGTCCTCGCGGCGCAGCTGGTCGTCAACCTCGCCCTGGCCGCGCTCACGCTGACGCTCATCGTCGTCATCGCGACGGCCGCCTTCGGGATGCCGCTGCCCCGCCAGATGCCGGGGTTCCTGCTCACGATGCTGCTGACCGCCCTGTGCCTCTTCTCCCTCGGGCTGTGCGTGGCCGCCGTCGCGCGCACCGCCCGGGCGGCCGTCGCCGTCGGCAACGCGATCTTCTTCCCGCTGGCGTTCGCCGCCGGTCTGTGGGTGCCGCAGCCGATGATGCCGCCGCTCCTGCGCGGCATCAGCCAAGCCATGCCGACGGGAGGCGCGGTCGAGGCCCTGAATGCCTCCTTGTCGGGGGCGTTCCCACCGGCCCTCCCCCTGCTGGCGCTTGCCGCCTATTCCGCCGCCTTCGCCACGATCGCCACGAAAACGTTCCGGTGGGAGTAGGCCGTGCGTCACGACGCGGCGACGAACGCCGAGTCGAGCCGGGCGCCGTCGGCATGGCCTGCGCGGGCGCTAGCGGCGCGGCGGCGCACGTCGAGCGTCGTGGGACCGCGACCGAGCGCCGCCGCCGAGCCGCCGGGGCGGACCACCTGCACGTGCGCGCCGTCGGCCCGAAGGCTCTCGACCTCCGCGGCGAGGCCTCCCCGGTCGAGCGGCGCGAGGATCAGCACCTCGTCGAACCCGGTCGCGAGGTCGGCGTTGGTCGGTGACGCGCTTCCGCCGTCGCCGTAGCGGTGCCCGTCGATCATCACCGATCCGACCACGACGGGTACCGCCGTGCTGGCGGCGATCGCCCGCTCGAGTGGGGTCCCGGAGCGGTGCTCGAAGGTCGCTCGAGATCCGCTCGCGAGGTGCAACGCCGTCACGACCAGCGGCGTCGGCCAGTCCTGCACCGGGCCGAGTTCGCGAGCGAGATACTCGACCCAGCGCGGGCTGTCGTCGGAGCCGGAGGCCATCAGGAGGTCGCCGAGCCGTGCGGCGTCAGCCGCAGTGACCGCCCGACCGGAGCGGCGGGTCAGGAGAGTCGTGCCGAGTTCGTGCGCCGAGCGAGGGCCGCGAGCGAGGGCGAAGCGTCCCACGGCCGCCAGTCCCGCTGTCGCGGTCCACGCGTGGGGCATCCAACCCAGCCCCGGCTGTCTGCCCAGGCGCAGCGCATCGGGCAGCAGCTTCCCGGTGGCCTCCTTGAGCGCGACCTCTGCGCCCGAGGGGTCGCCGTTGAGCTGGATGTCGCACAGAGCTCTGACGTGGCCGGACAGGAACCATGCGCCCACGAACGAGCCGGCCGAGGACCCGATGACGACGTCCCAGACCCCTGGGGCGAGTCCCCGCTCCTCGAGGGCGCACAGGACCCCCGCCTCCCAGGCGACCCCGGTGACCCCGCCGCTGCCCAGGACGAGTGCGCGCCTCGTCATCTCGGACTTCTCCTGCCCCGCGTCGCCTTGCCGCGCGGCTCCGCGGCCGTCAGCACCCGTGCAGTATGCGCCTCCCAGGGGTGCAGGACGACGTGACGTCAGGCGGTGAGGAGGACGATCGCCGTGACGATCGAACCGAGGGCCGACAGCGGCACGGCGGCGAGGGTGCCCAGCAGGGCCGCGATCGTCACTCGAAGGTCGTCGCGCAGGTAGGGCGCGTGGACGTGGCCACCCGCGGCAGCGACGGCGGCCCGCTGCGCGGCCTCGACCCGGGGCATGAAGCGGGCCGTCCGGATCCGGTTCTCCGCGAGCGCGGCGTCGTAGGAGGCGCGTTGTTCCTCGCGGAGGCCGGCGAGGGGCTCGCCGTTCACGACGACGATCTCCCGGGGGTTCGCGGAGACCGTCCTGTGCACGCCGACGCCCTCGGTCTGCAGCACGAGGCGTCGGCGCCGCACGGCAAGGAGAACGACGGGTAGCGCGAGGAGCCCGGCGAGCTCGAGCGGCACCCAGGCCTGCCATCCGTCGACGACCAGGCCGTGCACGAGGCCGAGGAGGGCGAACGTACCGACGCCGAAGGCCGCCACCCGCAGGAGGAGGGCTCCTGGCCGATCCGCGAGGCGCACGAGCGGAGGGACCACCTGGTTGAGGAGGTCGCCGGTCTGTGTCATGCCCTCCAGGGTCGCACGCGCGCGGCCTTTCGGGGCGCGCGTGCTCGCTCCGGGCGAACGGTGGGTTGCGTCGGCGTCGCCAACGGGTCTCGGCGCCAGGGCGGTCTGACGTCGGGCCCTGGAGCCGGAGACGTTCCCGGGAACGAATGCGGTCCGAAGCGTCGACAAGACCTGGTGCTCGGCGTACGGTCAGGAGTGCGCGGCGCCCGGGGGGAAGCGTGACGCCGCCGTGAGTGTGGGGCGGTCGACAGTGACCATGAGGCTAGGCACAGGGCCCGCAGCACCCCGCGCCATGGCGCGGGAGTCCACATCGGGCGGCACCGGAAGCCACCCTCCCACCCGGCGCAGGCCCGGACGATCTGCCCGGCGCCTCTCCGCGATCGGGTTGGCCACTGCGCTCGTGGCGCTCGGGCTGACGGCGCCGGCTTCGGCCGAGGACGGGACCGGCCCCGAGGCCGCCGTCACCGTCGAGTCGACGACCGAGCCTGTTGTCGCGATGGAACCCGCACCTGAGGTGGAAGCCGCGCTCCCGCCGGCGGAACCGATCGCTGAGGCCCCCGCCCCTGAGGAGCCGATGGCGACGACCGATCCGGTACAGACCGAACCGGTACAGACCGATCCGGTACAGACCGAGCCAGTGGTCGCGGAGTCCGGTGGCACGTCGACGACGACGACACCCGCGGAGGCGGTCACCGTTGCCGGGACGGACCCCGTTGCGGCCGCCGAAGGCGACGTGCCCCCCGCCACCACCGGGGGGTCGACGCAGACCCAGCTCACGCCGGCGACGGGCGTCACCGGTGACGGCGGTGGACTCACCACCTCGGCGTCCGAGGAGGTGTTCGACGGCCAGGGCACAGGGGAGGACGTCCCCGTGCTGGAGAGCTTGCCGTCGCCGAGCACCTCGGCACCCAGTTCGGTCACGCTCGCTGCGCCGTCGTCCATCGCCGTCGCCCCCACGGGGTGGACCAACCCGGTCATCGGGCGTCTGACCTCGGCCTTCGGGCTCCGCGTCCACCCGGTTCTCGGTACCTTCGGGGCCCACGCCGGCCAGGACCTCGCCACCCGGTGCGGTTCGCCCGTCTACGCGGCGGCCGGCGGCGTCGTCGTCTGGGCCGCGGGAGCGCTGCAGGGGCGAACGGGCAACCAGTTGGTGATCGCCCACGGTGACGGCGTCATCACCCGGTACGGGCACCTCCTGACCGGCACGCTTCTCGTGAAGCAGGGCGACACCGTCCAGGCCGGGCAACGCGTCGCGAGTGTGGGAGGGGACCGCTCCATCGACCCGCTCGGCGCCGGCAACTCCACCGGTTGCCACCTGCACTTCGAGGTGAACCTGAGCTCAGGGGCCACGCCCGTCGACCCTCTCGCTTTCCTCCTGGCGCGAGGGATCCGGCTGGGGAGCGACGAGCCGGTCGTGGTCGTGGCACCCGTCGAGGTGGCGGGCGTGATCGTCCCGGCGGCACCGACGGTCGCGACCGAGCCCGTTCTCGACCTGGCCGCGCTCGAGGCGATGATGGGGCCCCGGCTCCCCGTGGTCGCGATCCGCGCCGTCGGATGACTTCGGCGCGCTCGGCCGGCGGCGCCCGGCCCGGTCGCGGGAGCGTCCGCCGGGTACCCGATCCTGCTGACGAGTTTCATCGGAGTGGCCACGGGCAGTGATCTGGGTCACAATGGCCCCATGGCCACCCGTCGTGTCGGTCGGCCGCGTCTCGCGGCATCCGATCGACGGGTCCCACCAGGTGCATCCCGCGCGGTGGGGACGGAGGCGAGAGGTACGTGACAACTGGCGCGCGCCGCGCAGGCTCGTCGGTACCCAGCCGTCGGCTGGCGCGCTGTCTGGTCCTGGGCGTCACCTCCCTCCTCGTGTTCGGCGTTGCTCTTCCGGCGCACGCGGAGGATGACGTCGAACCGGTTGTGTGCCCGACGAACGGCACTGGCGACCCGTCGATCTGCCTCACCGACCCCGCGCCTGTGGTGACGGCGACCGCGGACCCCACCCGTGGTGACGGCGACCGCGGACCCCACCCCCGTGGTGACGGCGACCACGGACCCCGCGCCTGTGGTGACGGCGACCACGGACCCCGCGCCTGTGGTGACGGGCGGTACCACGTCGACCCCGACGTCGACGAGCCCGGCTCCCGCCCCAAGTCAGTCGGCCTCGTCCAGCACGATCCCGAGCGCCACGCTCTCGCCCGTCCCGGTGGCGTTGGCGGCCCCGGTGGTCGCCCCGGTGGCAGCACCGGCCGTCGCCCCTGCGGCGCCGGTGCGCGGCGCTGTGCTCGCCTTCGCGAGCGCCCGTTCGTTCGGCTTCCCGGTCCTCGCTCCGCCGTCGGCGGTCGGGGTGAGCACCTTGGGGTGGGGCAACCCGCTGACGGGACGGCTCACGTCGGCGTTCGGCTACCGCGTGCACCCGGTGTTCAACATCCCGAGCATGCACTCCGGCCAGGACGTCGCGGCCCGGTGCGGTGCGCCGATCCACGCCGCAGCGGGGGGAGTGGTCGTCTGGGTCGGCGGGGCCTTCCAGGGCCGAACCGGCAACCAGGTCGTCGTCGCGGACGGCAACGGAATCGTGACCCGCTACGGGCATCTGCTCTCGGGCAGCGTCCTCGTGCGCTCGGGGCAGGCCATCCAGGCCGGCCAACAGATCGCCAGCGTCGGCGGCGACCGCGGGATCGATCCCCTCGGCGCGGGCAACTCCACAGGTTGCCACCTGCACTTCGAGGTGAACCTCGACGACGGCATGACACCGATCGACCCCGTCGCCTTCCTCTCGCAGCGGGGGGTGCGGCTGGGGACCGACATGCCCTTCCAGCTCGTGGCGCCGGCTCCCGCCGCCCCGACCATCCTCACCTCCGCGGCCGACCTGGACCGCATCAAGGCCATAGTCGGGGTGCACAGGCCGACGGCCGCCGTGCGGTTCCTGGGCTGAGCGCGCTCGGCGTGGTCCCCTGCGGGTCGACGTGGTGGGGGTTAGGCCGACGGAAGGCCCCGAGGTGGGTGGTTGCGGCGAGATGATGGGGCGGTGACGGTACAACTCGAGGGACCCGGTGGTCTGCCCCTGTTCGACCCGCGTCCGGACATCCGCCTCGTCGCCGCCGACATGGACGGCACGCTCCTGGACGACGACAAGGAACTCCACGACCACTTCTGGCCCCTCGTGGAGGAGCTCGTCGCCCGTGGAGTCCTCTTCTGCCCCGCCAGCGGCCGGCAGTACTACAACCTCTATGCCCACTTCGGCGAGATGGCGGACCAGATGGTCTTCATCGCCGAGAACGGTGCCTTCGTGGTCAAGGGCCGGCAGGAGATCAGCTCCGACACCCTCGACCCGGGTCTGGTCCTTCGCCTGGTACGCGCGGTCCGGGGCCTGGCCGACTCCGGCGCAGACGTCGGCGCGGTCGTCTGCGGCAAGAGGTCGGCCTACATCGAGCGCAACGACGCACCGTTCCGCGCCCAGTCGGACCACTACTACGCGCGGCTCGAGGTCCTCGACGACCTCGAGGACCTCCCCGGCGACGACGTCCTCAAGGTCGCGATCTACGATTTCGTCTCGGCCGAACGGTCGACGGCGCCCGGCCTGGCCGCTTTCCGCTCGGAGGCGCAGGTGGTGGTCTCCGGGGAGCACTGGGTGGACGTCATGAACCTGTCGACCAACAAGGGCGCCGGTATCCGGCACATCCAACAGGCCCTCGGCATCACCCGAGCGCAGACGATGGTCTTCGGGGACTTCCTTAACGATCTCGAGATGATGGACGAGGCCGACTACTCCTTCGCCATGGCGAACGCCCACCCGGTGCTCCGGGAGCGGGCGCGGTACGTGGCGCCGCCCAACACCGAGAACGGCGTCGTGCGCACCATCTCGTCGGTACTCGGCTTTCCCTGGACGGGCTGAGCCGGTCGGCGTGGTCGCCCGCGCCGCGCTTCCGCTGATCGGCCGGCGCGTTCGCCCCTAGCCTGGGCGTGATGAGCCAGCCGAGAACGGCGCCGCCTCCTCGCCGCCGCCCCGGCCGGGTGGAGGCCCTCCTGCCCGGCCTCGGCGTGCTGCGCCGGTACGAGCGGCCGTGGCTCCGGGGAGACCTGGTCGCCGGCGTGACGGTGGCGGCCTACCTGGTTCCCCAGGTGATGGCGTACGCGACGCTCGCGGGACTCGCGCCGGTCGCCGGTCTCTGGGCGATCCTCCTCCCGCTGGCCACGTACGCGTTCTTCGGCACATCGCGTCAGCTCTCCGTCGGGCCCGAGTCGACGACGGCGCTCTTCACGGTCGCGACCATCGCACCCCTCGCGGCCGGGGACGACGTGCGCTACGCCGCCCTGGCCGCGGCGCTCGCGATCGTGGTCGGCCTCTTCTTCGTCGTCGCCTGGGCGGTGCGGCTCGGCTTCGTTGCTGACCTGCTCTCGCGGCCGATCCTCGTCGGCTACCTCGCCGGCGTCGCCGCCCTCATGGTGATGAGTCAGCTGGGCAAGGTCGCCGGTGTGGAGGTCGACGGCGACACGTTCTTCGCCCAGGTGTCGTCGTTCGTCGCTTCACTGCCCGAGGCGAACGGCCCGACCGTCGTGCTCGCAGGCTGCGTGCTGGTCTTCCTGTTCCTGGTGCAGAGCCGGTTCCCCCGCGTGCCGGGTCCGCTGGTCGCCGTGCTGCTGGCCACAGCGGCGGTCTCATTCCTCAACCTCCAGCGTTACGGTATCGAGGTCGTCGGGCCGATGCCGTCAGGTTTGCCGAGCCTCCAGTGGCCGGCCGTCACTCCGAGCGACCTGCAGAACCTCCTCCTCCCGGCACTCGGGGTCCTGATCGTGGGGTACAGCGACTCCATCACGACCTCCCGGGCCTTCGCTCGTCGCCGGCGTCAGGTGATCGACTCCAACGCCGAGCTCCTCGCGCTCGGGGTCGCGAACGTCGGCTCGGGGTTGAGCCAGGGCTTTCCGGTGAGCAGCAGCGCCAGCCGAACCGCGCTGGGCGACGCCGCGGGGAGCCGAACGCAGGTGCACTCCCTGGCGGCGCTCGTGTGCGTGGTGGCCGTGCTGCTCGTGGTCGGACCGGTGCTCGAGAACTTCCCGATCGCCGCGCTGGGAGCGCTGGTCATCTACGCGGCCACCCGGCTGGTGGACGTGGCCGAGTTCCGGCGGCTGGCGGCGTTTCGGCGCAGCGAGCTCGCGATCGCCGTCGCCACAACCGCCGGCGTCCTCGTGCTCGACATCCTCCGAGGGCTTCTCCTCGCCATCGCGATCTCTGCCGTCGTCCTCCTCGCGCGGGTGGCTCGACCGCACGCCGCCGTGCTCGGGCTCGTCCCCGGTCTGGCAGGCATGCACGACATCGACGATTTCGCCGGTTCGCGCACCATCCCCGGGCTCGTCGTCTTCCGGTACGACTCGCCGCTCTTCTTCGCCAACGCCGACGACTTCCACCGCCGGGCCATCGAGGCAGTCGAGGAGGCGGAGCATCCCGTCGCGTGGTTCCTGCTCAACGCCGAGGCCAACGTCCACGTCGACATCACCGCGCTCGACGCGCTGGACGACCTGCGCCGCGAGCTCGCGGACCGGGGCGTCGTCGTCGCCCTCGCCCGCGTCAAGCAGGAGCTCCTCGCCGACCTTCGGGCCGCCGGCCTGGCCCAGCTCATCGGGGAGGACCGCATCTACCCGACCCTGCCCACTGCCGTCGCGGCGTTCGAGGCGTGGCGTCGCTCGCAGTCCGGTGAGCCGGACCGGGCGGATGGGCTGCCGGGTCGCTAGATGTAGCTGCCCTTGCGCAGCCAGGACATCGCGGGCGCGCCGTACGCGGGGGGCAGGTAGTACGTCGCGACGCGATAGACGATGGCGGCCGAGATCGCGGCCGACTCAGGGATGCCGATCGCGACGAGGCCGGCGGTGAGCGCCGCCTCCGTCACGCCGATCCCACCGGGCACCGGCATCAACCCCGCGAAGAGGGACACGAGGGTGTTGATCAAGAGCAGCTGGGAGAAGGGTGCGCTCTCCCCGAACGCGAGGAGCGAGAGCCCGAGGACCACCGCGTACAGCGCCTGGGCGGCGAAGTTGCCGAGGAAGAGCATGGCGACGTTGCGGCGGGAGCGCAGCACGTGCAAGGCGGCCTTCCCGTCGGCCGCTCGGGCCTTGAGGAATCGGCGCACCCGGGGGATCGCGAGCGCAATCACGATGGCGAGGACGGCGAGGCCGAGGACGAGGAAGACGGTGGCGGCGTCGATCCCGGTCTCGGTCCCCTCGACGGAGAGAGCCGACGCCCCCGAGATCAGCATCACGACGATGATGAGGGCCTGGATGACGAATCCGGCAAGGCTGTCGATCAGCCCCACCGCCATCGCCTCGGTGGGGTTCGCGCCCAGCTTCTGGAAGAAGCGCACGGCGAGCGCCACCCGCGCCGCGGAACTCGGCACTGCAAGGGCGAGGAACTGGGTGGCGTACTGCAGCGCCAAGGACGGACCGAACCGCACGGGTCGGGTGGAGGCGCCGATGGTCGAGAAGGCCTGGCCGACCTGGACCACCGGGGCCACCAGGACGGCCGCGAGCAGCCAGCCGATCTGGGCGGACTGGAACTCCTCGATCAAGGTGTCGAGACCGATGCCGCTGATCGCCGAGATGAGCACCCACGCGACGAGGGCGACGAGGGCCACCTGGAGCAGCGATCCCAGGGAGACCCGGCGCACCTTCTCCAGCTCGGGGAGGTCACTGCCGACGACGGCGGCTGCCCGTTTCCGCAGGTCCGCGACGTCCCACTCCTGCGCGCGCACGTCCCGTCGGAGGGAGGGCTCGAGTGCGGCCGGCTGCAAGAGGGGCAGCACGTCGGCCAAGTCCTCGGGACCGATCGCTTGGGTCGCTGCGCGCACCGCCCGCTCCGGGCCTACGAGAAGGGCGGTGCTCACGAGCAGTTCCGCGCGGTCCGACCGGAGCTCGACGTCCTTCGCGGCGACGACGGAGGCTCCGAAGTCGGCCAGGGCGACGGTTCCGTCGGGGCGCACCGTCAGGCGGTCGGGAGTAAGGCGCCCGTGCGCGATGCCCGTCTCGTGCAGGGCGACGAGGGCTGCCCACAGGCTCTCCAGGAGGGGGTCGTCGAGGGCGTCCTCGGCGAGCTCGGAGAGCGGGGTGGCCTCGTCTTCGAGGACGAGGAGGGCGTCCCGCCCCGTGGCGAGGCCCGCGGCGACGACGGGGAGCACGGGCACCCGTGCCCGTTCGGCGAACAGGGTGGCGAACGCCTCGTGCTCCACCTGCTGGAGCCGGTTCAGCCGCGTGGAGGGGTAGGTGTCGCGGTACCAGAGCGAGGCCCACAGGGACGAGATCAACTGGCCGTCCCAGGCGTCGCGTCCGTAGATCTTGACCAGGAGTGGCCGGCCCGTCGAGGACCGCCCGGTCACGTGCGCGACGCCGCGGGCGCCGAGGTCGGCGTGACGCAGGTCGGTGGCCTCGACGCCGAGATCGGCGAGGGCCACCGCGACCTGGCCGATGGACAGCCGCCCGCCGGGTGAACCGAACAGGAGGTTGACGAGGGCACCCGCGGCCATGCCGATGGCGAGGCCGGCCGCCGCGCCCAGCAGGCTCGTGACGCCGAGGGCGACAGCCCCGATCACTCCGAACACGAGAACTGCCCGACCGGTGTGCCGCAGTGGCCGGGAGAGGTGCGGCGACGTCGTGATGATGACCGCCCCGGCGAGCGCGAGGTGCACGCCGGGATACACCGTGGGCGGCCCCGTGGCGACGACGGACCCCATCAGGGCCGATACGTCCACCCCGGCGGCCGTGCCGGCCAGCACCGCGGCGCCGATGGCGAGCGCCCCGGCGAGCAGCTGCTGGAGCACCAGGCGGTGCCGGGCGACCACGGCGGCGGCGACGAGGAACAGGGTCCACGCCAGCAGCAGGTCGACGGCGATCCGCCAGAGCCAGTCGAGGCCCGCCCCGGCGGTCGCGACGAATCCGGTGACGGCGTCGTTCACCGGGGTGGACGCGCCGCTGACCACCAGCGTGAGGACCGCGATCGTCAGGAGGGAGCCGACCAGGAGGACGACGTCGGTCGGTCGGCGCGCGCGGGGTGCCCGGGCCTCCGACCCGAACACCCGGACGTCGGCGGCCCGCCAGAACGCGGCGTCGCGCAGCCCGCCCCGCTCACGCGGCGTCGAGGTCTCGGACACGGCTGGCTGGCCTCCGGTCGGTCGGCAATGTCGCCTGGCGCAAAGCCGGCACGGCAAATCGTACAAAGGGATTCCGCCGCGCCGGACCTCCCGGCGGCCCGGCGCGACGTCGTCGTCGGGCCCGGAGAGTGTCCGCGCAGATCGGGGGGCTATGCCCGGCGTGGTGGGGACGGTCCGTGAGACGGTCGCCACACCCTTCCCGCGCAGCACGCCTCGCCGTTACGGTGGTCGACACCCAACGACGGGAGCGCGACATGAGCTGGCTGGTCCGGGAGTACCAGGACGACGACATGGAGTCGGTTGTCCGGCTGTGGGACACCACGAGCCCACATCGATACGGATCGGTGTTCAGCCTCGCCGAATGCATCGGAGCGCTGCGGTCGGGCGAGCCCGCCGTGGTGGCCGTCTCCGGTGGCGAGGTGCTCGGTGCGGGCCTGGCGATCGTGACGGGTGAGCGGGCGTGGATCGTGCGGGTCGCGGTCGCTCCCGGGAGCCCGGGTGACGGGCTGCGCGCGGCGCTCCTGCCCGCGCTCGAGCGGCTCGCCGTCGAGAGGGGCGCGCGGCGGATCGGTTTCGTGGCGCCGCCGGAGCAGGACGTGGCGGAGGACCTCGAGGCCGCCGGGTTCACGATGCGCCCGGCGATGGCGTTCTTCGAGAAGGTCCAGGCCGTGGGGCCGGGGGAGACTGCGCTGATGGAGGCGCTGGGCGGGCGGGTGCTGCCGTCCGGCCTCTGGGACCGCATCTCCGGGATGGAGACCGAGAAGACCTTGATCGAGCGGCGCGTCGTGCTTCCCCTGCAGGAGCCCGAGCTCGCCCAGGCGCACGGAGTCATGCCACCGCGCGCGATCGTGCTGTTCGGGCCCCCTGGCACCGGCAAGACGACGTTCGCCCGCGGCATCGCGTCGCGGCTCGGCTGGCCGTTCGTGGAGATCTTCCCGTCGCGCCTCGCGGCAGACGCCGGGGGGCTCGCGAACGCGCTGCGCGAGGTGTTCGCCCAGATCAGCGAGTTCGAGCGGGTCTTGTTGTTCATGGATGAGGTCGAGGAGATCGCTCCGCGCCGCGAGGGCGTGCCGACGTCGTCGGTGCACGGGGTGACGAACGAGCTCCTCAAGCTGATCCCGGCCTTCCGGGAGCGCGACACACGGCTCCTCGTCGCTGCGACGAACTCCGTCCGCTCGCTCGACTCCGCCTTCCTCCGTCCGGGCCGCTTCGACTACCTCATCCCCGTGGGACCGCCGGACGCATCGGCGCGCCGAGCCCTGTGGCAGCGGTTCGTGGACGTCTCGGGACGTCGGGACGTGGATCTGGATGTCCTCGTGACCGCGACGTCGGGCTTCACCCCGGCCGACATCGAGTACGCGGCGCGCGTGGCGGCGCAGTCAGCCTTCGAGCGCGAGGTGGTCCACGGGCAGGCGACCCACACCCCCGGCGCGGGGACGGACGACTACCTCGCCGCCCAGCGCCAGGTGAGGCCGACCGTGACCTCGGCGATCCGCCAGGAGTTCCTCGAGGACATCGCGGCTTTCGCCCGGACCTGAGGTGACGCTCGTCAGGCTCGGTGAGCCGGGCGGGCGCTGGGTCCTCCTCGCCACCGTGCTCGGTTCGGGGATCGCGTTCATCGACGCGACCGTGGTGGGCGTGGCCCTGCCGACGATCGGGGAGGACCTCGGAGCCGGAGCGGCCGGCCTGCAGTGGACGGTCAACGCGTACACCCTCACGCTGGCGGCGTTCATCCTGCTCGGGGGGTCCCTCGGCGACCGGCTCGGCCGACGCCGGGTGTTCGTCGTGGGTGTCGTGTGGTTCGCGGGCGCCTCGCTCGCGTGCGGCCTGGCCCCCACCGCGGGCGCTCTCGTCGCTGCCCGAGCGGTCCAGGGAGTCGGCGCCGCGCTGCTGACCCCGGGCTCCCTGTCGATCATCCAGTCCGTCTTCGACCCGGCCGACCGTCCCCGGGCGATCGGCACGTGGGCCGGCCTCGGTGGCATCGCCGGCGTCGTGGCCCCTCTGCTCGGGGGTTGGCTCCTCCTCGTGGGGACCTGGCGCTCCGTATTCCTGATCAACCTGCCGCTCGCCGTCGTCGTGGTGGTCGCCGCGGTGCGGCACGTCCCGGAGAGCGTGGATCCGCTCGCGGAGGGCCGGCTCGACGTCGCCGGCGTCGCGCTCAGCGCCGTGGGCTTGGCCGGCCTCACCTACGCCTTCACGGCCTGGCCCGAGCGCGGGTCCGGGGATCCGCTCGTCTGGGCGAGCCTGGTGCTCGGCGCCGTGGGCCTCGTCGCCTTCATGCTCGTCGAGAGGGCGACGGCGAACCCGCTCGTGCCGCTGCGTCTCTTCCGCTCGCGGGCGTTCTCCTCGACGAACGCCGCGACCTTTCTGATCTATGCGGCCCTGAGCGGCGTGTTCTTCTTCGCGGTGATCACGCTGCAGGTGGTGTCCGGCTACTCCCCGCTGGAGGCGGGGCTGGCCATGCTGCCCGTGACGGTGCTTCTCATCCTCCTGTCGTCCCGGTCAGGGGCGCTGGCGGAGCGGATCGGGCCGCGGATCCCGATGACCGCAGGCCCTCTCGTCTGCGCGGGCGGCACCCTGCTGCTCGCGAGCATCGGGCCCGAGGCCGTGTACGTCACCGAGGTCCTGCCAGGCGCCGTCGTCCTCGGCCTGGGCCTCGTCCTGACGGTCGCTCCGCTCACCGCCACGGCGCTCGCCTCGGTGGCGGGGCGGCACGTCGGGATCGCGAGCGGGGTCAACAACGCGGTCGCTCGGGCGGCAGGACTGATGGCGATCGCCGTGCTCCCCCTCGTGGCGGGGGTGGGGGAGACCCTCCTCGACCCGGTGACGCTCGCCCCCGCCCACCGGACCGCGATGTTCGTCTGTGCGGGCCTGATGCTCGCCGGTGGCCTCGTGGCGTTCTCGGGTGTTCCGTCGTCCTACGGAGCGCTCCGCACCGAGGACTGACGCGGAACGGGTCAGCCCTGGAACGCCTGGCAGGCCGGGGCGGCCTCGAAGGCGGCGCGGACCTCGGCGCGCGCGTCCGAGGCGCCCTCGGTCGCCGTGCCGTAGACGTCCCCGACGGCAGACGCCGCGGCCTGGACCGCGAGGAGCGCGGCGCCGGCGGCGGCCACGAAGTCGGCGGCGGACTCGGCAGAGGCGACCGACGCCGCCTGCGTGGCGACCTCCTGCCGGGCGGCATCCAGGTCGTCGAGCGCCGTCTCCAGCTCGGCCTTGACCTCCTGTGCGCCGGGCTCGTCGGGAGCCGCGCCGACGGCCGTGCGTACGTCCGCCACCGACGCGCTCACCGCGTCAACCTGCGCGCTGATCTGGGCCTTCGCGTCGTCGATCGCTGCGGTGCCGTCGAGCGGGTTGACCTGGAGGCCCTCGCCGATCCCGTCGACAGCGGTGCGCACATCGGTGAGGGACGAGCAGATCCCGTCGGCCCACGCCGTCGTCGGGTCCAGGGCGTCGGCCCCGGTGGTGGTGGGCGCCGTCGTCGTCGGCGTGTCCGCCGACGTGCCCGAGCTGCAGGCCGCGAGGGCGAGCACGCCCGCGGCTGCGACGGCGGCGAGAAGGTGGCGGGAGCGAGACACGGTTCCTCCGAGGTGGTCGACGACGGCCCGCGGGACGCGGCTTTGGCCTGGCACCACCGTACGTTGCCGGTCGGGCCCCTGCCGAACCGCCGCCCCGACGGGGACGGCTCGCGACCGGGGAAGGTCCCGACGACGGCACCCCGGCCGGCGTTAGGCTCGCCGCGGTCGCAAGGTCAGGGCGGACCGGCGGCTGCGTGAGATGGTCCCGCCCGCGCTGACCCGAGAGAGGACCCGATGGCGAGCCCCGAGCCCGAGACCACCCCGATCCTGCCCCGAGGCCTGGAACCGCTCGGCACTGCGGTACCGGCCGGCGTCCCGACGCACTGGTACAACCTCAACGCCGACTTCCCCGAGCCGGTCCCGCCGCACCTGCACCCGGGCACCCTCGAGCCGCTCGGGCCCGAGGACCTCGCCCCGCTCTTCCCGATGGGGCTCATCCAGCAGGAGGTGACCACCGAGCGGTACGTGGAGATCCCGCAGGTGGTCCGCGAGATCTACGGGAAATGGCGGCCGTCGCCCCTGATCCGGGCGGTCCGCCTGGAGCGCGAGCTCGGCACACCCGCGCGGATCTACTACAAGTACGAGGGCATCAGCCCCGTCGGCTCGCACAAGCCGAACACCGCCATCGCACAGGCGTACTACAACAAGGTCGAGGGCATCACCAAGCTCACCACGGAGACCGGCGCCGGGCAGTGGGGCGCGTCGCTGTCGATGGCGTGCGCGCTCCTCGGGCTGTCCTGTGAGGTCTGGCAGGTGCGGGCGTCCTTCGACGCCAAGCCCTACCGGCGCATGCAGATGGAGACCTACGGCGGCGTCTGCCACCCGTCTCCCTCGGACCTGACCGACGCCGGGCGGGCGATGCTCGCCGCGGACCCCGACACCACCGGGTCCCTCGGCATGGCGATCAGCGAGGCGGTCGAGGCGGCGGCCAAGGATCCTGACGCCCACTACTCCCTCGGCAGCGTGCTCAACCACGTGATGCTCCACCAGAGCGTCATCGGCGAGGAGGCCCTCGCGCAGCTGGAGACCTTCGGCGAGCGGCAGGCGGACATCATCTTCGGCTGCGCCGGCGGCGGGTCCAACCTCGGCGGGCTGTCGTTCCCGTTCATCGGCCAGAACCTGCGCGAGGGGACGACGACGCGCGTCGTGGCGTGCGAGCCCGCGGCCTGCCCCTCGCTCACCCAGGGTGAGTACCGCTACGACTTCGGCGACGTCGCGGGCCTGACGCCGCTGCTGAAGATGCACACCCTCGGCAAGGACTTCGTGCCGGCGTCGATCCACGCGGGTGGGTTGCGCTACCACGGCATGTCGCCGATGGTCTCCCACGCGGTGAACCTGGGCCTGATGAGCGCCGTCGCGATCGAGCAGGACCACGCCTTCGAGGCGGGCGTCCTCTTCGCGCGGGCCGAGGGCATCATCCCGGCACCGGAGTCCACGCACGCCGTGGCGGGTGCGATCGACTACGCGCGGCGGACCGCGGAGGCCGAGGTCATCGTGATCGGTCTCTCCGGGAACGGCGTGCTGGACCTCCCCGCGTACGAGGCCTACGTCTGACGCGGCGCCGGCGCGGACCCGACGGCAACGCCGTCGGGTCCGCACGAACGCCTCACGCCGTCGTCTCGTCCGCCTCCGGCCGCTGGTAGAGCCGGTGGTTGGCCACCTGGATCGCACCCGGCCGGCCCGGGTACTCGGTGATGGGCTCGTCGTGCATGAAGGCCCGGATCACGTGCGCCAGGAGTTCGGGATGGCTGAAGTTGGCGGCGTGCGCGACCTCGGGCAGGCGCACCAGGTCCGTGCGGTCCGACATCTGGCTGAGGACTTCGCGGATGCGGTCGCCGGGGGGCAGCAGCGGGTCGCGCGCCCCGAGCACGCCCAGGGTGGGCACGTCCAGCGCGAGCAGCGTCTCGAACGCCGGGAAGCGGGTCATCTCGCGGAAGAGGCGCAGGGAGTCGATGAGCCCGAACCGCAGGTAGTCGGGTGCGGCCACGCCGACCAGGGAGAAGGGTTCGCGGGGGGCGTCGCGGACCATCTGGCCCAGGGCCCGCACGAGCGGGCGGTTGTGCAGGCCGCCGGCGGGGGAGACGAGGACCACCCGGTCGGCGCGCTCCCGGTAGCGGGTGGCGAACTCCGCGGAGATGGCGGCGCCGAGGGAGTTGCCCACGAGGGTGGCGCGCTGGATGCCGACGGTGTCCATGAAGTCGGCGAGGGCGTCGGCCAGGGCGGGGATCCCCAGGGTCGTGGGCGGGTTGTCGCTGCGTCCGTAGCCGGGCAGGTCGGGGACGTAGGTCGGGTACTCCTGGGCGAGGAGGCCCGCGGTGGGGAGCAGGTAGGTGCCGGAGATCCCGAACCCGTGGACGTGGATCATCACGGGGCCTTCGGTCGGGGTGGTGGAGGCCCGGTAGAAGATCCTCGTGCCGAAGACGTCGATCTCGTGCTCGGTCAGCGTGGCCGGGTGCTCGGGCCCGACGCGGGGCAGGGCTTGGAGCAGCGACTCCGTGCTGCGTTCGGCGCGCTCGACCGCTTGCCGGACGAGCGCGGGCTGCTGCGCCGAGTGCAGGGCGTCCCACGCCTTGTCGAGGCGCTCACCCGAGCGCGGCAGACGGCGGGAGTAGTCGACGAGACGGTCGAGGGCCGGTCGGTCGAGCGCCGGTCGGTCGAACGAGGTCATGGCGGTACTGTGCCACCGATCGAGGCGGTGGCCCGGGCGGAGAGGCCGCGTCGTGCGCAGTACGCACGGGCCGCCGAGATGGCACGATCGGGGGAGTGAAGATGCCTCTGCGGCGTGCGGCGCGGGAGGTCGGCAACCTCGTCGACTTCGGCGTCAACGACCTCGCCTACATCATCAGGTGGCCCCTCATGGGCCACCTGACCAAGGCTGAGGCGACGCGTTACGCGAACCCCCCGCATCCCCGGGAGCCGCATGTCGTCCTGCTCCCCGGCGTCTACGAGACGTGGCAGTTCCTGCGGCCGATCGCCGAGGCGCTCTACGCCCGCGGCTACCCGGTGCACGCGGTCGCCGAGATGGGGCACAACAGCGGCCCGGTGCACGAGATGGCCGCGCGCGTGGCTCGGTTCCTCGAGGAGAACGACCTGCGCGGCGTCGTCCTCGTGGCCCACAGCAAGGGCGGGCTGATCGGCAAGTACGTCATGGGCCATACCCGCGCCGGTGAGCGCGTGCGGGAGATGGTGAGCGTGAACTCGCCCTACAGCGGCTCCGCGTTCGCCCACGTGATCCCCGTGCGTACCGTTCGCCACTTCCACCCGCGCCACCCCACGCTGTCCATGCTCAACGAGAGCGCCGAGGTGAACTCCCGGATCACGTCGATCTGCAGCCGGTACGACCCCCTCATCAACACCCACGAGGGAATGAGCACGGCCACGAACGTCCCTC
This sequence comes from uncultured Actinomycetota bacterium, assembly GCA_963780675.1. Classification (GTDB taxonomy): domain Bacteria; phylum Actinomycetota; class Actinomycetes; order Actinomycetales; family JAHECE01; genus JAHECE01. The sequence goes on from CAWACR010000003.1 coordinate 886,044, forward strand.
TCGACGCCGTGGGGCACTTCCGGATCCTCAAGGACCCCCGCGTGCTGGAGACCATCCTCGAGGTGGTCTCCGGGACGGGACGGTCGGCCGGCTCGGTGGGGGAGACCACCGTGTCGCGGGCACCGGCGTAGGCACCCTGCCGAGACGGGCGTGGGCCGGGCCTCCGACAAGGAGGGCGACCCACGCCCGTCTGGTCGACGTCAGTGCGACGCGCCGTTGCCCGACGCCTTCCTGACCTTCTCGACGAGGTGGCTCGGCAGGATGTCGTAGTGGTCGTGCACAGCGGAGAAGCTGCCGCGGCCCCCGGTCATCGACCGCAGGTCGAGGACGTAGCGCAGGATCTCGGCGGTCGGCACCATGGCGGAGATCTCGTGCAGGCCCCCGCCGAGCGAGGCGCTCCCGGCGATCCGCCCGCGGCGGGAGTTCAGGTCGCCCATGACGTCGCCCTGGTAGCCGTCGGGGACGGTCACGGTGAGCAGCGAGACCGGCTCGAGCACCACGGGGCTCGCCTTGGCCATGGCCTCCTTCAGACCGATGGCGCCGGCGGTGCGGAACGCCATGTCCGAGGAGTCGACCGCGTGGAACTTCCCGTCGTAGCACTCGACGCGCACGTCGACGACGGGGAAGCCGTGGACCCCGCCCGTCGACATGGCCTCTTCGATGCCCTTCTCGACGGCCGGGATGTAGTTGCGCGGGATCGCGCCGCCGACGATCGAGTCCACGAACTCGCTGCCGGCGCCGCGCTCGCGAGGGCTGACCCGAAGCTGGACCACGGCGAACTGACCGTGACCACCGGACTGCTTCTTCAGCTTCCCCTCGGCCTCGGCCGTCCCGTTGATCGTCTCCCGGTAGGGCACCTTGACCTCGTCGGTCGTGACGTTGACGCCGAACTTGCGGCTGAGACGCTCGAGCGCCACCGCGAGGTGGGTGTCGCCGGTGCCACGGAGGACCGTCTGGGCCGTCTCCTCGATCCGCTCCACCGTGAGTGCCGGGTCCTCGGCGCACAGCCGCTGGATCGCGCCGGAGAGCTTGTCGTCATCCGCCTGCGTGAGCGGCCGGAGAGCGAGCGCGTAGGCGGTGGGACGCGGCGCGGGCGCGGTGATGGTGACCGGGACCCCCTTGGCGACGAGCGCCGAACCGGACGGGCTCGCCGACAGCTTGGCGACCGCGGCGATGTCGCCCGCGACGACGCGGTCCGCCGGGAGGTGTTCCTTGCCCCGCAGGTAGAAGAGGCCGTGGAGCCGCTCCTCCGTGTCGGTGGTCGTGTTGACGAGCCGGTCGTCGCCGGCGATCGTCCCCGAGAGCACCTTGAACATGGACAGCTGACCGACGAACTGGTCGACGACGGTGCGGAAGACGTAGGCGAGCGGCTGTCCCGTCGGGTCTGCCGAGACGGGGGTCGGCTCTCCGTTGACGAGGACGGTGCCGGGGCGGTCCTCGGGCGAGGGACCGATCTCGCAGATGAAGTCGGCCAGACGGTCGACGCCCACGCCGGTCGTGGCGGAACCGACCAGGACGGGGAACTCGAGGCAGTCGAGCACCTCGTGGCGCAGCGTGCGCTCGAGTTCCTCGACGGTGGGGACCTCGCCCGACAGGTAGCGCTCGAGCTGCTCGTCGTCGCCGGAGACGATCTCCTCCGCGAGCTCCTCGTGCATCCGGGCCTCTTCGTCCGCGACGTCGTCGGGGATCGGCTCGGCGTGGTGGTGACCGTCGGCGTCGTACTCGAAGCCCTGCTCCGAGAGGACGTCGGCGACCCCGTGAAACGCCTCCTCCTCGCCCAGCGGCAGCTCCAGCGCCGCGAAGCCCGAGCCGAACGTGCCCTTGAGCTGCTCCAGCACCTGGTGGAAGTCGGCGCGCGGCTTGTCCTCCTTGGTGATGAAGACCATGCGGGGCAGGCGGGCCTCTGCGCAGAGCTTCCACACCTGCTCGGTGCCGACCTCCACGCCGTCGACCGCGCTCACGACGAGGATCGCCAGGTCCGCGACGGAGAGCGCGGAGTCGACCGCTCCGGCGAAGTCCGCGTAACCGGGCGTGTCGATGAGGTTGATCTTGTAGCTCTCCCCGTCGGGCGCGGTCCACTCGAACGGCGCGACGGCGAGGGAGAGGGACATGCCACGCTTGATCTCCTCGGGCTCGGTGTCGCACACCGTCGTCCCGTCCTCGACCCGGCCGAGCCGCTGGATCACGCCGGCCCGGTGGAGCAGCGACTCGGCGAGCGTCGTCTTGCCGCTTCCTCCGTGGCCGACCAGTGCCACGTTCCGGATCCTGGGCGTCGGTGCCGTGTCCATCCGAATGTTCCTCCGAGGTGTGGTCATGACACCCGTCGGCAGCGACGGGCTGACGGCTCACTCTAGTGAGCCGCGCCACACCGACTCGGGACCAACGGCGGCGCGCGCCCCGCGCCGCCGCGAGGTCTCAGTGCGGCTCGGGTTCCGACCGCCCGACGTCCGCGACCTCCTCCTCGGGTCGGGGCGGGATCGTCTCGTCGAACTCGAGGAGCTCGATCTCGAGCTCCGGGTGCTGCTCGGGTGTGTTCTCGGACATCAGGACCTCCTGCTTGTCGGGCCGACGGGGGCAGTTCAACGGAGCTGGGGGAGTACCTCTCAACGGAGCTGGGGGAGTACCTCGCGCTCGAACATCTCGATCCCCGAGGAGTCGTAGGCCGCCTCCGGGAAGTAGAAGATCGCGTAGTCCAGGCCGGCGCGGCGCAGCTCCGTGAACTTCTCGACGATCTGCTCGGGGGTCCCGACCGCGGGCTTGCCGCGGAAACCTCGGAGCTGGTCTGCCACGCGGTCGTCGTCGAGATGGGTGCCGAGCCGCGCCGCGAGGCGGGCAAGACGGTCCTCGACCTCGGCCTCGCTGGACCCGACGGCGACGTTGTAGTTGGCCGAGCGGGTGATGGTGCCGAAGTCCCGACCGACGTCCCGGCAGTGGTCGGCGAGGACGGCCGACTTGTGGGTGAAGCCCTCGAGCGAGCCGTCGAAGTTCGTGAAGTCGGCGTGCTGCGCGGCGATCCGGAGCGTGACCCGCTCGCCGCCGCCGGCGATCCAGAGGGGGATGCCGCCGTCCTGCAGGGGGAGGGGCCGGACGATCGCGCCGTCCACCTGGTAGTGCTCCCCGTGCAGGGACGCCCGCCCGGTGGACCAGGCCTGCTTCATGATCTCCACGCCCTCGCGAAGGCGCGCCAGCCGCTCACCGGCCCGGGGGAATCCGTACCCGTACGCCCGCCACTCGTGCTCGTACCAGCCGGCGCCGATCCCCATCTCGATCCGACCTCCGGAGATGATGTCGCACGTCGCCGCCACCTTGGCGAGGTAGGCCGGGTTCCGGTAGCCCATGCACGTGCACATCTGGCCGAGTCGAACGGTCGTGGTGGCCGCGGCGAGAGCGGCCATGAGGGCCCACGCCTCGTGGGTGGCTTCCTCGCTCGGCGTGGGCGTCGTGTGGAAGTGGTCATAGACCCAGACGGACTCCCACGGCCCGCTCTCCGCCCGGAGGGCGAGGTTCCGCATGACGCGCCAGTGATCGGCAGGTTCGATGCCGACGAGGTCGAACCGCCAGCCCTGCGGGATGAAGATGCCGGTCCGCATCGGTTCCATGTCCGTCACCCTACGGCGGTCGGTGCCCCGGAGGGACGAGGAGCCGTCGCCGGTGGCGGCGACGCTGGCGGGATGCGGTGACCGCGGCCGCGACGAGCGCCGCGATGAAGATCACGACGAACACCGGCACCAGGATGGCGAGGACCGAGAGAGTCATGCTCGTGATGTCCTCGACCACGCTCATGACGGGGGCGCCCGTGCCCGCGGTGGAGAGGTTGACGACCGGCCGGGCGGTCGCCTTGACGAGGTGGGCGAGAAGGGCGAGGACCACGCCGAGGATCACGGGAAGGGCGCCGGGGGAGGTGAAGAAAGCACCGGGATCGGTGATCGCGGGGGTCTGCGAGCCGGACCCGGCGACGAACACCAGGCCGCCGGACGTCGGGCGCACCACCGTCTGCACGATGTCGTTGAGGTGGTCCACGGCCGGCACCTTGTCGGCCACGATCTCGATGACGAACAGGACACCGAGGATCCCCAGCACCCAGGGCTCCTCCAGCCACGTCCACGCCGCGGGGAGCGTGACGAGGTCGGTGAACGTCGCCAGCATCCCGAGGGCGAGCAGCGGGATGTAGGCGTTGAGCCCGGCCGACAGCGCCAGTCCGGTGCCCGTCAGCAGTTCCACCACGGCCCCAGGATGTCACCGCCGCCGCCGCGGCGCGCGCCCATCGCCGTCGCTCTGGGGGCACGCGCGAATGCTGCGTAGGCTGAGCATCGTGGTGGAGGAGGTCGGTACCCCGTCGCGCGAGCCTGCGCGCGCATCGACGTCGGACCGCGTCCTCACGGTGCCCAACGTCATCAGCTTCGCCCGGCTGCTCCTGGTGCCGGTCTTCGCCGCCTGCATCGTCACGGAGCGCGACGTCGCCGCCCTCGTGATCCTCGCCGTCGCCGGTATCAGCGACTGGGCCGACGGCGTCCTGGCGCGTCGCCTGAACCAGACCTCCGCGCTCGGGCGCCTGCTCGATCCCGCCGCCGACCGCCTCTACATCGCGGTCGCCCTGGTCGGCCTCGCGTGGCGCGAGGTGATCCCGTGGTGGCTCGTCCTTCTCCTCGTGCTCCGGGAGGTGGCCGTGGCCGCCGTCCTGCCCGCGCTGCGCCGACGCGGCTACGGTCCGCTCCCGGTGCACCTCGCAGGGAAGGCCGGGACCGCGATGCTCATGTACGCGTTCCCGCTGCTCCTCCTCGGCGAGCTGCAGGGCTTCCTGGGCGAGGCCGCCTGGGTGTTCGGCTGGGCGACCGCGCTGTGGGGCGTCGGTCTCTACTGGTTCGCCGCCGTCCTGTACCTCGCACAGGCGAGGACCGTCCTGCGGTCGGAGCCCGGGGTCGCCCGATGACGGAGCCGGTGCGCGCGGCCGTGCGCAGGCCCGACGCGTCGATGTCCCTCCTCACCGAAGCGGCCATGAACCCGGTCGACGCCGGATACGCCGAGGCTGCCACGCGCCGGCAGGCCCATCCGGGGGAGCGTCGGTCGCGGCCTGCCACGGTGGCGGTTGTCGTCCTGGCCGTCGCGCTCGGCGCCGGCACGGTCTGGGCCGGGCGGGAGCTGCGGTCGCCTGAACCCGAGGTCCTGCGAGCCCGGTCCCTGCTCGAAGCCCAGATCGAGGACCGGGCGGCCGAGGCGCAGGGACTCCAGGACGAGACCCGGGCTCTGAGCGCCGAGATCGAGGGGCTGTCGGCCGAAGCGCTCTCCGAGGGCGACGCGGAGATGCTCGAGGCGCTCATGACCGCGGCCGCCGTGGCCGGGACGGTTGCCGTGACCGGACCGGGACTGGCGCTCACGCTGAGCGACTCGCCGCGCGCCGCCGAGGGTGGGCAGGACGCGGCGGACGAGCGCGTGCAGGACATCGACCTGCAGATCGTCACCAACGGGCTGTGGGCCTCGGGCGCGGAGGCCATCGCGATCAACGGGCAGCGGCTCACGGCGCTGAGCGCCATCCGCTCGGCCGGTGAGGCGATCCTCGTGGACCTCACCCCGCTCATCGGTCCGTACCGGGTCGAGGCGATCGGGGATCCGGACGACCTGCAGACGGCGTTCGCCCGGACGGCGGCTGCGAGCCACCTGTCGTTGCTGGCGGACACCTACGGGATCGGGACCCAGATCGCCGTCGCCGACGAGCTCGCTCTGCCCGCGAGCCCGGTGCCCACCCTCCGGTACGCCACACCGGTCGAGAGCGGCGCCGTGGCGCCGGGGGCGCCGGATGTGTCAAGGTCGGAGCCGACTTCAGGGGAGAGTTCATGATTGCCGTGATCGGGCTGGTCGTCGGCGTCGTCGTCGGCATCCTCGTCCAGCCGACCGTGCCCGTCCAGGTCCAGCCCTACCTGCCGATCGCCGTCGTCGCGGCGCTCGACGCGCTCTTCGGCGGGTTCCGCGCGCACCTCGACGGGGTGTTCGACGACCGTGTGTTCGTGGTGTCGTTCCTGTCCAACGTGCTCGTGGCCGGCCTCATCGTCTTCCTGGGCGATCAGCTCGGAGTCGGCTCCCAGCTGACGACCGCCGTTGTCGTCGTGCTCGGTATCCGGATCTTCTCCAACGCCGCGGCGATCCGTCGCCACATCTTCAAGGCCTGAGGTCGGCGGCATGACGGGGAACGACGAGTCGCGTGACCACGAGGGAACGGACGTGACGCCGCAGGCGCCGATGCACGACGACGACGCCGCGGGGGACCCGACCGGGCCGACGGCGGCAACGTCTGCGGAGGGCAGGCCCGCCGAGGATGCCCCGGTCGAGCCCACGCCCGAGGAGGGCGCCCCCGTCGCGGCTGTGCCCGAGGCGGCTGTGCCCGCGGAAGCTGGGCCCGAGGAGGCTGTGCCCGCCGGCGACGCGACACCGGCACCCGAGCCCCCACGGCGGGCCCACAGCCTCCGCTCCCAGGTCCTGATCGCGGTCCTGTGCGCCGTGCTCGGGTTCGCGCTCGTGGCGCAGGTGCGCGTGACGCGGGGTGACAGCCTGAGCTCGTTGCGCCAGGAGGACCTCGTGCGGCTGCTCGACGAGATCACCCAGCGCAACGAGCAGCTGACCGGCGAGCGTGACCAGCTCCTCTCGGACCGCGCGGAGCTCCTCTCGGGTGAGGACTCGCGACGCGTGGCCCTCGAGGCGGCTCGTCAGCGCGCCGTCGTGACGGGTGTCCTGGCGGGGACGCTCCCGGTCGAGGGGCAGGGCATCACGATGCGGGTGACCGATCCGCAGGCCGAGGTCCCCGCGCTGACGCTGTTCCACGTCCTCGAGGAGCTCCGGAACGCCGGGGCCGAGGCCGTGGAGCTGTCCGGCCGGCGACTGACCGCGTCGAGCTGGTTCGTCGATGCACCCGGCGGCGTCATCGTGGACGACGTGGTCCTGAAGCCCCCGTACGTCTGGAAGGCGATCGGGAACTCGCAGACCCTGGCCGTCGCGCTGGACATCCCGGGCGGAGCCCTGGCAGCCATCCGCAACGCGGGGGGAGAGGCCCTTGTGGTGCAGGAGGATCTCGTCGAGATCACGGCGGTCCGCGAGATCGAGGAACCGGAGTTCGCCACGCCCGCACCGGTTCCGAGCCCGACGTCCTGAGCGTCCGGGGAACGAAGGCGGCCGATCGATGCGGTCCTGGGGCGCAGGTCGGCCTAGGGTATGACGGTCGGATCACTCATCGGCACGGAGTGATGGGAGGGATCAGGTCTGTGAACGAGAACGACGAGCCGCAGGGCATCCGACCCGGGGCCGCGGAGCGTGGTCTGGCGGACACCACCGCCCACTACGGCCTGCTCGAGGGCGTCCCCGTGGCTGCGGGCACGGAGGCGGCGCGCGGCGCGATGACGCTCGAGGACGCGGCAGCCGTCGAGGCACTGCCTCCGACCTCGGCCCTGCTCATCGTGCAGTACGGGCCCAACGCGGGCGCGCGGTTCCTGCTCGACGCGCCTCGGACGAGTGCCGGTCGCAGCCCGCAGGCGGACATCTTCCTCGACGACGTGACCGTCTCCCGCAAGCATGCCGAGTTCGTCGGCGAGGCCGGGCAGTACTCCGTCCGCGACGTCGGGAGCCTGAACGGGACGTACCTGAACCGCGTCCGGATCGATGAGACGGTCCCGCTCCGCGACGGTGACGAGGTCCAGATCGGGAAGTACCGGCTCACGTACCACCCGAGCCCCCAACGGCCCGGCGGTCGCCGCGCCGGCGCAGGGTCGTGACAGCGGCGTCCTCGGCCCGGGGCGCCGTCGCCCCACGTGACGAGCCCGAGCGCGTCGGCGACGCGCAACCGGAGGAGTCCTGGCCCCCGGGGGTCTCTCGCACGCCGTCGATGAACATCGGTGCCGTCCTGGGCATCCTCAAGCAGGAGTTCCCGGCCGTCACCATCTCGAAGGTGCGCTTCCTCGAGGACCAGGGCATCGTCTCCCCGCAGCGCACCCCGTCGGGGTACCGGCGGTTCAGCCAGGCCGACGTTCGAGCGGCTGCGGTTCGCGCTGGCCGCCCAGCGGGACAGCTTCATGCCGTTGCGGGTCATCAAGGAGCAGCTCGACGAGCTCGACTCAGGGGCACGACGCGGCGCCCCGGCCGCCCGGGTGGTGGCCGAGGACGGCCTGTCGATCAGGGAGCAGCTCCCCGCGCGTCTGCGCGCGCGCGATCTGGCCGACGTCACGGGCGCGAGCCTCGAGGAGATCGCCACCCTGACCGCGGCCGGCCTGGTCATGGTCGACGCCGGCGGGAGGTACGAGTCGAGCGCGGTGCAGATCGTGGCGATCGCGACCACGCTTGCCGAGCACGGGATCGACGCCCGCCACCTGCGGTCGCTGCGGACGGCGGCGGACCGCCAGGTCGACCTGGTGGCCCAGCTCACCGCGCCGGTTCGCGCGCAGACGTCCGCTGCGGCACGGGAACGGGCGCGGGCGATGGCACAGGAGGTCAGCGCCCTGTGCGGGGAACTGCACACCGCGCTCGTGAGGGCCGGGGTCGAACGCCTGAGCAGATGAGGCGCACCCCTCGCGCGAGAGGAAAACCGGGGTGCGGCTGCGGGTCCCGCCGTAGCGTGGTGCCATGCTCAAGATGGACGTGCTGGGCGTCCGCGCCCGCATCCCCGACAGCGAGGTCGTCGTCATCCTCGCCGAGAGCGGTGGTGCGCGCGTCGTCCCGATCGTGATCGGCCCGCGCGAGGGCGCCGCGATCGCTTCTGCACAGGCGGGGCTGGTCCCGCCCCGACCGCAGACTCATGACCTGTTCATGAACACCCTTGCCGCGCTGGGCCGCTCGCTGGTCGTCGTGCGCATCGTCGACCTGATCGACGGGACGTTCCACGCCGAGCTGGTGCTCGACGGCGAGGTGGTGGTGGACAGCCGAGCGTCGGACGCCATCGCGCTCGCGGTCCGCGCCGGGTGTGACGTCCTCTGCGCGGAGCACGTGGTCGAGGCGGCCGGGGTGCTCATCGAGGAGGACGACGAGTCGGAGCGCGACGAGGAGGAGGCCGTCGAGGAGTTCAAGACGTTCCTCGAGGGCATCTCCCCGGAGGACTTCCGGGCCTGATCCGCGGCGCACGTCCTCGACCTCGACCACAGGGTGAGACACGCCGTGCGCGACACGCCGATCAAGGTCGGAAGGGGCGAGTCGTTGACGTGCCCTGCGGTGGCGCCTAGCGTTCGTCAGTGGGCACCAGGACGGTGTGAGCGATGCTCGGTCGAGCGATGGTCCACCCCTGGCGGGTGAATGGAGACGGTGTGAGCAGCATGGAAGCCGGGTCGCGGCCGGCCGCGACGCCCCCGCAGCGAGCCCAGGGAATGCTATTCGGCGACACGCTCCCCGACCTGGACGCCGGAGCCGGGTACCGCGGTCCTACCGCGTGCCGGGCGGCGGGCATCACCTACCGTCAGCTCGACTACTGGGCGCGCACCGGGCTCGTGGAGCCCACGCGTCCGCCCCGCGACCGGCTCCGGCACGCAGCGGCTCTACGGCTTCCGCGACATCCTCGTCCTCAAGGTCGTCAAGCGCCTTCTCGACACCGGGCGTCTCCCTCCAGCAGATCCGCACCGCGGTGGAGCACCTGCGCGAGCGTGGTGTCGAGGACCTCGCCCGGATCACCCTGATGAGCGACGGCGCCAGCGTCTACGAGTGCACGTCCGCCGACGAGGTCATCGACCTGGTCCAGGGCGGTCAGGGCGTCTTCGGCATCGCCGTCGGCGCGTGTGGCGCGAGGTGGAGGGAACGCTTGCCGAACTTCCCCGCGGAACGTGCCGAGGACTCCGGCGAGCACCCGGAGGACGAGCTCGCACGCCGTCGCCGCGTCCGTCAGACCGGTTGAGCCCTTCCCGGCCGAACCCTTCCCGGCTGCGCTCCGGACCAGGCTCGGGCACGCTAGCCTGCTCAGGTCGAGCCGAGGGGTGAACTCATGTTCCGCAAGGTCCTCGTCGCGAATCGGGCCGAGATCGCCGTGCGCGGCTTCCGCGCCGCGTACGAGCTCGGGGCTCGAACGGTCGCGGTGTTCCCGCACGAGGACCGCATCTCCGAGCACCGCCTCAAGGCCGACGAGGCCTACCCGATCGGCGAGGTCGGGCACCCGGTGCGCGCCTACCTCGACGTCGCGGAGATCCTGCGCGTGGCCCGTGAGGCCGGTGCGGACGCCGTCTACCCCGGGTACGGGTTCCTCGCGGAGAACCCCGAGTTCGCGCGGGCCTGCCTCGCCGCCGGCGTGACCTTCATCGGGCCGCCCGGTGACGTGATCGAGCTGACCGGGCACAAGGTGCGCGCGCTGCGCGCCGCCCGCGCGGCGGGGATCCCGGTGCTCCGCTCGAGCGAGCCGTCGAACGACGTCGACGTGCTGACCGCCTTCGCCGGGGACATCGGCTTCCCGCTGTTCGTGAAGGCCGTCGCCGGCGGCGGCGGCCGGGGCATGCGTCGGGTCGAGAAGGCAGCGGACCTGGCCGACGCCGTAGCGGCAGCGATGCGCGAGGCGGACAGCGCGTTCGGCGATCCCGCGGTCTTCCTCGAGCAGGCGGTGCTCCGTCCGCGCCACATCGAGGTCCAGATCCTCGCCGACGCGAGCGGCGACGTCGTCCACCTCTACGAGCGGGACTGCTCGGTCCAGCGACGCCACCAGAAGGTCATCGAGATCGCGCCGGCGCCCAACCTCGATCCCGCCCTGCGGGACCGGCTGTGCGCGGACGCCGTCGCCTTCGCCCGCGCCGTCGGCTACGTCAACGCCGGCACGGTCGAGTTCCTGCTCGAGACGGCGGGGGAGCGCACCGGCGAGCACGTGTTCATCGAGATGAACCCGCGCATCCAGGTCGAGCACACGGTCACCGAGGAGGTGACCGACGTCGACCTCGTGCAGGCCCAGATGCGGATCGCCGCGGGGGAGACCCTGGCCGAGATCGGCATCACCCAGGCGACGGTGCGTCTGAACGGGTCGGCCCTCCAGACCCGCATCACGACGGAGGACCCGGCCCACGACTTCCGGCCGGACACCGGCCGGATCACCGCGTACCGGTCACCCGGCGGCGCCGGGGTGCGGCTCGACGGGGCGACGGCCCACGCCGGGGCCGAGATCAGCGCGCACTTCGACTCGATGCTCGTCAAGCTCACCTGCCGAGGGAAGGACCTCCCGACCGCCGTCGCCCGGGCCCGGCGAGCGCTGGCCGAGTACCGGATCCGTGGGGTGCGCACGAACATCCCCTTCCTGCGCGCCGTGCTCGCGGAGCCCGGTTTCGTGGCAGGGGACCTCGCGACGTCGTTCATCGAGGAGCGGCCCCACCTCCTGGCGGCGCGCGAGACCACGGACCGAGGGACCAAGCTGCTGGCCTTCCTGGCCGACGTCACGGTCAACCGGCCGCACGGCCACCGGCCCGCCGACCTGCTGGAGCCGGCGGTCAAGCTGCCCGCCACCGACCTCTCCGCGGAGCCCGTGCCGGGGACCCGGGACCGCCTGCGGGCCATGGGCCCCGAGGCGTTCGCGGCGGCGTTGCGGGCCCAGACGGCCGTTGCTGTCACCGACACGACCTTCCGTGACGCCCACCAGTCCCTCCTGGCCACCCGGGTGCGCTCCTACGACCTCCTGTCCGTCGCGCCCCACGTCGCGAGGACCACACCCCAGCTGCTCAGCCTCGAGGCGTGGGGTGGTGCGACCTACGACGTCGCGCTCAGGTTCCTGGGGGAGGACCCGTGGGACCGGCTCGCGGCCCTCCGCGAGGCCGTCCCGAACGTGGCGCTGCAGATGCTCCTGCGCGGGCGCAACACGGTCGGATACACCCCGTATCCCACCGAGGTGACCGACGCCTTCGTCGCCGAGGCGGCAGCGACAGGCATCGACGTCTTCCGCATCTTCGACGCGCTCAACGACGTCTCGCAGATGACGCCGGCCGTCCGCGCGGTGCGAGAGACGGGTACGGCCCTGGCCGAGGTCGCCCTCTGCTACACGGGCAACCTGCTCGACCCCGCCGAGCGCCTCTACACCCTGGACTACTACCTGCGGCTTGCGGAGCGCATCGTCGACGCCGGCGCCCACGTCCTGGCGATCAAGGACATGGCAGGGCTGCTGCGCCCGACGGCGGCCCGGCGGCTGGTCTCCGCCCTCCGCGAGCGCTTCGACCTGCCCGTGCACCTCCACACCCACGACACGGCGGGGGGCCAGCTGGCGACCCTCCTGGCGGCCGTGGAGGCCGGCGTGGACGCCGTCGACGCGGCCTCCGCGGCCATGGCAGGCACCACGAGCCAGCCGCCGCTGTCCGCCCTCGTGGCGGCGCTCGAGCACACCGAGCGCGATACGGGGCTCTCGCTGGACGCCGTGTGCGCCCTCGAGCCCTACTGGGAGGCCGTGCGCCGGCTCTACCGGCCCTTCGAGTCGGGTCTGCCGGCGCCCACGGGCCGGGTCTACGAGCACGAGATCCCGGGCGGGCAGCTCTCCAACCTCCGCCAGCAGGCGATCGCACTCGGCCTCGGATCGAAGTTCGAGGAGATCGAGGCGATGTACGCCGCCGCGGACCGCATCCTCGGCCACATCGTCAAGGTCACGCCGTCGAGCAAGGTGGTCGGCGACCTGGCCCTGCAGCTGGTGGCCACCGATGCAGACCCGGTGCGGTTCGCGGAGCACCCCGAGGAGTACGACCTCCCCGACTCCGTGGTCGCGTTCCTCGCGGGTCAGCTCGGCGACCCCCCGGGCGGATGGCCGGAGCCCTTCCGGACGAAGGCCCTGGCGGGGCGCACGGTCAAGCCGGCAGGCAAGGGGCTCACGGACGCCGACCGCGCCGCACTGGCAGGAACGAGCGCGCAGCGCCGCGACCGACTGAACTCCCTGCTGTTCCCGGGTCCGACGGCGGAGCTCGCCAAGAGCCGGCAGGCGTGGGGCGATGTGAGCGTCCTGTCGACGGCCGACTACCTCTACGGACTGACCACCGCGGAGTCCCAGGTCGTTCTCGGCCGGGGCGTGAAGATGCTGGTGGCGGTGGAGGCGGTCTCGGACGCCGACCAGCGGGGCATGCGCACCGTGATGACGATCCTCAACGGCACCCTTCGGCCGGTTCAGGCACGGGACCGGGGCATCGAGGTCGCCGTCGTCACGGCCGAGCGCGCGGACCCGGCCGACCCACGCCAGGTCGCGGCGCCGTTCGCCGGCGCCGTCACCCTCGCCGTCGCCCCCGGGACCACGGTCGAGGCCGGCCAGACGGTCGCGACGATCGAGGCGATGAAGATGGAAGCGAACATCACCACGCCGGTCGCAGGGACCGTCGCTCGGGTGGCGTTCACGGGGCTCCGTCAGGTGGACGGCGGCGACCTGGTCGTCGTGATCGCGTGACCGCCTGAGTCCGACGCCCCACACCGGGCTGTCGAACGGCCGTTCGACGGGGGAGAAGGGCAGTCAGGCGACCCGGAATCGCTCGACCAGCGCGTCCATGAGCGCGTCCACCTGCGGATTCACCGCCCGACGGGCCGGGTCGGCGTCGTGCCACGCGACGATCTCACGGGCGCCCTGCTCGAAGGGAATGGTCGCGACGAAGCCGGGGGAGAGGCGCCGGGCCGTCGTGTTGTCGAAGACCGTCGAGTGGGCCTTGTCGCCCAGAAGCGAAGCGCCCCAGTGCGGGTCCACCGACGCGATGGCGTCCGACGGCACGTGCACGATGCGCGCCCGCGTCCCGGCCGCGGCGGCAAGGGTGTGCGCGATCTGGTCCCAGGTGAGGACGTCGTCGGAGGTGATGTGGACGGCCTGGCCGACGGCGCGCGCGTTCGCGAGCAGCGGGACGAACCCGCGTGCGAAGTCGCGGTGGTGGGTGAGCGTCCACAACGACGTGCCGTCGCCGTGCACGACGATCTCCTTGCCGGCGCGCATGCGTTCGACGACCGTCCACCCGCCGTCGAACGGCACCGACGTGGCGTCGTAGGTGTGCGAGGGCCGCACGATCGTCACGGGGAAGCCCTCGTCCCGGTACGCCGCGACGAGGAGGTCCTCGCACGCGATCTTGTTCCGGGAGTACTCCCAGTACGGGTTGCGCAGGGGTGTCGACTCGGTGATCGGGAGCCGGGCCGGCGGGGTCTGGTAGGCGGAGGCGGAGCTGATGAAGACGAACTGCGCCGTGCGGTCGCGGAACAGCTCGAGGTCGGCGACCACGTGACCGGGGGTGAAGGCGACCCAGTCGACGACGGCGTCGAAGTCGAGGTGGCCGACGGCGGCGCGCACCGCGCCGGGGTCTCGGACGTCGGCGTGGAGCGCGTGGGCCTCGGGTGGCAGGGGCCGGTCGCGGGTCGCACCGCGGTTGAGCACGTAGAGGTCGAGGCCGCGCTCGACCGCCAGTCGCGAGGACGCCGAGCTGATGACGCCGCTGCCGCCGATGAACAGGACCTTCGGTGCTCCCATACGAGCCAGGCTACGTCGCTCGCGGGTCGCCCGGGCGACGCGAGGGTCGTGGACACCGGTCCCGAGTCGGGCGACCTCGTCGGTGGGCCGACGGGAGGAGGGAGCACGGCTTCGTCGCCGAGATGACATAATGTGCATTATCGGCGGTTTGTGACGGCGGGGCGGGGGCTGCACGCCGCACAACCGAGCCGTGCTCGGCCGGCTGCTCTCCTGTCGCCGACGCCACGGAATCCCCTCCGTGAGTCCTCCCCAGGCGCGCCGGCTGCAGCGTCGTCCACAGCGGGGTCGAGGTGGCCGGCCGGTGACGTGCACGCCGGTACCACGCTCTCTGCATGACCACCACGCAGCCGCAGGTCGGCGCATTCCGCAACCCCTACCTCCACGCCCCGACCGCCCCGCACGGCGACGACCATCCAGCCGGGATCGCGCAGCCGTCGGATCGCACCGCAGATGAAGCGCCGCGGGATGCCGACCCGGTCGACGACGCCTGGGGCGAGACCGGCCGGGAGGGCGACGGCCCGGCCGACGACGGCTGGGCCGATCACGACGTTGCCGATGACGACTGGGACGAGGTCGCCTGGGCCGATGAGTGGGATGACGACGGGGATGACGGCGACCTCGACGGCGACGGTGCGGACCACGACCGGGTCGGCCTGTCCCCCGAGCGGCCCGCTCTCCTCGATGACGACGCCATCGTCGAACACCTGTGCAGTATCGTCGGTGGGGATCGCGCGGGGCGCCCATCGCTGTGGGTGACGTTCATCGACGAGGAGTGCCGCCCGGTCCCTGTCGTGGTCGCGGCTGACGAGATCCCCCCGGTACCGGACCGGCACGGAGTGAGCGTGCTCCTCGGCAAGGCGCTCCTGGAGGCGATCGACCTCACGACCGAGCTGCGCGCCGTCGTCGCGGTCGTGCGTCGCGGCGGCGGGTGGCCGGCGCCCTTCGAAGCCCGGTGGGCCGGGGCCGTGCGCGAGGCCGCAGCCGCCTACGGCCTGGAGGTCCGGGCCGTGGTGGCGATCGGGGAGCACCGGTGCACGCCGTTGCCGGGCTGACCGCCCCGTCCGGAGTCACGCTCGGCGGCGGCGCCGCGATCCCTTCACGAAGCCTTCACGTCGACGGTGGAACAGGGCGCCCCCACCGGGCGTTCCTCTTTTCGGGATGTCCGCGAACCGGAACCCGACTCGACGAGGATCGCCCGACACCCCGGGACGAAGCAGCACACCACCGAAGGAGAACCCGATGGCCGACCGTTCACTGCGCGGGATGAAGATCGGCGCCAACAGCATGGAGTCCGACGTGGGAGTCGAGTTCGCGCCTCGCATCCAGGCGCGCTACGACTGCCCGAACGGCCACACGATCCTGCTGCCCTTCGCCGTCGGGGCCGACGTTCCTGCGATCTGGGAGTGCCGGTGCGGCGCCCAGGCTCTCCTCGAGGACGCGACGCGTCCCGAGCCCAAGGCGACCAAACCCCCCCGCACGCACTGGGACATGCTCCTCGAGCGGCGGACGATCGCCGAGCTCGAGGACCTGCTGGCCGAGCGGCTCGAACTCCTGCGCGCCGGTGAGCTGAGGCGTCGCAGCGCTTGAGGCGCCGCAGCGCCTGACGCGCTCTAGCCGTCCCGCCGCCGGCGGTTCGTCCGGAGGGATCTCCCGCCCTACCGTCGAGGCGGGCGGCGAAGGCGGCCGGCGGCGGTGTGCACGGCATGGGAGACCTGCGCGCCGCGGTGCCGTGCGCCCCACACCGTGACCCGCCAGAGGGCCTCGACGACGATCGCCCGGGACATCTTCGACTCCCCCACCTGGCGCTCCACGAACGTGATGGGCACCTCCACGACCCGCCCGCCGAGGTCGGTGACCCTGGCGGTCATGTCGACCTGGAAGCAGTACCCCTGCGAGAGGACCTCT
Source organism: uncultured Actinomycetota bacterium (assembly GCA_963780675.1). Classification (GTDB taxonomy): domain Bacteria; phylum Actinomycetota; class Actinomycetes; order Actinomycetales; family JAHECE01; genus JAHECE01. Next base: position 902,347 of record CAWACR010000003.1, read on the forward strand.
CCGAGCGGCAACCGGGCGAGGGTCGTGGCGCGGTACACGCGGAACCCGCCGGTTGCATCGCGGACCGGCAGCCCCATGGCCAACCGGGTGTAGGTGTTGCCGCCGCGGCTGAGGATCTCTCGGTGCCGGGGCCAGTTCACCACCCGTCCCCCGGGGACCCATCGCGACCCCAGCACCAGGTCAGCCTCCTCCTCCTCGAGCGCCTCGAGGAGGAACGGCAGCTGCTCGGGCTGGTGCGAGCCGTCCGCGTCCATCTCCACCACGGCCTCGTACCCGCGCTCGAGCGCCCACCGGAACCCGGCCACGTAGGCCCGGCCGAGCCCCTCCTTGCCGGCGCGGTGCAGCACGTGCACATGCGGGTCGCGTGCGGCGTAGGCGTCGGCGAGGTCGCCGGTGCCGTCGGGGCTGGCGTCGTCCGCTACCAGGACGTCGGCGTCGGGCACCGCGGCCCGGGTGCGCTCCAGCGTGTCCGGCAGCGCGGCGCGCTCCTGGTACGTCGGGATGATGACGAGCGTTTTCATGGGGTTCTCCCAGCCGTTTCCCTCAGTGCGTCGGCGTTGTCGACGCCCTCTCGCCGTGAGCCGGCTGCGAGGCCGGCCACGAGGGCGACGGCACTGACCGCCGCCGCGATCCACAGCGGCCAGTTCCCCAGGCGGTCCGCGACGGTCACGGTGGTGCGCAGCGGCACCTCGTCGACCATCTGCTCGGCGGTGAACAGGCCCGTGCGCTCGCGGACGGCGCCGTCGGGGCCGAAGATCCCGCTGACGCCGACCGTCGAGATCTGCACCGCCGTCCGTCCGTGCTCGACGGCCCGCAGCCGCGTCATCGCGAGCTGCTGTGTCGATTCCGGGGTCATCCCGAACGAGGCGTTGTTCGTCTGGACCACGATGATCTCCCCGCCGGCCAGGACCGCGTCCCGCACGAGGGCGTCGTAGGCGACCTCGAAGCAGATGACGTCGGCGAGGGGGACCGTGCGCCCCAGCCGCTCGACGGGCAGCGGGACGACGCCGACCTCCGTGCCCGGGAGCATGTCCGTGCGCACCAGGTCGACCTTGTCGGAGAAGATCCGGGCGATCCCCCGCATCGGGATGTACTCGGCAAACGGCGCGGGGTGCTGCTTCGTGTACTCGGCCACGGGACCCTGGCCGCCCACCCAGAGCACCGCGTCGTTGTAGCGACCGCGGTCGTCGTACCGGAGCGTGCCGACGAGGATCGGGGCACCGGCGTCGAGCGCTGCGTCGTCGATGAGGCGCGCGGTGAGCGCATCGGTGCGGGGGTCCACGTCCGCTGCGTTCTCCGGCCACAGGATGACGTCGAGCTCACCCGGCCCCACGTCGTCGACGACGGCGCCCGTGCCGGCCACGTGGTTGCGCAGCACCTCCCGCCTGGTCGCGAACGCGTCGAGCCCCGGACGGGCCACGTTGCCCTGGACGGCCGCGATCCGGAGGGTCTCTGACCCCGCTGCCGACTCCCCCGCGGCGCCCGGTCCGGGCAGGGCGACGAGCAGACCACAGCCCACGAGGGCTGCGGCGGCGAGGACCGCCGCCCCGGCCCGGCCCGCCCGGCGGTCCCGGAGGTCCAACCACGCCTGGGCGACGAGCGCGCCACAGCCGGCGACGACGGCCGAGACGAGCGGGGCGCCGCCCAGCGAGGCGAGCGCCAGCAAGGGCGCGTCCGTCTGGGAGAACGCGAGACGACCCCACGGGAAGCCTCCGAACGGCCACAGCGAGCGCGCCTGCTCGACCGTGACCCAGGCCGCCGCGAAGACCGGCATCAGCCGGTACGGGTGGCCCTCCAGTACCGGTGCCCGCCTGATCCAGGCCCAGGCCGCCCCGAACCCGGCGACGAAGCCGGCCTCGGTCACGGAGAGGGCGATCCACGGAACGGCGCCGACCGAGACATAGAGCCAGTGGATGTGCGGGAGGAAGAACGCGAGGCCCCAGGCGAGGCCGACGACGGCGCCCCACCGGGCGCTGTCACGCCGCAGGGCGAGGGCGAGGAGGGCCACACCGACGATGGCGGCCGGCCACCATCCCTGGTCGGGGAACGCCAACCCGGTGACCAGCCCCCCGATGACCGCCTGCACGACGGTCACCGAACGGCTGGGTTCGCGGGAGGGCACCGCCGAAGGATACGTGCTGGACCTGCACGTCCCGGTGGCCGGTCCGCCATCGGCGTCACACGCGGCGACCGACCGGCCCGCGCGCCCTTCGGTCCGGTCGTGCCCCTGGAGGACGCGCCGTTTTCTAGTGAGCACGCAGGCCTAGTCGGTGTCCGCTCGAATGCGCCCATGCGAACGCGTGGCCGCATCAATCCGCCATCGGAAGAGACGCGTCCACGAGAGGAACAAGTGGAAACTTACTCCTGGTCTGCTGCCTGTCAAGGGCAACGAACATGCAGGTCACGGACGTGGCCGCAGGTCAGATGCGGCCACCGAACCGAGCTTTGGTCGACCGGTCGGCGTGTCGCACGGCGTGTCGCCGCGGCTCGTGGCGCGCGAGGCTGTAAAGGCGCCTCCCGGGCGGATTCGGGCCGACTCCCACCCCGGATTGGGGATGCCCGGCGGGGGGACGGAGGACCCCTGGACGCGCCGTCGTCGAGCGCCCTGCCCCGCGCCTCCCCGAGGTCTTCCCCGAGGACGGTCAGAGCGCGGAGTGGGCGATGACGCCGCGGCGGACCTTGGTGATCGCTTCGTGGGCGCGGTGCCGGACATGCGCGCGCGGCGCGGCCGTGGCGAGCTGGTCGAGCAGGTCGAGGACCTGCTTGGCCCATCGGACGAAGTCCCCCGCCGCGAGGTCGGACCCGTGCAGCACGGCCTCCAGCGACCCGCCGCGCGCCCAGCGATGCATCGCCGGGACGAGCCCGAGGTCGAGGGGGGCGGCCGGGGAGATCCGGTGGTCGCGCTCGAGCGCGGCGAGGGAGTCGGCCAGCCGCACGGTGGCCTCGATCGCCCGGCCCAGGGCACCCGCAGGGCCGCCGGGCAGCGCGGGCGAGGTCTCGACCTCGTCCGACCGGGACTCGTACAGCACGGCCCCGCACACGGCCGCCAGCTCGGCGGCGTCGAGGTGGTCCCACGCGCCCGTGCGCAGGCACTCGGCCAGGACCAGGTCCCGTCCCACGTAGAGCCGGCGCAGCCACTCGCCGTCGGCCGTCACGACCACGTCCTGCGCCGGGCCGCCCCGGTCCACGGCACTCCCCGTCTCCCTCCCCCGGCCTTCCGCGCCGGGGGGCTCGCCGGCCGGCGCCAGGTAGCCGAGGGCCGTCAGCACCTCGCAGATGCGGTCGAAGTCGCGAGCGATGGACGACGTGCGGCCCTCGATGCGCCGGACGAGCGACTCGTGCTCGGCCGACAGACGGGCCCACCGTTCCGCCCAGCGTGCGTGGTCCTCGCGGTCGGTGCACCCGTGGCACGGGTGGGCGCGCAGGGCCGCTCGGAGCCGGGACAGCTCCGCGTCGTCGGCCGCTGCGGACCTGACGCGGGACGAGCGCCGAGGGTGGCCGGCGTCCTCCCGCGGGCCCAGGTCGGCGAGGGCGTTGCGCAGCGACGACGCGAGGTCGCGGCGGTCGGCCGGTCGCCGGGCGCTGAAGGTCTTGGGGATGCGTACCCGGGTGACGGCCCGCACACCGTCGGGTGTGTCGCTCACGGAGAGCCTGCGCACCTGGCGGTCCGCGGTGAGGACGACGAGCCGGGGTCCGTCGAGGGCGGTGGTCGACTCGAGGACGACCGCGTGCCCGGCGCGTCGCCCGCCGGGGACCTCGACGACGTCGCCCGGCCTGAGCTCGCCCATGGCCGCGGCCGCGGAGTCCCGCCGGGTGCGTGAGCGGGCGCGGGAGAGATCGGCCTCGCGGTCGGCGATCGCACGCCGGATCCGTGCATACTCGGCGAAGTCACCGAGGTGGCAGCGCATCGCCGCGGCGTAGCCCTCGAGGGCCTCGGCGTGGCTGCGTGCCTGGCGGGCGAGCCCGACCACCGCCCGGTCGGCCTGGAACTGGGCGAAGGACGTCTCGAGGACCTCCCGGGCGCGCGTGCGCCCGGTCTGCGCCACGAGGTTGACGGCCATGTTGTAGCTCGGCGCGAAGCTCGACCGGAGCGGGTACGTCCGGCGCGATGCGAGGCCGGCGAGAGCGACCGGGTCGAGGCCCCCGGAGTAGAGGACGACGGCGTGGCCCTCGACGTCGATCCCCCGCCGCCCCGCGCGACCCGTGAGCTGGGTGTACTCGGCTGCGGTGACCTGGGCGTGGCTCTGGCCGTCCCACTTCACGAGCTTCTCGAGGACGACCGAGCGGGCCGGCATGTTGATCCCGAGGGCGAGCGTCTCGGTGGCGAACACGACCTTGGTCAGGCCCGCCGTGAACAGCGCCTCCACCGTCTCCTTGAACACCGGCAGGAGGCCCGCGTGATGGGCCGCGACCCCCCGGGTGAGGGCGTGGGACCACGACCAGAATCCGAGGACGTCGAGGTCCTCGGGAGGCAGGGTCGCGCACCTCTCGTCGATGACGGCCTGGATCCTCACCCGTTCCTCCGGGGTGGTCAGCGACATCCCGGAGGCGACCACCTGGGCCACCGCGGCGTCGCACGCCGCTCTGGAGAAGATGAAGACGATCGCCGGGAGCAGGCCGGCCCGGTCGAGCCTGTCGACCACGACCGGCCTCGACGGCGCACGCACCGAAGGTCCCGAACCGCGCCGGCCGGGCGGGAGCTGGTCGGCCCGCCGGCCGCGGGCGCGGCCGTACCGGTCCGGAGCGCTCGTGGACCGGTACGCGCGACGGACAGCCTCGACGAGGTCAGGGTTGATGGGCGGGTTCGGGCCGGGGTCCGTGGGGTCGACCCGGCTCGAGTACAGGTCGAGGATCGCGTCCCGCACCATGACGTGCTGCCACAGCGGGACCGGCCGGCGTTCGGAGACCACGACGGCCACCGCGCCCCGGACGGTGGTGAGCCACTGCCCGAACTCCTCGGCGTTGGAGACCGTCGCCGACAGCGCCACCAGCTGGACGTCGTCGTCGAGGTGGATGATCACCTCTTCCCAGACGGCGCCGCGGAAGCGGTCGGCGAGGTAGTGCACCTCGTCCATCACCACGAAGCCGAGGCCCCCGAGCGTCGGGGAGTCCGCGTAGAGCATGTTGCGGAGGACCTCGGTGGTCATGACGACTACGGGGGCGTCGCCGTTGATCGTCGTGTCGCCGGTGAGGAGGCCCACGTTCTCGGCGCCGTGCACCGCGACGAGGTCCACGTACTTCTGATTGCTCAGGGCCTTGATCGGCGTCGTGTAGAAGGCCTTGCGGCCGCTGAGGAGCCCGAGGTGGACCGCGAACTCCCCGACGACCGTCTTCCCCGCGCCCGTCGGCGCGGCGACCAGCACGCCCTGGCCGTCCTCGACGGCGCGGCAGGCCTCCACCTGGAAGGGGTCGAGCTCGAACGCGAGGTGTGAGCGGAAGCGGGCGAGCTCGGTCCGTTCGTCGGCGGCCCGGGCGCGCGCAGCGGCGTAGCGATCGGCGGGCGTCTCCCCGCCCCGTCCATCCGGCCCCGAACCTGTCGGCCCCGAGCCGGCCGGTCTGCCCGCCCGGCGCCGGGCCGGGCTCACGCGGCGCCCCCGCGGGCCGGTGCCAGCACGGCGAGGGCGCCGGCCTCAACCACACACCGCAGGGGCAACGGTCCCAGCAGCTCGCCGTCGGCGTATGCCGCCGGCGGGTGCGGATGGAGCTCACCCGGCAGCGGTTCCAGGATGACCTCGCGGGCGCGCACGATCGTGACGTCGGGGTGGGTCACGTGGGTTCCCCGGTAGACGCGCGGGAAGACGCGCACGAGCTCCGTCCGGCTGACCGGACCGACGAGCACGACGTCGAGCAGGCCGTCGTCGAAGCGCGCGTCGGGCGCGATGTGCATCCCGCCGCCGAAGGCAGGGCCGTTGGCGAGGGCCACCAGCGTGCGGGGGCCCGACTGCTCGACCCCGTCGAGGAGGAGGCGGTACCCGTAGGGCCGGAACCTGCGGAGCTCGCCGGCCAGAGCACGCACGTACCGACCGGTCCCGCCCGGCCAGGTGAGGACGTTGGCGCGCGCGTTGACGGCGGCGTCGAGCCCCGCCGAGAGCACCCCGAGGAACCAGGTGTCGGACCCCGGCCGATTCCCGGTCACCCGGACCGCGTCCACCAGGCGGGGTCCTCGGAGGAGCGCGTCGCCGATCGCCCGCACCGCGCCGTCGACGTCGCGTACCGGCAGCCCGAGGGCCCGTGCGATGTCGTTGCCGTTGCCGACGGGGACGACGCCGAGCGGTACCGCGGTGCCGGCGACGGCATTGACGCCGAGGTGGACGATCCCGTCTCCGCCGACCACGACGAGCGCGTCCAGTCCCCCGATCACGCCGTCGCGCGCCCGGGCGGCCGCGCCCTCGGCGTCGGTTCCGCTGAGGTCCGTGACCGCGATCCCGAGGCCGGCAAGGCCCGACATCACCGCGGCGCCGAGCCTGCGGCCACGACCGTGGCCGGCGGCGGGGTTCACGACGACGCCCATGCGCGTCACGAGGCCTCCGCGGCTCCCCCGGTGACCCGCGGCGCCCGCCTGCCCGCACGCTTGTCGAGGAGGATGCAGACGCCCACCGCGCCGAAGTAGAGCCCGCAGATCGGCACCGCGAGCAGGAGCATCGAGACGGCGTCGGGGGTCGGAGTGGCGACGGCGGAGAAGATGAACACGAGGAGGACCGCCCAGCGCCAGCCGCGGACCCAGGTCCGCCCCCTCACCAGGCCGAGGGCAGTGAGCGCCACCATCGCCAGGGGAAGCAGGAACGCCAGCCCGAAGGCGAGCGTCAGCTGCATCACGAATCCGAGGTAGACGGAGGCGTTGATGAAGTTGACCGAGCCCGTCGGGGTGAAGTCGATCAGCAGTCCCACGGCGTGCGGGAGGAAGAGGTAGGCCATCGTGACGCCGCCCAGGAAAAGGGGCACGCCGGCCGCGAAGTAGGCGAGCGAGCGCCGCTTCTCCGTCGTGGTGAGCCCCGGCGCGACGAACGCCCACGCCTGGTACAACCACCACGGGCTCGAGACGACGAGCCCCACGAAGATGGACACCCGCAGCCGGATGTCGAAGGAGGTGGCGATGCCCTCGAAGTTGAGGGCTGCGGTCTTGCCGCCGTCGTTCACGGCCTCGATGGGGGCCTGGAGCGCGGCGAAGACCTGCTCGTAGACGATCCAGCCGAGGATCGAACCGACGACGACCCCGAGCGCTGCGAGGACGAGACGACGGCGCGCCTCACGTACGTGGGAAGCGAGGGGCATCCGCCCCTCGGGGTTGCGCCGCCGTCCTGCTGTGCCGATGGCCACGCTCGCTAGCGGCCGGACGAACCAGCCTCGCCGGGAGGCGTGGCGGCGGGAGTGCCGGTCGATCCCGTCGCCGGGCCGTCCGGTGCGGTGGTCTCAGAGTCGCTGGTCTCGGTGGCGGCGTCCGCAGGGGCAGGCGCGTCGCTGCCGCGCAGCTCCTTCGCCTCTTCCTTCAGGATCTTCAGCGACTTGCCGACGTTCTTCGCCACGTCCGGGAGCCGGTTGGCGCCGAACAGGACGAGCACGATGAGCGCGAGCAGCAGGATGTGCTGGATCTGCAGTCCGTTGCGGAACATGGTCTGCCTTCCGGTTTGGTCTTCCCAGTGTACGTGGCGGACACAAGACGGTCGGCGAGGTCCCGCGGGACGCCCGCTCGGGGTCCGCCCCTCGACGACGTCCGGGCAGGTCACAGAGGTGACCCGACCTGCTTCCAGTGACGAAGAGCACGGTCGAGTCGCGCCGTCCGGCGTCGACGGACGGTGAGGCGGTGCGCCTCCCGGACACCGGTGAACCGCGCGCGATCGGCGGCACCGCCGCCGATGTCGGGACGGGGCGGAACCGGCTCGGGGAAGCGCTCCTTCAGCTCGGCCTGGAGCGCTTCGAGTCGCGCCACGACCTGAGAGGCCCGGTCGAGCTCGGCGAGCAGGGCCTTCCCCGAGCGCCAGAGCCGACGCGCCAGCACCACGAGGCCGCCCAGCATCGCAAGGACGAGGAGGAGCCAGACGCTGAACCAGAGCACGTGCTCAGGCTAGCCGCTCGTACGCGGCGAGCGCGGCGGACGGCCGATCGGGCGACGTCGTCCGCGAGCCACGCCGGGTCCAGGGACCGGACGTCGGCGCCGAGGCTCAGCACGAGCCCCCGGATCCAGGGGACCGAGGCCACGCGGAGGCGCACGCGCAACCCGCCGTCGTCGAGGTCCGTGACCGACTCCACCGGAAGGCTCTCGGCGACCCAGCGGGCGCGCGAGGCGAGGTCGAGGGTGGCGACCAGGTCGCCCTCGCCGAGGTCGGGCTCCGCCCCCGCGCCTCCGGTCTCCTGGAGCTCGGGGTGCTCCCCCGCAGGTCGGTCCTCGAGGCGGGCGGCGAGGATCCGATCGAGGCGGAAGTGCCGCGCCTCCCCCGCGCGGTGGCACCAGGCCCGGAGGAACCACCGAGCGCCGTCGGTCAGGAGCTGGATCGGGTCGATGTCGCGCTCGCTGACGACGTCGGCGCCCGAGACGTAGCGCAGGTGGACCACGCGCCGGGCCGTGATCGCACCCCGCAGCTGCTCCAGGAGGTCGGACTGTGCGGGCCTCGCCAGACGGACGTCCACCGACGAGGCCGCGATCGCGGCCTCCCCGGCGGCCGCCGTCAGCTTGGCCGCGGCGGAGGCCACGACCTGCGCCTCCGGGAGCCCCGGCATGGCCTCGACCGATCGCAGCGCGGCGAGGAGCGCGACCGCCTCCGTGGCGCCGAGGCGCAGCGGCCGATGCATGCCGCGGGCGTCGGTCAGCGTCAGGACGCCCCGCTCGTAGGCGTCGTAGGAGAAGTCGATGAGGTCGTCCGGGAGGTACCCGGGCGTGCCGGACACCCACAGCAGGTTGACGTCCGCGAGCACCTGCCCCTCGGTCACGCCGAAGTGGTCGGCGACCTCCGACACGGGTGCCCCTGGACGCCGCGTGAGGTACGCGATGAGCGCCAGCAACCGGGTGAGCCGCTCGGTGGTCGGTTCGGCAGGCATCAGGACGCCCGTCCCAGCTGTGCGGCGGAGCGCAGGCGCCGGAGCACCGCGTCCCGTAGCTCGGCCGGCTCGAGGACCACGACGGCGTCCGCGTAGCCGGCGAGCTCGTCGGCGAACAGCTCGGCGTCCTCGAAGGCGACTGTGATCACATCCCGCTCCCCCGCGACGACCGCCGGCCCGAGGGCTCGGGCGCGGAGTGCGGCGCCTCGCTCGGCGAGCACGGCGAGGCGCGACGTGCCCCCGGTTCCGCGGGCGCGCGCGAGGAGGGAGGCGACGTCGACGTCGTCGGGCACCGTCGCGGTGCCGACCGGCCCGGCCGTCCGGACCCGGCCCTCGATCCGGGAGAGCCGGAAGGCGCGCGGGGCGCCGCGGTCCCGGTCGAGGCCCAGCAGGTACCAGCCCCGGTCCTGGCAGACGAGCCGCCACGGCTCGACGACGCGGCTGCGCACCTCGGCCGTGCTGGCCGCGCGGTAGGTGAACGTGACCGCGGTCCGGTTCGTGAGCGCGTCGAGGAGCGCGGAGAACGCCACCTCGGGGGCGCGCAACCGGAGCGCCACACCCGCGGCCGCGTCCGGCTCCGGGGCCGGCCCGACCGCGCGGAGCTTGGTCAACCCACGGCTGGCCGGGCCGCGCAGGCTCGCGTCCCGCCAGATCTGGGCCGCCAACGACAGCAGCCCGATCTCTGCCGCGGTGAAGTCGACCGGCGGGAGCTCGTACCCGTCGGTGTCGATGCGGTAGCCGACGTCGTCGGCGTGCGTCGCGTCGGTGTCGGTGACGAGGGGGATGCCCAGGTCGCGCAGCGCGTCCTTGTCCCGTTCGAACATGCGCTCGAAGGACTCGTCGGAGGTCGCCGCACCGTAGCCGTGCACCTGGGTTCGGATCTGCGCCTTGGTCATGCGGCGTTCGGCGTGCGTGAGGGCGATGACGAGGTCGAGCAGCCGTTCGGCCGGGTCCACGCGATCTGCCACCGGCCCAGGCTACCGGCCACCCGCTGAGGCCCCCGGCGGTAGCGTGACCGCGTGATCGTGTGGCGAAGCGGCGTCGTCCGCTCGAGGGGACGGGCGTGGAACGGCGCGCAGGAGCTCGGCGTGGAGCTGGTGACCGGTCCCGGTGAGCCCGCCCTGCCGCAGGCTCCCCTCCCGGCGGGGACCGTCGTGAAGGCGCTGGCCTACCCCCACCTCGTGGGCGAGCCCGAGGTCGGCGACCGGGTGACCTTGACGGCGTCGGCGCTGGCCCGGGGCCTCGGAACGGGGGGGTACGCCCTCGTCGTGGCGATCCCGGACCGGCTCCCGGCGGACCCGCCCCCCGGACCGGGCCACATCGTCAAGGCGCGGTACACCCCGCTCCAGGCGATGCTCCTGGGCGTCGACGAGCAGGAGTCGCCCTGGCACGAGGCCCTCCGGGACGCCGACGACCTGGCGGGCCTGCCCGTCGTCGTCGCCGACCTGCACTCCGCTGTGCCGGCGGTCCTCGCCGGGGCCCGGCGCCGGGCGCTCGAGGCCGGCCGTGCGGCGCCGCGGGTCGGCTACGTGATGACCGACGGCGGCGCCCTGCCGGCCTGGTTCTCGCGGATGGTCTCCGGGTTGCGCGAGAGCGGGTGGATCGCGGGGACCGTCACGGTCGGGCAGGCTTTCGGGGGTGACCTCGAGGCGGTCACGGTCCACACCGGGCTCCTCGCGGCTCGCCTGGTCCTCGAGGCCGACGTGGCCGTCGTCGCCCAGGGACCGGGCAACCTGGGGACCGGCACGCGGTGGGGCTTCTCGGGCGTCGCGGCCGGGGACGCCCTGAACGCCGTCGGCACGTTGGGCGGGCGCGGGATCGCTGCGCTGCGCGTCTCCGGCGCCGACCCCCGGGACCGCCACCTCGGCATCTCCCACCACAGCCTCACGGCCTACGGGCGGGTGGCGCTCGCCCCGAGCGACGTCGTCGTCCCCCTGCTCGACGGCGACCTCGCGCCTCTCGGGGAGCGGGTGCGCTCCCAGGCGGCGGCCCTCGGCGTGCCTGCCGGGCGCCACCGACTCGTCGAGGTGGGGACCGACGGCCTGCTCGAGGCCCTGGGCACCAGCCCGGTCCCGCTGTCCACGATGGGGCGTGGTCTCGCGCAGGACCCCGCGGCCTTCCTCGCCTCGGCCGCGGCGGGGGCGCACGCGGTCGACCTGCTCGCGGGCTGACTACCCCCGCGCCTCGTGGAGCGCGACGAGGGTGGCGAGGCGACGGGCCTCCGCGTCGGCACGCGCGCCGTCTGCCCGCTGGATCCCCATGACGGCGAGGGTGTCGCCGTCGGCGAGGTCGAGCTGCACCCAGGGACGTCCCTCGCCGAACCGCACCGAGACGATCTCGGTCCACTCGACGCGCCGGCTGAGCACCAGGTTGCGCACGCCGAGACCGGCCTCGTCGGGGACCGCGCGCACGGTGGCCTGCCGGTAGCAGAACCAGCCGACGGCTGCGGCGAAGCCGGCGATCGCCAGCCGGTCCCCCACCGTCGTCGTGATCGCCGCGGTGCTGGGGAGGACGACGGCGAGCGCGCCCAGGCCCACGAAGGTCAGGACAGCGAGGGCGAGGGCGACGGCGCGGGCCGAACGCGGCCGGAACGGCGCGTACAGCTCCACGGGGATCGTCACAGGCCCAGTGTGCGCCGGGTCCGGCGCGTCGTCACCCGCGGGCCCGGTCGGTCTCACAACCGGCAGGCGTGGATGGACGTGACGAGGATGGCGCGGGCGCCGACGGCGTAGAGGTCGTCCATCACCTGGTTGGTCACCGTGCGCCGCACCATCGCGCGCACGGCCACCCAGCCGGCGTTGTGGAGCGGCGAGACGGTGGGCGACTCCAGGCCCGGCGTGATGGCGACGGCGTCCTCCACCTTGTCGACGGGCACGTCGTAGTCCATCAGGACGTACTCGCGGGCGACGATGACGCCCTGGAGGCGCCGGTCGAGGACCTCGAGGCCCGCGGGGACCTCGCGCGCCGAGGGCCGGATGAGGACCGCCTCGGAGTGCAGGATCGGGTCGCCGAACACCTCGAGGCCGGCCGCGCGGAGCGTGGAGCCGGTCTCCACCACGTCTGCGACGACGTCGGCCACGCCGAGCCGGACCGCGGACTCGACCGCGCCGTCGAGCCGGACGACGTCGGCCGCCACGCCGTGGCCGGCGAGGTAGGACCTGACGAGGACCGGGTAGGAGGTGGCGACCCGGCGGCCGTGGATCCCGGGGAGCGTGTTCACCTGGGCCGGCGGGGCGGCGAAGCGGAAGGTCGAGGCGGCGAAGCCGAGGGTCCGGTGCTCGACGGCGTTCGCGCCGGAGTCCAGGAGGAGGTCGCGGCCCGTGATCCCGGCGTCGACCGTGCCGGAACCCACGTAGACGGCGATGTCCCGAGGCCGGAGGTAGAAGAACTCGACGTCGTTGGCCGGGTCGGCGAGCACGAGGTCGCGGCCGTCCCGGCGCTGACGGTAGCCCGCCTCGCGGAGCATCTCGCTGGCGGGCTCGGAGAGGGATCCCTTGTTCGGGACGGCGATGCGCAGCACGGTGCCTCGGAGTGTGGTGGGCGGACGGGAGCGGTGCGGGTGCGAGAGCGGTGCGGGTGAGGAGCGGTGCGGTGAGAACCGGTGCCGCCTCAGAGGTAGCGGTAGACGTCGTCGAGGGTGAGACCGCGCGCCAGCATCAGCACCTGGAGGTGGTAGAGGAGCTGGGAGATCTCCTCCGCCGTCTGCTCCGGGCTCTGGTACTCGGCGGCCATCCAGACCTCCGCGGCCTCTTCGACCACCTTCTTGCCGATGGTGTGGACGCCGGCGTCGAGCGCGCGGACCGTCCCGGAACCCTCCGGTCGGGTCGCGGCCGTGACCTGCAGCTGGGCGAACAGCTCCTCGAACGACTTCACGGCGGGCAAGCCTACCGGCCCGCCCGGGCGGCCCCTCCCCCACCCCGTGTTCTGCGGCTGCGTGTTCTGCAGCGGCGCGTTCGGCGGCTGCGGCGCGTCAGGTCAGGGTGCGCAGGGCGAGAGCCGTCGCGATCGCGGCCTCGGCGGCCTCGGCCCCCTTGTCCTCGCGCGAGCCCGGGAGCCCGGCCCGGTCGAGGGCCTGGGCCTCGTCGTCGCAGGTCAGCACCCCGAAGCCGACGGGAACCCCGGTGCGCAGGGCCACCTCGGTGAGCCCCGACGTCGCCGCCTGGCACACGTACTCGAAGTGCGGTGTGCCGCCCCGGACGACGACGCCCAGGGCCACCACGGCGTCCGCCCCGCCCTGGGCGGCGCGCACGGCGGCCACGGGCAGCTCGAACGACCCCGGCACCCGCACGACGGTCACGTCCGTCACCCCGGCCGCCGCCAGTGCCCGCTCCGACCCCGCAAGGAGGCCGTCCATGACGGCCTCGTGCCAGCTGGCCGCGACGACGACGACGCGCAGTCCGCGCCCGTCGACGGACACGGCCGGTGCTCCGGCTCCGCTCACAGTGTTGGCTCCTCCTCGGTGGTCACCCAGTCGAGGAGGTGACCCATCGCCGTCTTCTTCGTGACGAGGTAGTGGTGGTTGTGACGGGTGTGACCCACGGCGAGGCTCAGCACGTCGGAGACCTCGATGCCGCTCGCCACGAGCCCGGTGACCTTCGCCGGGTTGTTGGTGACGAGGCGCACGCGCAGCAGCCCGAGCTCGGACAGGATCGCGGCGGCCGCCGAGTACTCGCGGCGGTCCGCGGGCCAGCCCAGGTCGAGGTTGGCCTGGACCGTGTCGCGCCCGGCGTCCTGCAGCTCGTAGGCGTTGAGCTTGGCGAGCAGGCCGATCCCGCGGCCCTCGTGCCCCCGCAGGTAGACGACGGCGCCGCCTTCTCGGGCGGCGAGGTCGAGCGCCGCCTCCAGCTGGGGGCCGCAGTCGCAGCGCTCGGACCCGAAGGCGTCACCGGTGAGGCATTCCGAGTGGACGCGCACGACGGGGTCGGCGGTCGGCGGGGTCGTCGAGCACCAGGGCCACGTGCTCGGCGCCGGTCCGCAGGTCGCGGTACCCGCGGACCGCGGAACTCCCCGAGCGGGTGGGCAGGGCGGCCTGCCGCGACGAAGCTCACCCGGGCGGGCGACGGCGCCTCCGCCGGGACGGGGACGTCGTCGTGCTCGCGACGCCACGCGATGAGGTCCGCGATCGTGACCATGACGAGGCCGCGCGGAGTCGCGCGAGGGCGGCGCGCGTCGCCGGCCCGCATCATCGTGCCGTCGTCGTTCACCAGCTCGGCGATCCCGGCCACCTCCCCGACCCCCGCCAGGCGGCAGAGGTCGACGGCGGCCTCGGTGTGCCCCGCGCGGTGCAGGACGCCGCCGGGGACGGCGCGCAGGGGCAGCACGTGGCCGGGCCGGATGAGGCTCTCGCGGCCGGCCGCCGGGTCGGCGAGCACCCGGAGCGTCCGGGCGCGGTCCGCCGCCGAGATCCCGGTGGTCACGCCCCTGGCGGCGTCCACGGTGACCGTGTACGCGGTGCGGCGCGGGTCCTGGCTGTGCGGGACCATGAGCGGCAGGTCGAGCGCATCGGCGCGTGCCGCCGGCATGGGGGCGCACAGGTAGCCCGAGGAGTGGCGGATCGTCCACGCGACCCACTCGGGCGTCGCCGTGGTCGCGGCGAGGATGACGTCGGCCTCGTTCTCCCGGTCCGGGGAGTCGACCACCAGGACGGGCCGGCCCTCCTGCAGCGCGGCCAGGGCCTCCTCGATCGTGTCCGTGCGGATAGCGGCCGTGGTGCCGGCTGCCGCACTGCGTCGCTCAGCCACGGGGACCCCCTCCGAGGAGACGTTCGACGTACTTGGCGAGGACGTCCACCTCGAGGTTGACCGGGTCGCCGACAGCGAGCCCGCCCAGCGTGGTCTCCGTGAGCGTGGTCGGGATGAGGGAGACGGCGAAGGAGGCGTCCGTGACGGTCGTGACGGTCAGCGAGACGCCGTCGACGCAGATCGAGCCCTTCTCGGCGACGTAGCGCGCAAGCCGGGGTTCGAGGGAGACCGTCACGTCGTCCCAGCGTGGCCCGGACACCCGGCTCACCACGGTGCCGACGCCGTCGACGTGCCCCTGCACGAGGTGCCCGCCGAGGCGGCCGTCGGCGCGCAGCGCCCGTTCGAGGTTGACCGCGCGGCCCGGCGCGTACCGGCCGATCGTGGTGCGCGCGAGCGTCTCCGGCATGACGTCGGCCACGAAACCTGTCGGGGTGGGCTCGGCGACGGTGAGGCACACCCCGCCGACCGCGATCGAGGCACCCGGCGCGACGGCGTCGAGGACGGCGGTGGCCGACACCGTGAGCCGGGTGGCGCCGTCGACCGGCGTCACCGCCTCGATCGTGCCGACCCCCTGGACGAGCCCGGTGAACATCAGAAGCCTCCGTGGTGGGTTGGTCGCAGGACGAGGTGGACGTCGCCGTCGAGGGCCTGCATCTCCAGGACGTGCCAGCGCGGCGCGTCGTCGAGCGTGGCGACGCCGATGTCGCCGACGCCGGGGCGCCCGGCGCCGAGGAGCACCGGCGCCACGTAGGCGTGCAGCTCGTCCACCAGCCCGGCGCGCAGGCCAGCGGTCAGGAGCGTGGGGCCGCCCTCGAGGAGGACGGTGCGCACCTCGACGGCGGCGAGTCGGGCGAGCACCGCCGGGAGGTCCCGGGTGCGCTCGTGGAGGAGGTGGGCGCCCGCCTCGTGCAGGCGGGCCGTCGCGGGGATGGGCCGGTGGCCGACGACCACCCGCAGCGGCTGGTGCGCGGCGAGGGAGCCGTCGGGCAGCCGCGCGGTGAGGGCGGGGTCGTCGGCCAGGACGGTCCCCGTGCCGACCACGATGGCGTCCACGGACGTGCGCACCCGGTGGGCGTGCTCTCGCGAGGCGCGGGAGGTGATCCACCGGCTCGTGCCGTCCGCGGCGGCGACCCTGCCGTCGAGCGAGCAGGCGGTCTTGCCGATCACCCACGGGCGCCCCCGGCTGACGGCCGTGAGCCAGGGCTCGAGGAAGGTCGCGACGTCGGCCGCCGCGGGCGCCTCGCAGCGGACGACGTCGACGCCGCGGGCCGCGAGCGTCGCAGCCCCTCCCCGGCCTCGGGGTTCGGGTCCGGCACGGCGTAGACCACGCGCGTGATCCCGGCGTCGGCCAGGGCATCGGCGCAGGGCGGGGTCCGGCCGCTGTGGTTGCACGGCTCGAGGGTGACGACGGCCGTCGCTCCTGCCAGGTCGGCGCGGCGGTGGGGGGGCACACCTGCGAGCGCGTCCGCCTCGGCGTGGGCGGTGCCGGCCCCGCGATGCCAGCCCTCGGCGAGGGTTGCGCCGGTGACGTCGATCAGGACGCAGCCGACACGGGGGTTGGGGCCGGTGGCGGGGCCGCGGCGGGCCAGGTCGAGGGCGCGGAACATCGCGGCGTCCTCACGCGGGCTCGTCGCCATCCTGCCCTCCTCTCCCCGGGTCCGGTTGAGACCGGCTCCGGGGGTGGTGGGCGCGCACGCGTCCGGGCGCGCACGCGCTGTCGCGCGGTCGCGCCTCGTGCGCCTCTCATCCGGACTTTGACCGTCGGTCCCGGAGTTCCACCGGGTCAACCGCGCCCTGCGGGCAGGGAGCGGGTCGCGGACTGTCACCGCCGGTTCGGAGTTTCACCGACCCCGGAGCACGAGCTCTGCTGGCATGCTACCCCGCCGTCGGTGCCCGGGGGCCCCCGGCCGGTCGTCGCTGCGGGGTCGGGGCCAGCCCGACCCCCGGCGCCGGTCAGTGCTCGTGACAGGCCTGGGTCGCCAGGTCGCGGAGGGCGTCGACCTCGGCCGCGGCGTCCTCCGCCGAGTACACCGCCGAGCCGGCCACGAAGACGTTCGCCCCGGCGTCGGCGGCCCGCTCGATCGTCGCGCGGGAGATGCCCCCGTCGACCTGGACCCACACGTCGAGCCCCGCGGAGGCGATCGCCGCGCGCGTGCGCCGGATCTTCGGCAGCATCGAGGCCAGGAAGGACTGCCCGCCGAAGCCCGGCTCGACCGTCATCACCAGGACCATGTCGACCTCGGAGAGGACGTCCACGAACGGCTCGATCGGCGTCGCGGGGCGCAGCGCCAGTCCTGCCCGGGCGCCCAGGCGGCGGAGCTCCCGCGCGAGGCGGACGGGCGCGGCGGCGGCCTCCGCGTGAAACGTGACGGACGCGGCGCCGGCCTCGGCGTAGGCGGGTGCCCATCGGTCCGGGTCGGCGATCATCAGGTGCGCGTCGACGGGGATCGGGCTCGCCGTGACGATGCGCTCCACCACGGGGAGGCCGAGCGTGAGATTCGGCACGAAGTGGTTGTCCATGACGTCGACGTGCGCGAGGTCGGCGTTCGCGATGCGGGCGAGCTCCCCCCGCAGGTCCGCGAAGTCGCAGTTGAGGATGCTCGGCGTGATGAGGATGCCCACGTCGGGAGCCTAGGCGTCCCGCGGCACCCGCAGGAGCGCGAGGAACATCGCGTCCGTGCCGTGCCGGTGGGGCCAGAGCTGGACGAACGGCCCCGGGCCGAGGTCGGGCACCGGCCGGATGGCGACCGCCTGCACGGCGGCGACGGCGTCGAGGACCTCGACGCCCCCCGGGCGCTTGAGGGCGTCCTGAACCACCGCGTGGGTCTCGGCGAGGTGGGGGCTGCAGGTGACGTAGGCGACGACGCCGCCCGGCGCGGTGGCCCGGATTGCCGCGGCGAGGAGGTCCCGCTGGAGGGGCGCCAACCGCGCCAGGTCGTCGGGGCGCCGTCGCCATCGGGCCTCCGGGCGCCGCCGCAGGGCGCCGAGGCCCGTGCACGGCGCGTCCACGAGAACGAGGTCGTAGCGACCGGGCTCGGCGGCCCCGACGTCGCGGCCGTCGCCGACCCTGACCTCGACACCGCCGCGCAGCGCCCGGACCGCGCGCCGCACGAGGTCGGCGCGGTGGGGCGCCACCTCGTTCGCCACGAGGAGGCCCCGGCCGCCCGACACCTCGGCGAGCAGCGCAGCGAGCAGGGCCGCCTTGCCGCCGGGGCCGGCGCACAGGTCCAGCCAGCGAGGCGCGTCCGCTCGCGCGAGGGCGGGGACGTGGCCGACGGCGCCGGCTGCCGCGAGCGCGACCAGCTGGCTGCCCTCGTCCTGGACTCCCGCGCGACCGGACCGGACCGCCGCGAGGGCCGCCGGGTCCCCGCCCGAGAGCCGGAGGGCCGTCGTCGTCCACCGAGCGTCGCCCGCCACCGGCAGACGGGCCGCGGCGACGTCGGCGCGAAGAGTCGCGACGTCGCTCAGGCCCGGTCGCGCCACGAGGGTCACCTCGGGAGCGACGTTGTCCGCGGCGAGGAGGTCGGCGAGCTCGCCGACGGGGCGCCCGTTCCCGACGAGCGCCTCGCGGAGGGCCCGCACCACCCACGACGGGTGGCTGAACTCGGCCGCGAGGGGGTCGGGCCCGGACCGCAGGTCACCCAGCCACTCCTCGAGGTCGCGCCGGCCGACGGCGCGCAGCACCGCGTTGACGAGCTGCGCAGGGCCCGCGCCCGCCACCTGGCGGGCCAGGGCGACGGTCTCGGAGACCGCCGCGTGGGCCGGGACCCGCATGCCCAGGAGCTGGTGGACGCCGAGCCGGAGGACGTCGAGCACCACCGGGTCGAGCTCCGCGGGCGGGCGGTGGCTCGTGAGCGCGATCACGGCGTCGTAGCGCCCCTGCAGGCGCAGCGTGCCGTAGGCGAGCTCGGTGGCGAACGCAGCGTCCCGGCCGCGGATGCCCCGCTCGGCGAGCAGTGGCGGCAGGACGAGGTTGGCGTAGGAGTCCGACGTCCGGACGGCGCGCAGGACGTCGAGCGCAGCCGTGCGGGCGGGGTCTCCGCGGCGCGGGCGCTGAGACGGCGGCCGCTGGGACGGCGGACGGCGGGTCGCTCCCCCGGGCCTCGCGCCGTCGTCACCGGGGGCCATCGGCGGAACCTTGCCCTTCGTCGGAGCCTTGCCCGTCGTCGGAGCCCTGTCCGTCCTCGGAACCCTGCCCGTCGTCGAACCGCTCACCCGGGACGGGCCTGGCGCCGCGCGCCCAGGCGGGCGCCGCCATCCACGACTTCCCCGCCGGGGCGACGTCGCCGAGGGCCACGGCGTGCGACCCCGTCCCGACGAGCACCTCGTCGCGCTCCACGGCGACCTGGCCGGGCGCGAGGTCCGTGCGGCCCGGCCGGAGCCCGACGGGGCCGACTTTGATGCGCGCCCCCCGCAGGGTGGTCCACGCGCCCGGGGCCGGGGTGCACGCCCTGACGCGGCGGTCGACGGCGAGAGCCGGGTGGCTCCACCTCACCCGCGCGTCGGCCGTGGTCAGGCGGGGCGCCAGGCTCGCGTCCTGCGAGGCCTGGGGGTGCGGCCGGGCGCTGCCGTCCTCGATCGCCTCCAGCGTGGCGAGCATGAGGTGCGCGCCGGAGACGGCGAGCCGGCCGAGCAGGTCCCCGGAGGTGTCGGAGGGCCGCACCGTCTCGGTCTGCATCCCGTACACGGGCCCGGTGTCCATGCCCGCCTCGAGCCGGAACGTGGTCGCGCCCGTGACCTGGTCGCCGTGCAGGATCGCGTGCTGGACGGGGGCGGCCCCGCGCCAGCTGGGCAGCAGCGAGAAGTGCAGGTTCACCCAGCCGTGCCGGGGAACATCCAGCAGGGCGGGCGGGACCAGCGCGCCGTAGGCGACCACAGGGGCGCAGTCGACGGCGAGAGCCTCGAGGCGCGCCCGGAAGCCGGCGTCCCGCGGGTGCGAGGGCGTGAGCACCTCCAGGCCGTGCTCCTGCGCCAGTCGGGCGACCGGAGCGGGCGTCAGGGTCCGGCCGCGTCCGGCCGGGGCGGCGGGCCGGGTGAGGACCGCGACGACGTCATGGTGGCTGCCGAGCAGTGCGGTGAGGGTCGGCAGCGCGACCTCGGGCGTGCCGGCGAACAACAGGCGCATGGGTGGGCAGTCTAGGCGGGGTCGTCGAGGGGGAGATCGAGCCGGAGGCCCAGGGCGCGGAGCTGTCGTGCGAGGTCGGACGCGTCGGTGAACACGACGCCGTGCAGCCCGCACCCGATCGCTGCCTCGACGTTGCGCGGACCGTCGTCGACGAACGCCGTGCGGACGGGGTCGAGGCCGTACCGGGCGAGGAGCAGCTCGAAGATCGCGGGGTCCGGTTTCGCGAGCCCGACCGCCCCCGAGACCAGGACGTCCTCGAGCAGCCCGATGGCGGGGGCCGCGGGCAGCGCGAGGGGATAGGTCTCGGCGGAGAAGTTCGTCAGTCCGAGCACGCGGACGCCGGCCCGGCGCAGGGCCTCGATGACGTCGACCGTCCCCGGGACCGGACCCGGGACGGCGAGCGGGAAGTGCGACAGGTAGCGGTCGAGGACCCACACGTGGTCCGGGAACCGCGCCGCGAGGTCGGCCCGGCCGTCCGCCCACGAGCGACCCGCGTCCTGGGCGTGGTTCAGGCCGAAGAAGTCGATCTCCTCGAACAGGGCGGCGGTCTGCTCTCGGTCCAGGACACCGTCGAAGGGCCCGAAGGGGTCCCAGCGGACGATCACGTTGCCGAGGTCGAACACCACCGTGTCCACCGGGGTGGGCGACCCCGTGGGTGGGCCGCCGCCGGGACGCGCAGGTGAGGCGCCGGTTGACGTCATGGACCCATCCTCCCCGTCACCAGAGGATCCCGGGATCCACCTGGACCCGCACGCTCCCCGGCTCCTTGCGCGCGCTGCGCGCGGCGGCCGCGCCGGCGAGGGCGCCGGTGAGCTCGCTCGACCGGCCGCGACCGATGCGCACCAACGCCCGGACCGCGCCTGTGCCCGGGGTCGCCGTCCCGGGCGCCGGTCTCTCGGCCGGGACGGGCACGGGTCCGAGGACCTCCGCCCCGGTCGGGAGGGCCAGGTGGCCGAGGAAGGAGGCGACGGCGTCGGGCGGCCCTTGGACCGAGGCCATCCTGACGGCGGGCGGGAAGTCCAGGGCGGAGCGTTCGGCGAGCTCCCTCTCGGCGAACCCTCCCGGATCCCAGCGCACCAAGGCCTGGACCGGGATGGGGGCGCCCTGACCCAGGAGCATGACGTGACCGCCCTCGGTCGAGGGCCGGACGAGCGCGGCGGCACCGAGCCAGCGGCGGAGGGCCTCCTCGGCCGCCCACAGCTCGGGACGGCCCGAGGTCACGGCGGCGTCCAGGAGCAGGGCAGCCCGGTAGCCGCCGGCCGCCTGCGGCTCGGCGCCGGGCGTCGCGACGACGAGCCGGGGCGCGGCGTCGACGACCGTCACGACACCCTGAGCGGCCGAGGTGCCGGAGAGGGTCACCGGCACCCCCGGGAAGGCGCGCCCGAGCTCCTCCGCGGTGCGCTCCGAGCCGATGCGCACCGCGCGGAGCGCCCGTCCCGAGCAGTCCTCGCAGACCCAGTCGGCCACCGGCCGGGCGCACCACGCGCAGGTCGGCGGTGCCCCCGCGCGCCCCACCCGGAGCGGGCCGTGGCAGTGGGCGCAGCGGGCCGGCCTGCGGCAGGTGGTGCAGGCGGTCACCGGGACGTAGCCCGCACGGGGGACCTGGACCAGCACCGGACCGGCGGTGAGCGCCTCGCGGGCGAGGGCCCACGCCGGGTGCGGGATCCGGGCGGCCGCGGCGGGTCCCTCCCGCGCGAGGTCGACCTCGCCGGGCGCGCTCACCCGGGGCGTGCGTGCGCGCACGGTCGGCCGTGCAGCCTGGACGGCGCGCGCCCAGCCGTCCTCGAGCAGCGCCTGCGCGGCGGTGCTGCGGGCGAAGGCACCGAGGAGCGCTCCGGCGCCCGCCTGTTCGGCTCGGGTGACGAGCACCTGTCTGGCGTGCGGGTAGGGCGCGCGAGGTTCGGCCAGCAGGTCGTCACCGTCGTCCCAGCACACGACGAGCCCGAGGTCGTGCACCGGTGCGAAGGCGGCCGCCCTGGTCCCGACGACGATGCGTGCCTCGCCCAGGAGGGCGCGCACGAACGAGCGGTACCGGGCGGCGGGCCCGTCGTCGGCGAGGAGCCGCACGTAGTCCAGGCGCGCGTCGGTGAGGGCGTCGGTGAGCCGCGCCACGTCCCGCGCGTCCGGGGCCACGACGACGACCCCCCGTCCGCCGGCGAGCGTCGCAGCGGCGGCCGCCGCGACGGCGACGGGCCAGGAGTCCGCGCCGGTCCCCGGCAGCGCGGTCCACACGGCCCGGGGCGCGTGCCCGGCCTCCAGCCGCCTGATGAAGGCTGCTCCCCCCTGATACGCGGCCCAGGGCTCGGTCCAGCGGCCGGCTCCCGGCTCCGCGGGGCGCCGGCCGGCGTCGTCCGCCGGTGCGGCATCGGAGCCCTCGACGACGGGACCGCCGTCGCCGGCCCGGGCGAGGACCGACTTCTCGGTCGTGGCGTGCCGGGGCGGCACTGCGAGGCGCAACACGTCGCTCAGCGTCCCCGCGTACCGATCGGCCACCGCCCGCGCGAGTGCCAGCACCTCCGGGGTGAGCACGGGCAGCGAGGACACGACCCGACGGAGCGGAGCCAGCGTCCCCACGTGGTCGCTGCGGTCCCGGCGGGCAACGACGAACCCCTGGTGCTCGCGCCCGGCGAACCTGACCGCGACCCGGGCGCCGGGAACGGCCTCCGCGCTCAGCGCGGCCGGGACTGCGTAGTCGAAGGTCCGGTCCAGGTGCGCCAGGGGGACGTCGAGGACCACCTGGGCGACGCCGTCGGTCGGGTCAGGGCGTGCGGGTTCCACGCCCGGCAGGGCCAGCAGGCCCGTTTCCCCGTCCACGCCGGACATCTCACCACGGACCTCCGACACGGACGGGTTCCGGGCGCGGCCCCGGGCCGCCGCCTCAGCGGACGGCGGCGAGCAGGTCGTCGACGCGGTCGGTGCGCTCCCACGTGAAGTCGGGGAGCTCGCGGCCGAAGTGCCCGTAGTTGACGGTCTGGGCGTAGATCGGCCGGAGCAGGTCGAGGTCGCGGATGATCGCCGCGGGTCGCAGGTCGAACACCTCGCGGATCGCCCGCGTGATCGGCCTCGACGGGCACGGTCCCGGTCCCGAAGGTCTCCACGTAGAGACCGACCGGGTGCGGACTTGCCGATCGCGTACGCGACCTGCACCTCGCAGCGCCGCGCGAGGCCGGCGGCCACGACGTTCTTGGCGACCCAGCGCATCGCGTAGGCGCCGGAGCGGTCGACCTTCGACGGGTCCTTGCCGGAGAACGCCCCGCCGCCGTGCCGGGCCATGCCACCGTAGGTGTCGACGATGATCTTCCGGCCGGTCAGGCCGGCGTCGCCCTGGGGCCGCCGATCTCGAACGTCCCCGTCGGGTTGATCAGGAGGTCGACGTCCGTCGTGTCGAGTCTCGACGTCGCTCGAGGACCGGCGCCACGACGTGGTCCGCGACCGCGGCCGCAAGCTCGGCTCGGTCGAGGCTCGGGCTCGTGCTGCGTCGAGACGACGACGGTGTCGAGGCGTGACCGGGCGGTCGCCGTCGTACCCGATGGTCACCTGGGTCTTGCCGTCCGGGCGCAGGCCGCCGACGACGCCGTGGCTGGCGCACCTCGGCGAGCCGTTCGGCCAGGCGGTGGGCGATCCAGATCGGCAGCGGGCATGCAGCGTGGGCGTGTCGTCGCTCGCGTAGCCGAACATGAGGCCCTGGTCGCCCGCGCCCTGAGGTCTCGAGCGACGTCGACGGTCGCCTCGCCGTGAGCGGAGCCTCCAGCGCCTCGTCGACGCCCTGCGCGATGTCGGGCGACTGCTGCGCCGATCGAGACCGAGACGCCGCAGGACTCGGCCGTCGAAGCCGATGTCGGACGACGTGTACCCGATGCGGGTGACCACCTCGCGCACGATCTGCGGGATCTCGACGTAGGCCTCCGTGGTCACCTCGCCCGCGACGTGCACGAGGCCGGTGGTCACCATGGTCTCGACCGCGACGCGCGCCATCGGATCCTGCGCGAGGATGGCGTCGAGGATCGCGTCGGTGATGAGGTCGCAGACCTTGTCCGGGTGGCCCTCGGTGACGGACTCGGAGGTGAAGAGGCGACGAGGTGCTGGTCACCGCCGAATCGTAGTCCGTCGGCCGCCGGGCTCAGCCCGGCGCGTCCGCGGAGCGGAGGCGAGGCGGTCGACGACGACGTCGAGCATCGCGTGCGCCACCTCGTCCTTCGTCCCGTGGGAGGCGCCGACGACGTCACCACGCGCGTCGAGGATCGTGACGTCGTTCTCGACGTCGCCGAACCCGTCGCCCGCCCCGACGGCGTTGACGACGAGGAGGTCCGCGCCCTTGCGCGGCGCCTTGGCCGCGGCCGTGCTCGAGGACCGCGCCCGCGTCGTCGCCCGTCTCGGCCGCGAAGCCGACGATCAGCTGTGCCGTCGGGGCGCGGTCGCTGACGAGCTCGGCGAGGATGTCGGGGTTCTCCACGAGGACGATCGGTGCCGGCGGCTGTCCAGCGTCCTTCTTGATCTTGTCCGGCGGGATGGTCGCCGGCCGGTAGTCGGCGACCGCTGCCGCCATGACCACGACGTCGGCGCCACGAGCCGCGCGTCGCACGGCCTCGCGAGCTCGAGCGCCGTGCTCGACCCGCTCGACCGCGATCCCGTCCGGGAGGGGCGCGGTCACGTCGGCCACGACGAGGTGGACGACGGCGTCGCGCTCCAGCCGCTGCCCGGGCGAGGGCGATGCCCTGGCGCCCCGACGAGCGGTTGCCGAGGAAGCGGACCGGGATCGAGCGGCTCGCGGGTGCCGCCCGCGGTGACCACGATGCGACGCCCGGCCAGGTCGCCGGGCGCGCGGACGGGCCGAGCCGTGGGAGCGCGGAGGGCGCGGGCGGCGGCGGCCACGGTCTCCGGCTCGGGCAGGCGCCCCGGTCCGGAGTCGGCGCCCGTGAGGCGGCCCGACTCGCGGGCTCGAGCACGTGCACCCCGCGACCGCGCAGGGTCGCGACGTTCGCCCGGTCGCCGGGTGCTGCCACATCTCCGTGTGCATGGCCGGGGCGAGGAGCACCGGGCACGTCGCGTGCGAGGAGAGTTGCCGTAGGAGGTCGTCGGCGCGGCCGGTCGCGGCCCGGGACGAGCAGGTCGGCCGTCGCCGGCGCGACGACGACGAGGTCGGCCGAGCGGCCGAGGCTGACGTGCTCGACCTCGGCCGTGCCCTCGAAGACGCTCGTGCGGACCGGCTCGCCGGAGAGGGCCTCCCACGTCGCGCGCCCGACGAACTCGAGCGACGCCGACCGTGGGCACGACGCGAACGGCGTGACCCGTCCTCGCGCAGGAGGCGCAGCAGCAGGACGGCCTTGTACGCCGCGATCCCGCCGCTCACTCCGAGGACGATCGCGCCGGCCA
The DNA here is from genome assembly GCA_963780675.1 of uncultured Actinomycetota bacterium. Lineage (GTDB taxonomy): Bacteria > Actinomycetota > Actinomycetes > Actinomycetales > JAHECE01 > JAHECE01. The sequence goes on from CAWACR010000003.1 coordinate 927,619, forward strand.
TCGGGGTGGGGCTCAGGCCTCGGTGGGCTCGATGGTCAGGAGGCCCCGCGTTGATCTCGCGCATCGCGATCGAGAGCGGCTTCTCCTGGTGCCGGGTCTCGACGAGCGGCCCGACGTACTCGGAGCAGGCCCTCGTTGAGCTGGGCGTAGTAGGCGTTGATCTGGCGGGCGCGCTTGGCGGCGTAGATGACCAGTGCGTACTTCGAGTCGGCGGCTGCGAGGAGCTCGTCGATCGGCGGGTCGGTGATGCCCTCGGGGGCGGCGACGGTTCCGGACATGGATGCTCCCGATCGGGGTGGGCGACTGCTGGACTCGGGCGGCTGGGCCGCACACGCAGGTCCCGAGTCTACCGGGTGCGCACTCCCATCAGGGCGACGAGCTCCTCCGCGGCACGCCGGACGTCGTCGTTGACGATCACGTGGTCGAACTCCTGCTCCGCCGCCATCTCCAGACGCGCCGTGGCGAGTCGCCGCTCGCGTTCCTCGGCGTCCTCGGTGCCGCGTCCGACGAGCCGCCGCACCAGCTCGTCCCAGCTCGGCGGGGCGAGGAAGACGAAGCGGGCGTCGGGCATGCGGCGCGCCGCACCTGGCGCGCGCCCTGCGAGGTCGATCTCGAGGAGCACGGGCCGCCCGGCCCACAAGTGGCTCTCGACGGGCCCGCGCGGTGTGCCGTAGCGGTGCGCGTCCGTGCACCACGGCCCACTCGAGGAGCTCGTCGCGCGCGATCAGGTCGTCGAACTCCGCGTCGGAGACGAAGTGGTAGTGCACGCCCGTCGATCTCGCCCGGACGCGGTGCCCGGGTCGTCGCGGACACCGAGAGCCAGATCTCCGGGAAAGCGCGTACGGATATCGGCGGAGACGGTTCCCTTGCCCACCGCGGTCGGACCGGCGAGCACGGTGAGCTGAGCAGGGGCGCGGATCGGAGCGGCCTTTCTGGGACGGAGCAGGGCGGGCTGGGGAACGCCGGACCCGTCAGCCGAAGCGCGCGACCAGGGCCTCGATCTGGTGGGGGCCCAGGCCCCGGACCCGGCGCGACTCAGAGATCCCGACCTGCGCCATGATCGCGCCGGCCTTCACCTTGCCGACTCCGGGAAGGGCCTCCAGCAGGGCCGACACCTTGAGCTTGCCGATGGCGTCGTCCGTCCGGCCCTCCTCGATCACGGCGGAGAGAGTGGTCTGTCCGTACTTGAGCCGGTTCTTCACCGCGGCTCGGGTTGCTCGGGCGGCGGCGGCCTTCTCCAGGGCCGCGGACCTCTGCTCGGGGGTCAGGGGGGGCAGAGCCACGTTGTCACCTCGGCAAGATCATGGACAGGTCAGCGCCTGCAACGTACCCACGTTGTGCCCGGTCCGGCAACGATTCCGGCACCCGAGTCGGAGAATCTGCCCCTCACCCGTCCGAGACGGCGCGGAAGTCTCTAAGCGAGAGCGGCCCGTACCTCGGCGGCGGCGCTCGCGGTCGCCGCGCGCAGTGCCCCGGCGTCCGGCCCGGCGGCCAGGACGGCGCGCGAGGTCGAGGCGAGCACGGCGCTGCGGGCCTCCCCGAAGACGGCGGTCACCTCGGCAGCCCCGGCACCCTGCGCGCCGAAGCCCGGGGCGAGGAGCGGGCCGCCCACGGCGGCCAGGTCGATGCCGAGGTCACGTGCGGCGGAGCCGATGGTCGCCCCCACGACGAGCCCCACGGAGCCCAGGGGCGCCCCGGCGGCGCGCTCGCTCTCGTTGGCTCGGGCGGCACCGCGCGCGATCGTCGCGGCCACGGCCACGCCTTCCGCGTCGCGCGCGTGCTGGACGGCGGCGCCCTCGGGGTTGGAGGTGAGCGCCAGGACGAAGACCCCACGACCGCTCTGTGCCGCCACCTCGAGCGCAGGGGCGAGCGAGCCGAAGCCCAGGTAAGGCGAGAGCGTCACGGCGTCGCCGGCCAGGGCGGACCCCTCGGCGAGGTAGGCCTCGGCGTAGCCGAGCATCGTGGATCCGATGTCCCCGCGCTTGGCGTCGACGATCGTGAGGACACCCAGCTCGCGGGCGCCCGCGATGAGCTCCTCGAGCACCGCGACCCCGCCGGAGCCGTGCCGCTCGAAGAACGCCGACTGCGGCTTCAGGGCCGCGGCCCGCGGCCCCGCCGCCTCGACGACCCGCAGCGAGAACGTCCGCAGGCCCGCGACGTCGTCCGTCAGGCCCCAGGCCCGCAGCAGGGCCGGGTGTGGGTCGATGCCGACGCACAGGGGGCCGCGCTCCGCCATGGCGGATGCGAGCCGGCGCCCGAACGGCTCGGCCGGGGAGCCGGGCGGGTGCTCCGTTCCCGGGTTCATCGCGCGGCCCGGGCGGCGTCGTGCTCCTGCAGGGACGTCACGGAGAACGGGCCGTGGCCGACCACCTCGATGGCCTGGACAGCGGCGCCGAACTGCTGGACGGTCGTGACGATCGGCTTGTCGGCGGCGGTGGTCGCCGTCCGGATCTCGTAGCCGTCGACGCGGGCGCCCTGGCCGGACGGGGTGTTGACGACCATGTCGACCTCGCCGGCGGTGATCAGGTCGACGATGGTGGGCTCGCCGTCCGGGTCCGTGTCCCTCGGAGGCCTTGCGGACCACACGGTCGCGGGGATGCCGTTGCGCCGCAGCACGCTGGCGGTGCCCTCGGTCGCGAGGATGTCGAAACCGAGCTCGACGAGGCGCTTGACCGGGAAGACGATCGAGCGCTTGTCGCGGTCCGCGACGGAGACGAAGACCGTCCCCGCCGTCGGCAGGCCGCCCCGTAGGCCGCCGCCTGCGACTTCGCGAACGCCGTCGGGAAGTCGACGTCGATGCCCATCACCTCGCCCGTCGAGCGCATCTCGGGCCCGAGCACCGTGTCGACGACCGAGCCCTCCGCGGGTGCGGAACCGCTTGAAGGGCAGCACGGCCTCCTTGACGGCGATCGGGCCGTCGAGGTCGATGCGTGGTCCCGTCCTGAACCGGGAGGATGCCCCGGCGCGCGCAGGTCGGCGATCGTGTGCCCGGCCATGACCAGTGCCGCGGCCTTCGCGAGCGGGACGCCCGTCGCCTTCGAGACGAACGGCACGGTGCGCGACGCCCGCGGGTTCGCCTCGAGGACGTAGAGGACGTCGGAGACCAGCGCGAACTGGATGTTGATGAGGCCGCGGACTCCGACACCCCGGGCGATCGCCTCGGTCGAGCGTGCGGATCCGGCGCAGCTCGGCGTCGGCCAGCGTGACCGGCGGGCAGCACGCAGGCCGAGTCGCCGGAGTGGATCCCGGCCTCCTCGATGTGCTCCATGACGCCGCCGAGGAAGAGCTCCTCGCCGTCGTAGAGCGCGTCGACGTCGATCTCGATCGCGTCGTCGAGGAACCGGTCGATCGAGCAGCGGGGCCGCGATGTGCGCACGCGAGGAGTCGGTCACCGTGTGCCGGTCGACGTACGTCGATCGAGCTGCTCGACGTCGTAGACGATCTCCATGCCGCGCCCGCCGAGCACGTACGACGGTCGCACGAGCACCGGGAAGCCGATGCGCTCGGCGACCTCGAGTGCCTGCTCCGTCGAGCGTGGCGGTGCCGAACGCGGGCGCCGGGCAGCCCGGCCGCCGCGAGGACCTCGCCGAAGGCCCCGCGGTCCTCCGCGGCGTCGATGGCCGCCGGCGGGGTCCCGAGGATCGGGAGCCCGGCCTCGGCGAGGCGCTCGGCGAGGGAGAGCGGGGTCTGGCCCCCGAGCTGCACGATCATCCCCGCCACCGGCCCGGCGGCGAGCTCCGCGTGGTAGACCTCGAGGACGTCCTCGAACGTCAGCGGCTCGAAGTAGAGCCGGTCGGAGGTGTCGTAGTCGGTGGAGACCGTCTCGGGGTTGCAGTTGACCATGATGGTCTCGTACTCCTCGCGCAGGGCGAGGGTCGCGTGCACGCACGAGTAGTCGAACTCGATGCCCTGGCCGATCCGGTTGGGCCCGGAGCCGAGGATGATGACGGCCGCGCGCTCGCGCGGGCGCGACCTCCGATCTCGGAGTCGTAGCTCGAGTAGTGGTACGGGGTGCGGGCCGCGAACTCGGCCGCGCAGGTGTCGACCGTCTTGAAGACGGGCCGCACGCCCGAAGGCGTGCCGCAGCTCGCCGCACCGTCTGCTCGCCGAGGCCCCGGATCCGCGCGATCTGCACGTCCGAGAGACCGTGCCGTCTTGGCGCAGCGCCAGCAGGTCGCGGGTCGAGGGCGCCCGCGCCGGCGATCGCGCCGGCGATCTCGTTCATCAGGAGGATCTGGTCGAGGAACCACGGGTCGATGCGCGGTGGCCTCGTAGATCGTCGCTCCACGGTCGCCGCCGCCGCGCGGAGCGCCTGCTGCACGTCGACGCAGGCGGTGCTCGGTGGGCGTGCGCGACGGACGCCAGGAGCGCCGTCGAGTGCTGCTCGGCGTCGGGGGCCGTCGCCGTCCCAGTGGAACACCGAGCCCGTCTTGTCGATCGAGCGCATCGCCTTCTCGAGGGCCTCGGTGAAGTTGCGGCCCGATCGCCATCGCCTCGCCGACGGACTTCATGGTCGTGGTGAGCGTCGGGGTCGGCGGCCGGGAACTTCTCGAACGCGAACCGCGGCACCTTGACGACGACGTAGTCGAGCGTCGGCTCGAAGCGACGCCGGGGTGGAGCCGGTGATGTCGTTCGGGATCTCGTCGAGGGTGTAGCCGATCGCGAGCCTCGCGGCGATCTTGGCGATCGGGAACCCCGTCGCCTTGGAGGCGAGCGCGCGAGGAACGCGAGACCCGCGGGTTCATCTCGATGACGACCACGCGCCCGGTGGACGGCTCGACGGCGAACTGGATGTTGCAGCCGCCCGTGTCGACGCCGACCTCGCGGATGATCGCGATGCCGATGTCGCGGAGGCGCTGGAACTCCCGGTCCGTGAGCGTCAGCGCCGGGGCGACGGTGACCGAGTCGCCGGTGTGCACGCCGACCGGGTCGACGTTCTCGATCGAGCAGACCACCACCACGTTGTCCGCGTGGTCGCGCATGAGCTCGAGCTCGTATTCCTTCCAGCCGAGGATGGACTCCTCGAGGAGCACCTCGGTGGTGGGCGAGTAGTGCAGGCCGGCGCCGGCGATCCGGCGCAGGTCCGCCTCGTCGTAGGCGATACCGGAGCCCAGGCCACCCATCGTGAACGACGGCCGCACCACGAGCGGGTAGCCGAGGTCCCCGACGGCGGCGAGGACCTCGTCCATGGTGTGCGCGATGATGCTCCGGGCGCTCTCGGCGCCGCAGCGTTCGACCACGCCCTTGAACGCCTCGCGGTCCTCCGCGAGGTGGATCGACGCCGTGTTCACCCCGATCATCTTGACGCCGTAGCGCTCGAGCACACCCGCCTCGTCCAGCGCGATCGCCGTGTTCAGCGCCGTCTGGCCGCCGAGGGTCGGCAGGATCGCGTCGGGGCGCTCCTTGGCGATGATCGCCTCGACCACCTCGGGCGTGATCGGCTCGACGTACGTGGCGTCGGCGAACTCCGGGTCGGTCATGATCGTGGCCGGGTTGGAGTTGACGAGGATGACGCGCAGCCCCTCGGCCTTGAGCACGCGGCAGGCCTGCGTCCCGGAGTAGTCGAACTCGCACGCCTGCCCGATGACGATCGGGCCGGACCCGATGACGAGGACGCTGGAGATGTCGGTGCGGCGAGGCATCAGGCGACCTCCCCGTTCGAGGCGGGGCCGGTGACGGTGGTGGGGTCTGCGGCGCGGTTCGCCCTCATGAGCTCCAGGAACCTGTCGAAGAGGTAGGCGGCGTCGTGCGGACCGGCCGCCGCCTCCGGGTGGTACTGGACGGAGAACGCCGGGAGGTCGAGGCAGCGCAGGCCCTCGACCACGTCGTCGTTGAGGCCCAGGTGCGAGACCACCACGCGGCCGTACCGTCCGCCGTCGTGGGGGGCGAGGGCCTCTTCGCCCACCGGGGCGTCGACGGCGAACCCGTGGTTGTGCGAGGTGATCTCGACCTTGCGGGTGGCGAGGTCCATGACGGGCTGGTTGATGCCCCGGTGCCCGTAGGCGAGCTTGTAGGTCCCGAAACCGAGCGCGCGCCCGAGGATCTGGTTGCCGAAGCAGATGCCGAAGAACGGCAGACCGCGGTCGAGCACCTCGCGCAGGAGCGCCACCTCGCGCACCGCGGCGTCCGGGTCACCGGGTCCGTTCGAGAAGAACACGCCGTCGGGGCGTCGCGACGAGCACGTCGTCGATCGTCGACGTCGTCGGGAGCACGTGCACGCGCATGCCCCGCTCGGCGAGGCGGTGCGGGGTCATGGACTTGATGCCGAGGTCGATCGCGACCACCTCGGCGAGCGGCTCCGCGCCCTCGAACTCCCCGCACGGCTCGACGACGTAGGCCTCGTCGATCGTCACCTCGGCCGCGAGGTCGGCGCCGAGCATCGCGGGCGACCGGCGGACGCGCTCGACCATCTCCGCGACGTCGCCCTCGGACGCGGCGGCGCCGGCCGCCGGCAGCCCGTCACCGGAGAAGATGCCGGCCCGCATCACGCCCAGCTCCCGAAGGTGCCGGGTCAGCATGCGGGTGTCGAGCCCGGAGATCCCGACGACACCCTGCGCCGCGAGCTCGTCCTCGAGCTCGCGGACGGAGCGCCAGTTCGACGCGCGCCGCGCGGGGTCGCGGACGACGTACCCGGCCACCCAGATGCGCCGCGACTCCGGGTCCTCGTCGTTGACTCCCGTGTTGCCGATGTGCGGCGCCGTCATGACGACGATCTGGCGGTGGTAGGAGGGGTCCGTGAGGGTCTCCTGGTAGCCCGTCATGCCGGTGGCGAAGACGATCTCGCCGAACGTCACCCCGCGGGCGCCGTACGCGGCGCCGCGCAGGACGGTCCCGTCCTCGAGCACGAGTAGGGCAGGGTCGGGGGTGCGCATCAGGGCATCTCCTCGGCGGTCCGGTCGTGCGTGCAGATGGTGGCGGACGGGCTCGGGACGAGTCGGTTCACCGAGTGGCACCGGGCGTCGGCGCCGGGATCGCGACGCCGTCGAGCACCGTGGCGCGCCCGCGCAGGAAGGTGGCCACCACCCGCGTGGGGAGCTCGCGTCCCGCGAACGGGGAGTTCTCGCTGGCGGTCGCCTGCTCCTCCGGCCGGACGGTCCAGCGGGCAGCGGGGTCCACGAGCGTGAGGTTGGCCGGCTCGCCGACGGCGATCGGCCGGCCCTGGTCCGTCACTCGCCCGATCCGTGCCGAGGCGACGGAGATCACCCGCGCCATGTCGGCCCAGCCGAACGGCCCGTACTCGCCGGTCAGCATGACCTCGGCGACGACGGCGAGCGCGGTCTCCAGGCCGATCATCCCGAAGGCGGCCGCGGCCCACTCGCAGTCCTTGTCCTCCCGCGGGTGCGGGGCGTGGTCGGTGCCGACGACGTCGATCGTGCCGTCCGCCAGCGCCCGGCGCAGGGCCTCGACGTCCTCGGCGGTCCGCAGCGGCGGGTTGACCTTGAACCGCGGGTCGTAGCCGCGCGCCTCCTCGTCGGTGAGGAAGAGGTGGTGCGGCGTCGCCTCGGCGGTGACGTCGATCCCCCGCGCCTTCGCCCACCGCACGATGTCGACCGAGCCTGCCGTGGAGACGTGCAGGACGTGCACGCGGGAGCCGACGTGCTCGGCGAGCAGCACGTCGCGGGCGATGATCGCCTCCTCGGCGACCGCCGGCCAGCCCGTGAGGCCGAGCTCGGCCGACACGATGCCCTCGTGCATCTGCGACCCCTCGGTGAGGCGGGGGTCCTGGGCGTGCTGGGCGATGACACCGTCGAACGCCTTGACGTACTCGAGGGCCCGGCGCATGACGCTGGGGTCGTCCACGCACTTGCCGTCGTCGGAGAACATGCGCACCCGTGCGGCCGAGGCCGCCATCGCGCCGAGCTCCGCCAGGCGCGTTCCCTCGAGCCCGACGGTCACGGCGCCGACCGGGTGCACGTCGACCCACCCGGCGTCGCGGCCGAGCCGCCACACCTGCTCCACGACGCCGGCGGTGTCCGCCACGGGGGTGGTGTTCGCCATCGCGTGCACGGCCGTGAAACCGCCGAGAGCGGCGGCCTTCGTGCCCGAGTACACCGTCTCGGCGTCCTCCCTGCCGGGCTCGCGCAGGTGCGTGTGGAGGTCGACGAGGCCGGGGAGCGCGACCAGGCCCTCGGCGTCGACCATGACGGCGTTCTGCCCGGCGGCGGAGCGGGCCTCCCGCCCGAGGGCCCGACCGCGCCGTCGGCCAGGAGGATGTCGGTGGGCTCGTCGCCGAGCGGCGCAGCGCCGCGGACGAGGTACTGGGTCACTGCGGGCCTCCCGTGGCGGCAGAGGTTCCGGCGCCCTCGCCGGCGAGCAAGAGGTAGAGCACGGCCATGCGGACGGCGACGCCGTTGGCGACCTGCTCGACGATGGTCGACCGCGGCGAGTCCGCCGCCTGGGAGGAGATCTCCAGGCCGCGGTTCATCGGGCCGGGGTGCATGACGATCGTGCGTTCGGGCAGGGCCCCCAGGCGCGCGGCGTCGAGGCCGTAGAGCCGGGCGTACTCCTGCGGGCTGGGGAAGAAGCCACCGCCCGCGCTGCTCATGCGCTCCCGCTGCATCCGCAGCATCATGACGGCGTCGGGGCGGTGACCGGCGAGCGTGTCGTCGAGGTCGTAGGAGATCGCGCAGGGCCAGGACTCCGCCCCGACCGGGACCAGCGTGGGCGGTGCGACGAGGACGACGTCGGCACCGAGCGTGGTGAGGAGGTCGACGTTGGACCGCGCGACGCGCGAGTGCAGGATGTCGCCGACGATGGGGACCCTCAGGCCCTCGAGGTCCGATCCCTCGGGGCGGGCCACGAGGTGGCGGCGCATCGTGTAGGCGTCGAGCAGCGCCTGCGTGGGGTGCTGGTGGGTGCCGTCGCCCGCGTTGATCACGGGGGCGTCGATCCAGCCCGAGTGGGCGAGCCGGTGCGGCGCGCCGGACGCGGCGTGCCGGATGACGACGGCGTCCGCCCCCATCGCCTGCAGCGTCTGGGCGGTGTCCTTGAGCGACTCGCCCTTGGAGACGCTCGAGCCCTTGGCGGAGAAGTTGATGACGTCGGCGGACAGCCGCTTGGCGGCCGCCTCGAAGGAGATGCGGGTGCGGGTCGAGTCCTCGAAGAAGAGGTTGACCACCGTCTGGCCCCGCAGGGTGGGGAGCTTCTTGATCTCCCGGGACTGCGTCTGTGCCATCTCGGCGGCCGTGTCGAGGATCTGGACAGCGTCGTCGACGTCGAGGTCCGCGGCGCTCAGCAGGTGGCGCATCAGTCGTTCCCCTCCTGGTCGGGCGCGTCCCCGCCCGAGATGACGACGGCGTCCTCGCCGTCGATCTCCGCCAGGTGCACGTGCACCCGCTCGGAATGCGCCGTGGGGAGGTTCTTCCCCACGAAGTCGGCGCGGATGGGCAGCTCCCGGTGGCCGCGGTCGACGAGGACGGCGAGCTGCACGGCTCGCGGTCGCCCGATGTCGGAGATCGCGTCGAGCGCTGCGCGGATGGTGCGGCCCGAGTACAGGACGTCGTCGACCAGGACGACCACGCGGTCGTCGATCCCGCTCTCCGGCAGGTGGGCCGGCTCCAGCGTGCGGGTGGGCTGGCGGCGCAGGTCGTCGCGGTACATCGTGACGTCGAGCGTGCCCGCGATCGCCGCCGGATCGATCCCCGGTTCGACCGCGGCGATGCGGTCGGCGAGGCGGTTCGCCAACGGCCCGCCGCGGGTGGGGATCCCGAGCAGCACGATCGAGTGGGCCCCGTGGTTGCGCTCGAGGATCTCGTGCGCGATCCGGGTGAGTGCGCGCGCGATCTCGTCCTGGGACAGGACGCGTGCCCTTTGCGCCAGCCGACACGTGGCGACCTCCTTCCCCGCCTCTCCGGACGGGCTTAAAGGAACGTGGACCGGCGACCACGATACCCGGTCGCCAGGGACCCGCGTGGCCCCCCGAGCACGCGGCGCGCTCAGGCCAACAGGGCCGGCTTGAGCGCGAGGACGCGCGCCAGGAGTCCGTTGACGAACGACGGCGAGTCGTCGGTGGACAGGGAGCGCGCCAGCTCGACCGCCTCGTCGATCGCGACCGCGTCCGGCACCTCGTCGTTGTACAGGATCTCCCACACCCCGACCCGCAGGACGGCCCGGTCGACGGCGGGCATGCGCTCCAGGGCCCAGCCGCGTGAGTAGGTGGTGAGGATCTCGTCGATCTCGTTCGCGATGGGCGACCACGCCTTCGACGATCTCCACCGCGTACTCGGGCAGCGGCGTCAGCGTGCCCGGCTGCCGGATGCGTTCCGCCAGGAGGTCGACGACGTCGGTGCCGGCGCTGGTCGGCCTCGAAGAGGACGTCGAGCGCGCGCTTGCGCGCCTTCGAGCGTGCGCTCACGTCAGGTCATCCTGCGCGGGTCCGTGGGGCACCAGCGCTCAGCTGACGCGGCCGAGGTAGTCGCCCGTGCGGGTGTCGACCTTGACCTTGGTGCCGATCTCGAGGAAGAGCGGAACCTGGATCTGGTAGCCGGTCTCGATCGTCGCGGGCTTCGTGCCGCCCGTCGAGCGGTCGCCCTGCAGGCCGGGCTCGGTGTACGTGATCTCGAGCACCACGGACGTCGGGAGCTCGACGTAGAGCGGCGTGCCGTCGTGGATCGCGACGATGGCGTCCTGGTTCTCGAGCATGAAGTTCGCGGCGTCGCCGACCGTGGCGGACGGGACGTGGATCTGCTCGTAGTCCGAGGTGTCCATGAAGACGAAGTCGTCGCCGTCCTGGTACAGGTACTGCATGTCGCGCTTGTCGACCGTCGCGGTCTCGACCTTGACGCCCGCGTTGAACGTCTTGTCGACGACCTTGCCCGACAGGACGTTCTTCAGCTTGGTCCGCACGAACGCCGGGCCCTTGCCGGGCTTGACGTGCTGGAACTCGACGACGGTCCAGAGCTGGCCGTCGATGTTGAGGACGAGGCCGTTCTTGAGGTCGTTCGTGGTGGCCACGCGAAGTCCTTGCGTCGGGTGCGGGTGGTGGGTGGGACTCGGGCGCCCGCGGGGAGCCGGCCTCGGAAGAAGTCCGAGGGTCAGCCTAACGCCCCGAGCGCGACCCGGGCGCCGAGCCCTACGGCCGCGGCCCAGCAGAAGGACGTCAGGGTGCCGATGATGAAGCGTTCCGAGGCCGAGGCTCCGGTCGCAGCGCGCAGCTCCGGGAAGCGGCCCAGGCCCTTGATCGCGATGACGACGGCCATCGCCTCGGGGTACCCCACGAGGATCGACCCGAGGATCGCCAGTCGCTCCAGGGCCCCGATCCACGCGCCCCCGCGCAGCACCGGCGCCCCGCCGCCCACGGGGTCGGGGCCCGTGCTCCTGCGCAGCACCCAGGCGGTCAGGGGCCACCCCGCGCCGACGCCGACGGCGATCGCCGCCAGGACGACGGCGGCCTGGGCGAGCAGCGTGCCCGCGCTCACGACGCCGGCCCGGCTCGTTCGAGGAGGCGCGCCGCGACCGGTCGCGCGCCGACCTCTTCCTCCCACAGCGCGGCACCCAGGCGCTGGCTCACGGCCTGGGCGGTGATCCCCAGCGACGCGGCGACGTCACGCTGCGTGCGCCCGGCGAGCGCGTCCACCGCCTCCCACCCCGCCGGGGAGCGCCGTCGGACCACGGCGGCCAGCAGCTGGAGGACGGCCTCTGCGTCGCGGGCCGCGTCGGGGTCGGGGCCGTCGACCGCAAGGGGTACCGGGACGCCTCTCACCCGGGCGCGCTCGACGGCTTCACGGGCAGCGACGAAGGCGGGCCCCGAGCTCGCCCGCGCCGACTCCGCGAGCGGCCGGTCGACCGCGCCGATGCCGATGCCGACGCTCCAGCCGCCGAGCCGCTGGAGGTACAGGCTGAGGTCGACGACGACGTCCGCCCGGTCCAGCACGGCCTGGACCTCGTCCCCGACCGTGCGCTCGAACGGCAGCACGATCCCCGCCCCGCCGGTCCGGTCGGTGCGCCGCCGGAGGGCGTCGAGCAGCTCAGGGACGCGGACGCCGTGCTCCGTGCTCCCGCGCTGGTCGACCGTCATGACGTACATGCGTCAAGGCTAGAACCTTGATTCAGTCGAATCAAGGGTGAAGGCTTGATCCGCGGCGCGCAGCGATCGCCAGCAGCGCCAGGCGGTAGGAGTCGAACCCGAAGCCCGCGATCGTCCCGGTGGCGACCCCGCCGATGACGCTGGTGTGCCGGAACGTCTCGCGGGCCGCCGGGTTGGACAGGTGCACCTCGACGAGCAGGCGGCCCGCGGCCGTCACGAGCTTCGCGGCGTCGCGCAGGGCGTAGGAGTAGTGGGTGAACGCGGCGGGGTTGAGCACGACGTCGATGCCGTCGTCGACCGCCTCGTGGAGCCACCCGATGAGCTCCGCCTCGTCGTCGGTCTGCCGGACGTCCACCGACAGGCCGACCCCGCGGCCCCAGGCGATCGCCGCGGCCACCAGCGCGTCGTGGTCCGCGGAGCCGTAGACGTCCGGCTCGCGCGACCCCAGCCGGGCGAGGTTCGGTCCGTTGAGGACGAGGACGTCGGTCATGTCGCCTGCCGGGGGTCGAGAGGGAGGGGTCATCGGGAGATCGCGGCGTAGGCGGCCGCGAGGAGGTCCGGCCCGGGGCCCTCCAGGCGGCCCGGATGCCCGACGCCGTCGAGCACCACGAAGCGCAGGGTGTCCCGGCGGGTCTTCTTGTCCCGGCGCATCGCCTCGAGGAGCTGCGGCCAGCGGTCCCCGCGGTAGGTGACGGGCAGACCCAGGGAGGTCAGCACCCGGCGGTGCCGGGCGACGTCGCCGGCGCCGAGACGCCCCGCGAGGGACGCGAGCTCCGCGGCGAAGACCATGCCGACGCCCACGGCCTCGCCGTGGCGCCACCGGTAGCCCTCGACGTGCTCGATCGCGTGCCCCAGCGTGTGCCCGTAGTTGAGGATCTCGCGCAGGGAAGCCTCCCGGAGGTCCTCCCCCACCACCTTGGCCTTGACCGCCACGGCGCGCTCGACGAGCTCGGCGAGCACGGGCCCGGAGGGGTCGGCCGCCGCCGCGGGGTCCGCCTCGACGAGCTCGAGGATGCGCGGATCGGCGATGAACCCGCACTTGACGACCTCGGCGAGCCCGGCCCGCAGGTCCTCGGCAGGGAGCGTCTCCAGGGTCGCCAGGTCGCAGAGCACGCCGGCCGGGGAGTGGAAAGCGCCGACGAGGTTCTTGCCCTCGGCGGTGTTGATGCCCGTCTTGCCACCCACGGCGGCGTCGACCATGGCGAGCAGGGTGGTCGGCACCTGGACCACGCGCACGCCGCGCAGCCAGGTCGCGGCCACGAACCCGGCGAGGTCCGTGGTGGCGCCGCCCCCGAGGCCCACGACCACGTCCTGCCGGGAGAACGCCGCCCGGCCGAGCGCGCTCCAGCACGTCGCGGCCACCTCGGCGGTCTTGGCCTCCTCCGCGTCGGGGAGGGTCAGCAGATGGGGTTCGTACCCGCGCTCGGCAAGGGCGTCCCGAAGGGCGTGGGCCGGCCCGCCGAGGGCCTCCGGGTGCAGGACGAGGACCCGGTGGGCGTCGGCGCCGACGAGCACGGGGACGTCGGCGAGCAGGTCCCGGCCGATGACGACGTCGTAGTCGTGCTCGGCGTGGACGGGTACTCGGACTGCCGTCACGGCGCGTCCTCCTCCAGGGCGGTGAGCGCGTCGAGGACGCGCTGGGTGACCTCGGCCGGGGTGGCGCCGCTCGTGTCGATCATGACGGTCGCGAGGGACTGGTAGATCCCACGCCGGGCGTCCATGAGCGACGCCCACCGGGCGCGGGGGTTCCCGACCAGCAGCGGACGGGACGCCGCCAGGCCGACCCGCGGGGCGGCGTCGGCGAGCGAGACGTCGAGGAAGACGACGACGTGCCCGGCGAGGTCCCGTTGCGTCTCGGGGTCGAGCACCGCTCCCCCACCGAGCGCCAGGACGCCGTCGTGCTCCGCCAGCGCCGCGGCCACGGCCTGCCGCTCCAGGGCCCGGAACGCGGCCTCGCCCTCCTCGATGAAGATGTCCGCGACCGACTGCCCCGTCGCGGCGACGACGTCGTCGTCGGTGTCCCGGAACCCGACGCCCCACGCGGCGGCCAGCGCGAGCCCGACGGTCGTCTTCCCGGAGCCCGGCGGCCCGACGAGGACCGCCACGGGCCGCGTCACCGCTGGTGCTCCGGGATCGCCGCGAGGTAGGCGCGGGCGTTGCGCGCCGTCTCGCCGACGGAGTCGCCGCCGAACTTCTCGAGCACGGCGTCGGCGAGGACGAGGGCGACCATCGCCTCGGCGACCACCGCGGCGGGAGCGACGGCGCACACGTCGGAGCGCTGGTGGAGAGCGGTGGCCGGCCCGCCGGTGGCGACGTCCACGGTCGCGAGCGCGCGCGGGACCGTGGAGATCGGCTTCATCGCGGCGCGCACGCGCAGCACGTCGCCGTTCGACATGCCTCCCTCGACGCCCCCGGCGCGGTTTGTCCGCCGGGTGATCCGGCCGTCCGGGTCGCGCTCCATCTCGTCGTGGGCGACGGAGCCGCGTCGCCGCGCCGTGCGGAAGCCGTCGCCGAGCTCGACCCCCTTGATGGCCTGGATGCCCATGACGGCGCCGGCGAGGCGGGCGTCGAGGCGCCGGTCTCCGTGCACGTACGACCCGAGACCCGGCGGGAGACCGTAGGCGAGGACCTCGACGACGCCCCCCAGGGTGTCCCCCGCCTTCTGGGTCGCGTCGATCTCGGCGATCATCGCCGCGGAGGTGACGGGGTCGAAGCAACGGATCGGGTCGGCGTCGAGGGCCGCGACGTGGTCCGGGCCCGGCAGGGGCGTGCCGTCCGGCACCTCGACCTCGCCGACGGCGACGACGTGGGACACGAGGCGGGCGCCCACGCTCTGCTCGAGGAAGGCGGCGGCGATGCGGCCGAGCGCCACCCGCGTGGCGGTCTCCCGGGCGCTGGCCCGCTCCAGGACCGGGCGGGCGTCGTCGAACGCGTGCTTCTGCATGCCGACGAGGTCGGCGTGCCCGGGGCGGGGACGGGTGAGCGGGGCGTTCCGCGCGCGGTTGAGCAGCGCCGGGTCGGCCACCGGGTCCGCCGACATGACGTCGACCCACTTCGGCCACTCCGTGTTCCCGATCTCGATCGCGACGGGCCCGCCCTGGCTCAGGCCGTGCCGGACGCCGCCGAGGATCCGGACCTCGTCCTGCTCGAACGCCATGCGGGCGCCGCGGCCGTAGCCGAGCCGTCGCCGGGCAAGAACGGCGCGCAGGTCGTCGGTGGTCACGGGTACCCCCGCGGGCAGTCCTTCGAGGATCCCTACCAGCGCCTCACCGTGCGACTCGCCCGCCGTCAACCACCTCAGCATGGGCGGCATCCTCCCACGCAGACGCGGCGGGCTCGCTCACCGACGGGCCTCACGCGGGCGTCTGCCGGGCCTCGAGCGCGCCGAGCAGGGCGTCTCTCATGGCCCCCAGCGGCGCCTCGTGCCCCGTCATGAGCCGGACCTGCTCCGCCGCCTGGTGCAGAAGCATTGCCCAGCCGGGTGCGACGAGCCCCCCGCGTTCGCGCCACACGCCGGCGAGGCGCGTCGGCCACGGCGCGTAGACGACGTCGAGGAGGACCGCGCCGTCGGCCCGGGAGCCCGCCGACAACTCGGCCGCGAGGGCGTCCGCCGCGCCGGCCGGGACGGTCGACACCAGGACGCGCGCCTCGGCGGCGGCCGAGAACCCGCGGTCCCAGCGCACCACCTGAGGCTGGATGCCCATGCGGTTGGCGGCCCGGACGACGGCGCCCGCGCGGCCCGGAGAGCGGGCGAGCACCGTCGGGTTCGTCATGCCCAGCTCGCCCAGGGCCGCCAGCGCCGAAGCCGCCGTGGCACCCGCCCCGAGGATCACGGCAGGCCCGTCGAGGGGCGCGCCCGGCGCCGCGGCCTCGCGCAGCGCAGCCACCATGCCGTGCACGTCGGTGTTCGCCCCGACGAGGACGCGGGAGGAGCCGACCTGCTGGACCAGGACGGTGTTGACGGCGCCCACCGCCTGGGCGAGGGGCTCGACGTGGTCCAGGAGAGGGATCACCACCTGCTTGAGCGGCATGGTCAGCGACAGCCCGCGCCAGGTCGCGTCGAGCTCGGCGAGCACGCCGGCCAGCCGGGCCTCGGTGACGTCGTGCCGTTCGTATGCCCAGTCGTCCAGCCCGAGGGCCTCGTACGCAGCGCGGTGCAGGGCGGGCGAGAGGGAATGGGCGATCGGGTGCCCGAGCACCGCCGCCCTGTTCCGGACGGGCTCCGTCACCCGGTGCCCTCGCTCGCGTCGGTCTGCGCCGCCGTCCACTGCCGGAGCAGCTCCTGGTTCGCCAGGTGCTCGTCGTAGGAGGCCGTGAAGCGCGTCTCGCCCGTGTCAGGGTTCACCGTGACGAAGTAGAGCCAGTCGCCCTCGGTCGGGTTCAGCACGGCGTCGATGGCGTCGGTCCCCGGCGAGCAGATCGGGCCCGGTGGCAGGCCCGCGTGCACCCGCGTGTTGAAGGGGTGGTCGGACTCCAGGTCGGATCGCGTCAGGTCGAGTCCGGACTTGTCGAGGCCGTACGCGAGGGTGGAGTCCATGCCGAGCGTGCCCGCCGTCGGGCTGTCCGGGAGCAGGCGGTTCTCGATGACCCGGGCCACCTTGCCGTAGTCGTCGGCGAAGTTGACCTCCTTCTCGACGATGGAGGCCTTGATCAGCACCTGCTCACGGAGCTCGACCGGGACAGCGCGCTCGTCGAGGATGGCGACCGTCTTGTCGATCATCTCGGCGAGGATCTCGGAGGACGTCGTGCCCTTCTGGATCGTGTAGGTGGCCGGAGCCAGCCAGCCCTCGATGTTGCCGCCGGCCTCGGCCGGGAGCCCGATGGCCGCGGTGTCGGCGGCGGCCGCCTCGACCTCGGCCACGGGGACACCTGTCACCGAGGCGATGCGTTCGTAGATCTGGCTCGCGCGGAGCCCCTCGGGCACCGTGAGCTTCACCTCGGCGCGGTTGGCCGGGTTCAGGAGCGCCGCGACCGCGTCGGCCGCCTTCATCTCGAGCAGGAGCGTGTAGGCGCCGGGCTGGATCGAGACCGCTCCCGGGTTGGCGTCGAAGGCCTCGACGAAGGCCTTGCGGGAGGCGACGACGCCCGCCTCGAGGAGCGCGTCCCCGATCTCGCCCCCGGTCTCCCCCTCGGTGATCTCGATGGTCACGCTCCCCGAACCCGGGCCCGGGAAGTCCGCGGCCGGCTGCGGACGGAAGCCCTCGACGATGGACGGCCCGAGCAGCACGACGGCCGTCACCATGCCGGCGAAGAGGGTCACCATGAGCACCAGGGTCAGCGCGGTGCGACGGCGCCGCTTGCGTCGTTGCTCGCGGCGTCGGCGGTCGCTGCGCGACGCCCCTCCCGCGGTCGTCGGCTCCGGTGCCGGCTCCGGCTCGTCCGGGAACAGGTCGTTCACCCAGGCTCTCCATCGTCGCGTCGGGTCTCGGGGTCGTGGTGCGGCCGGTCCGCGACACGGACCAGTTCGCCCGGCGGCGCCGAGGTGCTGCGTTCGGCGTCCAGGGCCGACTGCAGGATCGTCACGGCGGCAACCTGGTCGACCACCGCGCGGTGGGTCCGTCCACGTCGACCGGCCGCATGCAGCGCGCGGTGGGCGCTCACGGTGCTGAGCCGTTCGTCCACGAGCCGCACGGGGACCGGGAAGATCATCCGAGCGACCTCCACAGCGTACGCGCGCACGGCAGCGGCCGACGCACCCTCCTGCCCGCTCATTCCGCGGGGCAGGCCGACGACGACCTCGACCGCCTCACGCTCGCGGACGTCCGCGAGGATCGCCTCGAGATCGGTGGCGGCCGGGCCCCGCGAGCGGGTGATCGTGGCGACCGGGGTCGCGACGAGGCCCGACGGATCGCACGCGGCCACGCCGATCCGAACCGTTCCGACGTCCAGCCCCAGCCGGACGCCCCGGCGCATCGCCGGCGCCGGCGTGGCGTCGGCCGTCACCGGTGGGCGATGGCGTCGGCGACGTCGGCCAGCGCTGCCCCGAGCGCCGAGACGTCGCTCCCGCCGCCCTGCGCGACGTCGTCCTTCCCGCCGCCACCGCCCCCGAGCCGCGTCGCCGCGACCCGGACGAGCGCGCCCGCGCGGATCCCTGTCGCCCGGGCCGCCGGGTTCGTGGCGACGACGACCAACGGGCGCTGCTTCGCGACGCCGCCGACGGCCACGACGGACGGGGCGGCCTGCCCGAGGCGGTCCCGGATGTCCAGGACGAGCGTGCGGAGGTCCTCCGCCGAGGCGACCTCGCCGACGTCGTGGGTGAGCACGTGGACCCCGGCGACGTCGCGGGCCTGGTCGGCGAGCCGGGCGGCGGACTGGAGCAGCTGGGCCTGCCGGAGGGCCGCGAGCTCCTTCTCGGCGTCGCGCAGGCGGCCGACGAGCGATCCGACGCGATCGGGCAGCTCCTCGGAGCGCACGTTGAGGAGGCCGGAGAGCTGGCCCACGAGGGCGTGCTCGCGGGCATGGAAGGTGTAGGCACCCTCGGAGACGAGGGCGTCGACGCGGCGGACCCCCGACCCGATCGAGCTCTCCCCGAGCAGGGTGACGATGCCCAGCTGGCCCGAGCGCGGCACGTGGGTGCCGGCGCAGAGCTCACGGGACCAGTCACCGCCGATGGAGACGACGCGGACCTCGTTGCCGTACTTCTCCCCGAACAGGGCCATGGCGCCGAGGGAGCGGGCCTTGGCGAGCGGCATGACGGCCTCGGTCACCTCGAGGTCGTCGGTGATCTGCTCGTTGACCCGCCCCTCGACCTCGGCGAGTGCGCCCGCCGGCAGGGCGGAGCCGTGCCGGAAGTCGAAGCGGATGCGGTGGGAGCATTCTCCGAGCCTGCCTGCGTGGCCTCGGGGCCGATCGTCTCGTGCAGGGCCTTGTGCACCATGTGCGTGGCCGTATGGGCGCGGCTGATCGCCCGACGGCGTGCGGTGTCGATCGCGGCGAAGCCCGGCTCCCCGAGCGTGATGCTGCCGTCGACCAGTCGACCCCGGTGCACCGACATGCCCTTGACGGGCGCCTGGACGTCGTCGACCTCGACCGTTCCGCCGCCGTCGAGGATGATGGTCCCGTGGTCGGCGAGCTGGCCGCCTGCCTCGGCGTAGAACGGCGTGCGGTCGAGGATCACCTCGACCGCAGCCGGCGCCGAGGCGGCCGGCGAGGGCACCCCGTCCACGAGCAGACCCACGACGTGCGCGCGTGTGCTCGCCTCCTCGTATCCAAGGAACTGCACCGGGGCGTCGAGCCGGGCGTGGAGGGCCGTGTACGCGCTCGTGTCCGCGTGGCCGCTCTTCTTCGCCATCGCGTCGGCGCGCGCGCGCTCCCGCTGCTCTGCATCAGGGCGCGGAAGGCCGCCTCGTCGACGCTGAGCCCCTGCTCGGCGGCCATCTCGAGGGTGAGGTCGATCGGGAAGCCGTAGGTGTCGTGCAGAGCGAACGCGGTCGACCCGCTGAGCACGGGCCCGCCCGCCTCCCTGGTCCGCGCGACCGCGGTGTCGAGGATGGTGGTGCCGGCGACGAGGGTGCGCCGGAACGCCTCCTCCTCGCGCGTAGGCAACCGCGGAGATGCGTCCGAAGTCGCTCTCGAGCTCGGGGTAGGACGCCTTCATCGCGTCCTTGGACGCGGGCAGCAGGTGCGGGAAGGGCCGGCTCGTCGACGCCGAGCAGGCGCATCGCGCGGACGGTGCGGCGCAGCAGGCGGCGCAGCACGTAGCCGCGGCCCTCGTTGCGCGGGCGTCACGCCGTCGCCGATGAGCATGAGCGCGGACGCGGACGTGGTCGGCGACGACGCGCATGCGGACGTCGTCGTCGCGGTCGGCGCCGTAGCGTCGCCCGGACAGCTCCTGCGGCCGCGCCGGATGACGGGGACGACCTCGTCGATCTCGTACATGTTGTCGACGCCCTGCTTGAGGAAGGCGACGCGCTCCAGGCCCATGCCCGGTGTCGATGTTCTTCTGCGGCAGCTCGCCGAGGAGCGGGAAGTCGTCCTTGCCGCCGCCGTCGCCGCGCTCGTACTGCATGAAGACGAGGTTCCAGATCTCGACGTAGCGGTCCTCGTCGGCGACCGGGCCGCCGTCGCTTGCCGTACGCCGGGCCGCGGTCGACGTAGATCTCCGAGCACGGGCCCGCCGGGCCCGGCTGGCCGGTCGACCAGAAGTTGTCCTTCATGCCGCGGCGCTGGATGCGCTCGTCGGGCAGGCCGGCGATCCTCTGCCAGAGGGCGGCCGCCTCGTCGTCGTCCTCGTAGACGGTGACCCAGATCGTGTCCGGGTCGAACCCGTAGCCGCCGTCGGCCTCGTGACCCGGTGAGGAGCTCCCAGGCGTAGGTGATCGCGCCCTCCTTGAAGTAGTCGCCGAAGGAGAAGTTGCCGTTCATCTGGAAGAACGTGCCGTGCCGGGTGGTCTTGCCGACCTCCTCGATGTCGAGGGTGCGGATGCACTTCTGGACGCTGGTCGCGCGCGGGCAGGGCGCCGTGCGCTGGCCGAGCATGTACGGGATGAACGGCACCATGCCGGCGACCGTGAACAGCAGCGTCGGGTCCTCGGAGACGAGCGAGGCCGACGGCACGACCGGGTGGCCCCGGGTCTCGAAGTAGTCCAGCCAGCGGCGGCGGATCTCAGCGGTGCGCATGCTTCCTCAACGTCTCGTGGCGCCCGGGCAGTCCCCCGCAACCCGTGCGCGAGTCCCGTGGTGACCTGTCTAGAACGAGTACAGCTCGTCGTCGTCGTCCACCCGGCTCGCCCAGCTGCGCGGGGCGGGCCGGCGGGGGTCATGAGTCGGTCGGTCCGGCTTCCCGGCGTCCTCGATGAACGTCGCCCGCAGATCGGCCTCGTGGGCGGCCATGGTCTCGCGGATCTCCCGGACCGTCGAACGGGCGGAGCTCACCGCTTCCGTGACGGGGGCGGTCGCTGCCGCGTAGGGGCCGAGCGTCCGACGGACGCGGCGGACGACGACGATCGCGGCAGCCGCGCCGACGCCCATCCAGAAGAGGCGGCGCATCACGACCGGCCCCGACGACGCCGGCCGCCGAGCACCGCGCGCACCGCGTAGCTGAAGGCGGCGACCTTGATGAGCGGCGCGCCGACGGTCGCCGCGACCAGGGACGTGAGGGCCGAGACGTTCGTCGAGACCTCGGCGGCGGACGTCGTGATGGTGTCCACGCGCATCAGCTGGTTGTTCGTCTGGGTGATCGTCACGGCCGCCTCGTCGATGACCGGGATCGCGTGGTCGGTGACCTGCTTGACCGTGTCCCGGGTCTCGTCGAGGACGCGGCCGAGCTTCACGAGCGGGACCGCGAGGAAGCCGACCAGGGCCACGAACGCGACGGCCGAGATCAGGCCGGCGATGTCGCCGACGGACATGGGTGCTCCTTGGGCTTGCGGGTGGCGAGGCGCCCTGACAGTACCGTGCGGCGGCGTCGACCCGGCTTCACGGGGTCCGACGACGCGGGGTCCGGACGCGCCGACGCCCCGGGGGCCGTGGCCTTGTCCCGGGGCGTCGATGCGGTGCTGCGCGGTGCGCGCCCCTGGTCAGCGGGCGTAGTACTCGACGACGAGCTGGACTTCACAGGTCACGGGCACCTCGGCGCGCTTCGGGCGACGGACGAGCTCCGACTGGAGCTTCTCGAGCTGACACTCGAGGTACCCGGGGACCTCGGGGAGGACGTCTCGGTGCGCGCCGGCGGCGGCGACCTGGAAGGGCGTCGTCGCCTGGCTCTTCGGCTTGACCTGGATGAGCTGGCCCGGCTTCACGCGGAACGACGGGCGGTCGACGAGCTTGCCGTCGACGAGGATGTGGCGGTGCACGACCATCTGGCGGGCCTGAGCGATGGTGCGGGCGAAGCCGGAGCGCAGCACGAGGGCGTCCAGGCGCATCTCGAGCAGCTCGACCAGGTTCTCACCGGTCAGGCCGGACTCGCGGCGGGCCTCTTCGAAGGTCCGGCGGAGCTGCGCCTCGCGGATGCCGTACTGGGCGCGCAGACGCTGCTTCTCGCGAGCCGCACGGCGTAGTCGCTCTCGTGCGGCGCCGGGTGCGGCCGTGCTCGCCCGGCGGGTAGGGGCGCTTCTCGAAGTACTTGACGGCCTTCGGCGTCAGGGCGATGCCGAGCGCACGGGACAGCCGCACCTGACGGCGCTGGCGGTTGGTGGAGCTCATGAAATGGGTGTTCCTGTCGTTGTCGAGACGTCACGCCTCGGCGAGCAGGGTGCTCGCGAGGGTGGGGCCAACTCCGTGGCTAGGGCCCCAGGGGTGTCCGTGACCTGATGGACCCGGACGCGGCCGACCCGGCCGGATCGACGCATCGCAGCGTCGCTCGGCGTGGGCGACGTGCAAGGCTACCAGGTGGGCACCTGGGGCGACGGGGCGCCCGTGCCGGGCGCTACGCCTCACCCTCGAGGATCTGCCGGATCCGGGCCAGCCGGGCCGAGATCTCGCGCTCCGCGCCCCGCGCAGACGGCTCGTAGTAGCGGGCCCCGACCAGGTCGTCGGGCGCGTACTGCTGGGCGACGACGCCGTGCGGTGCGTCGTGCGCGTAGACGTAGCCCTTCCCGTGGCCGAGTCGTGCCGCGCCCGGGTAGTGGGCGTCCCGCAGGTGCGGCGGGACCGGACCTCCCCGGCCTACCCGGACGTCGGCGATGGCCGCGTCGATCGCGCGATAGGCGGCGTTCGACTTCGGCGCGGTGGCGACGTGCACGACGGCCTCGGCGAGGACGATCCTCGCCTCGGGCATGCCGATCATGGCGACGGCGTGAGCGGCCGCGACCGCGGTCTGGAGCGCCGTCGGGTCGGCCATCCCGACGTCCTCCGCCGCCGCGATGATGACGCGCCGGGCGATGAACCGGGGGTCCTCACCGGCCGTCGATCATCCGCGCGAGGTAGTGCAGGGCCGCGTCCACGTCGCTGCCGCGCATCGACTTGATGAAGGCGCTGTCACGTCGTAGTGCTGGTCCCCGGCGCGGTCGTAGCGCACCGCGGCCGCGTCGATCGCGCGCTCGACGGCGGCCAGGTCGATGCGGCGCCGGCCGGCCGTGTCGGGCGCGGCCGAGCCGGCCCCGGCCTCGAGGATCGTCAGCGCCTTGCGGGCGTCGGCCCCCGCCAGGCGCAAGAGGTGCTCGAGCGCGTCGTCGTCCAGGGTGACCGCACCGCCGAAGCCGCGCGGGTCCGCCAGGGCACGCCGGACGAGGACCTCGAGCCCCTCCCGCTCGAGCGGGCGGAGCGTGAGGAGCAGCGATCGCGACAGGAGCGGGGCGATCACGGAGAAGGACGGGTTCTCGGTGGTTGCCGCCACGAGCGTCACCCAGCGGTTCTCGACGCTCGGCAGCAGGGCGTCCTGCTGGGCCTTGGAGAACCGGTGCACCTCGTCGATGAACAGGACGGTCTCCGTCCCGCCGACGAGGGCGCGGCGCGCGGCGTCGACCACCGCCCGGACGTCCCTCACGCCGGCGCTCACGGCCGACAGCTCGACGAAGTGCCGCCCCCCGGCGCGGGCGACGAGGTAGGCGAGCGTCGTCTTTCCCGTCCCGGGTGGACCGGTGAGCACGAGGGACGACGGCGCGAGCGACGTCGTCGTCGGCTCGACCAGGCGGCGCAGCGGGGAGCCGGGGAGCGACGAGGTGGTCCTGCCCCACCACCTCCTCCAGCGAGCGTGGCCGCATGCGCACGGCGAGCGGCGCGCCGGGGCGCTCGACGGGCAGCCCGGCGGGCCCGGCGCCGAAGGAGTCGAACAGGTCCATGCCCCGAGCCTAGGCACCCGCTCCGGGGCGCACCGACGGTGGCGGACGGACGGTGGGGACGGACGGTGGGGACGGCCTGGGCGGACGGACCCACGTAGCATGCTGGTCGTGTTCGAGCGCCTGGCACGTGCCGTCTCCCACCATCCGCGCAGGACGGCTCTGGTGTGGCTGGTGATCATCATCGGCTCGTTCGCGCTCGCCCTGTTCGGCGTGACCGGGTCCGGGCTCTTCGACCGGCTCGCGTCCGGCGAGCCGCAGGTCCCCGGTTCCGAGAGCCTCGAGGGGCGGGAGATCCTCGCCGAGCAGTCGGCGACGGGCCAGGCCGTCACGCTCCTGGTCCGGGGTGTCGACCTCTCGACGCCCGAGAGCGCGCAAGCGGTCGGGGTGGCGCTGGAGCCCGCCCACGCGGACCTGGCGGCCATCCCCGGCGTCGCCCAGGTGATCGACCCGTTCCTCCTGCCCGACGGGCTGCAGAACCCGGCGTCCGCCCTGCTGGTGTCCACGGACGCCGACGGCTTCCTCATGGCGGTCGACCTGGCCGCGGACCTGACGGCCGAGGAGGAGGACGCCGCGACGGAGGCCGTCACCGACCGCCTGGCCGAGGTCCCGGAGGACCTCGCCGAGGTCGCGCCCGACGCGAGCGGGATCGTCACGAGCGACGCCCTCATGACCGGGGCCGTCATCGACCAGGTCGAGCAGGACCTCAAGACCGGCGAGTTCATCGCCCTCCCGATCTCTCTGCTCATCATGGTCCTGGTCTTCGGCGGCTTCCTCGCCGCGGGGATGCCCATCGCCGGCGCGATCGCCTCGATCGCCGGGGGCATGGGCGTGCTGCTCGCCTTCACGTACGTCATGGACATCGACTCCGTCGTCGTCAACGTCGTGACCGTCCTCGGCCTGGGGCTGTCGATCGACTACGGCCTCCTCATCGTCTCCCGGTACCGCGAGGAGCTCCGCGCCGCCGTCGACGACGACGAGCACGGGCGGGCGCGGCTCAAGCGGCGGGACCCGGTGGTCGAGCGCGCGATGCGACGGACCCTCACCACCGCGGGCCGCACCGTCGTCTTCTCGGCGGTCACCGTCGCGATCTCGATCGCGGGCCTCCTCGTCATGCGCGCCGAGATCCTCCGCTCGCTCGGGGCCGCCGGCGTCTCCGTCGTGCTCATCGCCGTGCTGACGGCGATCACCCTCGTTCCCGCCCTCCTCGTCCTCATGGGGCGGCGCATGCTGAAGCCGCCCGCGCTGTCCCGGGTGCCGGGCATCCGCTCGCTCGTGCGCCGCTTCGGCGAGGTCGCACCGGAGGAAGGCGTCTTCTCGAGGATCACCGCGCGGGTGCAGCGGCGTCCCTGGTGGGTGCTCGGGGGTGTCCTCGCGCTCTTGGCCGTGCTGGCGGCACCCGCCATGCACCTGCAGCTGCGCAACTCCACGACGGAGCTCCTCCCGTCCGACTCGGACCAGCGCGACGTCGTCGAGGTGCTCGCGGCGGACTACCCGGGCGCCTCGGCCGCGCCGATCGTCGTCGTCGCCGAGACCTCCGTCGGCGAGGCGACCGCCTGGAGCGCGGAGCTCGCGGAGATCCCCGGGGTCGCCTCCGTCGACCCCGCCACCCCCGTGGGCTCCTACGTCACCGTCGGCGTCCGCCTCGACTCGACGGACCCCGGGGGCGACGAGGCGAGCGCCGTCGTGGAGGACATCCGGGCGACGGACCCGGGCTTCCCGTTCTGGGTCACGGGTCAGGCGGCCAACCAGATCGACTTCGTCGACGCCCTCCTCGAGGGCCTGCCGTGGGCCGTGGCGATCGTCGTGACCGCCACCCTCGTGCTGCTCTTCCTCATGACGGGGTCCGTGCTCGTCCCGGTCAAAGCCCTGCTCATCAACATCGTCTCGCTCACGGCGTCGCTCGGCGTCACCGTGTGGATCTTCCAGGACGGGCACCTCGAGGGCGCTCTCGACTTCACCTCGCCGGGCGGCCTCGAGTCGTACATCGTGGCCGTCGCCCTGGCGTTCGGCTTCGGTCTGGCCATGGACTACGAGGTCTTCCTGCTCTCACGCATCAAGGAGCTCTACGACGGCGGGATGAGCAACAACGACGCGGTCAAGTACGGTCTCCAGCGATCCGGACGGATCATCACCTCGGCGGCCCTGATCATCATCGTCGTCTTCGCCGGCTTCATCGCGGGCGATCTGCTGGTCATCAAGGAGGTGGGCGTCGCGCTCGCGGTGACGGTGGCGATCGACGCCACGCTCGTGCGGATGCTCCTCGTCCCGGCCACGATGACGCTGCTCGGCGAGTGGAACTGGTGGGCGCCGGCGCCCCTGCGCCGGGTCTACGGCCGGTTCGCCATCCGCCACTGACTGCTGCCCCTCCCCGATCGCCTCTCACCCGGTCGGCGCCCGAAGGGTCTCGTACTCTCCCACCGCGCGAAAGCCCAGCCGCAGGTACACGCCTCGCGCCCGGTGGTTCGCCGCGCGCACGCCGAGCGAGACCCAGGGCGCCTCGGCGAGCCCGTCCCGCAGGACGGCGCCCGTCACGGCCGAGGCGATGCCCCGCCCCCGCCACTGCGGATGCGTTCCGATCCCGCCCAGGTGGAGCGGACCGGCGAGTCCCACGCGCCGCGCGCCGACCACGCCCCGTAGCGCGCCGTCGTCGTCCCTCCAGCCCCACCACCGCGTGTCGGGGTCGTCCGGCGTCATGAGGGTGGTCGGGTTGGCGAGGGCGACGACGGCGCCTGCCTCCGCCCGCTCGGCGTCGCTGAGCAGCCGGACCACATGCTCCTCCCCCGGCCCGGGCGGGCCCGGGGGGACGTCGCACACGAGCCAGTCCCAGCCGGAGAACGGGATGAGGCCGTAGGCCTCCCGGGCTCCCCGCCCGAGCCCGGCCCACGTCCCGCGGGCGAGGGAGGCCCGCGAGGGGCGCGGCCCGTCGTCCCGACGGGCCAGCACGTCGAGCCAGGCGGCGAGGGTTGCCGGGTCGCCGAGCCCGACGACGGCGCGCCCCCCGTGGTGGGGTCGCACGTCGAGGAGCGCCGCGTCCGGGCCGGACCAGGACCGGGCGATCTCCCACCGGGCGGCGTCCTCGACGAGGAAGAGGTCACCGCGCCAGCGGGCCTCGATCGCGCCCAGGGACGCGACGCTGCGCTGCGGCGGAAGCGTGCTCACGGGACACACCTTGCCCGTCCCGACCGCGTCCGCGCAGGCACTCCCTCAGGCGCCGGGCGTCGCGACCGCCGTCCCGGCCGCTGCTCCGGCGGTCTTCGGCCTGGCGTCCACCCCGGCCTCCCGGCGCTGCAGCGGGGTGATCGGCGCCGGTGCCTTGGTGAGCGGGTCGAACCCGCCCCCGGACTTGGGGAAGGCGATGACCTCACGGATGGAGTCGGCGCCGGTGAGCAGGGCCGTGATGCGGTCCCAGCCGAAGGCGATGCCGCCGTGCGGCGGCGCGCCGAACTGGAACGCGTCGAGCAGGAAGCCGAACTTCTCCTGCGCCTCCTCCGGGCCGATCCCCATGATCGCGAACACCCGCTCCTGGACGTCGCGGCGGTGGATACGGATGGACCCGCCGCCGATCTCGTTGCCGTTGCAGACGATGTCGTAGGCGTAGGCCAGGGCGGCGCCCGGGTCGGACTCGAAGGTGTCGATCCACTCGGGCGTGGGTGAGGTGAAGGCGTGGTGCACCGCGGTCCACGAGCCCGAGCCCACGGCGACGTCGTCGTCCTCGCCCGTCGGCTTGAAGAGCGGGGCGTCGACCACCCAGACGAAGGCCCAGGCGGCGGCGTCGATCAGGTCGCACCGGCGGGCGATCTCCAGGCGCGCGGCGCCGAGCAGGGCCCGGGCCTCTGTCGGCCTTCCCGGCCGCGAAGAAGATGCAGTCCCCCGGCTGCGCGCCGATGGCCTCGGCGAGGCCGGCGCGCTCGGCCTCGGAGATGTTCTTGGCCACCGGGCCGCCCAGCTCGCCGTCGTCGCCCACCGTGACGTACGCGAGCCCGCGCGCCCCGCGCTGCTTGGCCCACTCCTGCCACGCGTCGAACGTGCGCCGCGGCTGGGACGCCCCGCCCGGCATGACGACGGCGCCGACGTAGGGCGCCTGGAAGACCCGGAAGGGGGTGGCAGCGAAGTACTCGGTGAGCTCGGTGAGCTCGTTGCCGAAGCGCAGGTCCGGCTTGTCCGTGCCGAAGCGGCGCATCGCGTCGGCGTAGGTCATCCGCGGGATCGGCCGCGGGAGCGTGACGCCGATGAGCTCCCACAGCGCGGCGAGGACGTCCTCGGAGACGGCCATGACGTCGTCCTGGTCGACGAAGCTCATCTCGACGTCGAGCTGCGTGAACTCCGGCTGGCGGTCGGCGCGGAAGTCCTCGTCGCGGTAGCAGCGGGCGATCTGGTAGTACCTCTCGAGGCCCGCGACCATGAGGAGCTGCTTGAACAGCTGCGGTGACTGCGGGAGCGCATACCAGCTCCCCGGCGACAGCCGCGCGGGCACGAGGAAGTCGCGGGCGCCCTCGGGCGTCGAGCGGGTCAGCGTGGGGGTCTCCACCTCGACGAAGCCCTGTGCCTCGAGGACGCGGCGCGCGGCGGAGCTCACCTTGGCGCGCAGGCGAAGGGCGTGCGCCGGGGCCGGCCGGCGCAGGTCGAGGTACCGGTAGCGCAGCCGGGCCTCCTCGCCGACGCCGGAGTCCTCGGCGCTCGCGGACACCTGGAACGGCAGCGGAGCGGCGGTGTTGAGGACGACGACGTCGTGCGCGATCACCTCGATGTCGCCGGTGGCCAGGGCCGGGTTCTCGTTGCCCTCGGGCCGGGCGGACACCTCGCCGACGACCTGGAGCACGAACTCGCTGCGCAGCTCGTGCGCCACCGCCTCGTCCCGGATGACCACCTGGACGATGCCGGAGGCGTCCCGCAGGTCGATGAAGGCCACTCCGCCGTGATCGCGCCGACGGTCGACCCAGCCGCTCAGCGTGACGGGGGTCCCGACGTCGGACAAGCGCAGGGAACCGGCGGTGTGGGTACGGAGCACGGGTGGGTCCTTCCGGATGACGACGGGCGGGAGGCGACGATCGGCGCGCCTGCCTCGGCGCGGCGCGCAGACCTGCCTCGCCGCACGGGCGCGTCGAGCGCATCGGTGATCCTAGACCGTGGTGCGCGGGCTCCCGTGGGGCGGGCGGCTCAGGCCGCGGCCTCCCGGGCCGCGGCGGTCATCGCGCGGCATCGCTCGACCTCGGCGAGGACCGGCGCCACGACGACGTCGTCGGCCACCCGGCCGACCGCCTCGCGCAGGCGCTTGCGCACCTTGCCGGCGCGCCGTCGGGCATTGCCGCGCGCGGCGAGACCGCCGATCCCGGCCAGCACCAGCCCGATGAGCACGCCTCCGACGAGGAGGACGGTGGGCCACGGGACGACGCCGAGCCGCGCCGTCGGCAGCTCGGGCAGCTGCAGGTAGGCGAGCACGGCGATCGCGCCGAGCCACAGCGCGCCGCCCAGCGCGGCGACGAGCGCCACCCACTGCAGGGCCCCGACGCCGCGCCACCACCGCGGCGTCCCGAGCGAGTCGAGCCGGGTGGAGACGACCGCCTGGTCGAGCGCATCGCTCAGCGAATCGGTGGCATCGGCCGCCGCGGTGCGGATCCAGGTGCGCCACGGCTCCGCGGAGCCGGCGGCCGCCGCCTGCCCGAGGTCGCGCACGGCTCCGGCGACGCGGGCACGCTGCACGGCCGTGGGCCGCGGCATCGAGGAGCGCACCAGGGCCGGGTCGACGATCTCGCGGTCGAGCCCGAGCCGGCGCAGCGGGTCCGCCTTCACCCGCCCGATCCACCGGGTCACCGGCCATCCCGTGGCGGCTCGTGCCCGCATCCGGTACGAGCGGGCCACGGCGTCGGCCACGACCTCGACACCCGCGGCCTCGGCCAGGACGACGGCGAGCGCCTCGCGGTCGCGGGTGCTCACGCCCGCGGGGTCCGGGCTCCCGGCCTCGGCGAGCAGGTCCAGGGCGGCGGAGCGCGCGTCGGCGCCGAGGCGGGCCTCGGCCGCGGTGCGTGCGGCGACGATGTCGGCGAGCAGGGCGCGCAGGTCGGCGAGGCCCTCGCCGGTGACGGCGGACGTCGACAGGACACGGACGCCGGCCAGACCGTCCTCGTCGAGGAGGCGCCGCAGGTCGGCGAGCACGTCGCGGCGCTCGTCCGGCTCGAGGGTGTCGACCTGGTTGAGGACGACGACGGTGACGTCGGCGTGCGTGGCCATGGGCCGCAGGTAGCGCTGGTGGAGCAGGTTGTCGGCGTACTTCTGCGGGTCGAGGACCCAGACGAGCACGTCGACCGCCTGCGCGAGCCGGTCCACGGTGCGCTGGTGCTCCGCCACGACGGAGTCCACGTCCGGGAGGTCGACCAGCACGAGCCCGTCGAGCCCCTCGGTCCCCACGAGGTGCCGTCGGCGGATCTCCAACCAGTCGAGCAGCGGCGCCGCGGCGGCGGCAGACCCCGCGAGGCCGGCCACGGGTTCGGCCGTGGTGGGCCGGCGAGCCCCGACCTGCACCCGGTCCTCGCCGACGACGGCGTTGAACAGGGAGGACTTCCCCCCGCCGGTGGCCCCGGCGAGCGCGACCACGGTGTGCGCGGCGGACAAGGCCCGCCGCTCCCCCGCCCGGCGGAGCACGGTGCGCGCCCGGTCGAGGGCGTCGTCGTGGGAGGTGACGAATGCGAGGTGGTCGGCGGCGGGCGCCTGGGAGCCGCCCGTGAGCGCGTCCACCGCGGCCTCCAGCGCGGCCAGGCGCGCCGAGGTGTCCGGCCCGCCCCTCCCGCCGACGGCGCCGCGCACCGCCACGTCACCGACCGACGTCATCGTTCGCCCCCTTCGGACGTGGCCGCCACGGCGGCCCGGGCGGCGCCTGCGGCGTCGCGCAGCGAGTCTCCGGCGCCCTCGTCGACCGCCACCGGGCCGAGCCGGGCGAGGAAGGCGTCCCGCTCGCCCGCCATGAGCGCCTCGCAGCGCCGGCGCAGGTCCTCGAGCGCCGTCCGGGCCAGGGACCGCACGGCCTGGTCCCCGAAGACCGCCTCGAGGACTTTCTGCGCGACGATCGCGGTCCCGCCCGCGATGCCGATCTCCGCACCGAGCAGGCCCCCTGTCGAGGCGAACGCGACGATCATCAGCGCCACCCCGACGCCGTTCACCCCGAAGGCGAGCAGCCGCGCCGTCGTGCGCTTCTCCTGTCCCTGGGAACGGACCAGGTCGAGCAGCGCACCTTGCCACCGGCGGATCTCCTCGGCCGCGACGCGCTCGAATCCCACCGACGCGTGCGCCAGGTCGCGCCCGGCGAGCAGGGCGCGGCCGGCGGGGTCGGCGTCGAGGCCCGCCTGGGCGTGGTCGGCCGCGGCTCCGGCCTGCATGAGGACGAGGGAGGCCAGCCCGTGCTCGATGGCGACGCTCACCTCGGCGGCGGGCTGCGGGCGGCCCCGCAGGAAAGCGCCGATCCGGTCCCGAACCACCCCGACTCGCCCCTGCAGGCCCCGGAACAGCTCGCCCGTGCCGACGAACTCCTGCCACCGGGCGAGCACCTCCCCGCGCAGCAACGACCCGTCGTCCGT
This sequence comes from uncultured Actinomycetota bacterium, assembly GCA_963780675.1. GTDB lineage: Bacteria > Actinomycetota > Actinomycetes > Actinomycetales > JAHECE01 > JAHECE01. Next base: position 958,932 of record CAWACR010000003.1, read on the forward strand.
GGCGTGCAGCACGGCCTCGGTGGCCGCGGCATACGCCTCGTCCACCCGGCCGTGCAGCCGCGCGGCACCGAGGACCTGCGCGTCGGCGGCGCGCGCGAGCGCTTCGGACCTCTGGGCGAGGGCCGCGACCGCACCGGTGAGCGTGCGACGGACGACGGCGGCGCGCGCCGTCGCGTCCCCGGCCAGGGCCCCCAACCAGTCCCGGACCTCCGAGACCGCCTCGACCGGCAGAAGACCGCCGGCGCCGAGGTCGGTCTCCAGGACCGTGAACAGCGGGGCGCCGGCCAGGCCCTCGGCGTCGAGCATCGCCCGCAGGTCAGCGCGGACCTCGTCCACGACGCGCGCCGGGACCCGGTCGAGGACGACGGCGACCTCGGCGTCGCGCGAGGCCGCCTCGCGCAGCAAGGCCCACGGCACGGCGTCGGCGTAGCGGTTGGCGCTGGTGACGAACACCCACAGATCGGCGGCCGCGAGGAGCTGCGTCGCGAGCGCGCGGTTCGCATCGACCACGGAGTCGACGTCGGGCGCGTCCAGCAGGGCGAGCCCGGGGACCAGCGCAGGAGTCGGGGCCAGGACCAGACAGCTCGGGCCCGGGGCGGCCGTCCCGGTGGTCACCGGCTCGGGGGTCGCGGCCGGAGGTGTGCCGCCCTGCAGCCGCGCGAGGCCCGGGAGGATGCGGGCATCAGTGAACCAGGCGCCGTCGGCGGGATGGTGGACGAGCACGGGGTCCCGCGTGGTGGGGCGGATGGCGCCGGACCGGCTCACCACCGCTCCCACCAGGGCGTTCACGAGGGTCGACTTGCCGGCTCCCGTCGAGCCGCCGACCACGGCGAGCACCGGTGCGTCGAGCGTGCGGAAGCGGGGGACGACGTAGTCGTCGAGCTGGGCGATCGTCTCGCGCCGCACCGCGCGCGCGGCGTCCGCCCCGGGGACGTCGAGCGGCAGCTCGAGCGCCCGGAGCACCTGCCGGAGCCGCAGGAGCTCCCGCAGCGGCGGGGCGCCATCCGTGGGATTCGCCGCGCCGTCGTCGGCCTGGGTACGGACGGTCACCCGGGGATCATGCCCGGCGCCGATCCACGGCACCAAGTCGGCAACACGGCGGACCGGCGGGCCGCGCCGCTTCGGGGGGGTGCGCTCGCGCTCTCCGCAGGGCGCGAGCCCGGCCTCCGGTACCATGGACCTTCCCTGGAGTGCTCAGACCGCAGAGCAGGGCCCACCTGGATCCCCCGGAAGCGATCGCACGAGGCGATCGCACGGATCCCCACCACACGCGCCGACCATCGGTGCAACGGGCCGAGTGTGCGGACCGACGCCCCGCCACCTGGCGGGACGCCACGCTCCCCGCCCCCCTGATGCCCCCTGATCGGTCGTGACACCCATGTCTGCCCAGCACTCTGCCTCCGGCGACTCCTCCCCCACCTTCGCGGACCTCGGCCTGCCCGAGGACCTTCTCGCTGCGGTCGAGGCCCTCGGCTTCACCGCACCGACGCTCATCCAGGCCGCGGCGATCCCGCCCCTGCTCGCCGGCCGGGACATCACCGGCGTCGCCCAGACCGGGACCGGCAAGACGGCCGCCTTCGGTCTTCCCCTCCTGGCGGCCGTCGACGCCGCGGTTCCGCATGTCCAGGCCCTCGTCCTGACCCCGACGCGGGAGCTGGCCATCCAGGTGGCCGACGCCGTCTCCGACCTGGCCGCGCGCAGCCGCGGCGTCGCGGTCCTGCCCATCTACGGCGGCGCGAGCTTCACCCCGCAGCTGCGCGGGCTCGCCCGCGGCGCGCAGGTCGTCGTCGGGACCCCGGGGCGCGTCATCGACCTCCTCACCCGCGGCAGCCTGGACCTGTCCGGCGTGCGCTACCTCGTGCTGGACGAGGCGGACGAGATGCTCCGGATGGGCTTCGCCGAGGACGTCGACCAGATCCTCACGCACACCCCGCCCCGGCGCCAGGTCGCCCTCTTCTCCGCCACGATGCCGCCCGCGATCCGGGCGGTGGCGCAGGCCCACCTCACCGATCCCGTCGAGATCGCGACCTCGCGCCAGTCGTCGACCGTCGCCGGCGTCGAGCAGACCTACGCCGTGGTCCCCTTCCGGCACAAGGTGGGAGCGCTGGCCCGCGTCCTCGCCACGACGGACGCCGACGCGAGCATCGTCTTCGTCCGCACCCGCGGGACCGCGGAGGAGGTCGCCGCCGGGCTCGTGGAGCGCGGCGTCCCCGCCGCCGCCATCAGCGGCGACGTCGCCCAGGCGGAGCGCGAGCGCATCGTGGACCGGCTCCGGTCCGGCACCCTCGACGTCCTCGTGGCGACCGACGTCGCGGCCCGCGGCCTCGACGTCGACCGGATCGGGCTCGTGGTCAACTTCGACGCCCCGACCGAGCCCGAGGCGTACGTCCACCGGATCGGCCGGACGGGCCGCGCGGGACGCACCGGACGGGCCCTCACCTTCTTCACCCCGCACGAGCGCGGCCGGATGAAGAACATCGAACGGCTCACGCGGGTCGCCCTCACCGAGGTGACGGTCCCGAGCCCCGCCGACGTCGCCGCGCACCGCGCACGGACGACACTCGCCTCGGTGACCGCGCGCCGCGAGGCCGGCCGCCTCGAGACCTACCGCGACGCGGTCGCCGCGTACGCCGGCGAGCACGACGTCGACGCCGCCGAGCTCGCGGCCGTCCTGCTCGCCCTCGCGGTCGGCGACCTCGGGCGCACGCCGGCGGCCGACGCGGACAGCACGGAGCGGACGCACGCCACCGAGCCCGAGGTCGGGGTCTCGACCGCCCACTTCGACGTCGAGCGTCCGATCGGCGCGCGGGGCGAGCGGCCCCCGCGGGGGGACGGGTCGGAGCGGTCACGAGCCACGCGTCGCGTCGCCGGCGTCCGCTACCGCGTCGCCGTCGGGCACGAGCACGGCGCCCGGCCGGAGGCCATCGTCGGCGCGATCACGGGTGAGGGCGGCCTGCGGGGCAGCGACCTGGGCAAGATCGACATCTTCGGCCGTTTCAGTCTCGTCGAGATCGCGACCGAGATCAGCCCCGAGGCCTCGCGCCGCATCGGAGCGGCCCGCGTCGCCGGGCGTCCCCTGCGGATCCAGCTGGACGAGGGACCTCGCGGCGACCGGGGTGAGCGCGGGCGCCCCGCCGCGCCCGCGGCGAGCCGGCCCGAGCGCAAGCCCCGCCACCGCCCGCGCTGACCCCGGACGCGCGGCACCCGCGCGAGCGGGTGGGGCCGACGACGTCGGCCGGGGCGCTCACCACCCGAGCGTCCCGGGTCCCCCCTTGAAGGGCCCGACGACGTCCGGCGTGATCCACCCGGCGTAGAAGGTCCCTGCCTGCGGGGTGACCTCGAGACCGTCCACCCGGCAGGTCAGGAGGCGCGGGACGAAGGCCACGTGGCCCGCGATCGCCTCGAACCCCGGCTGAGGCCGGGAGTACCGCCAGGCGGCCGCGTGCAGCGGCCGACCGGCGTCGTCGAGCACGTCGAGGTACTCGGCAATGCCCTTGAACTCGCAGACCGTGCTCCGCGCGGCCGACGGCACGAGCGCCGCCGGGTCGACGTCGGAGGCGGGCACGTACCACGTCGGCGGGTGGGAGGTCTCGAGCACCCGGACGGCGCGGACGGAGTCCGCGACGAGGCGTGCACCGGCGTGCACGGTGACGCGGCGGTCGGAGGGCACGCAGGCCGGCGGCCGCGGGTAGTCCCAGACTGACTCCTGGCCGGGGCCGGGCTCCGCGGCTCCGGTGGGTCGGTGAGCGGTCATGGACTGATCCTCCCCTACCGCCGGGCGCTCGCTCAGGCCCGCCGCTCGCTCAGGCCCGCCGCACCTGCGGCCACCGGTCCTCGGCCGGGGGCTCCCACGTGGCGGCGTCGGCGTCGACCTGCTCGCCCGAACGGATGTCCTTGACCTGGTCGGATGCGCCGTCTGCGCCGGGGAACCAGACGAACGGCACCCCGCGGCGGTCGGCGTGCCGGATCTGCTTGCCGAACCGCGCGGCGCTGGGCGCGACCTCCGTGGGGATGCCCCGGGCCCGCAGCGCCGCCGCGATGCGGTTCGAGCCGGGACGGTCGTCCTCGTGGGCGACGGCGACGACGACGGCGGTCGGCACCGAGCGCGAGGCGGCCACGAGCCCGGCGCCCAGCAGGCGCGCGAGAAGCCGGGACACGCCGATCGACAGGCCGACGCCCGGGTAGGTGCGGGTTCCGTCGGACGCGAGGGAGTCGTACCGCCCACCCGAGCAGATCGAGCCGAGGTGCTCGTGCCCGAGGAGGGTCGTCTCATAGACGCTGCCCGTGTAGTAGTCGAGCCCGCGGGCGATCTTGAGGTCGGCGACGATCGGGGTGTCCCCGTCGTGCGCGGCCGCGGCCTCCAGCAGGGCGACGAGCTCCGCCAGCCCTGTCTCCATGAGGTCGGAGGAGACCCCGAGGGCACGCACGCGGTCGGCCACCGAGGCGTCCGCGCCGCTGATCGAGGCGAGGTCCAGGCAGGCGCGCGCCTGGACGGGGCTGAGGCCCTGCGATTCGAGGACGTCGGTCACCGCGTCCGGACCGATCTTGTCGAGCTTGTCGATGACCCGCAGGACGCCGTCGACGTCCTCGAGCCCGAGCCCCCGGTAGAAGCCCTCAGCGACCTTGCGGTTGTTGACCGCGATCCGGACGGCCCCGATGGGCAGGGCGGCGAGCGCCTCGGCCATGACGAGCGGCAGCTCTACCTCGTAGTGGAACGGCAGCTCCTCGGCGCCGATGACGTCGATGTCTGCCTGGATGAACTCGCGGAAGCGGCCGTCCTGCGGGCGCTCCCCGCGCCAGACCGGCTGGATCTGGTAGCGCTTGAACGGGAACGCGAGCTGACCGGCGTTCTCCAGGACGTACCGGGCGAGCGGCACGGTGAGGTCGAAGTGCAGGCCGAGCCGCCTGTCGCGGGACCCGGCCGTCTCCGCGTCGTCGTGGAGGCGCTGGAGTGTGTAGACCTCCTTGGAGGTCTCCCCCTTGCGCAGCAGGTCGTCGAGGGGTTCGACGGCGCGGGTGGCGATCGGGGCGTAGCCGTGGAGCTCGAACGTGCGCCGCAGGGAGTCGAGCACGTGCTGCTCGACGATCCTCCCGGAGGGCAGCCACTCGGGGAACCCCGACAGGGGTGCGGGCCGGGCCATGGGTACTCCGCTCAGTACGCGCCCGGCGCGGACCACCGGGGGCTCAGGTAGGGGTTGCGGGCCGCTTCGACGGACATGGTCGACGACGGGCCGTGCCCCGGCAGCACCCACGTGTCCGGGGTGAGCACGGCCCGCAGCCGCGCGAGGGTCGCGACCATCGCCGTCTCGTTGCCCCCGGGCAGGTCCATCCGGCCGATCGACCCGGCGAACAGCACGTCGCCCGTGAACGCGACGGCGGACGTCGCCGGCAGAGGCCGACCTGTCACGCTGGGGGGCACGGCGCTCTCGGGGTGGGGAGCGTCGTCGGAGACGTACACCGTGGAGCCCGGGGTGTGGCCCGGGGCGGCGACGAGGCGCAGGCGCAGGCCGTCGCCGAGGTCGAGGGTGTCGGCGGCAGGCAACGCCTCGACGACGCCCGGCCGGCGCCACGGCGTGCCCGCCATCCCGACGAACGCCTCCGCCATCCCGGGCCCGAGGGCGCGGGCGGGGTCGGCCAGCCGGTCGAGGTCCGCCGCGCCGAGGAGGAACGGCACGTCCCACTCCTCGCACAGGAGCGCGGCGTCCCAGAGATGGTCCGGGTGCCCGTGGGTCGCGGCGACGGCGACGGGGTCGAGCCCGTGGGCGCGGACCAGCCTGGTCACCTCGGGCGTGACCCCGACGCCGGGGTCGAGGACGAGGCAGCGGTCGCCGGGACCCGCCGCGACCACGTAGCAGGTCGCCGCGAACACCGTGGCCTGGGCAGAGAGGACGAGCACGGGGTGCAGCGTACCGAGGCGCGCCGCGGCCGCCGCGACGTGCCGTGGGACCGGGGGGCCCGGCCCGTTGCCTAGACTGTCCGCCGTTGCCCCGGCTGCCCCGAGTTCCAGCTCGGTGGGGGCCGGGCGCGTGAGGAGGAGTGGGTGTCCCCGACCAAGAGGGAACGCGAGTACGCCCGCAGGCGGTACGAGAAGTGGGAGGCGCGTCGTCGCGCCCAGATCGCGCGCCGGCGGCGGAACATCGCCGCGGGCGTCATCATCGCCGTCGTGCTGGCCTCGATCGTCACCGGCGCGATCCTGCTCTCCGCCACCGGCCCGGACACTCCCAGCGCCTCGGCCGAGCCGACGGCCGTCCCCACCGCAGACGCCCTCCCCGTGACGAACCCCGTGCTGTACGACTCCGCGCCCTCGCCGGACGCGGCGGAGGGCCGCACCTGGAACGCCACCGTCGCCACGTCGGTCGGGGACCTCGCCGTCGAGCTGGACGGCGCAGCGGCACCCCAGGCCGTGGCGTCGTTCCTCATGCTCGCGAGCGGCGGGTTCTTCGACGGCACCGCGTGCCATCGGCTCGTGGTCGGATCGCTGATCCAGTGCGGCGACCCCACCGCGACCGGCCTCGGTGACCCCGGCTACCGCTTCGGCCCGGTCGAGAACGCCCCGGCAGACATGGTCTACCCGGCCGGAACCGTAGCGATGGCGCGCCAGGCCGACGCCGCCGACAGCCAGGGCAGCCAGTTCTTCATCGTCTTCGCCGACACGACCCTGCCCGAGGACTCCGCGGGCGGGTACACCGTGTTCGGCCGGGTTACCTCGGGGCTCGACCTGCTGACGGCCGTCGACGCCGGGGGTACGGTCGACGGCGGCACCGACGGACAGCCTGCCGTGCCCGTCACCATCGAAGGAGTTGTCGTCCAGTGACCGAGCCCACCGAGAGCATCCCGCCCGTGAGCGGACCTGCTGCGGAGCCCGGCCCCGTCGCCGAGGCGCCGGCCGCGAGCGCGGAGGCGACCGTCGTCGAGGAGCTCGAGGCGGTCGACGCCGTCGAGGAGCCCACGGCAGTCGAGGTAGCGAGGAGCCCACGGCAGTCGAGGAGCCCGAGGCGGTCGACGCCGTCGAGGAGCCGACGGCAGTCGAGGCAGCCGTGCTGCCGACGGACACGCCTGCGGCTCCTGCCGTGCCCGCACCTGCGGTGCCGCGACCGTCCCCCCGACCCGTGCCGAGGCCCCCGGTGGCGCCCGCCGCGACGGCGGACCGCCCCGCGCCCCGGCCGGGGGCGACGCGCTCGGCCCCGCACCCGGCTGCCCCCTCGGCGCACGATGCGTTCGAGGCGGCCCAGGCGGCCGCCTGGGGACGGGTGGACGAGGACGGGACGGTCTGGGTCCGCGAGGCCGCGGGTGAGCGCAGCGTCGGGCAGTACCCGGGCGCGGACACGAGTGAGGCCCTCGCCTTCTACGTGCGCCGCTACCTCGATCTCCAGGCGCAGGTGGCGCTCCTCGAGGTCCGGCTCCCCCAGCTGGGCGTGAAGGACATCGAGCAGACGCTCTCCGGCCTGCGGGAGGCTCTCGTCGCGCCGGCGGCCGTCGGCGACCTCGACGGCCTGAGGTCCCGCGTCGACGTCCTCGGCGAGCAGCTCGAGGAACGCCGGGCGCAGGCCGCCGCCGAACGCGAGGCGGCCCGCGCGGAGGGCTTGGCGGCGCGGACGAGGATCGTCGAGACGGCCGAGAGCATCGTCGCGGTCGACCCGGCCCGGATGCAGTGGCGCCAGGCCGGCGACCAGCTCCGCGATCTCCTCGAGGAGTGGAAGAGCACGCAGCGGCAGGGGCCCCGACTCGACCGCGCGAGCGAGGACGCCCTGTGGAAGCGGTTCTCCCACGCTCGGTCCACCTTCGACCGGGGCCGCCGTCAGTACTTCGCCGACCTCGAGCAGCAGCGCACACAGGCCAAGGCCACGAAGGAGGAGATCGTCGCCGAGGCCGAGCGGCTCGCGTCGTCGACCGACTGGGCGGCCACCGCGACGGCCTACCGCGTCCTCATGGACCGCTGGAAGGCCGCCGGCCGTGCCCCCCAGCGCGAGGACGACGCCCTCTGGGAGCGCTTCCGTGCCGCGCAGGACGCCTTCTTCGCGGCGCGCAACGCCGCGGGCAGCGCGACCGACGCGGAGTTCGCCGGGAACCTTCAGGTGAAGCTCGACCTCCTGACGGAGGCCGAGGCTCTCCTGCCCATCACTGACCTCGGGCAGGCGCGCGCCGCGCTGCGGTCCATCCAGGACCGTTGGGACGCCGCCGGGAAGGTCCCGCGCGGTGACGTGCAGCGGGTCGAGGCCCGGCTGCGCGCCGTCGAGCAGGCGGTCCGCGACGCCCAGCAGAGCGCGTGGTCCCGCAGCAACCCCGAGACCCGGGCCCGGGCGGCAGGCGTCGTCGCCCAGCTCGAGGGCGCCATCGCCGGCCTCGAGGCGGACCTCCAGGCCGCCAGGGCGGCGGGCGACCGGTCGGCGGTCAAGGACCTCGAGGCCTCGCTCACGACGCGTCGGGCCTGGCTCGCCCAGGTGCGCAAGACGGCGGACGACGCCGGCTGACGCGTCGCCGGCCGTCCCGCCGGTTCGGGGCGGCCGGGTCGCGAGTCCTGTCCACAGGCGCTCGCGCGGGCTGGCCGGGCCCACCCGCTCGGGGTGATGCTTGCGTGGTGAAGCATGCGGGTGGCCTGGACTGGCTCGGCAGCAGGGCGAGCGAGCCGATCCGCGAGGTGGCGACGGGTGAGCGGGGGATGACCGGCCTCGTGCGGGACGGCCTGCTCACCGAGATCTGGCCCGGGCTCGCGCGCGCGAGCGACCTGGCGCCCGGGCCGGCGGACCGGGCGCGGGTGATCTCACACCTCGTCCCACGGGACGGGGTGGTCGTGCGCCAGGCCGCCGTCTGGGTCCACACCGGTCTGCACAGGCCCGCACGGGTAGACGTCGTCCTGGTCGGGGCCAGACGGCGCTCGACGTCGACCACGCTCGTCCACAGCGAAGAGGTCGGGCCGGTCGACGTGGTCCGGCTCGGGGGCGTCGCGGTCGCGTCGATGGCCCGGACAGCCGTCGACGTCGCACGACGGGCAGGCCAGGAGGACGCCCTGTGCTGGATCGCTACGCTCCGGGCCGCCGGGCTCGACGCTGCGGAGCTCCGGTCGGCGACGGCTGCGGCGAGCGGGCTGCCCGGTGTCGCACGAGCGCGCCGGCTGCTCGCGCCGGTGTCCTGAGGAGCCGGAGCCCGACCCCGTGCGGGACCGGCGTCTCAGCGCGGGGCCCCGGGGAGGCGGGTCGGGTCGTGCCGCGGCGTCGAGGTGTGCTCCGCGCGTCGGCCCGACCCGGTGATCCGGTACACGTCGAACACCCCGTCGATGTTGCGGACGGCCGCGAGGATGTGGCCCAGGTGCGAGGGCTCCGCCATCTCGAAGGCGAACTTGGAGAGCGCCACCCTGTCGCGTGAGGTCGACACCGTGGCGGAGAGGATGTTCACGTGGTGGTCCGACAGGACCCGGGTGACGTCCGAGAGGAGCCGATTGCGGTCCAGGGCCTCGACCTGGATCTGCACGAGGAACACGCTCTGGCTGTGGGGGGCCCACTCGACGTCGACCATCCGCTCGGGCTGCGACTTGAGCTCCACGACGTTCGCACAGTCCGCCCGGTGCACGGAGACCCCCGCGCCGCGGGTGACGAAGCCGACGATCGGATCACCGGGAACCGGGGTGCAGCACCGCGCGAGCTTGGCCCAGACGTCGTCGACGCCGCGGACGACGACGCCGGGCCAGCCGGCGCGTGGCCGTGGCCGGCCCGCGCCGGGCCGCGTGACCTCGGCGAGGTCCTCCTCGTTGCCGGTCTCCCCGCCGAGGCTCTGCACGAGACGCTGGACGACGGTGCTCGCGGCGACCTGGCCCTCTCCGACGGCGGCGTAGAGCCCCGAGACGTCGGCGAAGCGCATCTCGCTCGCCAGCACAGCGAGCAGGTCGTGGGACAGGAGCCGCTGGATCGGCAGGTTCTGCTTGCGCATCGCCTTGGTGATCGCGGTCTTGCCCTGTTCGATCGCTTCCTCGCGGCGCTCCTTCGAGAACCAGGAACGGATCTTCGTGCGCGCGCGGGGTGACTTGACGAAGGAGAGCCAGTCCTGGCTCGGGCCCGCCGACTCGGACTTCGAGGTGAAGATCTCGACCGTGTCGCCGTTGTCCAGGGTCGACTCGAGCGGGACGAGGCGCCCGTTCACCCGCGCACCCATGGTGCGGTGACCGACCTGGGTGTGCACCGCGTAGGCGAAGTCCACCGGCGTCGAGCCCGCCGGGAGCGCGAGGACGTCGCCCTTGGGCGTGAAGACATAGACCTCGGCGCCGGAGACCTCGAACCGCAGCGCCTCGAGGAACTCGCCCGGGTCGGCAGTCTCGCGCTGCCAGTCGACGATCTGGCGGAGCCACGGAAGGTCCGTGCCGCCCTGCCGCGTGAGTGCCGGCCCGGACTCCTTCGCGTTCTCCTTGTACTTCCAGTGGGCGGCGACGCCGTACTCGGCCCGCCGGTGCATGTCGTACGTCCGGATCTGGATCTCGACGGGCTTGTTGCCCGGGCCGATCACGGTCGTGTGCAGCGACTGGTAGAGGTTGAACTTGGGCATCGCGATGTAGTCCTTGAACCGGCCGGCGACCGGCTTCCACCGCGCGTGGATCGTGCCGAGGGCCGCGTAGCAGTCGCGCACGGAATCGACCAGCACCCGCACGCCCACCAGGTCGTAGATCTCCGCGAAGTCGCGCCCCCGAACGATCATCTTCTGGTAGATCGAGTAGTAGTGCTTGGGCCGCCCGGTCACGTCGCAGCCGATCCGTGCGGTCCGTAGCTCGGAGGTGACCTGCTCGCGGACCATGGCCAGGTACTCGTCCCGCGCGGGCGCGCGCTCGGCGACGAGGTGGACCAGCTCGTCGTACACCTTCGGGTAGAGCGTCGCGAACGAGAGGTCCTCGAGCTCCCACTTGATGGTGTTCATGCCCAGCCGGTGCGCGAGCGGCGCGTAGATCTCCAGCGTCTCGCGCGCCTTCTTCTGCGCCGACTCGGGCGAGACGTATCGCCAGGTCCGAGCGTTGTGCAGGCGGTCGGCGAGCTTGATGACCAGGACGCGGATGTCCCGAGCCATGGCGATGACCATCTTGCGCACCGTCTCGGCCTGAGCGGCCTCCCCGTACTTCACCTTGTCGAGCTTCGTGACGCCGTCGACGAGGAGGGCGATCTCGTCCCCGAAGTCCTGGGTGAGCTGTTTGAGGGAGTACGGCGTGTCCTCGACGGTGTCGTGCAGCAGCGCGGCGGCGAGCGTCGGGGGTGTCATGCCGAGCTCGGCGAGGATGGTCGCGACGGCCACCGGATGGGTGATGTACGGGTCCCCGCTCTTGCGGACCTGGCCGGCGTGCGCGCGCTCGGCCACCACGTAGGCGCGCTCGATCACGGCCGTGTCGGCTCGGGGGTGGTTCACCCTGACGGCGTGGAGCAGTGCCTCGATGGCGGGAGGGCTCGTGTGCCCGCGGGACCCCAGCCGCGCGAGTCGAGTGCGCACGCGTGAACCGGGGACGACCGGGTCGGCTGCCCCGTCCTCGCGAACGGTCGATGCGACGTCGTCGCTCATCGGGCGATTCTATGCGTCCAGGTCATCGACGACCGACGCGCTCGGTGTCACGTGCTGAGGATCGCGCGGACATCCCGCCCGGGGAGCAGGTCGCGGCCGTGCAACGCCGCGATCTCGATCAGCACGCTCACCCCGACCACGTGGGCGCCCGCGTCGTCGAGCAGCTTGCACGCCGCCGCGGCGGTACCGCCGGTGGCCAGGACGTCGTCGACGAGGAGGACCCGCGCCCCGGGGCGCAGTGCGTTCAGGCTGAGCTCGATGGTCGCGCGGCCGTACTCGAGCGCGTACTCCTCCGCAAGGACGGGCGGGGGCAGCTTGCTCGACTTGCGAACGGCGACCATCCCGACCCCGAGCGCCGTGGCGAGGGGAGCCGCGAGGATGAAGCCCCGCGCCTCGATCCCGGCCACGGCGTCCACCTCGCCGGCGAACGGTGCGCCGAGGCCGGCGACGGCGGCCGCGAAGGCCGGGCCGTCGGCGAGCAGCGGGGTGATGTCCCGGAAGAGCACGCCCGGCGTCGGGAAGTCGGCGACCTCACGCACCCGGGCCGCGACGAGGGCGGACAGGTCGAGCTCGGCGTGGCCGTCCGCGCCCGAGCTCACCGGCGGGCCTTGCGGCGGGGTTGGGCCGCCTGACCCTGGTGGCCACCCGCGACCAGCCCGCCCAGGCCGGCGGGTACGGGCGTGCGGGTGTCGTCGCCTCCCGCCGCCGCGGCCTTGGCGGCGCGGAGAGCGAGCACCTTGGCGGTGTGCGCGGCGATGACCGGTGACCGCTGGCGAAGCGTCACCTCGAGCGGAGTCGCGACGAAGATCGACGAGACCGTCGACGCGATCATCCCGATGAACAGGGCCAGCGCGATGTCGCGCAGGGTCCCGGCTCCCAGCAGGAGCGCGCCGACGAACAGGATGGAGGCCACCGGGAGCAGGCCGACGATCGAGGTGTTGATCGACCGGACCAGGGTCTGGTTCACGGCCAGGTTGGCGGCCTCGCCGTAGGTGTACCGGGTCTGCTCGGTGACGTGGGCGGTGTTCTCCCGGACCTTGTCGAACACGACCACCGTGTCGTAGAGGGAGTAGCCCAGGATCGTCAGGAGTCCGATGACGGTCGCCGGGGTCACCTCGAAACCGACGCCCGCGTACAGGCCGACCGTGATGACGAGGTCGTTCAGCAGGGCGACGATCGCGGCGACCGCCATCGTCCACGTCCGAAAGTAGGCCGCCATGACGAGGGCGACGAGGACGAGGAACGTGATCAGGCCCTGGATGGCCTTCCTCGTGACGTCAGCGCCCCAGGACGGTCCCACGAAGGACGAGGTGACGTTCTCCACGGGAACCCCGTACGCCTCCGCCAAGAGGCTCCGGAGCTCGTCCGTCTGCTCGCTGGAGAGCTCCTCCGTCTGGATGCGGACCGCCGAGCCGCCGATCGTCGACACCCGGGCGATCTGGTCCGGCGAGATCTGCGCCACCGCCTGGCCGGCCAGGTCCTCGTCGAGCGTGGCCGTCCCCGACACGACGAACTCGGACCCGCCTCGGAACTCGATCCCGGGGTTGATCTCGCGGACGAGGAGCAGGGCCAGGGACAGCGCCACGAGCGAGAGGAACAGGATGAACCACCGGCGACGCTTGCCGATGATGTCGTAGGACCGCTTGCCTGTGTACAGGTCGTTCCCGAACTGGGCGAAGCTCGGCATCAGAGCTCCCCTCCCTTCGTCGCGCCGGCGTCCACGGTGTCGCGCACCTCGTCCGACTTTCCACCGGACTCCGCGGCACGGCGTTCGGCGATCGTCGTGCGCTTGCGCGACGCGCCGGGCGGTCCGAACTGCCCGCGACCGCGGTACGTGCTCGCCGACGCGCCGAGGTGGACGGGATCCAGCCCGGACAGCCGGTGGCCGCCGCCGTAGAACTTCGTCCGGATCGAGGAGCTGCATCAGCGGGTGCGTGAAGAAGAAGACCACGAAGACGTCGACCAGCGTCGTGAGCCCGAGCGTGAAGGCGAACCCGCGGACGCCGCCGACGGCGAGGAGGTAGAGCACGATGGCGGCCAGGAAGTTCACCGCGTCCGAGGCGAGGATGGTCCGACGGGCGCGCACCCAACCGGCCTCGACGGCGCCCTCCAGGTAGCGGCCCTCCCGGACCTCGTCGCGGATCCGTTCGAAGTACACGATGAAGGAGTCCGCCGTGATGCCGATGGCCACGATCAGACCCGCGACACCCGGCAGCGACAGCCGGTAGCCCTGGAGCCACGACAGGAGCCCGATGACCCCGAAGGTGATGACACCGGCCACCAGGAGGCTCGTGAGGGTCACGACGGCGAGGCCGCGGTACTGGAAGAAGCTGTAGATGACCACGAGGAGGAGCCCGATCGCCCCGGCCAGCAGCCCGCGCTGGAGCTGCTCGGAGCCGAGGGTCGCAGAGATCTGCTCCTCGCTCTGGACCTCGAACGTCAGCGGGAGCGAGCCGAAGTTCAGCTGGCTGGCGAGCGTGGCCGCCGTCTCACGGGTGAACGAGCCGGAGATCTCGGCGCTGCCGTTGGTGATCGGGTCGTTGACCGCAGGCGCCGAGATGACGAGGCCGTCGAGGACCATGGCGAACTGGTTCTGCGGTGGCGTCAGGCCGACGAGTCGTTGAGTGGACTCGCTGAAGGCCCCCGTGCCCTCGCCGGTGAACTCGAGCTGCACGATCCACTCGTTGGTGACCACACCCTGGGACGTGGTGCGGAGCCCCGACGACGCGCTCGCGATCTCGGTCCCCTCGATCTCGACCGGCCCCAGGACGTACTTGACGGTGCCGTCGACCGAGCAGGTCACGAGGGCGGTAGCGGGGTCGTCCCCTCCCCCACCGACGCGATTCGCCGGGTCCGTGCAGTCGAGGGTCTGGAGCTCTCGCTCCACCGCGGGCGTGATCCAGGCGAGGTCGCTCGGGCTCGTCGGCTCCGTCGCGGGGACGTCGGACAGCTCCTCGGCGGGGACCGTCGGCTCGGGATCCGGCTGGCCGTCGCCGTCCAGGTCCGTGATCGGCCCGGGCTGGGTCTCCACGAGCACCGGGCGGAACCGCATCTGGGCGGACGTCCGGACGAGGTCGAGGGTCTCCTGGCTCGGCGTGCCCGGCAGGGCGACCACGATGTTCTGACCGCCCTGGCTGGTGATCTCGGCCTCGGCGACACCGGAGGCGTCCACGCGCTGCCGGATGATGCTGATGGCCTGGGCGAGGTCGTCCGCGCTGACGTCCTGTCCGTCGGTCGAGCGCGGCGTGAGGATGATCTGTGTGCCGCCCTCGAGGTCCAGCGCCAGCTGTGGGAGCGGGGAGGCGTCCGAGAACTTGGTGCCCAGGAACAGGGCGCCGTAGATGCCGACCGTGACGATCAGCAGGACGAGCAGTGCGCGCCACGGTCGCGTGGCGGATGGGCGAGCGGCCAACAGGATCTTCTCTCGTGCGGGCCGCAGCGCCTACGCCCTCCGGCCGTCAGGGTCGACGGGTCTGGATCCTCAGACGCGACGCGCGGGCTCTTCCGCTTCGGGTGCGGTCTCGGCGAGGTCCTCGTCGGGGCGGGCGTCCGCCTCGACCTCGTCGAGCTCCTGGTCCTCGGAGGAGTCCTCGTCCTCGTAGGGCTCCTCGTCGTCGTAGGCCTCGTCTTCGTACGCCTCGTCACCGTCAGCGTCGTCAGCGTCGTCGACGGCGGCGTAGGGAGGAGTGGCGAGCTTGGAGATGGCGGCGCGCAGCCAGTCGGTCTGCCCCCCCGACGGCGACTCGAGCGTGATGACGTCGCCGTCGACGGCGACGACCGTCCCGAACAGCCCGGAGCCCGTCATGACCTCGTCCCCCGGCTGCAGGTTGCTGCGGAACTCCACCGCCTTGCGCTGCTGCTTCTTCGAGCGGTTCGACAGCAGGAACATCGCGCCCGCTCCGAGGAGGAGCATGATGATCAGAGGGTCCATGCGCGTGTGCTCCAGAGTCCGGGGTCAAGACTCGGCCGATTCTAGCCGGTCAATCCCAGAGCCCCTGCTCCCCCGCCGGAGGCCGCAGGCCGAGGTGCTCGAACCCTTGCCGGGTGGCGACGCGCCCGCGCGCCGTGCGGCTCATGAGACCCTCGCGGACCAGGAACGGCTCGGCGACCGTTTCGACCGTCTCCGGCTCCTCTCCGACGGCCACGGCCAGAGTGGTCAGGCCGACCGGTCCACCCCCGAAACGCCGGCACAGGGCGTCGAGGACCCCGCGGTCGAGGCGGTCGAGGCCGCGGGCGTCGACCTCGAACACCTGCAGGGCCGCGCGCGCGGCGGCATGGTCCAGGACGCCCGTTCCGCGAACCTGCGCCCAGTCCTGGACCCGGCGGAGAAGGCGGTTGGCGATGCGCGGCGTCCCTCGCGAACGGGAGGCGATCTCCGTGGCCGCGACCGGCTCGAGCGAGGCGCCCAGAAGCGCCGCGGAGCGGTGGAGCACCCGCTCGAGGTCGGCCACGTCGTAGAACTCGAGGTGGCCCGTGAAGCCGAAACGGTCGCGCAGCGGCGCGGGGAGGAGCCCGGCGCGCGTGGTCGCCCCGACGACGGTGAACGGTGGCAGCGTCAGCGGGATCGCCGTGGCCCCCGCGCCCTTGCCGACCACGATGTCGACCCGGTAGTCCTCCATCGCGAGGTAGAGCATCTCCTCGGCGGAGCGGGCGAGCCGGTGGATCTCGTCGATGAAGAGGACGTCCCCCTCCTGCAGGGCCGAGAGGATGGCGGCGAGGTCCCCCGCGTGCTGCACGGCAGGCCCGGAGGTGAGCCGCAGCGCGCCGTCCACCTCGGCCGCGATGATCATGGCCAGGGTCGTCTTGCCGAGGCCCGGCGGGCCGGACAGCAGCACGTGGTCGGGCGTCCGGCGGCGGGCCACGGCAGCGTCGAGCACGAGCGAGAGCTGGTCGCGCACGACCGGCTGACCGACGAACTCCGAGAGCCGGCGGGGCCGCAGGGCGGACTCGGCCGCGCGCTCGACCTCGGTGGCTTGGGCGGCCATGAGCCCCTCGATCGACTCAGCCACGAGCCCCGCCAGCCCCGTGCCCGCCGAGGGTCCGCAGCGCGGCGCGCAGGAGTCCGCCCGTGTCGGCCGGGTCGTGGCCGGCCTCGACCACCGCAGCCACCGCCTGCTCGGCGCTGCGAGCCGACCAGCCCAGCCCGACGAGGGCGTCGACGACGTCCGAGGACGCGCCGTCGCCCGCACTCTGCACCCGTCCCGCCACGGCCTCGCCCGACGTCGGTGGGCCGAGGCGGTCCCCCACCTCGAGCACGATGCGCTGGGCGCCCTTGCGCCCGATCCCGGGAACGCGCATGAGCGCCGCGAGGTCCTCCTGCGCGATCGCCCGCCGCAGCTGGTCGGGCGTGAGCACCGCGAGCATGGCCAGAGCCAGCCGCGGTCCGATGCCCGTCACCGTCTGGAGGAGCTCGAACGCCTCCCGCTCGTCGGCGTCGGCGAAGCCGAACAGCGTCAAGGAGTCCTCACGGACCACGAGGGACGTGGCGAGCTCCGCCTCCGTCCCGGTCCGAAGGCCGGCCAGCGTCGTAGGCGTGGCGGCGACGCGGAACCCCACGCCGCCGACGACGACGACGACCGAGTCCAGCGAGACCGTACGGACGGTCCCCGTGAGCGACGAGATCACGGCTGGGTCCTCCTCCAGGAGTGCGGCGTCGGCTCCGCCGCGACGGCCCTGTACCGGGCCACCGGCGAATCGTCGCGCGCGGCGCGAACAGGTGTACGAACACCGTCAGCGTAACCGGTGGACGCGGTCAGCTGCGACGGCGCGCCGCATCCGTGGCGTTCGCCCACAGCACCTGCGCCGGCGTGAGACCGCCACGGGCCGACGTGCCCGTCGTCGCTCCGGGACCGGCAGGCGCCCCCTGGGGCCGCCACGCGTGGCACACGGCGAGGGCCAGCGCGTCGGCCGCGTCGGCCGGCTGCGGGCGCGAGGCGAGGCCGAGGATCCGCATGACCATCTCCTGGACCTGGGCCTTCTCCGCCCGCCCGTAGCCGGTGACGGCGGCCTTGACCTCGGAGGGGGTGTGGAGTCCCACGGGAAGCCCACGACGAGCCGCGGCGACCATTGCGAGGCCCGCCACCTGGGCCGTTCCGGTGACGGTCCGGAGGTTCACCTGGGCGAAGACCCTCTCGACGGCGACGGCGTCCGGGCTGTGCCGGTCCAGCCACACGTCGACGGCGCGAGCGATCTCGAGGAGCCGGCGTTCCGGTGGGTCGGTGCTCGGCGTCCGGACGACGCCGACGTCGACCAGGGTGACCTGCCGACCCGGGGCCGCGTCGATCACGCCGATCCCGCAGCGGGTCAGGCCGGGGTCGACACCGAGGACGCGCATGTGCCCCACTGTCGCAGCCCGGCGTCCGTGACCCGGGCCGCGACACCCGTCACTCGTCCTCGAGAGCCGCGAGCACCTCGTCGGAGGCGTCGAAGTTCGCGAACACGTTCTGCACGTCGTCGCTGTCCTCGAGCGCGTCGATCAGGCGGAGCACCCGGCGGGCGCCGTCGACGTCCACCTCGACCTGCAGGGTCGGGACGAACTGGACCTCGGCGGAGTCGTAGTCCATCCCGGCGTCCTGCAGGGCGGAGCGCACGGCGACGAGATCGGTGGCCTCGCTGAGCACCTCGAGCTCCTCGCCCAGGTCGTTGACCTCCTCGGCACCGGCGTCGAGGACGGCCGTGAGGACGTCGTCCTCCGTGACGCCGCCGGCCTTGGGCACGAGGACGACGCCGCGGCGCTGGAAGAGGTACGACACGCTGCCCGGGTCCGCGAGGGATCCACCGTTGCGCGTGAAGGCCACGCGCACGTCCGAGGCGGCGCGGTTGCGGTTGTCCGTGAGGCACTCGACGAGGACGGCGATGCCGCCCGGCGCGTAGCCCTCGTACATGATCGTCTGGTAGTCGGCGCCGCCCGCTTCCTGGCCCGACCCGCGCTTGACCGCGCGGTCGATGTTGTCGGCCGGGACCGAGGACTTCTTCGCCTTCTGGATGGCGTCGAAGAGCGTCGGGTTGCCGGCCGGGTCGCCGCCGCCCGTCCGGGCCGCGACCTCGATGTTCTTGATGAGCCGTGCGAAGAGCTTGCCGCGTTTCGCGTCGACGACCGCCTTCTTGTGCTTGGTCGTGGCCCACTTGGAGTGACCGGACATAGGGCTCCTCGGTAGTCAGGTGCGTCCTCGCCGCGCGGGCGCGAGGTCAGGGGGCGTGCTCGCGCACCGCGCGCACGAATGCCGCGTGTACCCGGGGGTCGGACCCGAGCTCGGGGTGGAAGGACGTCGCGAGCACGGCGCCCTCCCGGACCGCGACGATCCTACCGGCGGCCGACGGGGTGGTCGCCCGGGCCAGGACCTCCACCCCGGGTCCCGCTTCCTCCACCCAGGGGGCCCGGATGAAGACGGCGTGCATCGGGGGCTCGCCGGGGCCGGCACCCAGCGCGGGTGCCACGAGGTCCTCCTCGAAGGAGTCGACCTGCCGGCCGAAGGCGTTGCGCCGCACGGTCACGTCCAGGACGCCGAGGGACTGCTGGCCTTCCGCCCCGTCCAGCACGCGCCGCGCGAGCAGGATCATCCCCGCGCACGAGCCGTAGGCGGGCATGCCGCCCCGGATCCGCTCCTGGAGCGGTTCGAAGAGCCCGAAGATCCGCAACAGCTTCTCGATGGTCGTCGACTCGCCCCCGGGGAGCACGATGCCGTCGACCGCGTCGAGCTCCGAGCGCCGGCGGACGGCCACCGCCCGCGCACCGCACGCCGTCAGGGCGCCCAGGTGCTCGCGGACGTCGCCCTGCAGGGCGAGCACGCCGATGGCGGGGGTCGCGGTCACGGGCAGGGAGTCTAGTTGCCGGCCCGGACCCTCGCCTCCGCGGCCCTGCCCGCACCTATGGCAGCGGCGTCTGCTCGACGGGGTAGCGCGCCACGGAAGAGGCCAGGCCGAGGTGGCGGGTGCGCCCGTCCCAGCCCCCGAGCAACCCGGAGACGAGTTGCGCAAGGCCGTGCGGGAACACCTCCTCGGTGACCTGGGCGAGCGCGTCGGGGTGCCACCACCGCAGGTCGTCGACGAACCTGCGCTCGACGTCGGTCCACCCGCCCGTCGTGATGGTCGCCTCCCCGTGCAGCCGAGCGAGGAAGAACACCTCGTCCTGACGGCAGGTTCGGGCGAAGAAGTCGAAGATCGCGCTGCGGGTGAACACCGGGCCCTGGAGGTCCTCGGCGCGCAGCTCGATCCCCGTCTCTTCCCAGACCTCACGCACGGCAGCCGCGAGGTCGGTCTCGCCCTCGTCGATGCCTCCGCCGACCGTGAACCACCAGCCGCGTTCGGGCTGGTCGGCGTCGTGCCCGCGCAGGAGGAGCACGCGGTCGTCGTCATCCAGGACGATCACGCGGGCCCCGCGGCGGAAGAGCAGGCCGTCGGGACCGGGGCGCCACTCGGGGCCGAGCCCGTGCACCGGTCCGTGCGCCGACCCGCCGCTCGGCGCGGTCACCAGCCGCGCTCGGCCAACCGGTGAGGCTGCGGGATCTCGTCGACGTTGATGCCGACCATGGCCTCGCCGAGGCCGCGGGAGACCTGGGCGACGACGTCGGGGTCGTCGAAGAACGTGGTCGCCTTGACGATCGCCGCGGCGCGCTCGGCCGGGTTGCCCGACTTGAAGATGCCGCTCCCGACGAAGACGCCCTCGGCGCCCAGCTGCATCATCATCGCCGCGTCCGCCGGCGTGGCGATGCCGCCCGCCGTGAAGAGGACGACGGGCAGCTTCCCGGCGACGGCGACCTCCCGGACCAGCTCGTACGGCGCCTGGAGGTCCTTGGCCGCGAGGTACAGCTCGTCCTCCGGGAGCGAGGCGAGGCGGCGGATCTCGTCGCGGATGGTGCGCATGTGGGTGACGGCGTTGGAGACGTCGCCGGTCCCGGCCTCGCCCTTGGACCGGATCATGGCGGCGCCCTCGGTGATCCGCCGCAGCGCCTCGCCCAGGTTGGTGGCGCCGCAGACGAAGGGCACCGTGAAGGCGAACTTGTCGATGTGGTGGGAGTAGTCCGCGGGGGTGAGGACCTCGGACTCGTCGATGTAGTCGACGCCGAGGCTCTGGAGCACCTGGGCCTCGACGAAGTGACCGATCCGGGCCTTGGCCATGACCGGGATCGAGACGGCCGCGATGATCCCGTCGATCATGTCGGGGTCGCTCATCCGGGAGACGCCGCCCTGGGCGCGGATGTCGGCGGGGACGCGCTCGAGCGCCATGACGGCGACGGCGCCGGCGTCCTCCGCGATCTTCGCCTGGTCGGGCGTGACGACGTCCATGATCACGCCGCCCTTGAGCATCTCGGCCATGCCGCGCTTGACCCGGGCGGTTCCGGTCACGGCGACGGGCGGGGTGGGCTGCTGGGACACGGTGACCTCTGGAGAGAGACGACGGGGGTCGAGGCGCGCTGCCAGGGGCGGCGCGCCGGTCAGTGTAGTCGGCCCGCCCCGGAAGCCGCGCTCGCGCCCCGGAAGGAGGGTCCGCGTCAGCGGCCTCGCGCGGCGGCCGTGAGCATCGCGCGGTCGTGCTGCAGGGCGGCCAGGAGCGCCGCCTCGTCCGCCGGTGCCCTCAGGTCCTCGCGCCCGGTCAGCAGGCGCTGGCGGTAGAACGCGAGGCCGGTGGCGTGTCGCTGGAACGAGCGCATCGACGCGCGGGCCTGCGGTCCGAACCGCGACGCCCACGCCCGGGCGAAGCGACGCCCGCGCTGGGAGGAGAGCAGGTCCACCTCGTACGGGAGGAACCATCCCGCGGCCGCGTACTCCCCCAGGCGCGCCCGCACCATGGTCGCCTCGCGGCCGCCGAGCCAGAACGCGAGGCCGACGGCGGCGACGAAGATCGGGATCTGGACGACGACGTATATCACGATCCAGCCGGCCCCGAGTGCGGTGCTCGCGTTCCACAGCGCGTGCAGGATGATCGCGCACGCCAGGCCGAGCGGGAAGGCGATCACCGGGGCGAGGTCGTTGCGCCGTCGGGACGCCACGCCGAGCGCGATGCCGATGCACGCGGTGAAGAGCAGGTGTGCGAACGGGGCGACGACGGCGCGCAGCACGAAGACGACGGCCAGTCCCTCGCCGGCGCGCCCGAAGTAGAGGATGTTCTCGGTGAACGCGAAGCCGGCGGCGACGGTCGCGGCGTAGACGATCCCGTCGACCACGCCGTCGAAGTACCGGCGCCGCGCGAGGAAGATCGCGAGCACGCCGAAACCCTTGGCCGTCTCCTCGACGATCGGGGCGACATAACTGGCCGTGAGCAGCAGCGCGACCTGCTCGTCCTGGGTCTGGGTGCCGACGTACTCTGCGCCCCATTGGTTACCGAGGAACGCGACCAGAACGCTCACGCCCGCACCCCACAGGAAGGCGAACCACATCGTGCCGCGTGGCTCGGGCTCCCAGCGGTCCAGCCAGCGGATCGCCAGGAGGACGACGGTGAGCGGAATGAGGGCGAGCACTCCCCCGACGGCGGCGGCCTGGGGCCCGACGAGAAGCGCGACCAGCAGAAGGGCGACGGCGGTCGTGACCGCGGCGAGCGCGATCGCCACCCGTCCGCCGCTGCGGCGCCTGATCTGGTGAGCCCGCGGTGCAAGGTCGGCCGCCCACGGGGTCTGCGCGAGGGAGTGCGTGGAGCGGCCGGTCAGTCGGGGGTCACCCGACGCGAGGGGCGGGCCGGAGGGGACGGACACGCAGGAGGCCTCACTCGACGCCGGTGGCGTCGTCCATCTCGAACGTCTGGGGGGTCGGGGCGCGCCCGGCGAGCCGGAACAGGCGGACGTAGCCCTTGGCGCGGATACGGCGGACCTGGACGACGGCGTCGTTGTAGAAGCGGCGCGCGAGCTGGACCCGGTACCACGCGTGGTCGAGGTTCTCGAGAAGTTCCCGGGCGCGGTCGACCTGGGCGAGCCGGGCCCGGTCCTCGACGTCACCGAGCGCGGCCCGCAGCACACGGGAGAGCTCGCTCTCGACCATCGCCTGGTCGGGCTCGGCGGACTCGTCGGCGGCCGACCCCTCGTCGAGGAACGTGGCGACCCCCTCGTTGGAGTGGGCTAGCGCCTCGCGAGCCGCCTCGACCACGCGGACGGCGGTCACCGGCGCAAGCACGTCTGCCGTTCCGAGGTCCCAGGCCGCGGTGGCCCGGCGGACGAGCTGGGCGTCGAGCGTGGCCCGGGACTCCCGCACGCGGCGGTGGAGGCGGTCGAGCCGCGACGCAGCGGCCCACACCACCCAGAGGGTGATCAGAACCGCCACGAGGACGACGAGCGCCCAGGCGGTCCATGCGGCGTCGGTCACGGTCTCCCCCGTCGGGATCGCGGGTCGACGGCGACGGGGTGCCCGGCCGTGCGGGCCACCATCGCGTAGACGTCGAGGATGTGCGCGGCCACCTGCGGCCAGTCGTAGCGCTCGACGTGCCGGTCGGCGACCGCCGTCGTCCGCGCGCGCAGCTCCGGGTCGGACAGCGCCCGGCAGAGGGTGTCGGCAAGGGCCGCCGGATCGCCCACCGGAAAGAGGAGCCCGGCCTCGCCGTCGGCCAGAACCTGGCGGAAGGCGTTGAGGGCGCTGGCCACGACGCACGCGCCGGCGCTCATCGCCTCGACGAGCACGATGCCGAAGCTCTCGCCACCCGTGTGGGGCGCCACGTAGACGTCGACGGACGCCAGCAGCGAGGCCTTGTCCTCCTCGCTGACACCGCCGAGGTAGGTGACGGAGTCGCCGACATCGCCCAGCTTCTCCTTTGCCCACTCGACGTCGCCCCGCCCGGCGACGAGGAACCGGACGCCGGGCATGCGCCGCACGACCTCGGGGATCGCTTCGACCAGGACGGGCAGGCCCTTGCGGGGCTCGTCGAGGCGGCCGAGGAACGCCACGGTCGGGCGCTCCGGCGTGCCCTGCCACTCCGGCTTCGGCGTCGCGGCCCGGTACCGCTCGACGTAGACCCCGTTGGGGATGACGACGGCGTCCCCGCCGAGGTGCTCCACCAGCGTGCGCCGCGCCTCCTCGGACACCGCGATCCGGGCCGAGATCTTCTCCAGGGCAGGCCGCACCATCGGGAAGGCGATCTGCATCGCGCGGGACCGGTCGTTCGCGGTGTGGAACGTCGCGACGATCGGGCCGTCGGCGATGAGTACCGCGAGCCCCCCGAGGCTCGGGGTGACGGGCTCATGGACGTGAAGGACGTCGAACTGCCCGGCGACCAGCCACTTCCGGACCCTGGCCGCGCTGACCGGGCCGAAGCTCAGGCGGGCCACCGAGCCGTTGTAGCGCACCGGAACCGTGCGGCCCGCAGACACGAGGTAGTCGGGCACCGGCGTCTCGTCGTCTGCGGGGGCCAGGACCGATACCTCATGACCGAGGGCGATGAGCTGCTCGGCGAGGTCCTGGACGTGGATCTGCACGCCCCCGGGCACGTCGAAGGAGTACGGGCAGACGATGCCGATCCTCATGCGGGCTCCGTCCCCGCTCCCCTGTCCGTTCCCTTGACAGGGTCCGTCCCGGCCGCGCCGGTCGCCGCCGCGAGACGTACCGGGTCGAGGTCGTCGACGAACACCTTCTGGAGCATGTGCCAACTCTGTGGACGGGCGTTCAGCGACTCCACGACGGCGTCGACCCAGGCCTGGGTCAGCGCCGCGATGGCCTCTTCGCGCGTGGGGGCCTGCGGCATCTCCAGGGCCGGCGCGAAGTCCAGCACGGTGCCCCACGGGGTTCCGGCGGCCCGCCGTCGTGTCCCGTGCAGCCGCTCGTAGTAGATGCGGGTGGGGTAGACCCGGGAGCCCGTGGCGAGCGAGAGCGCTGCCGGTCCGGGGGCGACCCGCGCCCGATGACCGGCGAGCGTCACCTCGATGCCGCCGCGGGAGAGGTCCCGGTCCGCGAGCAGCGGGATGATGTGCCCTCCCGTCTTCGCGTGCCGGATGAGCGTGCGGAAGACGTTGCCGCCCTTCTCGTACGGCACGACGATGACTCCCTGCGCCTCGCGGAAGGCGAGGAACTCCTGGTACAGCTCCTCGGGCTCGAGTCGCTCCACCACGGTCACGACCGGCCCCAGGTTGCGGACCGACCACGAGCCCGAGAGGTCCCAGTTGCCGGTGTGGGCGACCGCCAGGACGACGCTCTTGCCCTCGGCGAGGTCGGCCTTGAGGTCCTCGCCACCCGCGAGGCGCACCCGGGCGTCGAGCCGCTCGCCGGTCCAGCCGGGCATCTGGAAGGTCTCGCAGTAGTACCGCATGTACGAGCGCATCCCGGCCCGCGACAGGCGCCGGAGCTGCCGGCGCGATGCCTCGGGCCGCAGCCGCTGGAGGTTGCGTTCGAGCTGGCGCACCCCGCCACCGTGGGCGAGCCACGCCCCGAGGGCGACCAGGTCGAAGATGGCGCGGCCCACCGGGTCGGGAAGCCTGGGGACGATCCGCCACCCCAGCGCGAAGGCCTTGCCCGCGTTCACGCGGCGCCCCCGGCCGGCGTCGGCCCCTCGCCCTCGGCGGCGACCCGCGCCGCCGACTGGCGGTAGACGGTCGCCATCCGCTGGTAGACGGTGACGGCGCTCGCCACGGCGAGCAGGGCCAGCGCACCGGTCAGCACGGCCACCGGGGCACCGAACCCGACGGCGGCCGTGGCCACGAGAGCGACCACGAGCCGGTCGGTCCGTTCGGCGATACCGACAGCGGCCGTCATACCGAGGCCCTCGGCCCGCGCTCGGGCGTAGGGCACGATCGAGCCCAGGAACAGGCAGGCGAGAGCGGCGACGGCGGCCCACGCCGGGTCGTTCGCGCCGCCGTCGCCGGAGGCGGCCGTCGTGGCGCCCCAGAGGACCAGACCCAGGAAGATCGCGCCGTCGGCGAATCGGTCCATCGTGGAGTCGAGGAAGGCGCCCCAGGGCCCCGTCCTACCGATGCGGCGCGCCATCTGCCCGTCGATCGTGTCCGTCAGGGTGAAGAACGCGACGAGGAAGGCGCCGCCCGCCAGCCGCCCGGTGGGGAAGAACCAGAGCGCGGTCGCCATGACGCCGAGGGTTCCGGCCACGGTGACCACGTCCGGGGAGACGCCCCGTCGCACGAGGAACGCGGCGACCGGGCCGAACACCGCGGTGGCGAAACCGCGACCCTTGCTGCTGAGGGTCATGACTGTTCCCCTTCCCGGGCCGCGACGGCGGCGAGGCGCCGCTGCTCGCGCGCCCACCCGGCGGCCAGCTTCTCGCGCGTCCGGCCGAGCAGCTCCGGCACCGCCTTCGTGCCTGCGACGATGGGCAGGAAGTTCGAGTCGCCCGACCACCGCGGGACGACGTGCTGGTGGAGGTGGCCCGCGATGCCGGCGCCGGCGATCGCGCCCTGGTTGATGCCGAGGTTGAACCCGTCGGGCGCCGAGACCGCCCGGATGACGCGCA
Source organism: uncultured Actinomycetota bacterium (assembly GCA_963780675.1). Lineage (GTDB taxonomy): Bacteria > Actinomycetota > Actinomycetes > Actinomycetales > JAHECE01 > JAHECE01. The sequence goes on from CAWACR010000003.1 coordinate 984,835, forward strand.
TCGCCGTCGCGGTCATCTCCGCGATCTCTACGCGCTGCTCCGGCGTCAGGTCGGCGTAGTCCGCGACGTGCTCGTAGGGGCACACGAGCAGGTGGCCGGGGTTGTACGGGTACAGGTTGAGGACGGCGTACGCCAGCGCACCGCGGTGCACGATCAGGCCCTCGACGTCGCCGCGCCCCGGCGCCCGGCAGAACGGGCACTCGGGACCGGGTCGGTCGTGCACGGGCTTGTCCTCGCCGGCGATGTAGACCATCCGGTGCGGGGTCCACAGGCGTTCGAAACCGTCCTCGGAGCGGGCGAAGGTCTCCGCCGCCTCGTGAGCCTCGCGCCCGGCGTCGGCCTCGTGCCCGGCGTGCGGGGCGCCGTCGTCGACCATCACACCTGGGTCCGGTCGCGGACCGCGGCGACCACCCGCTCGATCGCTTCGTCGACGGGCACGCCGTTGTCCTGGCGGCCGTCGCGGAAGCGGAACGAGACCGGCCACGCCTCGGCGTCCTCCCCGCCCGCGATGAGCACGAACGGCACCTTCTCCTGGGTCGCGGTGCGGATCTTCTTGTGGAAGCGTTCGTCGGAGTCGTCCAGGTCAGCGCGGATCCCACGGGCGCGCAGGCGGGCGACGACGTCCGCCAGGTAGTCGTTGAACGGCTCCGCCACCGGCACCGCGAGCACCTGGACGGGGGCGAGCCAGGCGGGGAACGCGCCGGCGTAGTGCTCGGTGAGGACGCCGAAGAAGCGCTCGATCGAGCCGAAGAGGGCGCGGTGGATCATGACGGGGCGCTGCCGCGTGCCGTCGGGGGCGGTGTACTCCAGCTCGAACCGCTCGGGCAGGTTGAAGTCGAGCTGGATCGTCGACATCTGCCACGTGCGGCCGATGGCGTCCTTGCGTCTGGACCGAGATCTTCGGGCCGTAGAAGGCGGCGCCGCCGGGGTCGGGACGCAGCTCCAGGCCCGGACTCCGTCGCCGACCTCGGCGAGGGTCGCCGTCGCCTCCTCCCAGACCTCGTCGTCCCCCACGAACTTCTCGGGGTTCCTGGTGGACAGCTCGAGGTAGAAGTCGTCGAGGCCGTAGTCCTTGAGCAGGTCGAGGACGAACGTCAGGAGCGGTGGTGAGCTCGCCCTTCATCTGCTCGCGGGTGCAGTAGATGTGGGCGTCGTCCTGGGTGAAGCCGCGGGCGCGGGTGAGGCCGTGCACCACGCCGGACTTCTCGTAGCGGTAGACGGTGCCGAACTCGAACAGCCGCAGCGGCAGCTCGCGGTAGGAGCGCCCGCGCGAACCGGAAGATGAGGTTGTGCATGGGGCAGTTCATCGGCTTGAGGTAGTAGTCCTGGCCCTGCTTGCGTGAGCTCGCCGTCGGCGTCCGTGCTCCTCGTCGATGTGCATGGGCGGGTACATGCCCTCCGCGTACCAGTCGAGGTGGCCGGAGATCTGGAAGAGCGCGGCCTTGGTGATGTGCGGGGAGTAGACGAACTCGTAGCCCTCCTCGACGTGGCGGCGGCGGGAGTACTCCTCCATCTCCTTGCGGATGATGCCGCCCTTGGGGTGGAAGACCGGCGAGGCCGGAGCCGATCTCGTCGGGGAAGGAGAAGAGGTCGAGCTCGGCGCCGAGCTGGCGGTGGTCGCGCCGCTCGGCCTCGGCCAGGCGCTCCTGGTAGGCGCGCCAGCTCGTCCTTGGTCGGCCACGCGGTGCCGTAGACGCGCTGGAGCTGGGGGTTCTTCTCGCTCCCCCGCCAGTAGGCGGCGGCGCTGCGGTGAGCGGCGCAGCCGTTGCCGAGCAGCCTGGTGCTCGGCAGGTGCGGGCCGCGGCAGAGGTCCTTCCAGACGACCGTGCCGTCCCGGCGGACGTTGTCGTAGATCGTCAGCTCGCCCGCGCCCGACCTCGACCGCCGCGCCCTCGGCGGCGGCCGCGGCGTCGGCGCCGGCCCTTGAGGCCGATGAGCTCGAGCTTGTACGGCTCGTCGGCGAGCTCGGCGACGCGCCTCCTCGTCGGTGACCACGCGGCGTCGGAAGGTCTGGCTCTCTCGACGATGCGCTGCATCACCTTCTCGAGGGCCTTGAGGTACTCGGGGGTGAACGGGCTCTGCGACGTCGAAGTCGTAGTAGAAGCCGTCCGTGATCGGCGGGCCGATGCCGAGCTTGGCGGCGGGATTGACCTCCTGGACCGCCTGCGCGAGCACGTGCGCGCAGGAGTGGCGCAGGATCGGCGAGCCCGTCGGGGCTGTCGATCGGTGACGGCGTCGATCCGTCGTCCGGACGCGACCGGCGCCGCGAGGTCGCGCAGCTCGTCGTCGACGCGCATCACGACGACGTCCCGTCGTCCGCCGAAGAGGTCGAGACCCGTGGTGCCGGGCTCGATGACCCGCTCGGATCCGTCGACGATCACTGCCAGCTCGGGCACGGTGGCTCCAGGGTCGGGTGCGGGTGAACCTGGACGATGCTACCGATCGCGGGCCTGGGACCCCGGCTTCCTATCGGCGCGTACCCCGACCCGGGGGCTGGCCCGCCGCGCCGCGCCGTTGAGGAGCGACGGGCCAGGAGAGATGTCAGTCGTTGAGCTTCTTGGCCTGCTCGGCCACCTTGTCGACCGTCGCGTCGACGTCGTCCGACGTGACGCCCTTGATCGTGCCCGCGACCTGATCGATCGTCTCGTCCGGCAGTGCGCTCTTCGCCTTCGCGACGATGTCGTCGATACCCATCCGCGTCTCCGTCCATCGACCCCGCCGGCCGCGACGACCGGACGAGGCCGAGGCTAGACCTCCGTGTCAGGGGCGTCCATCGGTTCGCGTGCACAGAGAAAGGCCCGCGACGTCGATACCTCGCGGGCCATTTCTGATGGTGGGCGATACTGGGTTCGAACCAGTGACCTCCTCGGTGTGAACGAGGCGCTCTACCACTGAGCCAATCGCCCGTGCGGCCGGTCCCGGACCGGCCGCACGATGCTAGCGGACTCTCGTCCGGATTGCCGAACCGGGTACGGCGGACGGCCTCGGCGGCCGACTCACGGGTCGACGTCGGCCGCCCGCCTCGCGTCGAAGACCTGCGACAGTCGCGCAGTCAGAGGCCCCGGCTCCAGAGCCCGCCCGTCGACCGCCACGATGGGGACGACACCCTTGAGGCTCGAGGTGAGGGCCGCGTGCCGCGCCTCGTGCAGAGCCCCGACGGGCAGCGTCACCTCCCGCACGGGCAGGCCGGCCGCGCCCGACCACTCCAGGACGAGCTCGCGCGTGACCCCGGCGAGGCAGCCCGCGCTGAGCGGCGGCGTCAGCACCTCGCCGTCGACCTCCACGAAGACGTTCGAGAAGCTGCCCTCGCAGAGCTCGCCGCGCGTGTTGGCGAAGATCGCCTCGTCCGCTCCGCGCTCGTGCGCCCGGGCCAGGGCGACGACGTTCTCGGCGTAGGACGTGGTCTTCAGGCCGGCGACGGCAGAGCGCTCGTTGCGCGTCCAGTCGACCACGTGTACCCGCATGGGGCCGGGAGACCGGGCCGGGGCGGCGGCGACGACGAACGTCGGAGGCGCGGCCCCCCGATCCGAGCCCAGAGCCGCGGCGCCCCCGGTCACGGTGATCCGCAGCCGCCCGGTGGTCGTGCCCCACGCGGCGGTGACCTCCTCGACAGCGCCCCGGACGACGTCGTCGGGCGGGAGGGCGAGGCCGAGCCCCGCCGCCGACCGGGCCAGCCGGATCAGGTGCCGGGTCAGGGCGAAGACGCGCCCGTCGACGAGCTCGCACGTCTCGAAGACCCCGTCCCCCACGGTGAACCCGTGGTCCAGGACGCTGATCAGCGGAGTGTCGGCGTCCCGGATCGCGCCGTCGAACCAGACGATCGTGCTCACCCGAGCACCATCTCACGCGAGGCGAGCGCGATGAGTCTGCTTGCCTTCAGTTCCGTCTCGTCCCACTCGAGCGCCGGGTCGCTCCCCCAGGTGATGCCGGCGCCGGTGCCGAAACGGAGCGTGCCCTCGCTCCACCAGAAGGTCCGGATCCCGACGGCGAGCTCGGCGCTTCCGGAGTCGGCGTCGATCCACCCGATCGCACCGCAGTAGGGACCGCGAGGGACGGGCTCGAGCGCCGAGATCAGGCGCAGCGCGCTCGACTTGGGCGCCCCCGACACGGAGCCGGCGGGCAGGGCGGCCGCGATCAGGTCCCGCCACACGGCGACCGGCTCGTCGGCCGCCAACCGCCCGCGCACGGTGGAGACGAGGTGGACGAGCCCGGGGTGCTCCTCGACCTCAAGGAGGCGCGTTACCTCGACCGTGCCCGCCAGGCAGACCCGCTGCAGGTCGTTCCGGACGAGGTCGGTGATCATGAGGTTCTCGGCGCGGTCCTTGTCGGTGAGGTCGGCGGCGGTGCGGCCCGTGCCCTTGATGGGCCGGGACGTGACGTACCCGTGCTCGACGGCGAGCGAGAGCTCCGGGGACGCGCTCACCACCCAGACGGGCGGGACGACGAGGTGGTGCGGGGCGCCGTCGGGAACCGGTTCGAGGTCGGCCGGCTCCGCGGGAACGTGGACCCCACCCGCGTACGGAGCGGGGTTGCCGCCGGCCAGGACCGCGGCGAGCCCGGTCGCCGACGGCTCGCCGGACCCGGCCTCGAGCGGGGCGCTGAGCACGCGGCAGATGTTCGCCTGGTAGACCTCGCCCTCCCGGACGGCCTCCCTGACCGACTCGACCGCCCCGCAGTAGCGCTCGCGGTCCATGGAGGACCTCCAGGCCGAGAGCTCGGGCCCTGACCAGGTCGGATGCGCGGGGAGGTCGAACCCGGGCCCGGTACGCGCGACGTCGGCGAACCGCCAGGCGTGGACGGCTCCCTCGAACTCCCCCACCACTGCCCACCACCCGCCCTCGGCGAGGGCTTCGGGCGAGAGGCTCAGGTCTGCGTACGCCGTGACCCCCCTGGCGCGCCACCCGCTGAACCAGGCCTCACCACGGGCGACTCGGCGCGGTGGGGGACTCCCGCGGGGCGAACGGTGGTTCGTTCGACACCCGCGGGCGGGACGTGGGCACCCTCCGGCGGCATGCCGACACCGTAGCCGCGGGTTTGGACTCGACCGCGCGGCTCGGCTAGAGTCTGCGAGGCGCAGTTGAGCCGGGAAGCCCCGGATCAGCACGCACGCGGACGTGGCTCAGTTGGTAGAGCATCACCTTGCCAAGGTGAGGGTCGCGGGTTCGAATCCCGTCGTCCGCTCGAAGGGCTCCACCACCACCCAAGGTGGGACCTGAAGCCTCAGGGTGGAGTGGCCGAGAGGCGAGGCAGCGGCCTGCAAAGCCGTCTACACGGGTTCGAATCCCGTCTCCACCTCGCATCTTGTATCGGGCGATTGGCGCAGCGGTAGCGCGCTTCCTTGACACGGAAGAGGTCACTGGTTCGATCCCAGTATCGCCCACCAGTAGAGAAATGGCCCCCGACCTGCGGAAACGCAGGTATCGGGGGCCGTCGTCTTGACGAAGGCGCGGGACGGCGGAGCGCCCGGAGTACCTGCGCCGGCCGGAGGGCGAGGGCCCCCGCGAGGTGGGGGGCGCCGTCGTCGGCGCTCCTTCTGCGGAAGGTCCGTCGCGCCCACCGCAAGGAACGTTCCGCACAGGTCGCGAGCCGGTACGGGGTGACGACGGCGAGGGGCGCGCCGCGCGGTTCCGTCGCCTCGCCGGAGCGCTCGCGCGGCGTGGGCGATCTGCGGGAGGGCTGACCCGCTCGCCGATGTGCGGCGCGAGGCGCAGTTCTACGAGGACGTGCGCGTCTGGATGGGCACGTTCGACGCCGAGGACCGCCAGGCACGCGGCGTCGATCCCCGAGGAGGTCCAACGGCTCCTCAACGAGCTGGTGGCCGGGGCGGTGGTCTCGGGCGAGGTGCTCGACATCTACGGCGCCGCCGGGATCCCGCGGCCGGCGCTCAGCGACCTGGACGCGGAGTTCGCCTTGATGGCCCAGGAGGCGGAGCACCCGCACCTGGCGATCGAGGCGCTGCGGGCGCTCGTCCTGGCCGAGACCCGCTCGGCCACTCGGCACAACATCGTGCGGCAGCGGGCCTTCTCCGAGCGGCTCCTGGAGCTGATGACCCGGTACACGAACGCACAGCTCACCTCGGCCGAGGTCATTGCTGCGCTGATCGAGGTGGCCCACGAGGTCGCGGCCGAGGGCAATCGCGGTGCGCGGTTCACCCCGCCGCTGTCGGAGGATGAGTTGGCCTTCTACGACGCGGTGGCGTCCAACGCCTCCGCCGTCGAGGTGCAGGGCGAGGGCGTGCTCGCGGACATCGCCCGGGCGCTCGTGGGAATCATGCGCCGCGATGTGCGCACCGACTGGACCGTGCGCGAGGACGTCAAGGCGAAGTTGCGCGCGTCCGTGAAGCGGCTTCTCGTGGCCTACGACTACCGCCCGACCAGCAGCCCGAGGCCATCCGGTTGGTGATGGAGCAGATGGAGTCCATGGCGCTCCGGCTCGTAGCCTGTTCCTCCACGCTTCTGCCGCGCGGCTCGCAGGAGTCACAGGCGCGCACGACGGTTAGGTCCTCGCCCTCGGTCACTGGGGAGTGGACTGGATCGTCGCTCGTTCTTGGTCGGCCGCGCTTCGATGCGACGTTGTCGCTTACGCGGCCGGTGCGACACTCGGCCACCAGACGATTCCGGCCGGCAGCAGGCGTTGACCGTCGACCCTGACCTCAGGGGCTAAGAGTCTCCGACCGTTCCTCTCGCCACGGGCTGAGGCTTGGGGAACTGAAAACTCCCGTCGACAATCGCCTCGAGTGTTCCGTAGAGCCGGACGAGGTAGCGCCATCCCTCGGGGGTATAGATGAAGTTCGGCTGGTCCGGGTCACCGCCGAAGTGAATCGTGACGCTCCCGTCGTCGTTCGGCTCCGCAGTGACGCTGTTGACGCTATAGGTGTCATAGGTGTTCTTGACGACGGCCAGGTCACGGTTGTAAACGGTGACCGACCAGAACCCGTCGACCGGAACCTCGCGGACGGTGAGCATGTGTGGCGTCTTGCCGTCATTCTGGGACGGGGCACCTTGGAGGATCAGCGCTTCGGACGGTTCCGGAACTCCGGTCCATCCTGAAGCGCTGGCGACGTAGAACTTCACGGGGTCGACCTGGTGGACGTCACCGAATGCCTTCGACCAGTCGTCCATCGTGTAATAGAGCGTCCTAAATGCCGCATCGACATGTCGGTATGATTTCCGATCCCAGTTGGGGATCTCGAAGGAGCCGACCGACGCCTGCTCCACGACGATCTCGTTCTGGAGTTCTTGGGCTCGTCTCACGTCGACTGGGTCGTTCGGGTCGACGAAAGTGCGGAAATTCACTCCGATGTAGCGCGTGCCTGCCCGCTCTCGCGTAATCGTGTATTTGCCGGGCCTTCTGGTACTCAGCTTGAGATACTGATCTTCATTCTGGACCAGCATTGACTGGTACCGGCCCCTGGTCTCGGGCTTCGTGATCGTCACCGGCTCGGTCAGATCAAAGACTCCTAATGAGTAGAGCGTGTCCCGATTCTCCCCGATGCCCAACTGGACTTCGCCGACGGGTGCGAGCTCCCTGACATGGTAGAACTTGCCGAGCCCGCCATTCTCCACGGTTGCCTGAAATGACGCATGGCAGTTGGCGCGCGGGTAGTTCTCCCACGTGACGGAGACCGTCCCGCCGCCTTCTGTCGTGCGCTGTGTCTCGTCGTTCATGGCTGATGCTCCTCTCAAGCGGGTGCGCCCCCCGGAGTGGTGCACGGGACCGTCGCGGGTCTCCTGGCTCTGAGTATGCCGCTCAGATGCAACAACCGGCATCCATGCGGCGCGCGTGGGGGGACGGTGCCAACCTGACGGTGAGTTCCCGTGTGCATGCCCGCTGATGGAGGAGGCGCGATGACGCGCGCTCAAGAAGTTCTCGCAGGCCTCGACTCGACAAGCGTGTGGCAGGAGGACCTGTACAAACAGTTCCATGCCCACCCCGAGCTGAGTTCCCAGGAGACGCAGACGGCCGCGGAGATCGCCCGTCTTCTGGGCGGTTTCGGGTACGACGTGCAGTCCGTTGGCGGTGGCGTCGTCGGAGTTCTCGCCAACGGGCCCGGCAAGACGGCGCTCATGCGGGCGGACATCGACGCCTTGCCCGTCACAGAGCTCACGAACCTCCCCTATGCGTCGACGGACACCGCGGTCGACGCGACCGGTGCCACGGTCGGCGTCATGCATGCCTGTGGGCACGACGCCCACATCGCGTGCCTCCTGGGGGCCGCCGAGTTGCTCGCAGCCAACCGCGAGGCGTGGGCCGGCACGTTCATCGCGCTGTTCCAGCCCGCCGAGGAGACGGCGGCCGGGGCGACGGCGATGGTGGACGACGGCCTGACCGCCAAGATCCCGCGGCCGGACGTGGCGTTCGGTCAGCACGTGCTGAACCACGCCGCGGGCGTGATCGGCACGCAGGTCGGCCCCGTGCTCTCGGCGGGCGACAGCGTCAAGATCACGGTCTTCGGCAAAGGCTCGCACGGGTCGATGCCCCACCTGGGCGTCGACCCGGTTGTGCTGGCCGCGTCCATCGTCCTTCGACTCCAGACCATCGTCTCCCGGGAGGTGAAGCCCGGCGAGTTCGCCGTCGTCACGGTCGGCAGCAGCGTCGCCGGCTCGAAGAGCAACATCATCCCCGATCGCGCTGTCCTCCTCGTCAACCTGCGCACCTACGACACCGGGGTCCGACAGCGCGTGGTCGACAGCATCGAGCGCATCGTCCGCGCGGAGTGCGGGGCCTCCGGCTCGCCGGAACCGCCGACCTTCGAGTACTACGACCAGTTCCCACTCACCGACAACGACCCCGAGGTCAGTGCCACGGTCACCGAGGCCTTCCGCGCCCACTTCGGCGAGGCGAGGGTCATCAACCTCGGTCGGATCCCGGCCAGCGAGGACTTCAGCCGGATCCCGGACGCCTTCGGGACCCCGTACACGTACTGGGGTCTCGGGGGGTTCTCGCCGGAGAAGGCGGGTCCGCCCAACCACTCTCCGTACTTCGCTCCCCTGATCCAGCCCACCCTCCGAGCGGGCACCGAAGCCATCGTCGTCGCCGTTGCGGCCTACCTGGGAGAGGATGAATGACATGAGTACGACCAAGGCTGTCCCCGTCACGGGTCAGGGCTTCAAGGGAAACGACAAAGCCCTCCTCGGCATCGTGCTCGGCGTCCTCACGTTCTGGATGTTCGCCGGAACGATCGGCACCGTCGCCCGCAGCGTTCTGACCGACATCAACGGCGGCCTGATCGACGAGGTGTCGGACCCGTTCGTCAATCTGAACCAGATGAACCTGGCGGTCTCGATCACGGCGCTGTTCTCCGGGCTGTTCATCGTCTTCGCCGGCGGGCTGGCCGACCGCATCGGCCGCGTGAAGATCGCGATCACCGGCAATGTCTTCGGAATCGTCGGATCGATTCTGATCATCTTCGCCAAGGCGGGTCTCGCCTTGCCGCTTCTGCTCTCCGGTCGCGCAATCCAGGGCCTGTCGGCAGCGTGCATCATGCCGGCGACGATGGCCCTGGTGAAGACCTACTGGGAGGGCGAGGCGCGCCAGCGCGCGGTCTCCATGTGGTCCATCGGCTCGTGGGGCGGCTCCGGCGTGGCGGCCCTGTTCGGCGGCTTCGTGGCGTCCACGGGCAACTGGCGCATCATCTTCTATGCGTCCGTCGTGGTCTCGATCATCTCGATCCTGCTGATCAGGGGCATCCCCGAGAGCAAGGCACCCCAGACCTCCCACAAGAAGTTCGACCTGGTGGGCCTCATCATCTTCATGATCTCCGTGCTCGCCTTGATGATCGTGCTGATCTTCGGTCGCCAGATGGGCTGGACTGCTCCCTCGACGCTCGGCCTCGCCGCCGTCGCGTTGGTCGGGTTGGCCGTCTTCGTCCTGTACGAGAAGAGGCCGGAGAACCCGTTCATCGACTTCAAGCTCTTCAAGAACACCATTTTCACGGGCGCGACGATCTCGAACTTCCTCCTCAACGGAACGATCGGCCTGCTCATCGTCAGCCAGCAGATGCTGCAGATCGCTCGGCCCGAGCTCTTCGACCCCTGGAAGGCGGGGCTCCTGACCGTCGGCTACGCCATCGCGATCATCGCGTTCATCCCGGTCGGCCAGAAGCTGCTCCGAGCGTTCGGTCCGCGCAAGCCGATGATCTGGGGGGCCATGATCGTCGCCCTCGCCTCGATCCTCCTGATGCCGACGAACCTCCTGGTGGGCCAATACACGATCCTCGCCGTGATCGCCTATGCGCTCTTCGGCGTCGGCCTGGGCTTCTACGCCACCCCGTCGACCGACGCGGCGCTCTCGAACCTTCCCGCTGCGCAGGCCGGTTCGGGCGCAGGCATCTACAAGATGGCCTCGTCCCTGGGCGGTGCCATCGGCGCCGCACTCTCGCTGACCATCTTCACGTCGTTCCTCGGCGAGGGCGTCACCGTCGTCGGCGAACTCCTGCACATGCAGGGCATCCAGTCGAACGTGACCGTGAGGCAGGCCGGCATGGTCACGATGATGTTCAACCTCATCCTGGCGCTGATCGCGATCATCTCGATCACGGTCACCATCCCGAAAGGCAAGAAGTACTACGACTGAGGTCCGCCCACCGCCGACGCCTGCGCGGCGAGCGTCCGTAGCGCGTCCACTTCCGCGGCGGCCTCCTGGGCGGAGTAGACGGCGGAGCCGGCGACGAAGACGTTGGCTCCAGCCTCTGCCGCCTGCTCGATCGTCGCCCGGGAGATCCCGCCGTCCACCTGAACCCACAGGTCAAGGCCCTGGGCGCGTGCCGCCAGGCGCGTACGACGCACCTTGGGAAGCATCGAGGCAAGGAAGGACTGCCCACCGAAGCCCGGATCGACGGTCATCACGAGGACCATGTCCACCTCGCCGAGGAGGTCGAAGAAGGGCTCGATCGGTGTCGCCGGGCGCAGCGCCAGGCCGACCCGAGCCCCCAGCCGCCGGATCTCCCTGGCGAGCCGCACGGGCGCGGCAGCGGCCTCGGCATGGAAGGTGACCGACGCGGCGCCCGCCTCGGCATAGGCGGGGGCCCAGCGGTCCGGGTCCTCGATCATGAGGTGTGCGTCGACCGGGATCGGGCTCGCCGCCACGATCCGCTCGACGACGGGCAGGCCGATCGTGAGGTTCGGGACGAAGTGGTTGTCCATGACGTCCACGTGCGCGAAGTCTGCGTTCGCGATGCGAGCGAGTTCCCCACGCAAGTCGGCGAAGTCAGCGGTCAGGATGCTCGGCGCGATGAGGATCTCCGCCCAGGGTGCGTGGTACCCGATACCGGTCACGGCTCGGCCTCACAGGTCTTCGAGTTGCGCGACGCGAGTGGCGTGCCGGCCGCCCTCATATTCGCCACCGAGCCACGCATCGACGATCATCAGCGCGAGGCCGCCACCGACGACGCGGGCGCCGAGGGCGAGGACGTTGGTGTCGTTGTGCTGACGGGACAGAAGGGCGGAGTACGGCTCGGAGCAGCACACACACCGCACGCCCTGCACCTTGTTGGCCGCGATGGAGATCCCGACTCCCGTTCCGCAGATGACGATCCCGCTCTCGAGTTCGCCGGCGGCCACGGCCTCTGCCACCCGGCGGCCGTAGACGGGGTAGTCCGCCCGCGAGTCGTCGTGGTGACCGAGGTCGACCACCTCGTATCCGCGCCGCTCGAGGTGGCGTTTGATCTCCACCTTGAGCCTGTAGCCGGCATGGTCGTTGCCGAGACCGATCGCCGCCATGTGCCTTCCTCTCGCGAGATCACGTATCACCCCGGCCCGCGCCGGACCCCAGCCCCTCGTCGAGAGGCCAGGCTCCGGCGTCGGCCGGGTCGAGCCGGTGGTGCCGGGTCAGCGGGCGTGGCGGGTGATCTGTTCTTTGGCTTTGGACACGACGGCGTCGGGGGTGAAGCCGAACTTGGTGAGGAGTTCCTTCAGGGGGGCGGAGGCGCCGAAGGTCGACATCCCGATGATCGCGCCCTGGGGGGCGTACCGCTCCCACCCCAGGGTGGAGGCCTCCTCGACGGCGACCCGGGCCTGGATCGCCGGGGGCAGGACCTGGTCCTGGTAGGCCTGGTCCTGGCGGGCGAACAGCTCCCAGGACGGCATGGACACCACCCGGGCGCGGATCCCCTCCGCCGTGAGGGTCTCGTAGGCGTCCACGACGAGCGCGACCTCCGAGCCGGTCGCGATGAGGATGACCTCCGGATCCTCCCCGTGGGCGGGTCGGCCAGCACGTAGGCGCCGCGGTGCAGGCCTGAGGCCGGGGCGTACTTCGTGCGGTCCAGCGTCGGCAACGCCTGGCGGGACAGGAACAGGGCGACCGGGTCATGGCGGCGGGGCATGAGCCAGCGCCACGCTTCGGCGACCTCGTTCGCATCCGCCGGGCGGATGTCCACCAGGCCCGGGATCGCCCGCAACGACAGGATCTGCTCGACCGGCTGATGCGTGGGCCCGTCCTCCCCCACCCCGATCGAGTCGTGCGTGTACACGTGGATCACGGGCAGCTCCATCAGAGCCGACAAGCGCACCGCACCCCGCTGGAAGTCGGAGAAGATCAAGAACCCCGCCTGATACGGGCGCACCTTGCACAGCGACAGGCCGTTCGCGATGCACCCCGCGGCGTGCTCACGCACCCCGAAGTGCAGGTTCCGCCCCGCCCGGTCCGCCGCCGAGAAGTCCCCCAGCCCGGTCATCGTGGTCTTCGTCGACGGCGCCAGGTCCGACGCCCCGCCCACCAGCCACGGCACGCCCGCCGCGACCGCGTTCAAGACCTTCCCCGAGGCTTCCCGCCCGGCCAGGCCCTTCGCATCCGCCGGGAACATCGGGATCGCGGCGTCCCAGTTCTCGGGCAGGGTCCGCTGCTGCATGTGCTCCAACTGGGCCGCCAGGTCCGGATGCGCCACCCCGTACGCGGCGTAGAGCTTCTCCCAGTCCGCCCGCACGGCCGCGCTGCGCGCCCCGATCCCGGCCTGGAAGTGCGCGTACACCTCATCCGGCACCAAGAACTGGGCATCCTCGGGCCAGCCGTAGAACCGCTTGGTGCCGCGGATCTCCTCCACACCCAGCGGCTCACCGTGCGCCCCGTGGGTGCCTTCCTTCGTCGGGGCACCGTAGGCGATCCGCGAGTCCACGATGATCAACGTCGGGCGGCTGCCCTCCGCCTTGAACGTCCGGAACGCCCGCGCCAGCATCCGCCGGTCGTTCGCATCCCCCACCCGGGTGACGTTCCACCCGTAGCCGATGAACTTCGTCGCGATGTCATCCGAGAACGCCACCGACGTCGAGCCCTCGATCGTGATCTCGTTGTTGTCATAGATCCAGCACAAGTTGTCCAAGCCCAGGTGCCCCGCCAACGACGCCGCCTCCTGCGCGACGCCCTCCATCATGCAGCCGTCCCCACCCACCGAGTACACGTCGTAGTCGAACAGCTCATACCCGGGCCGGTTGAACGTCGCGGCCTGCCACTTGCTGGCCATCGCCATCCCGACCGAGGTGGCGTAGCCGGTGCCGAGCGGGCCCGTCGTGGCCTCCACCCCGGCGGTCCACCGGTACTCCGGATGACCCGGACACTTCGAATCCAGCTGCCGGAACCGCCTGATGTCGTCCAGGCTCACCGACGGCTCCCCCAACGTCTCGTACTTCGGGTTCACCGACCGCACACCCGTCAAGTGCAACAACGAATACAACAACGTCGAGGCATGCCCCGCCGAGAGCACGAACCGGTCCCGATTCGCCCAGATCGGCGCCGCCGGATCGAACCGCAAAAACTCCTGCCACAACGTGTACGCCACCGGCGCCAACGCAATCGGCGTCCCCGGATGACCCGAATTCGCCGCCTGCACCGCATCCATCGCCAACGTCCGCATCGTCGCGACAGCCATGTCGTCCAGATCGGTGATGTCTACCTTCATTGACACGTGTGAACTCCCATTCGGCGATCGAGGTCGGCGCGTCGGCGTGCTGCCGCGCAGCAGAGATGGCTACCCGTTCACTCTGACGTCCCCGGTCGCCGCTGGGAACCGCTTGCCACCAGTTGCCCCGGGGCAAGGCAGGGGCCGAGACGGCCATGCCGGCAGTCGGCCGTGTTCCGGGCGTCCGGCACGCGCGGCAGCGTTAGCGTGCCGTGTGAGAACCTCCGAGCCCGTGCCGTCGCCTGCGCCCCACCCGCAGCTCCACGCCTGGATCGACGCCCGGGGCGGCATCGCCGGTGACATGCTCCTGGGCGCCCTCGTCGATGCCGGCGCCCCGCTCGCCGCCCTCCAGCGCGCCGTCGACGCCGTCATCCCCGGCACCGTGCGGCTCAGGGCCGGCACCGTGCACCGTGCCGGCATGCGCGCGACAAAGGTCGACGTCGACAAGGTCGCCGACGACCTCCCCCACCGGCACTGGACCGACATCCGCGCCATGCTCGAACGTGCGGACGTCGACGACCACGTCCGCGCTCGGGCGCTCGCCGTCTTCGGCCGGCTGGCCCTTGCGGAGGCCCGCGCGCACGGCATCCCGCCCGAACAGGTGCACTTCCACGAGGTCGGCGCCTGGGACTCGATCGCGGACGTCGTCGGGGTCGCCGCGGCGTTGCACGAACTCGGCGTGGCGACGCTCAGCGCCGGGCCAGTCGCCCTCGGTTCGGGCTCCGTCCGGACGGCGCACGGAGAGATCCCCGTCCCGGTGCCCGCGGTGCTCGAGCTCGCCGCCGGCCGGCGCGTTCTCGGGGGCGGCACGGGCGAGCTGGCCACGCCCACGGGGATGGCGGTGGTCGTCGCCCTGGCGGAGGCGTGCGACGAGATGCCGGACCTGGAGGTCACCGCCGTCGGCGTCGGCGCCGGCACGCGGGACACCGCGGGTCGACCCAACGTCGTCCGCGTGGTGCTCGGGACGGCGGCCGAGCCGCTCAAGGTGAGCGACGCCGTCGTCCTCGAGGCGAACGTCGACGACCTCGACCCCCGGGTGTGGCCCGGCGTGCTCGCGGCGTTGCTCGAGGCGGGGGCGTCCGACGCGTGGCTCACGCCGATCCTCATGAAGAAGGGACGACCTGCCCACACGCTCGCCGTGCTCGCGGCGCCCGCGCGGGTGCCCGAGCTGCGCTCGCGCGTGTTTGCCCTCGTGCCCACGCTCGGCGTCCGGGAGACGGGGGTGCGCAAGACGGCGCTCGAGCGGACGTGGCGCACCGTCGACGTCGACGGCGCCGCAGTCCGGATCAAGGTCGCCCACGCGCGCCGGGTGATCGCTACGGCGACGCCGGAGTTCGAGGACGTGGCGCACGCGGCGGCCGCCTCCGGAACGCCCGTCCGGCACGTCCTCGACCGCGCGGTTGCCGCGGCCGTCGAGGCCGGGCTGACGTCGGGCCGGCGGCTCCCGGACTGACGGCGACGTCGCCGGGCGCCCGCACGGTGCGCCGGTGGCTACCGCGGAGCGGCGATCTGGGCGGCGAGGTGCCCGGCACCGTAGCCGTTGTCGATATTGACGACGGCTACGCCCGGCGCGCACGAGTTGAGCATCGTCAGCAGAGCCGCGAGGCCCTCGAAGGCGGCTCCGTAGCCGACCGACGTCGGTACGGCCACCACCGGAGCGGACACGAGGCCCGCGACGACGCTCGGCAACGCCCCGTCCATCCCGGCGACGACGACGACGGCGCTCGCCCGGCGGAGGAGGTCCAGTCGCCCCAGCACCCGGTGCAGGCCCGCGACACCGACGTCCATGACCAGCTCGCAGGACCGGCCGAGATAGGTCGCGGTCAGGACCGCCTCGCGGGCGACTCGCAGGTCCGAGGTGCCGGCCGCGGCCACGACCACGAGCCCGCCCGTGGCTTCCGGGGGCTCCGGCGGCCAGGCGAGGAGGCCGGCCTCGGCGTCGACCATGGCGTCCGGCAGCTCGGCGAGGACGGCCTCGACGTGCCCGTCGCGCGCGCGGGTGAACAGGGTCTGCGTGCCGTTCCGGCGCACTCCGGCGGCGATCACGCGGAGCTGGGCGGGGCTCTTGTGCTCGCAGTAGACGGCCTCGGGATAGCCGCGGCGGCGTGCGCGGTCGTGATCGAGATCGGCGATGCGCGCCAGCGAGGCGGGCACCTCCCACGCGTCAGCCACGGACGGCGACCAATGGAAGGGTGAAGGCGCCCGACTGGATCCCTGCCACGTCGAGAGCCACGAAACGGAAGCCGGCTGCCCGCACCACCCGGATGACCTGCTCGCGCAGGCCGGGCGAGACAGCGCGCACGAGGTCCTCGGCGGGCAGCTCGATCCGGGCGACGTCGCCGTGGTGGCGGACCCGGCAGTCCCCGAACCCCAGACCGCGCAGGGCCGACTCCGCGGCGTCGATCTGCCGCAGCTTCTCGGGCGTGACCTCCTCGAAGTGCGGGATGCGCGAGGCCAGGCAGGGGGCGGCGGGCTTGTCGGCGCAGGGTAGGTCGAAGGCCCGGGCGACGGCCCGCACCGCCGGTTTGTCGAGGCCGGCATCGGCGAGCGGGCGGAGCACGGCGTGGTTCGTGGCAGCGCGGGACCCCGGGCGGTCGGGCCGGCGGGCGTCGTCGGCGTTCTCGCCGTAGGCGATGGCCGTCAGACCGAACCGGCCGGCGACGTCGTCGGAGATCCGCGTGAAGAGCTCGTCCTTGCAGTGGAAGCAGCGGTCGGGGCCATTGGCCCGGTAGGAGGGGTTGTCCCCCTCGTGCGTGGCGACCTCGACCAGGGGAACGCCGACATGGGCAGCGACGGCGTGCGCGGCAGCCCGCTCGTCCACGGCCAGGCTCGGCGAGACCCCGAGGACGGCGAGCGTGCGGTGGGCACCCAGCACGCGGACAGCGACGGCGAGCAGGACCGAGGAGTCGACGCCCCCGGAGAACGCCACGCCGAGCCGGGCGGGCCGGCCGATCGCGGCGGCGACGCGCGCGATGGCGGCCTCGACGTCGACCTCGGTGCCGGTCGCCGGGGCACCGCCCGGCTGGCGGACAGGGGAATCGGGGGTGGCCACGGGTCCAGCGTGCCTCGCGGGGCGGCCCTTGCCAAGACGGTTGCGCCGAGTTGCCCGGCCGTCCGCGCAACTTCTGGCAAACGGTTGCCCAAGGTCGCGGGGCCCGCGAACCATGACCGGAGAACACACTCACCCCACCCCACGAGGAGACCTCTGATGAACGAAGCCTTGCGCGCCCTCTCCGCGGAGGGAGTCGCCGTCTGGCTCGACGACCTCTCGCGCGATCGACTGACCACGGGCGGACTCGCCGCGCTCATGGCGGACAAGTCCGTTGTCGGCGTCACGACCAACCCGTCGATCTTCCAGGCCGCCATCACGGGGTCGGACCTGTACGCGGGCCAGGTGGAGGCCCTCGCCGCCCAGGGGGCCGACCCCGACGCCGTCGTCCGCGCCCTCACCACCGACGACGTCCGCGCGGCGTGCGACCTCTTCGCACCCGTAGCGGAGGCCTCGGGCGGCGTCGACGGCCGCGTGTCCATCGAGGTCGACCCCCGGCTCGCGCACGACACCGAGGGCACCATCGCTCAGGCGCGCGAGCTGTGGGCCCAGATCGACAAGTCGAACCTGCTCGTCAAGATCCCGGCGACCCTCGCCGGCCTCCCCGCGATCCGCACGGCCATCGCCGACGGGATCAGCGTGAACGTGACGCTCATCTTCTCCCTCGACCGCTACCGCGCCGTCATGGAGGCCTACCTCGGCGGGCTCGAGGACCGGCTCACCGCCGGCCTGCCCGTCACCGGCATCGCGTCGGTCGCGAGCTTCTTCGTCAGCCGCGTCGACACCGCGATCGACCCGCTGCTCGAGGCGATCGGAACGTCCGAGGCCCTCGACCTGCGCGGCAAGGCCGCGGTCGCCAACGCCCGCCTCGCCTACCAGGCGTACGAGGAGACCTTCAGCGGCCCCCGCTGGGCGACCCTCGCCACCGCCGGCGCCTGGCCTCAGCGGCCGCTCTGGGCGTCCACGGGCGTGAAGAACAAGGCGTACTCCGACACGCTCTACGTCACCGAGCTCGTGGCCCCGGGCACCGTGAACACGATGCCCGAGGCGACACTGCTCGCGGTGGCCGACCACGGCGTGGTCCACGGCGACACCATCCGCGGGGAGTACCCGGGCGCCGCGGCCGTCATGACCGCGCTCGCCGAGGTGGGCATTGACGTGGCCGCGGTGACCGAGAGGCTCGAGGCCGAGGGCGTCGAGAAGTTCGAGGTCGCCTGGGAGGAGCTCCTGGCCTCGGTCGAGGGCGCCATCGAGAACGTCCGCCCCAAGGTGTGAGCGGGCGACGGGTCTGACACGCACAAGTCTGAGGCGCACGACGAAGGCGGTGGCCCGCAGGGCCACCGCCTTCGTCGTGCGTCGGGCTCGACGTGAGCGCTGCCGGTCAGTCCGTGGCGGACACCGCCACCGTCGCGACCATCGCGTGGCGCGCTCCGGGTGCCAGCGTGATGGCGCCGTCGAGCACGTTGCAGGTCTCGACGCACACCATCCGGGTCCACTCGTCGTCCCCGAAGTCGCCCATCGCGGCCGCCTTGGCGATCCATGGGTTCCAGACGACGGCGTTCGCGGAGCCCTGTGCCGTGACGGTCAGGGTGCGGGCGCCGGCCCCGTCGGCGACCGCGATCGTCCCGGGCTGGGCGTACACCCGGTCCGTCTCGGCCGTGATCGTCAGCCGCGCTCCGGTCGGCTCGAGCCACTCGGGCGAGACGAGCCTGTCGACGTACGGAGCCTGCTCGAGGCCGGTGATCGACGCCTCGCGGATGTCGCCAACGCCGAGGTAGGTGTGGAACGCCTCGGCGAACGTGATCGGTTCGGCGCCGGTGTTGGTCACCTCGAGCGCGAGCGTGAGGTTCGCGCCGACCGTGACCGTGTAGCGCGCGTCGAACCGGTGCGGCCACACCGACGCCCGCGTGGCGTCGGTGTCGGACAGGGTGAGGACCAGCACCACCTCGTCGCCCTGCTCCGTCACCTCTGCGAGGGTCCACTCCGAGATCCGGGCGAAGCCGTGCAGCGGAGCGTTGCCCGACGGGTGCGGCCCGAACCACGGGAAGCACACCGGGACCCCGCCGCGGAGGGGCGTGCCGGGCGCGAACGCGCTCTTCTCGCTCATCCAGATCACGTCGGCCTGCCCGGCGGGCGCCCAGGCCGTGACGTGCGCCCCCTGCAGATAGACCTCGGCGGTGGCGGCCGCAGTCGACACGACGACGCGGGGCAGGCCGCCCCTGCCGGCCTCGGCTCGCACCGAGGCCGGCAGTGCAGTCCCGACCGGCAGTGCAGTCCCGATCGGTGGGAGCTCGGTCACCTCATGCCTCGATCTCGGTGCGGTCGCCCGACCACAGGGTGTGGAAGGTGCCGTCCTTGTCGATGCGCTTGTAGGTGTGGGCGCCGAAGAAGTCGCGCTGGCCCTGGACGAGGGCGGCGGGCAGGCGCTCGGCGCGCAGCCCGTCGTAGTACGACAGCGACGAGGCGAACGCCGGGCGTCGGGATGCCGTGCAGCGCGGCCTGGGACACGACGCGGCGCCACGCGCGACGCGCCGTCTCCATGACGTCGCGGAAGTACGGGTCGGCCAGCGAGGAGCGACGAGGTCCGCCTGGCGCTCGTACGCCTCGGTGATGCGGTTGAGGAAGCACGCGCGGATGATGCAGCCGCCGCGCCAGATCCGGGCGATCGCCCCGCGGTCGATGTCCCAGCCGTACTCCGCGCTCGCGCGGCGATCTGCGTCGAAGCCCTGCGAGTACGCGACGATCTTCGAGGCGTAGAGCGCCAGGCGCACGTCCTCGATGAACGCGGCCCGGTCGGTGACCTGCCAGGAACCGGCCGGGCCGGGCAGGACGCCGCGGGCGGCCTCGCGCTGCGGGCTCCGGCTGGACAGCGCGCGGGCGAAGACGGCCTCGGCGATGCCCGAGACCGGGACGCCGAGGTCGAGCGCGGTCTGCACGGTCCAGCGCCCGGTGCCCTTCTGGCCGGCCTGGTCGACGATGACGTCGACGAGCGGCTTGCCGGTCTCGGCGTCGACCTGCGCCAGCACCTCGGCGGTGATCTCGATGAGGTAGGACTCGAGGTCGCCGTCGTTCCACTCGGCGAAGATCTCGCGCGATCTCGGCGGGCGTCTCGCCCGTGCCCTGCCGGAGGAGGTCGTACGCCTCGGCGATGAGCTGCATGTCGGCGTACTCGATGCCGTTGTGCACCATCTTGACGAAGTGGCCGGCGCCGTCGGGGCCGACGTGGGTGCAGCACGGCTCGCCGTCGACGACGGCGGCGATCGACTCGAGGATCGGGCCGAGGGCGGCGTAGGACTCGTCCGAGCCGCCGGGCATGATCGACGGGCCCTTGAGCGCGCCCTCCTCGCCGCCGGAGATGCCGGCGCCGACGAAGTGGAGCCCGGTCTCGCGGAGCGCGGCCTCGCGGCGGATGGTGTCGGTGAAGAGCGCGTTGCCGCCGTCGACGATGATGTCGCCCGGCTCGAAGAGCGGGACGAGCTCGTCGATGACGGCGTCGGTGGCCGCGCCGGCCTGGACCATGATGATGATCCGTGCGGGGCCGTTCGAGGGTGGCGACGAACTCCTCGAGCCTCGTCGCGGGGACGAAGCGAGCCCTCGGCGCCGTGCTCAGCCATCGATGGCGGTCGTCCGGCCGGGGCTGCGGTTGTAGACGGCGACGGTGTTGCCCTCGCGGCTGGCGAGGTTGCGGGCGAGGTTGCTGCCCATCACCGCGAGGCCGACGACGCCGACCTGCGCGGTCGCGACGGTGCTGTCGCTGGGGGTGGGGATGGTGTCGGTGGTCATTCCAAGTCACTCTTCCTGGTGCGGGAGCGGGCGGGTGGGGAGGGGTCAGGGGCCGGTGGCGGGGTCATGATGCCCCGTGGTCCAGCAGGACCACGGGGCATCACATCGGGTCTCCGCCGGTCGTGGTCAGGACGTGGTCACGCCTTGGCGAGCGGCTCGACGGACGAGGTGGCCTCGCGCTCGGCGCGCCGCGCGGAGATCTCGCCGACGATGTCCTTGAACACCTTCTCCGTCAGCGGGTAGAAGGCCATGATCAGCAGAGAGATGAGGATGAAGCCGCCGGTCAGCGCGCCGGCCGCCAGCTGGATGCCCTCGATGGTGCCCGTGGACTGAGCCGTGCCGTCCTTGGCTGCCTGCGAGTTGAAGGCGACCCAACCGAGCGCGTACGCCCCGAAGGCACCGCCGAGGGCCTGCCCCATCTTGCGGGTGAAGGAGAACAGCGCGTAGGTGGTGCCCTCGGTGCGGATACCGGTCTTCCACTCGCCATACTCCACGGTGTCACCCTCGAGAGCCCACATGAGGGTGTTGACGCCGCCCATCCCGATGCCCAGGACGAAGAAGCCGAGCACCGCGACCATCGGGGTCTCCCGGGGGGCCAAGGCGAGGAGTGCACCGGCGAAGACGCCGACGATGCCCAGCGAGATGTAGCCGTTCTTCTTGCCGAACTTGCGGACGATCAGGGGGATGAAGGCCGCGACGAGGAAGGTGCCGACCGCCTGGGCGACGGCGTTCCAGGCGATGAACTGGGGGTCGTTGAGGACGTAGATCGCGTAGTAGGGGGCCATCGTCCCGAGGGCGGTGAGGCCGGTGAGGAACATGAGGCTGCCGACGCACAGCCACAGCAGCGGCTTGTTGTGGGTCAGGGTGCCGAAGCTCTCCTTGAGGCTCGGCGCGGCGACGTCGCGGTGGACCCGCTCCTTCACGGTTGCCACCGTGTAGAGGTACAGGGCCATGCCGACGACGACGAAGATCGCCGTGGTGATGAAGAGGGACCGCTGGAGGCCGGTCGGGTCACCCACGAACTTCTTGATCTGCGGCGCCACCACGAAGGACAGCATGAGGATCGTGATGTTCGAGCCGTACACGCGCCACGTGGCGAGCTTGGCCCGCTCGGTCGGGACCTGTGTCATCGCCGGGGCGATCGAGCCGTAGGGGATGTTGACGAGGCTGTAGAGCGTGCCCATCACGGCGTAGGTGATGTACGCGTAGATCAGGCCCTGCGTCGCGCTCATGCCCGGGAAGAACGTGTTGGCCGAGAAGATCGCCATGCTCGAGACGAGCAGCGGCAGCGAGAAGTAGAGGATGAACGGCCGGAACTTGCCCAGCTTGCCCGGCCGCTTGCCGTCGACGGCCCGGCCGACGGCAAGGTCGGCGAGGGCGTCCCAGAACCGGATGAGCAGGAACATCGTGCCGAGCGGGGCGGCTTCGAGGCCGACGACGTTCGTGTAGTAGAGGAGGAGGAACGAACCCGCCATGGAGAAGGCCAGGTTGTTGGCGGCGTCGCCGGCGGCATAGCCGGAGTACTGCTTGAAGCCCAGTTTCGTGGGCGTGGTCGCCTTGGTGGGTCCTGGTCTGGTCAGGACTGACATGAGTGGATCTCCTGTAGGTGTCAGGCTCTGGGCCTGGTGGACGGGTGGTGTTCGTGCGCCCATTGAGTCAGGGGCCTGGCTCGAGCGGCTATCGGTTGCTCTTTGTTGTCCGCCGGTGCGGCTGGCTGGGTGCGACCACACGGTTGGGCCGCGGTGACGCTCTATTCCCCCAGCCGGGACAACCCCGTGACAATCGGTTGCCGTGTGTTGTCCGACCGTCCTAGCCTGGACGCGTGACGGACGACGGCACGAGGCGGCCGGCCCCGACCATCTACGACGTCGCCCGGGTGGCGGGTGTGGCCCCGTCGACGGTGTCGCGCGCCTTCTCGCGACCGGGGCGCGTCAACTCGGAGACTGCGGCCCGGATCCGAGCAGTGGCGGAGGAGCTGGGGTACCGGGCGAACCCCGTGGCCCGCGCGCTGTCGACTTCCCGCACCCAGATGGTCGCGGTGATGATCTCCGACGTCACGAATCCCTTCTACGCACCCCTGATCCGGGGCGCCCAGTCCGCCGCGGCGGAGGCCGGCTTCGTCGTGCTCCTCGAGGACGCGCAGGAGTCCGGCCAGATCGAGCGCCAAGCCCTGGAGCGTGTGCTGCCCGTCGTCGAGGGGATCGTCATCGGAAGCTCCCGGGTGTCGGACACGGCGCTGCGGATGATCGCCAAGCAGAAGCCGATGGTCGTGCTGAACCGCGAGGTCTCGGGCATCCCCAGCGTCGTCACGGACAACCCCCGGGGGATGCGGCGGGCCGCCGAGCACCTCGGGGAGCTCGGGCACGTCGGCATCACCTACGTGGCCGGTCCCGAGGCCTCGTGGGCCGACGGCGTGCGCTGGCGGGCACTCCGCGAGGCCGGGCACGAACTCGAGCTGACCGTCCGCCGGGTCGGCCCGTTCATCCCGACCGTAGCGGGCGGCCTCAAGGCCGCAGACCAGTTGGTCGAGGGCCGGCCTCCCACCGCCGTCATCGCCTACAACGACCTCATGGCCATCGGCGTCATCCGAGGGCTCGAGCGAGCCGGGCTGCACGTGCCGCGCGACGTGAGCGTGGTCGGCTTCGACGACATCCTCGGGGCCCAGCTCGTGACGCCGGCCCTGACCACCGTCGCGGCTCCCCTCCACACGATGGGCGTGATGGCCGTCCGCAACCTCCTGGCCATCGTCAAGGGCGCCCGCGCCCAGACCGGCCACGCCTTCGTCCTGCCCACCCGGCTGATGGTCCGGGACTCGACCGCGCGGCGCAGGACCGGGCCGGATCGCCCGGCCGACCCGCCGACCCCCTGAACGCACTCGGCTCGCGCGAGCCCGATCCGACGGTCCTGGGTCAGACGGTCCTGGGACAGCCGGAGGGAGCGCGCGTACGGTGACCGTGGGAGGTGTCCCTTGACAGGTCCGTCCGTCCCGACGATCTACGACGTCGCGAAGCTAGCCGGCGTCTCGGCGTCGACGGTCTCCCGTGCGTACTCGCGTCCGGGCCGGGTCGCCCCGGGGACGTCCGAACGGATCCTGGGCTCCGCCGCGAGACTCGGCTATCGCGCCCACGTCGTCGAGGCGGCGCCGTCCGGGAACGCCGACGTCGTGGCCTTGATCGTCCCCGATTGCGCGAGCCGCTTCGATGCAGAACTGGTGCACTGGATGGGCACCTACGCCGCGCGGGCCGGCCACTCGGTGGCAGTGGTCCTCGTCGGAACCGAGGACTCCCGGCTGGGTGAACGTCCATCCATCGAGAGGGTGCTCCCCGCCGTCGGCGGGGTCGTGATCTCCGGGCCTCGCATGCCCGACTCGACCATCCGCGTGATCGCGAAGCAGCGGCCGACGGTGGTGCTGAA
The DNA here is from genome assembly GCA_963780675.1 of uncultured Actinomycetota bacterium. Lineage (GTDB taxonomy): Bacteria > Actinomycetota > Actinomycetes > Actinomycetales > JAHECE01 > JAHECE01. Next base: position 1,008,972 of record CAWACR010000003.1, read on the forward strand.
CCGGGTGGTCGCCGACGTCCCCAGCGTGGTCCGCGACACCCTGCACGGCATGCGCCTGGCGGTCGAGCACTTGGCGACGCTCGGCCATCACGACGTGACCTACGTCGCGGGCCCCGCGGACTCGTGGGCGGACGGGGTCCGCTGGCGCTCGATCCGGGAGGCGTCGCTTGACCTCGGGGTGCACGCGCGCCGGATCGGCCCCTGTCCGGCGGACATCGCGTCTGGGGTGCGGGCGGCCGACGAGCTGCTCGCCCAGCGCGACTCGGCGGCCATCGCCTTCAACGACGTCCTCGCCCTCGGCGTCATCCGTGGCCTTGCTGCCCGTGGACGTCGCGTCCCGGCCGACGTGAGCGTCGTCGGCGTCGACGACATCGAGTTCGCCTCGCTCGTGACCCCCTCGCTGACCACGGTCAGCCTCTCCAAGCAGGTGATGTGCGCCCTTGCCACGGCGACCCTCGACAGGCTCATGCGAGGCGAGACACCCGGGCCGGACGACCGCGTCCAAGTGGTGCCCGCCCGGCTCGTCGTCCGCGACTCGACCGCTCAGCGCAGGCGGAAGAGCACCTCTCCGGCGTTGGGCACGACCAGGGTCTCCGGATCGGACTCGTAGGCCGCCAGGTCGAAGTCCTGGGGGGCGATGTAGCCGAGGTTCGCCTTGCGCACCTTCTCCTCGGGGATCGTCGTGACGAGCGTGACGTCCACGCGGCACTTCTCGCCCTCGACCTCGTCGTACGTCCCGGCACCGCGCAGGTGCGTGCTGTGCGCGAGGACGCCCCAGTGCACGTCCTTGAACCGGTCCCACTGCTTCACGAAGTAGTCCCGGCAGTGGTAGCCGATCTCGTAGATCTCGTGGTGGGTGAACGAGATCTCGGAGATGTGCGGGGCATAGATGATGACCTCGCCGCCGTCCGCGACGACGGGCTCGAGCTTGTAGAAGCCCTTGGCCGCCGTCCAGATCTCCGGGTACTTCTCGGGGATGATCGAGACGACGCGCTTCACCGGGGCATCCAGGTACCGGACGTGCGTCTCGGCGGTGACCTCGGCCGCGGACGCCCACGCGGTCTCTGTGGTACCGAACGTCACGGCGTGCAGGGAGTACGAGCCGGCCTGCGGCACGATGCACAGCGCGAGCTTCTCGCTCGGGATGAGGTTCGACGCCTCGTTGATGAGGGCACGCACGGGCGTGATCCCGCGGGTGCCGATGATCTGAGCACTCGTGATCAGGGCGCCGACCCAGTGGGTGAGATCGATGATGTCCTGACCGGCGACACCCGGGAAGAAGTACTTGTTGCCGCCCGACATGCCCACCACCTCGTGCGGGAGGACCGGGCCGATGACCAGGGCGACGTCGTTCTCGACGACGGCGCGGTTGAGGTCCACCTTCGCCGGGACGTCGAGCCGTCCCTCGGTCAGCTCCTTCACCCGCTCGGCGCTGATCGTGCCCAGCGAGGCGAACGTCTCCGGCTCCCACCACTCGTGCTGGATGACGTTCAGGCCCGGGTACGTGGCCTCCAACCCGTGCTCCTCGTACCCCATCCAGTGAGCGAGCTCCGTCTCGCTCATCGCGGCGTGGGTCCCCAGGGCGATGAGGGCTGTGAGGGCGCTCACCCGGCCGACGAGGGCTTCGTGCACGCAGGAGAGGAGCATCGGCAAGGGGCTGCTGCGGGTGGCGTCCGGGAGGACGAGGCACACGCTCTTGCCGTCGAGGTCGGCACCGCCGAGGGACTCGAGGATGAAGGCGCGCACCTCCTCGGTGGTGAGAACCCGGTCCGGTCCGCCGATCCGGGAAGCGTCACGGGCCAGCGCGGAGACGTCGTCGAGAGTCGCGGTCATAACCCCACCTTGCCCCGACGACGATGGCGGGGCAAGGGCCCGCGGCAACACCCGGCAACCGATTGCCGGTCCGTCGTCGCCCGGGCAAGCATGCGTCATGGCCACGCTCACCCTGCATCCCGATCGCCTCCTGCCCGCCGACCCGACCACCCGCGGCATCGCCCGTGAGCTCTACGCCGCGGTGCGCGACCTTCCGATCATCTCCCCCCACGGCCACGTCCCGCCGCAGTGGCTGGCCGACGACGTCCCCTTCGAGGACCCGACCTCTCTGCTCATCACGCCGGACCACTACGTGAACCGGATGATGCACGCGCACGGCGTGTCGCTGTCCGACCTGGGCGTGGGCCAGAGCGGGTTCACTCCTGAGCAGTCGCGCAACGCCTTCCGCATCCTCTGCTCGCACTGGAAGGCCTACCGCGGCACCCCGGTGAAATTCTGGTTCGAGTCCGAGCTCGTCGACATCTTCGGGATCGAGGTCGTGCCCTCGGCGGAGACGGCCGACGAGATCTACGACGCCATCGCCGAGAGGATCGCGACCCCCGAGTTCCTGCCGCGGGCCCTGTACCGGTCGTTCCCGATCGAGTTCATCGCCACGACCGATGACCCGTCCGACGACCTGCGCCACCACATCAAGCTCGCGGACGACCCCACCTGGGACGGCTCAGTCGCCCCGACCTTCCGCCCGGACAAGTACCTGGAGCCCGCCACGCCCGCCTGGAACGGCCTCGTCGACCGGCTCGCCGAGGTCTCGGGCATCGACACGGGCACCTACGCCGGCTGGGTCGCCGCGATGGAGAACCGGCGCGCCTTCTTCAAGGCCAACGGCGCCGTCTCCACCGACCACTCCCACCGCGACGCACGCGTCGAGCCGATCAGCGACGCCGAGGCCGAGCGCCTGTACGACCTGGCCCGCGCGGGAACGATCACGGTCGAGGAAGGCCACACCCTCCGCCGGAACTTCATGTTCCAGCAGGCCCGGATGGCCGCGGACGACGGCTTGGTCATGACGCTGCACCCGGCGGTCTACCGCAACCACCACAGCCCGACCTTTGAGAAGTACGGCGCCGACGTCGGTGGCGATATCCCGATGGGCGTGGAGTTCACCAACGCCGTCCAGCCGATGCTGTCGGCGTTCGGCACGGCCCCCAACTTCCAGGTCATCTTCTTCACGATCGACGAGACCGTGTACTCGCGCGAGCTCGCTCCGCTGGCCGGCTTCTACCCGTCGGTCTACATCGGCGCCCCGTGGTGGTTCATCGACTCGCCCGAGGCCATGACCCGGTACCGCAGCGCGGTCACCGAGACGGCCGGCTTCTCCCGCACGTCGGGCTTCATCGACGACACCCGGGCGTACCTGTCGATCCCCGCCCGCCACGACACCAACCGCCGGATGGACTCGGGCTTCCTCGCGAAGCTCGTCGCCGACCACCGCCTGACCATGGACGAGGCCCTCGACACCGCCTACGACCTCGTCGTCACCAACCCCAGGAAGGCCTTCAAGCTGTGAGCGACACGACCACCCCCGCCCCCCGGCTCTCCCGGGCGGCCGGCCACGGCCGACCGGCCGCACCCGTGCGCATCGTGCACGTGGGCCTCGGCAACTTCTTTCGGGCGCACCAGGCCTGGTACACGGACAAGGCGCCCGACGCGGCCGAGTGGGGCATCGCGGCCTTCACCGGTCGATCGGCCGCCATGGCGAACGCTCTGAACCCGCAGGACGGCCTCTACACGCTCATCACCCGGGGTGCGACCGACTCGTTCGACGTCATCTCGAGCGTCTCAGCCGTGCACGCGGCGTCCGACCACGAGGCCTGGGTCCGCTACTGGTCCTCTCCGGACCTCGCCGTCGTCACCCTCACGGTGACGGAGGCCGGCTATATGCGCGCCCCCGGTGGCGCCCTCGACACCTCGCGCGAGGACGTCCGGGCCGACATCGCAGCGCTGACGGCCGACCCGCTGGCCCCGGCGGCCACCGCGCCCGGCCGGATCGTCTCCGGCTACCTGGCGCGTCGCGCTGCCGGCGCGGGAGCGATCGCGATCGTGCCGTGCGACAACCTCCCCGACAACGGCCCGGCGCTGACGCGGGTGGTCGGCGACTTCATCGCGGCAGTCGACCCGACCCTGGCCGACTGGGCCGCCGAGAACGTGGCGTTCGGCACGACGATGGTCGACCGGATCACTCCGGCGACCACGGACGAGCACCGTCAGGCCGTTCTCGCCGCCCTCGGCGTGGTCGACGCCTCCCCGGTGCCGACCGAGCCGTTCAGCGAGTGGGTCATCTCCGGTGAGTTCCCGAAGGGGCGGCCGGCGTGGGACGCCGCAGGCGCGTCGATCGTCGACGACGTGGTGCCCTTCGAGCAGCGCAAGTTGTGGCTGCTCAACGGCTCGCACTCACTCCTCGCCTACTCCGGCACGATCCGCGGCCACGAGACCGTGGCCGACGCGATCAACGACCCGGTGAACCGGGCCTGGGTCGAGGAGTGGTGGGACGAGGCGTCCCGCCATCTCACCCTTCCCGAGGCCGACGTCGCGGCGTACCGGCAGGCGCTCCTGACGCGGTTCGAGAGCCCCAACATCCGCCACGTCCTCGCCCAGATCGCCGCCGACGGATCCCAGAAGATCCCGGTGCGGATCGTCCCGACCCTGCGGGCCGATCTGGCCGCCGGCCGGGTGCCCGTGGGCGCGACGCGCGCCGTCGCCGCGTGGGTCTGCCACCTGCGCGGCCTCGGCGCCCCGATCAAGGACGCCCGCGCGGCCGAGGTCGCCCCGTTCGGTGAGGGCAGCCTGGAGCAGTCGGTCGAAAAGGTCCTCGCCTTCCTCGGCGACGATCTCGCCGCCGACGGGCGAGTGGTCGCCGCCGTGCTGGCGCACGCCCGCGGATTCTCGGCGTAGGGGGCGGCGGGACCATGACGACCTCAGTCGACGAGGCCGGCCGGACCGGCGAGGCCGGCCCGGCGGCTGAGGTCGTCATCGGTCTCGACGTCGGGACCACCGCCACGAAGGCCGTCGCCTTCGAGCTCGGCTCGGCCTGGCGGTACACCGCCATCCGCGAGTACCCGCTCATAGCACCCCAGCCGGGGTGGCAGGTCCAGGAGCCCGCGGCGATCAGTGCGGCCGTGGTGAGCGCGCTGGCCGAGTGCGTGGCAGCGGTGGGCGGAGCCCCCATCATTGCGCTCTCCGTCAGCACCGCCATGCACGCGGTCATCGGCCTGGACGCGCAGCTCGAGCCCCTGACGTCGATGATCACCTGGGCCGATGCACGGTCCACGGCCGAGGCGCGCGGCCTGCGCGCGTCCGACCTCGCCACGGACCTCTACCGGACCTCCGGGACGCCCATCCACCCGATGACGCCCCTGACCAAGATCATGTGGTATTCGCGCCGGGAGCCGGTGTTCACCTCGCGCGTGCGGTGGTGGGCCGGGTTGAAGGACTTCGTGCTGGTCACGCTCACCGGGACGATGGCGACCGAGCTCTCGTCGGCGTCCGGCACCGCGATGCTCGACCTCACCACCCGGGACTGGAGCCCGCTGGCGATCGAGCTGGCGGGCATCCGAGCCGACCAGCTCCCCCCGATCCTGCCGACGACGGCGACGCTCGGGCTCTCCGAGGCGGTCGCCGCCGCCGTCGGGCTGCCGGCCGGGCTGCCGGTCGTCGTGGGAGCGGGCGACGGCCCGCTGGGGAACGTCGGGACGGGCGCGATGGCGCCCGGCGTCGCCGGGCTCTCGCTCGGCACGAGCGGCGCCGTACGGATGCTCGTGCCCCGGCCCACGCTCGACCCGGCCGGACGGCTCTTCTGCTACGCCCTGACCGAGGACCAGTGGATCGTCGGCGGCGCGGTGAGCAACGGCGGCGTGGTGGTCCGGTGGGCCGGCGAGGTGTTCGGCCACGGCCTCGGCGCCTCGGACGACACGCCGCACGACGCCGAGCTCCTCGCTCTCGCCGAGGCGGTCCCGCCGGGGAGCGACGGCCTGCTCATGCTGCCCTACCTGCTGGCGGAGAGGGCGCCGCTGTGGGATCCCGACCTTGCGGGCGCCTACCTGGGCATTCGGCACGGGCACACCCGCGGCCACTTCGTCCGCGCGACGGTCGAGGGCGTCGCGCTGCAGCTCTCGACCATCGTCGAGGCGCTCGACCGGATCGAGCCGGTGCGGTCCCTGCGGGCGACGGGCGGGGCGTTCCGCTCCGTGCTCTGGCGCCGTGTGCTCGCGGCCGCCCTGGGGCGTCCGGTCACCGTCACCGCGGGCGCCGAGGGCTCCGCGCTTGGGGTGGCCGCCCTCGCCCTCGTCGCCCTCGGGCGGGCGCCGGACCTGACCTCCGCCGTCGAGGCTCTCGGTCCGCCGACGGACGCGCGGCCGGTCGAGGTGCCCGAGGTGGCGAGCCCGGGCGAGGTCGCGTTCTACCGAGGGCTGCGGGCGTCGGTGCCGAGTCTCCTCGCGGCGTACGACGAGGTGGCACGGCTGTTCGCGTGACCACGGCTGTTCGAGTAGCGCAGTGCGGCGCCCCGGCTGTGAGCGGACGGCGTCGGGAAGGACGAGGCCGGCGCGGCCGGCGACGACGCGGCCCGAGAGGCCGACCTTGGAACGAAAGGGTGCACATTCATGAAGCTCCGTCACGACGCGAAATGGTCCCTCGTGGTACCGACCTCCATGGGGATCCGGATCACCCCTGAGAACGGCCAGCCGGTCCACACCAGCGACCGCTTCCTCATGCAGGTCACCTCGGCCGAAACCAACGTGGCCGCCGTCCCCTCCTACCTCGGCATGCCGACGCTGGTGCTGACCAACTTCGTCCAGGACAGCCCCATCTCCGCGATGATCAAGTCGAACCTGCTGGCGCGGCACATGCAGTACGAGGGCCCCGATGTGCCGCAGGGCGATGCCTGGGGATACCGCCACCAGTTCAACATCGCCGACTCCGGCTACGGCAGCCGCGGCCCTCGCGTGTGGAACGACCGAGCAGGCGAGGTCGGGCGCACCCTGAACGTCAAGGACTTCGACCTCGACCGCGTCTTCGGCGACGAGGGGGTCAGAATCCTCCACATGTCCGGCGTCATCGCCGCCCTGTCCTCGGACACCTCGAACTTCTGCCTCGAGCTCGCGCGGGCCGCCAAGAAGTACGGCACGGCGATCTCGATGGACATGAACTACCGCGCGTCGTTCTGGAAGGGCCGCGAGGCCGAGTTGTCCGCCGCCTTCAAGGAGATCGCCGGCGAGTGCGACATCCTCATCGGTAACGAGGAGGACTTCCAGTACTGCCTCGGCTTCGAAGGGCCCGAGACCGGCGGCACGGGCATCGCAGGCAAGATCGACGGCTTCAAGGAGATGATGGACCGCGTCATGGCCGCCTATCCGAAGGCGTCCTTCTTCGCCACCACGCTGCGCGAGGTCCGCTCCGCCAACAGCCACATGTGGGGCATGCTCGTCTACGGCGACGGCGAGTTCCACGTCGCGGACCTCCGGGAGATCGGCGTCCTCGACCGCGTCGGCGGCGGCGACGGCTCGGTCGGCGGCCTCATCTACGGCATCCTCAAGGGCTGGCCGGCCGTGAAGTGCATGCAGTTCGGCTGGGCCACCGGAGCCCTGGCCGCCACGTCGATCACCGACTACGGCGCGCCGGCCGACGAAGAGCAGGTCTGGTCGATCTGGCAGGGCAACGCCCGCGTCAAGCGCTGATTCGCGCGCACCCACACCTCCGCGCGCACAACCGGTTGCGGAACTCCGTCATGAAGGAGTGAGGAACGCCGCGGTGGACGAGGACTTCACCTCGCCGTCCGCGGCGAACACGCCCGCCTGGTGGTCAGAACACGTGGTGGTGGTCAGAACAACGAGCCGTACCCGAGGGAGAGGAGATGGTCGCGGGACATCGCGAGGGACTCGAACGGGTCACGCCCGTACGTGTCGTCCTGCTCCACGAGCAGGTACTCCGCGCCGCCGGCCAGGGCCTGCTCGATGATGGCGACCCAGTCGAGGTTGCCCTGGCCGACCTCCGCGAACTGCACCACACCGGTGAACGCGGACATGAAGGCACCGAAGTCGCCCGCCGCGAGGAACTCCAGGGCGGAGATGGGGAACTGAGCGATCCGGTAGTCCTTGAGGTGCACCAGCCGCACTCGACCGGCGTACTGGGCGAGGACCTTCACCGGATCCAGACCACCGCGGTGGATCCAGTGGACGTCGAGTTCCAGCCCGACCTCCGGTGCGGTCTCCGCGATGATGTCGAGCATGTAGCGCCCGTCGAACTTCGCGAACTCGATGTGGTGGTTGTGGTAGTAGAGGTCGATGCCCTCGCCGCCGAGCCGGCGGGCCATGTCATTGCTCTTCTTCGCGAAGTCGATCACCAGGTCCAGCGACCCCATCGCGTCGAACGGCAGCATGCCGATCCGCAGGATCGAGGTGCCCAGGGTGCTGCAGTCCGCAACGATCTTCGCGAAGTCGTCGGTGAGAGACTCGAAGACCGCGCCGGGCTGCGTCGTCAGCATCGCCGACAGCGAGGCGATCTCCATCCCGAGCTCACCTTGGGCGCGCTTCATCTCCGCGACGTTCGCGGGCGTCATCGGGACCTGCGAGATCTCGATGGCGTTGTAGCCGAGGGCGCTCACCTTCCGCAGGGTCTCGAACGTGCCGACCTCGCCGAACGAGTTCTTGATCGTGCTGGCCTGGACGCCGAACTTCGCCATCGTCGTACTTCTCTCTCGTCGGTTCGTGAAGCAGTCGGTTCGTGAATCAGTCGGTTCAGGTCTCGACCGTTTCGTGGCCGGAACCTGCGGGGCCGCGCGATCAGAGCGTGACGACGGTGCCGGTCCGGGCGGAGGAGTAGATCGCTCGGACGAGCTCGACGGCGTTGCGGCCCTCCGAACCATCGACGAGCGGCGTCCGGCCGCCTTCGACGGCGTCGATGAAATCGAGCAGCTGCCTGCGATGCGCCTCACCCCAGACGTCGGCCGGGTCGACCTGCTCGGCGGCCGCCTCGGTGAGGGTCTCGTCGACCGCCTTCGTCGCCGCGCGTGTGCCGCCCATCGCGACCTGGAGGGCATGGGCATTCGCTCCTTCACCGCCGAGCGGCTCTCGGCCGACGACGGCGAGCGCCGCCAACCTGTCCCCCTCGATCACGGCCCCGCCCGCCGTCCCGTGGATCGCGAGGCGCGCCGGGAACCCGGGATAGGCACTGGTCGACGCCATGACGGTGCCGAGAGCGCCGTTGGCGAACTCGATGGTGGCGCAGACCACGTCCTCGACCTCGATGCGCTCGTGCGCGGCCGTGCGGGCCTGGGCGTACACGGAGCGGACGGGCCCGCACGTCCACCGCAGCAGGTCCACGGTGTGGACGCCCTGGTTCATCAGGCAGCCGCCGCCGTCGAGCTCCCACGTCCCGCGCCAGTCGCCGGAGTCGTAGTACTCCTGGGACCGGAACCACGGCACGCGGCAGTCCGCCAGGATCAGCCGTCCCAGGTCGCCGTCGTCGATGGACCTCTTCACCAGCTGGGACGCCGGGTCGAAGCGGTGCTGGCAGATGACGCCGAGGGCCGTGCCCGAGACGCGCTGGGCCTCCAGCAGGAGGTCGCACGCCTCGACCGTGACCTCCATCGGCTTCTCCACGATCACGTGCTTGCCGGCGAGGAGGGCGGGCACGCCCACCTCGGCGTGCAGGCCGCTCGGGGTGCAGACCGTGACCGCGTCGATCGTGGGATCGGCCAGGACGTCGGCGTAGTCGGCGGCCCGGAGGCCGAAGCCCTGGGCAAGGGCGGCCGCCCGCGCCGGGATCACGTCGGAGCAGGAGACGAGCTCGGCGCGATCACCGAGCTGCTGCAGTGCCCGGACGTGGGTCGGCGCGATGACTCCGCAGCCGATGAGGGCGAATCGCATGGGTTGACCTGTTCTCGGATTCGGCAAGGGGGCGCTTCGCCCGGTCACCGGTAGGGAATGCCCTCGGTGTCGAGGATCGCTGTGAACGCCTTGGTCGCGCGGATGAAGTTGTCGGGACCGGAGAACCCGCCGAGGTGGTGGGCGTCAGCCAGGTGCGGCTCCATCGAGAAGAAGCCGTCGAAGCCATCGGCCGCGAGCGCTCGCACCGTCTCGCGGATCCGGCCGTCGCCCTCGCCGGCCGGGACCACCTCGGCCGTGGCGAGCACCGCGTCCTTGATCTGGATGTAGTCGGTGTAGGGGCGGAGCAGCTCGTAGCCTTCAGGGAAGGGCACGACGCCGCACTGCACGTAGTTCGCGGCGTCCCAGGCGAGCCGCAGGGCGGGCGAGCCGACCGACGTGACGATGTCGTGGACCCGGCTGGGGACGTCGCCGAAGATCTCCTTCTCGTTCTCGTGGAGCATGATGACGCCGCCCGCCTGCGCCTTCTCGGCGAGTGCGGCCATCCGCCGGATCACCTCGTCCCTGTGGTCCTCGGGCCGCTGCTCAGGGGTGAGGAAGAACGAGAAGACCCGGATGAACGGGGCGCCCAGTTCGCGCGCCACCCAGACGGCGCGGTCCATCCGCACCAGATGGGCGTCGAAGTCGTCCTCGATGTTGATCTTCCCGATCGGGGAACCGATGGAGGAGACCCGGAGACCGTGCTCGGCAAGGATGCGCGTGGCGTCCTCGATCTGGGCGTCGGTGAGGTCCAGCACGTTCACGTCCCACGCGCTGCGGAACTCCAGGTAGCGGATGCCGAGGTCGTTCAGCACCGTGCACTGGGTGGCGAGGTCGGCGTCGATCTCATCGGCGAAGCCGGACAGCGTCCACATCGTGGGTCTCCGATCAGTTGCATGGCGGCACTCGTGCCGGTCGGCCGCACGGGCGGGACCGAACGAGCATGGGCCGACGCTAGAGACGGCTTCGACACGCGGCCATCGTTTGCCGTCTGTTGCCGCGCCGCTCCCCCGGGCCACTGCCCCGAGCCACTGCCCCGAACCGCGGGCCGGAGCGCGGGCCGACCTCACGGCGGGCGCTCCAGGCACACGGCAACTCCAGGCAACAGGTGGTCCCCGCGTCCGCTGCCTGACCTAATGGGCGGCGGACGCGACGGGATTCGCGGGTGCGGTGATGCGCCGAACCGAGGTGCGAAACGAGAAGTCGCGAGAAGAGAAGTCACGAGACGAGAACGGGAGATCTCCATGGCGGACACGGTGCGGCTCGGCATCATCGGCCTCGGGCAGCAAGGCGGCATGTACGCGACGGTGATCGCGCAGGGCATGGTGCCCCACATGTCGATCGGCGCGATCTGCGACACCGATCCGGCCAAGCGGGACCTCGCGCGGGAGAAGTACCCCGACGTCGCGGTCTACGAGGACTACCAGGCGATGATCGCGAGCGGCGACGTCGACGCGATCATCACGACCGTGCCGCACTACCTCCACCCGGAGATGGGCATCGCCGCCCTCGACCGCGGGATCCACGCCCTCATCGACAAGCCGGCCGGCGTCTACACGAAGCAGGCGAAGCAGCTCATCGCCTTCGCCGCGACCAAGCCGGAGCTGACGTTCGGCATCATGTTCAACCAGCGGATGAACCCGCTGTACCAGCGGCTCAAGGCGATCGTCGAGGCCGGCGAGATCGGCCGGATCCTCCGCACCAACTGGATCATCACCACCTGGTGGCGGCCGCAGGGCTACTACGACTCGAGCGCGTGGCGCGCCACGTGGGGCGGGGAGGGCGGCGGCGTCCTCGTCAACCAGGCGCCGCACCAGCTCGACCTCTGGCAGTGGATCTGCGGCATCCCGACGTCGGTCTACTCGAAGCTCGGGTACGGGATCGGGCGGGACATCGCCGTCGAGAACGAGGTCACGGCGGTGGTCGACTACGGCGACGGCGCCACCGGCACGTTCGTCACCTGCACCTACGACATCGCCGGCACGGACCGGTTCGAGATCCTCGGGGACAAGGGCAAGATCGTGGTCGAGGACAGCAAGACCGCGACCGTGACCCGGCTGCGCAAGCCCGAGGCGGAACTGAGCGCCGGTATGGACATGTCCGACGTGATGAAGCTCTTCATGGGCCAGGTCGACCTCAACACGCTCTACACGCAGGAGACATTCGAGGCCGAGTCCCCGTGGGGTCGGCAGCACTCCGACGTGCTGGAGAACTTCGCGCTGAACATCCTGGACGGCACCCCGCTGATCGCCCCCGGCGCCGACGGCATCAACGGCGTCCGCCTCGCGAACGCTATTCACCTCTCGAGCTGGACCGGCCGGGAGGTCCCGCTCGACTTCGACGAGGACGAGTACCTCACCCTGCTCAACGAGCGGATCCGCGAGGAGGGCACGTTCCCCGAGCGCGACACATGACCCAGGGCGGCCGGCGAGAGGTCCTCGTCGGCGCCGAGACGAGCACGGGCGCCGTCGACGGCCGTGCCGTGAACCGCTGAGGAGGGACCGTGCAGGAGATCACGCACAGCACCGTCATCGCGGCGCCGGTCGAGAAGGTCACGGAGGTCGTTCTCGAGCCGAGCCTCTGGGCGACCTGGCTCGTCAGCCTCGGCGAGGTGGGTGAGGTCGACGGCGACGGCGGGGTCGGCACGACGGCCCGGCACGCCTACCACGCGGCCGACGTCCGCTTCTCGGTGACCAGCCGCGTGGTCGAGAGCACGCCGACGCCGTCCGGGGGCCACCGCTGGCGAGCGGTCTTCGACGGGCCTTTCAGCGGCTGGCAGTCCCTGGAGTGGCAGCCTGTCGGCGGTTGGGACGGGGAGCCCGGCCGGACCGGCACGCTCGTGACCGTCGAGCTGCGGTATCGGATCAGCGACGACGTCACCCTCGCGACCGCTGCCCGGGACCTCATCCGGGTGTACGAGGACGCGGTGGTCCGCCAGACGCTCGCCAACCTCAAGCGCGTCGTCGAGGGCTGAGCCGGGATCCGGGCTCCGGCCTCGCGACGGCGCGCGGCCGGCCCACCCCACCCCATCACTCCGGCCCGGGCAACGGGCGGCAACTCTTTGCCGCCGGATCCGGTCACGGAATCTACTTCTTGTATCACCCACCAGATCCGCGCCCGCCCGACCGGGCCGTCTCACCCCCGAGGAGCAGTCGTGAGCACAGTCCCGCCCGCCGCCCAGGTGCTCGTCGATTTCGTCCCCACGAAGAAGTACTTCGTGGGTATCGATTCCGACGGCTGTGCCATGGACGCGATGGACATCAAGCACCAGGAATGCTTCACCCCCTGCTACATCAAGCACTGGGACCTGCAGCCGATCTCGACGCTCGCGCGCCAGACGGCCCTGTTCGTCAACCTGGGCTCCGTCACCCGCGGGCTGAACCGCTGGCTCGCCCTGAAGCAGGTGCTCGACTTGCTCCGTGACCGCGTCGAGGTCGCCGAGCGCGGCATCACGATCCCCGAGTACCCGGAGCTCGCAGACTTCGTCGCCGCGCCCGGCTACCCGCTGTCCGACAAGGGCATCGCGAGGTACTACGAGGACCACCCGTCGGAGACCATCGCCCGCGCCATCCGCTGGGGCGACGCCGTGAATGCGTCCATCGCCGACATGGTGCACGGCTGCGGGCCGTTCCCCGGCGTCCGCGAGGCCATGATCGCGATGCAGGACGACGTCGACTGCATGACCGTCTCCGCGACCCCGCTGCACGCGCTCGAGTACGAGTGGAACGCCCACGGGATCGCCCAGTACGTGCACATCATCGCCGGCCAGGAGATGGGCTCGAAGGCCGAGCACGTCGAGTACGCGGCCAAGGGCAAGTACGACGCGGACAAGATCATGCTCGTCGGGGACGCCCCCGGCGACCGGGACGCCGCCGCCAAGGCCGGCTGCCTCTACTACCCCATCCTGCCGGGACACGAGAAGCACTCCTGGCAGCGATTCAAGGACGAGGCGCTGCCGAAGTTCTTCGACGGGACGTTTGCCGGCGAGTACCAGCAGGCCCTCATCGACGAGTTCAACAGCTACCTGCCCGGCGAGGTCCCCTGGGAGACCATCTCCGGCAACACGACCGTTCCCATGCCCAAGGTGAAGTGAAAGGAAATCGCCATGCCCACACTTGTCGACCTCAGGGCCGAGCCCTACAACCTCGATGACGAACAGATCGCCTGGGTCGAGGGCACCCTCGCGGCCATGACGCTCGACGAGCAGGTCGGGCCAGCTGTTCACCAACCTGTTCTTCTTCGGCGTGGATGAGTTCTCCGGCAACCCGTACACCGCCGAAGAGATCATCGAGAAGTTCCACATCGGCATCGCCCGCTACCACGGCGGCACTGCAGAGAAGGTCCAGGGCCTGCTCAACCGGCTGCAGACCGCCTCCAAGATCCCGCTGCTGATCGCCGCCAACTGCGACTCCGGCGGCAACGGCGCGATGAGCGACGGCACGTACGTCGCCTCGGGCGCCCAGACCGAGGCGAGCGGGTCGACCGAGGTCGCCCGCAACGCGGGCTACGTGTCCGGCCGCGAGATGAACGCCATCGGCGCGAACCTGAACTTCGACCCGTGCGTCGACGTCTTGTTCAACTGGCGGAACACGATCGTGAACACACGCGCCTACGGCGACACGGCCGACAAGGTGATCAAGTACACGATCCCGTTCGTCGAGGGGCAGCGCGAGTCCGGGATCCTCACGTGCATCAAGCACTGGCCCGGCGACGGCACCGAGGAACGCGACCAGCACCTGGTGCTCGGCGTCAACGAGCTCTCCCCGCAGGAGTGGGACGACTCCTTCGGCCGCGTGTACAGCGCACACATCGCCAACGGCGTCGAGATGATCATGGCCGGTCACATCGCGCTGCCGTACTACCAGCAGAAGCTCAACCCTGCGCTCGCCGACAAGGACATCCTGCCGGCCACGCTCGCCGACGAGCTGATCAACGGGTTGCTGAAGACCCAGCTGGGCTTCAACGGCGCTGTGATCACCGACGCCTCGCACATGCTCGGCATGACCTCGGCCATGCGCCGCGAGGACTACGTCCCGCTGGCGATCGCCGCCGGCTGCGATGCCTTCTTGTTCTTCAACAACCTGGACGAGGACTTCGCCTTCATGAAGGCGGGCGTCGAGAAGGGTGTGATCACCAAGGAACGTCTCGACGACGCCAACCGCCGCGTGCTGGGTCTCAAGGCCAAGCTCAACCTGCACACGGCGAAGGCCGAGGGCACGCTGCTGCGTACCGCCGACGACCTGGCGGTCGTCGGCTGCGACGAGCACCTCGCCATGCGCGCTGACGCTGCCGACAAGGGCATCACGCTGGTCAAGAACACCCTCGACCAGCTCCCCCTCAACCCGACCGACCACAGACGCATCCGCCTCTACCACCTCACGGGCGAGAGCGGCATGTTCGGTGCGGTCTCCGACAAGCTCGCGCAGCTGTACGTCGAGCTGCTCACCGAGCGCGGCTACGAGGTGACGATCAACGACGGCACCACGCGCGTCAAGGGCCCGACCCTGACGTATCGCGACGAGGTGGACGCCGCCCTGATCATCGCCGAGGTCGTCGGCTACGGCGCCCAGAACAACTACCGGATCGTCTGGAAGACGGCCATGAGCAACGAGTGCCCGTGGTACGTGTGGGAGGTGCCGACCTTCATGGTCAGCCACAACTACACCACCCACCTGCACGACGCCACGATGGTGAAGTGCTACATCAACGCTTACCACTCGAACGCGGCGAACGTCGTCGCCACGATCGACAAGCTCGAGGGCAAGAGCGAGTTCAAGGGCACGCCGAACGACCTCGTGTGGACCGAGAAGTGGCAGGCGAAGCTCTGAACGAGGCGTGAGCCTCGATCATGACGCCCGGGGTCGCACCGCCCACCAGCCGGTGCGACCCCGGGCTTCGTCATGTCCCCGGCCGGCACTCACTTCCGCCTCCCGGGGCCGTCGTCCCCCACACGCGGGAAGGCGTCGTCGTCGTCGCCCTGGCATGTGAATAGCCGTCCGCGCATGTGAAGTGCCGTCCGGGCATGCGAATGGCCAGGGGCCGGGTTCCCTGCCGGGCCTGGCCCCTGGCCATGCTGCTCGCTGTCAGGCTCAGGAGGTCCTGGTCCTGACGGCGTCGACGATCACGTCGACGACGGCGTCCAGGGAGACCCGACTCGAGTTGATCACGATGTCGTAGCGGTCGGGGAGCCGCGGGTCCCAGCCGTAGAGCACGATCGACATGTCGGCGCGCACCTTGTCCTCGCGCGCCTGGCGCTTCGCCGCCTGCTCACGGGTGATGCCCGCCTCCTGCGCCGCCCGCGCGACCCGGTCCTCGACCGACCCGGTGAGCAGCACGTGAACCGTGTTCGGCCGGTCGGCCAGGATGACGGCGCCGTTGCGGCCCACCACCACGCCGCCCTCGTCCGCGTACGTCCAGACCTGGCGGTTGTTGTCCATGATCAGTTCGTACTTCTGGCGCTGGGTGGTGGCGACGTCGCGGCCGTCGAAGCCGCCGTACGCGCCGCCCATCACCGAGAAGACCTGGGCCAGCGTGGCACCCTGTTCGTTCACCGAGTCCTGACCGGCCTCGATGGCCTCTGAGCTGAACGCCTGCTCGTGATAGGGGAGGCCCAGGGCCTCCGCCACCTTGCGGCCCACCTGGGCCGCGCCGGCCCCGTAGGACTCGAAGATCGTGACAACGGGCTTGGGGGAGGTCTTCCCCTGGGGGGTGGCCTCGGACATCGGGCTCTCCTTCGATGGTTTCTCGGTGCCGTCGGACAGGTCCGAGGGCCGCGTACACAACGTGTATAGCCACCGGCAACGCATCCTGGCTCCCGGATGCCACTTGTTGCCGCGGCGGGGAAGGTCCCCCGCCGGGGCGCGGCGGGGCGAGCCCTTCCCGGGGCAATCCATGGCAATCCCGTGAGCGGATCGCCCTCGGAAACCTACGGTGACGCAATTCGACGTTGTGATGCGAAGGAGAAGCGACGATGAGCGCTGGCACGAGGGACGAGGGCGGCACGAGCACGGTCCAGACCGGTGTCCGGGACCCGGAGGCGTTCCCGTGGATGGAGGCGTCACTCTCCCCGCGGGAGCGCGCCCAGGCGCTCGTGGCGGCGATGACGCTGGAGCAGAAGATCGCTCAGCTTCACGGTGCCATGGAGACCATCGACATCTACGGGCTCGCAGCCCAGGTCACGTCCGCGGAGGAGATGGAGGCCCTCGCCGCCCAGATCGAGGTGCAGCGGCATGTGACGGGAATCGAGGAGCTCGGGATCCCGCGCTTCCGGATCACGAACGGTCCGGTGGGGGTCGGCATGGGGGACGGCACGCCGTCGCCCCCCGCCACGTCGCTGCCGATGACAATCGGCCTGGCGGCCGGCTTCGACCCGGAACTCGCGCGCCTGTATGGCGACATCATCGGCTCGGAGACCGCCACCCTCGGCCAGCACGTGCTCGAGGGCCCGGGCGTCTGCCTGCACCGCACGCCGATCGCCGGCCGGAACTTCGAGTACTTCTCGGAGGACCCGTACCTCTCCGGCGTCATGGGCGTGCAGGTCACGCAGGCGATCCAGGCGCACGGCGTCATCGCCATGGGCAAGCACTTCGTCGTCAACGACCAGGAGTACGAGCGCTTCCGCACGAACGTCGAGGTGGACGAGCACGTGCTCCGCGAGCTCTACCTGCTGCCCTTCGAGATGCTCGTCAAGGACGGCGAGATCGCGTCGATCATGAGCGCCTACAACCGGATCCGAGGCGTGTACGCCACCGAGTACCGCCACACCCTGAACGACGTCCTGCGCCGGGAGTGGGGCTTCGACGGCTACGTGCAGTCCGACTTCTGGTCCTGCCGTTCGTGCGCGGCGTCCCTGAACGCCGGCATGGACCACGAGATGCCCGACGCGAAGTGGTTGAACGAAGCGAACGTGAAGGCCGCCCTGCACGACACGAGCCTCGAGATCCAGGCCGTCGACCGAGCTCTGGTCCGCCGCTTCACCCAGATGTTCCGCTTCGGCCAGTTCGAGCGTCCCTATGCCCCGGGTGTCATCGACGCGACGGCCCACGGCGCTCTCGCCCGCCGGATCGGCGGCCAGATCGCCGTGCTTCTGAAGAACGACGACGGCGTCCTGCCGCTGAGCAAGGACGCGGGGAGCATCGTGATCATCGGTCAGGCCGAGTACGTCGACGACGCGTGCCTCGGCGGCGGCGGCTCGTCCAAGGTTGACCCCCTCTACACCGTGCCGCCGGTGGACGGCATGCAGGACGTCCTTGCCGGACTCGGCGGGACATCCCGCGTCACCAAGGTCACGGTGGCACGCGACCTGGCCAACCTGGACGAGGCGAGGAGGGCCGCCGCGGACGCCGACGCCGTCGTCCTCATGGCCGGCCTGGTGGCGACGGAGGGCGCGGACCAGCCGGACGCAAACATGCTCCACGGGCAGAACGAGATGCTGGATGCGCTGCTCGGCATCAACGCGACCACCGTCGTCGTGCTGAAGGACTCCAACCCCGTGCTCATGCCCTGGATCGGGAAGGCGCCAGCCGTCCTCGAGGTCTGGAACCAGGGCGCCGAGGACGGGCATGTCGTCGCCGACCTGCTGTTCGGGGTGGTCAATCCGTCCGGAAAGGTGCCGACCACCTACATGGCGGACGAGGGCGACGCCCTCTACGCCGGCCAACCCGAGCGCTACCCAGGGACCGACGAGGGCGAAGGCTTCCCGACCATCCGGTACTCCGAGGGCCTTCGGATCGGCTACCGCTGGTTCCAGAGCGGAGACATCCGACCCCTCTTCGGCTTCGGATTCGGGCTGTCCTACACCACCTTCGACCTCTCCGACGTCGCGGTCGACGCGACGACCACCGACGGGACGACCCCGGTCACCGTCTCCGCGACCGTCGCCAACACCGGCGACGTCGCCGGCGCGGAGGTGGTGCAGGTGTACCTCGGCATCCCGGTCGCTGGGCAGCCGCCCAAGCGACTGGTCGGGTTCCGCAAGGTCGCCCTAGAGGCCGGGGAATCGAGAACGGTCTCGATCACCGTGGACCCTGGCGCGACGAACCACCCGTTCAGTGTGTGGAGCGAGAACGCCCGCGACTTCGTCGTCGAGCCCGGCGCGTACACCGTGTACGTCGGGACCTCGGCGGATGACACCCCGCACCAGTTCACCGTCACGGCAGGCTGAGCGCGCCAGAGGCGGCGTCGCCCGTGGAATCGGGCAGCGCCGCCTCTCGTCCGCGCCCGACGCCGACCGACCCCCGCGTCACACAACTTTGACACGATGTCGCCGCTGCTTTACATTCGTTCGTGTCAAGTTTTCTGTACACGAGGGGGTTGCGATGACGCTCGAGGAGAAGAGCACCTGGAGCCTGGCGGCGGTGTCGGTCGTCGCGTACGCGACGTACGTGGTCGTGATCCTCACGCAGGCCGACGGAGCGCCGCTGCCCGAGGTGGCGTACCAGGCCACGCTGCTGTGGACGATCGGCGGCGCCGTCGTCGTCGCCATCCTGCTCAACATCGCCATCCAGGTGACGTCCGACAAGGACGCCCCGGCCAAAGATCAGCGCGACCGCGAGATCTACCGGTTCGGCGAGTACGTGGGCCAGGCTTTCGTGGTGATCGGCGCAATCGCGGCGCTCATCCTGGCCATGCTCGAGGCCGCCCACTTCTGGATCGCGAACGCCGTCTACCTGGCCTTCGTGCTGTCCGCCGTCGTCGGCTCCGCGGCGAAGATCGTCGCCTACCGGCGGGGGCTGCCCACATGGTGAAGCCCACCCGGGTGACCAACTCGATCCGCGCCCTGCGCTTCGCCCACGGTGAGATGACGCAGGCGGAACTCGCCCGACGCATCGGCGTCACCCGCCAGACCGTCATCGCCATCGAGCAGGGCCGTTACTCCCCCTCCCTCGAGATGGCGTTCCAGATCGCCCAGGTGTTCGGCGTCGGTCTCGACGACGTCTTCCAGTACCCGCTCAGCGAAGGAGACGCCCGATGAAGGCCATCGTCCAGGACGCCTACGGGACGGCCGACGTGCTGCGGCTCGCCGCGATCGACCCACCCACGATCGGCGCCGACGACGTCCTCGTCCGGGTGCGCGCCGTCGGCATCGACCCGGGCCTGTGGCACCTCATGGTCGGGACCCCGTACCTGCCCCGCCTCGCCTTCGGGCTCCGCGCGCCGAGGAACCCCGTCCCGGGATCGGCATTCGCCGGTACCGTCGAGACGGTCGGGGCGACGGTCACCGGCCTGGCGCCGGGCGATCCGGTGTACGGCGTCTGTACCGGCGCTCTCGGCGAGTACGCGCGGGCTCGAGCCGGCAAGATCGCCCGCACGCCGGCCACCCTCACCTTCGAGCAGGCGGCCGCCGTACCGATCTCCGCCGTCACGGCGCTGCAGGGGCTCCGCGACGTCGGGAAGGTCCGAGCCGGGCAGTCCGTCCTGGTGATCGGCGCGGCGGGCGGCGTGGGCGCGTACGCGGTGCAACTCGCGAAAGCCTTCGGCGCGCACGTCACCGGCGCGTGCAGCACCGCGAAGGTGAACCTCGTGCGCTCCCTCGGCGCGGACGAGGTCCTCGACTACACGCGCGAGGACGTCACCGACGGCACCCGCCGGTTCGATCTCATCCTCGACACCGCGGGCAGCCGGCCGCTTTCGCACCTGCGCCGCGCCCTCACGCCGCGGGGAACCCTCGTGATCGTGGGCGGGGAGGGCGGCGGGAAGGTGCTCGGCATCGGCCGCCAGTTGCGCGCCGTCGCGGTCTCCCCCTTCCTCAGGCAGAACCTCCGGATGCTCGTCTCGGTCGAGAAGCGTGCGGACCTCGAGACGCTCGCGGCACTGATCGACGACGGCGCCGTCCGCCCCGTCGTCGACCGGGCCTACCCGCTGGCCGAGGCGGCCGAAGCCATCCGGCACTGGGAGTCGGGCACGGTCCGCGGCAAGGTGGTCGTCACGGTCTGAACCTCGGCGGACTCACGGCGCCACGATTTCCTCGCCGACGACGGCGTCCGCCCCCTCCCGGTCGACGAACCGTTCGGCGAGGGTCGCCGCCGCGAGCGGCCCGGGCAGCGCGGCGGATAACGTCCGGGCCGCGACGGGTCATGTGAATTCGCTACGTCGCGTCGTTCCGACGGCTTCGCGCCTCGCCCGGCAACGGGCGCCCGCGCCTGTCCCCCCAGGCGTACGGTCGTGAATGACGGCCGTGCCCGCGGTGCCGCGCCCCTCCGGTCGTCCGGTCACCAGAGAGGGATGAGGGCGGTGGCGAAAGAGACGCGCACGATCGTCGTCGATGCGCCGGTGGAGAAGGTCTTCGACTTCGCGAAGGACGTGGGCAGGCTCTGGGCCTGCCATCCGGACGTGGCTGTCCGCGACGTCCGGCTCACCCCCGACGGCGTCGGGACGAGTGCCCAGTGGTTCCTCCGGGTCATGGGCTTCGTGGTCGAGGGACGCGTCGAGTACACCGAGGTCGTGCCCGATCAGCGCATCCGCGCGGTGTCGAGCAAGGGCCCCGTGTTCGACATGGCCTTCCAACCGACCGACGGCGCCACGACCGTCAGGCTGGACATCGAGTGGCACGAGAACGTGCCCGTGGTCGGAGGTCTCATCGAGGGCTGGGAGGCCAAGCGGACCGCGAAGGACCTCGACGAGATGCTGGCGGCCGTCAAAACCCAGATCGAGGGGGCCGGCGCGCCGTCGTCGACCTAGCGCAGCCGGGCGCCGTCGTCGGGCCACTGCGGAGACATTCCTGCGCCAGGTGAACGAAAGGTTCCGCACGACGGCCGACGACGGCGCCCCTGGGATCCGCGCCCGGCGCGGCGCGCACGTGGTGCATGACCAGGTCAGCGCCCGGCAGCCTCGGCCCTGACCGGCTGAGGTCGGCGCTCGAGGGGGTGCGAACCCATCGCGCGATGGGCCCAGGTCCTCTCGACTGGCATCAGGTGGTCGAACTCGGCGCTGTACCGCTCTGCCATGCCTGGGTTCACCGCGACGACGTGGAGCGTCCAGCCGTAGCCGTCGCAGACCTCGCGGACATGATCAACGATCTCGGCACGGAGCCTGTAGCCCCAGCCGCGCCCGGGCTGCGCCGCCACGTGGTCCTCGACCAGCAGCCCGGAGGGCACGCGCCGGAGGCGGATCGCGCTCAGGACCGAAGGCTCCCCCTCTCCGCCTTCGAGGACGTACGAGACCGCGGAGGTGGTCTGGCGGACGGTGCGGAGTCCTGAGACGGCGGGCTGGAGGATGGCCAGCCCGATCCAGACCAGCGTCACGATGGCGAACCACGCCATGAGCGAGAGCCCGAGCCAGGGGGTCGGTGCGGTCATCCCGGCGGGAGCGACCGCGTACCACGCGGCGCAGATGCCCGCGATGCCCGGGGGAACCGATGCAGCCAGCCGACCGAACCGCCCCCGGAGCACATTGGTCCGCGAGCCACCGTAGTAGGCACGCACGACGGCCCGACGGTCTGCCCTCGTGGGACGCCGGGCCGCGCCGAGCCGGTCCGGGAACTGTTCTGCGGGCATGTCTCGATCGCCTCTCGACGTGGGTTGTCGAATTGCAGGCTACGACGACGAGCAGTGGGTGTTCACCGTGGCGCCGAGTCCTGTGGACGGTCATGGACCAGGTCTACGGCTGGTGAAGGGGCGCACCGCCGCGGCGACGTCGCACTCGGCGGTGGACCTAACGCGCCTTCCGACGGCTCGCCCGCCACGCCGTCCACGCTCCCGTGGACCATAACGCCCACGCGACGAGGAGTGGCTGGAAGAAGAGCCGGACCAGCCGCGCCTGGTCCGAGTCCAGCCCGAACGCGTCGGTCCGGGTCACGTACTGCGAGATGTTGCCCGGGAAGATCGCCACGAAGAACGCCGCGACGATCCACCCGATCGCGATGCGACACCTGGGCAGGGCGATCAGCGCCGCCCCCAGCGCCAGCTCGACGACACCGGAGGCCACCACGACGGCGTCAGGTTCCGCCGGCACCCACGGCGGCACCTGGGCTTGGAACTCTTCGCGCTGCGTGGTGAGGTGGGCGGTACCCGCGAGCAGGAGCGCGCCGCCGAGGGCGATCCGTCCGAGCGTCCTCACCGTCGAAGAGCGCGGTGTCGGCGACGGGGCCATGGGGTCTCCTTGCGGAGTGGGGATCGAGGCGAGCGGACGTCACCAGTGTGGTCTTCAGCGAACGGTCCCATCCCCCGTCCGGCGTCACGTGCAGGTTGACCTTTGGTACTGGGCGTCGTCGCCGCGCACGTCGAGCGAGGTCGAGTCGGCGCGACGTCGCGGATGCGAGTCCCCGACTCGGCGTCGTTCCGACGACTTCGCGCGCCTCGCCCGGCGATGCCTGCCCGCTTCCGTCGCCCCGGGCGTACGGTCGAAAGGCGAGCAGGGGGCCGGTGTTCGACTTCACCTTCACCCCGACCAACGGCGCCACGGCTGTCACGCTCGTCTGCGAGTGGCACCACAAGGTGCCGGTCGTCAGCGGTCTCCATCGAGGACTGGGAGACCAGGCGGTCCGCCAAGGACCTCGACGAGATGCTTGCGACCCTGCAGGCCCAGGTCGAGGGCGGCGGCGCGCCGCCGGCGGAGTAGCCGCGGACAGGCGCCGTCGCCAGGCCACTGCGGAGACATTCCTGCGCCAGGTGAACGAAAGGTTCCGCACGACGGCCGACGACGGCGCCCCGGCACGGCGGCGTCGTCGTCGGGGAGGATCTCGCGGAGCCTTCTAGGGCCGCGGCCTCCGCGGGGCTCGCGGGCTCGCGGGCGCGCCGAGCCGGCCCTGTGCGGAAGGAATCTTGCGCCGGGCGCACGCGAGTTTCCGCACGGGCGTCGCCGACGGGAACCCGTCCGCGCTCATCCCTTCCCATTGAGGAATTAGGGGCGTACTGTTTGCCCGGTCATTACTCGAACATGGAGGTTTCGTCATGATGCGACAGGACCACCGACTGGGCCGCGACGGAGCGGGCGAGAACGACGACGACTCCCTGGGCTGAACCTGGCCCGGACTTGACGCGGCACCGCGCGCAAACACCGCCCGCGAGCCCCGTCCCCGAAAGCCTCCCGCGCGTGCCTACGATCGTCGCTATGACCCCCGACCTACCCGTCACCGTCGACGATCTGCCCACGGACCCCGACGTCGCGTACCAGCCCGGGGTCTGCAACATCGGCACCGCGGACGTTGCGTTGCGGCGGCGCTCCGGCCACCTCGCCGCCGCCGCGACCGTCGGGCTCCTCGGCGCTCTCGTGGTGACGCGCGCCCCCCGCGTCACCCGCCTGCTCGTCGCCGTCCCGGCTGCCTCCGCGGCGTCCGGCTACATCCAGGCACGCTCACACTTCTGCGCGGCGTACGGCTCCGCGGGCCTCTACAACTTCGGCGCCCTGGGCAGCCGCCAGACGGTGGCCGACGCCGCCGCCCGCGCCCTCGACGCCGCCCGCGCCCGCGGGATCGGGCTGCAGAGCCTCGCCGTCGGACTTGCCGTGGCGGGCCTGGCCGTCGCATTGCCCGGCCCACGCCACCACCGCCACTGAAGGGGGCGGCTATGGCAACGGGCCCAGGGATCCCCGGAGCCAGCGGCCAGGTCTCGACGGCGATCGAGGTGGACGGCGCGAGGTTCGGCGAGGGCGGCTTCCGGCGGACCGTCGACCGGTTCACGGCCGCGGCCTTCACGGCGGACGCGGACGCCGTCGGCCGGCTCCTCCCGACCCCCACCCTGCGGCCGCTGCGGATCTCGCCGCGTCGCGCCGTCGTCTTCGCCTACGGCGCGACCTACGAGTGGCACATGGGCTCGCTGCCGCCGTTCCGGAGCGGGGAGATGGCCCTGCTCGCGCTCGTCACGCGCGGTCCGGCGTCGTCACCTCCCCTCCTGCCGTTCCTCGGGAACCGCAGCACCCGGCTGTCGGAGCGGTACGGGGTCGGCTCCGTCTTCCTCGAGGTCGGGACCACCAACCGCGTGGCGCGCGAGGTGTACCGGCGCGCGTTCGGGCTGCCGGCATTCCTCGCCGACGTCCGCAACGACCAATGGCCGGGTTCGGACCGGTTCCGGTGCACCGAGGCGGGGCGGCTCGTCCTCGACCTCACCGTCCACGCGGACGTCCGCCCGCGCCGGATCACCGACCGCACCTGGGTCTACGGATCGCGGGACGGCGCGATCACCGGCTTCCCCAACACCGACTCCGGCTCGGTGCGGCGGCGCTTCGCACCTGGCGCTGCGCGGCTCGACCTCGGTGACCACCCCGCCGCGGCGCGCCTGCGCGGCCTGAGCATCTCGCCGCGCTCGCTCTTCGGCGACATCTGGACGGGCGGGCTGTCGGTGCCGGGACCGATCCAGGTCCTCGGGCGGGCGGAGTGGCCGGGAACCGCCCACGAGGGGACCGACCGCGCGCAGGGGCAACTCGTGGTGAGCCGGGTGCCCGG
Source organism: uncultured Actinomycetota bacterium (assembly GCA_963780675.1). GTDB lineage: Bacteria > Actinomycetota > Actinomycetes > Actinomycetales > JAHECE01 > JAHECE01. The sequence goes on from CAWACR010000003.1 coordinate 1,034,043, forward strand.
GGAAGACGTCGAGGTGGACCAGGGTCTGGGTGGTCTGCCGTTCGACCCCATGGGCGCGTTCGGAATCGATCCGCTGCCAGGACGCGGGACGTAACCGCCGTCCGCGCGACTCCGTCAGGACGCCAGCGCCGGACGAGGTCCGACGCCGTGCCCGCGCCGCGTCGTCGGCCCCACCGGTGCGCCTCCGAGCGCGATCACCCGCCGATAGAGGGCGAGGTAGTCGTCGACCATCCGGCGCGCGGAGAATCGGACCTCGACGTCGGCCCGGCACGCGGCGCGGTCAATCCGGGACACCTCGCCCAGGGCACGAGCGGCGTCCTGGACGTCGTCCACGAGGAAGCCCGTGACGCCGTCGCGGACGATCTCGGGCGCGGCACCACGCGGGAAGCTGATCACCGGCGTCCCGCAGGCCAGGGACTCGATCATCACGAGCCCGAAGGGCTCGTCCCACTGGATCGGGTTGACCAGGGCGAGGGACCCCGCCAGTTCGCGGTCGCGCTCCTGCGGGCTGATCTCCCCGAGATAGACGACGTCGGTACCGAGTTCCGGCTCGATCCTTGCCTCGAAGTACGCCTTCTCGTCGGGCTCCCGCATCTTGCCGGCGATCCGCAACGGCACCCCCGCCCGGCGGGCGATCTCGATGGCGAGGTGCGCCCCCTTCTCGACGGTGAACCTCCCCAGGAACAACGCGTAACCTCCGCCGCCGGTACCCACCCGGATGCGGTCGGTGTCGAGCCCGTGGTGGATCACCGCGCTCACCTGCGCCTCTCCGGCGCGCGAACGGTGGTCCTCGGAGATCGCGACCACGGCCACGCCGAGGCGAGCGGCCGCCGCGTAGAGCGCCCGGGCCTCGCGGGTGAACTCGCCGTGATTCGTCGCCACGACCGGCGGCATCCCGGGCCGTCCCCCGGCCCACAAGGGGCCGGCGTTCGTGTGGTCGTGGACGACGTCGCAGCCGGCGAGCGTCTCGTAGGCGCTCGTCACCTGGAAGAGTTCGGGGATCACCGCCCCCATCGGGGTCATCGGGTGCTCGTAGACCCAGGCGCGCGGCACGGGGCACGTCGCATCCCCGACCGTGAAGAGGGTGACGTCATGGCCCCGGGCGTGAAGTCCGCGCGCCAGCGTGTCGATGACGCCCTCGGTGCCTCCGTAGTGGGTGGGCGGAACGGGAACCCACGGTGCCGCCACCAGCCCGATGCGCAACCGGTCCGGGGCCTTGCCGCCAACGGCACGGGCGGGCATCTCGGCCTCCCGTCTCTCGTCATCGATCCGTCCCTCCATGGTGTCACCGAGCTGCCGATTGCGCAGCCCCCTAGGTCCAACTCGGGGTGGCCGTCCCGAAGGCCGGCCCCTTTGCGCCGTCCACCCCGTTGACCCGTGTGGTTCGCTTCTGTCACGGGAGCCATCAGCCACGAAGGGAGTCGCATCGTGGTCCAGGCGTGGGCGTACAGCGGCGGGCCTCCGACCCGCTCCGGGACGGGCGGCTCGGTGACGCTCGTCGAGGGATCGACGTTCTGCATCTCGGATGAGTCGGGCGACCTGCACCCCGGTACCGAACAGGGCCTGTACTTCCGTGACACGCGGCTGATCAGCAAGTTCACTTTGCGGATCGACGGGCGCGCCGCCGAACCGGTGTCGACCCGAGTCGGGGACCCCTTCTCCTGCACGTTCCTCGCGCGCCGCCGGCCGCGTCTGGGGCTTGCCGACAGCACCCTGCTCGTCGTCCGTGAGCGGCGCCTCGGCGACGGATTGCGCGAGACCATCTCGATGCGCAACCTGGGCGACGAGCCGACCGCCGTGACGCTGATGCTCCATGTCGACGCCGATTTCGCGGACCTCTTCGAGGTCAAGGAGAGCCGGGTCGAGCCCCGCGTGGGCATCACCGTGACGGCCGACGACGGCGACATCACCTTCACGCTGCGACAGGCGCACCACAGTCGCGGGGTGAGCGTCTCGGCACCGGGCGCCCTGGCTCTCGATTCCGGAACCCTGACCTGGCAGGTCGCCGTCCCCGCCAAGGGCGTGTGGTCGACGTGGGTGCATGTCACGCCCGTGGTGGACGAGCAACCGGTCCCGGCCCATTACCACCCGGGAGACCCCGGAAGGGTGGCCGAGCCGGCGGCCAGGCTCGCCGAATGGCGCAGCCGGACCCCTCGGATCGCCACACCGGACGCCGCGCTGCGCCGGCTGGTCGAGGTGGGTGTCGAGGACCTGGGTTCCCTGCGCATCTTCGACCCCGAGCACCCCGAGCAGGCTGTCGTCGCGGCCGGCGCACCCTGGTTCATGACGCTCTTCGGGCGTGACTCACTGCTCGCCTCGACGATGCTCCTGCCGTTCGACTCCTCGCTGGCCGTCGGGACGCTACAGACCCTCGCCCGGTACCAGGGCAAGCGGGTGGACGCCCTCACCGAAGAGGAGCCCGGTCGGATCCTCCACGAGATGCGGTTCGGCCTCGACGCCTCGCTGTCCCTCGGGGGCGGCAACGTCTACTACGGCACGGCGGACGCCACCCCGCTTTTCGTCATGCTGATGGGCGAGGTGCGGCGCTGGGGAGCCGCCAAGGCGCAGGTCGACGCGCTCCTCCCCCACGCGGACGCCGCGCTGCGATGGATCGAGCGCTACGGCGACCGCGACGGCGACGGCTTCGTCGAGTACGTGCGCGCGACCGACCGCGGCCTGGTGAACCAGGGCTGGAAGGACTCGTTCGACGGGGTGACCTTCGCAAACGGCGAGATCGCGCGTCCCCCGATCGCGTTGGCCGAGGTCCAGGGCTACGTCTACGCGGCCTACCTCGCGCGCGCCCTCCTGGCCCGTGAGGCGGGCGACGACGCGGCCGATCGGCACTGGACGCAGCGCGCCACTCGCCTGAAGGAAGCGTTCAACGAACGCTTCTGGCTCGAGGAGGTCGGCTACTACGCCGTGGGCCTCGATGCGGCCAAACGCCCCATCGACTCGCTGGCCTCGAACATGGGCCACTGCCTGTGGACGGGAATCGTCGACGCGAACCGGGCCGGCGCCGTCGCCGATCGGCTGGTCGGGCCCGAAATGTTCACGGGATTCGGCGTGCGGACGCTCGCGAGCAGCCAGACGGCCTACAACCCGATGAGCTACCACAACGGATCGGTGTGGCCGCACGACAGCGCCATCGCCGCCGCAGGGCTCATGCGCTACGGGTACGTCGAGCACGCGCATCGGGTGGTGCAGGGGCTGCTGGACGCGGGCGGCCACTTCGGCGGGCGCCTGCCGGAGCTGTTCTGCGGCTTCGACTCCTCGGATTTCACCTTCCCGGTCCCCTACCCCACGTCGTGCTCGCCCCAGGCGTGGGCCGCGGCCGCACCGTTGCTCCTGCTGCGCACGCTGCTCCGGATCGACCCGGACGTCCCCGCCGGGCGGGTGTGGTTCGCGCCGGCCGTGCCGCGGCACATGCAGCCCCTGCGGCTCGACGGTCTCCGGGTGGCGGGCGCCGCGCTCTCGATCGAGGTGGATGAGAGGGGCTCCTCGCTGCTCCACCTGCCCCCGAACCTCGAGGTGTTGCCGGAACCGAGGCCGCCGGCCGGTGCTGGGTAGACCCAGGCCACCACACCCTGGCCACGAACCACTCCGGGTCGACGCTCAGGCGTCCGCCGGAACACTCACCCGTCGGCCCGTCTCGAAGGACTCGATCGCGCAGTGCGCGAGGAGCAGCGCCCGCCGACCGGCGCGGGCGTGGACCGGCGGCGGATCGCCGGCGCGGAGCGCAGCGAGGATCGCGTCGACGTGGCGGTCGAAGGTGCGCGTGAAGGCCGCGCTCGTCGTCGTTGAAGTAGCCGGCCTCCCACACGCGGCGGTCTCGTCGCCGGCGCGGTGAGAGGCTGAAGCGCCGCACGGTGTCGTGGATCACGAGGCGGCCCCGCGTCCCGTTGACCTCGACGCAGCTGCGAGTCCGGGTAGGCGTACGACGAGTCGTAGCTGCCGAGCATCGTCCCCACGGCGCGGTTCTCGAACTCGAGGGCGAGCGCGATGGTGCGAGTAGTCGCCGTAGGTCTTGTCGGTCATCTGGGCGACGATCGAGGCGATCGGCCCGACGAGGTGCTCGAGCATGTCGAAGCCGTGGCACTGGGTCTCGATGAGGTTCGCGTGGGGCGAGGTGCCGTGGTTCGCCTCGCCGCCGAAGCGCCAGGTCGCGAAGACGAGCTCGCCGAGCTCGCCCGCCGTCGATCGCGGCCTTGGCGCGGGCGACGGGCTCGGCGAAGCGGTGGTTGAAGTTGATGGCGAAGAAGAGGTCGCGCTCGGCGGCCTCGGCGAGCAGCGGTCCGCCTCGTCGAGGTGGAAGACGAGCGGCTTCTCGACGAGGAGCGGGACGCCCGCCTCGATGAGGTCGCAGCGTCGGCTCGAAGTGGCCCTCGTTCGGCAGGCACACGGTGACGAGGTCGGGGTGCTCGGCGCCCAGCATCTCGTCGACGACGGTGTACGGGCGTGCTCCGAACGTCGGCCGCTCGCGCCGCCGTCTTGTCCACCGTGCGGCCGACGACGGCGCACAGCTCCGTGTCCGGCCGTCCCGAGAAGACCCGCGCGTGCTCGTGACCCCACCACGCGCCGGTGCCCACCACCGCGACCCTCAGTCGGGCAACCATCCCTCCACGATCCTCGCTCTCCGCCCGGGCGGCAGGACCTTGGACTCTCGACCGACCGACGGCGTCCGTGCGAACCTGGTCGAACGGTCGCCGATCGCAGGAGGCGCCGAGATGACGACGACGTCGCGCACCCCCGCGTCGCGCCCCTTCTTGCCCCGGGGCGCCCGGTCGGCACGCGTCCGCCCGCGAGCCCAGACCTCGCCCTCCCCTTCAGCTGTCAGCGCGGGCGTCGACACGGTGTCGGTCGAGCGCCTCGAACGCCTCCTCCACCTGCGCGGCGCGGCTCTGACCGGCCGGGTCTTCACGCCGCACGAACTCACCACCTGCGCCGGGAGCCCCGCGCGCCTCGCGGCCCGCCTCGCCGCCAAGGAGGCCGCCGCCAAGGCGCTCGGCACCGGCATCGGCCCGGTCGCCTGGCGCGACCTCGAGGTCCGCACCGCCGACGACGGCGCCCCGTCCCTTGCCCTGCACGGCGCCGCCGCCGCGCTCGCCCGCCGCCGAGGCCTGACCACCTGGGCGGTCAGCCTCACGCACGACACGGGCCGCGCCGTCGCCGTCGTCGTCGCCACGGGAGGCGCGCCGTGACCTACCCGACCATCCCCAAGGACGCCGCTGCGCTGCGCGTCGAACCCAACCTCCCCGCCGACGGCGTCGCAGGTGAGGCCTTCACCTGGGACCTGGCCCGGTCCTGGCTCGACGGCCTGCCCGACGGGGGCCTCAACATCGCCCACGAGGCCGTCGACCGGCACGCCGCAGGACCCCGCGCGGACCACGTCGCCATCCGGTGGCTCGGCCGGCACGGTGAACGGGACGACCTCACCTACGCGGACCTCGCCCGGCGTACGAACGCCTTCGCGAACGTCCTCGACCGCCTCGGGCTGGCCCGCGGCGACGCCGTCTTCGCCCTCACCGGCCGCGTGCCCGCGCTCTACGTCGCCGCGCTCGGCACCCTCAAGGCGGGCGCGGTGTTCTGCCCGCTCTTCTCGGCGTTCGGCCCCGAGCCCGTGCGCCAGCGCCTCGCGATCGGCGAGGGCCGGGCCCTCGTCACCACCCGCGCCGCGTACGAGCGCAAGATCGCGGGTCTGCGCGCCGGCCTGCCGCGCCTCGAGCACGTGCTCCTCGTCGACGTCGCCCCGGGCGAGACCACACCCCCCGGCACGACCGCGCTCGCCGACCTCCTCGCCGACGCGCCCGAGGAATATGCGGCCGCGCCCACCACGCCCGACTCCCCCGCCCTCCTGCATTTCACGAGCGGCACCACAGGCACCCCGAAAGGCGCCGTCCACGTCCACGGCGCCGTCGTCATGCACCACGCCACCGGCCGGTTCGCGCTCGACCTCCACCCCGACGACGTCTTCTGGTGCACCGCCGACCCGGGCTGGGTCACCGGCACCTCGTACGGCATCGTCGCGCCGCTCACCCTCGGCGTCACGAGCATCGTGGACGAGGCCGACTTCGACGCCGAGCGCTGGTACGCGATCCTGCGCGAGGAGCGCGTGAGCGTCTGGTACACCGCCCCCACGGCGGTGCGCCGGCTCATGCGCATCGGCGGGGAGTCCCGCGCCGGTGAACTCCCTGCGCTCCGGTTCGTCGCCAGCGTCGGCGAGCCCCTCAACCCCGAGGCCGTCCTGTGGGGGGTCGAGGCCCTCGGCCTGCCGATCCACGACAACTACTGGCAGACCGAGACCGGCGGCATCGTCATCGCGAACACCATCGCCGCTCCCATCAAACCCGGCTCGATGGGCCGCCCGCTCCCGGGCGTCGAGGCCGCCATCCTGCGCCGCGGCCCGGCCGGGGTCGTGGTCGCCGGCGGCGAGGCCGTCGTCGTCACCGAGCCCGACGTCGAGGGAGAACTCGCCCTGCGCCCGGGCTGGCCGTCCATGTTCCGGGGCTACCTCCACGAGGAGGAGCGGTACGCCCGGTGCTTCGTCGGCGGCTGGTACCTCACCGGCGACCTCGCCTCCCGCGACGCCGACGGCTACTTCTGGTTCACGGGCCGCTCCGACGACGTCATCAAGTCCTCCGGCCACCTCATCGGCCCTTTCGAGGTGGAGAGCGCTCTCATGGAGCACCCGGCCGTCGCCGAGGCGGGCGTGATCGGCGTGCCCGATGCGATGGCCGGCGAGGTGGTCAAGGCGTTCGTCGTGCTGCGGCCCGGCGTCCCGGCCGACGCCGCGCTCCAGCGAGAACTCGTCGGCTTCGGCCGCAAGCGCCTGGGCGCTGCCGTCGCGCCCCGCGAGATCGCCGTCGTCGACGCCCTCCCCCACACCCGTAGCGGCAAGATCATGCGCCGCCTCCTCAAGGCTCGGGAACTGGGCCTGCCCATCGGGGACCTCTCCACGCTCGAGGGCGAACAACCCGACCAGACCATGGAGGCACCGTGACCCCGACCCTCCCTCTCGGTCCCCTCGGCGTGGACCCCGGCGTTGCCGTCGGCTTCTACCGCGACATGCTGCGGATCCGTCGCTTCGAGGAGCGCTGCGTCGAGCTCTACAGCGCGACGAAGATCCGCGGCTTCATGCACCTCTACATCGGCGAGGAAGCGGTCGCGGTCGGCGCCACCGCGGCCCTGCGCCCCGACGACGCCGTCGTGTCCACCTATCGCGACCACGGTCACGCCCTCGCGAGAGGGATGACGGCCCGCTCGATCATGGCCGAGATGTACGGGAAGGCGGAGGGGTGCAGCCGCGGGCGCGGCGGGTCCATGCACCTGTTCGACGCCGGCCTGCGGTTCTACGGGGGCAACGCGATCGTCGCCGGGGGGCTGCCGCTCGCCGTCGGCCTCGCCCTCGCGGACGCGTTGCTGGGCCGGGAACGAGTGACGCTGTGCTTCTTCGGGGACGGCGCCGTCGCCGAGGGCGAGTTCCACGAGGCGATGAACCTCGCCGCGCTCTGGTCGCTCCCCGTGGTCTTCGCGTGCGAGAACAACCTCTATGCGATGGGCACGGCGCTGGCCCGCGCGCAGTCGCAGACCGACCTCGCCCTCAAGGCGACCTCCTACGAGATGCCCGCCTGGGCGGTCGACGGGATGGACGTGCTCGCGTGCGCCGCCGCGGCCCGGCGTGCCGTCGACATGGCCCGCGCCGGCGGCGGCCCCTCCTTCGTCGAGTTCCGCACCTACCGCTTCCGCGCCCACTCCATGTACGACCCCGAGCTCTACCGCAGCAAGGAGGAGGTCGAGGAGTGGAAGAAGCGCGACCCCCTCCCGCTCCTCGCCCGGCACCTGGGCGACGCCGGGCTCATGGCCGACGACGACGCCGCCCGCCTCGAGCGCGAGGTGGCCGCCGAGATCGACGACGCCATCGCCTTCGCCGAGGCCGGCACCCTCGAGCCCGTGGCGGAGCTCACCCGGCACGTCTACAAGCGCGAGGCGACGGGCGGTGCGCGATGAGCGCGACGGGCGCGACGGGCGCGACGACGCCGCAGACCACCTTCCGCGAGGCCTACCGCGAGGCGATCCGGGACGCCCTGATCCGCGACCCGCTCGCGTTCCTCATGGGCGAGGACGTCGGCCGGTACGGCGGCTGCTTCGGCGTGAGCCGCGGCCTGCTCGAGGAGTTCGGGCCCGAGCGCATCCGCGACACCCCCCTCTCGGAGTCCGGCTTCACCGGCGCGGGCATCGGGGCGGCGCTGGGCGGGATGCACCCGATCGTCGAGATCATGACGGTCAACTTCGCGATGCTCGCGCTCGACCAGATCGTCAACAACGCCGCGACGATGCTCCACATGTCCGGCGGGCAGCTCAACGTCCCGCTCGTCATCCGGATGACCACCGGCGCGGGGCGCCAGCTCGCGGCGCAGCACTCGCACAGCCTCGAGGGCTGGTTCGGGCACATCCCCGGCATCCGGGTGCTCGCCCCGGCCACCCTCGAGGACGCCCGCGGCATGCTCTGGACCGCCCTGCAGGACCCCGACCCCGTGCTGATCTGCGAGAACGGCTCGATGTACCCCGTGGCGGGCGACCTCGCGCCCGACGCCGGGCCGGTGGAGATCGACCACGCCGCGACCCGCCGCGCGGGCACCGACGTCAGCCTGATCACCTACGGCGGCTCGCTCCCCAAGGTCATGAGAGCCGCCGAGGTCCTCGCCGAGGACGGGATCTCCGCCGAGGTGGTCGATCTGCGGACACTGCGACCCCTCGACAACGCCACGATCCTGGCGAGCGTCACGCGGACCCACCGCGCCGTCGTCGTCGACGAGGGGTGGCGCAGCGGGAGCCTGTCCGCCGAGGTGTCCGCCCGGATCATGGAGGGCGCGTTCTACGACCTCGACGCACCCGTCGCCCGGGTGTGCGGCGCCGAGGTGCCGATCCCCTACGCCCAGCACCTGGAGCAGGCGGCCGTGCCCCAGGTCGAGGGCATCGTCACGGCCGCACGCGAGGTGGTGGGCCAGGGTGGCTGAGTTCAGGATGCCATCGCTCGGAGCCGACATGGAGTCGGGCACCCTGATCGCCTGGCACGTGAAGCCCGGGGACCACGTGGCGCGTGGCGACATCGTCGCCGAGGTGGACACCGACAAGTCCGTGATCGACGTCGAGACGTTTGCCACCGGCACGGTTGAGGAGATCCTCGTCTGGGAGGGCGACCGGGTGCCGGTCGGGACGCCGCTCGCGATCATCCGGGAGGACGTCGCGGCCGAAGGTGTGGGGGGCGCGGGGGGTGCACCGGAGCCGGAGGGTGCGGAACGCGCGGGTGCGGAGGCTGCGCGTCAGTCCACCACACCCGTCGACCGGACGGCGCCCGAACCGGCCGTGCCCGAACCGGCCGCGCCCGAAGCCGGCCGTGCCCGAACCGGCCGTGCCCGAGTCGACGTCCGAGTCGATACCCCTTGCGCCGGCAAGTCGGCGCGGCGGCCCCTCCGCGTCACCGCGCGCCCGACGGCGAGCAGCCGAGTTGGGCGTCGACCTCGCCGAGGTCGGCGGCACGGGGCCCGGCAGCTCCGTGACGAGCGACGACGTCGAGGCGTTCGCGGCCGCGCGCGCGGCTGTACAGGCGTCGGCCGGACCTGGGGCCGAGGTGCCCGTTCCCCCCGCCGAGGCGACGGCGCCTGCCGCTCCCCTCTCCGGAGCCGACCGCCGCGCCGCCCTGCGACGGGCCGTCGCGGCGTCGATGGCGCGGTCCAAGCGCGAGATCCCGCACTACTACCTCGCGAGCGACCTCGACGTCACCGACGCCGTGCGGTGGCTCGAGGAGCGCAACGCGGCGCTCCCGATCACCGAGCGCGTGCTGCCCGCCGCGATGCTCCTGAAGGCGACGGCGCTGGCACTTCGGGACACGCCCGAGCTCAACGGGTTCTTCGAGGAGGGCGCATTCCGGCCCGGGGACGGCATCCACCTCGGCGTAGCCATCGCCATCAAGGGCGGGGGCCTCGTGGCGCCCGCGATCCGCGATGCCGACCACCTGTCGATCGGCGACCTCATGGCGAACCTGCGCGACCTCGTCGCCCGGGCACGGTCCGGGGGCCTGCGGGCCACGGAGATGTCCGACCCGACCGTCACCGTGACCAGCCTCGGCGACCAGGGCGTCGACACCGTGCTCCCCGTGATCTACCCGCCACAGGTGGCCATCGTGGGGTTCGGGCGCATCCGGGACCGGCCCTGGGCGGTGGGGGGCGCCGTCGTCGTCCGCCAGATCGTGACCGCAACCCTGGCCGCCGACCACCGCGTCAGCGACGGCCACAGGGGCGCCGTCTTCCTGAGCGGCCTCGACCGAGCCCTCCACGCTCCCGAGATGCTCTGACGCCCCACCTCACCGAACGAAGGGGACGCGCATGGACCAGACCACGATCCGCGAGACGGTGCTCCGCGTGCTCGGCGAGGTGGCGCCGGACGTCGACGTGGGCAGCGCCGACCCGGCCGCCGACCTGCGAGAGGAGTACGAGCTCGACTCGATGGACATCCTCAACCTGGCGATCGGCCTGTTCCAGGCGACGGGCGTCGAAGTGCCCGAGCGCGACTACCCGAAGATCGTCACGGTCGACGGGTGCGTGGGGTACCTGGAGGCGCGCCTGGTTCCGCCCGGCTGAGCGGGAGGAGTTGAGGACGGGAGTCCGCCCGGGACCCCCTGCCCAGGCCCGGCGGCTCCGCCGTGGGTACTCTGCGCCCGTGCCCCGTCTCGGCCGCGTCGTCGCTGCGCTCCTCCTCGGGCTCGTGGGGTTCGCCGTCGCCGGCACCTGGGCCTCGGCACCGGCGAGCGCACACGACCAACTCATCGGGAGTTCGCCCGCAGCCGACGCCGTGCTCGATGCCGCCCCGAGCGACGTCACCCTCACGTTCAACGCGGACGTCCTGCCCATCTCGCCGACGATCATCGTGCGGGACGCGGCCGGCGCCGTCGTCGTCGACGCCGAACCCACGGTCAGCGGCGCGGTCGTCTCCACCCCACTGCCGGCGGACCTCCCGCCCGGGACCTACGCCGTGGTCTGGCGCGTGGTCTCCACCGACGGCCACCCCATCGAGGGGACGTTCGCGTTCACGATCGCCGGGGCCGCGCCCCCTCCTCCCGCGCCGGGCGAGCCGACGACGGCGCCCACCACCAGCGAACCGGCCGCGACGGCAGCCTCCCCCACGCCCGAGACCGACGACGACGCCGACGCCGCAGGGATGTCCTCGTTCGTGCCGCTCGCCCTCGCCGTAGGGGCCGCCGGGGCGGTCGGGGCGGCCGCCCTCCTCGCGGTGCGGCGTCGGCGAGACTCCTGACAGACCGCGACGCCCCGCCCTCGGAGCGGTCGGTGCGCCATACCCCCTGGGGCATATCGCTTTACCCCGGGGGGTATGGGACCTAGATCCCTCGGAACCGCACCAGAACCGACCTAGCGTGGTCTCAGACGGGGGGCGCCGAGACCCGGAACCCCCCTCCGCCTGACAAGGGAGTAGCGGATGAAGAACCTCGTGGTGCTCGGCGCAGGGACCGCCGGCACGATGGTCGTCAACAAGCTGCGCAAGCACCTGCCGGCATCCGAGTGGGCCATCACGGTGGTCGACCAGAGCCCGACCCACTACTACCAGCCCGGGTTCCTGTTCATCCCGTTCGGGATCTACTCCCCCACGGAGGTCTCCCGGCCCCGGCGCACGTCCATCCACAAGGGCATCCGGCTGATCACCGCCGAGATCGACCGGGTGGAGCCGGAAGCGAACACCGTGCACCTCGTGGACGGTCGTGCCTTGACCTACGACTACCTCGTCATCGCGACCGGCACCTCGCCCCGCCCGGACGAGACCCCCGGCATGGCCGACGACCTCGGCGGAAGCATCCACGAGTTCTACACCTACGACGGCGCCGTGGCTCTCGCGAAGAAGCTGGCCGACTGGGAGGGCGGGCGGCTCGTGGTCCACGTGACCGAGATGCCGATCAAGTGCCCGGTGGCGCCGCTGGAGTTCGTCTTCCTGGCCGACGACTACTTCCACCGCAGGGCGATGCGGGACAAGGTGGACCTCGTCTACGTCACCCCGCTCCCCGGAGCGTTCACCAAGCCCGTGGCGGCCGAGGCCCTCGGCTCGATGCTGGACGACCGGGGCATCGCCGTCGAACCCGACTTCGTCGTCGAGAGCATCGACCCGGAGGCCAGGGTGCTGACCTCGTACGACGAACGCGAGGTCCCCTACGACCTCCTCGTCACCATCCCGCTGAACATGGGCGCCGACTACGTCGCACGCTCCGGGCTCGGCGACGAGCTCAACTTCGTGCCCACCGACAGGCACACGCTCCAGGCGAAGGGGCACGCCAACGTCTTCGTCCTCGGCGACGCGAGCGACATCCCCACGTCCAAGGCGGGCTCGGTGGCGCACTTCTCCGTCGAGGTCTTCACGAAGAACTTCCTCGAGCTCGTGGCCGGCAAGCCCATGACGGAGTCGTTCGACGGGCACGCCAACTGCTTCATCGAGAGCGGCGCCGGCAAGGGTCTCCTGCTGGACTTCAACTACGACACCGAGCCACTCACGGGCACGTTCCCGTTCCCGGTCGTCGGCCCGATGAAGCTGCTCGGGGAGTCCCGTGCCAACCACCTCGGCAAGCTCGCGTTCCGGTGGGTCTACTGGAACATGCTCCTGCCGGGCCGTCCCATCCCCCTGCCGGCCCACATGACGATGGCCGGCAAGAAGGTCCCTGCCGACACCCTCGAGAAGGTCTGAAGCCATGCCCACCACCACCATGAACGGCCGTGAGATCAGCGTCGACGCGGAGGGCTTCCTCACCGACCCCAGCCAGTGGGACGAGGACCTCGCCCTCGTGCTCGCTCAGAACATCGGCGTGGAGATGACCGACGCGCACTGGAAGGTCATCCGCTTCCTCCGCGAGGACTTCGCGAAGCAGGGCGAGACGGCTACCACGCGGCGCGTGCAGTCCGTGGGCGGCGTCCCCACCAAGGAGCAGTTCGCGCTCTTCCCCAAGAAGCCCGCCAAGAAGATGGCCTACATCGCCGGCCTGCCCAAGCCGCGCGGCTGCGTCTGAGCGGCCCGCGCACGACGACGGACCTCCCCGACCACACGAAGAGACGAGACCATGAGCACTCCTGACGCGCCCCTCATCCCCCGGTTCGACGACGACGAGGACAGCGGCCGCACCCTCGCGATCATCTGCTCCAAGGGCAACCTCGACATGGCCTACCCGGGCCTCATCCTCGGCAACGCCGCTCTGGGCGAGGGCGTGGAGACGCACCTGTTCTTCACCTTCTGGGGCTTCGACATGATCACGAAGTCCCGGATGAACGACCTGAAGTTCAGCCCGGCGGGCAACACCGCGCTGCACCTCCCGCTGAAGGACATGCGCGTGCCGCAGGCGCTTGCTCCGGCGATGACCGGACCCGCGACGTCGATGCTCAAGAAGCAGCTGGCCGCGCTCGACATCCCCGAGGTGCCCGACTTCCTCGACCAGATCGTCGCCGCGGGCGGTCACCTCTGGGCGTGCCGGCTCTCCGCGGACATGGCGAAGCTCGACGAGACGGACCTGCGCGACGACGTCGAGGGCATCATCAGCGCGAGCGACTTCATCGCGATGACGGCCGGCGCGCAGCTGCTCTTCATCTGACCGCTCCCCACCTCGCTGAGGTACGCGCTGAGGTCGAGCGCTCTCGTTCGTGAGGTCGAGCGCTCGACCTCACGAACGAGAGCGCTCGACCTCAGCGAAGGGGGGCGGGGGCGGAAATCAGCGGGACGGACTCCGCACGGCGGAGCGCGGCCGAACGGCAGAGCGGCGGAACGTCGGTCAGCGCGCCATGCTCGCCGGCCGGCACACGGGGAGCCAGACGTCGGGCGGGAGCGTGGTCGCCGGGAGCGAGGTCCGGCCCGCCCACGTCCGGCACTCCTCGATCGCACCCTCGAGGAGCCCCTGCAGCCGGGCGTCCGCATCGTCGATGCAGGCTTCCGCGATCCCTTCGACCGCCACGGTGACGATCGCGGGCCCGGAGTCGATCCGGAAGCGCCGCGGGTTGACCCGGGTTCCGCGCATGAAGGCCCGCGCCCACGGCTCCGAGTGGGGCGCCGACGCGAGGAGTGCCCGGGTCTCGGGGCGAAGGGTGCCCGGCGGCCGGTCGTCGAGGTGGTCGAGCACCCGTTCGCAGGTGAGGAGGCCGACGGCGAGAACGTTCTGCCGGCCCTCCCGTGCGACGCGGATCCCCGCCCCCGCCGCACGGAGTGCGATCTCGACGTCCCAGTGCGGGTCGTCGCTCGTCAGGCCGATCACGGACGGGATCAGCCGGGCCAGTCGCGGCCGCGCCTCGTCAGACGACGCGTCGTTCACGGCCCTCGCGAGACCGGCGAGCAGCGGGTGGGTGCACGCCGGATGGTCGCTCCAGCGCTCCCCGGCGAGATAGGACGCGAGTTCCATGAAGCACGCGCCCTTGCGGGGGTTGCGGTGCCGCCCCCGCGCGAGCATGGGCAACTGGTCCGGGCTCGTAGCGCTCATCGTGGGCTCACCTCCACGGGACAGGCAGGTCGCGTGGCCCCAGTGTGCGCCTCGCGCAGCGACCTGACAACGCCCCGGGGCGAACCTGTCCCCGACCCGCGGTTCGCCGGTTCGGCCTCCCGGGCTGGCGCACGCACGGTTTCACCGCGCACACTCGGCCATGCCCGCTCCCTCGCCGCCGCCCGCGCCGCGGACCCTCGCCGCCCTCGCGGGCATCGCCGCCGCCGCCGTCGCCCTCGGCGTCGATTCCCTGGCCGCGGCCCTCCTCGCACCCACGTCCTCCGCGTTCCTGGCCCTCGGCGGCGCCGTCGTCGACCTCACGCCCGCGTGGTTGAAGGACGCGGCGATCGCCGCCTTCGGCACCGCCGACAAGGTCGCCCTCGGCGTGGTGATGCTCGTCGTCGTCGCAGCCCTCGCCGCGCTCGCGGGGATCGTCGCCGCCCGCAACCGCCCGGCCGGCGCGGCTCTCGTCGTCGTCCTGAGCGCCGTGACCGGGTCCGCCGCGCTCCTGCGTCCCGGCGCAGGCCCCGCCGCCCTCCTCCCCAGCGCCCTCGGCGCCGTCGCCGGCGTCGCGACGCTCTGGGCCCTGGTGGCCCGGCTCCCGTCGCGCCCCTCCGACGGCACGCCCGGGCCCGACGACGGCGTCTCCCGGCGCACCTTCGTCGCGCTCGCCGGCGCGTCGCTCGTCCTGGGCACCCTCGCCGTCCTCGGGGGCCAGGTGGTCAGCGCCGCGCGCCGGACGGTCGAGGCCGCCCGGCAGGCGCTCCGGCTCCCAGCCGCAGCCCGCGTGGCCCCGGCGCTCCCCTCCGGCGTCCAGGTCGACGGGGTCGGGCCCTTCGTCACACCGAACGACTCCTTCTACCGCATCGACACCGCACTCACCGTCCCGCAGGTGGATCCGGCGACGTGGCGCCTGCGCGTCCACGGCCTCGTCGAACGCGAGGTCGAGATCTCCTTCGACGAACTCCTCGCCTCGGACCTCGTCGAGGCCTGGGTCACTCTCACGTGCGTCTCGAACGCCGTCGGCGGCGACCTGGCCGGCAACGCCCTCTGGCTCGGCCTCCCCGTGCGCGAGGTCCTCGCCCGCGCCGCACCCCTCCCCGAGGCGGACATGGTTCTGTCCACCAGCGCCGACGGCTTCACCGCGTCAACCCCGCTCCAGGTCCTCACCGACGACCGCGACGCTCTCCTCGCCGTCGGCATGAACGGCGAGCCACTCCCCCAGAAGCACGGCTTCCCGGTCCGCCTCGTGGTGCCCGGCCTCTACGGCTACGTCTCGGCCACGAAGTGGGTGGTCGACCTCGAGGTCACCCGCTTCGCCGACGCGACCGCCTACTGGACCACCCGCGGATGGTCCGAGCGCGCCCCCGTGAAGACCGCCTCGCGCATCGAGGTCCCCCGCGACGGCGCGACGGTCCGCCCCGGCCGCGTCATGGTGGGCGGCACGGCCTGGGCACAGCACCGCGGGATCGTGGACGTCGAGGTGACGGTCGACGACGGCGCCTGGCAGCGCGCCGACCTCGCCGCCGTCCCCGGCGTGGACACGTGGCGCCAGTGGTCCTTCGCGTGGGACGCCGCCCCGGGACGGCACACACTCCAGGTCCGCGCGAGCGATCCCGACGGGCCCCAGACCGGCGAGGTCGCCCCGCCGGCCCCCGACGGCGCCACGGGGTGGCACACCGTCACCGTGACGGTCGGGGCCTGAGGCCTGACCGCAGGTCCTGACCCCGAATCCCGCCGCGGGCACCCGGTGCCGCGTGCCAGGCTGTGCCCATGCAGATCTGGCCCGGACGCCCCTATCCCCTCGGCGCGACGTACGACGGCACCGGCACCAACTTCGCCGTCTTCTCGAGCGTCGCGACCAAGGTCGAGCTGTGCCTCCTGGACGACGACGACACCGAGACCCGCGTCTGGCTCACCGAGGTCGATGCCCACGTGTGGCACGCCTACCTCCCGGGGGTCAAGCCCGGCCAGCGGTACGGCTACCGGGTGCACGGCCCGTTCGACCCCGCGTGGGGCCACCGGTGCGACCCGTCCAAACTGCTCCTCGACCCGTACGCCAAGGCGATCGACGGGCAGATCGACGGGCACCAGTCGCTCTTCTCGTACCAGTTCGGCGCGCCGTGGGAACGCAACACCGAGGACTCGGCGGCGCACACCATGACGTCGGTGGTGATCAACCCGTTCTTCGACTGGGGCCACGACCGCCCGCCGCAGCACGACTACCACAACAGCGTGATCTACGAGACCCACGTCAAGGGCATGAGCATGCTCCACCCGGACGTGCCGGAGGACTCCCGCGGGACGTACGCCGGCATGGCGCATCCCGCCGTCATCGACCACCTCACCGCGCTCGGTGTGACCGCCGTCGAACTCATGCCCGTGCACCAGTTCGTCAACGACCCCACGCTCGTCGCGAAGGGCCTCAACAACTACTGGGGCTACAACACGATCGGGTTCTTCGCCCCGCACAACGGCTACGCCAGCTACGGCACCCGCGGGGAGCAGGTACAGGAGTTCAAGTCGATGGTCAAGGCGTTGCATGCCGCGAACATCGAGGTGATCCTCGACGTCGTCTACAACCACACGGCCGAGGGCAACCACATGGGGCCCACGCTCTCCTTCCGCGGCCTGGACAACGCGGCCTACTACCGCCTGGTCGACGGCGACGCCTCGCACTACTTCGACACCACGGGCACCGGCAACTCCCTGCTCATGCGGCACCCGCACGTCCTCCAGCTGATCATGGACTCGCTGCGGTACTGGGTCGAGGAGATGCACGTCGACGGCTTCCGCTTCGACCTGGCCTCGACCCTGGCCCGCCAGTTCCACGAGGTCGACCGACTCTCCGCCTTCTTCGACCTGGTGCACCAGGACCCGGTGGTCTCCCAGGTCAAGCTCATCGCGGAGCCGTGGGACCTGGGCGACGGCGGCTACCAGGTGGGCGGCTTCCCGCCCCTGTGGACGGAGTGGAACGGCAAGTACCGCGACGCAGTGCGCGACTACTGGCGTGGCGAGCCCTCGTCCCTGGCCGAGTTCGCGGGCCGGATCACGGGCTCCTCCGATCTCTACGAGCACACCGGCCGCAAGCCCATTGCCTCCATCAACTTCGTCACCGCCCACGACGGCTTCACCCTCACCGACCTGGTCTCCTACAACGAGAAGAACAACTGGGCGAACGGCGAGGGCGGCGTCGACGGCGAGAGCCACAACCGGTCCTGGAACTGCGGCGCCGAAGGCCCCACCAAGGACAAGGCCGTGCTACGCCTGCGCCAGCGCCAGCGCCGCAACTTCCTCGCCACGCTCATGCTGTCCCAGGGCGTGCCGATGATCTGCCACGGTGACGAGCTGGGTCGCACCCAGGGCGGCAACAACAACGGCTACTGCCAGGACAACGAGATCACCTGGATCAACTGGGACCTCGCCAAGCCCGACACCGAGCTCTTGGAGTTCGCCCGGAAGGTCGTCCAGCTGCGCAAGGACCACCCGGTGCTGCGCCGTCGCCGGTTCTTCCGCGGCGCCGCCGCCCACGGAGGCGAGTCCGAGGTGGGCGACATCGCCTGGTTCGACGTCAACGGCGAGCACATGTCCGACGCCGGATGGCATGTCTTCTTCGCCCGCTCCGTGATGATGTTCCTCAACGGCGACAAGATCCTCGAACCCGACGCCCGCGGCCAGAAGATCACCGACGACTCGCTCCTGATCCTCCTCAACGCGGACGCCAACGCGCTCGAGTTCACCCTCCCGCCGTCGGACTACGGCATGGTCTGGAAGCCCCTCCTCGACACGGGCGACCGCGTCGCCATGACACGGAACATCAAGGCCGGGGCGGCGGTCACGCTCGAGGGGCACAGCGTCGTCGTCCTCGGCAGGCCGTCCCTGGAGGCCTGACGCCCGCATGCGCGCCCGCCACCTGCCCGGAGCCGACCGACGGACACCCCTGTCCACCTACCGCTTTCAGCTGGGCGAGGACCTGACGTTCGACGACGCCGCCGAACGCCTCGACCACCTCGTCACCCTGGGCATCACCGACGTCTACCTCTCCCCGATCCTCGAGGCGGCGCCCGGCTCGACGCACGGCTACGACGTCGTCGACCACGGGCGCATCAGCGCGGTCATGGGCGGCCGCGAGGCCTTCGAGCGCCTCGCGGCGGCCGCGCACGCCCGGGGCCTCGGCGTGATCGTCGACGTCGTGCCCAACCACATGGCCGTGCCGACCCCCGTCTGGCACAACCGGGCCCTCTGGTCCGTCCTGGCGCACGGACCGGAATCGCCATACGCCGCCTGGTTCGACGTCGACTGGAGCACCCGATCAGCGCGTGCTCATGCCCGTCCTCGGCAAGCGGATCGGCGCCGCGCTCGGCGCCGGCGAGCTCACCGTGGACATGCTGGTGGTCCCGGGGCTCGGCGCCGAGCCGCAACCCGTGCTCCGCTACTTCGACCACGTCTTCCCGATCCGGCTCGGGACCGAGTCGCTCCCGATCGCGGAGCTCGTCGACCGCCAGCACTACCGCCTTGCCTACTGGCGGGTGGCCGACGAGGAGCTCAACTACCGGCGGTTCTTCGACGTCGGCACGCTCGCGGCCATCCGGGTGGAGGACCCGACGGTCTTCTCCCAGAGCCACGCCCTCCTGCTGGAGCTCTACCGAGCGGGGCACATCGACGCCTTCCGGATCGACCACCCCGACGGGCTGGCCGATCCTCGGGACTACCACGCCCGGCTCGCCGAGGCGACGGGTGGGGCCTGGGTAGCCGCGGAGAAGATCCTCGAGTCCGACGAGGAGCTCCCGGCCGACTGGGCGGTCGCCGGCACCACCGGGTACGACGCGATGTGGCGCATCGGATCGCTCTTCGTCGACCCCGCGGGCGCCGCCGGCCTGAGCGCGCTCATGCAGCGGGTCACCGGGGACTCGAGGGGCGACCTCGGGGCCCTGGTGGAGGAGGCCAAGCGGCAGGTCGTCGCGGGCCCCCTGTACGCCGAGGTCCACCGGCTCACCACGCTCCTCGCGGACGTGTGCCACGACGACGTCCGTCTGCGCGACCACACCTGGCGGGCGCTGCGTGACTGCGTCGTCGAGCTGCTTGTCGCCTTCGACCGCTACCGCGCCTACGTCGTCCCCGGCGAGGCGCCGAGCCCGACGAACGAGCGCGTCATGCTGGCCGCGGCCGAGCAGGCGCGCACCCACCTCGTGGGGGATCGCCTCGAGACGCTGCGGCGTCGTCGTCGACCTCCTCCTCGGCCGCGAGGCGGGAAGCGCGGGGCGCATCGGCGAGGCCCGCCGTGCCGAGGCGATCGTCCGCTTCCAGCAGGTCTGCGGCGCGGTGATGGCCAAGGGCGTCGAGGACACGGCGTTCTACCGGTGGACGCACCTCGTGAGCCTCTGCGAGGTGGGCGGCGCTCCTCACCTGTTCGGCATCGGCCCGGACGAAATGCACGCATGGGCCCTTCACGCGCAGGGGGCGATCCCCGCGACCATGACGGCCGGCTCCACACACGACACCAAGCGCGGCGAGGACGTCCGGGCCCGGATCGGCGTGCTCAGCCAGTACGCCGCGGAGTGGACCACCCTGGTCGACGGACTCCGGGACACGACGTCGGCGGCCCGTCCGGCCGGTCTCGACGGACGGACCGAGAACCTGCTGTGGCAGACGCTCGCGGGCACCTGGACCGAGGCAGGCCCGATCGAGGCCGACCGCCTCGTCGCCTACCTGTTGAAGGCGGCGCGCGAGGCGAAGTCCTGGACCTCCTGGACGGCGCCGGACGAGGCGGCCGAGGAGGCGATGGCGGTGTACGCGTCGCACCTGCTCACCGACCCCGCGGTCGTGACCGCCTTCGAGGCCTGGGTCCGCCGGACGGCCCCGGCCGTGCGCGCCACGGTGCTCGGCACGAAGCTGGTGCAACTGACCCTCCCGGGCGTCGCCGACGTCTACCAGGGCACGGAGACCGTCGGGACCGCGCTCGTGGACCCGGACAACCGTCGTCCCGTCGACACAGCCGCGATCGCGGCACGCCTGCGCCGCCTCGACGCCGGCGCCGGTGCGTCGGGCCTGGCCGACGAGAAGCTCGCCCTGACCGCCACCGCGCTGCGCCTGCGCCGCTCCCGACCCGGGGCCTTCGTCGGACCGGACGCCGGGTACACGCCGCTGCCGACGTCGACCGGGCACGCGTTCGCGTTCGCCCGGACGGAAGCCGGCGTCCCCCGGGTCATCACGGTGGCGACGCGGCTCGGCGTGTCCTTGCCCGCCCTGGGCGGGTGGGGCGAGCACACCGTCGTCCTGCCGCCCGGACGCTGGCGCGACCTCCTGGCAGGCGCTCAGGCTCCCGTCCTCGAGGGTGGCGCTCAGAAGCTCCGACCGCTGCTGGCGTCACGGCCCGTCGCGCTCCTGGAAGCACAGTGACGGCGACGTCGTTGGAGGTCTGGGCGCCCACGGCGCAGATGGTGGACCTCGTGCTGCCGGCCGAGGACCGTCGCGTCCCGATGTCCGCCACGACCGGGGGCTGGTGGGCGACGCCCGGCCTCCCGCCCGACACGGACTACTGGTTCAGACTGGACGGCGGCGGGGCGATGCCGGACCCGCGCAGCCCTCGCCAGCCCGACGGCGTCCACGGGCCGAGCCGCACGTTCGACGCCTCCGCGTTCGAGTGGCCCGGGGGCTGGGCCGGCGTGGACGCGCGCGGCGCGGTCACCTACGAGCTGCACGTCGGCACGTTCACCCCGGAGGGCACTCTCGACGCCGCGATCGACCGGCTCGACCACCTCGTGGACCTGGGCGTGGACATGGTCGAGCTCATGCCGGTGGCCGCCTTCGCCGGCCACCACGGCTGGGGCTACGACGGCGTGGCGCTGTACGCCGTCCACGAGCCGTACGGGGGTCCGGCCGCGCTGCAACGGTTCGTCGCCGCGGCCCACGACCGCGGGATCGGCGTCTGCCTCGACGTCGTCTACAACCATGTCGGCCCCTCCGGGAACTACCTCGACGACTTCGGGCCGTACTTCAGCGACCGGCACACCACGCCGTGGGGCGCGTGCGTCAACCTCGACGGCCCCGACGCCGGACCCGTGCGCGCGTTCCTCATCGAGAACGCCCTGCGCTGGTTCTCCGACTTCGGGATCGACGCGCTCCGGCTCGACGCCATCCACGCCCTCGTCGACGCCTCACCACGACACCTCCTCGCCGAGCTGTCCGTGGCCGTCGAGGCGCTCGCCGTCGAGCTGGGGCGGCCGCTCTCCCTGGTCGCCGAGTCCGACCTCAACCAGGCCCGGGTGGTCCAGCCGACCTGGGCGGGAGGCTTCGGGATGCACGGGCAGTGGGCCGACGACGTCCACCACGCTCTTCACGCCCTCCTGACCGGTGAGAGGCAGGGCTACTACGTCGACTTCGGATCGCTCGCCGTCCTCGAGCAGGCCCTGTTGCGCGTGTTCGTCCACGAGTCCACGTATTCGACCTACCGCCGCCAGGTCTGGGGCGCCCCGGTGCCGGACTCGATCGACGGGCACGCCTTCGTCGTGTTCGCCGCCAACCACGACCAGGTCGGAAACCGCGGCCTCGGTGACCGCCCGAGTCGCGTCCTCACCGACGGTCAGCTCGCCATCTCCGCTGCGGTGATCCTCACCAGCCACTACACCCCGATGATCTTCATGGGCGAGGAGTGGGGAGCCCGCACCCCGTGGCAGTTCTTCACCGACCACGCCGAGCCCTGGCTCGCGCAGGCGACCCGCGACGGCCGGGCGCGCGAGTTCAGCGAGTTCGGCTGGGACGAGATGTACTCCGGCGACGTCGAGGTCCCCGACCCCCAGTCGTCCGCCACCTTCGAGGCGAGCCGACTCGACTGGGCCGAGCCGGAGAAGCAGGAGCATGCCCGCCTGCTCGCCTTCCACCGGGACCTCGTGACGCTGCGTCGCTCGCAGCCGGACCTCCGTTCTGGGGACCGTGCCGCCACGCGCCTCACCTACTCCGAGGACGAGGACTGGCTGGTCATCCACCGTGGCGCCCTCGCCGTCGTCGTCAACCTCGCTCCGGCGCCCCGGACGGTCCCCCTGCCCGGAGCGAACCGGCGCAAGGTCCTGCTGGCGTGGGACGAGGTCAGCCGCACCCGCACCGGGGTGGCGCTGCCCGCGCACGCCGTCGCGGTGCTCGACGCCGAGCGTCCGTCTCGCCGCCCGTCGCCGCGCCGTCGCACCGCCGAGGCCCGCTAGGCTCGCCGGAGGCTTCCGCCCGCCCCTGCAGCGCCGCCCCTTCGGAGGAACCAGCCGTGGCCCGCACCATCATCGTGCTCACCGAGGACGCCCTGCGCCCCGCCGACGTCGCCCACATCGTCGGGCTGTACCCGGAGGACAGCTTCGAGGTGCTCGTCCCGGCGGACACGGAGCGCAACGTCGTCGCCGAGCTGGTGGACAACCTCGGGCTGCTCGACCTGCGCGCTGCGTGGGACGCCGTGGTCGGCCGGCACCCGAGTGCGAGCGAAGCCCGCACCGAGGCCGCGGAGGCGCTCGCCCTCTCGCTCGCGGAGCTGGGGACGGCCGGCGCCGCGGCCGACGGCCACGTGGTCGACGACGACCCGCTCCCCGCCGTCGCCAAGGCCGTCGTCGCGACGGAGGCCGCGGAGCTCGTGGTCGTGACGCGGCCGCAGATGCTCGAGGACACCTTCCACCGGAGCTGGGCGCACCGGGCACGCGAGGAGTTCGGCATCCCCGTGCTGCACTTCTACACGGGCACCGACTTCGTCGGCAGCTGAGCGGGTCGCGCGTCAGGGCCGAGCATCACCCCGCCGTGCCGTCGAGCCCGGGGTGGTGCCGGGAGAACTTGCGGAACTGGTTGACCATCGCCACCGCCAGGTAAGCGAGGCGCCGCGGGTTGCGCTCGACGCGGTAGTACAGCGGGTTCGTCGCCTCACCGGCCTTCCGCAGCCGCCGCACCCGCGCCCACTGCTCCGGCGTCACGTAGCGCTTGACCAGGGCGAGCGGCACGACGGCGAAGAGGTGCTCGGCGTCGCCGGCCAGGAAGCCGTCCCCGGGGGCGCGGTCGACGAACGCCTGCGCGTACATCTCCGCGACGTTGTACCCGGCCGCGGTGACCGAGTACCCGCTCCGGCCGACGCGGGGGTTCAGCTCGAGGAAGCGGTAGACACCGTCGCGCGGGTCCCGCTTGACGTCGAGGTTCGCGAAGCCCGCCCACCCCACGTGGTCGACCAGGCGCCGAGCGTGCTGCACGGTGTCGGGATTGGGGCCCGTGATCTGGGCGACGGAGTTCCCGAGCGCGCCCGGGGTGTACTCCTCGAGGAGCACCTGGCCGAACAGCGCGAACCGAGCCACGCCGTCGGGCCAGCTCATGAGGTTGACGGCGCCCATCTGGTCGTCCCCGCCCGGGACGAACTCCTGCACCACGAGCTCGCCCGCGAACCCAGCCGCGGCGATTCGTCCCAGGATCGCGTCGAGCTCGGCCGCGTCGTGCGCGACCTCGACCTTCTTCTTCCCCGCGAACTCGACGTGGTGGTACTCGCTGGTGGAGGCCGCCTTGACCACGAGGGGGTAGGTGAGCGCGACGTCGGCCGCCGTCTCCCGACCGGCGCGGACGACAACGGTCCGCGGGTGCGGGACGCCGAGATCCTCGCAGAGCGCAGTGAAGCGCGCCTTGTCCGTCATGACGTCGAGGGCCGCGACGTCCGCGTAGGGCACGACGACCACGTCCTCGAGCTCGGAGCGGTGCTCCACGAGTGTGCGCACCAGCCAGTCCGCGCTGGCCAGCACGATCGCCCGCGACCCGGGCTCCTCGGTGGCCGCGGCTCGCACGGCGGCGACGAGCACGGCGGGGTCCTCGATGCCCTCCACGACCCGGTGGTCGACGACGGCCGAATGGGCGACGGCGCCGGTCGAGACGCCCGCAATGACCACCGAGCGCACGCCGAACGCCTCGTGGAAGGCGCGCGCGCTCCCGTACGCGCCGATGTCCCCACCGAGGATGATCGGGCGGATCGGGGAGCGGGCCGGCTGCGTGGAACGGGGGCTCATGGCGCGGAAGCGCTCCTTCGAGCGGTCGGGGCAGATGGAGACGTCCGTCCAGCCTAGCCGCGCACCCGGCGTCACCGGGCGCCGTGGGAGACCTCGGCCGCGGCGTGGCAGGTGCCGCGCACGCGAGGGGCGACCTAGCCTGGCCCGGTGACCCGAGATGCGCGTGACGCGGCGCCGCCGGAGTTCGAGCGGGCTCTCCTGAGCCTTCGAGGCCACCGGCTGCGACCCGAGCTGCACCTCGCGGAGGTGCCGCCGCCGACGCGCATCGCTCCCTTCGCGCTCGCACTCACGGCGGAGGTGAACCCGGGGACCGAGCCGGAGACGATGCTGGGCAGCGGACGCTTCGTGGTCCTCTACGACCCGGACGGCCAGGATGCCTGGAACGGCACGTTCCGCGTCATCGTCATGGGGCGGGCACAGCTCGAGCGCGAACTCGGCGCCGACCCGTTCCTCGGCGAGGTCGGCTGGGCATGGTTGACCGACGCGCTGCGGGAGGAGGGCGCCGGCCACCACTCGCTCAGCGGCTCGGTCACCCGCGTGCTCTCCGAGAGCTTCGGCGGCCTCGAGCTCCACGACGCCGAGGTCGAGATCGAGATCCGGGCATCCTGGACCCCGACCGGTCCGGACCTCGGCCCCCATCTGCGCGCCTGGGCGCTCATGGCGTGCAGCGCCGCGGGCCTCCCGCCGGTCCCCGAGAACGTCACCTCTCTCGGGTTCCGCCGCTGACGCGGCGGGCCTCGCGCGTGATCGCAGGCCACGGGGCTACCGTGGTGCCGTGCCCGGTGCTGTCGGACTCTCGCCCGCCCCCCATGACGGCGACGTCGCCGTCTCCGGGGACGACGTGCGCCCGCCGACGCCGTTGACGGAGCCCGCCGAGGGGGTGCCCCCGGTGCTGAGCACCCGCGACGGGCTCGCCCGGCTCGCCGACGCCCTCGCCGCGGGGTCGGGACCGGTCGCCGTCGACGCCGAGCGCGCCTCCGGCTACCGGTACGGCCAGCGTGCCTACCTCGTCCAGGTGCGCCGCAGCGGGGCCGGCACCGCCCTCGTCGACCCGATCGCGCTGCCCGACCTGAGCCTGCTCACCGAAGCCCTGGACGGCGTCGAGTGGGTGCTCCACGCCGCCTCGCAGGACCTACCCTGCCTCGCCGAGGTCGGGATGCGACCGTCGGCGATCTTCGACACCGAGCTCGCCGGGCGCCTTCTCGGCCGGGAACGGGTGGGCCTCGCCGCGGTCGTGGCCGAAGAGCTCGGCCTGGCCCTGGCGAAGGAGCACTCGGCCGTCGACTGGTCGACCCGCCCTCTCCACCCGGACTGGCTGCGCTACGCGGCGCTCGACGTCGAGCTGCTCGTCGAGCTCCGGGATCGGTTGGGAGAGCACCTGGACGCCGCCGGCAAGTCCGAGTGGGCGCTCCAGGAGTTCGAGGCCGTGCGGCGGGCGCCCGGACCGGCGCCCCGGGCGGAGCCGTGGCGCCGGGTCTCCGGCCTGCACCAGGTGCGGGACGCCCGCCGCCTCGCCGTGGTGCGCGAGATGTGGTCCGCCCGGGAGGACCTCGCCCGGTCCCGCGACATCGCCCCCGGTCGGGTGCTGCCCGACGCCGCGATCGTGGCGGCCGCCCAGGCCCTTCCCCGCACGCCGGGGCAGCTCGCCGAGCTGCCGCTCTTCTCAGGACGCAACACGCGTCGTCGCACGCCCCAGTGGCAGTCCGCGATCGACCGCGCACTCGCGCTCCCCGAGGCCGAGCTCCCGGCGCGCCGCGGACCCGGCTCCGACGAGCCCCCGCCTCCGCGCGCGTGGGCGGATCGCAACCCCAAGGCCGCAGCCCGGCTCGACCGGGTGCGGACGAGCATCCGCGGCATCGCGGCTCACCATCAGGTCCCCCAGGAGAACCTGCTCGCGCCGGACACGCAGCGACGCCTCGCCTGGAGCCCTCCGGCGCCGGTCGAGGACGCCGTGAGCGCCTTTCTCAGCGAGGCCGGCGCGCGTCCGTGGCAGGTCGAACTGGTGGCGGCCGCGCTCGCCGCTGCCCTACGCGCCGACGAGAATCAGTAGACGGTGAGTCCGCGGTCGCGGAACTGCTGCCGCACCCGCTCGAGCAGCTCGTAGGACGGGGGCTTGGCGTCCTCCAGCTGGTAGGTCAGCCCGAGCTCGTGCCACTTCTCCCGTCCCATCTGGTGGAAGGGCAGCACCTCGACGCGCTCGACGACGCCTCGGATCGAGGCGACGAAGTCGGCGACGGCCTCGACGTTCTCGACGGCGTCCGTGAGCCCAGGCACC
This sequence comes from uncultured Actinomycetota bacterium, assembly GCA_963780675.1. Classification (GTDB taxonomy): domain Bacteria; phylum Actinomycetota; class Actinomycetes; order Actinomycetales; family JAHECE01; genus JAHECE01. The sequence goes on from CAWACR010000003.1 coordinate 1,060,840, forward strand.
AGGACGAACCGCATCCAGATCGTTCGTCCCGCGCGCGGCGAGGCGTCGGCCGAACGTCGAGCGTCGGCTCCAGCCGCCGCGCGGTGACGCGCTTGTAGGTCTCGGGGAGCCCCGACTTCACGTCGAGAAGGCTGAGGTCGAGGTCGTCGAGGATGTCCTCGGTGACCGCGGACCCCGAGGAACCCGGAGGTGTCGAGGGCCGTGTGGATCCCAGTTCTCCTTGCACGCGCGGAAGATCTCGGCGACGAAGGCGCGCCTGCATCAGCGGCTCACCGCCCGAGATGGTCAGCCCGCCGCCGGTGGCCTTGAACACGGCCTTGTACCGCGCGACCCGGTCCATGACCTGCGTCGATCGTGCTGAGCATGCCGTCGCGCATCTGCCACGTGTCCGGGTTGTGGCAGTACTGGCAGCGCAGCCCGCAGCCGGCGAGGAAGAGCGTCAGCGCGTGCCGGGCCCGTCCGACGGCCGTCACGAGCTCCCAGGAGTGCACCGAGCCCATCTCGCCGGTGCGCGATCTGGTCGAGCTCGACGTGCCGGTCGTGCGTGGCGTTGCGGCCGGGGATGAAACGGCGACGTCGCACCGAGGGTCGGCGGAAGGGACTGACCGACTTGGCCGTGGTGCTCATTGTCCGTATCCCCGTCCTCGGTGCGACGTCGTGGGCCAGTCAGGCTAGCGCGCCGCGCGTGACCTCACAGCGCCGCCGTGGAAGGTGCGCGAGAGGACGTCGAGCTGCTGCTCGCGCGTGAGCCGGACGAAGTTGACGGCGTACCCGGAGACCCGGATCGTCAGCTGCGGGTACTTCTCCGGGTGCTCCATCGCGTCTTCGAGGGTCTCGCGGTTGAGCACGTTGATGTTCACGTGGAAGCCGTTGCTGCCACGTTGTACGCGTCGAGGATGCCGACCAGGTTGGTGATCTGCTCCTCCTTGGTCGCGGCCGAGGCCGGAGGGGATGACCGTGTCGGTCAGCGAGATGCCGTCCTGCGACTCCTCGTAGGGCAGCTTGGCGACGCTGAGAGCGCGCTGGCGAGCATGCCGTGGGTGTCGCGGCCGTTCATCGGGTTGGCGCCGGGGGCGAACGGCTCGCCCGCGCGGCGGCCGTCCGGGGTGTTGCCGGTGTGCTTGCCGTAGACGACGTTGGAGGTGATCGTCAGCACCGACTGGGTGTGGAGCGAGTCGCGGTAGGTCGGCTGCTTGCGGATCTTGCCCATGAAGCGACTCGACGAGGTCGACGGCGATGGCGTCGACGCGGTCGTCGTCGTTGCCGAACGTCGGGAAGTCCCCCTCGACGATGTAGTCGACGACGAGGCCGGTCTCGTCGCGCACCGGGCGGACCGTCGCGTACTTCATCGCGGAGAGCGAGTCGGCGACGACGGACAGGCCGGCGATGCCGCAGGCCATCGTGCGGAGGATCTCCTGGTCGTGCAGGGCCATCTCGATGCGCTCGTAGGCGTACTTGTCGTGCATGTAGTGGATGCAGTTGAGCGCGTCGACGTAGGTCTCGCGCGAGCCAGTCGAGGAGGTCGGTCGAACTTGGCGCAGCACGTCGTCGTAGTCGAGGACGTCGCCCACGACCGGCGGCGAGCGTCGGGCGCGATCTGCTTGCCCGATCATCTCGTCGCGCCCGCCGTTGATCGCGTAGAGCAGCGCCTTGGCGAGGTTGACGCGGGCGCCGAAGAACTGCATCTGCTTGCCGACGCGCATGGCGGAGACGCAGCAGGCGATCGCGGCGTCGTCGCCCCAGCGACGGGCGGATCAGCTCGTCGGACTCGTACTGGATCGCGGAGGTGTCGATCGAGACCTGGGCGCAGAACTCCTTGAAGCCCCGCGGCAGCTCTGTCGCTCCACAGCACGGTGAGGTTCGGCTCGGGCGCGGGGCCGAGGTTGTAGAGGGTCTGCAGGAACCGGAAGGAGGTCTTGGTGACGAGCGAGCGGCCGTCCTCGCCGATGCCGCCGATCGACTCGGTCACCCACGTCGGGTCGCCGCGAGAAGAGCGTGTCGTACTCCGGGGTGCGCAGGAAGCGCACGATGCGCAGCTTGATGACGAAGTCGTCGATGATCTCCTGCGCCTCGGTCTCGGTGAGCGTGCCGGCCACGAGGTCGCGCTGGAGGAAGACGTCGAGGAAGGTCGAGGTGCGGCCGAGCGACATCGCCGCGCCGTTCTGCTCCTTGACCGCGCCGAGGTAGGCGAAGTACAGCCACTGCACGGCCTCCTGGGCCGTGGCCGCGGGGCCGGAGATGTCGAAGCCGTACGACGCCGCCATCTCCTTGAGCTCGCGCGAGCGCGCGGATCTGCTCCGCGTTCTCCTCGCGGTCGCGGATGATGTCCTCGACGGAGCGCTCCATGTCGAGCTGCGATGCGCTCGACCTTCTTGGCCTCGATCAGCGCGTCGACGCCGTACAGGGCGACGCGGCGGTAGTCGCCGATGATGCGGCCGCGGCCGTAGGCGTCGGGCAGGCCGGTGATGATGTGGCTGCTGCGCGCCGCCCGGACGTTCGGGGGGTAGACGTCGAAGACGCCGGCGTTGTGGGTCTTGCGGTACTCGGTGAAGATCTTCTCGAGCTTCGGGTCGACCGGGTAGCCGTAGGTCTGGAGGGCGTTCTCCACCATGCGCCAGCCGCCGTTCGGCATGATCGCGCGCTTGAGCGGCGCGTCGGTCTGCAGGCCGACGATGATCTCGTAGTCTCGGGTCGATGTAGCCGGGGGCGTGGGCGGTGATCGTCGAGGGGGTGTGCGGGGTCGATGTCGTAGACACCCTTGCTCGCGCTCCATCGGGAACATCGCGCTGAGCTTGTCCCAGATCGCCTGGGTGCGCTCCGTCGGGCCCGCGAGGAAGGAGGCGTCACCGTCGTACGGCGTGTAGTTGCGCTGGATGAAGTCGCGGACGTCGACGTCGTCCTGCCAGGGACCGGCGGCGAACGTGTGCCACGCGGGGTTCTGCTGAGCGGCCTGCTCGGATGTCTCGTGGACGGTGCTTGTGGCCACGTGTGTTGCCTCCTCGGGGACTGCGACTGGGTAGCGCGAGTAGCGGCACCCCGGTAGTGCCGTAACCGCAAGCGTAAGGACTTGCCCGCCGTCAACACATAGGACCAAGGACCCTGACTTGCGGTGGCCCTGATCACATACCATCCCGAACCCGCGTGACGTGCGTCACACCTAGCGAGCACCGAGCCGACACCACCACCGCGGGCGGGCACCCGGACCGTCAGGCGGAGGCCGTCGACCCCTCGGTAACCCGCACCACGGCCGCCGCGGCCTCACGTGCGACGTCCTGCGCGCGCAGGCCGAGGGACGAGATGAGCTCTGGCCGGGTGGCGTGGGGGATGAAGGCGGTCGGCAGCCCGTGGCACTGCACCGGGACCAGCACGCCGGCCCGGGCGAGCGCGCTGCGGACGGCGCTGCCGGCTCCGTTGTCCTCCAGGCCGTCTTCGATCGTCACGACGAGGTCGTGCGCCCGCGCCAGGTCGACGACCGCGGCGGGAACCGGAAGGACCCACCGCGGGTCGACGACGGTCGAGCCGATCCCCTGCTGCGCGAGCCTCTGCCCCACCTCCACGCCGGTCGCCGCCATCGCGCCGACCCCGACCACGAGCACCCGCTGCCCGCCGTCGCCGACGTTGCGGGCGAGGACGTCGACGCCGCCCACCCGCTGCACCGCCGGGATCGGCTCCGGCAGCGCGCCCTTCGGGTAGCGCAGGACCGTCGGGGCGTCGTCGACCGCCACCGCCTCGCGAAGCTCCTCGCGCAACGTCGCCTCGTCGCGGGGCGCCGCGAGCCGCAGCCCGGGCACCAGTCGCAGCAGGGCGAGGTCCCACATCCCGTTGTGGCTCGCGCCGTCGTCGCCCGTGATGCCGGCCCGGTCGAGGACGAAGGTGACCCCGGCGCGGTGGAGCGCCACGTCCATGAGGACCTGGTCGAACCCACGGTTCAGGAACGTGGCGTAGACGGCGACGACCGGGTGCAGACCCCCGAACGCCAGGCCGGCCGCGGAGGTCACCGCGTGCTGCTCGGCGATCCCGACGTCGATGGTTCGTTCGGGGAACTCCTCGGCGAACGGCGCGAGCCCCACGGGTGCGAGCATGGCCGCAGTGATCGCGACGACGTCGGAGCGCGCGCGGCCGATCGCGACGATCTCCTCGGCGAAGACGGACGTCCAGCCGAACCGCGCCGGCGCCACCGGAAGCCCCGTCTCGGGGTGGATGACCCCGACGGCGTGGAAGCGGTCGGCGACGTCGGTCTCGGCCGGCACGTAGCCCCGGCCCTTCTCGGTGATCGCGTGCACGATGACCGGGCCACCGAAGTCCCGGGCCCGCCCGAGCGCGTGCTCGAGGGCCATCCGGTCGTGCCCGTCGACCGGTCCGATGTACTTGATGCCAAGGTCCTCGAACAGACCCTGCGGCGCTACGACGTCCTTCACGCCCTTCTTGAGTCCGTGGAGGGCGCCGAACGCCACGCGCCCCGGCGTGCCGCCCCGCTGGAGCGTGTGCTTCCCCCAGTGGAGCACCCGCTCGTAGCCCTGGGTCGCGCGCAGGGTGTCGAGGTGGAGGGCGAGTCCGCCGATGGTCGGGGCGTAGGACCGCCCGTTGTCGTTGACGACGATGACGAGGCGCCGGTCCCCGCCTGCCGCGATGTTGTTCAGGGCCTCCCAGGCCATCCCGCCGGTCAGGGCCCCGTCGCCGACCACGGCGACGACATGCCGGTCCGTGCGGCCGTGCAGCTCGTTCGCCCGGGCGATGCCGTCCGCCCACGAGAGCGCGGTGGACGCGTGGGAGTTCTCGACCACGTCGTGGTCCGACTCCTCCCGACTCGGGTAGCCCGAGAGCCCGCCACGCCGGCGCAGGTGGGAGAAGTCCGTTCGCCCGGTCAGGAGCTTGTGGACGTAGGCCTGGTGACCGGTGTCGAAGACCAGGGTGTCGGTCGGGGACTCGAACACCCGGTGCAGGGCGATCGTCAGCTCGACCACGCCGAGGTTGGGGCCCAGATGGCCGCCCGTCCTGGAGACCGACTGCACGAGGAACGAGCGGATCTCGGACGCGAGCTCGTCGAGCTCCGCGGGCGCCAGCGACCTCAGGTCCGCCGGGCGCCGCACACGGTCGAGCAGACCCATCCGCTGACTCCTCCCTGACCGCGGGGTACGCCGCGGGTAGGCATCTACTGTACGTGCCGCAGCCGATGTCGCCCAGACGCCCGCGTCGCCCGGACGCCCGCGTCGCCCGGACGGCCGTCCGGCCCCGGCCCGCGGTGCAGCGGGACCACGTCTGCGCCGGCGACCACGGACCTACGCTCGGGTCATGCGCTTCCTGCCCGGTCACCACGCCACGCACGACCTCACCTACGGCGACGTCTTCCTCGTCCCCTCCCGCTCCGACGTCGCCAGTCGATTCGACGTCGACCTCGCGCCCGACGACGCCACGGGCGCGACAATCCCGGTCGTCGTGGCGAACATGACCGCGGTGAGCGGCCGCCGGATGGCCGAGACCGTCGCGCGCCGCGGCGGGATCGCGATCATCCCGCAGGACATCCCGCTCGACGTCATCAGCGACGTCATCTCCTGGGTCAAGTCACGGCACCTGGTGGTCGAGACCGCGGTCACGGTCGCGCCGTCCGACACGGTGCACATGGCGATGTCGCTCATCGACAAGCGAGCGCACGGCGCCGTCGTCGTCGTCGCCGACGGCCGCCCGGTGGGGGTCCTCGCGCACGCCGACTGCGCGGGCGCCGATCGGTTCACCCAGGTCTCCCAGGTGATGAGCCCGGACCCGACGTGCCTCGACCTCTCGGTCCTCGGTTCGATGGAGCGCGCCTACGAGGAGCTGCACACGAGCCGGCGCCGCCTCACCCCGGTGGTCGACGGCGGCCGGCTGGTCGGGGTGCTCACCCGCACGGGCGCCCTGCGCTCGAGCATCTACCGGCCCGCCGTCGATGCCGCGGGCGCCCTGCGGATCGGGGCCGCGCTCGGCGTCAACGGCGACGTGGGCGCCCGCGCTCGAGCCCTGCTCGCGGCGGGGGCCGACCTGCTCGTCGTCGACACCGCGCACGGGCACCAGGCGAAGATGCTGGAGGCGCTCCGCGCCGTCCGCGCGGAGGACCCGCGGGTGCCCGTCGTCGCCGGCAACGTGGTCACCGCCGAGGGGGTGAGCGACCTGGTCGACGCAGGGGCGGACATCGTCAAGGTCGGCGTCGGCCCGGGCGCGATGTGCACCACCCGGATGATGACCGCGGTCGGCCGGCCGCAGCTCTCCGCGGTCCTCGAGTGCGCCACCCGCGCACACGACCTCGGGGTCCACGTCTGGGCCGACGGCGGGGTCCGCCACCCCCGGGATGTCGCGCTCGCCATCGCCGCGGGTGCGTCCCAGGTGATGATCGGCTCCTGGTTCGCCGGCACGTTCGAGTCCCCCGGGGACCTGCACGTCGACGGCCAGGGCCGGCGCTACAAGGAGAGCTTCGGGATGGCCTCCGCCCGTGCGGTCGCCGCCCGCACACGTGGTGGGACCGCGTTCGACCGCGCCCGCAAGGCACTGTACGAGGAGGGCATCTCCTCGTCCCGGATGTACCTCGACGACTCCCGCCCGGGCGTGGAGGACCTCCTCGACCACATCACCTCCGGCCTGCGCAGCGCCTGCACCTACGCGGGGGCGAGGACCCTCCCGGAGCTCGCGGAGCGCGCCGTCGTGGGCATCCAGTCGACCGCCGGCTTCGAGGAGGGTCGCCCCCTTCCCGCCGGCTGGTGAGGTACGCCTACGCTGGCGGAGTGACAGCCGAACGCGACGCCGGCCGCGCCGTTCTCGTCCTCCAGCACGCGCCGTGGGAGGGCCCGGGACTCGTCGCCGCCGCCCTCACCGGGGTCCGGCTGGACGTGCGCACCGTCGTCGACGACCACGACCCCTTCGTGCCCGACCCGCGCACCCTCGCGGGCCTCGTGGTGATGGGCGGTTCACAGGACGCCGACGACGACGCCGCTCACCCCGGTCTCGCGGCCGAACGGGTCCTCCTGGCCCGCGCCGTCGACGCCGACGTGCCGGTCCTCGGGGTGTGCCTCGGGATGCAGCTGCTGGCCCTGGGGCTGGGCGCTCGGCTCCACCGGCGTCACGGCACCGAGATCGGCTTCGGTCCCGTGGAGATCCTGGGCGACGACCCCGTCCTCACCCCGCTCGGCGCCCGCCCGCCCGTGCTCCACTGGCACTCCGACGCCGTCGACCTACCGGCCGGGGCCACCCTCCTGGCGAGCACGCCCGTCACGCCCGTCCAGGCTTTCCGCGCCGGCAGCGCGCTGGGCCTGCAGTTCCACCTCGAGGTCGACGAGCCCCTGCTCGGCACCTGGCTTGCCACGCCCGCGATGGCCCAGGCCCTCACCCCCGGCGAGGCGGCCGCTGTGCGGGGCCAGGCCGCCGTCGTCCTCCCGTCACTGGTCCCGCGGGCCGCGGCGGGCCTGGCGGTCTTCGCGGCGGCGGTCCGGGACAGGACGTGAGCGGCGCGCGATCCGTCGAGGGCGCCCACGCCCAGCTACGCGCGCTCGTCGCGCGATCCGCCGGCCGGTCCTCTCTTCCCACCAGCACCGGCCCGGACCTGACGCACGCCGTTCCCGCCCGTGAGGCCGGCGTGCTCATCCTCTTCGGCGTGCTCGACGGCGTCCGGTCGCGGTCCCACTCCGCCGTCGTCGCGCGCGAACTCGACGTCCTGCTCGTGCGGCGCTCCGACGGCCTGCGCCACCATCCCGGGCAGGTGTCCTTCCCCGGCGGCCGCGCCGACCCCGAGGACCCCGACATCGTGGCGACCGCGCTCCGGGAGGCGGAGGAGGAGACCGGGCTCGACCCGGCCGGCGTCGACGTCCTCGGCGCGCTACCCGGGATCGCGGTGCCCGTGAGCAACCACGTCGTGACGCCGGTCCTCGGGTGGTGGTCGCGGCCCTCCCCCGTGCGCGTCGTCGACCACCGGGAGTCCGCCGCGGTGTTTCGCGCCCCCGTCGCGGACCTGCTCGACCCGGCCCACCGACGCACCGCGACCCTCGTCTTCCAGGGCGCGGTCCGGCGCACCCCCGCCTTCGTGGTCGGCGGGCACGTCGTCTGGGGCTTCACCGCGCTCGTGCTGGACGCCCTGTTCGAGGACCTCGGGTGGGCGCGCCCCTGGGACGCCGCCCGGGTGCTGGAGCTCCCGCTGCCGTGAGGGCCCCGGGACGCGGGGTCGCGTCAGGCGGGCGTGCCCGGCGCGGCCACCTCCCCCGCCACCGCCGCGAAGGATCGCCGGACCAATTCCTCGAGGACGCCGAGATCGACGGCGTCCAAGTCCTTGAGGTAGAGGCACGACTTCCCGGTCGTGTGCGGTCCGAGCCGCGCGAGCAGATCCTCCCGCCCCTCCAACCCGTGCATCAGGTACACGGTCGTCGCCGCGGCCCGCGGAGAGAACCCGGTGGCGGGCCACTCCCCCGACCGGCCCGAGGCGTACCGGTAGGTGTACCTCCCGAAGCCGACGATCGACGGACCCCACATCTCCGCCTGCTGCCCCGTCGCGCGGGTCATGAGGTGGAGCACGGTGTAGCCGTCCCGTCGGCGCTGCTCCTTCGGCACGGCTGCGAGGAACTCGTCCACGCTCGCGCCCGTGCGTGCCGTCGCGTGAGCCATCGTGGAAGTATGGGCCCCCGGCGCCCCCGACCGCGCAGCAGGTGACCCACTGCAGCAGGTGACCCACCTCACGTCGCCGCGAACCGGGGCAGCGGGAAGAGATCCGGAGCGGCGCGCGTTACCGTGATCGAACCTGATACCCCACGGGGTATTCAACGACACAAGGAGACGACCATGGCCACCGTCACCGCTGGCGGCGACACCTTCCAGAGCCTCGTCCTCGAGAACGACATCGTCCTGGTGGACTTCTGGGCCGCCTGGTGCGGACCGTGCCGTCAGTTCGCGCCGGTCTTCGAGAAGGCCTCCGAGAGCCACCCCGACATCGTGTTCGCAAAGGTCGACACCGAGGCGGAACGCGCGCTCGCCTCCGCCGCCGGCATCAGCTCGATCCCCACGCTCATGGCCTTCCGCGAGAGCATCCTGGTGTTCGCCCAGCCCGGCGCACTGCCCGCGTCCTCGCTGGAGCAGGTCATCAGCGCGGTGAAGGACCTCGACATGGACGAGGTGCGGGCCGAGATCGCCAAGCAGGAGACCGCGCGCGCGGGGGCGTAAGCACCGCGTCCGTCACCTCAGCGCAAGGGCACGGGGCGCGCCGGGGTCACCCCCGCGTGCCGGGACGGGGCGCCTCCCCCACCGGGAACGCATCCGTTACCCCCGCGTGAGGGGACGGAGCGGGGCCGGGCTTCTCCCACGCGGACGTGACCCGCGCGCGGGCGGGCTGCATCACCCGCGGGCGGGCTGCGAGCCGCGCCCGCGCGCAGGCGAGCGCGGCCCCCACGCCGGGACGAGGGGGCCGCGCGAGGTCGCCGAGGGTTACCCCTCGACGAGGGAGCGCAGCACGTACTGCAGGATGCCGCCGTTGCGGTAGTAGTCCGCCTCGCCCGGGGTGTCGATGCGCAGGACCGCGTCGAATGCGGTCACTGTGCCGTCCGGCTTCGTGGCCGTGACCGCCAGGGTCGACGGCGTCACGCCGTCGTTCAGAGCGGTGACCCCGGCGATGTCGAAGGTCTCGGTGCCGTCGAGACCCAGGGAGTCGGCGGTCTCGCCGGCCGGGAACTGCAGCGGCAGGACACCCATGCCGATGAGGTTCGAGCGGTGGATCCGCTCGAAGCTCTCGGTGATGACGGCGCGAACCCCCAGGAGGCTCGTGCCCTTCGCGGCCCAGTCGCGCGAGGAGCCGGAGCCGTACTCCTTGCCGCCGAGGATCACCAGAGGGATCCCCGCGGCGGCGTAGGCCTGCGCGGCGTCGTAGATCGGGGTCTGCTCCCCCGTGAGGTGGTTGAGCGTGTAGCCGCCCTCGACGCCGTCGAGGAGCTGGTTGCGCAGCCGGATGTTCGCGAACGTGCCGCGGATCATCACCTCGTGGTTGCCGCGGCGGGAGCCGTAGGAGTTGAAGTCCTTGCGCGCCACGCCGTGGGCGGCCAGGTACGCCCCGGCCGGGCTGTCCGGCTTGATCGAGCCGGCGGGGCTGATGTGGTCCGTCGTGACCGAGTCGCCCAGCTTGGCCAGGACGCGCGCGCCCACGACGTCCGTGACCGGCTCGGGAGCCGCGCCCATGCCCTCGAAGTACGGGGGCTTGCGCACGTAGGTCGACTCGGGGTCCCAGGCGAACGTGTCGCCCTCGGGGGTCGGCAGCGAGCGCCACCGCTCGTCCCCGGCGAAGACGTCGGCGTAGTCCGCGGCGAACATCTCCTTGGTGACCGAGGTGTCGATCGTCGCCTGGACCTCCGCCGCGTCAGGCCAGATGTCCGCGAGGAACACCGGCCGGCCGTCGGCGTCCCTACCCAGGGGCTCGGTGGCGAAGTCGAAGTCCATGGTGCCGGCGAGGGCGTAGGCGATGACCAACGGCGGCGAGGCCAGGTAGTTCATCTTGACGTCGGGGTTGATGCGCCCCTCGAAGTTGCGGTTGCCCGAGAGCACGGAGACCACGGCGAGGTCGTGCGCGTTGACCGTGGCCGAGACCTCCTCGGGCAGCGGGCCGGAGTTGCCGATGCACGTGGTGCAGCCGTAGCCCACCAGGTGGAAGCCCAACTTCTCGAGGTACGGCCACATGCCGGCCTTCTCGTAGTAGTCCGTGACCACCTTCGAGCCGGGCGCCATCGACGTCTTGACCCAGGGCTTGACGCTCAGGCCCTTCTCGACGGCCTTCTTGGCGAGCATCGCCGCGGCCATCATCACCGACGGGTTCGAGGTGTTGGTGCACGACGTGATGGACGCGATGACGACGGCGCCGTGGAACAGGTCGTACGTCTCACCCTCGGGCGTGGTCACCGGCGCGGTCCGCCGGGCGTGCGACGTGACCGCCGGCGAGTCGGACGCCGGGAAGGACTCCTCCTCGGCCTCGTCGACGGCGTCGAGCACGTCGGGCGCATAGGCGGGCAGGTCCCGCTCGAACGCCGACTTCGCGAGTCTCAGCGCGATGCGGTCCTGCGGCCGCTTCGGACCGGCGATCGACGGGACCACGGTGGAGAGGTCGAGCTCGAGGTACTCGGAGAACACCGGCTCGCGGTACCCGGGCGCCGTCGGGTCGTGCCAGAGGCCCTGCTCCCTGGCGTACGCCTCGACGAGGGCGACCTGCTCCGGGCTCCGTCCGGTGAGACGCAGGTACTCCAGCGTGACGTCGTCGATCGGGAAGATCGCGCACGTGGAGCCGAACTCCGGGCTCATGTTGCCGATGGTGGCGCGGTTGGCGAGCGGCACGGCCGCGACGCCCTCGCCGTAGAACTCCACGAACTTGCCGACGACGCCGTGCGCGCGCAGCTGCTGGGTGATCGTGAGGACCACGTCGGTCGCGGTCGCGCCGGGCGGGATCGCACCCGTGAGCTTGAAGCCGACGACGCGCGGGATCAGCATCGAGACCGGCTGGCCGAGCATCGCGGCCTCGGCCTCGATCCCGCCGACGCCCCAGCCGAGCACCCCGAGCCCGTTCACCATCGTCGTGTGGGAGTCCGTTCCCACGCAGGTGTCCGGGTAGGCGCGGAGTGCGCCGTCGACCTCGCGCGTCATGACGACCCGGGCGAGGTACTCGATGTTGACCTGGTGGACGATGCCGGTGCCGGGCGGGACGACCTTGAAGTCGTCGAACGCCGTCTGGCCCCACCGCAGGAACTGGTAGCGCTCGCGGTTGCGCTGGTACTCCAGGTCCACGTTGCGCTCGAACGCGTCCGCCCGGCCGAAGACGTCGATCACCACCGAGTGGTCGATGACGAGCTCGGCAGGAGCGAGGGGGTTGATCCGCGCCGGGTCACCCCCGAGCTCGGCCACCGCCTCGCGCATGGTCGCGAGGTCGACCACGCACGGGACGCCGGTGAAGTCCTGCATGACCACGCGGGCGGGCGTGAACTGGATCTCCGTGTGCGGCTGGGCGTCCGGGTCCCACGTCGCCAGCGCGCGGATGTGATCGGCGGTGATGTTCGCGCCGTCCTCGGTGCGCAGCAGGTTCTCGGCGAGGACCTTCAGGCTGAACGGCAGGCGGTCCAGCCCGTCGACGGCGGACAGGCGGAAGATCTCGTACGACCGGCCCGCGACGTCGAGGGTCTGCCGGGCGGAAAACGAATCGACGGTACTCACGTGCGCTCCCTCGAACGGCGGCTGCTGGCTTCTCGGCGGTCAGGTCGCCCTACCCACGACGCTCCCGGCGCGGACCGGCGTCCTCCCCCGGTTCGGGGGAACCGCCGGTGGGACGGTGGGACGTCAATCTACCGCGGCTCGCGTGCGCCTCGTCCCGGCCCGGTGGATGACCTCGACGAGGGCACACGCCACGGCACCCACGCACAGGACGAGGACCGACGTCGTCCGTGCCGGGATCTCCAGCGCGAAGAACTCTCGGATGAGCGGCACGGCGAACGCAATTGCGGCGGCGCCGGCCATGGCGACGACCAGGCCGAGGCGCCAGGCGTTCAGCGGCCGGGCGAGGATCCCCAGCACCCACAGCCCGACCAGGAGGAGCACCAGGGTGGCGCCTGTCCGCGCCTGGCCCTCGTCGCCGCCCAGATGGAGGGGTGCGTAGACGGTGAGGACGGCGGCACCGGCCACCGCACCCGCCGGGACAGCGAACCAGAGGACCCGAGGCAGGAACCCCGGGACGTACCGCCGCGGGTTGGGCGCGAGTGCCAGCACAAAGGCCGGGATGCCGATGGTGAGCGCACCCACGAGCGTCAGGTGTCGCGGCAGGAACGGGTAGGGCCACGCGAGGACGACGACGGCGACCGCCAGCAGGGCGGCGTAGGTCGTCTTCGTGAGGAAGAGGTTGGAGACACGCTCCATGTTCGCGATGACCCGTCGCCCCTGCGCGACGACGCCGGGCAGCGAGGAGAACCGGTTGTCGAGGAGGACGAGGCGCGCGACGGCTTTCGTCGCGCCGGCGGCATTCCCCATCGCGATGCCGAGGTCGGCGTCCTTGAGCGCGAGCGCGTCGTTCACGCCGTCACCGGTCATCGCCACCGTGTGCCCGTCCCGCTGCAAGGCCTTGACGATCGCTCGCTTCTGTTCGGGCGTCACGCGCCCGAACACGGATCCCTCGCGGAGCGCGGCCGCGAGCGTGGTGAGGGACTCCTCCTCGTCCGCTGCGGACGGGAGCTCCCGGGCATCGATCCCGCGGACCTCGGCGTCGCCGTCCAGGCCGACGACGCGTGCGATGGCCGCCACCGTGCGCGCGTTGTCCCCCGAGATCACCTTGACCTTCACACCCTGCGCCCGGAAGTAGCGCAGGGTCTGCGCCGCATCGGGACGAACGCGCTCGCGCAGGACCGCGAGCGCCGCCGGGGCGAGGTCGTCCGGCAGCGGGCGGGCCGGATCCGGCAGGCCGGCCGGCGCGACGGCGAGGACCACCACACGCAGTCCTGCGTCGGCGTGGGCGTCGACCCGCGCCAGGGCCTCGCGTGCCGAGGGGTCCGACCGGCCCCTCAGCAGCACCTCCGGCGCACCGAGCACCCAGCACGCGTCCTGCGTCTCGACGGCGCTCCACTTGCGGGTCGAGGAGAACGGGACGATCCCGCGGACCGGCGCCGGTGCGATTCCCTCGACACCGAGCCTCAGCGCGGCGACCGTGGCGTTCGCCTGCTCGTCGGCCGCGAAGGCCGCCAGGGCGGGGCGCAGCCCCGGGGAGCCCTCCAGGACGTCGATGGCCTCGAGGACGATCGTCCCGTCCGTCAGGGTTCCGGTCTTGTCCAGGCACAGGACGTCGACGCGCGCGAGGATCTCGACCGCGGGAAGCTCCTGGACGAGCACCTGGCTCCGGGCGAGCAGCGCGGCCGCCAGGGCGAAGTTGATCGAGGTCAGCAGGACCAGGCCCTCGGGGATCATGCCGACGACTCCCGCGACGGCGAAGACGACCGCCCGTCGCCAGGACCCGTCGGCGATCGCCTGCTGGAGACCGCCCTGGCTGTGCATCTGGCTCCAGAAGAGCAGCAGCGTGACCGGGACAATGATCCAGGAGACCGCCACCAGCACCCGGTTGATGCCGGTCCGCAGCTCCGACGTCACGAGCGAGTAGCGACGGGCCGCGGCGGTGAGCCGGTTCGCGTAGCCGTCCGCCCCCACCCGGACGACGCGGACCACGCCGGTTCCGGCGACCACTGCAGACCCGGACAGCACCTCGTCCCCGGACGTCTTGGTGACCTCCTCCGACTCGCCCGTGAGGAGGGACTCGTCGACCTCGAGACCCACGCCGTCGAGCACGACGGCGTCCGCAGGCACCTGATCGCCCGTGGTGAGGAGGAGCACGTCGTCCTCGACGATCGTCTCGAGCGGGATCGACACCCGGCCCCCGTCCCGGAGGGCGGTGGCCCCCGTCGCGTGGAGGATCGCCAGGCGGTCGAGCGTCCGCTTCGCCCGGTACTCGCCGAAGATCCCGATCGCCGTGTTGGTGATGAGGACGAGCCCGAAGACGGCGTCCTGCCAGTCCCCGGACACCAGGATCAGGACCATCGCGATGCTGAGGATCAGGTTGAACAGCGTGAAGACGTTGCCGCGGACGATGCTGCCCAGGCTGCGTGATGCGGCGTCCGAGACGGCGTTGACCCGCCCGTCGGCCACGCGGAGTGCCACCTCGGCCGTCGTCAGGCCGGTGTGAGCGGACTCCGGTGTGCTCACGCCCGCTCCAGGACCGCGATGCACTCCACGTGGTGCGTGTGCGGGAAGAGGTCGATCGCGCGCAGGCTCGTGAGCGCGTACCCGTGCACGCTCGCGACCCGCAGGTCGCGGGCCAGGGCCGCCGGGTCGCAGGCCACGTACACGATCCGCTCGGGAGACCGGTCGGCGATCGCCGCGGTGACCTCGGCTCCCGCGCCGACCCGCGGCGGGTCCAGGACGACGACGCCCCCGGCCCCGCCCCCGACCGCCGCAGCGAGCGCCTCGGCGACGTCGCCGGCGTGCACCGTGACCTGCGCCAGGGCGTGCACGTTGCGCCGGGCGTCACGGACCCCTCGCGGGTCACCCTCGACCGCCTCGACCTGGCCGTGCGGACCGACCGCGTGCGCGAGCGGGACCGCGAACAGCCCGGCGCCCGAGTAGAGGTCGAGGACGTGGCGCCCCGTGAGGGGGCCTGCGGCCTCGAGCACGGCCTCCGCGAGCAGGGGCGCCGCCTGGTCGTGCACCTGCCAGAAGCCGGCCCCCGAGACCTTGTAGGTGTACTCGCGCCCCGCGACGCGCACGCGCTCGCGGACCGCACGCCGGTCCCCCTTGAGCGGCTCGCCGTCGACGAGGACCAGCGTGCGGTCTCCGCCGACCGGGGCGACCGCCTCGATCCGGGAGCCCGCCGGCCACCGACGCCCGAAGAGGTCGAGATCCACGATCCCCGGCGCCGCGAGCGGCATCTCGTGGAGCGCGACGACGTCACGGGACCGGTAGCGGTGCATCCCGGCGCGGCCTCGCGCGTCGACCGTCAGCGCGATGCGCGTCCGGTAGCCGAGGCCACCCCGGGCGTCGTCGCCGGGCGCCGCCTCGACCTCGACGTCCCACGCGATGCCGCCGATCCGTCGGAGCACCTCGGCCACGATGGCGGCTTTCCACCTCCGCTGCGCCGGCAGGGCGACGTGCGCGAGCTCTCCTCCGCCGACGCCCCCGGGACCGGCGGCGTGCCACACCGACGGGACGCGGTCCGGCGACGCCTTGAGCACGTCGACCGCATCCGCCCGCCAGAAACGCCGCGACCCGCCGGCCTCGGTCAGGCGGGCGCGGACGACCTCGCCGGGCAGGGTGTGGCGGACGAAGACGACGCGCCCGCCGAACCGGGCGACGCAGTGGCCGCCGTGCGCCGGGGCCGTGATCTCGAGCTCGACGACGTCTCCCACGGAGGCGTCCGAGGGTTCCCGTGCGGCCGGCGCGGCGGTGATGGGGGCGTCCTGGTCCCCCTCGGGCTCAGTCCCCACGCCGGGCCAGGCCGAGCTGGGTCGTCTCGAGCGAACCGGAAGCCGCCTCGTCGAGCTCGGCGGTGGAGATCAGCTGCCACGGCACGGACGCCACGACCACGCCGGTGGTGAACCGCAGCCGGCTCTTCAGGCGCAGTGCGCTCTGGTTGTGCAGGGCTTGCTCCCACCAGTGCCCGACCACGTACTCGGGGACGAAGACGACCACCAGGTCGCGCGGCGACTCGCGCCTGATCGAGCGGACGTACTCGAGCACGGGGCGCGTGATCTCGCGGAACGGGGAGTCGAGAACGGTGAGCGGGACGGGGATGTTCGCCTCCTCCCACTCGTGGCGGAGCCGCTTGGCGTCCTCGTCGACAGCCACCGTCACGGCCTCGAGGACCGAGGGGCGGGTGGCCCGCGCATACGCGAGCGCCCGCATCGTCGGCTTGTGCATCTTGGACACGAGGACGATCGCGTGCACCCGCGACGGGAGCGCCCGGGCCGCCGACATGTCCGCAACCGTCAGGTCGCGAGCGACGCGGTCGTAGTGCGTGCGGATGCCACGCATCGTCACGAAGAGGATGGCCATCAGCACGATCGCGATCCACGCACCCCGCGCGAACTTCGTCGCGAGCACGACGGCGAGAACCACGGCGGTCATGACGAAGCCGAACGAGTTCACCGCGCGGGAGCGGATCATGTGGGCGCGCGCCGCGGGGTCCGACTCCCGCTGCAGGTGGCGGGTCCAGTGGCGCATCATCCCGAGCTGGCTCATGGTGAACGAGACGAAGACGCCGACGATGTAGAGCTGGATGAGGCGGGTGACCTGGGCCTCGAACCCGATGATCAGGACGATCGCGCCACCGGCCAGGATGATGATCCCGTTCGAGAAGGCGAGCCTGTCCCCCCGGGTGTGCAGCTGGCGCGGCAGGAACCCGTCCCGGGCGAGGATCGATCCGAGGACCGGGAACCCGTTGAACGCCGTGTTGGCCGCCAGGACGAGGATGAGCCCCGTCGCCGCGGTCACCACGAAGAAGAGGATGGGCACGTTCCTGAAGATCGTCTCCGCCAGCTGGCCGATCGACGGGTCCTGCAGGTAGCCCTCGGGCACGGGTTCGCCGTTGGCCTGGATGAGCTGTTCGTGCGGGTTCTCGACGTAGTGGATCCCGGTGCGCTGCGCGAGGATGAGGATGCTCATGATCATCGCGACGGCGATGGTCCCGAGGAGGAGCAGCGTGGTGGCCGCGTTCTTGGACTTCGGCTTCCTGAACGCCGGCACCCCGTTGGAGATCGCCTCCACACCGGTCAGCGCGGCGCATCCCGAGGAGAACGCCCGCATGACGAGGAAGGCGCCTGCCAGGCCGACGAGGCCGTCCTCGAAGCCCGGCTCGGCGACGAGCTGCAGGTCGGCGCTCTCCGCCGGCGCGAGGGTCCCCGTGAGGGACTGGACCGCACCGAAGAGCACCATCAGGCCCATCGACGCCATGAAGACGTAGGTCGGGATCGCGAACGCGGTCCCCGACTCGCGCACCCCACGGAGGTTCAGGACGGCGAGCAGCACCACGAGGCCGACGGCGACCTCGACCTCGTACCCGCGCACCGACGGAACGATGGTGGCGAGGTACTGCGCCCCCGACGAGATCGACACGGCAACAGTGAGGACGTAGTCGACGAGGAGCGCGCTCGCCACGGTGAGCCCTGCGGTCGGACCGAAGTTGACCGTGGCCACCTCGTAGTCGCCACCGCCCGACGGGTAGGCGTGCACCGTCTGCCGGTAGGACGCCACCACGGTCAGCAGGACGACGGCGACGGCCAGGCCCACCCACGGGGACAGCGCGTAGGCCGTCAGCCCGGCGATCGAGAGCGTCAGGAGGATCTCGTCGGGCGCGTACGCGACCGACGACAGCGCGTCGGATGCGAAGACCGGCAGCGCGATCCGCTTGGAGAGCAGGGTGTGGCTCATCCGCTCCGAACGGACGGGAGCACCCAGGAGGACGCGTTTGACCGCGTCGGCGATGTCCGGCACGAGGCCCCATGCTAGGACCCCGGAGCGACCTGGACCGGTCCTCGTCTCGGCGGGGCGTTCCGTAGCCTCGGCCGGCCGCCGGCTAGGCGTTCGACACCGGGCACTGCGGTCCGCGTGTAGCGTTCCGCGCGTGCACTTCGTCATCATGGGGTGCGGCCGCGTGGGCGTCACGCTCGCGGAGTCGCTCGAGTCCAACGGACATTCCGTCGCCGTCATCGACTTCAACCCGGACTCGTTCCGTCGCCTCCCGCCCGAGTTCGAGGGCCAGCGCGTCACCGGGATGGGCTTCGACCGCGACTCGCTGCGGCAGGCGGGTATCGAGGACGCCTACGGCTTCGCAGCGGTGTCCAACGGCGACAACTCCAACATCCTGTCGGCGCGCGTCGTGCGGGAGACCTTCGGCGTCGACAACGTCGTGGCGCGCATCTACGACCCCCGCCGCGCCGAGGTCTACCAGCGGCTGGGGATCACCACTGTCGCGACCGTCCGGTGGACGGCGGACCAGATCCTGCGCCGGATGCTCCCGCTGGGCGCGTCCAGCGAGTACCGGGACGCCTCGGGGATGGTCAGCCTCGTGGAGATGGACCTGAACTCGCGTTGGATCGGGCACTCCGTGCGCAGGATGGAGTCCGACACCGGGGCGCGGGTCGCGTACCTCAGCCGGCTCGGCGAGGGCATGCTCCCCTCCCCCGACGCCGTGCTCCAGGAGAACGACGTCGTCCACGTCATGGTCCGGACGGACGAGATCACCGCGGTTCAGCGCATCCTCGCGCAGCCGCCCGTGCGGGAGGAGGGCTGAGATGCGGGTCGTCATCGCCGGCGCCGGCAGCGTCGGCCGCTCGATCGCCAGGGAGCTGCTCGGGCACGGTCACCAGGTGGCCCTCCTGGACCGGCAGCCGTCGGCCATGAAGATCGCCTCCGTCGCGGACGCCGAGTGGCACCTGGCCGACGCCTGTGAGCCCTCCGCGCTGGTGCAGGCCGGGATCGAGGAGTGCGACGTCGTCGTCGCCGCGACCGGCGACGACAAGGCCAACCTCGTGGTCTCGCTCCTGGCGAAGACCGAGTTCGCCGTGCCCCGGGTGGTCGCCCGCGTCAACAACCCGAAGAACGAGTGGATGTTCGACGAGGCCTGGGGGGTCGACGTCCTCGTCTCCACTCCGCGCATCATGACGGCGCTCGTCGAGGAGGCCGTCTCGGTGGGCGACCTCGTCCGGATCTTCACCTTCCACCAGTCCGGCGCGTCGATGTTCGAGATGACGCTCCCGGAGGACTCCCCCGTGGTCGGCCTCCGGGTCAGTCAGGTGGTCTGGCCCGGTGACGCCGTGCTCGCGGCGATCATCCGCGGCGACCGTCCGATCCCGCCCAGCCCCGACGACACGCTCGAGGCCGGCGACGAGATCCTCCTCATCGCGTCGGCGGAGACGCCTGAGGAGCTGGACGAGCTGCAGGACCTGCTGGCTCCCGCACGAGGATCCACGTCAGCCACAGCGTGAGCGCCCAGAGCGGCACACCCATCACGAGCCGCGCGCTGCCGAGCCACGCGACCTCGGCGTTGAGGTAGAGCGGGACCTGGACCGCGAGGCGGACCGCGAAGAGGCCGAACCAGAACCAGGTGGCGATCGTGTACCGCCGCACGTGGCCCGGATCGCTGCGCCAGCCCGTCCCGGTCTGGCGGATGAGCCCGACGACCACCCCGACGGCGGGCCAGCGCACGAGGATCGACACCAGCATGCCGACGGCGAAGAGCACGTTCGTCACGAGGCCCCACGCGAAGTAGTCCTCCGCCTCGCCCGACCGCCACGCCCAGAGCACCCCGATGAGCACGCCGACCACGCCGCTGAACGCCTGGGTCAGGGGACTCCGGGTCGCCAGGCGGGCGATCACCGCCACGCCGGCCACAGCGAGCGAGGCCACGAGCGACGGGGTGATCTCGTGGGTCGCGACGTAGACGACCACGAACACCAGACCGGGGGCGATCGACTCCACGAGCCCCCGCCAGCCGCCGATCGCATCGGCGACCGAGAAGTCGGCCGCGACCAGCTGGCGCACGCCCCGGGCGCCGGGCTCGGCGCCTGCCTCGGGCGTGCTCATCACTCGCCCCCGATCGGGGCCAGCTCGTAGCGAGGGTTGTAGATCGTGTTCCTCCGCGGTCCCGGGGAGACCATGCCGGAGGCGACGACTCGGCGACCCGGCTGGATCCCCGCGACGTCCCGGCGACCCAGCCACACCAGGTCGACGCTCCCGGAGCCGTCGTAGAGCTCCGCGACGAGAGCCGGGACCTTGCCCTGCGGCCGGTACGTGACGGCCCGGAGCACTCCCGAGACCTGCGCCCGCGACCGGGGCCGCGTGTTCACGGCGAGGGTGCCACCACGGCGGTGGGCGACGGCCTGCTCGTCGACCGCCTCGATCTCCGCCCGGGAGGCCACGAGTCGGCCGAAGAAACCCTTCCGCGGGGACGGGGCGCCGGGCCGCGCGGACGTCGTCACCGGACCTCCGTGATCTCGGGTCCGCGCCGGAGGGGGTCTGGCGCCTGGTCTGTTGCCGGGGTGGCGGGAACGGGCGGCCGTCCCGGCAGGTGCAGCGTGAGGAGCTCGCGCGGCGCGCGGGCCTCCGTGCCACGGACGACGACGACGTCGGCGATGACCGACTCGAGCGCCGCGGCGGCCTCGGGGTCGACGGCGGCCCTGCCTGTCAGCACGGCCCGGAGGAACCACCGCGGGCCGTCGATGCCGATGAACCGGGCCGGCCGGTGCCCGGTGCGACCCTCCGGGGTCCGGATCGGGAGCCGGGCGAGCAGCTCCCGGCCGAACGGACCGGGGACCTCGTCGGCCGTCCCGCCCTGCCGCGTGACCGAGGTCGCGATCTCCGCCCGCAGCTCGTCCCAGATGCCCGTCGTGCGAGGCGCGGCGAACGCCTGCACCTGCAGGGCCGAGCCCTCCAGGCCGATGTTGGCCGCAACCACCCGCGACCCGTCCTTCTCCATCTCCATCCGCAGCTGCATCCCCTGGCGACCGGGGATGCGCAGCGCGCCGAGGTCGAGCCGGGCACCGAGATCGGGCATGTCCGAGACGTCCCACGGACCACGTGCGGATTCCGGGCTCGCCCCGTCACCGGCCGCAGCCGACTCGGTCTGCCCAGGGCCAGTCTCGTCCGCGACCGCCGCGTCCACGCCCACCGCGTCGTCGTCCTTCGCGCGCCGCCTGCCGAAGATGCTCACCGCGCGCCGCCCGTGTCCGCCGCCCCGCCCGGAGCGGCCCAGCCGCCGGTCGACCCGAGCCCACCGCTCCCCCGCTGCGACCCGGGAAGTCGCTCCGTGCGCACGAACCGTGCGCGCGAGACGCGCTGCACGACCAGCTGGGCGATGCGGTCCCCGCGACGCAACGTCACCGCCTCGCGCCGGTCGGTGTTGAGCAAGGTCACCGTGATCTCGCCCCGGAAGCCGGCATCGACGGTGCCGGGCGCGTTGACCACGGTCAGCCCGTGCCGGGCGGCGAGGCCGGACCGCGGGTGCACGAACGCCGCGTACCCGTCGGGCAGCGCGATGGACGTGCCCGTCGGGACGGTCACCCGCTCCCCCGGCGGGATGGCCACGTCCACCCTGGTCCGCAGGTCGGCCCCGGCGTCGCCTGGGTGGGCGTAGTCGGGCTCCGCCAGGTCCTCGTCGAGCTGGCAGAGCAGGACGTCGACGACGTCGACGGCTGAGTCGGTCACGGGAAGGACTCTACTGACGACTCGCGAGGTGCACCGCCCTGCGGCCGGCCGAGCGGAACCGTTCCGGCCACGCGTGGCACGCTGGAGCCATGCTTCCTTACCGCGAGCGACTCAGCGCCTCGATCGGCTACTGGACGCTTCCGCTGATCACCGGCGTCTTCGTCTCCCTGGCGCTCCTGCCCGTCGACGGACTCCTCGCCGCGGTCGTCGGCGCGGTGGCCACGGCCGGCGCGGCCACCGCGCTGGTCCGGGCCGGGGCGGTGGTCGAGGTGACCGCCGCGTCGTTCCGCGCCGGGACGGCACGCGTCCCCGCTCGCCACGTGGGCGCCGTCGAGGCCCTCGACCGTTCCGAGACCCGGCACGCACTCGGTCCCGGGCTCGACGCGAGAGCGTTCGCCTGCACCCGGCCGTGGGTGGCCACCGCGGTGCGCGTTCACCTGACGGACCCCCGGGACCCCGTCCCGTACTGGCTCGTCTCCACGCGGCACGCCGATCGCCTCGCGGGAGCGTTGCGCGAGGCCGCGGCGTCGGGCGGAGCTCAGGCCGCGCACTCCGAGCAGACCAGCTGACCGTTCTCCTCGTAGGCGAGCTGGCTGCGGTGGTGCACCAGGAAGCAGCGGGAGCACGTGAACTCGTCGGCCTGGCGGGGCAGGACGCGGACCGAGAGCTCCTCGCCGCTGAGGTCGGCGCCGGGGAGCTCGAAGCCCTCGGCGGCCTCCGTCTCGTCCTCGTCGACGGCTGCCGAGTTCTTCTCGGCGCGCCGGGCCTTGAGCTCTTCGAGGGAGTCCTCGCTGAGCTCTTCGTCCGTCTTCCGCGGTGCGTCGTAGTCGGTCGCCATGAGGGGCGTCACGCTCCGGTCTGGTCGGTGGGTCGCGGGCCGGGTTCGCCCGGCACGGTGTCTAACGCGCGCGGGCGCCACATGTTCCCGCGAGCGAAGGGATTGTGCACCATCCGGACCACCTGCGCAGCACCACGGCCGCACCGCGGCCGTGTTCATTCGCCGGGAGCGTCAGCACCCTCCGCTCGGAGGGCCCGGAGAAGCGTGTCCAGCTCGGCCACGACGCCCTCCGACCCCGCCACGGTCATCGCCTCGCCCGCCGGTCGGCCCCCGAGGCCGACGACGACGCCACCCGCCTCCTCCACGAGCAGTGCCCCCGCCGCGAGGTCCCACGGGTTGAGCCCGCGCTCGTAGTAGCCGTCGAGCTCACCGGCCGCGATCGCGCAGAGGTCGAGGGACGCGCAACCCGCCCTGCGGATGTCCCGGACCCTCGGCAGGACCTCGGCCACGACGCGGCCCTGGTCCGCCCGTCGGTCGGCGGTGTAGCCGAAACCCGTCCCGACGAGAGCCAGCGCGAGCGGAACAGCCGGGTTCACGGTCAGCCGCTCGGACGTCCCGAGACGGTCGTCCGCGCGCCACGCGCCCAGTCCCCGCGCCGCCCGGTACGTCCGGCCGAGCGCCGGAGCGCTCACGCACCCGGCGACGGGCGCCCACCGCCCCGGCTCGGTCGGCTGACCCGTGACGACGGCGATGCTGACGGCGTAGGAGGGGATGCCGTAGAGGAAGTTGACGGTGCCGTCGATGGGATCGACCACCCACGTCAGCCCGCTGGACCCCGGCTCGTACCCGTACTCCTCGCCGAGGACGCCGTCCTGCGGGCGGGCGGCGCGGATCGCCGCGCGGACGAATCGTTCCGAGGCGGTGTCGAGCTCGGTCACCACGTCGACGGGGCTCGACTTGGTCGCGGCCACCCCGACGCCGGAGCGCCGCCCGCTCAGCACCAGCTCCGCCGCGCCGCGCGCGGTCCTGACGGCCAGGTCCATGAGCTGCCCGGCCTCGCCGACCGGGACGTCCGTACGTGCGCCGTTCATCTCCACCTCCTGTGGGACTCTTGGGTGTGGGGCCTCGCCCCGGTGGGCGGGACGCGCCGAGACCGTGCCCGCGCCGCGCGCACCGCACCCGCTCGTGCACCATACGGGCGCCGGGCGAACGCGGGGCGAGCGCCGCACGAACGCCGAACGACGACGCCACACCGAGCCGGGTGCCGGCACTCGTCGGCCGGGGATGGCACTCTGGCCGCAGGGACTGTGAGGAGGCGGGTATGGCTGAGCTCGAGCTCGAGGGGCTCCACGCCGACGGCGAGCATCTCGTCCTGGTCGGCCCCGATGGGCAGCGGTTCCGGCTGCTGATAGACGACGCCCTGCGCGCGGCGGTCCGCCGGGACCGCCCGCAGCTCGAGCACCTGAGGTCCGCCGCGCACCCGCGGCCACGGGACATCCAGAGCAGGATCCGCGCCGGCGAGTCCGCCGAGGACGTCGCCCGGCTCTCCGACCTCCCGGTCGAGCACGTCCGCAAGTACGAGGGTCCGGTCCTCGCCGAGCGCTCGTGGGCAGCCGAACAGGCGCGAGCGATCGCGATCGGCCGCGAGAGCGGCGCCCCGCGCCTCGGTGATCTGGTGATCGACCGGCTCGCGGCCAGGGGCGTGCCACCCCAGGACCTCGAGTGGACCGCGATCCGCCGACCGGGCGAGGCCTGGGAACTGGTCCTCACCTTCACTGCGGGCGGCCGCGAGCGGCAGGCGCGGTGGAGCGTCGACCTCCCCTCCCGCTCTCTCCACGCGCTCGACGACGAGGGCCGGTGGCTCTCCGAGGTGGAGCTCGGTGGGCCGGCGACCCGCCGGCACCTCACGACGGTGCGCTCGCGCGTGTACGACGTGGACGTGACCACAGGCACTCCCGTACCCGTTGCGGCCGACGAAGTGGCACCGTCGGGGGCCCTCGCGTCGGAGGCCCCGTCGTCGGAGGCTCCGTCGTCGTCGTCGGACGCCACGACCACGACCGACTCGGCCTCCCTCACCGACGACCTCCTCGACGAGCTGCGGGCCTCCCGAGGCGTGCGGCACGAGATCCCGCGGCTCGAGGACGAGGCCTTCGACGTCGACCAGCCCCCTGCGGCCCACCCGCCCGCCTCGGCCCCCGAGGAGGCGCGAGACGCGGCCGTGCTCCCGCTCCCGGTGGGCGCCTGGGCCACGGTCTCCACCGAGCCCGACGGGGCCGGGGCGGAGTCGGAGGCGGCGGATCGGCCGGCGCCGGATGTCGCCCGCAAGCCCCGGAGCCGCTCCCGCCGTACCAGCGTCCCCAGCTGGGACGAGATCGTCTTCGGCGCCAAGCCCGAGTAGCGAGCCGGACACCTCGCCCGCGGCCTCAGCGCGTCACGACCACCAGGGGGACGACCATCTCGTCCCGGGTGAGGGATCCGTGCATGCCGACCAGACCGAGGGACTGCGGCGTCTGCGTGCGGGAGTCCAGGACCGCACGCCTCCCTCGGGCGGCCACGACGACGTCGCCGATCGCGGCCCGGTGCCGAGCGAGCACCGGGCCGAACAGCCCCAGGCCCTCGGCCTGCGCACGGGTGAGGACCCAGGCGGTCTCGCCCAGCACGTCCTGCCAACGCAGCGCCACGTCGTCGGCCTGACCAGCCGCGCAGTAGACGTGCGAAGCCCGTGGCTCACCGGCGACGAGGTCGACGCCGCGCGCGAGGTCCGGGGTCTTGGCGACGTCGATCTTGTCCTTGTGGCCGACGTCGACCATGCCGTGGTCGGCGGTCACGAGGAGGGTGGTACCCGTCGGCAGGGACCGGGCGAGGCGCGCCAGCTCGCGGTCGACGCTCTCGACCTGCTCGCCCCACTCCCACGACCCCCAGCCCTTGTGGTGACCCGCCGTGTCCACGTCCCCCCAGTACAGGTAGACGAGCCGAGCGGGGCCGCGGCGCAGGGCCCGCAGCGCGACGTCGACGCGGTCCGCCATCGACCCCCCCGCCGAGAAGCTGCCCCCTCGGAAGGCCGCCCGGGAGAGGCCGGAGTCCCGGAACCGCTCCTTGCCGATGCTGACGATCTCGACCCCGGCAGCTGACAGCCGCTCGAAGACGGTCGGGCAGGGCTGCCACTCCTCGGGCCGCGCCGAGCCGCCCCAGCTGAGCATGTTCGTGAGCTCCCGCGAGCGGGGGTCGCGGAGGGTGTAGCCGAGCATCCCGCTGACCCCGGGGTGGAGCGCGGTCCCGAGCATCGTCAGGGACGTGGCGGTGGTCGAGGGGAACCCTGCGCTGAGGGCCCGCGCCCCCGGCAGCAGGGAGCGGAGGAACGGGGCGTGTCCCCCGCGCTCCTCGAGCATGCGCATCCCCAGGCCGTCGACCAGGACCACGCACACCTTGTCCGTGGGTTCGAGCCGCACGCCACCGGGGGGCTCGGCCCGGCCGACGCCGCAGCCCGCGTCGTCGCCCGCGTCGTCGCCCGAGGACGCCGCCAGCGGTGCTCCCAGCGCCTCCGCGACCGCGGGCAGGACCGCCCGGAGGCTGGGCCCCCCGTAGTCGGGGAGCGTGAACTCCGCCGGGGCCGGCACGAGCGAGCCGGCGTGCCCCGATGGACTCACGAGTGCCTGGCGGTGGCGGCCGAGATCGCGCGGCTGAAGGCGATCGCCGCGTCGACCGCGGCCCGACCCTCGGCGGCCGCGCTGACGCGCACCACGACGTCGTCGTGCGCGATCGTGCCCGTCAGCCCGTGGTCGGCCTCGCACCTGGGGTCCCCGCAGGTCGCCGGCTCGAGGTCGATGCGCTGGAGCGCGCCCCAGCCGAGCGCGAGGGTCAGCTCGCCCGGGGTGCGCCCCGATCGGTGGCGGGCCGGGTTCTCCACACCGTGGGTGAGGACCACCGATCGGATCTCCCGCAGCGGTACCGCCTCGGTGGTCGCCGACGCGACGGGCGGGTTCTCGGGGTTCTCGGCGGGATGGTCGTCCGCGTGCGCCACGATCACCCGGGTCGGGGTCAGCACGAGCGCCGTCACGTGGCGCCTGACCTCGGACTCGTCGAACGTGGTCTCGGGGTGGACGAGGTAGGACAGGACGGCCTCGCCGCCGAGTGCGACGTCCAGGACGTCGGCGACGAGGTCGGGGTAGTACCCGGCGTGGTCGAGGTCCGCCCTGAGCCGGGAGTTCAGCGTGCTCACGCGACCATCCTCGCACCTCGACCTGCGCGGGACGGGTGCTCACCGCCGGGTCAGCCCGGCAAGGACCGCCGCTGCGCCCCGGAGCGGGCCGGCCGTGCCAGCTCGATCCGGGCCCCCAGCACGGCGAGACCCTCCTCCGCGACAAGGACGGGGTCGAGCACGAGGTTCGCGACGTCCGGGAGGTCGTCGCCGAGCACGGCGACGCGCGCCAGGAGGTCCTCGAGGGCGTGCACATCCACGGGCGGTGCGCCCGCCGCACCGAACAGCCGCGGCGCCGCGTGGACGGAGCGCACGATCTCCCGGACGTCGACGTCCGTCAGGGGCGGGATGCCGTGAGCCACGTCGCCGAGGAGGTCGACGGCGTCCCCCGCGAGGCCGAAGGAGACGACGGGCCCGTAGAGCTCGTCCTCGCGCGCACGGATCACGCACGCCACCCCGAGCGGGGCCATCGGCTGGACCTCGACGCTGCCGCCCTCCTCCCCGGCCGCCGCGGTCAGGTGCGCGACCGCGTCCCGCACCTCGACGTCGCCGGCGACGTCCAGGCGGACGCCCCCGAGGTCCAGCCGGTGGCGACGCCGCGGGTCGGCCGTCTTGACCGCGACCGGACCGCCGAACCGTCGGGCGGCCTCGACCGCCTCCTCGGCCGTCCGGGCGGTCTCCGCAGGCCACAGCGCGATCCCGTAGTGGCCGAGGACCTCGGTGGTCCGGGCTCGGTCGAGGACCACCGAGCCCCCGCCCGGGAGCCCCGTCGCGAGGGTCCGGACCAGTTCGAGCGCCGCGCGGTGGTCGATCCCGGTGGGGGCGACCGGCGTTCCGCGGTCGGCCCGGACCCAGCGTGCGTAGCGGGCCGCCGCGGCGAGGGCGGCCACGGCGTCCTCGCCGCTCGCGAAGGCCGGGACCCGGGTGACGGAGTCCTCGCCCCGGTGGGTCAGCTCGTCGGCCAGCCCGTGCAGACCGAAGATGCAGGCCGCTGTGGTGCGCCCCGTCCGGGCGGCGGCCGCGGCGACCACAGCCCCGACACGTGCGTCCGCGTCGCCGAGCACGGGGAGATAGGCCACGACGAGGCTGTCCCAGTCGGTCTGCCCGAGAGCCGCTCGAGGGCCGCCTCGTAGGCGTCCGAACCGGCGTCGGCCTCCAGGAAGGCCGGCTCGCCGGCGACGGCGAGCCCGCGTGCCCGCGCGACCTCCCCGAGGAGGCTCGAGAGGGAGCCAGAGTTCGTGAGGATCGCCACGCGCTCGCCGGTCGGCAGCGGCTGGGACTCCAGGAGCTGGGCGACGTCGAGCATCGCGTGGGTGCTCTCGACCCGCACGACGCCGGCCTGGCGCAGCAGCTCCTCCAGGACGCGCCTCGGCTCGCGCGAGGTGCGCACCGGGTGACCCGGCGGGACCACCTGTCCCGTCTGCCCGGAGACGACGGCGACCACCGGCTTGAGCGCGCTCAGGCGACGGGCCACCCGGGTGAACTTGCGGGGGTTACCGATCGACTCGAGGTAGACCGCGGCCACCCGCGTCGCGTCGTCGTCGGCCCAGAACTGCATCGCGTCGTTCCCCGAGACGTCTGCTCGGTGGCCGGCCGAGAGGAACGTCCTCAGCCCGATGCGGCGCCGGTGGGTCGCCGCGAGGAGCGCGAGGCCGGCCGCGGCCGACTGGCAGAAGAGACCGAGCCCGCCCGGGGGCGGCAGGTCGGGCCACAGGGTCGCGTCCAGGCGCCCGGCCGCCCCGCTCGCGACGAGTCCGAACGACTGCGGACCGACCAGGCGCATCCCGCCGTCGCGGGCCGCCCGCAAGAGCTCGGCCTGCAGGAGAGCGCCCGCGGGGCCCGTCTCGCCGAAGCCGCCCGAGAGCACCACGAGCCCGCGAGCGCCCAGGTCGGCCACCTCCCGAGCGATCGCCGGCAGCCGGTTCGCGGGGGCCGCGACCACCGCGAGGTCGACCGGTCCGGGCACGGCCCGCAGCGAGACATGGACCGACACCCGGGGGCCGTCGTCGCGCACGGGGTCCGGGACAGGCCCTGCGGTCCCCGCGGTGTCCGCCCTGACGAGGTGGACGGCCCCCGAGAACGGGCTCGCCTCGACGGACCGCGCGACCCGCAAGGCGAAGCGGGCCTCCCGCTCCCCCTCCGCGACGACGACGACGGAAGACGCGCCGAGGAGGGTCTGCATGCTCCGCGCGTCCGCGCGATGCTCCCGCTCTGCCATGACCGCGAGCGACCGCTCGGTCGGGTCGATGTCGAACCCGACCGCGATCACGCCGTCGTCGTAGGACTGCCGGACGTCGTACCCGGCGTCCCGGAAGACGTTGATCATGCGCGCGTTGCCCGGCAGGACGTCCGCGACGAACCGGCGGATGCCTCGCTCGCGGGCCGCCGCGGCCAGGTGCTCCAGCAGCACCGAGCCCAGGCCGTGGCCCTGCAGGGCGTCGGCGACGTTGAACGCCACCTCGGCCCGGGCGGCGTCGAGCCGGTCGTAGCGACCCACGGCCACGATCTCGCCACCGGAGACCAGGACGAGCGCCACCCTCTCGTCGTGGTCGACTCGGGTGAGGCGCGCGAGGTCCCGGTCGCTCAGACGCGCCAGCGGCGCGAAGAAGCGGAAGTAGGTCGACTCCGGCGACTGGCGCACGTGGAAGCGCTGGAGCGCGTCGGCGTCGTCGGGGCGGATCGGGCGGATGTGCATGGTGCTGCCGTCCCGCAGCACGACGTCCGCCTCCCAGTGCGCGGGGTACGGCGCGGAAGCCTCGTCGCCCACGAGCGCCACCCTAGCCGCGCGGCCCACCCGGTGGGCCGTCCGCGGGCGTGTGCGCCCGGGGCACACGACGGGACCGGCGACAATCGTCCCCATGCCCCGACGCAGCACGGCCCCGCCGCCCGAACGGCGGCCCGAGGAGCGGATCGTCGACATCGACGTCGCCCGGGAGATGCAGGACTCGTTCCTGGAGTACGCCTACTCGGTCATCTACTCCCGAGCCCTGCCCGACGCCCGGGACGGCCTCAAGCCCGTGCAGCGGCGGATCCTGTACCAGATGGCGGAGATGGGGCTGCGCCCGGACCGCGGGCACGTCAAGTCCGCTCGCGTTGTCGGCGAGGTGATGGGCAAGCTCCACCCCCACGGCGACACGGCCATCTACGACGCACTGGTCCGCATGGCACAGCCGTTCTCGCTGCGCCTGCCCCTGATCGACGGGCACGGGAACTTCGGCTCGCTCGACGACGGCCCGGCGGCCCCGCGCTACACCGAGGCCCGCCTCGCTCCGGCGGCGCTCGTGATGACCCGCGACCTGGACGAGGACGTCGTCGACTTCGTCCCCAACTACGACAACCAGCTCACCCAGCCCGAGGTGCTCCCCGCGGCGCTCCCGAACCTCCTCGTGAACGGCGCCAGCGGCATCGCGGTCGGCATGGCGACCAACATGCCGCCGCACAACCTGATCGAGGTGGTCGCCGCGGCGCGCCACCTCATCGCGCACCCCGACGCCGACCTCGAGACCCTCCTGCGCTTCGTCCCCGGCCCCGACCTGCCCACGGGCGGCAAGATCGTGGGGCTGTCGGGCATCCGCGATGCCTACCGCACCGGTCGCGGCACCTTCCGCACGCGCGCCACCACTCGCATCGAGACCATCACCCCGCGGCGCAAGGGCATCGTCGTCACGGAGCTGCCGTACCTCGTCGGCCCCGAGCGCGTCATCGAGAAGATCAAAGAGGCCGTCCAGGCCAAACGGCTGCAGGGGATCGCCGCGGTCACAGACCTCACGGACCGTGAGCACGGGCTGCGGCTCGTCATCGAGATCAAGAACGGCTTCAACCCGGACGCGGTCCTCGCGCAGCTGTACCGGTACACGCCCCTCGAGGAGTCGTTCGGGATCAACAACGTGGCCCTGGTCGACGGCCAGCCCCGGACGATGGGCCTGCGCGAGCTCCTCGAGGTGTACGTCGCCCACCGCCTGACCGTCGTCCGACGCCGGACTGCGCACCGCCTCGGACGACGCCGCGACCGGCTCCACCTGGTCGAGGGCCTGCTCGTCGCCATCGCCGACATCGACGAGGTCATCGCCGTCATCCGCAGCAGCGACGACGCCGAGGCGGCCCGGACGCGGCTGATGTCCGTCTTCGAGCTCTCCCTCGCCCAGGCCGAGTACATCCTCGAGCTGCGGCTGCGGCGGCTGACCAAGTTCTCGCGCATCGAGCTCGAGGCCGAGCGCGACACCCTCGTGCGCGAGATCGCCGAGCTGGAGGCAGTCCTCGCCGACGAGAACGCGCTGCGCTCCCTCGTCTCCGACGAGCTGGCCGCCGTCGCCGCCGAGCACGGCACCCCCCGACGGACCGTGCTGCTCGAGGGCGCCGGGACCGCGGCCCTCGACGCCGCCGCAGCGGCCGCGTCGGCAGGCCCGCTCGAGGTCCCGGACGCCCCGTGCTGGGTCCTGCTCTCCACCACCGGACTCCTCGCCCGCACCAGCGACGCCCGGCGCCCGCCGCGGGACGGCTCGCGCGCCGCGCACGACGCCCTCCGCTCCGCCGTGCCGTCGACCGCGCGGGGGCAGGTGGCCCTCGTGACCAACCGGGGGCGCCTCGTCCGCGTCGGCGCGCTCGACGCCCCGGCCCTGCCGCCGACGGAGGGAGCACCGGCCCTCTCGGGCGGCGTGCCCGTGGCCGAGCTCGCCGAGCTGGGGAAGGGCGAACGCGTGATCGCGCTCGCCCGACTGGACCCCGACGCCCCGACGCTCGCGCTCGGCACCGCGCTCGGTCAGGTCAAGCGGGTCACCGCCGACCGGCCCGCGAACAAGGACTCGTGGGAGGTCATCGCGCTGAAGGACGGCGACGAGGTGGTGGGCGCGGCCGAGGTGGTCGACGACGACCACCTGGTCCTCGTCACCGACGACGCCCACCTCCTGCACTTCGTGGCGTCGTCCGTCAGACCGCAGGGCCGGACGGCGGCCGGGATGGCCGGCATCCGGCTCGCCGACGGCGCGCGGGTGACGTTCGTCGGCGCCGTCCCGGCCTCCGACGCACCGACCGCCGTCGTGGTCACGGTCGCGGGCAGCAGCAGCGTCCTCCCGGGCACCGTTCCCGGCACGGCGAAGACCACACCGTTCGCGCTCTTCCCGCCCAAGGGGCGCGCGACCGGCGGCGTCCGCGCCCACCGCTTCCTGCGCGGCGAGGACCGCCTCGACCTCGCGTGGGTCGGACCGTCGCCCGCTCGGGCATCCGGCTCGGCGGGTCAGCCGATCCGGCTCCCGGCCGTCGACGAACGCCGCGACGGGTCGGGCACACCTCTGACGCAGCCGGTGGTCGGCATCGGCTAGAGCTCCAGGCTGTACATCGCCGACCCGTGGGTCGGCTCGAAGCCGAGGGCTGCGTAGATGCCGAAGGCGCCGGACGGGTTCTCGGTGTCCACCCCGAGGCCCGCGTACTCGACACCGTCCGCGGCGTAGGCGCGCATCGCCGTCGTCAGGAGGGCCGTCGCCACCCGTTTGCCCCGCCACGCGCGCCGGACGCCGAGCAGGTCGATGTACCCCTCGCTGTAGCCGAGCGACGGCCAGTCCTGCTCGTAGCGTCCCGAGAGGAGGTAGCCGGCCACGGGTGAGCGGTCGTTCGACCGGTCGATCACCACGAAGCTCCACGCGGGCGCGAAGCACGTGCGCCCGTCCACCCACGACTCCGGCGTGTGGGGCTCCGAGCCCCAGTGGTCGCCGAACGCCTCGTTGTGCGCGAGGCGCACCTGGTCGTCGAGCTCGGGGGTCCACCCGGTCAGGACCAGGCCGTCGCGGACGGTCACCTCCGGGATCGGCAACCGCAGGTCGCGCCGCATGTCGGTGTAGAAGCGCCGCGGCGCGAAGCCTGCCGCCACCACGATCGCGCGCTTGTCCTCGAGCCCGTCCTCGATGAAGGTCGCGATCCGAGCGGGGACGTCCTTGCCGGAGGCGGCCAGGACCTGACGTGCTCGCGCGGTCTGCCAGGCGAGCAGGGCCGTGCCGACGCCCCGGCGACGCCACCCCGGGTCGACGCCACCCTCGAGAACCGCGCGGACCGTGTGCTCGTCACCGGGAGCCACCCGGACGAAGCCCTGAGCCCGCAGCCGGCCGGCGGCGTCGAAGCCACCCAAGGAGTTCCGCGCGGTGTCCTTCCACTCCCCGTCGAAGAACTCGCGCACCTCCTCGGCCGTCGTCCGGAAGGGCGGGTTGTCGTGCGCCTCGATGCGGCCGATGAGCTCGGCGAGCGCCGTCGTGTCGTCGATCGTGAGAGGTCGCCACGTCAGTCCCAGCGCCTCGTGCGGGAGCCGGACCTGGGTCGGTGCCTGGGCGCGGACGACGATCGACGGCGGTGGCCCACCCCCGCGGTACGGCGTCGACGTCGCGCTCACCCCATGACGATACGTACTCGGCCCGCGCCGTGCCTATTCCTCGGGCTCGCGGGACTTGGATCCGGCACGCAGGATCGCCGTCCCACTCGCACCTCAGGCGTCGATCCGGTCGCGGTCGAGGTTCTCCGCACCCGCGACGATGAAGTCCTTGCGCGGTCCGACCTCGTTGCCCATGAGCAGCTCGAAGACACCTTCGGCGGCTACGGCGGCCTGGGCGTCCTCCACCCGGATCCGCCGCAGCGACCGGTGCGCGGGGTCCATCGTGGTCTCCGCCAGCTGGTGGGCGTCCATCTCGCCGAGACCCTTGTACCGCTGGATCGGTTCCTTGTAACGGCGGCCGGAGCGCTCCAGCCGGGTGAGGAGCTGGTGCAGCTGGGCCTCGGAGTAGGTGTAGACCACCTCGCCCCGCCGGCCCCCGGCGCCCGAGATCTCGACACGGTGGAGCGGTGGCACCGCCGCGTACACCCGACCCGCCTCGACCAGTGGGCGCATGTACCGGAAGAACAGGGTGAGCAGGAGGGTGCGGATGTGGGCGCCGTCGACGTCGGCGTCCGTCATCAGGATGATCTTCCCGTAGCGCACCGCGGACAGGTCGAAGGTGCGTCCCGAGCCTGCGCCGAGCACCTGGATGATCGACGCGCACTCGGTGTTCTTCAGCATGTCGGCCAGCGACGCCTTCTGAACGTTGAGGATCTTCCCGCGGATCGGCAGCAGCGCCTGGAAGTCGGACATCCGGGCCAGCTTCGCCGTGCCGAGCGCGCTGTCGCCCTCGACGATGAAGAGCTCCGAGCGCTCGACGTCGTCCGTGCGGCAGTCCGCGAGCTTGGCGGGCAGGGTCGACGTCTCGAGGGCGTTCTTGCGTCGGGAGATCTCCTTGTGCACCCGCGCGGAGACGCGGGCGCGCATCTCGCCGACGATCTTCTCGAGCAGCGCCGCCGACTGGGCCTTCTCGGTGCGCCGGGTGGAGGTGAGGATCTCCGTGAGCTCGCGCTCCAGCACCTTCGCGACGATCCCCCGCACGGGCGCGGTGCCGAGGACCTCCTTGGTCTGCCCCTCGAACTGGGGTTCCGGGAACCGGACGGCGACGACGGCGGTGAGACCCGCCGTCACGTCGTCCTTCTCCACCCGGTCGGTGCCCTCCTTCGCGGAGATCTTCAACCGGCGGGCGTTCAGCTCCACCTGCTTGCGGACCGTCCTCAGGAGGGCCTGGTCGAAGCCCGCGAGGTGGCTGCCGCCCTTGGGGGTGGCGATGATGTTGACGAACGAGCGCACATCGGTGTCGTAGCCGGTGCCCCAGCGCAGCGCGATCTCGACCTCGCACGCGCGCTCCACCTCGAGGGGGGCGAGGTGTCCCCGGTCGTCGAGCGCCTGGACCGTCTCGGTGAAGGTCTCGGTCCCCGCGATCCGCCAGGTGTCCGTGACCGGCGGGTCCTGCGCGAGGAAGTCGACGAAGTCCACGAGACCGCCGTCGTGCCGGAACGACTCCTCGACGACGCCGCCCTCCCCGGGGGTGCCGGGCAGCCTGCGCTCGTCCCGGACGACCAGCTCGAGGCCCGGCACCAGGAAGGACGTCTGCCGGGCTCGCGTGATCAGCTCGTCGTAGGAGAACGACGACGACGCCGGGAAGATCTGCCGGTCGGCCCAGTACCGGACCCGGGTCCCGGTGCGCCCGCGGGGCACCCGCGCGACGACGGCGAGCTCGGAGCGGTCCGTGAACGGTGTGAAGGGCGAGTCCGGCGTGCGCCCCTGGTCGTCGTCGTACTGCCCCGGCTCGCCACGCCGGAACGCCATGCGGTAGGTCTTGCCGCCGCGGTCCACCTCGACGTCCAGCCGGGCGGAGAGGGCATTCACCACGCTCGCCCCGACGCCGTGCAGCCCGCCCGACGCCGCATAGGACCCCCCGCCGAACTTGCCCCCCGCATGCAGCTTGGTGAAGACGACCTCGACGCCGCTCAGGCCGAGCCGCTCGACCGTGTCCACCGGGATGCCCCGGCCGTGGTCGCGGACCTCCACGGACGCGTCGGGGTGCAGCACGATCTCGATCCGGTGACCGTGGCCCTCGAGGGCCTCGTCGACGGAGTTGTCGATGATCTCCCACAGACAGTGCATGAGCCCGCGGGAGTCGGTCGAGCCGATGTACATCCCCGGGCGCTTGCGGACCGCCTCGAGCCCCTCCAGGACGGAGAGGTGACGGGCGGTGTAGCTCGAGTCCGACGGTGACGACACGCCCGTCATCGTAGGCGGGCAGGCCCGGCGGACCTCCGCGGCGCACCAGACGACGGGCGCACGAGGGCCCGGGCCCGGCCGCGGGCCCCGCTACGCGGTCAGCGAACCTCGGCCATCTCGTGACACGGCTGTCACATCCGGGTGGTTCCATGGACTCATGAACGCCACTGTGACCGATCACCTGACAGCGACAGACCGCTGCGACCGGTGTGGCGCACGTGCCTACGTCCGGGTCGTGCTCCCCGTCGGTGAGCTGCTGTTCTGCGCCCACCATGGCCGCAAGCACGCCGACGCACTCCGTGAGGTCGCCGTCGCGGTCCACGACGAGAGCGACCGCCTCCACGTCGACCAGGCCGCCCGCTGAGGCGACCCACCCCCGACCACCCTGACGAGCGAGGGCCCGACCGGATCCCGGTCGGGCCCTCGCTCTCGTCCCGGGGCTCCTCTCGTGCGGGGTGCCTCTCGCGCGGGGGTCTCGCGGTGATGGTCGTCGCACCGACCTGACCCGGCCCGACCCGACCCGGCACTCCGGAGTCGGATCACGGCTGGGACCTCCGGCGCTTTCGCGGGACATGTCGGCCGCGTCAGAGTCCTGAGTGAGTCGCTCGTGAACGACGCCGGCCGCGCCCTGCCCACCGGTCCGATGCTCAGGGCGCCCGCGGGGCAGGTGAGACCCCGAGCACGGGAAGAGGCTGGACATGCCGTCGCCGACGTCGATCCGCACGACCATCGCCTACGCATGACGTGGACGAGGCTGTCCTGCTCGCGGACCGGGTCCTGGTGATGTCCGACCGGCCGGGCCGGATTGTCGCGTCCGTGGCCACCAGCGGGGACCGGGATACCGCGGTGGCGCGCGACCGTGTCCTGCAGCTCCTCAATGCGAGCACGTCCCTGCGGGCGGGCTGAGCCGGGAAGGCCTCGCCCCGAGGTAGCAGGGGTCCCGCGGCAACGGTTGTGGTTCACCCCCCGTTCGTTCGTCCGTCGATCCACAACGCCCGGCGGGGGCAGGCTCGAACCGCGCGCTCCGCCGCCGTCACGTCACCCGGGGCGAGGTCACCTGCGGCGAGGATCGGGTAGCCCCACCGATCGAGGTCGACGACGGCGCCCGCGAGGTGGGCGCACAAGCCGACCGCCTCGCAGGCGATCGGGTCGACGCGCAGCCGGAACGCCGGCGGCCGCCCGGTCACCAGGCCACGTCCGGCACGGGAACGGTGACCCGACCTGCGCCCCCGCACAACCGGCCGCGTCGGTGGGCCTCGACGTCGGCAGCGAAGACGGTGAGCGCGGAGGCGATCATGCGCGTCGCGCCGTCGGGGTGGTGGCAGGCGCCACGCCCGGCTACGGCACCGAGGACGTCGTCGAGCCGCCCACGGTCGCGACGCGGTCCGCGCCCGAGCGGCCAGTCTCCGCAGGTCTTCGGCCAGCGCGGGGAGCCCGAACATGCACGGCCCGCACTGCCTCGCGCTCATCGCGGCGAGGTAGGTCGCGACCACCGCCACCTCGGCCACGCCGCAGGCTCCCGGCCACACGGGCGCGACGACTCCCGCGCCCAGGCTGAGCCCCGCGCGGCGCACGGCGAACTCCTCGACGGCCAGGCCCTCGACCTCGCTCCACTGCGCCCAGGTGCCGCCGAACCCGCCGAGCAGCACCGCCTGGGGCCGGCCGGACCGCAGGACCCCCGCCGCCGCGAGCACGTCGGCGAACCGCGCCGCCTGCGGCACCTGGAGGACCTGGCGGTCGTGCGGGCCGAGCACGGTGAGCAGCGAGACCTGCGGGTTCTCCAGCCCGCGGGCGACGAGGGCCACTCGGGCAAGAGTCTCGACGTTCTGGACGAGCGTCCGGGGAACGGCCTCCCCCGCGGCCCGCGGACGACGCGACGTCGGCAGGGCGGGCCTGCCGACGAGAGCAGCGGCGATCGCCGTCGACTCCCCGGCGAGGTAGTGGACCGGACCGGCCACGACCTCCATGACCGGCCCGGCGAGGCCGGCCCCGCGCCGCTCGGTGAGCGCGGTCTCGAGCGCGAGCCGGGACCCGCGGTCGTCGCCGTGCAGCCAGACGACGGCACGGCGTGCGCCGAGCGCCTCGCTCGCGAGGGCGAGTCCGTCGAGGACGAGGTGGGGTCGCTGCCGCATCAGGGTGGCGTCCTTGGCGCTGATCGGCTCGCTCTCCGCGCCGTTCGCCACGACCGTGAGGGGCTGCCCGGCGCGCAGCGCCGAGCGCCACTTGAGGGCTGTCGGGACGTGCCCGCCACCGTGACCAGTCAGGCCCGCGGACTCCAGGGCGTCAGCGAGCACCGGGCTGCCCCCTGGGCGCGCTCCGAGCCGGGCAAGGTGCTCGTCGAGCCCCTCGGCGGCAATTGTGCCGGGCGGGTCGGCGGGGCCCGATCGCGGGAGCCGCACGCCGCGCAGGAGCAGGTCCTGCTCCGGAGGCCGCGACCCGCCCACGACGGCACCGCTGGGACGCGCGACGCGCCATGGTTCTGTCCCGTTCGTGGTCATCGACGGCCTCCCTGAAGGCTGTGGTTTCGCACGTCGGACACGTGCAGCGCGGACGCCAGCTCCTCCGCCCGGTCCCGCGGGGAGCGCGCGACGTAGCGGGAGACGGCGAGGGCGACGACGGCGCCGCCGCTGGCCAGGTAGAGCCCGCGCAGGGGCCCGGTGTCCGAGCCGGCCAGGACGCCGTGAGCCCAGGCGAGCGCGAAGACGCCTGCCGCCAGTCGGTGGACGGGCAACCAGAACCGGCCCACGACTCGCCCGGCGAGGGCCGCCGTCGCGCCGGTGAGAAGGCCGGCCCACACGGCGATCACTCCGAGGGTGACGGGGATCGGCCGGTAGGTCGACGCCATCGGCAAGATCGCGCCCCGCCAGCCGACCTGCGCCCACGGGTCCGTGGCGAGGACCGCCACGTGCAGCGCCGTGAAGGCGAGGGTGAAGGTCGCCAGGCTGGCGTGAACACGCAGGCGGGAAGTCCGACTCGGCCGCCGCAGCCGCACCGCCCACGGATGGGCGAGCACCAGGCCCAGGACCACCAGCGCGAGGAGGAGGACGTATGAGGTGATCCCGCTCGCCCGGGCGAGCTCCCACGAGAGAGCCGCGCTCATCGCGGCCCTCCCTGGTCGGAGCGCTCCGTGCTCGTCGGACCCGGCGCGCTGCGCGCCCAGACGACGCGGCGTGCCATGGCCGAGGACGTCCCGACGTGCCCGTCGTCGGTGATCCACGCCGCGGCGAGCCCTCGCGCTTCGGCACCGGCACGGACGCCGGACGCCCCGAACAGGAACAGGGCCTTGCTCCACACCTCGGACCATGCGGGGTCCGCCTCCGCGACGGTCACGGCCGCGAGGCCGTCCCCGCCCGGGCGCCCGGTCCGCGGGTCGACAAGGTGGTGCACCGGGTGGCCCTCGACCTGCCACCGCCGCAACCGGGTCGACGACGTCGCGCAGGCCGTGTCGGTGAGCTCGAGCACGAGGACGGGGGCGTCGCCGCCGAGGGGGTCCTCGACACCGACCCGCCAGGGCCCGCCGTCGGGCGCGACACCCTGCAGGGCCACGTCTCCGCCGGCGTCGACCATCGCTCCCGACCCGGCCTCCGCCAGTCGGGCGGCGGCCCAGCGTACGGCGAGGCCCTTGCCGATGCCCCCGAGGTCGATGCGCGATCCGCCCAGGTTCAGGAAGTGGCGCCCGGCGTCCCGGACGACCTGCGGCCGCCACGGCCCGGGCGCCGGACGGGACTCGACACCACCGGACGACGTCGATCCCGCGACCCGCTCGACGCCGCCCTCCGCGAACGGCAGCGACCGGTCGTAGCCCCAGGCGACGAGCGTGTCGTGGACCCTCGGGTCGAACAGGCCATCGGTCTCGGCGTGGGCCCGGGCCGCCTCGGCGACGGCGCGGGCGAGCGTGCCGGGGACCTCGTGCCACTCGCCGGGGGCTGCGTTCGCCCGAGAGAGCGCGCTCGCGGCGTCGAAGCGCGAGCACGTCCGCTCCACTTCACAAAACACAGCCTCGGCCAGGTCCAGCGCGTCGTCCGCGCCCGGGCCCGGTTCGACGACACTCATCGTCACCGGGCTCGCCATCGCACGCAACGTCCGGGTCCGAACCGCGAGGTCCTGCACCATCGCGCTCATCCCGAGGCCTTCGTCGTGACGTGCACAGGCGGTGGGGCCGCTGGGGCAGCTGCGGCAGCCGCGGCAGCCGCGGGCGCCAGGACCGCAGGTGCCTGCGGGGCGGCGGCCTCGCCCTGGGCCAGGGCCGACTCCAGCGCGGCGAGGCGCTCCTGGGCTGCCTGCACCTGGGCGGTCAGAGCGGCGATGGTCGCCGCATCGGCGGCTGCCGGTTCCAGGGCGACCGAGGCCGCGCCCGCGGGGTCCGCGGCGAGCGGGTCGTGGCTGCCCGCCCAGGCCAGGCTCCCGCCGAACACCGCCGCGACCGCGGGGAGCAGGACGAGCGCCGTCCCCCCGCGGCCCGGCCGACGCAGGTCAGTCATCGTCGGAGGCCCGGTCGCCGCCGTGGTCGTCCCCCGAGTCGTCGTCAGCGTCGTCGTCCTGGCCGTCGCCCCCGTGGTCGTCGTACCCGACGTCGTCGGACGAGGGGGCCGTGGTCGTCGGCGACTGCGTCGCCGCGCCCGTGGCCACGGCGGCTTCGAGCGCGCCCATCTGAGCAGACAGGTCCTCGAGCGAGCGCTCGAGTTGCGCGGCGTCAGCGGGGGCGTCCGCGGAAGGCGCCGGCGACGGGGCGCCGCTCGCCGCGACGGCGAACCCGGCGCCCGTCAGGACCGCCGCAGCGGCGACGGCGACGGCAGAGCGACGCTTCCAGCTCATGGTGACTCCCTCGGTCGGTGTGCGACGCGGCTCTCGCGTCGTCACTACCGTCCCGCCCCGCGCGTGAGGGGCGCGGCAAGCCCGTGACAAGGCTCGGTTAAGGAGTTCGCGGGTGATCAGGGGAGGTCAGGTCCGGAGTCGGGAGCTCCAAGGTCACGTCCGCCCCACCCAAGCCGGACCGGGCGACCACGAGGTGCCCTCCCGCCTGCTCGGCCGTCCGCCGCGCCACGTCGAGGCCGAGGCCAGTGGACCCCGCCCCGCTTCGCCCCCGCGTGAGGAGG
Organism: uncultured Actinomycetota bacterium; assembly: GCA_963780675.1. Classification (GTDB taxonomy): domain Bacteria; phylum Actinomycetota; class Actinomycetes; order Actinomycetales; family JAHECE01; genus JAHECE01. Next base: position 1,101,219 of record CAWACR010000003.1, read on the forward strand.
TCCCCGCCCGCGAACCCCGGCCCGGCGTCGCCCACCGACACCGACACGCGCCCTTCCCCGCCTGCTCGCACCGCGAGCGCGAACGCCGTCCCGTCCGGGGTGTGGCTGAAGACGTTGTCCACGAGGGCATCGATCGCCGCACCCAACGCGTCGGCCCCCACGGCGACCGCACAGGGGCCAGCGGGCAGGTCGACGCGCAGGTCCCGGCCCTGGTCGCGGGCGAGGACGCCCCAGAACCCGGCCCGGTCCCGGACGACGGCGGCGGCGTCGCACCGCGGCGTCAGCGACTCGTCCCGCGGCTCGCGGGCAGCCCGGACGACGGCGTCGACGGCCCCCACGAGGTCGTCGACGTGCGCGGTCATCCGCTCGCGTTCTTCCGGGTCGGCGAGCAGGTCGGCGTCGAGCCGAAGTGCGGTGATCGGCGTGCGGAGGCGGTGCGAGAGGTCGGCGACCAGCTCCCTCTCCCCCGCGAGCAGGCCCGCGACCCGTGCCCCGAGCCCGTTGAGCACACGCCCGACGGAGGCGACCTCCGGCGGCCCCGACGGCTCGACCCGCGCCGTCAGGTCGCCGGAGCCGAGCCTCTCGGCGACGGCCGAGAGGTCGAGAACGGACCGCGACAGCCGCACGGCGATGCGGTCCCCCGCGACCGCCGTCCCGCCCAGCAGCACCAGACCGACCGCGGCGAGGATCGCCCACGACGTCGCGACACCCGCCGTGAGTGCGGCGTCCGGTACGAACGTGCGGACGACGGCGATCCCGGCCTCCCCGCCGACGGGCAGGAGAACCTCGACGCCCCCGTCCGTGTCAACGGTCAGGGCCGTCCCCTGCGCGGCGAGCCCCACGGACGTCGACGCCGGCATCGGCTCGCCGACGCCGGTCCCGTCGGGCAGCAGAACGGACGTGCTGTTCGCGCCGTCGTTCACGGAGAACACCGCCGCCTCCAGGCGGGCCCGATCCTCACCTGCGCCACCCGCGAAGACCGCCACGGTCTGCGCGTCCTGCCGTCCCGCGGCGACGGCCCGGTCGAAGGCGAGCGAGCGCGCGAGCAGGCCCAGCGGCACGAGGAAGGCGACAAGGACCACCGAGGTCATCGCAAGCCCGTACAGGACCAGGAGGCGCCTCATGACGGCGCGGTGACCTTGACCCCCACGCCACGGACGCGGTGGAGGTAGCGCGGGGCGTCTGCGCTCTCGCCGAGCTTGCGGCGGAGCCAGTGGAGATGGACGTCCACGGTCTTGTCGGCTCCCCCGTAGGGCTGGTTCCACACCTCCGAGAGCAGCTCACGCTTGCCGATCACCTCACCCGGCCGCTGCGCCAGGTACAGGAGCAGGTCGAACTCCTTCGGGCTCAGGTCGAGGGCCACGCCGTCGAGCTGTGCGGTCCGCGCGCGGGCGTCCATCACGAGCCCACCCACGACGACGGGCCCCGGCACGTGCACGGCTTCCGCCCGGCGCAGCACGGCCCGGATGCGGGCGTCGAGCTGGTCGACGGCGAACGGCTTGACCAGGTAGTCGTCCGCGCCCGCATCCAGCACCGACACGATGCCCGGCCCGTCGTCCCGGGCCGTGACGACGATGACCGGGACGTCGCTCACCGAACGGATCATCGCGAGGAGAGCCGCGCCGTCGAGGTCGGGCAGGCCGAGGTCGAGGAGGACGACGTCGGGCCGGTGCGCGACGAGGCTCTCCAGACCGGCCAGGGCCGTGGGCGCCGTCATCGTCGAGTGGTTCCGCGCGGTCAGGGCGCGCACGAGGGCGCTCCGTATCGTCGCGTCGTCCTCGACGATGAGTACGTCAGCCACACCGCGACGGTAGGGCATGCGCACCGGGGCGGGCAGGACCGCGGTCGCCCGGGCGCGAGTCTTGCCGTCCCCTTAACCCGGTCTTCACCCGTCGGTGCGCGACGATGTCGTCATGGCACTGAAGGCGCGGACCGGGCCGGGGAGAGCCGTCACCTTCGTCGGCTGGGCCGTGGCTGCGGTCCTGGCCGGGTGGATCGCCTGGTGGGCCGTGGCCCTGATCGCCGGCCGGCCGGGGACCGGTTCCACCGGGGTCCTCACGCAGGCCCAGGTCGAGGCTCTCGCAGCCGAGCAGACGACAGCGCCGCCCGGGCCGCCATCGCCCGAACCCACACCGCCGGGGGCCACGAGCACCTCGCCGTCGACCTCGACGGCCGGTCCGGAGGTCGTCCGCACCTGGACGGTCCCGGGCGGCGGCGTCGGCGCCGCCTGCCGCGACACCACGATCACCCTGCTGTTCGCGACACCCGACGACGGGTGGACGGTGGAGGTCAAAGATGCCGGGCCGGAGAACCTCGAGATCGAGTTCCGGCACGGTGAGGACGAGACCACGACCCTGGCGGCATGCCAGGGCGGCATCCCCACCCTCCTCGACGAATCCACCGACGACTGATGGCGTTCCCGGGGGACGCCCGCTGAGTGCCGACCGGGTGGGGTCAGTCGCGCTCGACCCAGCGATCCACGGCCCAGAGGATCGCGAGCGCCAGGCCGACGTCGATCCCCTCGACGACGTCGAGGGTGTAGGTGTCGCGGATCGTGACCCACTTCTGCGTGATCTGGACGACCGGTCGCCCGCCGGCGGCGACCGAGTAGTTCTTCTCGATGAACGAGCCCTCGAGCGTCCAGGTCTCCCCGGAAGGCACCTCGAGCGTCATCCGCGTCTTGATCGGAGAGAACGTCTTCGCCCGCAAGGAGGCCACCTCGGCGCCGCCGGCATCCGAGATCGTCATCTGCTTGGGGATGCCGAGCACCCGGCCGGTGACGCGGTAGAGAACCTGGTTCGCGCCGTCGAGCACATCCGCCTTCGGGCGGGTGCCCATCTTGCCGTCGACGAAGAACAACTGCTCCTCGCTCTCCGGGTCGAGCACCGCGAAGTCCCGCCCTGCGCCGAACTTGGCCTTGACGAGATAGCGGGACCAGCCCGCAGGGGGCGGGGGCAATGCCATCGGACCCTCTCCTTGTCATCGGACGGCGCAACGCTCACACGTCCGCCGGCGCCCATCCTCCCGCAGTCGAGAGTTCCTGACGAGCCCGGCGCCGCTCGCGCCCGACCGTCACCACGACGACTGCCCGACCAACGAGCCGATCAGGCTTCCGATCCGGGCCGCCGGCAGAATCGACCAGCAGATCCTCGGGATCGGTTCCCCACCTCGCGTTCAACCTGCCGATGTCGAGCCTGGCCAGCCGAACCCGCCTCAAGACGCTCACCCCCAAGACGCGACAGGACAACGCCCCGTTCTTCGACGGCGACCTCGCCCAGGTGCCCACGCACTGCCTCATGCAGGGCCTGGGCACGATCATGAACAGCCGCCACACGATCATGCTCGGCTTCGGCCGCGGCAAGGCCCAAGCCGTCCGCGAATGCGTCGAGGGAGCCGTCTCCGCCCACTGGCCCGCCTCGATCCTGCAGATCCACCCCCACGCAACCGCGTCGTCGACGAGGAGGCCGCGAGCCGACTCGCCTTCACCGGGTACTACCGCTCCACCTGCCAGGGCAAGCCGCCCTGGCAGGAGATCTGACACCCCGCCGACACCCACCCCGCCGACACCCACCCCCAGACACGCCCACCATCGGAGATGACCTACCCATGACGACGATCCACGCCTCGCGCGCGCTGGTCGACGGCGCCCTCGTCGGCCCGGTCCGCCTCGACGTCGACGCCGGACGCATCACTGCGCTCCTCGTCGGCGAGGAGGCTCAGGCCGGACCACCCGCCGACATCACCCTCGACGGCGGCACCCTGACTCCAGGCCTGCTCGACCTGCAGAACAACGGTTCCTTCGGCGCCGACTTCGCCGACGCCACCCCAGGGCAGTGGGCCCAGGTCCTCACCGGGCTCGCCTCCCGCGGCGTCACCGCCCTGCAGCCGACGATCATCACCGCCCCGCTCGATGAGCTCAATGCCGCGTTCGACCGCATCCAGGCGGCGCAGACCACCAACCGCGACCAACCGGTGTGCCGCATCCTGGGTGCCCACCTCGAGGGCCCGTTCATCTCCGAGCGCCGGAAGGGTGCCCATCGGGCCGAGTGCATGCTCGACCCGACCCCAGACGCCCTCGACACCCTGCTTCACCACCCGGCCACGGCCGCCGTCCTGCTCACCGTCACCCTCGCCCCAGAACGCGCGCACGCCCTCGACGCGATCCGCCGCCTGGCCGCGCGCGGCGTCGTCGTCTCGGTCGGACACTCCGACGCCACCGCGGACCAGGTCACGGCCGCCGCCGACGCCGGAGCCACCATGACCACGCACATCTTCAACGCCCAGCGCACCCTGGGGCATCGCGAACCGGGGGTCTCCGGGGCGGTGCTCGCCGACGAGCGGTTCTTCATCGGCACGATCATCGACGGCCAACACGTCCACCCGAGCATCGTGAAGGTCATCTACGCAGCCGCGCCGGGGCGCGTCGTCGGGGTGACCGACGCGATCGTGACCGCCGGCCTGCCGAACCACACCCCGCTGATGTTCGGCGGGCAGCCGGTCGCGAACGACGAGACAGGCCTCGGCCGGCGCGAGGACGGCACACTCGCCGGCGCCGGGATCGTGCTCGACGAGGGCGTCCGGCGCATGATCGCCGCGGGGCTCGACCCGGCCGCGGTGCTCGCCTCGTGCACCGAGGTGGCCGCGCGCTCGCTCCGGCGGACGGACGTCGGGCACCTCGCCCCGGGCACCCTCGCCGACCTGGTCTGGTGGGACACCGCCTGGCACCCCCGACGCATCTGGATCGCCGGCACCGAGATCCCCGCCACCGAGCAGGGCACCGACTGAGCCGAGGAGGTCACGCCCCGACCTGGCCGTTCGGACGGCGTGGTCGCCGTGGGAAGACGTCGACCCCGCCATGCAGCGCGACTACTCCGGTACAGGTTCGGGAGTGGGCGCGGGCTACTCCTGGCGTGGCAACCGCAAGGCGGGCACGGGACGCATGGAGATCACCTCCTCCACCCCGGAGATGATCGGCATCGCGCTGAGCTTCCTCAAGCCGGTCAAGGCGGAGAACCGGATCGAGTTCGGCTTCGCCGACGCCGTCGGCGCCACCACCGTGACGTGGCGGATGACCGGTCAGCAGACCGGCCTGAGCGCACTCCTCGGCACACTCGTCCCGATGGACAAGATGGTCGGCAAGGACTTCGAGAAGGGCCTGCGCCAGCTCAAGCACGTCGCCGAGACGCAGTAGCCCGAGCAACGGCGTGGCGCACGCCGCGACTCGCGTGTCGAACATTCCGCAGGGCTATCACCCACGACCCAGCCGTCGGGCCCGTCAGGTGCAGTTGCCTATGATCGCCTCCGTCGACTGCGCTGGTACTCGCTCGCCCTTCGGATCCGCTGGGCCACGTGCGTTCACCGCCCCCTGCCTCGTCGAAGCCTCGGGGTGGTGGGCGGGATTCAGGTCGGCGTGGGATGTCGAACGAGACGGGAGTCAACGCGTGACCCTCTTGCAGGCGATCCTCCTCGGCATCGTCGAGGGCGTCACCGAGTTCCTTCCGGTCTCCAGCACGGGGCACCTGACGATCACCGAGCAGCTGATGGGCCTACCGATCGACGACCCGGGCGTGACGGCGTTCACCGCCGTCATCCAGATCGGCGCCATCCTGGCCGCGATGCTCTACTTCCGGGCCGACATCATCCGCCTCGCGCTCGCCTGGTTCCGTGGCCTGCGCGGCCGCGAGCACCGCGCGGACCCGGACTACCGCATGGCCTGGTACGTCATCATCGGATCCCTGCCCATCGCCGTCGTCGGCCTGGCCGCGAAGGACCTCATCACCGGGCCTCTGCGCAGCCTGTGGGTCGTGGTGGCAGCGCTGGTCGGGTGGAGCTTCGTCATGGTGGCGGCCGAGCGAGTCGGCCGACGGACCCGCGGCGAGCAGAACGTCAACCTGAGGGACGCGATCGTCATCGGCACGATCCAGGTCTTCTCCCTGGTCCCGGGCGTATCCCGGTCTGGGGCCACGATCAGCGCGGGCCTGATGCTCGACCTCGACCGGGTCGCGGCCACCCGGCTCTCGTTCTTCCTCGGCATACCGGCACTGGTCGCCGCCGGCGCCTACGAGAGCGCCACGCAGGCCGGCGCGATCAGCAGCTCCGTGGGCTGGGGCCCCACCCTGGTCGCCACGATCACGAGCTTCGTCGTCGCCTACGCCGCGATCGCCTGGCTCCTTCGCCTCGTCGCCCACCACCCGATCTCGGTGTTCGTCCCCTACCGCCTCGCCCTCGCCGCGCTCATCGCCGTCCTGCTGACAACCGGAACCCTCACCGCCGTGTGACGACGCGCCGCACACGCCGACGCGGGCGAACCAAAGCCTGGCTCACCGACGTGGGTCGCCGTCGTCCTCGCCGTCGTCGCGCTCGTCGTCTCGACCGGGACCCTGGTCCTGGCCGTGCGCATCGGGCAGAGCCGCGATCCTCCGGCCGTGCCCGGTGTGGGCCTGGCGCGCACCGTCACACGAGTGAGCCCAGCAAAGACACCATGTGGTCCGGGTCGGTCGGTGCGGGTCCGCGTTGGGCCCGGGTAGGTGTGCCCGCCTTCCTACGACGGGGCGCCGGGAGCGGGTGGCACGCGACGGTGGGTGGGCAGGACGGTAGCGGTGGTGAAGCGTGCTGCGCGGCGGTGGATGCGGCGCCCGGGCCGGCGGGGTCGGGCCGTCGTCGGGACGGTCGGGGCGGCTGCGAGGGTGCGGTAGAACCACCACTTGGTGGCTTCGATGAGGACGAGGTAGACCGCGACCATCAGCGCGAGAGCGGCGAAGAACTGGGCGGGCAGCGGGGTGAAGCCCAGGGCCGGTCCCAGAGGTGTCTGTGGGAGAACCGCGCCGACCAGGGCGACGCCGATCGCGGAGATGGCCAGCGGGCGGCTGGGGTTGCTGCGGAAGAAGGGGATCCGCCGGGTCCGGATGGCGAAGATCACCAGGGTCTGGGTGGCGAGCGACTCCACGAACCAGCCGGAACGGAACAGCTCGGGGCCGGCGTGGAAGACGCCGAGCATCACGGCGAAGGTGGCGAAGTCGAACAGCGAGCTGATCGGCCCGAAGACCAGCATGAATCGGCGGATGAAGTGGATGTCCCACTGGGACGGGCGAGCGAGCTGCTCGGCGTCGACGTGGTCGGTGGGAATCGTGAGCTGGCTGGAGTCGTAGAGCAGGTTGTTCAGCAGGATCTGCGAGGGCAGCATCGGCAGGAATGTCAGGAACGCCGACGCCGCGGCGGCGCTGAACATGTTGCCGAAGTTGCTCGAGGTCCCCATGAGGACGTACTTGATCGTGTTGGCGAAGATGCGCCGACCTTCCACGACGCCGTCGGCGAGGACGTCGAGGTCCTTCTCCAGCAGCAGGACGTCGGCCGCGTCCTTGGCCACGTCGCTGGCTGACTCCACGGATATCCCGACGTCGGCGGCGTGCAACGCAAGAGCGTCGTTGACGCCATCGCCCAGGAACGCGACGTCGACCCCGGTGCGCCGCTGGGTGCGCACGATGAGCGCCTTGTCCTCGGGGCTGACGCGCGCGAAGACCGTCGACGCGGCGACCTTCTCGGCGAGCTGCTGCTCATCCAGGCCCTCGAGGTCGGCCCCCGTGCACGCCTTCCCGGCAGGTAGGCCGAGGTCGGCGCAGACACGCAGGGCGACTGTGGCGTTGTCTCCCGTCACGATCTTGACGGACACCCCCAGGCCGGCGAGCCGCTCGATCGCACCCCGAGCGCTGGGCTTGGGCGGGTCGAGGAAGACCAGCAGCCCCCGAAGACTCAGCCCGGACTCCGCGGCCGGCGAGAGGGTGAGCAGACCCGGCGCCGGTCGGGAGGCCACCGCCACTACCCGGTTCCCGGCGGCGAACTCCGCCTCCAACGCGGCCCGCACCGCTCCCGGGACCTCGACACACCGCTCGAGCACCGACTCCGGAGCCCCCTTCGTGACAAGCAGGCGGCCCACCCCCGGCCCGTCCTCGCCGACCCCGACCTCGACGCCGACGTCGACGTCGACAAGGACGGAGACCATCCGCCGCTCGTGGTCGAACGGCAACGTCGCGACCCGGCGAACGCCCCGCACGAAGGCCCCATGCGCCGCGGCCTCCGGCGACTCCCACAGGGCGACGTCGAGGGCGTTGCCGCCCGCGACCTGACCGTCCTCGACGACCGCCTCGGAACACACGAGCCCGAGCCGCACGGGCTCGCCGGCGCCATTCCCGTCCCGGCCGAGCGAGCGCGCGAATCGGATGCTCCCCTCGGTCAACGTGCCCGTCTTGTCGGTGAACAACACCTCGACGTCACCGAGATCCTCGATGCATACCAGGCGCGTGACCAGCACCCTGCGCTTGGCGAGCTCTCGCGAACCGGTCGCCAAGCTGGCGGAGACGACCGCGGGCAGCAGCTGCGGGGAGATCCCGACAGCGATCGCCAACGAGAACAGCAACGCGTCGAGCACGGGCCGGTGCAGCACGACATTGATCACGAAGATGCCGATCGTCAGGGCGCCGGCCACCTCCACGAGAAGCAACGAGAACTTGCGCAGCCCGACCTGGAACTCGGTCTCCGGGTGACGCTCACCCAGGCCCAAGGCGATCCGACCGAACGTCGCCCGGCCCGCGGTCGCGACGACCACGCCTCGCCCAGACCCGGCATGGACCACCGTGCCCATCAACGCGCACGAGCCCAGGTCCGCCAGCGCCGCGCGGTCGGCTACCGGCTCGACCTGCTTCTCCCGCGGCAGCGACTCCCCGGTCAACAGGGACTCCTCACACTCCAGCCCCGTGCACTCCAGCAGCCTCATGTCAGCGGGAACCACCTCCCCGAGCTGCAGGTCCACCACGTCGCCCGGGACCAGCCCGGTCACATCGAGGGACACCGGATGCCCCCCACGGATGACCACACAGCGGTGGCGGACCTGGGAATGCAGGCCCTCGGCCGTCTTCTCGGCCCGGTACTCGTTCCATACGTCCAGGCCCACGGACGCCGCCAGGATGACCCCGATGATCAGCGCGTCGGTCTGCTGACCAAGGAAGAACGCCGCCACCGCCGTGACGCCCAGCAGCACCAACAACGGGGAACGGAACTGACGCAGCACGACCGGCAGCAGCCGGGCCCTGTGCGAACGCACCGCGTTCGGCCCGCCCGCCGCGAGACGACGGCCCGCCTCCACCGCGCTCAACCCACCCGGACCCGACCCCAAACCCGCGAACACGCCCTCGGCCCCCATCGCCGCGGCCACCCGCACGTCCAACCACGGGACACCGGGCACCGGAACGCGCACAGCCGGCGGACCCACCTCGCCATCGTGTCACCGCAACTGCGGGGACGCACGGTCCTGCACCCACGGAACGCGAGCTCACCCTGCTGAGCACGATCGACGGGTGCCGCGGAACCCAGCAGCTGTTCCACGCCGCGCTGTCGGGCACGGCGACCGACAACGACAGCCGGCCCGCCCGCCACCAGATGTCAGCCGGGGCCCGCGCTCAGTCGCTCGAGGAGAGGCTTGTGCTCGGGGAAGGCTGCCTCGAGCCGGTCGAGGTCGCCCCGGGCGGGGACGAACGAGTCGGCCGGGTCGTAGCCGGGGCTGAGACTGCAGGTGACGAGCGCGTAGGTGGTCCGTAGGAGCTCGGCGCCGAACCATGTCGAGTGCGGCGCGACGCCGTGCCACACCTCGCCGCGAGACGGCGCGGACCCGAGGGTGATCGCGCTGTAGCCGTCCGTCTCGGAGAAGACGTGGAGGCGAATCGGCCCTCCGGTGTGGAAGAACCACAGCTCGTCCTGGTGCAGCATGTGCAGGCGCAGCACCTGGCCCGCGTCGAGCAGGTACCAGTTGGAGGAGTACAGCGACCGGCTACCTCCGAACCGTGCGGGCAGCGCCGAGCCGTCCACCCGCTCGTCGGAGCCCATAGCAGGCGCGAACCAGCCACCCACGGGTACGGGGGTCAGGCCGAGTCGCTCGACCCACCGACGGGCCGTCGGCCGCCTCGTCCGCTCAGTCATCGACGGGCTTGCGCAGCGAGAAGCACACGGTGATGCCGATGATCTGGCCCGTGCACGGGTCGCGCAGCAGACCCTTCTGCGTGACGATCTCCACATTGACCATGCCACCGCGACTGGTCGGGACGGCGATGGTCTCGTGGAAGTTGAGCAGGGGCTTGCCGCTGGCCATGACCTGCTTGTCGTGCGCGACGTGGGCGGCGCGGCTGTCCTCCTGCCCGATCAGGTCGGCCTTGCTCACCCCGACGAGGTCCGCGAAGTTCTGGTTGACCCACAAGATCACCGAGTTGACGTCCTTGACCACCCAGTAGACGCCGTCCTGGCGATCGAGGACGTCCGCGATGCTCAGGGGCGGCTCGGTGGGGAGCACCGGGTTCGACGGGGCGTGTGCGGCATCCGCGGGCGCGCTCACCGCCGGGCCTCGTCGGTGTCCGCCGTCGAGGTGAGGGACTCCGCGAGGTCCTGCGCCAACGCGACCATGGTCATCGTGGGGTTCCACGAACCGCCCGTCGGCCACAGGCCACCGCCGGTGACGTAGACGTTCTCGACCCCGCGCAGCCGGTAGTCCAACCCGACGGGCGCGTCGTCGTCCTCGCCGATGTGCAGGGTGGAGCCCTCGTGGACGAGGCCGGGAACTCGCCGCTCGGGTGGGCGCGGGCGCTCGGCGCCCCACGTGCCGGTGTCCGGGTCACCGTGCCAGTACTCCACCCGGTCGGCGCCGGCCGGGGAGAACACGCACTCCATCATCTGGAAAGTCGCCTCGTCCATCGTGTCCCAGGTCTCGCGATCGACATCGTTGGCCAGCACCTGCAACGTCACGTTCGTCGTCGGATCCGTCCCGCCGTCGAGGGCGAGGTAGTTCTCGGCGTTCTTCTCGTCTATCTCGCCGAGCACGGCGCACACGAACACGAGGTGATCGGGTGAGGAGACCAGCTGCGCCAACGACGCCGTGGCGACGACGTCGGGGGCGTACCGCTCGGCCTTCTGCGCGTCGGCCTGCGGGTCGCGGTCCGAGAGGACGGACAGCTGCACGTGGTACTGCATCCCGGCCGGGCTCTTGCCTGCCAGGTAGATGGCCGCCAGCTCGAGCTCGGCCAGCTTCGAGGCGAAGTCGAAGTCGGCGCGCGGCACCCGGGCGACGACGGCGGTGATGAAATGCGCGGTGAAACGCGCCCCGGTGTGGCGAACCTGGGGGAAGGAGTTCAGGACCAGGGTGGTCGGCGGGAGCGTGCCCATCGCAAGGATGAGGTTTGCATCGCCGATGGGGACGACGCCGCGGCTCGTCTCTAGCGCCGTCGCCCGCCCGCCCTGCTGAAGGACCCGGTTGACCACGCACTCCGTCACGATCTGCAGCGCGCTCCCCGTGCCGGCGGCGGCGGCCCCAGCCTGCTGGTCCACGAGGCCCAGGAGGACGGCAGGAGTCGAGAACTTGGCGAAGTCGATTCCGGCGTCGGCGCCGGCCGCGGCCGCGAGCGGTGCGGGCAGCCACCGGGTGGCCGAGTCGATGCGGCCCAGGCCGGCGGCGAGGAGGGCCTGCAGCCCCTTCTGCAGCCGCCCGTACACCGGACGGTGCCCTGCCACGAGGTCACGCTGGGACGCCGTGAGGTTCTTGTCGATCCGATCAGCGGGAATGACGTTGAGGAGTGCCTCCGCCGAGGCGAAGTGGCGCTGCGCGGCGGCGATCGTGGCAGCGGGCCACTCGCGCATCTCGTCCTCGAGCGGACGAGGGCACCACGCGCTCCACATGATGCTGCGGCCGCCGAAGAACGGGACCATGCCGTGCTGCCACTGGATGTTCCCGGCCGGCTGATCGTGAGTCGCCGCGGACAGGGTCCACGGGAAGGTCTCGGAGAGCCCGCCCAGGGTCTGGCGGTAGGGAAGCGGCAGGTTCTGGAAGTGCTCCGGAAGGAAGTACGGCCCGCGCTCGATCACCAGGATGCGGGCGTGGGGGTCCCGTGCGAGGGCCCGTTCGGCGAAGGCGAAGCCGCAGAAGCCGCTACCGACCACGATGTGGTCGAACTGCTGATCCTCGCGGGCCTCTTTCCATCCCGCCTGGGACAGGAAGAAGACGTGGTCCATCACCTTCTGCGGCGTCGGCGCCTGTGGTCCGGGCGTCGGATACCCGTAGTTGAAGTTGGGTGTGGAGGAGACAGCGCTCACGTCGGGACCCCCTGACGTCACGCCGGACGTCGACGCCGGTCCGTCGTCGGACCAGGCCGTCCACGCGCGGCTTCTTGTCCGGCACCGGGCAGGGGCCGGATTGCGGGGGGCGGTCTTCTCAGCGTCGACGCCTGACCCACGGTCGAGCGGCCCGGCGTCGAACTCTCCCCCCGGCGAGTACTGCCGACCCCGCTCGGGGATCGACGCCGGCATCGGCGTCACCTCGGTTGGAGTAGCAGGGCCTCATCCTGGTGTCGCGGAAGCGGGCCTGTCAATGAATCATTCCGAGAATGATCCGTCGCGTTGCAGCATTCGACGGCGCCTCCGTCTGGGTCCACCGGCACATCCTGCAGCTGCCAGGTGCCCGAAGCTCGACGAGGGCGGACTGCCGCGCCCCGGGTGGGCCACCCCGCTCTCGGAACCTCACGTCAGCCCGAGGTCGCCTTCGCCGTCTCGTCCCTGACAGTGCTGCGTATGCTCCCGGTCGCCGTGATCGCCCTCACGGTCCTACTCAGCGTGCTCGCCCACGGGCTCAGCGCCGACGTCCTCGCCACCCGCTACGGCCGCTGGGTCACCGCACCGACCCGACGCCAACGGAATCGCCCCTGGTCGGGGGCCGTGCCCTCGACCACGGGCGGATTCTCAACGGCGGTCGCGCCGGTCGTCGCGGCGGTCGTCACGCCGGTCGTGACGCCGGTCGACGCCGTGGGCCACGACGGCGGCCGTCCCGACGACAGCGGCGGTTCGCGCCACGGGTGCGGGGCCGATCACGCCCGGTCCCCCGATCCTCCTGCGTGCCAGTGGCATCTCAGGCCTCCTTCTCCGTCGCGGCGGCCTCGTCGGCCGCCTCCTCGATCTCCTCGATCTCTTCGTCCAGGTCCGCCTCGATCGCGGCCAGGATGGCCTGCACCGGGATCCGCCCGTTGGCCACCAGCTGGCCACCCGCCCGGCGCACGGCCGAGGCGAACGGCGCCGCCCACGTGTTCTCCCAGATCAGAGCCGCGGCGGTGCTACCCGGCTCGACGGCCGCGGCCAGGGACTCGACGTCCTCGGCGCTCAACAGCATCGCCAGCTCCGTCTCGTAGGAACGCAGCCCCCCGATCTCGGCCTCCTCCAGGTCGGACAACTCGAAGGCCTCGATCGCCCCGTCCTCGTCCTTGCGCAGGATCAGCAGGTCGAGGACGCGGATAATCCCGCGGTCCACGAGGTCATTCAGTGCCGGCGCGATCTCGCCCTTGAACTGGCTGCCCGGGAACTCCACCACGAGCCAGTCCACCGGACCCAGCTCGTCGATCTCCTCACTCATGCGCACGTCCTTCGTCGTCACTGCTTCTGGCTGCGACCGAACCCCGGTCGGGCCAGTCCTCCACCGATCGCGGCGCGCTCGGCAGACGCTCCCTGACGCTAGACCCCTAGCCGCGCTCTCGGATCGGGACCATTGCACCCTTTCTCCTCCCGGAAGTACCCGTGCGATCGCCTGTGGAGGGTCCGACAGTCGCGCCGCCGGGATATCTCGGTCCGAGATGGCACGGGCGCCGCACCGGCGCAGGCGATACTCGCGGGGTGACTTCTGTTGACCTGGGGATGCCCCGCCCGGGTGGTGCGTTCCCGTCCCGCCCCGAAGGCGTCGTGGGGGCGCCGTCGTCGTTCCATGTGCTGGCCAAGCCGACGGGAGCGATCTGCAACCTGGACTGCTCGTACTGCTTCTTCCTGTCCAAGGAGGAGCTCTACCCGGGCAGCCGGTTCCGGATGCACGACGACGTCCTGACGCAGTACCTGCGCCAGCTGCTCGAGGCCCAGCGGGGGCCGGAGGTGACCGTGTCCTGGCAGGGCGGGGAGCCGACCCTGATGGGGCTGGACTTCTTCCGCCGGGCGATCGAGAAGGTGGAGGCCCTCGCGGGGCCGGGCCGGCGGGTCGAGCACACGATGCAGACGAACGGCACCCTGATCGACGACGAGTGGGCGAAGGTCCTGGCCGCCCACGACGTGCTGGTCGGGATCTCGATCGACGGCCCCCGGGCGCTGCACGACGCCTACCGGGTGGACAAGGGCGGCAAACCCACCTACGACCGCGTGATCCGCGGACTGGAGAAGCTGAAGGCGCACGGCGTGCGGTGGAACGTCCTGACCACGGTCCACCACGCGAACGAGGAGCACGGCCCGGAGGTCTACCGGTTCCTGCGCGACGATCTGGGGGCGGAGTTCATCCAGTTCATCCCGATCGTCGAGCGACCCTCACCGGGGGGGATCCCGACCGGCGACGAGGTCACGGACCGGTCCGTCTCCCCCGGCGGGTACGGCCGGTTCCTCGTGGCGGTGTTCGAGGAGTGGGTGCGCCGCGACGTCGGAACCGTGTTCGTGCAGATGTTCGACTCGACGCTGGCGAGTTTCCTCGGGGTGCCCGGCTCGCTGTGCGTGCACACCGAGACGTGCGGCACCGCCCTGGCGCTCGAGCACAACGGGGACCTGTACTCCTGCGACCACTTCGTCGAACCCGACTACCTGCTGGGGAACATCCGCGAGCGGCACATGCTCGAGATGGTCGCCTCCCCCCAGCAGCGGGCGTTCGGGGACGCCAAGCGTGACGCCCTGCCCGCGTACTGCCGCTCCTGCGACGTGCGGTTCGCCTGCCACGGCGGCTGCCCCAAGGACCGGTTCACCACCACCCCCGACGGCGAGCCCGGCCTGCACTACCTCTGCCCCTCCTACCAGCAGTTCTTCCGCCACATCGACGCACCGATGCGGTTCATGAGCGCCGCCCTGCGCTCCGGCCGCGACGCCGACGACGTCATGGGCTGGTACCACCGCCGCGACACCCGGGCCTCGGCGGGGCGGGACGGCGGGCGGCCCGAGCGCGAGGGGCCGACGACGTGACCGGGCCGGCCGAACCCACTGACGGCCGCGGGCGAGGCTCCGGCCTCGGGGCCTCCCTGCGGTCCTCCTTCTCGCGCAAGACGGCGGGGAAGGACCTCAGCGCCGGGCTCGTGCTCGGCCTGGAGAGCGTGCCCGACGGGCTCGCGGCGGGGCTGCTCGCCGGGGTGAACCCGGTCGCGGGCCTGTACGGCTACCTGGTCGGGACGGTCGCGGGCGCGTTCGCGACGTCCTCGGTATTCATGTCCGTGCAGGCCACCGGGGCGATGGCGGTGATCATCGCCGACGTCCCGCAGGTGCGTGAAGGGCCCGACGCCGCCACCGCCCTGTTCACGTTGGCCGTCCTGACCGGGGTCGTGATGCTCCTCGTGGGAGTGCTCCGGCTCGGCTCGCTCGTGCGGTTCGTGCCGAACGCGGTGCTGACCGGGTTCGTCAACGCCGTCGCCGTCAACATCGTCCTGGGCCAGCTGACCAACTTCACCGGGTACGCGGGGCAGGGCCCGAACCGGATCGCGCGAACGGTCGACACGTTCCTCCACATCACCTCCTTCCACTGGCAGACCGTGGCCGTGGGAGCCCTGACCGTCGTCCTCATCGTGGTCCTCGAACGCACCCGCCTCGGCCCCCTCGGCCTCGTCGCCGCCATCGTCGTGGCCTCCGCCGTCGTTCCTCTGCTGGGCTGGGACAGCGTCGCCCAGCTCAACGACGTCGCGGACATCCCCGGCGGGCTGCCCACGCCCGTCCTGCCCTCGCTGTCACTCGCCCTGACCCTGCTGGTGCCCGCCGTGTCGCTGGCCTTCGTCGGGCTCGTCCAGGGCGCGGCCATCAGCCAGTCGGTGCCCAACCCGGACGGGACCTACCCGGACGCCTCCGGCGACTTCCGCGGCCAGGGGGTCGCGAACATCGCCGCCGGGATCTTCCAGGGCATGCCGGTCGGCGGGTCGATGTCCGCCACCAGCCTGGTCACCACCGCCGGTGCCCGCACCCGACTGGCGAACATCAGCGCGGCCGCCGTCATGGCCGTCGTCATCCTGCTGTTCGGTGACGTGGCGGGCGCGATCGCGATGCCTGCGCTCGCGGGCCTGCTCATGGTCATCGGCGTGCGCACGTTCAGGCCCGACCGGGTGAAGATGGTCTGGCGCACCGGGGGGACCCAGGCGATCGTCATGGTCACCACGTTCGTCCTGACGATCGTGATCCCGCTGCAGTACGCCGTGCTCATCGGGGTCGCGATGTCGGTGATCCTCTTCGTCGCCCACCAGTCCAACAAGGTCACCGTGATCCGGTGGGTGTTCCCCGCCGGCTCCCCCTTCCCCCACGAGGAGCCGCCACCCGCCGAGCTGCCGCCCGGCGAGGTCGTCGTCCTGATGGTCTACGGGAGCGTGTTCTTCGCTTCCGCCCAGGTGGTCGAGGCGCAGCTGCCCGCCGTCACGCCCGCCTCGACGGGCTCCGTCGTCGTGCTGCGCCTGCGCGGCAAGGAGGACCTCGGCTCGACCTTCATCCGCGTCGTCACCCGCTACGCCGACTCCTTGAACGCCGTCGGCAGCCACCTCGTCCTGGCCGGCGTCGGGGATCACGTCCTGCGCCAGCTCACCGCCACCGGAACCCTCGACGCACTCGGCCCGGACAACGTCTTCCCCGCGACTCAGGCGCTCGGCACCTCCGTGACAGCAGCGCTCACTCGCGCGAACGAACTGCTCACCGCACCACCCCGCTGAGTCCGACGGGCGACCGGACAGTCCGTCCCGCAGGCAAGCCTGCAGGACGTGCTCGCGCTCCTGCCGGGAGCGGTCGGGATCTTCGCCGTGGGCTTCGCCGACAGCGTCCTGACCGCCCGCTCGTTCGCCGGGCGCCACGGCCAGCACGTCAGCGCGAACCAAGAACTCCTGGCCCTGGGCGCGGCGAACGCCGCCGCCGGCCTCTCCCAGGCCTTCCCCGTCGGCGCGAGCGGTTCCCGCACCGCCGTCAAACGAGGCGCTGGGTCTCTTCGAGGGTGTCGGGCTCGAGGTTGATGGTGACGTTGTCGCCGATTCTCAGGGCGTGTCCCATCGACTCGAGCGTGTCGGTGCCCATGAGGACGGTTGCAGCCCGACGACGGCCGGCCCACGCGCACTGACGTCACCCATGCGTATCCGACCCCAGGCCGGCGATAGTCCGACGGGGCAGGTTCCCTGCTGATCGCCGCGCCGTGCGGTGGCACGTCGCGGCGACTCCCCGTCACACGCATGCCAACCGCGGTCCGAGGGTCGGCAAGGAATACCCCCATGGGGTATTTGTTGACCGAGGAGCGCCACGGCGACACGGTGCCGGAGACGGGCCTCGAGGACCCACCGGCGCCACACCAGCACGGCGTCCGTGCCGGCCGCTGATGCGGTCAGCGCGAACGGACTCGCCGGTGGCGACGACGGCAGACTCACCTGGAGACCCGTGTCGCTCAAGGAGGGGGGAGCAACTCGCATGAAGACTGTGAAGCGCGTGGTGGTCCTGGAGATGGCGGGGGTTCAGTGGGCCTCCTCGAAGGCGGTGGCCGAGTCCGTCCTGGGTCGGGTGCCCGGGGTCGTCGCGGTGGCGGTGAACCCGGTCGCCCAGACCGCGAACGTGACGTATGACCCTGCCGTGACGTCGGTGGCCGAGCTGGCCGGGTGGGTCCGCGACTGCGGCTACCACTGCGCCGGGGCGTCCGTCCCGGACCACGTGTGCGACCCGATGACCGAGCCCGGCCCACCCCTCGACCACACGCACCACCCCGACCTCGACCACGCGCACCACGTCGAGGCGCACGCCCACGCGGGCGATCACCCGAGCCCCGTGGGGCCCACCGCTGCACCGGTCGCCCACGCCGAGCACGCGGGCCACCCGATGGCCGACGCCGGGCCCGCAGCCCCGGCGACGCGTCACGCCGGGCACGCGGCGCCCTCGCCCGGGTTGTCGGCGCATGAGGCGATGGGGCATGGGAGCCACGCGCCGGGGGTGTCGATGGCGGACATGGTCGCCGACATGCGCAACCGGTTCCTGGTGGCGGCGGTGCTGTCGGTGCCGATCCTGTTGTGGTCCCCGATCGGGCGGGAGGTCCTCGGCTTCGAGGTCCCGGCCCCGTTCGGGCTGCGCGACGACGTCTTCGCCCTGGTCTTGTCGCTGCCGGTGATCTTCTACTCGGCGTGGATCTTCGTCGACGGCGCCGCCCGCGCCCTGCGCGCACGGACCCTGGACATGATGGTCCTGGTCGCCGTCGCCGTGGCCGCGGGCTGGGTCTACAGCCTGGGCGTGACCCTGACCGGGGGCGGGGAGGTCTTCTACGAGGCCGCGACGGTGCTGACGGCGTTCGTGCTGCTGGGGCACTGGTTCGAGATGCGCGCCCGGGGCGGGGCGAACGACGCGATCCGCACCCTGCTGCAGCTCGCCCCGCCCATGGCCGTCGTGCTGCGCGACGGCGCGGAGGTCGAGGTCCCCACGGCCGACGTCGCCGTCGGCGACCTCCTCCTGGTCCGCCCCGGCGCGAAGATCCCCACCGACGCCGTCGTCGAGGCCGGGGAGTCCGAGATCGATGAGTCCATGGTCACGGGTGAGTCCCTGCCCGTGGCCAAGGCGCCGGGCGACGCGGTCATCGGGGCCTCGGTCAACACCACCGGCACCCTGCGGGTCCGGGCCACCAAGGTCGGGGCAGACACCGCGCTGGCCCAGATCGTGGCCCTGGTCCAGGAAGCGCAGAACTCCAAAGCCCCCGGCCAACGCCTGGCCGACCGGGCCGCGTTCTGGCTCGTCCTCGTCGCCCTGGTCGGCGGGACCCTGACCTTCGCCGTCTGGCTCGCCAGCGGGGCGGGGGTGGAAACGGCGCTGCTGTTCGCCATCACGGTGGTGGTCATCACCTGCCCCGACGCCCTCGGCCTGGCCACCCCGACGGCGATCATGGTCGGCTCCGGCCTCGGCGCCCAGCGCGGGGTGCTGTTCAAGAACGCCACCGCGATCGAGACCGCCGCCCGCATCGACACCGTCGTGATGGACAAGACCGGCACCCTCACCCGGGGCGAACCCGAGGTCACCGACCTCGTCCTCGACGGGATCACCGAGGACGACCTCCTGCCCCTGCTCGCCGCCGTCGAGCGGGAGTCCGAGCACCCGCTCGCCGCCGCGATCGTCCGCTACACCGACACCCGCGGCACCGCCACCCTGACCGCGGCCGAGTTCCGCAACGTCCCCGGACACGGCGCGAGCGCCGTCGTCGCCGGCAAGCGCGTCCTGGTCGGCACCCGCCGCCTCATGGCCGCCGAAGGCGTGGACGACGGCGCCCTCGCAACCCGGCGGGAGGCCCTCGCCGCGGCCGGGCGCACCGCCGTCCTGGTCGCCGTCGACGGCCGGGCGCTCGCCGTCCTCGCCCTCGCCGACGCCCCACGCGAGACCGCGCCCGCCGCCGTCGCCGCCCTGCACGACGCCGGCATCACAGTCGTCATACTCACCGGCGACAACCAGGCCACCGCCGAACGCATCGCCGCCCACCTCGGCATCGACAGCGTCATCGCCGAGGTCCTGCCCGGCGACAAAGCCGCCCACATCGCCGCCCTCCAGGCCCAGGGCAAGCACGTGGCGATGGTCGGCGACGGCGTCAACGACGCCCCCGCCCTGGCCCAGGCCGACCTCGGCATCGCCATCGGCGCCGGCACCGACGTCGCGATCGAGACCGCCGACGTCGTCCTCATGCGCTCCGACCCCCTCGACGTCCCCACCGCCCTGACCATCGGGCGCGGCACCCTGCGCAAGATGCGCCAGAACCTCGGCTGGGCCATCGGCTACAACACCATCGCCCTGCCCATCGCCGCCGGCATCTTCATGCCCTCCCTCGGGCTCATGCTCCGACCCGAGATCGCCGCCCTCTCCATGTCCGGCTCCAGCTTCCTCGTCGCCGTCAACGCCCTCCTCCTCAAACGCCTCCACCTGCCCGCGGTTCAGGGCGAGTGAGGCGCGCCGGGGAGGTGGATTCGGAACGTGGCGCCGGTCCCGGGGCCGCCGCTGCGGGCCGTCAGGGTGCCGCCGTGGGCCTCGATGATCGCGCGGGCGATCGTCAGGCCGACGCCGCTCCCGCTGCCGTTGCGGGTGCGGGAGGCCTCGACCCGGTAGAAGCGCTCGAAGATCCGCTCGGCCTCGGCCGGGTCGAACCCCTCCCCCGTGTCGGCGACGTCGATGCCCACCCCGTCAGGCTCCGCCCCGACGGCCAGGCGCACCTCGCCGCCGGGCGGGGTGTGCCGCCGGGCGTTGTCCAGGAGGTTCGCCAGCGCCTCCGCGAGTCGCCGGGAATCGGCTCGCAGGTCCGAGACCCCCCCGGGGACCTCGATCTCCAGCCGCACCCCTGCGCCTGCGAACCGGGCGCGCTCGGCCGCGACAACCTCCCGGGCAACCTCGGCGACGTCGACCGACTCCAGGTGCAGGGCCAGTTGACGCTCCTCCGCGCGCGAGACAGCCGACATGTCCGCCACGAGGTGGTTCAGGCGGTCCGTCTGCTGGCGCAGGGTGGCGAGCGTCTCCGGGTCAGCGCGGAGCACCCCGTCGACGACCGCGTCGACGGTCGCCCCCAGGGAAGCCAGCGGGGTCCGCAGCTCGTGGGCGAGGTCCCCGATCAGGCGCCGCCGGGTGGACTCCGTCTGCGCCAGCCGATCGGCCATCGCGTTGAACGCGGCCGCGAGCCGCGCGAACTCCGGGCCGATCCCGGGCGCCTCGACCCGCGCGCGCAGGTCACCACCGGCGATGCGGTCGGCCGCCGCCGCGACCGCGGTCACCGAACGCGCGAGCCGCTGCGCGACGACCCAGGCCACCGCGAACGCCGTCAGCAGGGCCACCGGGACCGCGACGCCGAGAGAAATCAGCATCGCGTTCGCGAAGGCCTCGTCGACGTGGGCCTGGACCGCGGGCTCGACGTCGGCGTCGAGCACGACCTCCAGGTGGGCATGGAACACCTGCGGGGCCACGACCAACGCGACGACCAGCAACGTCACCGCCCCGGCCAGCACGACGAGCCCGAGCACGGCCGCCAGCCGCCACGCGATGCCCAGGGGCGGTCGAGGGGATCCGGACGCGGGCCCGTGCCCCTCGGGACCCGGTCTCATCCGGGACCCATCCGGTACCCGACGCCGCGCACGGTCAGCACGTACTTCGGGTCGGCGGGGTCGTCGCCGAGCTTGCGACGTACGTGACCCAGGTGGATGTCCACCAAGCGCTCGTCCCCGTACCAACCTGGGCCCCAGACCCGTTCGATGAGCTGTGCCCGGGTGAACGCGGTCCGCGGCCGGGAGGACAACGCCTCGAGAAGATCGAACTCCGTGCGGGTCAGCACGACCAGCCGGCCCTCGAGCCACACCTCCCGGGCCTCCGGATCGATCGTCAAGGCCCCAAAGCGGCGCCCCGGCGGGCCTGCGTCACTGGGCTCGGCACGCGAGGAGGAGCCGCGCGGGCGGCGCAGCAGACTGCGGATCCGAGCCACCAGGACCCGGGGGGAGAACGGCTTGGTCAGGTAGTCATCCGCCCCGACCGACAGACCGAGGAGGGTGTCGATCTCCTCCGCGCGGGCGGTCAGCATGATCACGTACGTCTCGGAGAACGTCCGCAACCGGCGGCACACCTCCAGACCGTCGATCCCCGGCATCATCACGTCCAGCACGACGACGTCGGGCTCCGCCTCCCGGGCCAGGCGCAGCGCCTCGAAGCCGTCGGCCGCGGTCAGCACCTCGAAGCCCTCATGCTCCAGATACGCGGCCACGACCCGCACGAGCGCCGGCTCGTCGTCCACGACCAGCGCCCGAACCACGACGGGCCCGGACGGCCCCGCGGACTGCCCCGGCACCGGCGTGCTCAGCTGTTCGACCACTCATCCATCATCCCGGGCCCCGAAACCGCGGGACCCTTCCATCATGCCGGGCCTGTCACCGCGCTGCTCCTGCCACTCCCGGGAGACGCCGCCCGGGCAGGCCCCCGCCGAGAATCCCGACGTGTGGCCGAACGCCCCGCCCCACGCCGAAGCGGCCAGAACCGTCCCGATCAGCACCGTCACGGCGACCACCAGGGCCGCGATCAGCCACCCGCGCCGGGCCGTGGCGCTCATTGCCCGCCCCCACGCGCCTCGACCAGGGCGGCACGCTGCGCCTTGTAGGTCTCGAGGTCCACCTCGCCCCGGGCGAAGCGTCGGTCCAGGATCTCCAGCGGGGACTCCGGCGCCGCAACCTGCGGAAGGACCGGCGGCGCTGCGGGCTGGGCCTTCGACGGCAGCAACTTCACGACCAGCCAGATGATCAACGCGATCAGCGCGACCCAGAACAACCCCATGAACACCCACATACCCGGGCCCATGCCGCCGCCGTACCAACCCATCATCGCCGTCTCCACATCTCCGACAACGCTCTCTCGCTACGGCACCAGCATCACCCACCCACACGACGATCCCGACAAGAGACGACGAAGATCCGACGAAGAACACCCGACCCCGGCGCGGGACTGCCTCTGCTCCCGCCCCGAACATCCATACGGCATCGCCCTGCTGGCGGTGCTCCCCGGCGTGCGCGTGGGGGTTTCCTACCGGCTGGAAGTCCCGGCCCAGCCTGCGGTGTTTGATGGGTGAGAGTCTTGGCGTGTGGAAGGCAACGAGACAGCTGACGTCGTGGTGCTTTCCCCCCATCTGGACGATGCCGTCCTCTCGATGGGCGCCGCGATCGCCAGAATGACTCACGGGGGGCGTCGAGTGCAGGTCTGCACCGCGTACACCTCCGGGCCGCCCCTCGAGGCGATCCCGCCCCGCCACCGCGCGTTCGGCAACTACGGGCTCCGAGAGGCCGAGGACGACCGCGCGCTGGAACGCCTCGGCGCCGACCATCATCGCCTCGGCCTTCACGAAGGGATCTGGCGCGAGCCACGGCCGAGGAGCCTTGTCGGGGCCTTCCGGACCCCCGACGCCGTCGCGGCGTTCGACGAGCTTCCTCGCCTCACCGCCGTCGTCCGGGAGATCCTGAGCCAGCCGGACGTCGAGGTGTATGCGCCGCTCGGAGTGGGTCACCACGTCGACCACACCGAGGTCACCCTTGCTGTGCTGCACGCAGCGATCGAGTCCGACGCGTGGGGCCGGCTCGCCTTCTACGAGGACTTCTACGCCCTCGGCGAGTCCATACGGCGTCAGCACCCGATCTCCCGGCGGCGCGAGTGGCCACTGACCCAGGCGACCGGATGGACCGCACCCCTTGGCGGTCTCAGGTTCTGGCTCACCGCGCTGATCCCGCGCGGGCCTCAGCTCGACGACTACCTGCCGACCATCCGCACGATGTCCTGGACGTGCGAGCCCCGGCCCGTCGAGGGTTTCGAGGAGGTCAAGTTCGAGGCGATCGCCGAGTATCGGTCCCAGCTGCCGATGCTTGGCGGCCTGTCACAGATCGAGAAGCTCTACCGCCGCGCGCATCGTGTTCGAGGCGGCGAGCTCTTCTGGCGCGCTTCGGCCGCCACCTCCTCGACGGACGACGGACGCGCCCGCGGAGCGTACCCGGCGCCTGACCGCCCCGGGTAGGCGTGACGACAGCCGCGGCGGTGCGGCGCCCAGACGTCGGCGCGCCTGCACCGCCCGTCCGAGGACCGCGGCGAGCTTCGAGGCCTGAGCGGCCTCGCCCACCTCAGCCGCCCGCCGTCGGGCCGCCTCGCCTAACCGCTCCCGGAGATCCGGGTCCTGCAGCCGGCGCATGCCCTCGGCGAACGCCCCAGGATCATGGGCGACGACGATCGCCGACACCCCGTCACAGACCACCGGATTGACCTCACCGTCGGCGACGAGCAGGGGCAGGCCCTCGTGCGCCGCTTCGTTCAGCACGAAGGCCTGCGTCTCGACGACCGAGGGGAAGGCGAAGACGTCGGCGCTCGCGTACACCCCCTGCAACCTGGAGCGCTCGTACGGGCCGAGCAGGGTCAGCCGATCGGCAACGCCGAGCCGCTCGGCCTCCTCGGCAAGGTCCTCACGCAACGGACCCTCTCCCACCATCACCATGTGCACATCGGCGCCGGCGTCGACGGCCGACCGCAGCGCTCGCACGAGCAGGGAGAGGCTCTTCTCAGGTGCGAAGCGGCCGACGTACAGCACTCGCAGTGCGCCCTCGCGCCAGCGCAACTCGCTCGGGGGAGGCGTCGGCGGCAGCCGGTCAACACCCGCGGGGAAGAGCGTCACCGGCAGCCCACCCCCCGGAAGGCCGTATGCCGGGAGCGACTTAGGTGACAGCAGCAACACCTCCGAGGCTTCAGCGTTGAGTGCGCTCGCCCACCGTGCGGCCATGTCCTCGGCCGACCAGCGCCGCCGCGCCGCTTTCACCTGCGACGAACGCTGGAACGCGTCCCGAGCGTGTCGGGCGGTCAGCAGAACGACGGCGGGCTTCGGGCCCATGGCCACCGCGGCCCGGCCGACGCTGTAGTACTGCGCGGCCCCGATCGTGTCGGTGGACACGACAAGCACGACCGGTATCGAGTACCGGGCCGCGACAGTGACTCCGAGTGCGCCGACCCGACCAGGTGTGGCGATGAGGATCACGTCGGGCAGCGGCTCGCGGTTGGCCCTCCGGAGCTCGACAAGACTCGAGAACCGTGCGTGGTAGTCGCCGCGGTAGGAGACGTGACGCAGCGTCCGGAAGGTCACGGACGCGGAGTCTCGGGATCGCGCACCCCACCGTCCCGACGGGACGAACGTTCGCGTACGCATCTCCTGGCTGCGCAGTTCCCGAACCCACGACTCCACCATGTAGGAGACGCCGGACACCGTTCCGAGTGGAACGTCGCAGAAGATCCACACGCACAACGACACCGCAACCGACTCCCTGAACGATGACACCCGCAGCACAGGCCTGAAGCAGGCGACAGTCCCGCTCCCGCGGGACAGGGGCCAGTGCCCCCGGATACCAGGATGCACTGCCTGCCCTCATCAGCGTGCCCTCATCAGCGTGCCCTCATCAGCGTGCCCTCATCAGCGTGCCCCAGCGCAGCCGTCAGCGTGACGACCACGACGTCACCGTTCCGACCAAGCCGTCACCTCGCCGACGAACCACCCGAAACCCGTCTCCATCCGCAGTGACGGCATCATCGTCAGAACCAGTGACGGTCAACACGGCTCTGGCCTCTCGTGCGTACGATCTAGCCATCATGGACGAACACGAAACGGCGACGGTCTCTGCCCTGCGACTGCGGCTCGGGGTGTCTCTCGTTGTCTTGTGGTGGCTTCCGTTCTGGGCGCTCTCGCCATACATCGCGGATTCGATGAGCTCATTGAGCAACCCTCCCTCGGTCGCGGCCGTGACAACCGCGATCGTCATCGCACAGACGATCATCGGCATCATTGGGTTCCTTATTGCCGGCGCTCAGGTCAAGCAAATAGTCAAAGGCGCCCCCAAGAAGCAGGCCCTCGGCAGCATCTTATACATTCTGCTTCATGGCAAAGTTCGAGATAACCCGGCAGCCGGAGCAGATTCTCGCCAACTAATGGCATCTCGGGACCCCGAAACGACGAACCCGGTCACGATGGCTGATTTCGGTGCGCCTGAAGCCGAATCAACAGGTCCGTTGACTATGTCATGACGGCGTGACGCCCACGACGACAAAGCCTTCACCCGTCGGGTCCACACCAACATCGGCGCACGAGCGGCACGGGCTGCACCCGTCCGAAGATGATGGTGACCACGCGGGCCTGTGAGCCGACGCGCGCCTTGGGTGAGGTCAAGCCGCGGGGGTGAGGGTGACCTGGTAGCAGAGGGCTTCGAGTTCGCAGACGTGGTGGCGGGCGCGGCGGTTGTGGTTGACGCTCACCAGCAA
Organism: uncultured Actinomycetota bacterium; assembly: GCA_963780675.1. Lineage (GTDB taxonomy): Bacteria > Actinomycetota > Actinomycetes > Actinomycetales > JAHECE01 > JAHECE01. Next base: position 1,127,025 of record CAWACR010000003.1, read on the forward strand.
CGCAGCTTCCACCCGCACGTCCAACCACGGCGCACCCGACCCGGCAACGGCGGCAGGTGGCACACCCACCACAACATCGTGTCACCGGCACCCCGGCAGGGGGGTACAAGACCAACCCCCCGGACTTGTCGGAGCGTTTCAGGCTTCCGCCACCGGGACTCGCTCGTTGGTGGTGATAGGTGGCTCAGCGGGGCCGGCAGCGGCTGCCTCGCGGGCGAGGAAGTTGCCGAGCTCCATGATCGTGGACATCAACGGGGCGGGGAACACGACGGTGGTGTTCTTGTCCACGCCAATCTCGACCAGGCTCTGCAGATTGCGCAGCTGCAGTGCCAGGGGGTGGGCCATCATGATGTCCGAGGCGTCTCCGAGCGCGGCCGCGGCGTGGGCCTCCCCCTCGGCGTTGATGATCTTCGCCCGCTTCTCCCGCTCGGCCTCGGCCTGGCGGGCCATCGCCCGCTTCATGGTCTCGGGCAACTGGATGTCCTTCAACTCCACCAGGGTCACCTCCACACCCCACTCCAGGGTCGTGACGTCGAGGATCTGACGGATGTCCAAGTTGATCCGGTCGGTCTCGGCCAGGGTCTCGTCCAACGTGTGCTGACCGACCACCTTCCGCAACGTGGTCTGCGCGATCTGGTTGATCGCCGCCTTGACGTTCTCGATAGCGACCACCGACTTCACGGCATCAATCACACGGAAGTAGGCCACGGCGGAGATGTCGACGCTGACGTTGTCCCGGGTGATGATCCCCTGGGACTGGATCGGCATCGTGACCACGCGCAGCGACACCCTGTGGAGCACGTCGATCAGCGGGATGATGATCCGCAACCCCGGTTGGCGGACACCCCGCAGCCGGCCGAGCCGGAAGAGCACACCCCTCTCGTACTGCTTCACCACCTTCAACGACAACCCGAGCAGCACCAGCAGGAGGACGACGACGACGAAGACAGCCAGACCGTTCATGGGGCACTCCTTTCAGACGTCATCATTCAGATGGCGGGGATGTGGGTTTGACGGGTTTGCGCTGATCGCCTCGGGTGGGCAGGCAGGACGTCCTCGCGCTCGGTCCGCATCGCTCTCGCCGCCGTGGCGTCGCGGCGCATCTCGAGCCCACACCGGGGCGTGTGTCACCCCAGCGCCGGCACCGCCAGCGCTCCGCGGCGACACAAGGCCGCTGACCACCCTGACCCCTCACGCTCGGCCCACACTCAGCATGACCCCACTCCCCCGCTCTCGCACAACGATCCGGGCTCCCTACGTCACCCACGACGCCGGTGACGTTGGCTAACGCGGGGCGATGGGCGTGAGGATGCCAAGCCCTGCCACGATCGCGACTGAGGCGCCGGGCAAACGCCTACCCGGTGGGAAGGAACGATCAGCTACACCCTCTGCGGTCGGCCTCGACCTTGAAAGGGATGTCCGTGCAGACGAGTGCGAATCACCGGTCGATCTCCCGGAGACCGAACCCCGACCAGCGGCAGCGCCCGACCGACTCGTTGTCGGGGGCACAGGTTCCACTCAGGGGAGTCCCAGTGCGCTGGCAGGTGGGCGCCCGAGCGTGATCCTCGAACCCGGCCGGACAGTCCCTCCTCCCGGGCACCACACCACCGAGGAGCTGCACATGGGAACCGCGCCCACTCTCACCCGCGACGATCCGACGACGCCTGCTCCCCTCGACCCCGACCACCCGGTCTGGCTCACCGCCACCGTGCGGCCCGCCGGCCTCCTCGACCGCCGCGACAGCGGACGCCTGCGCGCACTACTCGACGCCCTCTCAGCCTGCGCCTCGGTCGTCGTCCTCGACCTCGAGGCCGCGCACCTTCGCGGTCGGACCACCGCCGGCGTGATCGACGACGCCGCGAGCGTCCTGGAGTCACGCGGCGGGTGCCTGGTGTGCATCCACGCCGACCAGGACGATCGCCGCTGCCTGACCGCCGCCGGCAACCACGCGGTCTTCGTCGACACCGCCTGACCCGGCCTGCGTCAGCAGCACGACCCTGACCGACCCGAAGGTCAGGCGCCGGATGGACCACACGGGTGCTGAGTGCGCGTCGCATATACCTCGACGAGGGCACCACCCTCTGCCGGAGTCCCTCCACACCAAGGCCAACTCGATCGCCCCAGCCCGTGCGCAACACGGAAGGCCTGCACCGAACCGGCGCACGCCCGCACCCACTTCGTAGGGCCATCGGCGCAGCGCCGTTGCGCGAGCGCCCGCGCCGAAGGACCCGCGCCAGGGCTGGTCGCGCCGTCAGATGGTGGCCGTGGCCCACCTGGTTCCGGTGTCGGTCACCATCTCCACGCCCACGACCTGGGCGTCCTGCGGGCGAGTGATCACCCACGTGCCGCCACCAGCGGGGTCGAGCGCCCAGGACCCCGCCGGCCGGCTGGTTCCGTCCGCCAGGACCAGCCGGCACTCGTAGTACGCCCCGGCCTCGCCGTCGCTCACGCTGACCACGAGCACGGGCTGCCCGTCGTGCCGGCTCTCCTGCACCGCGCCCACGGACGTGCCGTCGCCCGTCAGGAGGGGGGAGCCCGCCGCGAGCACCTCCTGCGCGCTCTCGGTCCGGGCCCCAAGGACGACGACGGCGCCCCCCGCACCGACCACGAGCCCGACGGCTGCCGCCGCGGCCACCACCATCGCGACGCGGTGCCGCCGCCCCCGGGCCCACCACCGCGGCGGCGACGTGACGGCGCCAGAGCTGTCGTCAGAGCCGGCGCCGGGCCCGAGGCCCATCGCGGCCACGACCGAGCGGGAGAACCCGGCAGGAGGGTCCACCCGCGGTGCGGCGAGCAGGACGTAGTCCACGGCGTCGACGACCGCGGCGTACTGCACCCGGCACGACTCGCACCCGCTCAGGTGCACCGTGAGGTCGTCGCGGCGGTGGTCGTCCAGATCGGACAGCGCGAAGTCGAGCAGGATCTCCTCGCCCGGGTGCCGGTCAGTCACGGTCCGCCTCCATCGCCTCGCGCACCCGGCGTAACCCCGTCCTGATCCGCGTCTTCGCGGTCCCCAGCGGGATGCCCTCCACGACGCTCACCTCCGCCGCTGTCCTCCCCCCGATCACGGCCAGCACGACCGCCCGCGCCTGCTCCGGTGGCAACGTCCGCAGCCGGGCGACGGCGGCGTCCCGCTCGTCGTGGCGCACCACCTCATCCTCCGGGCCGGGCACCTGCAGGGTCGCGGTGATCATCTCCTCCAGAACCGCGGAGTCCGTCGGCACCGCCCGCCGGGCCCGCACGCAGTCGATGGCCGCGTTGCGCGTGATCGTCAACAACCACGTCAGCACCGAGGCGCGCCGCACGTCATACGTGCCCGCGGCCCGCCACGCCCGCACGAACACCTCCTGGCTGACATCCTGGGCCAAGCCCACGTCGTGCGTGATCGAGACCGCCAAGCCGAACACCGGCCCCTGGAAGCGGCGCACGAACGCCACCGCCGCCGCCTCGTCATCGACCGCCAGACCCGCGACCAGCGCCGCGTCGCCCACGCGGTCTGCGCCCGAGAAGAGGCTCACATCTTGTTCTACGCCCACCGGCCCGCCAGGGATTGCGGACCCACGATCGGAACTCGCACCCTCGGGCGGCAATCCCTGCGCGGGGCTTCGCCGTATCACCCATAAGGGTCGCCCCGCCCGGGCCGGCCGACCGGCACCAGGTCCTGGAGGAACCATGACGGCACCATCTCGCGTCCGGGCGCTGACGGCCAGCCCGCGAGCCCATGCCTTCAGCCCAGCGACACGAAGGAATACGACGATGCAGATGCAGATGCCGATGACGGGATCAGCAACGGGCGCCCGGCGGGCCGGCAGAGGGCACCGTGTGCCGGGGGTGGCATTCCTCACCCTGCTCCTGGGGGTCCTGCTCGCCGCGTGCGGCGGCGGGAGCACGCCGTCCTCGTCGGACGGCGGCTCGAGCGGGGGCGCCGGCACGACCTCGGGCACCGAGGTCACGATCAAGGACTTCGCTTTCAGCCCGGCGACGCTGACCGTCGCAGTCGGGGACACCGTCACCTGGACCAACGAGGACTCCGCGACCCACACGGTGACGGCCGACGACGGCTCGTTCGACAGCGGCGACCTCGCCCAGGGCGACACCTTCACCCAGACCTTCGACACCGCGGGCACCTACGCCTACCACTGCGCGATGCACCCCAGCATGGTCGCTGAGATCGTCGTCCAGTAGCCCCCCGAATCAGCAGGCCCCGCGCCCGGGCCGCGGAAGCGGTCCGGGCCGGAGACCCCCACACCGAAGGAGCATGAACAGGAGCGATGACGACATCGAACATCGTGATCGTGGGGGCAAGCCTGGCCGGCGCGAAAGCCGCCGAGACGCTGCGAGAGCAGGGGTACGACGGGCGGGTCACGCTCCTCGGCGACGAGCCCTACCGCCCGTACGAGCGGCCGCCCCTGTCGAAGAGCTACCTCCAGGGCACGGCCGCGCGGGACGCCGTGTTCGTGCACACCGCCCCTTGGTACGCCGAGCACGACGTCGACCTGCGGCTGGGAACCCGGGCGACGGCAGTGGACGCCACCACGCACGAGGTGCTCCTGGCCGATGGCGAGCGGATCGGCTACGACGCGTTGTTGCTGGCGACCGGTTCGGCGCCGCGGCGCCTGGACGTCCCGGGCGCCGACCTGGCCGGCGTGCACTACCTGCGCCGCCTCGACGACGCCGACGCCCTGCGGGCGGCGTTCGCCCGGGCGGGGCGCGTCGCGGTCATCGGCGCGAGGGTGGATCGGTCTCGAGGTCGCCGCCGCGGCCCGGGCGGCGGGTCTTCAGGTCACGATCCTCGAACGGGAGCGCCTGCCGCTGTTGCCGGTCCTGGGGCCGGAGGTGGCCCAGGTGTTCGCCGACCTTCATCGCGACCACGGCGTGGACCTGCGGTGTGAGGTCCGGGTGGAGGCCATCGTCGGCGAGGCTGAGACCGTGCGGGGGGTCGAGCTCGGCTCCGGCGAGGTCGTGGAGGCCGACCTGGTGGTCGTCGGCATCGGCATCACGCCCAACACGGCCCTGGCGCAGGGCGCCGGTCTCGACGTCGACAACGGCATCCGCGTCGACGAGCACCTGCGCACGTCGGACCCTGACGTCTACGCCGCGGGCGACGTCGCCAACGCCTACCACCCTCTCCTGGGCCGGCACGTCCGGGTGGAGCACTGGGCCAACGCCCTGCGCCAGGGCCCGGTCGCGGCCCGGGCGATGCTCGGCCAGGACGTGACCTACGCGCGGCTGCCGTACTTCTACACCGACCAGTACGACCTCGGGATGGAGTACACCGGCCACGCCGACCCCGGCGCCTACGACCGAGTCGTGCTGCGCGGGGACGTCGCAGCCCGGGAGTTCCTCGCGTTCTGGCTCACCGGGGGCCGTGTGCTCGCCGGGATGAGCGTCAACATCTGGGACGTCACCGCCGACATCGCCCGACTCATCCGCTCCCGCCGCCAGGTCGACGTCGACGCCTTGGCCGACCCCGACGTGCCCCTTCCCGACCTCTGAGCCGACCACGGACAGGACGCACCTTCATGACCAGCGGGAGTGACATCACGGGAGGGGCGCCGCCGCGACGGACCGACGCCGGCACCCGCACGCTCGTCGCCTTCATCCTCATCGGCGGCGCCGTCTCGCTCAGCCTCGGCGTCTACGCCAAGGTGCACACCCCCACCGGGCGAACCCTGACCACCCTCGGATTCCCCGACCTGATCCACATGAAGGCCTGGCTGGCCACCGCCGCCCTGGCCCTGGCCGTCGTGCAGGTGCTCACCGCGCTGCGGATGTACGGGCGCCTCGGCCACGGCCCCAGCCCCCGTTGGGTCAGCCTCACCCACCGTGCCTCCGGTGTGACCGCCGTCGTCCTCACCCTCCCTGTTGCGTTCCACTGCGCCTGGTCCCTCGGCTTCGCGACCTACAGCCCCCCGCGTGCTCGCCCACTCCCTCCTCGGGTGCGTCTTCTACGGCGTCTTCGTCACCAAGATGCTCACCCTGCGCAGCCGCCACGTCCCCTCCTGGGCGCTCCCCTGGCTCGGCGGCACCCTCGCCACGATCCTCCTGGCCCTCTGGCTCACGTCCTCGCTGTGGTTCTTCACCCACACCACAACCGGCTACTGAGACCCCGCACCTCCCGTCGCACCGTCACCACCCGCACGACTGACCGGAGCCCAAGCCGTCCACGTCCCCGCCCGTCAGGGGAACCGCCGCCCCGTGCCTCAGCTCGGGCGGTAGTCAGGTGATGCCGGCGTAGGTGACGCCGGTGAGGTCGGCGATGTCCCTCCTCCAGCGCGTCGGTCACACCGAGGCTCAGCCCGCGGCGACGGGCTGGGCGCGCAGGTAGCGCGCAGCGAGGCGCAGCCAGACGGGCCAGGCGAGCCAGGCCACGGCGCCGGGCACTCCGCCGGCGACCAGTAGCACGCGACGGCCGCGCGATCCACGCGGCAGGAGCGCGCCGATCGCGGCGACCGCACCTCCGGCGAGCGCGCCGACGCCGATCCCGCGTGCGAGGTCGCCCGCCGTGCGCCCAGTCGGCTGCGAGCGCAGGTGGCCGCTCACGGCGAGCAGCCACGCCGACTGCACGGTGATCGCCGCGATGGAGAGCGCCGACGACGGCGCGAACGGCAGCACGCGCGCTACCAGGAGCGCACTCGAGGCGGAGCCGACGGCGCAGGAGGCCAGTGTGACGGGCGCGAGCACTTGCCGGATCGGACCGGGCGGGAGTTCCGCCGACACCTCGGCGACCACGGGGAAGAGCAGCGCGTTGTGGACCACGCCGAGCATGTCGTTGGTGGTGCCGAACAGATACGGACCGCCCCTCGGGACCTCGATCACATACATCAATCCGAGCGTCGCTGCCGCCGCAGCGTCCACGGCAACCCCGACATCGGCGGCTGTCGCGACGAGATCACGTCGCACGGAGCCCACCCCCCCTCGGCGTAACTTCCCTCATGGTTGTCCGTCGATCATCCCCTCGGTGATAGCGCCCGGCAAGACTTCCTCAGGCGCGACGGGAGAGGGCTCGTGGGCGCGCGAGACGCGGGCGGCTCGGACAACGACCGTCCGCAAAGGGTGCTCGGTCCTGACCGACAGCGCGGTGCCGGCCTGCTGGCGTGCGGGGAGCATGACCTGTTCCTCCCCAAGTCTCTCGTGGCGGAGGACGGTACGGCCGATTCCCGACGGCACCCTGGTCTGGCGCCCGGGTCAGGGCAACGCCAGAACGACGACGGGCAAGCGGACCGCGCACAACATCCTCGCCATTGTCCACCGGCGGCAGACAGGTGAGAGGCCTGCGGCCTGGAGCGAGAGGGCTACGACGGCGAAGCCGCCCCGAGCGGCGAGGCGGGCGCGCATCAGCAGGACGAGCGCGGTGGCCGCCGCCTGCGCCTCGCAGGATGTCGACCGGATCCGCACGATCAGCCGATGGTTCCCACGCACCGAAGCTGCTCCGTTGAGCCTTCTTGCGGGCGTCCTTGACTATGCCACGGTCAAGGTGCCCTCGCAGTTCGCGCCGCGGCCCCACTCGGGCTTGGTCGGTCGTCTCGTGCGCGGCTTCCCTGCGCGGCGGACGACCGTTCTCCGCTCAGTACGGCGTCGGGACGTACCGGAGCGGGCGGTGCGGCTCCACGTAGTCGCCGACCTCCTGGCGCTCGGGCAGGGTGACGTCCCGCTCGGGCAAGGCCTCGTTCTCGTCCCTCATCGCCCGCTGGTCCTTCTTCTTCCTGCCCGTGGCTTCCGCCTCCCGGCCTACCGCGTGGAGGTCGTGGCGAGCGCTCGCTCCGGGGCGAGCGCTCGCTGGGTGTCGGCCGGGGTCGCCGTCGGGATCCGGCGCCGACGGACCCACTTGCTGACCTCGATCACCACGGGCAGCGCGAGCGCGAGGGCGATGCTCGCGAGCCACTGGCTGCCGGTGAGCGAGGTGGTCATGAGTGCCCCCTGCAGGCCGGGCAGCTCCGTGGCCAGGTAGAGGGCCGCCGCGGGCACAATCGAGATGCCGACCGCCTTGAGCACCGGCGCGGTGAGGCCGCCCGTGGGGTCGCGGCGGTTCGTCAGGGCGTTGAACACCGTGCCGAGGCCCAGCACCACGAACGTCATGGTCATCGAAGCCGAGGCCGCCTCGGTGCTGGGCTCGTCCGGGCCTGCGACGAGCGGCGCGAAGGCCGCGAGGAACAGGACCGCGCCGTAGACCACCCACCACGTGACGGCGGCGCGGTTGGTGATCGGCAGCTTGGGGTCCCGCGGCGGTCGGCTCATCACGTCCGGATCGCCCGGGTCCACCGCGATGACGATGACGCCGGCCACGGTGACGAAGAACAGGAGGAAGAGCACCATGGTCGGCGTCAGTGCGACGCCCTCGTTGACGTTGACGGCGGTGGCCGCGACGAACAGCATGATCAACGACAGCAGCTGCGTCATCTGGAACCGGATGTAGGAGACGATCTTGTCGTAGACGCGCCGGCCGAGTTCTACCGCGTGCACCAGGGTGCCGAAGTTGTCGTCCGTGAGGATCATCCGGGCGGCCTGCTTGGTCACCTCGCTGCCGGAGCCCATCGCGACGCCGATGTCCGCCTGCTTGAGCGCCGCGGCGTCGTTCACCGCGTCGCCGGTCATCGCGACGACGGCGCCCTCCTCCTGCATCACCCGCGCCAGGCGCAACTTGTCCTCCGGCGTCACGCGACCGAAGACGTGCAGCTGGGGCAGCCGTGCCTTGAGATCCTCATCGGACATCGCGGCGAGTTCCGTCCCGCTGATGGCGCCCGGGCCCAGGCCGAGCATCTCGCCGATGGCCCCGGCGGTGACGGCGTGGTCGCCGGTGATCATCCGGACGTCGATGCCGGCGTGCAGGGCGACGGCGACGGCGTCCTTGGACGACGGGCGCAGCGGGTCGATGATCCCGACGAGGCCCACGAACGAGAGGTCGTGGACCAGCGACATCGGGTCGGCGGACCCGGCGGCGAACTCGTCCTCGCCCACGACGCGCGCGGCGAACGCGAGGACCCGCAGGCCCTTGGTGCCCATCCGCTCGTTGGCCTCGTCGATCGCGCCTCGCGCCTGCGCGATCGGCACCTGGTCGCGGAACGGCCCGCCTGACTCGGCGCACCGGGCGAGCACGACGTCGGGCCCGCCCTTGACGAGTTGGACGATGCGCTCCGTCCCGTCGATGACCACCCGGTGGAAGGTCGCCATGAACTTGTAGTCGGAGTCGAAGGGGACCTCGGCGATGCGCGGGTAGGCGCGGCGCGTCTCCTCGGCGTCGACGCCGAGCTTCGCGGCGAGGACCACGAGCGCGGCCTCGGTCGGGTCGCCGACCACGTCGCCGGCGTCGGACACGGTGGCGTCCGAGTCCAGGACGAGTCCGAGAGCCAAGCGGGTGAAGTCGGGAACCGGTGTGGCGGCCACCGAGCGGATGGCGCCGGACTTCTGGTAGCCCTCACCACCGACCGTGAACCACAAGCCGTTCGCGTAGATCGTCGAGACCATCATCTGGTTCAGCGTCAGCGTGCCCGTCTTGTCGCTGTTGATCACACTGGTGGCACCGAGGGTCTCGACGTCCGCGAGGTTCTTCACCACCGCCTTCGCCTCGGCCAGCTGCTTCGCGCCCTGGGACAACAGACCGGAGACGAACGCCGGCAGGCCTGTCGGGATGGCCGAGATCGCCATCGCCGTGCCCAGCAGCAGCAACTCGCTGACCGGCATTCCGCGGACCAGGCCGACCACCACGATGAAGGCGACCGCTGCCCACGCGATGATGCCGATCACCTTCGTCAGGGAGTCGAGTTCGCGCTGGAGCGGCGAACGGCTCCGCGTCACCGAGGTCAGCATCGTGGCGATCTGACCCATCTGCGTGTTCATGCCCGTGCCGGTCACCACCATCGAGGCGGTGCCGCGCGTGACCGAGGTGTTCTGGAACAGCATGTTCGTGCGGTCCCCCAGGGCCACGTCGCCGCCGGGCAGCGCCCCGGCGTCCTTCGGCACCGGCGCGCTCTCGCCCGTCAGCGCGGCCTCCTGAGCTTCCAGGGTCGCCGAGCGCAGGATCCGTCCGTCCGCGGGGACGAGGTCTCCGGCCTCGACCTGAACCAGGTCGCCCGGCACCACGTCGGAGGCCGGGACGAGGACGAGTTGCCCGCCCCGCACCACCTTCGCCTGCGGCACCTGGAGGTTCGACAAGGCGTCGACGCTCGCCCTGGCCTTGAGCTCCTGGCGGGACCCGAGCACCACGTTCAGGAGGATCAGCAGAGCCACGATGGTGCCGGTGGACACCTCCCCGATCAGAAAGCTCACGATCGAGACGGCGACGAGCATGAGGTTCATCGGGTCGCGCAGCTGCTGCAGGGCCACGGCGGCGATCGACGGCGGCTTCTCGCCCTTGATGGTGTTCGGCCCGTATGTCACCAGCCGGTTCGCGGCCTCCGGCGGAGTCAGACCCTGGACCGCGTCGGATCCCATCGAGGCGACGACGGCCGCCGCCTCACGGGCGTACGGAGCGGGCGCGTCCGGGGCGCCACGCCCCGTGGTGCCCCTCGGCGTGGTTTCGCTCATGGGAAAAGTCCCTCCTGCGCGGGTCGAACCTCACCAACCGGCAAGGAGTCCCCGCTCTTCGAACCATTGACTTCGCCGGCGCCGCTCGTGACGCAACCCCCGGCACACCCGGACCTGCCGGACGTCGCCACCATACTCGCGCTCGGGGCACCTGCTGCCATCCCCCCATCCGTATGAATAGGTGCAGGTCGAAGCGCACGACCTCCTTCGCGACCGGAGAGGTCGGAGACTCGGACACGACGCTCCCTCGGCCCTCTACCCGCCACGGACCGCCTCTCTCGCGCGGATGAGGTCGGCCACGGACCGGGCCTGGAAGGGGCAGCCGGTTGCCGCATGCGGGACGTCGCCGTCGGCGGTCTCGGAGACGGATCCGAGGCCGTACTCGGCGACTTCGGCGGCCAGGTCGACGTCACCGCTGTGCGCGACGTGCCGGCCGAGCGCATGCAGGAACCACAGCGTCCCGTCAATCGTGTGTACTCGAGCGTGCCGACGTCCGCGGTGTTGGCGAGCGTGCCCTCCGAGACGGTGCCGGCCGCACGGAGCAGCACCGAGCGGCCCTCCTCGGCGCGGCCCGTGCGCAGGAAGAGCCCCTCGTGGAAAGTGAACAGGTCGCGGGACCACTCCCCGAACCAGCCCGACCGCAACGGCCTCGACCAGGATCGAGCCCGTGCTCACGTCCGGCTCCGGAACCTCCTCGTAGCGGACCGACCCGGCAACCCGACGGCCTTCATCGCGTATACGCCTCGGCAGCCGCGGGCCGCGGGGTGAGCATGGCGTGGGAGAGCATCCCTCCGGAGATGGTGCGGGCGTCGAACCCGTGCTGGAGGAGGATCCGGGTGGCGGAGTAGGCCCGCTGACCCGACCGGCACAGGACGTGGATCGTCCGGTCGCGGGGCAGCTCGTCCAGGCGGGAGCGAAGCTCACCGAGGGGGATGTTCACAGATCCGGGCACACCCTCGACCCTGAGCTCGGGCTTCTCGCGAACGTCGAGGATGAACCCGTCGACGGCCTCGTCCCAGTGCGAGAGGGGCTGGTCGCCGCGCAGCACGTCCGCGGCGAGCATCCCGGCGAAGTTGACGGGGTCCTTCGCGGAGCCGAAGGGCGGGGCGTAGCACAGCTCGGACTCCTCCAGGTCATAGACCGTGGCCCCGAGTTGGATCGCCATGGCGAGGTGCCCGATCCGCTTGTCCACCCCGTCCTCACCCACAGCCTGCGCACCCAGCAGCCGCCCGTCCGACGGCCGGAAGATGACCTTCATCGCGATCGGCTTGGCCCCGGGGTAGTAGCCGGCGTGGGAGTTGGGGAAGAGGTAGACCTTCTCGTAGTCGGTCTCCCCCAAGCGCTGGAGCGTCTTCTCGTTCAGACCCGTCCACGCGGCCGTGGCACCGAAGATGCCGACGACGGCGGTGCCCTGCACTCCGCGGAACGCCGAGTCGCGCCCGGCGATGACGTCCGCAGCGATGCGGCCCTGCCGGTTCGCCGGCCCCGCGAGGGCCATGAGGGTCCACTCCCCGGTCCCGGCGTCGCGGACCTCAACCGCGTCGCCGACGGCGAAGATGCTCGGGTCAGACGTGCGCATGTGCTCGTCCACCCGGATCCCGCCGCGCTGCCCGATCTCCAGGCCGGCGGCCTTCGCCAGCGTGGTGTCCGGGCGCACACCCAGGGACAGGATCACGACGTCGGCCGGGTAGGAGCCGCCGGACCTCGTGGTCACGACCAGCGACTCGCCGTCGTCGGCCTGGGAGAAGGAAGCGACCCCGTCCCCCAGGACCACGTCGACGCCGTGCAGGCGCATCCGGTCCGCCACCGCTCGGCCGAACTCGGGATCCAGCGGGGCCAGCACCTGACCCGCCATCTCGATCACCGTGACCCCGAAGCCGCGTTCCGCGAGGTTCTCCGCGGTCTCCAGGCCGATGAACCCGCCACCGACGACGACGGCGTGGCGCGCCGGACGCACGGCCTGGAACCCGGAGTACCGCGCCATCCCACCCAGGAAGCTCGTGCCGCGCTCGGCCCATTCCCGCACCGCTCGCGCGTCGGGCACGGTCCGCACCTGGAAGATGCCCGGCAGGTCGATCCCGGGGATCGGCGGGTGGATGGACGCGGCGCCGGGCGAGAGCACCAGCGCGTCGTAGGACTCGGTGGTCACCTCACCCGTGGTGACGTCCCGCAGCTGGACGGTCCGCTCGGCGGGCGAGATGGCGACGGCTTCGGTCAACGTCCGGCAGTCGATCCCGAACTGCGTGCGGAACAGCTCCGCACTCGCCACCAGCAAGTCGGCCTCACGCTCGATCACCCCACCGATGTGATACGGCAGGCCGCAGTTCGCGTACGAGACATAGGGGCCACGCTCCACCATCACGATCTCGGCCTGCTCGTCCAACCGCCGCAGCCGAGCCGCGCACGACGCCCCGCCCGCGACCCCACCGACAATGACAACCTTCATGAATCCAAGCCTTCCCTCGTGCGTCGAACGAAACTGCTTCTTCCGTGCGCGTGCCGGGGCGGCCCCGCAGGCACGCCGGCCGTTCCCTCACCCCGCCGGTTCACCCCGGGGGTGATGACGGCGGCTCTCCCGCCGGCACCTCAGACCTTTCGCATCGTGACCTGATACTCGCCGGTCACCGGGGCCCTGCCATCGCACGGATCGTATGAACGTCGCAATCCCGAACCCGGGAGAGGTCGGTGGGACGCACGAGGCCGTCCGACTTCGCGCTCATCGGCCCGTCGATGTCGGGATCGTCGACTGCCTCGAACCCTTGGACATGAATCCGAATTGGCTGGCCGTCGCGATCGGCTTGGCACCGCACCAAACCCATGACGACCTCGAGATCCAGAAGGACCACCTCGGGCCTTCCATCGACGAGATCCGCCCCTCGCGCCGTCGGCCGGCCGGCCCGCTTGCGTCGTAGCGACGCGCGCGAGGGACGGAGTGCGACCTGTGGGCACGAGGTCGAGAGCGGCTTGCGCGCAGGCATCGTCGGCCGCGCGAGCGCGACGACGCCGCGCGAGCGCGGGCGACGCGCCCTGTGCGAGGCCCTCAGCAGGGGGCAGTCGCTCACCCCTCGACGACTTGCAGCCTGGATCTCGACGTCGCAGGCGCAGCTCAACGTGCCGCGCCCATCGTGCCGATGCCCGCCCCGACGACGTCACTGCACGCGATTGAAGGGCGAGGACCCCCGGGCGAGGACCGGCCGTCGTCCGCCGCGCGGAATCGACTCCGGACGGGACGGGTTCCCTTCCTGCCCACCCGAACGCACCGCCGCCGCCCGCCCACCGAGGAGCATCAGGGCATGGACATCTACGACTTCTCCGACCTGCGCGCCGTGTTCGTCAACTGCACCCTCAAGCGGTCCCCGGAGGTCTCCCACACCGAGGGTCTGATGGCGGTCAGCACCGCCATCATGCGCAAGCACGGGGTGAGCGTCGACGAGATCCGCGCGGTCGACCACGACATCGCCCCCGGGGTGTACCCGGACATGACCGAGAAGGGCTGGGAGCGCGACGACTGGCCAGAGCTCACGCCGCGGATCCTCGCCGCCGACATCCTGGTGATCGGGACACCGATCTGGTTGGGGGACAAGTCGAGCGTGGCGACCCGCGTGATCGAGCGGCTGTACTCCCTGTCCGGGGAGCTGAACGAGGCGGGGCAGTACTTGTACTACGGGCGCGCGGGCGGCGTCGTCGTGACCGGGAACGAGGACGGCGTCAAGCACGTCGCGATGAACGTCCTGTACTCGTTGCAGCACCTGGGGTACGCGATCCCGCCGCAGGCGGACGCCGGGTGGATCGGGGAGGCCGGCCCCGGCCCGTCCTACCTGGACCCCGGCTCGGGTGGCCCGCAGAACGACTTCACCCAGCGCAACACAACGTTCATGACGTGGAACCTCATGCACCTCGCGGCCCTGCTCAAGCGCCGGGGCGGGTTCCCGGCCCACGGCAACCAGCGCAGCCTCTGGGACGCCGGCGCCCGGTTCGACCACCCCAACCCCGAATACCGCTGAGGACCGGGGTGCCGGACGCGGGCGAGGCGGCGCGGTCGGGACCGCCGGCACAGCGGGACGTCATCCGTCGATGACCGCAGGTCTCGGCGGCCGAGGACCCTTCACCCCTCTCCGATCCGTGGTCCGGCGAGGCCCACGGACCCTTCGCAGGCGGTCAGCGGCTCAGCGCCGGTGAGGAGGCGGAACCCGCCGGCCATGACCTCACATGGTCGCGGCCCGAGGCCAGCGCGTTCGGTCGAGGATCCGGCGAGTCCCCACGCCAGAGTCGAGGCGGCCAGCTCGACACCGCGCTGCGCGGCGCGGACGGCTGGGTCATCCCAGGACGCGCCGACATAGGCAGTGAAACGGTCCCTGGTTCTCTCGTCCAGATGGGTGATGAGCCAGGCATGGCCGAGTTCGTGCACGAGGAGCTCACGCCGGCTCCAGCTGATGTTCGGGCAGGAGGCTTCAGCGCAGGCGTCGCCCTCCTCTGGACCACGCGGGGCGGTGTCGCCGGCATCGGCGCAGATGACGATGGTGGTGACACCGTCCGACGCGTCGGTGTATCCGTTGTAGTCGGCGCACAGCGGCGAGAACGGGTCGAAGGCGATCGTCCGCACGCGGGGGGACGCCAGCCCGGCCTCCGCGAATCGACCCAGACCCCAGCGAACGAACTCCTCCAGTTCTGGCGTGCCGTTGCGGATCTCGATCGACCCCGAGCCGGAGTCGACCCGACCGGTGACCCGCTCGGAGAGCGGGACAGGTAGCCCACGGCCCGTCCACCAGCCCGGTTGGAGGTCACGCGCCGAGACGCAGGCCCGCACCGACGCCAACGCGTGGAAACGACGCTCCGCGATGACGTGCCCGGCGGTGTCGACGGTCAGCACCACGGCCGAGGCGCCGGGGCAGGTCTCGACGCTGCGTTCGAGGAGGAGCAACTGGGCCGGATGCCTCTCGTCGGGTTGCATGTAGTTCCAGGTGACGTACACCGCAGGAGCGTCGCGCGGCGGCTGGAGCGGGGACAGGACCTCCTCGGAATACAGGTCCTCGGCCCGGTCGAGGTGTGCAGGAGAAGCCGTCTGCGGGTCAGCGAGCGCAACGATTGCCTCCCGGCCCGTGACCTGGACGCCGTAGAGGCTGTCCACCACGCTCGCGCCAGCCCAGTAGATCTCTCGCAGCGCCGCATGGTCGGCTTCCGCCCAGGCCCGCACGTACTCCTGGGAGAGTGCGCCCGCGAGAGCCCGAGCGCCCTGGAACTCCGGGTTGTCACGCACGACTCCCGTGTCGAGCCAGTTGTAGCCCTGCATCTGGACTACCCCTTCCGACGCCATCTCCCACGTTCTGAGCGTCGGGAGCGGCGAACGGGCGCGCTCGCCCCAGACCAAGGCTTCCGTGCGGACAAAGCCCGCGCCGTCGAGGTAGATCTCACCGAAGTCGTGCCGGGTGGAAGAGGCCACGAGCGACCGCTCGACCTCGGTGACCGCGACACGGCCGTAGTACTCGTCGTAGCGGGTGTCGAACCTGACGTCGGCCGCGTAGAAGTCAGTCACGCGAATGGGACCGTCGCCTCCCAGGGATCCGGCCGCTGCGTCGAACGCCGAGATCCAGGCGGCGGCCTCGCGCGCCCACTCCGGGCCGGCGACACCCCGCGATCCGTCCACCGCGCCGCATCCGGCAACCATGAATACGGCGGCGGTGAGGGCCGCAAGCCTGCGGCGGAATCTCACGGACACGGCGGCCTGGCCCGTGCGAGGGGAACCAGCCGACGGCCCGGACAGTACAGAAGGCCGACGACGACGCCGCTCCGGTCGACGGCGCTAACGCAGGCATCGCCGACACCCACCTCAGGAACCCGGCGAACCGGATCACGCTGCGCTGGGATGCGCACCTCCTCGCTCGGGTCGCGTCCGTCGTGTCACCAGTCTCACCCCGTGCACCACGGCCGCGGTAGGCCCCCACACCACCCGGCCCGTCGTCCGGGTCCCGGGTGCGGCCCTCACGCCGGAGGCGGAGCGCTTCAAAGTTCGGTCACGCACCCTCGGGCCCGGTCGGTGAGTGGGTGCGCGCAGTGGTTGGGTGGCGGGTCCCTCGAGCACGGCGCCGTCGGGTGCGACGCCGGTCCACGACGTCGGCACCCGGCGACCCGGCCACAGTCCCCTCCTACTCGATGCGTGCGATGGTCGAGCCTTGCGTCACCGCGGTGTCCTCGGCCACAAGGACGTGCACGACGCCGCCCACGGGAGCCGGGACCTCGGCGGCGACCTTGTCGACCTGGACCTCGGCGAGGAGCTGGCCCGTGGCGACCCTCTCGCCGTCGGTCACGAACCATGTCGCGACCACGCCCTCGGCGTCGGGCCGCTCCTTGGACAGGCCGGGGAACAGGACGTCGGTCATGCGCCCACCACGCGCCGGATCGCGGCCTCGATCCGGTCCTGACGGGGCAGCACGGCGTACTCGAGGGAGTGCGCGTACGGCACCGGGATGTCCGGATTGGCGACGCGCGCGACAGGCGCCTTCAGCAGGCCCGGGTCCTCGTCGGTGACGGTAGCGACGACCTCGCCAGAGAGCCCGAAGGACAGGTAGTCCTCGTCGACGACGACGAGCCGCCCCGTCTTGGCGACCGAGGCGAGGATCGCCGCCCGGTCCAGCGGAACGAGGCTGCGCAGGTCGATCACCTCGACGTCGATCCCTTCCGGCGCCAGCGTCTCGGCGACGTCGAGGCAGTGGTGCACGGACAGCGAGAGCGTCACGACCGTGACGTGCGCGCCCGGACGGGCCACCCGCGCCTTGCCGAGGGGGACCTCGAAGGCCTCGATCGGCACGTCCGCGATCGACCGCGGGTTCTTGACCATCCACGGCAGGCCCATCACGCCCTTGTGGAACATGTAGACGACCGGGTTGTCGTCCCTGATCGCCGCGGTCATCAGGCCCTTCGCGTCGTACGGGTTGCTCGGGACGACGACCTTCATCCCGGGCAGGTGCGCGAAGGTGCCCCACAGACACTGGGAGTGCTGGGCGCCGTCGGAGTACCCCCCACCCACCGCCGTCGTCAGCACCATCGGGACCCTGACGTTCCCGCCCGACTCGAAGTGGATCTTGGCCATGTGGTTGTAGATCTGGTCCAGGCACACGCCCATGAAGTCCGCGAACATCAGCTCGGCGATCGGGCGCATCCCTTCGGTCGCTGCCCCGATCGCCAGCCCGATGAAGGCCGTCTCGGAGATGGGGGTGTCGATGACGCGGGTCGGCCCGTACTTCTCGAGCAACCCGGTCGTGGAGGAGAAGATGCCGCCGTACGCGCCGACGTCCTCGCCCAGGTAGAAGACCGAGGAGTCGCGGTCCATCTCGAGGTCGATGGCCTCGACCATGGCCTTGGCCGTGCTGAGCCGGTGGCTTCCGGTCCGCGCCGCAGCGGCGGACGTGTCGGTGATGGTCATGTCGGCCTCCTTTCAGGCGAACACGTACGAGCCGGCCGAGGCGGGCTCGGGCAGGGGACTGGACTTGGCGAAGGCGATCGCATCCTCGACCCGCTCGTGGGCAGAGTCCTTGATGCGTTGGGCGATGGCAGCGTCGAGAACGCCGGCGGCCATCAGCTTCTCTGCGTACCCGGGAATCGGGTCCCGGCCGGGAACATCGGCCAGCTCCGGCCGGTACCCCTGGGCGTCACCCTCGAAATGGCCCCACATGCGCAGGGTGTGGACCTCGATCAGGCTCGGGCCCTCTCCCTGACGGGCCCGCTCGACGGCCCGGCCCGCTGCCGCGTAGACGCCCTCGACGTCGTTGTCCTCCACCCGCTCGCCGGGGATGCCGTAGGCGATGGCGCGGTCGGCGTTGTTGGGGATCGAGGTGGATGCCGTGCGCGGAACGGAGATGCCCCAGTCGTTGTCCTCGACGACGAAGACCACCGGTAGGTTCCACAGCGCCGCGAGATTGAGCGACTCGTGGAAGGCCCCCTGGTTCGCGGCGCCCTCCCCGGTCACCGCAACGGCGATCGCATTCCTGCCCTGGCGCTTGAAGGCGAACGCCATGCCCAGGGCGGGCGGGTACCCCTCGGCGATGATGCCCGAGCAGGAGAAATGGGTCGCGGGATCGAAGAGGTGCATGTGCCCGCCGCGACCCCGGCCCAGGCCGTCGACCCGTCCGAAGATCTCCGCCGTCATCGCGCGCAGGTCCATCCCGTGCGCGATCGCGAGGTGGTGCGGGCGATGGGTCGCGGTGACGGCGTCGTCCGTCGTCAGGTGGGCGCACACTCCCGCCGCGACGGGCTCCTGGCCCGCCGAGAGGTGCATCTCCCCCGGGACGAGTCCCTTGCCGATGTCGAATCCCGGGCCCTTGTCCGCGTGATACTCCCGAAGGATCGCCTCCTCGTAGGTGCGGGAGAGCACCATCGTCTCGTAGAGCTTCAGGCGAACCTCGGGTGGGAGCTGCTGCCCCGGCGCCTGCGGGACCGGTGGCGACGTGATCGTCGACATGATGCCTCCATTGGCTTCTCGTCCGGTCCTTTCACTGTCTCACCCCTGCGCCAAACCGGGGGACGTTCAACCGCCCGCACGACAATCACCAGGGCAGAGCCGCAGTCTCGCCTGCCCATTCGGGCACGGGCTCGCTGCTCATCCCAGACCATCCGCGTCGGCCACGGCCAGGCGCTGCATTCTCCTTCCATGCCTGGCGGGCCGGTTACGGCACGAGGATCCCCCGGCCGCGCAACCGCCCGGCGTCGAGGTCGTCCATCGCGTCGTTCACCGCCTCCAGCGGGTAGGTGCTCGTGTGCATGACGACCTTGCCCGATGCGTTGAGCGCCATCAGTTCCACAAGGTCGTTGTAGCTGCCGACGAGGTTGCCGACGATGTTCCGCTCGGTGGAGATGATGTCGATCGCCGGCACCTCGACGGTCCCGCCGTAGCCGATGACGTAGTGGCTGCCCGCCCGCCGTGTCATCACCCAGCTGTCGCGTTCCGCACCGCGCTCCCCGACGAAGTCCAGCACGACCTCGGCGCCGCCCTCGGTGAGCTCCAGCACGCGGTCGACGTGCCCACCGTCCACGAGCACTGCTTCGTCGGCACCCCAGTCCCGGGTCAGGGCGAGCGCTCCGGGGTTCGCGTCCAGCACGACGATGCGGGTGGCACTCATCGCCCGCAGGCACTGGATCCCGATGTGTCCGAGCCCTCCGGCCCCCATCACGACGCAGGTGCTCCCGGGGTGAAGCAGGGGCAGCGCCTTCTTCACGGCGTGGTACGCGGTCAGCCCCGCGTCGGCAAGCGCGGCGACGTCCGCGGGTTGGATCCCCGCCGCCAGCTTGACCACCGACCGGGCGGACGTCTTGATGTACTCAGCCATCCCGCCGTCGGTGTCGATGCCGGGGAACTGGCTGGCGGAACAGTGCACGTCGTCCCCTGCCCGGCACGCACGGCAGAAGCCACATGTCGCGAGCGGGTGCAGGATGACTGCGTCACCGACCTGGACGTGCGTGACCGCCGAGCCGACGTCGTGGACCCACCCGGCGTTCTCGTGGCCGAGCGTGTACGGCAGCGCCACGTTGCTCTTCGGCGCCCACTGGCCCTCGACGATGTGCAGGTCGGTCCGGCACAGCCCCGCGCCGCCGACTCTCACGACCACGTCGAAGGGCCCACTGACGGTCGGGTCGGGCACCTCCTCGACTACCGGGCGTTCGTGGTAACGGTGCAAGCGAACGGCCTTCATGATCTCTCCTCGTCTCCTCGGTGGTGTCCTCATCACCCAGCCACATCCATCGGCTCGCCTTCGCCAGAGCCCATGTTCCTCCGCCGAGGCGGGCCGCCAAGGCCGCATCCCGACCTACCATCGAAGAGAGGTAGAAACCCGCAGAGAAAGGAAGACGCCATGTCCCGCACTCCGCAAGAGGTCTTCGCCCACCACGGTCAATCGCTCGGCGCCGAGAACCTCGAAGAGATCGTCGCGGACTACACCGACGACGCGATCTTCATCGTCAACCGCCAGGTCTTTCGCGGCAAGGACGGCGCCCGGCAGGTCTTCACCCAGTTGCTGAGCGACGTTCCGCAGGCCAGCTGGGAGCTCGGCACCTTTTTCGAAGGTGACGTGCTGTACCTGGACTGGAAGGCCACCGGAGGCGGCCGGAAGGTCGAGGACGGCGTCGACACGTTCATCTTCGAGGACGGGATGATCCGGGTGCAGACCGTCGTCTACACCGTCCAGCAGGCCTGACGCCCCCACGGTGTGGGCACGGATGGAGCCCGCGCACCGACAAGGCACGCAAGGGTCGACCGCGATGAGGCACCAACCCCGGCGGCGCCTCGGCAGACGGCCCGGCAGGCGGCGCGATCTGGGAAACCCTCGAAGCGGATTCGGCTCGCGCCGACCGCGCGGCGGTCCGGCAGAAGCCACCCGCGGACGTCGTGTCCGAGACGCGAGTCACAGTCGGGGAGATTGATCGTACTGCGACGCTCCGCGTATCGCTCGCTCGCGAGTCGACCGCGCCGGGCTTGGCGCCGATGCCCGAGGTGATCCTTCGCTAGCCTGCGCTCGTCCTCCATTCTGCGTCCGACGAGCGAATAGCGGTACGTGTCGACGGCGCGCCCCAGGATGGCCAGTACCCCGCCTGCATCGCCAAACGACGCATCTGCACCCTGACCGAGTTCATTTGTCACAGCGCCCGTCTGGCGAGTCTGCCGACCGCGGAGTCGTCAACGATGGTCAGAGGTCCGCGGTGCAGGCGTGCGTCGAGGTGGTGCATGGAAGACATGGCCGACACCCACGGCCACCGCTCGATTCCCCCCACCGCCCGGACGCACCGGCGGCGCCCGATCCTGATTCCGCCGCCCGGGTCCGACACACGCGCCGCGCGACATCACACGCCGGATGGGCCGGTAGCCAGGGGCTGCCCCCCACCGAGCTCGGCCCTGTCGCTGGCTGACTCGCTGCGGGCCGGAGCCGGTCAGTGGCTGGTCGGCTTGTCCTCGGTCTTATCGACGGCGTGCTCGACCTTGTCGTGCGCGTCCTCGGCGAGTGCCTTGGCCTTGTCGACGGCGTGCTCGACCTTGTCCGCGGCGCGCTCGACAACTTCCTTGACGTTGCCCGCCCTCTCGTCGGCCTTTCCCTCACGCTCAAGGTCCGTGTTGCCGGTGAGGTCGCCGACGGTCTGCTTGATCTTGCCTGTGGTCTGATCGAGGTTGTCCATGATGCTGCCCTTCTCGGTTGTCGAATCTGGTGCCGGTCTATACCCGAACGCCGTGGGCCGCGCGCCGTCGCGCGGGGCCGGCTGCCTGAGCGGGACGCCGCGGCCGATCACGGTGGCGGGGTGGGGGAATGTTGAGCCCGGAGGCCGGTGAGGAGAAGATCGAGGCCGCGTTCGAGCTCGGCGGCGCCGTCGTAGGCGACCAGGACAGGGGCGAGGGCGCGCAGCAGCGGGAACTCCCGTAGGGGTAGTCGGTGCAGGCCGAGGCGGAGCAGGTCGTCTGTTTCCTCGGGGTTGTGGACGAGTTCTTGGAGTTCGTCCAGGACGTGGCCGTGCAGGAAGCCGAAGAGGGAGCGGTAGATGTGCAAAGCGTCGACGTCGGTGAACCCGGCCCGGGTGAGGAGGCCCAGACACGCCTCCAGGGGGCGCAGCGTGCCCAGGGGACGTAGGGCCAGGGGCGTGGCCAGGGGCCGGGTCACCAGAAGGGGGACGACGTTGGGGTGGGTCAGGGCGAGGTCGCGGTAGGCGCGGGCGACGGTGCGCAACTGGGCGGCCCAGTCGTCGTCGGTGGTGTCGACGGTGAGCTGGTCCAGGACGAGTTCGGCGACACCGTCCAGCAGGGCGGCCTTGTTGGTCGCGTGCCGGTACAGCGACATCGGGTCCCGGCCCAGGGCCTGCCCGAGGCGTCGCATCGACAGACCCTCCACACCGTCCCGGTCGACGATCTCCAACGCGGTGCGCAGCACCACCTCGCGAGTCAGCGCAGCCTCGCGGGCCGCTCCGGCGGTGGGATCGGTCATCGGGCTCACGTCCCTTTCCACGTTCGCGCGTCTGGGTCGCCAGCGGCACTGCAACCACCCTTGGGCGTAAGTCGACAGTGTAGACCTACGTCCTTGACGTAGGGCACGGCGAGGAGTTGACTGGTCCCACGCCGTGAGGCCGGAGGCGTTGTGGGTGTGTGAGTCGTACACGTCGCGCCGACCCGCGGGCAGCACCGGAAGCACGTGGAGGAACGCCATGATCGCCATCCTCGGACTGGTGCTCTTACTCGTAGCCGGCGGCATCGCCGTCTCCGGGGTCATGACCAACCCCGCCGGCCTCGGTGAGGACTTCCAGGTCCTCGGTCTGCAGCTGTCCGGCCTGACGAACGGTCAGTTGTTCCTGTTCGGAATCATCGTGGGCTTCGCGGGGATGCTCGGGCTGGCCATGCTGTTCGGCACGTTCAACCGGCGCATGGCCTCCCGCCGGTCGCGGCGCGCACTGAAGGGATCCCAGCGCGAGACCGCAGCCGCACGGGAGGACAGCGCCCGACTCACCCAGCAGCTCGACGACGAACATGCGGGGCAGGAGCGCGCAGACTCCTCAGGAGTGGCCGCGACCGCTCGGCCGGCTGGGGGTCAGAACACCCCGTGAACCGACCCGACCGCAGCCCGCGAGGCAGTTCCCGCCGCGCAACTCCCGACGCCCGCGACGCATCGACCGCAGCGCATCAGGGTCGCGTGAGCAGCGAAGATCTATCCGATTCTCGACGACGTGTCGGTCACCGACCGTCCTCACCCTGAGAGGGGTACCCAGCATGTTCCGCTTCATCGGGCGCATCATCCCCATCGTCTACCTGGTGGTCGGGGTCCTGATCGCGTCACAGAACGACTACTTCACGACCATGAACACCCTCGCCGGCATCGTCAACGCCGTTCTGGCGATCCTCTTGTGGCCGCTCGTCCTGTTCGGCGTCGACATGCACCTCCTGACGTAGACCCAGCGCGGGTGACGACGACCCGAACCCGGCCCCAGCAACGAGGGAGAAAACACCATGACCGTCCTCGGCGTCGTCCTGATCATCATCGGCATGATCGCCAACATCTCCATCCTGACGACCATCGGCATCATCCTGGCCGCCATCGGAGTCCTCCTCTGGCTCCTCGGCAGATTCGGCCACGGCGTCGGCGGCCGACGCCACTACTGGTGACCCACCCGGCCGCCGGAGCCCGAGGGCGTGACTGCGGCGTCGCCGTCGTCGTCGTCGTCGTAGTCGTCGCCGACGGCGTACCGCGGCGACACAGCGAAGGAGCCCACCGTGCCCTCTGACGGGCCACACACCCGCCGCGCCGCGGTGGTCGTGAACCCGACCAAAGTGAGCGACCCCGAGGAGCTCCGGGAGTCGCTGACCTCGACCATGGCCGAGGCCGGCTGGGGCTCCCCGCTGTGGTTGGAGACCACCGCCGAGGACCCCGGCTACGGCATGACCGAGCAGGCGCTGCGAGAGGGCGTGAACCTCGTCCTGGCCTGCGGCGGTGACGGCACAGTCCGCGCGGTGCTGACCGAGCTCGCGGGGTCGGGCACACCGCTCGGCATCCTTCCTGCCGGGACCGGGAACCTGTTGGCGCGCAACCTCGGACTCCCCCTCGCCGACCTGCGGGCGGCGGTGGAGATCGCGCTGTCCGGCGTCGACCGGCCCATCGACGTCGGACGCATCGCACCGGCCAACAGGGACGGACGCACGGAGCGGTTCGCGATCATGGCCGGGGTCGGGTTCGACGCCGCGATGATGCGCGACGCCCCGGAACTCCTCAAGGCGAGGGTCGGCTGGGCGGCGTACCTGGTCTCGGCGGCCCGGAACCTGCGCGGCTCCTCGGTGCGGGCACAGGTGCGCATCGACGATGGTGACCCGATCCGCGCCCGCGCACGAACGGTCCTCATCGCCAACGTCGCCAACCTGCCGGGCGGACTGGCCCTGCTCCCCCACGCCCGCCCCGACGACGGCGTCCTCGACGTCGCGATCATCGTCAGCCACAGCATCTGGGACTGGGCCAGGGTCCTCAGCCGTGTCCTGGCCCACCGCGGCTACATCGACAACCGCTTCACCACCTACCGCGGCAAGCAGATCCGGGTCCTGCTGCGCTCACCCCAACCACGCCAACTCGACGGCGACCTCATCGGCGAGAGCACCCGCCTCGCGGTCCACCTCGAGGCCGGCGCGCTCCTCGTCCGCGTCCCGGCGGACCCCGCAACCAACCCACGACGGGCCGCGCCGTCGTGACGTCGCTCCAGGCCCCGCCCGCGCCGGATGCACCGGTGCAAGGTGTGGAGATCGTGGACGAGCCCACGGCGCGGGTCCATGACCTCGGCGACCTGCTCGGCGCGGTGCTCGCGGCTCTCGCCGTTGCGGCCGTGATGCTGGTTGCGGTCTATGCGCAGGGGACGGCGGCGGGCGTCGCGCAGGACGTGCGCGGCCTGTACGCGGTGCTGGGCCGGATCTTGGTCTTCCCGGTGAACGCGCTCGTCGGTGTCGTCGCGCTGGTCGTCCCGGTGGCGGTGCTGACCGAGCTCGCGGTCCGCCGGCTCGGGCGCCGGATCCTCGAGGTCCTCGCGGCGGCTGCGGCAGCACTCGGCCTGTGCGCGCTGCTCGTCGCGGTGATCCAAGCGACCGGCTCGGAAGGCCTGGTGCGCAGCCTGTCGGTCCTGCGCGGTGGCGGGTGGGTGCTGTCGATCCCGGCCTCCCTCGCGGCCCTCGCCGGTCTGCTCACGGCCGCGGGCGGGCGGACCCGACGCCGCACCGTGGGTTGGTCCTGGAACGCGGTGTGGGTGTGCCTGGGGGTCGTCCTGGTGACCGGCCAGGTCTCGCTGCCCGGAGCCGCCGTCGCCCTGCTCCTCGGCCGGGTCGCGGGTCTGGGCGTGCGCTACGCGGCGGGGGTGCGATCCGAACGCGCCTACGGCGCCGCGCTCGTCGAGGGCATCCGCCGCGCCGGGATCCGCCCGGTGCGGCTCGTGCGCCTGGAGACGAACGAGGCACCGACGGCCTCCTCGGGCGCCGCCGGTGCCACCGTGGCGACGGCGCGGGACACTGACAACCGCGTGTACGAGCTGACCACCGACGGCGGCGCACGGCTGAGCCTGGTCGTGCTCGACGGCGACCGGCAGGTCCACTCGGCGCTCTCCCGGCTGTGGCGCTCACTGCGTCTTCGGGGCATCGCGGGGCGCTCGTTCGTCTCGCTGCGGGATGCGGCCGAGCGCGCTGCGCTGCTCTCCTACGCCGCCCGGGCCGCGGGCGTTCGCACCCCCGACGTGCTCGCCGTCGCCGAGGCCGCGGACTCCATGCTCCTCATCCTGGAGGACCCCGCTGCCGCGGTCCCGCTGTCGGAACTGGACCCAGAGCAACTCACCGACGAGGTGCTCCACGCGATCTGGGCCCAGCTTCGTCTGGCCCGGGACGCCGGGATCACGCATCGTGCCCTGACGTCGGGCACCGTGCTGGTCGACCACGTGGGCGGCGGACCGCGCGCGTGGCTCGTGCAGTGGGACTACGGAGACGTGGCCTCCTCAGAGTTCGCCCGTCGGATGGACGTGACGCAGATGCTCGTCCTGCTCGCCGTCCGCGTGGGAGCCACGCGGGCGCTGGCATCGGCCGCCGCCGTCTTGCGCACCAAGGACCTCGCCACGGTCGGTCCACTGCTGCAGACCATCGCCCTCCCGCGGCGCACCCGCGGGGAGCTGGGCACGCACCGGGAGGTGCTGGCGCAGCTGCGCTCCGCCCTCGTCGAGACGCTGCCCGCGGCAGACGTCGAACCCGAACGGTTGGTCCGCTTCGGGGCTCGCACGGTCCTGACGCTCGTCCTTCCGGTGATCGCGGTGGTCGTGCTGCTAGCGAGCATCAACGTCGAGGAGATCGTCTCGGCGCTGCGGACCAGCGACTGGCGCTGGAGCATGGTCGCATTCGGCTTCGGACTACTCACCTTCCTCGGCGCAGCATTGACGTTCGTGGGCTTCGCCCCGGTCACGCTCTCCCTGCGACGGGCGACGCTGGTGCAGGTCGCGGCGGCCTTCGTCGCTCTGGCGGTACCTGCCGGCGTCGGACCCGCTGCCCTGAACCTACGGATGCTCACCAGGCGAGGGGTCACCGCCTCCCTGGCCCTCGCGACCATCGCGCTCGTGCAGGTCTCCCAGTTCGTCGTGACCGTCGTGCTCCTGCTCATCTTGTCGCTCGCCTCCGGCACGAACGCGGCGGCACAGCTCGCCCCCAGCACAGGGCTGCTCGTGGCGATCGGGATCATTGCCGGGCTCGTGGCCGCATCTCTGCTGGTGCCCGTGGTGCGGCAGTGGGTGGCCCGCAAGACCTTCCCCACGCTGCGGCAGACCTGGCCGCGCCTGATCGAAGTCATGGGCCGCCCGGGAAAGGTGGCCCTCGCCATCGGCGGGAACGTGATGATGACGATGGGATGGCTGCTCGCCTTCTACGCCTCCCTCGCCGCCTTCGGCCAGCACCTGAGTCTGGTCCAGGTGGCGGTGGTCTACTTCGTCGGCAACGCCGCCGGCGCCGTCATCCCCACCCCCGGTGGCATCGGCACGATCGAGATCGCCCTCATCGCCGGCCTGACCGCCACGGGCATCAACCCCGGCGTCGCGGCCTCGGCGGCGATCCTGTTCCGCGTCCTGACCTTCTGGCTGCAGATCCCGATCGGCTGGGCCTCGTACCGCTTCCTGCGGCGCACAGGCGAACTCTAGGCTCCGCGCCCACACGAAGCGACGGGCCCATCCGCGGGTGCTCCCGGACGCCCGCGCCGACACTGGACGAGGCTGCGAGCTGATCCGTTCCACCGGATCACGGCCGCGGACTCCTGCCCACGTCCGAACCCGAGACGCGCACTGAAGCCTGGGCCCCAGGTGAGGGCGCCAACGGAGGGCGGCGGTGGCGAACGACGATGGCCAACAGCTCGAGACCCGCTCAGCGGGTTCTCTCCCTGGTGCCGACGCGGACGGTAGGCCGCGCGTAGCGTGACTGGTATCGGTCCGATCCAGCGGAAGGCACGACCGTGACAGGCACCCCGAACACCCCTGGCCAACCCAGCCCGCAAGGGCAGAAGGGCTACGGCCGTGCCATCGGCGGACTGGTGATCGTCGCAGTCCTCATCACCTTCATCCTGAGCAACAGGAACACCACCGAGGTCTCCTTCCTCTTCATCTCGGCGGACGGCGTGCCCTTGTGGGTCGCACTCACGATCGCGGCCGCCCTGGGCGTGGCTGTGGGCTTCATCCTCGGCCGCCGGAGGTACCGCGGCCGGTAGCCAACCCTTGCCCGGCGCGGGCATCACCCTCGGCATCCTCGTCTGCCGCGCTGGTGGCACGCAGGCGGCAAAGCGAGTTGTTGTCGTCCTCGGGACCCGACGGGTCGGGAGAGCCGGGTGAGCACGATCCGCGGCGTGCCCGCAGCGATGCCGAGCCACAACTCGGAAGTGAAGAAGTCGAAGGCGACGTCGCCAGGAGCGACCGCGTACGTGGCGGGTCGCCGTCGAGCACGTAGACGCCGCGCCGCTTCGTCCAGGCGAGCGCCTCCACCGCCACAACCGCGGACACCGCAGCGAAACTGGCCACAAGAGCCAGCGCCCCGGATTGCAGCCCGTTGCGGAAGGACCGCGCCATGCGAGCGGCAGCGAGGGCGACAGCGAGCAGGGCCATCGCCGGGCCCGGCACCGTGCACCCGGTGCGGCAAGATCCACGACGACTACGCCAAGGGCTACGGCGCGATCGGGATGTGAGGAACCTGTTCCGCGGCGCGTCCGACCCCGATCCGCGGGTAGCGGTGTGGACCTCGTCTTGTTGAGAAGGGCCGGGGGTTTCGACCCCGGGTCACGGCTACACGAACGGCTACACCACCACCGGCCCCGCACCCCCGCCGGTGCCGGGAACGGTCACCTGGCGTGCGACGTCACCGCGCATGACCGGGGTCCCCGGCGACGAGACCTCTTGACCCAGGGAAGAGGTCACAACACGTCCGCAGCCGTGCGTCAGGGTCCGCCGTCGTGCGCGACGGACGTGGCGCGAACCATGGCGAACAGGCCCGAATCGGGGCGAACTGTGCGCGATGGCTACACCGACGGCTACATGAGCCGCACCGACGAGCTGGCAGCGGTCAGAACACGCCCCTGACCTGCGACGATGTGTCGGGCTGACAGGATTTGAACCTGCGACCCCTTGACCCCCAGGTCTCGGCAACCCGTTCGGCGTCGTCCGCTCGGGTACGTCGTCGCAGGTCACCGGCACCGGCGCACAAGCACGGACGCCGACGAACGGGGGCGATAGCCGCCTGATGGCTACATTCTCGGCTACATGGCGTGTCCGGGCTGCTGCGGCGCTATAGCGGGGTCAAGGGGAGCACGCGCACCCGGGTGCGGGCCGGGTCGATCGTCACGAGGGCTCCGTCCAGCAGTTCGTCGGCGACCCGGGTGATGGCGGCGAGGAGCAGGTCGCCTAGGGTCTCGGGGCGCAGATCCGCCGCGCGGAGCTGGATGACGCTGGGCCCGGAGTGGCCCCTGGCGGCCAGGATCGTGCCGAAGTCGAGGTCGTTGGTGAGAACGACGGCGCCCTGGCTGGCGGCAACCGCCATGATGTGAGCGTCGGTCGCGTCCACCTCGCCGACGTCGGACCAGTGCGTCGCCTCGTGGCCGGCCGCGCGCAGGAGGTCGACCCAGCGTGGCGACAGATTCATGTCGACCAGCAGCCTCATGCGCTGGCTAGCGTCACTTCGCGCTCTTCGGCGAGCCAGGCCGCATAGCGCAGAGCCTGCAGGACGTCCTCACGCGTGAGGTAGGGGTAGTCGGCGAGCAGGTCATCAATCGAGACGCCAGCACCGATCTGGCCCACGATCATCCCGACGGTGACCCGCATCCCCCGGATGCAGGCGCGCCCGCCCATGACGCCCGGGTCGCGGGTGATCCGATCGAAGGGTCCCATGACGCTCCTCTCGCAACACCTCGTAGTGGCCAGTCTAGGCGGCCACAATCCTGGCAACACCGGGCCAACGCCCACCGGTGGCGGGGACACGTCAAGACGCTTCGCCGGTCGCAGGTCCTCAGCGGTCATCACACGCGGCGTTGCAGGGCGGTCGTCGGGTGGTCCTCGTTCCGAGGCGGACGGACCACGGGCCCGTTCGACGTCGGCAAGCTCCTGATGCTCGACGCGGCGGAGTCGCTCGAGGAACTGCGGGTGCCGCCCGGCAATCGGCTGGAGGCCCTCACGGGCAACCGATCCGGTCAGCACAGCATCCGGATCAACCAGCAGCGGCGGATCTGCTTCACCTGGACGGATCCAGGACCGCACGACGTCGAGATCGTTGACCACCACTAGGAGGTGACCATGACCCCCATCAGCCCGATCCACCCCGGCGAAGCCCTCCTCGAGGAGTTCCTCGAGCCTCTGGGTGTGAGCCAGAACCGGCAGGCGGTCGCGATCGGCGTCCCACCGCGGCGGATCAACGAGATCGTGCACGGCAAACGCCGGATCACCGCAGACACCGCGCTGCGCCTGGCCCGCTACTTCAGGACAAGCGACCGGTTCTGGCTCAACCTGCAGACCCGGTACGACCTAGAGATCGAGAAGGACCACCTCGGGCCCTCCCTCGAGGAGATCCGCCCGGACGAGACCGTGTGCCGCCGTCGTGCAGGATCGCGTGCACGAGCTCCGCGGTCTACGTGTCGGCTCGAATCGCCATCGCTCTGATATCACGTTTGTTATCATGGTGGGCGTGCGTGAGGTCGGCTATGCGGAACGGCTTCGGCTCCGACGTGCCGTCGCTGGGCTCACCCAGCGCGAGCTGGCCGACGCGTCCGGGGTGAAGCAGCCGCTGATCGCTGCGATCGAAAGCGGAGCCAGGCAGCCGACTGAATCCGCCCGCCGCGCGCTCGACAGCGCCCTCCAGGTCCGCCCCTCGCAGCTTCTGCACGCTGCCCGCGACCAGGTGCTGGCGGCAGTGCGCGCGATCGGCGGCACGGACGTCCGCGTCTTCGGCTCCGTCGCGAACGGCACTGACCAGCCCGACTCCGACCTCGACCTGCTGGTGACCTTCCCGCCCGGAGCCGACATCGTGACCCTGCTCACCCTCGAAGAGCAGTTGACCACGCTACTGACCGTGCCGGTCGATGTAGTTTCCGCGGGGAGTACCGGCCCAGTCCTGGAACGAATGCTCGCTGAGGCGGTACCCCTGTGACCGAGGACCGCATCCAGCGTCGGCTCGACGACCTCGTCCGGATCGGCTCGGAGGCCGCCTACCTGGCTAGCAAGGGCCGCGAGGCGTACCTCGCCGACACGATGGACGGGGCCATGCTCCGCAATGCCGGTGAACGGATCC
The DNA here is from genome assembly GCA_963780675.1 of uncultured Actinomycetota bacterium. Classification (GTDB taxonomy): domain Bacteria; phylum Actinomycetota; class Actinomycetes; order Actinomycetales; family JAHECE01; genus JAHECE01. Next base: position 1,157,824 of record CAWACR010000003.1, read on the forward strand.
TGATCAAGGTCGCCACCGTCGCCGAGAAGCTGCCTGACGACTTCAAGGCGCGCCACCCCGAGGTGGACTGGGCCGGCATCAGCCGGATGCGCAACCTGGTCGCCCACCACTACGACAAGGTCAATGATGACTTGCTGTGGCAGGCGCTCACGGTGCGGATCCCAGGCCTCGTGAAGGACCTGGGCCCGTAGCTCCCGAGGACCGCTCACCCCACGACCTACCCGTGAGCTCATCGGCCGCGACCTCTACGGCAGGTCGCTGACCCCTTGACGGATCAACGACGGGGGCCAGTGCCGTGACCTGGGGCGACGCGACGGGTAGAACAGCAGGTCACGGGGCCGCGTGATGGCTACATTCTCGGCTACACGGCAGCCTCCGGCTGCCGCGGCGCTGTGTCGGGGTCAACGGGAGGACGCGCACCCCGGGTGCGGCCCGGATCGATCGTCACGAGGGCGCCGCCCATCAGACGAGGCCGGCTTCCACGGGTGGGCCATGCTGGCCGAGTGGCCCGCAACGGCCTCCAGCACGATCACCCAGACAGCCGCGACCAAGGTTTCTCGTACGTCGGGCGAAGCGCGGGCGGCGGCAGATCCGGGCGAGCGTAGCCACAACGACACGATCGGGCTTGACGAGGCAGCTCAGCCGATGCGCTCGGCCAGCGAGACAATGATCCCTTCCGGCCCCCGGACGTAGGCCATCCGCCAAGCGCCCTCGTACTCGCCGATGCCACCGACAACTCCGTAGCCTTCGGCAGCGGCCCATTCGACAGCCGCCTGCAGGTCGTCGACCTCGAAGGCCACGTTGCGCAATCCCAGCTCGTTGGCCATGGCGGCCGGTGAGCCCGGCAAGGAGTCGGGTCGCACGAAACGTGCGAGCTCCAGGCGGGCGCCATCGTCGGGCGACCGCAGCATGACGATCTCGGTGCGGGAGTCGGGAATGCCGCAGACCGTGTCCAAGAACTCACCCTCGACGAACGTCCTGCCCTCGACCTCCAGGCCCAACGCCACGAAGAAGGCACTCACGACGTCGATGTCTGCGACCGTGATGCCGACGTGGTCGAATCGCTTGATGTGCATGACTGTCACCCTCCATGCTGTTGGTCATCTCGATCCAGGCGACGAAGCCACCGCGGCATTCACAACATGCTCACTGTCCCTGCGGTCGAGCGCGTCGATTGATCGCGGCCCGCGCACCACACGGCATGTCCGGACGCCGTGCCGGTTCGCGGCTGCCACTGGATGGACCGTTCGGCTGATGGCGGCGGGCTAGCGCGCCACGCGGTAGCGGAGGTAGACGACTCCAGAGCTGAAGGTGCGCGTCTCGAGGAGTTCGAGGTCGACGCGGCGCTCGCGCTGGGGGAAGAACGGAATGCCACCGCCAACCAGCACCGGGTAGACCATGGCCCGGTACTCGTCGATCAGATCCAACCGTGCCGCCTCGGCGGCAAGTGTCGCGCCGCCGATTGCGATGTCGCCCTGCCCCGGTTCGGATCGCCACCGCTCGATCTCCTGCGCCAGGCCGTCGGAGGCCAGGCGGGCATTGCCCTGGACGGCTGACAACGTGGTCGAGAACACCACCTTGGGGAGCGGGTTCCAGAGCGCGGCCCACTCGAGCTCCGCGTCGTCGAGCGATGGATCCTCCTCGGTGGTCTCCCAGTACAGCATCGTCTCGTACAGCCGTCGGCCCAAGAGGTGGACGCCGACCTCTCGTATCTCGTCGATCCAGAAGCGAAAGACCTCCTCCTCGGGCGCGGTCCAGTCGAAGTTGCCGTCCGGCCCGACGATGTAGCCGTCGAGTGAGACGTTCATCGAATAGGTCACGCTGCGCATCAGAAGTCCTCCTTCGGTCGCGGGTCGACAGTACGACCCCGGACGCCGCAGGACTCGACGCGGCTCGACGGGCCGCGTCGACGCACCGGCGTCGACGCCGGGTCGCAACCGCGGAGGCACCCCTCATCAGGTTCGACCGACGATCGTCTGTTCGCTTCTGTCGCGGGCGTCGCGCTCCTTCCCACGGGCGCGCTGGCCGGGTGCGGCAACGACACGTCGTCGCAACCCGAGGCTGAGTGCGCGGTTCGCGCCGGCCCCGCCGCCGGGAGGAGCGCCGCGGACGCTCTCTCCGGGATCGGCTCGACGTCGACCGTCGAGGCGGCGACGACGGCACGCGACGACCTCGCGCGAACCGGCAAACGCCCTCACTACCGGTGCGATCAGGACACGGGGCCGGCCTGTCAGGGCGACTCCAGCACGGTGCCTCCTGTTCCGGGCGAGCAGCCTTCCGCCTCAGGGTATATGGATAGCCACATGAGCCGCCGCGACCGCCGCCGGAAGCCCGGCGCAGGCCCCTGAAATGCGACGATGTGCTGGGCTGGCGGGATTTGAACGCACGACCGCGTGACCCCCAAGGTCTCGGCAGCCCGTTCGGGGGCGCTCGTCCTGTTACGTCATCGCAGGTCACCGGAACGTACGGACGAGCGTGAACGCCCACGAACGTGGGCGATAGCAGCCCGATGGCTACATTCTCCGCTACACCGGGATCTGTCCTCGCCCGCGGGGTCAGGGCCGGCGCTTGCCGCAGCCGGTGGACCTCGACCGCTATGACGTGACGCGTTATAGTGGCCGGGTGATCAGGTCGTTCCGAGGCGTCGCCGCGGAGCGCCTGTGGCTGAGGGCCCACACGAGGGTCCTCGATCCCCGGATCGAACGCGTCGCGCTGCGCAAGCTCGTGATGCTCGACGCGGCGGAGTCGCTCGAGGACCTGCGGGTGCCGCCCGGCAATCGGCTGGAAGCCCTACGGGGCGACCGATCCGGTCAGCACAGCATCCGGATCAACCAGCAATGGCGGATCTGCTTCACCTGGACGGACGCAGGACCGCACGACGTCGAGATCGTCGACTACCACTAGGAGGTGACCATGACCACGATCGACCCGATCCACCCCGGCGAGGTCCTGCTCGAGGAGTTCCTCGAGCCGCTGGCCGTCAGCCAGAACCGGCTGGCGGTCGCGATCGGCGTCCCACCGCGGCGGATCAACGAGATCGTGCACGGCAAACGCCGGATCACCGCAGACACCGCGCTGCGCCTGGCCCGCTACTTCGGGACAAGCGACCGCTTCTGGCTCAACCTCCAGACCCGGTACGACCTCGAGATCGAGAAGGACCACCTCGGGCCCTCCCTCGAGAAGATCCGCCCCCTCACGCAGACCCAGTCCGGCCCACCCGCGGCGTAGCGGCGCGAGCGAGCGTCGGGCGACGGGCGACGGCCAGCCTCCGCGTACGTCAAGATGCGCCCGGATGCACGGCCGATTGTGCATGGATTGGTGCACGGGCCTGGACGCCGGTGGCGGTGCCGAGGCGGTCAACGGGACGGCTCGCGGACACGCTCGACATGACGCTCACCGTCGTCGAGACCGAGGTACTGGTTGGCGGCTTTCGGCTGGACATCCAGGCTGAGGACGGTGACGGGCGGGCCGTCGCGATCGGGAAGAGTCTCTGTCGACCCTGGTGGCCCGCCAGTCCGGGACAAGATGGGGGTCCCGGTCGCCCGGGAGACGTCGTCGCGCCGACAGGCGCACCCTCGCCGCGCCGCGCGTTCACGACCGGCGACCCCGGCCGGTCTGCGGCCAGACATCGCGTTCGTCACCGCCCGATGCGTGGACCGTGGGCGCCACAGATGCGCCCGGTCCTCCCTCGAATCCTGCGGCGGGTTGCCCGGTGCGGATGGAGGCCAGGACGACCTGCCTCTGCAGCCTCGCGCGCATGCTGCGCCCGAGGATCGCATCGACGTAGACGGCTCGGTCGACGCTCGCATACGCCATGAGCGCCGCCCTCTTCGCCTCCAGGTCGGCGCCCCGGACGTTCACCGGGCGGGACACGCTTCGATAGCCCTGGTACGACACCAATGTGTGCTCGACGGCGCAGTATCGGCTCGCCCGCCGCGTGAACAAGGCAACTGCATGATGATCCGAATGATCACCATTCGTTTCCGGCCGGCTGAAGTCGAGGGTGCGAACGGTCGCGGGTCGGAAGTGGTTCATCAGCTCGGTCAGCGCTGACGTCAACAGGGTTGCCGAATAGCTCGCCGAACCGTCCACGGCCGAGACAACCGGTAGGGCGCCGTCCCACAGCTTCCTCAGGCTCTGGTGCCCGTGCCGGCGATAACCCGAACCCGAGCGCGAGCCGTCAGGCAGTCGCAGGAACACCAGCGACACGTTCGGCGCTTGGACCAGGGTCTGCATCCGCAGCGATCGTCCCGCGACCCTCACGCCGGACGTCGCCCACACGTCGGCGACGCCCGCCATCTGTGCGTAGGCCGCGCGTGGGCCGCCCTCGCGCTTGGACCACCACGAGCGCCCGTTGCCGGCGTCACCGGCCGTGACGTAGACGACGCCCACACGACGGCCGGCCTGGACGTCATGCATCAGATCGGGGTTCTGGAAGATCAGATCGTCGTCCTCATGCGCCACGACGCTCATCACACCGCCCCCGCACGCGACTCCCGCACCCCACCCGGCCACCGCATCAGCGCCCATCCTCGCTGGCTCGGTCACCACGGGCTCATCGAGCCAGGTCACAAACCCATCGTCCCAGGTCCAAGCCCACGACCACCAGCCCCCGCCGCGAGCGCCGCGACCCGGTACCGCCCCGGAGCTCGTCGACCCGGATCCCGTTGGCCACGTCAACGCCGGCACCGTCGGCCACGGCGGTGGTCGGCGTCGCACGTGCCGAGCCCGACACCGCTCACGGTCCCCGAGCGTCGCGGAGCGCTCGAAGTCGGACTTCGCCGAGACGGTCGCGCCCCCGGGGCTTCCGAGGCACCTGACTCGCGCGATCCTGCCTGCTCGACACCCCAGCGCCGATGCGCGACCGAGCCGACAACCTCGCGTGCGACCGGTCCGACATCACGGGCATCGCCGACAAACTCAAGGAACGCGGACTCGCGGCACGCGTGCCGGGCGCCGACCGCCGGATCAAGCTCCGACTTCAACGGCACCCACCCCGACCACGGCCACAACGACGGCGACATCATGACCGACCAGGCGTCGCAGATCCGCCAGATGGAGCAGATGCTCGGCTCGTAGCCGGTCACGCGGTGGCGGGGCCCGCCGCCCCGCCACCGCACGATCCCGGCCGGTCGCCCGTGCCGGGAATAGTACCCCCCAGGGGTATGCGTTCCTGATCTGTGATCGCCCGAAGGAGCCCTGCAATGAACCCACCTTCCCCTCACGGCCACCGCGTGAACCGGCGGTCCCGGAGCGCCCGATCCGCCGCGGCTGCGTCCGTGCTCCTCCTGAGCGCGCTGGCCGTGTCCGGGTGCGCCTCGACGTCGGGAACCGGTGACGCCGCGCCCCGCGACGGGGCCACCTGGTCGGCAACCGTCGCAGACCCGACACCCTCCACCGGATCGTCGACGCCGGGAGGTGCGCGCCGTGACGCTCCAACCCGCGCTGGACCATGTCCACGGTCTCCTCGCCACTGGGGACGGGACCCTCGTGGCGGGCACCCACTCCGGCGTGGTGGCGATGACGAGAGCGGGGGCGGTCACCGGGGTCGGGCCGGGAGCCGACGACCTCATGGGGTTCACCGGCGTCGCCGGCACGACCCAGCTCCTGTCCTCGGGGCACCCCGGCACGGGAAGCGACCTGCCGAACCCCCTCGGGCTCATCGCCAGCAGCGACGGTGGCACCACCTGGACGAGCGTGTCGCTGACCGGCGAGGTGGACTTCCACGCCCTGGCCACAAGCGGGGATCTCGTCGTCGGATACGACGGCCGGGCCGGCCTGCTGGTCTCGACCGACGCCGGCGCCACGTTCACCCCCGGGGCGCGGATCGCACCGGCCGCCTTGGCCATCACCCCCGCCGGGGTGTGGGCCACGACCGCCGACGGGGTACAGCGCAGCACCGACGCCGGCGCCACCTTCACGTCCGTGGCCGGTGCGCCGCTGCTCGTCCTGATCTCGGCCGGCGCCGACGCCTCGCTGTGGGGAGTCGACACCGACGGCGCCGCCTGGCGCAGCCCCGACGGCACCACCTGGGACAAGCGGGGCCAGGTCGGCCCCGTCGAAGCGCTGGCCGCCTTCGACCACGCGACCGCCTACGCCGTCACCGCAGACACCCTGTACGTCTTGACCTGACCAGGCCGGCGCCCCACGGCGGCGCCCCACGCACAACACGTAAGGAGCGATTCTCATGAGAACCGAGCAGCGCACCGCGGTCCTGGAGATGGCCGGCGTGGGGTGGGCCTCCTCGAAGGCGGTGGCCGAGTCCGTCCTGGGTCGGGTGCCCGGGGTCGTCGCGGTGGCGGTGAACCCGGTCGCCCAGACCGCGAACGTGACGTATGACCCTGCCGTGACGTCGGTGGCCGAGCTGGCCGGGTGGGTCCGCGACTGCGGCTACCACTGCGCCGGGGCGTCCGTCCCGGACCACGTGTGCGACCCGATGACCGAGCCCGGCCACCCTCGACCACACGCCCACCCGACCTCGCACGCGCACCACGTCGAGGCGCACGCACGCGGGCGATCACCCGAGCCCGTGGGGCCCACCGCGCACGCGCCCACGCCGAGCACGCGGGCCACCCGATGGCCGACGCCGGGCCCGCAGCCCCGGCGACGCGCACGCCGGTCACGCGGCACCGGCGGCGGGGTTGTCGGCGCATGAGGCGATGGGGCACGGGAGCCACGCGCCGGGGGTGTCGATGGCGGACATGGTCGCCGACATGCGCAACCGGTTCCTGGTGGCGGCGATCCTGTCCGTACCGATCCTGTTGTGGTCCCCGATCGGGCGGGAGGTCCTCGGGTTCGAGGTCCCGGCCCCGTTCGGGCTGCGGGACGACGTCTTCGCGCTGCTGCTGTCGCTGCCGGTGATCTTCTACTCGGCGTGGATCTTCGTCGACGGCGCCGCCCGAGCCCTGCGCGCACGGACCCTGGACATGATGGTCCTGGTGGCCGTCGCCGTGGCCGCGGGCTGGGGCTACAGCCTGGGCGTGACCCTGACCGGGGGCGGGGAGGTCTTCTACGAGGCCGCGACGGTGCTGACGGCGTTCGTGCTGCTGGGGCACTGGTTCGAGATGCGCGCCCGGGGCGGGGCGAACGACGCGATCCGCACCCTGCTGCAGCTCGCCCCGCCGATGGCCGTCGTGCTGCGCGACGGCGCCGAGGTCGAGGTCCCCACGGCCGACGTCGCCGTCGGTGACCTCCTCCTGGTCCGCCCCGGGGCGAAGGTCCCCACCGACGCCGTCGTCGAGGCCGGGGAGTCCGAGGTCGATGAGTCCATGGTCACGGGTGAGTCCCTGCCCGTGCGCCAAGGCGCCGGGCGCGGCGGTCATCGGGGCGTCGGTCAACACCACCGGCACCCTGCGGGTCCGGGCCACCAAGGTCGGGGCAGACACCGCGCTGGCCCAGATCGTGGCCCTGGTCCAGGAAGCGCAGAACTCCAAAGCCCCCGGCCAACGCCTGGCCGACCGGGCCGCGTTCTGGCTCGTCCTCGTCGCCCTGGTCGGCGGGACCCTGACCTTCGCCGTCTGGCTCGCCAGCGGGGCGGGGGTGGAAACGGCGCTGCTGTTCGCCATCACGGTGGTGGTCATCACCTGCCCCGACGCCCTCGGCCTGGCCACCCCGACGGCGATCATGGTCGGCTCCGGCCTCGGCGCCCAGCGCGGGGTGCTGTTCAAGAACGCCACCGCGATCGAGACCGCCGCCCGCATCGACACCGTCGTCATGGACAAGACCGGCACCCTCACCCGGGGCGAACCCGAGGTCACCGACCTCGTCCTCGACGGCATCACCGAGGACGACCTCCTGCCGCTGCTCGCCGCCGTCGAGCGGGAGTCCGAGCACCCGCTCGCCGCCGCGATCGTCCGCTACACCGACACCCGCGGCACCGCCACCCTGACCGCGGCCGAGTTCCGCAACGTCCCCGGACACGGCGCGAGCGCCGTCGTCGCCACCCACCGCGTCCTGGTCGGCACCCGCCGCCTCATGGCCGCCGAAGGCGTGGACGACGGCGCCCTCGCAACCCGGCGGGAGGCCCTCGCCGCGGCCGGGCGCACCGCCGTCCTGGTCGCCGTCGACGGCCGGGCGCTCGCCGTCCTCGCCCTCGCCGACGCCCCACGCGAGACCGCGCCCGCCGCCGTCGCCGCCCTGCACGACGCCGGCATCACAGTCGTCATGCTCACCGGCGACAACCAGGCCACCGCCGAACGCATCGCCGCCCACCTCGGCATCGACAGCGTCATCGCCGAGGTCCTGCCCGGCGACAAAGCCGCCCACATCGCCGCCCTCCAGGCCCAGGGCAAGCACGTGGCGATGGTCGGCGACGGCGTCAACGACGCCCCCGCCCTGGCCCAGGCCGACCTCGGCATCGCCATCGGCGCCGGCACCGACGTCGCGATCGAGACCGCCGACGTCGTCCTCATGCGCTCCGACCCCCTCGACGTCCCCACCGCCCTGACCATCGGGCGCGGCACCCTGCGCAAGATGCGCCAGAACCTCGGCTGGGCCATCGGCTACAACACCATCGCCCTGCCCATCGCCGCCGGCATCTTCATGCCCTCCCTCGGGCTCATGCTCCGACCCGAGATCGCCGCCCTCTCCATGTCCGGCTCCAGCTTCCTCGTCGCCGTCAACGCCCTCCTCCTCAAACGACTCCGCCTGCCCGCACCCGTCGAGGCGACCACCCGGCCCGGCAGCGCAGAACGGTGACGATGGCGGATGCTTGGTGGGTGCCGAACATCTGGGTGTCCTGGGTGCTGCTGGTCGCCGGGCTCGTCACCCTGGCGGTCGTCCTGGTCCGGGTGCTCGTCGGGGGCGTGACCCGCGGACCGGAGCGGGCGTCGGGCGAGGCGGCGCCGCCCGGGCGGACCCCGGCGCGCCAGATCCTCGACGAACGCCTGGCGCGGGGCGAGATCACCCTCGAGGAGTACCGGGCCATCTCCCAAGCCCTGAGCGGGGAGTGAGGGTGATGGAACCGATCAGCCGCCGGGCCGCTATCCAGCTGACCGCCCTGGGCGTGGCCAGCGCCGTCGTCGGCGGTGTCGGGCTGTGGCGCGCCTCGGCCCCCGCCCCCGCCGACGCCGAGGCGCCGGCGACCTGGTCGAGCCCCCGGTGCTGGCCTCCGCCGGCGGGGTGCTCGCCGTCGACCTCGTCGCCGCGCCCGGCCTCCTGCGGATCGCCGGCCGGGACGTCAGAGCCCTCGGCTACAACGGGACCGTGCCCGGCCCGACGTGGCGGGTGCGCCCCGGTGACCGGCTGCAGGTCACCCTGAGCAACGACCTGGACCACACGACGAACCTGCACACCCACGGGTTGTTCGTCTCCCCACAGGGCAACGGCGACAACCCGTTCATCGCGATCGAGCCCGGGCAGCGCTTCGACTACGACATCCGCCTGCCCGAGGACCACCCGCCGGGCCTGTACTGGTACCACCCGCACCACCACGGCATGGTCGCCGACCAGGTGTTCGGCGGCCTCTACGGGGCGATCGTCGTCGAGGACCCCACCGCCCTGCCCGTCACCCGCGAACGCGTCCTCGTCATCTCCGACATCACCATCAACGCCGCGGGCGACGTCGCCCCCGCCACCCGGGCGGACCGGATGATGGGCCGCGAAGGGGAGACCGTCCTCGTCAACGGCCAGGTCCGCCCCACCCTGCGCGCCCGCCCCGGGGACCGGGAACGCTGGCGCATCGTCAACGCGTGCGTCTCCCGTTCCCTCGACCTGCGCGTCCCCGGCCAAGACCTCGCCCTGCTCGGGATGGACTCCGGCCGCACCGCCACCCCGACCCCCGTGGACCGGGTGCTCCTGGCCCCCGGCAACCGCGCCGACCTCATCGTCCAGACCGCGCCCGGATCGGGCGAGGTGCTCGCGGTCCCCCTCGAACGCGGGGCCGCGATGGGCATGATGGCCGGTCCCCGCGCCTCGGGCGGGACCCTGACCCTGGCGAGACTCGTGGTCGACGGCGCACCGGCCGGCGCGCTCGACCCCCTCCCCCGGCAGCCGGCCCCCCTCGACCTGTCCGGCGTCCCCGTGGCCCGACGGCGCGAACTCACCCTCGCGATGGGCACGGGAATGGGCATGGGCGGCGGGGGGATGTCCTTCACGATCGACGGCAAGGAGTTCGACCCCGACCGCGTCGACCAGGACGTCACCCTCGGCGACGTCGAGGAGTGGACCCTGACCAACACCAGCCCGATGGACCACCCCTTCCACCTGCACGTCTGGCCCATGCAGGTCCTCCGCGAAGGGTCACCAGACACACACCGAGCCGACCTGGCGGGACGTCGTCACCATCCCCGCCCAAGGCTCCACCGTGGTCCGGATCCCCTTCGACCGCCATGCCGGGCGCACCGTCTACCACTGCCACATCCTCGACCACGAAGACCTCGGCATGATGGGCGTCATCCAGGCCACCTGACCGCGACGTCGTCCTTGCTCGCGTGATGGTGCTCGGTCAGTCGTGGCGGGCGGCTTCGGTGTGTGTGGCAGGTTCGAGTTGGAAGGTGGAGTGTTCGACGGAGACCTCGAAGTGCTCGGCGACGCAGGCCTGGAGCTCGGTGAGCAGGATGGGCGCGTGGCCGTCGTGGAAGCACTCGTCGTCGATGACGACGTGCGCGGTCAGGACGGGGAGTCCGGTCGCGATCTGGCTGGCGTGCAGGTCATGGACCCCGCGCACGTGGTCGACCTCGAGGATGTGCGCGCGGACGGCGTCCAGGTCGAGGTCGCGGGGGGTCGCCTCGAGCAGGACGTCCACCGCCTCGCGCAGGAGGTGGAGAGCCCGCGGGAGGATGAGGGCGCCGATGAGCAGCGCCGCGAGGGTGTCGACCTGGGCCCACCCCGTGGTCGCGAGGACCACGGCCGAGACGATGACCGCGAGGGAGCCGAGGGCGTCGACCAGGACTTCGAGGAACGCGCCGCGCAGGTTGAGGTTGTCCGAGCGGCTCGAGGCGAGCACCGCGATCGAGGCGAGGTTGCCGACCAGGCCGATGATCCCGAACACAAGCAACCCGCCGGCGTCGATCTCGGGCGGGTCGAACACGCGCTGGAAGCCCTCGATGATCACGAAGACTCCGACACCCAAGAGAACGACGGCTTGGACGCTCGCGGCTAACACCTCGGCCCGGCGCAGGCCCCAGGTGTGCCGGTTGGTCGCCGGTCGTTCGACCAGGACGGCGGCGATGAGGGCCATCAGCAGGCCGGCGGCGTCGGTCAGGACGTGGGCGGTGTCGACGAGCAGGGCGAGGCTGCCGGTCCAGATCGCGCCAATGAGCTGGGCGAGCAGGACCGTCGTCGTGATGCCCAGGGCGATCGCGAGGCGTGAGCGGTGACGCCCCCCGCCGGGGACGTGGGAGTGATCGTGGCCGGGACCGCTCACGCGGGGTGCACCCCTCGCAGCACCCGCCGGCGTGCGACCCGGTGGCGTTCTCGTCGCAGCAGTCGTCCTCGTCGTCGTGGTGGCCGCCGCGCACGCAGGGGTCACCGCGCCAGGCCTCCAGGCCTTCCCGCACGGCCCACCCGGCGATGACGAGGGCCGCGAGCGGGTCGGCCCACGTCCACCCGAGCAGGCTGTTCAGGCCGAGACCGACGAGCAGGACGGCGGACAGCCACGCACAGATCAGGGTCTGCTTGGAGTCGGCGACGGCGGAGCGGGAGCCGAGCTCCAGGCCCGCCCGGCGCTGGGTCAGGGACAGCGCGGGCATGATCATCAGGCTGAGCGCCGCCAGGACCAGCCCGACGGTGGAGTGCTCGGGTTCTGCCGCGCCGAGCAGGGTGCGGACCGAGTCGATCGTGACGAACGCCGCCAGGGCGAAGAACGCGAAGGCGATGAAGCGCAGCGCGGCCTTCTCCCGGTCCTCGGGGTCCCTCGCCGCGAACTGCCAGGCGACCGCTGCTGCGGAGAGGACCTCCACCACGGAGTCGAGGCCGAAGCCGATCAGCGCGGCCGAGGACGCCTGCCGGCCCGCGGCGATCGCGACCACGCCCTCGACCACGTTGTAGGAAATCGTCGCCGCCACGAGGAAGCGGATCCGCCGCGACAGGACGGCCCGCCGCTCGGGCGACAGGACACCCGTCGGGGTGCCCCCGGTCACCGGACACCCCCCGGCACAGCGTGGTCGGCGCAGTCGGGGTCGACGGCCACGACAAGCGCGAGGAGGTCGGAGAGCGCGTGCCCGATCCGCGGGTCCGCAAGCTCGTACCGCACCCGCCGACCCTCCGGGATCGCGACCACCAGCCCACACCCGCGCAGGCACGCCAGATGGTTCGACAACGACTGGCGCGAGACCCCCACAGCGTCCGCGAGGTCCGCCGGGTACGCCGGCGCCTCACGCAGGCGCAGCAGTACCCGCGTGCGGGTCCCGTCGGAGAGCGCATGCCCGAACCGCGCCAGCGCCGTGTCCTGCGTCAAGACGTCCACCCCCACAAAATACATGCGCGCCTGTATTCAGCGGAGAGTGAATGCCGCGCATGGATGGGTCCGAGGAGTCACAGCACATCGCCGGGCCGCTGGACCGGGTGAGTCCTCGTCCGGTCCGACCGGCTTCGACCCGTCCGCCGGGCAGGCTCCAGCGACCCTCGGCGGGTGGGTGCGCGCGTCGGACGCACACCACCGCTCCCCGGCCGTCGACGGCGACGGCGGAGCTGGCGCGGATGGCGGGGATCGGCGCAGCGCTCACCGGTCGGGGTGTTCAGAAGACGAGGACCTGGTCGGCTTCGACGGTCCAGGCTGCGAGGTTGTCCATGGTGGAGCGGGGGGCTTCGGGGATGAGCATCTCGACGGTGATGCCGCGGGCGTCCAGGCAGGTGCCGCAGCAGGCGATCTCACCGCCGCCCCGGGCGAAGGCCTTGAGCATCCGGTCGAGCTTGTAGTACCCGTCGGCGGTCTTCTGGCCGGCGACGGCGCAGGTCACGGCGTCGCCCATGAGGAAGACGCGGGCCTCGACGTCCTCCCGCTTGGACAGGGCGACGGCGAGGCGGACCGCGTTGTACGTCTCGTCGGAGCCGTAGGCGGGACCGTTGATGATGAGCAGGGCCTTCACAGGGGGTGTCCTTCCGGGGCGTGGGGGTCGGGGTGGGGTGGTGCGGGTCAGGAGGCGGCGTCGAGCCGGACTCCGGCCAGGCGCCACTCGAGGATCCCGTCGCGGGTACGGCGGGCGCGGCGCCCCCGGGCCCGCAGGAGGCGGGCGGCCTCGGTGGCCAGGACGCAGTACGCCCCGCGGCAGTAGGCGACGACCTCCCTGTCCTCGGGCAGCTCGGCGATCCGCGCGGGGAGGTCCTCCAGCGGGATGTGCACCGCTCCGGGCAGGTGCCCGCCGTCGTACTCGGCCCGTGGCCGCACGTCGAGGACGACGACGGCGCCCTCGGCCACCCGGCGCAAGAGGTCCTCCCGTTCGACCTCTTCCACGTCGTCCGGGCCGATGAACGCGCGGCGGGCGGCCTCGGTCTGCGGGCGGTGGGTCTGCGCGACCTGGCGGAGGGTGTCGAACAGGGCCGCGACGTCGGGCCCGGCGAGGGAGTAAAAGACCCACGTGCCCTGGCGTCGGGTCCGGACCAGACCCGCGACACGCAGCGACTGCAGGTGCGCCGAGCACGTGCTCAGGCCGACGCCGGCCGCCCCGGCGAGGTTCTCCACGCTGCGCTCGCCCTGGGCGAGCAGGTCGAGGAGCTCGAGCCGCTTCGGCGCCGCCAGGGCCTTGCCGACGGCGGCGAACTCCGCGAACAGCGCATCCTTGGCGGCGCGATCACCCACCGAGCACCCCTCCTCGTTCGCCCGCACTAGCGGCGCGCTGCGGTCTCACCAGGTGAGCCGAAGGGCGCAGGCGACCATCTCTGGCCCCACCAATGCGACGATACTACAGCGAGTAATGGAACAAGGGTCCCGGGCGAGCCCACCCTGCGAACCCGGCCACTCACCGAGAGGGACGATCACGTGGTGTCACCCGAGCATCCCGACCTGCCGCGCCGGCCGATCTACCTCGACTACAACGCGACCACGCCCATCGACCCGCGCGTGCTCGAGGTGCTGCTGCCCGCCCTGCGGGCCGACTTCGGGAACCCTTCCAGCGCGCACGCCTTCGGCGATGCCCCGAAGCGGATCCTGGCGACAGCCCGGGCGCAGGTCGCCGCGCTGGTCGGGGCCGCGGCGCCCGAGATCGTGTTCACCGGCAGCGGGTCGGAGGCGGACGCCCTGGGCATCCGCGGCGCCGTGCTGGCCGCCGCGACCCCGAGCGGCCCACGCCCGCACGTGATCACCCAGGTCACCGAGCACCCCGCCGTCCTGGCTGCCTGCGCCGAGCTGCGCGAGGTGCACGGGGTGGACGTCACCGTCCTGCCCGTCGACGGCGCGGGCCTGGTCGACCCCGGTGACGTCGAGGCCGCGATCACGTCCCGCACGGTCCTGGTCTCCGTCATGCACGCCAACAACGAGCTCGGCACCCTCCAGCCCATCGCCGAGATCGCCGCGGCCTGCCGCGCCCGCGGGGTCCTCCTGCACTCCGACGCCGCGCAGAGCGCCGGGAAGGTCCCCGTGGACGTGGGCGCCCTGGGCGTGGACCTGCTCACCGTCGTCGGGCACAAGATGTACGCCCCCAAAGGCATCGCCGCCCTCTACGTGCGCGACGGCGTCCCCCTGCGCCCGCTCATCGGCGGCGGCGGGCAGGAGAACGGACGGCGTGCCGGCACCGAGAACGTCGCCTACGCCGCCGCGCTCGGCGCCGCGGCGAACCTCGCCGCCGCGGCCCTCGCGGGCGGCGAACCCGAACGCATCGCCGCCCTGCGCGACCGCCTCGCCGGACACCTCGCGGATCTCCTCCCGGGGCGCGTCCACATCCACGGCCACCCCACCCACCGCCTGCCCAACACCCTCAACCTGCACATCGACGGCACCGTCGGACACGCCCTCCTCGCCGCCACACCCGACATCGCCGCCTCCACCGGATCCGCCTGCCACGCCGGCACCCACGAAACCTCCGCCGTCCAACACGCCATCGGCCTCGACACCCACGCTGCCCTGGCCACCCTGCGCCTCTCCCTCGGCCGCTGGACCACCGACCGCGACGTCGACGACACCGCCCAGCTCATCACCCGAACCGCCCGAGGATTGGGCTGAGGACCCGACGTGTCGGGGCCCGCCCCCGGGGCTGCGCGAATGGGCGAGGGCTATGCGTCAGCGCGAGCAGCAACGCACGAGCGCGATCTCAGGGAGTCGTGGGAGGGGAGCCACCAGTCGGCATGTGGCGGGCCTCGAGGAAGCCAGCGCGGTCCGCGGGCACCTCTCCTCCGCCATAGCCTCCTTCCCACGGGCGCGCTGGCCGGGCGCGGCCCGACACGTCGTCGCAACCCGAGGCTGAGTGCGAGATTCGCGCCGGCGTCGCCGCCGGGAGGAGCGCCGCGGACGCTCGCTCCGGGATCGGCTCGACGTCGACCGTCGAGGCGGCGACGACGGCACGCGACGACGTCCTCGCCGCGGTCGACGACCTCGAGTCGAGCGCCCAGGACCTGGCGGACGCCGACGCGAAGGCCCTTGAGGACTGCCTGAGCGTCACCTCGACCGCGATCGAGGATGTCACCGGAGCCGACACCCTCCCCGGTGCCGCCTCCGACATCCAGACCGCGACCGCCAACATCAGGACGGTGCGATTCGACGAACGCCCTCACGAACGGTGCGATCAGGACACGGGACCGGCCTGTCAGGGCGACCCCAGCACGGTGCTTCCGGTTCCGGGCGAGCAGCCTTCGGGGGCGTAGTTGCCACTGATCGTGAAGTCCTCACAGGTCAGGATCCGCGGATGCTGCGTGCCCACGACGTACGCGCCGATCATCACGACAAGCACGACGCCGAGCGCCGCCAGCGCCGCCCGCCCCCGCAGCCGGTGGGCGCCCGGCAGGAGCAAGCGCACCATGAGCGCGGCCATGGCCGGCATCCCCAGCACGGTGACCGTCACGCCGAACCAGAACAGCACCTGGTACGCGGTCGACGTCCCCCCGACGGGAAGCACCCACGCAAGGACAATCCACAAGGAGGGCAGCAGCAGGCTCCACATCGCAGGTGAGCGCCACGCGCGTTGGCCCAACGTCACCGACGCCACGAGGAACACGGTCGTCGCCGCCGCCCACATCGCGAACTGCTGCTCGAAGAAGACCACCCCGTACACGCCCAACGTGAACGCCGGCCACCAGCCGATAGCCGCAGCGCCCACCGCCGTCACCGCCGCCCGACGCGTGTCCTCATCCAGGACCACCACCGGCGACGCCCCGCTCGACTCCTCGGCCATGAACGCCATGATCCATGGACCCACCACGGGGCGCAGGCCCCTCAATCCAGCCGCTGTGATCGGAGTCCTGCCAAGGCCGCGCCGGGGCAGGGTGGGAGCGTCGGGGCCCTCGTATCGAGACGGGGATTCGATCCGACGGATTCCATCCACGCTCCCGCAGATCATCAGCTGGACGACGCCGGCCGCCGGAATCGCGACAGGAACACCCAGCGGGAGAAGGGACGCGACAGGACGGGCCTCGCACAGCGCTTCCCGTTGCGGTTGAGCAGCCCAGAGGGGCGCCGTCGCCGCTGATCGTGGGATCGGGCGCTAACCCCGCTGGTTGAACACCAGCTCGGTGTCCGGGCCGGTCAGGGTGAGCTCGTCGCCCGCGCGAGAGCCTGCGTCCACGTCGTCGAGCGCCGCGAGGTACGCGGTCTCCGCGGCACCGGGCCGGGGCGCGCACGCCATCCGCGTGGTGGCGATGGGCCCGAAGTGCACGGAGGAGCCGTCCACCACCACAGTGCCGGAGTAGCGGTTGCACGACGCGCTGCCGGTGACGTCGCCCTCGGCGGTCACCTCCATCGTGACCAGGGCGGTCGGGATGATCTCGACCTCGCCGCCGGGGCCAGAGCCCTCGGCGAGCTGCCAGGTGCCGGTGAGGTCCAGAACGCCTCCCGCGGTGCCGGCGTCAGTGCCCCCGTCTGAGCCGGAACCGCCGCTGCTGCACGCGGCGGTGATCGCGGCGACGGCGGTGACCACGAGCAGGCTTCGTACGGTGCGCATCTGTTCCTCCCCTGTGCGGCCGGCGCCCTGGTCGAGGCGCCGGGTGCCTGGCACCACCGTAGCCGCGTCGCGTCCCCCGGCTCCGACAAGCCCCGACGGCCCGCAGGGCAGCCTCGGCCTCGCGACCGCGAGTCCGGTGCCGGGTCACCTCGGCGCCGCACCACCACGTCGTGGTCGCGGCACCGGGCCCGCGCCAGGTCACGCGCCGCCGCTCTCCCGGAAACGTCCGTGACATCGGCGCGACGCACGGCGCGCATACGTTGGCGACGCGCCTGACCCGCGTCGTCTCCTCCCTGGCCCCAGGACGCGGGCGTCACATGGGACCACGACGCTCCGGTTGTCGGCGCTGACGTGGTCGAGGAGGCTCTTGACCCCGTAGGCCACCCACGCATCACTCGCGGCGTTTCGGACGTTCAGGCCGTGCGGGGAGTCGGGGTCGTGCATGCACCGCACGAGGAGGCTGCCGAGGTTGCCGCTCAAGCCCGGCACCGGAGTCGTCACCTGCTCATACATCGCCTTGCGCGGCGCCCGCGGGTGATCGGCCGAAAGCAGGTCGATGAGGAAGTGATCGGCGAACGCGTTCATCGCGTAGGCCTCCCGCAGGCGTGCCTCCTGCTCCTGCGGGCCTAGCCCCTGGCCCCGGATCGAGGCCGCAAGGTTCATCGCGACGGCGTGCCCGGCCCGGTAGGCCACGCGACCCGTGCCGTCGGTTCCCTACTGGCGGGGATGCCGGCGGGCTGGCGGCTCACCTACCCCAGATCGCACAATCGGCCCGTGCTCCTGCGCTGCGGGCAACTTGTCACGACCCGGTGGCAGGTCCCCGGACCACCGCCTCCCGTAGATCGCGTCAATCAGTGGGCAGGCCCGCGGCCCTCCATGCCTGGAAGCCGCCGATCACGTCGCTCGCCCGGTAGATCCCGAGGTCGATCAGGCTCGCGGCGGCCAGGCTGGAGCTGTACCCCTGGTTGCACATAACCACGACAGGCAGGTCGTAGCGGGCGATGGGCAGCCGCGAGCCCGACGCCGGGTCCAGGCGCCACTCCAGCACGTTCCGGTCGATCACCACAGAGCCAGGAATCTCGCCGTCGGCCTCACGCTGGTACTGCGGTCGGGTGTCGACCAGGACGATCCGCCCCTGACGGAGCAGGTCCGCGGCGGTCGAGGGGGCCATCCGGGCGAACCGCTCACGGGCCCGGGCGAGCACGTCATCGATGCTGCGCGGCCGCTGCACGCCGACTCCGCGCACCGGGCGGTCGGCATGCGCGCGAGGGACGTACCCGGCGCGTGGTGCGTCCCCACGTCCGTGGCGCCCTCGACGGTGCGCTGCCGGTGGCAGCGGCAGACCGACCACCCACCCAGAGTGACACTGCGCCTCACCGAACGGAAGGCCCGACCTGATCGACAACGCACGCGGAATCCGACGCCGCGGGCCGCGGCCACCACCCGTGCCCGGCTGCTGATGCTCGGGCGCCGCGAGCGGTGACCCCTTGACGTTCTAGCAAGGGCGCCGGCGAGCTGCGGGCCTGTGACCTGCACCGACGCTGTTTGCCGCTCCCTCGGGGTCGAGCCCGGTCCGCAACGCCTGTCCACCGCCGTCCGCACCAGACTTAGGCTCCCCAGACAGGCTCCCCGAGACGCCGAAGGCCGTTCCACGTCTCGCGAAACGGCCCCTGACCTGCTGTTCTATTGTCGGGCTGACAGGATTTGAACCTGCGACCCCTTGACCCCCAGGTCTCGGCAACCCGTTCCGGGGCGTTCATCAGTGTGCGTCGCCGCAGGTCACCGGCACGGGCGCACGTGCGCGGACGCCCGCGTACGGGGGCGATAGCCGTCTGATGGCTACATTCTCGGCTACATGGCCAATGTCGGAGCCGGACGGGTTCGCGCGCGGACGGCGCGGCCTGTACCAACCTGTAGGCTCGTGTAGCCAGGCGCTATAGCCTTTTACAGATCGCTACATCTGAGGTGGTGCCCATGGATCCCGTCGTCAACCCGTACTCCCCCGGTGCTGGACGGCCGCCCGCTGCGCTCGTGGGCCGCGAGGGACAGTTGGCGGCATGGGACGTCGCGTTGAGGCGGGTGACGGCTGGGCGTGATGCGCAGTCGGTCGTGCTGTACGGCCTGCGGGGCGTGGGCAAGACGGTCTTGCTGTCTCGGTTCGCGCGGATGGCGCGAGAGCGGGAGTGGATCGTCGCGCAGGTCGAAGCAAAGTCGCAGAAGTCGATGCGGGACATGGTCGGGGAGGCATTGCACGACGACCTCGTCGACCTCGCGCGTCCGGGCGTCGGCAAGAGGGTGCTCAAGGCCCTGAAGACGGCTTTGAGCTTCAAAGCCTCCTACGACGCGGCGGGCACGTGGAACTTCGGGCTGGACCTGAATGAGGCTCCGGGCGGTGGGGCCGACACCGGAACGTTTGAGTCCGACCTGGGCAAGCTCCTTCGAGACCTTTCCGACGCGGCTGCGGATCAGGGGATCGGCGTCGCTCTGCTGGTCGATGAGGCGCAGGACCTGCCCAACGATGAGCTGATCGCCTTGTGCACAGTCGTGCATGCGGCCAACCAGCGCCAGGAGCGCCTCGTGGTCGGGTTGGCTGGACTGCCGAGCCTTCCGCGCAAGCTCGCGGAGGCGAAGTCCTACGCCGAGCGGCTGTTCAGCTATCACACCGTCGACGCGCTCTCGCACGCCGAGGCGGCAGCCGCTCTGACGGACCCGGCAGAGAGTGAGGGCGTGACCTGGATGGAGGACGCCGTGGAGAACGTCGTCGACGCAGCGGGCGGCTTCCCGTACTTCCTTCAGCAGTTCGGCCAGGACACCTGGAACGCAGCGCCGAGCTCCCCCGTGACGCTGGCCGACGCGAAACTCGGCGTCGCGAGGGGTCAACTCGCACTCGACACCGGGTTCTTCCGGATCAGGTGGGACCGCGCCACGGCATCGGAGAAGGAGTACCTCAAGGCGATGGCGGTCGATGGCGACGGCGGCAGCAGCTCAGGAACGGTGGCTGCGAGGCTCGGAAAGCGAATCGGCGCTCTCGGCCCGACTCGCGCCAACCTGATCAGCAAGGGCCTGATCTACTCGCCGGACCACGGGATCGTCGCCTACACCGTCCCCGCGATGGCGGCATTCGTGAATCGACAGCCCTAGCGTTCGCTGCCGACCACCACGAGGAGGTGACCATGACCACGATCGACCCGATCCACCCCGGCGAGGTCCTACTCGAGGAAATCCGCCCCCGCGCGCAGACCCGGGCCGTCCCGCCCGCGAGGTAGCGACCCGCGCGAGGGTGGGTGAAGGCGATTGCCCGCGACGACCAGCACGCCCTCGTCAGGGCGGCTGGGACCGTGTGACCACGCCCGCGGTCACGGTGCCCAAGGACGCGCGTGTTCGAGTTCGAGGGTGCGGAGGCGTGGGCCGCGCTGTGCCGCTCCCGCCCCATGGAGGTCACCGCCCAGAAGCGACACGACTGGTTCCGTATGACGGGACGCGACGGCGGATGGGGCGTCCCCCGATGGGCGGTCATCGCCCGCGAGGACGACGCCGTACACCTCACCGCCGCCGCCCACCTGAGCGGGGCCGGCACCCCGATCCACGTGGACGAGCACACCGCATCCCTCATCGCCGGCTGGAACCTCGAACGAGACGTACTGGCTCAGCGATGCCCCGGCCCCGCGGGCGACGGCGTCCGTGCGGGCAGTCACGCGGCCCGGGCGTCCTGGATCAGCGCGACACCGAGGACGACCCACGCGGCCGGCATGAGCGACTCCACCGGGAGGTACTGCGAATCCATGAGTACGAAGGCGACGCCGAGCGGAACCACACCGAATGCGAGGGCCGCGAACCGGTGCCACCCGGCCAGGCGACCCGGCAGCGCCAGCGCGATGCCACCGAGGAGCCCACCGAGAATCTGCGCCATGCCACCGAGCGGGTACAGGATCGAGTCCTGGCTCCCGCTGCCGAGCAACGTCACGTTCGCCACTACCAGCGCGGACAGGCCCGCGGCCTGGAGCGAGAGGGCCACGACGGCGAAGCCGCCCCGAGCGGCGAGGCGGGCGCGCATCAGCAGGACGAGCGCGGTGGCCCAGCCGAGCAACGCGATCGAGAACCCGATCTGGTTCGCGATCGCGGCGCCGCCGGTCGCCCCGTCGAAGAGCCCGTAGCGGAACTCCACCAGCGAGTTCACGAAGAACAGCGATGCTGAGGCGATGGCCAGGATGCCGGCGGTGCGCTGCAGCGACGGACGGCTCGTGGGCGCGTGAGAAGAACTGGGGCGCCGGGTTTGAGTGTGTCAACTCGATTTGGCCCCACTGTGATGGGGCGGATTCTAGTAATCGACGCAACGGCCCTATTTGTAGGTTCACTATAACAGGGCGAGTGCGGCCGCGGGGGTGTTCCAGCCGAGTGTTTTCCGGGGTCGGTTGTTGAGTTCTTGCTGGACGGCGGCGAGTCGTTCGGCGGAATGGGCGTGCAGGTCGGTTCCTTTGGGGAAGTACTGGCGCAGCAGGCCGTTGGTGTTCTCGTTGGTGCCGCGCTGCCAGGGTGAGTGCGCCTCGCAGAAGTAGACGGGCATGCCGGTGGCGGCGCTGATCTGGGCGTGCTGGGCCATCTCCGAGCCCTGGTCCCAGGTCAGGGTCCGTCGCAGGTGCGGGGGCAGGTGCGGCGATCGCGGCGGTCACGGCGTCGCGGACGGCGTCGGCGGTGTGGGCGCCGGGCAGGTGCAGCAGGATGGTGTACCGGGTGGTCCGCTCGACCAGGGTGCCGATCGCGGAGCGTTCGCCGCGCCGGTGATCAGGTCGCCCTCCCAGTGGCCCGGCTCGGCGCGGTCGGCCACGGACGCGGGTCGCTCGCTGATCATCGTCATGGCGGTGCGAGCGTCCTCGGGTGCGGGCATCGGCTCGGGGTGTGGTCGTCGACGGCGGCGCCCGGTGCGCAGGGCGCGGCACGCGTCCCGGCCCAGGACACCGTCCCGGGCGTAGATCGCCTGGTAGATGGACTCCCAGGTCAGGTGGCGCGAAGGCTGGCCGGGGAAGGCCCGACGCAGGTGGTGGGCGATCTGCTCCGGGCTCCACGACTGGTCGAGCAGTCCTTGGACGTAGCCGCGCAGGAGGGCGTCCCGGGTGAGCCGACGATCGCGTGGGCGGGCGCGCCGCTGGAGGGCCTTGCGGTGCGCCAGGGCGGGGCGGTAGTCGCCGGTCTCGGTGCGGTTGCGACGGATCTCGCGGCTGATCGTCGACGCCGGCCGGCCGAGCTCGCGCCCGATCGCCCGCAGGCTGATCTTGGAGCGGACCCGGTCGGCAGATCAGCAGCCGTTCGTCCTCGGACAGGTACCGCTCGACGTCGCCTCAGCGGTCTCGAGCTTCGTCGTGGTCACGGGCGGATAGTGCAGGTCAACACCCGTCGAGCTGGGGACGGTGCGCCCGAACCGCCAGCGTGTCCCCGTCTTGCGGTGAACCCCGACGAGTCGGCACGCTTCGGCGTTGTTCACCCCCGCGGCGATCAGTCTCGCGAATTCCTCTCGCTTCTCCGTCAACGGCGCGACGCCCGGCCGCCTTCTTCCCGTCCTGCGCGTTCCCACAATGACCTCCAACACCCCGGTGTTGCGTCATCCACTGGAACTCGCCCTGTCACACTCACGGGTTCCCGCGATGGTGGTGGTGGGGCCAGGCCCAGGCCTTCGCGGACCCCTCGCTCTGCGTCGCGTTCGGCGGCGGCCGGCTGGTGGCCGGCCCAGTGGGTGCAGACGTGACGGGCGCCGTGGTGCGTACGGCCGACCGGGTGTTCCGCTTCGCCCCCCCGACCGCACGCGTTGCCACCGTCGTGCGCGCGGACACGTGGCGCATCGAGGCACGCAAACCCGGCTGGCGCGCGCTCATCGAGGGCACCGGTCGCGGGGCCGCTCCGGTTGTCCTGCCCGTCCCAGTCCCGGCCGAACGCCGCAACGTCGACCGCGACTTCCAGCATCTCGCGGGCCACCTCCGCCTACGCCTGTGGCACGGACACTCGCTCGTGCTCGACGACGAGTCCCGCCTCGCCGCTCTCGAGGTCGGCTCGAGCGACGCCCACCACGCGGCCGCGCTCGCCCACGGGTACGGGCTCACCGGGCGCGTGGACTGACCCACCGAACGCGGGTCAGGTCATGCCTGCCGGTGAGTGTGGGTGCGCAGTGGTTGGGTGGCGGGCCCTTCGAGCACGGCTCCGTCCGGTGCGAAGCGGGAGCCGTGCAGGGGGCAGTCCCAGGAGTGTTCGGCGTCGTTCCACGCCACGATCCCGCCCAGGTGGGGGCAGACGGCGCACAGGCGACGGGTGCGGCCCTCCACGGTGCTCACTGCCGTTGGGAACTGCCCGTCGAGCTCGACGCGCCCCTTGCCCTCGGGTGGAACCACGCCCGAGGAATGCACCCGCGGGCGCACCCAATCGCCGGCCAGGCGAGTGGTGACGTCACCGCCGACACGCACCGCCCGCCCGAGACCGGTCAGCTCGTTCGGGCGCCAGGTGCGAACCGCGCGGGCCCACGGCATGTGGCCCCCGAGGATCCGCCCGGACAGGGCCAGAGACGCGGCGACCGCCAGGGCCAGACCCCACTTGTCGTATCCGGTCGCGACGAGGACCCGGTCCGAGCCGGGTAGCAGCGGTCCGACGAGGGGCAGCTGGTCAGAGCTGCGGTAGTCCTGCGCCGACCACGTGTGCGTGGTCACCGCGCCCGGGAAGTGCGCCGCGGCCCAGTCCCGCAGCTCGGCCACGTGGTCGGCCGTGGAGGCCGCGCGGCCCACCACGTGCCCGGACCCGCCGACCACCAGCCGTGCGCCGTCACCCGTTCCGGCTGTGCGGAGGGATCGGGTGGGCTGCTCCGCCGAGATGTACATCTCGGCGGGCAGGTCGCCGGGGACGCGCAGCGCGATCGCGTAGGAGCGGAGAGGCTCCAGACGGGCGAAGAAGCCGCCGCGGCGCAGGATCGGCGTGCCAGTGGCCAGCACGACACGGTCGGCGAACATCTCGCCCTCCTCCAGCAGGACCCGGCACGGGTTCCCCGACCGGACCCCGCGCACACGAGCGCCCTCGAAAATCTGCCCACCGTGGTGCGTGATGTCGCGGGCCAGCGCAAGGAGGACGTCCAGGGGCTCGATCTGGGCCTGGTCCGCCAGTCGCACGGCCCCGAAGGTGGGCAACGGCAGACCAGCGTCCTCCAGCCACTCCACCGCGAGGCCCGCGGACTGCGCCGCTTGATGCACCTCGACCGCGCGGGCGCGACCTTCCCTCGTCTGAGCGAAGGTGATGTCCGCACACCGGCGCACGGGCACGTCGCGCTCCGCGCAGTAGCGCAGGAGCCACGCCTGCCCCTCCGCGTTCGCCTCGACATAGTTGCGCAGGGTTTCAGGGTTGTGCTGACGCGCTATGCGGGCCAGCTTCGTGCCCTGCAGCAGCGTCACCTTCCCCGTGGTGTTCCCGGTCGTCACAGCCCCCAGACGCCGGGCCTCGACCACCGCCACCCGGCAGCCCGCGCGCGCGAGCAGCAACGCCGTCGTCAACCCCGTCAGCCCGCCACCCACCACCACCACGTCGAAGCGGCCACCGGACGGCACGCGCGGGAAGTGGGGTCGATCAGGCCGGTCCAACCACAGCGACGTCACCACGCCACCATCCCGACCAGGAAGCGCTCCCCCAGCACACTGCGCCAGCCGACTCGGCCGGGCGCCGCACCTGCAACGTTCATCAGTGCCCCGTCCCCGTACAGATCCCGACGCACAACCGCACGGCCGCCCACGGCGACACGACGACCCACGAAGGACCCGCCCGTTCAACAGTAATCCCCGAACCCGCACTCCGGCCGCCCCTCACACCCGAGCACCGCAGGAACACGCCAGATCGCCTCCCCCCGGGGACGGCCCCGCGGGTTCTACGGCCACCTCCCGGACGCGCAGAATGCGGTGACGGTTCACGGGGTCGAAGCGCTCGTGACTTGTTGAGCGTCTCTGCGGATGTCGTTCAACGGCGGGTGGTCCGTCATCGGACTTGCCGACGGTGCCGGGCGGGTCGTGGTTCGTCGGCGTCAGCACCGCGACGACGATGCCTGGGTGCTTGGTCGGCGGCCCGGGGCGGTCGTCGCTGTGACGGGGGTGCCGTCGACGGCATGGGCGTGACGGGCAGGCCCGGCGGGGAGGCTGGTTCCACACGAGGTGGCCCCTCCCGGCGCCGGGCGTGGTAGGCAAGGCTCCTTCGCGTGGATGGGGACCTGGGTCGTGTTCGTCGTGCTGTGCGCGCAGGAGGCCGAGCAGGAGCTGCTCGCCGGCCGCGTGTCGTGCCCGCGCTGCGCGGGCGTGCTGCGTCCGCACGGGTGGGCGCGCCATCGCACGGTGCGCGGGCCGGGTGCCGCCAGGGTGGGCGTGACCCCACGGCGGGCGCGCTGCGCGTCCTGCTCGAGGACGCAGGTCCTGCTGCCGGCCGAGCTGTGCGCGCGGCGGGCCGACACCGCCGAGGTGATCGGGATGGCCCTGGTCGAGAAGGCGCTCGGGTCGGGGTGGCGGACCATCGCAGCCCGCACCGCCCGGCCGGCCTCCACGGTCCGGCGGTGGTTACGTGCAGCCCGCCGCGAACACGCCGACTGGCTGAACCAGCGCGCCGCGGGACGCGCCGCCCGCCTCGGCGTAGACGTCGTCGACCCGTGGCGCACACCGCGCGGGGCCCTGGCCGCCGCGCTGGACGTCCTGCTGCGCACCGCCGAGGCCTACCGGCGGCGTCTGGGGTGGTCCGACCCGCTCTGGTCGGTGGCCAACTCCCTGGCCGGCGGCCGACTCTTGGCCCGCCGCGGCGCACCTGAGAGGTGACCCGCCGCCCCTTCGCGTGCCCCAGCGCAGCCGTCAGCATGACGACCACGACGTCACCGTTCCGACCACGCCGTCACCTCGCCGACGAACCACCCGAAACCCGTCTCCATCCACAGCGACCGCATCATCGTCAGAACCAGTGACGGTCAACAGTGACTCCGGTTGGCGCTCGGTGGCCGGCTCGAACGGCAGGGGGCACGGAGACTTCCTGTCTCTCGTGACGTTGGCCCTCGGGCCCGATCTCGCCGACGGCCACCTACCCTGCGGGGGCTTCGGGGTCTTCTTCCAGCAGGTCAAGACGCGGTCGCCGTTCGCCGAACTCGCCCCTGCGAGACGAGCGGCTACCCGGACTCAGAACCAGCGGCGTTTGCGGAACATCGCGATCATCGCGACGGCCACGACCCCGCAGACGGCCCAGAACGCTGGGTAGCCCCAGGACTGTCCGAGCTCGGGGAAGGTGTGGAAATTCATGCCGTAGACCCCGGCGAGGAAGGTCAGGGGGATGAAGATCGTGCCGATGACTGTGAGGACCTTCATGACCTCGTTGGTGCGGGAGGAGACGGACGAGCGGTAGGACTCGGTCAGGTCGTTGGCGCGGTCGCGGTAGGTCTCGATGATCTCGACGACTTGGACGATGTGGTCGTAGAGGTCGTGGAGGTAGACTTTCGTGGTCTCGCTCATGCACTCGTGGGGGTCGCGCTGGAGTGCGGCGACGACCTCCCGGAGTGGCCAGACGCTCGATCGCAGCAATGTGAGTTGGCGCTTGTCGTTCTGGATCGCGGTGAGGAGCGCGCGGTCGGCGCTGTCGAGCACCTCGGACTCCAGTCGCTCCAGTTCGGCGTCGAAGTGGTCGATGATCGGGAAGCAGGCGTCGACGATGGCGTCCAGCAAGGCGTAGGTCAGGAAGGACGCGTCGTTGCCGCGCAGCCGGGAGCCTTTCGCATCGAGGCGCTGGCGGATCGGCTCCCACACGTCGCTGGAGCGGTGCTGGAACGTGAGCACGGTCGTGTGGCCGAGGAAGATCGAAACGGACGAGCTCGCCAACTGCTCGTCGGCGAAGTGCAGCGCCCGGGCGGTGATGAACAGGCGGGCGTTGAGACCGCTGCCCTCGCCGCCGTACGCGTCGATCTTGGGGCGCTGCGTGCGGCTGAAGAGGTCCTCCACAGCGAGCGGGTGGAGCTCGTACTTGGTCGCGACCGCGTGGATCAGACCGGGGTCGCTCACGCTGTCAACGTCGATCCACCGCACCACGGACCACTCAGGTCGGTGATGCTCGAGGAAAGCTGCGAGGTCCGTCACCACCTGCGTGTGGACCTGCGTAGGGCTGTAGTCCACGCACGTGACCACGACGGGACGGACCGCCGTACCGTCTGACCCGTCGGCTGCGTGCGTGCCGGGTGCTCCGCCGCCCGTTGCCAAGGTGGTGACCTCCTCACCGCTCCCGCTGACTGGGCCCGTGACTGCCGTCGACGCGTCCGCGGCGTCCGAGCCTAACGCTAGGGGTCGAGGCGCGACGCGGTGCGAGCGTGTGGAATCGAATCCTCCCCCTGCCTCGACTTGGGGCAGGTCGACACGGCTCCAGGCCGGCGAGGGGCCGCAGCCGGCTCCGGTCCGTCGAACCGCGAGACCCAGATGGGTCAGGCCGTGCCGGGCGCCGACCGCCAGGCGGTGTCGGTGCGGGTGCTCGCAGTCCACCCGCACCGACAGGTTCCGAAGGTCCCCGTGGAGGGAATCGTCGGAGCCCTGACCGGCTGACCCGATTCGCGGGTGAGCTGGGGCATGCTCGTGGGGTGTGTGGCCGTTCACCGGCACCCACATCGGGCTCGGCGGTGACACGACCGGTCCACAGGCTCACTCGAGAGGCCGTCGCTCGCGCGGGGCAGTGAGGCGGCCAGGTGGCGCGTCCTCACGCGCCCAGGGCATTGTCTGACGCGGGTCGCCCCGGGCCCCGCGTCGTGGCCGGGGGTGCGCGATCGGTGTCCGGGGCCGGGATCTGGGGAGCATGCTCGGTGGGGTGAGGGATCACTCCGCGGAGGGACGTCCCGGCGCGGGTGTCGTCAGCCCCGAGGGTGCGGGTGGGGTCGCTGGGCTGATCGGATCACGGCAGGGGATGTCCACGGCCGAGGCTGCCGTGCGCCTGGCGGCCGACGGGCCCAACCGGCTGCCTCCGCCGCGCAGACCTTCGGCGGTGCGCCGGTTCGTCGGCCAGGTGGTCCACCTGTTCGCGTTGATGCTGTGGGTTGCGGCGGGACTGGCGGTGGCTGCGGGGATGCCGCAACTCGGGGCCGCGATCGTGGTCGTGATCCTCCTCAACGCGGTCTTCTCCTTCCTCCAGGAGAGCCGGGCCGATCGCGCGGCCGAGCGGCTGCGCGACCTCCTGCCCGCCCGGGTCAGCGTGCGTCGGGACGGGCGGCGGGTCGAGGTCGAAGCCAGTGACGTGGTGCGCGGCGACCTGCTCGTGCTCGAGCGCGGGCGACCGGGTTCCGGCCGACGCCGACCTCGTGGTCGCCCACGGCCTGCTCCTGGACACCTCCCTGCTCACGGGTGAGAGCGAACCGGCCGCAGTCGAAGCCGGAGCCCGCGTCTACGCGGGCACGTTCGTCGTCGAGGGCGAGGGTGAGGCGCTGGTCAGCGCGACCGGGACGCACACCCGCCTGGCGGAGATCGCCCGGCTGACGACGGCGACACCCAAACCCGTCACCCCCCTCACCAAGGCACTGCACCGGGCGGTACGCGCCATCTCAGCGATCGCCCTCGGAGTGGGCGTGGCGTTCTTCGCCGTCGCTCTCGCCCTTGGCACCCCGCCGACTGACGGGTTCGTCTTCGCGATCGGCGTCACGGTCGCACTCGTCCCCGAGGCCCTGCTGCCCACCGTGACTCTGTCCCTCGCCTGGGGGGCCGAGCAGATGGCACGGCGCAAGGTGCTGGTCCGCGAACTGGAGGCGGTCGAGACCCTTGGCTCGACCACGTTCATCTGCACCGACAAGACCGGGACCCTGACCCGCAACGAGATGACGGTCATCGAAGCGTGGACACCTGCCGGGGCCGCCCGGGTTAGCGAACCGGGGTACTCGCCGGTCGCGGACGTCGCGCTGTCCGACGACGCCGCTCGGGACGCCGTCATCCGCCTCGCCCAGGCGGGCGTGTCCCTGCTCGGCGGGGTACGCCGTGGAGCTCGACGGCGCGTGGCGGGCGCACGGGGACCCGATGGAGGCCGCGATCGACGTCTTCGCCCGCCGGCTCGGGCTCGAGACCCCCGCAGGGCACACAGTGCCCGAGGGCGGGGCCCGGTTCCCGTTCGACCCGCGCCGGCGCCGGATGTCCCTCGTGCAGTCCGGGACCGTGCTGGTCAAGGGCGCGCCGGACGCGGTCCTGCCGCTGTGCGTGGGGCCCGACCCCGACGCCGCGCACGCCGCGCACGAGGCTTTGACCGCGCGCGGCCTGCGGGTGCTCGCCGTCGCTGGACGCCCGGTGGGCGAGCGGCCCCCGGCCGACGGCCGAGGAGGCCGAGCGGGATCTCTGGATCTACGGCCTCCTCGCGCTGGAGGACCCCCCACGCTCGGACGTCCACCAGGCGCTGGAGGCGTGCCGCCGGGCGGGTATCACCGTCGCGATGGTCACCGGGGACCACCCGGCGACGGCTGCGGCGATTGCGACCGAGGTAGGCCTGCGGGGTCCCGGCGACCCGGTGCTCGCGGGGACCGACCTGCCGCAGGACGAGGACGCTCTCGGGGAGCTCCTCGACCGCCCCGGCGTCGTCGTCGCGCGCGTGTCCCCCGAGCAGAAGCAACGGATCGCGCGAGCGCTGCGAGCCAGGGGTCACGTGGTGGCGATGACCGGGGACGGCGTCAACGACGGCCCGGCGCTGCACGAGGCGAACATCGGCATCGCCATGGGCGCCTCTGGCACCGACGTCGCACGCGAGGCAGCCGACCTGGTCCTGCTCGACGACCACTTCGCCTCGATCGTGGCCGGCATCGAGCAAGGCCGGGCCACGTACGTCAACATGCGGCGGTTCCTCACCTACCACCTCACGGACAACGTAGCCGAGCTGACGCCGTTCGTCGTGTGGGTGCTCTCGGGGGGCCAGTTTCCCCTCGCGCTCGGAGTGCTGCAGATCCTCGCCCTGGACATCGCGACCGACACCCTCTCAGCAACGGCCCTGGGCGCCGAACCCCCGGCCAAGCACCTGCTCGACGGGCCGCCCGTCTCGGGGCGCCTCATGAACGTCACCGTCCTGCGGCGCGCGTTCGCCCTATTCGGGCCCACCGAAGCCGCGGTCGCGATGCTCGCGTTCGTGGTCTCCTTCCTCGCCGCCGGGTGGCGGCCGGGCGATCCCTACCCGGTGGGCGAGGTGCTGGCCGCGGCCTCCGGGGCGGCGTTCATCGCGGTCGTGCTCGGGCAAGTGGCCAACGCGTTCGCCTGCCGGAGCTCGACCCGCTGGCCCGGAGCGCTTGGCTGGACCACCAACAGGCTGCTCATCCCGGCAGTGTGTGGCGGGTTGGCCATCGCCCTCGCACTCCTTTGGATCCCGGCCCTCGCCGACGCACTCGGCCAGTCCACCCCACCCGCGGCAGGGTGGATCGTCGCGTTCAGCTGCCCGGCCGCGGTCCTCGCCCTCGACTGGCTCGACAAGAAGATCCGGGCGAGGCGCGCCCCACCCCCACACCAGAGCGCGCCCGCGGGACAAGAACGGGACCACCGGCGCTCCACCGCAACCTGACCCCCACCCGACCCGCCGGCGAGTTGCGATTGGCCAACCCAGCAGCAACGGAACACGCGAACGCCCGGAACCCCGGACGACACCGATCGCCACGAGGGCCGCCCTCCCCCGCAACCGCCCAGCTCCCGGCTCCCGCCGGAGCAGGCGCACCCTGGGCGCGGCCATGGCGGGCATCCCCAGAACGGTGACCGTCACGCCGAACCAGAACTACACCTGGTACGCGGTCTACGTCCCCCCGACGGGAAGCGTCCACGCAAGGACAATCCACAGGGGGGCCCTCGCTCGACTCCTCGGTCATGACACCAGTGATCGGTTAGCGGCATCGATGTCCGCACGACTCTCGGAGCCAGCGGGGCCGGACGGAGGTCTCGCGCTGCGGCGGCTGGGCCGGAGCCCGCTAGACCCGAAGCAGGCGGATCGAACGGAACGCCCGATCATTCGGGCTCCCCGCGAACTGGCAGCCGGCCGGGCCCCCATCCGGCCGACTGGGCTTCCCAGGCGCGGGCAGCCGCAGTGGCGAGGCGGGCCAGCAGCGTGCGGTCCTCGGCGAAGAGCGTCGGCCCGTGCGCGAGCAGCACCAGCCCGTCGCCCCCGGGGATGGCGATGCTCGGACGCGCCGAGGCCACTGATCCCGCGACCGCCGCGGCACGGTCGTGTCCGCGGCTCGCACGAGAGCGGCGGAATCCATTCCGAACGTCGCCCGGACCTCTTCGAGCACCTCCGTGACAGCCAGGTCGGAGATCCGCTCGGCATTAAACCGCGCGAGGAGCTGAGACTCGAACCGGCTCCGCGCGGCGTTGGCCTGCTCCCGAGCAGCCAGGTGCACGGTCACGGCCACGATCACCGCGACCACAAGGAAGACGATCAGCTCGATGACGCTGTCCCGACTCTCCATCGTGAAGGTGTGGAACGGCGGGACGAAGAACCAGTTCGCGAGCAAGAACGACGCGATCGCCGCGACCATGCCGGGCGCCAGGCCACCGACGGCCGCCGTGTGGACCACCAGCGGCAGATAGAGCAGGAGCACGCTGCCGAGCGCGAGGACAGGCCGGGCGGTCGACAGGAGCGCGGCCTCCAACGGAGGGCCGGCGACGGCGAGAGCCAGGCCGGTCCACCGACGGCGGCCCGACAGGCGCATCCCCGCGCGGGGGAGCTCCGCCCGGGGCTGCTCCGGGCGTGAGGGGTCGGCGCGGGGAGTGGCTGGCGGGTGGCCGCACAGTGCGGAGCGGTCCCGCGGCCGGGTGGGTCTCGACCGCGGTCGTCAGCGTCGCACACCCGTGGGCGCGGACTTCTCAGACGCCTCGACGACGCCGCCCGCCGTCCGTGTCCTCTGGTCGCCGGGCGCCGTCGTCGTCCCCGTCGCGGTGTGCCGCGGCTCCAGAACCCACGGCACGCTCGTGACCATCACGCCCGGCTGGAAGAGGAGCCGAGTCTTCAGGCGCAGGGCGCTCTGGTTGTGCAGGGCGTGCTCCCACCAGTGCGCGACCACGTACTCGGGGACGAAGACCACAACGATGTCCCGGGGTCCTTCGCGGCGGATGTTGGCGATGTACTCCAGGGCGGGTCGGGTGATGTCGCGGTAGGGCGAGTCCAGGACCGTGAGGTCCACGGGGACGCCACGGGCGTTCCAGTCCGCGACCAGGTGGTCGGTCTCCTCGGGGTTGGCGCGGACCGTGAGCGCCGTGAGGGTGGAGGGTCGGGTGGCACGGGCGAAGGCGAGGGCTCGCAACGCGGGGGTGTGCAGCCTCGAGACCAGAACGATGCCGTGCACCCGACTGGGTAGGGCGACCCCTTCGGGGGTGGGGTGAGTTCGCTGTCGACGTGCTCGTAGTGCCGCTTGACGCCCATCATCAGGACGTACATGACGGGGATGGCCACGACCACGATCCAGGCCCCGTGGGTGAACTTGGTGATGAGCACGATCACCAGGACGAGCGCTGTGATGAGGGCGCCCAGGCCGTTGATGAGGCGGGCTCGGACCATGGGACGCCGAGCCGCCTTGGTGACTGCCAGGGGGAGCGCTCGGGACCAGTGCCGGACCATGCCCGCCTGGCTGAGGGTGAAGGAGACGAACACCCCGAGGATGTAAAGCTGGATGAGGCGGCTGACGCTCGCGTCGAACGCGATGATCAGCGCGGCGGCGACGGCGGACAGGATGACGATCCCGTTGCTGAAGACGAGCCGGTCGCCGCGACGGCCGAGCTGGCGGGGCAGGTAGCCGTCCTTGCCGAGGATCGAGGCGAGGATCGGGAAGCCGTTGAAGGCGGTGTTCGCGGCGAGGACGAGAATCGCGGCGGTGAAGGCCTGCACCACGTAGAAGCCGACGCTGGCGTTGCCGAAGACGGCGGCCGAGAGCTGGGCGATGACCGTCCGCTGCGTGTAGCCGGCCGGGGCGCCGGTCAGCTGCTCGGGGTCGTGGGCTACGTGGACCTGCGCGACCTGCGCGAGGAGGGCGATGCCGATCATCATCGTGGCCGCGAGGACGGCCATCATCGACATCGTCGTCGCGGCGTTGCGGCTCTTCGGGATCCGGAAGGACGGCACACCGTTGCTGACGGCCTCGACGCCGGTCAGGGCGGTGCAGCCGGAGGCGAAGGCGCGCATGGCGACGGCGACGGCGATCAGGGGGGTGAGCGCCGTCGTCGGCTCGATCCCGATCGTGGCGGACTCCGCGACGGGCGGGTTCCCGACGAGGGCGCTGATCAGCCCCGTCGCGAGCATGATGAAGATCGCGACGACGAAGCCGTAGGTCGGGACAGCGAAGACCGTGCCCGACTCCCTGACCCCGCGCAGGTTGACGACCGCGAGCAGTCCGATGAAGGCGAGCGAGACGCCGACGGCGTGCGGGGTGATCGCCGGGAAAGCAGCGGCGAGGTTGGCCACGCCGGCCGCGACCGAGACCGCGACCGTCATGACGTAGTCGACCATCAGGGCACTCGCCGCGACCAGCGCCGCCGGCGCCCCGAGGTTCGCCTGGCTCACCGCGTACGCGCCGCCGCCGTTCGGGTAGGCGAAGCAGGTCTGCCGGTAGGACATCACCACGATCACGAGGAGCAGCACCACCGCGCCGGCGATCCACGGGGCCAGGTGCAGCAGCGCGAACCCGCCCACGCTGAGCATGAGCAGGATCTCCTCGGTCGCGTACGCGTTGGAGGAGATCGGGTCGCTGCAGAAGACCGGCAGGGCGATCCGCTTGGGCAGCAGCGTGTGGCCCATGTGCTCGCTGCGCA
The DNA here is from genome assembly GCA_963780675.1 of uncultured Actinomycetota bacterium. Lineage (GTDB taxonomy): Bacteria > Actinomycetota > Actinomycetes > Actinomycetales > JAHECE01 > JAHECE01. The sequence continues at coordinate 1,191,620 of CAWACR010000003.1, forward strand.
TCGGAGTGCCCACGAGGATCCGCTTCGGCAACGTGAAGACGTTCGTCACGAAGTCCAGTGAAGATCCGGGCCCGGCGAGGGAGCCGGGATCTTGACGGGGCCCATACGCCGGAAAGCCCGATCTTGACGTGTCCCTAACGCCGGCACCCCCGCTCCGCGTGCGCGCCGGTGGCACGATGCCCGAATGAGCACCGACGGCACTCCGGACGCGGGCCGCGCAACGGCAGGGTCACCTCGACCCGTGTCAACGGCCGCAGCGACGGCCGTTGACACGCGCACGGACCTCCGGGCGGTCCGGCACGGCAAAGGCGTAGCGCTCGCGCTGAGCGCGCTCGGGGTCGTGTTCGGTGACATCGGCACTAGCCCGCTGTACGCGATGCAGACGGTCTTCAGCCTTGACGGGGGTGCCGTCCAGCCCACGCGGGGCGACGTGTTCGGCGTCATCTCGATGGTGATCTGGTCGATCACGATCGTCGTGTCGGTGAAGTACGTCGCCCTGGCCATGCGGGCGGACAACGACGGCGAGGGCGGCATCCTGGCCCTGGTCGCGCTCCTTCGGGCGAAGCTCGCCGGCCGGCGCACGCTGACCGTGGTGATGATGCTGGGCATGGTTGGAGCGGCGCTGTTCTACGGTGACGCGGTCATCACCCCAGCGATCTCGGTGATGTCGGCGATCGAGGGCTTGGGTGTGGTCAACCCCTCCCTCGAGGACCTCGTCCTGCCGGTCTCGGTGCTGATCCTCACCGCCCTGTTCGCGATCCAGCGTTGGGGGACCGAGGTGGTCGGACGGGCCTTCGGGCCGGTGATGACGGTCTGGTTCCTGGTCCTCGCGGTCCTCGGCGTTCCCCACATCGTCTCCAACCCGGAGATCCTGCGGGCTGTCTCACCCACGTACGCGCTGGCCTTCGTCGTCGAACATCCCTTCACGGCCTTCATCGCGATGGGTGGTGTCGTGTTGACGATCACGGGCGCGGAAGCGCTCTACGCCGACATGGGCCACTTCGGTGCCCAGGCCATCCGGCGCTCGTGGTACGTCGTCGTCTTTCCCGCGCTCGCGCTGAACTACTTCGGGCAGGGGGCGATGATCCTCGCCGACCCAACCACCATCGCCAACCCGTTCTTCAACCTCGCACCGTCCTGGGCCACCCTTCCCCTCGTCATCCTCGCGACCCTGGCGACGGTCATCGCCTCCCAGGCCGTGATCTCCGGGGCCTACTCCGTCTCGCGGCAGGCCGTCCGGCTCGGCATGCTGCCGCGCCTGCTCGTGAAGCACACCTCGCGGGAGGAAGGCGGACAGATCTACCTGCCGGTCGTCAACTGGATCCTCTACGTCGGCGTCATCATCCTCATCGCGCTCTTCCAGAGCTCGACCCGGCTCGCCTCCGCCTACGGCCTGGCCGTCACCGGGACGCTCATCCTGACCAGCGTGCTCTTCCTGATGCTGGCCCGGATGGTCTGGCAGGTCCCGACGTGGAAGATCGTGGTGTTCGTCGTCTTGGTCGGGGTGCTGGAGGTGACGTTCTTCGCGGCGAACCTGTTGAAGGTCGTCAGCGGCGGTTGGCTTCCGCTGCTCATCGCCGCCGTCATCGTCGTGATGATGACGACCTGGCGCCAGGGCAACGACGCGCTCCACCAGCGGGAACGTGAACTCGAAGGCCCGCTCGAACTGTTTGTGAAGAACGTCCGGGACAAGCGCGTGCCACGGGTGCCCGGCGTGGCGGTGTACCCGCACCCCAACCACACGACGACGCCGCTGGCCCTGCGCCAGAACGTGGACTTCAACCACGTCCTGCACGAGCACGTGGTGCTCGTGCAGATCGTCAACGAGAACGTGCCCCACATCCGCCACGTCAACCGGGTCGCCGTCCACGACCTCGGCGACACCGACGACGGCATCGTCCACGTCAGCGTCCACGTGGGATTCACCGACAGCCAGGACATCCCCAAGGGCCTCGCCCTGGCAATCGGCAAGACCCCCGAACTCGACTTCACACTCGAGGACGCGCACTACTTCCTCTCGGTCCTCACCGTGCACGCCGTCGGCGTCCGCAACCTGAAGACCTTGCGCAAACGGCTCTACGTGTGGATGGCCCACATCGCCGCCAACCGCACCGAGGTCTTCCACCTGCCCCCCGAACGCACCATCATCATGGGGGCCCACCTCGACCTTTAGGGCCCTGCTGAAGAATGGGTCACCTGCGGGGTGTCTTGGCGAGTCTGTCGCAGTCGGTGGACGCGATGCGGGGTTCCGGCGATTCGGGGGTCGTGGCCGTTCGGGAGTGCTGGGGGCTTGCCGAGGCCGCCAGGGCCTGCGAGAGGGTCTCCTGCGGGGGGTCGGCGCCTTGCCCGGCGCTGATCTCAGCCACGGCGAGGGTCCAGGTCGTCCCGGAGCGCGGCGACCCGCCGGACGATGACGGACCCGACGTGCCGGCAGCAAGGAGCGTCCAGGCGGCGTCGACCGGCGTCGGCACTCGGGCTAGCGTGGGTCCATGGGAGCCTTCGACGTCGTCCGCTCGACCACTGTGATCGCGCCGCGGGCGAGGGTGCATGCGCTCGTGAACGACTTCCATGAGTGGACGGCGTGGTCGCCGTGGGAAGACGTCGACCCCGCCATGCAGCGCGAGTACTCCGGCACAGGTTCGGGAGTGGGCGCGGGCTACTCCTGGCGTGGCAACCGCAAGGCGGGCACGGGACGCATGGAGATCACCTCCTCCACCCCGGAGATGATCGGCATCGCGCTGAGCTTCCTCAAGCCGGTCAAGGCGGAGAACCGGATCGAGTTCGACTTCGCCGACGCCGTCGGCGCCACCACCGTGACGTGGCGGATGACCGGTCAGCAGACCGGCCTGAGCGCACTCCTCGGCACACTCGTCCCGATGGACAAGATGGTCGGCAAGGACTTCGAGAAGGGCCTGCGCCAGCTCAAGCACGTCGCCGAGACGCAGTAGACCGAGCCCCCCACGAGCCATCGAGCCGTCCGGGCGCGTGCAGGCCGCCGCCCGAGACCCCCGGGCCATTCGGCGGGCGGCCCGCCAGGGGCGACGACCTCCCTCCAGGAGGTCCCGTCACGAATCCCGGGGCCGATCCCCAGACCTCGGACGTCAGTCCGCCCGGTGGCCGCCGATCCACGGCGTCCGGGGCCGGGCGGGCCGGCCACAGACCGCTGCCATTCGATGCGTGCGACGGTCGAGCCGTGGGTTACCACGGAGTACTCGGCCACGAGGACGTGCACGACACCGCCCACCGGGGCCGGGAACGGGCGCCACTCGACAACCGGGTCGAGGCGCCTCCAGGCGCCGGTACATAGCGGCCAGACCGTAGTGGCTGACGGGGGCACGAGAGCCACGCTGACCGGCCGCGACCGAAGCCAGAAGGGCACGCCGCGCCTGAGCGGGTTAGCGTGGCCCGGTGGCCGAGGAACCGGAGGGCGCACCAGGGGACGCCGACGCGGAAGCCGCCGTGGAGGCGGTCCGCGCCGGCGACACCGTGGCCCTGGACAACGTCCTCACCGCGCGCCCGGACCTGGCGACCTCCCTCGTCCCCGGGCACGGAGGCCGCGCGCTCTTGCACGTTGCGACGGACTGGCCCGGGCACCTCCCCCACGTGGCGGAGACGATCGCGATCCTCGTCCGGCACGGCGCCGACGTCGACGCCACCTTCGTGGGCGAGCACGAGGAGACGCCGCTGCACTGGGCTGCGAGCAGCGACGACCTCGCCGCGATCGACGCCCTTCTCGACGCCGGGGCCGCAATCGACGCCCGCGGCGCGGTCATCGGCGGCGGCACGCCCCTGAACGACGCCACCGCCTTCGGGCAGTGGCGAGCGGCACGGCGCCTCGTCGAGCGCGGCGCCGTCGTCTCCGCCTGGGACGCCGCCGCCCTCGGACTCACCGACCGGCTCGCCGCGGTCCTGCGGGCCGAACCGGGCGCCGACCTCGGTCCGCTCCTGTGGGCCGCCGCCCACGGCGGGCGGCGGGACACGGTCGACCACCTGCTCGACGTCGGCGCCGAGACCAGCTGGCTCGGCTGGGACGGGCTGACCCCTCTGGACGCGGCGGAGCGAACGGGCGCCTCGGACGTGGCCGCCTCGCTCAAGCGCCGGGGAGCTCGGCGGGGCACCGAGCCCGGGTAGCGCGCGGCCAGCGCGGGCATGATGGGACGCGTGCGCGACGCGCGCCGGACCCCCGGCACCAAGCCCACCCGCCGGCAGGTCAGCGACCGGCTCGCCCTCGCCGCCGCCCGCGTGGCCGCACTCACCGCCACCCTCACCGGGTGCTAGACGCCGCACGACCCACGCGAAGACCCCGGCACGAGGCCGCCCAGACCTGCTCCTACCGGGGAGAAGAGCTCCACCGGGCCCGCCTCAGTGGGACCTGCCGGCCGGGGAGAGCATGATGAGTTTCTCCATCCGCGGCCGAACGCAACCGTGAAGCCACTGCGGCATCCAGCGCCGCCACCTGCCCTCGGCGTGCACAGACCCAGGTGCTGAAGAAGACCACCTCGACCGGCCGGTCGATCACGACCTCACCCTCGGCGGCGCCGCGATGGGCATGGGCATGGGCCCCCGCGCCTCGGCCGGGACCCTGACCCTGGCGAGACTCGTGGTCCACGGCGCACCGGCCGGCGCGCTCGACCCCCTCCCCCGGCAGCCGGCCGCCCGCGACCTGTCCGGCGTCCCCGTGGCCCGACGGCGCGAACTCACCCTCGCGATGGGCACGGGAATGGGCATGGGCGGCGGGGGGATGTCCTTCACGATCGACGGCAAGGAGTTCGACCCCGACCGCGTCGACCAGGACGTCACCCTCGGCGACGTCGAGGAGTGGACCCTGGTCAACACCAGCCCGATGGACCACCCCTTCCACCTGCACGTCTGGCCCATGCAGGTCCTCCGCGAAGGGGACCAGACACACCCCGAGCCGACCTGGCGGGACGTCGTCACCATCCCCGCCCAAGGCTCCACCGTGGTCCGGATCCCCTTCGGCCGCCATGCCGGGCGCACCGTCTACCACTGCCACATCCTCGACCACGAAGACCTCGGCATGATGGGCGTCATCCAGGCCACCTGAGAGGTTAGAGGCGACCTGCGCCGGTCGCGCTCTGTCAGGCTTCGCCCAGGCGCCCCCGGACGCCACCCGAGAGTCCCCCGCGCCTGCGTCGGTGACATCAGGTCGACAGGCGATGGACGGACCTGCCGGTGACGGTGGGGCGTTTTGGAGGAGACACGCACCTCGCCCACGACGGGCTCTGGGCAACCGGGTACGTCCTGCGCCTGCTGACCCGGTCGGGATCCAAAGTGACGGCGGGGCCGCGGTCTGGCAAAACTGCGGGATCTACGACACGCCGGTGCCGAACGAGAACGCCGCGCACTCCCTCGAGCACGGCGCCATGTGGATTACCTGTCAACCCGGTCTACCCGCCGGCGAGGTCGCCATCCTCAAGGCCGACGTCGCCGGCCAGCCGTACGCCCTGCTCAGCCCTTACCCCGATCTCCCGGCCCCGGTCGTGGCCACGGTATGGGGCGCCCATCTCCCGTTGACCTCAGCGACCGATCCCCAGCTCAAGGTCTTCATCGACACTTGCGCCTCCGGTCAGCACGCACCCGAACCCGGCGGCGAGTTCACCGGCGGCAACGGAACACCCACCGGGTAGTGCCCCGGACACCTCCGACACCACGGACACCCAGAGCGCGTCATGGGTGCGGGTTTCCGACCGCGCGTGGGGCTCGGGGGCCGTGCGGCGTGAGCACCCGGCGGTCGATCAGGGCGGTGCGGCCTCGGTGGTGGGGTGGCGGACCTTGGCGTACTCGCGTCGGATGAGCCAGAGGATGAAGACGTCGAAGAGCGTGAGCAGGAACAGCCCCACGGAGAAGTGGGCCACGAGGCTGACGGCCTGGTACGCCGTCAGGAGCCCGAGGGTGATCAGCGAGAAGGGGTACGCCCACATCTTGTTGCGCATCAGCCCGACTACGGCGGTCAGCTTCACAGCGGCGTGGACCCACAGGTAGGCAACGGCAAAGGCCTTCGCACCGGTGTCGATGTGCGAGGTCGAGTGGAGCAGGAAGTTGGCGATCCGGTCGCTCGGGTCCTCGGTGATCTCCTTCTGCGTGATCACGACCAGGAAGGCGTGGATCGAGGCCGGGTCCGTGAAGAGCAGGAGCAGACCGCCCAGGAACTCGGCCAGTCCGGAGATCCCTTTCAGGACGATGCCGCCCTCGAAGACCTTGTCCAGAACAGACGACGGCCGGTACCAACTCACCTGACGGCACCGTGCGGAGGCCCCGGTTGAGCAGGGCGCCTGTCGCGCGATCCGGCGGGCGGGGACGACGTCGTCCCTCCCTCGAGCGCCCGGTGCTGGGGGGTCACGAGGTGACGTCCAGCTCCTGGTACATGCCGGCGGCGTAGTGCTGGGGCAGGTTGCAGACCAGCTCGTAACGCCCCGGCGGCAGCGTGAGCGTGGTCCAACCGGCGGACCCGGACGTGATTCCCTCGCCCGCACCGGCCCCGCAAGAAGTGGACACCTCACCGAGGCTGCCGGTCTCATCGATCCTGTCGTCAGCCCCGACGGGGCGCTGCCCGGCTGACTCGCCGTCCGCCAACGGCAGGATCACCACCTCGTGGGTGCGCCAGCCCATGTTCGCGACCACGACGCTGACCTGCCCCGCGGGCACGCTCGTGGGCCACGCCCGCAGCATCATCCGAGCACCCTGGGGTGAGGTCCCGCCCATCATCGAAGTCATACCCGTGTCCCCGAGCGCAACCTGGACCTGCGCTCCGGGCAGGTCCTGCGGCGGCCGGCAGCTCACCGGCGCGTACGTGTAGCCGTCCGGGCCGCCCGCCATCCACCCGCCGCCCATCGTCCAGTCCCCCGCCCCCGGGCCGGCGGTGGTTGCGGACGACGAGGCTGGAGGAACCTGCGAGGACGGCCCCATCGGGCCCACCGTCGGGCCCGCGCACCCGGCCAGGAGCACCAGCCCCGTGACCAGCCCGACCCACGCCATGATTCCCCGGGCTGTCCTCGGCGCACCCATCCCCTGAACGTACTCCCCCCGGTATCCGGCACTCCGGTGTGGGCCGGCAGCAGCCCGCAGGACCAGCACGGCGGTTGGCGACGTGCGGCACTGACCACGCCCGCGGGCGCCCGAGCACTCGGAGAGAATCACTTCTGACTCCTCTCATTGCCCCAATTCTTGCCATCGACGAGGGCGCACCTCCGCCCGCACGACTCGCGGGGTAGGGCGTCGGTCAGGCCGTCAGCCGTCAGGGCGGACCGAGTCTCAACCGCGACGTTGCACGTCACTGCCCGCGGCGAGGATCCCGCGACGACGCTGCTCAGAGGGGTCGCATCGCGTGGGCGGCGATGTCGCGCACGATCTGAGCGGCCGGCTCGACGCCGTGGGCGAAGCGCACCGACTCCCCCGCGTACATCGCCATCGCCCCCTCCCGGGCCCGCCGGAGGTGCGGCACCTGGCGGGCCGGCGGGTGCTCGAGCTGATGCCCCATGTCCCCTCGGCGCAGCAGATACGGGCCAGCGCGGCCATGGTCTCCTACGTCGACCGGCTCACGATCGGCATCACCGGCGACGCCGTCACCCTGCCCGACGTCGACCGCCTCATCGCCGCCGTCGGACGGGAACTCGACGATCTCATGGCTGACGACGGCCTCCCTGGGCCGTAGCGAGGGGCGCCGAGAGCCGGTGCCGTGGAAACCCGCGGGACGCTCGGGGCGGTGGGGACGGAAGGGAAGGAAGGGACCTAGCCTGCTGGGATGAGTGAGATCAGGGCCTCCGACGCAGGGCCGTCCCGTTCGTCGTCGTCCTCGCTCTTCGAGCACGTCCCGCACCCGCGGATCGCCGCCCGGAAGGAGTCCGGGCCGGCGAGGACGTCGGATCAACGGCTCAAGGGCAAGGGGCCGATCGGTCGGGTGAACGCCCGCTTCGGTGTGGTCGTCACGGTGGCGGTGGGCACGATGTGGTGCGCCTACCTGTTCACGCTGCTGGCCCTGCTCTCCCTGCCGGCGGCGCTGCGGTCGCACAACAGCCTCATCATCGTGGCGTGGATCGCCCAGACGTTCCTGCAGCTGGTCCTCCTCCCGATCATCATCGTCGGCCAGAACGTCCAGGCCGCGGCGTCCGACCAGCGGGCCGAGGACACCTACCGGGACGCCGAGGCCGTCCTCCACGAGGCGCTGCAGATCCAGGCCCACCTGCGGGCCCAGGACGAGGTCCTGCTCCGCCTCCTCACGGAACGACCCGAGACCGAGTCACCGCCGTGACCCCGCGGCACCGGCAGCGTCGACGTAGAGCGCCCGGGCCGGGCACAGCTTGACGGCGGTCCGGGCGGCGTCGGGGTCGACCCGGGGGTCGATCACGATGGGGTACCCCCACTCGTCCAGGGTGATGTGGTGCGGCAGCAGGCTCGCGCATACGCCGTGCGCGGTGCAGGCGACCCGGTCGACGCGCAGGATGACGAACGGCGCGGCGCGCTCAAGTGCTGGCGACATGCTGCGGGCTCCTGTTCTGCTGGGGGCACCAACCGCCCGCGTGCTGATCGGCGTGGCGGGCGAAGACCCGCAGCGCCGACGCGCCGAAGCGGCTCACGCCGTCGGGGAACCGGCAGGCACCCCGGTTGGGCAGCAGGCCGAGGTGGTGCTGGAGCCGGTCGTAGGTGGCGCGGGTGGGGCGGGCCGCGAACTCGCCGAAGTCGGCCGCCACGGCCGGCAGGCCGAACATGCACGGCCCGCACTGGCCCGCCGACTCCCCTGCCGCGTAGGCGAGCATGCCGGCGACCGTCTGGAGCGGGCAGAAGCGGGGGTCGATCACGGTGATCACGCCCGGGCCGACCGAGCCGCCGAACGCGGTGAGCGACTCGCGCGACCACGTCGCCCGGCGTGCTTCCTCGGCGGTCAGGAACACCCCGCCGAGTCCTCCGACCAGGACGGCCTCGACGTCGGGGTTCAGCCCACCGGCCGCCTGGAGGAGCCCCGCCAGGTTCACGCCGGCCTCGGTCGACAGGACCTGCGGCGCCGCGACGTACCCACCGATGCCGACCAGGCGCGGACCCGGTTCCTGCTCGGTCCCGAACGAGCGGAACCACTGCGGGCCCCGCTCGGCGATCTGGGCGATGCGCCAGGTCGTCTCCGCGTTGAGGACGAGCGTGGGCCTGATGCGCCGCCCCTGGCTGTCCCGCCCGCCCAGGACGAACGGGGCGCGCTTGGTCATCGGCCGCGCGAGCCCCCCGTGGGCCAGGGAGATCAGCGAGGTCTCCTCCGAGGAGACGTACCGGTCCGGCGCCTCGAGGACGTCGAGCCCGCGCCGCCGCGAGCCGCTCGGAGGTGCGGCTGCCGCGGTGCGCGGCGAAGAGCACCCTCCGGCCCCTGCCCGAGGCCACGAGCGTGGCGCCGTGGACGAGGTCGTCGAGGTGATGGGCGACCACCCAGCCGTCCTTCGCCGCGCCGAGCTCGCCGTCGCACGCGTTGACGACGAGGTCCGCACGGTGCTCGACGGCGGTCCGCACCTTGATCGCGGTGCTGAAGGCGGCACCGCCGCGTCCGGTGAGGCCGGAGGCGTCGAGGGCGTCGAGGAGGTTCACGACCACTCCTGCCCGGCGATCGCGCGGCGCCGCTCCCGGTCCGCGAACGTGGTGCTCACCCGCCACACGATGAAGGCGGCACCCACCAGGCCGCACGCCGCCGTCGTCGCCCGCAGGAGCGGCTCGTTCGCGGTGCCCATCATCAGGCCGTGCACCATGGCCATCGCCCACAGGCCGTAGGTGGCCCAGTGGATCCCCTTCCAGACTCGCTCGGACAGGCGGTGGCGCAGGAGCGAGGTGACGACGACGGCGATCAGGACGTCGAGAGCCAGTGTCCCGAGCCCGACCCACACCCTCGCGTAGGAGGAGCTGAACGGCACGAGAACGGAGATCAGGTCGATCGAGACGTAGGTCTCCGCGATCGCGGTCGCCACATGCACCGCGAGGAAGGCGACCATCCCGAGGGACAGCCACCGGTGCACGGCCATCACCACGGTGGGGCTGTCCCCGTGCGGGCGACGTCGGCCGGCCGTGATCACCCCGAGGGCCACGACGACGGTCATCAGCACGATGCTCGCGATGCCCGTCCCGCGGGAGACGTACCAGAGCAGCTCGTTCACGAGCGGGCCCCTTCATCCGGGTCCGGCCAGCCGGGGGTGAGAACGACGCTACCGTCGACGCCGTCGAGCCGGGCCGGGATGCCGTGCGCCGACAGCCACCCCGGCGCGTCGGGGCCGAGGACGATCGCGGCCGTGGAGGCCGCGTTCGCCTCGAGCGCGCTCGAGGCGGCGCAGGTGACCTGGGCCCAGGTGACGCTCGCCGTCGCGCCCGTCCGCGGGTCGACGATGTGATGACGCCGTCCGCCGGGCGTGTCCCACGTGCGCAGGCGGGTCGAGGATGTCGTGAACGCCTGGCTCGAACCGGTGACCACCTGCACGAGCGCGCCGTCGGCCGCCTCGACGCCGATCTGCCATCCACCGAGGGGCGCCTCGCCGCTGACCGCGATGTCGCCGCCGAGGTTGACGAGGAAGCCACCGGGGAGGCGCGCGGCGAGCAGGGCGGCGATCGTGTCCGCCGCCTGCGCCTTGGCCGTGGCGCCCAGGTCGATCAGGCACCCGGCACCCGTGGTGACCCGATCGGTGGCGTCGTCGATCTCGATCGTCCACCAGCCGGGAACGGGCGCGGCGGCGGCGGATGCGCGGGCCGGACGGGCGCGGACCTCGTCCATGTCGGCGTCGTAGCCGCTCGCTACGACCGCCGAGCCGACCGTGGGGTCGACGAGCCCGTCGGTGATCCGGGCCGCATGGAGGGCCGCTCTCAGGTAGGCCGCGAACGTCGGCGAGGCCAGGACCGACGCCGGTCCGCTGCTTGCGCGGGAAGCGAGAACGCAGACCTCGGAATCGGGCCGGAAGCGGGACACCGCCGCGTCCAGCCCGGCCAGATGGTCCTGGGCGATGGCCGTCGCCTCGGCGAGGGCGCCCGGCTCCGTCGCGAGGATCCGGTTCGTCGTGCCGATCGCCCGAAACGTCGACGAGACGACCGTCCCGGGCGCCGGGACCCGGTGCGAGGCCGCGGACACCGGATCAGGAACCGCTCGTCTTGGACTGCGCCTGGCCGTTGCCCGGCTGCACGGGCGCGACGGCGCCGAAGCGGGAGCGCGACGGGGGTGTCGCCGAGGACGACCCGCCGGCGGTAGAGCCGGCGGAGCCCTGGGCGGACGTGCCCCCGGACCCCGCAGTGCCCGCGGCGACGGTCGTCCCGGCGGCGGTGCTCGCCGTCGGGATGGCGAGGTGAACACCCACGACCCCTGTGGCGAGCGCTGCGGCGACGAGAGCACCCGTCGTCCAGCGTCGCGCCGCGGCCAGTGGTCCGGTGGTGGTGCGCATCGGTCGGCGCCCCTTCTGTCGGTAACACGTCAACCGTGACACCCGAGCCTGAGGGGTTGCCCCCTCGAACTTGTGGTGAGCCTGTGACTTCCCTGAGGACGGCACCGCACCGACGCGCCCGGGGGCACCTGAGGGATCGGCGGCGTCGGGTCAGGACTCGGGACGCCCGCCAGGGGGGACGGCCTCGTCCGTCGGTGCCATCGTGGGCCGGGCCGGATCTCTCGGGTACTGGTCGAGTCGGCGCTCGATCGACGCCAGACGTGCCTCGAGACTCTGGAGCGCGGCCAGGATGGCGGCCTCCGTCGATTCCTCTCGCGCCTCGTGCGGGCGTTCCTCGTCGTGGACGAAGAGCGCCGCCAGGGAGGCGCTGACCATCGCCAGGAGCAGGAACCCGACCACCATCAGCACCACCGAGAGCGCCGCACCCTCGTCGGTACTCGGCGGCGCCCCGATGAACCCGACGGTGGTGATCAGGCTGATCGCCCACCACAGGCCCCGCCAGTAGGAGGTGACCGTGTCCGTCTCGATCGCGGCCGCGGCCCCCGCCGAGACGACGATGATCACCAACGCGCTCGTCAGCGCAGGCCACAACCAGGACCGGCTGACGCGAAAACGCGAACGACGTCCAGACATGTCGATCCAACCATCGAGAAAGAGCCGCCACTCACGGCGCCGCCATGCTCGCACAGCGAGCTAATGCCAGCCGAGGGAGCGCAGTTCTGCCTCGCTGATCCCCATCGCATGGCCCACCTCGTGGCCGAGGACCTTGAGGACCCGGGCCGGCACCGCGTCGGGGGAGTCGCACGCGCGAAGGATGGGCCGTCGGAAGAGCGTGATGGTGTCGGGAATCGAGCCCGGGACTCGTCCGCCGCGCGCCGTGATCGGAATGCCCCGGAACAGGCCGAGCAGCGTCATCCCTCGAGGCGCAGCCCCAGGCTCCGGCTCGTCCTCGACCAGGACCGCAATCTCGGCGAGCAACGGCGACATCCAGTCAGGCAGGGCGTCCAGAGCATCCCTGACCAGGTCGTCGAACTCCTCGCTCGACATCTGAACCGGCGCCACACCGTCCCCCATTCCACGCCGAGCACTCCGTCAGCGGGCCAGGTGACCGCGACGGGTGGAGGGCGCCGTCGTCGCCTGACCCTATGGCGCCCCCGGCGGGACGCGAGTTCAGGATCGCAGGCTCATGAACGCCCCCACGAGCGTCGAACCCGAGACGCTCGAGCAGCTACGGGCTGCCTGTGACGGTGCCGGTGGCCGGGGGCAAGCCGAGCCTTCCCTACCTGGCGGGCGCCCCGGCGCCGCCCCTACCGTCGGGTTCATGACCCCGCGCGGCACGACCGGCCCCACCGACCCACACCCCTCCATCGGGGCCCCCACCGCGGACGGGGGTGGCACCAGCCACGCCGCGAAGCTGAACTGGCTCCGCGCCGGGGTGCTCGGCGCGAACGACGGCATCATCTCGACCGCTGGTCTGGTGGTCGGCGTGGCCGGCGCGACCACCGCCATCGGGCCGATCGTGACGGCGGGCGTCGCCGGCGTGGTCGCGGGGGCGGTGTCGATGGCCCTCGGGGAGTACGTGTCGGTCAGCAGCCAGCGGGACGCCGAGCGGGCGCTCATCGAACGGGAGCGCCGGGAACTCGCCGAGGACCCCGAGGGCGAGCTCGAGGAGCTCGCCGCCATCTACCGCGGCAAGGGTCTGTCGAAGGAGACCGCGCACGCCGTCGCCACCGAGCTCACGGCGATCGACCCGTTCGCCGCCCACGTCGAGGCCGAGCTCGGACTCGACCCGAACGACCTCACCAACCCCACGCACGCCGCGATCTCCTCCGGGACCGCCTTCACCGCCGGCGCGATCCTGCCCATCGCCGCGATCACCCTCGCACCAGCCGACATCCGCATCATCGTGACGTTCGTCGCGGTGCTCCTGGCCCTCGTGCTCACCGGGACCATCAGCGCCCGCCTCGGCGGCGCCGGCAAGAGACAGGCCGTACTCCGCTTGGTCCTCGGCGGCGCCGCCGCCATGATCGTCACCTGGGCCGTCGGGCTCCTCCTCGGAGTCAGCGTGGCCTAGCCGGACCCGCGCGCCGGTGAGCCCGGCGCCGCGAACGGCTGCGGCGGCGTCGTCCCCCGGCACCTCGGGGGGGTTAGGGGTGCGCTCCGCCCGCGGGTTCGGGTGTGGCGTGCACGGTGGCCGCGCCGGCCGGGACGAGGCTGAAGGCGCCTTCTTCCTCTTGGGCGTTGTGCAGGCGAAGGACGGCGTAGAGGCCGTAGAGCAGGCGGCGCAGCTCGACGACGTCCTCGGGCTGGACGTTGTCGTTGTCCAGGTCGACCAGGAGGCGGCGCAGTCGGCTGACCTGGTGCTCGATCTCGGCGTGGGTGCGGCTCAGGGCCGCGGTGGCGTCGCTGCCGCCGAGGGCGCGGGCGACGAGGGGCACGAGGAGCTCCTCGTCGGCCCGCTCGTGCGGCAGGAGCTCGCCCTCGAGGTGGTCGAGCAGGGCGTGCGCCGCGGTCGAGGTCGGTGTCGTGGGTCGACAGTCGAATCGGCCACGGACCGGATCTGCTCGACCACGGGCAGGAGGGCGTCGTGCTCGGCGCGCAGACGTAGGGCGGTGGCCACGTCCTCGGGCGGCATCGTGATCGTGTGGACCTTGCCGGGCAGCACGGCGCGCAGGGCGATCCCGATCGCCAGGACGTCGATGACTTCCTGCAGGACAGCGCCGGCGGCGGGGGGCAGGAGCCCGGCCGCCGCGCCAACCATCGCGACCAGCGACAGGCCCATCCCGACGACGACGGCTTGCAGGGCGATGGTCTTGGACCGGCGGGCGATGAGGATGGCGTCGGCGAGGGCGTCGATCCGATCGACCGTCAGGACGACGTCGGCCGCCTCCGACGACGCGGTCGCCCCCCGGGCGGCCAGCGCCACCCCGACGCCGGCCGCAGCCAGGGCCGGGGCGTCGTTCACGCCGTCGCCGACCATGATCGTCGCGGCGTGCGCAGACTCCCGGCCGATCGCGGCGAGCTTGTCGGCGGGGTCGCAGTCGGCCAGCACGGTGTCGACGCCCACGATCCGACCGACGGTGTCGGCGATGTCCGCACGGTCCCCGGTGACCAGGACCACGCGGGTGATTCCCGCGTCGCGCAACGCACGGACCATCCGGGGCGCGTCGGGCCGGATCGGGTCCTCCAGCAGGAACGCACCCGCGGGTTCGCCGTCGACCGCGGCGAACACCGTCAGCGACCCGTCGAGGTCGGCGCGGCGGCGGACCTGACGGACCCACAACGGCTGCATGGTCGCCGACGATCCACGCGGCCTTGCCCAGACGGACCCGACGGCCGCCGACCACGCCTTCGACGCCGTACCCGTGGACCTCCTGCACGTCCGCCGGCATCTGCAGGGCCAGCCCGCGGCGGGCACCGGCGGTCACGATCGAACTCGCCAGAACATGCGCGGACACCTGGTCGAGCGAGGCGGCCAGACGCAGCAGCTCGTCGCGCGTCCACCATCGCCCGCGGTGACGACGTCGGCCAGCCCCGGCCGGCCCTGGGTCAGGGTGCCGGTCTTGTCGAAGAGCATCACCCGCCCGGCGGCCAGGCGTCTCCAGCGCGCCGCCACCCTTGACGACGACACCGATGTCGCGCCGCGCGGGACAGCCCGGACATGATCGCGATCGGGGCCGCCAGCAGCAGCGGGCACGGGGTCGCGACGACGAGCACCGCGACGGCGCGGACCGGGTCCCCCGCCACCGCCCACGCCACGCCCGCCAGGACGAGGGTGAGCGGGACGAAGTAGACCGCGAACCGGTCCGCCGTCCGCACGAACGGCGCCGACGAGGCCTGGGCCTGCTCGACCAGGCGCACCACCCCGGCGTACGTGGACTGCGCCGCCGACGCCGTCGCGACCAGGTCGAACGGGCCGCCCGCGTTGACGACCCCGCTGCGCACGGCCTCCCCCGCCGCGCGCTCGACCGGCAGCGACTCACCCGTCAGCGCGGCCTCGTCCAACACCGCCGTGGACACCAGCCGCCCGTCCACCGGGACGATCTCCCCCGTGCCCACCAGCAGGCGATCACCCGGGACCACGTCCTCGACCGGGACCTCGACCACCCCGGCGGCGACCCGGCGCCGGGCCGTGCGCGGGGCCCGCTCGACCAGCAGGCTCAGCTCCCGGCGCGCGCGTGCCGCGGCCCGCGCCTCGAGCAGCTGCCCGCTCGCGAGCATCACCGTGATCATCGCGCCCGCGAACGGCTCGTCCACCACGAGCGCACCCGCCAGGGCCAGCACCGCGATCACGTCCACGCTCGGCTGCCGGCGCCGGATCGCCGCGACCGTCCACGCCACCGAGAACACCAGACCCAGCACCGTGCCCGCCATCCACAGCACCCGGGCGGTGGAGTCGGCACCCGCCAACCACGCCACACCGCCCGCCAGCAGCAGCACCGTCGATGAGACGAACAGCAGCAGCTCTTTGCGTTCCTTCAGGCCGGCCATGGAGCCATTCTCAGCCGTCGCCGCGCGCCGCGACGAAGGACCGGGGTCACACCGCTGCGACGTGGATAGATTCGCTCTCGCTCGCACCGGCTTGTCGGCACCGCCGTCGGACGATGTCGCCGGAGCAGCCCTGAGGAGAGCCCCGATGTTCGACACGATCGCTGGACTGCCGCTCCACCCCCTCGTCGTCCACGCGACCGAGGTCATCGTTCCCGTCGCCGCGCTCACCGTCGCCCTGGCGGCCCTGTGGCCCGCGTTCCGGAAGTGGGCGCGCTTCCTGCCCCTGGCGATCTCCCTCCTCGCCCTGGTCCTCGTGCCCGTCTCCACCCAGTCGGGTGAGGCGCTCGAGGAGCGGGTCGGGGAGAACTCCCTCATCGAGACCCACTCCCAGCTCGCCGAAGGCCTCCTGCCCTGGGTGGTCGGCCTGGTGGTCGTCGCCGCCGTGATGCTCTGGTGGTACTGGAACGAGCGCAAGGCGACCACGCCGCGTGCGCCCAGGTGGGTCGCCGTCGTCATCGCCGTCGTCGCGCTCGTCGTCTCGACCGGGACCCTGGTCCAGGCCGTGCGCATCGGGCACAGCGGCGCGACCGCCGTATGGTCCGAAGACATGGGCAACCCCGCCCCCGCCTCCGAATCCGGGGACAGCGACGAAGGCTGACCCCGCATCGCACGCGGACGGGTCATGGAAGCACGCGCCCGACGTCGCCGGACCGTTCGGCATCGAACCGCGTCGAGCGCCTCGGTCCGTGGCGCGCCGCGTCGGGCCGGGGTAGAACGGGAGGACAGGTCCCGCACGAGCGGCGAAGGAGCCGACCATGACCGAGCAGTGCCACTTCACGATTGCGACCGTCGCCGAGCAGAGCGCGGACTTCCGACGCGTCCTGTGGACGGGAGTGCACTCTCAACTGGTGATCATGACCATCCCCGTGGGCGGTGAGATCGGCGAGGAGGTCCACGAGCACACCGACCAGATCCTCACGTTCGTCAGCGGCACCGGAGAGACGGTGCTCGACGGCGAGACCACGCCGATCACCCAGGGTGACCTCGTCTGCGTCCACGCCGGCGCCCGGCACAACGTCCTGAACACCGGTCCCATCCCTCTCGTGCTCCACACCGTCTACGCCCCACCGCAACACGCCGTCGGCGCCATCCACGCGACCAAGGAGGCAGCCGAGGCCGCCGAGGCCGCGGGCGAAGACGAACCGCCGGCCTAGCCCGAGGGGTTACCCGGCGCCGATCCATGTCGATCTGTGCAGGTCAGCGCCACCCCCAGCCGTCGCCACGATCGTGCGAGACTGCCGGGATCGGGGACCAGGACCGGACCGCCGACGTCAGGAACCCACCGTGGACGAGACCACCCGCACCGCCCTGCACCGCAACCAAGTGATCGACCTGACAACGACCGGCCGGCGGACGGGGCAAGCGCGGCGGATCGAGATCTTCCTGCACCAGGACCGCGGTCTGCTGTTCATCAGCGGGCTGCCGCGGGAGCGGACGCGGGCCTGGATCCACAACATCACGGCCGACCCCCGCGTGATCGTCCACCTCAAGCAGTCCGTCGTCGCCGACATCCCCGCCACCGCGCGAGTGGTCACCGACCCGGACGAGCGGCGCCCCCTCATCGAGGCCGCCGCACGGCGCTGGGGCCGCACCGATATCCCCGCCATGCTCGCCCACAGCCCGCTCATCGTGCTCACCGTCGACGACGACACCCCGCCGGCCCGCGGCCAAGATTCGCGACCGTAAGGGCGCCCTCGTCATCGAAGGCCCTGGCTTCCCCGCCTCGCGCAACCCGCGCGCCGGGCAAGGCGCCCGTCGCCGCCGACACCCCACCCGCCGTCCCGGGTTCCGCAGCTGCGTCCACCGTTGAGCGGGACGGCCCGAACGGCGAGGGCGGTGACCGATGCCCGGTGCCAGACTCGTCGCATGTCGCCGGTGGTGCGCAGGATCGTTCAGCTCCTCGTCCTGACGCTGGTCCAGGCGGCTGTCCTCTTCGCGTGCGCCGGCACCCTGGCGTGGGGCGCGGGCTGGTTGTACGTCGGGCTGTACGTCGGGATGCTCCTGCTCGCATCGGTCGTCTTCCTCCCCCGCCACGCCGAGGTGGTCGCCGAGCGGAGCCGCGGTACGGCGGGCGGCAAGGCCTGGGACGTGCGCCTCACCCGCCTGCAGGCGGTGCCGACGCTCGCCATCCTCGCCGTCGCGGGCCTCGACGAGAGGTTCGGCTGGACCGCGCCGCTGCCCGGGGTGGTCCGGGCGCTGGGCGTGGTCCTCTTCGCCGGCGGCTACGCCGTCGTCCTGTGGGCGATGTCGGTCAACACCTACTTTTCCGAGGTGGTGCGCATCCAGACCGAGCGCGGGCACCGGGTGATCACGGACGGGCCGTACCGGATCATCCGCCACCCCGGCTACGTCGGCATGCTGTGCTCGGCGCTGGGCTCCGTCGCTCTGCTGGACTCACCCTGGTCCTTGGTGCCGTGGGTCCTGTTTGCGGGTCTCGTCGTGGTGCGGACTGACCTGGAGGACCGAACCCTGCACGCCGAGCTCCCCGGCTACGCGCAGTACGCGGCCCGAACGCGGCACCGGCTACTGCCCGGCCTCTGGTAGACGCACCCCGCTCCTGCAGGAGAGCCAAACCGCAGCGACAGAAAGTGCCGGCGTACGTCGTGCGCGCTGCGTGATCGGTCGACAGACAGGGGTGCCACCCTCACAGGCCCGCCCGGCCCTCGACACTCGGGTGCCGCGCGCGCTTGACCTCTTGACGTTTCGACTTGGGGGCCAGTGCTGTGACCTGCAAGGACGCAACCGCGGATTCCACCGCCGTCCAGCCCGGTCCAGTCCGATCCTCGCCACAGTTAGGCTCCCCGGCCCGGCTCCCGACCACGAAGAAGGGCCGCTCCTCTTCCGAGAAACGGCCCCTGACCTGGTGTTCTGTTGTCGGGCTGACAGGATTTGAACCTGCGACCCCTTGACCCCCAGGTCTCGGCAACCCGTTCACAGGCGTTCACCGGGATACGTCGTCGCAGGTCACAGGAACGCACGCACCGGTGCGAACTGCCACGAACGTGGGCGATAGCCGCCTGATGGCTACATTCTCGGCTACACGGCGTGTTCGGCTGCTGCCGCGCTAGGGAGGCGTCAAGGGGGGACGCGCACCCGGGTGCGTCCCGGGTCGATCGTCACGAGGGCTCCATCCAGCAGTTGGTCGGCGACCTGGGTGATGGCGGCGAGGAGCAGGTCGCCGAGTGTCTCGGGGCGCAGATCCGATGCGCGGAGTTGGATGACGCTGGGCCCGGAGTGGCCCCTGGCGGCCAGGATCGTGGTGAAGTCGAGGTCGTTGGTGAGAACGACGGCGCCCTGGCCGGTGGCGACGGCCATGATGTGTGCGTCGGTGGCGGTGACTTCGCCGACGTCGGACCAGTGCGTCGCCTCGTGGCCGGCCGTGCGCAGGCAGTCGACCCAGCGTGGCGACAGGTGCATGTCGACCAGCAGTCTCATGCGCTGGCTAGCGTCACTTCGCGTTCTTCGGCGAGCCAGGCCGCATAGCGCAGGGCCTGCAGGACGTCCTCACGCGTGGGGTAGGGGTAGTCGGAGAGCAGTTCATCGATGGACACGCCCACACCGATCTGGCCGACGATCATGCCGACAGTGACCCGCATCCCCCTGATGCAGGCGCGCCCGCCCATCACGCCCGGGTCGCGGGTGATCCGATCGAACGGTCCCACGACGCTCCTCTCGCACCACCTCGTCGTGGCCAGTGTGGCGGCCACAATCCTGGCAACACCGGGTCGACGCCCACCCGTGGAGGGGACCCGTCAGGACGCTCCGCCGACCGCAGGTCTCAGCGGACATCACGAGCGGCGCCGCAGGGCGGTCGTCCGGTGATCCTCGTTCCGAGGCGGACGGACCATGAGCCTGTCCATGGCGGGATCGTCGACCACCTCGAGTCTTAGGGGTGAGTCACAACCGGCTGGCCGTCGCGATCGGCGTCCCACCGCGCCGGATCAACGAGATCGTGCACGGCAAGCGCCGGATCACCGCGGACACCGCCCGCGGCCGGCGCGGTCCTTGGGCACCAGCGAGCGGTTCTGGCTCAACCTGCATTCCCGGTACGACCTCGAGATCGAGAAGGACCACCTCCGCCGCCGACCAGATCGCCGCCGCCAGGTCCCTCCTCGACTCCGGCGCCCTCTCCAAGACCGAGCACGACGTCCTCAAAGCCTGGGCCCTCGCGTACCCGCCAGCCGCACGGTTTACGATCGAGTCGCAGCGCCCGGGGTGCCCGGAGCGGGGGTCATCGCCGGTCCGGGGCTCGGCTCCATCTCGCGCAGTTGCCTGCCCGGCGTCCCGGCCCCACTCGAGAGGTTCGCCGGGTCGCCCCCTGCGGATGACCGCTTGGTGAATCCCGACCGATCCAAGACCAGAGGGAGCGTCGACGTTCAGGACGACCTGACGCGCTGGCAGACCCCGCTCGGTAGACCCGATGCGGCACCCCAGGGGCCCGGCGTCGACCAGGGCGCCTCCGAGTCGCCTCGCCGAGCCCACCGGTGGGCGGCCGCAGGGCGTGCTCGCCTGGTCCTCCGACGCGGGTTGACGGCTGCCGGGGGTGTCAGGCGTCGTCGAGCTCGTCGAGGATGCGGGCCGCGACGAGTTCCTGGGAGGCGCGGCCGCGCTCGTCGAGGCCGGGTTCGGCGCGACGGGCCTCGATGGTCTCGAGGAGTTGGGCGAGAACGGTTCGGCGGACGTCGCCGCCGCCGGAGGAGCGAACGGAGACGTAGACCAGCACGGCCGGGCGCGTTGCGGAACGCCGTGGCGGCGCTGGTGTCGGTCAGGCCGGCGGCCACGAGCCGCTGCCGGACGAACGTCCTGCTTGGTGGCCAGCCACATCTGCGTGTTCATCGCCTCGAAGCGGTCCCTCAGGTCGGCGAGCACATCGAGCGCGGGCACGTCGAGGTCCGGCGTCAGGCCGAGGTCGATCAGCACCCGCCTCGTCGGCGGCGAAGGGCGGCGAGGACGGCGTCACGCGGTTCGGCCTACTGCCGTGACGAAGTTGCCGGCCTGCTCATGACGCATCCGTGGTGATCTCCTCGGTGGGGGGAGGAGTGGTCGCTGGTTCGATGGCGTTGACGGGTCCCGCGCCCCGGATCAGCAACCAGAAGGCCAGGCCCACTTCGGCGAGGAAGCTGACGACAAGTCCCGGGTAGCGGATCGCCGGGTAGTCCGGCAGCAGCAGGGCTTGGCTGAACCAGATCAGGACGGCGAGGCCGTCCAGTGCCAGCAGGACACCGAGGAAGCGTGGCAGGAACCGCGACGTGTAGACCAGGTACGCCAGCGGGAACAGCCAGGTGGCAAAGAAGAGCTGCGCGGTAACGAAGCCGGTCTTGTAGGTGGCGATGGCAGCCAGGGCGAGAGCCTCCCCCTGCCCTCCGGAGCCCGCCACGAGACCGTTCTCGCTCAGTGCCAGGGCATTGATGAGCGGGATCATGCTGGCGCACTGGACCGCGACACCCGCCGTGTTGAGGAGGAGAAACAGCAGAGCCAGGGTCTGATCGAGATGGTGGAGGAGCCAGTACAGCGCCCACGCTGTCACCAGGAACAACAGCGCGGAGGTGTAGGCGAGCACCAAGCCGAGGCGGAACATGTCCGGGCTTGACGTGATGGTGTGCCACACCTGTTCGGGGCTGCCCATCCCGATGTGGCCCACCACGTCGCCCAGCACGGTGACGAGGATGTAGCCGAGGTACAGCCCACCTGCGAGTCTGGCCCGTACGGCGAGAGTGACCTGATCAGTGCGGAAACCAGACATGCAGATCTCCTTTCGAGAGGGCCTCAGCCACGACGGCGCGGCGGGGCCTGCGGGTTTTGTCGATTGTCCCGATAGGTTGGGGGAGTACCGCGGGAGCTGTTCCGGCCGTAGAGTGCGCCCACTGCGACGCCGAGGGCGAGGAACCGGACCATGTTGAATACGGCGCCGATGACGAAGTAGCGCACCGGGTTCTCGGTGGCGGTGAAGAATTTCCCGGGGACATCCACGAGCACAGTAAGGACGACAAGGGCGAGCAGGCTGACGAGGACGGACTTGGACATCGGGGTACGGGTCGGAATCCTGTCGAAGTGCCGATACAGCAGGTAGCTGACAGCGACACCGAGGACCAGACCACCGGCCAGAGCCTGCGCCAGCATGGGGAAATACGAAATCGACAGACCGGCCCGGTACTCGGCCGCCACAGGCGTCAAAGAGATGGCGAAGTTGGCCAGCCAGAAACCGCCGCCGCCCGCGCAGGCCGACAGCCACATTCGGCGAGTTCTCCCAGCAGGTTGACTCATGACCCCAAATCCCAGGGTTCGTCGCTCACGCCGTTAGGGGGCCACAGCCCGGACAAACTCCGTCGATCCGCCCCGCGCCGTGATGATTCCAAACCAGAGGAACCATACGATCTGGAGCAAACCACCCACTACCTCAAGGAAGCCCAGGCCTGGCACCGCCGAGAGCAGCGCGGCGGCGCCGATTCCGAGGCCGAGCCAGTTCAGGGCGCGGTGGAACACCCTCGCCCGAAGCGCCACCCAGCTCACCAGCAGGAACCACACGCCGCCAAGAACGTCGCCGCCGGTTCCACCCAGGGCATCCGCAACGGGCTCCATCACTTGCCACATGGCCGCCGCCTGCCGGGGATCAGTGGCCTGCTGATCCACCACCACGGCCATACCGTGGTTGAACACCATGACGCTGGCAAGAAGCAGCCCAGCACGGACCAGCCCGAAGACGACCGCCACCTGGCTCGTCGCGGGAGCGTGCTCGCGGAGGTGGTGGTAGACCCCGAGTGTCACGACGATCAACGCGAGCGCGACGAACTCGAACGAGACGAGGTGCATGACGTACATGCTCGTGAAGTTGTCGATGAGCACGGTGACCTTGTCGTTCGGGTCGGTGACGCTGGGGTAGTCCACCAGGAAGACGAAGTACGGGATCGCAGCGAGGTAGGCGACCGCGACGTACAACGCCGCGAAACCGCCTGCCCGCCGCAGGCGCGGAGCGTGTGACGGCATGGTTCTACGCTCGACTCTCCACGGCCGGGAACTCCGGCACCCGGTTGAAGCCCTTGGCGATCAACCACACGGCAAGCACCATCTCCTGCAGGCCGATGGGGATATTCAGGGCGGTGTTCAAGGTGGTGAACCCGAACTCCTGGGTGAACCCGGAGTAGAGAGTGGCCACGAAGGACAGCGCGACTGCGAGGAGGCCCCAGATCGACAACCATCTCGGGACGATGGTCGAGCGGTACATCAGGTAGTAGTACATCCCGGCGCCGAGCAGGAATGGCAACAGGATCATGAAGTTCGGCACCCATTCCCGTACGGCGAGGAGCACTTGCACGGATGCGTCGGTCGAGGCGTTGTCGGTCCAGCCTGATCTCAGGGACTCCTGGGCCAGCGTGAGAAGTGCCAGGAGGCTGAGCGTGCCCACCAGAATCAGCACTCCCTCGACGACCCGCGCGGCCGCGGCCCCGAAGGCCATGGCACGGCCGTGGTGACGGAGCATGGGATAGAGAACAATCGCGATACCAGCGCCGGTCGCTGCCCACACGAACTCGATCAGCGCCGCGAGCACCACTCGATCGTCGTTGACCGCCAGTCGCGTCAGGTCGACCGGGCTGTCCAGCATGGAACCGAGCGGTGCCACGCTCAGGACGCTGGCAACCGAACACACGATCAGAAGCACCCCGACGACGATGGCCGTGCGCCGGTGGGGCTCCCTCAGCACACCCTTCTCCTGGTCCCCGTTAACGTTCACACTGTGCATAACCATCTTCACCCCCGCGGTCCGCTCGTGACGACGAAGGCCCGGCGTCGCGAGGCCGAAGCACCAGCCCGACTCTCCCATTGCACTGCCGAAGGCGGGGAACCGCGCGGGCCCTTTGTCACGGAACCCGACCATCGAGCTCAGCCCAGATCAGTCGACCTAACGTGACGTGTGGATCCCTGATCCGCGGCGGCACAACCTCCTGAACAGAGGCTCTTCGTCCCCGTGGCCGGGACCCGAAAGGGCGTGACCCCTTGACCCCGGCATGAGGCGCCAACCGGTCCGCAGCCGTCCGCCCGGGTCCGCCGTCGACCGGAGTGGAAGCCGAACGAACTGGGGCGAACGGTCCCGGACGGGGGCGAACCGCGTCTCATGGCTACATGGATGGCTACATGGGTCGCCGCGACCGCCACCGGCGACCCAGCGCAAGGCCCTGACCTGCGACGATGTGTCGGGCTGACAGGATTTGAACCTGCGACCCCTTGACCCCCAGGTCTCGGCAACCCGTTCAGGTGCGTCCGCCGTGGTCCGTCGCCGCAGGTCAACGGCACGCACGTACGGGCGCGGACGCCCACGAACGTGGGCGATAGCCGCCTGATGGCTACATTCTCGGCTACACGGCGTGGACGTTTGCGGCGCGGAGGAGTAGGGCGGGCGTGGGTCCGTGGAAGCCGAGGATGCTGCCGAATGGGTCGGCGATCTCGGCGACCCCGTTGCCGTCGGCGATGGCCAGGGATCCGCGGTGCAGGCGTGCGCAGCGGCGCGTCGAACGGACGAGATCCGCTGGCAGGTTCGCGTTTCGTAGGTGGACGACGGGGCTTCCGCCGACGGGATTGAGGGCGGTCTCCGCAGGGTGGAACCCGAACTCGAGGCTGCCATGCGACGAAAGAGACGATGCCATGAGCGTCGCGCATGGCTCTCTGGTCGACCCTGAGCAGGTCCGCCCACTACAGCGCGACACGCCGGGGCCTATCGACAAAGACTGACCACGGCCCGCACGCTGCCCCGGGCGGGGACCACGGCGAACCGGAGCATCGCGCATCTGTCCGGCTGAACCGGGACGTCCGGACACGCGTCGGTGGGCGCGAGGACGATCACGTGCAGCGCCTCGGCGGCGTGGCAGCCCATGGTCGACGGTCGAGAGCGAGCGTATTCGTCTCATTTCCCGGACGCGTTTATCGCCCCCTCGAGCGTGTCGGCATTCCAGCATTCGGCGCTGAGTCCACGGGCTGGGACGGCCTTTCCTCTTGTTGCCGGTGAACGGGGTCACTGATTCACTTCGCACCACGGTGCCGGCGCCGGTCGGACCCGCCCTGCAGGACGAGGAGTGACCCGTGCCCGATCAGCCCACGGCCCCGAGCCTGCTGAACGACGGCTGCGACCAGGCCCTGCCGAGGGGCTCGATCACCCGACAGTTCGACTTCGGCCAGTTCGTCATCCTCACCACCGACGTCGCCGACCCAGCGACCGGACGAAAGGTCCGAACGCCACTCGTCATCAACGACTCCGTTCGCAGCGTCCCGGTGAGCGCGTCGGCCCGAGGTTCGGAATCGTCGGGACCCGGCCGGCTGGCCGCGCTCAATGCGGTCGCCGGGGGCCTGCCGCTGCACCTCGCCCTCAGCGTGAACGACGCCGAGGGCATCCGTCGGATGCTCGCCGACCCGCCAGCCGAGGTGACGGTGACCACCGGCGCCCAGAAGCTCCTCGAGCACGGTGCGCTCGAGCTCGCCGGCGGCGAACGGTTCGCTGTCGACCTCTCCGGCGCCGAGGTCGCCGCCCTGCTGAGCGGTTCGCGGCTTGAGATCCTGGCCCAACCCGTCGGCAGGGGCGCACCACGCGCCGTCGCCGTGCAGGTCGACAGCGCCGAGGCGGTGGTCGACGAGGACGCGACGGCGCGAGCGCTCGCCGACGGCGTCGTCGCTGTCGGGGGGCGAGACGTCGCCGTCTCCCTCACCCGTACGAGCGCCGCCGCCCTCGCGCTCGGGCAGTCGACCGCCGCTTACGGTGCGGACGGCGGCGTCATCCGCTTCGCGCCGGATCCCGCAACGGGCCCCTCCGCAGTCGAGGGCACGGGATACGTGATCGACGACGTCGCAGCGTTTCTCTGGGAGCGCCGGGTGGTGCGCCCCGACGGGTCGAGCGGCCAGGCCACCCTCGACGCCGACGCCATCCGGGAGCTCCGGCGCGACGGCGTGGCCACCGTTCGGCTGGACGGCGCCCCCGTGAGCGTCGCCACGCGGCAGGCGCTGGCGACTCCCGCCCTCGCGCCCCGGCTCTCCCGCGCCGCGGGCCTGCTCAGCCCGGGCACGACGCTCCCGGACGCGGCCGACCGGGCGCTGTCCATGTCCGGCGCGCGGGGGGCCGCCGTCGCACTCACCGGCGTACCGGGGGGTGCCGGGGCCGACGACGCACGAGCCCTCGCGCTCGCCGCCCTCCACGCGCTCGCGGCGGCGGGAGGGAGCGCCACCAAGATCGACGCGAGCACGCTCCTGGGCCGTGCGGGTGTGCACGACCTCACGGCGGGTCTGACGATCGCGCCGCCGGAGCCGCGCGGTCTGCCCGTCGCCCTCATGCTCGCGTGGCGCCAACTGTGGACGCTCGACGGCTTCACCCGCGGCGAGCTCCTCCAGACCATCGCCTTGGCGCCTGGGGAGGAGACCACCGTTGAGACCTTCTCCTGGGACCGTCGCACGAGCCGCCTCGATCAGTCCACCGAGACGGACGTGACGATGTCGGCCGAGGTCACCGACACCACCAAGGACACGGACGACGTGGTCAAGGAGATGACGCGCTCCAACGACTTCGAGTGGAACGTCGGGGGCACGGTCGACGCCTCCTACAAGACGCTCGTGGCTTCCGTGGACGTGCACGCCGACGCGGGAACCACCACCAACGACGCGCTCAAGGACGTCCTGAAGAGCACGACCACGTCGCTCAAGGAACGCACGGTCAAGGCCGGGACGGAGATTCGGACGCGTCGTTCCACCCGCATCACCGAGACCACCGAGGTGGGGTCCGAGTCGAGGGTCACCCGCCGCATCCGCAACGCCAACCAGTGCCACACCCTCACACTCAGCTTCTACGAGGTGCTCGCCCACTACACGGTCCGGCTCTCCTACCTCCCGAAGCGGCTGCGCCTCGTGGTCATGGTTCCCAACCCGTTCGCGGCGTCTGTGGCGACCTTCAGCACGGCGCACGTGCGCACAAACGAGACCGCCTTGCGCCGGTCGCTGCTCGACCCCGCGCTCGCCGAGGGCTTTGCCGCCGTCCGGCGACTCGAGGCCTACGCTTTCGCAAGGCGCGACCTCGAGGAGCGTGCGGCCCAGGCGCAGCGTGCTGCCGGCGCGCTCGCCGCGACCAAGCAGGCAACGGCCGGCGCGCGCGACAAGCCGGCCAACCCTGTCGAGGCCGAGCTCCAGGCAGCGCTCGCGTCCGTGGCAAAGGCGGCGTCGGCCCTGCGCGATCCGGCGTCCGTGGACCCGGCTGTCGCCACCGTGCTGACCACGTTCGAGACCGGGTTCCGCATTCCCGGGGCGGGGGGCGGGCTCGGGGACGCCATGAAAGCGCTGGCGGCCCGGGCCCGCTCCGGTGGCCTCACCCAGGCCGACGTGTTCCTGCTCGCCTTCGGCCTCATCGCCGAGGGGCGGCTCCTTGAGCTCGCCCCCCTGGTGACCGCCTGGCTGTTCCGCACCTTGCTCGCGGCGGTTCCTGGAGGTCCGGCGCTCCTCAGCGCGCTCGACGCACTCGCCGCCAGCCAGAGCCCGACGGCGGAAGACGCCGTCGCCCTCGTCTCCCTCGTCCCCACGGGCACGGCCGGGCCGAGCGGCTGCGGCAGCGCGCTCTCCCCGACGGACGAGCAGGTGACCAAGGTCTACGACGAGGTGTTCAAGACGCGCGGCGGATCCTTCCCATGGAACTACGCGGAGCGCTTCCGCGGCCGCGGGCTCTGGCAGCCCGACGACGCGGGCGTGCTCGCCGCGCTCGGCCGCCTGCAGAAGGCCGTTGCGCAGTACGCGTCGAGGCAGAGCGCACCACCGCTCGCGGGGGACGTGGCGGACGCGACGCAGGAGCACGCCGCGGCGAGCATCATGGACCGCCTGGAGTTCGCGTTCCCCCTCGAGGAGATGGCTACCGCCCGGGAGCGGCAGGACGCGTTGCTGCGCCACCTCGACGAGCACGCCGACTACTACCGCTACGTCCTGTTCCAGAACCTTCCGCCCTCGTCCCAACTCGACCACATCATGGCGAACTCGGGCGACCTGCTCTCCGTGGGCATGTTCGAACCTCACGCCGTCGGGTTTCAGCGCGACAGGCTCGCTATCCCGATCTCACCGACCGGCGAAAGTGCCCTTACAGCCCTGCACGCCCGCCTCGGTACCGTCCTCGCGCAGGCCAACCAGGAGGCCGAGGCCACGGCAGCGGCAGCCCAGGAGACCGCCCTATCTCTCGTGCTCCCAACCCCCGGCGTCACCGTGGAGTCCTCGCTCGGCACGTGCTCGTCCTGCGAGGACGACGTGGTGCAAGAACGCCGCATCTCCCGCGACCTCCTCCAGGCCGAGGTGGACCGCCGCCACAAGCGGCTCGAGGCCGGGGAGCTCGGCTCCTTCGACTCGGGAGAGTAGGCGTGGCGGCGCCGTACGAGAGCGCACGCTCCCTCCTGATCGAGACAGTGTGTCGCGACATCGCGGAGTCGTCGGCACTCCAGCAGGCGCGCGTCGACGCCTACCTGGACGGCGCGCTCCGGGCCGCCGAGCAGGTGCAGGACGTGCGGATAGGCCTCCTAGAGGCACCCAAGGAGGTCTCGGGCTGGGACTTCTGGTTCGAGATCGGGGTGGTCTTCCTCCTGGAGTCGAACGTCGTCGGCGCACTGCTCAAAGCGATCGGTTCGCGCATCTTCGTACCGATGCTCCGGAGCAACGCCGTGTGGAGCCGTATCCCCAAGTCGGCGACAGGGCGGGAACTCATCGCGGCGGCGCGGCAGATGCGCACGTGGCCGCCGCTCATCGACGCGACGACAGGACTTCGCGTCACCCCCTCATCAGTGCTCTCTCAGGGGTTCCGCGAACTGCCCGGACGAACAAGCCCGGACGCACTGAGGCTCTACCACTCCGCCATCCAGCAACTGGCGCACGTGATGGAGCCCGTGGACGTGGCCAACGGTGTGGCGAAGGCGGTCAACCAGGCGCGGACCTCCGGCGCCCCCACGAGTCCCTCGAGCGTTGCCGCCACCGACACCGCCGGGGTGCAGGTGATCTCCGGCGTCCAGGACTACGCGCGGCTCACACGCCTCGGGATCCAGGTGCGCGCTGCGCGATCCATCGCATACGCGCGATCGGCGGCGTCGCTCGACGACCTAGACCTCCTGTCTAGGGCGTTCGAGGCGGGGGCGCTCGATGTCGGCGGCTCGGCGCTCTCGCTCGCCGACGTGGCTACCGAGTCGTCGCTCGCGGCGGAGGCGCTGATCTGGGCACGTCTCTACGGGTTCTGGCTCAAGTTCCCGGTCCCCCGCGGCCCCTCAGCCGGTCGCGCGAGCATGGGGCGGCCCGAGCTCGGGACCACCGACGAGGAGCCGCTCAAGGGAATTCCGAGGCAGCTGGTGGAGTACTGGTTCACCCGGTTCGGGCCGGTTGTCGAGACCTGGCGGTCGGAGATGGGCTGGTCGCCGCAGCGCGGACCCCTCGATCAGGCCATCTACCTCCGGGCGTACCTCGCGACCGTGTCCGCGCAGTTCGACGAGCAGGCAGCCGCCGCACGACCGACGCGGGGTTCCCGAACGGGGGTGCCGTCGTCGGGAACAGGGGCGCCGCCCTCCGGCCTCCTGGGACCGCTGAAGCCGCGCGCGTAAGCCGTTAGGACCTGCGATGAATTAACTCAGCCGGGTTCGGGTGTGTTGGGTGGTGGGTGGAGCGTGTAGTTCCATTCGCCGTGGAACGCCTCGCGGGTGAGGATGGCGGAGGTTTCGAGGTCCTTGACCTGGGCGGCTGGGATCGTGACACCGGTGGGGTAGGTGGTGGTCGAGCTCGGCGTGGACCGTCAGTCCGGTGCGGGTGGTGGTCGCGGCGATGGTCTGGACGATGACCTCGTGGCTGGTCAGGGGTCGGCCGCGCCAGTTCATCGAGATGTGGGAGAAGAGGCGGTGCTCGATCTTGTTCCACTTCGAGGTGCCCGGCGGCAGGTGGCACACGGTGATGTGCAGGCCGGTGCGTGCGGCGAGGGCGGCGAGCTCGGTCTTCCACATCCGGGTGCGGTAGCCGTTGGACCCGCCGCCGTCGGCGCTGATCAGAAGCCGGTGGCGCCGGGGTAGGTGGCTCGACCCGACGCCTTGCCACCAGCGTCCGATGGTGGCGACGGCGAACGCGGCGGTGTCGTGGTCGGTGCCGACGGCGACCCAGCCGGTGTCGGCGGCGACGTCGTAGACGCCGTACGGGATCGCCTTGCCGACGGCCGGGTCGGGGAAGTCGTGGACCTTCACCGCCACGGGCTCACCGGCTGGCCGCCACTCCTGCCCGGCGTTCTTGTAGTCCCCGACGAGTTCCTTCTTCTTGGTGTCGACGCTGATCACCGGGTCCCCGGCGGCGATGTGCTCACCGGCTCTGGTCGTTGAGGTAGCCGAACTGGGCGTCCCGGTCCGGGTGCGCGGCACCCTCGATCGTCTTGGCGTTGGCCTGCAGGCTGTAGCCGAGCTCGTGCAGCAGCCGGCGCACCACGTAGTCGCTGACCTGGTGCCCCTGCTCGGACAACGCCCTGGCCAGCGCCCGGGTCGACTTCGACGTCCACCGCAACGGCGACATCGGATCCCCCCGCGTGACCGGATCGATCAACGCCTCCAACGCGCCGACCAGGGCCCCGTCACGCGCCTCGGCCCGCTTGCGACCCCCGCCCGGACGCCGCGAACGCACGACCGCCAACGGCTCCACCGACCCCGCCTCGGCCCGCCCCCGGCGCACCGTGTCCGCAGCCACCCCGACCGCCCGCGCGACCACGACCGCGCCCCCCGAGCCCAGCTCGGCTGCCTCCACCCCCAACCACAGCCGCCGCTGCAGCTCGCTCAGGTGCGGGCGCATCAGCGCGAACCGACGCGCCAGCGACTCCTCCAGGTCGGGCATACCACAACCGTAGCCGCCACCACCCCGAAAGCGGTGTTATTCCATCGCAGTCCCTTAGCAGCCGAGTGCAACGTTCGCCGCCCCGCGACGGAGTTCGGCGGCCCCAGTGGTCATGGTCGACGAACGCCCCCAGTGACATCGTTGCGCCAGCCTCAGGACTCGGGGGGCCTTTCGGCCGGTCAAGGGGGAGTTGACCGGTCCCCGTCACAGACACGACCCGTGGCGCTCGAGGAAGGTGCCTGGACCCGACTCTCGTTCGGGGCTGACCCGGGGCAATCGCCGGACGAGCCGTCCTTCGCCGGGCTGTCGGCGAATCCCACGGAAGCGCGCCCGGTTCCCAAGGCGCACGTACAGGCCGCGCCGCCCGCGCCGCGGCGCCGTCCCGAGCTAGCCCCCGGCCCAGCCGGCCCGTGCCCACCACGACCGCGACCCAGTCGCCGCAACGCGAACGGCTACACCACCACGCCCACTCCCCCGGTCCACCGCCGTGATCACGCCCCCAGACGAGACTCCATCCTCCTCGCGCGCGCACCACCGCATCCCGAAGGGCACCGGGGTGCGCTCCCGAAGCAGCGGCACAAGCGGCCAGCCCGTCGTCGGGTCGCGAGCGGCTACACCACGACCTTCCCGCTCCTCGGTCTGGTGACGGAACAGCCGCCTGGCATGCAACATCGCCGCGCGTGGCGGGGCCCGGGGAGACGTGACCTCTTGACCCCGGGATGAGGCGCCAACCGGTCCGCTGCCGTGCGCCAGAGTCCGCCGTCATCCGGAGTGGAAGCGGAACGAACTGGGGCGAACTGTCCCGGACGGGGGCGGACCGTGCGCGATGGCTACACGGATGGCTACATGAGCCGCACCGGCCGCCCCCGGCGGCCCAGCGCAAGCCCCTGACCTGCGACGATGTGTCGGGCTGACAGGATTTGAACCTGCGACCCCTTGACCCCCAGGTCTCGGCAACCCGTTCAGGGGCGTTCATCAGTGTGCGTCGTCGCAGGTCAACCGCATCTGCGAACGATCGCGGACGCCCGCGAACGGCAATGCCGCGTAGTTAGGGGTTTCTCCGGCGTCTGGCGTGTTTCGCCCTGAGTGATCCTTCCGGGCGGCCTGCTCGCCTTGCTGGCGTCCGCGGACGACGGTTCTTTAGGGTGATTTCACCCGGCGTGTCGGGGTCCCTTGTTCCGCGGGTGGTGGCGGGTTTGTTCGTAGAATTGGTCCGTGGCTGAAACAAGGGGTCCCGGGATCTCGGGGCGTTTGACGGACCATCTTTCCATCGGGGTGCTCACCGCCACGGTGCCGCGGTTCCTGGTGGACGAGGTCATCTCGGAGTGCAATAGGCGGGAGAAACGGTCCCGGTTGCTGCCGGCGCACGTGGTCGTGTATTTCGTGATGGCTCTGGCGTTGTTCGCCGACGGGTACGAGGAAGTGATCCGCGCCCTGGTGAACGGGTTGCGGTACGCCCGGACCTGGTCGAGCGGGTGGGTGGTGCCGACCTCCAGTGCCCTGGCGCAGGCCCGGGCGCGTCTGGGTGAGGAGGTGATGGCCGAGCTGTTCTGGCGGGTGGCGGTGCCGGTGGCCAAGGCCGGTACCCCGGGGGCGTGGTGCGAGCGGTGGCGGGTGATGGCCATCGACGGGGTCATGCTCGACCTGCCCGACTGCGAGGCGAACCTGGCCGAATACCCCAAGCAGGGCGGAGCCAGCCCCACCCCGTACCCGCAGGCGCGGGTGGTGGCCCTGTCCGAGGTCGGCACCCACGCGATCATCGACGCGCGGATCGGGTCCATGGCTACCGGTGAGCGGGAACTCGCCACCACAGTGGCCCGCAGCCTCGAGACGGACATGCTCCTGACCGCTGACCGGGGCTTCTACTCCTTCGAGCTGTGGCGGACCTGCGCCGCGACGGGCGCGGCGCTGCTCTGGCGGCTGCCCAAGACCATGATCCTGCCCGTCCTGGCGGTCCTGCCCGACGGGTCCTCCCTGTCCCAGGTCCACGCCCCCGGCACCAAACCGGCGACCCCCCGCCCCGTCGACGTCAGCCAGGAGGAGGACCCCGCCACCGCCAAACACCTGTGGGTCCGCGTCATCGACTACCACGTCGGCACCGACGGCCACGACGGTGACGGCCCCGGCCAGGGCGAGACGTACCGGCTGATCACCACGATCCTGCGCCACGAGGACGCCGAAGCCCAGGTGCTGGCCGGCGCCTACGCCCAACGCTGGGAGATCGAGTCAGCCCTGCGCGAGATCCAGTGCGAGCTGCGCACCCCCGGCGCCACCCTGCGCTCCAAGACCCCACCGATGGTCCGCCAAGAAATCTGGGGCCTGCTCCTGACGCACTATGCGATACGCGCGTTCATGACCGACGCCGTCGATACCGACGAAATCGACCCCGACCGGCTACGCACAAGACGCGCACTCAACATCATCCGCCGCACCGTCACCGACGCCGCGGCATTTTCCCCCCGCAGCCCGGAACAAGCGCCACGCCCGCGCCGTCGCTGAACTCCTCGAACAGCTCAACCCGCCACGACGAAACCGCTCCTACCCCCGCGTCCAAAAACGCGGGCACCGCCACAAACTACCCACCAAGAACACCACCCGCCACCGCCAACGAAAACCCGATCGCACCATCCTCATCCAAACCGCCCAGAGCGCCTAACTACGCGGCATTGCCACGAACGGGGGCGAAAGCCGCCTGATGGCTACATTCTCGGCTACACGGCGTATCCGACTGCTCCGTCATGGCCGGGTCAAGGGGAGGACGCGTACCCGGGTCCGGCCCGGGTCGATCGTCACCAGAGCCCCAGCGAGAAGTTCCTCCGCAACCTGGGCAGTCGCGGCGAGCAGCAGGTCGCCGAGCGCCTCCGGGCGCAGATCCGCCGCGCGGAGCTGGATGACGCTTGGCCCGGAGTGGCCCCGGGCGGCCAGGATCGTGCCGAAGTCGAGGTCGTTCGTGAGGAGGATGGCGCGCTGGTCTGCGGCGACGGCCATGATGTGCGCGTCGGTCGCCCTCGCATCACCGATCTCGGACCAGTGCGTTGCCTCGTGGCCGGCCGCGCGCAGGAAATCGACCCAGCGTGGCGACAGGTTCATGTCGACCAGGAGCCTCATGCGCTGGCTAGCGTCACTTCACGCTCTTCGGCCAGCCAGGCCGCATACCGCAGGGCCTGCAGGACGTCCTCACGCGTGAGGTAGGGGTAGTCGGCGAGCAGCTCATCGATGGACACCCCTGCGCCGATCTGGCCGACGATCATGCCGACCGTGACCCGCATCCCCCTGATGCAGGCGCGCCCGCCCATCACGCCGGGGTCACGGGTGATCCGATCGAACGGCCCCATCTCACCCCTCCCCCACACCTCGTCGCAGCCAGTGTAGGCGGCGACCCTCCCGGCAACATCCCCGGATCGAGCGCGTCGCGCTGCGCAGACTGGCGATGCTCGATGCGGCGGAGTCTGGGCACACCGGCTCACTGCCACGTCACGGTCCGCGCAGCAAACCCTTCATCTGGACCAAGACCGCCGAACAGATCCTCGAATCCCTCGGACGACTAATACAACGAACTACTGGCGCAGGACACTAGGACCCTGCTGGGGGTGTTCCTGCGGCCGTGGAAACGGGGGGGACGAGGGCAGAGTCAGAACTCTGGGTCGGGGAAGACAGGGTCACGACCCTCGATGTAGGCCTTGATCCCTTCGAAGCGGTCGGGGTGCACCACGGAGCGCCAGTGTTGGTCCATCATGATCGCGATCGCCTGCTCCACGGGTTCACCTTGGCCGTTCTGCACAGCTCGTTTGACGGACTGCACTGCGGTGGGTGAGTTGTCGGCGATCTTGGCGGCGATCGCCAGCACGGCGTCCATCAGCTCGGCCCGCGGGTGCACCTCGTTGACCATGCCCAACCGGTGCGCCTCCTGGGCCGTGATCGGCTCCCCGGTCATCAGCATCTGCATCGCCTTACCCGGCGGCAGCAGGCGCGGGAGGAAGACTGGGGACCCGGCGCCGGCGGACAGGCCGACCATCGCCTCTGGCTGGCCGAAGACGGCGTCGGCGGCGGCGATGATGAAGTCGGTGCTCATCGCGATCTCACAGCCGCCGCCGTAGGCCATGCCGTGCACGGCGGCAATGATCGGCCTGCGCAGCTGGCGCACCGTGTACACCAGCCGGTCGAACACCTGCCGCTGGCGCAGCCACTGCTCCTTGGTCATCTGCTTGCGCTGGTAGAGGTCACCGCCGACGGAGAAGGCGCGGTCTCCGGCAGCGGTGAGGACAGCGACCCGCACCGAGGGGAGGGCTGCGATGGTCTCGAGCACCTCGATGAACTGCACCGCGAGCTCGGTGGTGATGGCGTTGTCCGCATGCGGACGGTTGAGCGTGATCACCGCTACCCGGTCGTCGAGGACGAACTCGAGCAGCACGAGCTGCTCCGGCTCGGGGACGTCCGCGGGAGGCCGGTAGCCAAGCCGCCCCATCCGGGTTTCGCTGTGGTTGATCACGCTTCAACCTCCTTCACGGGCGCCAAGAGCCGACGCCGAGGACATGTGCTCATGCCCCACTATCTCGCCCCACCTGAGATGCGTCCTCATACCGCGAGGGTGACCTCATCTCTCACCCCAGGCGGATCAAGAGCACCACCATCAGCGAGGGCCCACCGGGGACTTTCAGTTACGGCAGACAAGGCGAGCACACCGATCGCGGCGAGGTTGCCGGCCAGGCCGAGGACCCCGAACGCGAGCAGGCCGGGGGCGTTGATCTCCGGTGGGTCGACCAGCCGTTGGATGCCCTCAACAATCACGAAGGCTCCGACTCCCAGGAGGGCGACGGCTTGGATGCTCGCGGCGAGCACTTCGGCCCGGCCCGTCGCCCAATTGCACCCCGAGATGACCCGGCCGAGCCACCCAGGCGGCCATCGTGTGAACAACTCGAACCTGCTGGGCGCCACCGTACGGCGCAGCCGCCGGGTCAGACCCTCGTGCCAGACCGCCACGACAGCCTCCGTGGTGGGAACGCGAGGAAGGTCTGGACCGATCCCTCGAACGGCACCAACGGGGCGGGATGGCAGTCCCGGAACTCGCTGCACAACTTCACGGCCCGATCGGTGATCCCGTGCACGAGCCAGCGTGCGCCTGCTGGCAGTACTTGCTCGACCCATACCTCGTAGTCGCCCCACGTCTTCCAAGACCCACGTCTCAACGGACGTGTCTGGATCGACCGGCATCTATAGCGAGCCCAGACCGCGAACACGTCCTGACCCCGGAACTTGTCAAGGTGGTTGAGGCCAGCGGGAGTTAGGCGGCTGGTTGGGACTGGTCTTCGGGCTTGTTGATCCAGGCGGTCTGCGGGAGGTCGAGGATCTTCGGGTCGGTGGTGCCCGTGAATCGTTCGGGGTGGGCGGCGCGGGCCGCGGCGAGGGTGGCGGTTCGTTGGGCGGCCGTCGTGGCGGCGTGGCCGTAGTGGACGTCGGCGGGGGTGTGCAGGCCGATCCCGGCGTGGTGGTGGGCGTGGTTGTAGGCGTCGACGAACTCGGTGAGGAAGGCGCGGGCCTCGCCCAGGGAAGCGAACCGCTCGGGGAAGGTCGGGCCGTACTTCAGGGTCTTGAACCACGCTTCGGAGTAGGGGTTGTCGTTGGACACGCGGGGCCGGGGGTGGGATCGGGTGACGTTCAGGTCCGATAGGAGTGTCGCGACGGTCTTGGACGTCATCGAGGTGCCGCGGTCGGCGTGCACGACGTGGGGGATGCCGTGGACACCGAAGACCTCTTTGATCATCTCCTCTGCCAGGAGGCCGGACTCGTGGGCGTGTACGTGGGCGCCGACGATGTACCGGGTGGAGTGTTCCCGCTTTTGTTGACGCGGATTTAGGCTGCCAATTGGTTGATTGACCTGATGCCTTGCTCGTATTCCGCCGGGGTGAGGTATCCGAGGGTGGAGTGCCGGCGGCGCGTGTTGTAGTACGTTTCGATCCAGTCGAACGTGGCCTTGCGGAGGTATTCGATGTCGGGCCACGGGCGGGTGTGGACGAGTTCCTTCTTGTAGGTCGCGAAGAACGACTCGGACACGGCGTTATCGTAACAGATTCCGGTGCGCCCGAGGGAGCGGACCACGCCGCGGGCGGTGCAGTATTCGGCGAATTCTTTGGATGTGTATTGGGTTCCGCGGTCGCTGTGGAAGATGACGCCGGCCGCGGGAGCGCGGTGGGTGATCGCCATGGCCAGGGCGTCGGTGACCAGGCTGGTGCGCATGTGGTCGGCCACCGCCCAGCCGACCACGGCGCGGGAGTGCAGGTCGATGACGGTGGCCAGGTAGGCCCACCCGATCCACGTCCGGACGTAGGTGATGTCGCCGCACCAGCGGGCGTCGCGCTGCGGGGCGGTGAAGTCCCGCCCGATCAGGTCCGGCGCGCTGACGGGGTGCTCGCCGTGCACCGTGGTCTTCTTCCACGCCCGCGGGTGGCGTCCGGCCAGGCCGGCGGCCCGCATCAGGCGGAACACCCGCTTGTGGGAGACCCGCCGGCCCGAGGCGGCGAGGTCGGCACGGATCCGACGCACCCCGGGGTTGCCCCGCCCCGCGGCGTGGGCCGCGCGGATCAGCGTGGTCAGGGTGGCGTCCTCGCGGGCGCGCGCCGAGGCGGCCCGGGCCCGCCAGGCGTAGTACCCGGAGCGGGAGACCCCGAGCTGGGTGCACATGAACGTCACGGTGTATGTCGTCGAGGCAGCCCAGTTCGCGATCGCAGCGAATTTCACTGCTTCCCCTTCGCGAACCAGGTCGCTACTTTTTTTGCGAACTCGACCTGCATCTGCAGCTCGGCGATCGTGGCCTTGTCCTGTTTCGATTCCTCCCGCAGGCGGGCCAGCTCGGCCCGTTCGGACTCGGCCAGCGGGGCGTCCGGGTCTTTCCCGGACTCCGCCTCGTCGCGTGCTTTCTTCACCCATTTCCCCAAGGTCATCTCGTGCACGCCGATATTGCGTGCGACCTCGGCGACCGACCGGCCGCCCTCGAGGACGAAACCTACGGCCTGGGCCTTGTACTCATCCGTGAACGCACGGCGTGTCGAACCCATCGGTGTGACTCCCGATCACTCGGGGCAACCACCACCCGTGTCCACCAAACCGGGAACGGTCCAACCCGGGTGCACGGCGTCGTGTGCTTCACCGGCATGCTGTCCAACGAGTGGACCGTCCGGGACTTCTACCCCATCGACTACATCCCCAGCGGCGTCCGCCTGACCGCCTACTCCGGCGAGGCCGGCGACCTACCACCCGAGGTCCTGCAGGACTTCCTCGACACCGTCGCCGCCGGCGAGGCCGTCGTCCCCATCCACCGCGTCTACGAACTCGACCAGATCCAACAGGCCCACGCCGAGATGGAAGCCGGCACCACCACCGGCAAAATCGTCGTCCTCACCCGCCGACACTGAGCGTTCGTCCTGCCACGTCGACGCCGGCGACGCCGCGCCCAACCCACCACTTCACCTGGCCACAGGGGAATCCCCATCACCCCAGCCATCGTGCCTCGTGCCTCGTGCCTCGTGCCTCGTGCCTGACCTTCTGACACCGATCGCCGCCAGAACGGCAGCACTTCGACCTGCCGCACTGAACCCGGGGCCGTCGTCGGAGAGAACCGTCGACCCGCAGCGAGGAAAGTGCGGGCGTACGTCGGGCGCGCTGCGTGATCGGTCGACAAACAGGGGTGCCACCCCTCCCAGGCCCGCCCGGACCTCCACACGCGGGCGCCGCGCACGTCGACCCCTTGACGTTCCGGCAAGGGCGGGAGCACGCTGCAGGCCTCTGACCTGCACCGACGCAGTTCACCACTCCCCCGCCGTCGAGCACGGTCCGCGACGCCTGTCCATCGCTGTCCGCACCTAACTTCGGGCCAGGCCAAGTCGCTCCGTCAGATGCGGGTTTGGGCGGCACATCGTCCGGTACGGACGGCGTCGGCGAGGGCGGCGTGGTCGCGGTCGTTCTGGTCGGCGTAGGCCTCGGCGAAGTCGGCGAGGGCGCGGTCGAACGTGTCGGTGGCGCCGAGGTAGGAGGCGATCGCGACGCGGTCGCCGGAGCGGGCGTGGGCCCGGGCGAGGGTCCAGGCGCAGCGGGACCCGTAGAAGCCCATGACGGTCGGGGTCATAGCCGCGGGGTCCCAGGAACCCTTCCAGTCCCGCAGCTGGCGGAAGTAGAACTCGCGCCGCTGGTCGTCTAGCCCGGTGGTGCGGATCCAGCCGAGGAAGATGTCGCTGCTGGCCTGCATGAGGCGCTGACCCTCCACCACCCGCTGCCCGTGCTGGTCGTACTCGCTCGCCCCCGCGTACGGCTCCAGGACCGAGACCTGGGCCTCCTTCGCCTGGATGAGCAGGGGGTCGGCGTCGTCCCGGCCGGTCAGCAGGATGATCCAAGCCCGGGTCCCGACGCTGCCGACCCCGACGACCTTGCGGGCCATGTGCACGAAGCGGAACTGATCGAGCAGGTGGCGGCGGTCCACCGGCAGGGTGGCCCGGTACGCGGCGAACATCTCGTGCGTCCAGTCGGTGAACGTCGCCGCCCGCTCGGGG
Organism: uncultured Actinomycetota bacterium; assembly: GCA_963780675.1. GTDB lineage: Bacteria > Actinomycetota > Actinomycetes > Actinomycetales > JAHECE01 > JAHECE01. Next base: position 1,230,966 of record CAWACR010000003.1, read on the forward strand.
GTCATGAGCTCCTCGATCGGGACGACCAGGGGCGGGTCGGAGATGATCCGCCGCTCCCCGTCGACCACGTGCGTCAGCCGCGCCAGTGCCTGGGCGGAGTCCTTGGACATCGCCTTGGTCACGACCTTCTGGGTCTGCGCGGCGGCGCCCTTGTCCAGGGCGGCACGCACACGGGCCGAGCCGGCCTCAACGTCGGCGCGCGAGTACCAGACCGCCATGTTCCCCATGTCGGCGAACTCCGCCATCGCCTCCCGGTACCCGGCCGCCGCGGCCATGACCACCTGGCGGCGCTCGGCGTCGGTGAAGCCGTTGTTGCGCCCCGCGATCGCCAAGGACGCCGTCAACCGCTTGACGTCCCACTCCCACGGGCCAGGAGCCGTCTCGTCGAAGTCGTTGATATCGAACACCAGCGCCCGCTCGGGGGAACCGAACAGCCCGAAGTTTGACAGATGCGCGTCCCCGCACGCCTGCACCCGCAGGCCGGACGTCGGCGTCGGCGCGAGGTCCGCTGCCATGATCGCCGCCGCGCCCCGGTAGAACGCGAACGGGGAGGCGAGCATCCGTCCGTACCGGATCGGCACAAGCTCGGGAACCCGGGTCGCCGCCTGCGCCTCGAGGACCTCGACCGGATCCGCCCGATCGACCGGCGGCTCCCACGCTCCGAGACTGCTCCTGGGCGCCCTCTTGCGCGCATCCTTGCCGATCTTCGCGCGCTCCGCCGGGCTCAGGTGAATGCGGGCCGACGGCGTGGCGCTGCCGCGCGGCTGGGTGGGAACGCTGGGGTCCGTCGACGTCATGGTCCATGTCCTGTTCGGTCTCGGGGTCCTCGCCCCTGCGGGTGGTCCGGGCGGCGGGGCGCGCACCGAGGGTTCTCGGTCGAGGTGCCCTCGCAGCTGGCGCTGCTCCCCCACTCGGGCGTGGTTCGTGTCTCGTGCGCGGCTTCTTCCCCGCGGCGGGCGACTCGTTCGATGACGTCCCCGCTCAGTACGGGGTCGGGATGTACCGCAGCGGCCGGTGCGGCTCCACGTAGTCGCCGGCCTCCTGACGCTCGGGCAGGGTGACGTCCCGCCCGGGCAGCGGCTCGTACGGGACCTGGCTGAGCAGGTGGCTGATGATGTTGAGCCGGCCACGCTTCTTGTCGTTCGGTGTCGGCGACGTACCAGGGCGCCCACGCGGTGTCGGTCGCGGCGAGCATCGCGTCCCGGGCGCGGGAGTAGTCGTACCAGCGGCTGTAGGACTTCAGGTCCATGTCGGTCAGCTTCCAGACCTTGCGCGGGTCGTCGATCCGACTCTCGAGCCGCCTGGTCTGCTCCTCGGCGCTGACCTCGAGCCAGTACTTGACCAGGATGATGCCGGAGTCGACCATCGCCTTCTCGACCGCCGGCGTCATGGTCGAGGAACCGCTCGGTCTGCTCCGGGGTGCAGAAGCCCATCACCCGCTCGACACCGGCGCGGTTGTACCAGCTGCGGTCGAAGATGACGACCTCGCCGGCCGCCGGGAAGTGCGAGATGTAGCGCTGGACGTACATCTGCGACTTCTCGCGCTCGGTCGGCGCGGGCAGCGCGACCACCCGGAACACGCGCGGGCTGACCCGCTCGGTGATGCGCTTGATCGTGCCGCCCTTGCCGGCGGTGTCGCGACCCTCGAACACGATGCAGACCTTGGCGCCGGTGGCCTTGACCCACTCCTGCATCGCGACCAGCTCCGCCTGCAGCGTCGCCAGCTCGGCCTCGTACTCCTTGCGCCGCAGCTTCGCCGCCGGCCGGTCGGTGCCGCCGCCTCGACGGCGCGCCGCTCCCTTCGTTGCCCGTGTTCTTGCCTGTCCTTGTTCTCGCCGTCCTTCTTCTTGGACATGTCCCCGACCTCCGATCGGTCTACCGGCTCGAGGTCACAGTCCGCCGGCGCGCTCAACCCGGCGGCACCGGCGAGGGCGCGCTGCGGGGCGAGGGCGCGCTGCGGGTCGACCGTGAACGCAGCCGGGATGCGCCGGCGCCGGACCCACTTGCTGACCTCGATGACGAGCGGAAGCAGCAGGGCGAGCCCGACGCACGCCAGCCACTCGCGCTCCGGTGAGCGAGACGGTCATGAGCGCCCTCTGCAGGCCAGGCAGCTCGGTGGCGAGGAAGAGCGGCCGCCACGGGCACGATCGAGATACCCGCCGCCTTGAGGACCGGTGCGACGAGGCCGCCGGTGGGGTCGCGGCGGTTGGTCAGGGCGTTGAAGACCGTGCCGAGCCCCATCACGACGAACGTCATGGTCATCGACACGCTGGCGACATCCGTGCTCGGCTCGTCCGGGCCCGCAACGAGCGGCATGAAGGCGGCGAGGAACAGGACCGCGCCGTAGAGCGACCCAGAACGTATCGCGCCGCGGTTGGTGATCGGCAACTTCGGGTCCCGCGGCGGTCGGCTCATGACGTCCGGGTCGCCCGGGTCGACCGCGATGACGACGACGCCGGCCACGGTGACGAAGAACAGCAGGAACAGCACCATCGACGGCGTCAGCGCGACGCCGTCGTTGATGTTGAACGCGGTGGCCGCGACGAAGAGCATGACGAGCGAGAGCAGCTGGGTCATCTGGTAGCGGATGTAGGAGACGACCTTGTCGTAGACGCGGCGGCCGAGCTCGACGGCGTGGACGAGTGTCCCGAAGTTGTCGTCGGTGAGGATCATCCGGGCGGCCTGCTTGGTGACCTCGCTGCCGCTGCCCATCGCGACGCCGATGTCGGCCTGCTTGAGCGCGGCGGCGTCGTTGACCGCGTCGCCGGTCATGGCGACGACGAGCGCCCGTCCTCCTGCATCACCCGCGCCAGGCGCAGCTTGTCCTCCGGCGTCACCCGACCGAAGACGTGCAGCCGGGGCAGACGGGCGCTTCAGCTCGTCGTCGGACATCGCCTGCGAGTTCGGTGCCGCTGATGGCGCCCGGGCCCGAGGCCGAGCATCTCGCCGATCGCGCCGGCGGTCACCGCGTGGTCGCCCGGTGATCATGCGGACGTCGATGCCGGCCCGCAGGGCGATCGTCGACGGCGACCTTCGACGACGGGCGCAGCGGGTCGATGATCCCGACGAGCCCGACGAACGAGAGGTCGTGAACGAGAGACATCGGGTCGGCCGACCCGGCCTCGAACTCGTCCTCGCTCACGAACGCGCGCGGCGAACGCGAGGACCCGCAGGCCCTTCTCGCCCATCCGCTCGTTGGCGGCGTCGATCGTTCCGCGGGCCTCGGCGATCGGCACCTGGTCGCTGAGCGGCCCGCCCGACTCGGTGCACCGGGCGAGCACGACGTCGGGGCCGCCCTTGACGAGCTGGACGACGCGCTCCGCCCCGTCGATGGTCACCCGGTGGAAGGTCGCCATGAACTTGTAGTCGGAGTCGAACGGGACCTCGGCCAGGCGCGGGTAGGCGCGGCGCGTCTCCTCGGCGTCGACGCCGAGCTTGGCGGCGAGGACGACGAGCGCGGCCTCGGTCGGGTCGCCGACGACGTCGCCGTCGTCGGAGACGGTCGCGTCGGAGTCGAGGACCAGGCCGAGCGCAAGGCGGGTGAAGTCGGGAACGGGTACGGCGGCGACCGAGCGGATCGGTGCCGGACTTCTCGTAGCCTTCGCCACCGACCGTGAACCACGAGCAGTTCGCGTAGATCGTCGAGACCATCATCTGGTTCAGCGTCAGCGTGCCGGTCTTGTCCGAGTTGATCACACTCGTCGCGCCGAGGGTCTCGACGTCGGTGAGGTTCTTCACCACGGCCTTCGCCTCGGCCAGCTGCTTCGCGCCCATGCGACAGCAGGCCGGAGACGAACGCCGGCAGGCCTGTCGGGATCGCCGAGATCGCCATCGCCGTGCCCAGCAGCAGGAGCTCGCTGACCGGCATGCCGCGGACCAGGCCGACGACCACGATGAAGGCGACCGCTGTCCACGCGATGATGCCGATCACCTTGGTCAGGGAGTCGAGTTCGCGCTGGAGCGGCGAACGGCTCCGCGTCACCGAGGTCAGCATCGTGGCGATCTGACCCATCTGGGTGTTCATGCCCGTGGCGGTGACCACCATCGACGCGGTGCCGCGGGTCACCGAGGTGTTCTGGAACAGCATGTTCGTGCGGTCGCCCAGGGCCACGTCGCCGCCGGGCAGCGCCCCGCCGTCCTTCGGCACCGGCGCGCTCTCGCCCGGTCAGCGCGGCCTCCTGCGCTTCCAGGGTCGCCGAGCGCAGGATCCGTCCGTCCGCGGGGACGAGGTCTCCGGCCTCGACCTGAACCACGTCGCCCGGCACCACGTCGGAGGCCGGGACGAGGACGAGTTGCCCGCCCCGCACCACCTTCGCCTGCGGCACCTGGAGGTTCGACAGGGCGTCGACGCTCGCCCGGGCCTTCAGCTCCTGGCGGGAACCGAGCACCACGTTCAGGAGGATGAGCAGGGCCACGATGATGCCGGTGGACACCTCGCCGATCAGGAAGCTGACGATCGAGACGGCGACGAGCATGAGGTTCATCGGGTCCCGCAGCTGCTGCAGGGCCACCGCGGCGATCGACGGCGGCGTCTCGCCCTTGATGGTGTTGGGCCCATACGTCGCCAGCCGGTTCGCGGCCTCCGGCGAGGTCAGGCCCCGGACCGTGTCCGAGCCCAGGGCGCCGACGACGGCCGCCGCCGCCTGCGCATACGGAGCGGGAACGTCCGGGCCCCCACGCCCTGGGGTACCGCTCGGCTTGGTCTCGCTCATGACTGCCATCCCTCCTGGGCGGATCGCACCTCAGCCCACCGGCACGATGTCCCCGCTCGCCGAACCTTTCCGCCGCCGGCGCCGCGCGTGGCGCAACCACCGCCACACCCGGACCGAACGAACGCCAGCCCGATCCTCGCGGTGCGCCCCACCCGGAGCCATCCCCCCAACCGTATGAATGGGCGCTGGCCGATCCGGCCTGCTCGAGGTTCGGGCTCCGCGAGAAGCGGACCCGCAGGAGCCCGGAAATGGCGCGCGAGCAGCCCTAGGCCCGCCGCGCAGCACTCCCGGCGCCGCGAACGACATCCCGTGCCCGGATGAGTTCGGCGACGGACCACGCCTGGAACGGGCAGCCGGTCGCGGCATGCGGGGCGTCGCCGTCGGCGGTCTCGGAGACGGATCCGAGGCCGTACTCGGCGAGATGGAGCTCGAGGCCGCCGAGGAGCCCGCTGGTCAGGCCACCGGAACGGAGAACGGCGTCGACGTACGGGCCGATGAGCCAGGGCCACACGGTCCCCTGGTGGTAGACGGCGTCGCGTTCCGCGGGGCCGCCACGGTGGCGGCCCCGGTAGTCGGGGTCGCGGGGCGAGAGCGCGCGCAGACCGACGGACGTGGCCAGCTCAGAGCGGCAGGCGTCGACGATGCGCGCCACCTCCGCAGGTTGGTTCACGGGTCCGTACGGCAGCGAGGCGGCGAGCAACTGGTTCGGGCGCAGTTCCCGGTGCACGGTCCCGGACGGGCTGATCGAGTCGGGCAGGCCCACGTCGTCAGCGGCGAAGAGGTGCGCGAATGAGGAGACGGCCTGCGTGCGTAGGGCCTCCCACTCGTGGGCGTCACGCCCGACCCTGGTCAGCAGGTCGACGGCGACTCCCAGACCGTTGATCCACAGCGCCTGGACCTCGACCGGGTAACCCGCGCGTGGGGTGATCGGCCGGCCGTCGACGCGGGCGTCCATCCACGTGAGCGCCCAGCCCTCGGCCCCACCGTGAAGCAGGCCCGTGCTGGGATCGACGCCGATGCCGAACCGCGTCCCGTCCCGGTGCCACGCGAGGATCGCCAGGATGGTGTCGGCGAGTTTGGCGGGCAGGTCGAGGTCACCGAGGCGCGCGACGTGCCGACCGAGGGCGTGCAGGAACCACAGCGTCCCGTCGATGGTGTTGTACTCGAGGGTGCCGACGTCCGCGGTGTTGGCGAGCATGCCCTCCGAGACGGTGCGGGCCGCACGCAGCAGGACCGACCGGCCCTCTTCGGCACGCCCCGTGCACAGGAACAACCCTTCGTAGGACGTGAACAGGTCGCGGGACCACTCCCCGAACCACGGGTAGCCGGCCACAGCCGCGGGTCCGCTGGGGGTGTCGACCACGAAGTGGTCCGCGGCGACGGCCAGGATCCGGTCCACGTCGTCGCGGGCACCGGCGCGCACCGCCAGTTCCACGGCCCGCGCCCGGGCGGCCGCGACGATCGCCGCGGCGTCGGGTGCCTCACCGGCGCGCCCGGTGCCCGCGGTGATGCCCAACGCCTGTCCCGCGACGAGGTCGGCCCGGAAGACTCCCGCCGCCCAGACATCCTCGCCTGAGCCCAGACCCCGGGCCGCCTCCTCGCGGTGGAACACCCCGCGGTACCACGCCCCGCCGGGTGCGAAGCCGGGCCCGTCCACGCGGTAGGACGACTCGAACACGAATCCCGAAGACGTGGGCTCGACGGCGGGCTCCGCCCAGGCGAACCGGTCCCCGTGCTGGTCGCGCCACGTGCACAGGGGCGTGACCTCGAGCCCCGCCTGGCCGGCGACCACCCGGTGGACGACCCCGACGGTCGAGGTGCCGTGTGCCATGGCCACCTCGACCTCGACCTGCACGGCGCCGAGGTCGTAGCGCCACCGCGGGACCCCGTCGTCGAGGTCGAAGCTCGCCAGGTGCTCGTGCCCGCGCGGGGCGACGGCGCCTCCGGCCCACTCGTGGGTCGCCAGCGGGATCCGCCGGTCGCCGATGACGACGACGACGTCGAGCCCGGCCAGGCCGAGCATCCGGGATGCCCCCGCCGGTGCCGTAGCCGTCACGAGCAGCCCGTGGTACCTGCGGGTGCGCAGTCCGGCCACGGTGCCGCAGGCGTACCCGCCGAGGCCGTCGGTCACGAGCCACTCGCGCCTCGCGGCCTCCTCGAGGGACCCGCAGACGCCCCGCCCGAACGCGATCCGCAGGCCGGCCATCAGCTGGTCCAGAGCCCGGTCGTATCGGCCGCGAACGGGTCGGGACGGCAGATCAGGTCGGCCACCAGCCCGGTCCACCCCGTCTGGTGGGTGGCGCCCAACCCGGCGCCGTCGTCCCCGTGGAAGTACTCGTTGAAGGTGACGTTGTCCCGCCAACGCGGGTCGTCCTGCAGCTTGGCGACCCACCCGTGGCAGGGCCGCCGCCCGTCGGGTCCGCGCAGGAACAGCGAGATGAGCCGGCGGCGCAGGTCGTCCGCGCACCCGGCCAGGCTGGCGCTCCGGCCACTGCCCGTGGGGTACTCGATCTCGTGGCCCGCCCCGAGGGCCTGGCCGTTGCGCTGGAGGCTTCGCACGAGGAGGTAGTTCACGGGCATCCACACCGGTCCGCGCCAGTTGGAGTTGCCGCCGAACATCCCGGTGGAGGACTCGGCGGGCTCGTAGTCGACAGAGACCACCGTTCCTGACAGGTCGAACCGGACGGGATGGTCCTTGTGGTGCTTGGACAGCGCCCGCAACCCGTACGGGGAGAGGAACTCGTCCTCGTCGAAGACACGGCGAAGCACCCGGCGGCCGTCCCCGGCCGGGATCACGCCGAGGGCGAGCCGGTCGCCGCCGCTGCCCGGGAGCACCCGTCCGCGCCCCTGGGCGAGCGTCTCGGCGTCGAACCGTCCCCGGTAGGAGGCGAAGCGCTTCTGCAGGGTGCCCAGGGGCCCCAGGATCTCCGGGCCCAGCACCACGGTCGTCATGAGCGGCAGGACACCGACGATCGACCGGACCTTGATGGGGAGCGCCGCCCCGTCAGGGGTGTGCAGCACGTCGTAGAAGAACCCGTCCTCCTCGTCCCACAGGCCCTGGGAGCGCATGGCGTCGATGATCAAGGTGAAGTGCTCGATGAACTTGACCTGGATGTCGGTCCACACGTCGTCCTCGACGGCCAGGACCTTGGCCATCTGCAGGAGGGTGATGGCGTAGAACGCCATCCACGTGGTGCCGTCCGCCTGCTCCAGGCGGGCGCCCGCCGGCAGGTTCGAGCGGTCGACGGCGCTGACGTTGTCCAGCCCGAGGAAGCCGCCGGAGAAGACGTGGTCGCCCTCCGGGTCGATCCGATTGACCCACCAGGTGAAGTTGACGAGCAGCTTGGGCAGCAGGCGGGCCAGGAACGCGTGGTCCCTGCGTCCGTCGATCTCCCACACGTGCAGCGCCGCCCAGGCGTGCACCGGCGGGTTGACGTCGCCGAACGCCCACTCGTAGGCGGGTATCGCCCCGTTGGGGTGCTGGAACCACTCGCGGCCCATGGCGAGGAGCTGGTACTTCGCGAACGCCGGGTCGATGTGGGCCAGGGCGATGGTGTGGAACGCCAGGTCCCAGGCGGCGAACCACGGGTACTCCCACGGGTCCGGCATCGAGAGGATGTCTCGGGCGTCCATGTGGGTCCAGGCCGCATTCCGGCCCGTCCGCCGCTGCGGCGGGGGTGGCGGCTGGGTCGGGTCACCGTCTAGCCAGCGCTTGACGTCGTAGCAGTAGAACTGCTTGCCCCAGATCATCCCGGCGAACGCCTGACGCGCCACCAGGCGCCTCGTCCTCGCTCGCGCTTGCGGGGATCACCTCGCCGTAGAACTCGTCTGCCTCGGCGCGGCGCGCCGCGAGGACCTCATCGAACCCGGTGCCGAACGCCGGCGACGACGACGGTGGGCGCAAGCGCACGCGCACCACTTGCGTCTCGCCCGGCTCGACCTCCAGGCGGTACCACGCGGCGGCCTTGGTCCCCGCGCCGTCGGGGTTGACCGTCGCCGCCCCGGCGACCACGTCGGTCGTTGATGCCGTCCTTCGGGAACGCGGGCGAGTCCGCCGAGCCGAACACGCGGCCCGTGTTGGTCTCGTTCTCGCAGAACAACAAGTCCGGCGCCGATCCGTCCGGCGCGACGTCCACGTCCCATTCCAGCTCACCGAGGTCTGGGTGTCCGAGCGCCACCCGGTCGGCTCCGGCGGCCTGGAGCACCGGGCGGTCCACACCGGGCTCCCACGACCAGGTGTTGCGGAACCACAGATGGGGCAGCACGTGCAGCGCCGCTCGTTCCGGTCCGGCGTTCGTGACCCGGATCTCCATGAGCAGGTCGTGCGGGTCGGCCTTGGCGTGCACGACGTCGACCACCCAGTACCGGTCGTCGTCGAAGACACCCGTGTCGAGGAGCTCGTACTCGCCCTGGCTCTGGTCGCGCCGACCGTTCTCGGCCACGAGGTCGCCGTAGGGGAACTCGGCCTGCGGGTAGTGGTAGCGCCACTGCAGCCACGCATGGCTGGGGAGGGCGTCGAGGTACCACCAGTACTCCTTGGCGTCCTCACCGTGGTTGCCTTCGGGCCCGGCGAGGCCGAACATCCGCTCCTTCAGGATCGGGTCGCGCCCGTTCCACAACGCCAGCGCCATGCACAGGTTCTGCCCGACGTCGCTGATGCCGGCCATGCCGTCCTCACCCCAGCGATAGGCGCGAGAGCGGGCGTGATCGTGCGGGAAGTACTCCCACGCCGTGCCGTTCGGGCTGTAGTCCTCCCGGACCGTGCCCCACGCCCGTTCGGACAGGTACGGGCCCCAGTGATACCAGGGTGTCGCCTCGGGCAGCCCGTCCTCGGGGTGCCCGAAGGAATCCACTCGCTGACGTTCTGCGCCGCTCATCGGGCGCTCCTCTTCTGGCTAGACAACGTGGTAGCTGCTGGTCGAACGCCCGAACGCGCTGGTGACCGTGTGCCACCACGTGGGATCGGGGACGAACGGGGCGGCCGGCCGGCCGACGGCCCCCGGAGCGAGGCGGTAGACGAGGCCCGCGGCGGGCTCGGCCCGGCGCTGCTCCTCGCTCCAGCCCTCGGTCGCGGTGGTGACGTAGAGCCGGTCCAGACCGGGTCCTGCGAAGGCGCAGCACGTCGACTGCGCGGCCGGGACGGCGAACACCTCGCGCAGGGCGCCGTCGGGCGTGTAGTGGTGGACCCGCCCACCGCCCCAGATCGCGACCCACAGGTCACCGGTGGCGTCCACGGTCATCCCGTCGGGCGCCCCGACGTCGTCGGGCACGGTGATCAGGACGCGCCGGTCGGAAATGGTGCCCCGCTCGCCGTCGAACGCGAAGGCGTAGACCACCCCGGGGATGCTGTCGACCAGGTACATCGTGGCGCCGTCGAGGCTCCAGCCCACCCCGTTGGGGATGGTCAGGCCGTCGAGGACCTGCTCGATGCGTCCGGCTCCGTCCAACCGGAAGAGCGCACCGCCACCGCGGCGATGATCATCGGCAAGGGACCCGGCCCAGAACCTCCCGCGGGAGTCGCAGGCGCCGTCGTTCATCCGGGTGCCGGGCGGGGACACCTCGGCGATGGTCTGATGGGTGCCGTCCGGGGCCAGGTGGACGAAGCGCCGCCCGGCGCCGAGCAGCCAGCCGTCGTCGCCCTCGATGGGCGCGATCATCCCGACGGTCCACGGCAGTTCGTAGACGTGCACGGGTCGCAGCCCGCCGTCGTCTTCGATGGCATCCCGGTAGACCCGGCCGGCGAGGATGTCCACCCGAAGCAGTTCGCCCCGGCGCTCGTCCCAGCGCACTCCCTCGCCGAGCTGTGTCTGCTCGCTCGTGCACGCGACGGCTGCGCCGCCCGGTGCGCGCTCGCCGGCCGCCATCTCAGGCCCCGAAGTCGAGGACGACCTTGATGTCGTCCGGGCCACGGGTCAGCGCGTCGGTGATGTCCTCCGGCCGGACCCGGCGCGAGATCAGCCGCCCCAGCCAGGCCTTGTCGGCTGCTGCGAGCACCTCGGCTGCCCGGTAGAAGTGCCGCCGGTTGGCGTTGACGGACCCGACGATGACGTTGTTGCGCAGGACGAGGGACTTGGCGACGTCGGCCGCGGGCAGCCCGGTGGTCCGGCCCCCGCTCCCGACGCCGGTCAGGCAGACCACGCCGCCCGCGGCGACCTGCTTGAGGGAGTCGACGATCACCTGACCGACCCCCGTGCACTCGATGACGACGTCGGGTTCGAAACCGATATCGGCGATCGCGCCGGAGTGGTAAGCAGCGCCGAGATCGCGGACGAGATCCGGCTTGACGCCCTCACTGACCCGGTCCAGGACGTGGACGTCAAGGCCGTACTTGACGCCGATCAGGGCCGCGAGCAACCCGATCGGGCCGGCGCCGGTGACCAGCGCGGTCTTGGGCTCCCAGAACGCCCGCGCGCGCATCGCCCCGACCTGTTCCCACGCCTTCGTCACCACGGTGGTCGGCTCGAGCAGCACCCCGAGGATGCCCAGCGCGGGGTCCAGCTTCGTGTAGAAGCCCGGCTCGATCCGCCACCGCTGCGACATGAAGCCGTCGAGCTCCTTGATGCCCCGCTCGGTGTAGAGCCCGTTGCGGCACATGTCCCACTCACCCGACGCGCAGTTGGCGCACGGCACCGGGTCCGGCCGCCGGACGATGCCGACGACCAGGTCCCCGGGCGCCAGACCCGGCACCGGTCCCGGGTCCAGGACCCGGCCCAGGGACTCGTGGCCGAGGATCAGTCGCTCCCGGCCCGGTGGCGCCCAGCCGTAGGCGCCCGAGGCGATCTCCACGTCCGTCCCGCAGATCCCCACGGCGACCGCTTCGACAAGGATGGATCCGGTGCTCTCGTCGGGCTCGGGGACCTCCTCATAGCGGACCGACCCGGCCGCCAGAGGCTGGAGCGTGACGGCCTTCATCGCGGTCCTGCCGCGTCCGCCGGACGCGGGGCGAGCATGGCGTGGGAGAGCATGCCTCCGGAGATGGTGCGGGCGGTGAACCCGTGCTGGAGCAGGACCCGGGTGGCCGAGTAGGCCCGCTGACCGGAGCGGCACAGGACGTGGATTGTCCGGTCGCGGGGCAGCTCGTCCAGGCGGGAGCGGAGTTGGCCCAGCGGGATGTTCACCGATCCGGGGACGCCCTCGACGGCGAGCTCGGGCCTCTCGCGCACGTCGAGGACGAACCCGTCAACGGCCTCGTCCCAGTGCGAGAGGGGCTGGTCCCCGCGCAGGACGTCGGAGGCGAGCATCCCGGCGAAGTTCACCGGGTCCTTCGCGGAACCGAACGGCGGGGCGTAGCAGAGCTCGGACTCCTCCAGGTCGTAGACCGTGGCTCCGAGTTGGATCGCCATGGCGAGGTGCCCGATCCGCTTGTCCACCCCGTCCTCACCCACGGCCTGCGCGCCGAGCAGCCGCCCGTCCGAGGGTCGGAAGATGACCTTCATCGCGATCGGCTTCGCGCCGGGGTAGTAGCCCGCGTGGGAGTTCGGGAAGAGGTACACCTTCTCGTAGTCCGTCTCGCCCACGCGCCGGAGGGTCTTCTCGTTCAGGCCCGTCCACGCGGCCGTCGCGCCGAAGATGCCGACGACGGCGGTGCCCTGCACCCCGCGGAACGCCGAGTCCCGCCCGGCGATGACGTCGGCCGCGATGCGACCCTGGCGGTTGGCCGGTCCGGCCAGCGCCATCAGGGTCTGCTCTCCGGTGAGGGCGTCGGTGACCTCGACCGCGTCGCCGACGGCGAAGATGTTCGGATCGGAGGTGCGCATGTGCTCGTCCACCCGGATCCCGCCGCGCTGACCGATCTCCAGACCGGCGGCCTTGGCCAGCGTGGTGTCGGGGCGCACACCGAGGGAGAGGATCACGACGTCGGCCGGGTAGACGCTGCCGGACCGGGTGGTCACGACCAGCGACTCCTCGTCGTCGCCCTGTGCGAAGGAGGCGACGCCGTCGCCGAGGACGACGTCGACGCCGTGGAGGCGCATCCGGTCGGCCACCGCCCGGCCGAACTCCGGGTCCAGCGGGGCGAGAAGTTGGTCGCCCAGCTCGACCACCGTCACCTCGAAGCCGCGCTCGGCGAGGTTCTCCGCCGACTCAAGGCCGATGAAGCCCCCGCCGACCACCACCGCGCGCCGCGCGGGCCGCACCGCCTGGAAGCCGGAGTACTTCGCCATCCCGCCGAGGAACGCGGTGCCGTGCTCGATCCACTCCCGCACCGCCCTCGCGTCCGGCACCGTCCGGACCTGGAAGATGCCGGGCAGGTCGATCCCGGGGATCGGCGGGTGGATGGACGCCGCTCCGGGCGAGAGGACGAGTGTGTCGTAGGACTCCGTCGTCACCTCACCCGTGGTGACGTCCCGCAGCTGCACGGTCCGCTCGGCCGGCGAGACGCCGATCGCCTCCGTCATGGTCCGGCAGTCGATCGCGAACTGCGTGCGGAACAGCGCCTCGCTCGCCACCAACAAGTCGGACTCGTGCTCGATCACCCCACCGATGTGGTACGGCAGGCCGCAGTTGGCGTACGAGACATACGGGCCGCGCTCCACCATCAGGATCTCGGCCTGCTCGTCCAACCGGCGCAACCGAGCCGCGCACGACGCACCACCGGCCACGCCACCAACAATGATCACCTTCATGGATCCAAGCCTTCCCTCGTGCGTCGAACGTAACTGGTTCCTCTGAGCGCGTGCCCGTGCCCCGATCAGGCGAGGGCCTTGGCCTTGAGCGCGTCGTACTCGGCCTTCGTGATGGCGCCGGAGTCGAGGAGGGACTTGGCGGAGGCGATCTGGTCAGCGGCGGAGGCCCCGGAGCCTGCGACGGACTTGATGTACTGGTCCTGCTGCGCCTTGGCCTGCGTAGCCGCGTCCATCTGCCGTTGGCCCATGGCGTGACCGCGGGCGATCAGGTAGACGAGGACGCCGAGGAACGGGGCGATGATCAGGAAGAAGATCCACAGGAACTTCGCGAACCCGCCGAGTTCACGGTCACGGAAGAGGTCCGCGTAGATCGAGAACAACAGCATCAGGTAGGCGATGAAGATGTAGCTGATGAAGATCAGCCAGAGGAATTCCCAGAAGTTCACGAGGTTCTCTGCTTTCGGTGAGGAGGGAGCCGGCGGCGCGCCGAGCCGATTGCCGCCGTGGCCGGGGCCCGCCTCGAGGGAGGGCACCGGACGATACGTAGTCTCGTGGCCACGCGATCGCGCCGGCATCCCCCGGACGGTATGAAGTCCGTCAGGGTGCGGGGAGCAGCCCGATCGCCCGAGCTGTGACCACGGCCGCCCGACGGGACGTCGCGCCGAGTTTGCGGTAGACGGCCGCGGCCTGACTCTTGACGGTGTGCGGCGAGACGTACAGCTCCTCAGCGATTTGAGGGAAAGTGAGGTGGCTCGGCAGGTACTGCAGGACCCGCAGTTCCGCCGTAGTCAGCGACGAGGGTCCGAGGTCCGGCACTGCCGCGCCGCGGACGAGTTCCGTCGTCTCCGACAGGAGTGCGTCCAGCACGGGCGACCGGGTCGCCGGACCGTGGAGCGCCCGTGCCTCGTCTACCAGGACCCGCGCCCTCTCGCGGTCTTGGAGGAGCAGGAAGGTCCGGGCGAGCTGGAGCCTGCCCTGCACGGTGAACCACGGCGTGAAGCCCCTGATGAGGCTCGCCTGACGCAGCGCGATCAGGGCCTCCCGCTCGGCCTGGCCGGCCCGGCCCTGCATGGCGAGCACGAGCGCGGAGGCCGCGAACACCGTCGCCAGGGTGGGGATGTGCTCGAGCCCATGACGCGTCACGATCTCCCGGGCCTGCATCACCCGGGCGGTCCCACGTGTCGAGTGACCCGACGCAAGCATGACGCGACCCAGCGCCGCGAGGCACTGCGCCTGGATGCTGTGCATGCCGTGCGCGCGCGCCAACGCTTCGCCACGCTCCAGGTCCTGCACGCCGGCGCCCTCACGGCCGAGCAGGACGAGCGCAACGCCGCTCACGCAGAACGCCAGCGCCAGGAGCGGACTGTCCGGCGCTTCGGTGGCGATGGCGTAGGCGCTCAGCTCGGCGATTTCGGGTAGCTCGTCGCGTCCGGCAAGTGCCCGCACGACGGCGACGCCCGGGCCGAACCTCGCCGCGGACGACGGCTCCTCCTCACGCAGGCGGGCCTCCGCGGTCGCGAGCCACCGGGTGAACGCGACCATGTCGCCCCTCTGCGTGGCGATCCAGGCGGCCGTTAGCGCAAGACCGCACGACCGAGCGAGTTCACGATCCTCGAGCCCGTGAATCCAGGAACTCACCACGTCGCCCCGCCCGGCGCTCAAGAAGTGCAGCGCCTCGGACCACACAATCTCGCCCAGGAGCGCCAGGTCACCGGCCGCTCGGGCGTGCCGGACCGCGCGGTCGAGGTGCCCGGCGTCCCGGTACCACTCGCAGGCGCGGCGGTTGAGCACCACCAGCCGATCGGGATCCCGACGCCGGAGTTCCGCGCGCAGGAACTCACCGAAGAGGCGGTGGTAGCGGTAGACCTCACGCGGGCCCACGATCGGGACGATCAACTCGTTCGACCGGGACAACTCGTGCAGGAGCGCCGCCGACCCCTGGGCCTGAGTCACCGCATCGCACACCGGACCGCTGAGCTCGGCCAGCACCGACGTCTCGAGCAGGAAGCGGACCGTCACCGGATCCGTGCGCGCCAGGAACTCATCGATCAGGTAGTCCGCGACGGCGTCCTCCACCGCCGTTTCGCCCCACGGCGGGGAGTCCGGGTCGGACGACGCGCCGCCCACAGCGGCGGCCGTCGCCAGGTAGAGGCCGGCGGCCCACCCCTCGGCGCGCTCTACCAGCCGACGGGCCGCGGCCGTGCTTTCATCCATGCCCAGCGACCGCACCAAGGCGAAGGCCTCGTCCGTCGTCATGGCGAGGTCCGCGCGACCTAGTTCAGCCAGGGCTCCTTCGGTCCGCAGCCGCCTCACGGGCGGCGGCGGGGCCGTTCGGCTGGCGCAGGCCACCTGGCAACCCGCAGGGAGGTTGGACAGCACCACGCCCAGGACCCGCAACGAACGCGCGGAGGACAGCTCGCCGAGATCATCGAGTACCAGGACGAACGGGACCGACCGCTCCCGGATCGTGCGGGCGAGCAGCGGGAGGACTGTCGTGGAGAAATGCGGCTCAGTCGCGCTGAGCGCGTTGAACACCTCGGGCTCGACCGGCTCCACGGCCGAGAGCGGGGCCAGGAGGTGTCGGATGAAGACCGCGGGATCGTCGTCGAGATCGTCGACAGTCACCCACGCGAACGCGCGCTCGTCCGCCTCGGACCACTGGAGGAGGACGGTGGTCTTTCCGTAGCCGGCCGGGGCACACAGCATGACGGCCCGGGCGTCGGTCAGGCCGCGCAAGCGGTCGACGATCGCGGCGCGGGCCAGGGTCGAAGCGCGCGAGACGGGGCGCGAGGTCAGCGCGACCGAGGAACCCGACGGCGGCGCCTCAGGACCCTTAATCTTCGCCACGGCCACGTGGAGATTCTAGGCGCGAGGCCACACGCGCCCGTCGTCCGCGGGGGTAGCCCGTCGAGAGCCCGGGCCCGGGCCTTCGCCAGGCTTCGTACGATCTGGGGGACGGCTGGGGCGGACACGTGGTGGCACAGTGTCGACATGACCGCGCAGGATCGAACCGCTCTCGATCGTCTCGTCGACTATTCCCGTCGCCTCCCCCGATCGGGTGAACGCTTCGACAATGCGTGGGTTGCGCTTCACTCGAGCGAGCAGTCCGCTCTCGTGAAACGGGCAGTGGAGAGTGTCGAGAAGCGAGCGGATGCGGCCCTGCGTGCCCTGCCGCGCATTGGTCCGGAGAAGCCGGCGACGCTGATCGAGCGCGAGGTCGACATCCGCGGTACGAGGGTCTTCTACCGAGCGTCGGCAACCCCTGTCGAGGGGCCCGTGATGATCCACGTCCACGGCTTCGGGATCTCCGGCACCTACCTGCTCCCCACCGCGGGCCTCCTCGCCGAGGGGTACCAGACCTACGTCCCCGACCTGCCCGGCTACGGACGCAGCGACAACCCCTCCAAGACCCTCGGGATCCCCGCCCTCGCGGACGCCCTCGCGGACTTCATGGACGCCGTCGGGGTCGACAGCGCCACCCTCGTGGGCAACTCCCTCGGCACCGCCATTTCCGCGGAGTTTGCGGACCGCTACACCGACCGCACCGATCGAGTGGTGCTTGTCTCGCCCGCCGGCGGACTCCACAACCGGCCCCTCGGGAAGGCACTGGGTCAGATGATCCGCGACACGCCCCGCGAGCCCGTCCGGCTCGCGGGAGTCGCGGCGCCGGATTACCTCAGGTTCGGCCTGATCGACTCCCTACGGCTTTTCCGCGAGATGATCCACTTCCCGGCGCTGGAGCGCCTGCTCGCACTCCGCGTCCCTGCGATGGTGGTGCTCGGTTCGCGCGACCCCCTCATGCCCCCCGACGCCAGGGTCCGTGAGGTGGTCAGGGAGATGTCCGAGCACATCACCCTCGTGCGCCTGCCTGGCGTGGCGCACGCCGCGAACTTCAGCCACCCCGACCTCCTCGCGCACGTGATCCGGTGCTTCATGCGCGATGAGCCCATCACCGAGTACCCCGGCCGGCCCGGCGCGATCCAGGTCGCGAACGCCCGGCTCCTGCAGGACTGACACCCGCTGGAGCCGGGTGTTCGCCATGAGTAGCCCCGACCCACCCGTTACCCGGCTCCGCGCGGTACGAACGGGAGCAACTGCACAGGCAGCACAGCGGGTCTGGACCATCAGCCCCAGCCGTCCTGGATGGTCTGACCCGCAGCCGTTGGACGTATCAAGCCACTAGGCGAGACTGAAAGGACGTGCCGTGAGCAACGACATCGAAGAGATGGGCCCGATCGACTACATCGTCATCGAGTTCCCGGGCAACAAGTTCACCGGTGAGGCCTTCCCGGCCCTCATCGACCTCGTGGACCAGGGCCTCATCCACATCCTCGACCTCCTCTTCATCACGAAGGACCTCGACGGGTCCGTCCAGGCCCTTTCCATCTCCGACCTCGGTCAGGACGGTGACTTCGACCTGACGATCTTCGAGGGAGCTTCCTCGGGCCTGCTCGGTGACGACGACGTCGCCGAGGCTGCCGAGGCGATCGAGCCCGGCTCCTCCGCCGGGCTCCTCATCTACGAGAACACGTGGGCCGCGCCGTTCGCCACCGCCGTCCGCCGCTCCGGAGGCCAGCTGGTCGCCAGCGGCCGCATCCCGATCCAGGCGATCCTCGCCTCCCTCGACGCCCTCGAGGCCGCCGAAGCGGTCGAGGCCTGAGCACCGCCCACCCCCGTAGACCCTGCGCGGGCATCTGTGCCCACGCCTCCAACTGAAAGGAAGACACCATGCCAGGACTCATTCGCGGCGTCGCCCGCACCGCCGTCGTCGTCGGGACCGCCACGGCCGTCTCGGGCCGCGTCTCGCGGCGCCAGCAGAACAAGTGGGCCGCTCAGGACCAGCAGGCGGCCGCCGCGCCGCAGTACGCCGAGCCCGCACCCCAGGTCGTCTACGCGGCCCCGCCGGCCCCCGAGCCGGAGGCCGGGATGACCATGGACGAGAAGTACGCCCAGCTCAAGCAGATCGCCGACCTCAAGGCCGCCGGCATCCTCACCGAGGCCGAGTTCGAGGTCCAGAAGGCCAAGATCCTCAACAGCTGAGATCCACCGCAATACGGCGCCGCCGCCGGGGCCAACTTGCAGCGGGGCGCTCGCGCATCACGACTCGACCTGCAGGATGCTGGACTCGTCCATCCCGGCGAGCCGTATGTGCTCGGCGCCCCGGCCGGGTCGTGTGGCGTCACCCGGGTGACCGTCATCGAGCAACTCGCCCTCGCGAGACCCCGATAAACCAGGCCCGATCATGACCCCGCGGACGGACGGGGCGTCGTGGTGGACCCGGAGCGCGGTGGGGGGTCGACGTCGCACGCGCCGTCGTGCTCGCTCACTGTCCGAGGCGGTCCGTCCATACGGCCGCGCTCGACGCCCTGGGCGGGACCGCCGCCCGCGCGCCAAGAGGTGACGCTCGTCAGGAGGAGCGGCACGACGGCGTGGCCTTGCGATGTATCGCGGTCGCTGATCTTCGCCGTCAGCGCTAGACCCCTTCACGTTTCGGCAAGGGGGCGGGCTACAACTTAGGCTCCCCGGACGGGCTCCCCAGGGACGCCGAAGGCCGTTCCACGTCCCGTGAAACGGCCCCTGACCTGCTGCTCTATTGTCGGGCTGACAGGATTTGAACCTGCGACCCCTTGACCCCCAGGCACTCGCAACCTGGGCAAGTACACGACTTCCGGTGGGTATCAGCCCAGGTCAGACCTCCATCGACGTCCACGTCCGTCCACCTTCGCCCAACCTGCGATGCGGTGTTTAGGCTCCCCGTTAGGCTCCCCACCCGTCGAGGAGTCAGCGAAAAGCGTGCACAATCCGCTAGATGATCGATTCCAAGGGTATTCAGTGGTCGTAGGCGAGGAGTGAGCGGCGGACGGGTTGGCCGGTGTGGTCGTTGTGCCAGATGGCGGCGGTCAGGGCGAGGATGCGTTGCAGGACGCGGGCGATGACCCCGGCGGGGGTGCGACCGCCGTGGTCTTCGAGGTCGAGTTGGCCTTTGAAGGTGTCGAAGATCGATTCGACGGTTTGGCGCAGCGGTTTGAAGTACCGGCCGCCGGGTCGTTCTACCTCGCCCTTTCGTGCCCGTCGTAGCAGGTCGATGCCGTGGGCGGCCAGGGTGGCTTCGAACTCGCGCCCGTAGTAGGCCTTGTCTGCGATCACGATCTGCCCGTCTCGCTCGGCCGTTCTTGCCGGCGCGGTGTGCAGGAGGTCGAGCAGGACGGTGCGCTCGTCGGCCTTGGCGCCGGTCAGGGCGAACGCGACGGGCAGCCCGTGCAGGGTGGCGACCAGGTGCAGGCGCAGGCCCCAGAAGTAGCGCGAGTGGGAGGCGCAGTACCCGTACTCGGCCCATCCGGCCAGGTCGGAGCGGCGGACGGTCTCACGGGATCGGGCGCACTCCACGGGCGTGGAGTCGACGACCCACACGTCGTCTCCCCAGATGCTGACCTCGCGGGCCAGGACAGTGATGAGCCACGTCATCGTGGTGGCCAGGGCTCGCAGTCGCTTGTTGTAGCCGGACTGGCCAGGCAGGTAAGGGAACAGGTGGCGCAGGTGGGTGTCGGCGTAGCGCAACCAGCGGGCCTCGCTGGTGTAGCCCACCAGTGCCTGCATCACCGCCAGGGTGATCACCTCGGCGTCGCTGATCTGCGGGGCGAAGCCCACGACCGGGCGCTGCGGCGCCCGACCCGGCGCGGACTTCAGCAGGTCATCGGTCCTGACGTACAGTGCGGTCGCAAGGGTGTCCAGATCGGCGTCCACGAGGGCCTCCGGGTTCGACGTTGGGTTCGCAACGCCGATCCTGGGCACCCTTCTACGTCGCCCCGACGCACCACGCCGAACAACACCCCTTGGAATCGATCATCTAGCGGAGCCGAGTGTCCGATCGCCCGGCCTGACGACGCAGTCGCACGTCTGGCGCCACCCCGCTGGGCCACGTCTCGCAAAAGGACTACACTTATTGCGACTGCTTCGATTGCTGCGTTTAGGGGGTTGACTGATGAGTGACATCGCGACACTCGTACCCGCGCCGGCCGACGCGGAGTTGGCCGCCTCTGCCCTGCGCGGACTCGATGCTGCCCTCGGATCGGAGGGCGCGGTGCGGCTGCAGTTCGGCGGGCAGGGCGGTGAGGTGGAGGTGCCCCGGTCGGCGCTGGCCGCCCTCGCGCGGGTGCTGGAGAGTTTCGCCCACGGTGAGGGTGTCACCGTCGTGCCCGCGCACGCGGAGCTGACGACCCAGCAGGCGGCGGACGTGCTGAACGTCTCCCGTCCGTTCCTGATCGGCCTGCTCGACGCCGGCCACATCGACTACCGAACCGTGGGCCGCCATCGCCGCGTCAAGGCGGCGTCGCTGATCCGCTACCTGCGGGAGGACGACGCGCGCCACGCCGCCGCGGCCGACGCGCTGGCGGCGGAGGCCCACGCGCTCGGGCTCACCTGATGCCGCTGGTCGTCCTCTATGACGCGAACGTGCTCTACCCATCGACGCTGCGCGATGTGCTGATCCGAGTCGGGCTCGCTCGGCTAGTACAGCCCAAGTGGACAGAGCAGATCCTCGATGAGGTCTTTCGCAACCTCCGCGTCAACCGGCCCGACCTGGACCCGGCACGGCTCGCGCGCACCAGGGACCTCATGAATGCCTCGATCCGAGACGTGACGGTCACGGGCTTCGAGCATCTGATCGGACAGGTGACGCTTCCCGACCCAGACGACCGGCATGTGCTCGCCGCCGCGATCCACGCCGGCGCGCAGGTCATCGTCACGAAGAACCTGCGCGACTTCCCCGCCCCCGCCCTGACCCCCTGGGGTGTGGAGGCACAGCACCCCGATGCCCTCCTCATGAGCGTGCATCAGAATGATCCGGACGCGCTCGGTGAAATCGTGAAGACGATCGCGCGAGCCTGGGCCACCCCCGACGCCACGCCCGAGCAGGTCATCGGTCGCCTGGCCGTCGATGCCCCCCAAACCGCGAAGCTGGTCCGGGCCTCGATACCCGACGCGCCAACCACGTAGCGAAGGAAGTTCTGCCGCGGAGTAGGGCTCCAAGGGGTTCGCTGACTTCGCCGCGCAGCTACTGCTCTTGTACCGGGGCTCACCGCGGCGGCCAGGTACCCCACTCGACCCCTCCAACGTCCGCCACGGCCTCCAACGCATCGCCGACAACGCCGGCGTCGGACACGTCCACCCCCACCTCCTCCGACACGCCACCGCCTCCCTCCTGTCCGAAGCAGGCCTGCGCATCGAAGACATCGCCGACACCCTCGGCCACCGCTCCATCACCGTCACCGCCGACGTCTACCGACACCCCCTCAACCCCACCCGCACCGCACACCTCACCGCACTCGACAAAGTGACCACCCAACCCGCGCACACCAACAACGGCGACCAACACTGATCCTGCCGCCCGGGTCCGACATCGGGCCACGACGTCAGCGTCGCCGCGTGGAGCGCGGTGTGGGTGGCAGGTCGCGACAGGCCGGGCGTCCGCGCTTCGGCCCCTGTCTGCTCACGAGGGGCCGGCTCCACCGGCCGCTCGCGATCATGATCTGACTCCTTGCGAGGGCACCGTCCGCAACCGGCCGGGGCTGGCGACATGCCTGACCACGACGGACCGGACGTGCCGGCAGCAGGGGGCGGCCGGGCGGCGTCGACCTGCGGCGGAGCGCGGGCTAGCGTGGGCCCATGGGAGCCTTCGAAGTTGTCCGCTCGACCACCGTGAACGCACCGCGGGCGAGGGTGCATGCGCTCGTGAACGACTTCCACGAGTGGACCGCGTGGTCGCCGTGGGAAGACGTCGACCCCGCCATGCAGCGCGAGTACACCGGCGCCCCTTCGGGAGTGGGCGCCGGCTACTCCTGGCGTGGCAACCGCAAGGCGGGCGCGGGACGCATGGAGATCACCTCCTCCACCCCGGAGGAGATCGGCATCGCCCTGAGCTTCCTCAAGCCGGTCAAGGCGGAGAACCGGATCGTGTTCGACCTTGCCGACGCCGCCGGCGCCACCACTGTGACGTGGCGGATGACCGGTCAGCAGACCGGCCTGAGCGCACTCTTCGGCAAGCTCGTCCCGATGGACAAGATGGTCGGCAAGGACTTCGAGAAGGGCCTGCGCCAACTCAAGCACGCCGCAGAGACGCAGTAGCCCGAGCCCCCCGCAAGCCATCGAGCCGTCGGGGGCGCGTGCGGGCCGCGGCCCGAGGCCCGGGCCATTCGGCTGGCGGTCCACCAGGAACGGGGACCTCCCTCCAGGAGGTCCCCGTCCACGCATCCCGGCCGATCCCCAGACGTCGGCCGCTGGCCGGCCCGGTGGACGCCGCTCCACGGCGTCGGGGGCCGGGCGGGCCGGCCGCAGTCCGCTGCCATTCGATCGTGCGATGGTCGGGCCGTGGGTCACCACGGAGTCCTCGGTCACGAGGACGTGCACGACACCGCCCACCGGGGCCGGGAACGGGCGCCACTCGACATCCGGGTCGAGGCGCCTCCAGGAGCCGGTTCACAACGGCCAGACCATGGTGGCTGACGGGGGCAATAGCCTTACTGACCGGCCGCGACCGAAGCCAGGACGGCGCGCCGCGCCCGCGCGGGCTAGCGTGGCCTGATGGCCGAGGAACCGGGGGGCGCACCAGGCGACGCCGACGCGGAAGCCGCCGTGCAGGCGGTCCGAGCCGGCGACACCGCGGCCCTGGACGGCGTCCTCACCGCCCGCCCGGCCCTGGCGACCTCCCTCGTCCCCGGGCACGGCGGCCGCACACTCCTACACGTTGCCACGGACTGGCCCGGGCACCTCCCCCACGTGGCGGAGACGATCGCGATCCTCATCCGGCACGGCGCCGACGTCGACGCCACCTTCCGGGGCGAGCACCAGGAGACGCCACTGCACTGGGCCGCGAGCAGCGACGACCTCGCCGCGATCGACGCCCTTCTCGACGCCGGGGCCGCGATCAACGCCCGAGGCGCGGTCATCGGCGGCGGCACACCCCTGAACGACGCCACCGCCTACGGGCAGTGGCGAGCGGCACGGCGCCTCGTCGAGCGCGGCGCCGTCGTCACCGCCTGGGACGCCGCCGCCCTCGGACTCACCGACCGGCTCGCCACGATCCTGCGGGCCGAACCAGACGCCGACCTCGGTCCGCTCCTGTGGGCCGCCGCCCACGGCGGGCGCCAGGACACGCTCGCCCACCTGCTCGACGCCGGCGCCGAGGCGAACTGGGTCGGCTGGGACGGGCTGACCCCACTGGACGCGGCGGAGCGATCGGGCGCCTCGGACGTGGCCGCCTCGCTCAAACGCCGAGGCGCTCGGCGGGGCACCGAGCTCGGGTAGCGCGGAGCCAGCACGGGCATGATGGGACGCGTGCGCAACGCGCGCCGGACCCCCGGCACCACGCCCACCCGCCGGCAGGTCAGCGGCCGGCTCGCCGTCGCCGCCGCCCTCATGGCCGCACTCACCGCCACCCTCACCGGGTGCTCGACGCCGGACAACCCCCGCGAAGACCTGAGACACACCGTGCGCCGGGTGTCCATGACCATGGCCGGCGCGGCGATGACAGTCGACGCCCTCGAACGCCTCCCCGCGACGGTCATGACGGCGGACCTCGCCCTGGCCGACGCCGTCGCGCGCGTCGACGAGGCCGAGCACCGAATCCTCCTCCTCGACATCAGACCCGGCGACGAGCCCACCCGCGGACAGGCTCTGCGCCTGGTCCGGGAGGCCGCCGACGAACTCGCCGACACTCAGGCATGGGTAACCGGGGTCGACCCCGACCAGCCCGCCCCCACCCCCGCCTTGCGCGACCTGGCGAACCGCCTCCTCGAACTGTCCGACGAGATGGCGGCGACCAAGTAGGCCGGCGTCGACGGCGCCCGTAGCGGGTGAAGATAGGCCCGGGCCTGCCGCCGCGTCCTCGCTCACGCTGCTCACGCTCCACGCCGTCCGGATCCTCGGCCACGGCAACGAGGTCAGCGACCCGCCGACGATCCGGGTCCAGGCGAGCCTGCGCCGCGTTGGGTCCACCATGGTTATCGGTCCGGTGAAGACGGCATCCAGCCTGCGCACCCTCGCCCTGCCCGACACATGCGTCCGCGCGCTCCCGGAACAAGCCGAACGGCAGGACGCTGACGAAGCCGCGGCGGGTCGGGCGTGGGCGAACCCGCACCGGCTCGTCTTCACCACCGACGTCGGCACCCCGCTCGACCCGTCCAACGTGCGCCACGGCCTGCAACGCATCGCCGACACCGCCGGGGTCGGGCACGTCCACCCCCACCTCCTACGCCACGCCGCCGCCTCGCTGCTCTCCGAAGCCGGCGTGCGGATCGAAGACATCGCCGACACCCCTCGGCCACCGATCCATCGCCGTCACCGCCGATGTCTACCGCCACCCCCTGACCGATCCGCACCGGACATCTCGCGGCGATGACAGACCTGCAGGCAACACCGCGGCCGGGACCCCGCGGATGACGCCACGATCGACGCACTGACGGCCCTCGCGTTCTCGCCAACGCCGCAGGTAAGGCCACGTGGGCGGCCCGGACGCGCAGTGGGCGCGTGAGGGTGCGCTCCGCCGTTCTGCGGCGTGAGAACGAGAAGCGAGGGGAGCCTTTCCTTGCTGGCGGCGCCGGTACGAGCGACCTAGCGTCGGGCCGTGACGGATCCGCGAGCGTCCTGCGGTGTCCGCTGTCGAACCCCACGAGGCTGCCTCGAACGGCGGGCAGAGCCACTCCGCGAAGTTGAACTGGTTGCGGGCCGGGGTGCTCGGCGCCAACGACGGGATCATCTCCACCGCGGGACTCGTCGTCGGTGTCGCCGGTGCGACGACTGCGATCGGTCCGATCGTGACCGCCGGCATCGCCGGAGTCGTGGCAGGGGCCGTGTCGATGGCCCTGGGGGAGTACGTCTCGGTCAGCAGCCAGCGCGACGCCGAACGGGCCCTGATCGAGCGGGAGCACCCGCGAGCTCGCGGAAGACCCCGAGGGCGAGCTCGAGGAGCTCGCGGGGATCTATCGCGGGAAGGGTCTGTCGGTCGCGACCGCGCACGCCGTGGCCGCGGAGCTCACTGCTCGTGACCCCTTCGCCGCGCACCTGGAGGCTGAGCTCGGGCTCGACCCTGACGACCTGACCAACCCGACGCACGCCGCGATCTCCTCGGGCATCGCGTTCACCGCCGGCGCGATCTTGCCGATCGCAGCGATCACCCTGGCACCGGCCTCGGTCCGGATCCTGGTGACCTTCATCGCCGTCCTGCTCGGTCTGGCGCTGACCGGCACGATCAGCGCCCGCCTCGGCGGGGCCGGCAAGAGGCGCGCCGTCGTGCGCCTCGTCCTGGGCGGCGCCCTCGCCATGGCCGTCACCTACGGCGTCGGACGCCTCCTCGGCGTCAGCGGGATCTAGCCGTTCAGGGACGCCCGGCAATGTGGGGTGATGCGGCCGGTCGCCGCGGCGAATCGCGTGGACGGGTTCCGTCGGCCGCTCGGCCATGCCCGGTCCTCGACCCCACGGTTGGGCCGCTTCGTGGCGAGCCGTCATTACCGCCGCCGACTTCGCCGTCGGGCGTGTGGTCCGGGGTGATGTAGGGGTGTCCCACGGTGGGATCCACGCCCGCGGTGCTCGCGCACGGGAGCGCCGCCGCGGTGGTGGCGGTGGTGATCTGCGGGACGTCGTGCACGCTCAGCCGAGATCGCTGCTGCGGGGGGCTGCTCCGCCGCGGACGGCGATGACGCCGTCGATGTGGGCGAGGCGTGTGGTGAGGTCGCTGAGTCGGGTGGGGCCGTGGATCTCGAGGAGTACGCGGACGTCCTGGTCGCCGGAAGCGGGTGAGATGGTGAGCGCCTCGACGGTGCAGCTCGAGGTGGGTGAGCTCGGCCATCGCTTCGCGTAGCGCGGCGGTGTCCTGGCGGTAGGTGAGTGTGACCTCGCCGATGACGGCGTCGTCGCGGCGCATGCGCTGGGTGACCGGTGTGTAGGCGAGGGAGACCAGGAGCTGGCCGAGGGTGCCGGCGATCGCGAGGCCGTAGAGCTCGGCGCCGGCGGCCATCCCGACGGCGGCGACCACCCAGATGCTCGCGGCTGTGATGATGCCGCGGGCGCTCTCGCGGCGGACGAAGATGATGCCGCCGCCGAGGAAGCCGATGCCGGTGATGATCGCCGGCCATCGTGGGGTTGACGGTGACGATGCCTTCGGCGACGACGTCGGTGAAGCCGTACTTGCCGATGAGCGTGAACATCGCCGCGCCGAGCCCGACCAGGGCGTGGGTGCGCAGGCCCGCGACCTTGTGGCGCATCTCCCGCTCGAAGCCCACGACCGAGCACAGGGCGAAGGCCATGGTCAACGGGAGGATAGGTCGGTGAGAGGGTCCATGGCTCCTTCCTCTCCGGTGGGCGGCCGGCTCGGCCAGCCCACCCGCCGCCGAGAACACCGGTGGCCTCAGGTCATGATCCTCGGCGCGAGCGCCGGTGCGGCTGGTTTCAAGCGAGTCCCTGCCGGGCGGCCGGCGCGGCCGGCGTGGCGCCATACGCTGCGACCATGCTGCTGCTCACCCGCGAGACGGGTCAGCCGGTCAGGGCCTCCGACGGGTGCCTCGTGGGTGATCTTCGGGATCTGTCCGTGCGGGTGGACGGTGACCACCCGGCCGCATACCGGCTGGCGGTCGGCACGAGGCGGCGGACAGACGCACCTGATTCCGTGGAGCGCGGTGGCGTCGTTCGAGCACTCGCTCGTGCTGGTGCGCGACGTGGGTGACCTCGGCGGGTTCGCGGGTTCGGCCAGGGCCTACTCCCGCTCGAGCCCGGTGAGCTCCTCCTGCGCCGTGACGTGCTCGACACCCAGGTCGTCGACGTCGTCGGCCACCACCTGGCTCGCGTCTCGGACGTGCTCCTCACGCGCGTGCCCGACCGACGCCTTGAGGTCGCCGCGGTGGACGTCGGGGTGGGCGCGGTGCTTCGCAGGTTGGGGTTGGCTCGGCTCGGCGAACGAGATCCCGGAGCGGGCGTTGGACTGGCGCGACCTGCACCTGACGTCCGACCGTGGCCATCGGGTGCAGCTCGCCACGACGGCCGCGGCCGTGCACCGGCTCGACGCGCGGGCGCTGGCCGAGCTCCTGGGCGCCCGTCTCGATGTGGAGAGCGCGACCGACGTGATGCTCGCGGTGGGGACCGAGCGGACCGCGGGGGCGGTCGCCCGCGCCCCCACCCCGACGTGGCGGGTCGTCTGCTGCGCGCCCTCGAGCCGGGCGTGGCCGGCGAGGTGCTCGAGACGCTGCCTGAGGAGTCCGCCCGCCGCTACCGCGATGCCCTCAGCGCGCGGTCCCCGCTGACGCGACGCCGGTTCCGGCGTCACTGGGCTGGCGCGTGCAGCGCCCGCCGCGTCACGGCACTCCCACCTCCGGGCAGCCGGGGGTCTGACCGTGGCCCAACGCTCCGGCGCCGATGCCCGCGGGGCACGCGTGGGGCCGCGCAAAGCGCGCCTCCTCGCGCTGGTGGCGGTGCTCGGCCCCGGGCTGCTCGCCGGCCTCTCGGACGACGACCCGGCCGGGATCACGACGTACTCGATCCTCGGCGCCGAGTACGGCTACGAGCTGCTCTGGGTCCTCGCGCTCTCGACGGTGGCGCTGGTCGTCTTCCACGAGCTCGGCGCGCGGATCGGCGTCGTCACCGGCAAGGGCCTCCTGCGGCTCGTCCGCGAGCGCTACGGCCCGCGGGCGGCCGGCGTCGCGCTGACCGCGCTGCTCGTCGCCAACCTCGGCACGCTCTGCGCGGAGTTCGCCGGCGTCGCGGCCGGCATGGAGCTCCTGGCCGGGACGAGTCGCTACGTCAGCGTCCCGCTGGCCGCCGCGGCCGTCGCCGCGCTCGTGCTGCGCGGCTCCTTCCGCCGCGTCGAGCACGTCCTGCTCGCGCTCAGCGCGGTCTTCGTCGCCTACGTCGTCTCCGGCCTGCTCGCCCACCCCGACTGGGGCGCGGCGGCCAGCGGCCTCGTCGTCCCCAGCCCGCCCCTGACCCGCGACGCCGTGCTCGCTGACCGTCGCCACCGTCGGCGACGACGCTCGCGCCGTGGGGCCTCGCCTTCATCCAGTCCTACGCGGTCGACAAGCGCCTGGCCGTGGCGGACCTGCGCCTCGAGCGCGTCGACGTCGTCATCGGCGCCGTCCTGACCGGCGTGATCGGCGTCTTCGTCGTCGTCGCCTGCGCCGCGACGCTGCACGCCGGCGGGCGGCACGTCGACGGCGCCGCGACGCCGCCGTCGCGCTGCGGCCGCTGGCCGGGAACGCGGCGACCACGCTCTTCGGCCTCGGCCTCCTCGGCGCCGCGCTGCTGGCGGCGGCGATCGTGCCGCTCTCGACCGCCTACTCGGTCTCCGAGACGCTCGGCCGGCCGGCGGACCTCGACGACAGCTTCCGCGAGGCGCCGGTCTTCTACCTCGCCTACGGCGCGATCGTCGTGCTCGCGGTCACGCTCGTGCTGATCCCCGGCGCGCCGCTGATCCCGATCCTCTTCCTCTCCCAGGCGCTCAACGCCGTGCTGCTCCTGGCCGATCCTGCCCTTCCTGCGGTCGCTGGCCTGCGACGCCGACCTCATGGGCACCTACGCCGCCACCGGGAAGGCGGGCGCCGTGTACGTCACGACCATCGCCGGCATCGGCGTGTGCGTCGGCACCCTCCGGTCACATGGCGTGAGGGGCGTCAGCCGCAGTAGCCTGTCGGCCTCCTGCAGCCGCACGTGGCCGCGCTCAGCGATGTTCGCCAGCACGGGCGATGAGGGAACTAGCGTGGGTGCGTGACGAGCGGCGAGGAGCCGGAGATGGCGCGTAAGCGGTGACGAACGAGGCGGCTTGGCCCACGGGGCGCACGCTCCTACGGGTCGCGCCGCGGGAGCGCCAGGCCCGTGACGATCACGTGCGTGGACTACAGCCCATCCCGGTCGAACAGCCAGGTGGTGGAGGACCTGGCGGTGTTCCTCAAGCACCACCAGGCCCCGGTGGCGTTGCGGGTGGATCGACGTTGACGGTGTGTCGACCCCAACCTGGTCCACGCGGTCACCGCGAAGTACGAGTTGCACCCGTTGGCGGTTGAGGACGTCTTCAGCCGCTCGCAGCGCCCGAAGATCGACGCCTACGGCGGCAAGGGCGGCGGTATGAACGCTCGCCTGTTCATCACGGCCCGGGCGCTGTACTTCGCCAAGGCCCGCTTGGCGAGCTCACCGGTGTCCATCTTCCTTGGCCACACCACCATCCTGACGTTCCAGCACGAGGCCGGCGAGGTGTGGGACCCGATCCGCCAACGCCTCGACGCGAAGGGCTCGCGCCTGCGAGGCAATGACGCGTCCTTCCTTACCTATGCCCTGCTGGACGCGGTCGTGGACGCGTGCTTTCCGATCATCGACCACTTCAACACCGCGCTGGAGCGCCTTGAGTCCCAGGTCCTGGACAGCGCCGAACGGGACCTGCTGAACGCGATCCAGGACAACAAGCGGCAGCTCACCGTGCTCCGCTCCAGCATGTGGCCGATGCGCGAGGTGGTCGCCGCGCTGCAACGCGACCCGCACGAGTGCATGAGCGAGACCACGAAGATCTACCTCCACGACCTTTACGACCACATCGTCCAGGTCGTCGAGATCATCGAGACCTACCGCGACCGCGCCAACGACCTCACGGGCTCCTACCGCTCGTCCGTGTCATCACGGACCAACGACGTCATGAAGGTCCTGACGATCATCGGCACCATCTTCATCCCCCTGACCTTCCTCGCCGGGGTGTACGGGATGAACTTCCACACCTTCCCGAACTCGCCCAACCGTGGGCCTACCCCCGCCTTCTGGGCGGTCTGCGGGGTTGTGGCACGATGATCATCCAGTTCCGGCGGCGCGGCTGGTTCTGATCCGCATCCTCGACGGCGCATCGTCCGTACTCGGCGCTCCAGGCTCAGGTGGTCGGCGACGGGGTGGCCGCGCAGGGGGTAGAGGCCGTGCGTGAGGACCTCGGCCCGGTCGGTGCGCCCATTCCCGCTGACGGGTGTCAGGTCGAGCCGGGTGCCGTCCCATCGCCACCAGTAGATCGCCTGCTCGTGGCCGACCAGCGCGCACAGGGTGCTCGTCTCGAAGGCCAAGGTGTGACCGTCCAGGACGTACGTGCCGGTGTCGACGACGTCTCCGGCGTCAGTGTGCGTGTAGGTGCCGTCCTCGGCGAAGACGACCGCAGCCGCCACCGCGCCCGCCGCGGTCGGCGAATTCGTGCCCGTGGGGAATCCGCCGCCCGCACCCTCGCCTGCCCGACGAGGCCGATCACCGCGACAAGGGCGAAGACGCCGCGGGCTGCTTGAGGTGGACATGGCCACCGGTCTCCTCCCGAGAAGGCACACCGACCCGACCAGCCTGCCGCCGGCACGTGCGCGACGTCAGAGC
>CAWACR010000004.1:0-122622 GCA_963780675.1 uncultured Actinomycetota bacterium
AATGGTTGGGGGTCGGTGAGTCGATCATCTGGCGGTGACCAGATCGGGTGTGATCAGTGACGCGTTGTGGGACGTGATCGAGCCGGTGCTCCCGGTTAAGGGTCGGCTGGGTCATCCGTGGCGTGATCACCGGCAGGTGCTGGAGGCGATCTGCTGGCGGTTCCGCGCCGGGGCTCCGTGGCGGGATGTCCCGGAGACCTCGCGCCGTGGAAGACGGCGTGGAAGCGGCATCGCCGCTGGTCAACGGACGGGACCTATCAGGCGATGTTCACCGCGGTCCGGCGCGCGCAGGCCGTCGGGGATGACGAGATCGACGCGGGGCTGCGTGAGCTGCTGTCCGTGGATTCCACGGTGGTGCGTGCCCACCAGCACGCCGCGGGCGCCCGTCGCGACAGCGCCGACACAGGGGGCGGGATCGAATGACAAGAAGTCCGGGGTGAGCCGGCCGACCACGCGATCGGCCGCTCCCGCGGCGGGCTGACCGACGAAGATCCACGCCCTGACCGACCAGCCACTGCCGGCCCGGTCACGGTCCTGCTCTCGCCCGGGCAGGCCGGGGACAACCCCCACCTGCTGCCCCTGCTGAAGGCCTACACCCCGGCCCGGCCCGCTCCCCGCGGGCACCGGCACCGGTTCCGGCTGCTGGCCGACAAGGCGTACTCCCACCCCTCGACCCGCGCCGAGCTGCGCAAACGCAAGATCGCCCACACCATCCCCGAACGCTCCGACCAGAAGCAACGCCGCAAGGACAAGGGCTCAGCCGGCGGCCGACCGCCCGCGTTCGACGTCGAGACCTACAAGAAGCGCAACACCGTCGAACGCGGCTTCAACCGCCTCAAGCAATGGCGCGGCATCGCCACCCGCTACGACAAGTACGCCGTCACCTACCTCGGCGGCGTCATCCTCGCCGCCACGATCATCCACGGCGAGGGATTGGGAGACACGTCCTAGCCCCGTACGACGGGTACACGCGACCCAAGCCCGTGCAACGCCCACCGTAGCGCGAGCATGCCGCCGTGGCCGACGATCACGATTGCCGCTTACCCCCCGACGGCGGCGCGTGCGCCGGCTGGGCTATCTGCGGGTCCGCCCGCCGGAGCCCGCTGGCGCGTGGCGCGGGATGCGTCGTCTCGCTCGGACTCCCCCTCGTTCGCGGACTCCCGGACAACGTCGCGGCGCTTCCGTGTCTCGGCCTGCTGGCCGTACCCGTAGACCTGTCCGTAGTACCCGTACCCGTAGTACGAGTTGGAGCCGCTCGACCGGCACCATGTTGAGGGCGAACCCGGAGACGTGCGCGCCGGCGGTGTGGAGGGACTTGAGCGCGTGGGCGAGGAAGCGCTTGCGGATTCGGTCGACGCTCACGACCAGCAGCGTCCCGCCCGTCAGCTTGTTGAGCAGGACGGCGTCGATCACCGGGCACCACCGGC
Source organism: uncultured Actinomycetota bacterium (assembly GCA_963780675.1). Taxonomy (GTDB): domain Bacteria; phylum Actinomycetota; class Actinomycetes; order Actinomycetales; family JAHECE01; genus JAHECE01. The sequence goes on from CAWACR010000004.1 coordinate 1,428, forward strand.
GGGCTGTCGACGAGCACGTAGTCGAACCGAGACGGTCAGGTCCTCGAAGGTCCGGCGCATCGCGTTCGAGCCGAGCAGCTCGCTCGGGTTGGGCGGGATCTGGCCCGCCGGGAGCACCCAGAGGCGTGGAGTCCCTCCACCGCTGCGCGACGTCGTCGAAGGTGCGCCCGGCCGATGAGCATCGTGGTGAGCCCGACGCTCGCCGTCGAGGCCCATCGTCTTCGCCACCGAGGGGTTGCGCAGATCGGCGTCGATGAGAAGCACCCGTGACCCGGCGTCCGCCATGGCGATCGCGAGGTTGACCGCCGTCGTCGTCTTGCCCTCGCTCGGCACGGCCGAGGTGACGACGAACGAGTGCGTTGCCGTCGCGACGTCGACGAAGAGCGAGGTTGGCCCGCAGCGCGCCGGAACTCCTCGGCGTGCGGGCTGTAACGGCGCCGTCTCCATGACGAGCGGCCGCTCGACCGAGGCCTTGTCGAACGGGATGCGCGGCGAGGACGGGACGGTCCGAGAGGCTCTCGCGACGTCCGCCTCGTCGCGCACGCGCGTGTCCAGGCTGTGCCGGATGAACGCGAGGCCGACGCCGATCACCAGGCCGAAGAGAAGCCCGAGTGCGAGGTTGCGCCTCACGTCCGGCGAGGTCGGGCGACGTCGGCACGCGAGGCCTCGGCAGATGAAGGTCGACGTCGACCGTCTGCCCGGCGTTCGCGAGGAGCGCCGAGAACTCCGGCGCGACCGCGGCGAGCTGCGGTCCGGCGGCGTTGGCGACCGCTGCCGCGCCGTCCGGGTCGGAGGACGTCGCCGTGATGTCGAGGATCGACGAGGTTCCCGCGGCGGCGGCCGTGACGATGAACCCGGCTGCGTCGAGGCCGACGCTCCGCGCGGATCGCGCTCGATGACCGTCGGCGAGTCCAGCACCTCGATGTAGGTGCGTGAGGTCGGACTGCGTCAGGACGTAGACGCCGCCCCGCTCGCCGGTCTCCGGCGTCCACGGGCGCCTCGGTCGAGAAGTACACCCGCGCCGTCGCCGTGTAGATCGGCGTGATCGAGAGAGTGGCCAGGCGCCGTAGCGGCGAGGACGACCAGCGCGCTGGCCACGATCGTCATCCAGCGCTGGCGCATGATCGCCAGGAATTCCCGGAGGGTCACGGTCGCGGCTCCAGCTCGGCAGGGTAGGAGGACAGAACCTCCATCATCCCATGGCGGCAGGCGGCGGGCCATGGGCGGATTGCGCCCAGGTACGCCTGGAGGTCCTCGTCGCCCACCAAGGAGATCGTCCGGTGCGGGTCCTGCGCGTGTCTCACAGCGCCGTCGTCGACGCCTGGCGAGACCGCGAGCGGGCGATCCGGCGCCGCGGCATCGACGTCGCGCTGCTCAGCGCGCGCCGGTGGGACGAGGCGGGCGCCGTCGTCGACCTCGAGCCACGTCCCGGAGAGCCGGTCCGAGGCGTGCGCACGTGGGGCACGCATCCTGCGCTGTTCCTCTACGACCCGCGGCCGATCTGGCGGGCGCTCGGCGAGCCGGTGGGACGTCCTGGACATCCACGAGGAGCCGTTCGCCCTCGCGACGGCGGAGATCCTCCTCCTCCGAGCGCTGCGTCGGCAGCGGGCGCCTTACGTCCTGTACTCCGCCCAGAACATCGAGAAGCGGTACCCGCCGCCGTTCCGCTGGCTGGAGCGGTGGGCATTGCGGAACGCCTCCGCGGTGAGCGTCTGCAGCGCCGAGGCCGGCCGGATCGTCGAGGCCAAGGGGTTCCCCGGGCGCGCGGACGTGATCCCGCTCGGCGTGGACACCGCGCACTTCAGGCCCGACGACGGCGCCCGGGAGCCCGACGACGGCGCGCCGGCCGTCGGTCACGGTGGGCTACGCCGGGCGACTCGCACGCGCACAAGGGCGTGGACGTGCTCCTCGATGCCGTCACCGGCGACGACCGCCTGTACCTGCGCCTCGCCGGCAGCGGTCCGTCCGAGGGGGAGCTGCGCGCCGGCGTCCTCGCGCGCGGGCTCGAGGGCCGGGTCGAGTTCCTCGGGTCCCTCGGCGACCGAGGACCTGCCCGGCGTTCTACCGGTCGCTCGACGTGCTCGCCGTGCCGTCGCTGACCACGCCGTCGTGGATCGAGCAGTTCGGGCGCGTGGCCGTCGAGGCCATGGCGTGCGGGGTGCCCGTGGTGGCGAGCGACTCGGGCGCCCTGCCGGACGTGGTCGGCGGCGCGGGGGTGCTCGTGCCGCCCGGTGACGCCGCCGCGCTGCGCGCAGGCGCTCCTCGACGTCGGTGCTCGACGCCGACCGGCACGCGTCGCTGAGCGCCGCGGCCCGGGAACGGGCGCGCACGTGCGACTGGGACGCGGTCGGGGAGCGCTACGTCGCGATGTACGAGCGGGTGCTGAGGCCGCGCCGAGGTGAGGTCGCTCGCGAGGGCCGGGCGCCGTCGTCGGACACCCGGCCGCTCGAGGTGGTGGTGGTCGCCTACGGTTCGCCGGACCTGGTGCGCCAGGCCGCTCGTGCCGCTGCGCGGACCTGCCGGTGACCGTGGTCGACAACTCCTCGCTGATCCGCAGATCCGCGCACGTCTGCGACGGACCTCGGCGTGCGGTACCTCGACCCCGGGCGCAACGGCGGCTTCGCGGCCGGCGTGAACCATGCGCTCGCCGACCGGCTCGTGCCCGGCGGCGACGTGCTGCTGCGTCAACCCGGACGCCGTCGTCGCGCCCGAGGACGTGCGCGAACTGCAGCGGGCGCTCGCCGCCGACCGCGCCCTGGCGAGCGTCGGGCCCGCGCAGGTGGACGGCGACGGTCGCGCGTGCGCGGGTGGGGTGGCCGTTCCCGTCGCCGGCGCGGACGTGGCTCGAGGCGGTCGGGCTCGGGCGGCTGCGGACCGGACGGACTTCGTCATCGGGTCGGTGCTGCTGCTGCGCGGTGAGGCGCTCGAGCAGGTGGGGGCGTTCGACGAGCGCTTCTTCCTCTACGCCGAGGAGACCGACTGGGCGTACCGGGCGTCGCGCGCTGGGGTGGCGGCACGCGGTCGTCCCGACGGCGTTCGCGACGCACCTCGGGGGGCGCCGCCAGCGCGGACCCGGCCCGGCGGGAGGCGCACTTCCACGCGTCGCAGGAGCGGTACCTGCGCAAGCACTTCGGCGCGCTCGGGTGGCAGGTGGCGCGCGCGGGGCAGGTGGTCGGCTCCGGGATGCGCGGCCGTCGTGCTGCGCGGTGAGCGCGGCGCGCGAGGCGCGACGCCGGTCTGGCGCTGTACGTGCGGGGGCCGGTGCGGGCCGAGGCGAGGCTGCCGTCCGGGCCGGGGACGCCCGCGGCGCCGGTGCGGGCGCGTCGACGCCCTGGTGGAGTCCGCGTGATCGCGCGCTGCGTCGCCGGAGTCGGCGCTCGCCGACCAGGCGGCGTGGGTCGCTCGGCTGGGTGCTGGTCGTGTCGCCGTGGCTGCTCGTGCAGGTCGGCCGCATGGTGCCGGACCAGCCGGTCATCGCGGGCTGGCGGCGCTCAGCGGTGCTGGCCCTGGGGATCTCGCTGGCCGAGCCGGCCGTGATCCCGCTGATCGCGCTTGCCGCTGCTCGTGGTGGTGACGCGTGTCGGGGGCGGTGAGCCTCAACCTCTCCGTGTCCGACGTCGTCCTCTTCGCGGCGTTCTGGCCGGCCGTCTTCCTCGGGAAGCGGCCGTTCAGCCCGCCGTTGCGGACGCTGCTCTGGCTCTCGGCGACTCTACCAGGTGGCGACGCTGTTCACCGTGGTGGCGAACCCCTACCTGCTCAACGCCGTCGAGTGGTTCCACGCGTGGCTGCTGGTCGCGGGGGCGCTCGTGGTCGGGTGGGCGGTCGGCCGGGCCGGGTACGCGCGGGCGGGGCTCTGACCCTGCTGCTCGTCTGGCGACGCGTGATCGCCGTCATCACGATTGTGCAGGGCCTCCAGCAGTACGCGCGTGGTGACTTCGGGCCCGTCTACCTGAGCTGGCCGTACGGGATGCACAAGAACTTCGTCGGGACCGTGCTCTGCGTTCTCCGCCGTCATCGCGTACGCGCGACCCGTGTGGATGGGCTGGTCGAAGGCCTGGGCGCTCGGCGCGTTCTGGCTCAGCGCCGCGGGCGTTGTCATGTCGCAGTCCCGGCAGGGCCTGGTCGCGCTCGGGGTCGCGGTCCTGGTCATCTCGCTGCGCTCGGACCCGGTGCGGCGCCGCTCGAAGATCATCCTGCTGGCCGTCGTGCCCGCGGCGCTGTTCGTGGCGACCCTCGTCCGGGACGAGGTGCCGGCAGGGCAACGTCCATAGCTCCGTCTTCCAGCGGCTGACCTGGTTCGAGGACACGATGTCCGTCTGAGCGCGACTCGCCGCTGTTCGGAGCGGGCCTGCGCTACTGGACGGCGGGTCGCACGGACTTCCTGTTCCAGCCGCCGAACGCCGAGCTGGAGGTCCTGGCGTCCGCGGGCGTGGTCGGCCTGGTCGGGTTCCTCGTGGCCTTCATCGGGGCGCTCGTGGTGCTGTGGCGAGTCGATCCGCGGTACGGGACGCTCGCCTTCACCGATCCTGCTGAGCCGGCTGGTCCAGGGGCAGTTCGACCTCTTCTGGATCGCGGTCCAGGTGTCCGTCCCGTTCGTCGTCGTCGGGTCTGTGCCTCGGGGTGCAGGCGCTGGAGTCGAGGACGAGGCGAGCCTCGAACGCGCCCTCGCGGACGCGCAGCATCGTCCCGGCCCGCCGGTCGGCCTACCCGCGCCGTGCGCCCGGCTGACGGCGCGTCTGACCTCACGCGGCGAGCGGTCGCCGTCGTCGGCCCTGACGTACCGCCCTGCGCGAACAGGTTCGGGGTTTGTCAGATTCGTTGTGTACCGTCGGCCGATAGCCATCCGAGCAGGAGGGACGGGGGCCGCGGCCCACCACCGATGAACGCCAAGAAGCTCTTCAGGGGCCCACTCATCTGGGTGCTGGTCGCTGTGCTCCTCTTCATGCTCAGTTTCCGGCTGCTCGCCGGGCCCGGCGTGCAGACGATCGACACCTCCGACGGGCTCGCCCTGCTGGCCGGCGACACGGTGGAGCAGGCGCAGATCACCGACGGCTACCAGCGCGTGGACCTCACCCTGACCGAGGACTTCGGCGACAGCGGAAGCCGCGTGCAGTTCTACTACACGGTGCCCCAGGGCGAGACGGTCGCCCAGGCCATCGCAGCCGCGGACCCGCCCGGCGGCTACAACGCCGTCGTGCCGCAGACGCCGTGGTGGTCCACGCTCTTCATGACCGCGTTCTCGCTCCTGCTGATCGTCGGGCTGTTCTGGTTCCTCATGTCCCGCATGCAGGGCGGGAACTCCCGCATGATGAACTTCGGCAAGGCCAAGGCCCGCATGGTGAGCAAGGAAGCGCCGCAGGTCACCTTCGCCGACGTGGCGGGTGCGGACGAGGCCGTCGAGGAGCTCGAGGAGATCAAGGAGTTCCTGGCCGAGCCCGCCAAGTTCCAGGCGGTGGGCGCCAAGATCCCCAAGGGCGTGCTCCTGTACGGGCCGCCAGGAACCGGCAAGACCCTCCTCGCCCGCGCCGTCGCCGGCGAGGCAGGCGTGCCGTTCTACTCCATCTCCGGCTCGGACTTCGTCGAGATGTTCGTGGGCGTCGGCGCCTCCCGCGTCCGGGACCTCTTCGAGCAGGCCAAGGCCAACGCGCCGGCCATCGTGTTCGTCGACGAGATCGACGCCGTCGGTCGCCACCGCGGCGCGGGTCTGGGTGGCGGGCACGACGAGCGCGAGCAGACCCTCAACCAGCTCCTCGTGGAGATGGACGGGTTCGACCCGCACGCGAACGTCATCCTCATCGCCGCGACCAACCGGCCGGACATCCTCGACCCGGCCCTGCTGCGGCCCGGCCGGTTCGACCGTCAGGTGCCGGTCGAGGCGCCCGACATGCACGGACGGCTGGCGATCCTCAAGGTGCACGCCAAGGGCAAGCCGATGGCGCCCGGCGTCGACCTCGAGGTCATCGCGCGGCGGACCCCGGGCTTCACCGGCGCCGACATCGCGAACGTCCTCAACGAGGCCGCGCTGCTGACGGCCCGCGCCGGCGCGCAGCTCATCGACAACCGCGCGCTGGACGAGGCGATCGACCGCGTGATCGCCGGCCCGCAGAAGCGCACCCGGGTGATGAACGAGCGGGAGAAGAAGATCACCGCCTACCACGAGGGCGGCCACGCCCTCGTGGCGGCCGCCCTCCGGTACACCGACCCGGTGACGAAGGTGACGATCCTCCCGCGAGGCCGGGCGCTCGGCTACACGATGGTCATGCCGACGGAGGACAAGTACTCGACCACGCGCAACGAGCTGCTCGACCAGCTCGCCTACGCGATGGGTGGCCGCGTGGCCGAGGAGCTCGTGTTCCACGACCCGACCACGGGCGCGGCCAACGACATCGAGAAGGCGACGTCGCTCGCCCGCAAGATGGTCACCCAGTACGGGATGAGCGAGCGGGTGGGCGCCCTCAAGCTGGGCCAGTCCTCGGGGGAGGTGTTCCTCGGGCGTGACATGGGCCACCAGCGGGACTACTCGGAGGACGTCGCCGGCGTGGTCGACGAGGAAGTGCGCCGGTTCATCGAGGCGGCGCACGACGAGGCGTGGGAGATCCTCGTCGAGCACCGCGCCGTGCTGGACGCCCTCGTGCTGGCGTTGCTCGACAGGGAGACGCTCAACCAGCGCGAGATCGCCGAGGTCTTCTCGCGGCGTCGTCAAGCGCCCGCCGCGGCCGGTGTGGCTCTCCAGCGACCGGCGCGGCGTGAGCGACATCCCGCCGGTGCGCACCGCCGCCGAGGTGGCGTCCGGCAACGGTCAGGAGCTCCCGCAGGACCAGGCCGCCGGGGCGTCGTCGGCCATGGAGGTGGGGACGACGACGGCGTACCGCGAGACCGTGGAGCACGGCGCTCCCGGGGGCGAAGGTGGCGACGGTGAGTGAGCCGGGGCACTACGACGCCGCGGGCGTCGAGAAGGCGATCCGCGACCTCCTCGTCGCGATCGGCGAGGACCCCGAGCGCGAGGGCCTGCTCGAGACACCGGCGCGCGTCGCCCGCGCCTACGCCGAGATGTTCGGCGGCCTGAACGCCAACCCGGCCGACGTGCTGACCACCACCTTCGACCTCGGTCACGAGGAGATGGTCCTGGTCAAGGACATCGAGGTGTACTCCACCTGTGAGCACCACCTGGTCCCCTTCCACGGCGTCGCCCACGTCGGCTACATCCCCGACTCCTCGGGGCGGATCACCGGCCTCAGCAAGCTCGCCCGCCTGGTGGACCTCTACGCCCGCCGGCCCCAGGTCCAGGAGCGGCTCACGTCGCAGGTGGCGGACGCGCTGGTCGAGCACCTGGGCCCGCGGGGCGTGATCGTCGTCATCGAGTGCGAGCACCTGTGCATGGCGATGCGCGGGGTGCGCAAGCCGGGCTCGCGCACGGTCACCTCCGCGGTGCGCGGCATCATGCGCCAGCCCGCCACGCGGGCCGAGGCGATGAGCCTCATCGTCGGACGCTGACGACCGTCCCCTCCAGACCCTCGCCCCGACCCGTCGCCCCGACCTCCGCCGAACGCGGGGTTATGGGTCGAATCAGCGGCCATTCGACCCATAACCCCGCGTTCGGCGGGGAAGGTGGGTCCTGCGGCGCTCACGCGGCGAGGGTGTGCCGGGGTGATCACCCTGGTGCGTAGGCTGACGACGTGGATCCCGCGAACCTCCCGGTGCGCGTGAGCGGCGCGTCGTCGTCAGCCCTGCCCGCCGCTCTCCGTGACCGGGGCCGCACCCTCGTCATGGGGGTCGTCAACGTCACGCCCGACTCCTTCTCCGACGGCGGCCAGTGGTTCGAGCCGGAGGTCGCCGTCGCCCACGGGCACTCGCTGCTCGCCCAGGGGGCCGACATCGTCGACGTGGGCGGGGAGTCGACCCGCCCCGGCGCCCCGCGCGTGGGGGTCGAGGAGGAGCTGCGGCGGGTCCTGCCCGTCGTCTCGACGCTCGCCGCCGCCGGCGCCGTCGTGAGCATCGACACGATGCGGGCGGAGGTCGCCGAGGCAGCGGTCGCCGCCGGCGCCGGCATCGTCAACGACGTCTCGGGCGGACTGGCCGACCCGGCCATGGCCGGCGTCGTCGCGGCCGCGGGCGTCCCGTACGTGGTCAGCCACTGGCGCGGCCACTCCGAGGTCATGGACTCCCTCGCCACCTACGACGACGTCGTCGACGACGTCGTCCGCGAGCTCACCGCACGCGCGGATGCGCTCACGGGCGCGGGGGTCGACCCCGGCCAGCTGATCCTCGACCCCGGCCTCGGGTTCGCCAAGCCCGGCGCGGCCAACTGGCCGATCTTGGCGCGCCTGGACGAGCTCGTGGGTCTCGGCTACCCCGTGCTCCTGGGCGCCTCCCGCAAGCGGTTCCTCGGCCACCTCCTGGCGCACGCGCGGGCGGAGGCGGGCATCCGCGGCTGGGGCTCGCCGGACGCCGAGCACGGGCCCGACCCGGTGCCGCCGGTCGAGCGCGACCGCGCGACGGCGGCGGTCAGCGCCCTCGCTGCGATGGCCGGCGTCTGGGCCGTGCGGGTCCACGAGGTCCCGGCATCGTTCGACGCGGTGGTGGTGGCGGCAGCCTGGCGCTCCGCACGACTCGAGGCGCAACGCCGCTCGGCGGCAGGAGGAGGTGCGTGGTGACGGGTGAGTTCCTCACCGCCGACGACGGTCGCACGCTCGACCGGATCAGCCTGGTCGGTCTGGTGGCCACCGGGCACCACGGGGTGCTGGCGAGCGAGCGGCGCGACGGCCAGCCCTTCGGAGCCGACGTCGTGCTCCACCTCGACACCCGCGCCGCCGCCGCGGCGGACGACCTCGCGCTGACGGCGAACTACGTCGACCTCGCGGCCCGGGTCGAGGCGATCCTCGCCGGCGATCCGGTCGACCTCATCGAGACCCTCGCCCAGCGCATCGCCGAGGCGGCCCTGACCCTGCCCGGCGTGGAGGTCGTCGACGTCGTCGTCCACAAGCCCCACGCGCCGATCCCCGCCGCGTTCGACGACGTCGAGGTCGCCATCCGGCGCCGTCGCCCCGCCGTCGGGCTGCCCGCGGAGCCCGAGCCGAGCGCCCGTCGTCGTCCTGGACGACGACGAACCGGCCGCGGCAGGTGAGGTCCTCGACGACGACGACCGCCGCCCACACCGGCGCCCGCCGCTGCTGAGGTCGAGCCTCGTTCGGAGGTCGAGCCCCCTCGACCTACGACGACGCTCGACCTCAGCGAAGGGGAGGGGGCGGCCGGGGCGGCTGCGGCCACGGTCCCGGGACCCCTCGACGTCCGGCCGGCCGGCGAGGTCGCGATCGTCCTCGCGCTCGGCGGGAACCTCGGCGACGTGCGCGCCACGCTCCGGCAGGCGGTCCACGACCTCGACGCCGTGGAGGGCATCGCGATCACGGCCGTCTCGCCGCTGGCGCGGACGGCCGCCGTCGGCCCGGAGCAGGACGACTACCTCAACGCCGTCGTCCTCGGGTGGACCACGCTGAGCCCGCGCGAGCTGCTCGCCGCGACGTCGGCGGTCGAGGACGCGCACGGGCGCATCCGCGAGCAGCGCTGGGGCCCGCGCACCCTCGACCTCGACATCGTGGCGATCGAGGGCGTCGTCTCGACGGACCCCGTCCTCGAGCTCCCGCACCCGCGCGCCCACGAGCGCGCGTTCGTCCTCGTCCCGTGGGCGCAGGCCGACCCCGACGCCGTGCTCCCCGGCCCGGACGGGGGCCTTGTCGCGGCCCTCGCGGAGACCGCTCCGGACCGCGCGGGCATCCGCTGGCTCGCCCTCGACTGGTTCGACGCGCCCGAGGAGCCCGACGACGCCGCACGCCGACGACGCCGCAGCGCCAGCCGCACCCGACGTCCCGGAGGCGCCGGCCGTCGCCGCACGCGCCCGCACCGCCCGCACCGCCCGCGCCGGCCGCACCGCCGAGACCCGCCGCCGAGCCGCGCCCACCCGCCCGGCGCGCCGGGACTGCCGTGATCTCACGCACCCCCTGGCAGACGCTCGTCGCGCTCGCGGTCGGCGCGGGCGCGGTGAGCTACGTCATCGCCCAGTGGCGGGTGAGCCGCGGGAACGTGCCGCTGCCGATCTCGCCGGTGGTCGCCGTCGTCCTCTTCGCCGTCGCGGTGGTCCTGTTCTTCCTCGGCCGGTCGGTGCGCCGGTTCACCCAGGGCAAGCGGGCGTCGATGAACCCGCTCCACGCCGTGCGGATCCTCATGTTCGCCAAGGCGAGCGCGCTGGCGGGGGCGCTCCAGCTGGGCTTCTTCGTCGCACACGCGGCGGTGGCGCTGGCCCATCCCGACTCGCCCGAGGCGCGCGCGCAGGCCATCACCTCCGGGGCGGCGGCCGTCGCCTGCCTCGTCCTGGTCGTGGTGGCACTCGTGGTCGAATGGTTCTGCCGGGTGCCCCCGGTGGACGTCGAACGCGGAGAGCGAGGAACACCGGCCCGATGAGCACCGTGGGAGAGCCGTTCGAACCGTCCGGCATCGAGTGGCGGCCGGTGAGCCCGGGCCTGCGGACGGCTCGCCACGTGGTGCTGGCGGGCTTCCTCGGGCGTGCCGGCGATCCTGCTGACCGCCGTGGCGATCGGGGTGGGCGGCTGGGCCTGGACGGCCCCCGCCGTCGTCGGCGTCCTGGCGCTCTGGGCCGCCCTCCTCGTTCCCCGGCAGGTCCGGGCGGTCGGGTACGCCGAGCGCGAGGCCGATCTCCTCATCCGCAAGGGCGTCATGTTCCGCACGCTCGTCGTGGTGCCGTACGGCCGGATGCAGTTCGTGGACGTGCAGGCCGGGCCGCTCGCGCGGCGCTGCCGGATCGCGCAGGTCCAGCTGCACACGGCCTCGCCCGGCACGGACGCCTCGATCCCCGGCCTCCCCCCGGAGGAGGCGGCACGCCTGCGCGACCGCCTCGCCGCTCTGGGCGAGGCGCGGCTCGCGGGCCTGTGAGCCCGGCATGAGCGAGGACGACGACGGCGCGCGCGTCGGTCCCGGGGCGGAGCCCGGGGAGGAACCCGGGGACGGCCTCGACTGGCAGCGGATGCACCCCGTCACCCCGGCGCTGAACGCCTGGAAGACGATCGTCGGCGTCCTCGTGTTCGGCGCCTGGCAGTTCGGCCCGCAGGCGGCGCAGGACTGGGGGCCGCGTTCCCCGGGGCCGCTCGTCACGATCCTCGTGCTCGTGCTGTTCGGCGCGATCATCGGCACGGGCTACTCCGCGATCGCCTGGCGGATGACGCGGTACGCCGTCGACGCCGAGCACGTCTACCTGCAGTCCGGCGTGCTCTTCCGGCGGCACCGGCAGGCGCGCCTCGACCGGATGCAGGCCGTCGACGTGGTCCAGCCGCTCCTCGCGCGGATCGTCGGGCTCGCGCAGCTCACCATCGAGCAGGCGGGCGGCAACGACTCGCACGTGGTCCTCGCCTACCTCACCGAGGAGCGCGCCCGCGAGCTGCGCAACGAGCTCCTGGCCCGCGCCGCCGGACTCGCGGTCGGGGCCGGGCGTGCCGCCGGTACCGGGACGACGACGGCGCCGGGTCGCCTCGCGGGGGAGGGGACCGGCATCGGGGGGACCGGAATCGGGGGGGCCGGCGTCGGGACCGCGGGCGCGGACGAGGCCGTCGACATGGCGACGACGACGGCGCGGGGGTGCGACCGGTCGACGCTGTCCCGCCGGGCGTGGGCGCCGGGGCGATCGTCCCCGAGGCGCCCGAGCGCGAGGTCTTCTCGGTGCCGACCGGGCGGCTGCTCGGCTCGATCGCGCGTCGAGCGCGTCGCTGACGCTCCTGCTCCTCGTGGTCGGGATCGGGATCGCCGCGGTGGCCACCCGCTCGATCGGGCCGTTCGGCGCGATGCTGCCCGCCCTGCTCGGGACCGCCGGCTTCGTGTGGACCCGGTTCAACCAGGGCTTCGACTTCCGGGCGGCCACCTCGCCCGACGGCATCCGGCTCCGGCACGGGCTCACCGAGGCGCGCGCCCAGACCGTGCCGCCCGGGCGGGTCCAGGCCGTGCGCCTCAGCCAGCCCCTGCTGTGGCGCGGCCCCGACTGGTGGCGGGTGCGTCTCAACGTCGCGGGCTACAGCGAGGCCGACTCCGGCAAGGAGACCGTGCTGCTCCCCGTGGGAACGCGCGAGGACGCCCTCCTCGCGCTGTGGCTCGTCCTCCCCGACCTGGGCGAGGCCGACCCCCGCGCGGTGCTCGAGGCGGGCCTGACCGGCGAGGCCGACGTCGCCGCCTTCATCCCGAGCCCGCGCCGGGCACGCTGGCTCGACCCGGTCGCGTGGCGCCGCAACGGCCTGCGGGTCACTGCGGCCGCCCTGCTGCTGCGCAGCGGCAGGATCGAACGGCAGCTCGACGTCGTCCCCCACGAGCGGACGCAGTCGCTCGGCCTCACCCAGGGTCCGCTGCAGCGCAGGCTCGGCCTCTCGACGTTCGTCGCGCACTCGACGCCGGGGCCGGTCAGTCCCCGCGTGGCCCACCTCGACGCGGCGCAGGCCGCCGAGCTGATCCTGGTCCAGGCCGAGCGGGCCCGGTCCGCGCGCGCCGGCGCGCCCCCGGCCCAGTGGATGCGGGGCTGAGGGACGGCGAGGGGCGGCGGCGAAGGGCGGGGCGACCAGGACCGGGCTGGGATGATGATCGGATGCAGCCAACAGGTGGTTCGCCCGCACCGGGGCGGCTCGGCGTCGGCATCGTGGGCGCCGGACGTGTCGGCGCGGTCCTCGGGAACGCGCTGCGCGCCGTCGGGCACGCCGTGGTCGGAGCGAGCGGGAGCTCCCCGGAGAGCATCGACCGCATCGAGACCATGCTCCCGGGGGTCCCGGTGCTGGCGGTTCAGGACGTGGTCGAGCGGTCCGAGGTCGTGATCCTCTCCGTCCCCGACGACGTCCTCCCCGAGCTGGTCAGCGGCCTCGCCGCCCTCGGCGCGTGGCGCCCGGGCCAGATCGTGGTCCACACGGCCGGCCGGTACGGCGTCCGGGTCCTGGGTCCCGCGACGGCCGCCGGTGCGATCCCGATCGCCCTGCACCCCGCCATGACGTTCACGGGCACCAGCCTCGACCTCGCCCGTCTCGCCGGCTGCCCCTTCGCGGTCACCGCGCCGACGCCGGTGCTCCCGATCGCCCAGGCGCTCGTGCTCGAGATCGGCGGGGAACCGATGGTGCTCCCCGAGGACGCCCGCGGGATCTACCACGCCGCCGTCTGCCACGGCGCGAACCACCTGGTCACGCTCACGGCCCAGGCCGAACGCGTGCTCGGGGCGGTGGGCGTCGAGGAGCCCGGGCGGCTCCTCGCCCCCGTGCTGACCGCGGCGCTCGACGGCGCCCTGCGCGGCGGCGAGGTCGGCCTCACCGGGCCCGTGGTCCGGGGCGACGCCGGCACGGTCGCCGAGCACCTTCGCGCCCTGGGGGCCCTCGTGGCCGTCGACGAACGCCTCGTCGACGTCCCGCCCGTCTACATCGCCCTGGCCCGCGCCACCGTCCAGCGTTCCCTGGTCCTCGGCCGCCTCTCCGAGCCCAGGCCCAGGCCCTCCTCGACGTCCTCACGGCGGCCGAGCCCGCGGCTGAGCCCACCCCCGCCCGCGGCGTTCCTCGCCGAACGCGGCGGTTATGGGTCGAATCAGCGCCCATTCGACAGCGCGGGAGGAGACGGCGGCGGACGGGGAGCGTTCGGCGGAGGGGGAGCGTCGGGGCGGAGCGGGAAGAGGCGATCCCCCTCGTCGCGCGGACCCGCGACGAGCTGACGACGGCGCTCGCCGTCCTCCCGGGCCGCCGCGCCGTGGTCATGACCATGGGCGCGCTCCACGAGGGCCACCTCGAGCTCGTCCGCCAGGCGCACGCGCACGCCGACCACGTGGTGGTGACGATCTTCGTCAACCCGCTCCAGTTCGGCGCCGGCGAGGACCTCGACCGCTACCCCCGCACCCTCGAGGCGGACCTCGCCGCCCTCGCCCGGGTCGGCGTCGACCTCGTGTTCGCCCCCGCGCCGGACGTCGTCTACCCGGACGGCGACCCCGGCGTCCGCGTCTCGGCGGGCCCCCTCGGGCAGGTGCTGGGAGGGCGCGTCGCGGCCCGGCCACTTCGACGGCGTCCTCACGGTGGTCCTCAAGCTGCTCCACCTGACCCGCCCGGACGTCGCCCTCTTCGGCCAGAAGGACGCCCAGCAGCTCGCGGCGATCCGCCGGATGGTCCGCGACCTCGACGTCGGCGTCGAGGTGGTCGCCGTCCCCACCGTGCGCGACGCCGACGGCCTGGCCCTGAGCAGCCGCAACGCCTACCTCACCCCCGCCGAGCGCGCCTCCGCCCTCACGCTGTCGCGCGCCCTGCGCGCCGCCCAGCCCGCGGCCGACGGCGCCCCCGAGGGCGAGCGGGCCGCCGCCGCGCTCGCCGCCGCTCGCGGCGTGCTCGAGGCCGCCGGGAAGGCCGAACCGGGCGCCGTCGTTGTCGATTACCTCACGTTGGTCGATCCGGACGGCCTGGAGCCGGTGGAACCGGACTACCGTGGAACCGCACTGATGGCGCTCGCGGCCCGGGTGGGCCGGACACGCCTCATCGACAACACGCTCGTCCGCCTCGCTGCCGCCCACGCCAGCCTTGACCAAGCCGGAGGTGATTGACCATGCCGACGTCGATCCCGATGCTCCGGCCGATGCTCGTGGCGAAGATCCACCGCGCCACGGTGACCTCGGCCGACCTGCACTACGTCGGGTCGATCACGGTCGACGCCGACCTCCTCGACGCCGCCGACCTGCTCCCCGGCCAGCAGGTGGACGTCGTCGACGTCACGAACGGCTCGCGCCTGACCACCTACGTCATCCCCGGCGAGCGCGGCTCCGGGATCATCTGCATCAACGGTGCCGCCGCCCACCTCGTGGACCCGGGCGACATCGTCATCCTCATCGCCTACGGCATGCTCGCCGACGGCATCGCCCACACCTACATCCCGCGGGTCGTGTTCGTCGACTCCGCAGAACCGGATCGTCGAGGTCAACGGCGAGCCCGGCGAGGTCCCGCCCGGCGAGGGCCTCGAGCCCAGCGGCATCACGATCGGCGAGTACCGCGCGCACCTCCCGCACGACGAGGCGCCGCACGACGGGGTACCGCACGACGAGGTGCCGCACGACGAGGTGCACGACGACGGCGCCCCCGCCGGGTCGGTCGACGCGCCGCAGGCGGCGGCGGGCCGCGCGTGACGGCGGACCCCGCGGGCGCGACTGCGGTGCCCCCGCGCGTGCCCGCAGTACCCGCGACGGCCCCCGGGGTCCGGGTCGCCCGGCGGCTCTCCGCGCCCGAGCCGGGCTGGACGGTGGAGGCGGACGTCGTCGTCGTCGGCTCCGGCGTCGCGGGCCTGACGGCCGCGCTGCGCCTGCGGGAGCAGGTCGACCGCGTCCTGCTCGTCACGAAGTCCGCGCTGGAGTCCGGCTCGACGCTGTGGGCGCAGGGAGGCATCGCCGCGGCGCTCGATCCCGACGACACGCCCGAGGCGCACCTGGCGGACACGCTCGTCGCGGGCGTCGGCCTGTGCGACGAGGCGGCCGTGCGGGTTCTCGTCACCGAGGGGCCGGCGCGGGTGCGCGAGCTCACGGCGCTCGGCGCGCGCTTCGATCCGACGCCGCGGGGCGAGATCTCCCTCACGCGTGAGGGCGGCCACCACGCGGACCGCATCGTTCACGCCGGCGGCGACGCGACGGGAGCCGAGATCTCGCGCGCGCTCGTCGCCGCGCTCGAGGCGGTCGCCGCCGACCCCGGCATCGAGGTCATCGAGCACGCCCTCGTCGTCGACCTCCTGACCGCGCCGGGCGAGGACGGCAGGCCCGACGCCGTGTGCGGCGTCACGCTCCACGTCATCGGGCAGGGCACCCGGGACGGCGTCGGCGCGGTGCTCGGCCGGGCCGTCGTCGTCGCGACCGGCGGGATCGGCCAGGTGTTCCGGTCCTCGACCAACCCGCCCCAGGCGACCGGGGACGGCATCGCCGTGGCGCTGCGCGCGGGCGCCGTCGTCAGCGACATCGAGTTCGTCCAGTTCCACCCGACCGTGCTGTGGCTCGGGTCGGGGGTGCGCGGGCAGCTCATCCTCGTCTCGGAGGCCGTCCGGGGCGAGGGCGCGCTCCTGCTCGACATCGACGGCGAACGGTTCATGCCGGAGGTGCACCCGATGGCGGAGCTCGCGCCACGGGACGTGGTCTCGCACGCGATCGTCCACCGGATGGCCGAGACGGGCGCGGATCACGTGTTCCTCGACATCCGCCACCTCGATGCCGCCTTCCTGCGGCGACGCTTCCCCACGATCGACGCCCGCCTGCGGGAGCACGGGATCGACCTCACCACCGACCTCATGCCCGTGGCGCCCGCCCAGCACTTCCACTCGGGCGGCATCGTGACCGACGTGCACGGACGCACGTCCCTCCCCGGGCTCTACGCCGTGGGTGAGGTCGCGTGCACGGGCGTGCACGGCGCGAACCGGCTCGCCTCGAACTCCCTCCTCGAGGGCCTCGTGTTCGCGCCGCGCGCCGCCGACGACATCGCGGCGCGGATCGCCGCGGGCGACCTCCCCCGGCGCCGGCCCGTGCCCCGCGCGGGGGAGGTGGCGCTCGTGGCGGCGCCCGCGCGGCACCGGATCCAGCAGCTCGCCAGTGACGGTCCCGGCGTCATCCGCAGCGCGACGCGGCTCGCGTCCACGGCGCGGCGCGGCTCGCCGCCATCCCGACGAATGCGGACCGCTCCACCACCGTGCTCGCCAGCCCCCAGGTCGCCGAGTGGGAGACCACCAACGTGCACCAGATCGCCACGGTGCTCACCGCGATCGCCGCGGCGCGCGAGGAGTCCCGGGGCGGGCACTTCCGCGAGGACTTCCCCGGCTCCGACGACGCCTGGCGGCTCCACCTCGACGCCTCCCTCGATGCGGGAGGCGCCCTCCACCTGCGAGCGAGGCCCGTATGAACCCCATGACCCGGCACAGCGCCGTCCCCCGGCCGGGTCTGGACCCGGCGTGGGTCGCGGGCATCGTGCGCACCGCGCTGGACGAGGACCTCGGTCCGGCGCCGGGGCGCGACGTCACCACCCAGGCCACGATCTCGCCCGACGCCGACGCGACTGCCCACCTCGTCGCCCGCGCCGACGGTGTGCTCGCCGGGCTTCCCGTGGTTCCCGAGGTGCTGGCGCAGGCGGCCGGCACGGCTCGGGCTGGGCGTGCCCGCGGCGGCGGCCCGCGCCGTCGACGGCGAACCGGTGAGCGAGGGTCAGGTGCTGGCCGTGCTGCGCGGACGGGCCCAGGTCCTGCTCGTCGCCGAGCGCACGATGCTGAACATCCTGAGCCGGGCCAGCGGCGTGGCGACCCACACCCGGAGGTGGGCGGACGCGCTCCACGGGACGGGCGCCGTCGTCCTCGACACCCGAAAGACCACGCCGGGTCTGCGCGCCCTCGAGAAGTACGCGGTGCGGTGCGGCGGCGGGACGAACAAGCGCATGGGGCTCTTCGACGTCGCGATGGTGAAGGACAACCACGTGGTGGCGGCGGGTTCGGTGACTGCCGCCGTGCGGGCCGTGCGGGAGCGGTTCCCCGACGTCGCGATCCAGGTCGAGGCCGACACGGTGGCGCAGGTCCACGAGGCGATCGACGCCGGCGCGCGGTTCCTGCTGCTGGACAACATGCCGACCGCACTCCTGGCCCAGGTGGTGCGCGAGGTCCGGGCCCGCGAGGGCGCGACCGGCCGCGTGGAGCTCGAGGCGACCGGGAACCTGACGCTGGAGCGGGCGCGGGAGGTGGCGGCGACGGGCGTCGACTACCTGTCGGTCGGCGGGCTCACGCACTCCTCGCCGATCCTCGACCTGGCGCTCGACTTCCAGGGCTGACGGCGCCTCCCACTCGCCTGGTGACGCCGCCCCGCCCCGGTGACGCAGCCCCCTTTCGGGGCGGGACTAGGATCGCGCGGGTGATCGAGTCGACTGCCGATGTGAGCGCTGCCCCGGACCGTGACCTGCCCGAACAGATGCGCGTGCGTCGGGAGAAGCGTGCCCGGCTCCTCGCCGAGGGCGCCCACCCGTACCCGGTCGGCGTCGCGCGGACCCACACGATCGCCGAGGTCCGGGCTGCCTACGCGCACCTCGCAGCGGGGGAGGAGACCGACGTCGTCGTCGGGGTCGCCGGCCGCGTGATCCACCTGCGCAACACCGGCAGGCTGTGCTTCGCGACCCTTCACGACGGCGCCGGGAACCCCCTCCAGGCGATGCTCAGCCAGGGCGAGGTCGGATCCGAGTCCCTCGAACGGTTCAAGGACGACGTCGACCTCGGGGACCACCTCTTCGTCTCGGGGCGAGTGATCAGCTCGCGCCGCGGTGAGCTGTCCGTGCTCGCGGGGGACTGGGCGATCGCGGCGAAGGCCCTGCGGCCGTTGCCCACGCTCCACCACGCGCCGTCGGAGGAGTCCCGGGTGCGCCAGCGCTACCTGGACCTCATTGCGCGCCCCGAGGCTCGGGAGATGGTGCGGATCCGGGCCGGCGTCGTCCGATCGCTGCGTACCGCACTGGAGTCCCGCGGTTTTACGGAAGTCGAGACCCCGATGCTCCAGACCCAGAGCGGCGGTGCGGCGGCGCGCCCGTTCGTGACACACATGAACGCGTTCGACATCGAGTTGTTCATGCGAATCGCGCCAGAACTGTTCCTCAAGCGCGCCGTGGTGGGTGGTGTCGAGAAGGTCTTCGAAATCAACCGCAACTTCCGCAACGAGGGTGCGGACTCGAGCCATTCGCCGGAATTCGCGATGCTCGAGGCGTACGAGGCCTACGGGGACTACGACACGATGGCAACCCTGACCAGGGAAATCGTGCAGGAAGCCGCGCGGGCGGTGTTCTCCTCGACAACGGTGCGCCTTGCCGACGGCAGTGACTACGACCTCGGCGGCGAGTGGGCGCAGATCTCGCTCTACGAATCCCTGTCCGAGGCGTTGGGCGAGGAGATCGCGCCGGAGACGCCCCTCGAGGTGCTGGTCGGTCACTGCGACCGGCACGGCATCGCGGTGGACCTGGTGCGGGCGAGCGCGGGAAAACTCGTGGAGCAGCTCTGGGAGGAGCTCGTCGGCCGGCACCTGTGGGCGCCGACGTTCGTGCGCGACTTCCCCCTCGAGACGTCACCCCTGACCCGCGAGCATCGTGTCCGGCCAGGCCTGGTCGAGAAATGGGACCTCTACGTGCGCGGGTTCGAGCTCGCGACGGCGTACTCCGAGCTCGTGGATCCCGTGGTCCAGCGCGAGCGGTTCGAGGCGCAGGCCCTGCTCGCGGCGAAGGGGGACCCCGAGGCCATGCGGGTGGACGAGGACTTCCTCACCGCCATGGAGTACGGGATGCCGCCGTCGGGCGGGATGGGGATGGGGGTCGACCGCCTGCTCATGGCGCTCACGGGCCTCGGGATTCGCGAGACGATCCTGTTCCCGCTGGTGAAGCCCCTCTAAGAGCGGCGGAGGCTGCTCTCACCGGTGCAGGCGTCAGGAGACCGGGCGCCGGGCTGCCCCCGCCGGGCTGCCCGCCCCTCGGACCGCACGTAGGATGGCCGGATGCTGGATGCCCTTGTCGCGCTGGTGCCGCCCCTCGGGGTCGGTTTCCTTTTCTTCATTGTGATCCGCGCGATCATCCATGCCGACCGCCGCGAACGCGCGGCGCTCGCCCGCATGGAGGAGGAAGAAAGCCGGGCATCGGCCGAAGGTCATCCGAAGTCGCCTTCCTAGCGGGCCCCGCTCCTCTTCCTCGGCGCCGGATCGCCCCTTTCCGGCAACGCGCAGCGTGATGTCCACACGTGCTTGACGCGCGCACATTTCCGTGTAAGGGTGATCATCATGGTTGGCCCATCCGGTCGCCCAATGCAACGAAAGGAATACGGAGCTCCCATGGCTCAGAAGGTTCAAGTGCTCCTGCTCGACGACGTCGACGGAAACCAGGCGGAGGAGACCGTCAGCTTCTCCCTCGACGGGGTTGCCTACGAGATCGACCTGAACTCCGACAATGCACGCGCCCTTCGCGACTCGCTCTCTCACTGGATCGGTCACGCGCGCCGCACCAGCGAGCGGTCCGGCGCAGCGCGTCCCGCCGCCGCCCGGCGCGTCGCGGCGAAGCCCAGCGGCGGGGTCAGCCCCGGCGAACTGCGTGAGTGGGCTCGGGCGAACGGTTTCCAGGTCAGCGAGCGTGGGCGCATCTCGGAGCAGATCCGCGAGGCGTACGCCGCCGCCCACTGAGGTCCCGCGGCCGGGGCCGCCTGCGTGACCCGATGACGGATCGCGCGGACACCCCGTCGTCCACGGTCCGACGCCGGCGGGAGGGGTCTCGAACCCCTCCCCGCCGGCGTCGCCGCTGTTCGGGGCCGCGCGGTCCGTCCGCGCCCCCGAGGCTCCGCCCGGGACCGACCTCAGGTTCGTCGGAATCGGCGCATCGTCCCGCCTCCTGAGCCGGGGTCCATGCGGCAGGATGACGGCCATGACCTACACTCTTGTGCTCCTCCGCCATGGCGAGAGCGACTGGAACGCCAAGAACCTCTTCACCGGCTGGGTCGACGTGCCTCTCTCCGAGAAGGGCACCGAAGAGGCCAAGCGCGGCGGCGCCCTGCTCGCCGAGGCCGGCGTCCTCCCCGACGTCCTCCACACCTCCCTGCTGCGCCGCGCCATCACGACGGCCAACCTGGCGCTCGACGCCGCGGACCGGCACTGGATCCCCGTCCAGCGCGACTGGCGCCTCAACGAGCGTCACTACGGCGCGCTCCAGGGCAAGAACAAGAAGCAGACCCTCGACACCTACGGCGAGGAGAAGTTCACGCTCTGGCGCCGGTCCTACGACGTCCCGCCGCCCCCGATCGACCCGGACGACGAGTTCTCCCAGGCGCACGACCCGCGCTACGCCGGCGAGCCCATCCCGCTCACCGAGTGCCTCAAGGACGTCCTCGAGAGGGCCCTCCCGTACTGGGAGAGCGCGATCGTCCCGGACCTCAAGGCCGGCAAGGTCGTCCTCGTCACGGCCCACGGGAACTCGCTCCGCGCCCTCGTGAAGCACCTCGACGGCATCTCCGACGAGGGCATCGCGAAGCTCAACATCCCCACGGGCATCCCGCTGGTCTACGAGCTCGACGAGGACCTCAAGCCGGTCAAGGCGGGCGGCACGTACCTCGACCCCGACGCGGCCGCGGCCGCGATCCAGGCGGTCGCCAACCAGGGTCGCTGACCTTCCCTACCCGACGACGACGGCGCCCCCTCCTGCGCAGGAGGGGGCGCCGTCGTCGTTCTCAGGTTTCGGCGTCGGGCAGGGTGGTCGTCGTTCCCAGGGCCGGCGACCGCGCGGCGGGCGCCGGTCAGGCGTAGGCGTCGCCGGAGTCGTTGTAGCCCTCGGTGGTGAAGCTCGCGGGGTCCCCGGTGACGAGGTAGGACACGCGGCGCGCCACGGAGACGGCGTGGTCGCCGAACCGCTCGTAGTAGCGCCCGAGCAGGGTGATGTCGACGACCTCCTGGCTCGACAGGTCGTCCTCCTGGGTGAGCGTCGCGCGGAAGGTGTCGCGGTGGAGGGCGTCGAGGGTGTCGTCGGCGGCCTCGATCCGGGCCGCCACCTCGAGGTCGCGCGACTCCAGGAGCTCCGCGATCCACCGAGCGGCCTGGACGGCGGCGGTGGCCATGGCGTCGAAGGTCTCGGTCAGCTCGACCGGCACGGCGTGCTGCGGGTAGCGACCGCGCGCGATCTGGGCGACGTGCCGGGCGAGGTCGCCCATGCGCTCGATCGTGGCGCTCATCCGCAGCGCCGTCACGACGAGGCGCAGGTCCCCGGCGACCGGCGACTGCCGGGCGAGGAGGTCGACGCAGCGTTCGTCCAGGACGCGCTCGAGGTCGTCGATCTGGACGTCGGCGTCGATGACCCGCTCGGCGAGCGCGAGGTCAGCCGTCTGGAGGGCGATCGACGCCTGTTCCATCGCGGTCGCTACCTGGGTGGCCATCTGGACGAGGTCGTGGCCGACCTGGTCCAGCTCACGTGTGAAAAGCTCTCGCAACTGCGCTCTCCTTGCCGAACGTGGCGACGCGTGGGCGGATCGGGCGTTTCCGGTCCCGGCCCCAACGGGTGCGCGGACAGTGTAGGTCCGGGCCGGGTGGGGCTCCCGGGCCCTTCTGGCCGTAACGGTTCCACTGCAAGGTGAACGGGTGGGGCGCCCTCGGTGAACATCAGCCGACGACGTGACGCACGGGTGGCTACTCGTCCTGGGGTGTCCGCGGCGCCCAATACGCTGGCGATCGTGCAGCAGACGTGGACCCTGATGCTCGCCGGGGCACTCGGCATGTTCACGGGCGCGTTCGCCGTGCTGGCGTTCCGCTTCAGCGAGCGCGAGCAGAAGCAGACGGCAGCCGGGGTGGAGCCGCCCGGCGTGAGCAGCGACGTCGGCGCGCTCCTCGGCGCCGTGCGGGCGGTGGCGGTGATTCTCGGTCCCCGTGACGAGGTGGTCCGCGCGAATCCGGCCGCCTACGCCTTCGGTCTGGTCCGCTCGGGCCGGCTCGTCCACAAGGTGACCGCGGACATGGTGGCGGCCGTCCGGCGCGACGGGGTGACGCGGGACCGTGAGCTCGACATCCCGCGCGGACCCGGGCAGAGCCCCGGTCTCCATTCGCTCCGGCTCCGGGCCACGGGACTCCCGGGCGATCGCGTGCTGCTCCTGGCCGACGACGAGACGGCGGCCAGGCGCCTCGAGGAGATCCGCCGGGACTTCGTCGCGAACGTCTCCCACGAGCTCAAGACGCCGGTCGGGGCGATCTCTCTGCTGGCCGAGACGGTCCTCGACGCGGCGGACGACCCCGCCGCCGTGCGCCGCTTCACCTCCCAGCTGCAGCGTGAGGCGCGGCGCCTGACCACGCTCGTCCAGGAGATCATCGACCTGTCCCGGCTCCAGGGGCCCAACCCGCTCGTGGAGGTCGTCCCGCTCGAGGTGGACGAGGTCGTCGCCGAGGCGGTGGACCGGGCCAGGGTCGAGGCCCAGGCCCGGCAGGTGAGCCTCGTCGTCGGCGGCGCGCGGGGCCTCCGGGTGATGGGCGACGACGCCCTCCTCGTGACCGCCGTGCGCAACCTCGTCGACAACGCGGTGCGGTACTCCGAGCCCGGGACCCGGGTGGGCGTCGGTGTGGCCAGGCGCGGCGGGTTCGTGGAGATCGCCGTCGTCGACGAGGGCATCGGGATCGCGCCCGAGGACCTGAGCCGGATCTTCGAACGCTTCTACCGCGTGGACCCGGCCCGGTCCCGGCAGACCGGCGGGACCGGCCTCGGCCTCAGCATCGTCAAGCACGTCGCGGCCGACCACGGCGGCGAGGTCACCGTGTGGTCGACGCCGGGTCGCGGCTCGACCTTCACGCTCCGGCTCCCCGAGGCCGACGGGGACGCCGACGCCGACGGGGACCGCCGACGCCGACCGCCGCGACACAGACACCGAACCGGAGGGAGAGCCGGCATGACCCGGATCCTGCTCGTCGAGGACGAGGAGTCGTACCGCGACCCGTTGACCTTCCAGCTCCAGCGGGACGGCTTCGAGGTGGTGGCGGTGGACGACGGTCGCGCGGCCCTCGTGGCCTACGACCGCGGGGGGGTCGACCTCGTGCTGCTCGACCTGATGCTCCCGGGGCTCTCCGGGACGGAGGTGTGCCGCGAGCTCCGGCAGCGAGGGTCGGTGCCGGTGATCATGCTGACGGCGAAGGACTCCGAGATCGACAAGGTCGTGGGCCTCGAGCTCGGCGCCGACGACTACGTGACGAAGCCCTACTCCTACCGCGAGCTCCTCGCGCGCGTGCGGGCCGTGCTCCGGCGCGGGGGCGAGTCCGGCGAGCCGCTCATGGTGGCGAACCTCGAGGCCGGCGGGATCCGGATGGACGTCGAGCGGCACACCGTGACGGTCCGCGGCGAGCCCACGGCCTTCCCGCTGCGCGAGTTCGAGCTGCTCGAGATGTTCCTGCGCAACCCCGACCGGGTGCTCACCCGCGGACAGCTCATCGACCGCGTCTGGGGGGCCGACTACGTCGGCGACACCAAGACGCTGGACGTCCACGTCAAGCGCATCCGCGCGAAGATCGAGACCGACCCGGCGAACCCCGAGGTGCTGCTCACCGTGCGTGGTCTGGGGTACAAGCTCATCGACGCGACGGGCTGACCCCGCCCTCGCCTCCCCGCCCCCCAAGAGCGCTCGACCTCAGCGAGGGGGCGCGAGCGCAGACCGGCCACGGGGTCCGGGGAGACCGGGCCGGCACCCAGTGGGCGCACTCAGTGGTGCGCGGTCAGGGCGTCGCGGTGGGCGTCGCCCTCGGCGTGGCGCTCGCCGTCGGGACTGCCACCACGGTCGGCTCCGCCGTCGGGACGAGGGCCGCGTACTGCTCCAGCGTGCCGTCCAGGACGGGCACCGCGACCGTGACCGAGCCGGCCCGGGGTGTCGAGAGCGAGATGTCGGTGACGTCGCCGGGCGCGGCGGCGACGGCGTCGATCGCCACGTCCTGCACGGTGAGGCTGTCGGACTCGGTGGCCTCGGTCGCGCCGAGCAGGGCCGTCTGGCCCGGCTCGAGGGGGATGTCGACAGACTGCGCGCCGATGGTCACGGTCACGGCCGTGGCCTCGTCGCCGAGGTTCGTCAGGCCGCCGAGGAGCACGCCCGGCTCGCCTTCGGCGGCGGTGACGATCAACAGGTTCTCGGCCTTGACCTGGTCCCCGACCTGCGCCTGGACACCGTCGCTGGCCGCGTAGGGCACCTGCGTGGTGATCGGAGAGCACCCGGCCAGGGCGACGGCGAGGGCGCCGGTCGCGATCCAGGCGAGGCGGGGAAGGCGGGTGGGGGCAGCCACGGGCGCTCCTTTGTCGTCGTCTTCTGCTCTGCGCAGCGTAGCGGTCGGCCACGCGCAGGGCGAGGGGCCGGAGCGAACCGCGTGACCTGGGCAAATGCAAGACGCCGCGCCGGGGCCGCGAAGGGGTCGTGGTAAACTGGGTTCATTCTGGAAGGGGACTTGAACTCATGACGTTCGCAGTCGGAGAGACCGTCGTCTACCCCCATCACGGGGCGGCACTCATCGAAGAGATCTCCAAGCGGGTGATCCGCGGCGAGGAGAAGCTCTACCTCCGGCTCAGGGTCGCGCAGGGTGACCTCACCATCGAGGTCCCGGCCGAGAACATCGACCTCGTGGGGGTCCGTGACGTGGTCGGAAAGGAAGGGCTGGACAAGGTCTTCCAGGTTCTCCGCGCCCCGTACACGGAGGAGCCGACCAACTGGTCGCGCCGGTACAAGGCGAACGTCGAGAAGATCGCCTCGGGTGACGTGATCAAGGTCGCCGAGGTCGTCCGTGATCTTTCGCGTCGCGACCAGGACCGTGGCCTCTCGGCCGGCGAGAAGCGCATGCTCGCCCGCGCCCGCCAGATCCTCGTCTCGGAGCTCGCGCTCGCCGAGCACACCGCGGAGGAGAAGGCCGAGGCCATCCTGGACGAGGTCCTCGCCTCCTGAGCGGGTCGACGTGACGACCGCCGCGATCCTGACTGCGGCCGGGTCCGGCTCCCGCCTGGGCAGCGACGTCCCCAAGGCCCTCGTTCTCCTCGGCGGGGTCCCGCTCGTGCTGCACGCAGCGCGGCGGGTGGTTGCCTCGGGCATCACGCGCATCGTGGTCAGTGCTCCCGCCGGGGCGGCGGAGGTCGTCCGCGGCGTCCTCGCCGCCGACGACGCCCTCGCCGGCGCGCACGTCACGGTGGTCGACGGCGGTCCCTCGCGCCAGGCGTCCGTCGCCGCGGCCCTCGCGGCGGTCGACGCCGGCGTCGACGTCGTCCTCGTCCACGACGCCGCGCGCGCCCTCACCCCGCCGGGTCTCTTCGCGCGGGTCGAGGCCGCCGTGCGGGACGGGCACCGCGCCGTCGTCCCCGGGCTTCCCGTGACCGACACGGTCAAGGAGGTCGGAGCGGCCGGGCCCGACGGCGCTGCGCGGGTGCGCTCGACCCCCGATCGCTCCGCGCTGCGCGCTGTCCAGACGCCCCAGGGGTTCGACCGTGCGCTCCTGGACGCGGCGCACGCCGCCGGGGCCGCCCGTGCCGGCGACGAGGCGGTGGCCGCGACCGACGACGCCGCGCTCGTCGAGGCGCTCGGTGAGCCGGTGTGGGTGGTGCCGGGGGAGCGTGCGGCCCTGAAGATCACCACGGCCGAGGACCTGCTCCTGGCGGGGCTGCTCCTGGGGAGCCCGGCCGATCCGCGAACATCGAGGCAGGGTGCGGACATCGGGAGTTCGCGGAACGACGCGATGTTCGCACCCTGACGGGGTGTTCGCGGTCTCTGGACGAAGATGGTGGACCAGTGAGCAACGGAGGGGTACGCCGATGACGCGCGACGACACGCGGGAGGGGCTGGAGCCGTGACCGCACTGCCGCGGACGGGGATCGGCGTCGACGTCCACCGGTTCGCCACCGACGGGACCACGGGCCTGCACGTCGCGGGTTGCTCGTGGCCCGACGAGCCGGCCCTGGAGGGCCACTCCGACGGGGACGTCGCGGCGCACGCCGCGGCGGACGCGCTCCTGTCCGCCGCGGGCCTGGGCGACCTCGGCGCGGTGTTCGGCACCGCCGATCCTCGCTGGGCGGGGGCGCCCGGCGTCGTCCTGCTGGCCGAGACGGCGCGCCTCGTCCGGGAGGCGGGCTTCGCCGTCGGCAACATCGCCGTCCAGGTGATCGGCAACCGGCCGAAGGTCGGCCCCCGCCGGGCCGAGGCCGAGGCCGCCCTCAGCGCGGCGGCCGGCGCACCCGTCAGCGTCGCAGCGACCACGACCGACGGCCTCGGCTTCACCGGCCGCGGCGAGGGGCTCGCCGCGATCGCGACGGCGCTCGTGGTCCAGTCCCCCATCTCCTGAGGTCGAGCCCTCTCGCTGCTGAGGTCGAGGGGCTGTCCACAGGCTGTGCGGCTCGCTCGACCTCACGAACGAGAGCTCGACCTCAGCGGAGGGTGGGGGCGCGGACGTTGGGCGCGACGGCGTTTGGGGGCGCGGGTGGGGGCGCGGAGGTTGCGGGGCTCAGGAGACCGGCGCCACGATGTAGATCGCGTTGACCTTGCCCTCGCTCTCGGCGACGGTCACGGTCACCTGGTAGGTGTCTCCGGTGAACGAGGCGAAGGACCCGTCGGTCGAGGTCACCTCGGCCGTCTTCGTGAAGCCGGCGCCCTCGAGGTCGGAGCGGATCTGCTCGTAGACGGACTCGAGGGTGCCCTCGGTCTCGATCGCGGCGCTGTAGGTGGTTCCCGCGGACCTCGTCGGACGCCGTCTGCGCGTAGAGGACGGTGCCGTCGATCACGGGGATGTCCGCGGGCCAGTTGTCGGGGAGGCTGCCCCCGGTGTCCGCCGAGAACGTGGAACCGTCGTCGCCCTCGACGGTGATGCCGCCGTCCTTGCCCTCGTCGATCGTGACCGAGCCGTCGTCGCCCTCGACGGTGACGCCGCCGTCCTTCCCCTCGTCGACCGTCACGGTCGCGTCGTCGCCCCCGCCGCACCCCGCGAGGGCGAGTCCCACGGCAAGGGCGAGGGCGGCCGTCCGGCCGGCGCGTGGAACGGTGCGTGCGGGTGGTGGTCCTGGTCATGGCGTGCCCCCTGGGCGCGGTCAGCGGGGCCCACCGGGCGCGGGCGCCGTCGTGGCTCAAGTCCTACCACCGCGCCCCGCCGCGCGGGCAGGGAGGCCGAGGTGAACGCTCAGGCGGCGGGGACGATCGCGTAGGTCACGGTCGAGCTGGCCGACCCGGCGGGCACGATGCCGACGCTCACGCGGTAGGCCGGGCTCGCGAACACCGCCGCGGCCGGCGCGCCGTCGTCGGTCGGCGCCGCTCCGCCCTCCTGGGTGAAGCCGGCCTCCACGAACGACGGCGCGAGGGAGGCGTAGACGGCGCTCGGCGACCCGGGCGCCGTGATGATCACGGAGTAGGCGCGGACGGCGTCGGCCGGGCCGACGGTCTGGACGAGGTCGGCGTCCCCGGCGACGAGCGGGATCTCGACCGGGACGCCGGCGAGCACCTCCGGTGCGGCGGCCGAGACCGTGATGGTGCTCCCATCCGCACCGGTGGCGGTGGCGACCTGCTGGGAGACGGCGGCGTCGTCGCCCGCGCCCGCCGTCGCCTCGTCCGCCGTCGCGCCGTCCGTCCCCCCTGCCCCGCCCTCGGCGGACAGGGTGGCCTCCAGGGCGGCGTCGGGCACGCCGGCGTCGGGGGCCGTGCAGGCGGCGAGGCTCCCCGCGAGGGCGAGGAGGACGACGGCGCTCGCCACGCGGGACGGCCGTGCGCCCGGGAGCGAGGGGGTGAGGAGCGAGGGGGTCATCGAGGGGCCTCCGGTCGGGGGGCGCGCTCGACGGCGCGCCGATCAGGCGCGAGAGTACTCCGAGGCCCTCGCCACCAGCTCTTCCGACGGGCGGACACCCGTGTACAGGGTGAACTGCTCGACCGCCTGCAGCGCGATCACCTCGGCGCCCGTGATGACGGGCAGGCCCAGCTCGCGGGCGCGGCGCACGAAGGGCGTCTCGGCCGGCATCGCGACGACGTCGAAGGCGACCTCGGCGGCGCGGATCACGGGTTCGTCGAAGGGGAGGTCCTCCGACTGCGGCCCGCCGGCCATGCCGATCGGCGTCGCGTTGATGAGGATGTCCGGGTGGTGCCCGGTGAGATCCGGCGCCCACGAGGCGCCGTAGCGGTCCGCGAGGCCGCGGCCGGCCTCCGCGTTCCGCGCGACGACGACGACGGAGGTGAAGCCGCCGTCGTGCAGCGCCGCGACCACCGCCTGGGCCATCCCGCCGCTGCCGCGGACGGCGACCTCGGCGCTGGGCGGGATCCGGCGCTCCGCGAGGAGGTGGGCGATCGCGAGGTAGTCGGTGTTGTAGGCGCGCAGGCGGCCGCCCGTGTTGACGATCGTGTTGACCGAGGTGATGGCCTCGGCCGACGGGTCGAGGGCGTCCACCAGCGGGATGACGGCCTCCTTGAACGGCATCGAGACGCCGCAGCCGCGGATGCCCAGGGCGCGGATGCCCGCGACGGCGCCGGGGAGGTCCGTGGTGGTGAACGCCTTGTAGACGAAGTCCAGGCCGAGTGCGGCATACAGGTAGTTGTGGAACCGGGTGCCGATGTTGCTGGGCCGGGCAGCCAGCGAGATGCAGAGCTGGGTGTCCTTGGTGAGGGCGCGGGCGTGGGGCGCGGGCGGGGCGCTGTGGGAGGCGTGGGTGTGGGTGGGGACCGACTCGGTCATGCCCCGACCCTACGACCGCAGATCGCGAACACACCGGCAGATCGCGGGCACGGCGACAGATCGCGAACACAGCGGCAGATCGCGAACACAGCGGCAGATCGCGAACACACGGGCAGATCGCAAACGTCCGGAGTTCGCGATCTGCCCATGTGTTCGCGATCTGCGGCGGCGGGTGCGTCCTGCCCACCCTGGAGGTGAGGTGGCGAGGTGGGCGCGGCGTCCGGGACCCCCGGTAGCCTTGCGCGGTGACCCTGCACCTGTACGACTCCGCCACGAGGGCGGTGCGCGCGTTCGAACCCCTGACCCCGGGTCGCGTGGGCATCTACCTCTGTGGGGCGACCGTCCAGGGCCTGCCGCACGTCGGCCACCTGCGCTCCGCCGTCGCCTTCGACGTCCTGGTCCGCTGGCTGCGCCGCAGCGGCCTCGACGTGACCCTCGTCCGCAACGTCACGGACATCGACGACAAGATCCTCGCCAAGTCCGCCGAGGCCGGCGTGCCCTGGTGGGCCTGGGCGCAGACGCCACGAGCGCGCCTTCACGGCCGCCTACGACGCCCTCGGCGTCCTGCCCCCCACCTACGAGCCGCGCGCCACGGGCCACGTGACCGAGATGGTCGAGCTGATGGACCGCCTCGATCGCGCGCGGGCACGCCTACGCCGGCCAGGACGGCAACGTCTACTTCGACGTCCACTCCTTCCCCGGCTACGGGGCGCTCACCCGCCAGCGCCTGGAGAACATGGTCACGGCGGAGGAGGACGACGCCGCCGCCTCCGACAAGCGCGACCCCCGCGACTTCGCGCTCTGGAAGCGCACCAAGCCCGGCGAGCCCGCCACGGCGTCGTGGCCCACGCCGTACGGGCGCGGGCGCCCGGGATGGCACCTCGAGTGCTCCGCGATGGCGCACCGCTACCTCGGCGAGACGTTCGACATCCACGGCGGCGGCATCGACCTGCGCTTCCCCCACCACGAGAACGAGCAGGCCCAGTCCCGCGCGGCCGGCGACGGCTTCGCCCGGTACTGGGTGCACAACGCCTGGGTCACCGTGGGCGGGGAGAAGATGAGCAAGTCGCTCGGCAACTCCCTGCTCGTCGGAGCGGTGCTCGAGCGGACGTCGCCCGTCGTGCTGCGCTACGCGCTCGGCGGGGTCCACTACCGCTCGACCGTCGAGTTCTCCGACGCCAGCCTCGACGAGGCGCGCGCGGCCTGGGAGCGCATCGAGGGCTTCGTGCGCCGCGCCGTCGAGAGCCTCGGGCCGGACGGGACACCGGCCGAGCCTGAGGGCCTGGGGACGGCCGACGACGGCGCCCGGCCGGCGAGCCCTCGGCCTCGCGCCGCTTCCCCCGCCTTCGCGGCGGCGATGGACGACGACCTGAACGTCTCGGCCGCGCTCGCCGTCGTGCACGAGCACGTGCGGGCCGGGCAACACGGCGCTCGCGGAGGGCCGCACCGGACGACGTCCGCCGCGCCGTCGCGGCAGGTGCGCGCGATGCTCGACGTCCTCGGGCCTCGACCCGCTCGCCGCGCCCTGGGCGGACCGCTCGGCGAGCGGACGGGCCGACGGCGCGGCGTCGTCGGCGCTGGCGGTGCTGGTCGAGGCGGTGCTCGCCGAGCGCGCCGCCGCCCGCAAGGCCCGGGACTGGGCCAGCGGCGGACGCCCTGCGGGACCAGCTGACAGCAGGCCGGCGTCGTCGTCGAGGACTCCTCGGCGGGTGCCCGCTGGTCCCTGAAGGGATGACGTGATGGCAGGCAACTCCAAGCGCCGCGGTGCGGTCCGCAAGCCGGGCTCGAAGAAGGGCGCGACGGTCGGCTCCGGCGGCCAGCGCCGCCAGGGGCTCGAGGGCCGCGGCCCGACGCCGAAGGCCACCGAGCGGACCGGGCACCCGGC
The DNA here is from genome assembly GCA_963780675.1 of uncultured Actinomycetota bacterium. Lineage (GTDB taxonomy): Bacteria > Actinomycetota > Actinomycetes > Actinomycetales > JAHECE01 > JAHECE01. The sequence goes on from CAWACR010000004.1 coordinate 32,528, forward strand.
CGCGCGAGCGCAAGGCGCGCCGACGAGCGGCCGCGCGGTCGGCGGCGCCGAAGCGCTCGGAGGTCGCGGGGCGTCGCTCGTCCTGCGCGGGCGTCGGGCGGCTGAGGCCGAGGTCGTGTGCGGGCCGGAACTCCGTGGTCGAGGCGCTGCGGGCCGGCGTGCCCGCGAGCGCGCTCTACGTCGGCGACGCGGATCGACGCCGACGACCGCGTGCGGGAGATCCTGCGCACGGCGAGCGCCCGCGGCCTCGCGCTGATGGAGGTCACGAAGCCCGAGCTGGACCGGATGACCGACGGCGCCGTGCACCAGGGCGTCGCGATCCAGGTCCCGCCGTACGCCTACGTCCGGCCCGAGGACCTGCTCGACGCGGCGGTGGAGGCGGGCCGCGTCGCCGCTCGTCGTGGCGCTCGACGGCGTGACGGACCCGCGCAACCTCGGCGCGGTCCTGCGCAGCGCGGCGGCGTTCGGCGCCGACGGCGTGCTCCTGCCCGAGCGGCGGGCGGCCGGCGTGACGGCGTCGGCGTGGAAGGTGTCCGCGGGCGCGGCGGCACGGGTGCCGGTCGCGCGGGCGACGAACCTCGTCCGGGCGCTCGTCGCGCTGAAGGAGGCCGGGTGCTTCGTCGTCGGGCTCGACGGCGAGGGGCCGGCGCAGATCGGCGACGCTGGAGCTGGCCACGTCGCCGCTGGTGCTCGTGGCGGGCTCCGAGGGCAAGGGGCTGTCCCGGCTGGTGCGCGAGACCTGCGACGTGGTCGCGGCGATCCCGATCGCCTCGCAGATGGAGTCGCTCAACGCGGCGGTCGCGACCGGCATCGCCCTCTACGAGGTGGCGAGGCTGCGCGCCGACGGCTGATCGAGGCCGCGAGCACGGCGGGGCCGCGCGACGGGGCCCGAAGAGGTGGCCCGACGACGGTGCCGCCCGTGGGCAGGTCAGACGCCCTCGAGGTCCTCGTCGATCGGCTCGTCGTCGTCCTCGTCGATCGCCTCCATCGAGTAGGTGTCGTCGATCGCGCGCAGGGTCGCGGTGTCGAACTCGAGCATGGCCTTCTCGTCGCGGCGGTGGCGCAGCACGGTGTCGACGTAGGCCGCACCGCCTCGCGCAGCGGGACGTCCCGGCTCTCGTGCTGGGACAGGTACCAGCGGTGCTCGAGCACCTCGTGGAAGATCTCGGCCGGCTCGAGCTTGCCGCGCAGGTCGCGGGGGACGGCCCGGACGATCGGCTCGAAGACCTCGCGTGAGCCACTCGTGCGCGACGAACTCCTCGTCCTCGTCCTGGCGGTTCGTCGTGCGGCCCGGTAGGAGTCGAGGTCGTTGAGCAGGCGCCGCGCCTGGTTCTCCTGGACGTCGAGGCCGGTGAGGCGCAGCAGCCGGCGCGGGTGGTGCCCGGCGTCGACCACCTTCGGCTGGATCTGGACGGTGGTGCCGTCCTCGCCGTGGTCTTGATCGCGAGTTCCTCGACGTCGAAGCCGAGGTCGTTGAGGCGCTCGATGCGGGCCGCGACGCGCCAGCGGTCGCCGACGCCGAACGACTCCGGACTCGGTCAGCTCCGTCCAGAGCTCGCGGTACGCTGCGACGATGCCGTCGCCGATCGCGACCGGGTCGACGCGCTCGTCGAGGACGCCGCCGGCCTCGAGGTCCATGAGCTCGCCGACGATGTTGACCCGGGCGATCTCGAGGTCGTACTCGCGCTGGCCCGTCGGAGAGCTCCGTCGTGGAGGTCGCCGGTCTCGGCGTCGACGAGGTAGGCGGCGAAGCGCGCCGGCGTCGCGGCGGAAGAGGGTGTTCGAGAGCGAGACGTCGCCCCAGTAGAAGCCGATGAGGTGCAGGCGCACGAGCAGCACGGCGAGGGCGTCGATGAGGCGGGTCGCGGTGTCCGGGCGCAGGTTCTGGGTGAAGAGCGCGCGGTAGGGCAGCGAGAACTGCAGGTGCCGGGTGATCAGCACGGCGTCGAGCGGCGTCGCCGTCGGGGGTCCGTGCGGCCGGTGATCACGGCGACCGGCTCGACGCACGGGATCGTCGAGGCGGTCGAGCGTCGCGCAGCATCTCGTACTCGCTGGTAGGCGACCGTCTCCGCCGATCTCCTTGATGGCGATGACGCGGCCCGAGAGCTTGACGAAGCGCACGACGTGGCGGGAGATGCCCCGGGGGAGCGCGGCGAGGTACCGCGCCGGCCACTCGCTCGAGCGGGATGTGCCACGGCAGGTCGAGCAGCGCGGGGTCGGGCGCCGCTGCGGTGATCTGCAGGGAATGGGGCATGCGGTCGATTGTCCCAGGGTTGGCTCGTGACACGCGGGAAAGCGACGGGCGGCAGGTCGCCGGATGGAACCTGCCCCGCGTGCCGGTGCTGCGGTCGATCAGCTGGGCAGGCGCTGGCCGGTCGCGGCCGCGAAGACGTGCTGCTCACCCGGGCGGATGCGTCGCCCAGAGCGTGTCGCCCTTCAGCGGGGGCTGTGCGCGGGTCGCCGCGGACGGACGATCTGCGCGTCGCCGGCGCCGGAGCGACGACGTGGGCCGCGAGCTCCTTGTCCGCGGCGAGGTGAGCCGTAGACGTAGCCGTCGGCGCCGAGCTCCTCGACGAGGTCGACGTCGACCGGGACGGCCGTCGCCCTCGGTCGCGACGATGTCGAGTCGACTCGGGCCGGAAGCCGATCGTGACGTGGCCCTTGTCCTCGGGGGTGAGCGCCTGGACGGTGGCCCGCGTCAGCGGCACCTTGGCGTGGCCGAACTGGACGCCGCCGTCGACGACCTCGAACGTCGCCGAGGTTCATGGCGGGGGAGCCGATGAAGCCGGCGACGAACACGTTCTTCGGGCGTGTCGTACAGGTCGCGCGGGGTGCCGACCTGCTGCAGGAGGCCGTCCTTGAGCACGGCGATGCGGTCACCCATGGTCAGGGCCTCGGTCTGGTCGTGGGTGACGTAGACCGTGGTGACGCCGAGGCGGCGCTGCAGCGAGGCGATCTGGGTGCGGGTCTGGACGCGGAGCTTGGCGTCGAGGTTCGACAGCGGCTCGTCCATGAGGAACACCTGGGGCTGACGCACGATGGCGCGGCCCATGGCGACGCGCTGACGCTGGCCACCGGAGAGGGCCTTCGGCTTGCGGTCGAGGTACTGGGTCGAGGTCGAGGAGCTTGGCGGCCTCCTCGACGCGCTGGCGCGATCTCGTCCTTGCTGACGCCGGCGATCTTCAGCGCGAAGCCCATGTTCTCGGCGACGGTCATGTGCGGGTAGAGCGCGTAGTTCTGGAAGACCATCGCGATGTCGCGGTCCTTCGGCGGGACGTCGGTGACGTCGCGGTCGCCGATGAGGATGCGGCCGCGCGTTGACCTCTTCGAGGCCGGCGAGCATGCGCAGGGAGGTCGACTTGCCGCAGCCGGAGGGGCCGACGAGGACGAGGAACTCGCCGTCGGCGATCTCGAGGTTGAGCTTGTCGACGGCGGGACGTTCGCCGCCCGGGTAGAGGCGGGTTGCGTTGTCAAAGGTGACTGATGCCATGGTTGTCAATCCCTTCACCGGCAGGTACGTGCCGGACGATCCGTAGTGGAGGGTGTCAGTGTCAGCTCTGACACAGCCCCGCCCCCGGGTCGGCGAATGCCGGCTCTGAGAGTGTTTCTCGTGGCGGAAGGGCTGAGGCGAGTGTGCCACACGGGAACACCCCGCCCAAGGGGCATGGGGCACCGAATAACATCCGTGGGGCCTGTCCGTCCGTCCCCGTGCGCGTGTGAACGCTCCCATCGGCCGACGGCGACGCGTGCAGGTCAGCGCTCCCGGCGCAGGACGACGAGGTCCTCGAGTACCGAGCGCAGCGCGTCGGGGTCCGGCACCCGGTATGTGGCGAGCGTCTCACCCGGGCCCACCTTGATCGCCACGTCGCCCGGCCGCAGCGCCGCGAAGGCTCTCTCGTCCGTCACGTCGTCGCCCGCGTACAGGACCGGGACCGTCTCCCCGGCTTCCTCGGCGACCGCGGAGCGCAGGCGGCTGAGCGCCTCGCCCTTGTTCACCGCCCGGACCGAGATCTCGACGACGTCCTTGCCTCGGATCGTGTGGACGCCGTCCCGCCCGGCCGGACCGCTCAGGGCGCGCTCCGTGGCCGTCCGGGCGTCGTCGGCCTCCGCCAGGCGCGTGTGGAGGGCGAGCCCCACGGGCTTGTCGCTCCACCCAGACGCCCTCGCGCCCGGCTGCGATGGCGGACAGCGTGGCGGCGAGCCGCGCATGCAGCGCTCGCTCGTCGTCCGAGAGCACGGCGTCGTCCAGGACGATCACGCCGGGCTCGGCCACGTGACCGGTCTCGGCGCCGTGGCTCCCCACGAGGGACGTGCCGGCCGGCGGCGTGGCGAGGCGCGCCAGCTCACGGGCGGGGCGGCCGGACACGAGGGCCAGCACGGTGCCGTCGTCGGCCGCGAGGGCGCGCAGGGCGGCGTCGACCCGCGGAACGGGCGCGACGGCCTGGGGGTCGTCGGCGAGGTCGGCGAGGGTTCCGTCGAAGTCCAGGGCGACGACGACGACGCCGCTCGCCGCGAAGGAGGCGAGGGCGTCCCGCAGGGCGTCGTCGCCCGCGCTCGACCGCGCCGTCATCGGGCGCCTCCCGCGCGCAGGGTCGTGAGGAAGTCCGAGGCCCAGCGCTCGACGTCGTGCTCGAGGACCCGACGGCGCAGGGCCTGCATCCGGCGAGTGGCCGAGCGCCGGTCCATCGTGACCGACTGCATGATCGTCGCCTTGAGCGAGTCGATGTCGTGCGGGTTGACGCGCAGCGCCTGCGTGAGCTCGTCCGCGGCGCCCGTGAACTCCGAGAGGACGAGGACGCCGCGCCCGTCGTACTGCGCGGCGACGTACTCCTTGGCGACGAGGTTCATGCCGTCCCGCAGGGCGGTGACGAGCATGACGTCGGCCGCGCGGTACAGGGCCGCCATCTCCTCCATCGGGAACGACTGATGGAGGTAGTGGACGGCGGGGTGGCCGAGCGTGGCGTGGTCCCCGTTGATGCGGCCCACCGTCTGCTCGACGTCGTCGCGCAGGTGCCGGTACGTGCTCGACGCCCTCGCGCGAGGGGCTGGCCACCTGGACCAGGGTGCACTGGCCCACCGCGAGCCGGCCGTCCTCGAGGAGCTCCCCGAACGCCTTGAGGCGGTGGCCGATCCCCTTGGTGTAGTCGAGGCGGTCGACGCCGAGCAGCACGACGGCGGGGTTGCCCAGCTCGCGCCGGATCTCCCGGGCGCGGGCGGCGACGTCGGGGGTGCGGGCGAGGGCGTCGAAGGATGCGGCGTCGATGGAGATGGGGAAGGCGGACGCGCGCACGGTCCGGGTGCGGGTGGCGCCGTCGGCCACCTTCTCGGTCACCGTGACCAGCGGGCCGCGGGTGGGAGCGTCGGCGAACCGGCGGACGGCGCGCAGGAAGTTCTTCGCGTCACCGGCGCGCTGGAAGCCGACGAGGTCCGCGCCCAGCAGACCGTCGATCACGCGACGGCGCCACGGGAGCTGGCTGAAGAGCTCGACCGGCGGGAACGGGATGTGGTTGAAGAAGCCGATCCGGACGTCCGGGCGGAGCTGCGCGCAGCATCGCGGGCACGAGCTGGAGCTGGTAGTCGTGCACCCAGACCGTGGCACCGGGGGCGGCGGCCGCGGCGGCGGCGTCGGCGAATCGCCGGTTGACCGTCGACGTAGGAGTTCCACCAGTCGCGGTGGAACTCCGGCGCCGCGATCACGTCGTGGTAGAGCGGCCACAGCGTCGCGTTGGAGAAGCCCTCGTAGTACTCGGTGACCTCGTCCTCCGACAGCGTCACGGGCCACACGAGGACCCCGTCGGCGTCGAACGGGTCCACCGTGACGTCGGGCGAGCCGCTCCAGCCGACCCACGCGCCTCCGCTGGCGCGCATCACCGGGTCGAGCGCGGTCACCAGCCCACCGGGCGAGCGCTGCCACGCCAGGTGCGGGGCGCCGTCGTCGTCGGTCGTGACGGTCACGTCGACGGGCAGGCGGTTGGCGACGATCACGAGGTCGTGCGGGCCGGTCTCCACGGCGGCGCCTCCCCCTCGGGTCGATGTGGTGATCGGCTTGCCACCGTACCGCCGTCCCGAGGTCCCGAGGCGGAGGGGGCGAGCGGAGGGGGCGAGCGGCGGCTGCGAGCGGGGGCCGGGGAGCGGGGGCCACGGGATCGGCGGCCGTGAGCGGGGGCCGAGGTGCCGGCGGCCATGCGGGGCCGACGGGCGGTTCCGGGGCGGTCTCACGTACCGTTGACGTCGTGCGGGGCGGGGATCGGGGCGTGATGCGCGCGGGCGAGGAGCTCGGCGGTTACGTCCTCGTGCGCCAGATCGGCCGCGGCGGCATGGGGACGGTCTACGAGGCGATCGACGCCGACGACCGGCGCGTCGCCCTCAAGCTCCTCCACCCGCAGGTCGGCGCGGATCCTGCGGCGCGGGACCGGCTCCGGCGCGAGGTCGCCACGCTGCACCGGGTCCGGCACACGGGCGTGGCACGCGTGCTCGACGCCGAGGCCGACTCGGACGAGGCGTTCGTCGTCACCGAGCTGATCGACGGCCAGACGCTCGAGGACTCCGTGGCCGAGCACGGCCCGTTCGAGCCGGACGAGCTGCCCCGGCTCGCGCGCGGGCTCTTCGAGGCGATCGCCGCGATCCACGCGGCCGGGGTGGTGCACCGGGACGTCAAGCCGTCCAACGTGATGCTCACCGACGACGGCCCCGTGCTCATCGACTTCGGCATCTCCCAGATCCAGGACGACGTCCGGTACACCCAGACGGGCATGGTGACCGGGACGCCGGGCTACATCGACCCCCAGGTGGTGACCGGTGCCGCCCCGAGCGAGGCGGGGGACTGGTGGGGCTGGGCCGCGGTGCTGGTCTTCGCGGCCACGGGCCGGCCGCCGTTCGGCCACGGGACGATGCCGGTGGTGCTCGGGCGCGTGACGCTGGGCGACGTCGACGTCGCGGGGCTGTCGCCGGCGCTCGCGCAGGCGTTCCGCGCGGCCCTCGTGCCGGCGCCGGACCGGCGCACGCGCCCGCAGGACCTGCTCGCGCTGCTCGAGGGTGATCCGAGCGCTGCTCGTGGCCGACGACACGACGGCCACCGTCGCGGGCCCTCTGGCCGCGGGGGCGCCGGTCACCAGCGTGCTCGTCACGAACCCCACCCTCGTGGCGCCGGTGGTGCGCCCGCTCCCGCCGTCGATCCCGCCTGCCGGGCCCGGCGCGCCCGTCGCGCCGGCGGCGCCGGGCCGAACGACGACGGCGCCGCCCCCGCCGCCCTCGGCGGCCACGACGGCGCCGCCCCCGCCGCCGTACGCCGCGCCCGTGGTGCCGAGCAGCCTGGGCAGCGTGGTCGCGACGGTTCCCCCGGCGCCCCCCACAGCGCCCGGCGCAGCGCCGGCGAGCGTCCCGCCGCCCGTGCGATCGGCCGCCGGGTCGCCTCCGCCGTGGTTCGCGCCGGGCGGGGGGAATCCGGTGCCGCCGGGCGCCGTCGGAGTGGGCGCGCGTCAACCCGTACGCCGTCCCCGGTGCGTCGGCCGGTGCGCCGGCGGGGGCGACCCCCGCTCCGGCCGGAGCGGCCGAGGTGCCCGAGTGGGCGCGTCAGGCGCGTCCTCGGCCCGGGATGGTGGCGGTGCTGGGACTCGTCGCGGCGAGCCTGGCGATGGTGTGGCCCGGCGTGGTGGCCGTCGTGTGCGTGGCCGGGCTCGTCCTCGCGGCGGCGATCGGGTCGGGCGTGCGCGCCACGCGCGAGCGTCGGAGTCGGGCCGGGCGTCGGAAGTCCGACCTCGTGGTCGCCTCGTTGTCCTCGCCGTGGCACGTCCTGCGGGGCGCGCTGCTCTCGGCGGTCTCGCTCGGGCTCGGGCTGCTCGCCGGCGTCGGGATCTGGTGGGTGGCCGGGCTGGTCGCGGGGGCGGCGGTCGACCCGCTCGGAGGGCCTGGGGGCCTCGGGGCGAGGGCGGAGAGCCTCGCCGTCGGCCTGGCGTTCGTCGCCACCCTGGTCGTGGCCTGGCTGGTCCCGACCAGCCGCCGGGCCCAGGAGGGCGCGCGGTCCGTCCTCGCGCTGCTCGCAGCCGGGTCCGCGATGAGCACTCTCGTGGTGGTGGTGGGCGTCGTCGTCGCCCTCGTGGCCCTTGCGGTCGTGGCGAGCGGGGCCACGGCTCCCGACTGGTCGCCCTTCGGTGGGTCGGCGTGAGCCTTCAGGAGCGTGTCAGGGCCAGGCCGTACCCTGTGCGCATGTCCGGCCCCGAGGAGCCCAGGTCCCGCCCCGCGTGGACCGACGTCCAGCCGTGGCTCAGCCTGGCGATCCGCCTGGTCCTCGCGGGCGTCGCACTCTGGGCCGGGGTCGCGAAGATCTCCGATCCCGAGGGCAGCGTGCGGGCGGTGCGCGCGTACGACCTCCTGCCCGCGGGACTGGCGGAGATCGTGGGGTACGCCCTGCCCGTGGTCGAGATCATCGTGGGCCTGCTGCTGCTGGCCGGGCTCCTCACCCGCTATGTCGCTGTGGTCAACGGCCTGCTCATGCTCGGTTTCGTGGTCGGCGTCGCGTCGGCGTGGGCCCGCGGCCTCTCGATCGACTGCGGCTGTTTCGGCGGGGGCGGGCAGGTCGCCCAGGGGGAGGCCGAGTACCTGACGGTCATCCTGCGCGACGCCGCGCTGGTGGCGGGCTCGGCGTTCCTCGTGCGCTGGCCGCGCAGCCGGTTCTCGGCCGACGGCGCGCTGGGCCTCGATCCGTGACCACCTGACCTGCATCCCGGCCCGGGCCACGAAACGGGCCGGGGCCCACCGACCTGACCGAGCGCCGTCGTCGACCATTCGCTGCGCTCGACTCATCACCACCCGAAGGGGACCCATGGCAACCTCGAACACTCCACGCGACACGCCTGTCCGGATGACGAAGGCCGAGAAGCGAGAGGCCGCTCGCGAGGAGGCGCGGAAGCTGCGCGAAGAGCAGGCCAAGCGCGACAAGCGGAACCGGATCATCCTCATCGGCACGCTCGTGGGCGTGCTCGCCCTGATCGCCGTCGCCGCGACCGTGATCATCGGTCAGAGCGGGAAGTCGGCGCTCGAGGACGTCGCGAGCCCGGCCGGGGCGAACGCGTCGGGCGGGATCGTCGTCGGTGCGGGCGGGGTGGGCGACGACAGCCTGAGCGCACCCACCGTCCAGGTCTACTCCGACTTCATGTGCCCCTACTGCGGCCAGTTCGAGCTGACGAACGGCGCGATGCTCGACGAGCTCGCCGCCGCCGGCGAGGCGACGATCGTCTACCACCAGGTGGCGTTCCTCGACCGCTTCTCGAACGGGACGAACTACTCGACGCGGGCCGCGCAGGCGGCCGCCGTCGTCGCCGACGCGGCGCCGGAGCAGTTCACCGCCTTCACCGCGGCACTCTTCGCCAGCCAGCCGGCTGAGAACACGGACGGCCTGAGCGACGACGAGATCGCGGCGATCGCCGTCAGCGTCGGCGTGCCGCAGGAGGTGGCCGACACGTTCGTGGACGGGACCTTCACGGACTGGGTCGAGGCCGCCACGAACCAGGCCACCGAGGACCTCGAGCGGCCCGCGACCCCGACCGTCCTCATCGACGGCGAGGTGTGGGAGGGCGACTGGCGCGACACGGAGGCCTTCAGGGCCGCCATCGTCGGCGAGGACGCGGCGACGGCGCCCACCGCCACGGCGACGACCCCCGCAGCCGAGGCCACGGCGACGCCGGCCGGCTGAGCCCCGCCGGCTGAACGCCGTCTCCTCCCTGTCCGCCGGACACGTGGTCGGTCGCCTCATCCCCCCGAGGAGGCGACCCGCCACGTGCTCGGCGGATGGGAGGCGCCGGTCGGGTTGTCTAGACTCGACCGGCACACGCCGCCTTAGCTCAGAGGTAGAGCACCCGCCTTGTAAGCGGACGGTCGTCGGTTCAATCCCGACAGGCGGCTCCATCGTGACCTGCGCGAACATCCGGCGCGACCGGGCGGCGAGGTCAGCCGGGAGACAGGCGGGGCGCTAGTCGAACCGCCGGGACCGTTTGGACAGCCCGTACCAGAAGCCGTCGATGACGCTGCGGTTCTCCAGCCCGGTGTGGGCCGCGGCGCCGAGCGCGACGTGCAGCGGCGCCCAGTGCTCGGTCCGGGGGTGCGCCTGGCGGGCGGCGGGCGCGACGTGGGCGAAGTCGACGAGAGCGTCGAGGTCCCTCCTGCGGAGGGCTTCGGCAGCCCACTGGTCGAATTCGGCCGACGCGTGCGGCGGAGTGGCGGCGGCGCCGGCGGCCGGGTTGAACCAGCGCAGGTTGTGGGTGGTGAAGCCGGACCCGATGATCAGGGTGCCGGCCTCGCGCAGGGACACGGTGCGTGGTGCGCGATGCGCGCGTTGCGCGGTTCGGCGGCCCCCGGGGCCCGTGGCCCCGGATCATGGGGGCGTGAGGATCTCGGCGAAGGCGGACTACGCGGTGCGGGCGTGTGTGGAGCTCGCGGCCCGGGGCGGGGTGGACGCCGTGTCGGTCGAGGTGTTGGCCGGGGCGCGGGGGATCCCGGCGGCCTTCTTGGAGCGGATCGTGGGAGACCTTCGTCGGGCGGGGCTGGTGGCGAGCGTGCGCGGCGCGGGTGGTGGGTACCGGCTGGCCCGGGCGGCGTCGGAGGTGACGGTCGCGGACGTCGTCCGGGCGGTCGACGGGCCGCTGGTGTTCGTGCGCGGGGAGCGGCCGACGGACCTGGCGTATGACGGTCCGGCCGAGCCGCTGATCACGTTGTGGGTGGCGTTGCGGGCGAGCGTGCGCTCGGTGCTGGAGTCCGTGACGATCGCGGACCTGGCCGCGAACACCCTCCCTGCGGCGGTGTCGGCGCTGGTCGAGGACCCCGAGGCCTGGCGCAACCCCTGATCGACCGCGGGCCCGGCGCCCGCGCGCCGGTCAGTTCGTGGACCGGGGTGTCCACGATGTGGATGGTTCACGGCGCGAGTTGATTCCCGACTTCTCGGGTCGGAATTATCCGGGTTGTGGGAACGAACTCCTCGTTGAGCGAGCGCCGGATGGCGGGCCGAATGTGCCTGCCCGGCGCCATGTGTCGCTGACCCCGGCACCCTTCGCACCGTTCCTCACCCTGCCCGCGCATCCGCGCTCTCGCGTCCGTCCTTCGAGGACGCAGCCCCCCGCATCACCACACCGAAAGGCACGTCCCATGTCTGTCACGTCCTCCCGTCCCCGCCGGCTCACCCGTAGACGAACGGTCTCCGCGCTGGCGGCCGCGGCTCTGCTCACCACCCTCGCGGCCTGCTCGACGGCGTCCGGGACGTCGGAGTCCGCCACCGCTGCGGGTGACGCCACGCCGGTGGAGCCCGTCGAGTTGTCGTTGGTCGGGTTCGCGGTGCCGAAGGCCGCCAACAACGCGATCCAGGCGAAGTTCGCCGAGACCCCCGAGGGTGCCGGTGTGACCTGGGTGGAGTCCTACGGGGCGTCGGGTGATCAGAGCCGCGCCGTCGCCGGCGGGCTGAAGGCCGACTACGTGCACTTCTCGTTGGAGGGTGACGTCACCCGCCTGGTCGAGGCGGGGCTGGTGGCCGAGGACTGGAACCAGGGCCCGACCGACGGCATCGTGTCGGACTCCGTCGTGGTGATCGTCGTGCGGGAGGGCAACCCCAAGGGGATCACCGGCTGGGACGACCTCATCGAGCCCGGGGTGGGGATCGTGACCCCGAACCCGGGGTCGTCGGGATCGGCGCGTTGGAACATCCTCGCTGCTTACGGCCACATCCTGGGCAGCGGCGGCACCGACGCCGAGGCGGACGCGTTCGTGACCTCGCTGTTCCAGAACGTGGTGGCCCTGCCGGGCAGCGGGCGGGACGCGACGGCGGCGTTCCTGGCCGGAACGGGTGACGTGCTCCTGTCGTATGAGAACGAGGCGATCCTGGCACGGCAGAGCGGGGAGTCCCTCGACTACATCGTCCCCGACACCACGCTCCTGATCGAGAACCCAGGCGCGGTCCTGATCGACGCGCACCCCAAGGCGTCCGACTGGCTGGACTTCGTCCTCTCGCCGGCGGGTCAGACCGAGTTCGCCACGCTCGGGTTCCGCCCGGTGATCGACGGCGTCGACGTCGGCGAGGTCGAGGGTGCGAACGACCCGGCCGATCCGTTCCCGACGCCGGCCAATCTCCTGACGATCAACGAGGACTTCGGTGGCTGGCCTGCCGCGAACGCCAAGTACTTCGACCCCGAGACCGGACTGGTGACCCAGATCCAGACGGCCACCGGTAAGTCGTCGTGACGGCAACCCTCGAGGCTCCGGTGCCGGCCGCCGCTCCAGCGGCGGCCGGTCCGGCGCACCACGTTCACTCGCGGGTCCGCCATCGGGTTCGGCGTGGCGATGCTGTGGTTCAGCCTGCTCGTCCTGATCCCGCTCGCCGCGGTCGTCGCCGTGACGGCGGCCGGTGGGTGGGACGGGTTCGGGCAGACGCTCACGAACGAACAGACCGCCGCCGCGCTGCGGCTCACCATCACACAGGCCACCCTGGTCACGGCGCTGAACGTGGTGATGGGCACCTTGATCGCGTGGGTGCTCGTGCGCGACCGGTTCTTCGGCAAGCGGGCGCTGGAAGTCGTGATCGACATCCCGTTCGCGTTGCCCACGATCGTCGCGGGACTGGTGCTGCTCGCGCTCTACGGGCCGACCAGCCCGGTCGGTGTGAACGTCGCGAACACCCGGTCGGCGGTGTTCCTGGCGTTCGCCTTCGTCACGCTCCCGTTCGTGGTGCGCACCGTCCAACCGGTCCTCGAGGAGCTCGAGGCCGAGGTCGAGCAGGCGGCCGCTTCGCTCGGGGCGAGCCGGTTCACGACGTTCCGCCGGATCATCCTGCCGAGCCTGGCCCCGGCGATCACCGCCGGCGCCGCGTTGTCCTTCGCGCGCGCGATCGGCGAGTACGGGTCCCTCGTCCTGCTCTCGGGGAACCTGGCGCTGAAGACGGAGGTGACGTCGGTTCGGATGCTCACCTACATCGAGAACGGTGACCTCGCCTCCGCTGCCGCGGTCGCGACGATCCTGCTCGTCGTCGCACTCGTCGTGATCGTCCTGCTCGACGTCATCCAACGAAAGGTGGCGAACCGTGGCTGACACCTCCCACGTCCTCGACAGCCCCGAGGACATCGACGACGAGGTGGGCGCCGTCCTCGGTCAGACACGGGAGCGGCCCCGCCGGTCGCCGGTATCGGGGCGCCGCGGGCCGGTGACCTACCTCTTTCGGGCGATCGTCATCGGCTACCTGTTCTTCCTGGTGATCTGGCCCGTCTCGCTGGTCGTACGCGTGACCTTCGCAGACGGCCTGGCCACCCTCGCCGAGACCCTGTCGGACCCGCTGGTGGTCCAGTCGCTGCGCCTGACCCTCGTGGTCTCGGTCGCCGCCGTGGCGATCAACACGGTGTTCGGGATCGGGATCTCCCTGCTCCTGGTCCGGTACGAGTTCCCCGGCAAGCGCGCCCTGAACGCGTTCATCGACCTGCCCCTGGCGGTCTCACCGGTCGTGGTCGGCCTCTCCCTGGTCCTGGTCTACAACGGGCGCACCGGCTGGTTCGGGCCGACCCTCGAGGCGAACGGCATCCAGGTGATGTTCGCGACTCCCGCGATCATCATGGCGACCGCCTTCGTCGCGCTCCCCCTCGTCATCCGTGAGCTCGTGCCGGTGCTCGGGGAACTCGGCGTCGACCAGGAGCTCGCGGCACACAGCCTGGGCGCCAGCCCCGCGCAGACCTTCCGGCGGATCACGCTCCCGGCGATTCGCTGGGCGCTGGTCTACGGCGTGGTGCTGAGCCTGGCCCGGTCCCTGGGCGAGTTCGGCGCCGTCAAGATCGTCTCCGGCAACGTCATCGGCCGCACCCAGACCGCGACCCTGGTGGTCGAGCAGCAGTACCAGGACTTCGCCCAGGACACCGCGTACGCCATCGCGTTCCTCTTGGCGGCGGTCTCGGTCGCCTGCATCGTCGTCGTGTCTCTCCTGCGCCCCAAGGAAACGTCATGAACGCCCCAGCCCCCGCCGCCCTGCCCGACGACCAGAACCGGGACCTGTCATGAGCATCGACGTCCGTAACGTCTCCAAGTGGTTCGGCGACTTCACCGCCCTCGACGACGTCTCCGTCTCCATCCCCTCCGGGGGGCTCACCGCCCTCCTCGGGCCCAGCGGCGGCGGCAAGTCCACGCTGCTGCGCATCATCGCCGGACTCGAGACGGCCGACACGGGCAGCATCCATATCGAGGGGACCGACGTCACCGACCTCACGCCACAGAGCCGCAACGTCGGCTTCGTGTTCCAGCACTACGCCGCGTTCAAGCACCTGTCCGTCGCCCGGAACGTCGCGTTCGGCCTCGAGATCCGCAAGCGCCCCAAGGACGAGACGCGCGAACGCGTCCACGAGCTCCTCCAGCTGGTGCACCTCGAGCAGTTCGCCGACCGGCTCCCGGCCCAGCTCTCCGGCGGGCAACGCCAGCGGATGGCCCTGGCCCGCGCCCTCGCGGTCGAGCCCAACGTCCTGCTCCTCGACGAACCGTTCGGCGCCCTCGACGCCAAGGTCCGCAAGGAACTGCGCGAATGGCTGCGCCGCCTCCACGACGAAGTCCACGTCACCACCGTGTTCGTCACCCACGACCAGGAGGAGGCCCTCGAGGTCGCGGACGAGATCGTCGTCATCAACGAGGGCCGCATCGAGCAGATCGGCACCCCCGACACGCTCTACGACGCCCCGGCCAACGACTTCGTCATGAGCTTCCTCGGTCCCGTCACCCGGCTCCACGGAGCGCTCGTGCGCCCACACGACCTCGAGCTCTACCCAGCGGGATCGGACCAGGGCCTCGATGCACGGATCACCCGCGTCACCCGCGTCGGCTACGAGGTCCGCGTCCACGTCCAGGTCTCCGGCCAGGACGAGCCCGTCCTCGTCACGCTCACCCGCACCCACTACCGGTCCCTCGGCGTGTCGGTCGGCGACCCCGTCGCGCTCCGGGTCGCCGCCGACGCCCCGATGGTGCTCGTGTAGGCCGGCCGCGTGCGGGAAGGGCGCCTGACCCGTTACTCGGGGACCGGCGCCGGCGAACGGGTGACACTGCCGCGTGAGGCGGGCCACCTCGGACTGCCGGAGCCAGTTCGGTGACACGGCCGAGCCGCCGCGAGAGTTCCTCGCGCAGGACGCCGACAAGGAAGGGGGCGATCTCCCGGCGCGCACGCCGGCACGTCGTGTGGTCGGAGGCCCGAAGTCCCTGGCCCATCAGATATGACGCCCGACCGCTTACCCGCAGCAGATCGTCCAGCTGCGCCCCAGTCTCTGGAGGGACCCGACTAGCTGGCGTTCCGGATGGTGAACGCGTCGCGGAACGAGCCTCCTGCTGCGGGGACGAATCGCGCCGTCAGCTGGTCCGTGGTTGCCGTGATCTCGAGCGACCCCCATGTCGGATCAGTGTTGTCTCCGTTGGTCGAGGCGAAGTAAGGGGCCTCGGGGTCGTCGTCGTTGACGTCGCGCAGCTCGGCTCCGCCGGTGCCGACAGTGACGAAGACCGTTCCCGATCCTCTCGAGAGGTCGTTGTCGGCGTCTGCGATGCAGTCGGCATCGAACTCGTCGGGCGTGATGTGGTCGCAACCGGCGCCCGCGGCGAGTTGCTTGGTCCGCTGATACAGGTGCTCATGACCGGTCAGGACGAGGTCGACGCGCCTGTCGATCAGCAGGTCCATCACGTCGCTCGTGGCTCCGCAGTCGTAGTCCCCGACAGACAGGCAGGGTTCGTGCATTCCCACCACGACCCACGGGACGTCGGCAGCCCGTGCGCCGTCGATAGCGTCGGCGGTCCACGTGTACTGCTGCGATCCCTTCTCGAACGAGGTCTCGCCGGTGTCGAAGTCGAGCCCGGGCGAGATCATCACGACGCGCATGATGGGTTCGCTCTCCGGGATGTCCACGTACCACTGCCGTCCGTACTCGCCGACGAGGCCGGGCAGACGGTTGGGGAGGCACTTCGCGAAGTCGGCGATGTCGCCGTTACGACCGTCGGACTCATGGTTGCCGGCGATCAGCTCGAACGGGACATCGGCGCCCAGTTCCGACATGACGAAGTCGCACCAGGACTCCTCCTCGCCGGTCCGGCCGTAGGACAGGTCGCCGAGTGCGAGGTGCAGGTCCGGACGGAGGCGCGCGATGTCCGCGAGGACGGCCGACGTCTCGTCCGTGCTTCCGAAGTCGCCTGACGCGCTGATGCGGACGGCTTCGCCGGTGGGGGTCGGGAGCATCGTTTCGGCGTCGGGCCCCTTCGTGGGGCCTGTCGCGGGGATACGGTCGTTGGCCGCGACACAGCCGGCCAGCGCGAGTGCCGCCGCCAACGCGAGAAGCGCGCGGTATCGGTGCATGGTTCCATCTCGGTGTCGAGGTCTGGCCGAGTGTGCATTGTCCAACGTCCCCGCCATGGACGCGACCGGGCCGTGGGGGAAGGCACCCTCGGCGCCGATCCCGCCGGCGGCGAGGAGAGCGGTCGGCAAGGCCCCCGACGGCTTCGGGTCCACTCGCAGCTCGGGACGAAGCCTGGGGCTGGCTGTTGGCGTCTTGCCCTATGAGTTCGGTAGCCGGGCAGCGACGACGCGTCGACGACACATCACGTAGGCCGCCGAAGCCGGCCCCGACGTCAAGCCGCAAGCTCAGGGTTGCGCCGACATCGTCCGGCCGCCCATCCCACCCCACGTCGTCGGGCGGACGGTGAGTTCCTGATAGCCCGCGCCTGTAGCCTTCCTGTGCAGCGTGCGGACCTAACGCGAGGCGACCCCTTGCGCTTCGCCGTTCTCGGCGCCAACACCCCACCATCCACGGAGGAAAGATGATCAGCCGCCGGTTCTACGCCGTCGCCCTCGTCTGCGGTCTCGGCGTGTTCGCGTTCGGCCCTGCAGCAGCCGCCGAACCCGCCGAGACCGTCACCACCGAGACCAGCGACCAGCCCGGCTGTGGCCCGGACGGCCTGACCGTCGACGCGATCTGGACCGACGCTGACGACGGCGTCGAGCTCCTCGAGGTATTCGTCGACGGCCCTGATGGCTCCCGGCCGTTCCTATCAGTCACCGACACCGCGACCGGTGACCTCGCCTACTCCGGCCCGGCCGGCTACGACGTGGGCGACGGAGCCGACTACCTGTTCACGGAAGGCTGGGAGCAGACCAACGACGGCGGCGAGTGGGTCCGCATTGGCGCGTCAGACACGCACCCTGGCTGGGTTCCCCTGACCGGCGATGGGTACACGGTGCGCGCGGTGGTCGGCGAGGCGCTCTACTGCTCGGCGACGCTCACGGTCCCCTGACCGGATCCTCGTGGCTGCAGTCGAGCCCCCACCGCCGGGTCGGCTGCCTCTCGTGCGGGTTGGATGGTCGGTCGGCCCTCGGTTGCTGACGTCGTCGTCATGCGCGAGGGGCCGCAGCACGTAGGACGGTGACTCCCGATGCCGTTCTCCGCGTCATCGCCGTGAGGCCGTCGACCTCCGCGAGCCGCAGCTGCGTGGCTTCCAGGCCGCCCTGAGGCGCTTGCGCGACAGCGACGGACGCTCGCACGCCACACCGAGCTTCACCCCGTCCACGGGCACTGTGGGATTTCTCTCGCCGCCAGACTGTCCAGCCGGGGGGACGCAGCAGCGACGCCAGAACAGCGCCGAGTACCCTGGGATCCACTGATATCCGAGGAGATGAAGCCCGTGCCCGCTGCCGCACTTTTCGCTCTCGACATTGTCGCCGTGACGGTACTGGTGTTTGGTCTGTATTTCCCTCGCCACCGCCGCCGCGAGATGGTCGTTGCGTACCTGGTGGTCAACGTCGGGGTCCTCGCGGCGGTGACAGCGCTGTCATCCACGACGGTGGGCGCTGGCCTGGGGCTCGGGCTGTTCGGCATCCTGTCGATCATCCGGCTCCGCTCGGCCGAGCTCGATCAGAGCGAAGTGGCTTACTACTTCGCGGCCCTCGCGCTCGGTCTGCTCGGAGGGATGCCGGTCACGCCGCTGTGGCTCGGGCCCGCGCTGATGGTCGCGATCCTCTTGGCGTTGTACGTGGGCGACCACCCGGCGATGTTCGGGCGCTACCGCACGGAGATCGTCACGCTGGACGTCGCCTACACGAACGAGGCCGCGCTGGCTGCCCGGATCGAGGAGACGTTCAACACCCGGGTTCACCGAGTCGTCGTCCGCAAGGTCGATCTGGTCAACGACACCACGTGCGTCGAGGTGCGGCATGTGCCTTTCGGCGCGTCCCGGGCCGGGGAGATGGTCGGGGGCCGGCGTGCGCGCGGGGGGGCCCGTTGACCTTCACCCTAGACGGAGCTCCCACCGTGCTCGAGACCGCCGCCCTTGAATCGGTGTCCCTGGCCGAGCTGGACGCTGTCGCCGCGCTCCAGACGCGCACTGACCGCAAGTACGTGGTCTCGCGGAACATGGCTGCGCGGCTGGTGCGAGGGCTCGGCGGCTCGGCGCGAGTCCTCGAGATCGACGGTATGCGTACCTTTCGGTACGAGTCGGTCTACTTCGACACGCCGGACTTGCGGATGTACCTCGAGGCCGCGCGCGGTCGGCCTCGGCGGGTGAAGGTCCGGACCCGGACGTACCTCGACAGCGGGCTGTGCATGCTGGAGGTCAAGACGCGGGACAGGCGCGGTCTGACCGTGAAGCACCGGCTGCCGCACCCGGTGGCGGAAAGTTCCTGGTTGAACGGTGAGGCGCTCGCCTTCGTCGGCGGCTTCGGTGAGCTCGCCGACCTTGGCGCGGTCCTGCGCCCGACGCTGACGACCATGTTCGACAGGACCACGCTCTTGCTCGGAGCCGGCGAGGCGCGCATCACGGTGGATACCGACCTGCGCATGGTGGCCCCCGACGGCGCCGTGGCTGCAATGCCCTTCTCGACGGTGATCGAGACGAAGTCGCCCGGCGCCCCGACGCTCGCGGACCGGGTGCTGTGGGCTGCCCACCACCGGCCCGACCGGGTGAGCAAGTACGGCACCGGTCTGGCCGCCCTGCGCTCGGACCTGCCCAGCAACCGGTGGCACCGCCTGATCCGCAACCACGTCGCCCGCGCGTGACACCGGACGTGGGCTGAACCCGCCAGCCCTTCTGCTCCTCTGCTGAGCGAGGTCGACGCCGCCACTCGGGCACATTCGAAAGGCGAGACCGCGCGTGGGGTCAGGCCGCGTGGGTGCGGAGTTCGTGGGCGCCGTCGGCGCGGGTGATCTCGTAGTAGTAGCGCCTCGCGCCGTCGGGGTCGGTCAGGACGCTGACGTAACGGAAGCCGCCTCCGGCGTGCGGAGACCTCGCCCACGGCGCTCGCCCCGCCGCGGTGAAGCGCCCGAAGGCCGGCCCGGCGACGGCGACCCCGGTGCGCTCCTCCCAGTTCTCGGCGGCGCTCGCGCGGCCGTCGTAGAAGGCCCAGACGCGCTCGTCCGGGATGACCGCAGTGATGCGCGCCCCGCGCGAGTCCCATTCCCCCGGCCGGACTCCCAGGGCCGTCCCCCGCCACGTCCAGGCGACGCCGTCGTCGCTGGTGGCGTACTGGGTGCTCATGCGATCGGTGTTCGCCGGGTCCTCGAGCGGGTGGACGGACGCCCAGAGGTGCCACAGCCCGTCGCGGTAGAGCAGGACCGGGTCCTTGACGGCGGCCGTGGCGCTGCCGGCCAGCACCGTTCGTGGGGTTGCCGACGAGAGTCGCTCGGGGGTGGACGCCTCCAGCAGGTCGACCCGCCAGTGCTTCGTGCCCGGGGTGGCGACCGAGACGTACAGGCGCCAGCGGCCGTCCGGGGTGACGGTGAGCGCCGGCCGCTCGAGGGAGTCGGTGTCGAAGAGGTCCTTGGTGACGACGTCGAGGGTCTCGAACCGTTCGCCGTCGTCCGAGCGCGCCACGACGTTCGCGATGCCGCGGCCCTCGCCCAGGGGGTGCCGCAGGCGGTACGCAAGGTAGGTCGCTCCGCCGACACTCAGCGCGGAGGGCGCCCCGGCCCACGACCCGGGTCTGGTGTCGGGCGGCTCGACGACGACGACGTCGTCGTCCCAGGCGGGCCGCTCGGGCAGGCCGGGGGGCAGGTCGCCGGTGTACTCGTGAGCACGGCGCGGATCGGCGGACTCGGGAACCGGCGGGGCTGCGGGGTGAGGAACCACGGTGATCACCTGTGGGTTCGGAGTGGTGGCGTCATGTCGGGTCGGTGTCGGTGTCGGTGTCGGTGTCGGCGTCGGCGTCGGCGTGAGCTCGACGAGCCGGGCTCCGAACCACGCGACGTCGGCCGGGTCGTGGGTGATGAGGACCGTGGTCGCCCCGGCGCAGCGCTCCCGGACGTAGGCAGGACCAGGGCCTTGACCTCGACGTCCAGGCCGGTGAACGGCTCGTCGAGCACCACGAGGTCGGCGCCGGCCATGAGGGCCCGGACGAGCGCGACCCGTCGGCGCTGCCCGCCCGACAGGTCGCGCACGGGCTTGGTGAGGGCGTCGGCGTCCAGGCCCACGCGCCCGAGGTCGTCGGCGACGTCGGACAGCCCGGCTCGCGCTGTCCAGCACGAGCCGCACGTTCCCCACCGCGGTGAGGTGCTCGCACAGCCGGTCCTCCTGGAAGCAGGCCGCGCGTCGTCGTCCGTCGAGGCCGCGGATCGTGCCGCCGTCGGGCGCGTCGAGCCCCAGGAGAAGCCGGGCGACCGTCGTCTTCCCGGACGCGTTGGGGCCCATGAGCGCGGTCACGGTCCCGTCGGCGAGGTCGAGGTCGAGGCCGTCGAGCACGATGTGGTCGCCGAACCGCTTGGTGACCCCGCGCAGCGTGATCACGTCGCCCGCCCGGGGGAGGGGCGCGGGTCGCGGAGCCCGAGCACCGCCACGACGACCTTCTCGCCGAGAACGCTGATCGCGACGATGACGACGGTCCACGCGAACAGGTCGGCCGTGCTGAGGAAGAGCTTCGCCTCGTAGAGGCGCTCGCCGATGCTGCCTTCCGGCAGGCCGATCACCTCGGCCGCGACGCCGCTCTTCCACGCGAGGCCGATGCCGACCCTGCAGCCGCGATGAGGAAGGGCAGGACGGCGGGACGTCGACGGCCGGGAGCCGCCGGTGCCACGGAACCCCGAACACGGTCGCGACCTCGAGCAGCGCGCGGTCCCGCGCGTGGATGCCCGCGAGGATGTTCGTGTACATGACCGGCGTCACCATGAGGAAGCTGATGACGACGGCCAGCTGGTCGCTGTCGGCCCACATGAGCACCAGGATGATGAAGCTGACCACGGGGACGGTGCGGATCACCGTCATCAACGGGGTGAGGAGGGCGTCGACCACCGTGACCCGGGCGCGACGGCCGCGGTGAGGGTCCCCGTCACCGTGGCCGCGAGGAAGCCCGTCCCGATGCGGACGAGGGAGTGCGCGACGGTCGCCCAGAAGTCCGCGGTGACCACGAGGTCCCCGAGCCGCGCCAGGACCTCCCCGGGGGAGGCGAGCAGGAGGGACGGTCGACGACGACGGCGGCCACCCACCACACGCCCATCCAGAAGGCGACCACCAGCGCGGGCGAGCGAGGCGCCACGGGATGCGCGCCGTCGTCGGGCCCACCGCGGCGGCTCGGCCCGCGGGGGTGAGGCCCACGCCGGAGCCCCCCGCGGGGGTTCGGCCCGCGATGGATCCCGGGCCGGGCGACTCGGCGCCGGCGTCCCGCTAGCCGCCGTAGTAGAAGTCATCTCCAGGCAGGCTACCGCCGACCGAGGCCGGATCGGCGCCGAAGAGGACCGAAAGGTACCCGCAGAGCGTCGTCTGCAGCTCGGCCCCGTTGATGTCGACGATGTGGCAGAACGGGATCGCGGCCACGGCGATCTGGGCGGACGGCACGATGCCGGCCTCGACGATCAGCGGCGCGGCCTGCGCCGGATGGTCGTTCGTGAACTCCGTCGACACCACGTAGTCGGCGACGAACTGCGCGACGGCGTCGGGGTGCTCGTCGCGAAGGCCGTGCGGATGACGACGACGCCCGTGACGAGCTCGGAGTCCGGGTTCACCTCGGCCCACTCGTCCGTGAGGTCGAGCGCGGTGCGGACGCCGGGGTTCTGGGCCTTCACGACCGTCACGTAGGGCTGGGGCAGGACGCCGACGGCGCCGGGCTCGGTCGCGAGCAGCGCGGCGACCTCGGTGGCCTCGCTCTTGTACTCGACCGTGACGTCAACGCCCGGGTCGAGGCCGTTCTCGGTCAGGAGGTGGTTGAGCACGTACTCGGGCGAGGCGCCCTTGCCGGTGCTGTAGATCGTGCGGCCCTCGAGGTCGGCGATCTAGTCGATGGTGTCGCCGGCCTCGAGGACCTCGAGCACGCCGAGGGTGTTGATCGCCACGACCTGGATCGCGCGCGTCCTCCCCGTTCGTCTGGTTGTAGAGGACGGCGGCGAGGTTCGCCGGGATCAGCGCGATGTCGAGCTCGCCCTGGACGATCTTGGGCACGATCTCGTCGGGCGTGCCGTAGATCGTGACCTGGTAGTCCTGCGCGCCCAGGCCCTTCTCGGCGTCGCTCATGAGCTCGACGAGGCCCATCGTCGTCGGGCCCTTGAGCGAGGCGATGCGGATCGTCGTCGGGCCCGACGGCTCTGCGGAGTCCGACGCTCGCGCTCGCGGATTGCCCACCGGAGGCCTCCGCGCCGGAGGCGGGCGCCGTCGTCGGCCCTGCGCAGCCGGCCAGGAGCGTGGCGAGCAGGGCGGTGGCGACCGACACGGCCACGCGAACCCTTCCCACGCGCCTCACCCCTTTCGCCCGACAGCGCCGACCGTCTCCCGCCGGAACGGGGCGTAGGTCGTGTGCAGCAGGTGATGCGCGGTCTCGGAGTTGGGCTCGCCGTAGAACTCGTCGTAGAGGCGCAGGATGTCCGGGTTGTCCTGGGACTTGCGGTAGGTCGGAGGCCCTGTCGATGTTGACGAGCACCTTCTGCCGGGCCGCCATCTCGCCCACCCGGTCCGGCACCGGGTGCCCGGCGCCGTTGATGCACCCGCCCGGGCAGGCCATGACCTCGACGAGGTCGTATCCGACGTCCTCGCCGGCCACGATCCGCTTGACGAGGGGCTCGGCGTTGTTCAGGCCGGAGATCACTGCCACGCGCACCGTGGTCTCGCCCGCGGTGATGCTGGCCTCCTTGACGCCCTCGAAGCCGCGGACCTCGTGGAAGTCCAGGCGCTCCACGAGACGCTCGCCGGTCAGCTTCTCCACGGCCATGCGCAGCGCGGCCTCGGCCACGCCGCCCGAGGCGCCGAACAGGACGCCCGCGCCGCTGACCCGCGCGTAGGGCGCGTCGAACGTGGCCGGGGCGATGTCCGCGGGCTCGAGGCGAAGCATCTTCACCATCTCGAGGAACTCGGTGGTGGTGAGGACGGCGTCGACGTCGCGGATGCCCTCGGGCGCGAACTCCGGACGGGCGGCCTCGTACTTCTTCGCCAGGCACGGCACGATCGAGACGACGTAGAGGTCGTCGAGGCTGATCCCCGCCTGCTGCGCGAAGTGGTTCTTCACCGTGGCGCCCATCATCTGCTGCGGAGACTTGCAGCTCGACAGGTGCGGGATCATCTCCGGGCCACCGTCGCTCGACCAGGTTGACCCAGCCCGGGCAGCAGGACGTGAACTGGGGCATGACGCCGCCCGAGGTCGACCCGGTCGAGGAACTCGGTGGTCTCCTCGACGATCGTCAGGTCGGCCGCGAAGGCGAAGTCGAAGACCTTGTCGAAGCCGATCGCGCGCATGATCCCGGCGATGAAGGCGGACGCCTGGTCGAACGGCAGGTCGTACTCGGCCGCGATGACGCTGCGCACCGCCGGTGCCACGAAGCCGACCACCGTCTTGGTCGGGTCGTTGATGGCCGTGAAGACGTTGCCGCGCTCACGCACGTAGTCGAGCGCCCCGCACGGGCAGGCCCGGACGCACTGCCCGCACGACACGCAGTCGGTCTGGCCGAGCGGTAGCCCGTTGTGCGTGCCCACCTGAAGGCGCCCGCCCCGGAACTGGAACGCCAGGACGCCGGGACCCTCGATCTCCGCGCACGCCGCGACGCAGCGGCCGCAGGAGATGCACTTGTCGTTGTCGCGGACGATGAACGGGTGGTCGCGCACGATCGGCGAGTGCGACCGCACGTGCAGCGGCGGTGCGAAGACCACGCCGTGCTCAGTGGCCTCCGTCCGCAGCGAGCAGTCGTACTGCTTGGCGCAGCCGCACTCGAGGCACCGGGCCGCCTCGGCGCGCGCCTGCTCCTCGGTGAGCCCGAGCTCCACCTCGACGAAGCCGCGGATCCGGTCCGGCGGCGGGACCTCGGCCATCCGGGCGCGGCCGAGGTGTGGCCGGTTCTCGTACTCCGCGCGCGGGACGTCCTCGAGGGTGCCGCGGCTGCAGCTGTAGTCGTCCTGGCTGGGGCGGACGTACCCGCGGGTCACGAACTCGTCGATCGCCGTGGCGGCGCGGCGCCCGGCCGCGACGGCCTGGATCACGGTCGCGGGCCCGGTCACACAGTCCCCGCCGGCGAAGATCTTGGTCTCGGAGGACTGCATGGTGTGGCCGTCGACGTCGATGTCGCCCCACGGGTTCAGCCGCACCGGCAGGTCGTTGTACAGGAAGCCCGTGTCGGTGCTCTGACCGATCGCGCCGATGACCGTGTCCGCCTCGAGCACGAAGTCGCTGCCGTCGACGGGAAGCGGACGACGACGCCCCGACCGGTCCGGCTCGCCCAGCTCCATGCGCAGGCAGTGCAGGCGCTTGACGCCGCCCGGCCGAGGTGATGCGCTCGGGCGAGGTCAGGAAGATCATCTCGACGCCCTCGCGCAGCGCCTCCTCGACCTCGGCGGCCTGGGCGGGCATCTCGTCCCGGGTGCGCCGGTAGACGAGCCGCACGCTCGTGGCGCCCTGGCGCAGGGCGGTGCGCGCGCAGTCGATCGCGGTGTTTCCGCCGCCGATCACCAGGACCGACTGACCCAGCGGGATCGGTGCGCCCTTGGCCACCTGCTCGAGGTACTGGATGCCCAGCCACACGCCGTCGGCGTTCTCGCCGTCGATCCGCAGGGGCGTGGCGCGCCAGGCCCCGATCGCCAGGTACACGGCGTCGAAGTCGCGCTTGAGGTCTTCGAGGTTGAGGTGCACGCCGAGCGCCCGGCCGGTGACGATCCGCACGCCGAGGGACTCGATGAGCGCGATCTCCGCGTCGAGCGTGGACTTCGGCAGACGGTAGGCGGGGATGCCGTACCGCATCATGCCGCCGGGCCGGCTCTGCTTCTCGAAGACGGTGACGGAGTGGCCGGCGACGGCCGCGTAGAACGCGGCCGAGAGGCCGGACGGCCCACCGCCGACGACGGCGATCCGCTTGCCGGTCGCCGCGCCCACCCGGGGGGTCCAGGGCTCGGCGCGGTTGGCGTCCCAGTCCGCCGCGAACCGCTTGACGTGGTTGATGGCGACCGGCTCGTCCACCAGGCTGCGCCGGCACTCGGACTCGCACGGGTGGGGGCACACCCGGCCGCACACCGAGGGGAACGGGTTGCGGTCCTTGATCACGTGGACGGCGGCCTCGTAGTTCCCGTCCGCGACGTGGCTGAGGTAGGTCTGGATGTCGATGTTCGCGGGGCAGGTCTGGACGCACGGCGCGACGCAGTCGGCGTTGTGGTCACAGAGCAGCTGCTGGAGCCGGACCTTGCGGTACTCCTCGAGCCGCGGCGTGTGGGTCTGGATGACCATGCCTTCTCGCGCGGGCGTCAGGCACGCCTTGACGTCGCGTGGGTTCTCGGCGCCGACCTCGACGACGCACAGGCCGCAGCTCCCGTTGGACCGCTTGAGCCGGATGTCGTGGCAGAGGGAGGGCACCTCGATGCCCTCCATCACGAGGGCCTGCAGGATCGTCAGGCCGTCGAAGACCTCGATCTCGCGGTTGTTGACCGTGATGGTGAAGCGGTCGCTCGGTGAGAGTTCGCGCACGTCCGACCTCCGTGGGTGTGGGTCCGGGCGCAGCGACGGATGGACGAGGTCCCCGCTCTTCGACGGTGCGGGCCGACGCCGGCTCCTCCCGCCACCGTAGGGTCGTGATCCGACCGCATCGCCGGACTTCGGGCCCAGGTGGGGCGCTCCCGTGGCTACCCATCAGAACAGTTCCCCGGTCGGTGGTGGCTCGCCGCTGGGTCCCAGGTCGGGCCGTGCCGCAGTGTCACGTTCCTCCCTCGCGCCCGCGCTGCCACGTGCGCGGGCGTCTGCGCTGCCACCCTCGGCCGGTGCGCCTGCGGTGCTACCGCCTGCCGGTGCGCGGGCCCCGGTGCTCGCCCTTGCGCCCGGCCTGTGTGGCGTCGTCTCCTGTGGGCGCTGCGCGCCGTCTGCCTGGTCGTGGGTGTCGCGTCGGGGGGTGAGCATGCGCAGGATGCCGGTGTCGCGGGTGGTGGTGCCGATGAGGCTTCCGTCGGGCCTTGTGAAGGTGTGGCCCCGCGGGGTGGGGGTGATCCGGAGGTGTTTGCGGTGGACTTCGTGGTGGTGGAAGACGCACAGGGTCAAGGCGTTTCCGGCCGAGGTTTCTCCGCCGTTGGAGTACCAGGTCACGTGGTGGACCTCGCACCAGGAGGCGCGCAGGGTGCAGCCGGGCCAGCGGCAGTGGCCGTCGCGGACCAGGACGGCCCGGCGCAGGGACTTCGAGTAGGTGCGCTCGGTCTGCCCGACGTCCAACGGGATGCCGTCGGCGTCCAGGACGATCCGGGTGAGTTCGCAGTCGCAGGCGATCCGTTCCAGCTCCGAGATCGGGATGACGGTGCCGTCGTCGAGTTCCGGAAGCGTCGGCGGTTCGGCGCCGGTGGGCTCCGCACCCGCGCGGCGTCCCGCGACGGCGGGGCCGGTGGTGTTCGTCGGCGGCCGGGACGTCGTGCCCGGCCCCTCGCCCACGACTCCGGCCATCCCGTCGCCTACGACTCCGGCCATCCCGTCGCCTACGACTCCGGCCATCCCGTCGCCTACGACTCCGGCCATCCCGTCGCCCGCGGCTGCGCCCGGCCCCTCGCCCGCGGCTGCGCCCGGCCGGTCGCCTGCGGCTGCGGTCGGCCCGGGGCCGCTCGCCCCACCGTCGGGGTCTGCTGGGTCGGGGTCGCCTGGGTTCTGGTGGGGGCTGGTGCCTGTGGTGCGTCGCCGGGTGGTCGCCCAGGTCGAGGCGGGGACGATGAGGCTGATGTGGGGGCGGATCTGGGCGCCGATCTTGTCCGTTCCGACGTCGAGGATCCGGGCGGCGATGAGGGCGAGGGCGTCGGCGGTCCGCTGCTCACCGGTGCGCTCGTCGCCGGCGCCCGGGACGGGGGTGACGGCTTCGAGGCAGGTGCGCAAGCAGGCGCCGACGAGCGGGTCGACGAAACCGGCCAGAGCGGTCCCGCCGTCGCGGTCGGTCAGCCGGAGGTAGCGGCGGGCGCGGACCGCCTCGAACTGCTGCTCGGCTGCGGTGACGTCGTGCGCGGCGATCCAGGCGTCCACGCGCCGGGTGAACGTCGCCACGTCGAGGTTCTGCGCCAACGCGAGGAGCGCTGCGCCGCCGCCGGCGTCCAACGCCTCCCGCGCCGCAGCGGACGCCCGGGCGCGCGCCCGGGTGAGGACCTGGGCGTGGGCCAGGCCCACGGTGCCGTCCTGCACCGCCGTGACGGCCTGCGGCATCTGCGCGAATCCTTGTCCGAGTTCGGCCTCCGCCCGGGCGGCCCCGACACCGATGCGCCCGGTCCGGGCGCGGTGGTTCTCGAAGGTGCGGTCCCCCGAGCGGGCCCACCGCCCGTCCTCCTTGTGCGCGGCCACCACCCGGGAGCGGTAGAGCGTGGCCAGCTCCACGACCCGGTCCAGGTCGGCGATCACCGAGGTGCGCTCCTCGAACGCCCACTGCGGCGCGAACGTCGCGTCCGCTCGGTCCGTCAGGCTTCGCAGTGCCGCCAGCGCGTCCCGCGCCAGCTCCACCGGGCCCGACCGGGCGGGCAGCGGAGTCGGCGCCGCCTGTGCGCTCATTCCCACCACCCCGCCTCCGCTACCGTCGAACACTAGTTCGATTCTAGGTCTCCGCTCGGCGATCCGCAACCCCTGTTTCGCACTAATGTTCGACAGGTGTCCGACCGCGCGCTGTCAGCGCTACCCGCGCAGGTCCGCCTCGATCGCGTCCAACGCGAGGCGCACCGCACCCGTGACGACGACGCGGTCGCCCAGGCCGGAGGCCGCCAGCCGGGCCGGCCACGGCGCAAGCCCGGCGAGCCGCCCCTCGATCCCGGGGATCAGCACGTCGCACGACCCCGCCACAGCCCCGCTGATCACCACCAGGCCCGGGTCGAGCAGCGTGACGACGGGCGCGAGCGCCGTCGCCAGCTTGTCCGCGATGACCTCGACCACCCCTCGCGCCCACGGCTCGCCGGCCCGCGCGGCGGCCAGGACCTCCTCGGCGCTCGGCCCGTCCGCGGCGATCTCCGCGGCGCTCGGGACGGAGGTGTCGATGCCGCCCCCGCCCTCGACCGCCCGCGTCCCGACGGTGCCCACCTCGCGCGTCCGCGCACCCACTGCCCGCGCCCCGAGCACCCGAGCCCACGTCGCGATGCCGGTCGCGGCCAGTCCCGGGATCAGGTCGAGGAACCCCATCTCGCCGGCGCCCCCGTGGCGGCCCCGCACCACCGAACCCCCGAGCACCAGCCCCGCCCCGAGCCGCTCGCCCGCAAGGAGGACGACGACGTCGTCCGCTCCGGCCGCCGCCCCGCGCCATCGCTCGGCGAGGGCCGCGAGATTCGCGTCGTTCTCCACGAGCGCCTGCCGGCCCACGACCTGGGCGAACGCCTCGCGCAGGTCGACGGCGGCCAGGCCCGGGAGGTAGTCGTCGCTCGCCCGGGCGTGCCCCGTGAGCACGTCGACGGCGGCCGGCACCCCGAGGGCGACGGCGAGCACCGCCGTCGGCTCGACTCCCGCGCGGCCCAGCGCCTCCCGCGCGACCGAGCGAGCGCCGTCGAGCCTCTCCGCGGCGCCGACGCCGGGGCTGCGGAACCGCGACCGTGCCTCGCCGACGACGTCGCCGCGCAGGTCGGTGACCAGGGCGCTCACGGTGTGGACGCCCAGGTCCACCCCAAGCGCGTACCCCGCCCTCGCGCGGAACTCGTAGACCCGCGCCGGGCGCCCCGTCCGGGGCTCGTCGCCCGGACGCTGGCCCTCTCGCTCCAGGGCCCACCCGAGGCGGATGAGCTCCTCGCACGCGGCGTGCACGGTCGGGCGCGAGAGCCCCGTGGCGTCCATGATCTCGCCGGCCGTCAGGGGGCCGGCGGGGCGGAGCGCGTCGAGGGCGGCGACGGCGCTCGCTTGCATCCTCGATCGCCTCCTCCAGCGGGCCTGGGACCTGCATGCTTGACGCCTGCGCCGACCCGTCCCCATACTTTAGCAGAGCGCTTGATAAAGCGATCCAAGAAACCCGCGAGCGACGCGCCGTCGCCCACCGATCCCCACCCAGACGTCCTCGAAGGGACAGCCTTGTCCGCAACGCTGCCGACCGGCACTGCCACCACGTCCGCCTGGTGGCAGAGCGAGACGATCTACCAGATCTACCCCCGCTCGTTCGCAGACTCGAACGGTGACGGCGTCGGCGACCTCCCCGGCATCCGGAGCCGGCTGGACTACCTGGAGTCGCTCGGGATCGGGGCGATCTGGCTCTCGCCGATCTACCCCTCGCCGATGGCGGACTTCGGGTACGACGTCAGCGACTACTGCGACATCGAGCCCACATTCGGCACCCTCGCGGACTTCGACGTTCTCCTCGCGGACGCCCACGCCCGCGGCCTCAAGGTCATCCTCGACTGGGTGCCCAACCACACGTCCGAAGAGCACCCGTGGTTCCTGGAGTCCCGCTCGAGCCGCACCAACCCCAAGCGTGACTGGTACGTCTGGCGCGACCCGGCCCCCGACGGCGGCCCGCCCAACAACTGGCAGTCCACCTTCACCGCCATCGGGCCTTCCTGGACCCTCGACGAGGCCACCGGGCAGTACTACCTGCACTCCTTCGCCCCGCAGCAGCCGGACCTCAATTGGGACAACCCCGAGGTCGAGGCTGCGATGCACGACACGCTGCGCTTCTGGCTGGACCGCGGCGTCGACGGCTTGCGCTTCGACGCCGTCATCAAGATCGGCAAGGACCCCGCGCTCGCGGACAACGTGCCCAGCGAGCCCCGCCACGACGAGGACTGGCCCTCCATCCATGAGCGCCTGCGCCGCATCCGCCGCGTGCTCGACTCCTACGACGACCGCATGTGCGTCGCCGAGTTGTGGACCATGAACTTCGAGCGGTTCGTCCCGTTCCTCAACGACGGCGACCAGTTCCACATGGCGCACAACTTCGAGTTCGTCGACCTCCCCTGGGACGCCGCGCGCTATCGCGCGCACCTCGAGAAGTTCGCCGCCCGGACCACGCCGCTCGCCTGGCCCTGCTGGTTCCTCGAGAACCACGATCTCCCGCGCGTCGCCTCCCGGTTCGCGAGCGTCGTGACCGGTGCGGCGAGCCCGTACGGCCTCCCGCGGGAGGAAGACCTCCCGCGGGAGGAAGACCTCCTGCAGGACGACGACGCCGAGCCCCTGGCCCTGGAGCAGGCCGAGCCGGACCCCGCGCTCGGCGAAGCCCGCGCCCGCGCCGTCCTCGTCCTGCTGCACGCACTGCGAGGCACGCCGTTCCTCTTCGAGGGCCAGGAACTCGGCCTGCCGAACGCGGTCATCCCGGCGGACCGCGTGGTGGACGTCGACGGCAGGGACCCCTGCCGCGCCCCCATCCCGTGGGCGCGCCCGTCGGAGGCCGGCCCCGGCGCCGGCTTCACCACGGGCGAGGCGTGGCTGCCGTTCGTCGCTGACGCCGAGCACCTCTGCGTCGCCGCCCAGGAGGGCGACCCCGCGTCCACGCTCGCGCTCACCCGGCGCCTCACGGCCCTGCGCCGCGCCACGCCCGCCCTGCGCACGGGCGCCCAGCGGTTCCTCGACGCCGCCCCCGACGTCCTCGCCTGGGTTCGCGAGGCCGACGACGGCGACCGCTGGCTCGCCGTCGTCAACTTCGGCACCGCGCCCGCGCCCCCGGACGTGGCCGACGCCGGGCCGGCCCGCGGCGTCGTCGTCGTCGGCTCCGACCCCGCCCGCCCCGGGGCCGCTGCCGGCGGAACCGAGCCGGGCGCCGTCGTCGACCTCACCGACCTCACCCTCGCCGCCGGCGAGGCCCTGCTCGTCCGACTGGAGAACGCCCTGTGACCGCTGTCCCCGCCACCACCCGCCGGCACGTCCCCCAGCCCTACGTCCACCTCGCCAACCCCGAGTGGATCAAGGACGCCACGCTGTACCAACTGCACCTGTGGCACTTCACGCCCGAGGGCACGCTGCGGGCGGCCGCCGAGCAGCTGCCGCGCCTGGTGGACCTGGGCGTGAGCGTGGTGTGGCTGTCGCCGATCCACGAGGTCGGGGCGAAGAACCGCAAGGGCGAGCGGGGCAGCCCCTATGCGATCAAGGACCACCGCAGCCTCGACGCGACGCTCGGGACGATGGACGACCTGCGGGACTTCGTGCGCCGGGCCCACGACCTGGGCCTGCGCGTGATCCTCGACTGGGTGGGGAACCACACCT
Source organism: uncultured Actinomycetota bacterium (assembly GCA_963780675.1). GTDB lineage: Bacteria > Actinomycetota > Actinomycetes > Actinomycetales > JAHECE01 > JAHECE01. The sequence continues at coordinate 64,065 of CAWACR010000004.1, forward strand.
CGTGGGACGCGCCGCTGCTCGAGGCGCACCCCGAGTGGTACGCCCGCGACTGGAAGGGCGACCTGCGTCCGCCGCTGTGGTTCGACTGGGACGACGTCGTGAGCCTCGACTACGGGTCCGAGGACCTGCGCGAGCACATGGCCGAGACGATGGCCTACTGGGTGCGCGAGGCGGACGTCGACGGGTACCGCTGCGACGCCGCCGGGCTGATCCCGCTGGACTTCTGGGAGACCGTCCGCGAGGAGCTCGAGGCGATCAAGCCCGTGTTCATGCTCGCCGAGTGGGAGTCGCGGGAGCTGCACGCCCGGGCCTTCGACGCGACGTACGCCTCGCACTGGGCCGAGACGATGTTCAAGATCGGGTCGGGGCTGGCGGACGTCGGGGCGCTCGCCGTGTACTACGCCTGGGACGAGGGCTTCTACCCGCACGAGGCCATGCGGCTCATGTACGTCAGCAACCACGACGTCAACCACGAGGCCACGGAGTTCGAGCGGTTCGGGGACCTCGTGGGGGCGGCGATCGTGCTGTCCGTGGTCGGGTCGGGGATCCCGATGATCTACACCGGCCAGGAGGCGGGCAACCCCAAGCGGCTGAAGTTCTTCGAGGCCGACCCGGTGGAGTGGCGCGAGCACCCCCACGGCGAGCTGTACCGGCGGCTGTTCCGGTTGAAGAGGGAGACGACGGCGCTGTGGAACGGCGCGTGGGGCGCGCCGATGCTGCAGGTGCGCAACTCCGCGCCGTCGTCGGTCTCTGTCCTTCGTGCGCCGGGACTCAGGCGGGGCGGTGTTCGCGGCGCTGAACCTCTCGGGCGAGGCGCAGGACGTGGTGCTCGACGGCGCGCTGCTCGGCGGGGCGTGGACCGACGTCTTCTCGGGGGAGCCGGTGGAGTTCCCGGCCGACGGCGCGGGCTCCGGTTCGGGGCCCGCTCGCCCTGGCGCTCGAGGGCCTACCGGGTGCTCGTCAGGTCCTGACCCCGGAGCCGACGCAGATCGCCCTCCGCCCCCCACCCCCCGGACCCCCCACCGCAGATGGCGAACACATGGGCAGTTCGCGAACTCCAGATGTTCGCGACCGCCCAGACGTTCGCGATCTGCGGTCGGCGGCGGCGTGCGGGGCGCGCGGGTGCGGAGTGCGGGGGCGGAGAGGGGTCAGGAGATCTTGCCGTCGTCCTGCCCGGTCTCGTAGGCCTCGACGGCCTCGGGGCCGCCGTCGGGATTCGCACCCACGAGGCCGGTCTTCGGCTCGAACTGCTCGACGATGCTGATCCGGGGCCTTCTCGGGGTGGCCGCCGCTGAGCACGTCGCCGGAGTGCCGCGTGGACCGGACGCCGGCCACCGCCTCGGGCACGAGGTCGTCCGAGGTCGTGTAGTCGATGCGGTCGTTCACGGGGGTGGTCCTCTCGGTCATGGCCTCGGCGTGCACGTCGTCGTGCGGTTCGCTCCGTGGGGGGACGTCCGCGGCGCTGGCGACATCCTCCCCGCCGTCGCCCTTGCCGTCGAGGGGTGCGGCGCTTCCGTCCTGTTCACCGTCGCCCAAGGGGGCGACCGCGGGCCGCTTGGGGATCCGCACATCCCCCGTGGAGCGGCGGCGCAGGCGGCGCGTGGCCCAGGGGTAGACGTGGTTGCGCAGCCAGTCGACGTTCCAGCGGAGCCGCTCGGCGGCCGGCGTCGGCGGGAGGGGGGTCAGCGGGTCGTCCCAGGCGGCGTCGTCGGGGTCGAGGCCCAGGGCGACCAGCGCGGCCTGGGCGACCCGTGCGTGGCCGTCGCTGGTGAGGTGGATGCGGTCCTCGCTCCACATCCGCCAGTCGCGCAGGCACCGCATGCCCCAGACGTCGAGGACGTACGCCCCGTGCCGGCGCGCCATCGACCACACGTGGGAGTTGAGCGTGGCGACGCGGCCGCGGGTCGCGCGGATGAGCGGGGAGTCGGCGGAGTCCATGCCCGTGCCGAGCAGGACGTCGATGCCGGCCGAGCGCAGGCGGATGACGGCGTACTCCAGTTCCGCGGCGATGGCGTCCACGTCGATCGCGGGGCGCAGCACGTCGTTCCCGCCGCCGATCAGGGAGACGAGGTCCGGCTCGAGCTCGAGAGCCGCGGGGAGCTGCTCCTCGACGATGGCGCCCAGGAGGCGGCCGCGGATCGCGAGGTTCGCGTACTCGAGCGGGGGGTCGCCGAAGGCCTGGCGGCGGGCGGACAGGTGGCCGGCGAGGACGTCGGCCCAGCCCCGGAGCGTGTCCGGCTGGATGGGGTCCGCGTCCCAGAGGCCCTCGGTGAACGAGTCGCCGAGCGCGACGTACCGGGACCACGGCGGTTCGGGTCGCGTGATCGGCCGTTCGCTCACGTTGCCATCCTCCTCCCGTTTCGCGCGGATGTGGTCCGGGTGGGCCGACGGCGCCTCTCACGGAGACGGAGAGGGGGGAGCGGGGCTCAGGTGGGCGGCGTCGGGGTCGACGACGACGCGACAGCGACCAGTCCACCGGGGCGGCGCCGCGAGCGAGGAGGAGCTCGTTGGCCCGCGAGAACGGGCGCGAGCCGAAGAACCCGCGCGCCGCCGAGAGCGGGCTCGGGTGGGCGCTCGCGATGATCGGGGTGTCGCCGAGCATCGGCGCGAGGGACTGGGCGTCGCGCCCCCAGAGGATCGCGACGAGCGGCGTGCCCCGCGCGACGAGCGCCCGGATGGCCTGGTCCGTCACGGCCTCCCACCCCTTGCCCCGGTGCGAGGCGGGGGCGCCCGGCCGGACGGTGAGCACCCTGTTGAGCAGCATGACGCCGTGCGTTGTCCAGGGGCTGAGGTCGCCGTTCGCGGGGCGAGGGACGCCGACGTCGGAGCCCAGCTCCGTGAAGATGTTCGCGAGGCTCCGCGGGAGCGGCGCGACCTGCGGCTGGACCGAGAAGCACAGGCCCATGGGGTGGCCCGGGGTGGGGTACGGGTCCTGGCCGACGATGAGCACACGGACGTCGTCGAACGACGGCGACCGGAACGCCCGCAGCACGGCGTTGCCCGCCGGGAGGTAGCCGCGGCCGGCGGCGACCTCGGCGCGCAGGAAGTCGCCCATCGCGCGGATCTGCCCGTCGACGGGTGCCAGGGCGCGGGCCCAGCCGGGCTCGACGAGGTCCGCGAGCGGTGCGGGCGGGCGCGCGCCGGACGGTCCGGACGGTCCCGTCGTTCCGGCGGTTCCGGACGTGCCGGTGGTCCCCGTGGTCACCGGGTGAGGGTACCGGCGGGCTCCATGGGCTGAGGTCGAGCGCTCTCGTTCGTGAGGTCGAGCGGTCCCTCGACCTCACGAACGGGAGCGCCCGACCTCAGCGGGACGGGGCGAATGACAGGCGTGTAGTTCGCGCCTACAGTGGTGCCAGAACGACGACGCGCAGCGGGAGGTGGGGAATGGGCACGGAGCAGGCTGCCGTCATCGAGACCACGCAGGTGCGTGGCGAGGAGGCACTCTCCGAGCGCGATCGCGCGATCCTCGCGTTCGAGCGCCAGTGGTGGAAGTACGCGGGCGCCAAGGAGACGGCCATCCGCGAGCTGTTCGACCTCTCCGCAACTCGCTACTACCAAGTGCTCAACAGCCTCATCGACGACCCCGACGCCCTTGCCGCCGACCCCCTCCTCGTCAAGCGCCTGCGTCGCATGCGCGACGAGCGTCAGCGCGCCCGCTCGGCTCGCCGTCTCGGCGTCGACCTCTGAGCCTGGCTACCGGCTAGCCTTCAGCCGTGGCGAAGCGCGACTACCCCTATCCCGAGGACGAGTTCGACGCCCTCGGGACTGATCGCGTCCCCCAGGGCGTGCACCGGGCGCCTGTTCCCCGGTGGCGCGCCCTGCTGCCGTTCATCGTCGTGCTCATCCTCGCCCCGCTGCTCGCCTACGTCGGCGTGACGTATCTGTCCAACCTCGGCTCGCCGTCGTCGACGACGGCGCCCGCGGCCTCGGGCGAGCCCACGGCAGCGCCCGAGGAGACGGCGGCCCCCGAGGACTCCGCAGCCTCGGAGGAGACGACGGCGCCCGAGGAGTCCGAGAGCCCGACGGCTGAGCCCGAGCCGACCGCCGAGGAAGCGACGATCCTGCGGGACACGCCCGTCTTCGTCCTCAACGGCGCCGGTGTCGCGGGCCTCGCGGGCACCGCCTCGGAGAAGTTGACCGCCGACGGGTTCACCGACGTCACGCCGGACAACTACAGCTCGTCGGCGCCTACGGCGTCGACCGTGTACTACAACAACGCCGACCTCGCCGACACCGCGCAGCAGGTAGCGAGCGTGCTCGGCATCGGGCAGCTGGTCGAGCTGGCGAGCGCGACCGACAGCATCGCGGTCGTCCTCCGCGGCGACTACGTCCCCTGACGCGCGGGCAACGGGTGGGCCGGCTCGGCCGTCGGCGCTGACGGCGCCACCTCAGCAACGGGTGGGCTCGACCTCACGAACGAGAGGGCTCGACCTCAGCGGGGGGTGGGCGGGGGGTCCTCCAGCTCGTGAGCCGCGAGCACCACCAGCGCGCACGTCCAGGCGAGCGGCGCGACCGCGGCCGGCGACCCGTCCGCGAGCACCTTCTCCGGCAGCGCGCCCGACGGCGTCCGGTGCGCGTCGAGCCAGGTCAGCCACTGCTCGGCCCGCTCGACATCCCCGACCGAAGCCGCGGCCAGCGCGTAGAGGGCGGTCTGCGGGGTCCAGGAGATGCCGTCGTCCTTCCACCCCGCGCCGGGGGCGAGCCCGCCGGCCGGCCGGAGCATCTGGGGGATCGATCCTTCCCAGGCGTCCAGCGCGCCGTCGAGCGCTGCCGGCTGGAACGGCGGCAGGAGGAACGCCGTCGCGGCGTCGGGGAGGTCGCGGCCGAGCTGCCGGGGGTAGCCGGGGCCGAAACCGTCCACGACCGCATCGCGCAGCCGGTTCGCCAACCCCCTGGCGCTCGAGGCGTCGCCCGGGCGTCCGGTGCTCCCGTAGATCTCCCGCGCCGCCTCGAGGCCGGCCAGCAGGGGCGCGGCCGTGCCGAGGGTCAGCCGACGCGCGCGCACCTCCCAGTAGTCGCTCGAGACGATCGGCAGGCCCGTCGAGGTGGCGGTCTGGGCGGCGATGAACGACGTCGACCGATCGACCAGCGGGGAGAGGCGCGCCGCGACGTCGGCCCGGGCCGCGCCATCGGGCAGCGCGGCGAGGAGGCGGGCCGTGGCCCAGAGCGCCCAGCCGGCGCCGTCGGACTGGGCGGGGCGGTCGTCGGGGACGGCGCCGGAGCCGTCGGGGAGGTAGCGCGCGGCGAACGAACCGTTGCTCGCCTGGAGGGCCTGCAGGTGGAGGAGGATGGCGAGGGCGTCGTCGGTGTGGCCCGTGGCGGCGAGCGCTGCGGCCCCGAACGAGGCGTCGCGCGGCCACACGTACTCCCACCGGCGGTACTGCGCGGCGACCAGGGCGCCGTTGTCCCTGGTCAGGGCGCGGAGGTCGAGGAGCGCGCCGGCGACCATGTCCTCGAACGGGCCGCCCGAGCCGGGCACCGTGCCCGCGGCGAGCCAGGCGCGGTCCGCCGCGGCGGCCTCCTGCGCGAGGGGGTCGATGACCCGGCTCCCGGGCAGATAGGTCACGCCCGACCACGCGGGGACGACGACGACGGCGCCGGTCGCGTCCCGTGCGACGCCGTCGAGGTAGAGGTCGACGACGGGGTGCGCCGGCGCGCGGGCGGCCTGCGTGGCGGGGCTCACGGCGAGGGCGGCGAGCCCGGCCAGCGCCAGTGCGACGACCAGGGCGTTGAGCACGGGAGTGCGTCGGATCGGTGGGGCGAGGGCGACGCCGGCCTCGCCAGTGGCCGCGGACACGAACGCGAGTGTAGGGAGAAACTCACGAGGCAGGTCACGGTTTCGCAACGATGATCACGATTCGGCAACGGTGGACTGTGGGGGTGGGTCCGCGCACGCCCGGCCTCCGCTCGCCGCCGCGGTGAACGGGCGCCGTCGGCGGGTGGCCGCGGGCGCCGAAGGGGCGCCGTCGGCGGGCCCGATGCCCGCCGCAGGGGCGCCGTCGCCTTGCACTCACCGGCCGAGAGTGCTAACCATGACTTAGCACTCTCGCCTTGAGAGTGACAACAAAGCATGGCTGGGCCGGCGAGGCGTGCGGCGAGGCGGGACGTGACCGCCGCGGCGCGCGTCGTCCGTCGCGGGCGTCTGCTCGGCCGAACCGCATCGCGGAGGATCAGAACCCGAATGGCCAAGATCATCGCTTTCGACGAGGAAGCCCGCCGCGGCATGGAGCGGGGCCTCAACACCCTTGCTGACGCCGTCAGGGTCACCCTCGGCCCGAAGGGCCGGAACGTCGTCCTCGAGAAGAAGTGGGGCGCCCCCACCATCACGAACGACGGTGTCTCCATCGCCAAGGAGATCGAGCTCGAGGAGCCCCTCGAGAAGATCGGCGCCGAGCTCGTCAAGGAGGTCGCCAAGAAGACGGACGACGTCGCGGGCGACGGCACCACCACCGCCACCGTGCTCGCCCAGGCGCTCGTGCGCGAGGGCCTGCGCAACGTGGCCGCCGGCGCCAACCCGATCGCCCTGAAGAAGGGCATCGACAAGGCCGTCGAGGCTGTGACCGCGCAGCTGCTCGCCGCCGCCAAGGAGGTCGAGACCAAGGCCGAGATCGCCGCGACCGCGGGCATCTCCGCCGGCGACCCGGCGATCGGCGAGCTCATCGCCGAGGCCATGGACAAGGTCGGCAAGGAAGGCGTCATCACGGTCGAGGAGTCCAGCGCGCTGGGCCTCGAGCTGGAGCTGACCGAGGGCATGCGCTTCGACAAGGGCTTCCTCGCCGGCTACTTCGTGACCGACCCGGAGCGCCAGGAGGCCGTCCTCGAGGACACCTACATCCTGCTCGTCGAGTCGAAGATCGCGAACGTCAAGGACCTGCTGCCGCTGCTGGAGAAGGTCATGCAGGCCGGCAAGCCGCTCGCGATCATCGCCGAGGACGTGGAGGGCGAGGCCCTCGCCACCCTCGTGGTGAACAAGATCCGCGGCACGTTCAAGTCCGTCGCCGTCAAGGCGCCCGGCTTCGGCGACCGCCGCAAGGCCATGCTCCAGGACATCGCCATCCTCACGGGCGGCCAGGTCATCTCGGAGACGGTCGGCCTCAAGCTCGAGAACGCCTCGCTCGACATGCTCGGCCAGGCGCGCAAGGTCGTCGTCACGAAGGACGAGACCACGATCGTCGACGGCGCCGGTGACGCCGAGCAGATCGCGGGCCGGGTCAAGCAGATCCGGACCGAGATCGAGAACAGCGACTCGGACTACGACCGCGAGAAGCTCCAGGAGCGCCTCGCCAAGCTGGCCGGCGGCGTCGCCGTCATCAAGGCCGGCGCGGCCACCGAGGTGGAGCTCAAGGAGCGCAAGCACCGCATCGAGGACGCCGTTCGCAACGCGAAGGCGGCCGTCGAGGAGGGCATCGTCGCCGGTGGTGGCGTCGCTCTCATCCAGGCGGGCAAGGACGCGTTCGACGGCCTCGAGCTCGAGGGCGACGAGGCGACCGGCGCGAACATCGTCCGCGTCGCGCTCGACGCGCCGCTCAAGCAGATCGCCATCAACGCCGGCCTCGAGGGCGGCGTCGTGGCGGAGCGCGTGCGCAACCTGCCCAAGGGCCACGGCCTCAACGCCGCGACCGGCGTGTACGAGGACCTCATGCACGCGGGCATCAACGACCCGGTGAAGGTGACCCGCTCGGCGCTGCAGAACGCGGCCTCGATCGCGAGCCTCTTCCTCACCACCGAGGCCGTCGTGGCAGACAAGCCCGAGCGGCACCCGGCCCCGGCCGGTGGCGGCGGCGACATGGGCGGCATGGACTTCTGAGTCCGGCCCGCTCAGGCGCAAGAGCCTGAATCCGTTCCATCCGAAGGGCGGCACCCCGTGGGGGTGCCGCCCTTCGGCGTGTCCGGGCGGGCCGTCAGCTAGCGCACACAACTGGGACGGGGAAGGCTGGCGCGACGCCGGAAACGTGTCACATCCGCCGCTTCTGTCCCACGTGTGTGTCGGAGTTGCCGCGTGCCGAGACGGACGGGCGTCGACACACCGTCGAAACACGGCCCGCGCCAAGATGGCCCCCGGGCCCGGCGGTTGAACCGCGGACGCGCCCGCACGTGACCAGCAGAGGAGCCCCGATGCACATCACCCCCGCGGACAGCGAGAAGCTCCTCCTCGCGGTGGCCGGGATGGTGGCCCGGGACCGGCTCGCACGCGGGGTGCGGCTCAACTACCCCGAGACGGTCGCGCTCCTGACCACGTGGGTGATCGAGCGAGCGCGAGAGGGGCGCAGCGTGCCGGACCTGATGGTCGAGGGCCGCTCGGTGCTCACCCGCGAGGACGTCATGGACGGCGTCGCCGAGATGCTCCCCGACGTGCAGGTGGAGGCCACGTTCCCGGACGGACGCAAACTCGTCACGATCCACGAGCCCATCGCCTGACGGCGCCCCGATCACCCAGGAGGTTCCCGATGCCAACCGGCTCCACCACCGGCCCCGGCGCGATCCGCGTCCGCGAGGGCATGATCACCCTGAACGGCGACCGCACCCCCGCGGAGCGGATCGAGTTGGTGCTCCTCAACACCGGCGACCGCCCGATCCAGATCGGCTCGCACCTGCACCTCCCCGACGCGAACGCGGCGCTCGACTTCGACCGTGAGGCCGCGCACGGCTTCCGCCTCGACATCCCTGCGGGCACGTCCCGCCGCTTCGAGCCGGGCGCGTCGCGGACCGTCACCGCGGTCGCGCTCAGGGGACGACGGCGCGTGCCAGGCCTCCAGCGCGACAAGGCGGACGGCGGCGCCCTCGAGACCGGAGCCCACGATGGTTGAGATCTCCCGCGCCCAGTACGCGGCGCTGTACGGACCCACCACCGGCGACCAGGTGCGCCTCGGCGACACCGACCTCTGGATCGAGGTCGAGGACGACCTCGTGGTCGGCGGCGACGAGGCGGTCTTCGGCGGCGGCAAGTCCATCCGCGAGTCGATGGCCCAGGGCGTCACCACGCGCGCCGAGGGCGCCCTCGACACCGTGATCACCGACGCGGTGGTCCTGGACCACTGGGGCATCGTCCGCGCGGACGTCGGCATCCGCGACGGGCGCATCGTGGCCCTCGGCCGCGCCGGCAACCCGGACATCGCGGACGGCATCCACCCGGACCTGCATATCGGCCCCTCCACGGACGTCATCTCCGGCGAGGGCAAGATCCTCACCGCGGGCGGGATCGACGCCCACGTCCACCTCATCTCCCCGTCGCAGGTGGTCGAGGCGCTGGCCACGGGCCTGACCACCCTCTTCGGCGGCGGCACCGGCCCGTCCGAGGGCACCAAGGCCACCACGGTCACCCCGGGCGCCTGGCACCTGCGCGCGATCCACCGCAGCCTCGACCACCTGCCGGTCAACGTCCTGCTGATGGGCAAGGGCAACACCGTCAGCGCGGAGGGGCTCGCGGAGCAGGCCCTCGCCGGTGCCGGCGGCTACAAGGTCCACGAGGACTGGGGCTCCACGCCCGCGGCCATCGACGCCGCCCTCACCGCGGCGGAGCGCTGGGGCCTCCAGGTGGCCCTGCACTCGGACAGCCTCAACGAGGCCGGCTACGTGGAGTCCACGATCGCCGCGATCAAGGGGCGGTCGATCCACGCCTTCCACACCGAGGGCGCCGGCGGCGGCCACGCGCCGGACATCCTCGCCATCGCGAGCCACCCCAACGTGCTCCCGGGCTCGACGAACCCGACCCTCCCGCACACGGTCAACACGGTCGCCGAGCACCTCGACATGCTCATGGTGTGCCACCACCTCAACCCGCGCGTGCCGGAGGACCTCGCCTTCGCCGAGTCCCGCATCCGCGCCACGACGATCGCCGCCGAGGACGTGCTGCACGACATGGGCGCCCTGTCGATGACCTCCTCCGACGCCCAGGCGATGGGCCGGATCGGCGAGGTGATCACGCGCACCTGGCAGGTCGCGCACGTCATGAAGCACCGCCGCGGCCCCCTCGGCGGCGCCCTGCCCGCCGACAACGAGCGCGCCCGCCGCTACGTCGCGAAGTACACGATCAACCCCGCGATCGCGCACGGCGTGGACGCCCACGAGTCGGCTCGGTCGAGCCCGGCAAGCTCGCCGACCTCGTCCTGTGGGAGCCCAAGTTCTTCGGTGTCCGCCCGTCCGTGGTGATCAAGGGCGGCGCAATCGTCTGGGGCGCGCTCGGCGACCCGAACGCCTCCATCCCCACGCCCCAGCCGGTGCTCATGCGCCCGGCCCTCACGGACGCGATCGGCGCCGACCTCTCGCTCACCTTCGTCTCGCCCGCCGCACTCGACGACGGCCTGGCCGGCCGGCTCGGTCTGCGCCGGCGAACTGGTCGGCGTCGCCGACACCCGCGGCGTCACCAAGGCGGACATGCGCAACAACGACACCTCCCGCGCATCGACATCAACCCGGAGACGTTCGCGATCGACGTCGACGGCGAGCGCATCGAGCCCGCCCCCGCCGACCGCGCTCCCGCTCGCCCAGCTCTACTCGCTCTTCTAGGGCGCGCATGTCCCGCGACACACCACCGCCGACGACGGCGTCCGCCGAGCTCCTGCTCATGACGCTCGCCGACGCGCGGCTCCCCACCGGCGCGCACACGCAGTCGGCGGGCCTCGAACCCGCGATCCGCGCCGGCTGCCCCCCGCCGACGTCCCCGCCTACCTGGCCGCGCGCCTGCGGACGGTGACGCGCGTGGAGGCGGGGACCGCCGTCGTCGGCCGCCACGCCGCGCTCGACCGGCGGGGACCTCGGGGCCGTCCGCGACGCCTGGGCCGCGCGCACGCCGAGCCCGGCGCAGCGGGCCGCGTCGGAGAACCTCGGCCGGGGGTACCTGCGGCTGCTCCGGCGGCTGTGGCCGGACAGCCCGCTGGCCCCGGCACTCGCGGCTCTCGGAAGACCGCCGAGGCCGCTCGTGGTGGGCGCCGTCGCCGCGCTCGCCGGCCTGGACCCCGCGCAGACCGTCCGGCTCGTGGGCTACGAGGAGGCGCAGACGATCGCGTCCGCCACGCTGAAACTCGCGCCGGTGGACCCGGTCGCTCGCGACCGGCTGGGTGATCGGCGCCCACGCCGCGATCGAGGCGATGGCCGCCGACCTCGCCGGCCTCACCCACCCGCGCCAGATCCCCGCCGACGCCGCCCCGCTCGCCGAGCACTGGGCCCAGGACCATGCCCGCGCCACCGAGAGGATGTTCAGTGCCTGACCTCACCGCCTCCGCCCACACCCGCTCCCTGCGCCTCGGCGTCGGCCGGGCCGGTCGGCACGGGCAAGTCGCTCGCTCATCGCGCTGCTGTGCCGCGAACTGGCCGCTGACCTGCAACTCGGCGTCATCACCAACGACATCTACACCGACGAGGACGCCCGCTTCCTCCGTTCCGCCGGCGTCCTGGACCCCGAGCGCATCCGCGCGGTGGAGACCGGCGCCTGCCCGCACACCGCCATCCGCGACGACGTCACCGCCAACCTCCTGGCCGTCGAGGACCTGGAGGAGGAGTTCGCGCCCCTGGACGTGGTGCTCGTGGAGTCAGGCGGCGACAACCTCACGGCCACGTTCTCGCCCGCGCTGGTCGACGCGCAGATCTTCGTGCTCGACGTCGCGGGCGGCGGGGACGTCGCGCGCAAGGGCGGGCCGGGCATCGCGCGCGCGGACCTGCTCGTGGTGAACAAGACCGACCTCGCGCCCTACGTGGGCGTGGACGTGCCGCAGATGGTCGCGGACGCGCGGGCGGCGCGGGACGGTCGGCCGGTGGTCGCGCTCTCGCGGCTGGACCCGGCGTCCGTGGCCGAACTGGTCGCGTGGGTGCGGGGCGTGCTCGCGGCGCACGCGGGGGGCCGGCACGTGCCGGTCGACCCCGGCCCGATGGCGCCGCACTTCCACGCCGACGGCGGCTGGCACACCCACGACGACGACGGCGCCCCGCACGCGCACGATCACCCCCACCCGTGACCCGGATCGAGGTGGCGGCCGCGCCTGGGCGGGCGCGGTGCGTCGTCGTCGGCGGAGCGCTGAGCCCGCGGGTTCTCCGGGCGGACCCCGACGGCGCGCGCGTGGCCCTCGTGGCGACGGGAGCCCTGCTGCTGGGCGGGGACGAGGTGCTGATCGACGTCGTCGTGGGGGCCGGGGCGTGGCTCGAGGTGGTCGAGACCGCCGGGACGGTGGCATACCCGGGGCCGGCGTCGTCGTGGACGGTGCGGGCGCGGCTCGGGGCGGGTGGGGTGCTGGTGTGGGCGGGGCTGCCGTTCGTGGTGGCCGAGGGCGCTGACGTGCGGCGGGAGCACAAGCGCTCGAGCTCGGCCGACGGCGCCCGGGCCGTCCTGCGGGAGACCACCGTGCTGGGGCGAGCGGGGGAGCGGGGCGGGGCGGTCCGGGTGCGGACGGACGTGACGCGGGCCGGGCGAGACCTACTCGTGGAGGACCTGGACCTGGCGCCGGGGGTGCGGTCCGGGCCTGGGGTGCTGGGGCCGTACCGGGTGCTGGACGTGGTCTCGGCGTTCGGGTTCCGGCCGCCGGCGGAGGATCGGGACGGGCGTCCCGCGGTCGGACCGGCGGGTGGGCCCGCGGGACGCGGGCGTGGTGTCGCGCACCGGATGGACCTGGCGGGACCGGGCGCCGTCGTCCGCTTCCTCGGGACCGATGCACATGAGTCCCCGCTCGAGGGCCGAGCCGAGTCCTGGGCCGCCGCCGCACGCGCCTGAGCTCCATCCCCGCTCGACCTCGGCGAAATGGGGGCGGCGGAGGGTTGCGGTTTCGTGCTGTTCCGGAAATGCGCCGGTCACATTCGGTGATCACACGGGAAACACGGCGTCCCTACGTTCGGCACCCAAGGGCTCGGCGATCCGTTCGGGGGAACGGAGATCCGAGCCCGGTGCGTCACCTCCTACCGGACCCCGTGGCCGCTCGGCCACCACCCGTCCCCGTGGCCCCCTCGGCCACGCCGAAAGGAAACGCAGTGACCCGAACCCGCAACCTCGCCCGGCTCGTCCCCGCCGCCGCCGCGATCCTCGCTCTCAGCCTCGCCGGCTGCGGCGCGCGGACCGCGTCCGGCACCAGCACCACGGCCGCCGCCGCCGGATCGTGCGTGGACACCTCCGGTGACACCGTCAAGCTCGGCTTCCTGAACTCGCTCTCCGGCACGATGGCCATCAGCGAGCAGACCGTCCGCGACTCGCTCATCCTCGCGGCCGAGGAGATCAACGCCGACGGCGGCATCTGGGCAAGCAGATCGAGGTCGTCGAGGAGGACGGCGCCTCGCGAGCCGACGGTCTTCGCCGAGAAGATCAAGAAGCTGCTCACCGCAGGACTAGGTCGCCGCCGTGTTCGGCGGCTGGACCTCGGCCACCCGCAAGGCGATGCTGCCGGTCTTCGAGGGCAACAACGGCGCTGCTGTTCTACCCGGTGCAGTACGAGGGCCTCGAGGCGTCGACGAACATCTACTACACCGGCGCGACGACCAACCAGCAGATCATCCCGGCCATGGACTTCCTGAAGGAGAAGGGCGTCAAGACGCTCTTCCTGGTCGGCAGCGACTACGTGTTCCCGCGTACCGCGAACAAGATCATCAAGCCGTACGCCGAGGCGAACGGCATCGAGATCGTCGGTGAGGAGTACGTGCCGCTCGGACAGCGACGACTGGACGACTCAGGTCGCCAAGATCGCGCGCCGCCAAGCCCGACTTCGTGTTCAACACCATCAACGGCGACGTCCAACGTCGGCTTCATCAAGGCGTACGACGAGGCCGGCCTGACGGCGCCGGACAACTCGCCGATCATCTCGGTGTCGATCGCCGAGGAAGAGGTCGCGCGGCATCGGCGTGCAGAACCTCGACCGGCCAGCTCGCCGCCTGGAACTACTTCCAGAGCGTCGACAGCCCGGCGAACGCCGACGTTCGTCGAGGCCTTCAAGGCCAAGTACGGCGCGGACCGGCCGACCGTCGGACCCGATGGAGGCGGCCTACACCTCGCTGTACCTCTAGAAGGACATGGTCGAGAAGGCCGAGTCGTTCTGCGTCGACGCGGTCAACGACGGCGTCCGACGGCGTGACCTTCGACGCGCCCGAGGGCCCGGTCACGGTCAACGGCGAGAACCACCACATCGCCAAGACCGGCCTGATCGGCCAGATCAACGCCGACAACCAGTTCGACATCGTCTGGACCTCCGAGCGAGCCGATCGAGCCCGATCCGTTCCTCGAGGGCTACCCCTGGTGGGACCCGAACGCGGCCTGACCTGCCGTAGCCACCGGACCGGACGCGGGGCGCCGCGCCGGCGCCGGCACGACCCGGCGCGGGCCCCGCGGACGGTACCGCACGACAACGACTGAAAGCGAACGCATGGACGTCCTGCACCACCCCGTTCCTCACCGGCACTGCGCCATCGGCGCCATCCTGTTGCTGGCCGCGCTCGGCCTGACGCTCACCTTCGGGCAGATGGGCGTGATCAACATGGCGAACGGCGAGTTCCTCATGGCCGGCGCCTACACCGCCTACGTCACCCAGCAGGTGATCACCAGCGCCGGCATCTCGATCCTCGTCGCGCTCGCCGGTGGCCTTCGTCGTCGCCGGCCTCCTCGGGTCTGCTGCTCGAGGTCGACGCTCATCCAGTGGATGTACAAACGGCCGCTCGACACGCTGCTGGTGACCGTCGGCGTGTCGCTGGTCCTGCAGCAGCTGGCGCCGCGGACATCTTCGGCGCCCAGGGCGACCCGGTGCAGCCGCGCCGAGCTGGCTGTGCGGGCAGCATCACGGTCTTCGGCTACGACTGGCCGCTACCGCCAGCTCTTCACCATCGTGCTGGCGCGTCGGTCTGCGTCGCCGGCGCTCAGCGCCGTGCTCAAGTACAGCTCGTTCGGCCGGCGGATCCGGGCGACGGTGCAGAACCGTGAGCTCGCCGAGACGATGCGGCGTCTCGACCCGCAACGTCGACCGCATCACGTTCTTCCTCGGCTCCGGCCTGGCCGGCGTCGGCGGCGTCGCCGATCGCCCTGATCTCGGGCACGAACCCGACGCTCGGCACGACCTACATCATCCCGCGTTCCTCGTGGTCGTCGTCGGCGGCGTCGGGCAGCTCAAGGGCACGGTGATCGCCGCCTGGGTCGTCGGCGTGTCCACGGCGTTCCTCGACCGACTGGACCAGCGGCAGCATGGCGCAGGTCATCATCTTCGCCCTCGTCGTGGTCTTCCTCCAGGTCCGGCCGCAGGGCCTGTTCACCGTCCGGACGAGGTCGCTGGCATGACGACCATCGACCGCCGACGCTCCGACGCCCGACGCTGGCCGGCGACCCCGGCCGCGCCGGTTCCCCGGCCGCTGTTCGACCTACGGCGCTGGTCGCCATCGCTGCTCGTCCTGGTGCTGCTGGTCGTGGGCGCCCGGCTCGCTCGAGCGACTTCCGGCTCGGCAACCTGCGGCAAGTACTGCTGCCTGGGCCATCGCCGCCGTCGGCATCGGTCTCGCCTGGGGCCGTGGCGGCATGCTCGTCATGGGCCAGGGCGTGTTCTTCGGCCTCGGCGGCTACACCATGGCCATGCACATGAAGCTCGAGGCCGCCGGCCCGGGCGAGCGTGCCCGACTTCATGGTGCTCTACGGCGACGGCACGATGCCCGCGCTGGTGGGAGCCGTTCCGCAGCGGGCCGTTCACGCTGTTCGCCGATCATCGCGCTGCCCGGCGCTGCGTGGCGTTCGTCCTCGGCTACGCGATCTTGAAGCGGCGGGTGAAGGGCGCCTACTTCGCCATCCTCACCCAGGCCCTGGCGGTGCGCCTTCGCGACCCTGCTGATCGCGCACGATCAAGCAGACCGGTGGCTTCAACGGCCTCAACACGCTTCACGACGTTCTTCGGCTCAGAACCTCGTACGACCCGCGTCAACCAGCAGAACCTCTACCTGATCGCCGCCGGCGCTGCTGATCGTGTGCCTGGTCGGTCGTGCTGGCAGCT
This sequence comes from uncultured Actinomycetota bacterium, assembly GCA_963780675.1. Lineage (GTDB taxonomy): Bacteria > Actinomycetota > Actinomycetes > Actinomycetales > JAHECE01 > JAHECE01. The sequence continues at coordinate 80,000 of CAWACR010000004.1, forward strand.
CTACCGCAGCCGCTACGGCGAGCTGCTGGTCGCCACCCGCGACGCCGAGGAGCGCGTCCGCTTCCTCGGCTACGACCCGGCCAACATCAAGCTGGTCGCCTTCGTGGTCGCCGCCATCATGGCCAGCGATCGGCGGCGCGATGTTCGCGCCCGATCGCCGGCATCATCTCGCCCGTCGAACGTGGACGCGACGCCGTCGATCATGCTTGCTCGCCGGCGTCGCGCTCGGCGGCCGGGCCTCGCTGCTCGGCCCGGCGCTCGGCGCGATCGCCGTCGGCTACGGCGCAGTCCACGCTCTCGGAGCAGTTCCCGACGCAGTGGACCTACTTCCAGGGCGCGCTGTTCATCGTGGTCATCGCTGTTCCTGCCCGGCGGCATCGCCTCGCTGTGGCCGAAGGCTGCAAGGCGGCCGCTGGCCGGCGCCGGTCCGCGCGCGACGCCGAGCGCGTCGAGCGCACCGTGACCGACGCGGCGGAGGTGGTCGGCATGACCGCCTCGTTCCTCGGCGAGGACTACCTCGAGATCCGCGACCTGACCGTCGACTTCGACGGCTTCAAGGCGATCGACGGCGTCGACCTCACCTTGCTCGCAGGGACGGCTGCACTTCCTCATCGGCCCGAACGGCGCCGGCAAGACCACGCTGGTCGACGCGCTCACCGGCCTGGTGCACGGCACCGGGTCGGCGCGCGTTCCGCGGCGCAGGACCTGCTCGGGCATGAAGTCGCACCAGATCGTGCGCGCTCGGCATCGGCCGGACCTTCCAGACCGCGACGGTGTTCGAGCAGCTCACGCGTGCTGCAGAACCTCGACATCGCGGCGGGCTGCACCGCAGGCGCGCTCGCGGCTGCTGCGCGCCGCGGCGGAAGGTGCCCGAGGAGGTCGAGGAGGCGCTGGAGACGATCGGCCTGACCGCGCTGGCGCGACCGTCCGGCCGGCATCCTCGCGCACGGGCAGAAGCAGTGGCTCGAGGTCGGCATGCTGCTGGTGCAGGACGCGCAGGTGATGTTCCTCGACGAGACCGGTCGCCGGCATGAGCGCCGAGGAGCGCGAGGAGACCGGCGAGCTGCTGCAGCGGATCGTCGGCGACCGCACCATCGTCGTCATCGAGCACGACATGGAGTTCATGCGCACCTACGCCGACTTCGTGACGGTGATGCACGCCGGCACGGTGCTCGCCGAGGGGACGGTCGCCGAGATCCAGGCCGACCCGAAGGTGCAGGAGGTCTACCTGGGGACGCGTGACGGAGGCGGCACGCGGATGGCTGAGCCGATGCTCGAGCTGCGTCGGCGTGCACGCGGGCTACGGACGCACCGATGGTGCTGTTCGACGTCGACGTGACCGTCCCCGACGGCGGCGTCGCGGCGGTCATGGGCCACAACGGCGCCGGCAAGACCACGCTGCTGCGGGTGGCCGTCGGGCTGATCCCGGTGCAGTCCGGCAAGGTGCTGCTCGACGGCGAGGACGTCACCAGGCTGCCGCCCAACCAGCGGGTGGCGCGCGGGGCTCGGCCTACGTGCCGCAGGGCCAGCAGTCGCTTCCCGCAGATGACGACGCTGGAGAACCTCCAGCTGGTCGCGACGGGCGCGGCGTCAGGCGAGATCGACGAGGTGCTCGACACGTTCCCGGCGCTGCACGGACCTGCTGACCCGGCGGGCCGGCCTGCTGTCGGGCGGCCAGCGCCAGCAGCTGGCGATCGCCCGGACGCTGCTCACCAAGCCGCGGCTGCTGATCCTCGACGAGCCGACCGAGGGCATCCAGCCCACCGTGGTCGCCGAGATCGAGCAGGTGATCGTCGACCTGACCGGGCGCGGCGACCTCACCGTGCTGCTGGTCGAGCAGCACGTCGGCTTCGCGCTGGACGCGACGGAGCGGTACTACGTGCTGGAGTCGGGGCACGTGGCGGACTCGGGCGAGGGTGGCTTGGCGTCTGCGGGCCGGGTGCGGGCTGCGATGGCGATCTAGCGTCAACTCACGCACACAAGTCGGTCCGGGTGGGGGCTATCAGGCCCGATTGGGTGTCCCGTCTGCCCCACCCGTCCCCGTTGTGTGCGTGAGTTGACGCCCGCGGCGGGGGTGGGGTCGGGGGCGGGTCGGGGGTGGGGCTCAGTGGCGGCCGTTGCGCTGGCCGGAGGTGACCCGCAGCCCCGAGGCGCGCAGGCGCGTGATCAGTTCCCGCGTGCTGACCTGGACGGCCCCGAGTTCGACCAGGCGGCCGATGAGCTCCTCGGGGACGTCGTAGTGGTCGCGGTCGAAGCCGCGCTCCGGGATGCCGGCCGCGCGGGCGATCGCGTGAAGTTCCTCGAGGTTGGTGTCGCTCACCATGTGCCCCCAGATGCGCCCGTGCCGTGGCCAGAGCGGGGGATCGATGAGCACCGTCACGGGCCCGAGACGTAGCGAGCGGGCGCCCGGGTGGGGAGGTGTCGAGCGACGCGCGGCGGGCCGCCAGCCGGGCCGTCCGGCCGCGGTCCGTCCTCACGCCGGCCGGGGGATGACCTCGATCGTCCCGGAATACATGCCCATCCCGCACGTGTAGGTGAGGGTGCCAGGCTCGGCGGGGGTGAACGCCAGTTCCGTGGTCTCGCCCGGGGTGAGCACGGCCTCGGGGATCCCCATGTTCCGGCGCGCGGATCCAGGAGGCGCAGGTGAGCGCCTCGGACGTGACCTCCCACACCACGGGCACCCCCGCGTAGACGACGGCGTTCGCGGGCTCGTAGCCGTCGGCCACCTGGGTGGTCGCGAGGTACTGCACGCCGTCGGCCTCGCGGACGTTGGCGGACACCTCGGTCGCGACCGCCCCGGAGGGGCCCGACCCCCACCCGGGCGCCAGCAGGGCCAGCGCGCCGCTCACGTTGACCAGGGCGAACGCGAGCACGGCGACGGCCGCGAACCGGGCGAACCTGCGCCGCCCACACCCCGCGCAGGCTCGCGCCGAGGCCACCGATCGCGAGCAGTCCCGGCGTGGTGCCGAGCGCGAACGCCCCCATGATCGCGGCGCCCTGCGCGGCGCTCCCGGTGGAGAGCGCGTAGAGCTGCACGGCCTGGGTGAAGCCGCACGGCAGGAGGTAGGTGGCGGCACCGACCGCTGCGGTGGCAGCCGTCGCGCGCGCGGGTGAGGCGGGGCGCGTGGGTCCGGCTCCGCCGTCGGCCACCCGTTGCAGGCGCGAGGAGAGGACGTCGGGAAGAGTGGGGAGGAACCCGCCCGCCAGGCGCGGCGACGCCCCGCTCAGCTGCACCGCGAGCAGCGACATGACGACGGCGACGGCCAGCATCGCGATCGCGAGCCCCGTCCCGCTCAGCGTCACGGCGGAGCCGAGCAGGCCCGGTGAGCGCCCCGAGCACGGTGAACCCGACCACCCGCCCGGCGTTGAAGGCCACGTGCGGGCGCCAGCGTGCCCACGTGCTCCGGGCGGCGGCGCCGTCGGCCTGGGCCGCCCGGGCGGAGAAGCCCAGGACCAGCCCGCCGACGAGCGCCATGCACGTGCTGAAGCCGGCCGCGACGCCCAGAAGAACGACGACCAGCAGCGAGCCCGACGTCGCGGCGCTGCCCACGCGGTCGGACAGGGAGGTCAGGCCGCTGGCCTGCAGGAACAGGGCGAGAAGTGCCACGCCGACGACGGCGACCCCCAGGTCGCGCCAGACCGTCCGGTCCCGGGTGAGCCAGGGCCGGCGCCGCCCGGAGCCGAGCCGGTAGTCCTCACCGGCCGAGGCGACGGCGGCGGCGATCGTCGCCCGGGTCACGTCGGTCGAGGTGGTGATCCGGACGAGGCCCGTGGCGGCGTCGGCTTTCGCCGACTCGATCCCCGGAACCCGGGTGAGCGCGCGCTGGACGCGCACCTCGCAGGCGCGGCAGGTCATCCCGTCCACCGAGTACGTTCCGGACACCCCTCCAGGGTATGTCGGCGATGGCGGGGCGCCAACGCCCGGAGGTCCCATTCCACCGGAACGCTCCGTGGAAGGTGCCTGGCTCGTCGGATCCCGAGGGCCGCGTCGAGCCGCCCCGCGCCGCGCCAGCACCCCCGGCACTCTATCGCCGAGGTCGAGCGCTCTCGTTCGTGAGGTCGAGCGTCGGCTCGACCTCACGAACGAGAGCGCTCGACCTCAGCGAAAGCGGGGCGGCGGTCAGTGCGCGAAGAGCCGGGTGGCGGCGAGTTCGGCGTCGGCGTACTGGCGCGCGGCGGCGTCGAGCGCCTGGGTGATGTGCTCGAGCGAGGCCTCGACCTGCACCTGCGTGGCGCGCCACTCGGCGATGAGCCCCTCGAAGGTGGCCGCGGCGCCGCCGCGCCAGGTCCCCTGGAGTTCGGAGAGGTGACGGAGCATCGCCGCCACCTCGCCGTGGATCACGCCGCCGGACGCGCGCGCGGCCGTCGCGGCTCCCGCCACCTGGGCGCTGTCGACCTCGAACCGGGTCATGGATGGTCCTCTCGCCGAGCGCGCCCCGTGCGGCGCGCCGTGTGCGAGTGACCGTAGGCGGGCGGTGCGGACCCGCCCGACGCCGGACCTCGCCTCAGTGGACGAGGTGCCGTCGCGGGCCGCCTGTGGACACCGGCAACGCCAGACGTCGGCCCGGCGAAGCGGGACGCGCACGTCCGCGAAGGGCGAGGGCGGCGACGGGTCGGAGGGCGGCGAAGCGGGAGGGCGCGCGGGACCTCAGCGAAGGGGGAGGGCGCGGCTGGCGGGATCGGGGCGGCGGGGTCGGCGAGGGTGAGGGCGGGGCGGCGGAGGGGCCGGTCAGGACCGGCCGGGTAGGTCCGGCTTCTGCGACGGCCCGGTGGTCTTCTCGAACCGCTTGATGATCGGCTCGCGCGTCACGGTGGGCGCGGTCTCCGCGGCCGGCGGGCCACCGTTCGTCCCGTTCGACCCGTTCGCCCCGGCGACCGCCGGCGCCATCGCCGGGATGCCCGTGCTCGTCGCACCGGCGGGCGCCACCGGCACCGCCCCGGTCGCCGTCGCCGTCGTCCGCCCCGACCGCGGCCGGGGCGCGCACCGGTCCGGAGACGCCGTGACCGGCCCGGTCACGGGCGCCATCGTGCCCGTCGTCGCCGGACCTCGCTCGCCGGACCCCGTCGGCGCCATCCGCACCAAGGGGATCTCGGTGGTGACGGCCAGGGACGCCAGGCCGCCGTCGTCGTCCGCGGGAAGGTGCGCGAGCTCGTCCTTCAGCCGCTGGAGCTCGGCGCTCAGGTTCTGCCGCGCGGGCTGCTCCCAGTGCTGACCGAGCGGGCTCGCGAAGAGGTTCTTGCGCGCGAGGAGCTTGGTGAGGATCGCGATGCGCGAGGTCAGGTAGTCGCGCAGGGGGATGTGCGCGTACTCCTTGCGGATGCTGCGGCGGTACTCGGCGTACTTCTGCGGCTCGACGGCGAGCGTCGCGAGCTCGGCGTCGCAGAGCGCCTGGGTGTCGACGTCGATGGCGTCGCGATGGCGGGCGAGCCCGGTGATGATGTCGTGGACGCACGTGACCGACTTCTCCGGCACGCCGAGGGCGCTGAGCTCCTCCGCGGCGAGTTCCGCGCTGGCGGTCTCGTCCTCGCCGCCGCGCTGGGCGTAGGCGCTGCTCGGGGCGGAGGAGAAGACCGCCCCGTGGTACCAGGCGGCGAGCCGGACGAGCTCGGGGTGGTGCGTCTCTTCGGCGAGCTGGTCGACCTTCGCCAGCATGTCGACCAGGTGCTTGACGTTGTGGTGGAACCGGCTCTCGTCGGCCCACCGCTCGAGGAGCCGGGAGGCCGCGGCCTCGATCTGCGGGCGTGTAGCCGTCGCGCCCGCCGCCGCAGCACTGCGGGCGAAGGCGGACAACAGCCACTGGGGTGCGTCGTGGACGCCCATGCGCACATCCTTGATCGAATGAACTGGCGTCACATCGTGACATACCGGCGCCGGGACCTTCGATAGCGGGTGGCTACCGCCCGGCCGGAGCGGGCATCGCGGGGAGCGTGAGGCGGACGGTGGTGCCGCCGCCGGGGGTGGGCGCCACGCGCACAGTGCCGCCGTGCGCCGCCGTGATCGCCGCGACGATCGCCAGCCCGAGCCCGCTCCCGCCCGACGTCCGCGCCCGCGAGGTGTCCACCCGGTAGAACCGCTCGAACACCCGCTCGGCCTCCTCGGGCGGAATGCCCGGTCCGTGGTCGCGCACCTCGAGGACGACGACGCCGCGCCCCTCCGCCGAACGCGGGGTGAGGGGTGTTTCCGGGCCGGATTCGACCCCTAACCCCGCGTTCGGCCAGGTGGGGCCGACGGCGATCTCCACCGGCGTGCCCGACGGCGTGTGCTGCGCGACGTTCCCGATCAGGTTCGCGACCACCTGGCGCAGCCGGCCCTCGTCGCCGCGGACGAGGAGGCGCGCGCCGTCGTCGTCCTCGCCCGCTCCGCCGTCGGCCATCTCCGCCGAACGCGGGGTTGTTCGGCTCAGCGGGTCCGATTCCCCGACTAACCCCGCGTTCGGCGCAAGGAGCGGCACGAGGGTGACCGACCGCGTCGGGTCGAGCGCCCGCAGGTCGGCGACGGCGTCCCCGGCGAGCACCCGCAGGTCGACGGGTTCGCTCGCGAGGGGTCGCCCCTCGTCCAGCTTGGCGAGTTGGAGCAGGTCGGCGACGAGGGCGCTCATGCGCTTCGCCTCGTCCTCGATGCGCTTCATGGCCGGCCCGACGTCGTCCGGCCCGATCGCGCCTATCCGGTACAGCTCGCCGTAGCCGCGCACCGTGGACAAGGGCGTGCGCAACTCGTGCGAGGCGTCCGCGACGAACCGCCGCATCCGCACCTCGGACGCCGCCCGCGCGGCGAACGCCGCCTCGATCTGCGCGAGCATCCCGTTGAGCGAGCGCGCGAGGCGCCCCACCTCGGTGGTGGCGGGCTCGGCCGGGACGCGCTGGGCGAAGTCGCCGGCGGCGAACGCCTCGGCCGTGACCTCGACGTCGCGCAGCGGGCGCAGCGCCCGACGGACGGCGCCGTACCCCGCCACGCCGCCCACGGTCACGATCCCGAGCCCGCTCAGCAGGAGCAGGCGGCTGATCTGGGAGATCGTCTGCTCGACCTCGGTGAGCGGGAGCGCGACGGCGACCGTTCCGGTGAGGCGGTCCCGCGTGCCCGCGGTGTAGAGGACCACGCGCCACGGGGCGCCGTCGTCGGCGTTCCTGACGGTGAACGGCTCGGATCCGCGGTCGAGGACCTGCTCGAGCGTAAGGTCCGGGATCGCCGGGCTGCCGTGCGCGGCGGTGGTGTCGTGCTGGACGTACGGGAGGGTGGTCCCGGACAGGGACGTGTAGAGCACGTAGTAGTCGCTGGGGAGGCGCTGGGCGTCGTCGTCGCCGGGGAGCGTGCCGAGTTTCGACTCCGCCAGGGCGACGCCGCTGGTCGCGAGGCGGTGGTCCACCTGGCCCACGAGGAAGCGTGCCAGCAGGGTGACCGTCGTCAGGCCGGCGATCCCGAGCCCGGCGAGGAGGAGGGACGTGATCAGGACCGTCAGGCGCGCGCGCAGCGGGAGGGCGTGCCAGCGGTCGTGGAGGCTCGGCCGGGGTGGGGGTTGGGGCGGGGGCTGGGGTTGGGGGGCCGAGGTGTCCGACGACGACGACGCCCCCTCCCCCTCCTCGCCGAACACGTGGTTGGTCGTCTCATTCGTGCTCTTGGGACGGCCAACCACGTGTTCGGCGGAAGTGGAGGGCGGTGGCCCCGGCGACGGCGCGGACACGGCCTCCTACTTCCCGCTCGCCGTCCGCAGGACGTAGCCGACGCCGCGGCGGGTGTGGATGAGCGGCTCGCCCGGGTCCTCGACGCCGGCCGGGTGGTCGATCTTGCGCCGCAGGTAGGAGATGTAGGACTCGACGATCGCGGCGTCGCCGCCCCAGTCGTACTCCCACACGTGGTCGAGGATCTGCGCCTTCGAGAGCACGCGGCCCGCGTTGAGCATGAGGTAGCGCAGCAGCTTGAACTCGGTGGGGGAGAGCTCGATCACGCGCCCGGCGCGGCGGACCTCGTGGGAGTCCTCGTCGAGGGTGAGGTCGGCGTAGCGGACGACGGCGCCGTCGTCGTCCTCCTGCGGGCGCGTGCGGCGCAGGACTGCGCGGATCCGCGCGACGACCTCCTCGAGCGAGAAGGGCTTGGTGACGTAGTCGTCGCCGCCGACCGTGAGGCCGGTGATCGCGTCCTGCGTGTCGTCGCGGGCGGTGAGGAAGAGGACGGGGACGTGCTCCCCCTTGTCGCGGAGGCGGCGGGTGACGGTGAAGCCGCTCATGTCGGGGAGCATGACGTCGAGAACCACGAGGTCGGGCCGTGTCTCGGCCGCAAGGCGCAGCGCGGTGCCGCCGTCCGGGGCGACGTCGACGGCGAAGCCTGCGAAGCGCAGAGACGTCGCCAGGAGCTCGCGGATGTTGGGCTCGTCGTCGACGACGAGGAGGCGGGCCTCCGGCTCGCGTGTGGTCCCGGGGCGGTCGGGGTCGCGGCGCGGGGAGGTCATAGGGCGATTCTCCCGGCCGAACCTGGGAGCCGGCTGGGGATCGCTGGGGATCGGCGGGGTTTCGGGCGCGGCGACGACGGCGCAGCGCACCACGCAACGCCGGCGAAACCTCTGGTGGCTTACCCTGAATAGGTGACTATTGCGCCTGACGTGCCGCTTTCGGCGCCCGACGACGTCCTGACCCGCCGGGTGGGCGACGAACTCGTCCTTCTGAACATGACGACGGAGATCTACTTCGGGTTGGACCCAGTGGGCACCGTGATGTGGGAGGCGCTCGGGGAGCACGGGTCGATCGCGGGGGCGCACGCGGCGCTCGTGCCCGTCTACGAGGTCGCGCCCGACCGGCTCCTCTCGGACCTCAGCGATCTGGTCGGGCAACTCGTGGAGAAGGGACTTCTCCGGGTCGGCACACCGTGAGCGAGGCGATCACCGTCGAGCGGAATGCGGCCGATCTGCCGCCAACTTCACAGTTGTGTGTCTCCTGCGGGATGTGCTGTGACGGCACCCTCTTCAGCCAGGCTCTCCTGAAGGCAGGAGAACCCGACGAGGCGCGCCGCCTCGGAATGCAGGTCTTCACGATCGGGTCCGGACCTCCCGAAACGGTCGTGGGGTACGACGACGCATTCCGGCTGCCGTGCCACCTGCACGATCGCGGCTGGTGCACGATCTACGACGACACGGCTCGTCCGCACGTCTGCGGAGCGTTTCAGTGTGTGCTCCTGAAGCGGCTGGTTGCCGGAGAAGTCGACCTCGATCGAAGTCTGGAAGCCGCCAGAATCGGCCGCGACCTGGCCGATCAAGTCAAGGGGCGAGTCGGGTCGGCTACCGCGGAGCCCGGCTCGCTGTGGGCGCAGGTCGCTGACGTCTGGCGCGTGGAGGGTAACAACGTCATCAGTCGGCTTCGGGCGCTTGGGGTGAGTGACGACACCTTGATGGACGTCGTCGCGCTCCGCGCACATCTCCTCAGGCATTTCCTCGCGCCGCCGACCGGAGCGGCCGGTGGTGATGAGCCGGCCACTGCGGAGTCCGAGGCTAAGGCCCTTCCGGACGATGGCCGATAGGTTCGCGATGCCCGTGGGTCCGCGGCGCCTCCGGTTCCGAGACGTCGCGCGGGTCGGCGTGGCGGTTCCCGCCGTGGTGCTCATGGACGTCGCGGTGCGGGTACTGGGGTTTCGCCGCACCCAGGGACTTCTAGGTGCAATGTTCCCGCTACGAGACCCTCCCATAGGTGTGGAGCTCGAGGACGATCCACACCTCTTGGAACTGGTACGGTCCCTGGACCGTGTCGGTCGCATGTATCGACCTGGCGAGTTGTGCCTGCGCCGGTCTCTCCTGTTGTGGGCCTACCTGCGGCGACGCGGGGCGCCGGCGATGATCGTGCTGGGGGTACGGCGTCCGGGCTCTTCGGGTCCGTTCGCGCACGCCTGGTTGGAGTGGAGGGGGCGGCCCCTGGCGGAGTGGTCGGATCCAACCAGCGCCTACGTGGCCCTCGCCTACCGGGGTGTCCAGGGTGGTGGAGCGTGACCACGTTCTCGCTGCATTGGAATCGCCACGGGGTGGCCGCGGATCCCTCGTCGATCGCTCGCCTCGCTGCGGGGTTGGGTCGTCTGCGGGACGACCCGGTTCAGTCCTGGCGGCGAGGTCCGCTGACCATCGTGCACTTCGCTGACGATCCGTGGTTCACGGCGTCGGACCACCCCTTGGGATTCGTCGCCGTCGTCCTGGGCCGGCTCGACGACGTCGCCGACATTGTCGCGCGTCTGGGGTCAATTGACTCGCTCACTCCCTCGGACTCCGACCTCCTCGCAGCTGCGTACGCGCGATGGGGGAGGCGCTGCCTCGAACACCTGATCGGCGACTTCGTCGCGGTCATCTGGCACCCGCGAGAGGGTTCGCTGCTGTGCGCGCGTGATCGTGTCGGGATCGCCACGGCGAACTACTGGATTGACCGCGACGAGGTCGTCCTAGCGAGCAACCTTGCCGGAGTTGTCGCCCACGCCAAGGTGGACCCCGCGGTCAACGAGGGATACGTCGCGGAGATCCTGACCTCGGACTTCATCACGTCGCGCAAGGAGACCCTTTACCGGGACGTTCGACGGCTGCTACCCGGTGATGCGATGCTCGTCGACGATCGGGCGGAGCGAACGTGGCACTGGGCTCCCCCGTACAACCTGACGGTCGTCGAATACCGAGACTCGGACGAGGCGGACGAGGCCTACCGCGACGTCCTCACCCGCGCTATCGAGGACAGAATGCGAGGTCCGGTACTCGTTGGCGCAGAGTTGAGCGGCGGCCTCGACTCGTCGACCGTGACGGCACTCGCCGCGCCGGCTGCGCTGGAACGCTACGGATCGCCGCTTCGAACGTACTCCCTGGTCTTCCCGGGCCTCGAGTGCGACGAGAGCGTCTACATCCGCGATGTCGCCGGATGGTGCGGAGTCACTTCCACCCTGTCGGTAGCCCCACCCCGGCGCCGCGACCTGGAAGCCGAGGCGCGGCGAACCAAGGACCTCCCGTTGCCGCCGAATGCGCCCCCGTGGGTGGAACTGAGGCGCCGGGCGCGCGCGGACGGCGTCGGCGCGATCCTCACGGGGGCAGGTGGTGACCACTGGTTCGTGCCGAGCGGGCGATATCCCCTGGAACTGGCGGCTCATGGACGCATCAGGGCGTCGCTCGACGCAGCTCACAGACTCCACCCCGACGCGGTGCGGCTCAACGCACTGATGCGGGAAGTCGTGCGACCCCTTGCGGCCACGATGATCAGGACCGTCTGGCCGGGCTTCCGATCCCCGGATCCGCCCGCGTGGATCGCGGATGAGCTCATCGCCGATTGCGGGCTCCAGTCGCGCATGCGCCCGCCCAGCCCCACCTGGACCGCACGCGCAGCACGCGAGCAAGTGACGCGTTCCGGCTGGGAGGCATACTGGCAGGAATCCTCCTCGCTCACGGACGCCATCTCGGGTGTGCCATCGACCCATCCGTTTCACGACGCCCGGGTGATTCAGTTCGCGCTCGGGCTTGATGAGGTCCATCGCTGGTCGGATTGGCAGTTCCGAACGATTCAACGGCGCGCGACTGCTGAGTGTCTCCCCGAGTCTGTCAGGGACCGTCGCACGAAGGCTGAGTTTGGGCACCTGATGGTCGAGTGCCTGGAGGGTGCGGGCGGGGCGGCGCGGTTTGCCAGCCTGACAATCGCCAGATCACCCTTGTGGATCAGCGAGTTGCAGGCCACTGGAACATACAAGCGGATGCTCGACGCGTACGAATCGGAGGGGCCCACCGCAGCAGTGTGGCCGCTGTGGCTCTGTCTCGCAGTTGACACCTGGTTTCGCCGGTGACCGCGCAGGTGATATTCTGTGCGTGACTAGATCGATCAGAGCGTCGGCCAAGCAGATAAGCAACGGAAGGGACGATCACTATGGTCCTCACCTACACCTCCCCCCTCCTGACCGAGTTCGGCGCCGTTTCGGAGCTGACTCACGGGAACTCTGGTGCTGGGACAGATGCTTCAAACAGCAAAGCCCCCAACCCCAACAAGCCTCCGGCGTGATGCTCCTTCGCCCTTGTTCTAAGCGGTATAGATAGATCAAGGGTATGGTCTGCCAGTTCGTCGTGGCTGGCCTGAAGTTCGTATCGGACGAACCCATTCAGGGCTTGCGCACGTCCCCATTCGGCCGCCCGCTCGCCGACTTCTGTCTTCGATGGGAGTCTGTGTCTCCTATCCGGGGTAATGTCCTCAGAGTCATGCGTTCAGGATCGGCTGTCTGGGTCTCCATCGAATCAGTGGCCCGGGGACTCCTTTTTGATTTTCGCTCGTTTGGTTTGGTAGAGGTTGATTCACTGTCGGGAGTCATTCGGTGCCAGCCGCTCCCAGGCGTCGATAGGCGCACGATGTCGCACCTGCTTCTCGATCAAGTTCTTCCTCTCTACCTGGCCCACAGTGGTTCGCTGGTACTTCACGCTAGTTCAGTCGCACTCCGCGACTCCGGCGCGATTCTCTTCTGTGGCGATTCCGGTCACGGTAAGTCTTCTACCGCGCTCGCCGGTGTTCGGGCGGGAGCACGGTTCATCGGAGACGATTTCGCTCGAGTCGAGTTTCCTGGTGGCGTCCCATCCATCTTTCCGGCCAACGTCGGCGCCCGAGTCTGGCGGGATTCGGAGTTGACTCTCGGAAGTGGTTACCTGTCTGCTCCGGTCGCAGAATACACCACGAAGTCTCGAGTCTTTCTGGACTTAGCGGACGGGCCGGAGTCGGATCCTGTACCGATCAAAGCGATCTTCTTTCTCGGCGAGAGAGTTACCGGCTTGCCGGAGCCGCAGATCCAATCAATGCCGTCATCTCGGGCGCTATTCGAGCTCCTAGCTGGGACATTCCGTACGAGCTTGACTGATACCGACCAGCGTCAACGCGTCATCGATCAGTGCGCGACGCTGTTCGACGCGGTCCCAGCGTTCCGCCTACGCATGCCTGATTCCCTCCAGGGCTTGGAGGAGTCGGCGGCGCGAGTCCTCGACTACTTCCGCACGAACGCGCCTCTTGACCGGGCCACTTCTGCGCACGATGACTGATGACCTGGACGCCGCGAGGACCCTCGTGGTCGACGGGCAGACCCGACGGGTGGTTGACGAACTTCGGAGCGGAGGTGTCGAACCCATCCTGCTGAAAGGCCCGTCTCTGGCAGCCTGGCTGTATTCAGATCGGACTCAACGGTCTTACAACGACACCGATCTCCTCATCGCTCCTTCCGATGAAGCGCTGGCATCCGGACTCCTCGAGTCGATGGGGTACACGAGGCGGCTCTCCCTCCCGTCGCTGAGGATGCATGCGACCACGTGGAACTCGCCTCGGTCCGGTCCGGAACTCGACCTCCACACCACAATCTGGGGCTGGGGTGGCGGTGAGGACGTATGGCGCGTTCTCCAGGGCCACACCCGGACGATGCGAGTGGCCAACCTCGACGATGTGCGCGTCATGGATGAGCCGGCCATGGCGGTACACGTGGTGACTCACGCCCTGCAGAACAGCTACCTCATCGAGCGGGCAAACATCGACCTCGAGCGCGCGCTCGATCAGGTCCCCGACTCGGTCTGGGCCGACGCAACTTCCCTCGCTGCGGAGGCCGGTGCGGCGGAGGCGTTCGCCGTCGGACTCCAAGCGCGCGAGGAGGGGCGCGCTTTGTCGGTTCGGCTCGGCATCCAGGTGCCGGATCGTCCCTCGCCCGAGATCGCGTTCGCCGCCGCCGGCACCAGATACACGGGCGGGCCTGTACTCGAGAGCCTGCGCACGGCACGCGGCGTGTCAGCCCGGATCCGGATCCTCCGCGACAGGCTCGCGCCGCCGCACGCGTGGGTCGAGCACGCTCTGGAGTTCCATGGGATGGAGATCCGCGGCCGCGTGTCAAACTACGCGCGCTACTGGGGGAACCTCATCCGGAAGACGCCCGGCGCTTTCCGGGCTTGGCGGGCCGCACGGTAGGGCGTAGAGCCCCGCGCCTCACAGCCCCTCGTGCAGCCGCGTCAACTCGGCGTAGAGGCCCCCTCGCTCGTTGAGTTCGGTGTGGGTCCCCTCCTCGACGATCTGCCCGCCGTCGAGGACGTACGCGCGATCGGCGCGCCGCGCCGTCGAGAGGCGGTGGGTGATGAGCAGGATTCCTCGGTCGCCGCACGTGCGCCGCAGGGTGTCGAGGAACGCACGCTCGTTTGCTGCATCCGACGCCGCGGTCGGCTCATCGAGCACCATGAACGGCGCGTCCCTGAACAGCGCCCGGGCCAGGGCCAGCCGTTGCCACTGGCCGATCGACAGGTCCGTGCCACCCTCGAACTCGCGCGAGAGAGTGGTGTCGTAGCCCGCGGGAAGGCGCTCGATCACGGCAGCTATGCCCGCGCCGTCGGCGGCCTCGCGCATCGCGTCGTCGTCGTCGGCGTTCGTGTGCTGCGCCAGCACGATGTTCTCCCGCGCGGTGAGTGCGTACCGGCCGAAGTCCTGGAACACGGTCGTGACCAGGTGTCTGATCTCCGGTCGAGGGACGGCGCGGGCGTCGCCGCTGTCGGCGATCGTCACCACGCGGCCCGACGTCGGGGCGTAGAGCCCGCACAACACCTTGACCAGGGTGCTCTTCCCCGCGCCGTTCGGACCGACGAGGGCCACCACCTCGCCTCGGTCCACGTGGATCGACACGTCGTGCAGCACGGTGCGGTCCGTGCCCGGGTAGCAGAACGAGACGTGGTCGAGTGCGAGGGCCACGACGTCGCCCCCCGCCACGGACGCCGCGGCCGCGCTGTCCGCGGTCGGGACGCGGGCGCCGTCGTCGGCCCTGGGGATGGCCAGGAACGAGGTGAGGTCGGGGAGGAAGAGGCTGGACTCGTGCATCGACGCCGCGCTGCTGCTCGCGGCGCGGAGTTGGTTGAGGAGTTGCTGGACGACGACGATCGCGAGCCCCGCCTCGGCCAGGGTGAACGTGCCCGGTGCGGTGAGGTAGAGGAGGGCTGCGACGACTCCCACGCCGAAAAGGGCGAAGCCCACCTGCACGGTGATCTGCCTGCGGGCTCGCTCACGGCTGAGGTCGTGGATCATGCGGACGCGGGCGTCGTACAGGGACCGATAGATCGGCAGGAAGAAGCCTTCGGCGCCGAAGAGCCTGACCTCGGCGGCCGAGCGTGGCGTGGTGAGCACGTCCCGGACGTAGCCGCGGCGGCGGTCCAAGGTGGCGAGTTCTCGGTAGCGCGCATACAACTGACGCGAGTTGCGCAGGCTCGCCCAGCCGAGGGGCACCGCGGCGATCACCGCCAAGGGCACCAGCCACGGGTTGACCGGCACCAGGACGACGCCGATCGCCCCGACCCCGAGCGCGGCGCCCACCGCCGAGACGATGCCGTTCATCAGGTCCCACGGCCGGTCGACGAAGGCGGCCATGGCGCGTTGGTGGCGATCGTGGAAGGTGGGGTCGTCGAGTCGTTCGATGTCGACGCCGGCGACGACGGCGATGATCTTTTCCTCGAGGTCGCGCTGGATCAGCTCCATGAGGAGTTGCCGCTGCTCCGTGACGACGGCGTTGGCGCCGGTGGCAATGATGGTCGCCACAGCGAGACCGAGGAGGATCGGCGTGAAGGGTGCCAGGTCGGAGAGCGCGCCCTGCGCCGTGAGCAGGGTGAGCAGTTCCTTGCCCAGGTAGAGCTGGGTGGCGAGTGCCGCCGCCGCGACCGCCTGAAGGCCGATAGTCACGAGGAGTTGCCGCGGAGCCGCCGCCCACACGATCCGCCACGCCGCCGCCGCCGTGGTCAGGAGGCGGCGCGCCCCCCGAAGCGGATGGGTCACAGGTACCGGAGCGGGTCGAACGCGTCGATCGGAATGATCCGGACCCGCGGCAGGATCGAGGTGAACGCGGCGACGTCGTCCTCGAGGTCGAAGACCTTCAGGCCGCGGTTGCTGAGCTCTGTCACCTGGCTGTTGAGGAACTCGCGGAAGCAGAGGACGCCGACCCGCCGGTCCCCGCCGAGGAGGGCCTCGACCTGGGGGAGGAAGTCGCCGTCGTGGCTGGCCAGGAGCACGTCGCCAGGGCGGTCGACCAGCGCCTCGAGGGTGCGCTGGATGCCGATGTCGACGACCTTCTCCTCCCGGCTCCCCGACAGCGGGATGGGGTGGTACCCCATTGCCAGGAGGGCCTGGATGAAGGGCAGGGGCATCTGGCCGCTGCTGGCGTTGAGGAAGAAGAGCGCCTGGACGGGCTGGCCCCACGCCTGCGCGGCGAACTCGCTCACCCGGTCCCAGCGCGGGCGCTGCTCCGGGTTGGGGCGGTGGCCGAGCACCGAGAGGCCGAGCGTGGCGTCGATGTTCTCGCCGTCGATCAGCAGGTACGTGCGGCCGCCGGGTGCATCGGGCATGGGGTCACCCTATCCGCCGGAGCCCGTCCCCCCAGCGGACGGTCCGCTCGACCTCGCTGACGAGACGATCGCGGAAGGACGTCTTACGTTCAGTAGTACACTCGACGCATGGCTGAGACGATCACCTTCCGGCCCGACGAGGAGGCCCTCCTCGCGCTGTCCGTGCTGACACAGGACGGCACGTCGGTCTCGACGGCGGTGCGTCGCGCACTCATCGCCGCAGCCCGGGGCCGGGCTCAGGAGCGACTCCGCACCGAGGCTGCCGCGCTCGCGGCGGACCCGGAGGACCGCGCCGAGGCCGCCCAGGTGTTGCGCGACATGGAGACGCTACGTGCGTGGTGAGGTCTTCCGGCTCCGAGCGCCGCGCAACAGCACCGGTCACGAGCAGGCCGGGCCGCGCTACGCCGTCGTCGTCCAGTCCGACCTGTTGCCGCTCTCGACGTGGCTCGTCGCACCGACGTCGACCTCGGCGCGCGCGGCAAGTTTCCGGCCCGAGGTCGAGGTCGAGGGGCGCATGACGCGCGTGCTCGCCGAGCAGACGGCGGCGGTGGACCCGACTCGGCTGGGGGCGGCCGTCGGCCGACTGACGTTCGAGGAGCTGAGTCGGGTGGACGCCGCGCTCCGGTTGGTCCTCGACCTCTGATCGATTCACTCACGTCCGCCAGGCCCCGTCCCACAACTCCGCTGAGGTCGAACGCTCTCGTTCGTGAGGTCGAGGACATCGCCGTGTCGCTCGATCTCACGAATGAGAGGGCTCGACCTCAGCGGGGGAGCGGCGGCTCAGGAGTCCTGCGGGCCCGCCTCGATCGCCCCGGCCGACCCGCCGCCCTTGAGCGCCGCGAGCCGCGCCTCGATCTCGATCGTCTCGCCGACGTCCTCCAGCTCGGCGAACTGCGAGTCCAGCGACGACGCCGCGAGCTCCGCCTGCCCCATCGCGTACGCCTCGTCGCGGCGCACCTTGTCCTCGAAGCGCGACGAGCTCCGACGTCGGGTCCAGCACGTTGATCGACCCGATCGCCGACTGCACCTGCGCCTGCGCCTGCGCCGCCTTCGAGCGCGCGACGAGTTGGTCCCGCTTGGTCTTCAACTGGCCCAACTTGTCCTTCATCTGCGTCAGGCCGGACTTGAGCTTGTCGACCACCTCGCGCTGCGAGGCGATCATCGGCTCCTCCGATCGCGGACCTCGCCCTCGAACTGGATCTGCTTGCCGAGCGCCACCTTGGCGAGGCTGTCGAACCGGTCCGCGCCGGCCGCGTCACCGGAGGCCCGCAGCTGGTCCGCCCGCGCCGACGCCGCGAGCGCCTTCGAGCCCCACTCCCGCACCGCCGAGACGTCCTCGGCGTAGTCCTGCTCCGCCAGCCGCAGGTTCCCGATCGTCTGCGCGATGGCCGTCTCCGCGTCCGCGATGGAGTTCGTGTAGTCGCGGATCAACTGGTCGATCATCTTCTCCGGGTCCTCCGCCCGGTCGATGAGCGAGTTGATGTTCGCCCTGGTCAACTGCGCGATCCGCCCGAGGATCGTCTGCTTCTCTGCCATGAGGTGCTGCCTTTCTGTCGTGGACTGCGCTGTCTCGGTTGTGTCGTGGCCCTCGCCCTGGCGTTCGGTTCACGGCCGACGACGGCGCGCGGCGGCGGCGTCGTCTCCCTCACCTCAGAAGCGCCCGCCTCCGCCGCGACGGCCCCGGGACCCGCCCGCCGCCGAAGGAGCCGGCGCTGCGGCCGCCGCCGAACGAGCTGCTCCGGGACGGGCTGCTGCGCGAGCTGCTGCTGCGCGGGCTTCCCCCGAACGACCCGCCGCTGAACCCGCCGCCGCGTGACCCGCCGCCGCGCAGCACGGAGTCGAGCACGATCCCGCCGAGGATCAGCGAACCCGTGTTGACGCCCCCGCCGGGTGCGCCCGGGCCGTACCCGCCGCGCTGGCTCTGCTCCCACGCCTGGACGTCGCGCTGGGCGAGGCCCTGCGCCTGCTGGACCAGCCGCTCGGCCTGCTGGGCGCTCGCGAGCGCGGCCTGGGGGTTCGCGGCCTGCTGCGTGGCGGCGTCGCCGAGGAAGCGGATGGCCTCCGCCAGCCGCGTGCGCGGCTCCGGGCCGACGGCGCCCCGCCGGGTCTCGATGAACGTGTTCACCGCCTGGACCTGGGAGTTCACGCGGCCGAGGAGGTCGCCGAGCATCGCCTGGGCGCGGCGGGCCTGCTCGGCGGCCTCGCGCGCGGGGGCGAGCGCGGCGTCGAGCGCGGCCTCCGCCTCGGTGAGGTGGCGCAGGGCGGTGAGGAGGTCGCCGCCGGTGCGGGCCTGCTGCGCCTCCGCGACGCGCTGCCGGGCGACCGTCGCGGCGGCGGAGGTGGCGCCGTCGGCGGGGGCGAGGCGGGCGGCGTCGGCCAGGTCGGCGGTGATGGAGGCGATGCCGGCGTCGAGGCGCTGGCCGGCCGCGGCGAGGTCCTCCTGCGCGCGGTCCACGGCGTCGAGGAGCAGCACGGACTGGGCGACGGCGTCCTCGGCGACGCGCGCCTGCGCGACGGCGGCCGTGCGGTCCTCCATGGAGATCTCCTCGCGCCCCTGCGCGACGGCGGTGCGCGCGGCCGCGAGGAGGGCCTCGGCCTGGTCCGGGTTGGGCGCGACGGAGGCGAGCGCGACGGCGGGGTAGATCGTGGCCAGGCGGGTGAGCGTGGCGCGCGCGGGGGCGAGCCGTCGCTCGACCTCGGTGGCCCGCTGGTCCGTCTCCTCGAGGATCTCCGGCGCGCGGGCCTCGAGGGCGCGGAGGCGGTCGAACTCCTCGGCCTGGTCGTCGAGGGCGTCGCTCACCCGGGTGCAGATGTCGATGATCTCGAGCATCATCGCGCGGGCCTGGGGCTCGGCCTCGGGGGTGCCGTCGTCGAGTTGCTGGCGCAGGGTGAACGCGCGGGCGACGGCGGGCTTGGCGTCCTCGAGGACCTTCGTGAAGGTGCGCGTGGCCTCCAGGCCGAACTGCGCTTGCGCGAAGCCGAGTTCCTGCTCGGAGGTCTTGAGGGCGTCGTCGATCTCCACGAGGGCGGAGGAGGCGCGGCGGTTGAGCTCGGGGGTGGGGAGGAGTTGCGGGGAGTCAGCGGGGATCGGCTTGCCGTCCGGGCCGACGACCGTGCGGGGGGCTTGCGGGCCCCTCTTGCGGCGGCGCAGGACGATCAAGAGGACGACGATGCCCGCGATCACCGCGGCGATGATGAGGAACGTGAGGATTCCGGAGGAGGAACCGCCGGCCGCGCCGCCGTTGGAGCCGGTGTAGGCCTGGCGGTAGCCGTCGGCGGCGGCGATCGCGGCGCCGGCCCAGTCGCCGTCCTGGAGGGCGGGTTCGATGGCGTTCGTGCTGACATCGAAGAGCTGCTCGTCGGTGAGGGGGGCGGCGTCGTCGACGGAGATGCCGTAGCGCTCGTCGCCGATCGCGACGGCCATGAGGATGTCCTCCGGGCCGAGGCCGGAGGCGATCGCGGTCTCGTTGGCCCAGGTCAGGCCGTCGAGGCCGTCGAAGGAGTCGACGTAGACCACGAAGAGCTGGAGCGGGGTGTCGCTGCTGAGGCGGTCGAGGGCGGCCTGGACCTCGCCTTCGCTTGCCGGCCAGGGCGCCGACCTGGTCGGTGATCTCGTCCTCGACGTTGAGCGGCGCGACGGCCTGGGCCGGGGCGGCGATCGCGGCGAGGGTGAGGAGCGGGGCGAGCAGGGCGAGGAGCCGGACGAGGGGGCTGGTGCCGGTTCGCCGTCCGTGGGGCCGTGAGGTCACCTGACGATCATTGACCAGGGGCGATGCGGGTGCAACGGGAACGGGCGGAGGTCCGCATACCGGCCGGGCGCCGAGTCGACCCGCCGTCGGCCGGGTCAGGCGCCGGTTTCGCCCTCGAGGACGTCCTCGGCGTCGACGATCCGGTACGCGTACCCCTGCTCGGCGAGGAAGCGCTGGCGGTGCGCCGCGAACTCCTGGTCCTGCGTGTCGCGGGAGACGATCGAGTAGAAGTGCGCGGTGCGGCCGTCGGCCTTGGGGCGCAGGATCCGGCCCAGTCGCTGAGCCTCCTCCTGGCGGGAGCCGAAGGACCCCGAGACCTGGATCGCCACCGACGCCTCGGGGAGGTCGATCGAGAAGTTGGCCACCTTGCTCACCACGAGCCGCGTGATCTCGCCGGTGCGGAAGGCGTCGAACAGGCGCTGGCGCTCGTTGACCGACGTGCTGCCGGTGATGACCGGCGCGTCGATCTCCTCGCCCAACTCGGCCAGCTGGTCGAGGTACTGCCCGATGACCAGGGTGGGGGCGCCGTCGTGCTCCTCGACCAGGCGCCGCACCACGGCGTACTTGGCGGGGGAGGTGGAGCAGAGGCGGTACTTCTCCTCGGGCTCGGCGGCGGCGTAGGCGAGGCGCTCGGAGTCGGGGAGCGTGACGCGGACCTCGATGCAGTCCGCGGGCGCGATGTAGCCCTGGTTCTCGATGTCCTTCCAGGGGGCGTCGAACCGCTTGGGGCCGATGAGGGAGAAGACCTCGTCCTCGCGGCCGTCCTCGCGCACGAGCGTGGCGGTGAGGCCGAGGCGGCGGCGGGCCTGCAGGTCCGCGGTCATCCGGAAGATCGGGGCGGGCAGGAGGTGGACCTCGTCGTAGATGATCAGGCCCCAGTCGCGGGCGTCGAGGAGCTCCAGGTGCGTGTAGGCGCCGCCGCGGCGGGTGGTGAGCACCTGGTAGGTCGCGATCGTGACCGGGCGGACTTCCTTGCGGGCGCCGGAGTACTCGCCGATCTCCTCGGCGGTGAGGGAGGTGCGGCGGATGAGCTCGTCGCGCCACTGCCGGGCGGCGACCGTGTTGGTCACGAGGATCAGGGTCGTGGTCTGCGAGCGCGCCATCGCGCCGGCGCCGACCAGGGTCTTGCCCGCGCCGCAGGGGAGGACCACCACGCCGGAGCCGCCGTGCCAGAAGCCCTCGATGGCGTCCTTCTGGTAGGGGCGCAGGTGCCAGTCCTGCTCGTCGAGGTCGATGGCGTGGGCCTCGCCGTCGACGTAGCCGGCGAGGTCCTCGGCGGGCCAGCCCAGCTTGAGCAGGGCCTGCTTGAGGTGGCCGCGCTGGGAGGGGTGGACGGCGACGGTGGAGTCGTCGAGGCGCTCGCCCACCATCCCCGACGTGCGCTTGGACTTGAGGACCTCCTCGAGGACCGGGCGGTCGTTGGCGCTGAGGACGAGGCCGTGGGCCGGGTCGGCCTGGAGGGTGAGGCGGCCGTAGCGGGCCATGGTCTCGGCGACGTCCACGAGGAGGGCGTGCGGGACCGGGAAGCGGCTGTACTCGAGGAGGGCGCTGATCACCTGCTCGGCGTCGTGGCCGGCGGCGCGGGCGTTCCAGAGGCCGAGGTTGGTCAGCCGGTAGGTGTGGACGTGCTCCGGGGCCCGTTCGAGCTCGGCGAACGGGGCGATGGCGCGGCGGGCCTCGTGGGCGCGGGCGTGGCTCACCTCGAGGAGGAGCGTCTTGTCGCTCTGGACGATGAGGGGGCCGTCGGGCATCGGGCCATTCTCCCACCTTGGCCGGTGGGGCGCCGGTGGCGTCAACCCACGCACGCAGGCGGCGCCTACCGATGGGGCGGATGTGACAGCTCCAAGGGCCATCTGGGCGCCCGTGACGGGCCCAATGTGTGTGTGGAGTGCGGGGCCCGGCGGAGCTAGGCCGGACCGAGCCCTCGACTCCTCCCCAGACCGATGAGTTGCCACCCTGTCCACAGGCCCGGGCCCCGCCGGCGACTCCGCGGCGACCGGTCGCGACGATCCGTGGGTGGATCTTCTCCGGCGCCTGGCTGAACGCGATGGCGTCGCGCGCCGGAGCGACTTCGTCGGTGGACGCGGGCCATCGGAGTCTCGATGCATGCGTTGCCGACGGGCGGATCCTTGATATCGGCGGGGGCTGCTACGCCCTGCCGAGTGCGCCCTTGTGGCTCGTCCGAGCCCGCCAGTTCCGCGGGGTCCTCACCTGTGTCACGTGGGCCATGTCCGCGGGCTCGCCGTCCTCGATGCGTCGCGCCAGGTCCATCTCGCCGTCCCGCGGAACAACGCAGCGCGACGATCGCCCAAGCGGCCCACGTCACGCCGTGGTTCTCCACCGGCTCTCGTCGCTCCGGCCGGACGCGCTCCCCGATCCGCCGCTGGTGCGGCCCGAGGTGGCCATGGCGTGCGTCCTGAAGTGCCTGGAGCCCCTGGCCGCGATCGTGACCGTCGACTCCGCGCTCAACAAGGGCATCTGCACGGTGGAGCAGATCCGCGCCGAACTCGTGGGGCCGGGCAGCGTCCGGGCCCGCATGACGCTGGACCGATGCGATGCCCGCAGCGAGTCGGTGCTGGAGTCCATCGCCCGGGTCGAGCTCCGCTCGGCGGGGCTCCACGTCGAGACGGGCGTCCACTTCCCTGGGGTCGGATGGGTCGACATCGTGGTCGAGGGGAGGGTGGTGGTCGAGCTCGACGGGTTCGAGTTCCACAGCTCGCGCGAGGCCTTCGGCAACGACCGCCGCCGGGACCGCGCGCTGGAGGCCCTCGGGTTCCGGGTCTTCCGCTTCACCTACGACGAGGTGCGTACTCCCGGCCTGGTCCTGGCGGAGGTGAAGGCAGCGCTCGCGGCCCCGGCGTCCCCGAGTACTGGCGGTAGGCGTCCGGCCCAGTTCACCCGCCTCGAGTCCTGAACGACGCGTCCGAGCGGTGCGCGCCGGTCCTCGGGCGCGCGAGCGGGAGAGGGCGGGGTCTTTGCGCGGGTCCGGATCGATGCGGCATGCTGTCGGCTCGGCCTCGGTCAGGGCCACGCGTGGGCGAGCACCCGGTGAGGGGCGATGTGGACGAGGACGCTGTGTGGAGCGGCAGGGTCACGCTGATCCCCACGGAGACGTTCGCTGACGAGCGGGGCGTCCTCGTACCCTGTGGAATTCTCGGCGTACGGGTTCCGTGCGGTACGCGCGTTCACGGTCGCCGCGCCCTCGGGTTGCGTGAGAGGCGGCCACGGCCACGTCGCGGGCCGGCAGATCCTCGTGCGGCTCAGCGGCGAGATCGAGGTCGAGGTCCGCCGACGGCGAGTCGCAGCGGGCGGTTCCGCCTCGACTCCGACCAGCCGCGCCGCCCTGATCGAGCCGTGGGTATGGGCTCGGCAGACCTACCTCGGCGACAGCCCGGCGATGCTCGTCCTCTGCGACACCCCGTACCACCCTGACGACTACCTCCCGGACGACGACGCCCAAGCGGGCCGCCCTGCGTGACGACGCGCGAGGGACGGGTGCGAACGAGGCCAGCCCGCGTCCGTCCCGGCGAGGCTCAGCGCAGCGCGCCGGAGCTTCACTCATGACGAGGCGAGGGACCCGCGTCGCGATCCTGGGCGCCGGGATCATGGGCTCGAGCCTCGCGCTCTTCCTCGCCAGGCGGGGGATCGGCGTCGCCCTGTTCGACCAGGCGGACGCTCCGGTCGCCGGCGCCAGCCGGTGGAACGAGGGCAAGATCCATCTCGGCTACCTGTACGGCGCGGATCCGACGCTTCGGACGGCTCGCCACGTCGTCCCCGGCGGCCTGCACTTCGGCCGCCTGGTCTCCGAGCTGGTCGGCTGTGACCTCGCACCCCACACGACGGCCGACGACGACGTGTACGTCGTCCACCGGCGTTCGGTCGTCGACACGGCTCCCTTGCGCGCGCAGTTCGACGCCGTCAGCGCCGTGATCCGGGAGCAGCGGGACGCGCGTCGATACCTCGTGGACGTCTCCACGGCGCACGCGTCCCCGCTCTCTCCAACCGAGCTGCGTGCGCTCGCCAATCCGGAGGAGGTCGTGGCGGGCTTCCGAGTGCCCGAGCGATCGGTCAACACGGGCTGGGTCGCGGATCGTCTCGGCGACGCGCTCGCGGGCGAGCCGAGAGTCTCCGTCCGGACCGGCACGACCATCACCCGGGTCGAACCCGGTCGACTCCCGCGACGGTCCCTGGCGTGTCCGGGGCGAGCCCGACCTCGACGAGCAGTTCGACGTCGTGGTCAACGCGCTCTGGAACGGTCGACTGCAGATCGATCTCACTGCCGGCCTGACGCCGGACTTCACGTGGTCCAACCGCTACCGGCTCTGCCTGTTCGTCCGCACGCAGCGAGGTCGTGGGCGTCCCGAGCGCGATCGTCGCCGTCGGGCCGTTCGGTGACGTCAAGAACTACGACGGCCGGGAGTTCTACCTGTCGTGGTACCCCGTCGGGCTCCGCGCCGAGAGCGACGCGGCTGATCCTGCCCGCGCCGGCGCCCATGTCCGAGGCCGGAGCAGGCGGAGTTCATCCGGGACGTGCGCGCCGGGCTCGAAGCGCGTCCTTCCAACGGTCGGGCGCATCCTCGACGCCGCGGAGCGGCTGACGATCGCCGGGGGGTACGTGTACGCCCAGGGTCGGGGATCGATCGGCGATCCTGCGCTCGCAGCTGCACCGTCGGGATCGATTCGGCGTCGAGCGTCGCGGGACGGTACTACTCCGTGGACACCGGCAAGTACTCGACGGCCCCGTGGCTTGCGAGCAACCTCGGCGCACGAGATCGTGGGCTGAAGCGATGCCGCAGGTCGGAGCGGATAAGTGGTGACGGTGGACAACGAGGTCGACGGCGCTCGGTCGGCTGGCCGGCCGGCCGAGCGGGCGGCCGTGCACCCCAAGGTGACGGCGCTCGTGCCCACCTACAACGGCGCGGAGCTTCATCACGAGGACGCTCGACTGCCTCGCCGCGCAGACGTGGCCGAGCCTGGAGATCCTTGTCGGCGACGACCGCTCGACCGACGAGACCCTCGACGTGGTCCGGGCGATTCGCTGAAGGCCGGGACGACGTGCGCGTGCGTCGAGCGCCACGAGAACCTCGGCTGGCTGCGGAACTCGAACGACCTCATGGCCAACGCCTGCCGGCGAGTTCATGTTCTTCGCCTTCCATGACGACCTCGTTGACGCCGACCTACGTCGAGCGACTCATGGAGGCCATGGTCGAGCGAGCCCGACGTGGTGATGGCGTTCAGCGACGTCGAGGTGGCCGAGGTGGACGGCGCCACGACGCTGTCTACACCTTCGAGGCGCTCTCGAGGGCTCACCCGCCGCGTTCGCCCGCGGCGTCGTCATGGTCCGTCGACCGCCGGGATCAGTCGCGCGCCGTCATCGCCGCCGCCGCGCGTCGATGATCCGGTGCACCGCGATGGTCAGCTCCGCCTCGCGGGCGACGTCCACCACCCGCACGCGGCCGCCGTCCACCGACAGCACCTTGACCCGCCGCCGTTCGGCGGACCCGGTCGGCCCCGCGACCACCAGACCCACGGTCTCGCCGGTGTCCGCGGCGTCCCGCAGCACCGCGAGCGCGTGCGCCGGCGCCGCGCCGGCACCGGGCGTGAGCCCCGCCGCGGCAGCGAGGTCGTCGCCCTGGCGCATCGACGCGACGATCCGCGCGAGCTCGTGGTCGGTCATCGCCAGCGGCGCCCGCCCGGCGCCCTCCGCCCGCCCGGCGCCGTCCGCCCGCCCCGCGATGTCCGCCTTCCCCCGCGCGGTCACGGCCCGCCGCGGCGACGGCGCCAGCGACACGACCTCGCCGTCCGGCCCCTCGACCACCGACCCGACGCCCTCGGACCGCAGCACCTCCCGCACCACCGCGGCGGGCTGCGCCGACACGAGCACGGTCGGCGCGATCACCCGCAGCCGCAACGACGCCAGCCGCACGTCCGTCGCGAGCGCCGCCAGCGCGACGCTGTCGTCCGACCGCACGTACGACGACGCCGCACCCACCCGCAGCGAGGCGTGCCGCCGCGCCACGTCGGCCACCAGGTATTCCAGCGGCTGCGGCAGCGGCACGCGCGAGTGCGCGCGGAGCCCGGCCAGCAGCCCCTCCCCGTCCATCCCGCCGTCGAGCGCCCGCCGGATCGACTCCGCCGTGAAGCGCACCGTCAGCGCCGCCCCGCGGCTCTCCACCTCGGCCGCCGCGTCCAGCAGCGCGGCCAGCGCCCGCGACGGCCGGCCCGCCACCAACCCGGTGAGGTCGGCCTGCACCACGAGGTCGTCGACGGCGGGCGGCAGGTCGACCTCGAGCGCTGCCACCAGCGCGTCGCCCCCCTTCTCGGCGAACGCGGGTGGCGCCGGGTCCCCGGCCCCCACCTCGCCCAGCAGCGCCCGACCCGCCCCCGCGAGCGCGCCGGCGCCCAGGAGCCCGAGCCACCTCATCTCCCGCAGCACCGCCTCGACCGTCTCCGGCCGCGGCGTCGCGCGCGGCGCCGACCACGCCAGCGCCCGGTACACGTCCCCCGCCGCCGGCGCCGCCCCCACGGGCCACGCGCCCAGCGCCCCCAGCACCCGACGCCGCAGCCCCGGAACCCACGACCGGTCGAGCCCGGGCCCCAGCGCCGGGCGCAGCGCGTCCCGCTCGTCGCGGGTCCCGACCAGCCACGACGCCCGCGTCGAGCCCGCCCACGCCCGCGCCAGCACGGCCCACCGCTCGGCGAGGTCCGTCTCGAGCCAGAGATCGGCGTCGGCCGTCCCCACCCACGTGGGCCCGTCGTCCCCGGACCACGGCCCGACCAGCCCCGCCATCGCCGCGACCTCGACCGCGAACGCCGCTTCGCCCGTCTCCGTCTCCAGCGCGGTGGCGATCCGCCGCAGCTCCCGCACGGCGAGTCCGCCGCCCCGCAGGAGGGTCGGCGAGGCGTCGTCCCAGGTGGCGAGCACGACGGCGACCCGTCGCACGACCTCCGACGCCGCCAGCGCGCTCTCCGCCCCCACCGGCTCCGCCGCGCGCATCGGCGCCTCGGCCAGCACCGGCACCGGCTCGACGTCGCGGATCAGCCGCCCGCCCCGCGCCGCGAGGGCGACCTCGCGCGGCAGCACGAGCTGCGTGGGGGAGAGGCGCCGCAGCACGCCGTGCGCGAGGAGCCAGCCCGGCCCCGGCCCGGCGTCGGCCGCGTCCACGCTCCCGATCGGCGGCCCCCACGTCAGCGCGTCGAGCACGCGCCGCGCGCCGTCGGGGGCGTCGGCGAGCACGGCGGCGAGGGCCTCGGGGGTCACGGGGTCGACGACGGCGCGGGCTCGCCCGGGTGCAGCGCCTTCATGGTCGCCAGCCGCGGCCCGAGCCCCGCGGGGTACGGCCCGAACACGCCCGTCAACGCGGGCACGGGGATGACGGCGTCCCCGGGGCCGGTGGCGTCGGTCGGCTCGACGAGGAGACCGAGGTCCCGCAGGCGCCCGACGACGGCACCCGGGTCGATCCCGAGGCCCGCCTCGAGCTCACCGAGCCCGACGGCGCGGCCGGCCGGGGCGTCGGCGGCCAGCGCCACGATCGCCTCGGCCACCTGCAGCTCGAACCGGGTCAGCCCGGCGAGCGCGCGGTCCACCGACGGTCGCGTCCCGGCCCGGGTCGCCATCGCGACGACCGACGACGGCGCGGGTGAGGCCAGGTCCGGCCGCGCCATGAGGAGGTACGCGAGGTCCGCGTCGGAGCGAGCGCGCAGGGCGTCGGCAAGTGCGGACATCCGTCCATTCTCCCGCGTCGTCCCGCCCCCAATTTCCGCTGAGGTCGAGCCCTCTCGTTCGTGAGGTCGAGCGGGTTGCGCTGAGGTCGAGCGCTCTGGTTCGTGAGGTCGAGGCGCGGCGACCACCGACGACGCCGCGCCTCCTCCACAGACGGCCACCGTGCGCCGTCGTCCCCCGAGCCGGCGACGCGGCGAGCGGTGATTCGACGCGCCGGGAGACGCTCCCCGAATGAACGGCACCACGGGACACATAGGGAAGTCGAAATGAACGTCGGGCGCGCGGTCGCGCTGGCGGCTGGGCTGGGAGACGAGCCGCCCGGCGCCCGGATCGTTCTTGCGCGCGACCTGGAGCGGACGGAGCGCGACCTGGCGATCCTCGCCGGAACCCTGGCGCCGATCCGGCGCGGGGTACTCGCGCCCACCGACGAGTGGCCGGACTCTCCCGCACTCGCGGTCGAGCGACTGGCCCGCCAGCGGATGCTGGCCGTGGACAGCGCGCTGACGACCGACTGGTGGTTCAGCCACACGTCCGCGGCACTCCTTCACGGTCTCCCGATCTGGCATCCGGACGAGAAGGCGCACACGATCCAACGGACACGGCCGCCGAAGACGACGGACGGCGCGTTCGTCCGGCACTGGTCCGCCGAGCTGAGGGATCACGAGGTCACCGAGGTGGACGAGCTCCGGTGCACGTCCCTGCCCCGAACGGTCCTCGACTGCGCGCGATTTCTGTGGCCGGACCAGGCGCTCGTGATTGCCGATGCGGCTCTCGCGAGGGGGATCGATCTCGCCGACCTGGTGGCCGACCTCGCGGCGAAGAAGGGGCATCGGGGCGTCCGCCGGGCCCGCGCGATCCTGGCGCTCGCGGACGGGCGGGCGCAGTCACCGGGCGAGACGCTGTGCCGCCTCGCCGCGTTCGAGAACGGGCTTCCGACGCCCGAGCCCCAGCTCGTCGTCGCGACGGGGATCGGCGAGTTCTTCCTCGACCTCGGTTGGCGCAGGCAGCGGGTGGCCGTGGAGTTCGACGGCGCGGTCAAGTACTCGGGCGCCTTCGGGTTGAGCGAGGCGGAGGCACGGGAGAAGGAGCGTCAGCGCCAGCATGCCCTCGAGGAGCTCGGCTGGTACTTCATCCGGATTGTCTGGGCTGAGCTCGCGTACAGGGACCGCATTGCCCAGCGGATTGCCGAGGCACTGCGCGCGTCGCCTCATCGCTGAGGTCGAGCGCTCTCGTTCGTGAGGTCGAGGCTGCCGCACAGCCTGTGCACGGCGCTCGACTTCACGAACGAGAGCGCTCGACCTCGCGAACGAGAGCGCTCGACCTCGGCGGGGGAGGGGGAGGGGGCCGAGGGGCGGAATGCCGTGGACGCGACCTCCGTGCGCGTCGGGTTACCCTTGTCCCTTGTTCCACGCGTACCGGGCTGCTTCCGCCTGCCCGGGTGAGGGTCGGCCCCGAGGGTCGAGAGAGTCAGAGGTTGCAGTGCCTACCGGCAAGGTCAAGTGGTTCGACGCCGATCGCGGCTTCGGTTTCATCGCGTCCGACGACGGCGGTGAGGTCTTCCTGCACGCCTCCGCGCTCCCCGCGGGCATCGCGGCCCCGAAGCCCGGCACCCGGGTGGACTTCGGCGTCGCCGACGGTCGCCGCGGGCTCCAGGCGCTCTCGGTGACGGTGCTCGAGCCGACGCCGTCGGTGGTCCGGGCGCACCGCAAGCCGCCGGAGGACATGGTCTCGATCGTCGAGGACGTCATCAAGCTGCTCGACGCCGCCTCGAACGGGCTGCGCCGGGGCCGCTACCCCGACAAGACGCATGCGACCAAGCTCGCCCAGGTGCTTCGCGCGGTCGCGGACGACTTCGACGCCTAGGCTCGACCTCGTGTCCATCGCTACCTTCGCCGCGCCGGTCTCCAAGCCCCGGCGCGCGCGCTCGGTCGTCGACGCGGTCCTCGCGGCCGCGGTCGACCTCGCGCGCGACGCCGCCGTCGAGGCGGCCGGCCCCGACGAGGTCGGGGAGCACCTCGGTGCCCGTGCGGAGGACCAGCGCCTCGCGACGCACTACTTCGCCTCGACGGCGCCCGGCTACGTCGGGTGGCGCTGGGCCGTCACCCTGGCGCGCGCCCCCGCGGGCGCGGGTCGGGACCGTGTGCGAGGTCTCGCTCCTCCCCGGCGACGGCGCGATCACGGCCCCGGCGTGGGTGCCGTGGTCCGAGCGGCTCCAGCCGGGCGACGTCGGGCGGCACGACCTGCTGCCGTACGTGCCCGACGACGAGCGGCTCGAGTTCGGCTTCGAGGCGACCGGGGACGAGGACGTCGACCAGCTGGCCATCGACGAGCTCGGCCTCGGGCGGGTCCGGGTGCTCTCGCGGCTGGGCCGCGAGGAGGCCATGACCCGCTGGTACAACGGCGACCGTGGTCCGGTGGAGCCCGCCGACCGGCCCTCCGGCCGGTCAGGTGACCGTCGCGACCGCGCGAAGAAGCCGCTCGCCCAGTGCTCCACCTGCGGCTTCCTCATGCTGCATGGCCGGCTCGATGCGCACGGTCTTCGGCGTCTGCTCGAACGAGTGGTCGCCCGACGACGGTCGCGTGGTCAGCATGGACCACGGCTGCGGCGCCCACTCCGAGACCGACGTCGAGCCCGCTCCCAGCGACTGGCCCGTGAACGCCCCGCTGATCGACTCCCACGGTGTCGACTTCCACAACCACCGCGCGGAGGCCGCGGCCCAGGTCGAGCCCAGCCGAGCCCGAGGTCCCTGCCTCCGACGTCGAGGCCGTAGTCCCGGAGTCGGTTGTCGAGACCGCGCTCGAGGAACCGGCCGCCGTGAGCGACGCTCCCGAGGCGGCGGACGAGGCTCTTCCTGAGCCGGAGCCAGACGGTTCAACGCCCGAGGACGCATCACCTGAGCCCGAACCCGAGCGTGCGGCCCAGCCGGACGAATCACCCGAGCCGGAACCCGAGCCAAAGCCCGGGCCCGAGCCGGAGTCGCCCACCGACGAGACCGAGGACACGCCGGACACGCCGTGACCGGCCACGACGGCGAGTCCGTGGCAGCGGCCGACCCGTTCGGCACCGCCGCGATCCGCGCCGCCACGATCGCCGCCTGGACGACGTCGCCCACCCGCTTTCGCGAGGACGCGAACCTCGAGGAAGACCACGCCCGCGGCTACTACCGCGACCGGGTGATCATCGAGCTCGCCCAGAACGCCGCCGACGCAGCCGCAGCGAGCCCGGCGCGCCGTCATCCGCCGGCGCCGCGCGACCCCGCAGGCCGCCTGCTCCTGCGGCTCGTGCCGACCGAGGACGGCGGCGCCCTGCTCACCGCCGCCAACACCGGCGCGCCCCTCACCAGCTCCGGCGTCCAGGCCCTCGCCAGCATGCGCGCCTCCGCCAAGCACGCACCCGCCGCCCCCGGCGACGGCCGCGCATCCCACGGCACGGTCGGCCGCTTCGGCGTCGGCTTCGCGGCCGTCCGCGCCGTGAGCGACGAGATCACGATCGCCTCGGCCGACGGCGCAGTCCGCTTCTCCGCCGCGCGGTCCCGCGCACTCCTCACCGAGCTCCTCGACCAGCAGCGCCACGCGGACGCGACGGCGCCGGTCAGCGCACAGACCCACGCGAGCACCTCGCTCAGCCAGGCCCTCGACCGCCCCGCCGCCGACCTCCCCATCCTCCGCCTCCCCTTCGCGCTCGGCCTCGGCCGCCGATCCGGCCACCGAGGAGACCGTCCCACCCGGGTACGACACGCTCGTCACCGCCCGCCTCCGTCATCCACAGGAGCGGGACCTCGTCGCGCGGCTGCTGTCGGAGGTCGACGACGTCCTCCTCCTCGCCCTCCCCGCACTCGCCGAGGTGCGGATCGAGGTCGACGGCGAGCCGCCCCGCACCCTGACCGACGTCGCCGACCGCTGGCTCACGGTTCGCGCCGAGGGCCACCACCAGCCCCACGACCTCGCCGACCGCCCCCACGAGGAGCGCACCCGCACCGGCTGGTCGATCACGTGGGCCGTCCCCACTCGCGGCGAGCGCTCTCGTTCGTGGTCGAGCGAACGCGACCCCTCGACTCACGAACGAGAGCGCTCGACCTCAGGGAGGTGGGACCGCACCGCCACGTGGTCCACGCGCCCACCCCCACCGACGAGCCGTGCACGCTGCCCGCGCTGCTCATCGCCACGTTCCCTCTCGACCCCTCGCGCCGCCACGTCGCGCCCGGCCCCGCGACGGACGCCCTCGTGGCCCGCGCGGGCGAAACCTACGCCGACCTGGTCGAACGCCTCGTCGCCGACGGCGCCGACCCCCTTCCGTTCGTCCCCCTCGGGCTCCCCGCGGGCCGCCTCGACGCCGCGCTCCACGCCGCCGCCCTCGCCGCGCTCCGCACGCGCCGCGTCCTCACCCCGATCACCCCGATCACCCCGATCGCCACGCGGGATCGCTCGCCCACCTGCGCCGAACGCGGGGTTCGACGGGTCGATTGAGCGCCCAAGCGACCGCTGACCCCGCGTTCGGCGAGCTCCTCGACCCCGCGCGAGGCCCAGGCGATCGCCGGCCCGGTCGGCCACGATCCCCGCGCCCTCGCCGCACTCGCCCCCGCCCTCGCGGGCCTCGTCGCGATCCCGCCCGGCCCCGAGGCGCACGCCCGCATCCGCGCCCTCGGCGTCGACATCCGCGACCTCGCCGACGCCGTCGACGCCATGCCGCTCGCCCTCGCCCCCGAGCGCTGGCGCGACATCTACGACGCCCTCGCCCCGCACGCGAGCGAGCCCGGCGTCGCCGACGCCCTCGCCGGCCTCCCCGTCCCACTGGCCGACGGCCGCACCGTTCGCGGCCCCCGCGGCCTCGTGATCCTCCCCGCCGACCCACCCCCGACGCCACGGTGAACGCTAGGTCGCAGCCCCTCTCGATTCCGGGAGATGAGCCGACCACCGCCGCGTTCGGCGAGTCCGGACGAGAGCGCGGTCGACCTCAGCGAGGGGGTCGCGGCCGTCCTGCGGCCTTCGCCTCCTTCGGCCTCCGCGTGGTCCACCCCGACGCCGCGCACCCCCTCCTCATCCGCCTCGGCGCCGCCGAGGCCACGCCCCGCACGCTCCTCGCGCACCCCGCGATCCGCGCCGCGGTCGAGGCCGCCGCGCAGGACCCCCACGACAGCGCCCCCACCGTCCACGCGACCCTCGCCCTCGCCCAGGCCGCCCTCGACGCCGGCGCCACGCCCCGCGAGATCGCCGCCGCGCACCCCTGGCTCGGCGCCCTCCCGCTCGAGGCCGACGACGGCGAGCCCACCCCCGCCCGCGACCTCACCCTGCCCGGCTCCTGGGCCGCCGCCCACCTCGACGCCCTCCGCCCCGCGAGCCCCACACTCACCGAAACCCACACCCCCGAGGCGCTGGTCGCCGTCGGCGTCCGCGACACCCTCGCCACGCTCACCATCCGCGACGTCGTCGCCGAACCGCCCCTCACCGGCGCAGACACAGACGACGCCCCCGAGTCCCACCTCGACGGCTGGCCCGAGTACCTCGACCACCTCGCCGAGAACCTCGGCGCGGGCACCTACGTCGGCGACCTCCCCGCCGTCGCCGACCTCGACGCCGTCGCCGACGACGCCTGGCCCGCCGCCCTCGCCCACCTCGCCGAGGACCCGCACACCCGCGCCGCGCTCCTGACCCCCGTCCGCGCCGGCGGCCGCGAGGCCCCCTCCTACACCGCCTGGTGGCTCCGCGACCTCCTCGGCGCCCCTTTCGCCGCCCCCGGCGCGACCGTCCCCTTCCTGCGGCCCGCACCGCCCGAGATGGGCACCGACGACGACGCCGCCCGCCTCGGCCCGGAGGTCCTGGCCGCGCTGGGCGCCGTCGGCGACCTCGCCACCCTCGACCTCCCCGCCTGGGACCGCTACCTCGACGGACTCCCGCCCGTCGGCACGCCCGTCCCGCTCGACGACGCCCTGGCCATCTGGCGCGGCCTCGCCGCCCTCGCCACCCGCCTGACCAGCGCGAACGCCGACGACGGCGCAGCCCTGGACGTCGACCGCGTGCCCGTCCTCCGGGCCAGGGGAGGGTCGGACCCCGTCGCGCTCATCGCCCCGGCCGACGACGCCGCCGTCGCCGCCGAGCCCATGTGGGCCCAGGTCACGCGACGTGATCCCCGCCCCGCTCGCCGGCGGCCGAGGCTCTCGCGGACCTCCTCGACGTCGCGTCCCTCCCCGCCTCCTCGACCTCGCGAACGAGAGCGCTCGACCTCAGCGGAGGGCGCGAGGTCCCCACGCCGCTCGCCGTGCTTGCCCTGGTGCCCGTGGCCCCGCCGACCTACTGGGAGCACGAGGACCTGCGCGTCGATGGCACCCCGGTCGACTGGTGGGTCACGCCCGACGGCGTCCCCCACGCCGCCACCACCCAGGGCCTCGCCCGCGCCCTGGCCCAGGCGGCCCACCGCTGGGACGCCCGGTCGGCGATCGAGATCCTCCTCACGGACCCCACCCGGGCGGCCGAGCTCACCGCCGAGCAGGCCTGGGACGCCGCGCCGTAGGCACTCGGACCTCCGCGGGTGCGTCCGGGGCGGAAGTTGCGGAATCAGTCGGGCAGAAGGTGCGTGATCGGTAGCCCAGAAGGTGTGTGAACGGTCGCGTAGACGCGTGCCGTACAGCCGACGCGTTGTCGACGACGAGTTCGACGCCCTCCTTGCCCGCCGGGAGGTCCGCTTGGACGACGCCGCCACACCCGAGGGACGGACGGGGCCCAGGCGTACAATAACGCGTACGCCACCAGCCCGGGGGTCCCGATGAAGACGATGTCGTACTCGCAGTCGCGCGCGAACTACGCGGCGACCCTCGACGCGGTCGAGGCGGACCGGGAGGAGGTCGTCATCACGCGCGCCGGCCACGAGCCGGTCGTCATGCTGGCGCTCGCCGACTACGAGTCGCTGAAGGAGACGGCCTACCTGCTGCGCAACCCGGCGAACGCCCGTCGGCTGCTCGGGGCGATCGAGCGCCTCGAGGACGGTCGCGGCACGGAGCGCGGCCTCCGCAACGAGACGACCGACGACGACGCCGCGGCCCGCAGCGCGTGAGGTACGTCTGGGACGAGGACGCCTGGGAGGACTACGTCGACTGGCAGAGCCAGGATCGGCGGGTTCTCCGGCGCATCAACGACCTCCTGCGTGACATCGCCCGCGGGTCCCTCGAGGGCCGGCCCCACGAGGGGATCGGCAAACCTGAGTCGCTCAAGTACCTCAACGGTTACTGGTCGCGCCGCATCACGGACGAGCACCGGCTCGTCTACAAGGTGGTCGACCAGGAAGTCCGAATCGCGGCGTGCCGCTACCACTACGGCCGCTGAGCCCACCAGCCGCCCCCGCCTGCGCCGGCCCCACCAGGCAAAACGCCCCCGCCAGAAATCGTTTCTCCCAGACTTATTGACACCACCCGGTCGCAGGAGAAGCATCCTTGAGCGACGGAGGTTTCGATACCAGCGCAGGGGGACAGGTATGCCTTCAATCCAGGATGTCGCGGACCAGATCAACGCCAAGCTCGATTCCATTGTCGCGAGCACCGCCCAGAACGCGACGATCAGCGCGGAGATTCGCGACGAGGTCCAGACCCTCAATTCCCGGGTCGCCACGCTCGACGCCCACCTCCAGGCCGGCGTGGCCACGCTCTCGGGGGGCCTCTTTGCGATCCTCGAGGTCGGCCGGGCCTCGCTGGACGAGGCGCGGCACCACACCGCCCAGAACGACACGATCATCTGCCTGCTCGAGAACGCCAACGAACTGCTCTGCGGCATCACGCGCAAGCTCACCACGGAGATCGATCTCACCCGCACCCTCACGAACGCCACGAAGCGCCTGGAAGGGATCGCCGAGCGCGTGCAACCCGGCGCCGCCGCCGACTACGACCGCGACCTGGCGGCGCTCGAGCGCCTCGAGAAGTGCTGCCCGCCGCCCAAGAAGGAGCCGGAGCGCTGCCCGGAGCGGTGCGAGGTCCCCAAGCCCAGCCCGTATCACCCCAAGGGGCAGGACTGGCGGCCGCCCGAGGTCCGCGAACCCGTCGGCTGAGCGGAGGGCATCGTGACCCTCTTCATCCAGAACGATGCGACGGGGGCGGGGGCCGGCACGCTCCAAGCCGCTCTCGCCTTCGTGCACCTGTCCACGATCGCGAACTTCGACACCGGCCTGGGCCTGGGCACCGTCACGGGCAACCTCCAGCAGGTGACCTACGTCCGCACGGACCCGGGTGTCCCGCCCACGCGCCTGGACACCCTCGTGAACACGAACTTCGCGGTGAACGCCGCGGGCACGGACATCATCGTGCTCGCGGTGGGCAGCGATTTCACGCTCAACGACGGCTCACTCATCACCACCCGTGGCGGCACGGCCCTCCCGCCCCAGGGCTCCGGAATGCCGGGGGACACGCTGAACAACACGGCGTCGTGCCTGGTCATCTACGACACGAGCGACAACAACAGCAACGGATATTGCCTGGCCCGGCAGGGAACGGGCGGCACGATGGATCTGCGCCTTCCGCTTTCGGTGATGGCCTACCACGAGTTCTCGCACGCATTCCGCATCGTGAACAACAACCTTCTCGCCCTGACGGCACAATGCAATCCCTCCTCCCCGGAGGAGAACGCCGCAATCACGGACGAGAACGACATGCGCACTCAACTCGCCACGTTCCTCGGCGAGCCTGTGCTCCTGCGGGACCCGGGCATCCACTGCGGCCAGAGCTGCGGGGGCGGTGGCGGCAACTCGTGCTGCATCGTCGCCTCGGTCACGTCCGGTTCGCCGCTCTCGGCCGAGGTCGCGGCGCTGCGCACGCTCCGCGACCAGTTCTTCCGGCGCAGCGAGATCGGGCATGCGTTCTTCGAGTCGCTCCACTACTCCTACTACGCCTTCAGCCCGCAGGTGGTCGGGCAGATGGCCACGGACACGGACCTGCGCGCCACGGTCCTGGACGGCTTGGTGCGCCCGCTCATCCAGGTCCTCACCCTGGTCCGCGACTACGCGATCGACGGCGTGAGCGCGGCGGACCTGGGCGCTCGCTTCGTCCGGGGAACAGGCAGCGAGGACGACGTCGCCCGGTCGCGGGAGGCCCTCGCGCGCGCCATGGCGCTGGTCGCCGGAGGCGCGGAGGCCCCGGAGCGTCGCGGGCACCGCGCGCGGATCGGGCAGCCCTGACCAGGCCGAGGCCACGCCGTCGGAGCGCGCGGTCCGCGACCTGCTCGTGGAGCGCGCGCTGCCGGACCCGCACATCCGGTGGGCCCTGCTGGAGCCGGTGCTGGCGTACTTCGGCCTGCTCGAGGAGATGCTCGACGGCGCGGAGCCGGCCACGCTCGGCGAGCACCTGGTCGACTTCGTGGTGCAGTGGGCCGGCCGCCTCCCGCTCGATGCACGCTGGGGCGTCCTCGACACGCACGAGGCGCGCGCGGAGGTGCGGATGCTGCGGTCCACGCTGTTGCGTGACCCGAGGTCGCTCGCCGTGGCGCTGGGCAGGCTCGAGAAGGAGTTCGGGGCGGCGACGGGTGTGCGGGCCGCCGTCGATGAGGCACGCGCCGAAGGGGAGGCGTCATGAGCATCAGCACTCAGGGCCCCGGCAACGGGGGCAAGGGTGAGCCGGAGCTCCAGGCGAGCGTGGAGCGCGTCCGGCAGCGCGCCGGCGGTCTCGAGGTGACCCTCCGCCTGACGAACCCGGATCCGGCGCGCGCGCTCCACTACGTCGGGGACGTGCGCGGAATCGTGGTGGACGATGCGACCGGCGTCGTCACCGTGCGCCTCACGGACCAGGGCCGGGCGGCGATCCCCGGGGCCGTGAACGTGTTGCCGGACTTCCGGCGCGTGGACCCGGGCGGCACCGCGCTGCTGGCCGTGCGTCTGCCCCCGGCGATCGTGCGGATGCGCACGGCCGCCGCGCCCACCGCCGAGGTGGAGCTGGAGCGACGGGAGGTGACCACCGCCTCGCCTGTCGAGATCGTGGTCGGCTGGAGCGACACCCCGTACTACCCGGACACGCGCCCGGGCGCGGCGGACGTCCAGTCCACGGTGGCCTGGGAGAAGGGGGCGGCCCGGGTGGTGGTCGAGCCGGAGAAGTAGCCGACGACGGCGCCCGGCGGCGTGGAGAAGATCCTCGGCGCGCATTGGTCGCCCGGGCCGGTCCCGAATTCGGGACTCCTGATCGGAGCCCGATGTGCTGGCGGCGGAGGTGCCCCGCCGCGCCTCAGACCTCCAGATCGAAGGCGATCTCGATCGCTCGCGAGAGTGCGGCCTCCTGGGCCGGCAGGAGGTGGCCGATCTGCCGGCCAGGCGGCCCACGGGGATCGTGAGGACGTTGTCGCAGCTCACGGCGCTCTCGTGGTCGAGACCGTTGGCCGGGCCGACCAGGACCTCGGTCGACAGGCCGCGGATCGTGCTCGTGATCGGCGCGACCGTGACCCTGGTCAGGTACGGGCGGACGATCTCCCGGGTGAGGACGAGCACGGGACGCGCCTTGTCGAGTTGCGCGATGTGGATGGGCCTCATCAGTCGAGATCGTCCATCCGGACCCGGCTCCCGTAGGCGGCCAACTCGTCAAGGTCGGCGTCGGTCGGCGCGCCGGTGAGGATGGCGACGTCCCGCTCGGCGATCTCCCGCCGCCGTTCCTGCTCGAGCGCGCGGATCACCACGGCGGCGCGGCTGGTGGCCCGACCCGACCTCACGAGGTCGTCGATGTACGCGACGAGCGGCTCCGGAAGGCGCACGGCGATCTGACGGCTCATCCCACCATGGTAGCGAATTGGGATTCAGGGGACAGCCGGGTCCCGGCGTGGGAACCTACGCAAGAACGAGGACGACGACGGCGCCCCTCGCCCTCGCGACGGCCCACCGCCCGGCACCCCACGCGCTCGCGCACGAGCGAGATGCCCCGCCCGCGGCACGCGAGCCGAGCACCACGACGCCGCCAGCCGCAGCCACCGAAAGAAGGGACCACCGTGACCATCCCCACCACCGGCCCCCTGGCCGCGCCCGGCGACCACCGGATCCGCCTCACGGAGCCCGAGGCCCTGGCCAACCTCCACACCCTGCTCCAGCTGACCGCAACCGGCGCCCTCCGCTGCAGCGAGAAGACGCTGCGCCCGACGGCGGCCACCACCTCGACCATCGCCCGGCCACCTCGCCCACGGCGACTTCTACGCGACGGACGCGATCGCTGCGTTCGCGTGGCCCCTCCTGCTCCAGGCCGGCGGCCTCGCGACGATCGAGAACGGCCGCCTGACGCTCACCCCCGCCGGCCGCCGCGCCCAGCGCAAGCCGGGCGCCGAGGTCATCGCCACGCTCTGGCAGCGCTGGCTCACGCGCGGCCTCATCGACGAGATGAGCCGCGTCGAGGCCATCAAGGGCCAGCGCTCCGCCGCCGCCCTCAGCGCCGTCACCCCCCGCCGCCAGACGGTCGCCCGCGCGCTGGCCACGTGCCCGCCGGAGGAATGGGTCGCCGTCGACGACCTCTTCACCACCATGCGCCGACGCCGCCTCAGCCCGACGGTCGCCCGCAACGAGCGGGC
Organism: uncultured Actinomycetota bacterium; assembly: GCA_963780675.1. Lineage (GTDB taxonomy): Bacteria > Actinomycetota > Actinomycetes > Actinomycetales > JAHECE01 > JAHECE01. The sequence goes on from CAWACR010000004.1 coordinate 119,308, forward strand.
GCAGTGGAAGCTCTACCTCGGCGAGGCGCGGTACGGCAGCCTCGGCTACGACGGCCCCCACACGTGGGAGCTGCTCGAGGGCCGCTACACCCTCGCCGTCGTCTTCGAGTACGCGGGCACCCTGGGCCTGGTGGACCTGGACTACGCCCACCCCGACCACGCGCGCACCGACTTCCGGGACTACTGGGGCGCGGACGACCTGCGCGCCCTCAGCCGCTACGACGGCCTGCAGGCGATCCGCCTCACCGCGCTCGGCCGCTACGCGCTCGGCCTCACCTCCACCTACGAACCGCCCGCCGCGCCCGAACCAGCCCGCAGCCTCGAGGTCCTCGACACCCTGGACATCGTCGTCACCGGCGACCTCGCCCCGGGCGACGAGATCCTGCTCTCCGGCTTCGCCGAGCGCACGTCGGACCGCGTCTGGGCCCTGACGACGGCGAGCCTCCTCACCGCGGTCGACGCCGGACGCGACCTCGCGGACGTCGCCGCCTTCCTCCGGCAGCCACGCCGCGAACGAGATCCCCGACGCCGTCACCCGGCCTCCTCGCCGACGTCACCCGCCGCGCCGCGCAGATCACCGACCTGGGCCCCGTCCGCCTCGTCGAGTGCGCCGACCCCGCGCTCGCCACGCTGATCGCCCGCGACCGAGCCCTTCGCGCCCTGTGCAGGCCCGTCGGCGACCGGCACCTCGCCGTTCCCCTCGACCAGGAGCCGGCCTTCCGCAAGGCGCTCCTCCGGCTGGGGTACGCCCTGCCGGGACAGCCGACGCCCTGAGGCGCCCGGCGCCTGGAAGGCGACAAGGCGAGGACGACGACGGCGCCCGCCGCCCCGCGCGGCCGTCACCTCACCGCGTGTACGGGTCCGCGTTCACGCCGCCCGCCCCTCACCGCACCAGCAGCACCGTCACACCCGTGATCGGCGCGCGGGCGAGCCGGGCGTCCGCGGTCAGGAGCGGCGCCCCGAGCGCCCCGGCCAGCGCGACGTAGTGCGCGTCGGCGATCCGCACCGCGTGCCGCAGGCCCCACACGTCCCCGAGCAGCGGCACCGCCGTCACCCGGGTGCACGGGAACGTCCCCCACGCCTCGACCGCGCCGTCGGCCTCGGCGCCGCGTGATCTGCCCCGCACGCTCGAGCCGGGCCAACGCTGACAGCACCTCGGTGTCGATCAGGGCGGGCGCGACGACCTCCGCCCCCCGCAGCCGCTCCCACGTCGGCTCACGCAGGTGGCTCGGGAGGAGCGCGTGGACGGCCGCGCTCGCGTCGAGGACGAGCATCACGCCTCGCGCCGCGCCGGAGCCCCGCCGGCGTCTCGGCGGAGCCCCCGCCGGCTCACCGGCCGGGTCGTACTCGACGCGCACCTGGTCCAGCGCCCCCACGACGTCGATCGCCCGCGCTGGCCCCCGCGAGGCCCCTGGCCCGCGATCCACTCCTCGATCGTCGGCCGCGACAGGTCTCGCCGGAGCAACCGCGTCACGTACTCGGACATGGTCACCCCCTGCGCCCGCGCGCGTGCGGCCAGCGCTGCGTGCAGGTCGTCGGGCAGGTTCTTCACCTGGAGCGTGCTCACAGCATGAACGCTAGCATGACATCAGGCATGCCCACCCCTCGTAGACCTCGTGGATCGCGACGCGGCATCGCAGGCGGGCCGGTATGCGGCACCGGACCATCGCTCTCAGGACGTGGGGATCGCCGACCCCGTACCGGGCACGCACCAGCCCGTCCGCGTAGGTGGGCCAGTAGGTCCCGGCCACCGGTTCGCCCGCCCGGCAGACCCCGTCGGAGGATCCCGGCGTCTTGATCCACAGGAGTGCGTCGACGAAGGGATCACCCGAGACGGTCGTGGGGTTAGCGCCGATCGCTCGCCCCGGGGGGTTGCACCACTGGCCGTACGGGTCTGGCCCGTTCCCGTTGCGCGAGATGTCGATGACGAATGGCCGGTTCCCCCCGAGCCGCAATGAGATCGCCTTCCCGTAGGTGATGTCAGCCGGTGTCGTATTGAAGTTGGCGACGTTGAGGGCGAAGCCGCGGGCCCTCGCGATCCCGGCGTCGTTCAGGCGGTTGGCCATGGTGGCGGCGCTCTGCCAGCGGGAGTTGCCGGCATCCAGGTAGACGAGGGCTTTCTCGGGAGTTCGCTGAGAAGGCGTCGATCGCGTAGCGGAGCAGCGCCGTCCGTGCTTTGTACTGCGTAGTCGTGAGGCACCAGGTCTGCGCCAGCGCGTCAGGTTCGAGGACGACGACGGCGCGGCGCTGGCCGACCCCCTGCGCCACCGCGGTGATCCAGTCGCGGTAGGCGGCGTCGGAGCCGAGCCCCCCCGCCAGATAGCCCACCGCAGTCTCGGTTGGGTATGGCGTAGGCGACGAAGACGGCGATCGCGGACTGGGCCGCCGCCGCGTCGGCGATCGACGCGGCCCGCGTCCTGGCAGCGCTGGGGCTGGACGGCAGCATCCAGTTGGCGGTTCGCGCGCCGGGCGAGGAACTGAACGCTCTCGAGCTCGGCCGCGGTCATCGTGACGCGTTCGCGGCCGCCTGAGCGGCCGCCGAGTTCGGGTTGACCCACAGGGGCGAGCCCTGGATCGGGTTCGGCGGGGGCAGGCCGCGCGATGGCAGTCCGCACGGAGGCGCCGACGGCGGGGGCGGCGGCCAGGGCGGCGAAGGCGGCCACGGCGGTGAGGATGCCGACAGCGCGACGGCGGATGGCCCGCGCGGTGGTGATCATGACGGTGAAGGTATCGAAGTGCTGCGCGTTGGGCTCTCGACGTCGTCAGCGTCCATTCCGCCTCCCTCCGTGCTCGGCTTGGGTACTCATCCTCGGGTACCGCCACATCGACCGCCCGACTCGCCGACGGGGAGCCGAAGCGGAGTCGGTGCCGGGCGACGCAGCCCCTGTGGTGCCCGAGCCCTCGGACACCACAGGGGTTACGTCTTTCAGGTGCCGGCCGTGCACGCAGCGGCCGGCACGGCCGGGAGCTGGGACGACTCGCCGCGGCAAGCCGGCGGCTCCTCTCTGCCAGGCGAGGGTGGCGATCGGTACCCAGATGTAGAAGTTCATCGCGGTGTAGAAGATGACCGGCGCGACGTCGACCAGGGAGTACCCCCGGGCGAGGAAGTGATCACGCCGGCCACCATCGCGAAGCCCACCACCGACATCCAGGTGATCATGACGGTCGTGACTCGGCTCGTCATCGACGTCTTCCGGACCTCGCCGGTCGGCACCCACTCGGCGGTGCGGCCGATGAGCGTGTGCAGAACCGCCGCCGAGTGGCTGAAGGCCGAGATCGTGTACGAGCGGAGGTTCTGGGGGACCAGCCCGAGAC
>CAWACR010000005.1:0-5322 GCA_963780675.1 uncultured Actinomycetota bacterium
GCCCGGCGATCGCAGGGAACCTGACGACGGCGGTCACAGGGGCACCGCTTCCTCCAGCACGCGGCGCGCGTTGCGCGATCAGCCCCCCGCAGTCCAGTCCGCGGGCCGCGCCAGGAGCGTGAACGTCTCGCCCCACGGGCCCTGGACGACGGCTATCCGCCCGAACGGCGTGTCCCACGCCGGCCTGGCCACTGTCCCGCCGTGCGCGCCGACGTACGCGACCGCGGCGTCGACGTCGTCCACCCCGAAGTACGTGAGCCAGTGCGGCGGGATGCCGGGCCCCATCGCCTCGGAGATGACGCCGAGGCCGCCGCGAGGCGCGCCGTCGAGGTCGAAGGTGACGTAGGAGAACTCAGGCGTGCTCATGTCGGTGTACGTGTAGCCGAACACCGCGGAGTAGAAGGCCTTGCTCGCCTCGAGGTCGCGGCTCATCTGCTCGGTCCAGACCATGCTGCCGGGCTCCTCCACGCGGTTGGCGCCGGTGTGGGTGCCGGACTGCCAGAGGCCGGCGACGGCGCCGGTCGGGTCGGCGAAGATCGCCATCGTCCCGAACTCCATGACCTGCATCGGCGCGAGAAGTATCGTGCCGCCGGCGGCCTCGATGGCGGCGGCGGTGGCTGCGGCGTCGTCGGTGGCGAGATAGACGGTCCAGTTGGGGGGTGTCTCGTCGCCGGGCATCTGGCCGCCGATCGCGGCGACCGTCTCGCCGTCCTTGAGACCGTTGGAGTAGAAGCCGGTCTCGGCCGGGCCGATGAGGAACTCCCACCCGAAGAGCCCGGCGTAGAAGTCGCGGGCGGCGGCGAGGTCGGGGACGCCGAGGTCCACCCAGGCGGGAATGCCGGCGGGCCAGGATTCGTGTCGGATGCTCATGCTGCTCCTCGTGCGCGTCGGCGGGCCTCCCGGGCGGGCAGGCCCCTGGCGTGCCCCAGCGTCCTCCCGCGGGTGCGTGTGGCACAAGGGGCGGCACCGCTCGGCCCCTCGCTTTGGAGGACGACGACGGCGCCCGGTACAGTGGGCGCCGCTGTCCGGCGCCCCTCGGGGCCCGCGACCGCGCCGCCTTAGCTCAGTCGGCAGAGCGTCTCACTCGTAATGAGAAGGTCGTGGGTTCGATTCCCACAGGCGGCTCCGAGTACAACCTGAAGGATTCCCGCGGGAGGAAAGCGGCCTTGCCGAGGCGCGTGGCTGATCGAAAGGCCACGGCAGTCGGCAGGCGGGCGTAGAACGGGTTGGTTCCACTACCGAGTGCCCTCGGACGGCGCCCCTTACTCCACGGCAACCCGCCGTCGAGGCCGGTCGCCCGTGTGATCGACCCTTCTGTTCGCGGGACGCATCCCGGGCCGCCAGACTGTGCGCGTGCCGGCCGCCGTCATCGTTCTCACCGCCGTCCTGACCGGCATCGCGGCCGTTTTCCTCACGCCGTGGATGCGAGGGATCGCCGAGGAGGAATCCGGCTGGCTGACGTCAGGCCTCCACTCGTTCCTCGCCGTTCTCGGCGGCGCAGGCGCCGCGGCGTTGGGCACCACCTGGGCCGAGACGGTTGCCTTCGCGGTTCTCGCCCTGGCGTGTGCGCTGCTCGTGGCGATCGATCTCGCCGAGCATCGGCTGCCGGACGCCATCACGCTGCCGATGTACCCGATCATGCTCGTCACGCTGGCGATCGCAGCGGGCACCAGCGGCGAGTGGAGCCGGTTCGGTCGGTCAGCCGCCGCAATGGTGGCCCTCGCGGCGGTGTACTTCGCGATGGCGTGGATCACGCCGTCGGGCCTGGGGTTGGGCGACGTCAAGCTCGCCGGTCCGCTAGGTGCGTTCCTCGGCTGGTTCTCCTGGGAACACGTCCTCGCGGGCACGCTCGCTGCATTCCTGCTCGCAGGGCTCTTCGCCATCGTCTTGCTGGTCATCCATGAGGCCAGGCGCGACACGGCGGTCCCCTTCGGCCCCTGGATGGTGGCCGGAGCGGCTACCGGTGCGACCTGGGGTCTCGTCGCTCTAGCGTGATCTCACGCGAGCCGGAACTTCTGGTCCTTGCGTGTTGGTCCCTCAGTCCGACAATCGGTGAGCGGGAACTCGGGGCGAGAACCTCGACACAACTCGCCGAACCCGCGACGTCTTCGCAACACTGCGCTTTCCGCGGACTCTCGCGTTCGGAGAGGGACGGCCCGCAGCCAGCCCCGAACAACCTGAAGGGCCCGCGCTCGCCGTTGAGCGGGGCCCTTCCTGATGGACCGGGGTGTCGCGGATCAGACCGTAACGAGCGAGCCCTCTTCGGTGATGACGTCGGCCTCGGGCTCGTCGAACCACAGGCCGTTTTCGCCCAGGTAGCGGAAGCGGACCGTGGTGCCCTCGGGCACCGTCACCGTGGCGCTCGCAGTGCCGTTGCTGCGCTTGCGGAGCACGTGGGCGCCGGGGGTCCAGTCGTTGAAGGTGCCGACCACGCTGACGGTCCCGGCGGGGTGGTCGGCGGGGAGCACGAACGTGAGCTTCTGACCGGCGTTCTTCGGGGCGCGGGACTGCTTCAGCACTTCATCGACCTCTCATGCGATACCAGGCCCGACGGGTCGACGGGCCCCAAACGACGAGCAGATCTTGCCAGAGGTTGCCCGGGACCCCGCGGAGCCGCGCCGGGGCGTGCCCCCGCGTGCCACCCTGGGCGGGTGAGCGCCACCCCGCCCCCCGCCTCAGACCCCTTCGATCGCGCCTTCGCGGCCGTCCTCTTCGACATGGACGGCACCCTGATCAACTCGCTCGCCGCCGTTGTGCGCTCCTGGGCGCGCCTCGCCGAGGAGTACGCGATCCCGGCCGAACGCTTCTTCCCCTTCCACGGCATCCCGGCGCGGGCGATTGTTGACCGCCTCCTCGAGGACCGCTCCGCCGCCGAGCGCGACGCCGCCTACGCGCGCATCGTCGCGATCGAGGTCTCGGACACCGAAGGCATCGAGATCCTGCCCGGCGCCGTCGCCGCCCTCGAGGTCCTCGCCCCGGCCGGGCGCTGCGCCATCGTCACCTCCAGCAGCCGCCCCCTCGCCGCGGCTCGCCTCGCGGCGACGGGCCTGCCCGCGCCGTCGGTCCTGATCACCGCGGACGACGTCGAGCGCGGCAAGCCCCACCCCGACCCCTTCGAGGCGGGCGCCGCCGCCTTCGGCGCCGACCCACGCGACTGCCTCGTGGTCGAGGACGCCGCGTCGGGCCTCGCGTCGGCCCGCGCGGCCGGCTGCCCGACCCTTGCCCTCGCCACCACGCACGCGAGCGAGGACCTGGCGGGCGACGTCGTCGTCGACAACCTCGCCGCCGTGCGCTTCTACCTGGCCGGCGACGGCGTCCGCCTGGCCTGGGCGTAGCAGGCCCGACCGCCGGGCCATTGACCGCCCCCTCGGGCGGGTCTACGTTCGCAGGGACGACGCGGTCCGAGGGCGGGGGCTCCACATGGCGACCAAGCGTGTGAGACTGGCGATCCTTCGGGCGCGGCACGACCCGTCCGTACCTCTGATCAGCGACGCGGCATGCATCGCGACCTTTGTCACCAGCCCGGACCGCCGTTCCGTCCTCAACTACTGGGAGACGGTCACCGACTCCTTCCTCGACCTCACGGGCAGCGCCCTGATGCCGTGGGTCGACATCTCGCTGGACCCGGCCGACACGTCGCGGGCGACGCAGGTGGCGAAGGCGATCGCGGCCACCCAGGCGCTGCCCGGTGCTGTGCTCGACGGCTTCGACGGCTACGTCGTCATCTCGCACCCCGGCACGGTCACGGTGCCCAACCCGATGGCCGGCCAGCCCGGTCAGCCGGCGACTGTGGTGCGCGGCATCGACGGCGGAGCGACCGGGACGCCCACAGCACAACCCGCGTGTGCGCTGCCGGTGATGACCGGCGACCAGACGTTCTTCTGCCACGAGGTCGGCCACGTCCTCGGTTTCCAGCACACCTATGGCGTGTGGAACAACGGGATCGACTGGGATGGCCAGGCACCGTGGGACCAGGGCCAGGTCTACGGTGACCCGTTCGACCTCATGTCCTCCGCATCGTTCGGCACGCGAAGCCTCGACCCGACGCTCCCGCGGTACTTCGCCGACCCCACGTTCGCCGGTCCGGTGGTCGCCGGGTGGCCGAACCCGAACGCCTTCCGCATGGGACCGGAGCCGGCCCGGGCCCACGTGCACCTCTGGAACCCGGACGCGTTGCCGCCGGGCAGTGCGAAGCACGTCCCGGCACCCGTCGGGGTAGGGCGGTGCGCGCTCGGCTCGTCGCAGCCGGCCGTCACTCGCGGGCGTCCAGCCTGGTGGCGATCCACCCCGCCGGCGAGGACGCCGAGGGCCGCGGCCGGTGCTACATCGAGTACCGCGCCAGGACCGGCTGGGACGAGGGCCTCGACCTGTCGGGGTCCGACCTCGCCCGGCAGGCCGTCGTCGTCCACACCCTCGCCGACGCCCCCGGCGATGGCGTGCGCTGCTGGTACCGGGGCCGGATCCTCGTGCCCGTGGAACCCGACACCGACCTCGCCGTCGAGGGCACGCCCCTCGTGGTGCGCGTGGTCGACGTCGACGAGGACGGCGTGGTCGACGTCGAGGTCTCACTCTCCGCGGAGCGAGCGGCGGACATCGAGGTGCGGGCGGTTCGAGGCCCTCCTCGCCGAGTCCGACCTGCAGCCGATGAACATCCCGTGCGGCGAGCAGATCGTCTCCGCCATGGACGTGGCAGACCACGACTCACTTCGTCCCATCGACGCGTGGGTTCGGCGCGACCGGTGCGCCGGATGCGGCGAGTCCCGTGATCACCTGGCAGGTGGGCGGCGCGTCCATAGCGCCCGGCACCGGCACGGTGGACGTCACGACCCCCGACGGCGTCTTCACCGCTCAGTACGAGCTGGACGTGGCCACCGCGACCCTGTGCTCGTCGCGCGGCGGGGAGCGATACGCCGCGGACGTCGAGTTCACCACCACCGAGGCGGGCGGGGCCGCGCCCGTGAGCGCATCGGCACGGTTCGAACCCGTGGGGTGGACCACGGGGTTCACCGCGGCCGATCTCGCCAAGCTCGACGACTGCATGGCCGAACGCTTCCAGCAGATCCCCCTGCGACCGGGACGGCGCATCCCTCACGAGCCCGATCCGCTGCACGACGACGTCCGCGACCGCGTCAACGAGTGGCGGTTGGGTGCGATCGCCGACGTCGTGGGCCGGCACGACCCCGGCCTCGCGGAGGACCCGGCCCGGGTGGCGCACTGCGCTTCGGCGGGGTGCAGTAGGGGCTGGCGGTCGGCGCGCCCGAGGTGTCGCCGGGTGGTGCCGGCGGCTGGCGCCTGCGGTGCAGGGCGTGCCGGGCGCCGCCG
>CAWACR010000006.1:0-108479 GCA_963780675.1 uncultured Actinomycetota bacterium
CCAATTGCGGTTTTCGCGCACGTCGGAGCACCGGCGCGCGCGCGGGTGCACGGGGGCGCACGGCGGTCTGATCGGGCCGATGACGATCGGTCGGCATCACTCGCGGGTGCTCTGTAGAGCGCCCGGCCAGAGACGCCCGAGGAGTGGTTCCGGACGCGGACGCGGCCGTCCTCGCTGACCCTCTCCGGCACTCGTTGCTGGCGGCCCCGGCGGAAGCCCAAGCGCGCCCGCATCCGACCGTTCCGGCGACCCCGGATCGGGGCAGGGCACCTGGCGAGCACTCCCGGCGGCGTTCGGCGCCTGGTATACGCCCGCGTCGAGCTCGGGGCCGGCAGGCTCGCGCCTCGCTGCTCGTTGAACGCCCCGACAGGGCCCCAGCGCCGATTCGCCCGCGTCGAGGTCGACCTCGACCCAATCCGACGGGCCGCACGCCGGCACGGCGCGACCGTGAACGACGCCCTCCTGGTCGCGGTCACGGGCGCCATGGCCCGGCTGCTCACCCACCGTGGGCAGGTGCCGCCAGCCGAGCTCGTCGTCTCCGTCCCGGTCTGCGCCAGGCACTTCTACCCGGCCTTTCGACGCGGTTCAGGCGCGCGCAGCCCGGCGTCCCTCGGCCTCGATGGGAGGACTCGGATCGACTTGACCGTCTGCAGTGACGCCTCTCTCGCTAACCGGTCAGACGCGGTTGAGGGGCGGCAGGTACTTGCTTCGGAGGCGCCGCTCGAGCTCGTCGGCTGCAGTGACAGAGGCGACTTCGAGCCACGACAGCTCGCAGCCGAGCAGCCAGTCGCGGATCGCGGCCGCCTGCTCGGTGGTGACCTTCTGCCGGGTTGGGCGGCCGGTGACGTTCGGTGGAATCCCGAAGAGCAACTCGCACACGTTCCGACGTAGTGACGAGCCGGCCAGGCTGACGCCGCCTCCGAGGTGCTTACCCCACGCGCGCCCGCGGAGGCTCGTCGCCATACCGACGTATACCGGCCCGCCGTCGCGCTTCCAGAGGTATACCCCTGGAGCATCCGGCAGTTCGGCACGGGCGAGCTCGCGTGCGGCAACAGCGGGTGCGTCGAGCAGTGCCGCCCACTCTCCCCCGGTCGGGGGATGGACGGCCCGGCTCACGCTGCTCAATACGGCATCCGCAGCGAATCCGGTCAGGAGAAGTAGCCGCTGACGCCGACGACGAAGGTCGGGCAGGGGTCTCCGAACAGGTTCGCTGAGAACGTGACAGCGCCGCCATCGGGGACCTCATCGGTCTGCTCGGCGAAGGTGATCATGCTCGAAAGGAGTGCGTCGCCCTCGAAGCAGTACACCCCGACGCTGTACGGACCGGTCGTCTCGGCGCCCGTCTCGTTCGTCGCGCTGCCCACGATGGAGTCGCCAGACACGTTCGCCTCGGTAACGGTCAGCGGTGCGGTGTTGTACGGGCTGGTATCGGCAGCGGTAGTGCTCGCCTGGAACTCGTACTCGGCATCGGCGGGGATGGCCTCGGCATTGTCGAAGAAGATGTACGACAGGCCCGCCTCGCCCGGCTGCAGCTGGGCCGGCGTCGTGCCCTGGCTACTTCCGGTTGCCACGATGGACCCGCCGCTGCGCGCGGTCGCGGTCCAGTCGACGTGCGAAATGCTCTCGCTCGTGTTGTTGCGGAACGCGAAGGTCAGGGTTCCGCTAGCCGTGTCGAGCGGACCGATCTGCACCACCGAGACCTCGCCCGGCTTCCCGGCCTCGAGGTTCGGCTGTGCCGTGCCGCCGAGGTAGCCGCTGGCGTTGAACGGCAGCGGCTCGACCTCGGTAGCCGCGGGTTCTTCCGCGGGCGCTGATGTCACGGTGTCGCGCTCGTCCGCCGCAGGCTCGCTCGATGAGCCGCACGCGGTGAGCAGAAGCGTCGCGGCGAAAATAGCCGCCAATCCCCCGGTAGTTCGCATGAATCTCACGCTATCAGTTGGCTCCGACGTCACATGGCCGGGGTGCTGGAGTGTGTCTCAGCTTGGGAACGATCGCGCGCAGGGATCAGTCGAATGTTCAGGATTGTCACCCGCCGCCCATAGTATTCAGAGCATGAAGCACAGCATCCTCGTCCCGTTGGCGATCGCCGCATTCCTGCTGACCGGCTGCTCGAGCAGCCCGGGAGCGCCGGTCACTGAGAGCAACGGAGGTGGCAACACCGCGTCGGCGCCGGCTGAGGAGCAAGCACCTCCGGCCGAGCCTCTGGATCTCACGGGCGACTGGAAGCAGACGAATTCGAACTCGGCCGACTCGTATCAGGCCGCTACGATCGCCGGTGACATCATCACGGTCAACTGGGTCAACGAGGCGGACTCCACCACGGCGCTGTACTGGGTCGGCACGTACGAGGCGCCCACGGAGGCCGCCGACACATTCACATGGATGTCAGCCGGCGACGTCGCGCAGATGGAGACCGCGCTGCTGGCTTCTGGCGACGACGCGAAGGAGTTCACCTACGAGGACGGGAAGCTGAAGTACGAGCTGACCGCGATGGGCGTGACGATGACCGTGGAGATGGAGAGGCAGTAGGTCTCCCCGGGCGACAGCGACCGATGGTCGACGACGCGGTGTCACACGCGAGCGATAGTGCCGTTCGGCGCGGTGCCGAGGCCGTGACGATGCAGGTGCTCGCGGAACGGCTCGGCGTCGGGCTCGCTCCGGCGACGATTCGCCTGACGATGGAACGCGAGTCGAGCTCGACGGCGCGGACGGTGCTCGCGGAGTCGTGGGCGCGGTTCGGTGCCCCCTGGCCAGCGAATTACAGGAAGAGTGCTGACCGATGCGCTGAAGCTCTCGTGGATCGCCGGGCACCTCGTGCCGCGCCCGGCGCCCCTGGTGCTCCTGATGGCAGATCAGGCGGCCGCGCGGCCGTTCACCGGCGGCGCGGGCTGGGGTGCCCGCGCGATCGCCGATCTCGGCGTAGAGGTCGTGGTCGTGGAGTTGTCCTCGGAGCTGGCAGCGACGGTCGTGGCCGCGCAGGCGAGGCAGTTCCGTTGAACCTTGGCGTGGACGCTCTCAACCCCGGCGAGGTCGGGAGTCGGCGTTGTGCAAACAGATGAGGGCGATGCGGTTGACTAATCGAGGAAGTAGGTGAGGATCTTCTGTTCGGAATCGAGGACCTCATCCGCTGCTACGCCGATTGCCATAGCGAGCTCGACCGATCCGAGGAGGCTCACCGCGACATCGGGCGAGAATGCTCGTTCGAGAACTTCGAGGTAGTCGGCGATGCTCTCGTCGAGCTTGTTGATGAGCTCTTGGTACTCGGCGGCGAGCTGCTCGTCGAGTACGCGCTGCTCTTCGAGATAGCGCGCGATGAGCTCCGCCTCGCGCTTGGAGAGGGAAGACGAGACGGCCTTGTACATCACGGTGCCGACGGTGTTGCCGATCACGGCGCCGAGGACGGGCACGGGGATGAGCGCCTGCCCGACGAAGGAGGACAGGGCGCTGACGGCGGCTTCCAGGGAGACGAGCTCGGCGTTCTCGATGAACTCCAACTCGTCGATTTCGCCGCGGCGGAGCTTGTTCGCTTGCTCTGCGATGCCGAAGGCAGCGGTCACAATCGCGCTGGCGACGGCAGCGGACGTGGCGGTGAAGTTCGTGAGCGTGTAGATGCTGAGGCCTCGGACGCCGCCCTTGGCGACGCCGAAGCCAGTGTCGCCGGCGATGTCGGCCCAGTCGTGGCTAGTGAAGTCCTTGAGCTTCTTACCTTGACGGCGCTTCTCGACCACGGCCAGCACGAAGGCGGTTCCGCCCTCGACGGCTGCGGCCACGAGTGCGGCTTTCGCGGCCTCCTTCAGCCTCGGCTGGCTCCTTTGGTGGGCGGCGTCCCGCTGGGACTGGTCAGTGGAGAGGAGGGATTCCTTCTCCGCCTCGAGCGTCGAGCCGTAGACGCCCTTCTGAACCGCGTGGTACTCCAGGTTTGAGGGTTCGAGTGACTCGATGCCGACAGAGCCCTCCTCGAAGAAGGCCTGCACCCGCTCCCAGTCCTTGAGCGATGGGCCATCGCCGCTGCGCGTCAGGAGCTCTGCTCGCCTCCTCGGGCGGCATGGCGTGCAGCCCTTGAATCACCTCGAAGTGGTCGCGGGGGATCTGATACTTCCCGCCGTTCTCGACGAAGTCGGGGTACTTCCGGAGGTGCTCCGCGATCGCACCGAGGCCGAAGCGACCGCCGGCCGCGACGAACTTCTGCTGGATCTCCACGCCACCGCGCATGAGGTCCACGGGGCCGTTGTCGTTCACCCACTGGTAGACGGCACCCCCGCCGAGGATCTGATTTCGAGCGTTGCCGACGCCCACCTCGGCGACTTCGGCTATGAAGCCGTGCATCCCCTTCACTCCGCCGCGGTTGGTGGCGACCACTTCGAGGTCGATCTTCCGGATGGCTTCGTCGACGCTGGCGAGCGCGTCCTGGAGATTGAGGTCCTGCCGACGTAGGGCGTTCAGTAGGTTGTCCAGACGGACCTGGTTGAGGTAGTTGACCCAGGCAGCGACCGCCTGCTCTTGGTTGCTCTTCGTGAGCTTCGCGGCGTCACTCATCATCGCCGGTCTGCTCAATGCGCTCGCTCAGCAGGACGGCGCATGACTTCGCGTTGTTCACGAGTGCGGCGAGCTGGGACTGCTGGGAGGTAGTCAACGCTGTGAAGTCGGCGCCGAAGTACTCGAGTGCGTCGCCGTAGCTCTTCAGGAGTAGCTCACGGAGGGAGGTGGTGCGCCGAAGGAGGTCGTCGATCTGGGCGTCGATGCCCATGACGAGTGCGGTGTTCTGCTTCAACGCGGTCAGCGCCTCGCTGCTTCTCCTCGCGATTGTCGAACTTCTTCTTGGCGAACAGCGCGATCGACACGAGGAGGGTAGCCCCTGCGACCGTCCACCCGATCGGGCCCGCGAGTGCAAGCAGGGCACCGCCCGCGGCAGTGCCCCCGCCTCCGGCTGCGAGGGCCCCTCCTCCGAGCCATGCCAGAGCAGCGCTTGTTGCAGCGGCTCCGGAGAGCGTTGAGATGGCCGTGCCAGTCGATGCAACGCCGAAAGTGGTGGCGACCCACATCGCCGCAGTCGGGGCCATGCTCGCGACCGCGGCACCCGCGGCGAACCCCGCGCCGGCGCCTGCAGCCGACTTTCGGGCGGCCTCGAGGTCCTTCCGGGCGAACTCCTCCGCCTCGAGGAACTGGGCCCTATGGACGTGAATGTCGTCGAAGTCGGTCTCGAAGGACTTCGGCGTGTTGGCGATACTGTTCACCAGCAACTCGACGAACTCGATTAGATCCGTCGAGCGCTCGCGCTGGCGCAGGAGAGAGAGGCCGTTGTCGTTCATCGCAGTGAACGCGCCGTTGTACTCGGCTATGGCCTCAACGTAGGGGTCCGGCTTCTTCGCCGTCAGCTTCTCGATGGTGTCGCCGGCCGCGTCCTTGAGATCACCAGCCTGCTCGAGCACCTGTGCCGAGGTGACCCGAGCGAACTGGCCGATGTTGTCGACGGCCTTGCCGAAGCCCTCCTTGGCCTTGTCCACCTTGAGCGGTTCAACCATCGCGATCCCCGAACTCCGTTGCGGCTCTCATACTGACGAGAGGATATCGGGCACCTGCGACACGAGACCTTTTACTGGTGCCCCAGCAGACGCTGAGAGATGCGGAGCGGGGACGGTCCAGTATCTGTTGTGGTCGCGCCACGAACGAGACAGAGCAGGTGCTGGCAGGTCGTCGGGTGCTGGTCGCCGGCGGGACGAGAAACGTCGGTGAGGGCGTTCGCCCTGGTCGGCGGCTGGTGGGCCGGCAAGGCGCTGTGGGAGATCAGGGAGGAGGACTGGCAGACGGTGTTCGTCTCCCCGGCCACGACCCACATGGCGTTGGTGCGGGCGTCGCCCAACAGCAGGGGACCGAGATCGCGGCACGCTTCCTGCGCCGCATGCGGGAAGCATCGGCCGCCGAAGCCCAACAAGCCAACCGGCCCGAGGTCCTGGCCCAGCTCGCCGCCGAGGTCGACCTCGACGTCGGCGCATGACGACAGCACGTGGGCGCAGGCTGCGCCGACAGCGCCCGTGTCCGTCGGTTCGATCATGAACGCGTCCTGACCGCGTACGGGTGCGCCTTCTTCCGGGACGGCAGCCCTGCTGAATCACGCGACCACGCACTACCTGGCCGGAAGGAGTCACCCGGGCGGCGTGTCCGCGCAGCACGTGCACCTCTCCTTCGAGCAGCGGGACGCGCTGACCGTGGACCACCACGAGGACGGCAACGGCATCGGCACCAACTCCCTGAACCCGCCCACGCAACAACTTGGCGGGCTGAGCGCCGACGAGTTCCCCTTCCGCCAGGACGGCGGCGCCTTCAACGGCTCCTTCTACGGCGAGAGCATCAGGATGGTGGCACTGCGGGCGGCGACGGCCGCCTCTTCGCGCAGGACCTCGCCACGCAGAGCGACCTCGCCGGGCAGGAGATATGGATCCGCGTGGCGGAGGCGTTCGAAGAGGGCCGACAACGTGCGCCCGCGTGCAGGTGCCTGGGCCGGAGTTCAAGTCCCCCCTCCCCCTCCGCTTGGCTGTGCCCCGGGCGGGAGCGAGCAGTTGTGCGCACGCGTGCACTCCCTGCGGGTAGGAGGAGCTGACACCCGACGTCCGCCCCTCCGATCTCACCGGGGAAGGGGATGGTCATGGTCAGGCCGCGCACACCGATCGGGGAGTTGGGGAACGTCACGCTCACACAACTGGAGGGTGGGCAGTGGCGGGCGAGGGGACGGCTTCGCCTCGCCAACGGCGACCTGGTCAGCATCGAAGTCACGAGGGCGTCGAAGGCGAAGGCCCTCGCCGCGGTGAAGGAACGCGCCGCCGAACGCGTCAGCGAGAAGGCCACCGGGCGGGTGCGGACATCGATGACGATCAGCGCGCTGGCCGACGCGTGGTTCGAGGAGATGGACCGCACCGAGCAGGTCCTGCCCCAAACCCTGGACAAGTACGAAACCATCCTCGACACCCACGTCCTGCCCCGACTCGGGTCCCTGACCGTCCGCGAGACCACCACCGAACGCCTCGCCGACGCCATCGAGGACATCGCCCGGGTCCACCGGACCCAAGCCGTCCGCTCACTCACCGTGCTGCGGGGGATGCTCGACTTCGCCGTCCGCTACGGCGCGATCGCGTTCAACCCCGCCGACGCCGTCCGCCGCCCCCGCGTCCCCAAGAAGGCGCCCGTCGCCCTCGCCGGTCACCAGATCGTCGCCGTCCGCGAAGCGATCCGCCTCTACCGCATCGGACCCGGACACCTGGGACCACGCCCGGACGGCAACCTCGGCGCCGGGTTCGACCTCATGCTCGGCTCCGGCACCCGGATCGGTGAAGCCCTCGCCCTGCGCTGGCGCGACGTCGACCTCGACGACGCCACGATCACCATCGAGGGGACGATGGTCGACATATCCGGGCAAGGCGTCACCCGTCAGGCGTTCCCCAAGACCAGCACCAGCCGACGCACCCTGCGCCTCCCGCCGTTCGCCGTCCAGGCGCTGCGGTCCCGGCTGCCTCGCGCTGCGGGACCGGACTCACCGGTGTTCGCGACCCGGCACCGGGGAACACATGACGCCCCACCAGTTCCGCTCCCAGCTCCGCGTGGTCCTCGCCGCCAACGCCATGACCGGGCAGCTGACCCCGCACACCCTGCGCCGGACCGTGGCCACCGCCATCGAACGCGGCCGGGGCCTCGACGACGCGGCGACCGTCGCTGGGCCACGCCGGCACCGCCGTCACCACCGCGCACTACATCGAGAAGCGCCGCGACGCCAGTCGTCGTCGTCGAAGAGATCCAAGCCATCCTCGACGCCGCGACCACCCCGACCAACCCCGGGAACAACCGCAGACGTCCACGCCCGACCCCACACTTACCCCACAGATTGAACTCGCCACCGCGCGGAATCGACCGTCAGACGATCCCGAACGAAGAGGACGAAACCCCAGGCCAGCGGCCATGCCATGCCCTCACGGCCCCACACATTGACGGCCTGACGGGAAGAAGAGGTCGTGGGTTCAAATCCCGCCACCCCGACAGGTGTCGCTTGCCAGCGGGATGGGACCACCGTGTTGTCAGTAACTAGGGACCACCTCGGGGTGTTAGCGAGCATCGCGGGCCGCCGTTCCTGCGTCAATGTCGGCGCGCCGGTGGGGGTGTCGTTGGCGGTAGGACGAGCCTTCGATGATCGGGGTGTGCGCGCCTGAGGTGAGCCGGTCGACAGCGGACTGGGCGAGGAGGGCGTCGGCCATCATGGTCAGCCACTCCCCCGGCGTCCGGTTCGAGGTCAAGATCGTGCTGGCTTTGCGGTGGCGCTCGACGACGAGCTCGTAGAAGTCGTTCGTCTCGGTTGCTTCGAGTCTTCGGGGGGCGAAGTCATCGAGGATGAGGACGCTCGCGAGGCACGCAGGGGCGCTCGCGTCCCGGGGGCAGCCGCGTGAAGGCTCGGAGCTCTACCCCCGCCGCGTACGCTGCGAACCAGACCAGCGCACCCGGGGTAGGAGGTGGCGGCGCCGATGCTGGCACTGAGCATCCGCCAACCGTGGGCATGGCTCATCGTCGCCGGATTCAAGGACGTCGAGAACCGGACATGGGCGACCCGCCACCGCGGCCGCTTCCTCATCCACGCCAGTCAACGGCTCGACCGGGGTGCTCTTGACACCCTGGTGGAATCGGCCCAGATCAAGTTGCCAGACGTGAGGGAGTTGCCGACCGGCGGGATCGTTGGGGTCGCTGACCTCCTCGACTGCGTGACGTCGTCGACGAGTCCGTGGTTCACCGGACCCTTCGGGTTCGTGATCGGCGCCGCGCACGACCTACCCTTCGTCGCCCTGCGCGGCCGGCTGGGGTTCTTCGACGCCGGCGAGAACCCCGAGTGGCGCGCCGCGGCCCAGGAGCTCACCGACAAGCCCGCGGCCTGACCGACCGACCCTGGATCGGCGGGCGTCGAACCCCCGCCCCACCCGGCCGGCACCTCTGCGACACCAGAGCCGGTCACGACCTCGACCCGGACACCTACCAGGAGCTCATCGAGCGGCACCGACGCTGACCCTGTGCCGACCCCGTTCACGCCGATCGGCGGTGAGGGGTGTCGCGATGCTGGCCGACGGCGCCGCCCACCGGGCCGGAGAACACCGCCGTCTGGTGGGAAGAGACCCGCAACTCCCCGTCGAACTCCTGGCACCACAGCGGCTGGTCGGCGTCGATCCGCAACCGCAACCCGCCGCCACGCACGCCTTGGCGCGCCGCCGCGGCCCGGCGCGAGCTCCAGTGCGGCGAGTGGAACGGCAACCAGGTGCGGGCGTCGGGACCGTCGCCGTCGAAAGCGTCCTGCAGGACCAGGCGGCAACCCGTGCGGTGCAGGCGCCCGCCCGTGTTCGTCATGCGGACGCTCCCCTGCTCTGCTTGTCACGCGGATGTAGTACCCGCCCGGGTCCAGGACCCGGAAGCCCTCCAGACCCCAGGGCCGGCGGACCAGCCCCTCCTCGAGCGGCCAGCCCGCGGCGACCACCCGGTCCAGCTCCGCGGCCACGTCGTCGACCTCCAGGACGATCTCGACACCCGTCGGCGGGCGCCGCCACCCGCAACCCCCCGCTCGCGCCGGGCCGCGCCGACCCGCACGGCGTCACGCTCCAGAGCGACGTACTGCTCCGCTTCGCCGCGCTGGTCCACCACGAGGCGGAACCCCAGCACCCGCACGTAGAAGTCGACCGCGGCATCGAGATCCTCGGGAAGGACCTCGAACCGCACACTCATCCCCATCCCACAGGGTGTGATTCCGCGCGACCCCGCCGACCCCCAGCACAGCCACCGTCCGCGACCCGGCCGGTGGTGCGCCGGTGGTGACGACGGTGACGACCCCTCGCCGGAGGAGTTCAGTCCGGGACGCTACCGACGCTGCGCCACGTCCCGGCCGGAGGTGGTGGTTGTCACCGCCTGGCAGGGGTATCGGCGCAGTTCAACGGCGCGCGGTGACCATGGTGACGATGGTGACAACATTCCGGGCGCAGCTCACATGTGCACCGCAGACGTCCGAGCCGGGGCGAGCATCAGGCGCTGGGCGCCGTCGTCGGCTGTGGCGGTCTCAGCCCCAGAACACCCCGGCCCGGTCCTGCTCGACCGCGCCCAAGTGATCCTCGAACCCCGTTCCCGCGTCGTCGGCGTCGTAGGGACGCCAGCGCCCGTACCGGTCGGACCACCACAGACTCCAGGTGCCCGAGGCGTCGAGGCGGAACTGCGCGCACCCTCGCCGGGTCCAGGTCCCGCGCCCGTCCGGGCCCGGCCAGCGCCGCTCGACGAGCGTCAACGTCCGACCGCGGCGTTTGACCTCCAGCTCGACCTCGAGGCGGGCAGGCTCGGGGATCCGGGCCTCGCACCACTGCGTCAACCGGCGGGCCGCCGCATCCAGCGCCCCGCCGCCCGCAGGCTCGACCAGTCGCAGGTGGACCCGGGGTCGGCCGGTCACCTCCTCCACCGCCCGGCCCAGCGCCCCGGCGTCCTGCTCCACGCGCCCGAGCTTCTCCAGCAGGTAGTCCAGGGCGTCGAACCCCGGGCGGGCGTCGAGCTCACCATCGAACGCGGCCGCCGCCTTGAGCAGGTTCTGCTCGACCTCACCCAACAACCGGGAGAACCGGTCCGCCAGCTCCCCGAGCTCAGCCGCCGCCACCGACCCCGGCGTCACCCGCCGCCGCTGCGCCGCCCGCGCCAACCGCGCCTCTAGGTCATCGTCCACACGCCGAAGTCAACCAGCGCCCGCCCGCGACACGGGGAACCCCGCGCGCCGCTGCGTGGCGGACGGGTGGGATCTGGCCGCCCGCGCCCCCGCCAGTCCTGGCCAACCTCGCCCCGCGCGGGGCCCTGGCCTGCACAAACGATGCAGCGAGGAACGCTCGCGGGCCATCTCTGGTTACGCCCGCGTGCCCACTCGACGTGCGAGCTGGTGCTCAAGGCTTGAAGGCCTTGGGTCTTGCCCCATGGGCGCGGCCCCGTGACAACCCCGGGCACCGCCGTCTGGGCTTGTCACCACCGCCGTCACCCCAAGGCCCCAGGGTGTCTCTGGATGCTCCACGACCCAGCGCGATATGCCACGAATCGCCTCCTGACCAGCGGCTACGCGCATCGCCACGCACCCCGATGCACCCACCTGTTCCCACTTCCCTCGACGTGGCTTCCTGCCACCCAGGCTGACACCGGTTCGGCCGGTCAAACAGGCCCTCCCCTTACCCCTCTCGACGGGGTCGTGCTACCTCGCGTCCAGGGTTGAGACCGAGGGGTCGAGCTGGTCGGGGGCGGGGATCGCGGAAGGCACGTGCCTCCGCGGGCTGCGCGGGGAGATCGGCTGCTCGCCGGCCCATCCCTGGCCCGCGCCTCGGCGGCACCCGAAGACGTCGCCCGGTCAGTCGGTTGCAGCCGCCGGCGCGCTCTGTGTCTCGGTGTCGAGGGTCGCGGCCCAAGACGCGAGGAGAGCCAGGTTGTCGGCGGAGGGCGTGCCGGGCTCGGCGGTGTAGACGAGCATCGTCAGGCCGGGGTCGGCGGGCAGCTGCAGGGTGTCGTAGGTCAGCTCGAGGCGGCCGACGGCGGGGTGGTGGACCACCTTGCGCCCGGTGCGGTGCAGCCGCACGTTGTGCGCGGCCCAGCGAGTGCGGAACTCCTCGCTGCGGGTGGACAGCTCCCCGACTAGTTCCGTGAGCGACTTGTCGTAGGGGTTGCGCCCCGCGAGGCCGCGCAGGATGCCGACGGTGTCGTCGGCAGCCCGCTCCCAGTCGTCCCAGAAGTCCCTGGCCGCGGGGTCGAGGAAGGTGAAGCGGGCGTTGTTGGCCGGGCGGTCGGGTTCGGCGAACACCGGGGCGTACAACGCCCGGCCGAGGCGGTTCGTCGCGAGTAGGTCGAGCCGGTCGTTGCGCACGGCGGCGGGCGCCCCGGTCATCGCGTCGAGCATCGCCTGGATGCTCGGGCGGACGCGGGCCGGGGCCGTGCGTCGTCGCGCCTTCGCCGGCGTGGCCGCGGCGGCCCGGGCCAGGTTGCGCAGGTGAAGACGCTCGGCCTCGTCCAGGTGCAGCGCGCCGGCGATCGCCTCCAGGACGGAGTCCGAGACCCCGGCCAGGTTCCCCCGCTCCAGGCGGGTGTAGTAATCCACCGAGACCCCGGCGAGCATCGCGACCTCTTCCCGGCGCAGCCCCGGCACACGCCGGTTAGCGCCGTAGGCGGGCAGCCCGGCCTCTTGCGGCGTGATCCTCGCGCGCCGCGAGGCCAGGAAGTCCTTGATCTCGTCCCGGTTGTCCATGACCACGACGGTACGACCGCCATCCCCCCGCCTGGCAGGCCCTGGCAGTACCTGGATCAGCAGGGCCTTCCTCGCGGGAGGTCGGGGCACGACCGTTGAAGGGCAGAGGAGGCCGGGGCGTGACTGCGGGCGTGACCCGTCGTCCTCCCCAGTCCGAACGCGCTGCCTGTCGGAGCGCTCATCAGGAGGAGACAACGCATGGCCGTCAGCGAGGAAGCCCGCGCGAATCACGACCGGATGTTCCCCGGTCATGTCTCTACCTTGGCCCGGACGGACCCGGACCTGGTCGAGTACTTCGACAACTTCGCCTTCGACGAGGTGCTGCGGCACGGGGACCTGAACGAACGGACCCGGCTGATGGTCCAGCTCGCGGCGATCATCGCTGCGCAGGCGCTGGCCGAGTACCGGGTGATGCTCGGTGCGGCGCTGAGCGTCGGGGTGAGCCCGGTAGAGGTCAAGGAGATCGTCTACCAGGCCGTGACGTACGTGGGCATGCCCCGGGCCTTCGACTTCCTGCACGCCACGAACGACGTCCTGGCCGAGCGGGGCGTCGAGCTGCCCCTGCCCTCGCAGTCGACCACCACCCCCGAGACGCGCGCGGCCCTGGGCCGTGCGGTTCAGGAGGAGGCCATCGGGGCCGACGTCGTGGCCCACCTGTACGCCTCCGCCCCGGCCGACGAGCTCCACATCCAGCACTACCTCTCGGCGAACTGCTTCGGTGACCACTACACCCGCACCGGCCTCGACCTGCCCACACGTGAGCTGCTGACCTTCGCGATGCTCGTCGCGATGGGCGGCTGCGACCCGCAAGTCCGCGGGCACGTCGGGGCGAACCTGCGGGTGGGCAACGACCGGGCCCGACTCATCGACGTGATCACGCAGTTGCTGCCCTTCATCGGCTACCCCCGCGCCCTCAACGGACTGCGCGCCGTCGACGACGTCGCCCCCGCCGCCACCACGAGCACCACGGACGCCCGATGAGCGCCCGGCCCACGACCGTGCTCGTCATCGGCGCGACGGGCAGCGTCGGGCGGCTCGTGGTCGCCGAGGCCCTGAGCGAGGGCTACACCGTTCGGGCGCTGGTCCGCGACCCCGAACAGGCCCAAGCGCTGCCACCGCAGGCGCAGATCGTCGTCGGTGACCTCACCCGAGCGGAGAGCCTCACCGAGGCGGTGGCCGGCGTCGACGCCGTGGTGTTCACCCACGGCGCCCGCGGGACCAAGGCCGCGATGGAGGCCGTCGACTACGGCGGGGTGCGCAACGCGCTGCACGCCCTTGGGTCCAGGCCGGCTCGCATCGCGCTGATGACCGCGATCGGCGTCACCAACCGCACCGGCGCATACAACCGCCGCACCGGGGGGCCTGACTGGAAGCGCCGCTCGGAGCGGCTCGTCCGCGCGAGCGGACGTCCGTACACGATCGTGCGGCCCGGCTGGTTCGACTACAACGGCCCCCACGACCACCGCCTCGTTCTGCTCCAGGGCGACACCCGCCAGGCCGGTGACCCCAGCGACGGCGCCGTCTCCCGTCGCCAGATCGCCCAGGTCCTCGTGCGAAGCCTCGCCTCCGCGGCGGCCGACCACACGACGTTCGAACTGGTCGCCGACCGCGGCCCCGCACCCGAGGACCTCGACACCCTGTTCGCGGCGCTGGAGGCAGACCCACCAGGCAGCCTGGACGCGGTCCGCGACACCCCGAACATGCCGCTGGAGGGGGAACCGCGCCGTGTCCGTGAGGACCTCGAATCGCTTTCGGCCACCTGAGAGATCTGCTCTGTCACCCGGCGGTGGGCTCCGGATCCCCTCGCGCCGATCCGGGCCTCGACGGCGCCCCGGGACAGGGGGCCCTGGCAGTACCTGGATCAGCAGGGACTCCCTCACCCGGGCGAACCGAGCTTCCATGGACACAGGCGACAGGTCCCGGATCATCGGGTCCGTCCACACACCAAGGAGTGATTGCATGCGTGCAACGTTCATGTACGGCGCCGGCGACGTCCGGGTCGAGGACGTCCCGGACCCGAGGATCCAGGCGCCGACGGACGCCGTCGTGCGGGTGGTCCGCGCGTGCGTGTGCGGGTCCGACCTGCACCCCTACCGCGGGATGCCGGCCTCGGAGCAGGGCGCACCGATGGGTCACGAGTTCATCGGGATCATCGAGGAAGTCGGCTCGGAGGTGACGAACCTCGCCGCCGGCGACTTCGTCATCTCCCCCTTCGCGTTCCAGGACAACACCTGCGTCTACTGCCGCGAGGGCGTGCAGACCTCCTGCGTCAACGGCGGCTGGTACGGATCCGGCGACGTCGGCGGAACCCAGGCCGAGGCCGTGCGCGTCCCGCAGGCCGCCGGCACCCTGGTCAAGGTCCCCGCCGGGGTCGACGAATCGCTCTACGCCTCCCTGCTCACCCTGTCCGACGTGTTCCTCACCGGCCACCACGCAGCGGTGACCGGGCGGGTGGCGCCAGGCAAGATCGTCACGGTCATCGGTGACGGCGCCGTCGGCCTGGGCGCGGTCCTGGGCGCCGAGCAGATCATCCTGATGGGCCGCCACCGGGCGCGCACCGACCTGGGCCGTGAGTTCGGCGCCACCGACGTCGTCGCCGACCGCGGCGCCGACGGCATCGCCGCGGTGATGGACCTCACCGGCGGGTACGGCTCGCACGTGGTCCTGGAGGCCGTCGGGCACATGCCCGCGTACGTGCAGGCCTACGGCGTCGTCCGTCCCGGCGGGGTCATCTCCCGTGTCGGTGTGCCCCAGTACGGGGAGGCGCCCGTGGGTTTTGGCTCGCTGTTCGGCAAGAACGCGACCCTCACCGGTGGCCCGGCACCTGTGCGGAACTACATCGAGGACGTCCTGCCCGACGTGCTCTCCGGTGCCATCGACCCCGGCAAGGTCTTCGACGCCGAGGTCGGGCTCGACGACGTCGCCGAGGCCTACCGGCTCATGGACACCCGCGAACGACTCAAGGTCATGCTGCGCCCGTGACCGGGCGAGCACCGCGCCGCGCGGCTGCGGCGCCCGAACCGAGCCTGAGGAGGTTCTGGTGGAAGACGTCACGTTGAACAACGGGGTGCGGATGCCCGTGCTCGGGTTCGGGGTGTTCCAGGTCCCCGACCCTGCGGAGTGCGAGCGGACGGTCACAAACGCCCTCGCGGCCGGGTACCGCCTGATCGACACCGCGGCCGCCTACCTCAACGAGGCTGCCGTCGGCCGGGCCATCCGCGCCTCCGCAGTCCCGCGTGCGGACCTGTTCGTCACCACCAAGGTGTGGGTCCAGGACCACGGTGAACGGGCGACCCGGGAGGCGTGCGCCCGGTCGCTCGAGCGGCTCGGTCTGGACTACGTGGACCTCTATCTGATCCACCAGCCGTTCGGCGACTACTACGGGGCGTGGCGGGCCATGGAGCAGCTGCTCGGCGAGGGACTCGTCCGCGCGATCGGCGTGTCCAACTTCTACCCGGACCGACTCGTCGACCTGGTCGACCACAACGAGGTCACGCCCGCGGTCAACCAGATCGAGACCCACCCCTTCTTCCAGCGCACGGCGGAGCAGGCCCTGATGCGCGCCCACGGCGTTCAGATCGAGTCCTGGGGCCCGTTCGCCGAGGGGCGCAACGGCATGTTCACCCACCCCGTGCTCACCGCCGTCGCCGCCGCCCACGGCAGGACGGTGGCCCAGGTCGTCCTGCGCTGGCTCGTCCAACGCGGGGTGGTCACGATCCCCAAGTCCGTGCACCCCGAGCGGATCGCAGAGAACATCGACGTCTTCGGCTTCGAGCTCACCGACGCGGAGATGGCCACGATCGCCGAGCTGGACACCGGCTCCAGCCTCTTCCTCGACCACCGCGACCCCGACCAGGTCCACCGCCTCGGCACCTGGACGCTCGACGTATGAGCGACCCGACCCGCACCCGGCTCACGTTCAGGGTCCTTCAGTCCTCGCCCTCGCACTCGCACTCGCACTCGCTTCCTCCGGGATAGGGAGCGCCGCACGGTGAAGCGACCAACCGACGACGCCGAGACAACCGAGATCCTGGCCCGCTACCGCGCCCAGCTCACCGCGATGACTGGCGGTGACACCTCCACCCTGGACGTCATGCCCCGACCACCATCGAGAAGGAGCCGATCCATGGAGATCCTCGCCAACCCACCCACGGTGAAGGGCCCGGCCCAGTGGTTCACCGGCGACGTGTGGTTCGACGTCGTCGCGGCGCCGCCCGCACCGTCCCGACTGCGCGTGAACGTCGTGCGGTTCGCACCCGCCTCGCGCACCTTCTGGCACAAGCACGCGAACGGTCAGATGCTCCGCGTCACCGACGGCGTGGCCCGCGTCGGTACCCGCGACGGCCGCGTCATAGACGTGCACCCCGGGCAGAGCCTGTGGACGCCGCCCGGGGAGTGGCACTGGCACGGCGCCGGCCCCGACTGCTTCATGACCCACCTGGCGATGTGGGAGAGCGGCGACGGCTCCGCCCCGGACACCGAGTGGGCCGAAACGGTCACCGACGAGCAGTACCGCGCCTGAGCGCACCCCAAGACCAGACAGAACCACCCGACCAGACCGACAAGGACAGACAAGATGCACACTCGCACCCTCGGCCAAGGCCTTCAGGTTTCAGCGATCGGCCTCGGCGCCATGGGTATGTCCCAGGGCTACGGCCCCAACCCCGGCGACCGTGACGCCATGATCGACGTGCTGCGCGGCGCCGTCGAACGCGGCGTCACGCTCATCGACACCGCCGAGGTCTACGGCCCGTTCGTCAACGAAGAACTCGTCGGGCAGGCGTTGGCCCCGCTCCGCGACCAGGTCGTCATCGCCACGAAGTTCGGGTTCCGCTACGAGAACGGGCGAACCGCGGGGCTGAGCAGCCGACCCGAGGACATCCGCGCGGCCGCCGACGGGTCGCTGCGCCGGCTCGGCATCGAGACGATCGACCTGTACTACCAGCACCGAGTCGACCCGGCCGTCCCGATCGAAGACGTCGCCGGGACCGTCAAGGACCTCATCTCCGCGGGCAAGGTCCGCCACTTCGGCCTGTCCGAGGCCGGCGCCGGCACGATCCGCCGCGCCCACGCCGTCCACCCCGTCACCGCCGTCCAGTCCGAGTACTCCCTCTGGACCCGCGACCCCGAACCCGAGGTCCTGCCCACGCTGGCCGAACTGGGCATCGGGTTCGTCCCGTTCAGCCCGCTCGGCAAGGGGTTCCTGACCGGCACCGTGGACCCGACGACGACGTTCACCACCGGCGACATCCGCACCACGATCCCCCGCTTCACACCCGAGAACCGGGTCACGAACCAGGCCATCGTCGACCACGTCCGCGCCCTGGCCGCCGCCAAGGGCGCCACCCCCGGGCAGATCGCCCTCGCCTGGCTCCTCGCCCAGCAGCCCTGGATCGTGCCGATCCCCGGCACCCGCCGCCTCGAACGCATCGAGGAGAACCTCGCCGCGACCCGGGTGCCACTCTCCGCCGACGAGGTCGCCGACCTCGACGCCCTCACCACCCGCCTCGGCGTCCACGGCAACCGCTACAACGACGCCGGGCTGGCCATGGTCGGCCTCTGACCCGCGTTATCTCCCCGGCCGCCGGCCAGGAGCCCTCGCGCCTGCGACTGAACGTCATGCTTCACACACCCCGCGCGGACCGAGACCGTCTGGGGAGAGCACACCACCCGAGCCCGAGGACCCACGGTCTCCCCTGACGTCGCGCCCCCGGCCGCAGACCTCCGGTTGCAGTTGGCCGTCGTCCGGGCCCGTCGGACGACGGCGCGCACTGGGGCGACAGCGCCGTGACCTGCACAAACGCAGGACGCGGGCCCTTCGCTCGTCCGGGGTGGTGGCGACGACGGTGACGACCCCTCACCGGAGGAGTTCCGTCCGGGACCCACCCGACACAGCGGCCACGTCCCGGCGGGAGGTGGTGACAACCCCGGGCGCGTCGCCGTCGGGTTGTCACCACCCCCTGTCACCGCGGGGCAGGGGTATCGGCGCAGGTCAACGGCGCGCGGCGACCATGGTGACGATGGTGACAACATTCCGGGCGCAGTTCACATGTGCACCGCAGACCTCCGAGCCGGGGGCGAGACGTCAGGTGCTGGCGCCGTCGTCGGCTGTGGCGGTCTCAGCCTGGATCCACCGGCGTGCTGGGTGGGTCGCACGAGAGGACCTCCTTCCGGAAATCGCTCAGACCCCGGACCCTCCGGCCGCCGCGGTTCGCCCGGCGGAGGGCCGAAGGCGACGTCCGTCGTGTTCGAGGTGGCCGTGAGCCGACTCGACGAGTCACCGCGTCGGTGGCATGTCGTCGCCTGAGGCGCGGGTGGCGACCACTGCCGCGGTTGTGCCGTGCTCCCGGGCCGCACGGCCCTTGAGTTCCCGGCCCGCGCTGTGTATGCCGACCGCGACAAGCGGTGCGGACGGGCTCGCGTGGGCCGCTCGAGATGCGATCACGGAGCTGCCCGGAGAGGCTGCCACCACGGTGTTTGCACACCGCGCCCGACCCCCACCGCACGGGAGCACACCGATCATGCCCGGATACGCCGTCGTCGACCTCGAGACCACCGGGCTACGCCCGTCCTGGCACGACCGGATCGTGGAGATCGGCGTGGTCCACCTCGACCCCAACGGGGATGTGGAGAGCACTTGGGAGACGCTCGTGAACCCTGAGCGTGATCTCGGCCCCCAGGAGATCCACGGCATCGCCGCCGCCGATGTCCTGGCCGCCCCCACGTTCGCCGACGTCGCCGGCACCGTGACCGACCTGCTGCGCGGACGCACCGTCGTGGCGCACAACGCCACCTTCGACACCTCGTTCCTGCGCGCCTCCTACGAGAACCTCGGGGTCAACGTCCCCATCCGTTCCGCGACGTCGCTGTGCACCATGCGCTGGGCGGGCCAGCTCATGCCCCGTGCCCCACGCACCCTCGCCAGCTGCTGCACCCAGGCCGGCATCCGGTTGAACGAGCACCACGCCGCCCTCGCCGACGCCAGCGCCACCGCTGCCCTCCTGCGCCACCTCATGGACCTCGCCGGGCGCCCCCAGCCGGGAACGCGGCGAGCACTCAGGTCCGACGGCGGGTGGTCACCACCCTGGGCCGAGGTGTGCGCCGTCGCCGAGACCGCCCCCTGGCCGGCCATGCCGCACCACGGCTGCACACCCGTCGTGCGGGGCAACGCCACCCGGCGGCAGGTCCCGTTCCTGTCCCGCCTGGTCGACTCCCTGCCCGGGGAATGCACCGACGACGCCCAGACCGCTTACCTCGCCCTCCTCGACCGGGCCCTGCTCGACCGGTTCCTGTCCGTGCGCGAGCAGGCTGCGCTCATCGCCTGCGCCCGCGACCTGGGCATCGACCAACCCACCGCCGTGGACTTGCACCGGCGCTACCTGCACTCCCTCGCCCGCGCCGCCTGGGCCGACGGCGTCCTCACCGACACCGAACGCGAGGACCTCCACGCCGTCGCCTCACTCCTGGACCTCGACCCTGCCGACGTCGAGCACGCCCTCACCGCAACGCGCAGAGCCGACGACGGCGCCACCCACGACAGGGCATCGGACACCGGGTGCGGGGCCGGACCGGAAGCGCCGTCCTCCCCCGTGGAGCACTTCCGCCTCTCGCCCGGCGACATGGTGGTCTTCACCGGGGAGATGAACCTCCCCCGCGAGGTGTGGACCGACCGTGCTCGCGCCGTCGGGCTCATCCCCCACACCGGCGTCACGAAGAAGGTCCGCCTCGTCGTCGCCGCCGACCCCGACTCCCTGTCCGGCAAGGCCCGCAAAGCCACCGACTACGGCATCCCCATCGTCACCGAAGACGCCTTCGCCCGCATGATCGGCGTCAACTGACACGACCACGCGACCCGGTCCACGCGTCCGCAGCAAGTGCCCCCCGAAGCCCGTCGCCGTCACGAGCCCACGCCACGGACGTCGCGACCCATGCAACATCCCATGCAACAGCGATGTTGCATCAGGCCACGTGTGGCCCCATGCAACTATTCCACGGTCGGTTCGTGGCTCGCGGTGGAGTGCCACCGAGCCGCGTCAGCGTCTCCAGATGAAGTGCGCGTTCCTGCCGGCGCCAT
This sequence comes from uncultured Actinomycetota bacterium, assembly GCA_963780675.1. GTDB lineage: Bacteria > Actinomycetota > Actinomycetes > Actinomycetales > JAHECE01 > JAHECE01. The sequence goes on from CAWACR010000006.1 coordinate 20,346, forward strand.
CGCCACGCTCCACGAGGTCGCCCTCGTATCTCTCCAGCGCTCCCCGAGCGCCGGTCATGGTCTACCCCCGGACATGAGCACGCCGATCAGGAGGACGCCCGCCAGAACCGTTCCACCGGGCGACCGCCCCCGGGCCCACGCCGCGGCGGCCACCGTCGCGACGAGTGCCGCGCCCGCGAGGAAGGCGAGGATGACTTCACCGACCCGGTGGCCGCGACCGTCGACGTCGTCGGCGGAGGGATGGGCCACGGAACCCAGTCATTCGTACTCACTCGAGTCGCTCGGTGGCTCGGGCTCGATGGCGCCACCCCCGTTGTAGACGTGCTGAGCAACGCAGTTCCGATCGGCGATGGCGCTGTGGGACCCGATGTCCTTCGCTCCGTTCAACCCCGACACCCACCAAGAGGACCTCTGGGCCCCGCGGCCCTTGTGCCCTCACGCCGGGCGGTGGTGTACGCACCCCAAGAAGCCCGGCACGATCGGCTCCTCAAGGAGCTCGACCAGTCGGCACCTGTGATGCACCGGACACGGCCGTTGGGCGTCTCTGACACATCTCCAGGCACGGCGCACGCGTGGGGTGCACAGCGTTCTCCCAGGCAGGCTCTCTACGTTCCCCTCGTGGCGCGGGTCCGCGTCGTCGGTCCTGGTGGGGGTGGCTCCTTGTTCATCACGTACCTGAGGCGCGAGCTGTGGAAGCGGCGCCGGCAGACGCTGATCGTCGCGGCGGGCCTCGGGCTCGCCGTGGCCACGGTCATGGTGGTGGGCTCCGTCTCGACCGGTGTGCGCGACGCTCAGCAGCAGGTTCTCGAGTCGCTGTATGGCGTGGGCACGGACATCACCGTGACCCAGGCCGTGGAGCCCGGATCGGGACCGGGAGGGGGCTTCGCCTTCCAGCCCGGCGAAGGCGCCACCGGGGAGGGCGGGTCCCAGGTGCTGCAGCAGGATCGGCTCGTCCTTGAGCCCGGCTCGGCCGCGATGGACGCGACCGGCCTCGACGCTGTCCGAGACGTCGACGGGGTGTCAGCGGCCGCGGCCACCCTGGAACTGACGTCCGTGAGCTTCTCTGGAGAGATCCCCGCCCCCGGGCAAGGGCAACCGGGAGCAGCGCCCGGTGAGGGCCCGTCGTTCGACATCACCTCGTTCTCCGTCGCCGGTGTCGATCCCGACGCCGCGGCCGTCGGGCCACTGGCCGTCGTCGCGCTCTCCGCCGGACGCACCTTCGACTCCGACGAGGTTGACGCGTCGGTCGCCGTCCTCGACGAGACCTTCGCGGCCGCCCAGGGACTGGGAGTCGGGGACACGATCACCGTCGGGGGCCAGGACTTCGAGATCATCGGCACGGTGGCGTCCAACTCCCAGGCCGCGTCCACGTCCGCCGATGTCTACGTCCCCCTCGCCACGGCCCAGACGTTGTCCGGCCTGACGGACCAGATCAGCTCGATCTACGTCCAGGCCTCCACGGCCGGCGACGTCGGCACCGTGAAGGCGTCGATCGCCACCGTGCTGCCGGAGGCGACGGTCAGCACCCAGTCCGACCTTGCCTCGAACGTGTCGGGATCCCTCAGCACCGCGGCTAACCTCATCGGGAGCCTGGGCCGGTGGCTGTCTCTGGTCGTGCTCGGCGTCGCGTTCCTGCTCGCCGTCCTGTTCACCCTCTCCGGCGTCAGCCGGCGGACTCGAGAGTTCGGGACGCTCAAGGCGATCGGTTGGCGCGACCGCCGCATCGTCGGGCAGGTCGCCGGCGAGTCGCTGACCCAAGCGCTGCTTGGTGGAGCGTTCGCGGTCGTTCTCGGGGTGGGGGCCCATCACGGCCATCAACCTGGCCGAGATCACCTTGTCGGGGGCGACCGGAGGGTTCGCCGCCGGCCCGTTCGGGCAGAACGGCGGCGGCGCGTTCGGGGGTCCGTTCGCGCAGCAGGAATCGGGCGTCGACGTGGTCCTGTCGGCCCCGGTGAGCGTCGACGTGCTCCTGGCCGGCATCGGGATCGCCGTCCTCGGGGGCATGCTCGCCGGTGCCCTGGGCGGGTGGCGTGCGGCACGCCTTCGACCGGCCGAGGCCTTCCGCAGCGTCGGCTGACCGCCGAACCGGCCGAACCACACGAAAGGGCTACACCCATGTATGAGCTGGTGGACGTCTCGAAGACCTACATGCAGGGGCCGCGCTCGGTCGTCGCCCTGACCGGTGTCAGCATGACCATCGACGACGGCGACATGGTCGCCGTCCAGGGGCCGACCGGTGGCGGCAAGTCCACCCTGCTGCAGATGCTCGGCGCGCTCGACCGGCCGACCAGCGGCAGCGTCCTGCTGAACGGTCGAGACCTGACCCGGCTGAGCGCACGGGAGCTCGCCGCCATTCGCGCGCGGGAGCTCGGACTCGTCTTCCAGACCTTCAACCTGATCTCGACCCTCACGGCAGCCGAGAACGTCGAGACCGCTCTGGTGCCCCTGTCGCTGTCCAAGGCCGACCGCCGCGAGCGGGTACGCAAGGCGTTGGAGGCGGTAGAGCTGGCGGATCGCGGACAGCACCTGCCCGCCGAGCTCTCAGGTGGACAGCAGCAGCGCGTCGCGATCGCACGGGCCCTCGTCAAGGAACCGACCGTTCTGCTAGCCGACGAGCCGACGGGAAACCTCGACGAGGCGATGCGCGACGAGGTGATGGGCATCCTCGAAGGACTCTGGCGCGAACGCGGGCTCACCCTCGTCGTCGTCACCCACGACTCCATCGTCGCCCGACGCGCTCCTCGACGGATCCGGATCGTCCAGGGGGTCGTGAGCGAGGTCTCGGCAGCCACACCGGCCTAGGGTCACGACGTGACGGCGGACACCCGGCCGCCGGATCTTGTGCGTCCTCACGTGGGCCGGCACGGTGTGCCCCTGCACGCCTGCTTCCATCGATCGCCATCGGCGCCGTCCTTCTCGGCCCCGACGTCGCCCAGACCACCTACCCCGCGCTCCTGGACCGCGCCCTGATGACCGGTTCGTGACCGCGCGCGAGCACGCCCTCGTCACCTCCCCCCGCGAGCTCGGGATCGACCAGCCGACCGCAATCACCCTGCACCGGCGCCACGTGCGCCCTGGCCCGCGCCGCCTGGGCCGACCACCTCTTCACCGACGCCGAACGCGAGGACCTCGACGCCGTCACCCACCCCCTCGACCTCGACCCCGACGTCGACACCGCCCTCACCCACGCCCGCACCACCGACGACGACGCATTCCGTCCGCCCGCAGCAAAGCTCGCGTGGGGGGACGCAAGACAACGGACCCCGCGATCCCGCAGCGCTTCCGGCTGCAGCGCGGCGACCTGGTCAGTCGTCACCGGCGAGATGACCCTCCCCCGCGGAGTCTGGATCGACCGCGCCCGCGCCGCCGGCCTCGTCCCCCACCCCAGCATCACCAAGAAGGTCAGCCTCGTCATCGCCGCCGACCCCGACTCCCTGTCAAGCAAGGCCCCCAAAGCCGCGGACTACGGCATCCCGATCATCACCAAGAACGCCGTCGCCACGCTGATCCGACCGGGCGCGTAGCTGCGCGCTGCCGTCGCCTCTGACCCGCACCCTGGGCAACGCCACGCCGGCCATCAACATCCCATGCAACAGCGACGTCGCATCGGGGTTCATCAGGATGCTCGAAGACCCTTGCAGGCGGCGCGAGAAAGCCCCTCTGAGCAGCGCCTACGCGCATCGCCAGGCACCTGCCTGCGCCCCACCTTCAAGGAGTTCGAATCCCCCATCCTCCGCACTCGACGCGCCCGGGCTCGATGACGTTGTTCAGGGCCCGCCCATGATGTGCCCCAGCGCATCCGCCCGACCCGTCACCCCCGCGACAGGAGGAGCAAGCGAGCCATGAACACGGCCCACCTCAGGAAGGGGCCCGCGACGGAGCGTTGTGCTCAACGAACGAGACACGCGACGTGTCACCTGATCGGCCTGCCAGGCGGTGGTCGTTGGCCTCGGGTGCGCCGTCCTTGGACGTCGCGCGCCCGGTTCACGGGGTGTGGATCCGTCGATGTCACCTCCGGCTCGTAGCATCAGAGCGTGGGTGTCCAGGAGATCCCGGTCGAGTTCACCGTTCCGCTCTATACGCAGCTCGAGGCGGCGCGGCTCGTCGGCGTACCGGCGAACACCTTCCGGAACTGGTCGAGGGGTTACGAGTACAAGACCCTTGCAGGGGTCGAGCGGACCTCGCCGCCCATCGTGACGACCACCGGCCCCGGGCGAGGACCGGTCGTGCCGTACGTGGGTCTGGGCGAGGCCTACGTCCTTGCCGCATTCAGGGCGGTCGGCGTCCCCATGCAGCGGATCCGACCAGCCGTCGCTTGGCTCGAGCAGAACATCGGGCTGCAGGCGGCGCTGACCAGCGAGAGACTCATGACCGACGGCGCCGAGGTGCTCTGGCGGTTCGAGCGGGACGAGGCCGCACCGCTCGGTACCGACGAGCCGCACCTGGTGGTGGTCCGCAACCAGCAGATCGTGTTCCACGAGGTCATCCAGCAGTACCTCCGCACGATCACGTACCGCGGCGGGCGAGTCGCGTCGATCCGGCTCTCGCAGTACCGAGCGCCGGTCGCCATCGACCCGCTCATCAACTTCGGGCAGCCGACGATCATCAGCCGGGGGATCCGGGTCGCGGACGTCGTCGGCCGCCTCCGCGCCGGTGAAACGCCCGACGACATCGCCGACGACTACGGCCTCGACATCGCAGAGGTCAGGGGTCTGCTCGCAGCATGAGCGGCCGCGTACAGACCCCACGGTTCTTCCTGGACCGCGGGCTCGGTTCACGCATCGTGCCCAACGGCCTCCGCGCCGCCGGGTGGAGCGTGACAACGATGGACGAGCGCTACGGGTTCGAGCGGAGCCAGGCGATCTCCGACGCCGAATGGATCATCGACGCGACGAGGCTCGGTGAGTGCCTGCTCACCAAGGACATCGCCATCGCAACGCGCTCGGCAGAAGCGCGGATCGTCGTGATGAACGACGCCCGCCTCTTTGCGCTCGCCAACGCCCGGCTCTCCGGCCCCGAGTCGCTCGATCGGTTCCTGCGTCACGAAGAGGCGATATTCCGGTGGGCTGGCAGGGTCAAGCCACCGTTCGCCGCTGCCGTCTACGCCGACGGGGTGCGCCGGCGCACGCTCCACTACCCGTGACCACGTGCGTGACCGGGCCCGGGGATGCCCCGGGCCACGCTCATCGCGTTCACCGGGACGCCCGTCTCATCGGAAACTGGAACACGCGTGAGGTGTTCTGTGACCAGATCGACGTCCACAACATCACCCGCGCTGTCCAGGACAGCGCGACCGTGCCGGTGCATGTCGAGGTCGACGAGGTCGACGACCCGCCGCCGACCAAGAGCATGTGGCCCCGCAACCGCGTCTGCAGGGCTGGGTGTACTCCCCAGCACACGACTTCTCGGGCCGTCGACACTCGCAGGCATGGCTGGGGCGGCCGTCGGTCGCCCCAGGCTGCGTCACCGTCAGTCGATCTGGGTTCCCGGTGCTCGCTTGCGCGCAAAGACCTCACCGGTCTTCGGGTCGACGCCGAGTGCCGCGGCGCGCGGGAACTCAGCCGGGTCGAAACGACGGGCCCGCAACTCGCCCTCCACGCCTGGCGGCGGGGACTCGCACAAGTCCCGCTCGAAGTCGTCGAAATCCACGGGCTTTGCGCCCTCGAGCAGGACAAGGCTGTGGATGCCGTGGACCTTGCCGTCGGGCGTAAACAGAACCCAGTGGACTTGTTCGACGAACGCAGAGAGGTTGAGTCTCTCCACACCGAAGATCGCTCCGACCGCCGCGGCCCACCCGGAGTCGACGCGCAGCCAAAACCTGAGCCAACTCGTTGTGACATGCACCTGGGCGTCTTCCCCAGGTCTGTGGAACTCGGGTCGCCCGTCGAGTCGCGGAGTTGCGGGTGACTGGATCCATGCTTCGGCCGAGGGTGGGACATTCAACGGATCCGGCATGAGGGCGCTCAGACTGACGTGGGCGACCACATCGCTCTTGCGGAACCGGACTGTCTTGCTGTGCCAGACGTCAATGTCGTTGCCTTCGAGCCACGGCGTATAGATCAATTCGGCCATCGAATCCCCCCGGGTAACGTGGTGCGGTATGACCAGCATGGACCCTGCCGCGCCGTTCGGGGAACCCTGATCCGGCTGCGGCGTGGCCCGGCGCGGCACTCGGCCGCGGCAACGGCAGGAGCACCGGTCGATCAGGCAGTTTGGACCGCTCTCGACGCCATACTCGCCGACCCTCGGCGCTGGGCTCCACGCGTGGAGAGGACCCGCCGAGGCCGTCCCCCAAGGTCCGCGTCGCTCAGGTATCGAGTGACCCGGTCCGCTCGTCGGCGTTGCGGCGTGCGCCGTCGGGGAGAGTGCTCATGGCGGTGATGACGTAGCCGCGGCGGCCGCCGTGTTGGCGGGCACGTTCCTCGACCTGGACGCCGGCCAGGGCGAGGGCCGGAGTGGAGCGTTTGAGGAGTCCGCCGACCTTCTGGGGTGAGGTGGGCCAGCCGCGGGGTGGGCGTTCGGGGGTGATGGCGGCGAGGAGTTCGCCGGCGGTGCCGGTCCAGATGACCTCACGTTCGGCCAGGTCGAGGACGGCGCTGATGAACGCGTCGCCCTCGATGACGCTCATCGCGGTGGCCTCGGCGGTGTGGAGGTAGTCGGGCAGGGTGGTCCACCCTGTGACGGTGTCGAGGGCGGCCAGGACGCGGGCGAAGTCGGCCATCCGCGGGTGCTCGGCCAGGTGCACGGCAGGCAGGGCGGCGAGAACGTCGGCGAGGAGGTCGAGGACGGCGCCGAGGGTCTCGGCCCAGATCGCGGTCGAAGGCGGCGAAGACGGCGCGGTCGGTGCGTCGCTGGTCCTTGCGGATGGGGTCGAGTTCGACGGTGAGCATCCGGTCGGCGACGTCGCCTTGGAGGGAGCCGGGGTCGATGGACGTCAGGGCGAGGACGCGGCGGAACGCGAGGACGGACACGTCGTTGTCGGAATACAGCGCACGGCGCACGATCCCGTCGCCGGTGACGGCCTTGCACAGGGCGTCCTGCAGCCACGGCGCGAGGGCGGAGACGTTGTCCAGGCCTACAGCCCAGGAGTGCGCCGCGGTGACGGCCCACGCAGCGGCGTCGGTCGGCGGGGTCCGCACCGGAGCCGTGGACGGGTCAAGCAGCGACAAGAGCAGGCGCAGGGCGGTGGTCTTGGCGGTGCCCTGCTGGCCGAGGAGCGCCAGGATCGGGTGCGGGATCCCGGGCAGGTAGGCGGCGAGGAGCCAGCCGATGAGGAGCCGGAACCCGGCGTCGTCCACGTTGAGCAGGTCCCGGAACGACCCAAGGCTGCCGCCCCGGGCGGGTTCGGGTAGCGGGGCGGACAGGGCGGTGCGGCGGAAGATGACCGGCGGGTTGCCGGTGACGTCCCACCCGGTCGGGGTGACACGGATCGCGGCGGCCTTCGGTGTCGCCCGGTCGATATACAGGGCGCCGTCCCGGGTGGCGACGCGCAGGTCGACCGGGACGGGGTCAGCTCGGAGGGCGTCGCCCTCGACGACGTTGAGCATGTCGGCCAGCGCGACGGCGGTCGCGGCGCGGCCGCGCTGGTCGAAGTACGCGGCCGCCAATTGCTGGCGCAGCCCGTCCCGGGACCCCCGCAGGGCGATCGCGATGCCGGGGTTGGACTTCGCCACGGCGTAGGTCTGCGCGTCCGCGCCGCGGATCACGTGGTACTGCTCCCGGGCCAGGGCCACGAGCTCGGTCGACAAGGACTGCGACGCGCGAACGTGATCGCGCCCCGCACCGGTGGGGCCGGCGAGCTCCAGACCCGGCTCAGTACCGACCCGGCCATCAGACTCATCGTCGTCCACGGCGCGATCCCCTCCACCGCGTCAGGCGAGCGTTCCTCCCGGGACCGCGACCGGTGGGCCGCGTTCCGGCGACGGACCTTAGGGCCTGCCACCGCGACGTCGAGACCGGACCTCCCTCCAGCAATCGACGATCCGCACCGGGTTCCCGTCGGGGACGGCGCCGACCCCACGCCACGCCAGTCAGTGCTCCGCCGACGTCGGCGGTCGGGTCGATCGGAATCGACCGTAGCAGGCCGCTCTCCGTCCACCGGCGGACCGACGGACCACCTGAGGAGAAGAACGGGCGGCCGGTCGGCATCGAAGGGCAGGCCCGAACCCGACGCCAGCCAGGACGTCGCGCCTGCGGGCGAGCCGCCCAACCACGGTGACGGTGCCGCCGAGTTCGTCAGCCGGTCCTTCCCCTCGAACGGCGGGACGTTCGCGCCCATGTCAGGCGACCTCGATCGGCGTCGAGATGCGCTCGAGCTCTGTCGCGGGGATGCGCACGAGCCTGGGTCCCACCCGGGTCGCGCGCACGTACCCGGCCGCGATCCAGTTCCTGACCGTGCGGACCGAGACACCCTTCGCCGCGGCGAACTCCGCCGCGCTCAGGTCCGGGTTCACGGTCACGCGGGCCACGGTGGCCCGGCCGGCGGCAGCCGCGCTGCGCGAGCGGGCCGAACGCGGTGCGTCGTTGTTGTACATGGGGAACCTCCTGGTGTCGGAACGGACACCACGGACCCTCCCCCGCACCCCTTGACAGGAATCTGACACCCGCGTCAATGCAGGTCAGGCTGACGCCGGCCGCCAGGTGTCAGGGTCGACTGCCGTCGATGCAAGCACCCCTGACACCAGCCGTCCGATCCCCTGACAGAACCCGAGGACGCCCCTGACAGGCTCGAGAACGTCGATACCGGGCCCGCGCTGCGTGATCGGGGCCCGACCCTCGGCCCCGCCGTCACCGGGCCCAGTACGCGCGGTGGCGGGACGCCGCCGAGATCGCGCGCGACGGCCGCGCCGACGACGGACGCAGGCCAGCCAGGCAGGGCCACCATTCCCAGGTTCGCCGGGCGGTCAACACCAGGCCCGCAGGCGGGGCCTTCGAGCACGCGTCGAGCAGGCGCGGGACTCAATCGAGGAGCATGCGCTCATGCCCGCGGGGGCAGGTGCCTCGGGTCTCCTCGTGGAACCCCTCCTCCTCGACCTCGAAGCGCAGCCAGTGGTCCTCGCAGTAGACCGACGTGCAGGCCGGGCACCAGATACGGCGCGAACTCGGGGTGAAGGGCGTACAGAGCGGCGGGATCGCGACGCCGCAGGGCCTCGTCCACCTCCGGGTGCGGATACTCGAAGAAGGTCACCCGGGCCCACGGCACGACGATCTCGAGCCGACTCCGGTCACCGTCGACAACCACGCCCAAGCTGCCGGCGAGGCGCTCGTCGAGAACGCACCGAAACGCAACCCCCACGCGAGGCTCCCCCGGGACCGAGACTCAATCGACACGCGCACACGCTAACCGGCGGAGAACGCCGGCGGTCAGATGGCCAGGCCGAATCCAGTGCCCACGCCGTGCGCCACACACCCGGCGCCTTCGCGACCGTCAGACCGCCGTCGTCAGGCAGCCTGCCGATCGCCCCGGCGTCCTCAGGCGCCCCGATCCTCGGATTCTGGTCGGGGCGTGACGTCGGACAGCGAGCGGGCCAGGGCGCGATCGCGCTCGTCGGAGGACTGCTGGTAGCGCATCGCGATCCCAGGGCGTCGCATGCCCGAGTCGCCGCTGGAGCTCGGCGATCGTCCCCCCACGCTGGGCGAGGAGCGTCGCGCCGGTGTGCCGTAGGTGATGGAAGCGGAACGTCGCGGGCAGGTCGGTCTTGCGCACGGCGACCTTGAACACGTCCGTGGAGAACGTCGACAAGTGCACCGGTAGCTGCCCGCCTGGCTCGGCGGGGAAGAGGAGATCGTCCGGCTTGCGACCGACGTGCTTGGTCGAGGTGCTCGCGCACCGCGGGGCCCATCGCCTCGGGGAAGTGCACCGCCCGCTCACCGGCCCTGGTCTTCGGCGGACCGAAGGTCGGCGTCCGGCCCTGCCACGTCACTCCCCGACGCACGTGCACCACGCCGGCAGCGGTATCGACGTCACGGCGGCGAAGGGCCAGGGTCTCCCCCACCCGCAACTGGCACCAGGCCCCGAACAGCACCGCCAGCGCCAGGCGAGGTGGCATCGCGCGGTGCAAGGCGTCGACCTGCTCAGGCGTCGCGATCATCACCTCGGTCGCGACCCGCGCGTTCGATGCCCCACGGATCCGACACGGCTGCGCCCCGATCAGATCCTCGGCCAACGCGCTACCCAGAATCGTCTTCGTCAACGCGTACGTCCGAGCCCGCACGGTCGGCGCGTCCGGCGCCAGCCCCGCGTGCCAGGCGCGGATCACCTCCGGCGGATCGCGTCCAACCGCAGTGAACCCAGCACCGCAAGGACGTGCTTGTCGAGATACAGCCGGTAGGACCGCGCGGTCGAGGCCCGCAATGGACGCTCCGCTAGCCACCGAGCTGAGTACTCGGCGAACGTCGGGACTACGACCGACTGCCGCCGGTTGCGGCACCCCCGCGGCGACGCCCTCCAGGCGTACCGCCTCTCGGCGCAACCATGCTTCGGCCGCTGCCTTCGTGGTGAAGGTCGTTGGCGCGTTCGCCACGTGACCAAGAGCGTCAACCTGATACCGCGCCTGATATCGCCCGCTCGGCAACCGCCGCACCTGACCGAACGCCCGCCGTCCCATCGCACCCCCCGTGTCGGATACGTGTCGGAACGAGGTTCACTTCACGAGTCCCGAATGACCCTCACCGCCGCTCCGTACCATGCCCATTTGCCCAGGTCACGACACCATACTCCCACGCTGCTCGAATGTGGCCAGTCCGCTTCGAATCCCACTCGGGGCACCGCTTGAACTGGGGAAACGTTCGCCCATTGGACATCCGTGGGACAGTGAGATCCCCTGGCAGCATGCAATCGAGTTGACCGGTGGCCCGTCGACTGGTGGCCCGTCGACTGATGGCCTGTCGACGCGGCCGGCGCTGGACTCCCGCCCTGGGCCCCCTGGGGACGACCCCAGGCGGCGCTCGAAAGCGGCAGGCGCCGCGTCCAGGCTCAGCGGCCTGGTTCGACCAGGCCGGACTCGTACGCGAGCACCACGGCCTGAGCCCGGTCCCGGATACCGCACTTCCGCAGGATCGCTGCGACGTGGGTCTTCACCGTCGCCTCGGAGATGAAGAGCTCGGTCGCAATCGTGCCGTTGGACCACCCCTTGGCGATCGCTCGAAGAACATCGGTCTCCCGTCCGGTCAGTCCCTCGAGGCGACTCGGGTCGGTGGAGCGGTTGACGTGCCGCTCGACGAGCCGACGGGTCACCGCTGGGTCGAGAAGCGTCTCCCCCGCGGCAACCGTCCGGACGGCCTCAGCCAACCGGCCGCGGGGAGCATCCTTGAGCAGGAATCCGGAGGCCCCAGCCTTGATGGCGTCGAAGACGTACTCGTCGAGATCGAAAGTGGTCAGCACCAGGACACGGGGCGGGTGTGGAAGGTTCATCAGCCGGCGGGTGGCCGCAATTCCGTCCAGCCCTGGCATCCGGATGTCCATCAGCACCACATCGGGCCGGACCTGCTCGGTGAGGGTCACGGCTTCAAGACCGTCAGCCGCAAGGGCGAGCACCTCGATGTCGCTTTCCATAGACAGAATCGCGGCGATCCCCTCTCGGACGAGTTGTTGGTCGTCAACGACGACGATGCGGATCACGACGGCAGCCCGGGGTAGGGCAAGCGCGCGTGGACCGAGAACCCACCCGTGCCCACCGGACCGACGTTCAAGGTGCCGCCAACGAAGTCCACCCGCTCACGCATGCCGGAGAGTCCGAAACCCGGAACAGCCGGGCCCCGCGCCGGGCCGGTATCTGTGACCGACACGTCGAGATGATCCGGCCCGTAGGTCACGAAGACCGAAGTGGCAGCCCGGCCCCCGTGCTTGACCACGTTCGTGATCGCCTCCTGGATCACCCGGAACGCCGCCGCCCCGATGAGATCACCGACCTGTCGCACCTCGCCCTGGACAGCGAAGGTGATGGGGAGACCCGCATCGAGCGCCTGCGCGACGAGCGCGTCGATCTCGTCGAGACCCGGCGCCGGTGCCAGCTTCAACGGATCCGAGGACTCCTCGACGTCGGTCCGTAGGAGGCCGAGCAACGATCGGAGCTCCCCCAGCGCCTCACGTCCCGCTTCCTCGATCGCGCGCACGGAGTTTCGGGCATCGGCCGGGGAGGTGGCCAGCAACGCATCCGCCGACTGCGCCTGAATGACCATCATGGACACGCGGTGCGCCACGACGTCGTGCAACTCACGCGCGATCCGTCGTCGCTCCTGAACTGCACCGCGTTCTGCAGCGACCTGGCGTTCCGCGATCAGCAGCTCCCGGTCGGACTCGAGATGAGCGACGTGATGGGTCTGGCGGCTGATGAGCAGGCCGACGAACCAGGCGGCCATCAGAAGCAGGCCCACGAAGACGAAGTCGGACTGGCCGACGATCAGCGCCGTCACCACCAGAAGTGCCGCGCCGAGCGCTGTCTGGCGACGGGTCGTGTGCGCACCGATCGAGTACGCGGCCAACATCATCGCTGCCAGCGACGACAACCCATCCGTCGGAACGGTGAACGCCTGCTGGGCGCACGCGGCACCGAGGACGACCGCTCCGGAGCCCAGGGGACACACCCGTCGGAACGCGAGTGGTGCCGTCATCAGTACTGCGGTCAGTGTGAGCACTGGTCTGGACCCGTCCACGTCACCGACGCCCGGCGCGAGATGCGGAGCCCAGATCTCCACCTGGGCAGCCAGCAGAAGAGCTACTGCCACGACCAGATCCACCGGATCCGGACGCTTGCCCCCTGTCATGAGCCGACGCTATCGGCCTCGCTGCCGAGTCCACGTCGCCCTACAGGATGACTCGGAGAACCAGCAACCATCCCCGGAGCCGATGCCTGCAGTGCATGCTCCGCGCAAACCTGGAAGCACATCCACCCAGGAGGAACCATGAACAAACTCATCACCGCAGCCGGAATCGGCCAGCTCGTCGGACTGCTCGGCTGGATCGACCCCATCTTCATCCCCCTGATCCTCGCTGGCCCGCCCGTGACCGGCGCAGTCTCCGCAAAGCGTGGACTGCGCGCAGCCTGGCCGGCAGTCCTGTGGTTCAGTGCCGGAGTCAACATGATCTGGACGGATTGGGTCGTCAATCAGGAGGACGTCGCCTTTCACGTCATCGTGACCGTGCTGACAACCCTCCTCGCCCTTGCCGGTTGGGGTGGTGTCCGACTGGCGACCCGCAAGCGCGCGACCGCCACTGCTGGCGCGCAGTATCAGCCTCCACTAGAAGGTGCCTGAATCTCGTCGGCCACCGTCCGGATCTGCCGCGCACCGCGGCTGCCGATGAGCGAGTCTCGCCATCAGCGGCGCCCGCGGTCAGTCCCGGAGGTCATCTGAGTTCGTAAGGGATGTGTTGCCACGCGCTCTGGGGATCCGACGTGTCTGAACAGCGGAAACGGTTGTCCGTGGGATATCCGCGGGGACAGCGCGAGGTGACACCGCGCTGGGCTGCGTGCCAGATCCGGCCCGCTTGATTCGGCTCCCCACGGACGATGCCTGCCCGACGTGCCGCGGCCTTCTGACGTCGCTTGACCCCCCTGGCTCCTGGCACCTACCTTGAGAGGGCGGCAGGCACTAGCCCGTCGAAGTGAGCCCGGCAGCCTTCCGGACGGTTGGTGAGCCGGGCTTCGCGCTGCTAGCGGAGGTCGAGGTCGACAACGCCGGTCACCGTGTTCTCCAGCCGCTGCCGCCAAGGTCCCCCTCGGTGCCATGACCAGGCGATCGCGTCGGGTACCCAGAGCAGCGGGTCCTCGTGCCTGCGGCGGTGCTCGTACCGAAGCGCGCTAGCAGTCGGCTCGCTGGGCAGTTCCTGGTAGAGCCAGCGTCTGTCGTGAGCGAGCAACGAGTCGTCACGGTCAATGACGATCATGTCTACGGCACCGTGGAGCGCGTCCTGCGCGAGAGCCCGGATGCACGCTTCACGCGCCGCAAGTTCCGGGCCACGGAAGCGGGCGCGGTACAGGGTGGCGGTAGCCGACGACGCGTCGATCGCCCGGACCACGGACACCCGCAAACCATCCGACTTGCCCTGAAGACCCTCAAGGACGCCCCGCAGTTCGAGGCGGACTCCGTCGGGCGGGGCGCGACCTGGACCAAGAGGACCTGAGTCCACGACGCCAGAGCCCACGGCGACTTAATGCCCTTCCGGGGCGCACGGCCATGGGTGTCGGTCACATGTCCGCCGCTGGCCCGGGGCCTCGGCCGCCCCCAGGCTCTTCTTGGCGAGAGCGCTCGGCCGCGCCGGGGACCACGACTGACGCCAGACCGGGCGCGACCTACAGGCTGAGCACCTTGCGAAGGCCGCGGTCGATCTCCTCGACCAGGTTCAGCGGCAGTCGGCCTGCGCGCTCGATCAGCTCCCGCTTCTCCACGGTCAGGAGTGCTGTCACGTTCGCCACGGAGTCGCGCGGCAGGCCGCTGGAACCGGCGGGCAGGAACACGTTGCCAGGCATGGCTGCCAGGGCAGTGTTGGACGTGATGACCACCACGATCGCCGTGGCGAGCCGGCTCTCGTTGTACCGGTCGGACTGAACCACGACGACCGGACGCCTCTTGGCCGGCCGGCTGCCGACGGCCGGGCCGAGGTCGACCCAGCACACCTCACCCCGCTGGATCACCAGTCGTCACCCTCGAGCAGGCGCGCCCGGCTTGCCTCGGCGGCCGCGAGGTTCGACTCCTGAGCGGCCGCGTCGCGCGCCAACACCTCGTTGACGAGCTCCGTGACCCGTGCGTCGTCGGCGTCGTCCAGGTAGCGCTCTGCGGCCCGGGAGAACAGCTCGGACCTGCTCACTCCCAGTTCGCGCGCCATGCGCACGACCCGCTCGTACGTCCCGTTCGGGACCGAGATCGCTGTCTTCATGTTCCGAGTATGACTCGGTAATACCAGGGCTGGCCAGTCACGTCCGGAGCAACCCTGCCTGTGCCACTGTCGTGCAGGACCCGCTCCCTTCGGCCGTGCCCGTGGGCGACCACCCCGCAGCGGCGGCCCCGCCGGGGCGCCTTCCCAGGACTTGGCCTCGGTGTACGGGTAGCTCATCGTGCTGCTCTCCTCCTCCACGACCGCCGGGACAGCCCCGGCGACCTCCGGTTCGTCTGCCACATGTGCGGACCTGTCCCCTTCGCGCACCACCACCAGGTGCCGCGCACCCGACCCGCCTCCCCCGTCGAGTCCGCCGTACCCCTCCACCGTCTCCTCGCCGGCAGGGACCAGGTGCCGGTCCCCGTCCCACGCCAACGGCAGATCCAGCCCCCGGTCCCCGTAGCCGTCCACCCCTGTCCCTATGCGCCGGCCCGGTCACGAGGAACACCCCCGGTGCCGCGTCGTCACGTGCGCCGGCCCTGCTCACCGATGAGACCGAACGCGCCGGTCGGCCGCGCACTGAGGTGCGGTGCGCACAAGGTGGTCATTACGGCGCCTGACGCCGCCGGCCCGGGGTGAAATGGGAGACGTGGCTACCTCGGATCAGCACCAACCGAAGGGACGGGTCGGCGTGCTCCTCGGTGTGGTCCTGGCCGTCGGCCTCGCCGGCGTCGCGCTGTGGGCCGGCCAACGCGCGCTCATCTATTTCCCGGACCGCACCCAGCCGCCACCCGCCGGACAGGTGCTCCCCGGTGCGCGGGACGTCACCCTGACAACGACGGACGGGCTCTCCCTCGGCGGCTGGTACCTACCGGCCGACCGCCGCTGCGGCGCGACCGTGCTCCTCGCCCACGGCAACGGCGGGAACCGCACCGACCGGGCCGACCTCGCCCGGGCGGTGCACGACCTCGGCTTCGGCGTGCTGCTCTTCGACTACCGCGGGTACGGCGCCAACCCCGGCAGGCCGTCGGAGCAGGGCCTGGCCCTGGACGTGCGGGCGGCGCGGGACTTCCTCGTCTCCGGCGAGGGGGTGCCGGCGGGGTCGATCGTCTACCTCGGCGAGAGCCTCGGCGCCGCCGTGGTGGCCGAGCTCGCCACCGAGCACCGACCGGCCGCGATGGTGCTGCGCTCACCGTTCACCTCCCTCGCCGACGCCGCGCGAGCCGCCTACGGCCTGCCCCTGCGCCGACTGCTTCGCGAGGACTACCCGGTGCGCGATCACGTCGCCCACCTGGGCGGGCCCGGACTGCCGCTCGCCGTGGTCTACGGCAGCGCGGACACTCTCGTGCCGGCCCGGCTGAGCCGAGAGGTGGCCCAGGCGGCCCGGG
Organism: uncultured Actinomycetota bacterium; assembly: GCA_963780675.1. Classification (GTDB taxonomy): domain Bacteria; phylum Actinomycetota; class Actinomycetes; order Actinomycetales; family JAHECE01; genus JAHECE01. The sequence goes on from CAWACR010000006.1 coordinate 36,549, forward strand.
CGGCGGGGCACGACGTCGTCGAGGTCGAGGTGGCCGGGACCAACCACAACGACGCCCCCCTGGTGCAAGGCCCCGACCTGCTTCAGGCACTCGTCGAGGTGGCCCGGCGAGGCGGGGCAACCGGGTGCGGGTGAGACGCGCCGGGCGAGCGTCCGACGCCGGTGTCACCGCCGCAGCGTCGGAGCCGGGTCAGCCGTCGTCGGTTTCGCCTCCCCCGGACAGGAGCGCGGACGCGGCGCGGACGCCGTAGTGGACGAGCTCGGGGTAGGCGCGCTGTGCCTCGGAGAACACCGCCCGCGGGTCGAGCAGGACGACGTCGACACCGTCCCGGGTGACGAGGTAGCCGATGCACGCGCCCTGGGGTCGGACGCCGCCGCCGGGTTCGCCCCGCCACCCAGCTGAGCGTTCACCAGAGCGGAGTGCTCACCCGCGACCGGCGCCCCCGCGGGGGTCTCGGCCGACCGGATCGCCGGGATGCTCGGCATCGACACGGTGATCGCCGAGGTGCTTCCGGAGGACGAAGCCGCGAGGGTGGCCGGCCTCCAGGCCGACGGCGCCCGCGTCCCCAGGGATCAGCCGATCCTGGCCGCACGGGCCTTCCGCTCGAGCGTCACGGCCGCCTCGGGCAGGTGGTGAGTCGTGGGCCCGGAGCTGTTGTCTGCCGGGAGCGTCCCGACCGGCCCAACCCCGAGCCGCCGAGACCGACATCCAGCCGTCACGAGTGCCACCCGAGCAGGCACCCGAGGTCAAACCGCAAGCTGAGGGTCGAGCCACGCGCGGCGCGAGGCGCGACCGTGCTTGGGGTGTCGCGAGGGACCGCGATCGCCGACAATGGGGTGGTGCTCACCGGAGAGCTGGCAGCCGACTCGTTGTCGTACCCCGCAGCAGCGACGGACGCCGCACGCGCCTCGCGGCCGGCGCCGGCCGAGGTCCTCTTTGACCGGGGACCCGGGGACGCCCGGCTGTCCCGCGGCGTGTCGCACGCCGACGTCGACGTGGTGCGCTCGTGACTACCGGGCCTTCGACCGACAAGGCAACTGCCTTCCTTGCCCTGCACGCCGGTCCCGGCTTCGTGCTCCCCAACGCGTGGGACGCCGGGACTGCCCGGATCCTCGAGCATGTCGGCTTCCCGGCCATCGCCACGACCAGCGCGGGCATCGCGTGGTCCTGCGGAGTCCCGGACGGAGGGGCGCTGGACCGCGACACGATGCTCGAGCACGTCGGTCGCATCGTGGCCGCGGTGGGCGTCCCCGTGACCGCGGACCTCGAAGCCGGGTACGGAAACACCCCGGACGACGTCGCCCGCACCGTGTCCCGGGCCGTGGCGCTCGGGGCGGTGGGCGGGAACCTCGAGGACGCCCGCACGGGCGGCCTGTTCGGGATCGATGAGGCTGTCGACCGCCTCGCGGCCGCCCGGGCCGCGGCGCCCAGCGGCACCTTCGTGCTGAACGCCCGCACCGACACCTATTTCGCCGGCACGACCGGGGACGCGTTCGCCGAGACGGTCGAGCGGGCGGTCCGGTACCTCGAAGCGGGGGCCGACTGCGTTTTCGTGCCCGGCGTCGTCGAGGAGGACACGATCCGCCGGCTCGCCGCCGAGATCCCGGGCCCGCTCAACGTGGTGGCCGGGCTGGCGAACACCATCGACGCGCCGACCCTCTTCTCCCTCGGCGTGAAGCGGGTCAGCCTGGGCGGCAGCCTGGCCCGAGCCGCGCTGAGCCTCGTGGAGCGCGCCGGCCGGGAGCTGCTCGGCTCCGGCACCCTGACGTTCCTCGACGGAGCGATTGCGTACGCCGACCTGCAGCGACGCTTCGGCTCGTGAAACCGGGGGCTGTTGACCACGGGCTCAGGCGCTCTCCGGCCACCTCACGTCCTGCACGACCTCGTTGTGCCTCAGGAACCACGGCGTGTACGGCGGGTTGAACCTGGCGTACCTCGGCCGGCCGATGGGTAGCAGTCCCGCCAGGGCGATCTCGGACTCGAGGTCGGCGAGGTGGCGGCGGTAGGCGGACTCGGTCCATCGGCCCGAGAAGCGCACGGCCGCTGCCAGGCGCTCAGGCAGCGCCCGGACCCGCACCTGGGGGTTGGACGGGACGGGCGCGGTCTCGGCGGTCAGCGTCGCGGGTAGCACGAAGGCGATGAGGTACTCGCCCTCGGCAGTCTCGGTCTGAGCGACCGGTGCGGTCATCGCGACCCTCTCGGACCCCGCCACCTCCTGGACGACGGGCGCGGTCATGGCGATGGAGCGCACTGACTCGTTCTGCCCGGAGATGTAGCCGAACAGGGCGCGGAACGCCCGGCTGCCCGCGCTCTCGAAAGACCCACGGACAGACACCTCCGCGACGACGTGGGAAGGGTAGCGACGCAGCTCGAACGCGGAGTACCGCTGGACCAGCTCGTACGGCTGTTGCTCGGTCACGTGTCCGACGGTACGCAAGCCCGGGCCGGTTCTCACCCCCCGCCACCGATCGACACCACGAGCCGCCGATGAGCGCGCTGGAGAGTCCTCCCGCCGGGGGCTGGATCACATCGTCGGGCTGAGCCCCTCACGCCCGCGATCGGCGACGAGCGCAGCGTTCAGCGCTGTCTGGTGCTCGCCCTTGATCACGAAGTAGGAGCCGCGGATCGTGCCGGCGAGCTTCGACTTCTGCGTCGCGAACTTGAATCGCGACGCGAGTTCCTCGGGAACCTCCATACCCTCGGACAGCTTGAACCCGACCGCCCGCTTCTTCCCGTCTTCAAGGCCGTACATCACGTTGACGGACAGACCCGACTCGTAGAACACGTACGCCATCCGGATCCCGTCCACCTCGAAGGACGTCGCCTCGAGCGGGCGGGACGAGACCACGATGCCGCGCTCGTCCTCGAGGATGTGGTGCACCCACTCGACGGTCTGCTTGGCCTCGCTTGCCGGGTCGACGGTGAAGACATGGCCGTACTTGTTCTTGAAGTAGCGCGCCTCGTTGGCTCTCAGCCCGGCGAGAGCCTCCGCTACGGGCGAGGACTCCAGCCCGATGGTGGACACGTGATCGAAGTCGACGACCTGCGGCACGAGCAACCCCCCGAGGACGAATCTGACACGACGATCGTATCCAGCAGAGACGTCGTCGCCGCCGCGATCCTCCTGGCGCGATGCGCGCCCTCAAAACGGCAGGTCCGGGCTAGTCCTCGATGACGTCGAGACCCTGCTCCCGGAGCTGCGCCAGGTGGTCCAGCATGCCTTTCAGCACGTCGGGGGCGTGGCCTTGCCAGTGCTCGAGCTCGGCGACGACGCGCAGCGGGTGGCGGGTCCGGTAGGACTGCGTGGGGTTGCCGGGGAATCGCTTGTTGGTCACGTTGGGGTCGTCCTCGAACGGGCCCATGGGTTCGACGACGTAGATGTGGCCCCGCTCCCCGCTACCGCCCAGGGCGGTGGCCAGCTGCGCTCCCCAGGCGGCCGTCTCCACGAGCGTGGTGAAGTAGATGTTGTTGGACACGCGGCCCTGCTGGAAGGTGGAGCCGTAGCCGGGAACGAGTTCGGTGCCGGCCTCGAGTGCGGACTTCGTGCCGTGGTAGAACGGGCCCCCGATGTGGGCGCAGTTGTCGTAGGTGACCGGCGTGTGGGTGCTGGGGTGCTCGCCCATGGGTGTCCCTCCTCGTTCATCACGGACCGCGCTGCTCGCGCTTCGCCGTCGTGCCGGCGAGCCGCGCGTCGTTGACGCAGCCAATGGTCCCCCTGTGCGCGGTGTCGCAGGCAGGGCTCGACGGTTCGCCGCAGCCGGGTTCGCCACCGCAGCGCTTGACGCGCCCGGGCACGGCGCGCGGCCGCAAACGGCCGTGGGCGCCTCGTTCCGCACGCAGCTCGATCCTGATGGAGTGACCGCTCGGTCGCCTGGGGCGTACCGTCGAGCGTGAGGGATCCGGTCGGCACGACGGCGGCCGGTTCCGGCCGCGTGGCGGGAGCCGCGCCCCCGCCACGCCGAGCGGAGGGAGCGGGCGATGCGCGCACGACGGACGGCCCTGATCCTGACGGCAGCCGCGGGGGTGGCGGTCGCCGTCGTCGCCGCACAGCGCGCGACCCGAGCACCTCGGCCCCAGATCCGCACCGGGACCTTCTCGAACGGCATCGAGTACGCCGCCATCGGCGACGGGCCGAGAACCCTGCTCTTCCTCCCCGGTGGGCCGGGCACCGCCGCCTTTGCCGGGATCGGGGCACGCATCGGCACAGGCATCTTCCGTCCGTTGGCCGAGGCCGGGTTCACGGTCTGGCGGCTGTCCCGCCGACGCAACATGCCGCCCGGGCACACGGTCGCCGACATGGCCGACGACGTCGCGCACGTCATCGATGAGGCGTTCGGCGGGCATGTCGACGCGGTCGTCGGCCTCTCCTACGGCGGGACGATCGCCCTCCTCCTCGCCGCGCGACACCCCGAGGCCGTCGGCCGCGTCGCGCTCGTGGCCTCCTCCGCAACCATCACCGACCAAGGCAGAGAGACCGACCGGCGCTACGGCGAGGCCCTGGGTCACGGCCGGTTCGTCGAAGCCGCGCAGGCGCTCCTCGACGAGATCCTTCCGCCCGACCGACCCCGACGCCGACTGAAGCCTCTCTTCGCACCGCTCCTCGGCCGCATGCTCGCCACCTCCGGCTACAACCTCCCCGACGTCCTGGTGGAGACCCAGGCCGAGATGGACGTCGACGCCCGGCCCGTCCTGCACCAGATCACCGCACCGGTCCTGATCATCGCCGGGGACCGGGACACCTTCTTCACCCAGGACATCGTCGAGGAGACCACCCGGCTCGTCCCCGACTGCACCGTCGTCCGCTACGAGGGCCGCGGCCACGGTGGCACGGCCTCCGACAAGCGCGTCCCCCGCGACGTCGTCGCCTTCCTCAACGGCGAGCGCTGAGCCCCCGCGCGGGCCGTCGAGCATCGACGTGACCGCCCCGGGGCCACGTCGACTCCGAGCAAAGCCTCCCCGAGGTGTCGACCTCGCGACCCTCCTCGGGAGAGCTTCCTCCCGAACGCACCTCCAGCCGGAGGCCGGGCCGCCGTCGTCCACGGGGTCCTTGGTCCCTTGTGCGCGCCCGAGTCGAGCGGAGTCTCGAAAGCGGGGGCGGAGTCGACGACGGCGCCGACCCCGGCGGGCCGCCACCGCGCGACCCGGTCGGGTCGCCGTCCCAGGAAGGACGCGGATCACCATGACCTCCACGACCAAGCACACGCACAGCATCCACATCGACGCCCCCGTGGAGAAGGTCTTCCACCACCTCGAGAACCCCGCGCACTTCGTCGGCGCAATGCCGTTGCTCGCCACCATCAAGCGCGAGGTCGAGGCCCTGCCCTGAGCCGTGGCTTTCTCGGCGGTCCGGGCTTCCGGCAGTGATCCTGCGGTCCCGGGGGCGCACGGGCCGAGTGACAACCATTCCTGGCGGGTCGGGCAGCACGCAGGAGCGAACCCGTCGACGATCGTCGAGTCGGACGTGAGGGAAATGGCATGAACGCCACGCTGTGGAGAACTCGGGTCGCGGTGCTCTGGGTAGCCGTCGCCGTCGCCCTGTCCACGTCGATTCTGCTGTACCTGTTCAGGCCGGGCGCCCTCGAGGAGGCCCTCGCCGGGGAGATGGAGGGGGATGCCCTGAGCACGGCGATGGTGCTTCAGTTCGCCGCGCTCGTCGGCATCCCGCTGGTGATGGCGGTGGTGACGCTGCTGGTCAACGGTCGGGCGAACCTGTACGCGAACGTGGTTGCCGGGGTACTACTCGGGGCCTTCGGCGCCTTCGCTTCGATCAGTGAGGTGATGGGAGGTGCGTTCGACGCGCACGTCCTGATGGTCGTGCTGGCAACCCTGACCGCGTTCCTGATCGCAGGCCTCAGCGTCGTCGGGCTGCGGACGCGCGAATCGGCGTAGGGCGCACGGGCATCGCAGCCCAGCCGACCCCGCGAGGACGCGAGGACGCGACAAGCTGACCGGCAGTCCGCACCGGCGCCGGCCGGCCAGGGCTGACGGCCGGACCCCGAGATCCCCGCTGAACCGGGACGGGGACGGCCAGCGGACCCCCGGGCGCACCGGGTGTCGTGGTGGTTGGCACAGGCGCCCGCCCTGCGGTTGCCGGCGGTCGACTCCCTGTGTGTGCGACGCCTTTGGATCGATGAAAGCGCGGGCGCTGTATTCGTCGACGGTGGTCGTGGCGGTGGTGAATACGCCGGCGAGCGCGTTCACTGCGCGGGAGATCCCGCAGGAGACCTAGTGGATGAGCCCGATCGCGCCGTCACTGAACAGGGCCGCCGCCATCAGGCTCAAGATCGACGGTCGGGGATACTGCCTCGCCGACGATAACGACCGGAATCCAAGATGATCCGGCTGAAGTCTTGCAGACCTGAAGTGGAGAGAGTAGAGAGGACGGACCGCAACGCGGCGAGGCGCTGTCCACGGGGGACTGGTAGCCGCCGGATGTCAAGGGGGAAATTCTCGGTGTACAGATACGCGAAGGTTGGTCTGAGTATCGAGGCGAAAGGATCCACTGCGGGAGAACTGTCAATTGCGTCATCGACGGAGCCACTCTCTAGCCTCCTGGCAGGTGGTCTGCCGGGGCGGGACGAACTCGACACGTGGGAGATCGCGGATGACCAACTCTCCTACAGCGCGGCAGTCAAGATGAGCCTGCCAGTCTTCACAGTGGATTCCAAATTCCAGAGCCGCGTTTTGGTGCGCGACGTCCGTCGCTTCGCTAGACGTGAGGTTAACGGCGTACTGGGCGAGTACGGAGTTGCCATTCGACTGGTGATCACGGTATTCGCATTGAACCTCGAAAGCACCCTGACTCTGCCCGTCGTAGCCGCACAGGCCGAACTCAACATGGTCAGCGCGCACGCAAAAATGACAGTTCTCGGATTCCGCGATTCGAAGGTGGGAGACCTCCTTCCCTCCTTCGAGAAGCTCGACATCGAGGGGCTTCAGGAGTACACACAGTCCGTAGACAAAATCCGGTCGTACATTTCCCGGAATGGTGAAGCAGTATTTCCGACCTTGTTGCGGGAGGTTCCGGAGCCGCCGGGACCCGACGAGGAGGAACTGGCCGACGGGGTCGCGACTGCTCGAGCGCTCAGGTTAATTGCCAAGCGTCGAACTCAGAAGGAAAGCCTGGCCGGCATACCGGCTGGGTGGGACGTATTCACGAGCGCCACGGCTAGGACCTACGAATCCATCATGCCGGGCGCGTCGGTCGATGTTCGCCCGGACGCGGAGTCAGCAAAGAGGGCGGCCACTTGGGTCAGTTGGCTCGACTTCACCTCCTGACCAAACGGGGGCACGCACCGGTGGAGGTCGTCGTCGCCCAGACGGCCGCCTGCGCCGGGGGGTCGCCCGACGCCCCCGCCCACACTGCCGGCTGTCCTGCTGCCGAGCCCGCCGACGCGTCGGCGCTCGACGTGGCGCTGGGCTCGCCGGACGGGACATCCTCGGCTGTGAGCCGCATCATGTCCACGACGAAGAGAGCGACCACTGCGGTGGGGAAGACGGCGTCGCCGGTCCGGCGCACGGACGAGGACGTGACGGCGCGGGTACCGCTCCGTCACGTGTCCGACCAGTGGTTCCGCCTCCCTATGCCACCTTCGGGCTGCGCTCGGCGATCGCCGCGGCGGCGGCTGCCCCGGGGACGGCCAGTGCGAAGAGCACGGTGAGGCGCGCCGTCGTCGGCCACTCGAGGTACGGCTGGCCGAAGGCCCAGAAGACCGACAGCCGGTTGAGCCAGTCGGGCCAGTTGAGGAAGGGCACGAGGTAGGCGATGAGGTAGGACATGCCGACGACGACGGCGAGCACCGTGACCGCGACGCCTCGCCTCAGCCAGGCGACGAGGATGGCGGCGACGGCCCCCAGGGCTGCGCCGAAGAGCAGCGTCGTGACCGTGAGGCGACCCAGGCCGGCGGCGTCCACGGCGCTTCCGATCGCGGCGGCCGACGCCACGAGCGTGCCGAGCGAGGCGAGGGTGACGGCGAGCACGCCGACGGCGACCGCGAGGAGCCGTTCGAGCACGAGCCGGGTCCAGGAAACGGGTCCGGCCAGGAGGATCTCGACCCTGCCCTGGGCGAGGTCGGCGACCCAACCGGACGCCTGGACGATCACGTACGCGGCGATGACCGGGGAGACCAGCGCCCCGGTGAAGGACCAGTAGACGGTCTCCGCGGTGAGGCCGGGCCCGGCTCCGGCGAGGGCGCCGATGAAGTCGAAGGCCGACCAGACGTCCATGACGACCGGCTGGAGGACGGCCATGAGCGCCGTGAGGGTCGACGCGCCGATCGCCCAGGCGAGCAGGCCGTACCGGCCCCGGCGCAGGGTCGCCGTCCAGACCGAGGAGAGCAGCGCCGTCGGGACCTTCGTGGCGCCCTCCTCGGGCGCCGTCGTGGGCCGCCGCGCCCAGAGAGCCGCCGCGTAGTCGCGGCGGACGAACGCCCAGGTGGCGAGCCCGATCAGGACGGCTGCCATGGCGACGAGCATCGCGCAGGCGAGGGGGTCGAAGCCGTAGCCGGGCACGAGGGCGCGGGAGTAGTTGGCGTAGGTGAAGGGCGAGAAGTACGCCAAGAAGGCGAAGGGGCCGAGTTCGTCGCCCATGTTCGTGATGACGTAGAGGGCGGTGACGACGACGGAGCTCGCCCCCGCCGCGCTGCGTGCGCTCGTGATGAGCTGACCGGCCAGGAGGCCGATGCCGTAGCCCACCATCGCGGCGAGGCCGGACGCGCCCAGCGTGATCAGGGAGCCGGCGACGTCGGGCTCGCCGCCGCCCGCGAGCCCGGCGGCGACGCCGAGGGCCAGCCCGGTGGAGATGGCCGCCATGGCGATCGCGAACCCGGCGGTCCGGTCCCGGACGACGCGGGAACGGCGGGCGCCCGTGGCGAGGACCTCCTCGAGGGCGTGGCGCTCCTCAGCGCCGCGGATCGCCTTCGCGCCCTGCACGGCGCCGTAGATCCCGAGGAAGAGGTTGAAGAAGATCACGTTGTGGTACGTGACGTAGCCGCCCAGGGTGTCGAGCCGCTCGGCGGGCCAGCGCAGGACCCGCATCGCCTCGGCGCCGGCCGTGACGCTGACCGCCAGGGCCTGCCAACCGCCCGGGAAGTCTTTCGCCTCCGTGGCGATCGCCATCGCCATGACGTACATCGTCAGGCCGCCGCCGAGGACCCACACGATCGCCGAGGTCCGCAGGGTGCGCAGGGTCTCACCCACCAGGCCCGGCGCGGGGACGGTGGTGGTGCTACTCCCGGATCTCCGGCGCGAACTCAGAGAGGAACACCTCCTCCAGGGACAGCTCGCGGGAGTCGAGCTCGACGACGTCGTGCGCCGTCAGCCAGGTCAGGAGCGGGCCGACTGATCCCCGAACCGTGCAGGTGAGGCGGTCGCCGTCGACCTCGGCATCGCTCACGCCGGGGAGCCGGCCGAGGTCGGCGGCGTCGAGACCCTCGCGCACGATCGCGTCGATCCGGTGGACACGGACGGTGCGCAACTCCTCCATCGACCCCACGCGCAGCAGCCGGCCGTCGCGGATGAGGCCGATGCGGTCACAGATCAGCTCCACCTCGGCGAGCACGTGGGAGGACAGGAGGACCGTGGCGCGGCCGGCCACGGCCTCGGCGACCAGCGCGCGGAACTCGCGCTGGATGAGGGGGTCGAGGCCGAGGGTGGGTTCGTCGAGGATCAGCAGGTCGGGGGCGTGCATGAAGGCCTGGACCAGGTGCACCTTCTGCTTGTTCCCGTGGGAGAGCTTCTCGTAGCGGGTGCCGAGGTCGAGGTCGAGGCGGGCGGCCAGGGCGAGGATCCCGGCCCGGTCGACGCCGCCGCGCAGGCCGGCGAGCAGCCCGATCACGTAGCCGGCGCTCACACCGGGGAACTGGGGAAGTTCGCCGGGCAGGTAGCCGATCCGTCGCTTGAGGGCGAGGCTGTCGCGGCGGGAGTCCAGGCCGAGGATCGTGGCCGCGCCACGGTCAGGGCGGATGAGGTCCATGAGGAGGCGGATCGTCGTCGTCTTCCCCGCCCCGTTGGGGCCGACGAAGCCGAAGACCTCACCCCGGCGGATCGTCAGGTCGAGGTCGAAGACGCCGTGCCCCTGGCCGTAGTCCTTGGTCAGCCCCGCGCAGACGACGGCGTCGCCGTCGACTGTCCCGCGCCCGGTGGGTGAGGGTTTCGGCATCGCGATCCTTCCGCCGCGTCGACGTCCTCGGAGGGACCCGATCGGATCGTCTACCCGGGGAGCGCCCACGCCAAGGGCCGAAGGGCCCGCCCTGGGGGTGCGGCGCCTTCGCGGTTCAGGCTCCCACGAGGTCGCGGCGTTCGAAGGCGAGGATGCCCGCGGTCGCGAGCGCGATCCCGACGGCGGTCATGACGATCGCCGCCGTCAGGCCGAAGGCGTCGACCGGGACCTCCTCGAGGTGGTGGAAGGGCGAGAGCCCGACGACGGCCTCGGGCCACTCCATCAGGGGGCCGACCACCTCGAGCACGTACGCGGCGAGCGGCACCGTCGCCCCCACCGCCACGGTCAGGCGCGGCGCCAGGCCGAATACGAGCACGGTCAGGCCGGCGAAGACCGTGACGGCGGGCAACGCGTTGAACACGGCCGCGAACGCATCCCCGGCGCTGACCTCCGCGCCGCCGATCGAGGCACCCGCCCAGGTCGCGCCGGCCGCGACCGACGCGAGGACGACGACCGCGGCGCCGAGGCCGAGGACGTGCCCGCCGAGCCACCGCCACCGCCGGACCGGGCGGGTGAGGAGGAACTCCGCACGGGTGGAGGACTCCTCGGCGCGGGTCGCGCCCAACCGGAACGCCGCGTACACCGCGATGACCAGGCCGAGGATCGTCCCGGACATCCCGACGAAGCCCCGCACCAGGTCGGAGACGTCCATCCCCATCGCCGCCAGGATCGCCTGGAAGCCCGGGTCGTCGACGAGGAACTCCCCGACGGTCGGCGCCATCGTGCCGACGACGGCGCCCCACGCCGCCACGCCGGCGGCCCACCCCAGGAGGGGGCCGAGGTTCGCGCGCCACGCGAAGGCACCCGGGCTGCCGAGGCCCCACCGCCTCGAGCGCGGCGCGGACCGCTCCGCGAGCAGGGCCGCACCGGTGTCCCGCCGACGGCGGACAGCCACGGCCGCGGCGACCAGCACGGCCGTCACCGCCAGGGGCACGAGAAGGACCGGCCACCGGTTGTCGCCGAACGCGCGGAGCTGGTCAAGCCACCCGGAGGGGGTGAGCCAGCCCAGCCAGGCGCGGGAGTCCGTGCTGTTGGACACCATCCGCAGCAGCACGCCGACGCCGATCACCGCGGCGGCCAGGCCCGAGGCGCCCGCCCGCGAGATGACCACCTGCGACGTCACGGCGGCGACCGCCACGGTCGTCGCCGCGAAGCCCGCCATCGCCGCCCCGAACACCGCGGCACCCGTGACCTGGGCGCCCGCGGCGGCGAGCGCGATCGCCAGGGCCAGGCCGACGGCGACGCACGCCCCGAGCAGCACGAGCACCTGGGCCAGGAGAACCCTGGTCGCGCGGATCGGACCGGCGAGCACCGCCTCGGTCCGCCCCGCGGCCTCGTCACCCCGCATCACGCGGGTCGCCGTCGTGATCGCCCACGCCGCGATCGCGAGCGTGAGGTACATCCCCGCGTCCCACACCACGAAGCCGCCGAGGGTGTCGACAGCCGTGGGTGGACCCGCGATCATCCGGATCCCGGGATCCTCGCCCCACGCCACCAACGTGGCGCGGGACGCCGCGTCGGGGTAGCCGGTCGTGAACGCCAGGGCCTCGAACACCATGTAGACGGCGACGCCGATCACCATGGCCAGGACGCTCCGGCGGACCAGGCGGACGGACAACCGCACGACCGCCCACGTGGCGCCACGGTGAACGACGCGAGCACTGCCCCCGCCGTCGTCGGCGGCGACCGCGCGGTGCCGGCGACTCCCCGCCGCCTGTGCCGTGGCCATCTCCCGGGCCCTCCTCTCCCGTGGTCCGCCGGGCCGTCGTCGTCCTCCGCAGGTCGTCGCCCTCAGTAGTAGGTCAGGAAGATCTCCTCCAGCGACGGCTCCAGCGTCCGCAGGCGGACGACGTCGACGCCGGCGAGGCGGGCCAGCAGCGGGGCCGGGGACCCGAGCACGGAGACTCGCACCCCGCCGGCGACGTCCGGGATCGGCTCGACCGCGCTCACCCCGGGGACGTCGCCCAGGAAGGGCACCGGGCCGTCGACGACCACCTCGACGACCGTCGCGGCGATCCGTCGCAACTCCTCCAGAGCGGCGACCTCCACCAGACGCCCCGCCCGCAGGATGCCGACCCGGTCGCAGAGGTCCTGGACCTCGTCCAGGATGTGCGAGGACAGGAAGATCGTCTGCCCCCGGCCGGCGGCCTCGCGAGCGAGCGCCTGGAACTGCGCCTCCATGAGCGGGTCCAGGCCCGCCGTCGGCTCGTCGAGCAACAGCAGGTCCGGGCGGCTCATGAACGCCGCCACCAGCGCGATCTTCTGCCGGTTCCCCTTGGAGTACGACCGCACCCGCGTGGACGGATCGAGCTCGAGACGCTCGAGCAGCTCCGCCCGGAACGCCTGGTCCACGCTCCCGAAGACGTTGCCGAGGAGGTCGAGGGTCTCGGTCCCGGTCAGCTGCGGCCAGAGCGCGACGTCGCCGGGCACGTAGGTCACGTGGCGGTGCGCCCGCTCGACATCGCCCACCGGGACTCCGAGGATCCTCGCGCTGCCGCGCGTCGGGCGGATCAGACCCAGCAGGAGCCGGATCGTCGTCGTCTTCCCCGACCCGTTCGGGCCCAGAAACCCGAAGACCTCACCCCGGCGGACCTCGAGGTCCAGGTCCGCCAACGCCACCACGGCCCCGAAATGCTTCGTCAGGCCAGCCGTCGCGATGGCTGCCTGGTCCCTCACGCCACGCCTCCCGCCGTCCCTACCCACGGGCCTTGACCACCCACTGCCCACGGTCGTCGCCAGCACGCTCGACCACCAGGGCTCAACGTCCCGTCCCAGGTCGCGGAGCTCCCGCGCCCTGCGCCTCGAGGGTCCGTGGTGGGTGGGTAGCCGGCGGCGGTCAGGCGTCAGCGCCTCGGCATGCGAGGCAGGAGGAACGGCGTGGCCCGCTTGTACCGGAGGTACGCGGGCCCGAAGCGCGCCGCCAACTCCTTCTCCTCGACGAACCGGACGTACAGCAGCAGCAATCCGCCCAGGCCGGCCACGATCCCAATCGCCGAGACGGAGCCGAGCCAGACGCCGACGCCCAGGTATCCGAGGATGGCGCCCAGCGTCATGGGGTTGCGGCAGTAGGTGAACGGCGGCTTCACGACGAGCCGTTGTGTCGGCATCATCGGGAGCGGCGTCCCGGATCCGGTGTCCACCTGGGCCTTGACAGCGGAGAGCCCGAGGGAGGCGCCCACCAGGACGAGGCCCGCACCGCCCAACCGGTTGCCCAACCCGGCCCCGAAGGGCCGCAGGCGGAGCCTCCTGTCGAGCGCGCGGGAGCCGCGTACGAGGAGAAACGGGAAGACCCACCAGAAGACGGTGCCGAGGAGGAAGAGGACCACCAGCCGCCGGCGCAGGGTGTACTCGTGGCCGGCCCAGTCCAGGTACGTCTTCACGGTTCTCCGTCCCCTTGGTCGGGGAGCCCGCAGGTGGCGGCGCCCCTTGACCGCCTCGTCCGACCGGTGCCGCCAGGCGCTGCCGACCGCCGGCTCGCGTCGGGAAGGACGAGCATGTGGTCCGGATGCCTCTGGTTCCAGTTCACATGGGCCCACCGCATGGACCGGTGCCGCACCCACGACCACACCTTCCAGCTGACGAACACCAAGGCTGCGATGACGATCCAGGTCAGCCATCCGCGCATCGTGGTGGCGCCCGTCAACCCGACCTCTCGAGCGACGTTGATCAGAGTGTCCGAGAAGCCGCTTTGGGTATTCAGGGAAGCGATTGCGACTACCCCAGCGCCTGCGGCAACGGCCGCCCCAGTCGCGCTTCGGAGCCGGACCGCCCTGACGGCGCGGACAATCTCTCGGTTGTAGGCCCCGACCGCATCGTTGAACCGCCCGACGTATCCGTCGGCCGGCCCCGTGTACCACGCGACGAAACGCTCGACGTCATCGGCCGTCGCCGAGTCCCCCCGAGCGAGAACGACCTCCATCATCTGCAGCTCTTCACCGAGCATCGCATTGATCTCGCCGTTGAGCGTCCGCTCCTCGGTGTCAACGATTGCCTGGATCCTGGCGCGCGCCCAGGCGAAGAATCCCTCGACATTCAGGTCACTTCCAAGAGGGGAGATGATGTCGAGCTGGTGCTGCCGCGCGAACAGCGCGGGCGCATCGACGAGAGGGCCGTTTTCATCCCGTGCGATCCGGCGCAGGGTCTTGCGTGAGACCCTCCCGGCCTCCTCCTTCTCACGTCGAGCGCTCGCGCTGTTCAACGACTCCAGCGCCTGGATCGCCCCTCGGCTATAGAGGTCTGACCTGGTCTCCCGGCCGGTCGACCGAGGCGCGGTGGCAGGGGCACCCAGATTGCCCCGGCTCCATGAGACGTACAGCTTCTTGGTGAAGTGGTGGTCCGCGGGGATTCTCAGGAGCTCGGAGGCCAGCCAGATGACCAGGAATGCGGCGAGCTCCCGTCCCATGTCCATGGGAATCCACTCCCGGCCCCCGATCAGCTGGAAGACGACGAGGCCGAGCAGGGCAAAGGAGAGGATTCCCCACACCCGGTGAGCGAATCCGCTGCTCAACTCCGTGCTCTCGGCCTCCACTCTCGCTGCCGCTGCACCGACAGCCCGGTTGTGGGCCACGACTGCGTCGTTGAACCTCCTGACGAAGCCATCCTTCTCGTCGTCATAGAAGACGACGAAGTCAAGAACGTCGTCGGCCGTCGCGGCGTCGTCCTGCAGAACCGCCTCGATGGCATCCCGCTCTTCGTCCAGCAACAGCAGGAGCTCCCCGTTCAGCACGGACAGCCGCGTCTGCGCATTTTGCCACAAACGAATAGCGGCCCAATCCGCGAATCCCGCGACGCTCATGTCCGGGAATCGCTCGTCGCGCTCGCGGGTCTGCCCCATGAAGGCATCCATCGCATTCGTGAGCGTCTTCTTCAGGTCGGGGTCCGACACCGCCTCCGCCCGCGCCCTCATCGACCGCATCTGCAGCGTCGTCAACATCTTGAATGTTCGCGCATCTTTGCTTGTCCACGGATCTATGGGCAGGATGCAGGAAGTCCTGTGCGCAGAGATGTAGGCGTCGAGATCGTTCGACAAGGCGCGACTTTCCCACGCCGCAACTCTCCGAAGCGTCCGACCAGGCACGTTCTCATGGCCTATTTGTGCGCGACCACTGCTGCCCGTACGAGTCACCGCCCAGCGTCCTCTCCGGCGGTCTCGACGTCGGGTCCCGGCGTCGGGACGACAATCCGTCCTCACGCTACCGCGTCGTTGCCCGAGGCGCGGCGGGAGGCGCCGACGAATCGCGCCGAGAACCTGCTCGCTCTGGATACCGCCGTGGCGGACGGGAATGCGAAATGCTCCCTCGCGTCGTCGGGACGACTCCGCGTCCGCCCCGTCATTCGGCCACCTCGGGTTGCCGTGCGAGGCCTCGTGGCAGTCATCGGCGAGAGCCGCGCCCGCGCCACCGCAACCGCCACCGCAACCGGAGCGAGTCAGGCGGGCACGTCGACGCTGGTGAGATCCTTCCCTGCGTGAGCCACCGACCCGTCGCAGCCGAAGGTCCCCGAGCCCTTCCGGTGCGGATCATCGGCACCGGCACCTACGCCCCTGTCCGGGTGGTCGAGTCGACAGACCTCGACACGGCGCACGGGCGCCTCCCGGGCACCACCCTGGCCGCGTCGGGAGTGGCACGCAGGCGCTGGGCCTCGCCCGAGGAGACATCTTCGCGCATGGCCGCTTCGGCGCTGGAGGACGCCGCGGCCTCCACTGACCTCGACCTCCGCGATCTCGACGCCCTGATCGTCGGCTGCGTGGTGCCGGAGCAGCCGATGCCCACCACCTCGGTGCTCGTGCTGCGGCACCTCGGGCTCACCGGCGGACGGACCGAGGCCTTCGACGTCAACGCCTCGTGCCTGGGCTTCCTCACCGCACTGGAGGTCGCGGCCCTCGGCGTGAGCCTTGGGCGGTGGAGCACGGTCGGGGTCGTCGCGACCGACGTCGCCTCCCAGGGCCTCAACCACGCCGACGTCGAGTCCTCGTCGCTGTTCGGCGACGGCGCGGGCGCCGCCGTCGTCCGTCGCGCCGACGACGGCGAGGACTCCGCGCTGCTCGCCCTGCGAGTCGCGTGCTGGCCCGAGGCTGCCGACCTCTGCCGGATCGACGCCGGCGGCACCCGCTGGAATGCCACGACCCCGCCACCCGACCCGACGGCCTACCTCTTCCGGATGGACGGCCGCGGCGTGCTCAAGCAGGCCGCCGCCCGCCTGCCCGCCTTCCTCGCGGCGCTCTTCGCCGAGGCGGGCATCAGCCCGGAGGAGGTGGACGTCGTCGTCCCGCACCAGGCGAGCGGAGTCGGGATGCGCTACCTGCGCGAGAAACTCGGCTTCCCGCCCGAGAAGGTGGTCGACATCATCGCCGAGCGCGGCAACCAGGTAGCCGCCTCGCTCCCGACGGCGCTCCACGAGGCGGTGGCGAGCGGCCGCCTACGCCGCGGCGGGACGGCCCTCCTGCTCGGCACGGCCGCGGGGCTCTCGGTCGGCGCCGCCCTGGTGAGGTACTAGCCGGATGACCGACGTCGAGGTGCGACTGCTCGTCGCCGGCTCGTGCACGCACCCGGAGGCGCTGACGCGCCGCGGCGCCCCCTGGCGCCCCGCCGAGTTCCCCTCCCTGGTCGCGGTCGTCCGCCACCCGGAGCACGGCGTGCTCCTCTACGACACCGGGTATAGCCCCCGATTCTTCGAGGAGACGGCTCGCTTCCCGGATGCGGTGTACGCGCGGACGACGCCCGTGCGGTGCGCCCCGCAGGACACCGCGTCCGCCCAGCTGGACCGCGCGGGGATCGCCCCGCAAGAGGTGCGGACCGTCGTCCTCTCCCACCTCCACGCGGATCACGTGGGCGGGGCGCGCGACTTCCCCCGGGCGCTATTCGTGCACTCCCGCCACGCCCTGGAGAGCGCGCGCGGGCGCCGCGGCCTCGCCCGGCTGCGCCACGGGTTCCTGCCGGGCCTGCTGCCCGAGGACCTGGCGCACCGCAGCACGTTCGTCGAGGACCTGACACCGATCCACGGGGCGCACCCGCTCGCGGCGCTCGGCCCGTGCTACGACCTGCTCGGCGACGGCACGGTCACGGCGGTCGGGCTCGCCGGGCACCAGGCGGGCCACCTGGGCCTGCACGTGCGGTCGGGCGGGCACGAGGTGCTCTTCGTAGGCGACGCCGCCTGGAGCACCCGCGCGATCACCCACCTCGAACAGCCGCACGCGCTCGCCCGGCTCGTGACCCACGACTGGGCCGCCTACCGCCGCACACTGCGCGCGCTGCACCACCTCCAGGCCGAGCACCCGGACCTGCTCGTCGTCCCCTCCCACTGTCCCGAGGCGATCGCGCGGGCGCGCCGCGCCCTCGAGGGAGCGGCGTGACCCGCAGCAACGCGCCCCACCCGGCCCGGGCCCTGCTCGCCTACGCGGCCACGCGCCGTCGCCGGTTCGCCGACCGCGCCGCGCTCGAGGCCTGGCAGGAGCGGCGGTTGCGGACGGTGCTCGCGCGGGCCCGGGTGCGCTACCCGTACTACCGCGACGTGGCGACGGCGGACCTGGCCGCCTTCCCGGTGATCGACAAGTCGGTGGTGCTGGCGCACTTCGACGGGCTCAACGACCGCGGCCTGACGCTCGAGCGCTGCCTCGCGCGGGCCCGCGAGGCCGAGGCGCGCCGCGACTTCACGGCCTCGCTCGACGGGGTCTCGATCGGGCTCTCGAGCGGCACCTCCGGCCGCCAGGCCGTCTTCCTCACGTCCCCGGCCGAACGCGCCCGCTGGGCGGGGACCGTCCTGGCCAAGGCCCTCCCCCGCGGCCTGCTCGCCGGCGCCCGCGTCGCCCTGGTGCTACGGGCCGGCGGGCCGCTCTACGAGTCGGTCGGGTCCCGCCGGGTCGCGTTCCGGTTCCTCGACCTGGCGCGACGCCCGGCCGAGCACCTCCCCGCGCTCGAGGCCTTCGCCCCGACCGTGCTGGCCGCGCCGCCGCCGGTCTTGCGGTTCCTCGCCGAGGCGCGGCTCGCGGGCGAGGTGGACCTGGCGCTCGAGCGCGTCTTCTCCGTGGCCGAGGTGCTCGACCCGCACGACGAGCGCGCGATCGAGGCCGGACTCGGCCGCCGCGTGGACCAGATCTACCAGGCCACCGAGGGCTTCCTCGGGATCAGCTGCCCGGCCGGACGGCTGCACCTCAACGAGGACCTCCTCGTCGTCGAGCGCGAGGCGCTCGACGACGACGGCCGTCGCTTCACCCCGGTGGTCACCGACCTCTTCCGCACCTCGCAGGCCGTGATCCGGATGCGCCTGGACGACGTCCTCGTGGCCTCGGACGAGCCCTGCCCCTGCGGGTCGCCCCTCCAGGTGATCGAGGCGGTCGAGGGACGAGCCGACGACGTCCTGCTCCTGCCCGAAGCGGACGCGGCTTCCCGGCTCCGCCCCTTCTACGCAGACTTCGTGCGAGGCGCGGTCCTGGCTGCGCCGGGCGTGGAAGATTTCCGGGTGGTCCAGACCGCGCCGGACGCCCTCCGCCTGTGGGTCCGTCCCGGGCCGGCGCACGACGGCGCGGCGGCGGCCCTCGCGCGGGCGATCGCCGCCGCGGGCCTCGTCCCGCCGGCGATCACCCCGGGCGAGGTCACGACCGCTGCGCGCCTGGAGAAGGTGCGCCGGGTGCGGCGGTCCTTCCCGGAGCCGCTCCCCCGCTGAGGTGACGCCGCACGACCCGTTCGACCGCGCTGACCGCGTCGTACCCGGCGGCAGCCACGGCCAGGCGGTCCAGCGGCGCACGGTCGAGACGCAGGGCGCGCTCGAGGGCGTCGGCCGCGGGCCGCGGGTCCAGTCGGCGCACGACGACGCCGGCCCGCGCCGCGGCGATGCGCGCGGCGAAGTCGAACTGGTCGTAGTCGTGCGGGACGACGACGGCGGGCCGCCCCGCGCGGATCGTGCTGTAGGTGATGCCCGCCCCGCCGTGGTGGATCACGGCCTCGCAGCGGGGGACCACGTGGTCGTACGGCAGGTGGTGGAACACGGACATGTTCCGGTCCACGAGGTGGGGCTCCGGCCGGGCGCGGGCGGCGTCGCCCAGGCTCACGAGAAACGTCAGGTCCGGGAAGGCCGCCGCGAGCGCTCGCACGCGGGCGGCGAGGTCCCGCTTGGCCCAGAGCAGGTGGGTGCCGAGCGTGACGAGCACCAGGGGGCCGTCCGGCAGGGCGGGCGGCACGGACCACGGCTCCGGCGTCGCCGTCACCGGTCCGACCATCTCGAACTGCGCCGGCCAGTCGCGCGGCAACTCGAGCTCGCGCATGCCGAGGCCGAGGATCCCCTGCGGGGAGTAGGCGCTCTCCGACCCGTCCCCGCGGTACACCCGCACCCCCGCCGCGCGGAACCG
Organism: uncultured Actinomycetota bacterium; assembly: GCA_963780675.1. Taxonomy (GTDB): domain Bacteria; phylum Actinomycetota; class Actinomycetes; order Actinomycetales; family JAHECE01; genus JAHECE01. The sequence continues at coordinate 56,111 of CAWACR010000006.1, forward strand.
CCCGGCGAGCGCGACCTGGAGCGCCCGCTTCGTCGCCCGCGTCGCCGCGCGGCCGGCCGCGTCGCGGAGCCGGTGACCGGCGTGGCGAGGCGGCCCCCAGCCGCCGCAGTACGCCGGGGTGCCGCGGCGCGTCTCCAGCACGAACGGCGTCGGCATGACCGTCAGCCACGGCAGGCCGCGGTCCTCGGCCACCGTCCCGGCCACGGGCGCGGTGAAGTCGGCCAGCACCAGGTCGGGGCGGTCGCGCTCGGCGAGCGCGTCCAGTTCGGCCCGCACGCCGGGGATGAGCGCGAGGTTCGCGGCGAGTTGGCGGCCGAGCAGCACGGGGTTGCTCCGCACCGGCCCGGCGGTGTCGGCGATGCGCTCGAGCGCGTCCGGCCGGTCCGCCAGCACGGGGTCCGCGGCGAAGCCCAGATCGCGCAGGAGCCCGATCTTGGCGACTCCCGTCGCGAAGCGGGGCTCGAACCCCCGGTCCCGCAGGCCCTGCGCCAGCGTGATCAGCGGGTTGAGGTGCCCGCTGAACGGCGGCGCGACGAGCAGCAGCCGCGTCCGCCGCACGGGCTCGCTCGCGCCTGGCCCACTCTCGCCGGGCCCGCTCACGCCCGCCGCTCTCACGAAAGGAACTCCCCCGCCACGCGCGCCACCTCGGCGCGGACGGCCGGCACGGTGACGTAGTCGAGGTGCCCGCCGGTCACCTCGACGTGCGCCGGGGTCCGCGACGTCCACCGGCTCAGGTGGTCCCGGTCCCCGCGCACCACGTAGACGTCCACGCCGCTGCTCGGCGCGGGCAGCCGGCCCACCGGCCCGAGCGCGAGCGCGAGCACCCGCAGGTCCGCGGGCAGGCGCAGCCGGGCCAGCGCCGCGGTCAGCATCTCCACGCCGCAGCTGCCGCAGAGCAGCAGAAGTCGCCGCTCGGTCCGGTCCAGCAGCGGCTGGAGCCGGCGAGCGACGTCGTCCGCGAAGCCCGGCGACCAGCGCGCCGCCAGGTACTGGGCGGCGTTGCGCGCGCTCGCCGGGACGATCGGCTCGCGGCGGTACGGGACCCGCACGGCCGCGGCGCTGTAGGGGAAACCCCCGCGCACCACCGCGTACCCGGCCCGCGCGACGGCGTCGAGCAGGTCGTCCTGGCCGGGCGAGAGCCTGCTGTGGCGGTAGGAACTCTGCCCGGTGAGCCACGCCGCACAGGCCGGGGCCGGCTCGGCGAGGTGGTCGTCGGCGCGCTGGTCCGCGGCGAGGAGGCCCGCGAACCGGCGGGCCGTCACGGCGCCCCGCGCACGGTGAGGGCGCCGGCACCGACGTCGATCCGCCGGTCACGCCACGTGATGCGGCCCGGGCGCACGGCCGCGGCCAGGACGTGGAACGGCATCAGCAGGTCGGCCACCACCTCGAGCAGCGCACCACCCACCGAGGCGGGAGCCGGCGGCACCGATCGGCGCAGGAGCGCCGTCGTCGTCGCCTTGAGCAGGAGCGCGAGGCCGACGACGGCGAGCGCCCCGGTGTCACCGGACGCGGCGGCGAACGCGGCCGCCGTCAGGGCGGCGAGCGGCAGCACCGCCGGAACCACGACGAGGAGCGCCAGCCCGGGCGAGAGGTCCTCGCCGAGCGCCTGGCGCGCGAAGACCATCCAGCGGCGCATGATCCGGGCGTACCCGCGAGGCCCGAGCACGGTGGTGGCGATCGGGTGGACCACCGTGGTCTGGACGATCCGGTGCCCCCCGGCGCGGTACAGCCGGGCGAGTTCGTAGTCGTCGCAGAGCCGCTCCTCGATGGCGGCGAATCCGCCGAGCGACTCGAGCACGCAGCGGCGGGTGACGTAGAACATCCCGTTGATCGTCACCGGGTCGGCCAGACGGCTCATCGGCAGGTAGGTGAGCAGCGAGGTGCCGTTGACGAACGCGGCGACCAGGCGCGACCAGATCGAGCCCTGCTCGCGGTACACCGGCATGCCGGTCACGAGGTCGCCGCGGCTCAGCGCGGCGACGGCACGGTCCAGGGCGCCGGGCGGGAGCACCGTGTCGTCGTCGAGCACGGCGAGCACCTCCCCGCACCGTGGGAGGGCCAGGACCAGCTTGAACACCTTGGGGTTGCGGCCCGGCGGCAGGGGCGGCGTGACGACCACCTCGACCCGGTCACGGGCGTCCGGGCCGGCGTCCGAGGCGGCGTCCTCGGCGATGGCACGGCCCGCCGGGTCGTCCTCGTCGACCAGCCAGACGAACCGGGCACCGGGCTGATTCGCGAGGTTCTCGCGCAGGAACCCCGGCAGGAGGGGGTCGCCGGAACGGATCGGCTGCAGCACCGTCACCGGCGCCGTCACCGGCGCCGCGCCGTCGTCGGCGCCGTCGTCGGCCGAGCCGCGGGCGCCCTCGGCTGCGCCCTCGCGCGGCGTGCCGACGCCGTCGTCGGCCCTTCTCAGGGCACCGGCGGCCAGGGCGAGCCGGACGCCGAGGATCACCAGCAGCAGTCCCGCCAGGACCACCGCGAGTTCAGCCATGGGCCGCCACCAGGCGCTCGACACCCTCGGCGAGACTCACCGGCGGCGGGCCGAGACGCTCGAGGCACCGGGCGACGTCGAAGGTCTTGGACCGCGACAGGACCGACACGCCGTAGCGGGTGAGCGGCGGCTCACGGTAGCCGAGGGCGAGGGCCGAGACCTGCTCGGCCGCGCCCGCGAGCGCCCGGGCCACCGGCAGCGGCACGCGGCGGATCCGGGGACGGCAGCCGAGGCGGTCGAGGATGCCCAGCAGGAACGGGTACAGCTCGACGTGCTCGGCGTTGGTGACGTTGACGGTGCCCTCGGCGCCGCGGGCCGCGGCCTGCGCGACGTAGTGGGCGACCGTGTCGACGTAGGTGACGTCGCAGCGCACCGGCGGGCCGCCGTCGGGCTCCAGGACCGGGAGCACGCCCCGCCGGGCGACGGCGAGGGTGCGGGGCAGGAGGACGGTGTCGCCCGGGCCGAACACGGCGCGGGGACGCAGGACGGTCCACCGGCCCTCGTACGCCTCGACGGCGCGCTCGCCGATGCGCTTGGTCCGGGAGTAGGCGTTGATCTGCTCGCCGTCCGGCGGGACGGGCGAGTCTTCCGTGAGGTCGAACTGGTCGGCATCGCGGTAGAGCACGCTGGAGCTCGAGACGTAGAGCAGGTGGGGGTGGCCGTGGCGGCGCGCCCAGTCGACCACATGCCGGGTGCCGCGCACGTTGGCGGCCACGAACGCCTCGGGCGGCGCCCACGGCGAGGCCAGGGCCGCGCAGTGGACGACGACGTCGACCGGCCCCGGGACGCGACCGGCCGGGATCGGGTCGCTGAGGTCGTGGCGGACGTAGTGGTCCACGGCCGTGGCGGACGACGGCGCCCGGCCGAGCCCGACCACCTGCCACCCCCGAGCCCGCGCCTCGGCGGCGATCCGGGCGCCGACGAACCCGTTCGACCCCGTCAGGAGCATGCGCACGCTCGGACCGTAGTGCACGCTCCGGGCCGCGCGAGACCTCAGCCCAGGCGCAGCCGCTCGAGGGACGCGCGCGCCTGGCCGCCGGAGATGTCCGGCACGATCGCGAGCTCGAGGACCGTCACCCCGGACAACTCGACCCGCTGGTCCTCCGACTCGCTGGTCCCGCCCTGAGGGCTGAAGTTCCACTGCTGGCGCAGGATCTCGCGGAAGGTCTCCCCGCCGTCGGCGGACCACCGCAGGACGAACTCCTGGGTGCGCGCGACCGCCGGTTCGACGAACTCGACCAGGATGCGACGCAGCACCTGCGGTTCGGCGAACACGAGCCGGATGGTCTGTTCCCCCGGCGTCGCCGCACGCCAGCCGGAGGCGTGTCCGGGGATCAGGGCCCCCTCGACGGGGTGGTCGGCGTCCTCCGACGTGATCTCGACGTCGGCGATCGCCTCGAGGTCCAGCCATTCCTCGCCCGCCTGCGGGGCGTCCTCCTGAGTCGCCGACATCGTCCGCTTGCGCATCCTCGGGCCTCCCACTCTTCCTCGGGGGACGGCCGCCCGGGCTCGGGCAGAGCCGCAGACGCCGTACCGAGCCCCGCGTCGGCGCTCAGAGGTGACGCTAGTTCGTCGAGGCCCGGCGCATCGGCCGTATCGGAGCCGGTACCGTGGCGGGTCCCCGCCCGTGCATCGCAAGAAGGCGACCATGACCGAGCCCGACCCCGTCACCCCGGCCCCTTCCGGCGACTTCGTCCGTGACCTCGTCCGCCAGGACGCCGAGCGCGGTACGTACGGGGGACGGGTGCAGACCCGCTTCCCCCCCGAACCCAACGGGTACCTGCACATCGGGCACGCCAAAGCCATCAGCCTCGACTTCGGCATCGCCGCGGAGTTCGGCGGCACCTGCAACCTGCGGTTCGACGACACCAACCCCGAGACCGAGGACACGGAGTTCGTCGACGGGATCGTCGAGGACCTCGAGTGGCTCGGCTTCACCCCGCACCAGGTGCTCTACGCCTCGGACTACTTCGGCCGGCTCTACGAGTGGGCCGAGCACCTCATCACGCACGGCCTCGCCTACGTGGACGACCAGGACGGCGAGACCATCTCGGCCCAGCGCGGCGGCTTCGGCAAGCCCGGGATCGAGTCCCCGTTCCGGGACCGCACCCCCGAGGAGAACCTCGACCTCTTCCGGCGCATGAAGGACGGCGAGTTCGCCGACGGCTCCCGGGTGCTGCGGGCCCGGATCGACATGCAGCACGAGAACATGCAGCTCCGCGACCCGGTGATGTACCGGATCCGGCGCGGCCACCACCACCGCACCGGCGACGAGTGGTGCATCTACCCCACCTACGACTGGGCCCACGGGCAGAGCGACGCCATCGAGGGCGTGACCCACTCGTTCTGCACGCTGGAGTTCGACAGCCACCGAGCCCTGTACGACTGGTTCCTCGAGCAGCTCCCCCTGCCGTTCGACCAGCCGCGCCAGACGGAGTTCGCGCGGCTCGAGCTGACGCACACGGTCATGTCCAAGCGCCGCCTCGCGACGCTCGTGGCCGACGGCACCGTCGACGGGTGGGACGACCCGCGCCTCCCCACGCTGCGGGGCCTGCGCCGCCGCGGCTACCCCGCATCAGCGATCCGCGAGTTCTGCGCGTTCATCGGGGTGTCCCGCACGAACAGCCGCCACGAGATCGAGCTGCTCGAGTCCTTCGTCCGCACCGAGCTCAACCGCACGGCGCAGCGCCGGATGGCCGTGCTCCGTCCTCTCCGGCTGGTCCTGACGAACTGGCCGACCGACGCCGAGGGGCGTCCCGTCGTCGAGCACTTCGAGGTCGGCAACAACCCGGAGAACCCCGACGACGGCGTCCGCCTCGTGCCGTTCACCGGTGAGCTGTTCATCGAGCAGGACGACTTCGCCGAGATCCCCCCGCCGAGGTTCTTCCGACTCTCCCCGGGCCGGGAGGTGCGCCTGCGCGGTGCCTACTTCGTCCGGTGCACCGACGTCGTGAAGGACGACGACGGCGCCCTCGTCGAGGTGCATGCGACGTACGACCCCGCGACCAAGGGCGGCAGCGCCCCGGACGGTCGCAAGGTGAAGTCCACGATGCACTGGGTCTCCGCCGCCCACGCCGAGCAGGCGACCGTGGCGCTCTACGACCGGCTCTTCACCGCGGCGGTGCCCGGCGAGGCCACCGGCGACCCGACCGACGACCTCCACCCCGCGTCCCGGGAGCTGCTCACGGGGTGCCGGGTCGAACCGGCGCTCGCCGACACCCCGGCCGGCGCCGTCGTCCAGTTCGAGCGGCTCGGCTACTTCGCGCACGACACGCGGGAGCCGCTGCTCTTCCACCGCACCGTCGGCCTGCGCGACGAGTGGGCGAACATCCAGAAGCGTCAGCGCTAGGCGGGAGCCTGCGCCGGGGTGGGGACGAACGCCGTCTCGAAGAGCGTCCCGCGCGCGAGGGTCCGGTGCACCGGGCACTTGTCGGCGATCCGGAGGAAGCCGGCCCGCTGCTCCGGGGTGAGGTCGCCGTCGACCCGGAGCTCGAGGCGGACGCGGTCGACCCACACCTCACGGGTCGAGCCCGGGTCCGGCTCGCCGCGGACCTTGTCGCGCTCCAGCAGCACGGTGATCGCGGGGACGGGCCAGCCCTTGTGCTCGGCGTACATGCGCATGGTCATCGACGTGCAGGTGCCGAGGGCCGCCAGGAGCAGGTCGTAGGGGCTCGGGCCGGTGTCGTCACCGCCGATGTCCTCGGGTTCGTCCGCGATCCACGAGTGGGTGCCGACTCGCACCTCCTGCTGGAAGCGACCCTGGCCGGTCTCGCGCACGAGGACCCGACCTGCGGGAAGGCCGGCCACCGGGACACCGGCCACCGGGACACCGGCCGCCGGGCGCGCGCTTCCCGCCGACGGCGCGGCCGCCAGGTAGCGGGACGCCCAGGCGACCAGGACGTCGGCCACATACGTCGCGTCCTCGGGTCGGGTGAGGACGTGGTCGGCACCGTCCAGGCTCACGAAGGACTTGGGGTGGCGGGCGGCGTCGAAGATCTCCCGCGCGCTGTCGATCCCGACGACGGCGTCCTGCGGGGCGTGCATGACGAGCAACGGGCGCCCCAGGGCGGCGATCCGTGGGCGTTGCGGCGCCGGCGCGCCGATGGTTGCCACCGCCCGCACCTCGGGCAGGTCCACGGCCGTCGACAGCACCGCGGCCCCGCCGAGGGAGAACCCCACGAGAAGGACCGGGGCCGGGGCGCGCTCGCGGAGGAACGCCGCGGCCGCGGTCAGAGCGGCCACGTCCCTGGCGGACGTCGCCTCGCCGACGGGCCCCTCGGACTCCCCCGGCCCGGTGACGTCGACGCGCAGGACGGCGAAGCCCCGCTCCGCCAGCGCGCGGGCGATCCTCCCAGCCGCGGCCGCACCCGCGTCCGCGGCTGCGCCGGAGGGGACGGCGTGCGCGACCAGGGCGGTCGCCGTCGGCTCGCCGTCGGGTGAGTCCAGCAGCCCCACCAGTCGCCGGCCGGCCGCGCTCTCCCACTCCACCTGCTGGACGACCACGACACCCCTCCTCGTCCGCGCCTCGTCCGCGCCCGGTCAGCGAGCCCCTGCGGCCCCGCCCGCCGCACGGAGAGCCGGGCGTCCTGACGATGCTTCCACGGAGGCGGCCGCTCAGTACGGAGTCGGTCCGCTCAGTACGGCGTCGGGATGTGCCGGAGCGGGCGGTGCGGCTCCACGTAGTCGCCGACCTCCTGGCGCTCGGGCAGGGTGACGTCCCGCTCGGGCAGGGGCTCGTACGGGACCTGGCTCAGGAGGTGGCCGATGATGTTGAGCCGGCCGCGCTTCTTGTCGTTGGTGTCGGCGACGTACCAGGGCGCCCACGCGGTGTCGGTCGCCGCGAGCATCGCGTCCCTGGCGCGGGAGTAGTCATACCAGCGGCTGTAGGACCTCAGGTCCATGTCGGTCAGTTTCCAGACCTTGCGCGGGTCATCGATCCGACCCTTGATCCGCCTGGTCTGCTCCTGCTCGCTCACCTCGAGCCAATACTTGATCAGGATGATCCCGGAATCGACCATCGCCCTCTCGACCGCGGGCGTCATGAGGAGGAACCGCTCGGTCTGCTCCGGGGTGCAGAAGCCCATGACCCTCTCGACGCCGGCGCGGTTGTACCAGCTGCGGTCGAAGATGACCACCTCACCGGCCGCCGGGAAATGCGCCATGTACCGCTGGACGTACATCTGCGACTTCTCCCGCTCGGTCGGCGCCGGCAGCGCGACGACCCGGAACACCCGCGGGCTCACCCGCTCGGTGATCCGCTTGATCGTGCCGCCCTTGCCCGCGGTGTCCCGCCCCTCGAACACCACCAACACCTTGGCCCCGGTCGCCTTGACCCACTCCTGCATCGCCACCAGCTCCGCCTGGAGCGTCGCCAACTCGGCCTCGTACTCCTTGCGGCCCACCTTCGCCCCGGCCGGCGGCGGCGCCGCCTCGACGGCGCGCTGCTGCTTCTTGCCCGTGCTCTTGCCGTTCTTCTTCTTGGACATGTCCCCGACCTCCGATCGAGCCACCGACGTGAGCCACCGACCCGGGCCGCCGTCCCTCCCCGGCGCTCTCGACGCTACTCCGGGCCGCTCGCGTCGTGTCGCGGATCGTCGCGGCGGCGCCTCGGCACCTGGGTCGTGGGGCGAGCGGGCCGCTACCGGACCGGTACGGTGCCGCTCGGACCCACACGTTCAGCCCAGGAGCACCCGTGACAACAGGACGACGGCACCGCGTGGCGGTCACCTCGGGGGACCTCACGCGCCGGGCGATCGTCTTCGTGCCGGCGAGCGTCTCCCCCGGCTCCGCGCCGCCCCTGGTGCTCACGCTCCACGGGAGCGGGAGCGGCGCCGTCGAACAGCTGGCCCTCTCGGGACTCGAGGCGACCGGTGAGCGCCACGGCTTCGTGGTGGTCGCCCCGCAGGGCGCCATCCGGGCCGGGGCGGGCCACGCCTGGAACGTGCCGCACGTGACGACGGCCCCCGGAGCGCCGGACGACGAGGCGTTCCTCTGCGCCCTCGTCGACGCCCTCGTGGCGGGCGGGTACGCCGACCGCCGCCGGGTCTTCGCCACGGGCCTGTCGGGGGGAGGCCGGATGGTCTCCCAGCTCGCGGCCGACCACCCCGAGGTGTTGGCCGCGATCGCGCCGGTGGCGGGGCTGCGCGCCGGGGCACCCCTCGCGAGCGAGCCGCGGCGCCCGGACCCGGCCACGTGCGCCCCGCGCTCACCGGTTCCCGTGGTCGCCTTCCACGGCACGGCGGACCCCGTGAACCCGTTCGACGGCGGCGGCGAGCCCTACTGGGGCTACTCGGTGCTCACCGCCCTCGCCCGGTGGGCGGAGCTCAACGGGTGCGCAGCCGAGCCCACGGAGGACCACCTCACCGAGCACGTCTCCACCCTCGCCTACGGCCCGCCGGGTGAGGCCGCGACGACGGTCCTCTACGTGGTCGAGGGGGGCGGTCACACGTGGCCGGGGTCGGCCTATCCCTTCCCGGCCGACGTCGGCGCCGTGAGCCGGGAGATCGACGCCGGCGAGGCGATGTGGGCCTTCTTCGCGACACACCGCCCGGCTGACCACCCATGAGGTCGAGAGCACGGCCGCGCCGTCGTCCCCGCCTCGTCCGCGCGCTCGCCGCCGTCAGCGCCGCGGTCCTCCTCGGGTGGGTGGCGGCGGCCTGGTACTTCAGCGACGTCCTGTACGACGACGCGTTCCGGGTCACGCCGCCGCCCGCCACCCCGACCCCCGCGATCGAGGTCCTTGCGGCCACCGACTCGTCCATCGCCCTGGCGGCGGGCGAGGACGTGCCGACCGAGGTCGTCGCGCCCGGGACGTGGGGCCTGTGGTGGGACGGGGGCTACGGCACCCTCGACGCCATCCGGGCCGAGTCCGCCGCCCAGGTCACGCGCGCTCTCTCCGTCGTCGAGGGAGCCGTCCCCGACGAAGGCACGCTCACCGACGTCGACAAGTACGTCTACGGCGACTCCCCGGACCAGGTGCTGGGGCTCGCGTGGGAGGGCGTGTCGATCACCACGGCCCTGGGCGCCCAGGACGCCTGGTTCGTACCCGCCGCCGACGGCGCCGACGTCGGCGCCGGCGGCGCCACGACGTGGGCGATCCTCGTGCACGGCAAGGGGTCCGACCGCGACGAGATGCTGCGGATGCTCGCCACGGTCCACGAGCAGGGCCTTCCTGCGGTGGTCGTGACCTACCGGGGGGACCGCGACCAGCCCGTCGACCCCTCCGGCATCTACCGCTACGGCGCGACCGAGTGGGCCGACCTCGACGCCGCCGTCGCGTACGCCCTGGACCGGGGCGCGACGGACCTCGTCCTCGCGGGCGCCAGCACGGGCGCCGCGCTGATCGGCTCGTGGTTCGACCACGGCGAGAACACCGACGCCGCGTCCGCCCTGGTCTTCGACGCCCCGAACGCCGACGTCGAGCGCACCTTCGCCTACGGAGCCTCGCAGCGCACCGTCCCGGGCACGCCATGGCACATCCCGCCGGCCCTGAGCTGGTCGGCGTTCCGCATCGCCGAGGCGCGCTTCCCCGTGGACTTCGCGGAGATCGACTACAGCGACACCCTCGCTGCCGTCGAGGTCCCCGTCCTGGTCTTCCACGGCACCGGCGACCTCACGGTGCCGGTCGACGCCACGCGGGAGCTCGTTGCCGCGCGGGAGGCCGCCGGGCTCGACACCACCTACGTCGAGACCACGTCCGGCGAGCACGTCGGCTCGTACAACCACGACCCGACCGCCTACGACGACGCGCTGGGCGCCTTCCTCGACCGGCTCGCGGAGCAGCGGGGACCCGCCGGCCGGGGCTAGAAGACGCCCGCCTTCTCCTCGTCGGTGGCGCGCCGGACGACCAGCCTGGTCCAGGCCCCGACGTACACGCGGTCGTCCTCGACGAGCTCCTGCCGCTGGCCGGCGACGAGCGGAACGGTCGGCAACGGTCCGCTGGCCGGACCGACGAACGTGCCGTTGGACGAGCCCAGGTCCTCGACCCACCACCGCGCGCCGTCGGTGGTCAGCTGCGCGTGCCGCCGACTCACCGCGATGTCCGCCTCGCAGGGGATCTCGGGGTGGATGCTCCTGCTCCTCGAGGTGCGCCCGATGAGGACGCTGCGCACCGTCAGCGGGATGATCGCCGGCAGCCCCGGCGACGGGCACGCCTCGGTGCTCTCCTGCTGCGCGTACCAGTCCGGGTCGACCCAGACCTCGACGACCCACTCCAGCGGGACGGCGGGCGCCAGAGGACCGGGAGCCGACGACGCGACGTCGGGCGCGGCAACGCCACCCTGGGCCGCATCGGGTGGGGCCGCCGACCGGGGCAGCGCACCCGTCGTGAAGTCGTAGCCGCAGGCCTCGCAGAACAGCGCGGCTGCCCTGTTCTCCGTCCGGCAGTTCGGGCAGGTCTGCGCGGCACCCGTGGCCGCCTCGGGCATGGTCACCGTCGCGGCCGCCGCGCCGTCGCCGGCGGCGGGGGCGCCGTCACCGATCGGGGCGCCGCAGACGTCGCAGTAGTCGGTGGACGTGCTCTCGTGTCCGTTCGGGCAGGTCACGGCGCTCATTTGCGCACCCGCGTCGTCTTCGTGGACGCCGTGTCCAGGGCCATCTCGTCGAGTCGGTCGACGCTCTTCTTGAGCCGCACCTTGCCCGTCCCCGCCTCCTGGATCTCGACGACCTTCCGCAGCTTGGACGTGGCCTCCTCGTTCCCCGTCTCGACGGCGAGCTGCACGGCACGGCCGAGCTTCGCCGTCGCCGTCGCCTCGTCGCCCGCCGCCTTGGCCGCGAGCCCGTCCTGGATCGCCTCGGCGAGCTCGGTCTGACCCGTGTAGTGCGCGACCTCGGGGTTGATCGTCGCGCTGAGGGCGTCGTCGTCGGTCCACATCGCCTTGACCAGGCCCTGCGCCTTGACCTCGTCACCGATCGCGAGCTGCACGCGGGCCGCGAGCTGCTCCTGGCCCACCGGGCGGGCGGCGCCCACGCGCACCGCGACGTGGAAGTCGCGGGACTCGTCGCCCCAGCTGCCCGTGGGGTAGGCGCCGATCAGGGGGGTGACCGCGCGGCGCCGGTGGGTGAGGTCCTCCACCGTCGGGGCGACCTGGTGGACGAACAGCACCTGGGCCCCCTGGGGGGTCCACACGCGCAGGTCGGCGGAGGCGACGCCCCGCCCCATCGCGTTGCGCATGAGCAGGGAGAACTCCTCGGCCATCTCCTGGGGCGTCGGGATGAGGTCGACGGTCCCCATGAGCGCAGACGCGATGCGGCGCATCTCGCCCACCTCCCAGTCCGCCCCCACGCCGCGGCAGTCGCACTGGAACCGGCCGCTCGCGGCAGCGAGCCGCCCGGTCAGCTGGTGCGGGCTCTCGTGCTGGTTCTTGCCGTCGGTCAGCAGGATCGCGTGCCGCTGCGTCACCGACGGCACCGTGTCGAACACCGCGGCGGCCAGCTCGAGCCAGGTGCCCATCGCGGTGCCGCCGTCCGCGACGAACCCGCCGACGGCCGCCCGCGCCCCGGCCCGGGTCGCCGGGTTCATCTGCACCATCCCGATCCGGCCACCGAGCCACGGGTAGGCGAGCCGCGCCTGGTGGCTGCCAGCCACGACGGCGAACCACGTCCCGTCGAGGACCTGGTCGAGCGCCGCGGCGGCCGCCATCTGCGCGGCCTGGATCCGCGAGCCGCTCATGGACCCCGACGTGTCGACGATGATGATCTCCGCCGCCTCGCCCGAGCCGGACTGCCCCGCCCGGCCCGCGCCGGTGCACGTCACCGTCACGATCGCGTGGACGTCCGTGGCGCCGCCGGCCAGGAACTCGTTCTGGTACACCTGCGCCGAGAACTCCGTCATGTGCGACCTACCCCTTCGTGTCCGGGCTTCCCGGCGTCGTGGCTGCGGCGCCGAGCCGGGCCAGTGTCACCGTGATGTTGTCATGTCCGCCCTGCGCGTTGGCCCAGTCCACGAGCGCGGACGCCGTGGCGAGCGGTTCCTCGCCCGCGGCCGCCGCGGTCCGGCGCACGAGCGCCGCGAGGTCCCCGGCCGGCGAGCAGTAGTTCCACAGGCCGTCCGAGCACGCCAGGAGCCACCCGGCGCCGTCGACGTCCTGGGTGGTGAGGCGCGGGGCGTGGCCCGGCGAGTCGACGCCGAGCCAACGCGTGATCGTGTGCGCGAACGGGCCCGCCTCGGCCTCCGCCCGCTCGATCCCGGTCGCGATGAGCTCCGCGGCCAGGGAGTCGTCGACCGTGAGGAGGCGGGCCTGGCCGTCGTCGGGCAGCCAGTAGGCACGGCTGTCGCCGACCACCCCGGCCGTGATCCGGCCGTTCTCCAGCAACGCGACGACGAAGGTGCACGACGCCGGGCTCTCGCCGTGGTCGTGCGGGGTCGCCCGGACGACGGCGCGGTTCGCGGCGTCGGCCGCCGACGTGAGGCGGGCACCGGCGGTCGCCGTCGACCCTTCACCCGCGACCCCCGGGCGGGTCCGCACGAGGACGTCGCGCGCCGCCCCGGCCGCCGCGAGGCTCGCGACGTCGGAGGCCTCCGCCGAGGACACCCCGTCGCAGACGACGAGGACGGCGAACTCCCCCGGCGCCCCGCCCGCGGCGACGGCGAAGGCGTCCTCGTTCCGGGTGCGGCGCACCCCCCGGTCGCTCACGGCGCCCACCCAGGGCTGCGGCCGCTCGACGACGTGGTCGCGCGGGCTCGGCGCCTTGGCGCCGCACGCCGTGCAGTACCCGTCCTCGTCGATCGTCGCGCCGCACTCGGCGCAGGCCGGGGCGGCCGGTGCCCCCGCGACCGGCGCGCCGGCGGCCGGCACTCCCCCGCCCGGCGACGCCGCCGCCGCGGGGGCACCCGGCAGCGGCGCGCCGCACGCCTCGCAGAAGCGGGCACCGGACGCGGCGGCCGCGCCGCACACCGGACACCCGGCGCCGGCGACCTCGCTCATCGGAACGTCCATCGGCGGACGGCGTTCGCGGCGTCGACCAGGGCGACCTTCTCGTCCCGGGTCGCGGCCATGGACGCCAGACCCCGGTAGGCCGTCTCGAGCCCGTCGCGCAGCGCCGGCTCCTGCGCCGGGTACCCGGCGATGCGCACGGTCGGCGCCGGCCCCTTGGCCAGCACGATCGCGAGCGCCTTGTCCAGGGTGTCGGCAAGGATCCGCGTGCGGTCGAGCGGGTCGACGGCCACGTCCTGGATGCTCGCCATCGCCTCGGCGAGCACCGGCAGGCCGCCACCGGACCCGGCGAGCAGCCGCGCCCGCTGACGCCGCGCCTCGGGGAACGCGCGGCTGGTCGGCGGGACGAGGTCGAGGGCGTCGACGGCGGCCGTCGTGTCGGCGCGTGCCGCGCGGATGCGCGCCATCGCAAAGGCGGCGGGTGCCGTGTAGGACGCATCGGTCCGGGCACACGTGGAGTAGAGGGCCTCGGCGATGTCCGGTTCACCGCTCGTCTCACACGCGAGCGCCAGGGCCAGCTTGGGGGCGAGCTCCCCGGGCACCTGCCCGTAGACCGCGTTGAACGCCGCCTGGGCACCGGCACCGTTCTTCGCCACGAGCGTCCGCAGGCCCTGCAGCCACACCGCGCGCCAGTCCCAGGGGTCCGTCCGCAGCAGGTCCTCGGCGACCTGGTCGACGACGTCGAGCCGGCCCGCCAGGAGCGCCGTGCGGCCGGTGGCCAGCAGCACCTCCGGCGACCGCTCGGGAGCCTGCGCGAGCAGCGCGAGCCGCGCCGTCGGGTCCTCGACGCTCACCCCGGCGAGCCAGCCCACCTGGGGATCGGTCGTGTCGACCACGAGCTTCGGCAGGCTGCGCCAGTCGAGCACGGGATCGGCGATGTCCGGGGACTCGAAGTGGAGGGACGGCGCGGCGTAGCGGGCGGCGTCGGCCCCGGGGCGGTCGGCGGCCACGACCTCGCGGAGGACGCCGTGCAGCTGCACGCGCAGCTCGGCGACCGTGGCGAAGCGGTCGGCCGGTTCGCGCGCGCACGCCTTGGCGACCAGCCGGTAGAAGGAGTCGTACCGCTGGAACAGCGGGGTCTCGGCCACGGGGGGCAGGGACGCGACGTAGGTGGTCTGGTAGCCCCGGAACTCCATGGCGAGCACGAGCAGGGTGCGCCCGATCGTGTAGATGTCCGAGGCCACCGTGGTGCCCACCTCGGGCACCTCGGGCGCCTGGTAGCCGACCGTCCCGTAGATCGCGGAGTCCTGGTCCGTGAGGCGCCGCACCCCACCGAGGTCGATGAGCTTGACGTCGTCGCCCACCTGGATGACGTTGTCCGGCTTGAAGTCGCAGTAGATCAGGCCGAGGTCGTGCAGGTACTCGAAGGCGGGCAGGATGCCCAGGACGTAGGCGATCGCCTGGTCGAGCGGCAGGGGGTCGTACCGCCCGGCGGCCTTCATCCGGTCCTTGAGCAGGGCCTTCAGCGAGGTCCCGCCCACGTACTCCATGACCGTGTAGCCGGAGCCCTCGTGCGTGACGAAGTTGAAGATCTCGACGATCGCCGGGTGCTCGACCTGGGCGAGGAACTGCCGCTCTGCGATGGCCGCGGCGAGCGCGTCGGCGTCGCCGGTGTTGAGCAGGCCCTTGAGGACCACCCACCGGTCGGAGACGTTCTTGTCCCGGGCGAGGTAGATCCAGCCGAGGCCACCGTGCGCCAGGCAGCCCGCGACCTCGTACTGCCCGCCGACGAGGTCGCCCGCCTTCAGCTTGGGCGTGAACGAGAACTGGGAGCCGCACTGGGGGCAGAACCCCTCGGTCCGCCCCGGGCGTCCCTCGATCGAGCGGCCCACGGGCGAGCCGCAGGACGGGCACAGCCTCTTGTCCTCGGCCACCTCCGGGTTCGCCATGATCGCCTTCGAGGCGTCGATCGCCGGCTGCGGGGGCACGGTCGTGAGGCCGGCCCCGAGCCGGGCCGCTCGCAGGCGGGTCGACGACGTCCCCGTGCGCCGGGTGACCGCGGTGCCCCGGCCGCTGCGGGCCGAGCCCATCGCGGTCGACGCGAGCCGGCTCGAGGCGCGGGACGCCCGCGAGACGGCCGACGGCGCGGAGTCCACTCCGGCCGCGCCGGCGCCCGGGGTCGAGGTGCCCTGGGCCGCGGTCGCGGCGACCGGTGCGGCGTCGGGCGGCGAGCCGCAGACGTCGCAGTAGCCGTCGACGATCGTGCCGGTGCAACCCGGTTGCGTGCAGGCGACGCCGCTCATCTGGTCCGTCCTTCGCCGAGAAGGGCCTGGTAGGCCGCCATGACCGCACGCGCGCGGGGCAGGTCGGTCGGGGTGTCGTGGACGACGGCGCGCGCCAGCCCGTACATCTGCTGCACCTCGTACCGGGCGATGAGCCCGGTGGACTCGGCCTTCGCGCGGTAGAGGTCGAGGAGCGAGCGCAGCCTGTCGACCTCGGCCAAGGGGCCCGCGTAGGCCTCCTCGGCCTGCGCGAGGGCCCGGGCGACGGCGCCGAGCCGCCCGATATAGGCGTCGACCGCGGCGGGGTCGTCCGGCACCGGTCCGAGCGCCTCGACCCGCGGGATCGCGAGCGTCGGTGCCGACCTGACCCGTGCCGAGCAGGCGTCGGCGAGGGCGGTCACCCGCGCGGCGCGGCCGACGAGGTCCTGGCGCTGGGCGAGCGCCTGCGCGCGGGTGCGCTCATGGTCGCGGCGGGTGGCGGCGGCGACG
The DNA here is from genome assembly GCA_963780675.1 of uncultured Actinomycetota bacterium. GTDB lineage: Bacteria > Actinomycetota > Actinomycetes > Actinomycetales > JAHECE01 > JAHECE01. The sequence continues at coordinate 72,247 of CAWACR010000006.1, forward strand.
ATGAGGTCGCGCTCGGTGGTGGCCGCCTCGGCCTGCCACGGCCCGACGAGCCCGCCGACGTCCCCGCCGCGCTGGGCCCGCGCCGTCAGGTCGTCCAGCCGCCGCGAGAGCCGCGCCAGACGTGCGGCGGCGCCGTCCCGCCCCGGCCCGGCCGGCGCGCCGGCGACCAGGTCGCGCACGCGCTCCAGCGTCGCGCGCATCGCGCGCAGGCGCTCGGCGAGGTCCGGCCCGAGCGGGTCGAGGGACAGGCGCAGGCGCAGCTGCCCGGCCAGGGCGTCCGAGAGCCGGCACGCCTCCGGCAACGAGACGGCCAACGACCCCCCGGTCCCCGCGGCGTCGAGGCGGCCCCACACGAGTGAGGACAGCTTCTGCCGCTCCACGGGACCGACGCGGCCGCTGTCCCAGACCCGCTCGAGCTCGTCGTACCGGACGGACACCGCCTGCCAGAGGGCCATGGAGAGCGTGACGTCACCCGCGAGGGCCCGCGCCTCGGGAGAGGCGAGGGCCAGGCGGTCGAGCTCGTCCAGCTCGCGGCGTCGCAGGTCCCGCCACGCACCGAGCGCCTCGAGGTAGCGCAGCATCGCCGTCGGCTCGACCGGCTCCCCCATCCGGGCGGGCGCCTCCGGGGCGATCGCGGTGGCCACGCTCATCAGCCGCGCCCGTAGGACGGCACCGGCGCGGCGGGGGCGGGGCCGAGGGCCTCGGCGAGCCAGGTGTCGTAGGACTGGGTCCACCGGCCGTCGGCGATCGCCTGGGCCAGCACGCCGTTGACGAAGCGCACCAGGTCGACGTCGGCGGAGTTCATCCCCAGGCCGTAGGGCTCGGCCGTGAACGCCTCGCCGACCACCTGGGCGTACGGGTCCTGCGCCGCCAGGCCGGCCAGGACCGTGTCGTCGCCGGTGATGGCGTCGACCTCGCCCCGCTGGAACCGCGCCAGGCAGTCGGTGTGGGTGGTGCCGGCGACCGGGATCACGTCGGGGAAGTCCGCGAGGTTGTCCAGGCTGGTGGAGCCGGCCGGGGCACAGACCCGCTGACCGGGCAGGTCCGCCAGCGACGTCGCGGTGGATCCGAGCGGGACGAGCAGCTTCTGGCCCGAGCGGTAGTACTCGGCGGAGAACGCGATCTGCTCCCACCGCGCGCAGTTCATCGTCATGTTGCGGGCCACGAGGTCGATGCTGCCGTCCTGGAGCAGCGGGATCCGCTGCGCGGCCGTGATCACCCGGAGCTCGATCCGGTTCGGGTCGCCGAAGATCGCCTGCGCGACCAGGTGCGCCATGTCGATGTCGAAGCCCTCGATCACTCCGGTGATCGGGTTGCGGGACCCGAGGAGGAGCGAGTCCGCGGACACCCCGACGACGAGGCGGCCACGGTCGCGGATCTCGGCCATGGTCGAGCCGGCGGGCAGGGCCCCCGGGCCGGGCACCGGGGAGAGCGGCGCATAGGAGGCGAGCGGGTCGACGCACTCCACCGGCGCGGTCGTCGCGCCCGGGCTCGGCGACGCGGAGGGGGACGCCGTCGCGCTCGCCGACGGCGTGGGCAGCGCCGTCGGCTCGTAGGCCGACGGCGCACAGGCGGCCAGCAGGGCGCCGAGGAGGACGACGACGGCCGCCATCCCCACCCGTCTGCGCCCTCCCCCGCGCTCGGCGGGATGCGGGGTGCGCGTGGGCCGCGTGGGCTGCGGGCGAGCGGGACTCATCGGTACTCCTCGATCCGCTGGGCCAGACCCCACCAGGCGAGGCCGGCCACGACCACCCCGGCCAGCACGCCGAGCCATCCCCACACGGCGAGGCCGGACCCCGCCCGTCCCAGCGCGTCCACCGTCGCCTCGCTCGCCACGCCCAGCTGCTCGGCCGACGCCGCATCGAAGGCGTCGAACGCGTCGTTGGCGCTCCCGTCCTCGCGGCTCGTGGCCGCGGCGACGGCCTGCTCCCACTGACCGCCGTCGTCCAGCCCGCGGATCTCCTGGTGAGTGGCGGCGTAGGCGGCCCACCTGGCCTCGAGGTCGCCCACGCCACCGTCGACGGCGACGGCGTCCGCGAGGCGACCGGTCACCACGGCGTCCGACTCCGCCCACGCCGCCTCGAACGCGGCCCCGGATCCGCGGGAGATCAGGGTGAGGCTCTCGTTCGCCTTCGCATCGAAGGCGGCGATGCGCGCGTCGGACAGGGCCCGTGCCTGCGCGTACGGACCGCTGCGCACCTCGGCCACCGTGGAGGCGACCGAGCCCAGCACCGCCGCGCTCGCCACGAGGGCGACGAGGACGAGCACCCCCGCACCCGCGAGCGGCAGGTTCACGTACCGGTGGGTGCGGCGGGCGAGCCACACGAGGCCCACGGCGACGGCCCCGAGGCCGACCACACCGAGGGCGATGGCCAGGTAGATCGCCGAGCGGGCCGCCGAGAACTCGACCTCGGCGCGCTCCTGGTTCGCCGCACCCAGAGCGTCCAGCAAGGGGAGGGAGTCGGCGCGCAGACCGGCGCTCGCCTCCCGCAGGTACTGGGCCCCGACCGGGAATCCCTGGCGGTTGTTGGCCCGGGCCGTGGCGACGCCGTCGGCGTAGGCGAGGATCGAGACGTTGAGCGCGGCCAGGGCCTGGACATCAGCCGGCTGGGCGCCCGCCGCGGCGGGGACGAGGCCCGAGGCCCGCGCCACCGCCTCCTCGTAGTCCTGCCGCTGCTCCGGCGGCTCCAAGCCTCCGACGAGGAAGGCGTTGGTGGCGTAGGCGTCGGCGCGCACCAGGCTCGTCTGGACGTCCTGCAGGCGCACGATCTGGGCCGCGTTCGCGGCCGCGCGCTCGAGCGCGGCGTCCGCGGCCCAGAACGACTGGCCCACGGCCAGGCCGAGCACCAGCCCGAGCAGCACGAGGATCGTCGAGAGGAGCCGCATCCGCCCGGGCGTGCCGCGCACACCGCGACGGACCCGCTGGACCCCGGCGCCCACCCGGGTGGTCGTCGTCCGTCCGGCCGGTGGCGGCGGCGGCGCCGAGGAGACCGTCGCGGACGAGACCGCCGCGGGGGGTGGCGGGGGCGGGGGTGCGGTCCGGGTCATGCCGGGCCTCCTGGGAGGTCGAGGGTGCCGTCGTCCAGGTCCTGCGGGAGCAGGACCCGGAGGTCCTCGAGGGTGGGGGCCTCGACGTCCCGCAGGCGCCAGGCGAGGCGCCCGATGGCGCCCTCGAGGGTGTTGCGGACGAACCGGCCGTTGCCGAAGCCGGTGTCGCGCGGGGTGATCGCGAGGATGTCCCGGAAGCGGGCCAGGAAGTCGGGGCTGGGCTCGAAGTCCGACGCCGCGGCGAGCCGCTCGAAGATCGCCACCAGCTCGTCGTCGGTGTAGTCGGGGAAGGCGATGGTGGTGCGGAACCGGCTGGCGAGGCCGGGGTTGGCCGCGATGAACTCGGCCATCGGGCCGCGGTAGCCCGCCACGATCACCACGAGGTCGTCGCGGTGGTCCTCCATCTCCTTGACCAGGGTGGTGATCGCCTCGTCGCCGTACTGGTCACCGTTCAGGCCGTAGGCCTCGTCGATGAAGAGCACCCCGCCGAGCGCGCTGCGGACCACGTCGGCCGTCTTGGCGGCGGTCTGCCCGAGGTACCCGGCCACCAGCTCCGAGCGGTCCACCTCCACGAGGTGGCCCTTCTCCAGGAGGCCCAGGGCGGCGTAGATGCCGCTGACCAGCCGCGCGACGGTGGTCTTGCCCGTTCCCGGGTTGCCGGTGAACACCAGGTGCCGCGTGATGGTGACGCCCTTGAGCCCTTGCTCGGCGCGGAGCTTCTCCACGCGGAGCACGGCCGCCTGGCGGTGGACCTCGCCCTTGACGGTCGTGAGTCCCACGAGGGCGTCCAGCTCGGCGAGCAGCTCCTCCACCGTCCTCTTGGGCGGCGCGGCGGGCGGCGGCGTGGCCCCCTCCGTCCGGGCCGGCGTCGCCGCCGTCGCCGGGGCGATCACGTGCCGCGGGGGCTCCGCGGCCCACGGGACGGCGCCGAGCTGGGCAGCCGCGGCGACGGAGGCGTTGCCGATCGCGCGCAGCGTCGGCTCGCCGAGGGAGCACGCGGCCGAGGCGACCTCGGCGAGGGCCCGCGCGTAGTCGACGGCCTGCGGGGAGCCGGAGGCCACCAGGTCCTCGAGGAGCCGGGTGGGCGCGCCGCGCCACCGACGCCCGCGGACTGCGGCGTCGAAGAAGTCCTGGGTGGACGCCGGCGTCGCCGATCCGTTGACCTGCGACGCCCAGTCGGCCGCGGCCCGCGGGACGGACTCCGCGACGGCCGCGGCGAAGGCGGCCCCCTCCAGGCGCACGTCGGCGGCCACCAGCCCCCCGGCGGTTCCCGCCGCCTCGAGACGGTCGAGCGCGTCGCCGAGCGACGCCGCGGGCTGGGCCCCGGTCACGGTGCGGGCTCCGGAGGTGCGAGCCGGCCGGCCTCGACCTGGCCCGGGGCCGCGGCCTGACCGGTGGCTCCCTGGCCGGTGGCTCCCTGGCCGGTTGCCGCCTGACCCGGATCGGGCCGCCCGAGGTCGAGCGCACCGCCGGTCGACGCCGGGCCGAACTTCTCGGCGAGGAACCGCCCGTGCGCCACGAGCGCGGCGGCGTCGGAGCGGTTCACGGCGTCGAGCACCTGGTCCATGGTGCGGGCGAGAAGGTCGAGCTGGTCGATGAGGACCATGAGGGACGTGCGCCCGCCGTCGACCGGCCGGCTGTTCGCCCAGTCGCGGGGCAGGCGAAGGTAACCGCCGATCGCCTCGGGCAGGTAGTCGGTCGCGGTCGCCATGACCGAGTACGCCTGGGGGCTCCCCGAGCCGAGCCGGTCCAGCCGGGGGATCGCCTCCCGGACCACGCGGGTCACGCGCGCGACCCGGGACGCGACGGGGGCCGGCACCGCGCCGTCGGCCACCATGGCCTCGACAAGGCCGACGGCGTCGAGCAGGTCAGCACTGGTGGGCACGGGAGGGAGCACCATCCGCTCCCCCGCGTCACGGCCGCGCTCACGCCCCGTGACCTTCGCGACGAAGTCCCCCAGCCACGCCATCGATCCTCGCTCCCCGCGGGCCCCGGGGCCCGGGTCAGCGACGCCCGCCGCGGGCGCTGTCGAGGTCCAGGGAACCGGCGGCGACCCTGTCGTCCTGCCGCTGCACGCGCTCGAGGTACGCCTGCGACTTCGCGACCTCGGTCTCGAGGGTGCCGATCGTGGCGGCCATGTTGTCCAGGGCCTGCACCTTGAAGGTGTCGATCGCGTCCATGGTCGCGTAGATGTTCGCGAAGGCCGCCTGCAGCTGCGGCAGGCCGATCGTGGCGGACGCCGCCTGCTCCTGGATGCGCACGGAGTTGTCCTTGAGCATCCGCGAGGTCTTCTCGATCATGTCCGACGTCGTGGTGTTGAGCGCGCTGATCTGGTCCAGCACGAGCTTCTGGTTGCCCAGGGCCTGGGCCACGATGACCGCGGTGCGCAGGGCCGAGACGGTGGTCGTGGAGGCGCGGTCCACGCCCTTGACGAGCTCGAGGTTGTTCTTGATGACGACGTCGATCGCCAGGTAGTTCTGGATCGACACCGCCAGCTGGGTGAGCAGGTCCTGGTGCTTCTGGCGGACGTAGAAGAGGACGTCCTCGCGCAGGGACTTGGCCCGCTGGAGGTCGGTCGCCTCGAGGTCGGCGATCCGGGCGCTGAGCGTGGCGTCGAGCCGCTCGGCGATGTAGACGTACTGGTTGAGGCGCCCCATCGCGTCCCAGAGCTCGCGCTTCTCCAGGTTGAGCGCCGAGTTGTCCTTGAGCAGCTCGTCCTGGCCGTCGCGCAGGGCGTGCAGGATGGCGTCGAGGTGGCTCTGGGCGCTCTGGTACTTGCGGAAGTAGTCCGTGATCTTGTCGCCGAACGGCAGGATGCCGAGGAACTTGCGGGCGCCCTGGGCCTCGGAGGGGTCGAGGTCCTCGATCGTGCGGCGCAGCTCCACGAGCGTGCTGCCCACCTTCGAGCCGGACGCGAGCCCGCCCTCGGTGATGGCGCGCACCGGGGACTTGAGCAGGCGGTTGGAGCTCTCGGCCGCGTTGCGGATGTCGGCGTCGCCCATGCTCCGCACGTCGCCCGCCTTGGCGGCGAACTCCGGGGAGTGCGGGGCCGCGTCCATCAGGGTGGTGATGAAGCCCGCGACCTTCGCGTCGAGCGCCGGGAGCATCGCGGCGTCGACGGCGGGGGCCATCTTCGGCGCGGCGGTCTCGGCGACCGGTGCCACCGGCGCGGGTGCGGTCAGCGTCAGCACGGGCTCGGGCGGCGCGAGCGCCGCCACCTGCGCGGAACCTGCCTGCGACGGGTCGACCTGGGACACGGGCTACGTCCTCCTCAACGCGACGCTGGCGGCACGACGGTCGTCGGCGGCAGCGACGTGCCGCCAACATACGCGGTTTGCGCCGCGTTCGCCGCTCCCGGGCCGACCTGACCTGCGGACATCGGCCCTACTCGTCCCCGAGCTCCTCGACGTGGAGGAACACGTCGAGCAGGGGCGACTTCCAGAGGCGGGCGGCGAACGCCGCGCCGAACTCCAGCACGACGGCGGCCTCCGGGACGGGCACCGCGCCGTCGGCCACCGTCACGGTGGCGCCGGAGATCAGGTCGGTGTACTCGCCGTCGGGCAGCTGGACCGCGACGGTGCCGGAGGTCGCGGCGACGTTGAAGACGCCGTAGAGCCCGGCGCCGTCGGCCACGGGGGCGAGCCCCTCGCCGTCGCGCACGGCCCAGGCCACCTGGATGCAGGGCTCGTCGGCCAGGACCCAGAACTCGCCCGTGCGCATCGCGGCGTGCTTCTTCAGACCCGCGACGGTGCCGAGGAAACCGGTGAGCTCGTAGGTGCCCCAGTCCACCGGGTCGGGCTCGAAGAGCGAGGGCCACTTCCGCGCGCCGGACTCCTGCCCGGCGTAGATCATCAGCGGGCCGCGCGCGCAGGCCATGAAGGCCGTCCAGGCGAGCGCCTGCGCCCGCGTGGGGGCGAAGTACATGATCCGGTACTGGTCGTGGTTCTCGACGAAGCGCATCTTGGCGTAGTTGCCGGGCAGGGTCGCGTCCTCCCAGCGGAGCATCTCCAGGAAGCGCCCGACCGGCACCTGACCCGCCACCGCTGCCTGCCAGATGGACCAGAGGTCGTACTGGTACTGGACGTCGAACGCGGCGTACATCTCGCCGTCGCCGGCCGTCGGCAGGCCGGTGGCCCGTCGGCTCTCGACCATCATCGGGTGGACGGTCTCCGCCAGCCAGAGGAGCCCGGGAGTGATCTGCGCGAGCTCCTCGCGCGCCTGGACCCAGAAGTCGACCGGCACGAGCGAGGCGACGTCGCAGCGGAACCCGTCCACGCCGCGGCGCACCCACACCGCGAGGGAGTCGATGAGGTACCGCGTCAGGTCCGGGTTCGGGTGCGCGAGGTCGATGATGTCGTGCCACTGCGGGACGGTGGTCATCGGGTTGCCGTCTGCGTCGCGGTGGAAGAACTCCGGGTGCTCGGCGATGAGCACGGAGTCCTGCGAGGTGTGGTTGAAGACGACGTCGATGATCACCTTGAGCCCGGCGGCGTGGGCCGCCGCGACGAGGGCGTCGAAGTCCGCGTCCGTGCCGAGGTCGGGGTGGAGGGCCCGGTAGTCGCGGATCGCGTAGGGACTCCCCGCCGAGCCCTTGCGGCCCTGGACGCCGATCGGGTGGATCGGCATGAGGAACAGGACGTCCACCCCGAGCGCGACGATGCGGTCCAGGTCGGCCGTGATGTCCGTGAGCGTGCCGGTGGGCCCGTAGTTGCGCGGGAACACCTGGTAGATCACGAGGGAGCGGGTCTCGAGGGGCGTGTCAGCAGCCATTGGCCGATCCTTCCACGCGACGGTTCGCCGGGGAGGGAGTACGACGGCGGCGACGGACGACGGCGGCGACGGACGACGGCGGACGACGGCGCCCGGGCTACCGGCCACGGCCGCTGCGCGCGCCGCCGTAGGTCACGAATCGGTCACGATCCGACGCTCATGCGTCCCGGGTGCATCCGAGCCGGCCCTCCCCACGGAAGAGGGAGTAGCTGCGAGGGACGCAGTCCACACACTGGGGAGGCCCACCATGAGGCTCAAGCTTGCAGGCACCGCCGCCGTCGCGGCCGTTCTGATCCTGGCCGGGTGCGCAAATGGCACAGACGACGCGGAGTCCACCGCGACCACCGCTGCGGAGACCACCGCCGAGGAGACCATGGCATCCGAGGACGAGGCCATGGAGTCGGAGGAGCCCGGCACCATCGTCGACGTGGCCGCCGGCAACGAGGAGTTCTCGACCCTCGTGGCCGCCGTGCAGGCGGCGGGGCTCGTCGAGACCCTGAGCGGCGACGGTCCGTTCACGGTCTTCGCGCCCACGAACGCGGCGTTCGAGGCGCTCCCGGCCGGCGTGCTCGACGCCCTGCTCCTGCCCGAGAACAAGGACACGCTGGTCAAGATCCTCACCTACCACGTGGTGGCGGGCGAGGTGACCTCGGACCGGATCGGCGCCGGTAACGTGCCGACCGTCGAGGGCCAGACCGTGGCCGTGACCACCGAGGGCGGCGGCGTCCAGGTGAACGGCGCGAACGTCATCGCCACCGACGTCGAGGCTTCGAACGGGGTCATCCACGTGATCGACGCCGTGATCCTGCCGCCGGACGTCGACCCGGCCGCCCTGGTCGGCTGATTCATCGCCGGCCCCCGGGCCGGTGCCAGGACCCACCCATCGAGGGGGCGCCGCAGATCGCGGCGCCCCCTCCGTCCTGCGGGTGCGTGCGGCTCAGGCGACCAGGAACTCCACGGCCTGCGCCGCGGTCCATCCGCCCGGGTAGCGCGCGATGAGACGGGCAGCGCCGTCGAGGTCGGCGCCCAGGGTCACCAGCGGGACCTCGGAGTAGCCGTCGCGGCGCGTCTGGCCGAGTCCGACGTCGGCGGCCAGGGCGTTGCACAGGCACTTGCGCCCGAACGTGTCCGCCTCGTCGCCCCCCTTGCGCACGTAGGTGTGAACGGGCTCCGCCGCGCACCGGTACCCCACGCTGCCGGTCTCGGTCTCGTAGGGGATGCGCAGGTGGCCGATGTCGCACAGGCGAGGCCGCTCCTCGTAGGCGCCGGCGTCCGAGAGCGTCGACGGCAGGGTGACCACCTTGAACGGGAACCCCGTCGGCGAGGCCAGCGCGTCGGTACGGACCTCGAGCCGGTCGTCGGCCAGCTCGACGAGCATCTCCCGCCGCAGCACGGCGTCGATCCCCGAATCGTCCGAGAGCGCGAAGATCGAACCGACCTGGACACCTGCCGCGCCCGCGGCGTGCGCCTCGGCGAGCTGCTCGGGCGTGGAGTATCCGCCGGCCAGCCAGAACGGCAGCCCCACGTCGGCGACCTTGGCGACGTCGGCGTCGTCGCGGGGGCCGAAGACCGGCTGCCCGTCCTCGGAGAGGACCAGCCGCCCGCGAGGCGGGGCGTTGTGCCCACCGGCGCGCGGACCCTCGATCACGAAACCGTCCGGGCGGGTGGCGTCCTCCCGAGCCAGCCGGGTCGCCAGCACGTTCGCCGAGATGATCGCGAGGAACATCGGGCGGCGAAGCGGGGCGAGGCCGCCACCGGTGAGCGCCTCGGGGTCGATGTCGATCGTGTACGGCCGGGTGGCCCCGTCCACGTGGACGCTGAGCGAGGCCGGCTCGTGCCGGGCCAGCAGGTTCAGGAGCTGCGGGATCTCCGCGGGGATCCCTGCACCCATGAGCACGTAGTCGACTCCGGCGAGCATCGCGCCGTAGGCCGCGCTCGGCGTCGCCATCTGGATCTTCTCGAGGAAGTTGATGCCGACGAGGCCGTCGTGACCCTCCTTGGCGAGCCAGACCTCGGCGAAGTTGGCGACCACGGCCAGTCCGACGGCCTTCGCCGACGGGCGGACGCTGATCTTGGGCACCGGCGCGTACGGCCGGTCCGGGGTCCTGCCCTCGGGACGGTAGTACCGGCGCAGGACCTCCTCGGCCATGGACGGTACGGGGAAGTGCTCGAGCGCTCGCCGGATGTGACCCCCCGGGTCACCGTTCTGCAACCGACGAGCGACGACGACGTCCAGGGCAGTGCCCGAGACCACGCCGAGCTGACCGGTCTGCGACACCGCCTTCGCGAGGCGCCACGAGGAGACGGCGACCCCCATGCCGCCCTGGATCACGGAGGGCAGGGGGCGTTCGTGGGCTGCGGGGTCAAGGGGCTCGCGAGTCGCGAGGGGTAAGGCGAAGGACATGGGCAGATGCACTCCAACCGAGGGTTTCATGGACGTAACCTACGCCTCCGTAAGTTTGCGGCCCAACTCGTGAGGGCGCCGGGACGTACGTCCCGAGACGCGCGGGTCGCTCCTGGTCACGCACGGCGCAGGTGGTCCGTCGGCCCGTCGGCGTCTCAGACGAAGAGTCGGAGCAGGGCGAGGACTGCTCCGATCACCAGGATCACGACGAGCGTCCCCAGCACCACGCCGGTGAGCACGGCCGTCCGCCACCCGCGGCGCCGCCGTCGGGCAGCGGCCTGGCGGGGCGGCACACCGGCGGGCTTCGCGGGGCCTGCGGGCGCCGGACGCCCGGGCCCCGGACCCGCAGGCCCCGGTCCCGCAGGCGCCGGACGCACCGATAACGGTGGCGCCGCGGGCGTCGGCCGCACGGGCACCACCCGCGCCGGCGGCCGGGTGAAGCGGTGCTGCACCGCGACGTAGAGGTCGCCGCGCGGGCCGCCGAACTGGCCCGGACCGCCGCGGCCCGGGTAGACGTACCAGCCGGGCCCGGTCATCGGCTCGACGAAGAAGGTCTCGCCCCCGTAGGGCAGGCGGATGGTCTGCCCTCGTCGCCAGGCGGCGTCGTCGAGCTCGACCGCGGCGTACACGTCGGCCCCGCGCCGCGGCTCCGTCAGGGCGTCCAGCAGCGCCGCCCAGTACGCCGCACTGCGCGCCCACGCCTCGCGCGCCTCGGCCTCACGACGGGTCTGGTCCTGCCACGCCCTCTCGCGGGTGGCGGCCTCCCATCGGACGGACTGTTCGCGCCGCGCCCGTTCGTAGTCCGCGGACGCGCGGGCGCGCTCCCGTTCGCGCTGCGCCTCGGCCGCGCGCTCGGCGTCGGCCCTGTGCAGCTCGACGGCGCGCAGGTGGTCGTCGTAGCGGGCCCGCCTCGCGGGGTCCTTGAGGGCGTCCCAGGCCCGCAGTACCACCTGGAGGTGCTCGGTGGCCCGGGCGCGCTGGGCGTCGGTCCAGTCGGCGGGGTGCAGGTCGGGGTGGAGCTCGCGAGCGAGGATGCGAAAGGCGCGCTTGATCTCCTCGGCCGTGGCCGTGCGCGGCACGCCGAGGGCCGCGTAGAAGTCGGTGTCGTCCCAGTCGTCCATCAGGCGTCCGTCAGTCGTCCGGATCGGGCAGGCCCAGGACCGTACGGATGGTGCGGACGACGCCGTTCGCCGAGTTGGTCGGGGCGGTCCAGGTGGCCAGCTCCTTGAGGAGCGGGTGCGCGTTGGCCATCGCGAAGGAGTAGGTGGCGGTCGACATCATCTCGAGGTCGTTGAGGTAGTCGCCGAACACCATCGTCTGGTCGGGCGTGATGCCCAGGCGCTCCTGGAGGCGGCGGACGGCGGAACCCTTGTCCGCCGTCGGGCTCACCACGTCCACCCAGTGCGGGTCCGTCGCCATGAGCTTCACCACCGAGCCGAGGTCCGCCAGCGCGGGCAGTGAGTTCTCCTCCGCGCCCACGGTGTCGAAGATCCCGACGCTCAGCACGTCGTCGTCGACCGCCGTCAGGTCGTCGACCAGCGCGAGGACCGGGTAGTGGGGGCTGATCCAGTCCACCAGAACGGCGTCGCCGTCCTCGATGTAGGCGGATCGCAGGCCGCAGAGCACGACGCCCGCACCCGGGACGTCCCGGATGCGGCGCACGACCTCGGCGGCGGTCTCCCGCGGGAGGGTGTCGGCCAGGTAGGTAGTCCCGCGCACGACGACGTGGGCGCCGTTGGAGGCGATGAACACCACCTCGTCGGCGATCGCGGCGAACTTCTGGCGGAGGCTGAAGTAGTACCGCCCGCTCGCGGGGGCGAAGACGACGCCGCGGGCGAAGAGCTCGTCGGCAAGGGGCCAGAACTCGTCGTGGATCTCGCGCTCGTCGTCGAGCAGGGTGCCGTCGAGGTCCGTCACGACGAGCCTGATGTCCGGCCTGGGCGACAGCCGCGAGAGCTCACCGAGGTCGTGCAGGTGCCAGTCGCTCACCCGGCCAACCTACGCCCGGGGTGAGGCCGACGACGGCGCGGCGCGGGCGCCGTCGTCGTCCCGTCGTCTCGCCTGCCCGTCACATGGGGCCGATGGGCCGGTACGGGATGTCGCGCATCTTCCGGCACCGGGTGCACTCGAGGTAGGCCTGGCCGATGCCGTCGGCCTCGGGGTTGTGCCGCCGCACGTAGTGGTGCAGGTGGAACACGCACCGCAGGTCCTTGCTCATGGGTCTCTCCTCGCTCTCCAGGGGATGTGTCTCCGTGGCGGACATGGTCAGGCTCCACGCGTGGACGAGCAGACCTGCTGCATGCCGGACCTGGTCCGGGCGTCTCCCGTAGACCTCGGCATAGAACTCGCGCTCGTACCGCTCGTACCGCTCGCGGTGCTCGGGGGGAAGGGTGGCCACGGTGAGCCCGATCACGGCCCGGGCCGGCCAGGGCGGGTTCAGCCGACGGCGCTGCCGCAGTGTCAACGGCGCGCGCCCCGGCGACAGACCGGATGCCGGCAGGACGGTCATGGTTCGACTCCCCCAGGATGAACCAGCGACAGGTTGGACAGGTGCTGCGCCCCGGCGGTTCCCGGCGTGTGCCGTCGGGGACGCGACGAGCGGGACCTCAGGCGAGAACCGCTCCGTAGCCCTTGGCGTAGTCGTCGTGGATGTGGCCGCACCGGCTGCACTGCTGGTAGCGGGCCTGCTGCGGGGTCTCCGCCTCGGGGTTGGTGCGGATCACGTCGTGGTGCCGACGCAGCCGACACGTCCAGTTCTTGGCCATCGTGCTCTCCTTCACCTGGGCAGGGTGGTGTGGTGCAGGGCTGACGAACGGTTGAGCCGGGCCGGAGTCGCACCGGCGGACAGTCGAAGGGACTCCCCCGACGACGGCGACGGCGCGGCGCTCACGCCTGGCCCGCCGAGGGGATCGCCCCGGGGAGCCTGGCCGGGCGGTACGCACGGGAGAGTGCTTGGCGGGCCGCGAGGACGCCGTCGCCCGTGAGCTTGTAGTAGCGGCGTGCCGGGCGCCCCTCGGCACGGGGGTCGATCTGCTCCCACGACGACGAGAGCCAGCCGACCGCCTCGAGGCGAGCCAGGATCGGATGGACCGTGCCCGAGGGCAGGCCCGCCTCCTGGCCGATCTGCAACCCGTACATCTCGCGCGTGCTGTCCTGCAGGAGGGTCTCGAGCACGAGCTGGGTCGGGATGGTCATGCGAGGGGTCGAGGAGGACGGCATGCGCTTACTCTAGTTAGCATCGCTGGCTCGCGCAAGCCCGCGGCCACACGGGCGGCGCGCGGATGAGGATGTCGGTGCCCGGTTGTAGGGTGTGCGTCATGGATGGAACTGGTGTTCGACGGCGGGCGGCGCGGGTGCGTCATGCCGATCTCGCGCACGCCGGCCCCTCGATCGTGGAGCGCTCACTGCTCGGCCTGGTCCTGCTCCTCGGCGGGGAGGAAGCCTGGCGCCACGGCGCCGACGCCCCGCTCGACGCCGACGACGCCGGCCCGTGCGCGGACGCCTCCCTCGCGGAGGGGACCGAGCCCCTCACCGGCGGGGGAATCGCCGGCGGGGGCGCGGACGTCGCCGCGGTCGCGGGGGCGGTTGCCGGCGCGGGGCTGCCGGTGCCGGGCGCGGGGGCGCCCGGGTGGGTCCTGGGGGATCACCTCGCCGCCCTGGTCCCGGGCCCGGACACCGTGACCGCGCTGGACGTCCTCGACCCCACCGGCCTGGACGACGACGCCCTCATCGAGGCCCTCGCCGCCTGGGAACGGGTCCTGGCCTGGGCCGCAGCCCGCCAAGCCGCCCTCGTGGCCACCTTCCTGGACCGGGAGCACTCCAACCGGCGCGAGGAGTACGCCGCCGACGCGATCGCCGCCCGCCTGGCCATCACCCGCACCGGCGCCCAGACCAAGACCGCCCTGGCCCTCTACCTGGCCGACCAGCCCGAACTGGCCCACGCCCTGACCACCGGCCTCATCGACACCTACAAGACCACCGTCCTGGCCGAAGAACTCCACGCCCTACCCCGCCAGGACCGCCCCGACGTCCTGACCGGCCTCCTCACCCACGCCGACCAGCTCACCGCCCCCCAGCTGCGCCACCGGGTCCGCAAAGCCGCCCAGGCCCACGACCCGTCCGCCGCCCAGAAACGAGCCGCCCAGGAAGCCGACCGCCGCTCCGCCCGCCTCACCCCCGCCCCCGACGCGATGGCGTTCCTGACGTTCTACCTGCCCGCCGACGACGCCACCACCTGCTACACCACCATCGACGCGATCGCCGCCACCGCAGCCCCCGACGACCCCCGGCCGATGGACGCCCGCCGCGCCGACGCCCTCACCGACATCCTCCGCGCGATCCTCGACACCGGACGCACCCCCACCGGCATCGACCTGCCCACCCAGCACCACCGCCGCCCCCACATCCAGGTCACCGTCCCCGCCACCACCCTCCTCGGCCTCGACGAGACCCCCGCCGACCTCGCCGGGTACGGGCCCATCCCCGCCACCATGGCCCGCACCATCGCCGCCGACGGCACCTGGCGCCGCCTCCTCACCGACGACCACGGCACCCTCACCCACCGCAGCGAGACGACCTACCGGCCCGGGGCCGACCTCACCGGCCTCGTCATCGCCCGCGACGCCACCTGCACCTTCCCCGGCTGCCGCACCCCCGCCTGGCGCTGCGACCTCGACCACATCGCCGCCTTCGACCACAACCGCCCCGCCACCGGCCAGACCACCCCCGAGAACCTCCAGCCGCTGTGCCGCCACCACCACCGCCTCAAGACCCACACCGACTGGACCGTCACCCGCGACCCCGACACCGCCCACACCACCTGGACCACCCCCTGGGGCCGACCCCACACCCGCCAGGCCCACCAACTCCCCCTCGCAGACCCCCACCACCGCACCACCGAGCCGGCCGACCCACCCGAGCCGGCCGACCCACCCGAGCCGGGCGACCCACCCGACACGAACCACGCCGACGACCCTCCACCGTTCTGACGTGGACGTACGCGCACGGCCCCTGATCGCAGCTTTCGTCGTCGGCACCCTCGTCACCCTCGGGGCTGGGGGGTGCGCGCAGCCGACCGCGCCATCGACCGCGCAGCCGACCCGGACGGGCGCCGCGGGGACGCCGTCGTCGGCCACGCCTTCCACCTCCGCGCGTGCAAGCGCCGTGCACGCCGAACCTGGTACCGCGTTGGCGGCGGCGATGGATCTGGACGTGAGGGGGCGGGCCCCGAGGACCGGCTACGAGCGCGACCTCTTCGGCGACGGGTGGGTGGACACCGATCGCAACGGCTGCGACACCCGCAACGACATCCTCGCGCGTGACGTGACCGACGTGGTCCTGAAGCCCGGGACATCCGGCTGCGTGGTGCTCTCGGGCGTCCTCGTCGATCCCTACGGCGGCACGACCATGGGCTTCGTCCGCGGCAACGACACGAGCACAGACGTCCAGATCGACCACGTCGTGGCCCTCTCCGACGCCTGGCAGAAGGGCGCCCAGCGCTGGGACGCCGCCACCCGCGTCATGTTCGCGAACGACCCGCTCAACCTCCTCGCCGTGTCCGGCCCGCTCAACCAGCAGAAGGGCGACGGCGACACCGCGACGTGGCTGCCGCCGAACCGCGCCTTCCGCTGCGCCTACGTCGCCCGGCAGGTCGCGGTCAAGGCCGCCTACGGGCTCTGGGTGACCCCGGCCGAGCGCGACGCCATGGTCCGCGTCCTCTCGACGTGCCCCGGCGAACCCCTCCCCGATCGCTCCTAGCGGCGCGGTCCTCAGGTCGCTCACAACTCCCTCGGGGCACCCCCTCAGGCCCGCTGCCTACACCTGAGCCCATGGAACCGGTTCGGACGCCGGTTCCCTGAGGCCGGGAGGCGCCGGGATGGGCGAGGAGCTGCACAGCGAGAGCGAGGACTCGGCGACGTCGGCGACGACGCCGACAGGCGGGACAGCAACCGGCACGACGCCACCCGGCACGACAGCAACCGGCACGACAGCAACCGTCACGACGCCGACGGGCGCGACGGCATCCAATACGACGCCGACAGGCGGGACAGCAACCAGCGCGACGCCACCCGGCGCGACGCCACCCGGCACGACGCCGACGGGCACGACACCAGCGCCCACGACGCCCCGGGGCCGGCGCCTCGGTCGGAGGACGACCGCGGTGCTCGCCACCGTCGGGGTTCTCGCCGCGCTAGGGGTGCCGGCGGCGTGGGCGGTGGACCGGTACCTGATCGAACACGTCGAGATCGCCGACGTGTCCGCGTACGAGGCGGCGTCCGGCGCGGTGGACGTCGCCTCGGACAGCGGCGCGACGAGCTCCTCCACGACCACGACGGGAAGCGCCGCGACGCTCACCGACACGACCTACACCGCCGGCGACACGTCGATCACGATCACGACCGTCACCACCGGTTCGGGCGAGGACACGGTCACGTACTACGTGGCCGACGTCGTCCTCGGGGATGCCACCGACCTGCGCTCGGCCTTCGCCGACGACGCGTTCGGGACGAACATCATCGAGGACACCTCGGTGATCGCCGCGGCCAACGACGCGATCTTCGCGATCAACGGCGACTACTACGGCTTCCGGGACACCGGGATCGTCATCCGTAACGGGGTGGTCTACCGCGACGAGGGCGCCCGTACCGGACTGGCGATCTACCGCGACGGCACGATGAAGGTCTACGAGGAGACCGCCACGACCGCCGATGACCTCGTGGCCGACGGCGTGTGGCAGACGCTCTCGTTCGGGCCGGCGCTCCTGGAGGACGGCCAGGTGATCGCCGGGATCGAGGACGTCGAGGTCGACACCAACGTCGGCAACCACTCCATCCAGGGCGAGCAGCCACGCACGGGCCTCGGGATGATCGAGGCGAACCATGTCGTGTTCGTGGTGGTCGACGGCCGCAGCCCTGGCTACAGCCGCGGCGTGACGATGACGGAGTTCGCGCAGATCTTCGCCGACCTCGGCTGCACGGTCGCGTACAACCTCGACGGCGGCGGCTCGTCGACCATGGTGTTCGACGGCGACCTGGTGAACGACCCGCTCGGCCGGGGCCAGGAGCGCGGCACCAGCGACATCCTCTCCATCGGGTAGGGGGCGCGCGGTGATCGTCCTCGTCCCTGCCTATGAGCCCGACGGGCGGCTCCTCGCCCTCGTCCGCGACCTGCGCACCGCAGGCACGACCCGAGGCGACTTCGGCGGCGGCCCGCGCGTCGTCGTCGTCGACGACGGGAGCGGGCCGGCCCACGCCGCCCTGTTCGACCGCGTCGAGGCGGCGGGCGCCGTCGTCCTGCGCCACTCCCCCAACCGGGGCAAGGGGTATGCCCTGAGGCGCGGGTTCGCCGTCGTCGCCGAGGCGTTCCCCGGGCACGACGTGGTCTGCGCCGACTCCGACGGCCAGCACGTGGTCGCCGACATCCTGCGGGTCGCGGCGGAGGTCGCGCGGCAGGGCGACGCGATCGTCCTGGGGGCACGCCAGTTCGTCGGATCCGTCCCGGCCCGCAGCCGGCTCGGGAACGAGGCGACCCGCCGAGTGTTCGGCCTCCTCACCGGGCTGCCGCTGCGCGACACCCAGACCGGTCTGCGCGGCTACCCGGCGTCGTCGCTCGGCTGGCTCGGCACGGTGCCCGGGGACCGCTTCGAGTACGAGATGAACGCGCTGCTCGCCTCGCGCCGGGCTGGGCACCGGATGGTCGAGGTGCCGATCGAGACGGTGTACCTCGAGGGGAACGAGTCGTCGCACTTCCGGCCGTTGGTCGACTCGGTGCGGGTCTACGCGCCGTTGCTGAGGTTCGCGGCGTCGTCGATCGGGGCGTTCGCCCTGGACCTCACCCTGGTCCTCGCCCTTCAGGCAGCGACGGGGAACCTGCTCCTCGCGGTGGTCGGGGCGCGCGTCGGGAGCTCGGCCGTCAACTTCGCCGTGAACCGGCGCCTCGTGTTCCGCGAGGGCCGGTCCGTGGACCTGGCCCACTCGGCCCTCCGCTACTACTCGCTCGCCGTCGCACTCCTGGCCTGCAACTACGTCATGCTGCGCGCGCTCACGACCGGCGTCGGGCTGCCGCTGCTCGCGGCGAAGCTCGTGACAGAGCTCGGACTGTTTGTGGTCAGCTACCTCGCGCAGAAGGGGCACGTGTTCGCGGTGCGGAGCCCGCACCCGACGCCCGCCCGAGCCCGGCATGCTCCCGACGGCGACCCCACCCCGTCGCGTGCGGGCGCCGAGGTCGTGATCCCGTCGTGAGGTAGTCGGTCTGTCGTGAGGTAGTCGGGCTGTCGTGAGGTAGTCGGTCTGAACCGACTACCCCACGCCGATCCGACAGGGTCGCCGCGTTCAAGGCCCCGTCACGGAGTCGGCGGAGCCCCGCGGACCTCGAAAGTGACATCGGTCCGCTCCACCTCGGCCGGTCTCCACACGTCCTCCCAGAGGTCCGGCCGCGACCCGAAGCAGAGCAGGAACCATCGGACGAGTAGATCGCCGGCAAGGCGTCGCTGGACATGGCGCGGCAGGACGGGCCGGTTCACCCACCGCGGGCCGAGCCGGCCCACCGGGTCGCAGAACCCGATGTGCGAGCCGCCCCGGATGATCCGCAGCTGGGCCGGGGTCCCCTCCCGCACCGCCTCGAACAGCGGTCGTTGGTGCACCTCGACCGGAGCGATCGCGTCGCGCTCGGCGGCGAGGAACAGCGTCGGGACGGTCAGCCGCGCGGCCGCCTCGAGGGCCGAAGGCCGGGTCCGCGCCGCGGCGAGCGTCGCGACCGTCCGCACGCCGGGGTCCGCCCCGACGGCGGCCAGGACCGCGCACCCACCGCCCATCGAATGGCCGGCCAGCCCGAGGCGACTCGCGTCGACGGCGTCCGGCCCGCCGAGCACCCCACCCGCACCGTCGGCGACCCATGTGAGGGACCGGCGCAGGTCGTCGGCCAACACCGCGTGGCTCGGGCCGTACCCCCGCTCGGAATCCGGCGCCACGACCACGCATCCCGCCGCCGCGAGACGGCCGAGCGTGCTCCGATACGCGCCGGCGGGCGCGAGGAAGCCGTGGCCGAAAGCGAGGGCAGGGGCGGGGGCGGCGTCCTCGTCGAACGGCGCTCCCGAGCCGTCGCGCCGCGCCGGGTACCGGATCAGGAGGGGAACGCTCCGCCCGGCCCAGGAGACCGTCACGGACGCCTCGCCGACGGCGGACATGCGTCCCTGGCTCATGGCGACCACCCGCGCTCGGGACCGGCCGCCGTCAGCGCGCCATCGGGCAGCACCTCGATCCGCGTGCCGAAGGGCCGGCTCGCGCGCGTCAGCCGCGCGGCCAGCCACGCAGTGTCCCCGGCCGAGGCCCGGCGCAGCCGGAACCGGTACGCCTGGAACGGTACGAAGCGGCACCCGAGCAGCGCCCCGGTCCCCGCGTCGAGCGTGACGAGGTAGAGCAGGCGCAGGTCGGCCCGGTACCGCTCGAACCCGCTGATGCCCTCGTCGTCGTTGATCAGGTCGCCGCAGCCGTAGAGGACCGGGCGGTCGCGGTACACCTCGACCGGGCGCGGGTGGTGGGAGGAGTGTCCGTGCACCACGTCCACTCCCCCGTCGATGAGCGCGTGGGCAAAGCGAACCTCGTCGTCCCCCACCTCGTCGCCCCAGTTCGGCCCCCAGTGGACAGAGGCGACGACGACGTCGCCCGGGCGCTTCACCCGCTCGACCCGGGCGACGGCGAGCGCGGGGTCCCCGGGGTGGGCGAGCACCTGGTCGATCCCGCGGCCGAGCATGACGTCTCCGCACAGCGCGAGGGTGCGCAGGCGGCCGGGCACGCGTCCACGCTAGCGGGGCGGGGGAGACACCCGGCGGGAACGACGCCGCGACCGGCCCCGGCGAGGCCTCACCGCACCGGGGAGTCCAGCCCCCTCAGCGACGGCAGGAAGTCCACCACCACGGCCGTCGCCACCATGGCGACGGCGACCCCCACGAACACCGGTTCCACCCCATACCGCTCCACCGCCACACCCACCAGCAGCTGCCCCAGCGGCGGCGCCGCGTAGTAGAGCGACAGCTGCACGCCATAGATCCGTCCGTGCGCCTCGGGCGGGAACCGGTCCTGGACCAGGCTGTTCAGCAGCGGCTCCATCGGACCCCACGCCAGCCCGAGGAGGAACGCGGGCACCAGCATCACGGCCGGTGCCGGCAGGAGGGAGAGCGGGACGTAGGCCACGCACGCGAGGGTCATGAAGACGGTCGCGATCCGATAACGGCTGAGCCGCGCCGCGATCCAGCCGTAGCCGAACGCGCCGAGCATCCCGCCAGCGGCCAGGGCGCTGAGGACCAGGCCGAACGCCTCCGGCTCGCCGCGTGCCTCGAAGTGGACCGGCAGCAGCACCGACTCCGTCGGCAGGTAGATGAGCGAGAGCACCGCGACCGCGATCGTGAGGATCCACACCGGACGGTCCGCCACGAGCGCCCGCACTCCCCCGACGACCGTCGCCCGCAGCGACTCGCGCGGGGCGGGGGCGCCGTCGTCGTCCTCGCGGCCGGCCCGGTTCGCGACCCGCAGCCCCCCGATCGCGCCCGCCGCGAGGAGGAAGGCGCCGCACGCGAACCACATCGCGTCCGCGGCGCCGACGGTCGCGATCGCGAAAGCGCCCAGTACCGGCCCGATCACCCAGCCGGCGGCGAAGAGCCCCTCGTGGAGCCCGTTGACGTGGTCCACCGAGGCGCGCGAGGCCCGGGCGACGTCGGGGATGAGCGCCTTGCGCGCGGTGTAGCCCGCCGGGTCGAATGCGGCCCCGAGCACCGTGAGGGCGAGGATTGCGCCGAGGTCCAGGTGACCCAGGGCATCCAGGACCGGGAACAGGGCAACGGACGACGCGCTCAGGACGTCCGAGGCGATCGAGACGGTCTTGCGCCCCAGGCGGTCGACGACGGCGCCCACCACCGGCGCGACGACGATCCCCGGCAGGCCCGCGAGCGCCCCCGCCAGACCCGCCGCCGCGGCCGACCCCGTGCGATCCAGGACGAGCCACGGGATCACGATCATCACCAGGGCGTTCGACACGCCCCCGACCAGGTTCGCCGTCTCGAGGAGGACCAGCGGACGACGACGGCTCACCCCGCGATCCTGCCAAGCCGTACGCCGCGGCAACAGGTGGAAGGGTGCACCGGGTCCCCCGTCAGGCGCCCCGGGCGTGGCTACGCTCGCGGGGTGAGTCCCCACCGGTCATGCCTCGACGGCAACGAAGCTGCGGCCCGCGTGGCCTACGCGCTCAGCGAGGTCGTCGCGCTGTACCCCATCACGCCGTCGTCACCCATGGGCGAGCACTGCGCCGACTGGGCGTCCGCGTCCCGGCCCAACCTGTGGGGCGGCGTCCCCGACGTGTTCCAGATGCAGTCCGAGGGCGGCGCGGCCGGCGCGATGCACGGGGCGCTCCAGAAGGGCGCTCTGGCGACCACGTTCACCGCCTCGCAGGGCCTGCTCCTCATGGTCCCCAACATGTTCAAGATCGCCGGCGAGCTCACGCCGGCGGTCATGCACGTCGCCGCCCGCACCGTGGCCACCCACGCCCTCTCGATCTTCGGCGACCACAGCGACGTCATGCACGCCCGCACCACGGGCTGGGCGATGCTCGCCGCGGGCTCCGTCCAGGAGGCCCACGACTTCGCCCTCGTCTCCCACGCCGCGACCCTGCGCGCTCGCGTCCCGTTCCTCCACTTCTTCGACGGCTTCCGCACGTCGCACGAGATCGACAAGATCGACCTGCTCGACGACGCGACCCTGCAGGCCCTCGTCCGCGAGGGGGACATCGCCGCCTTCCGCGCCCGGGGCATGACCCCCGAGGCCCCCGCCGTCCGCGGCACCGCGCAGAACCCCGACGTCTTCTTCCAGGCCCGCGAGGCAGCCAACCCGTTCTACGACGCCGTGCCGGGCGTGGTCACCCGCGTCTTCGACGAGCTCGCCGAACGGACCGGGCGGCGGTACGGCCTCGTCGACTACCACGGCGCCCCCGACGCCGACCGGGTGGTCGTGGTGATGGGGTCCGCGGCGGGCGCCATCGAGGAGACGGTCGACGCGCTCAACGCCGCCGGTGCGGCCGTCGGCATGGTCCGCGTGCGCCTGTTCCAGCCGTTCCCCGCGCGCGAGTTCCTCGCCGCCATCCCCCCGACGGTCCGCTCGATCGCCGTCCTGGACCGCACGAAGGAGCCGGGGGCCGTCGGCGAGCCGCTCTACCTCGCCGTCGTCGCCGCGCTCGCCGAGGCGATGGACCCGTTGTCCGAGGACGGTGTCCCGCCCTTCGCCCACGCCCCCCGGGTGATCGGCGGACGCTACGGGCTCTCCTCCAAGGAGGTCGCGCCGTCGGCCGTCAAGCCGATCTTCGACGAGCTGGCCAAGGACCGCCCCAAGCGCCACTTCACGGTCGGCATCTATGACGACGTCACGAATCTCAGCCTGCCGATGGCGCCGGGCTTCACGGTCCCCCGGCCCGACGGCGAGGTACAGGCCGTCTTCTTCGGGCTCGGCTCGGACGGCACGGTGGGCGCCACGAAGTCCTCCGTCCACATCATCGGCGAGCACACGGACCTGTACGCCCAGGGGTACTTCGTCTACGACTCCAAGAAAGCCGGCTCGGTCACGGTCTCCCACCTGCGCTTCGGGCCGGAGCCCATCCGCTCGACATACCTCATCGACCGGGCGGACTTCGTGGCCTGCCACCAGTTCAGCCTTCTCGAACGGATGAAGGTCCTCGACCACGCGCGACCCGGCGCCACCCTGCTGCTCAACACGATCCACGGGCCCGAGCAGGTGTGGCACCACCTGTCCGCGGACGCGCAGCGGCAGGTCATCGACAAGGGCCTGGACGTCTGGGTGATCGACGCCTACCGCGTCGCGCGCGAGGCCGGCATGGGCCGACGCATCAACACGGTCATGCAGCCCTGCTTCTTCCACCTCGCGGGCGTGCTGCCCCCCGAGCAGGCGATCGCCCAGATCAAGGCCTCGGTCGAGCACACCTACGGGCGTCGCGGGCGCACGATCGTCGAGCGCAACATGGCGGCCATCGACGCCGCGCTCGGCTCGCTGCGGCGGGTCGAGGTCCCCGCCGAGGTGACCGGAGGCGTCTCCGAGGCGCTCGTCATCCCCGACGACGCCCCCGACTTCGTGCGCCGCGTCACCGCGCGCCTCATCGCCGGTGAAGGGGATCTGCTCCCCGTCAGCGCGCTCCCGGTGGACGGGACCTTCCCGACCGGCACGGCGGCCTACGAGAAGCGGGCAATCGCCCAGGAGATCCCCATCTGGGACCCCTCGATCTGCATCGACTGCGGCAAGTGCGCGATCGTCTGCCCGCATGCGGCGATCCGGATGAAGGTCTTCACGCCGGACGCCCTCGGGGACGCGCCGTCGGACTTCCTCAGCAAGGACTTCAAGTCGCGCGACCTGCCCGGCCACCGACTCACCGTGCAGGTGGCCCCCGACGACTGCACCGGGTGCGGCGTGTGCGTGGACGTGTGCCCGGCCAAGTCCAAGACCGAGGTGCGCCACAAGGCGATCAACCTCGAGCCGGTCGAGGAGCACCGGGACGTGGAGCGGGCCCGGTGGGAGCACTTCCTCACCATCCCGCCCCTGGACCGCACCCTGGTCCCGCACGACACGGTCAAGGGCTCGCAACTCCTCGAGCCGTTGTTCGAGTTCTCGGGGGCCTGCTCGGGCTGCGGCGAGACGCCCTACATCAAGCTGGCCACCCAGTTGTTCGGCGACCGGATGGTCGTGGCCAACGCCACCGGCTGCTCCTCGATCTACGGCGCGAACCTGCCGACCACGCCGTGGACCACCACAGCCCAGGGCCTCGGCCCCGCGTGGAACAACTCCCTCTTCGAGGACAACGCCGAGTTCGGCCTGGGCATGCGGATCGCGATCGACACCCAGGAGCGGCAGGCCCGGATGCTGGTGGGGCGGCTCGCGGGGGCACTCGGCCCGGACGGCCCGGCCCTGGCCGCCGCGATCCTCGACAACCACCAGCAGACCGAGGCGCGGGTCATCGAGCAGCGGCGCGCGGTGGACCGGCTCCGGGCCGCCCTCGCGGGCCTCGACGGCGCCGATCCCGTCCTGGCCGACGACGCCCGCCGGCTCCTCGAGCTGAGCGGCAGCCTGGTGCGCCAGAGCGTCTGGATCATCGGTGGCGACGGGTGGGCCTACGACATCGGGTTCGGCGGGCTCGACCACGTGCTCTCCGGGGGGCGCGACGTCAACGTCCTGGTCCTGGACACCGAGGTCTACTCCAACACCGGCGGGCAGGTGTCCAAGGCGACCCCCCGCGCCGCCGTCGCGAAGTTCGCGGCCGGTGGGAAGAGCACGGCGAAGAAGGATCTCGGCGCCATGGCCCGGGCCTACGGCGACGTCTACGTGGCCCAGATCGCCCTCGGGGCCAACGACATGCAGGCCACCAAGGCCCTCGCCGAGGCCGACGCGTGGCCGGGGCCGTCCCTCGTTATCGCCTACAGCACGTGCATCGCGCACGGCATCGACATGTCGACGTCGATGACGCACCAGAAGGACGCCGTCAAGAGCGGGTACTGGCCGCTCTACCGCTACCAGCCGAGCGAGGCGGCCGACGACCAGCCGTTCCGGCTCGACTACCGCAAGCCCCAGGTCCCGGTGCGCGACTTCGCCGCCGGCGAGGCCCGCTTCGCCATCCTGGAGCGGACCGACCCGGAGCGGGCGCGCGAGCTCATCGGGCAGCTCCAGGCCGACTCCGACGAGCGGTGGCGCTACTACGAACAGCTTGCCACGATCCGGCGCACCGCCATCGGCGTGCACGGCGACCAGCGACCCGCGGGGTCGCCGGACGCCGACGGGCCGGCCCCGACGAGGAGGACCTGAGATGGCCGACCTGACGACGACGTACCTCGGTCTGCGCCTGCGCTCCCCCGTCGTCGCCTCGGCCTCCCCGCTGAACGCCAAGCCGGACACGGCGCGGCGCGTGGAGGACGCCGGCGCCTCGGCCCTGGTGCTGCCCTCACTCTTCGAGGAAGAGATCCTCCATGAGGAGGTCCAGCTCACCCGGGCCCTCGAGACGGGCTCGGACGCCTTCGCCGAGGCGCTCGACTACTTCCCCGCCGTGAACACGTACGCCGACATCGGTGACCGATACCTCGACCGGCTCGAGACGATCAAGACGCAGTCGGCCATCCCGGTCATCGCCAGCCTGAACGCGACCGCACCGGGCAACTGGGCGCGGTACGCGCGCTGGATGGTCGACGCGGGCGCCGACGCCCTCGAGCTCAACCTCTACCACGTGGCAGCCGACCCCTCGCGCTCGGCGGCCGACGTCGAGGCGGCCGACGTCGAGATCATTTCGGCGGTGCGCGAAGAGATCGACATCCCGCTCGCCGTGAAGCTCAGCCCGTTCTACTCCGCGACCGCCAACTTCGCCGCGCGGGTCGTCGCCGCCGGTGCCGACGGGCTCGTGCTGTTCAACCGCTTCTACCAGCCCGACCTCGACCTCGAGACGCTCGAGGTGGTGCCTCGCCTCGAGCTCAGCCAGCGGTGGGAGCTGCGCCTCCCCCTGCGCTGGATCGCCATCCTCCGGCCGCAGCTCGGCCCCGAGGTCTCCCTCGCGGCGACCTCCGGGATCGCCACCGGCTCCGACGTCGTCAAGGCGCTCATGGTGGGCTCCGACGTCGCGATGATCACCTCGGCGCTGCTCCGGCACGGGCCGGCGCACCTGGCCAACGTCGAGCGAGAGCTGCGCTCCTGGCTCGACGACCACGACTACGCCTCCGTCGACCAGCTGCGGGGCAGTGCGAGCCACTCGACGTCCGCGGACCCCTCGGCGTTCGAACGCGCCAACTACATCAACACCTTGCACTCGTGGACGGCCCCGCCCGATCGGTCGGCTCTGTACCAGAGGCCGTAGGGCGCGTACCCGAGGCCGTCGGGCGCGTCCGAGGCCGTAGGGCGCCGTCGTCCGCCATGTCGGGTCGTCGGCGTGCGCGCCGGCGCTCGCGTGCCAAGGGCCCTTCGGACCGCGACGCGAGACCCCCTCCCCGCGTCGCGGAGCACCGTCACTACGATCACGGGATGCGCTCTCGGTGGTCTGCCGCCCTGTCCGCCGCGGCGATCGCGGCGCTCCTCACCGGATGCCAGGGGGCGCCGTCGCCGGACTCCCCCACGCCCACGGGAGCCGCGACCCCGGCCTCGACGTGTGATGAGCTGGCCGTCCAGGTGGTCGACGCGGTCCAGGCCTACGTGGACTCCTTCGCCGACGTCGATGCGGCCGGGGTGGCGAACGCGGCGAACGCGCGGCAAGCGCGAGTTCGCGGAGACGACGGCGGCCCTGCGCGACCGCGGCGACATCCTCGGCTGCGCACCCGACGCGCTGGCCGACCTGCTCCGCGCCGAGCTGGTCCGCCTCGACGGTGGCACGCCGGTGCAGGACGCGATCGCGGACACCTTCCGGGCCGATCCGCTCGGCACGGTGGACCCCTCCGACCCGCAGCCCGTGGCATCACGGTGTCGAGCGGCCCGGAACTCGCCGCCGCCCTGCGTCAGGTCTGGGCTCCGGGTCGCAGATCACCCTCGCCCCCGGGGAGTACGCCTTCACCGCCCCGCTCGTGGCGCTGCGTGCCGTCACGCTCATCGGGGCCGGCGCGGACGAGACCACGATCTCGTCCTCCTGCGCCCGGGGCCGCGCTCATCGCGCTCACCACCGGCGACCTGCGCCTGGTGGATCTCGCGCTCACTCACGTGGGCGACGAACCGGCGTCGGTGGCGCTCGTCGCCTCGGGCGGATACGCGTTCGAGCGCGTGCGGATCTCCGGCGCACGCTCGGACGCCGACGGCGTGGGCGGGTTCGGCCTGATCGTCCGGCCCGACGCGAACCCGCTCACCGGCGGCGGCACGCTGCAGCGGCTCACGGACGTCGAGGCGAGCGACTACGCGGGCGGCGGGATCGTCGTCGGGGGCAGGCCCGGAACCGACGATCACCCGGGCGAGCGTCACCGGGACCTCCGGCTGCGGGATCTGCTTCGTGGAGACCGGCGGAGGGCACGTGAGGACTCGACCGGGTCACCGGCGTCCAGGTGGGCTTGCGGGTGGACGACGACGCATCCCCGGACGTCACGGGGCTCACCGTCGCCGCGCGCGCAGGCGGGGATCGCGGTCACGGGCGCCGGGAATCCGGACGGTGCGCGACGCGACCTCGAGGGAACGCGACCGGCGCCGAGATCACGGGGACCGGCCGGCCGTTCCTCGCCGACTCCCGGATCACGGGCAGCCTCGACGTCGGGATCCGCGTCGCGGGCCGTTCGCGGGCGCACTGCTCTCCGGCATCACGGTGACGGGCGCCACCACGGTGGGGCTCGCCGTCGTCGAGGACGCCGAGCCGCGGATCACCGGCGGCGAGATCGGGACGACGGGTGAGGTCGGCGCGATCTGGGCCGAGCGCGGGGCCGGGGCTGTTGACGGGCTGAGCGTGCGCGGGTCTCGGCTCGGGCTCCAGTTCAGCGACGCCGCGCGCCGCAGCTCACCGACGTCACCGTGCGGGAGGTCGTCGCGGCGTCGGGCCTGGCGAACGGCACCAGCGCCGCGCGCCTCGTCCGGCTGACCTGCGCCGCCGGCGATGCCGCGACGTTCGGCCTGGCCGATCGGACGACGACGGCACTCACCTCGAGCCCGACGTGCCAGGTGGTCGACGAGCGGTAGGGGCGCCCCACGGCGGATTCACCAGCCGTGCGCGCCCGGAAGGACCGTTACCAGTGTCGGTCGGGGACGACGACGCTCCGGCGGCGCGCGTCATCGCGGCCGAGGACCACGCCACCGGCGAGCGCGACGAGGAGCGCGAGAACGAACGCTGCAAGGACGACGTCGCTCGGCGCCGAGGAATGGGCTCCGGCACCGGCCAGCGCCGGGGCGTCGGCGGTACCCAGACCGCCGGACACGAGGCCGGACACCCCGGCGGCGAGGTCGAGGAGCGCGGCCACGGGCGCTGCCGTCGGCCGATCTGCGCCCTGAGGTGCAGGTTCGCTGCCGAGGCCGGGTTCGACGGTCGAGCCGCCGACCGCAGGCGCGGGCGGGGACCCAGCGTCACCGCGGCCGGCGGGTTCGAGGACGACGGCGGCCGCGCCGCCCGTCGTCGGTTCGGGTGCGCGCGTCGCGGCCGCGGGGCCCGGCGACTCGGCGAGGCCTGAGTGCTGGTCGAGAGCCCACCGCTCCCCCGGCGCCAGAGAGGCGCTCATGACCCCGTGGTCGTCGTGGCCGAGGCCGAGCACGTGGCCGAGTTCGTGCATCAGGACCGAGAGCAGGTCCATGCCCGACGGCGACCAGCCCCACCCCGCGGCCGAGACGTCCACCACTACGTGGCTCCCCCACGCCTCGGCCAGCACCGCACCCGGGAGGTCCGCGACTGCGAAGGTGACGCCGTCCAGCACGTCGGGTGGGGCGCCGTCGGCCACCCAGAGGGCGCGCGCACGGGCGAGGGTGGCGGCCACGAGGACGGTCGTGGTGCCAGCGTCGGCGGACACTGGTTCCGACGGCAACGAGGCGGCCGTCAGGGCCTGCGCGGGCGCCGCAAGGCCGTCGGTGCGGATGCGGATCTGGTCGGCGTGGACGGCAGCTGTGCGGGCGTACAGGCCGAGGCCGCCGTCGGCGAGGGCGGAGTTGTAGGCGTAGGACCGGACCAGGGCACCGTTGAGCGTGACCGTGATCGAGGCGCCCTTGATGGTGAGCACCAGGGTGTAGAAGGTGCCGGCAGCCAGGGTGGTCCACGGGACCGCGGCATCGACCACGAAGCCGGAGCGCGGCGTCACGTGACCGATGACGATCCGCTTCCCGGCGACGTCGAGCGCGACCACCTTGTAGTCGTCGACGTCGTAGCCGTCGAAGGCGACGCCGGCGAACCCGTTCGCGTCGACGGCGACCCTCGCCGTGATCTCGAGGTAGGCGTTGGCCGAGAGCCGCCCGCCGAGATCGGCCCAGGCGAGGGCCGGCGTGGTGACCGACGATGGCGTCCCGTGGAGGCTCCCGCCAGAGATGCTCCACGTGCCTGTGGCGGGATCGAACACCCCGTCGCCGCTGGTGAAGGTCTCGGTCACGTCCAGGCTCACCGTGGGCGGCAGGACCTGGACGGCGACGTTGTCGTAGCGGCCGCGCGCGTTGTCCGAGCCGACACCCACGAAGCCCTTGTTCAGGCCCACTGCGACCCCGTCGAGCACCCGGGCGGCGAAGGTGTGGGTGAACGCGGTCTTGTTGTTGAGCAGCACGGTCACTGTGGTGCCGTTCACGGCCACGAGCATCGAGTACCAGGTGGTGAACTTCACGCCACCGCTGACGGTGCCCTGGACGTCCACCACCCAGCCCGCCGCCGTGCGCCGGCCCATGACGATCTTGTTGGTCGACTGGTCGAGCCCCGCGAACTTGAAGTCGGTGGGGCCGAAGTAGTCGAAGATCACGTACGCATTCGCCTTCCACCCCGCCGTCGGCTTGTCCATGTACACCGAGGCGCTCACCTCGTAGTACACGGGCAGGTAGCCGTCGTGGTAGATACACGGCGGCCGCATCGCCGCCGAGGGAGGCCGCGGCGACCGTGAGCGCCCCGCCCGAGGCCGTGAACACTCCGGAGTCGGCGTAGAACGCCTGCGACAGGCCGTCGTTGAAGTCCGCGCTGCGGAGCACGTCGCGCTTCCCGCCGGGGATGTTGCCCGGTTGCGGGTC
Organism: uncultured Actinomycetota bacterium; assembly: GCA_963780675.1. Classification (GTDB taxonomy): domain Bacteria; phylum Actinomycetota; class Actinomycetes; order Actinomycetales; family JAHECE01; genus JAHECE01. Next base: position 102,145 of record CAWACR010000006.1, read on the forward strand.
GGACGGGCCACCCGTCTGGTCCTGCCACAGCCCGTGGTCCCGCTGCGTGACGAGGCCGAGTTCGCCGTCGGGCTCGCCGTTTCGGGCGGGGTCCCGGCCGGTGTCGGTGTCCCGCGTCGGGTCGGCGCCCTGGCTCGCCGAGAGCGCGTACAGGAACTCGTACAGCCACGGCGGAACCTGGCGCGACACCGCGGCGATGCCGAACGGGGCAAACGGGACGATGTAGGAGTTGAACTCGCCCACCCAGTCGATCAGGCGGTCGCCACCGGTGTTGCCGATGAGGACGTCCAGGCCCGCGCCGCCGTACGCGCGGTCCTGGTAGAGCGGGTGCGTGTCCGGGGTGTCGTTCGGCGAGGGCTGGGTCTTCTTGCCCTTCTGGTCGCCGTCCTGACCGGTACCCGTGATCGTCATGACGTCGTCGGCGTTCAGCAGGTCGTTGCCCCACCCGCCCCACAGCGTGTCCTGACCCGTACCGCCCACGAGCCAGTCATTGCCGAGGTCGCCGAAGACCGCGTCCGAGCCGTCGGACCAGCGGTCCGCCAGCGACGTGCACGTGCCGTTCGGGTCGTACGCCACGCAGCCGTTCAGGGCCGGGCCTTCGTCCGAGTACAGGTTGAGGAACCACTGGTAGCCGGTGCCGGTCTTGTTCACACTGCCGTTCCCGTTGAGAAGGATCGTGCGCCGCGGGTCGTACTCGTCGTAGAGCGCGAACTCACCCAGACGGTCGGCGATCGGGCCGTTGTCGTGCCAGGCGTCGGAGTCCTCGCCGAAGTGCAGCAGGTCGCCCGGGTTGAACGGACGGCTCCAGTCGGTGCGGTAGGCGTTCGGCAGGCGGCCGCCCGTGCTCCGGTCGTAGATCTGCGTGTACGCGTTCCAGATCGCCTCACCGCCGGCGATCGCGTCGTCGCCCGCGCCGCCGTGCAGGAAGTCGCCGGCCACGCCCCGCAGGAGGCCGGCGGGGTTCGGGTCGTTCTTGGCGAGGCCACCGATCGTGGCCGGGTAGTACTGGACCTGTCCGCCGAGGCCACCGAAGACCACGTCATCCGAGGTGTTCGCGTCGAACAACGGCTGGTCGGCCCCGGAGGCATTCGGCGTGACGTTGAACGGCGTGAGGTCCACGGTCTTCTTCAGGTCGCCACCCACGTTGATGACCGACGTCTGGACGTCACCCGGCGTCGCGATCCACTGGTTCAGGAAGTCTCCGCAGAGGACCGTCTGGTTCTCGGTGCACGTTCCCACCGGGCGGAAGGCAGCGACGCCGTACAACGGCTCGGAGAAGCACGTGCCCGTCCCGGCGCCGGTGCAGGTGGCGCCGGTGCTGGTCCAGCCCGTCGAGGCGTTGCGACTGGTGAAGATGCGTCCGTCGTCGCCGAGGATGCCGTCCTGGCCGACGCCGCCGGAGAGCCAGTCGTTGCCCCAGCCGCCGACGATGTCGTCGTCATCGGCGTCGCCGTAGGCCACGTCGCTGCCGCCGCCGAGGTAGACCGTGTCGTCGCCCAGTTCGCCGTGCACCTCGTCGTTGCCGAAGATCTCGCTCCAACCGGCCGAGTCGACGCGATTGCGCCCGGACGGGTTGGGGATCGCGAAGAAGACGCTGCAGTCGCTGACGGTCTGGCTGCCGCCGGTGTGGCAGGTGCCGGCAGTGCCCAGGTTGAACCGGTCAGGACGGAAGTCCGGGCCACCGGGGGTGTAGTCGAGCAGGTGGACACCGCGGACCACGAGTTGCTCGCTGCCGTAGGCGTTGTCGTAGACGAAGCCCACGTACCGCGCGCCAGCGACGTTGCATCCATAGGTCGTATCGGCGGTGTTGTCGCAGACATCGGTCCCGAAGGTGCCGGTGATCCGGATGATCCGGCCGTTGTCGCCCACGATCGTGTCGGCGTCGGCCGTGTGCCGGTTGGCCGGGGTCGCCGCACCGAGGCTCACGCCGCCGTTGTCATTGCGGGCCGCGTTCAGGCCGGAGCCGCCGAAAAGGAGGTCCGCGCCGTCGGGACGGTTGTCCACTCCGGTCAGGCTGAAGAAGTCGGAGGAGCCGCCGAGGATGTCGTCCTGGCCGAGGTTGCCGAAGGCGATGTCGTTGCCGCCGCCACCCTCGAGGTAGTCCTGCGCCGTCGCGTCGCCGCGTCGAACGACGGGACGAGGTCCAGGTCGCCGACGACGTCGCAGGTACCGGCGTGGGTGGGGTCGGTGCCGGCTGTGTCCGAGGCGACGCAACCGTCGGGGCTGCGGGAAGCGCCCACGTGGGAGACGGCCGCGTGCGCCAGTTCGATGCCGCCGTCGCCCTGGAGGATGTCGTCTGCCCAGCTGGCCGAACACCAGGTCGTGGTGCGCACCGCCGGCCAGGTAGTCGTTGCCCCAGCTGCCGGCGCCCGACCTCGCCGTCCGTCGAAGGCGAAGGTGTGCCAGCGCGGCGTAGTCGATCAGGTACTCGCGCCCACCACGGCGCCGCATCGGGGTCGCGGTAGTCGCGAGCCGTGCCGTCGGTGAGCAGGGCGCCGGAGGTGTCGGCGGTCGGCGTCGAACCGCAGGCGGCCAGGTCGGAGCGGCTGTAGATGATCTGGCCGCACAGCGTCTGGAACCGGCCGGACGTGATGAGGCCGTTCTCCACGTCCGTCGTCGTCGCGCTCTCGACGATGCGCAGGGTGCGGTCGAGGACCACGTTGTCGCCGAAGACCAGGTCGTCCTGCTCGTCGCCGTCGGCCATGTCGTGGCCGGCGCCGCAGATGATGACGTCCCGGCCGAGGTTGCCGTAGATCACGTCGTCGTCACCGTTCTGCAGGTTCACCGAGACGATCTGCGGACCGACGGCGATCCGGGTGGTCTGGATCTTCTGCAGCAGCGGGTTCGGCGCAGTTCGGGTCGGCCACGTTCTGGTCGATCCGCGCCGTGGTCGCCGCCGATGATGTCGTCGTAGACCGACTCCGGGCCGCCAGGACGGTGCCCGTGGCCGAGCCGCAGCCGAGGTCAGTTGCCACGTCGACGGGCATCCGCCCTCGCCCCAGATCGTGTCGCGGCCGGCGTCCAGGGTGTCGGCGACGATCGCCGGCATGGGGGCCATGGCGAACTTGCCGTCGCCGAGGGCGTCGATCGACAGCGTCGGCGCGGGCGAGGAGTTGGTCGTGGAGATCGTCAGCGCCCGGGTGAGGACGTCGACGTTCACCCCGGAGTCGCCGTAGATGTGGTCGACGCCGCGCTGGCCGAGGATCGTGTCGTCTCCTGAGCCGCCGGCGAGGTGGTCGCCGGCCTGGCTGCCGATGGATCAGGTCGTTGCCCGCGCCGCCGTAGATGGTGACGCCGACGCTCGGCAGGCTGTCGACCGACGTGGTCGGCGAACAGGCCGGAGGCGTCGATGACGTCGTGACCGGCGTAGTCGTACGGGTCGGCCAGCGGGAAGACCCACTCGTCGTCCTCGTTCTCGTCGTCGGTCAGTGTGGGAACGGGTCGAACGGCTTCGGGCCGAATTCGTAGCCCAGGTGTCGTAGGGGTGCCCGGAGTACCAGACGCCGTCCTGCGAGGTGTCGCCGTAGACCACCAGCGGGCTGTTCGGTCCGCCGAGCACGGAGCCGCACGGCACCGGATCGCCGGTCTCGTCGACGGCCACGCTGCTGCAGATCCGGATGGTGTCGCCGCCGATCCGGACGCCGCCGTCGAGCGTCGGGTCAAAGCCGAACACTGTCAGCATGACCGGGGCGCCAAGAGGCGCGTTGAGGCCCGTCAGGGTCGGGGTGAGAGCCGCGCCTTGCAGGACCATGGTCGACGCCGACAGCGCGGCGATCGTCCACGGCCCGGCGATTCCGGAGACCCAGACCTTCATGCCCACCGTGAAGCCGTCGGCGAGGAACGAGCCGGCGTAGCGGGTCAGGGTGCTGGTCGGCAGACCCGCGCCGACCGCGGGCTGGACGCTGATGTTCATCGACGTCGTGGCCTGCGCCTTGCGGGGTTCGGCGACGTGGATCGTCCGCTCGCCCGAGGCCGGCGCGCCGCCGGAGAGCAACAGGATCGCGCCGATGCCGCAGGTGCTGAAGCCGGTTTCGCCAGGAGGCGGCGGCGGGCAGGTGTGGTTCGCGAAGCCCAGCACCGTCCGGGTGACCGACTCGCCATCGAGTTGAACGACCTGGCCGATCCGGAAGCCGTCGTCGTACCAGGCCAGGCCGTCGCCGCGGGTGAGGCTGCCGGAGCCACCGGCCATCTGGCCGGTGATCCGCAGCAGGCTGTTGCCGCCGCCGTGCACCACGGTGAGCCCGCCGTGCGGTCCGGGGACGGTGATCGCGCGGGTGCCCGCAGCGAGCGCGGAGCCCTCGAGGGTGAGCACGAGCGCGGTCACGCCGACGACCCGCCAGTAGCCGGACTGGCCGGCGACCATGACCATCTGGCCGACCACGAAGCCGTCGGTTTCCCAGCTTCCCGAGCCCGGGTGACCGTCCCACCGGAGGCGGTCGGGGCCGCGGTCCCGGTGCCGACCACGTCGGGGTCGGTGGCGGTGACCTGCTGCACGCCGCCCGGGACTCCGGTGAGTGCCGCGCCGCTGACGTCCATGATCAGGCCGTCGGGCGAGAAGCCGGTGACGATCCGCGTGCCCACACCCGGGATGGTGACGAGCTGCCCGACCAGGAAGCCCAGTTCCTTCCAGGTCACCGGTCCGGTGCGGGTGATCGCGTTGCCGCTGTAGGCGAAGACTCCGGTGGCACTGACGGCCGGCGCCGGGTCGAGGGTGCCCTGGATGTCGAGGGTGTCGTTGCCGACGCCGAGCAGCACGTTCAGCACCTCGATCGTGCTCTGGCCGCCGTCGGTGACGAACTGGGTCCCGTCGAAGGCGATCGCGCCGAAGCTGATCCCGCCGGGGAAGCAGGCCGGCTCGCCGAACGGGTTGCTGCCGATGAAGCACAGTTCCTTGGCCATGCCGAACCCGGTGAGCGTGGTCGAGGTCATCACGCCGGCGACGTCGGCCTGGCTGGAGTCGTTGAAGATGTTGAGCACGTCGATCTGGCGCGACTCGGGAGCCTGCGCGGCGATCGCGAACAGCGGGCCGTCCAACTCGCCCGGCAACTTGACGCCGTTGCGCAGCGACCGGTCGGCGCCGGTGACGCCGCCCTCGGCGGCCAGCGGGCCGCGCAGGCGGGACAGCAGGTGCTTGGAAGCCGGGAAGGTCTTGGCGCCCTCGCGGACCAGCGGCAGCGCGAACAGCGGGTCGGCCTTGAGGACCACGGCCTGGTGCAGGTACCAGTTGGTCGGGGTGAAGGTGGCCACCGCGGCCAGCCTGTTCACCGTCACCTGAGTGGCGCCCAGCCACCAGGCCGGGGTGACGCCCTCGGCGGTGAACTGCAGGGTCTCGTCCTTGAGGGTGTTCGTGCCGCGGATGACCGCGATCTTGAGGTCGACGAACTGCAGCGGGTTGGCCTCGTTGATCACCCGGACCCGCTGGCCCTCCAGGAAACCGTCGGCCAGCCAGGACGAGCCGTCGGTGCGGGTGATCCGCCGTCCGCCGAGGTCGGACGGGTCCGCCGGCTCGGGGTCGGCCGCGGTGGTGACGCCACCCGTCCACAGGCCGATCCGGGTCAGCCGGCTGATGGTCACGTCGCTGTTCGCGGCGGGCGCCGGCAGGGCGGCGCCGTCCAGGGTCATCGCGAGGCCGTCGAGCGTCATCGCGAGGATGTGGCGGTCGTAGGACGCGGCGTTGATCGCGATCCGGATGAACTGCCCGACCCGGAAGCCCTCCTCGACGAACGAGCCGAGGTCGTCACCGTTGGCCCGGGTGACGGTGGTGCCGGTGACGGTGGCCTTGCCCTGGAACAGCCGGCTCGGGACGTACCCCCCGATGGTGGTCAGCACGACCGGGACTCCGTTGATCGACACCACGTCGGTCAGCCCGTCAGTGAGGATGGCGACCACGACTGTGCCGTCGGGGCGCTTGGTCAGCCGGATGGTGTACGAATCCTGGCTGGCCGGCAGCGTCGACTCGTCGATCCCGGTGGCCGGGTCGTCGTCGATCACGATCGTGCTGCCGCCGGACTCGATGGTGACCAGGTCCGGGGTCTCGTCGTCGATGACCTCGACGTCGAGCAGGCCGGTGCCCGAGCGCAGGTTCGGGATCCGATAGGACGACGTCGGGCCGCAACTGGCAGACGCGCAGCCGAAGCCGACGACCGCGATCTGCGGGTCCTCGCGGCGGAAGTCGTCACGCGCCTTGACCAGCAGCCGGACCGCGTCGTCCCAGTTCCCGGCCGGCCCGCCGGTGAAGCTGATGGTCTGGGCGACGGCGTCCCACCGCGGGTCGGCGGAGAACAGGCTGATCGCTTCGGCGCTGTCGACGTCGAGGTTCAGCGAGATCACCACGG
>CAWACR010000007.1:0-61407 GCA_963780675.1 uncultured Actinomycetota bacterium
TCCCGGTGTAGGCGTCACGCGTAGTCTCGTGGATGTCGTGGGACAGCACGATCGAACCGTCCTTCGTGTTCGCGAGGACACGCTGGGTCACGACCGCGCTGTCGCGGTCCTTCCAGTCCTCGGGGTCGACGTTCCAGTTGATCTGGGAGATCCGCGAGGTCTGCGGCGACGGCGGCCACCGCCTCGTTCGTTGCGCCGTACGGTGGCCGTAGGAGTGTCGGTCGAGGAGCGCCTGCCTGCTCGATGAGGTCTGCCGTGGTCTCGATCTCGCGCCGGATCTCTGATTCGGACAGGCGGGTGAGCTGTGGGTGGTCGAGGGTGTGGTTGCCCACGACGTGCCCTTCCGCTGCCATGCGGGCGAGGATCTCCGGATGCGCCTGGGCGTTCGTCCCAACAACGAAGAACGTGGCGTAGACCCCCTTCTCGGCGAGCACGTCGAGGAGGTCTGCCGTGCCCGCCACCGGGCCGTCGTCGAAGGTCAGCGCGGCACACTTCACGGCACTGCAGTCGACGTCGCCCGCGGGACCGGCTGCCGCGGACGACGTGGATCCGGCCTGCGCGGTCGAGCCGGTCCCGAGGCCTGGGTCCGTCGGGGAGAGGGCGGCGTCCCGAACAGTCGTGCCGAACTCCGAGAGCAGGCTCTCGGGATCGACGGCGAGAGCCAGCGGGGAGTCGCTCGTCGACACTGTCGAGCGGTCGAACTCCACCCACAGCTGGCCCTTGGGCGTGAAGGCGAGGGCGTCGAAGGACTCCCGGTCCCCGGCCAGCTGCTCCTCGAGCAGCCCGGGGTCGATGACGGGGTTCGCCGCCGCCGCGGCCTGGACGCGCTCGGCGAGCGCCACCTCGGCGCCCTTGGCCAGCAGGTCCTGAGACGGTCGCTCGATGTCCGCTGCCACGTCGTAGTAGGAGATCCACGAACTCCCGTCGAATGCGGCGTCGGTGCTGACCTCGCTCGTGTGGACACGCATGCCCACCACCTCGGGCGAGGCCGCGACCACGTCCCAACCGACCATCAAACTCGGGGTAGGGCTCGGCATCCGCACCGTCGGTCTCAGTGACGAACCGTTCAAGGCGGGGCGTCAGGGCCTCCTTCTGACTGTCCGCCCAAGCCTCCAGACCCGGGACCACCGCGACCGCGACATAGAGCAGGTGGTTGTGGTCGAGGCTCTCGTCCACCCGGACGTCGAAGCCCTCGATCAGGGACGGATCGACCGTGGCGAGCGTGGCCGAGGCCGTGCTCGCCGTCGCCGTAGACGTTGGCTCCTCCCCACCGGGCAAGGCGCATCCCGTCAGGGCGAGGAGGGCCGCTGATAGCGCGATGGTGATGCTGAAGGCTCGCCGCGGGCGTTCGGTGGTCATGGCATCTCCGTCGGTGTGCAGCCGGTGAAGGGCAGGGTGCCGATACCGTCCCGGCAATGCCGCGCCCCGATGTTCTCGCTCGGAAATTCTGACACAGGAAGTGAGAGCCCCCGCCACGCCCGCCGAGCCGCGTCGGACCACCGGCATGACCTCGGCGGATCCGCGCTCGCGAACCCGATGCTCGATCCGATTCCGCCACGGTGGCGCTGCTCTCGGCGTGCCTTCCCACCGATCCGTTCTTGCCCAACGCCGTGGCCGCGCTCAGGAGCGACGAATTCGGCCAAGCACCCGGCCGGTGACGCGATAGACGACCCGGTTCGCGCCGTCGAGCACATCCGCTTTGGGCCGCGACTCCTCGCTCTCCGGGTCCAGCACCGCGAAGTGCCGCCCAGCGCCGAACCTGCCCGGCTCCGGGCGGCACCCTCGGGGTTGAACAGCGGGGTGGCCGGGACCTGCCGGCCCACCGGGACCACAGATGGCCTCGGACCGCTCGTTCGAGTCGCGGCACTTCCTCGTACCGGTCCGCTGCGAGCCCCGCGCGGCTCAGGCGCCCACGGTCTGGGTGATCGTGGCAGCCGCGGCCCTGTCGCGGCGGTAGTAGCGGACCAGCGTGATCACTCGGGCGCTGGACTCGACGACGAGGAAGCCGAGGAGACCGGCGATGATGGCGCGGAAGATGTCGCCGTCGGGCAGCAGGTCCTGCTCGGCCACGAGCTTGATGACGATCAGGAGTCCGAGCGCCACGAACGACTCCACGCTGTAGCGCAGGATCACGCCCTTGTGAGCCGGCACCGATGCGACGTAGGTGGTCCGCGCCCGGTAGGCGCCGAACGCGTAACCGACAACGCAGCCAACGACCGCGACGATCGCGTGGGTGGGGCTGCGCTCCAGGTCTGTCACCAGCAGCGACCCGACGACCAGGAGGGCAACCACCGGCTCGAGGAGCTGCATCGTGAGCGTGCGGAAGCGCTCGTTGCGCTGCAACGTGACGCCCGGGTCGGACTTGATCGCCTGGGTACCGCGCCGGCTCTCCCGCACGATGAGAAGCAACAGGACTAGCAGCAGGATGGACGTGTAGTTCTCCATGCGGAGCTCCTTCGGTGGCCAGGGGGAGGCGCCAGGCTCCCGGGGCGGAGGCCTTCCGTGAGCTAGAGACCTTGGATTCCGGTTGGGCTCACGGCGATCGTGCGTTCCCTGCGCACGATGACGATCGCGGCGATCACGGCGGTGACCGAAACCAGGACCTGGATGCCGAGGTTCACCAGGGCGATCGTGCCCGAGGGGGGAGGCAGGAACACGGACATGTCCCACAGCCCGTGGGCGATCATCCCCACCACGAGGAGCCCACGCACCCGGCGGAACACGTAGAGAACGACCCCAGCCAAGGATGCCTGGACGCACTGGAGAAGCACCCCACCGGCCGGTGATCCGACCAGGAGGTTGGTCAGGTGGAAGAAGCCGAACCACAACGACGAGATCAGCATGACCCACGCCTCGGGACGCAGGTTGGTGCGCAGGCCGCGAAGGATGATGCCGCGGAACAGCGTCTCCTCGGCAAAGCCGACCAGGACACCGGCAGCCACGATCGCCAGGAGCAGATCGGTGGGGACCTTCGCCCAGTCGGCGACGGCGAAGTGCACCGCGATCCCCACCGCGAAGATCGCCACGGGAACCCAGAGGAGGCGGGACACGGGAAGCCGGGCCGGGTCCTTGAACACTCCATCCCAACGCGCCCAGAGCAAGAAGGCGATGAGCACCAGGCTTCCGCCGATCAGCGGGATCACCGCCGCTCGGAAGGCGTTGGCGCCGGTGGCGAAGATATCGGCGTAGCCGATCCCCGCGGTGGCCATGAGGCCGATCACCACCACGACGTACGCGATGAAGACGCCGACTGCCACAGGCACGGAGGGTGCGATCCGCCAGTTCAGGCCCGACGCGGTCGTGGTTGGATCCGCAGCGCTGGTACTCATGGAGGGAGCTCCGATCCGGGAGTTGAAGGATCCGGCACATTTCGTGATTGCGGAAGATACCACGTGGCTGCACGCCCCGTCCTGCCGAGGTGGCCGCCGCAGACTGACGTGGGCCACAGCTCCTACGGGGTGGGCAGCGCCTCCACGAGGTCCGGGCCGGAGAAGATCAGCAGGGCGATGCCCAGGCCGAGGGAGATGAGGCCGGCCCAGAACTCGCCCTTGCGGGCGAGCCAGTCCGAGAACGCCACCATGGCGTGCTCGCGACGCTCGTTCGGGGTGATCAGATACGCCACGACGACGGCGGTCTGGATCACCAGCGCAGCGACCGCATAGCTCAGAACGAGCAGGATCACCTCGAGCAGTGGCAGGTCGCGGGCCCCGACGTCGACCATCGCGACGACGAACACCACGTCGACGATCGACTGGATCGTGACGAGGACGGCCCCGAAGAGGAACAGCAGCGGCTGCGGCAGGTTCAGCCGCTGGACCAGGTTGTCGGGCGCATGGGCGCCGTCGCCGTTGCGCGCTCGGATGAGCATGAACACACCCAGACCGAGGAGGACCACTCCGCCGAACACCTCGACGCCGGGCACCAGCCACGGGTAGCGCTCCTGGATCTCGACGACCACCGAGCCAAGGCCGGTGGTGAAGACCATGCCCATGGTGACCAGGGCGAGCAGGGAGCCGAGCAAGAAGACGATCGCCCGCCGCACACCGTTCGCCTGAGCGAGGAGGATGGGCATGAACGCGATGCCGACCACGTCCACGGCGGCAAGGCCGAGTCCGGCCGTCTCGCCGAGTAGAGCGATGTCCACCGGTGACTCCAACTCCTCGTACGAGGCCCTGCCGGGTCGGCGGGCGTCAGCCGCGCGTCGGGGCGCGAGGTCGCCGCGGCGCTAGCTTCGGGCGGGCGGGAGCTTCGACTGGATCCACTGGACGAGGTCGGAACTGCTGCGCGTCTGCAACCAGACCCGGCCGGGACCCGTGAAGTCGGTGACCAGACCCTCGCCACCGAGGATGGTCGACTTCCAGCTGCCCGCCTTGCGCACCTTGTACTGGACCGAGTCGTCGAAGGCGACCACGTGGCCGGTGTCCAGGGTCATCGTCTCGCCGGGCACCAACTCGACGTAGCGGATGGCGCCGTAAGCGGACATGAGCAGGTCGCCCTGCCCGCCGCAGCGCAGCAGGACGAGGCCCTCACCGCTGAAGAACGACTTGCCGCCGCCCCACTTGGCGTCGACGTCGACCGTGGGGTCGGAGGCGATCCACGACCCGGACTGGACCAGGACCGCCCCGGTTCCGCCGAGACGCGCCAGCGTCATGTCCCCGGGGAGCGCCGCCGCGACGCCCACCACGCCGCCAGTAGTCGAACTGAAGTCGTTGACGAAGAAGCTCTCGCCACCGATGGACCGGCGCAGCCCCTTCATGAAGCCGCCCTGCGTGGACGTCGCCATCTGGACGTCGCCGCGCGTCATGGCCATCGCCCCGGCCTCGACCCGCACCTTCCCCCCGGCGGCCAGGGTGATCTCACCGAACGCGAAAGCCGGACCGGAGTTCAGCTCGACCTGCATGCTGCACGTCCTCTCGTCGCCCGGGGGCTCGTGTGTCGGGAGGACTCGGGGGGGGCCGACGCCCTGGCCGGCGACGAGCAGGGGCCAGATTCGCCCACGGTTCACTTCGCCAGAAAGTATCGCAGTTACAGGACGTCTCCGACAAGCCCTGATGCTCGCCGGACTCCACCCGCATAAGGTGCGAGAGTGGGAACCAGTAGCGGCCAGCGGACTCGTCCCCCCCTTGATCAAGGAACGTCGCCTCTCGGCGGGATCGGGGCGTCGGTCATCGCCCTCTTCCGCCTGGGCGTCACTCTCGACCGCGCCCTGCACGACCCTCACCTCTTTCCCGGAACCGGGCGTGCGCTCGGGTTGTCGGGCGCTCTCCCGCTCGTCGTCCTCGCCTCGGGGCCGGCGCGGCCGCGCGAGATCGCGCATGCGACGGGCCTGTCCTCCGCCGGCGTCACCCAGCTGCTCGACCGAGTGGAGGGCGCGGGCTTCACTCACCGCTCATACGGCAGCGTCCCGGAGGACCGCCGGGCCGTGGTCGTCGACCTGACCGATGCAGGTCGGGACGCGCTCGCGGTGCTCGGGCGCGTCGTCGTCGCCCACTCCTCCGAGGTCGTGGCTGCCTTGCGCGACCTCCAGCGACACGCACCTCGGCACGCCCCTCCGGATCGGGAGCTCGAAGGACGGGCGCCCGACGTCCCGTTCCCTGTCCTCGCGGGCTTCCTCGCTCTCGTGGCCACCCTCGACGCCTCGATCGCGCGCGTGATCAGCGACGACGAGGTGTTCCAGCCCGGCGACCCCCGACCGATTCTCCTGCTGCTCGAGCTGGTCCGGCACGGCGAGCTCCGGCTGACCGAGATCCCCGCCCTCATCGTCCGATCCCGCGGCACCGTCCACCGGCTGTTGCGCAGGATGGAGGATTCCGGGCTGGTCGAGCAGGTTCAGTCTGACGCAGGTGGGCGTCCGTTCGTGATGGTCCGTCCCACCGCCGCAGGATGCGAACTCGCCGCTGCACTCATCGGGACCTTGGAGAATGACCTGCCCACCATGTCCCCGGTGATCGACCACTTCCTCCTCGCCGTGAGCCACCCCTTGACGGGATGACTGGTCCGGACGGCGCGGCGTCGACGGCGTGCTCTGCGTGGTTGGGCGTCAGCCGACCCCCGCGTGGCGCACGGTGTCGACGGCCGGCGGGGGCGGCGGAGGCGGCGTCATCTTCGAGCGCTGGTGCAGGTACCCCACGGTCGCCATGAGTAGCAGGGGGAGGAACTTCAGCGCCGGGGCCTACAACTGGATCCGGCCCATGCTCGAGACCCCGCGCAGGTTGACCGCCGCCCCGACCCAGATCCCCGCGAAGGTCAGCGCAATCGTCGCCCCCGCGTTGTGCCCCGTGTTCACGAAGCGCTCGACGTAGAGCACCCACCACCTCGCGACGGCTGCATTGCCGGCCCAGGACGGGATCCACTACAGCCAGGCGTTGGAGGATCGCGCCCACCGTGGTGAGGGCAAGTGCGACCAGATTGATCGGACCGAACCCGGCGAGTGAGACCGGCAGGTTGAAGATCCCGACGCCGACGATCGTGCCGACCACCAGGGAGGTCCTTGGCCTGCCGCAGGCCGATCCGGACACGAGTCGCGGCAACCCGGCCGCTCGCGTTCGCCGATGAGGACTGGCGCCCGGTAGCTGCGCTGATAAGAATCTCAGACGGTAGCGCACTGCGCGACGACGCGGGGCCGGTCACTGCGCCCGTAAGATTCTCCGAAACATCCCACCCGCAAGAGGAGCTGCGGTGACCCGCACCGAGACGGCGCATCGGACACAGGTGACGGCGATGCGCGGGCCGGGCGTCGCCGCGGCGGCCCGGGACCGGCTGCGCGATGACCGGTGGCCGGACTGGCTGGCGACGCTGGCGTTCACCCTGGCCGGGCTCGTGGTGCTCGCGGTCGCGGTCCACCCTTTGCGGGAGTACTTCAGCCGCTCCGATGACCTGGTCTCGGTCCTCGTACTTCCGATCGTGCCGAACCTCGTGTACGCGACCCTCCTCGCGGTCCTCGGCGTCGGCCTGCGGCGCCGCCTGCGGCCCGCGTGGTGGGTGTTCGTGGTGCTGCTCGTGGTCCTGCCGGTGATCGGTCGGGTCGCATCGATCGCCGCGGGTGACCTGCCTCTCCTGAACGCCTTCGGGCTGGCCGTCGGCGGTGGGCTCCTCCTGGTCGCGATCACGGCTCGCCCGCAGTTCACGGCCCGGCCCGCGCGGGCCGCCGGACTCGCGGCACTCACGGTCTTGGTGATCGGCGGTCTGGGCGCCGTCGTGGCCGGGTCGTGGCTGCTCCTCACGTTTGGCGGCGTGGAGGACCCGGTGGACGCGGGCGTCGCAGCGTCCGACACCCTGCTCGGCGACCTCGGACTGCTCGCCGGCGGCCTCGACGCCTCAGTGCCGTTCTGGGTCCGCGCGCTGGTCTCGCTGCTCGGGGCCACCGTCGTCCTCGGCAGCGCGGCCATCTTCTTTCGCGCGCCGGCGCACACCCGGGTTCTCGGCGCCCTCGACGAGGCCAAGGTCCGGACGCTGCTGCGCGAGCACGGCGACGGCGATTCCCTGGGCTACTTCGCCACCCGCCGGGACAAGGCGGTCGTCTGGGACGCCGAGACACCCGACCGGGCGCGCGCCGGTGTCTCCTACCGGGTGATCCGCGGCGTCAGCCTGGCGAGCGGCAACCCCCTCGGCGCCCCCGAGCACTGGTCGGGGGCGATCGAGGCGTGGCGACGCGATGCCCGCCGGCACGGCTGGTCCCTCGCCGTCATGGCCGCGGGTGAGGCGGGCGCCCGCGCGTACGAGGCCGCTGGGCTCGTCGCCTTCGAGATCGGCGACGAGGCGATCCTGGACACCGGCGCGTTCTCGCTGAACTCCCCCGGCCTCAAGCCCGTCCGCCAGGCTGTCCACCGCCTGCGCCGCCGCGGCTACACGGCCGACGTGCGCCGGCACTCGTCCCTGGCCCCCGCGGACTTCGAACGCCTCGCGCGGGCGGCGTCGCGCTGGCGCGGCGACGGCGGGGACGAGCGCGGCTTCTCCATGGCGCTCGGCCGGCTCGGCGACGCCCTCGACGCGGATTGCGTGCTCGTCGAGGCGTTCGACGGTGCGGGCGAGCTCCGCGGCTTTCTCAGCCTCGTGCCGTGGGGGCGCAACGGGCTGTCCCTGGACCTCATGCGCCGCGACCCTACGTCGGACAACGGCCTCGTCGAACTCATGGTGACCGCGCTCGCCGAGCAGGCTCCGCGCCTACAAGTCCGCCGGGTATCGCTCAACTTCGCGATGTTCCGGGAAGCTTTCGCCCGGGGCGAGGAGATCGGCGCCGGGCCGCTGGCCCGGCTCGGGAGGCAGGCGCTTCTGCTCGCGAGCCGGAACTGGCAGCTGGAGTCCCTGTACCGGTCGAACGCCAAGTACCTGCCCGACTGGCAGCCGCGCTTCATCTGCTTCGAGTACGCCTCCGACCTACCCCGCGTCGGTGTGGCGGCGGGCAGCGCGGAGGGCTTCCTCACCCGTCCGTCGGTTGCGGCGCGGCTGCGCCGGCGCGCCGCGGGAGCCGAGGAGTCCGCCCTCGAGCGCGCCGCGGAGTCCTACGCGGCGGAGGTCCTCGCCGCGATCCCGCCCGAGCCCGACCGGCTCGCCGAGGCCTTGGAGGGCCGACGCCTACCCGAGCAGGAGCGCGTGCGGCGCGCGAAGCTCGCCGCACTCCAGGCCGACGGCGTGGACCCCTACCCGGTCGGCTACCCCCGGACCGACACCCTCGCCGCGGTCCGCGCGTCGGCCGGCGTGCTCACCCCCGGCGCGAGGACCGGTCGGGTCGTCTCCGTGGTGGGTCGCATCCTGCGCAAGCGCGACCTGGGCGGCCTGTGCTTCCTCACCCTCCGCGACGGCTCGGGTGACCTGCAGGTCATGGCCTCGCGCGCCGTCGTCGGCGCCGCTGCCCACCGCTCCTTCCGCCGCCTCGACCTGGGCGACCACGTCGGCGTCACCGGTGAGATCGTCGTCTCGAACCGCGGCGAGCTCTCCGTGGACACGGCGTCGTTCGCCCTGACGAGCAAGTCACTGCGCCCGCTCCCCGACAAGCGGCTCGGCCTGTCCGACCCCGAGGCCCGGGTCCGGGTGCGCTACGTGGACCTCATCGTCCGCCCCGGCGCGCGCGACATGGCCTACATGCGCTCCACCGTGGTGCGCAGCATCCGCGACTCGCTCCACTCCCGCGGGTTCGTCGAGGTGGAGACACCGATCCTGCAACTCGTGCACGGTGGCGCCAACGCCCGCCCCTTCGAGACGCACATCAACGCCTACGACCTCGACCTCTCGCTGCGGATCGCCACGGAACTGCACCTCAAGCGCCTCGTGGTGGGCGGCATGGAGAAGGTCTTCGAGGTCGGCCGCCAGTTCCGCAACGAGGGTGCCGACTCCTCCCACAACCCCGAGTTCACCTCCCTCGAGGTCTACGGGACGTACGCGGACTACACGTCGATGCGCATCCTCACCCAGGAGCTCATCCAGGAGGCCGCGACCGCCGTCTACGGCCGCCCCATCGCCCGACGCATCCAGCCTGATGGGACCGTGCGCGAGTTCGACCTCTCCGGGCAATGGCCCGCGACCCCGATCTGCACCGCCGTCTCGACGGCGCTCGGCGAGGCAGTCTCCACCGACACGCCCAAGGACGTTCTCCTGCGACACGCCGCCGCCCTCGGGCTCGACCTCGAACCCGCCCTGACCTGGGGCGCGATCCTCGAAGAGCTCTACGGCGAACTCTGCGAGAACGCCACCACCACCCCGGTCTTCTACACCGACTTCCCGCGAGACACCTCGCCGCTGACGCGCGTCCACCGCTCCGACCCACGCCTGGCCGAGAAGTGGGACCTCGTCATGTGGGCCTCCGAACAGGGCACCGCCTACTCCGAGTTGATCGACCCCGTGGACCAGCGCGCCCGATTGGTGGAGCAGTCCCTCCTCGCCGCCGCCGGCGACCCCGAGGCCATGGAAGTGGACGAGGACTTCCTCCACGCCCTGGAGTACGGCATGCCGCCCACCGGCGGCATGGGCCTCGGCGTCGACCGCCTCGTCATGAACCTCACCGGACTCGGAATCCGCGACACCATCCTCTTCCCGCTGGTCAAGCCGAACTGATTCCTCACCCCATGGCCGCCGTGGCGGCGTGCCGGATCGCGGCCGCCACCGTCCCCGGCGCGTCCAGCGTCAGCAGGTGGGCGCCGTCGACCTGATCGACGGCGACCTGTGACCCCAGGTCTCGGGCGACGGCTCCCATCCGGCCCATCCAGCCACGGCGAGGGCCGCGGACCCACCGTAGCGGCCAGCCACGACGGGTGCCCACGAGCAGTCGGACCGGCACCGGCGGCAGCGGGTGAGTCGCCGCCAGGGCGAGCAGATCCCTCGCCTCCCCGCGGATGCGCGCCAGTTCCAACAGGGTGGCCCGCAAATGCACGGCACCCCGAAAGGCCGCGCGGACCTCGCGCGCGGCCTCGCCTCGCGCCGTCCGGGACGTGCCGAGGGCCACCGTCGCTCGGCCGACGACGCGACCCACCGGGTCGGCCACGCCGCGCCACGCGACCCCCCGCACGAGGATGTCCGACACCCACCCCTCGACCTGGCGCCGCGTCGCTTCCTCGGCGGGGACCGACGGATCGAGAAGGACCAGCGCTGCCGTGCGCTCCGGGTACGTTCGGGCGAACCCCTCCGCGATCAGCGCGCCGTACGAATGCCCCACAACGACAACACGGGCATACCGGTCCTCGCCTCGGCACGTGTCCAGGACCAGCCGGAGAAGTGCGACCTGGTCCGCGAGCCCGCCCGGCGGCGTCGTCCAAGCCGTGGACCCACCGATCCCCGGGCGGTCCACCACGATCAGGCACACGTCGGGAAGCGCGGCCACGACGGGCTGCCACGCCGCCAGTGGCAGGCCGAGCCCCGATGCCACTACCGCCGTCACCAGAGCCTGAGGGTGGTGGACCTCCACGCGGAGTCGGGTGCCGGGCTGTCCCGGGACGCCGATCACGACCGTGCGGGCGCACACTCTGTCACCGGGACGAGAGGCGGCGGTGCCGTCAGCCCTCGGCGAGGGCCGAGAACTCCTTGACGAAGACCCGGAGCTCGTCGAATCGCCCGCGGATCGCACCTGCGATCGTCGCCGAAGCGCGGCGGCCCTCAGGGGTGATGCTGACCATCACACCGCGCCGGTCCTCCGGGATCGAGCCGATCCGGCGGGCGATCAGATCGGCGGCCTCCATGCGGTCGAGGAGCTTCGAGACGCCGCCGCTGGACAGGCCGGTAGCTACCTGCAACTCCCCCGGGCGTTTAGGGCCCTCAAGATCCAGGAGACTGAGAGTGACGACGGCGGCATTCGAGGCGAGGTCTGCGCCGACGGCGTCGCGGATCGCGGCGCTCAGCTCAAGCCCCAACCGGCCAAGCAGGATGACGAAGCGCTGGGTATCCCGTATGTCGTCCTGAGTGAGGCCGTCGGCCGCCCCGCCGTTGTCCGGATCGGTACTCCTCAGGCCCCGGTCAGTACCGTCGTCATTCACCCTCACGATAATACGTACCCGACTCCAGTCGCGACATGGACCCGACGTGGACCCCACTACGGTCGGGCCACCCTTGTCGTTCGAGGAGTACCCCGGGCTGCGGTCGAGACCACCCCGCGCGCACTTGATGTCCCAGAGTGCGACCTGCCAGGCGCGGACTGGTCGGCGAATAGAGGCGCACCGTGCTCGTCGCGATGACCAAAGCGAAGGCGTGAGGAGCGGTCGGCTCCCCCGTGGCGCGCCCCGCGCCAGGGGGTGCGTGGGGTCGAGAACGCCGCCGTCCCCCGCGACGCTCGCCAATGGGAGCCCAGGCGCGTGGACGTTCCCGCCGCGACACGCGGCGTCGTCCCTGGGACTGCCATCGCCGGGCAGTCCTGTGCCGCCACGACCACGACCCCCGTCGCGGCCACACCAACGGCTGCACCGCCACTGCCCGCTCCCCCGGTCCCGTAACGCAACAGCGACCTGGCCTGCGACTTCCCCGCGCGCAGCCGGGGTCCGGAGACGCATGACCTCTTGACCCCCGGATGAGGCGTCAACCGATCCGCTGCCGTCCGCCCAGGTCCGCCGTCGTCCGCAGTGGAAACGGAACGAACCGGGGCGAACGATCCCGCACAGCGGCGAACCGTGCGCGATGGCTACACGAATGGCTACATGGACCGCCCAGCCGCCTACCAGCGGCCCCGCGCATGGCCCTGACCTGCGACGATACGTCGGGCTGACAGGATTTGAACCTGCGACCCCTTGACCCCCAGTCAAGTGCGCTACCAAACTGCGCCACAGCCCGTGTGCCCGCTGAACGGGCGCCCAGAAGACTACCGCAGACGCAACGCGCTCCGGACCACGGACGCCTAGTTCCACGGCCCGCACCCCGCTTCCCTCGGCAGTCACCCCCGCCGCCCTCCGCCGAGGTCGAGAGCCGTCGTCGCCCTGGCTGGGCCGAGATGGTCCCGTCCGTCCCAACCGCGTCGGGCCACGTTCCGTCGGGCTCGACGACACCTCGCGCCCGACCCGCCCTCAACGGGTCACGTTTTGGTTTCTGCAGCATTCCAGCCCCGTTTCGCAAGCCCTCCGACGGGACGGCACCTGTGCCCGCCGACCCGCTGGAGCGGGCCCGACGGGACACGTCCCGCCGCCCACGGCCCACCGCTTTCCCACTCCCCACCTGCGCATTCGCCTTTCCCGCGCCCCACTGGCGCCGTCGTCGGGCACGCTCCGGGACGCCGCCGTGACACGAGCACGGACATCCGACCGGGGCTCCGCCGTCGACGACGAACGCCGCAGGTCAGCGCTAGTGTGCTCCGCATGACTGAGACGCTCCCCGCCCGGTCCACGCCCGCCCCGACAGTCGAGGCCTTCACGGAGGAGTTCC
Source organism: uncultured Actinomycetota bacterium (assembly GCA_963780675.1). GTDB lineage: Bacteria > Actinomycetota > Actinomycetes > Actinomycetales > JAHECE01 > JAHECE01. The sequence continues at coordinate 12,835 of CAWACR010000007.1, forward strand.
TCCAGGAGGTCAACTTCGGCCAGGGTGTCGACCTCGACCAGGCTTCCACGAACGACCTCTACCTGGCGCTCGCCCGCACCGTGCGCAAGTACCTCATGGCGCGCTGGCTGAACACGATGCGCGTGCAGCGGCAGTCGCAGGCGAAGTCCGTGGCCTACCTCTCGGCGGAGTATCTCCTCGGACGCCAGCTCCAGAACGCCCTCCTCGCCTCCCAACTGGACGACGTCGCCGAGCAGGCCCTGGCCGGTCTCGGCATCGACATGACCACGGTCCGCAATGCGGAGGTGGAGCCCGGTCTCGGCAACGGTGGCCTCGGCCGCCTCGCCGCCTGCTTCATCGACTCCCTCGCGACGATGGACATCCCGTCCATCGGCTACGGGATCCGCTACGAGTACGGCATCTTCCGCCAGACCTTCGTGGACGGCTGGCAGGTGGAGCAGCCCGACAACTGGCTGGAACTCGGCGGACCCTGGGAGTTCCCGCACCCCGAGGCCGCGGTAACGGTCCACTTCGGCGGCACCGTCGAGGACCGCGTGGACGACGACGGCGTCACGCGCCGGCACTGGGTGCCGGCCTGGGACGTACTCGGCATCCCCTACAACTACATGGTCCCCGGCTACCACAACGGCCGGGTGAACACGCTGCGGCTGTGGAGCGCCAAGGCGACCCACGCCTTCGACCTGCAGATCTTCAACTCCGGCGACTACGCGGAGGCCGTCCGCGCCCAGACCTTCGCGGAGAACATCTCCAAGGTGCTCTACCCCGAGGACTCCACGCCCCAGGGCAAGGAGCTCCGGCTCCAGCAGCAGTACTTCTTCGTAGCCTGTTCGCTGCGGAACTTCATGGACCAGGTCCTCCCCGAGGGCTTCGACCTCCAGAAGCTGCCCGAGCGCGTCACCTTCCAGCTGAACGACACGCACCCGGTCATCGCAGTGCCGGAGCTCATGCGCATCCTGGTGGACGAGCGTCATCTGGCTTGGGACACCGCCTGGGAGATCACCAAGCGCTGCTTCGCCTACACCTGCCACACCCTGCTGCCCGAGGCCCTCGAGGTGTGGCCCGTGGACCTCCTGGGCCGCCTCCTCCCGAGGCACCTCGAGATCATCTACCGCATCAACGACGCGTTCCTCGCCGAGCTGCGGGAGGCCTTCCCGGAGGACGAGATGCGCGTGCGTCGCATGTCGATCATCCAGGAGTACCCGAGCCGCGCGGTCCGCATGGCCTACCTGGCCACGGTCGCGAGCACCAAGGTCAACGGCGTGGCCGAGCTGCACAGCCAGTTGCTGCGCGACAAGGTGCTCAACGACTTCTCCGGCTACGAGCCGACGAAGTTCACCAACGTGACCAACGGCGTCACGCCCCGGCGATTCGTCCGCATGGCGAACCCCGGCCTGTCCGCCCTCATCACGGAAGCGATCGGCGACGGGTGGGTGACCGACCTCGAGCGCCTCCGCGAGCTGGAGCCGCTGGCCGACGACGCCGAGTTCAGGCGCCGCTTCCACGATGTCAAGACGGCCAACAAGGTCCGACTCGCAAACGTCCTCAAGGCCCGCGACGGCATCGACATCCCCACCGATGTGATGCTCGACGTCATGGTGAAGCGCCTGCACGAGTACAAGCGGCAGATGCTCAAGCTGCTGCACGTGGTCACGGTCTACGAGCGGGTCCTCTCCGGTGCGCTCGACGTCGCCGACCTCACGCCGCGCGTCGCCGCCTTCGGCGCCAAGGCCGCCCCCGGCTACCGGATGGCCAAGCAGATCATCCATCTCATCAACGCGGTGGGACGGACCGTCAACGTGGACCCGCGCCTCGAGGGCCGGCTCCAGGTGATCTTCCCGGCGAACTACAACGTGACGCTCGCGGAGAAGCTCATCCCCGCCGCTGACCTCTCCGAGCAGATCTCGCTCGCCGGCAAGGAGGCCTCCGGGACCGGCAACATGAAGTTCGCACTCAACGGCGCCCTCACCATCGGCACCGACGACGGCGCGAACGTCGAGATCCGCCAACTCGTGGGAGACGACAACTTCTTCCTCTTCGGCATGACCGAGCCCGAGGTCGCCGAGACCATCGCGGTCGGTTACCGGCCGGCGTCGTTCTACGAGTCGAACCTATCCCTGCGGCGTGCGCTCGACCTGATCTCCTCCGGCATCTTCGCCGGCGGTGACAGGAGCGTGTTCGAGCCGGTCGTCGCCAACCTCCTGTACGAGGACCGCTTCCTCGTGCTGGCGGACTACCAGGCGTACATCGACGCCCAGGCCCAGGTCGACGTCGCCTACGCCCACCAGGACCGTTGGACGCGTTCGGCAGTCCTCAACGTGGCCCGCAGCGGCTTCTTCTCCTCCGACCGGAGCATGCAGGACTACCTCGACCGGATCTGGCACGCCGAGCCGATGCCCATCCCGAAGGGCTGAGGACGGGGTTCCGGCCAGGATCCGTCGGTGAGGGGGCGGGCACACGGTGCCCGCCCCCTCACGCGTTCCCGACGACGCGTTCGCATCGCGACGACCGCGGCTACCCCCGGCCCCGGGACTCCTCCCGCAGGCGCCAGCGCTCCCCCGCGATGATGCCGAGCAGGGCGAGATCGATCGCCAGGCCCGCAGTCGCGGACACGGGGACGAACCGGAACACCGCCACTTGGGTCACGAGCAGGCTCACGAGCGCCGCACGCCGGAACCAGAGGAACGCGGACACCCGGTCACTGCGCAGGCGGACGAGGCCCCAGACCCCGAACCCGACGGTCACCGCGATGCTGACCAGTGCCGCGAGGCTGAGCCACGCGACGCCGTCGGCCACGGCCTCATCCCTGGTCCGGATCACCGCAACAAGGGACGCCGCCACGGAGACGAGGAGCAGACCCAGCGTCAGCGCCGTGGACCAGCCCGCGCGAACCGCGCGCCGAACCCCTGCGCCCAACCTCCGGGAGACGACGGCGATCGGGTCCAGCAGCTCGGCGTCGTCCTCGGGGATCGCGTCGAGCAGCGCGCGGACCTCACCCGCCCGGGGCGCGTCGCCCGCCATCTCGAGCAGGCGCTCCGCGTCGCCCCTGGCCCGCGTGGTCAGACCTCCGACCAGCCCCGAGACCGCGTAGTCGGCCGCGCCCGCGAGATGTTCGCTCGGGTGGTGGGGACGCCGTCGGTGGAGCCAGTCGGCGCCCAGGACGAGCGCCACCAGCGTCACATACATGAGGGCCGGGGCCGGCTCGTAGAAGTAGTCGTTGTCGTCGGTGAGGAACTTGCCGATCTCGTCGATGAACAGCCCGAATCCGATGCCCCCGACGAACGCCCCGACCGGTCGCACCACGGGACCGGCGAAGGTCATCGTCAGGACCATCGCCACGGCCATGAGGAGGCCACCCCAGAGCACGTGCGCGATGTGCAGCCCGTCGCCGCCGAGCTGCGGGAAGCCGGTCGCCGCCAGGAGCGCCCGGGTGACCACGACGGTCACGACGGTCGTGACGGCGAACCCCATGAGGTGGCGCGTGGCAACGGGGTCCCGAGGCAAGCCCCACCCCAGCAGTCGGTTGCGGCGAGTGGGGGACGACGACGTCGCCCGGTCGCCGCCGGCGTCTCCAGTACCCATCTCTGGCCTTCCCTTCCGTGCACCACGCCCGTGTCGCGCCGCCCGAGGTCGGCCCCCGGCGCGAGGTCGGCCGGTCGAATCGGCGACCTCACCCCGGCCGCCGACCTCAGCGCCGGGCAGACCGCCGGGTACCCGGCGTCCTCACTTGCGTCGCTTCTCCCGCACCCGCACGCTGATCTCGATCGGCGTACCGTCGAAGCCGAACGTCTCGCGCAGGCGCCGCTCGATGAACCGCCGGTAGCCGGGCTCGAGGAAGCCGGTCGCGAAGACGACGAACCGCGGTGGCCTGTTGCTCGCCTGGGTCGCGAAGAGGATCCGCGGCTGCTTCCCGCCTCGCACCGGGTGCGGGTGGGCCGCTGCGAGCTCGCCGAGGAAGGCGTTGAGGCGCCCCGTCGGAACGCGCGTGTCCCACGAGTCGAGCGCCACGTCGAGAGCCTTGACCAGCTTGTCGACGTGCCAGCGGGTCTTGGCCGAGACATTCACCCGGGGGGCCCACTGCACCTGGACCAGGTCCTGCTCGATCTGCCGCTCGAGGATCCCCCGCCGCTCCTCGTCCATCAGGTCCCACTTGTTGTAGGCGATGACCAGGGCCCGACCGGCGTCGATCACCTGCTGGATGACGCGCGTGTCCTGCTCCGTGATGGAGGTGCTCGCGTCGACGAGCACGATCGCCACCTCGGCCTTCTCCAGCGCGGCCTGCGTCCGCAGGGAGGCGTAGAAGTCGACACCCTGGGCCTGGTGCATCCGGCGGCGGATGCCCGCCGTGTCCACGAACCACCACGGCCGGCCGCCGAGCTGGACCAGTTCGTCGACCGGGTCACGCGTGGTCCCCGCGACGGAGTCGACGACCACGCGCTGCGTGCCCGCGAGCGCGTTGAGGAGCGAGGACTTGCCCACGTTGGGTCGGCCGAGGAGCGCTACGCGCCGCGGGCCGACGGGAAGGGCGGACCCGACGGCGGACACCTCGGGGAGCACGGCGAGCGCGGCGTCGAGAAGGTCGCCGGAGCCACGCCCGTGGAGCGCGGACACGGGGTACGGCTCCCCCAGGCCCAGCGACCAGAGGGAGGCCGCCTCGATCTCCTGCCGCTGGTTGTCGACCTTGTTCGCGGCGAGGACCACGGGCTTGCCGGACCGGCGCAGAACGCGGACCACCTGCTCGTCCGTGGCGGTCGGGCCGACGGTCGCGTCGACGACGAACACCACGGCGTCTGCCAGCTCGATCGCGACCTCGGCCTGTTCGGCGACGCGCGCCTGGATTCCCTTCGCGTCCTTCTCCCAGCCGCCGGTGTCGACCAGCAGGAACCGCCGGCCCGTCCACTCGGCCGGGTAGGTCACGCGGTCGCGGGTTACTCCGGGGACGTCCTGCACCACGGCCTCGCGGCGGCCGATGATGCGGTTGACCAGGGTCGACTTCCCCACGTTCGGCCGGCCGACGATCGCGAGGACCGGCAGGGGACCCGCCTGGTCCTCCTGGTCATCGGCACCGCCCTCGTCCGACAGGAGGTCGAGGTCGGCCTCGTCGAGCGCGTAGTCGGCCAGGCCGGCGCGCAGCGCCTCGGCGCGTTGGAGGTCCTCGGCGTCGTCGGTCTCGGGCTGGGCTGCGGCGTCGTCGGGCGTCGTCGAGGGGTTCACGGGCCGCATTCTCCCGTGCCGAGGGCTCCTACGGCGAACCCGCCCTGGTGCGGGCGGCGGCGGCGATGTCCTTGAGGTCCTGCTCGAGCGCCTTGCGGGTCACCTGGGCGCCCAGTCGGCCGAACACCGCCCAGAGCGCCCGGTGCACGCGACCGGGGTCCTGGGTGCGCGCGCCGAACGTCACCTCGAGGTGCGTCCCGCTGCCGGCGGGGCTCAGCTCGAAGAGGGTCGTGTACCGCGCCCCACGCGAGGAGGCCTCGATCACCGTGCGGCGTTCCGGCTCGACCTCGGTGACCCACATCTCCTCGGTCGCGTCCTTGCCCACCATGCGCCGGGTCTCGCGCCAGCGCGTGCCCACGGCGTACGGCCCCTCGCTGAGGAGCTCGACCTTCGTGACGCCCGAGAGCGTCTGCTCGGCCGCCGCGATGTCGGTCAGGACCGCCCACACCGCCGCCGGCGGCGCCGCGATCCGCCGTTCCACGTGGACGTCGTGCCCCACCGAGCGCTCGACGGGCACCGACGGCGCCGCCGCGGCGGTTTCGTCCTTGGTGCCGATGTCCTCCGGCAGGCTGACGCCGGTCAGCTCCGTCGCGGCGCGGATCTGTTCCACCATCGCGGCCTGGATGGTCTCCATCGCCGCCCCGAGCGCCGCGCGACCGCTCCCGGCGTCCGCCGGTGCCGCCTGGAAGGGCTCGCCGAACACGACGTGCAGGCGGGTGCGGAACGAGGGCACGTGCCCGACGTGCTCCCCCGAGGGCCGGGTGCCGAGAATCGCGACGGGGACCACGGGGGCCCCGGACCGCACGGCCAGCCAGGCGATCCCGGCCTGGGCGGTCGAGACGTTGCCCGCCCCGCGGGTGCCCTCGGGGAAGATCCCGACGACGCGGCCCTCCTCGAGCAGGGCGAGCGCCGTCGTCAGCGCGGCGCGCCCGCTGCGCTTGTCGACCGGGATCTGGCCCGCCCAGTGCAGGATGCCGCCGACGAACCCCTTGAACATCTCCTGCTTGACGATGATGTGGGCCCCGCGTGGGGTGGCGCCGGCGAGGACCGGCCCGTCGATCACCCCGAGGTGGTTCGCGGCGAGGATCACGGCCCCCTTCCGAGGCACGCGGTCCTTTCCGACGACATGCGTGCTCCACACCACGTGGGCGAGGAACTGACCCAGCCACCGGCCCCAGACCGCGCCCCAGCGGACGATGTCCTCGGGGCGGACCGGTTCGCCGCCGGCCGCCGCGCGACGCGCCGTCTTCTCCGGGCTCGTGCTCGGCTTCTCCGGGCTCTCGCTCACGCGAGCACCTCCTCGACCAGGCGGCGGACGGCCGCGACGGTCTCCTCGAGCGTCAGGTGCGAGGAGTCGAGCGTGACGACGCCGTCGGCGGCGGTGTGGAAGGTCGAGACCGTGGAGTCGTCGCGGTCGCGCCGCAGCACCTGGTCGGCCGTCGCGGCGAGGGCCGCGTGGTCGTCGGCGCCGTGAACTTCGCGGGCGCGGCGGGCGAGCCGGGCCTCCTCGGAGGCGGTGAGCAGGATCCGCACGTGGGCGTCCGGGGCGACGACGGTGGTGATGTCCCGCCCCTCGGCGACCACTCCACGCCCGTGGCTGTAGCCGCCGTGCGTCTCGGTGTCGATGATCTCGCGCTGGAGCCGCTTGAGCTCGGCCCGGACCGGCAGGTTGGTCGCGACCCTGGAGACGGCCGTGGCGATCTCGGTGCTGCGGATCGCTGCCGCGACGTCGGAGTGGCCCACCCGCACCCCGGGCGCGGCCGGGTCCAGGCCCATCTCCAGGGGCATGACGGCGACCGCCTCCGCCACGGCGTCGGCGTCCTCGAGGCGGACGCCCTGGTCGAGGCACCACCAGGTTGCCGCGCGGTACGTCGCACCCGTGTCGAGGTAGGCCAGACCGAGGTCGGCGGCAAGTCGCCGGCCGATCGTCGACTTGCCCGACCCCGACGGCCCGTCGATCGCGATCACGAGACCGGTCATCGATACACCACCCGCCATCCCCGTTGCTCCAACGCGTCCTCCAGCATTCTCGCTGCCCGGGGCACCACGGCGAGAGTCGCCATGCCCACGCGTTGGCGCGGGGAGTGCTCGAGAGCGAGGTCTTCGATGTTGACGCCGACGTCGCCCACCTCGCCGAACAGCCGGCCCAGCTCCCCCGGGCGGTCCGGGACGAGCACCGTCACCTCGCCGTAGCGGCGCGCGGCCCCGCCGTGCTTGCCCGGGATCCGGACCACCCCGGCGTTGCCCGCGGCGATGGCCCCGGCCAGCGCCTGGAGCGCGCCGCGCGCCTCGACACCCTCCCGGGCCGCCGCCTCCAGTGCCGGGAGCAGCCGGTCGATGCCCTCGGCGACCCCGCGCAGCGCGCGGGCCACCGGTGCCGCGTTGCCCGCAAGGATCGCCGCCCACAGCACGGGGTCGCTCGCCGCGATCCGCGTGACGTCCCGCAGGCCCTGGCCGGCGAGCGCCAGCGCGGAGTCGGGGGCGTCGGCGAGCTGGGCCGCGACCAGCGAGGCGGCCAGCTGCGGCAGGTGGGAGACCAGGGCGACGGCGTCGTCGTGCTCGGTGGGCGTGAGCTCCACGGGGATCGCCCCGAGGTCGACGGCGAGCGCGCGGACGGCGAGGACGGTGCGGGCGCCGCTCTGGCCGCCGTCGGTGATCACCCACGGCCGCGCGGCGAACAGGTCCGCACTCGGCGCCCGCGGCACCGGACCGTTCGCGCCCGGCCATGGGGTGGGAACCAACGTAGCGCTCCCAGCCGGGGCGCCGGGCCGGCGGCATCGCCGCCAGCTCGGCCAGGATCGCCGACTTCACGCTCGCCACGTCGGTGACGAGGGCGTCCGGGTGGGCGCGCAGCTGCGCGGCGACGGTGCGGGCGGCGACGTCCGGCGGGGTCGCGACGACCACGAGTGCGGGCTCGGGGTCCCCGGGGGCCGCCGGCGTGCCGGCGCCGACGTCGCGGGCCAGGGCGAGCGCCGTCGGGCTCGTGTCCGCGAGCGTCACGGGCACACCACGGGTGGTCAGGCCGAGTCCTACGCTCGCGCCGAGCAGGCCGGTCCCCACCACGAGCACCGGGCCCCGGGTCGCCACCGCCGGCGTGGCGTGGCTTGCTGGAGCGTCCCCGGTCACGTGGGCACCATATCCCCCACGTCAGAGGCCGACGGCCGACATCAGGGCGCCGAGCTCGGCACTGTGGATGACCCTCGTCTGACCCGGACGGAGGGTCCCGAGACGCACGGGCCCGACCTGGGTGCGCACCAGCCGGGTCACCGGGTGCCCGACCTCGCCGAGGAGCCTGCGGACGATGTGGTTGCGCCCTTCGTGCAGCACGACCTCCACGATCGAGGACGACGGCGCCTGCTCGACGACCTTGAACTCGTCCACCCGGACGGGACCGTCCTCGAGGTCGACGCCCGCCTTGAGCCGGCGCCCGAGCGCTCGGTCCACCCGGCCCTCCACCGTGGCGACGTACCGCTTCGGCACCTCGTACGACGGGTGCGTGAGCCGGTGGGCCAGCTCCCCGTCGTTCGTCAGGAGGAGCAGGCCGGAGGTCTCCGCGTCGAGGCGGCCGACGTGGAACAGCCGCTCCGACCGGTTCGCGACGTACGCCTCGAGCGTGGGACGCCCGTGGGGATCGTGCATCGTGGACACGACGCCGACCGGCTTGTTCAGCGCGAGCGTCACCAGCGAGGAGTCGAGCTGCAGCCGCAACCCGTCCACGTGGATGACGGCGGTCCGCGGGTTCACGCGCGTCCCGAGCTCGCGCACCACGTGGCCCGCGACGCTGACGCGACCGGCCGTGATGAGGTCCTCGCACGCGCGCCGGGACCCCAGTCCGGCGCCCGCGAGCACCTTCTGGAGGCGAACGCCGTCGGGCTCGTGCGCGTCCGGCGTGCCGGCGCCGGGACGGGAGCCGTTCATCGGACGTCCCCGTCCAGGTCACCGAGCGCGTCGACGTCGGGCAGGTACGGCGCCAGGGGCGGGAGCTCCTCGATCGAGCGCAGGCCGAACCGCTCGAGGAAGGACCGGCTGGTCCGGTAGAGGACGGCGGCGCCGTCGGGATCGTGCCCCGCCTCCTCGACCAGGCCGCGGCTCAGGAGGGTGCGCACCACGCCGTCGACGTTGACGCCGCGCACCGCGGCGATCCGGCCCCGGGAGATCGGCTGCCGGTAGGCGATGATCGCGAGGGTCTCCAGCGCGGCCTGCGTGAGCCGCGCCGTCTGCCCCTCGAGCACGAACGCACCGACCACCTCGGCGTACGCCGGCGCGGAGAAGACGCGCCAGCCGCCACCCACCTCCCGCAGCTCGAAGCCGCGGTGCCGGCCGCCGTGCAGACCGGCGTAGTCGTCGGCGAGGTGGTGCAGCATCGCCTCGACACGCTCGGTCGGCAGGTCGAGCGCCGTCGCGAGCTCCGCCGCCGGGACGGGCTCGTCGACGACCATGAGCACCGCCTCGATCGCCCCCAGGGCGTTCTCCTCCGTGATCGTCCGGTGTTGCGCCGCGGGCGCGAGCACGCTCTCCGCCGTCGTCATGGTGCCTCCTCGGGCCCGGTGGGCCCCTCGTCGGCGTAGTCGTCGGTCACGGCCACGCCTCCCGTCTCGGACCCGCTCCAGCGGATGGTCAGCTCGCCCAGCGGCCCGGCCTGCTCGAACGTGACCGCGCCCTCGCGGAACAGCTCGAGGAGGGCCAGGAACCGGGCGACGACGACGGCCGTCACCTCGGCGTCGGCCGTCGAGGGTGCGGAACGACGCCGCCCGGACCCGTCGCAGGCGGTCCACGAGGAGCGCCGCCTGCTCGCGCACGCTCACGGCCGGCGCGTGAAGGTGCGCCGTGTCGACCCCCGGGGGCACGGGCTTGGGCGCGAAGGCCGCGGCCGCGAGGGCCGCGAGGCCCTCGGGCCCGATCCGGATGACCAGGTCGGGCAGGAGGGTCGCGAACTGCGGTTCGAGCCGGACGCTGCGCGCGAGGCTGCGGGCCTCGGCCGTGCAACCGCTCGGAGAGTGCAGCGGCGACGTCCTTGAACGCGCGGTACTGCAGCAGCCGGGCGAACAGGAGGTCGCGCGCCTCGAGCAGCTCGAGGTCCTCGGCGTCCTCGACCGTCCCGGAGGGGAGCAGACGGGCCGCCTTGAGGTCAAGGAGCGTCGCGGCGACGAGCGAGGAACTCGCTGGCCTGCGACAGGTCCCACTCGTCGACACCGCGGATGTGGGCGATGAACTCGTCCGTCACCTCCGCCAGGGCGATCTCCGTCACGTCGAGGCGGTGCTTCGCGATGAGGGACAGGAGCAGGTCGAACGGTCCCGTGAAGTTCGCCAGCGTCACCTCGAACGGCGCCGCGGACGCGCGGACCGGCCCGCCTGCGGCGGACGCGGCCGCGACGTCAGGCGACGTCGCCACGGGCGATGAGCTCGCGGGCCAGCTGGCGGTAGGCCGCGGCACCGGGGTGCGACGGCGCGTAGGTGGTGATCGGCTCCGCCGCGACCGAGGCGTCGGGGAACTTCACGGTCCGGCTGATGACGGTCTCGAAGACGCTCGACCCGAACGCCTCGCGCACCCGCGCGAGGACCTCGCTGCGAGTGGAGCGTGCGGGAGTCGTACATCGTGCCGAGGATCCCGTCCGTGCCCAGGCGGGGGTTGAGGCGGTCGCGCACCTTGTCGATGGTCTCGACGAGGAGGGCGACGCCACGCAGGGCGAAGTACTCGCACTCCAGCGGGATGACCACGCCGTGCGCCGCCGTGAGCGCGTTGACCGTGAGGAGACCGAGCGACGGCTGGCTGTCGATGAGGATCGCGTCGTAGTCGTCGAGGACCGGCCGGAGCACCCGGGCGAGCGCCTGCTCGCGGGCGACCTCGTTGACCAGCTGGACCTCGGCCGCCGACAGGTCGATGTTGGCGGGCACGATGTCCAGGTCCGGCACCGCCGTGTGGTGGATGACGTCGCGGACGTTCGAGCGCGGGTCCATGAGGAGGGTGTAGACGGTCTTGTCGAGCTCGTTGGCGTTGACCCCGAGGCCCGCGGACGCGGCTCCCTGCGGGTCGAAGTCGACGATGAGCACCTTGCGGCCGTACTCGGCGAGGGCCGCGCCCAGGTTGATCGTGGTCGTCGTCTTCCCGACGCCACCCTTCTGGTTGCACATCGCGATGATGCGAGCCGGGCCGTGCCCGCGCAGCGCCGGCGGTTCGGGGAACCGGTTCGGCTCGGCGGGATCGGTCAGGCTCATCGCCGTCTGCCCGATCAGTTCACTGCTCACCCGCTCACGCTATCCGCGTCGCGCGTGCCGCACCAAAGCAGCGCGCCGCCGCCGCCCCGGGCCCAGCGGGCGGGGCACTCACGCGAGGGCACGGGGGTGGGACGCGGCGTAGACCTCACGCATGGTCTGAGCCGTCACGAGCGTGTAGATCTGGGTGGTCGTCACCGACGCGTGGCCGAGCAGCTCCTGGACCACGCGCACGTCCGCCCCCCCGGCGAGCAGGTGGGTCGCGAAGGAGTGGCGCAGGGTGTGCGGCGAGACGTGCTCGGCCAGTCCGGCGCGCTCCGCGGCCGTCTGGAGCACCGCCCAGGCGCTCTGCCGGCTGAGCCGCGCTCCCCGGGTGTTGAGGAAGAGGGCGGGCGTGCCGCGGCCGGCCTGGCCAGGGCCGGACGCGCCCGGACCAGGTACGCCTCCAGTGCCTCGACGGCGTAGGTCCCCATCGGGACGATGCGCTCCTTGCGCCCCTTGCCGAAGAGCCGCACGGAGGCGCCGACCGGATCGAGGTCGACGTCGTCGACGTCGAGGCCCACGGCCTCGCTGATCCGCGACCCGGTGCCGTAGAGCAGCTCCAGCAGCGCCCGGTCCCGCACGGGGACGGGTCCGTCCCCTGACGACGCCGCCGCGAGCAGCCGCTCGACGTCGTCCGTCGAGATCGCCTTCGGCAGGCGCTTCGGGGCTGCGGGCGGACGGATCGCCGCGGAGGGGTCGGCGCCGGCGTCACCCTCGCGCAGCGCGAACCGGTGCCAGCCGTGGATCGCGACGACGGCGCGACCGGCGGAGGCCGCCGAGAGGGGCCGGCCGCCGTCGCCGCCCGTCCGCATCGCCTCGACGAACGCGCCGACACGGGCCTCGTCCACCGCGTCCAGGTCCGGAACCCCGGCGGCCTCGAGATAGGCGACGTACCGAGTGAGGTCGCGCCGGTAGGCGGAGACGGTGTGCTCGCTCAGCCCTCGTTCGACGGCCAGGTGGGCGACGTACTCCCCCAGCGCGTCCGCCAGTGCGGCGCCCACGCGGGCCTCCACGTCAGAACGGGAGGAACGGGTCGACGGCGACCGCGAGGAAGAGCAGGGTCAGGTAGGTGATCGAGCCGTGGAACACGCGCATCGCATGCACGGGCCCGCGCTCCGGGTGCCGGGTGCGGCGGTAGAGCTGGATGCACAACGCCAGGAACCAGCCCCCGAGCGCGACCGCAGCCGCCGTGTACACCCAGCCCATCCCCGCCACGGGCACGAGGAGCACCGTGCACGCGATCATCGCGGCGGCGTAGCCGAGCATCTCGCGCGCCACCTTGGCGTCCGCGGCGACCACCGGGAGCATGGGCACGCCGGCCGCGGCGTAGTCCTTCCGGAACTTCATCGAGAGCGGCCAGTAGTGCGGCGGCGTCCAGAAGAAGATCACGCCGAAGAGCACCAGCGCGGCCCAGTCGAGGCCGCCGGTCACCGCGGACCACCCGATCAGGACCGGCATGCAGCCCGCGGCCCCGCCCCACACGATGTTCTGCGGCGTGCGGCGCTTGAGGATCATCGTGTAGCCGACGACGTAGAGAAGGATCGCCCCGAGCGTCAGGACCGCCGCGGTCCAGTTGACGAGGAGGCCGAACCAGAGCACCGACGCGACGGCCAGGGCGTAGCCGAACACCAGGGCCTGGCGCGTGGTCAGCTCGCCGGTGACCAGGGGCCGCCGCTTGGTGCGGTTCATCACGCTGTCGATGTCCCGGTCGATCACGCAGTTCAGGGTGTTCGCGGCGCCGGCCGCCGCCGCCCCGCCCACGAGCGTCGCCAGCACCAGTCCGATGGGCGGCAGCCCCCCCGCGGCCAGCACCATGGTCGGGATCGTGGTGATGAGCAGGAGCTCGATGATGCGCGGCTTGGTGAGGGCGACGTAGGCGCCGACCCTGGAGAGGGACCTGGAGAGGGCCCTGGGAACGGCCGGAGTCGCCGGCGTCGGGACCGTCGCCCGGGGCGCCGGTGCGCTGGGCCGAGGCGAGCACCACGTGCGGCACCGTCCGCCCGGCCACCGCTTCCACACCGCTCACGCGCTCCGCCGCTCCTGCTCCTGCGCGAGCCTCCGCGCCGTCGACCTGTCCGTCGGCTGCGACTGCGAACCGCGGAGGTCGCGAGAGTGCAGGCACCCGGGACGTTTCTCCTATCCTAGAGGCCGCACACCGCCCCGGCACCCCGCACCGATGTGCAGGGGGCCGGGCCGGGCAGCAGCGGCCGGGCCCGTCACGACCCGTCCGCCGCGACCGCCGACCGTTCGCAGGGCCCACGGGCACGAGGACGGGGCCACGACGTCGCGCCCCGGACCCACTCCGGAGGCCGGGAGAAGAGGACTGGTGAACGCCACGATGAACCGCGCCGCCCTGCGGTCGACCGCCTCCGAGGAGGCGTCGACCGACGCCGCCGGCTGGACCGCGATCGACTGGCGCGCCGTCGACACCGCGCGGGTCCTGGCGGCCGACGCCGTCGAGAAGGTGGGCAACGGGCACCCGGGAACGGCGATCTCGCTGGCCCCCCTCGCCTACCACCTCTACCAGAAGCGCATGCGCGTGGACCCGGCCGACCCCGCCTGGCTCGGCCGGGACCGGTTCGTCCTCTCCGCCGGCCACTCGAGCCTCACCCAGTACCTCCAGCTGTTCCTCGGCGGCTTCGGCCTGGAGCTGGAGGACCTCCAGGCCTTCCGCACCTGGGGCTCGCGCACCCCGGGTCACCCGGAGCTGCACGTCACGGCCGGCGTCGAGATCACCACGGGCCCGCTCGGGCAGGGCTTCGCGAGCGCCGTCGGCATGGCCATGGCCTCCCGGCGCGAACGAGGCCTCCTCGACCCGGACGCCGCCCGACGGGCTGAGCCCCTTCGACCACACGGTGTGGGTCATCGCCTCCGACGGCGACCTGCAGGAGGGCGTGAGCCTCGAGGCCGCCTCGCTCGCGGGCACGCAGAAGCTCGGCAACCTCGTGGTCATCTGGGACGACAACCACATCTCCATCGAGGGCGACACCGAGATCACCTTCACCGAGGACGTGCTCGGCCGCTTCGCCGCCCAGGGCTGGCACACCGAGCGCGTGGACTGGACGAACGGCGGCACGGAGTACGCCGAGGACGTCTCCGCGCTCGACGCGGCGCTCGACGCGGCGCTCGCCGACCGGGACCGCCCCTCGATCATCGGGCTGCGGACGATCATCGCGTGGCCCTCCCCCACGAAGCAGAACACCGCCGGCTCGCACGGCGCCCGCCTCGGGCCGGCCGAGGTCCGGCTGCTCAAGGAGGAGCTGGCGTTCGAGCCGGAGGAGTCCTTCGCCGTCGAGCCCGAGGTCCTCGCCCACACGCGCGCCGCCCTCGGCACGCGGGCGGCGCGGTTGCGCGCCGACTGGCAGGCGTCCTTCGACGCGTGGGCAGCCGCCGAGCCCGGGCGCGCCGCCCTGCTCGACCGGCTGCAGGCCCACGCCCTGCCGGACGGCTGGGCCGCGCACCTGCCGACGTTCCCCGGCGGGGTGTCCCTGGCCACGCGATCGGCGTCCGGCGACGTGCTCTCGGCGCTCAGCGGCGTCCTGCCCGAGCTCTGGGGCGGGTCCTCCGACCTCGCCGGCTCGAACAACACGACGATGAAGGGCGCGGTCTCCTTCGTGCCCGCCGAGCACTCGACCCGCGAGAACAGCGGGCACCGCTACGGCCGCACGCTGCACTTCGGGATCCGCGAGCACGCGATGGGGGCGATCCTCTCCGGGATCGCGCTGCACGGGCTGACCCGCCCCTACGGCGGCACGTTCCTCCAGTTCAGCGACTACATGCGCGGTGCCGTGCGCCTCGCCGCCCTGATGCAGGTCCCGGCGGTGTACGTGTGGACGCACGACTCGATCGGTCTCGGCGAGGACGGGCCCACGCACCAACCCGTCGAGCACCTCGCCGCCCTGCGAGCCATCCCCGGCCTGTCGATCGTGCGCCCGGCCGACGCGAACGAGACCGCCGAGGCCTGGCGGACGATCCTCGAGCGGGCGGACGGCCCCGCCGGCCTCATCCTCACGCGCCAGAGCGTCCCGACGTTCCCCCGCGGCGAGGAGGGCTACGCGCCGGTCGACGGCGTCGCCCGCGGCGCCTACGTCCTCGTCGACTCCAGCACGCCGACGCCCGACGTCGTCCTGCTGGCCAGCGGCTCCGAGGTCCAGCTCGCCACCCAGGCGCGCGCGACGCTCGAGGCGCAGGGCATCGGCACCCGCGTGGTCTCGGCGCCGTGCCTCGAGTGGTTCGACGAGCAGGACGCCGCGTACCGCGCGTCCGTGCTCCCGCCCTCGGTTCGGGCACGCGTCGCCGTCGAGGCCGGCCTGGCGCTGAGCTGGCACCGCCTCATCGGCGACGCCGGGCGAACGGTCAGCATCGAGCACTTCGGCGCCTCGGCGGACCCCGCGACCCTCTTCCGCGAGTACGGGATCACGACCGAGGCGGTCGTTGCCGCAGCGCACGCCTCGCTGGAGTCGGCGGGCGCCGGTCGGGGCTGACGGTCCGATCAGCCGGACCGGGCGGGCGCTACGATCCGATGCGCCACCCGTCGAACCGAAAGGTCCACCGAGAGTGTCCGGCCCGCCCGCTCCAGCGACGTCCCCGTGAGCACGCCGACCGCCGGCGCCGGCGCCAACCCACTCCGTGACCCCGCGGATCGCCGCCTTCCGCGGATCGCCGGGCCCAGCGGCCTGGTCATCTTCGGCGTGACCGGTGACCTCTCGCGGCGCAAGCTCATGCCCGCCGTCTACGACCTCGCCAACCGCGGCCTCCTGCCCCCCGGCTTCGGGCTCACGGGCTTCGCCCGGCGTGAGTGGGGCCGTGAGGACTTCGTCCAGGTCGTGCGCGACGCGGTCAAGGAACACGCCCGCACGACGTTCCGGGAGAACGTCTGGGCGGAGCTGGTGAAGGGCTTCCGGTTCGTCCAGGGAGAGTTCTCCGACCCGGCTGCCTTCGACACACTCGCCTCGACCGTCTCCGAGCTCGACGCCGAACGCGGGACGGGCGGCAACCACGCCTTCTACCTCTCCGTCCCCCCGGACGCCTTCCCCCTCGTCTGCGGGCAGCTCGCCAGGTCCGGGCTCTCCCGCTCGGCCGAGGGCACCTGGCGCAGGGTCGTCGTCGAGAAGCCGTTCGGGCACGACCTGGCCAGCGCGCGCGAGCTCAACCAGGCGGTCTCGGAGGTGTTCGACCCCGACAGCGTCTTCCGGATCGACCACTACCTGGGCAAGGAGACCGTCCAGAACATCCTGGCCCTGCGCTTCGCCAACGAGATGTTCGAGCCCCTGTGGAACACGCGCCACGTGGACCACGTGCAGATCACCATGGCCGAGGACATCGGCATCGGCAGCCGGGCCGGCTACTACGACGGCATCGGCGCGGCGCGTGACGTCATCCAGAACCACCTCCTCCAGCTCCTGGCCCTCACCGCGATGGAGGAGCCCTTCTCCTTCTCGGCCGACGCGCTCCGGGCGGAGAAGGAGAAGGTGCTCTCCGCGGTTCGGCTCCCCCGCCGCCTCGACCTGGGTACCGCCCGCGGGCAGTACACCGGCGGCTGGCAGGGTGGGCGGCGCGCGGCGGGCTATCTGGAGGAGCCGGGCGTGCCCGCCGACTCGCGCACCGAGACGTTCGCGGCGCTCCGGCTCGACGTCGAGACCCGCCGCTGGGACGGCGTCCCGTTCTACCTGCGCACCGGCAAGAGGCTCGGACGCCGGGTGACGGAGGTCGCGCTGGTCTTCAAGCGCGCACCCCACCTCCCGTTCTTTGCTGCGAGCGAGACGCGTGAGCTCGGCCAGAATGCGCTCGTCATCCGGATCCAGCCGGACCAGGGGGTCACCTTGCGGTTCGGCGCCAAGGTGCCGGACACCGCCATGGAGGTCCGCGACGTGACGATGGACTTCGGCTACGGGCACGCCTTCACCCAGAGCTCGCCCGAGGCCTACGAGCGGCTCATCCTCGACGTCCTCCTCGGCGACCCGCCCCTCTTCCCGCACCAACCCGAGGTCGAGCTGTCCTGGCGGATCCTCGACCCCGTCATGGACCACTGGGCGGAGTCGGGCCGACCTGAGTCCTACCGCCCGGGCACCTGGGGGCCGGCGTCCGCCGAGGCCATGCTCGCCCGGGACGGCCGGGTCTGGAGGACCCCGTGATCATCGAGATGCCGCACACCACGTCGAGCGCGGTCGGCGACCGCCTGGTGCGGCTGCGCGACGAGGGCGGGGTCGTCTCCCTCGGACGCGTCCTCACCCTCGTGGTCGAGACCGGCGCCGGGGACGTCGAGACCGCCATCGAGGCCGCCAACGCGGCCAGTCGCGAACATCCCTGCCGGATCGTCGTGGTCGACCGGAGCAGCACGGAGACGGCGGGGGACCTCGACGCCGAGATCCGCATCGGCGGGGACGCCGGCGCCAGCGAGGTGGTCGTGCTCAGGCCCAGCGGGGCCGTCCGCCAGGAGACGGACACGCTCGTGATCCCGCTCCTCCTCCCGGACGCGCCGGTGGTCGCGTGGTGGCCGAGCTCGGCGCCCGAGGCGCCCTCACAGGACCCGTTGGGCGCCGAGGCGGGTCGCAGGATCACCGACGCCATGCGGTGCTCCGATCCGCTCGCCACCCTCGACCGCCTGCGCGACTCCTACACCCCGGGCGACACCGACCTCTGCTGGGCGCGCGTGACCATGTGGCGGGCTTTGCTCGCGGCCGCGCTCGACCAGCCCCCGCACGAGGCCGTCACGGCGATCACCGTGCACGGCAACTCGCGTCGGCCTGCGTCCGTGCTCCTGGCCGCCTGGCTGGCCGACCGGCTGGGGTGCCAGGCCACCCTGATCGACCAGCCGTCGGTCCGCTCGGTGACCGAGGTGAGGCTCGACCGCCCATCGGGGCCCATCAGGCTGGTCCGCCCCGTGGGCGCGACGATCGCCACGCTCGAGCAACCGGGGCTGCCGCGCCAACGCATCGTCCTGCCGCCCCGCAGCCGCGCGGAGCTGCTCGCCGAGGAGCTCCGGCGGCTCGACCCCGACGAGACCTACGGCCGCACCCTGACCCGCGGCCTGAGCAGAGTGGAGATCCGATGACTCACGCAGCACGGCACGCGTCCGCCCCCTGGGGCGAGCGCGCCGTCGTCGTGGTCCCCGACGCCACGGCCCTCGCCGAGACGACGGCGGCCCGCCTCCTCCTGGCGATCGTGGACGCGCAGTCGGTGAAGCGCCCGGTCCACGTGGTCCTCACCGGCGGCACGGTCGGCATCGCGACCCTGGCTGCCGCGCGCAGGAGTCCCCTGGTCGACGTCGTCGACTGGTCCGGCGTGCACCTGTGGTGGGGCGACGAACGGTTCCTGCACACCGGCCACGAGGACCGCAACGAGACACAGGCGCGGCACGCGCTGCTCGACCACCTCCCGGTGCCCGCCCCACACCTCCACGCGGTACCCGGGCCGGACCTCTGCGCCTCGCCCGAGGCCGCCGCCGACGCCTACGCCGCCGAGCTCGCGGCCCACGCGGTCGGTGGCGCGCAGACCGGTAGGGCAGACGACGCGCTGCCCGCCGTTCCCGCGTTCGACGTGCTCCTCCTCGGCGTCGGCCCCGACGGCCACATCGCCTCGCTCTTCCCGGGGCTTCCCGGGATGTTCGAGGACGCGCTGACCGTCGTCGGCGTCCACGGCTCCCCCAAACCCCCGGCTCAGCGCGTCTCGCTGACCCTCCCCGCCATCAACGCCGCTTCCCAGGTCTGGCTCGTGGCCGCCGGCGCGGAGAAGGCAGGCGAAGGTCGCGAAGGCTCTCGCGGGGGCCCCACCCTCCGCCGTCCCCGCGGCCGGCGTGCACGGCCGGGACCGCACCCTCTGGCTGCTCGACGCCGCCGCAGCGGCGGGCGACCACGCGTGAGCGATCGCATCAACGGACCGGCGACGCCCGCGGGCGGGGACGCCGGTGCGCACTGGACGGGCTCCGGCGGCTGGGCCGACCCGGCGTGGATCGCCGTCGACGACTACCTCGCCCTGCGCCTCGTGCCCGGTGACGACGCACTCGAGGCCGCGCTCGCGGCCTCGAGTGAGGCGGGGCTCCCCCCGATCGCCGTCTCGGCCCTCCAGGGGCGGTTCCTCCAGCTCCTCGTTCGGCTCGTTGGTGCCCGGCACGTCCTGGAGATCGGGACGCTCGGCGGGTACTCCGCGATCTGGATGGCCCGGGCCCTGACTCCCGACGGACGACTCGTCACCCTCGAGTCCTCACCGCGCCACGCGGCGGTCGCACGAGCCAACCTCGAGCGCGCCCGGCTCGCGGACCGCGTCGACGTGCTCGTCGGGCCGGCACTCGAGAACCTCCCGACGCTTCCCGGGCGTGGCTACGGGCCGTTCGATCTCGTCTTCATCGATGCCGACAAGGCGAACAACGCGCTCTACCTCCGGTACGCCGTCGACCTTGCGCGCCCGGGCGCCGTCGTCGTCGTCGACAACGTCGTGCGGCACGGGACCGTGGCCGACGTCGACACCGCGAACCCCGACGTGCTCGGCATCCAGGAGATGCTCAACCTCGTCGCGGTCACGGACACGCTCGACGCGACCGTCCTCCAGACGGTCGGGTCGAGGGGATACGACGGCTTCCTCGTCGGGATCGTCCGCTAGGTTGATCTCGGTCCGGACCGGTCCGGTCAGGACTGGGGATCAGCCGGTCCGAGGCCAGGCTGATCGGGCTCAGCCGCCCCGGCGGGCGCGCAGCGCGGCGAGCGCCTCTTCGAGGAGCTGGGCGCCGTCGTCGTCGGAGCGCCGCTCCTTCACGTACGCGAGGTGGGTCTTGTAGGGCTCGTTCTTCGGAGGTGCCGGCGGGTTTTCCCGATCCTGGCCCGCGGGGAGCCCGCAACGGGGGCAGTCCCACAGCTCCGGAACGACCATGCCCGACTCCTGGGCGAAGCTGGGCCTCGTCTCGTGCCCGTTCGCGCACCAGTAGGACACCCAGAACCGCGGGGCGGCCTCGCCGCGCTCGGCCTCGCCCATCGGGCCCGCGCCGACGCGCGAACCCCGGATTGCACTTCCGCCAGCCATGTGTCCGGCCCTCTCAGTCCGCGAACTTCTGGATCAGGTCGAGCAGCACGATGACGACTCCCCAGAGCAGGGCTGATGCCACGGTGATGCGGTTGAGGTTGCGCTCGGCGACGCCGGAGCTACCGATGCTGCTCGAGATGCCGCCGCCGAACATGTCGGACAGGCCGCCGCCCTTGCCCTTGTGCATCAGGATGGTCAGGATCAGGACGCCGCTGGTGAGGACCAGCAGGACCTGCAGGAAGATGCGCAACGCGTCCACGGGCGATCGAGTTCCTCACGTCAGGTGCCGGGCGGGCACTCCCCCACGTTCGCGCTGCAGCGCGTCGAGACGGGGCGGCCCGGTCAAGGATAAGCGATCGGGGCCGGACGGCTGGTGAGCGCCGTCCGGCCCCGATCGCGGGTGTCGTGCACGTACCCCGGAGCGTCAGCCGAGAGCGTTGCGGACGATCTTCGCGAACTCCTCGGCGTCGAGGCTCGCGCCACCGACCAGGCCGCCGTCGACGTCCGGCTCCGCCATGATCGCGGCGATGTTGCCCGACTTCACCGAGCCGCCGTAGAGCACGCGGACCGCCGTCGGCGACGTCCTGGCTGTACAGCTCGGCGAGCCGGACGCGGATCGCCGCGCACACCTCCTGCGCGTCGTCCGGCGTCGCAACCTCGCCCGTGCCGATGGCCCAGACGGGCTCGTAGGCGATGACGATCTTCGCGGCCTCCTCGGCCGGGAGGCCCTCGAGGGCGCCGTCGAGCTGCGCGAGCGTGTAGGGGACCTGGTGGCCGGCCTTGCGGATGTCGAGGCCCTCACCGACGCAGAGGATCGGCGCATGCCGTGCGCGAACGCGGCCTTCACCTTCGCCGCCACCACGGCGTCGGTCTCCGCGTGGTACTGACGCCGCTCGGAGTGGCCCACCGACGACGTAGGTCGCACCGAGCTTCGCGAGCTGCGTCGCCGAGATCTCGCCGGTGTAGGCGCCCTCGGCGTGCGCGGAGACGTCCTGGCGCGCCGTACCCGATCGCCAGCTTGTCCGCGTCGACCAGGGTCTGCACCGAGCGGAGGTCGGTGAACGGCGGGCAGCACCGCGACCTCGACGGTCGAGAAGTCGTGCTTGGCGTCCTCGAGCGACCACGCGAGCTTCTGGACGAGCTGCGATGGCCTCGAGGTGGTCGAGGTTCATCTTCCAGTTGCCCGCCATGAGGGGCGTGCGTGCCATGGTTCAGCCCTCCAGGACCGCGAGGCCGGGGAGGGTCTTGCCCTCGAGCAACTCAAGGCTCGCGCCGCCGCCGGTGGAGATGTGGCTGAAGCCGGCCTCGTCGAAGCCGAGGATGCGGACGGCCGCGGCGGAGTCGCCACCGCCGACGATCGAGAAGCCGTCGGAGTCGATCATGGCCTGCGCGACGGCGCGGGTGCCGTCGGCGAACGCCGGGAACTCGAACACGCCCATCGGGCCGTTCCAGACGACCGTCTTGGCGTCGAGGATCTTGCTCGCGAAGAGCTTCGCGGACTCGGGACCGATGTCGAGGCCCATCCAGCCGTCGGGGATCGCGTCGGCGGCGACGACCTCGTGCGGCGGCGTCGGCCGCGAAGGCGTCCGCCACGACGATGTCGGTCGGGAGGACGATCTCGACGCCGTTGGCCTCGGCCGTCGCGAGGTAGCCCTTGACCGTGTCGATCTGGTCCTCCTCGAGGAGCGAGTTGCCCACGCCGTAGCCCTGGGCGGCGAGGAAGGTGAACACCATGCCGCCACCGATGAGCAGCCGGTCGGCCTTGGTGAGCAGGTTCGCGATGACGCCGAGCTTGTCGGAGACCTTGGAGCCACCGAGGACGACGGCGTAGGGCCGGCCCGGGTTGTCGGTCGCCTTGCGCAGGGAGTCGACCTCCTTCTGGACGAGCGAGCCCAGCCGCCGCGGGGAGCAGCTTGGCGATGTCGTAGACGACGGCCTGCTTGCGGTGCACGACGCCGAAGCCGTCGGAGACGAAGACGTCGGCGAGCGCGGCGAGCTCGGCGGCGAGCGCCTCGCGCTCGGCGTCGACCTTCGAGGTCTCGCGCGGCGTCGAAGCGGACGTTCTCGAGCATGGCGACGTCGCCGTCGCCCAGGTCGCGGCGACGTGGCCTTCGCGGACTCGCCCGACGGTGTCCGTCGCGAGCGTCACGGTCGATGCCGAGGAGCTCGGCGAGGCGCGCGGCGGCGGGGGCGAGGGAGTACTTGGGGTCCGGCGCACCCTTGGGGCGACCGAGGTGCGCCATGACCACGACGCGCGCGCGCCGGCTTCGCGCAGCTGCTGTGATGGTGGGCAGCGACGCACGGATGCGGCCGTCGTCCGTGATCGTCGTGCCGTCGAGCGGCACGTTGAGGTCGGAGCGCAGCAGGACCGTCTTGCCGCGCAGGTCGCCGAGGGAGGCGATGGTCTTCATGGCGATCTCCATTCTCTGGTCCGGACAGAACAACGTCCGCGGGCGCGGACTCGTCGCCGCGCCCGCGGACGTCTCACGCTGGTGCTCGGTCACCGGACGGGGCTTCCGACGGGTTGTGTCAGAGCCTCTCGCCGACGTAGACGGTGAGGTCGACGAGGCGGTAGGAGTAGCCCCACTCGTTGTCGTACCAGGCGACGACCTTGACCAGGTCGCCCGATGACCTTGGTGAGGCCGGCGTCGAAGATGCTACGAGGCGCGGGTCGGTGACGATGTCCGTGGAGACGATCGGGTCCTCGGTGTAGTCGAGGATGCCCTTGAGCGGGCCCTCGGCCGCCGCCTTGATCGCGGCGTTGACCTCTTCGACCGTGACCTCGCGGCTCGGCGGTGAACGTGAGGTCGGTCGCCGAGCCGGTGGGGACCGGCACGCGCATCGCGAAGCCGTCGAGCTTGCCCTTGAGCTCCGGAAGCACGAGCGCGACGGCCTTGGCCGCACCGGTGGTGGTCGGGACGATGTTCAGGGCCGCGGCGCGGGCGCGACGCAGGTCGCGGTGCGGGCCGTCCTGAGGTTCTGGTCCGCGTGTAGGCGTGGATCGTGGTCATGAGACCACGCACGATGCCGAACTGCGTCGTTGAGCACCTTCGCCATCGGGGCGAGGCAGTTCGTGGTGCACGACGCGTTCGAGATGATGTGGTGCTTGGCCGGGTCGTAGTCGGTGTGGTTCACGCCCATGACGAAGGTGGCGTCCTCGTTCTTGGCGGGGGCGGAGATGATGACCTTCTTGGCGCCGGCGTCGATGTGCGCCTTGGCCTTCTTGGCGTCGGTGAAGAAGCCGGTCGACTCGATGACGATGTCGGCGCCGAGCTCGCCCCAGGGGAGGTTGGCGGGGTTGCGCGGCCGCAGGGCCTTGAAGGTCTTGCCGCCGACCGTGATGGAGTCGTCGGTGTAGGAGACGTCGCGGCAGGCGTCCGAGGATCGAGTCGTACTTGAGCAGGTGCGCGAGCGTCTTGTTGTCCGTCAGGTCGTTGACGCCGACGATTTCGATGTCAGCGCCCGACTCCAGGACGGCCCGGAAGAAGTTGCGGCCGATGCGGCCGAAGCCGTTGATGCCGACGTGGATGGTCACATTGTCCTCCTTGGCTCGCGTCGGCACGCGCTTCTGTCCGATGATGGTTGTCCCGCCACGTTCGCACGGCCTACGTGCGCGACTCCCCACACCAGATAACGGCGAGGCTACACCGCAGGTAGTGGTTCACGTGGGCCAATGTGCCCACGGACCCGGGCCGGCCCGTCCGAGTCCCCGCGCTGGTCAGACGTCGAGCATGTCCGCGCGTGAGCGCGGCCTCGGTGTCCGGGATGCCCAGCTCCTCCGCTCGCTTGTCCGCGGTCGCGAGCAGGCGCCGGATCCGGCCCGCCACCGCGTCCTTCGTCAGGGGCGGGTCGGCGAGCTGGCCCAGCTCCTCGAGGGACGCCTGCTTGTGCTCCAGCCGAAGCTGCCCCGCCTGGACGCAGGTGCTCGGGGACGTCGTCGCCCAGGATCTCGAAGGCCCGCTCCACGCGGGCACCGGCGGCGACGGCCGCCCGGGCCGAGCGCCGCAGGTTGGCGTCGTCGAAGTTGGCGAGCCGGTTGGCCGTGCCGCGCACCTCGCGGCGCATCCGCCGCTCCTCCCAGACCAGCACGGCGTCGTGGGCGCCCAGCCGGGTGAGCATCGCGGCGATGGCGTCGCCGTCGCGGATGACGACGCGGTCGACGCCGCGCACCTCGCGGGCCTTGGCCGGCGATCCCGAGCCGCCGCGCGGCGCCGACGAGCGCGAGCGCCGCCTCAGGGCCCGGGCAGGTGACCTCCAGGGCCGACGAGCGCCCGGGCTCGGTGAGCGAGCCGTGCGCGAGGAACGCCCCGCGCCACGCGGCGACGGCGTCGCACGCCCCCGCGGACACCACCTGCGGGGGCAGGCCGCGCACCGGCCGACCCCGGTTGTCGAGCAGGCCGGTCTGCCGGGCGAGCGACTCGCCGTCGTGCACGACGCGCACCACGTACCGGTTGCCGCGCCGCAGGGCGCCGCCGGAGACCACGATGATGTCGCTCGTGTGGCCGTAGACCTCGGTGATCGACTGCCGGAGCCGGCGCGCGGCCATCCCGGTGTCCAGCTCGGCCTCGATGACGATGCGGCCCGAGATGATGTGCAGCCCACCGGCGAACCGCAGCGTCGCCGAGACCTCCGCCTTGCGGCAGGACGTCTTCTCCACCCGGAGCCTCGCGAGCTCGTCCTTGACCGAGCGGTGAGCGCCATGCCGGTCATCCTGCCACCGTCCCCACGTCGCCGAAGAAGCTCTCGAATGCGTCCCGGTAGGCGGCGGCCAGCCTCAGCGGGTCGTGCTTGGCGCTGCTCGCCCCCGATCGGACCTGTCGTAGCAGCACCCGGGCACCGAGTTTCGCCGCGGCGTCGGAGAGGCGGTCCACGTCCTCCACCGCCATGGGGTCGGCGACGACGACGTCGATGCGCAGACCGGGTGCGTGCTCCCACAGCACGCGCAGGTGGTCCTCCGCGCTGTAGCCCGCCGTCTCGCCGGGCTGCGCGCAGAGGTTCAGCGTGAGCGCCCGGCGCGCCGTCGTGTCGTGGAGGGCCGCCGCCAGGTCGGGCACGAGGAGGTGCGGGATCACGGACGTGTACCAGGAGCCCGGACCGAGGACCACCCAGTCGGCGTCGAGGATCGCCTGGACGGCCTCGGGGCGCGCCGGCGGATCCGGCGGAAGCAGGCGCACGTGCTCCACCCGACCGCCCGTCACGGCCACCCGGCTCTGCCCGTGCACGACCGTGCGCACGCTCGCGCCGTCCTCCTCGACCACGTCCGCCTCGATGTCGAGGGGCACGGCCGACATCGGCAGGACACGCCCGCGGGCGCCCAGCAGACGCCCGATCCAGTCCAGCCCTTCCACCGGGTCGCCCAGCAGCTGCCAGAGCGCGACGATCAGCAGGTTGCCGACCGCGTGCCGGTCGAGCGAACCCGTCGTGTGGAACCGGTGCTGGAGGACGTCCCGCCACGTCCGGCCCCACTCGGTGTCGTCGCACAGGGCCGACACGGCCATCCGCAGGTCGCCCGGCGGCAGGACGCCGAACTCCTCGCGCAGGCGTCCCGACGACCCGCCGTCGTCGGCCACCGTCACGACGGCGGTCAGGCGGTCGGAGAGGTGGCGCAGCGCTGACAGGGCCGCGGCAAGGCCGTGTCCCCCGCCCAGCGCCACGACGCGCGGGCCCGCCTGCGCCGGGGTACGGACGTGGGATCCGGCGTGGCTCGGGTGCGAGCTCATTCCCGGCCCAGGTCCCGGTGCACGACGCGCACGCGTTGACCGTGCGCGCGGAGCCGCTCGGCCATGGCCTCGGCGATGGCCACCGACCGGTGCTTGCCGCCGGTGCAGCCCACCGCGATTGTCACGTAGGGCTTCTGCTCCTTCATGTAGCCGTCCAGGATGGGCTCGACGGCGCCAAGGTAGCGGTCGACGAACGGTCGCGCGCCGGACAGGCCCAGCACGTAGGCGCTGACGGACTCATCCTTCCCCGTGAGGGGGCGCAGGTCGGCGACCCAGTAGGGGTTCGCGAGGAACCGCACGTCCACCACGTGGTCGGCGTCGAGCGGGATGCCGTACTTGAACCCGAAGGACAGGACCGTGATGCGCATTGCCCGCTCGGTCGGCCCGCAGACCAGCTCGTTGACCGTGCGCGTCAGTTCGTGCACCGTGAGCTCGGAGGTGTCGATGACCACGTCGGCGCGCGCGCGGATCTGCTCCAGGAGTTGTCGCTCCGCCGCGATGCCGTCCAGGATCCGGCCGTCGCCCTGGAGCGGGTGCGGGCGCCGGACCTGCTCGAAGCGCCGGACCAGCACCTCGTCCGAGGCGTCGAGGAACAGGATGCGGAAGGCCACCCCGGTGTCGCGCAGATCGTTGAGCACGACCACCAGGTCGGCGAAGAACTCCCCGCCCCGGACGTCGACGACGACGGCGAGGCGGCGCACACCGCCACGGTCCGCCGACGCCGTCATCATCCCGGCGAGGGGCGGCAGCATGGTCGGCGGCAGGTTGTCGACCACGTACCAGTCGAGGTCCTCGAGCGCGGCCGCCGCGCGGGTCCGCCCGGCGCCGGACATCCCTGTGATCACCAGGAGCTCCGGGCGTGGGTCGACGGTCGCCGTGGCGGGCTCGTCTGCCAGACGCGCGCCCTCGGGCACGGCGATCGGCTGGGGACCGTTCCCGGTCGGCTCCTGGGGAGTGGAAGTCATGTGCTCAGGATGCCAGTCAGCCCGCGCCGTCGCCCACGGTGATCGCAACCACGGACCCCGCCGCCGCACCGTCACCGCCCTCGCGCTCCCGCAGCGCGTCCACGACCAGGGCCGCCGTCCGCGGACCGAACCCGGGCAGCGAGGCGATGTCCTCGGCGTCGGCCCGCCGGATCGCCCGTACGGAGCCGAACCTGTCGAGGAGCACGGCCCGGCGGGCGGGGCCGAGCCCCGGGATCTCGTCGAGGGCCGACGCCGTCATCGCCTTCGTCCGCCTCTTGCGGTGATGGGTGATCGCGAACCGGTGGGCCTCGTCGCGCACCCGCTGGAGCAGGTAGAGGCCCTCGCTCTGGCGCGGGAGCACGAGCGGGAAGTCGTCACCGGGCAGCCAGACCTCCTCGAGGCGCTTGGCCAGACCGACGAGGGTGACGTCGCCGATGCCCAGCTCGTCGAGCACGCCCTGGGCGGCCGCCACCTGCGGCGGCCCGCCGTCGACCACGACGAGGTTGGGCGGGTAGGCGAAGCGCACGGGACGAGGTGCGCCGTCGTCGGGGGCGCCGTCGTCAGGGGCGCCGTCGTCGGGGGCGCCGTCGTCGGGCGTGCCCGGCCTCTCGCCGCGCCGACGACGGAACCGGCGCGTGAGCACCTCGGCGATGGCCTCGGTGTCGTCACG
Organism: uncultured Actinomycetota bacterium; assembly: GCA_963780675.1. Classification (GTDB taxonomy): domain Bacteria; phylum Actinomycetota; class Actinomycetes; order Actinomycetales; family JAHECE01; genus JAHECE01. Next base: position 40,671 of record CAWACR010000007.1, read on the forward strand.
GGCGCCGTCGCCGTCCGGGCCGCGGACCACGAAGTGCCGGTACTCGGACTTGCGGGGCAGGCCGTCCTCGAAGACGACCATCGACCCCACCTGGTGCGTACCCTGGAGGGTGGAGATGTCGTAGCACTCGATGCGCAGCGGGGCCTCCTCGAGGCCGAGCGCCTCCTGGAGCTCCCGGAGCGCCTGGCTGCGGGAGGTGAGATCGCCCGCACGCCGAGTCTTGTGGAGGGCCAACGCCTGCTCGGCGTTGCGCAGGACCGTTTCCGCGAGCGCCCGCTTGTCCCCCCGCTGCGGGACCCGCACGTCCACCCCGGCCCCGCGCAGGCCGCTGAGCCACGTGGTGACCTCGGCGAGGTCGGCGGGCAGGACCGGCACGAGCACCTCGCGCGGGACGTACGTCGCGGCGCCCTCCGCCTCGGTCCCGGCGTCCCCGTAGACCTGCTGGAGGAGCCGTTCGACGAGCTCGGCGTCGTCCAGCTCCTCGACCTTCTCCACGATCCACCCGCGCTGGCCGCGAATGCGACCGCCCCGCACGTGGAAGACCTGGACGGAGGCCTCGAGCTCGTCGCCGGCCATGGCGAAGATGTCCGCGTCCGTGCCGTCCGGGAGCACGACGGCGTTCCGCTCGACGACGCGCTGGAGGGCGGTGATGTCGTCCCGCAGGCGCGCGGCCCGCTCGAAGTCGAGGTCTGCCGCCGCTTGCCGCATGTCGCGCTCGAGGCGGCGGACGAACGGCGCCGTCTCCCCCGCCATGAACGTGCAGAAGTCCTCGGCGAGCGCGCGGTGGTCCTCGGGCGCTGATCCGGCCGACGCAGGGCGCCGAGCACTTGTCGATGTAGCCGAGCAGGCACGGCCGCCCGCCGGCCGCGGCGCGCTTGTAGACGCCGGCGCGAGCAGGTGCGCACGGGGAAGACGCGCAGGAGCATGTCCACCGTCTCGCGGATCGCCCAGACCTGGGTGTAGGGCCCGAAGTAGCGGGTGCCCTTGCGCTTCGCGTCCCTCGCAGGACCTGGACGCGGGGGAACTCCTCGCCCATCGTCACGGCGAGGTAACGGGTAGGACTTGTCGTCCTTGAAGTTGACGTTGAACCGCGGGTCGTACTGCTTGATCCAGGAGTACTCGAGGACGAGGGCCTCGACCTCGGTCGCGACCGACCGTCCACTCGACCGACGCGGCCGTCGTCACCATCTGCCGCGTGCGCGGGTGCAGCGCGGCCGGATCCTGGAAGTAGCGACGAGAGCCGGGACCGGAGGTTCTTCGCCTTGCCGACGTAGATGACGCGACCGTGCGGATCCCGAGAATCGGTAGACACCGGGGCCCGTGGGGATCTCGCCGGGGCGCGGGCGGTAGGAGGCCGGGTCGGTCACGGCGCGGCAGCCTACGTCGGCTCGGACGGTCTGCTCACGGGCGGCGTGACATCTCCCGACCCCGCTCAGGCCCCGACCAACGCGGGCGCCCCGGCCGCGCGCTCGCGACGAGGATCTCGGCGAGGAACCGCCCCGTGTGGCTCTCCTGCACGGACGCGACGTCCTCGGGCGTCCCCTCGGCCACCACGAGGCCGCCGCCGGAGCCCGCCCTCCGGGCCCAGGTCGACCACCCAGTCGGCGCACTTGATGACGTCGAGGTTGTGCTCGATCACGATGACGGTGTTGCCCTTGTCGACGAGCCCCTGGAGCACCGCGAGCAGCTTGCGGACGTCCTCGAAGTGCAGGCCCGTGGTCGGCTCGTCGAGCACGTAGATGGTGCGACCCGTCGAGCGCCGCTGGAGCTCCGACGCGAGCTTGACGCGCTGCGCCTCGCCCCCGGACAGCGTCGGCGCCGGCTGACCCAGCCGCACGTAGCCGAGGCCCACCTCGACGAGCGTGCTGAGGTGCCGGGAGATCGCGGGATGGCCTCGAAGAAGTCCGCCGCCTCCTCGATGGGCATGGCGAGGACGTCGGCGACCGTCTTGCCCTTGAAGTGCACCTGGAGGGTCTCGCGGTTGTACCGCGAGCCGTGGCAGACCTCGCACGGCACGTAGACGTCGGGCAGGAAGTTCATCTCGATCTTCAGGGTGCCGTCGCCGGAGCACGACTCGCAGCGGCCGCCCTTGACGTTGAAGGAGAAGCGACCCGGGCCGTACCCGCGCACCTTCGCCTCGTCGGTCTCCGCGAAGAGCCGCGGATCTTGTCCCACACCCCGTGTAGGTCGCGGGGTTCGAGCGCGGCGTGCGGCCGATCGGCCCCTGGTCGACGTGCACGATCTTGTCGAGGTGCTCGATTCCGCGTGATCCGCGTGTGCCGACCCGGCACCTGGCGCGCCCCGTTGAGCTGTTGGCGAGCGCCGTGTACAGGATGGCGTTGACGAGCGTGGACTTGCCCGAGCCGGAGACGCCGGTGACGGCGGTGAAGACGCCGAGCGGGAACTGACACGTCGATGTCGCGCAGGTTGTGCTCCCGCGCCCCGACGACGGTCAGCATCCTCGCGCCGGGTCCACCGGGCGCCGCGCGGCCGGGCATCGGGATGCGCGCGGCTGCCCGCGACGTACGCGCCCGTGATCGACTCCTCGTTCGCCGAGCAGGCTCTCGAGGGTCGCCGGAGTGGACCACGCGACCGCCGTGCTCCCCCGCGCCGGGCCCGATGTCGACGATCCAGTCGGCGGCGCGGATGGTGTCCTCGTCGTGCTCGACGACGATCAGCGTGTTCCCGAGGTCGCGCAGGCGCGTCAGGGTCTCGATGAGGCGCCGGTTGTCCCGCTGGTGGAGGCCGATGCTCGGCTCGTCGAGCACGTAGAGCACGCCCACGAGCCCGGAGCCGATCTGGGTCGCGAGCCGGATCCGCTGCGCCTCGCCTCCCGAGAGCGTGCCCGCGGCGCGGGAGAGGGAGAGGTAGTCGAGCCCGACGTCGAGGAGGAATCCCAGCCGCGCGTCGATCTCCTTGAGCACCTGGACGGCGATCGGTCCGCTCGCGTTCGCCGAGTTCGAGGCTCCGCGAGGAAGGCCCGCAGCCTCCGCGGATCGATAGGTCGCACACCTCGGCGATGACTCTTGCCTCCGACGAGGACGGCGAGCACCTCGGGCTTGAGCCGCGTCGCCCTCGCACACGGGGCACGGCACCTCGCGCATGTAGGCCTCGTACTTCTCCCGCGACCAGTCCGACTCGGTCTGCGCGTGCATGCGCTGCTCGAGGAACGTCATGACGCCCTCGAAGCCCGTGGTGTACTGCCGCTCGCGGCCCGTACCGGTTCCTGAAGCGCACGTGGACCTCGTAGTCGCTGACCGTAGAGCACGGCGTTCTTCGGCGCGCTCCGGCAGCGCGCGCAACGGCACGTCCATCGAGAAGCCGAGGTCGACGGCGAGCGCGCCGAGCATCCGGCCGAAGTACTCGCAGGAGGTCTGCGCCCAGGGCGCGACCGCCGCCGTCGGCCAGGGACTTAGCCTCGTCGGGGACCACGAGGTCGGGATCGACCTCGAGCCGGATGCCGATGCCCGTGCACTCGGGGCACGCGCCGTAGGGCGCGTTGAAGGAGAACGTGCGCGGCTCGATCTCCTCGAGCGTGAGCGGGTGGTCGTTGGGGCACGCGCGCTTCTCGGAGTACCGGCGTCGCGCTCCGGGTGTCGCGGGGCGTCGACCGGCTCGATGATGACGCAGCCCGTCCGCGACGCGGAGCGCCGTCTCGATCGAGTCGGCGAGACGGCGACGCACCCCGTCGCGCGCGACGAGCCGGTCGATGACCACGTCGATCGTGTGCTTGAGCTTCTTCTCCAGCGTCGGCGGCTCGGTCAGCGACACGACCTCGCCGTCGACCCGCGCCCGCGCGAAGCCCTTGGCCTGCAGCTCGTCGAAGAGGTCCTCGTACTCGCCCTTGCGGCCGCGGACCACCGGCGCCAGCACCTGGTACCGCGTGCCCTCCGGCAGCTCGAGAAGTCGGTCGACGATCTGCTGCGCCGTCTGCGCCGTGACCCGCTCGCCGCACACCGGGCAGAGCTGCGTCCCGACGCGCGCGAACAGGAGCCGCAGGTAGTCGTAGACCTCGGTGATCGTCCCGACGGTCGACCGCGGGTTCCGGTTCGTGGACTTCTGGTCGATCGAGACCGACGGGGACAGGCCCTCGATGAAGTCCACGTCCGGCTTGTCCATCTGGCCCAGGAACTGGCGGGCGTAGGCGGAGAGCGACTCGACGTAGCGCCGCTGCCCCTCCGCGAAGATCGTGTCGAAGGCCAGGGACGACTTCCCCGAGCCCGACAGACCGGTGAAGACGATGAGTGGATCACGGGGCAGGTCAAGGTCGACGTTGCGCAGGTTGTGCTCGCGGGCCCCGCGCACGAGGAGTCGGTCACTCACCCACCCATGGTAGGCGACCGCGACGCAATCCGCACACCTGTTCGAAGTCCGCCCCGCCGCGCCGAGCCCCGCGCGCTCCACTCCCCCCCGTCCCGCGCCCCCCGGGCCCCCGCAATAGGGTGACGCCGTGCCCACCTTCGCCATCACCTACGTCTACGACGACCGGCGCACCGAGCAGGACGTGCTCCGCCCCGACCACCGCGCCTTCCTGCGTCGCCTGCACGACGACGGCGTCCTCCTCGCCTCCGGGCCGTGGACGGAGGGGGCGTCCGGCGCGCTGCTCCTCCTGACGGCCGACGACGGCGCCGCCGCCCTCACCCTGCTCGACGCGGACCCCTTCTGGGCCGCGGGTTTCATCGCGGAGCGCACGGCGCGCGGGTGGAACCCGGTCATCGGCCCGTGGGGCTGACCCGCAGACCACTCCCCGGACTCGCCGGGGTCCGCTGATGGGGTCCGGGGCGCGCGGCGTCGTCCGCGCCTGGGTCGACCCGTTCGTCCTGGCGCTCGTCGCGACGATGGTGGTCGCCGTCGTCGTCCCCGTCCCCGCAGCGGTGCGCGAGGTCGCGGACGTGGCCGCCGACGTCGCCGTCGTCGCCCTCTTCCTCCTCTACGGGATGAGGTTGCGCACGCGGGAGGTGCTCGCGGGGCTGCGCAACGTCCGGCTCCAGGGAGGGATCCTCGCCGCGACCTACATCCTCTTCCCCGTGCTCGGGCTCATCCTCTCGAGAGTGCTCGAGCCCCTCATCGGCCCGGATCTTGCGCGCGGCGTGCTCTACCTCAGCCTGCTGCCCTCGACGGTCCAGTCCTCCGTGGCCCTGACGTCGGTCGCGCGCGGCAACGTCGCGGGAGCGATCTGCGGCGCGACGGTCTCGAACGTCGTCGGGATGGTCCTGACGCCCCTCCTGGTGCTGGCGCTGATGGGCACGTCCGGGACGCTCGGCCTCGGCGGGATCCGCGGCGTCCTGGTCCAGCTCCTCCTGCCCTTCGTGGTCGGCCAGCTCCTCCAGCCCCTCGCGGGCGACTGGGTGCGCGCCCATCGACCGCTGACTCTCGCCGTCGACCGCGGGACGATCCTGCTGGTCGTCTTCGCCGCAGTCGCCGCGGCGACGGCCGGTGGGGTGTGGGCCGCGGTCAGCGTGGGGGCGATCGTCGGGCTCGCCGTCGTGTGCGGGCTCCTGCTCGCCGTCGTCCTCGCCATCAACTGGTGGGGCGGGAAGCGGCTCGGGCTGGACCTCCCCGACCGGATCGCACTGCTCATGTGCGGCTCGAAGAAGAGCCTCGCCACGGGGCTGCCGATGGCGGCCGTGCTCTTCCCGGCCGCCGTCGCCGCGACCGTCGCGGTCCCCGTCATCGTGTTCCACCAGATCCAGCTGGTGGTCTGCGCGGTGATCGCCCGCCGGCTCGCGCTGCGACCGCGCTGACTCGCACGGCACCGGGAAGACGACGGCGCCCCGTCGGCCGACGACGACGCCCGCTCCCCGGGCTACTCCGCGGCCCGCTCGTCCGCCCGCGTCTTGAGCAGGCTGAGGACCGTCGTGATCGCCAGGGTGCCGAGGATGAAGACGAGGGAGAACCAGATCGGGATCTCGGGCGCCCACTCCACCGGCTCGCCGCCGTTGATGAAGGGCACCTCGTTGGTGTGCAGCGCCTCGAGGATGAGCTTGACGCCGATGAAGCCGAGGATGATCGACAGCCCGTAGGAGAGGTAGACGAGCCGGCGCAGGAGCCCGCCGAGCAGGAAGTACAGCTGGCGCAGGCCGAGGAGGGCGAAGGCGTTCGCCGTGAAGACGATGTACGGCTCCTTGGTGAGCCCGAAGATCGCCGGGATCGAGTCGAGCGCGAAGAGCACGTCGGTGCTGCCGATCGCGATCATCACGATGAGCATCGGCGTGATGAGGCGCCGCCCGGCCTGCACCACGGTCAGGCGGTCGCCGTGGTACTCCGGGGTGGTGGGCACCACGCGCTCGACGAACTTCAGGAGCCGGTTCTCGTGGAACTCCGAGGCCTCGTCGTGGTCCTCGCCGAGCAGCTTGACCGCCGTGTAGACGAGGAACGCGCCGAAGACGTAGAACACCCAGGAGAACTGCTCGATCGCCGCGGCGCCGGCCCAGATGAAGAGGCCGCGCAGCACCAGGGCGATCCCGATCCCGACCAGGAGCACCTTCTGCTGGTACGCGCGAGGGACGGCGAACTTCGTCATGATCAGCAGGAAGACGAAGAGGTTGTCGACCGAGAGGCTCTTCTCGGTGATGTACCCCGCGATGTACTCGGCCCCGTACTGCTGCCCCCAGACGGCCCAGACCACCACGCCGAAGACCAGGGCGAGCCCGATGTAGACGCTCGACCAGAAGGCCGACTCACGGAAGGTCGGCTCGTGCGGGGTGCGCACGTGGGCGTAGAAGTCGAAGACGAACATGCCGATGATGACGGCGATCGTCACGCCCCAGACCCAGGCGGTGACGCCCATGCGGTTCCTCCGGTACGACTCGGGCGATACCGGAGGTCTCCTCCGCCGGACCGGTGCCGTGGCATGCGATGCGCGCGGCGCCCGGTCAGGCCGACGGTGCCGAGCCCGGGTGGCCGGGCCGTGATGACGACGCCGCCGCTTCGGGAGTACTCCCCTCCACAGCCACGGTCATCGTAGGCGATCACCTCGCGGCTCCCCGTCGCCGGCCCGAGTCTGTGGGGACGACGACGGCGTCCGGCGCGGACGGCGGCGCTGCAGCCGGTCCTCAGGCTGTGGCGGCGGTCATCTGCCGGAGCTCCTTCTTCAGGTCCGAGATCTCGTCCCGCAGCCGCGCCGCAACCTCGAACTGGAGCTCCGCGGCGGCCGCGTGCATCTGCGCGGTGAGGTCCTGGATGAGGGTCGCGAGGTCGGTCGCCGCCACACCGGCCAGGTCGCGCCGCGGTCCGCCGCCGGCACCTCCGGCCGGGACCGGGGCCCTGCCCCGGCTCATGCGTCGACCCGAGCCCGCGAGCAGCGCATCGGTGTCGGCGTCCTCCCGCGCGAGCAGGTCGGTGATGTCGCCGATCTTCTTGCGCAGGGGTGTCGGGTCGATCCCGTTCGCCTCGTTGTAGGCGACCTGCTTCGCGCGCCGGCGGTTGGTCTCGTCGATCGCCAGCGCCATGGAGGGAGTGATCTTGTCCGCGTACATGTGCACCTGGCCCGAGACGTTCCGGGCCGCTCGCCCGATGGTCTGGATGAGCGAGGTGCCGGAGCGCAGGAAGCCCTCCTTGTCGGCGTCGAGGATGGCCACGAGCGACACCTCGGGCAGGTCGAGGCCCTCGCGGAGCAGGTTGATGCCGACGAGCACGTCGAAGACGCCCATCCGGAGCTCGCGGAGCAGCTCGACGCGCCGGAGCGTGTCCACCTCCGAGTGCAGGTACCGCACGCGCACGTCCCGCTCGAGGAAGTAGTCGGTGAGGTCCTCGGCCATCTTCTTCGTCAGGGTCGTGACGAGCACTCGTTCGCCGCGCTCGGCACGGTCGCGGATCTCCGCCAGCAGGTCGTCGATCTGACCCTTCGTCGGCTTCACGACCACCTCGGGGTCCACCAGGCCGGTGGGCCTGATGATCTGCTCCACCACGCCGTCGGACTGGGAGAGCTCGTACGCCCCGGGCGTGGCCGAGAGGTACACCGTCTGGCCGATCCGCTCCAGGAACTCCTCCCACCGCAGCGGTCGGTTGTCCATGGCGCTGGGCAGGCGGAACCCGTGCTCGACGAGGGTCCTCTTCCGGGACATGTCGCCCTCGTACATCGCGCCGATCTGGGGCACGGTGACGTGCGACTCGTCGATGACGAGGAGGAAGTCCTCGGGGAAGTAGTCGATGAGGGTGTTCGGCGCGGTGCCCGCCGCCCGGCCGTCGATGTGCCGGGAGTAGTTCTCGATCCCGGAGCACGACCCGATCTGGCGCATCATCTCGATGTCGTACGTCGTGCGCATGCGCAGGCGCTGCGCCTCGAGCAGCTTGCCCTGGCGCTCCAGCTCCTCGAGCCGCGCCGCCAGCTCGGTCTCGATCCCGCCGATCGCCCGCTCCATCCGCTCCGGCCCGGCGACGTAGTGCGTCGCGGGGAAGACGTACATCTCCTCCTCGGACCGCACCACGTCACCGGTCAGCGGGTGCAGCGTGGAGATGGCCTCGATCTCGTCGCCGAAGAACTCGACCCGCAGGGCCAGCTCCTCGTACACCGGGATGATCTCGACGGTGTCGCCGCGCACCCGGAACGTGCCGCGCGTGAAGGCCATGTCGTTGCGGACGTACTGCATCGCGACGAACTTCCGCAGGAGGTCGTCCCGCTCGATCTGGTCCCCGACCCGGAGCTGGACCATCCGGTCGACGTACTCCTGCGGGGTGCCGAGGCCGTAGATGCAGGACACCGACGCCACGACGATCACGTCCCGCCGCGTGAGCAGCGAGTTGGTCGCCGAGTGGCGCAGCCGCTCCACCTCGTCGTTGATCGAGGAGTCCTTCTCGATGTACGTGTCCGTCTGCGGCACGTACGCCTCGGGCTGGTAGTAGTCGTAGTACGAGACGAAGTACTCGACGGCGTTGTTGGGCAGGAGCTCCCGGAACTCGTTCGCGAGCTGGGCCGCGAGCGTCTTGTTCGGCGCCATCACCAGCGTGGGCCGCTGCAGCTTCTCGATGAGCCACGCCGTCGTGGCCGACTTGCCGGTACCGGTCGCGCCGAGCAGCACGACGTCCTTCTCCCCCGCCTGGATCCGCCGCGTCAGCTCCGCGATGGCGGTCGGCTGGTCGCCGGACGGGGTGTACTCGGAGACCACCTCGAAGGGGGCCACCCTGCGCTGCAGGTCGGTGATCGGACGCATGACCCCACGGTACGTCCCCCCACCGACAGGCACGCAGCCCAGTGGGGCGTCGCAGGTCAGCCCCGGGCGAGCATCGCCTCGTTCATCGGGACGAGGCGCTTTCGCCAGAGCCGGCGCACGGCCTCGAGCAGCTCCTCCTCGGTTCCCCCGTTGTCCAGCCAGACGTCGGCCACAGCCCGCCGGGCGTCGTCGTCGGCCTGGGCACGGATCCGGGCGAGGGCGTCCTCGCGGGCCATGCCCCGCTGCCGGACCACGCGGTCCGCCCGCACGGCCTCGTCGGCACCGACGACCACGACGACGTCGTAGTCGCCGGCCAACCCGTTCTCGACGATCAGCGGCACGTCGTGGACGACGATCGCCTCCCGCGGCGCGTCGAGGGTGCGCTGCACGCTCTCGGCCGCGACGAGCGGGTGCGTGATCTCGCCGAGCCGGCGCAGCGCGTCGTGGTCCGCGAACACGACGCGTCCCAGGGCCGCGCGGTCGAGCGACCCGTCCGCGAGCAGGACGTCCGCGCCGAACTCCTCGACGACGGCCGCCAGGCCCGGCGTCCCGGGCTCGACCACGGCACGCGCCAGCTCGTCCGCGTCGACGACGATCGCCCCGAGCCGCTCCAGCTCGCGCGCGGCCGTCGACTTCCCCGATCCGATACCGCCGGTCAGCCCCACCCTCAGCACACCCCGACCATAGCCCGGGCGCTGCCGCTTGCCCACGGATCGGTCGAACACTGGGCACGACGACGGCGTCCGGGCAGGATGGGCACGCCTGGTCCCCCAGGTGTCGGCGCGCGGAAGGGCCGCACGCCAGAAGAAGGAGGCGACGCATGCCCACCCCCATCGTGAGCGCGGCCGGCACCGTCTGGAGCGGCGACCTCTTCGCCGGTTCGGGCACCACGACACTGCAGAGCTCCGGCGTCGGGACGTTCCCTGTCACCTGGAAGGCGCGCTCCGAGGCCCACGGCGGTCTGACGTCGCCGGAGGAGCTCATCGCAGCCGCCCTGTCCGCCTGCTACCCCATGCAGCTCTCGCTCGAGCTCGCGCAGAACGGCACGCCGCCGGACCGGCTCGACGCCTCCGCAGCCGTGACGTTCGTCGCCGGCGCGGGGATCACCGGGATCGACCTCTCGGTCATCGGCCACGTGCCCGGGATCGCCGCCGAGGACTTCGCCCGCGTCGCCGCGAGCGCGAAGGACAACTGCCCGGTCAGCGGAGCACTCGCCGTCGAGATCACGTTGACCGCATCCCTCGCCTGACGACGGGCCTTCGACGCACCTTCGCTGAGGTCGAGCGCTCTCGTTCGTGAGGTCGAGAGCGCTCGACCTCAGCGTCGCGGACGGCCGGACGCGCCGAGGCCCGCCACCCTTCGCGGGTGGCGGGCCTCGGCGTCGATCAGGTCAGGTCAGTGACCGGTGAGCTTCTCCCGCAGGGCGGCGAGCGCCTCGTCGGACGCCAGCGTGCCGCCCGCGTCCACCGCAGCGGAGGAGTACGACGTCGGGACCTCGCCCCCGCCGGACCCGGCGCCGCCGGCGGCGGTCTCGGTGTCCGCAGCCGAAGCCTCGGCGACCTGCTTCTTGTGGGCCTCCCAGCGGGCGTGCGCCTCGGCGTACTGCGCCTCCCAGGCCTCGCGCTGCGCCTCGAAGCCGGGCATCCACTCGTTGGTCTCCGGGTCGAAGCCCTCGGGGTACTTGTAGTTGCCCGCCTCGTCGTACTCCGCGGCCATGCCGTAGAGCGAGGGGTCGAAGTCGTCGCTGTTGGCGTCCACGCCCTCGTTCGCCTGCTTGAGGGAGAGCGAGATGCGGCGACGCTCCAGGTCGATGTCGATGACCTTGACGAACACGTCGTCGTCGACCTGGACCACCTGCTCCGGCACCTCGACGTGGCGCACGGCCAGCTCGGAGATGTGCACCAGACCCTCGATGCCGTCCTCGACGCGCACGAACGCACCGAACGGCACGAGCTTGGTGACCTTGCCCGGCACGACCTGCCCGATCGCGTGGGTCCGGGCGAACGCCTGCCACGGGTCCTCCTGCGTCGCCTTCAGCGAGAGGGAGACGCGCTCGCGGTCCATGTCGACGTCGAGCACCTCGACGGTGACCTCCTGGCCCACCTCGACGACCTCGTTCGGGTGGTCGATGTGCTTCCAGGACAGCTCGGAGACGTGCACCAGACCGTCGACGCCGCCGAGGTCCACGAACGCACCGAAGTTGACGATCGAGGAGACGACACCGGGGCGCACCTGGCCCTTCTGCAGCGTCTGCAGGAAGGTGGAGCGGACCTCCGACTGCGTCTGCTCGAGCCACGCGCGGCGGGAGAGCACGACGTTGTTGCGGTTCTTGTCCAGCTCGATGATCTTCGCCTCGAGCGTCTTGCCGACGTACGGCTGCAGGTCGCGCACGCGCCGCATCTCCACGAGGGAGGCGGGCAGGAAGCCACGCAGGCCGATGTCGAGGATCAGGCCGCCCTTGACGACCTCGATGACGGAGCCGGTGACGACGCCGTCCTCCTCCTTGACCTTCTCGATGGTGCCCCAGGCCCGCTCGTACTGAGCGCGCTTCTTGGACAGGAGCAGGCGACCCTCCTTGTCCTCCTTCTGGAGGACGAGCGCCTCGATGCGCTCACCGACGGAGACGACCTCATCGGGGTCGACGTCGTGCTTGATGGAGAGCTCGCGAGAGAGGATCACGCCCTCGGTCTTGTAGCCGATGTCGAGGAGGACCTCGTCGCGGTCGACCTTGACGACGGTGCCCTCGACGATGTCGCCATCGTTGAAGTACTTGATGGTCTCGTCGATGGCGGCGAGGAAGTCCTCAGCCGAGCCGATGTCGTTGATCGCGACCTGCGGGATGCTCGACTGGGTCGGGGTGGAGATGGTCATAGAGGTACGGGCTCCGATGCGGACAGGGATCGTGCGGACGTGGGACGGTGGCGCACGAGGCATCTGGTCTCACGGCTCGCACCGCCCCCCGGGCGTGACCACCGGGAAGGCCCAGCAAGAGCACGACGAAAGAGCGGCGCGGGCACGTTGCGCCAGCGGCGAGGTTATCGTGCGGTCGCGCGCCGGTCAAAGACCCCGACGACGGCGCGCGCCCTCGGTGGACCAGGCCAGGATGGGGCGCGTGATCCCGAGTGACTTCGCCGGATACGTCGCCGTCCCCGACGACGACGGCGCCCGCGCCACCCGGCACTGGTGGGACGCCAACGCGGAGGAGTACACGGCGGAACACGGCGACTTCCTCGGGGCGGCCGACTTCTGCTGGTCCCCCGAGGGCCTGCGCGAGGCGGACGCGCACCTGCTCGGCGACGTCGCAGGACGCCGGGTGCTCGAGGTCGGGGCGGGCGCGGCCCAGTGCTCGCGCTGGCTCACGGCGCAGGGCGCGCGGGCGGTTGCCACGGACGTGTCCTCCGGCATGCTCGCCCAGGCGCGGCGCCTGTCGGACCGGACGGGCGCCGTCGTCCCCCTCGTTCAGGCGGACGCACGGGCGCTCCCGTTCGCGGACGCGACCTTCGACGTCGTCTTCACCGCCTACGGTGCCATCCCGTTCGTCGCGGACGCGCACCGCATCCACCGCGAGGTCGCGAGGGTGCTGCGACCGGGCGGGCGCTGGGTGTTCGCCACCACGCACCCCGTCCGGTGGGCCTTTCCCGACGACCCCGGCGCGGCCGGCCTCACCGCCTTCCGGTCCTACTTCGACCGCACGCCGTACGTCGAGTTCGAGGGCGGGACGCTCGCCGTCGCCGAGTACCACCGCACGATGGGCGACCACGTCGCGGAGATCACGGCGGCGGGGCTCGTGGTGGAGCGGCTGGTGGAGCCGGAGTGGCCGGAGGGGCACGAGGAGTCGTGGGGCGGTTGGAGCCCAGTGCGTGGGGCGCTGATCCCGGGGACCGTGATCTTCGTCTGCCGCCTCCCCGTTTCTGGGGGCAGGATGTGAGTGGCCGATGGCGCCGATACGAGGAGGCTCTGGTGGCAGGCTCCGTTCCCCGGTCGATGCGTGCGTGGGTGGTCGAGAGGCCCGGGCCGATCGACGGCGGTCCTCTGGCGTTCGTCGAGATGCCCGTCCCGGAGCCCCGGGCCGGCGAGCTCCTCGTGAGGGTGCGCGTCTGCGGCGTCTGTCGCACCGACCTCCACCTCGCCGAGGGAGACCTCGCGCCCCACGCCCCCCGGGTGGTTCCCGGGCACGAAGTGGTGGGCGACGTCGTCGGCGTGGGCGCGGGGGTCGACGGCGCCCGCCTCGGCGCGAAGGTCGGCATCGCCTGGCTTCGCTCGACCTGCGGGACCTGCGCGGCGTGCCTGCGCGGTGCGGAGAACCTCTGCCGCGCCTCCCGATACACCGGCTGGGACGCGCACGGCGGGTACGCCGAGTACGCGAGCGTCCCCGCCGCCTACGCCTACGACCTGCCCGACGGCTACACCGACGCCGAGCTCGCCCCCCTGCTCTGCGCGGGCATCATCGGCTTCCGCGCCCTGCGCCGCGCCGCCCTGCCCCCGGGCGGTCGGCTGGGGATCTACGGCTTCGGCGCGTCGGCGCACCTCGCAGCGCAGGTCGCGATGGCGGAGGGCGCCGTCGTCCATGTCCTCACCCGGTCCGAGGCCGCGCAGCGCCTCGCGCTCGAGCTCGGCGTCGCGTCCGCCGCCGGCGCGGCCGACGCCCCGCCCGAGCCGCTCGACGCCGCCATCCTCTTCGCCCCCGCGGGCGAGCTGGTCCCCGTGGCGCTCGAGGCGCTCGACGACGGCGGGACGCTCGCCATCGCGGGCATCCACCTCTCGGACGTCCCGGTCCTCAACTACCAGCGGCACCTGTTCCGCGAGCGCCAGGTACGCAGCGTCACCGCGAACACGCGCCAGGACGGGCGCGACTTCCTCGCCGCGGCCGCGCGGCACCACATCCACGTGACGACGACGCCGTACCCGCTCGGCGCGGCGGACCGGGCCCTCGCGGACCTCGCCGGGGACCGGGTCAACGGCGCCGCGGTGCTCGTGGTCGGCGCGTGACGGCGCGCGCCCGGGGTCGACGCGCGAGCCAGGTCAGTGCCCCGCGGTGCGCCAGTCGTTCCCCGTGCCCACGGTGACCTCGAGCGGGACGGACAGGTCGGCCGCGGAGCCCATCTGCTCGCGGACGAGCGACTCGACCCGCTCCAGTTCCCCGGGCGCCACCTCGAGCACGAGTTCGTCGTGCACCTGGAGCACCGTCCGCGAGCGCAGGCCCTCGGCGTCCAGGGCCTGCTGCACCCCGATCATCGCGACCTTGATGAGATCCGCCGCGCTCCCCTGGATCGGGGCGTTCAACGCCATCCGCTCGGCCATCTCGCGGCGCTGGCGGTTGTCGCTCGTGAGGTCGGGGAGGTAGCGCCGTCGTCCGAGGATCGACTCCGTGTAGCCCGACGCGCCGGGCCTCCTCGACGACGCCGGACAGGTAGTCCCGCACCCCGCCGAAGCGCTCGAAGTACTCGTCCATCAGGGACCGCGCCTCGGCCGTGTCGATCTTGAGCTGACGGGAGAGCCCGAACGCCGAGAGCCCGTACGCAAGCCCGTAGGACATCGCCTTGATCTTGGAGCGCATCGCGCCCGTGACCTCGCTGGTGGGAACGCCGAACACGCGTGAGCCGACGAACGAGTGCAGGTCCTCCCCTGAGCGGAAGGCCTCGATGAGGCCCGCGTCGCCGGACAGGTGCGCCATGATCCGCATCTCGATCTGGCTGTAGTCCGCCGTCAGCAGGGTCTCGTAGCCGGGCCCGACCACGAAGCCTCGGCGGATCCGATGACCCTCCTCGGTGCGGATCGGGATGTTCTGCAGGTTGGGGTCGGTCGAGGACAGCCGGCCCGTCGCCGCGATGGTCTGCTGGAACGTCGTGTGGATGCGCCCGTCGGGCGCGACCGACCGGATGAGCCCCTCGACCGTCTGCCTCAGCCGGATCGCGTCGCGGTGCGCCAGGAGGTACTGGAGGAAGGGGTGGGCCGTCCGCTCGTAGAGGTCCGTGAGGGCCTCGGCGTCGGTGGTGTACCCCGTCTTGATGCGCTTGGTCTTCGGCATCCCGAGCTGGTCGAAGAGGACCTCCTGGAGCTGCTTCGGAGAGCTGAGGTTCACCTCGCGACCGATCACCGAGTACGCGTTCGATGCCGCGTCCTCCACGGCCGCGCCGAACTGCCGCTCGAGGCCGGCGAAGTAGTCGGCGTCGGCGGCGATGCCGTCCTTTTCCATCTGCGCCAGGACCCGCAGCAGCGGCAGCTCCACGTCGTCGAGCAGCGCGGTCGCGTGGCGCTGCTCGAGGTCGGCCCCGAGCGCGTCGGCCAGCTCCCGCACCGCCGTCGCCCGTAGCGCCGAACGCTGCCCCTCCTCCTCGCCGTCGAGCGCCAGCATGCCCTGGCCTGAGGCCTCTTCGTCGGCCCGCAGCTCTCGGCGCAGGTAGCGGATGCTGAGGTCGGCCAGGGCGTAGGAGCGCTGGTCGGGGTGGCACAGGTAGGCGGCGAGCGCCGTGTCGAACGCGATCCCCTCCAGGCGGAAGCCGCGCCCGTCCAGGCAGTGCCAGTCCGTCTTGGCCTCGTGGAGCGCCTTCTTCGAGGCCGGGTCCGCGAGCCAGGCCGCCAGCGCCGCCTCGTCCGCGGGAGCGATGTCGGCGAGGTCGAGCGTGACGGCGGCCCCGGCGTCGTCGGCGATGGCCATCCCCCAGGCGTCCCCGCTGCCCGGCGAGACGTTGCCCTGGACGTCGACGCCGAGGAGCCGTCCCCTCCGGGCGGCGAACCACTCCCCCAGGCCGCCGGCCACCACCGTGCCGACACTGAGGTCGAAGCCGCCGCCGGCCGTCTCCTCCTGGGTGGGGGCGAGGGCGAGGAGCCGGTCACGCAGGGTGCGGAACTCGAGCGCGTCGAAGACGCGGTGGATCTCTTCGCGGGAGAAGGGCTCGCGCGCGAGGTCGTCCACGCCCAGCGGGAGCTCGACGTCGCGGAGCAGGTGGTTGATCTCCCGGTTCACGATGACCTGGCCGAGGTGCTCACGCAGGCTGTCGCCCGACCTTCCCGCGGATCTCGTCGACGCGGGCGACGATGCCGTCCAGGTCGCCGTAGGCGGCGATCCACTTGGCCGCCGTCTTCGGGCCGACGCCGGGCACGCCGGGGAGGTTGTCGCTGCTCTCGCCGACCATGGCCGCGAGGTCCGGGTAGTTCGCCGGTCGGACGCCGTACTTCTCCTCCACCGCCTCGGGCGTCATCCGGACGAGGTCCGAGACCCCCTTGCGCGGGTAGAGGACCGTCACCTGCTCGTTGACCAGCTGGAACGTGTCCCGGTCCCCGGAGCAGACGAGCACGTCCATGCCGGCGGCCGCGGCCTGGTGGGCGAGCGTGGCCAGGATGTCGTCGGCCTCGATGCCCTCCTTCTCGAGGACGGGCGTGCCCATCGCGGCGAGGATCTCCTTGATGAGCGGGACCTGGCCGCGGAAGGGCTCCGGCGTCTCGTCCCGGGTGCCCTTGTACTCGGCGAAGCGTTCCGTGCGGAAGGTGACCCGGCCGACGTCGAACGCCACCGCCACGTGCGTGGGCACCTCGTCCCGCAGGAGGTTGAT
Organism: uncultured Actinomycetota bacterium; assembly: GCA_963780675.1. GTDB lineage: Bacteria > Actinomycetota > Actinomycetes > Actinomycetales > JAHECE01 > JAHECE01. The sequence continues at coordinate 57,376 of CAWACR010000007.1, forward strand.
GAGCATCGAGGTGAAGCCGTAGACGGCGTTCGTGGGTTGGCCCGTGGTGGTCGCGAAGTTCTCCACCGGGAGGGCGAAGTACGCGCGGTACGCCATCGAGTGCCCGTCGATGAGGAGGAGACGGGGTCGCGCGTCGTCGGTCACGGTGCAAGCCTAGGCGGCATGGCTGACATCCCCTCCTCCGCGTCGTCCGCTCCGGAGCCGACGACGGCGCCGCCCGGCCTCCGCGGGCGCCGCGCCCGGCTACGGCGCCGCGCCCGGCCGCGGCGCCTCCCCCGGTTACGGGGCGCTCGCCGAGCGGCTCGGGATCCGGATCCTCGAGGCGGGTCCGGAGCGCGTGGTGGCGACCATGCCGGTGGAGGGGAACACCCAGCCGTACGGGCTCCTGCACGGAGGAGCCACCGTGGCGCTGGCCGAGACGGTGGGGTCTCTGGCGGCGGCGCTGCACGCGGGCGACGGTCGCGGCGCCGTCGGGATCGAGGTCAACGCGACGCACCACCGGAGCGCGCGTTCGGGTGACGTGACCGCGGTGGCGACCCCCGTGCACCTCGGGAGGCGGACGGCGTCCTACGGGATCGCGGTGACCGACGAGTCGGGCAAGCGTGTCTGTACCGCGAGGCTCACGTGCCTGCTGCTCGACTCGGTGCCGTCGGCGGGTCCTGCCCCGGCCTGAGCCGCGGCCGCCGCGTCCCGGCTGCGCCGACGAGCGGCGATGAGATCCTCGAGGCCGCGCGGCCGCCGGCGCTCCCGCGGGACGCCGGCGACCTCGAGGCGGCGGACGAGCGACGGCGTGTCGACGATCCGGTGAGCCGCCGCGGCGGCGAAACCCAAGCGGGCGAGGAAGCGCTGCTCGCTCCGGGAGCCGGTCAGGGGCACGGTGACCACGCGCTCGGCGTTCTCCTCGACCGCGATGGTCCCGAGAGCGGCCATGAGGGCGTGGCCGGCGCCGCGGCGTCGGTGCGGCTCCGCCACGTAGAGCGCCTCGACCTGCAGCCAACCGACGTCGCTGAACAGGCCGGGCCTGACCACGCGGGCGACGGCGAAGCCCGCGGGGGCGTCGTCGATCTGCGCAACGAGGAGCCGCATGTCCTCGACGCCGAGCACAGCGGCCAGCTGCTGGCGGATGGTCTGCCGGGATGGGCTGCAGACCTGGGCGTTCACCGGAGTCTCGCCGCGAGCCTCCATGCAGAGATCCACGACGGCGTCGAGGTCACCGGGAACGGCGGGGCGTGCCGTTGCGCTCGTCCTGCTCACGTTGCACCGTCCGTCGTAGGTTGTCCGGCTTGCGGAGGGCTCTGATCGTACGCCGCGGGAACTGTGACCTAGGGCCCAGTTCACCAGCCGACGTCAAGGAGGCGCGCCGGAGGGCCGGGGAGTTTTCGACCTTCCGACGCCTGCCTGGGTGCTTCAGCGGGTCTTCTCGCCCTGGCCGACCTGGTCGATCACGGCGTCGGCGACCTCGCGCATGGTGAGGCGGCGGTCCATGGAGGTCTTCTGGATCCAGCGGAAGGACTCCGGCTCCGTCAGTCCCATCTTCGTCATGAGGAGACCCTTGGCCCGCTCGACCCGCTTGCGGGTCTCGAACCGCTCGGAGAGGTCCGCGACCTCCGCCTCCAGCGCCGTGATCTGCTGGTGCCTCGCGATCGCGATCTCGATCGCGGGCAGGAGCTCCGCCGGGGTGAAGGGCTTGACGACGTAGGCCATCGCGCCGGCATCGCGAGCTCGCTCCACGAGTTCGGCCTGCGAGAACGCCGTGAGAAGGACGACGGGGGCGATCCGCGCCTTGCCGATCCGCTCCGCGGCCGTGATGCCGTCCATCACCGGCATCTTGATGTCCATCACGACGACGTCGGGACGGAGCTCGGTGGCGAGCGCCACGGCCTTCTCGCCGTCACCGGCCTCGCCGACCACGTTGAAGCCGGCCTCGGTGAGCGTCTCGACGACGTCGAGACGGATGAGCGCCTCGTCCTCGGCGACGACGACTCGGCGGCCGGTGGCGGTGGCTGACGGCTGCTCGGGCGCCGGGGACGCGGCCGACGCCACCCGGGCCGGGGCGGTGGTCGGTGCGGCGGCCTCGGCCGTGGGCTCGGCCGTAGGAGCAGCGGCCTTCACGGCGGTCCTGCGGACTGCGGGTTGGGCGGGCGCCTCGGAGGCGTTCTCCGGCTCTGCGGCCTCGACCGCCGCAGGATCTGCCGCCTCGACGACCGCGGTCGACGCGGGTCCCTGAGACGCGGTGGGCGCCTCGGACGTCGCGGGCTCGGCCTTTGGAGGCTCGGCCTTTGCAGGCTCGGTGGCCGGCGCCGCCTTCTTGGTGCTCCGGGTGGCTGGCGCCTTCGCCGTCGTGGACTTGGCTGCCGTCGCACGTGCCCGGGTCGGCGGCTTGGCCTCGGTGGCGGCAGGCGCTTGCTTGGTGGCCTCGCCGCCCGGGGCGTCGGACACCACGTCAGGCGTCGCGACCTCGCTGTCGGGGAGGGGGGCCTCGTTGGTACTCACGACCGGTAGCCTACCGGGGTGGGCGCAGGCGCTCCCACGGGGCCCCGATAGCCCAATCGGCAGAGGCGTTCGGCTCAAACCCGATCCAGTGTGGGTTCGAATCCCACTCGGGGCACCGCTCGACCTGCGGAAACGTTCGACCGTGGGACATCCGTGGGACAGCCGGTTGGTGCTTCTGGGTCCCGGACTCCGCGCTTCACACTCCGCGCTGCACGACCGTCGGAAACCGCCTCGCGAAGACCCGCGAGTGCCCGAGTGGCCAAAAGGCACAACGGCAAGGACTCCCATCCCGGCGGTAGGTGGGAGCTCGAGTACACCGACCATGACATCGCCTTCGCCCGCGACGTCGTGACCGCCGTGATCGTGGGCCGCGTCAGCGAACGCACCGCCCTCGCCCGCTCCGCCTTCACCATCAGCCGCCCCCGAGCAGACGAGGTCCTCGACAGCCAGGAGCCCTTGGTGGCGTCGGCGCTGAACCGCAGTGATGCCTTACCACGCCACGACCAGTCGGTAGCGCCCACCCACGCGCTCGAGGACCTCGCCGCGATGTTGAGGCCGCCGCCGAGTTGCTCCGCTACCAGGACGTGCTCGCACCCGATCGCTAGTCGTCATGGGCGCGTACCGCGGGGACCTGCATCCACCGCGCCAGGGCCATCCGGAGGGAAGTCCTGCCCGAAAGAACCGCTCACGCGTCGATAGTCTCGGGCGTCCGCTGGCCTCCACGCAACTGCCGGCCGAACTCGCCTCGGCGCATTGGTGATGCCACGACGATCGTCCATCAGGTCTTGGACCTCCTCTATTACGAGGTCCTCCATGCGGCTGTAGCCCGTGCAGTCGTACTCGTACGGGGCGATCTCCGTCGCAACGAAGGTCTGGATCATGCGCAGCCGCTCGCCGAACGCTAGGCCGCTCCAGAACGACGAACTCGACCACTCGTCGATCTCGGGGTCGATTCCCACGCGCGGGTTGACCGTCACGTCCATGTCCGGCTGGTGCGGCTCGAAACGTGATCCTGGCGACGTCCGCGCGGCCGTCGACGATCGTGCGCTCGCCCCACTCGAGCGTGGGCTTCGTCCACTCCGGGAAAGCGAGGACGGGCTCCAGCACCGCGACACGCGCAGCCCCCGCTAGAAGGTTGCGGTGTCGGTCGATCCGAGCGAGGCGGTTGAGCCAGCCGAGGTAGTTGGCGTCCCTGTCGCTCTTGAACGGCTGCATCGTCAGAAGCATCTCGCGGTGATGCTCGTGCAAGCCCTTGAGCCTGTAGAGGTTGCGGTTCCACCCGCCCTCGGTGTCGTAGATCGGGTACTGAAGGACGTGCTCGTTTGGTGGTGGGACCTGACCGGAGACGTGGCAGGCCGTCGCCCAGATCACGTAGTCGAGAGCGGGAACGAAGGTTGTACAGCCACTCGCCAAACACGACCGCGAGCTCCGGGGGCGTGGGCCTTAGCTGATGGACTCTCAGGATGTAAGTGCCTGCGTTGTCGCCGTCAAGCGAGAAGTCGAACGCATCGTGGTCGTCGCCGAGGAACTCATTCCAGA
>CAWACR010000008.1:0-305036 GCA_963780675.1 uncultured Actinomycetota bacterium
TCTCCTCCGTCCTGATCCAGGCCGCCGTCGTCGGGCTCGTGGGCTCGGGGCTCGGGGTGCTGGCCGGCGTCGCCCTCGTCTCGGGGCTGCGCGTGGTGCTCGCCCGGATGGGCATGGACCTCTCCGGCGACATCCCGCTCGAGGCCTCGACGGTCGCGATCTCGGTCGCGATCGGCACGGTCGTGAGCATGGTCGCCGCCGCGATCCCGGCCCGGCGCGCAGCCCTCATCCCGCCGGTCGAGGCGATGCGCGACGACGTCGTGGCTGAGGACCGCTCCCTGCGCGTGCGCGCCGTCGTCGGCTCGCTCCTGCTCGCGGGGGGCATCCTCGCGGTGTACCTCGCGACGTCCGACCTGGTGGACGAGGCGGGCGCCTGGCTCGGCGCCGGCGCGGCCGCCACCCTGGTCGCGATCCTCCTGCTCGCCCCCGTCATCGCCCGCGTCGCGGTCACGGTGCTCGCGGTCCCGTTCGTGGCGGCGATCCGCCCCCTCGGGCACCTGGCGCGCGGCAACGTCACCCGCAACCCGCGGCGCACCGCGAACACCGCCGGAGCGCTCATGATCGGGATGGCGCTGGTGGGCGCGACAACGGTGCTCGCCGCCACCGCGGGGGCCTCCACGCGCACCATCGTCGAGTCCGAGTCCACCGCGGACCTCATCGTCCAGTCCGCCACCTTCGCCGTCCCCGCGGAGGCGGTCGAGGCGATCCGGGCACTGGAGACCGTCGGCCGCGCCGACACGGTCAGCCTGGGGACCGGCCTCGTCACCGGCGAGGGCCAGTCGGCCGAGGACGGCACCGCCACCAGCCTGGTCGGGGTGTCCGACGGCGCGTTCGGCACGACGCTCGACGTCGCCGTGACGTCGGGCACCCTGGAGGGCTTCGCCGACGGCGACGCCGCCGTCCAGCGCGCCGCGGCGGAGTCCGAGGGCTTGCAGGTCGGCGACACGGTCACGATCACCACCGACACCGCGAGCGCCGAGGCGACGATCACGGCCCTCATCGACTCGCGCATCCTCGGCGCGCCCGTCACGGTGCCCGAGGCCACGCTCGAGGCGCTCCTGCCGACCACCCAGCGCGCCGTGACGTCGGTGTTCATCGCGGGAGCGGAGGGTGTGGACCTGGAGACCCTGCGGGCCGACGTCGTGGACGCCGTCGCGCCGTTCGTGATCCTCTCGGTGCAGACCAACGAGGAGCTCGCGACCTCGCTGGCCGACCAGGTGAACCGCGTGCTCGTCATCCTCTACGCCCTTCTCGGCCTCTCGATCGTCATCGCCGTCCTGGGGATCGTGAACACGCTCGCCCTCTCCGTGATCGAGCGCACCCGCGAGATCGGCCTGCTGCGCGCCGTCGGGCTCGGCCGCCTCCAGCTGGCGGGCACCGTCGCGATCGAGTCCGTCCTCACCGCGCTCTTCGGCACCGTGGTGGGGGTCGCCGTCGGCGTGGCCCTCGCGGCGGCGCTGCCGTACGTGTTCGACGACGTCGGCCTGAACACCCTGGCGATCCCGTGGACGCAGCTCGGCTGGATGCTGGTGCTCGCCGTCGCCGTCGGGGTCCTCGCGTCGCTGTGGCCCGGGACGAGGGCGGCGCGGCTCCCGGTCCTCCAGGCCATCGCGCAGGAGTAGGTCGCGGCCCACCTGCCAGCGACTAGGCTCGTCGCGGGGCACTCCACCCCGCACGAGGCCCAGCAGAAGGGTTGCGCCGATGACGACTGGCCCGTCCGAGAAGAAGGTGCAGCGCACCGTCGCGGAGATCGAGGCGGACCTCGCCCGCACCCGCGAGGAGATGACCCTGACGCTCGACGCCCTCAAGGACCGGCTCGACCCCCGCCTCCAGGCGGAGCGACTCGCCGGGCGCACCAAGGCGAAGGCGTCCTGGCTCACCGACCAGGCCAAGGGTGCCGCTCAGACGGTCTCGGCCCAGGCGAAGGGTGCCGCTCGGACCGCCTCGACCCAGGCCCAGAGGTCCGCCGAGTACGCCGCCGCCCACAAGGCCCAGGCCCTCGCCGTCGCGGGGGGGGCGATCATCCTCGTCGCCGGCGTGATCCTCCTCGCCGCGCGCCGCCGCAGCTGACGAAGGCCGCACGACCCGGCGGGACCGGCGCACGTACCCCGGCCGGTCAGGGAGCCTGTACCCTGACGCCACGACAGAACTGACCATGATCGCCGTCGGCCGCACCTCCGGGTGCCTGCCTCGGTCACACGCAAGAGGGGGGTCGACGCCATGGGGCGCGGCCGTCAAAAGGCAAAGCAGACGAAGGTCGCGCGTGAGCTGAAGTACTTCAGCCCGCACACCGACTACCGGGCTCTCCAGCGAGAGCTCGCGTCGCACTCGAAGGACGCAGACCCCTATGCACCGGCCGACCTCGACGAGGACGACGACGCGGACGAGTTCGCAGACGACGAGGACGACGGCGGCTGGCCAGTCGCCGGGCCTCGGTGACCCGCAGGCATCGGTGACAGGCAGTGCGTAGCAGCCGGCACCGCTCGTTGACCGGCAGGGCGTAGCAGCCGGCACCGGTCGCTGACCGGTAGGACGCGGTGGACGGCAGGGCTCGGTGACCGACGCGGGTCTGTGATGAACTCGGGTCAGTGATGAACGAGGGTGAGTGACGACGGCGTGGCCGCCGAGTCCGCGGCCGTAGCCGGCACCGGCGACCCCGGGGAGTCGGACCCCGATCAGCCTGGATCCACCGGTGTTCAGGCCGTCCGGTAGTCACCCTGGAGCCGAACCGCCCCGCCCCGCACGCCCTTCGTCCCCGTGACCAGGGCGTCGGCAGCCGGGTCGGCACCGAGCACCCCGACCGCCCCCAGCACCCACGCGTCGAGGCCACGCTCCCGCGCCCGCGCGAGGGCCGCGTTGGCGCCGTCGGGTCCGACCACGGCGACCATCCCGACGCCGAGGTTCAGGGTGTTCTCCAGGTCGCCCCACGGGACGTCGCCGAGGGCGCGGACGACGTCGAAGACGGGCGGGACCACCCAGCAGGCGCGATCGATGTCCGCGACCAGGCCGGCAGGGAGCACGCGGGCCAGGTTCGCGGCGAGCCCGCCGCCGGTGACGTGGGTGAACGCGTGCACCTCGGCGGCGGGGTCCGCGGCGAGCGCGAGGGCGTCGGCGGCGTAGACGCGGGTCGGCTCGAGCAGCTCCTCGCCGAGGGTGCGGCCGAACTCCGGCACGTGCCGGTCGAGCGACCAGCCGGCGCGCGCGACGACGCGGCGCACGAGCGAGTACCCGTTGGAGTGCAGCCCGCACGAGGCGAGGGCGATGACGACGTCGCCCCGGCGCACGCGATCCGGGCCGAGGACGGCGTCCGCCTCGACCACGCCGGTCGCGGCGCCGGCGACGTCGTAGTCGTCGACGCCGAGCAGGCCCGGGTGCTCGGCCGTCTCGCCGCCGACGAGCGCGGTGCCGGCCTCGGCGCACGCCGCGGCGATGCCGCGCACGATCTCGGCGATCCGCTCGGGGACGACCTTGCCGCACGCGATGTAGTCGGTCATGAAGAGGGGCTTCGCGCCGACCACGACGATGTCGTCGACCACCATGCCGACCAGGTCGAGCCCGATGGTGTCGTGCATGTCCATCGCCTGCGCGATCGCGACCTTCGTGCCCACGCCGTCCGTCGAGGTCGCCAGCAGCGGACGGCGGTAGCCGCGAGCAGCGCCGAGGCGTCGAACAGCCCGGCGAACCCGCCGACGCCGCCCAGGACCTCGGGGCCGTGGGTGGCGCGGACCGCGTCCTTCATCAGCTCGACGGCGCGGTCGCCCGCCTCCGTGTCGACGCCGGCGGCGGCGTAGGTGATGGCGTCGGGTGTCATGGCTGGGCCTCACGGGTGGTCGAGGGCGCCGGCCCCGCCGAAGCCGGGCAGGATCGCGACGAGACCGTCCTCGGGGGACCCGAGCGGGAGCGCGGCTGCTCGAGCAGGCTCTTGCCCAGGTGGACGGCGGGCGGCAGCTCGATCGGGTAGCTGCCCGTGAAGCACGCGGTGCACAGCCTCGACGCGGGCTGGCTCGGTGGCGGCGACCATGCCCTCCGGCGAGATGTAGCCGAGCGAGTCGGCGCCGATGCTCCGGCGGACCTGCTCGATGGTCATGCCGGTGGCGATGAGCTCGGCCCGCGTGGCGAAGTCGATGCCGTAGAAGCACGGCCACTGCACGGGGGGCGAGGAGATCCGCACGTGGACCTCGGCCGCGCCGGCCTCCCGGAGCATGCGGACGATCGCGCGCTGGGTGTTGCCGCGCACGATCGAGTCGTCGACCACGACGAGCCGCTTGCCCCGCGATGACCTCTTGAGCGGGTTGAGCTTGAGCCGGATCCCCAGCTGGCGGAGGGTCTGGCGACGGCTGGATGAACGTGCGGCCCACGTAGGCGTTCTTGGTCAGGCCCTGCGCGAAGCGGATGCCGGACTCGGCCGCGTAGCCGACGGCCGCCGGCGTGCCCGACTCCGGCACCGGGATGACGAGGTCCGCCTCGACGGGGTGCTCGCGGGCGAGGATCCGGCCCATCTCGACGCGCGCGGCGTGCACCGAGCGGCCGGCGATGGTCGTGTCCGGCCGGGCGAGGTAGACGTACTCGAACACGCACCCCGTGGGCGTCGCCTCGGCGAAGCGCTGCGACCGCACGCCGTCGGCGTCGATCGCGATCATCTCGCCGGGCTCGACCTCGCGGACGTAGGACGCGCCGACGATGTCGAGCGCCGCGGTCTCCGAGGCGACCACCCAGCCCCGCTCGAGCCGGCCGAGGACGAGCGGGCCGGACGCCGTGCGGGTCGCGCGCGGCGTAGAGGGTGTGCTCGTCCATGAAGACGAGGGAGAACGCGCCGCGCAGGCGGGGCAGGATCTCCAGGGCGGTCGTCTCGAGGGTGTGGTCCGGGTCCCCGGCGAGCAGGGCGGTCAGGACGGAGGTGTCCGTGGTCGCGCCCTTGGCGAGCTCGCCCCGGTTGCGCGAGCCGTACCGCTCTTCGACGAGCCGGACGAGCTCGGCGGTGTTGGTGAGGTTGCCGTTGTGGCCGAGGGCGACCGTGCCGGCCGCCGTCGCCCCGAGCGTGGGCTGTGCGTTGTGCCCAGGTGCTCGCGCCGGTGGTGGAGTACCGGGTGTGCCCGATGGCGAGGTAGCCCTGGAGGGGTTCGAGCGCGCTCTCGTCGAACACCTGGGAGACCAGGCCCATGTCCTTGTAGACGAGGATCTGGCTCGCCGTTGCTCGTGGCGATTCCCGCCGACTCCTGGCCGCGGTGCTGGAGGGCGTAGAGGCCGAAGTAGGTGAGCTTGGCGACCTCTTCGCCCGGCGCCCAGACCCCGAAGACGCCGCAGGCGTCCTGAGGGCCCTTCTCACCGGGTAGGAGATCGTGGTTCAGCCGACCGTCTCCGCGCGCCACCGACCCATGGTCCCACATGCGTGGGTCGCTCCGACGCCACGGGCCTCAGCCGGCGATCGCGAACCGCACCCTGCGCGCGGTCGGCGAGGCCTCCACGAGGCGGACTCGGACGCGTTCCCCGAGCGGCAGGTGGGCACCGGTGACGACGGCGCGCACCGCTGGCTCCACCAGCACCACCTCGCCGCGGTCGGGCCCACCGTCGCGACCGGCCCGGACGTCGACGACGGCGCCCTCGAAGGTCTCGCCGACCCGATCGGAGAGCATGGCCGCCTCCACCGTGTCGATCCCCGCGCGCTCGTAGGCGCCGGCCAGACGACCGGCCCTGGCCATCACCTCGGGGAGCGAGGGGAGCGCCGCGAGGACCCAGCCGGGGACCGGTTCCCCCGCGCTCGCCGCCAGGCAGATCTCGAGCCCGTACCGGTCGACGAGCCGCCGCAGCGGCGCGGTGACGTGGGCGTACTCGGAGGCGATGGCCGCATGGGTCATCGCCTCCGTCTCGGCGCCCGTCCCGCCCGGTGAGCCGGGTACCCCGTACGTGCGATACCCGGCGCCGCGGAAGAGCGACGTGGCCGCGTCGAGGAAGGCGGCGTCCCGGGGCCGCGCGGCGTCGAGGCGGCGGACGACGTCGCCGTAGGGCTCGTCCGGGCGCCACGCGACGCCCAGGGCGGCCGCGGTGCGGCGGAGGCGGGCCAGGTCGTCGGGGCGCGCAGCGTCGAGGGTGCGCACGACCCCGACGCCGCACCCGCGCATGAGGCGCGCCGCGGAGATGCCGGTGGCCAGGGAGATCTGGGCGTTCCACGCCTCGACCGGGAGCACGCGGCGGTAGGCCAGGGACCAGCCGCCGCCGGTACGCACCACGTCCTGCTCGGGGATCGGCAGCGACACCCCGCCCCGGTCACGCTCCCGCTCGAGGCGCAGCGGCCCGACCTCCGCGAGGAGCGCGAGGACGGGGCCGGCCCGCCCGGCGTCGAGGTCGGCCTGGGCCTGCTCGTAGGCGAGCCGGGCGCGGCTGCGGACGACGGCGCGGCGCACCTGCGCGTCCAGGAGACGGCCGTCGCCGGCGAGGCGGAGGCGCCACAGGCACGCGGGCCGGTCGACGCCCGGCAGGAGCGACGCCGCGCCTTCGGACAGGACCGGCGGGTGCAGGGGCGAGCGCTCGTCCGGGCCGTAGAGGGTCAGGCCGCGGCGGTGGGCCTCGGCGTCGACGGCGCCGCCCGGGCGGACGAACGCGGCCACGTCGGCGATCGCGTAGTGGACGACGTACCCGGCGCCGTCGGGCCCCCTCGCCAGATGGACGGCCTGGTCGAGGTCGGTGGAGCCCGGCGGGTCGAGGGTGACGAGGTCGAGGTCGCGGGCGTCGTCGTAGACGTGCGGCCCGGGGACGCGCAGGCCCGGGACCTGCGGACCGGGGACGAAGGCGGCCGCGCGCTCGGCCTCGGCGAGGACGTCCCCGGGGAAGGCGGCCGGCACGCCGAGGTCGCGGCGGAGGGCACGGAAGTGCTCGCGGAGGTCCGGTTCGGCGACGTGGACGACGCGGTGCGGCACGCGGTTCCTCCTGGTGCGATCCGGACGGGATCAGGGAGCGGGTCGGCGCAGCGACCGGCGGTCGGCGAGCACGGCTGCGAGCGCGCCGAGCAGGGCCCCCGCGCCACCGAAGGCGAGGAACAGCAGCAGGAAGATCGTCCCCCTGCCCAGGACCTCCCCCGGCGGGCCGAGGATCGCGGCGAGCGCGGCGACCAGCGCGCCCGCGAGGACGCCGGCGAGCGCGAATCGCCCGTACCGCGGCGCGCGGCGCGTCGTGGAGGGCGCGGCGAGCGCGGTGATCTGCTCGGCGCCCAGCGGCGCCGGCTCGGGACGGGGGGCGCCGTCGTCGGGGCTGGTGCTCACCCCGGGAGGCTACCGGGCGGGGGTGACGAGGCGAAGAGCGGGAGGAGGGCGTCGAGGTCGCCGCGGGCCCCCGACGCGCGGACGCGGCCCGTGGCGACGGCGTCGGCCCAGGTCAGGCTGCCCGCGGCGAGGGCGAGCCAGGTGCCGGGGTCGGTCTCGACGACGTTCGGCGGCGTCCCCCGGGTGTGCCGCGGGCCCTCGACGGCCTGGACGGCCCCCGCGGGCGGGACGCGGACCTCGACGGCGTGGCCCGGGGCGCGCGCGGCGAGCTCCTCGAGGGTGAACCGGACGGCGGTGCGGGTGGTGGCGGCGTCGGGCTCCTCGCCGCGGGCTCGCGCCGTCAGCCAGCCGTCGAGGGCGGCGCGACCTGTCGGGGCGTCGATGCGTCGTCGGGGGGGCATCGGTGCGGGGCTCCCGAGCGCTAGGGGCGCGCCGGCGGGCGGCGCTGGGACGCGGCGCTCCGGCCGACGAGGTGATCAGGGCTGAGGACCAGCGCGAGGTCCTCGGGCGCGATGAGGCCGCTGGCGAGGGCGAGGTCGGCCACGCTCTGGCCCGTCGCGAGCGCCTCGCGCGCGAGCGCCGTCGAGGCGGCGTAGCCGATGTACGGGTTGAGCGCCGTCGCCAGCCCGATCGAGTGCCGGACGGTCGCCTCGAGGTGCTCGCGGTTCGCGGTGATCCCGACCACGCACCGCTCGGCCAGCACCTGGCAGGCCGCGCGGAGCCGGCGCAGGGAGTTGAAGAGGCGCGCCACGATCACGGGCTCGAACGCGTTGAGCTGGAGCTGGCCCGCCTCCGCGGCCAGCGTGATCGTCACGTCGTTGCCGATGACCTCGAAGGCCACCTGGTTGACCATCTCCGGGATCACCGGGTTGACCTTGCCCGGCATGATCGAGGAGCCGGCCTGGACGGCGGGCAGCGTGATGTCGCCGAACCCGGCCCGCGGGCCCGAGGAGAGCAGGCGCAGGTCGTTGCACGTCTTCGAGAGCTTCACCGCGATGCGCTTGAGGACGCCGGAGAGCTGGACGAACACGCCGGCGTCCTGCGTCGCCTCCACGAGGTCCGGCGCCGTCTCCAGCTCGATGCCGGTGATCGCCGCAAGGTGGCGCCGGACGAGCTCCCGGTAGCCGGGCGGGGCGTTGAGCCCGGTGCCGATCGCCGTGCCGCCGAGGTTGATCTCCTGGATGAGGGCACGGGCCTCCGCCAGGCGCCGCCGGTCCTCGTTGAGCATCACGGCGAACGCGCCGAACACCTGACCCAGGGTCATCGGCACCGCGTCCTGGAGCTGCGTGCGCCCCACGCACAGCACGTCGGCGAACTCCCGCGACTTGGCCGCGAAGGCGCCCTCGCAGCTCCGCCATCGCGTCCAGGAGTCCCGGCGATCGCCATGTGGGCGGCGATCTTCGCCGCCGTCGGGTAGACGTCGTTGGTGCTCTGGCTCCGGTTGACGTCGTCGAGCGGGTGCAGGTGCTCGTACTCGCCCTTGGCGTGCCCCAGGATCTCCAGCGCCCGGTTGGCGATCACCTCGTTGGCGTTCATGTTGGTCGAGGTGCCGGCGCCGCCCTGGATGATGTCGACGACGAACTGGTCCCGGAGCTCTCCGGCGCGGATCTCCTCGCACGCCGCCACGATCGCCGCGGCCTTCGTGGGCTCGAGGAGCCCGAGGTCGCGGTTGGCGAGCGCGGCCGCCTGCTTGACGGCCGCCAGCGCCACCACGAGCTCACGCAGGTGCGAGATGCGCACCCCGCTGATCGGGAAGTTCTCCACCGCGCGGACCGTGTGGACGCCGTAGTAGGCGTCCACCGGTACCTCGCGCTCCCCCAGGAGGTCGTGCTCGATCCGGCACGCGGGGTTGACCTGGTCATCCATCGGCTGCTCCCCGCGTCCGGCTCGTCACATCAGTGTGCCTGCCTCAGATGATGCCCTGCGCGATCATCGCGTCGGCCACCTTCACGAAGCCGGCGATGTTGGCGCCCGCCACGTAGTTGCCCGGCTGGCCGTACTCCTCCGCCGTCGCGACGCACCGGTCGTGGATGTTGACCATGATCTCGGTCAGGCGCTCCTCCGTGTGCTCGAAGGACCAGGAGTCGCGGCTCGCGTTCTGCTGCATCTCCAGCGCCGAGGTGGCGACGCCACCCGCGTTCGCGGCCTTGCCGGGGCCGAACAGGATGCCGGCGTCCTGGAAGATGACGGTCGCGTCGGGCGTGCGTCGGCATGTTGGCGCCCTCGGCGACGGCGAGCACGCCGTTGGCGATCAGGGTGGCCGCGGCCGAGTCGTCGAGCTCGTTCTGCGTGGCGCACGGCAGGGCGACGTCGGTGGGCACGTCCCAGATGGTCCCGGAGTCGGAGAAGACGGCCGAGGAGCGCCGGTCGGCGTAGTCCGCGACGCGTCCGCGCTCGACCTCCTTGACCTGGCGGAGCAGGTCGAGGTCCACCCCGGCCTCGTCCACCACGTACCCGGAGGAGTCCGAGAAGGCGATGACGTGGGCGCCGAAAGCCTGCGCCTTCTGGATGGCGTAGATCGCCACGTTGCCGGAGCCGGACACCGTCACCCGCCGCCCGTCGAAGGACTGGCCCTTGGTGCGCAGCATCTCCTGGGCGAAGAGCACCGTGCCGTAGCCCGTGGCCTCGGTCCGCACCAGCGAGCCGCCCCAGCGTGATGCCCTTGCCGGTGAGGACGCCGGACTCGTAGCGGTTGGTGATCCGCTTGTACTGGCCGAAGAGGTAGCCGATCTCCCGGCCGCCCACGCCGATGTCGCCCGCCGGGACGTCGGTGTACTCGCCGATGTGCCGGTAGAGCTCGGTCATGAACGCCTGGCAGAACCGCATGACCTCGCCGTCGCTCTTGCCGCGCGGGTCGAAGTCGGAGCCGCCCTTGCCGCCGCCGATCGGCATGCCGGTGAGGGAGTTCTTGAAGATCTGCTCGAAGCCGAGGAACTTGATGATCCCCAGGTAGACCGAGGGGTGGAAGCGCAACCCGCCCTTGTAGGGGCCGAGCGCGGAGTTGAACTCCACGCGGAAGCCGCGGTTGATCTGCACCTGGCCCGCGTCGTCCACCCAGGGCACGCGGAAGATGATCTGCCGCTCGGGCTCGCAGATCCGCTCCAGCACGGCCGCGTCCACGTAGTGGGGGTTCTTCGCCATGACCGGCTCGAGCGACTCGAACACCTCACGAACCGCCTGGTGGAACTCCACCTCGCCGAGGTTGCGCCGCAGCACGTCGGCGTAGACCTCCCGGAGCTTCCTCTCCATGGTCTGACTCCCTCATCGTCGTGGGACCGAAGGGCGGCCGTGCGTGGCCGCCCTGCGAGCCCCCCGGCGAGGCCTATTCCTGGCCGAACCTCCGCGGCAACGTGGCCTCGGAGGCGGACCGGAGGATGCTCAGCGGGATCGTCGCGTGGCCGACGAGGGTCAGGCTGGGACCTTCGTCGGCCTCGCCGCCCTCACCCGGCTCGGCGCTGTCGTCGGTCACGCCGAGGCGCAGGTAGGGGAAGCCCCGCGCCACGCAGGAGTCCACGAACCGCACCTCTTCGCTCCGCGGCACGGCGACCAGGGCACGGGCCCCGGACTCAGCGAAGAGCGCGGTGGCGACGTCGATCTCCTCGCGACCGCACAGCTCCTCGAGCGACACGCGGGCGCCGACGCCGAAGCGCAGGCACGCGTCGACGAGCGCCTGGGCGAGGCCACCGGTGGAGAGGTCGTGCGCGGCGTCGACCAGGCCGTCCCGCGAGGCCTGCACGAGGATCTCCGCCAGCGTGCGCTCCGCGGCGAGGTCCACGCGCGGCGGACGTCCCCCGAGGTGGTGGTGGACGACGTCGGCCCACGCCGAGCCCGTCGAGCTCGGTCCGCGTGGCCCCGAGCAGGTAGATGGCCTGGCCCGGCTCGGTCCAGCCCGACGGTGAGACGCGGGCGACGTCGTCGAGCACGCCGAGGACGCCGACCACCGGGGTGGGGTTGATGGAGGAGTCGATGCGCCCGGGTGCGCCCGTGCCGTTGTAGAGCGAGACGTTGCCGCCGGTCACGGGGACGCCGAGGACCTTGCAGGCGTCGGCCAGGCCGCGTGATCGCCTCGGACCAGCTGCCACATCGCGTCCGGGTCCTCGGGGGAGCCGAAGTTGAGGCAGTCGGTGACGGCGAGCGGTCGCGCGCCCGACGGTGGCGACGTTGCGGTAGGCCTCGGCGAGCGCCTGCTGGGCCCCGGTGTACGGGTCGAGCTTGCTGTAGCGGCCGTTGGCGTCGCGTGGCGATGGCGACCCCGAGCCCGGTCGCCTCGTCCACGCGGATCACGCCGGCGTCGTCGGGCTGCGCGAGGGCGGTGTTGCCCTGGACGTAGCGGTCGTACTGGTCGGTGATCCAGCCTTCGCGGCGAGGTTCGGCGAGGCGACCAGGCGCCAGGACCTGCTCGCGGATCTCCTCGGGCGAGGTGGCGGCGAGGCAGGCGCTCGGCGTCGTCGGCGTTGAGGCCGTCCATGCCAGGCCGGGCGCGCGTACGGGCGGTCGTAGACGGGGCCGTCGTGCGCCACGGTGCGCGGGTCGACGTCGACGATCCGCTCGCCGTGGTGGTCGATGATCAGGCGGCCGGTGTCGGTGACCTCGCCGATCACGGCGGTCTCGACGTCCCACTTGCCCGTGATCGCGAGGAACGCCTCGAGCTTCTCGGGGGCGACGATCGCCATCATGCGCTCCTGCGACTCCGACATGAGGATCTCGTCGGGCGTGAGCGTGGGGTCGCGCAGCAGGACCTTCTCGAGGTCCACGACGCATGCCGCCGTCGCCGTTGGAGGCGAGCTCGCGACGTGGCGCAGGAGATGCCGGCGGCGCCGAGGTCCTGGATGCCCTCGACCACGTCGCGCGGCGAAGAGCTCGAGGCAGCACTCGATGAGCACCTTCTCCATGAAGGGGTCGCCCACCTGGACGCTCGGGCGCTTGGTGGGCTCGCCGTCGTCGAAGGTCTCGGAGGCGAGGATGGAGGCGCCGCCGATGCCGTCGCCGCCGGTGCGGGCGCCGAACAGGACCACCTTGTTGCCCACGCCCTCGGCGTTGGCGAGGTGGATGTCCTCGTGCCGCAGCACGCCGACGCACAGGGCGTTGACGAGCGGGTTGCCCTGGTAGCAGGGGTCGAAGTCCACCTCGCCGCCGATGTTCGGCAGGCCGAGGCAGTTGCCGTAGCCGCCGACGCCGGCGACGACGCCGTGCACGACGCGCGCGGTGTCGGGGTGGTCGATGTCGCCGAAGCGCAGCTGGTCCATGACGGCGACCGGGCGGGCGCCCATCGAGATGATGTCGCGGACGATGCCGCCGACGCCGGTCGCGGCGCCCTGGTACGGCTCGACGTAACTCGGGTGGTTGTGCGACTCGACCTTGAAGGTGACCGCCCAGCCGTCGCCGATGTCGACGACGCCGGCGTTCTCGCCCGATGCCGACCATGAGGTGCTCGCGCATCGCGTCCGTGATCTTCTCGCCGAACTGGCGCAGGTGGATCTTGGACGACTTGTAGGAGCAGTGCTCGCGACCACATCACCGAGTACATGGCGAGCTCGGCGGCGGTGGGGCGGCGGCCGAGGATCGTCGCGGATCTCCGCGTACTCGTCGTCCTTGAGGCCGAGCTCGCGCGTAGGGCAGCGCCACCTCGGGGGTGGCGGCGGCGTGCTCGACGGTGTCGACGTGGTCGTCGGGGGAGACGGTCATTCAGATCCCAACCTCGGGCCGGACTGTGGGGCCGGACGATGCGGTCCCCAGGCTACCGGGGTGGGGCGGAGCGTTCGGCGCGCCGTCAGGTCAGGGCGCGCACGGACGTCACACCGACGACGAGCGCGAGGACGATCAGCATCCCCGCGAACGCCCGCGTGAGGGCCCGGGCGGGCAGGCGCCCCGACAGGCGCGCGCCCACGAGGACGCCGACGACGGCGCTCGCGGCGAAGGGGACGACCAGCCCCCAGTCGAGCGCGGGTGAGACCGCGAGCCGACCGAGGAGGGCGGTCGCCGAGTTGATCGTGATCACGACGAGGGACGTCCCCACGGCGATCGACATCGGGACGTCCAGGAGCAGGACGAGCATGGGGACGACGACGAACCCCCCGCCGACGCCGAAGAGCCCGGTCAGCAGGCCGACGCCCGAGGCGCCCAGGGCCAGGCGGGCTGCGGAGGCCAGGAGGAGGCGGATCGCGCCGACCCCGGCGGCCGCGGCGACCACGCGGGGCGTGACGTCGTCGGGCGCCGCCTCCTCGTGAGGCGCCGCGACCTCACTGGGCTCGACGACCTCGCCGGGGGTGAGCGACTCGACCGACCCGGACGCGCGGGCGAGCATCGCCCAGGCCGCCCCGAGCAGGAGGACCGCGAAGCCGAGCAGCAGCACCTGGGGGTTCAGCCCCACGGCCACGTGCGAGCCGATCCACGACCCCGCGACGCCGAGGATCCCGAAGACGATGCCGTCCTTCCACCGCACCCGCCCCGCCCGGCCGTGGGCGACGACGCCGGCCGCGGAGGCGAGTCCGACGATGACGAGGGAGGTGGTGGTCGCCGTCGTCGGGTCCTGCCCGAGGAGGTAGACGAGCGCGGGGACGCTGAGGATCGACCCGCCCGCCCCGAGGACGCCCATCACCAGGCCGATGACCAGGCCCAGGGGAAGCGCGGACCAGACGAGGCTCACCCCGCGACGCTACCGGCGCTCGGGGCCTCAGCCGGCCGGAGGCGGCGCGGCGATCGGGGCCCTCAGGTGCTCCGGGCCGAACCCGAAGGCGTCCACGAGGTCCTGCGCGTGGGGGCGCAGCCGGGTCAGCAGCCGGTCGACGGCGGCCGTCACCGCCCGGGCCCGCCCGGCGGAGAGGCGCCCGTTCGCCAGGTACCAGGTGAGGTTGCGCTCGATGAGGGTGAGCCCGAACAGGTCGCGGAGCCAGGTGAGGACCTGCCGGGTGTCCGGGTCCTCCACGCGGCCGATCGCCGTCGTGAACGCGTCCCACGCCAGCGCCTCGCCGTGCGCCCGCGCGGCGGCGACGAGGGCGTGCTGGCGGGCGTTGAGCATGACGGCGGCGCGGTCGGCCGGGACCTTCGTGACCAGGCGCAACGCGCCCGCCAGCTCCTCCACCATGGCATCGACGCGGTCGTGGATCAGGTCGGCCTGGGTCTCGGGCGCGCGCAGGTGCACGGCGGCCCGGCGCACCGATCCGGAGTCGGCGAGCGTCTGCGTGAAGCGGCGCAGGGGCGTGCGGTACAGCGCGGCGTCGGCGACGCGCCCGACGGCGTACCGCGCCAGCCCCGTGGCGTCGGTCCGCGCGAGGCCCCGCGCGTAGTCCGTGAGCAGGCGCTTGGCCACGAGCTGCAGGAGCACCGTGTTGTCGCCCTCGAAGGTCACGTAGACGTCGAGGTCCGCGCGCAGCCCCACGAGCCGGTTCTCGGCGAGGAAGCCCGCCCCGCCGCACGCCTCCCGCGCGGCCTGGACGACGTCGAGCGCATGCCACGTGGACAACGGCTTGAAGGCGGCGGCGAGAGTCTCGAGGTCCTCGCGGGCGCCGTCGTCGTCCCGCTCCCCCGAGAACACCGCGTGGAACAGCTCGAGCAGGCCCTCGTGGGCGAGGTGCTGCGCGTACGTCTCCGCGAGCCGGGGCAGGAGCCGGCGCTGGTGCTCCTGGTAGTCGAGGAGGAGCACCTCCTCGCCCGGCACCGGCCCCGTGAACTGCCGCCGCCGGTTCGCATAGGTCACGGCGATCGCGAGCGCGACCTCCCCCGCCCGCACCGCCGCGCCGTCGAGCGACACGCGCCCCTGCACCAGCGTGCCGAGCATCGTGAAGAACCGCCGGCCCGGGCCGGCGATCGGTGAGGTGTACGTCCCGTCCGGGGACACGTCGCCGTACCGGTTCAGCAGGTTCGCCCGCGGGACGCGCACGTGGTCGAAGTGCAGACGCCCGTTGTCGACGCCGTTGAGCCCGCCCTTGGGTCCGTCGTCCTCGCCGCCGATACCCGGCAGGAAGGGGAAGGGAGCGCCGTCGGGCACCTCGGCGCTCGTGTCCCGCAGCGGCACGTAGAAGGCATGGACGCCGTGGCACTCGGTACCCGCGCCCCCGGGCGCGGGGGTGTGGAGCTGCGCGAAGACGACGGCGGCCGTCCCGTGCAGCGCCGCGTTGCCGACGTAGTCCTTCCACGCAGCCCGGTGCGGGGTGTGGAGGTCGAAGTCCCCGGTCGTGGCGTCGTAGGTGGCGGTCGTGGCGATGCTCGCGACGTCCGAGCCGTGCCCGGTCTCCGTCATCGCGAAGCAGCCCGGGACCTCGAGCGACATGATGGCGGGCAGGAGGCGCTCGTGATGCTCCGCGGTGCCGAGGTGCAGCACGGCCGCCCCGAAGAGCCCCCACTGGACCCCCGCCTTGACCTGGATCGACGGGTCACCGAGGAAGAGCTCCTCGAAGCCCGCCACGTTCCCGCCCGGGTCACCGGCGCCGCCGAGCTCGACCGGGTAGGCGCGGTGGACGCCGCCGTCCCGGGCCAGGATGCGGAGCTGGTCGAGCACGCGGGCGCGGTGCTCCGGGATCGACAGGCCGTCGACGCGCTGCATCCGCTCGTCGGTGAGGAGGTCCCGGGTCTGCGCCCGGATACCGGCCCATCGCCCACCGAGGAGGGCGGCCAGGACCTCGCGGTCGATCATCCTGCGGCCCCTGCCGGCCCAGACGCGACGGCCGCCCCCGACCACAGCCACGTGGTGATCCGGTCCGCGAGGGCGTCGCGGTCGTCGGGGACCCCGCCACCCGCGTTCGCGAGCCACCACTCCCCCACGGAGTGGACGAAGCCGACGACGCCGGCCGCCCACAGGTCCGCCGTCGCCGGATCGGCGTCGACCTCGACGAGGAGGCGGCTCAGCGGCTCGGCGACCGCCCCGGCCGCCAGGGCCGTGAAGCCCGGGCGCGGGCGGGCAGGGCCTTCGCCGATCGCCGCGGTGACGAACGCGTACACGTGAGGCGAGTGCTCGATGATCTCCAGGTACGCCGACGTCATCGCGTGCAGGCGGTCGCGCGGGCTCCCCGAGCCGGCCCCGGCGTCCGCGAGCGCGACGCGCACCGCCTCGAGCACGAGCTCCCCGACGGCGACCTGGAGGCCCGCCTTGTCGGTGAAGTAGCGGTAGAGGATGGACTTCGAGGTACCGAGGTGGGTGGCGATCTCCTCCATCGACAGCCCGGCCCCGTGGTGGTGGACCACCTTCCGGACCTCCCAGGCGAGGTCGTGCCGGCGCTCGACCCGGTGGCCGTCCCAGCGGCTGGCGCGCCCGTCGACCCGGCGCTCGCCTCCCGAGGCCGCGCCGCTCACGACTCCGCCTCCCGAGGCCCCGGCACCCGTCGGACCGTCTGTGACCTGGCTCACAACGTCGAGAGTATCTCGTACGCTGGGTAGCGGACACGGCGCCGAGGAGAGGAGTCGCGGTGACGAACAGACCCCGCGCCGTCGCTGTCGTCGGCGCCAACCGCATCCCCTTCGGGCGGGCCGGCGGCGCGTACGCGGGTGCGAGCAACCTCGACATGCTCACGGCCGCGCTCGACGGGCTGGTGGCCCGCTTCGGCCTGCAGGGCGAGCGCCTGGGCGAGGTGAGCGCGGGCGCCGTCCTCAAGCACCCGCGGGACTTCAACCTCACCCGGGAGGCCGTGCTCGGCTCCGCCCTCGACCCGCACACCCCGGCCTACGACGTCCAGCGCGCCTGCGCGACGGGGCTCGAGGCCGCCTGGGGGATCGCGAACAAGATCGCGCTCGGGCAGGTCGAGGCCGGCGTCGCGGGCGGCGTGGACTCCTCCTCCGACGCCCCCGTGGTCGTCACCGACCGCCTCCGGGCGGCCCTCATGAGCCTCCACCGCGCCCGGAACGCCCGCCAGCGCGCCATCACCCTGGCGTCGCTGCGGCCGCGAGACCTGGCCCCCGTCCCGCCGTCGACCGCCGAGCGCCGCACCGGCCTGTCCATGGGCGAGAGCCAGGCCCTGACGACGGCGCAGTGGGGCATCACGCGCGAGGCGCAGGACGCGCTCGCCCTGGCCAGCCACCAGCGCCTCGCCGCCGCGTACGCGGGCGGCCTCTTCGACGACCTCCTCACCCCCTATCGCGGACTCACCCGCGACGAACCCCTGCGCCTCGACACCTCGCTCGAGCGGCTCGCGGCCCTGCCCGTGGTGTTCGGCAACGGCGGCGCCGAGGGCGAGCACGGGAAGGCCGAGGGCGGGGGCGGTCCCGGCGGCGAGCCCGACGACGGCGCCCGCGTCGGCACCGGCACCATGACCGCAGGCAACTCCACGCCCCTGTCCGACGGTGCCTCCACCGTCCTGCTGGCCTCGGACGCCTGGGCCCGCGGGCGCGGCCTGCCCGTGCTCGCGCACGTCGTCGACGTCGAGGCCGCCGCCGTCGACTACGTGCGCGGCGACGAGGGCCTCCTCATGGCCGGCGCCTATGCCGTCCCCCGCCTCCTCGCCCGGCGGGGGGAGCGCCTGGAGGACTTCGCGTTCGTCGAGATCCACGAGGCCTTCGCCGCCACCGTGCTCACCACCCTCGCGGCCTGGGCGGACGAGGACTTCTGCCGCACGCGCGTGGGCGTCGACGGCGCGCTCGGCCGGGTCGACCCGGACCGCCTCAACGTGGCGGGGTCCTCCCTCGCCACGGGCCACCCGTTCGCGGCGACCGGCGGCCGGATCCTCGGCACCCTCGCCGCCCTCCTCGCCCGGCGCGGCGAGGGCCGCGGGCTGATCTCGGTGTGCGCCGCGGGCGGTCAGGCCGTCGCGATGATCCTGGAGGCGGCCTGACATGGGCGACCGCTACGTCGACCTCGTCAACAGCGGAGCCACGAGGACGCTCGCGAAGGCCCTCGGCCTCCCCCGTCCCGCCGTCCTGCGGCGCACGGACCCGGCCTCGGTCGACGTCCCCCTCGCCGTCGGACCGGTCGTCGTGCTCGGCGGCGGCTCCCACAGGGGCGACGACGACGGCGCCCGGCCGGCCGTCGAGGCCCTCGTCGCCACCCTCGCGTCCTGGGGCGTGGAGGCCCTCCGGGCGGCGCCGCCGGCGACCACGCTGGGCGCCGTCGTCCTCGTCCTCACCGACATCGACGACCCGGAGGATCTGACGGCCCCCGCGCTCGCCCTGGCCGGCGCGCTGCAGGGCCTGGCGCCCGGCGGGCGCGTCGTCACGATCTCGCGACCTGTCTCCCCCGGGAACACCCCACGGCTCGCCGCCGCCCGGCAGGCCGTGGACGCGTTCGCCCGCTCGGTGGCGAAGGAGCTGCGCTTCGGCGCCACGGGGAACGGGATCCTGCTCGCCGACGGCGTCGAGGTGGACGCGCCGAGCACGCTCGGCGCCCTGCGATTCTTCCTCTCCGCCCGCTCCGCGTTCGTCTCCGGCCAGCTGCTCACCGTCGGCACCGGCGCCGGCGTGACCCCCGCGGCCTGGGCGCGCCCGCTGGAGGGCCGGGTCGCCGTCGTCACCGGCGCGGCGCGGGGGATCGGGGCGGCGATCGCCCGGGTCCTGGCGCGCGACGGCGCCCGCGTGGTCGGGGTCGACGTCCCCGCGGCGGGCGAGGCGCTCGCGGCGCTGGCGAACGAGGTCGGCGGCATGGCGGTGCAGCTCGACGTCTCGGCCGGCGATGCCGGCGCCCGCCTGATCGACCACGTCCTGCCGCGCTTCGGCCGCCTCGACGCTGTGGTGCACAACGCGGGGATCACCCGGGACCGGCTGCTGGTCCACATGACGAGGCCGATGTGGGACCCGGTGCTCGCCGTCAACCTCGTCGCGCAGCTGCGGATCAACGAGGCGCTGCTCGCGGCGGGCGCGCTGGGGCCGGGATCGCGCCTCGTCTCGCTCGCCTCGACGAGCGGGATCTCCGGGAACCGCGGGCAGACCAACTACGCCGCCACCAAGGGAGGCGTGATCGGGATGACGCGCGCGCTCGCACCCGTGCTCGCCGAGCGAGGCGGGACGGCGAACGCCGTGGCGCCCGGCTTCATCGAGACGGAGATGACGGCGCGGATGCCGGTCGTGGCGCGCGAGACCGCCCGGCGGCTGAACACCCTGCGCCAAGGGGGCCTGCCCGTGGACGTCGCCGAGGCGATCGCCTTCCTCGTGTCCCCGCAGGCGGGCGGGATCAACGGGCAGCTGCTGCGGGTGTGCGGTCAGAACCTCATCGGGGCGTGAGGGGCGGGTTCCGCGACTCGCGGAGGGCGCGCGTGCCGAGTTCCGTTCGCGCGAGGTCGTCGAGCAGGCGGACGACGGACCGCGCCGAGGCGGGCGGCGGCACGAACGCGCCCTCGGCGTCGAACACCTCGCGCGTGCGCAGCGCGACGCCGGGCCCCACGGGGAGCATGCCGAGCGCGAGAAGGACGGGCTTGAGCTGCTGGAGCGAGCGCGTGCCGGCGGCGACCCCGCCGTAGGAGACGAGCCCCACGGGCTTGTCGCGCCACTCCCAGTAGAGGAAGTCGAGGGCGTTCTTCAGCGGCGCGGGATAGCCGTGGTTGTACTCCGGGGTGACGAGGACGACGACGTCCGCGGCCTCGACGACTGCGCTCCACTCCTTCGTGTGCCGGTGGACGTACCGGCGGTCGCTGGGCTCGTCCGGCTCGTCGAGGAACGGGAGGGCGAGTTCCGCCAGGTCCACCGGGCGCACGTCGAAGGCGCCGTGCTCGCGGGCCTGATCCGTGACCCAGGCGCCGACCGCGCCGCCCCGGCGGACGGGTCGGGTGCTGGCGGTGATCACGAGGAGGGTGGGACGCGCCGGGGTGCCGATCGACATGTGCCCGACCGTACCCGCCGGTTCCGTACCGGCCGGTTCCGTACCGGCCGGTTCGATACCGGCCGGTTCGGTACCCGGCGGCTCCGGAGCCGCCGTCGAGCGCCCTCCGCCGCACGGTGATCGGGCGTAGTTTGGTGCCCATGACGGACCCGCTCGAGCAGGACACCCCGACCGCCAAGGCCCTCGAACCGGACGCGAAGGACCTGGCCGCGGCGTTCGCGGGCCCCTGCCCGACGTGCGGCTTCGACGTCTCGGCGGTCGCGCCGTCGGGCCTCGCCGACGCCGTGCGGGCGATCGTCCCGTCATGGCGGGCCGTGCTGGCCCGGGCCGGCGCCCGGGAGCGCCCGAGCGCCGGTGTGTGGTCGCCGCTGGAGTACGCCTGCCACGTGCGCGACCTCCTCGCCGTGGTCGGCGCCCGCGTCGACCTGATCGTCGCTACCGAGTCCCCGCTCTTCGAGGACTGGGATGAGGACATCGCGGCCCTCGACGGCGAGTACGGCCTCCAGGACCCGGAGGCCGTGGCCACCGAGCTGGCCCTCGCGGCCGAGTCCCTGGCCGGCGACCTCGCCGCGCTGACCGGCGACCAGTGGGCCCGCACCGCACGGCGCTCGAGCGGGGGGACGTACACGATCCTCCAGGCGGCCCGCTACGTGCTGCACGACGCCCGGCACCACCTCCACGACGTCGGCGCCTGAGCGCCTTAGCCAGGCGAACGCCGGCCGTCCACGCGACACGCCGAGACTGCTGATTCTTCTTCGGCCAAACCTCTTGCGCGAACGCCGTCCGAGGACTAGACCTGAGTCATCGGATCGCCCACGAACCGAGAGGCAAGGGAAACCGAGCCCCTTCGGAGAGTGCCCGACCCGAGTCAGCCGAAAGGCGACGGAACATCTCGTCGAGGCAACTCGACGAGCACGTATGACGACGTGGTTTCCGCGCTCATCGACTGAGACTGCGACCGGTGGTGGCCGCGGGCTCCGCCCCCACCATCGGACTGCATCGTCAGAGCAGGGCCCGGTTCGCCTCGGACTACCGAACGAACCAGTGGACTCGCAGCCAGGCCCGGGCCCCTCGACGGCTACGCCGAGGGGCCTCCGTCTGTCCGGGGGTCGGAACCTCGTGAGACGAGGTGCTCGATCGCCGGTGCCAGCACCTCGAGCCAGGCCGCGTAGCCACGCTCGGTCAGGTGGAGCCCGTCGCGGGTGAATCCCCGGCGCAGCCGCCCCCGCGCATCGGCGAGCGCGGGCCAGAGGTCCAGGTGGTCGAGGCCCAGGTCGCGCGCCAGGGTCTCGACGCCTCCGTTGAGCGCCACGAGATCCTCCGTGAACCGCGCCGTGCGCGGCATGACCGACTGCACGAGCACGCGCGCCGTCGGGAACGCCTCGCGAAGCCGCAGGCAGACGATTCGGAGGTCGGCCACGACGTCGGGGACGGGCCGGGCGGAGAGGCCGAGGTCGTTGCTCCCGGCCAGGAGGGCGACGACGGCCGGCTGCCGGCCGTGCAGGGACTCGACCACGCGGGGGAGCCGGGCGAGGATGTCTCGCGTCCGGTCTCCGGGCACTCCGGCGTTGCGGACGGCGAGCGCCGGGAAGAACCGCTCCCAGTCGGCGGCCTCGGTGATGCTGTCGCCGAGGAAGAGGACGAGGGGCCGGTCGCTCGGAGCGCTCACGCGAGCACGGTAACGCCGCCAGGGTCAGCGCGATCGCCCGGGGGGCGCGTGGCGCAGGAGCTGCGCCGAGTTGACACATGCCGACATCCCGGCGCAGAGTGGCGCATATCGACCCTCGTCGATGGATTGCGCCTCACGCCGGGAGTCCCCGTGTCCGATGACCTCGTCGCCCTGGTCCGAGCCCACTACGCGGCCGCCGCGCTCGCCGTGACCGACGTGTCGCCGTCGTCGGCCTCGTGCTGCGGCCCGGCCACCGTCTGCTGCGAGGGCTCCGTCTGCCCGAGGGCTCCGTCGAATTGGGCCTCGAGACGGGCCTCGAGACGCCTGAGGCCTTCGGTGCCGCCCTCTACGCCGACGACGACGCCGACCACCTCCCCGACACCGCCCTCCTCGCGAGCCTGGGGTGCGGGAACCCGACGGCGGTCGCCGACCTGCGCGAGGGCGAGCGCGTGCTCGACCTGGGCTCTGGCGGCGGGATCGACGTCCTGCTCTCAGCGCGGCGCGTCGGCCCGACGGGCTTCGCCTACGGCCTCGACATGACGCCGGAGATGCTCGCGCTCGCCCGGGCGAACGCCGCGGCGGCCGGGGCGACGAACGTGTCGTTCCTCGAGGGGCGGATCGAGGCGGTGCCGCTGCCGGACGAGGCGGTCGACGTCGTGATCTCCAACTGCGTCGTCAACCTGTCCGTGGACAAGCCCGCCGTGCTCGCCGAGGCGTTCCGGGTGCTGGTGCCGGGCGGGCGCGTGGGGATCTCCGACGTCGTCGCCGAGGACCATCTCACCCCGGCCGAGCGAGCCGAGCGCGGGGACTACGCGGGCTGCATCGCGGGCGCGCTCTCGCGCTCGGAGTACCTCGCCGGGCTCGCCGCGGCCGGCCTCGAGGACGCGACCGTCACCTTCACGCACGAGGTGGCGCCGGGGCTCCACGGCGCGATCGTGCGGGCGCGCAAGCCGCGCTGACGCCTCGTCCCGACCCGGGGAGCCCGGTCGGGACGAGGGATCAGGCGGGCAGCTCGACCGGTTCGACGCCGAGTTCCCCGAGGAGGGCGAGGACGCGCGCGCGGATCTCGTCGCGGATCGGGCGGACGGCGTCGATGCCCTGACCGGCGGGGTCGTCGAGCGCCCAGTCCTCGTATCGCTTGCCGGGGTAGAAGGGACAGACGTCGCCGCAGCCCATGGTGATGACGACGTCGGACGCCTCGACCGCAGAGTCGGTCAGGACCTTGGGCTGCTCCGCGCGGATGTCCACACCCACCTCGAGCATGGCCTCGACGGCGACGGGGTTGATGCGCTCGGCCGGCATCGACCCGGCCGAGCGGACCTCGACCGCCCCGCCCGAGAGTGCTCGCAGGAAACCGGCGGCCATCTGGGACCGGCCGGCGTTGTGGACGCAGACGAACAGGGCGCTGGGCATGGGGCTCCTAGCTCTGAGGAAGGTCGTTCACTCCGGAATCATCGCCCCGAGAGGGTGAACGGAACGGCGAACAACCGACGAAGCTCCCGAGGACGAGCGTGCCGGCGGGCGAGCGCGCGCGGACCGTGGCGGGTCTGGCGGGAGGCGCGAGGAACGAGCGCCGGATGGTAGGTCCGCGCGCGCTCGTCCGTAGGCACGCGGAGGCGAGCCGACCTCGGGAGGCGAGCCCTCAGGCGTTCACCAAGGAGTGCAGCACCGACGTGAAGAACCGCAACCCGTCGACACCGGTGCGCGGCCCCCGCGGCCCGTCCGGGCCGAAGCCCGGCTCGACGGCGTGCTCGGGGTGCGGCATGAGCCCGACGACGTTGCCCGCCTCGTTCGTCACGCCCGCGATGTCGCGGTGCGAGCCGTTGGGGTTGCGGCCCACGTAGCGGAAGACGACGCGCCCCTCGGCCTCGAGGGCGTCGAGGGTGCGCTCGTCGGCCACGTAGCCGCCCTCGCCGTTCTTCAGCGGGATGGTGATGACCTCGCCGACCGCGAAATCGCCGGTCCACGCCGTTCTCGCGTTCTCCACCCGCAGGTCCTGGTCGGTGCAGATGAACGTGCGGTGGTCGTTGCGGATCAGCGCGCCGGGCAGCAGGTGCGCCTCGCACAGGATCTGGAAGCCGTTGCAGATGCCGAGGACGGGCAGGCCGCCCCGCGCCGCCTCGACCACCTCGGTCATCACGGGCGCGAACCGCGCGAGCGCGCCGCAGCGCAGGTAGTCGCCGTAGGAGAAGCCGCCGGGCAGGACGACGGCGTCGACGCCGTGCAGGTCGGCGTCGGCGTGCCACAACGGCGACTGCCTGCCCGCCGGCGAGGCGGACGGCGCGGGCGGCGTCGCGGTCGTCGAGCGAGCCGGGGAAGGTGACGACGCCGATGCGGAGCCGTCGAGCGCGCGACCCGCGGCGTGGCCGAGGCCGCCATCAGGCGAGGTCCTCGATCGGCGCGACCCGCACGACGTCCTCGATCACGGGGTTGGACAGGATGACCTCGGCGGCGCGCCGGGCGGCGTCGAGCACCTCGGGCGTCACCTCGCCGTCGACCTCGAGCTCGAACCGCTTGCCCTGGCGCACGTCGGTGAAACCGGTGAAGCCGAGGCGCGGGAGGGCGTGGGCGACGGCCTTGCCCTGCGGGTCGAGGATCTCGGGCTTGGGCATGACCTCGACGACGACGCGTCCCATGGGTGCTGCTCCCTGCTCGGGGTGCGCGATCGCTCCCGCGACGCGCGCGACTGACGGGTTCCCAGCCTATCGCCGCTCCCACCCCACCCCACGGCGCCCCCTCCTTCTCCGCGAGGCCGAGCGGGTGGCGTCAGGCCGCGAACGGGCTCCCCGTGATGCGCTCGTACGCCTCGAGGTAGCGGGCACGGGTGCGCTCGACCACGTGGACCGGGAGGGGCGGGGGCGGCTCGTCCCCACCCCTGTCCCAGCCGGACTCGGGCGAGGTGAGCCAGTCGCGCACGTATTGCTTGTCGAAGCTCGGCTGGGCGCGGCCGGGGCGCCAGCCCGTGGCGGGCCAGAAGCGCGAGGAGTCCGGGGTGAGGACCTCGTCCCCGAGGATGATCACGGGGTCGGGGTCGGCGGGGTCGTCCGTGGTGCCGAACTCGAGCTTGGTGTCCGCGAGGATGACGCCGCGCGCGCCCGCGATCGCCTCGGCCCGGGAGTAGATCGCCAGGGTGAGGTCGCGCAGCCGCTCCGCCACCCGCGCCCCCACCTGCGAGGCGACGACGTCGATCGACACGTTCTCGTCGTGCTCGCCGAGTTCAGCCTTGGTCGCGGGGGTGAAGATCGGAGCGTCCAGCCGCGAGCCGTCCACCAGGCCGGGCCGCAGCGGCACGCCGCAGACCTCGCCGCTGCGGCGGTACTCCACCAGACCGGACCCGGTCAGGTACCCGCGGGCCACGCACTCGACCGGGAACATCTCGAGCCGGCGGCAGATCATGGCCCGGCCGGCCACCTCCTGGGGCACGTCCAGGGAGACGAGGTGGTGGGGGACGAGGTCCTCGAGCTGCCCGAACCACCACAGCGTCAGCGCGGTCAGGACGGCCCCCTTGTCGGGGATCGGCGTCGGGAGGATGTGGTCGTAGGCGCTGATGCGGTCGCTCGCGACCACTAGGACGACGTCGTCGAGCTCGCCCGCGTGCTCCGTCTCGACGCGTCCCAGGTCGGCCCCGGACCCCTCGCCCGCCATGCCGCCGGCGCGGTCGGGGACGTAGAGGTCGCGCACCTTGCCGGAGTAGGCGTGCCGCCACCCGGGCAGCGAGATCGGGAGGTTCGTCGAGGGTCTCACCCGATCAGTGTCCCAGGCCTCGCGACCACCCGATCCCCCCTTCCGCGAGGTCGAGGAATGGGGGGCGGGTCAGGCGAGGCCGAGGTCCTCCAGGCCGAGGACGGCGACGTAGGGCACGCCCTCGGCCTCGATGCGCTCCTTCGCGCCCGTGGCCCGGTCGACGACGACGGCGACCCCCACCACGTGCGCGCCGGCCTCGCGGAGGGCGGCGATCGCGGCGAGCGGGCTGCCGCCCGTGGTCGAGGTGTCCTCCACGACGACGACGCGCCGGCCCGCGACGTCGGGGCCCTCGATCTGACGGCGCATGCCGTGGCCCTTGGCCTCCTTGCGGACCACGAACGCGTCGAGGTCGAGGCCGCGGGAGGCGGCGGCGTGGAGCAGGGCGGTGGCGACCGGGTCGGCGCCCATGGTCAGCCCGCCGACGGCGTCGACCTCACCGGGTCCGAGCCCGGCCTCCTCGAGCGCGTCGAGCATGACGTGCCCGATGAGAGGGGCTGCCGCGTGGTGCAGCGTGGCGCGGCGCATGTCCACGTAGTAGTCGGACTCCCGGCCGCTCGCGAGCGTGACCCTGCCGTGCACGACGGCGAGCTCACGGATGAGGGCGGCCAGCTGGTCGCGGGGGGTCGGGGCGAGGGCGTCGTCAGCGGAGGTCACGGGCGCCAGCGTACTGAGGCCTGGGGAGCGGGCGGCCGGGCCCCGGCCGCGTGACGGTCAGCGGTCGGGGCGGACCTTCTCGAACGCGCGCACGGCGGACCGCGGCAGCGTGCGCACCGTGCCTGCCACCACCCGGTAGCGCTTGCTCGGCGTGTGGATGACGGCGCCCCGGCGGACGGCCGCGAGGGCCTCGCTGACCACGCGCTCGGGCCGCAGCCAGAGCGCCTCGGGAGCGGAGTCGAAGTCGAGCCCCGCCCGGTCGTGGAACTCCGTCCGCACCAGCCCTGGGGTGATCACGGTGGCGGTCACACCCGTGCCGTCGAGCTCGGCCGCGAGGCCCTCGGTGAAGGTGCGGACCCACGCCTTGTGTGCGGAGTACGTGCCGCCGGCCAGGAGCGAGGCGATCGAGGAGACGTTGAGGATGGCGCCGTGCCCCCGCGCCGTCATCTGGCCGGCCGCGGCATGGCTGAGGATGAGGATGGCGCGGACCATGACGTCGAGCGCGCGCTCCTGGTCGGCGACGTCGCTGTCAACGAACGAGGTGCCGAGCCCGAAGCCGGCGTTGTTGACGAGGAGCCCGACGGGATGCTCGGTCGCGCGGAGCCGCTCCGCGACCCGCTCGACCTCCTCGCGGACCGCGAGGTCCGCCGGCAGGACCTCGACCTCGACCCCGGCCGCCGCCCGCAGCTGCCCCGCGAGCGACTCGAGCCGCGGGACATCCCGCGCGACGATGACGATGTTGTGGCGCGCCGTCGCCAGCTGCCAGGCGAACTCGAGGCCCAGGCCCGACGTCGCCCCGGTGATGAGAGCCGTACCCATGCCCCCAGCCTAGGCCCGGCGCCGGACCGCCGCGCAGGGCCGGGTAGCGTGAGGCGCATGCTGCTGGCTACCTGGAACGTGAACTCGATCCGCGCGCGTGCGGACCGCGTGGTCTCCTGGCTGGAGAGGACCGGCGTCGACGTCCTCGCGATGCAGGAGACCAAGTGCCGCGACGACCAGTTCCCGTACCTCCCCTTCGAGGCGGCGGGCTACGAGGTGACGCACGTCGGGCTGAACCAGTGGAACGGCGTCGCCATCGCCTCCAAGGTGGGGATCGCCGACGTCGAGGTCGGGTTCCCGGGGCAGCCGGGATTCGGCGACGGCGACGCCGCCGAGGCGCGGGCGCTTGGAGCGACGTGCGCGGGCGTACGGGTCTGGAGCCTGTACGTGCCGAACGGGCGTGACCTCGCGGACCCGCACTACGCCTACAAGCTCGAGTGGCTCGCCGCGCTGCGATCGGCGGCAGGGGGCTGGCTCGCGGCGGACCCGGGCGCCCGGATCGCGTTGGTGGGCGACTGGAACATCGCCCCGCTCGACTCCGACGTCTGGGACATGGCCGCCTTCGAGGGCGCGACGCACGTGTCCCCGGCCGAGCGCGCCGCGTTCGCGGCGTTCGGCGGGGCGGGGTTCAGTGACCCGGTGCGGGACCTCGTGCCCGGGATGTTCACGTACTGGGACTACAAGCAGCTCCGCTTCCCCCGGAACGAGGGGATGCGGATCGACTTCGCGCTGACCTCGCCCGCGCTGGCCGAGCGGGTGGTGGGGGCGCGCATCGAGCGCAACGAGCGCAAGGGCAAGGCCCCGAGCGACCACGTCCCCGTGGTGCTCGAGCTCGCCGACTGAGCCTCCCCCGCCGCGTCCCCGCCGCCGGCCTCCCGCCCCTCCCCCCGCCCTCCCCGTCCCCCGCCGGCCCCAGGATCCCCCGACCGACGCCGCTGGGGGGCTGGGTCGGGCGGCGGGCTGGTCAGCGGGGGACGAGGTGGGCGGGGTCAGCGAGTGGACAGGGTCGGCAGCGAGTCGTCAGGGCCAGCCCCGTGGGGAGGCCCTCGCCCGGCTCGCCCTGCGCGGCCCGAGCGACGTCGACGACGATCGTGGCGCCGTCGTGCACCTCGCCGGCGAGCAGCTTGCGCGCGAGCGCGTCGCCGATCTCCCGCTGGATGAGGCGCCGCAGGGGCCGCGCGCCGTACGCCGGGTCGTACCCCTCGACGGCGAGCCACTCCGACGCCGCGTCCGTCACCTCCAGGCGCAGGCGCCGGTCGGCGAGGCGCTTGCCGAGGCGGTCCACCTGGATCTCGACGATGGCGGCGAGTTCGTCGGTGGACAGCGCCTCGAAGACCAGCACGTCGTCGAGCCGGTTGAGGAACTCCGGCTTGAACGCCTGGCGGACCATCGCCATGACGCCGTCGCGCTTGGCGGCGTCGTCGAGCCGCGGGTCCACGAGCAGGTGCGAGCCGAGGTTCGAGGTGAGGATGAGGATGACGTTGCGGAAGTCCACCGTGCGGCCCTGGCCGTCGGTGAGGCGGCCGTCGTCGAGCACCTGGAGGAGGATGTCGAAGGCCTCGGGGTGCGCCTTCTCCACCTCGTCGAGGAGCACCACGGAATACGGCCGACGGCGGACCGCCTCGGTGAGCTGGCCGCCCTCCTCGTAGCCCACGTAGCCGGGAGGGGCGCCGACGAGCCGCGCGACCGCGTGCTTCTCCGAGTACTCGGACATGTCGATGCGGACCATGGCGCGCTCGTCGTCGAAGAGGAAGTCCGCGAGCGCCTTGGCGAGCTCCGTCTTGCCGACGCCGGTGGGGCCGAGGAAGAGGAACGAGCCGGTGGGGCGGTCAGGGTCGGAGATGCCGGCGCGGGAGCGCCGGACGGCGTCCGCCACGGCGCGCACGGCGGCGCGCTGGCCGATGAGCCGCTGCCCGATCACGTCCTCCATCCGCAGCAGCTTCGCGGACTCGCCCTCGAGCAGCCGCCCGGTGGGGATCCCGGTCCAGGCGGCCACGACCTCGGCCACCTCGTCCGGGCCCACGCGGTCGGTGATCATGGGCGGCGGGCCTTCCTCAGCCCCCGCCTCGCTCGCCTCGGCGGCGGCGATCTCCTTCTGGACCACCGGGATCTCGCCGTAGAGCAGGCGCGAGGCCGTGGCGAGGTCGCCGTCGCGCTGGGCGCGCTCGGCGGCCACCGTGAGCTCGTCGAGACGCACCTTGAGGTCGCCGACCCGGTTGTGCCCGGCCTTCTCGGCCTCCCAGCGCGCCGTCAGCGCGGCGAGTTCCTCGCGCTTGTCGGCCAGGTCCTTCCGCAGGCGCTCCAGGCGGTCGGCGGAGGCGGCGTCGTCGGCCTTGGCCAGGGCGAGTTCCTCCATGGTGAGGCGGTCGACGGCGCGCTGCAGCTCGTCGACCTCGATCGGTGAGGAGTCGAGCTCCATGCGCAGCCGCGACGCCGCCTCGTCGATGAGGTCGATGGCCTTGTCGGGGAGCTGCCGGCCGGGGATGTAGCGGTGCGAGAGGGTCGCGGCGGCGACGAGGGCGCTGTCGGAGATCGTCACCTTGTGGTGGGCCTCGTAGCGCGGCGCGATGCCGCGCAGGATCGCCACCGTGTCCTCGACGCTCGGCTCGCCGACGAACACCTGCTGGAAGCGGCGCTCCAGGGCCGGGTCCTTCTCGACGCGCTCGCGGTACTCGTCCAGCGTGGTCGCGCCGACCATCCGCAGCTCGCCGCGCGCGAGCATGGGCTTGAGCATGTTGCCGGCGTCCATGGACCCCTCGGCCGCGCCCGCCCCGACGACCGTGTGCAGCTCGTCGATGAACGTGACGACCTGCCCCTCGGAGCCCTTGATCTCGTCGAGGACGGCCTTGAGCCGCTCCTCGAACTCGCCCCGGTACTTGGCGCCGGCCACCATCGCCGCGAGGTCCAGGGCGATGAGGCGCTTGCCGCGCAGCGACTCCGGGACGTCGCCCGCGACGATGCGCTGGGCAAGGCCCTCGACGACGGCGGTCTTGCCGACGCCCGGCTCGCCGATCAGCACGGGGTTGTTCTTCGTGCGACGGGAGAGGACCTGGACCACGCGGCGGATCTCGGCGTCGCGGCCGATGATCGGATCGAGCTTCCCGTCGCGGGCGGAGGCCGTGAGGTCGACGCCGTACTTCTCCAGGGCCTGGAACGTGCCCTCGGGCTCGGGAGAGGTGACCCGCTGGGAACCGCGCAGGCTCTGCAGCGCGGTGAGCAGGGCCTCCCGCGTGGCGCCGGCGCCGCGCAGGAGCTCGCCGGTGGGGCCGGTGTTCTTGGCGAGGCCGAGCAGGAGGTGCTCGGTGGACACGTACTCGTCACCGCGCGCCTTCGCCTCGTCCCCGGCGTCGGTGATGACCTGCATCGTCGCGCGGGAGGCCTGCGGCTGGGCCGTGGTGGCGCCGCTCGCGGCGGGCAGCGCGGCGGCCGCGCCCTGCGTGCGCTGGGCCAGCGCACCGCGGTCGACGCCGACGGCGTCCAGAAGGGCGACGGCGACCCCCTCGCCCTGGCCCAGCAGGGCGGCCAGCAGGTGGATCGGCTCGAGCTGCGGGTTGCCGGCGCGGGTGGCGCGGGCGATGGCGTCGGCGACGGCCTCCTGCGACTTGGTGGTGAGCTTGGTGTCCACGGATCCTCCGGTCAGGTGCTTGGGGCTCTGACGGCTCAACGCCAACCAAAGTTGAGTCTATTCCGCTCAACTTCTCCTCGGAGTCATTCGGCGCCGCGGCACAGGCGCGGGCACCACCACCGGCGGCTCAGAGGAAGGCGATCCCGAGGCAGAGGCCGAGCATGCCGCCGGCGAGAGCGCCCACGGCAGCCCCTGGCAACCTGCGTCCCGTGTAGGCGAGCCCGACCGTCACGGCGAGGACGGCGAAGGCCGTCAGCGCCGTCGGGATGGTCGGCCGGTCGAACACGAACCGGGTGACGAGCACGGCGATCACCGCCACGGCGGCGACCCCCAGCAGCAGCCAGTGCCACCGCCGGCGCACGAACCCGGCGGCACCCTCGCCGGATCGGGTGGGCGCGGTGGCACCGGACTCGCCCGTCCGCTGATCGGCCCGCGCCGCCGGTGCGAACCGGCCGCGCGTCATGGCCCAGAGCCCCAGGGACAGCGCCGCGGCGAGCCCGATCTTCGCCGTGCCCGAGAGCGCGCTCACCGACTCGAGGATCAACGACGTGATGACGCCCGGCACGATGGGAAGGAGCAGGTCCTGGGCCGTCGCCCCGCCGGCCGGCGCCGGCGCGCTCGCGGTCTCGTCTGACATGTGCACAGCCTGGCCCGAGAGCGCCGTCCATGGGAAGCGGACGACGGCGGCTTCACCCGGCGGCGCGTCGGAGGTCGGTGTGCGAGAAGTCGTTCCCCGTGAAGAGGAGCGGCTCGTCCGACGATCGCGCAAGCGCGTAGCTGAAGCAGTGGTCGTGCGCGACCCGGACGCCGCGCGGCAGGATCTCCCCGATGAGCCGCCCCTATCCCTGGTACTACGCCGTCAACGACCGTCCGGTGATGGTGGTCCGGACGCCCGACGGCGGACTCGACACGCTCGTCTTCGACTGGCGGACCGGCGGCTTCGTCCCGGATCGCTCCTACGTCGCGCGGGTGTCCGAGACCGGGATCGGGAAAGACGTGGACAGCCTCTCGGCGCCGGAGTTCGAGCGGCTGGTGGGTGCGCTGCGCGCCCGGGTCCTCGCCCGGCTCGTGGCGTCGCCGCTGTCCTGGCAGCCGACCGGGGACGGCGAGTTCCCGTACCGGGTGGTGATCGACGGCGCCGCCGTGCGGATCCGGATCAACGACTTCCCCGCCGAGCCCCTCTACACCGTGCTCGTGGACGCCGAGGCACTGGGCGACCTGGAGCACTGGCCCGGCGCCTGGCCCCGGCCCACCGCTGCTGACTGACCGGCGCCCTGTCCCGGCGGCCGCACCGACCGCGCTGTCGCGCAGCGGACGACGGCGATCAACCGTGGACGGCGGAGAGGAGCCCCGGCTCGCGGTCCCGCCAGGGCAGGGCAGCCTCGAGCTGCGCCGCGACGGCGAGGAGCGTCTCGTCCTCCCCCGGCCCGGCAGCCAACTGGACGCCGATCGGGAGGACGGGGGCGCCGTCGTCGGCCTCGTTCGCT
Organism: uncultured Actinomycetota bacterium; assembly: GCA_963780675.1. Taxonomy (GTDB): domain Bacteria; phylum Actinomycetota; class Actinomycetes; order Actinomycetales; family JAHECE01; genus JAHECE01. Next base: position 31,991 of record CAWACR010000008.1, read on the forward strand.
CGCGCCCAGTGCAGCGGGAGGCTGATCGCGGGCGCCCCGGTGAGGTTGTAGACGCTGGTCCAGGGGGTGAAGGCGGTCTGGGCGGCGAAGTCGGCGGCGGGGTCGGCGTCGTTGCGCAGGCTCCCGAGGATGGCCGGCGGCTGGGCCAGGGTCGGGGTCACGATGACGTCGAAGGCCGCCCACGACGCCGCCGCCTCGCGGGCGAGGCGCTGCGCGGCGACGACGGCGAGTGCGTGCGCCAGGCCCGACGTCGCCCGGCCCTGCTCCCGCAGCCAGCGGGTGAGGGGACGGAGAAGGTGCTCGGCGTCGTCGGGCACGGGGACACTCAGCGCGCCGACGGACCACAGGGCGCGGAAGGCGTCCCACCGCTCGGCGGGGAACGGGACGGGCGCGACGTCGACGGCGTGGCCGAGGCTCTCGAGGGCCCGGCCCACGCGCTCGGCGGCCTCGCGGCACGCGGGGTGGACGGGGGCGACGTCGGCGATCACCGGGGCGGTGAGGACGCCGACGCGCAGGCGGCCTGGGTCGCGCCCGCAGGCGTCGAGGAAGGTGGAGCGCGGCCCGGGGAGGAGGAACTGGTCGCCGGGCCAGGGGGCGGCGGCCAGGACGTCGAGGAGCGCCGCGGTGTCGCGGACGTCGCGGGTGAGGACGCCGTTCGTGGCGAGCCCGGCGCCGTCGACGCCGTGCGGGCCCCAGGAGACGCGGCCGCGGGTGGGCTTGAGCCCGACGAGCCCGCAGGCCGAGGCCGGGATGCGGATCGAGCCGCCGCCGTCGGAGCCGTGGGCCACCGGCACGATCCGCGCGGCGACGGCCGCCGCGGCCCCGCCGCTGGAACCGCCGGCCGAGCGCGTGAGGTCCCATGGGGTCCGGGCGGGTGGGCCGATGTCCGGCTCGGTGTAGCAGGGCAGGCCGAACTCGGGCGTCGAGGTCTTCCCGATCATCAGGGTGCCGGCGTCGCGCAGGCGGGTGACGACGCCGTCGTCGACGTCGGGCACGGTGCCGCGGAAGGCGGCGCTGCCGAAGGACATCGGGACCCCCGCGACCTGGGCGAGGTCCTTGACCGGGCAGGGGACGCCGAGGAGGGTCGGGAGGGGGCCACCGACGGCGGCGCCCCGGTCGTCGACGTCGGACTCGGCGAGGAGCGTCTCGGCCTGCCGGGCCTGGGCCCGGGCGAGGTCGGGCGCGAGTGACGCGAACGCGCCCACCTGGGCACCGAGGCGCGCGGCCCGGGCCAGGGTGTGGTCCAGGACCTCGCGCGGGGAGGTCTCGCCGCGGCGGATCGCGGCGGCGAGCTCGAGCGCGGTCAGGTCGTGGAGGTCGCCCATCGCCCGACCCTACGCGGGGCCGCTGGGGCTCCGGTCTCGTCCCGGACCCCCTTCGAGGAGGGGCAGCGAGGGGCGGTGCGGTCAGCGCAGGGGGCGCCAGAGGACGAGAGCGCCCGACACCTCGGCCCCCGACACCTCGGCCCCGGGCGCCGAGCCCGCGCCCCCCGGGCCGCCGTCGACACCTGACCCCGCGCGGCGGATCCGCTGCCCGCGCCTGACCTCGACGACGTCGCCCGTAGGACCTGCGGCGAAGACGCGCCGGTCGGCGCCCACCCGGGCGCGCAGGACGGCGTTCTCCCGCTCGAGGTCCTCGACGCGACGCTCGAGGTCGAGGATCCGCTTGATCCCGGCGAGGTTGATGCCCTCGTCGTGGGAGAGCCGCTGGATCTCCCGGAGCGTGGCGATGTCACGGCTGGAGTAGCGCCGCCCCCGGCCGCGGGCGCGTCCCGGGGAGACGAGACCGAGGCGGTCGTACTGGCGCAGGGTCTGCGGGTGCATGCCCGCGAGCGTGGCCGCCACGGAGATCACGAAGACGGGTGCGTCGTCGAGATCCATCGCGCTCCCCCTCCCTCACCCGTGCCGTCGGCTCCGGCGTCAGCCGTGCACCGTGCCCTGCTCAGAGAGCGGCCCGCGCCGCCAGGTCCGCTCGCGGGTTCTCCCCCGCGGTCGCCGCCGCGAAGGCCTCGACCGCGGCCTTCGCCTGGGGGTTCAGGGCACGCGGCACGGCGACCTCGATGGTCACCATGAGGTCCCCGGGCGCGCCCGCGACCGGTGCGCCCCGTCCCTTGACCCGCAGGGTCCGCCCCGAGGGCGTCCCCGCCGGCACCTTCACCTTGACCGAGCCTCCGTCGAGGGTGGGCACCTCGATCGTGGCGCCCAGCGACGCCTCCGCGAAGGTCACCGGCACGGTGAGGTGCACGTTGTGGCCCAGGAGGCTGAACACCGAGTGGTGCTCCACGGCCACGGTCACCACCAGGTCGCCAGGCTCGCCGCCGTTGCGGCCGGGCTGCCCCTTGCCGCGCAGGCGGATCTTCTGCCCGTTGTGCACGCCCGGCGGGATCCGCACGGTCATGGCCGTGCCGTCGACGGTCAGCCGGACCGTGGCGCCCTCGACCGCCTGCCGGAACGGCAAGGTGGCCGTCGCCTGCAGGTCTGCGCCGCGCTCGGGCCCCCGGGTGGCCCGGAAGCCACCGCCCCGGCCGCCGGCGAACATCCCGGACAGGAGGTCCTCGAAGCCGGGCGGCATCCCGCCGGCCCCTCCGCCACCGGCGTCGCCGCCCGTGGAGTAGCGCACCCGGGCGCCGCCGGGGCCGCCGAACATCCCACCGAACATGTCCTCGAAGCCCGCGGCGCCCGGCCCGCCGGCGCCCGCGGAGAACCGCGCCCCGCCGCCGGCCATGGCCCGCAGCGCGTCGTACTGCTTGCGCTGCTCGACGTCGGAGAGGACGGCGTACGCCTCCCCGACCTCCTTGAACTTCGCCTCGGCCGCGGCGTCACCCGGGTTGTGGTCCGGGTGGAGGGAACGCGCGAGCTTGCGGTAGGCCTTCTTGATCGCGGCTGCGTCGGCGTCCTTCGGCACGCCGAGCACGGCGTAGAAGTCCTTCTCGAGCCAGTCCTGACCGGTCATCGCTCACCTCCTGCGAACGCTCGCGCGTTCCCTCCCCGGGCCATCACGTCCGACCGTCACCCAGATCCGTCACTCAGGGCCGACGACGGCGACCCGCGCCGCCCGCAGCACCCGCTCGCCCACGCGATAGCCGGGCTGGAGGACGACGGAGACCGCCGCCTCCGCGACCTCGGCCGACGTCGCGTGCATGAGGGCCTCGTGGACGTTGGGGTCGAACTCCTCGCCCTCGGCGCCGTACCGCTCGACACCGAACCGCTGGGCGAGCACGCCCTCCAGCTTCTCGGCAATCGCCGCGAACGGGCCGGTGAGGTCGCCGTGCCGGCGTGCGGCCTCGACGTCGTCGAGCACCGGGATGAGGGCGTCGACGACGTCGCTCACCCCGCGGGAGTACTCGACGGTGCGGTCGCGCTCCACGCGCTTGCGGAAGTTGACGAACTCCGCGTTGAGGCGCTGGAGGTCGACGAGCCGCTCGTCGGCCAGCGCCAGGGCCGCGATGACCTCGGCGGCCACGGCGACGGACCCGGCGTCGGCGGGTGCCCCCTCGGGCGAGCCCGCCGTCTCGGGTGAGGCCGCCCCCTCGGGCGCCGGGGCGCCGTCGTCGGCCGTGTCGTTCGCCTTGGCCGAGTCCGGGGTGCGGACCTCGCCCGTGGCCGGGTCGACCACGCGGTTGTCGCGGATGACCGGGCCCTCCTCGCCCTGCCCGGAGGGGACGGCGCCGGCCGCCCCCTCCGGGATGCGCTCGCTGGTCACTTGGCCTCGTCCTCGTCCACGATCTCGGCGTCGACCACGTCGTCCTGCGGGCCGTCACTCGCGGACGAGCCCCCGGCGGCACCGGCCTGCGGACCCGCCTGCGGCTCGGACTGGGCCTGGGCGTACAGGGCCTCGCCGATCTTCTGGCTGACGGTCGAGAGGTGCTGCATGCTTCGTCTTGACGGCCTCGGCGTCCGTGCCCGCGAGCGCGGTCTTGAGCTCGTCGACGGCGCCGCGCACCTCGGTCGCGACGTCCGCGGGGACCTTCTCCGCGTTCTCGCTGAGGATCTTCTCGGTCTGGTAGACGAGGTTCTCGGCCGTGTTGCGGGTCTCGGCGTCCTCGCGGCGCTTGTGGTCCTCGGCCGCGTGGGCCTCGGCCTCCGCGACCATCCGGTCGATCTCGTCCTTCGGCAGCGCCGAGCCGCCGGTGATCGTCATCGACTGCTCCTTGCCCGTGCCGCGGTCCTTCGCGGAGACGTGCACGATGCCGTTGGCGTCGATGTCGAACGTGACCTCGATCTGCGGCAGGCCGCGCGGGGCCGGCGCGATGCCCGTCAGCTCGAAGGTCCCGAGCGGCTTGTTGTCGCGCGCGAAGTCACGCTCGCCCTGGAAGACCTGGATGAGCACGCTCGGCTGGTTGTCCTCCGCGGTGGAGAAGACCTCGGAGCGCTTGGTCGGGATAGCCGTGTTGCGCTCGATGAGTCGGGTGAACACGCCGCCCTTGGTCTCGATGCCGAGGCTCAGCGGGGTGACGTCGATGAGGAGGACGTCCTTGCGCTCGCCCTTGATGACGCCCGCCTGGAGCGCGGCGCCGACGGCGACGACCTCGTCCGGGTTGACGCCCTTGTTGGGCTCCTTGCCGCCGGTGAGCTCGCGGACCACATCAGCGACGGCCGGCATGCGGGTGGAGCCGCCGACGAGGACGACGTGGTGGATGTCGGCCACGTCGATGCCCGCGTCCTTGATGACGTTCCGGAACGGGGCCTTGGTGCGCTCGAGGAGGTCCGCCGTCATCTGCTGGAACTGGGACCGCGTGAGCTTCTCGTCCAGGTGGATGGGGCCGTTCTCGGACATCGAGAGGTACTGCAGGGAGATCGTCGTCGCCGTGGCGGAGGAGAGCTCCTTCTTCGCCTGCTCGGACGCCTCGCGGAGGCGCTGGAGGGCGATCTTGTCCTTGGACAGGTCGACGCCCGAGGAGTTCTTCACCTGGCTGATCAGCCAGTCGACCACCCGCTGGTCCCAGTCGTCGCCGCCGAGGCGGTTGTCACCGTTGGTGGCGCGCACCTGGATGGTGGAGAAGCCGTCGTCGTCCTTGCCGACCTCGAGGAGGGAGACGTCGAACGTGCCGCCGCCGAGGTCGAAGACGAGGATGAGCTCGTCCTCCTTGCCGCGCTCGAGGCCGTAGGCGAGGGCGGCCGCGGTGGGCTCGTTGATGATGCGCAGGACGTTGAGGCCGGCGATCTGGCCGGCGTCCTTCGTGGCCTGCCGCTCGGCGTCGTTGAAGTACGCGGGGACGGTGATGACGGCGTCGGTGACGGTCTCGCCCAGGTACTGCTCGGCGTCGCGCTTGAGCTTGCCGAGGACGCGCGCGGAGATCTCCTGCGCGCTGTAGTTCTTGTCGTCGATCTTCTTGGACCAGTGCGTGCCCATGTGGCGCTTCACCGAGGTGACGGTGCGGTCCACGTTGGTGACGGCCTGGCGCTTGGCGATCTCGCCGACCAGGACCTCGCCGGACTTGCTGAACGCGACCACGGACGGCGTCGTCCGGGCACCCTCGGCGTTCGCGATGACGGTGGGCTCGCCGCCTTCCAGGACGGCGACCACGGAGTTGGTGGTGCCGAGGTCGATTCCGACCGCTCGTGCCATGTGCGTGTGCTCCTCTCGGGGGCCGGGCCGGTGGCCTGGCCGCTGCTGCCCGGCGTTCCCGTGGATCGGGTCCGGGCTAGTTGAGTCCTCCGGGCTCAAGTCTGCACCGCGTGCGGCTGGTGTCAAGCCGGAGCGCCGTGAAGTTGAGTCTGCTGGGCTCAACCTGGGAGCCGGCGCAGGTATTCCGGGGACGACGGTGCGGGCGGTGGGGGCGGGTGCTACCGCCCGCCAGGTCAAGTCGGGGCAGGTCAAGTCAGGTCAGCAGGGCGCGCAGCTGTTCTGCGAGCGCGGGGAGGTCTGCCGTGATCGTCTCCCACACGAGTTCCCGCTCGATGCCCTCGTAGTGATGCGCCAACTTGCTGCGGGTACGGTGCAGCGCCGACCATGGGATCTCCGGGTGCACGCTCTTGAACGCCTCGGAGACCCGATCTGCCGCTGAGCTGACGTCGATGATGATCGACTTCGCGGCCCTGAACGCCAGCACCCGGTTCGGGTCGAAGAAGGTCTCCTCCCCCTGCGCGACGACCTCGGCGACGTCGTCGATCTGCGCGAGCATGTCGGCGACGAACCGCCGGTCCTGCTCACCGCGCTCCGGGCCCGACACCGGGTTCACAGCGGCACCGGGTTCACAGCGGCACCGCCTCGGCCTTGGCCGACGCGAGCGCACCGGCCGTGCGGGGACTGTCCGGAACGATGTCGACCGGGACGTGGATCAACGCCCTGATGGCGTCCTCCATCGCGAGGAGCCGAAGAAGCCCTGTTCTCGGAGGGAGGACGGCGAGCAGGTCGAGATCACTGCCGGGGAGGTCTGTTCCGTGGAGGACCGACCCGAACACCCGGACATCCTCGGCGCCGAGCCGCTCGAGTGTGTCGCGAACCTCGTCACGATGCCGCTCCAGAGCCATGGACGGCCTGATGCAGGCGGCGATCGCGTCATGGATCCGTGCGAGCATCGCCGACGGCACCGCGCGGCCGTTCTCGATCGCCGAGAGGTCCGGCTGATGGATCCCTGCGGCACGCGCGACCTCTCGCTGGGTGAGCCCATACTCCCTGCGCAGTTCCCGGAGCGCCGCACCGTCCACACCATCAGCATAGTCGTCTCTATATTCGCCGTGCCGACGCCCCGCCCCGCCCTCTCAGGCGAACAGCCCGCGGATGTCGTCGGCCGTGAGCGGGCCGGCCAGCAGCGCGTCGTCGTCCATCACCCGCGCGAAGAGGTCCTGTTTCTTCGCCTTGAGTGCCATGACCTTCTCCTCGATGGTGCCCGCGGAGACGAGCCGGTAGACCATGACGGTCTTGTCCTGGCCGATCCGGTGCGTGCGGTCCACCGCCTGCGCCTCGACGGCGGGGTTCCACCACGGGTCGAGCACGAAGCAGTAGTCCGCCTCGGTGAGGTTGAGCCCGAACCCACCCGCCTTGAGGCTGATGAGGAAGACGGGCGCCTTGCCGCTGCGGAACTCCTCGATCCGGGCCGCCCGGTTGCGGGTGCGCCCGTCGAGGTACACGTACGGCACGCCCTCGGCGTCGAGCCGCTCCCGGACCACCTTCAGGAAGCCGGTGAACTGGCTGAACACGAGCGCGCGGTGACCGCCGTCGACGACGTCGCGCAGGTTCTCCAGGAGCACGTCCACCTTGGCGGAGCCCACCCGGGCGTGCTCCTGGTCCACCAGCACGGGGTCGAGGCTCAGCTGGCGCAGCACCGTGAGTGACCGGAAGATCGCGAACCGGTTCTTCTCGATCTGGTCGATCATGCCGAGCACCTTCTGGCGCTCCCGCTGCAGCTGGGTGTCGTAGATCGTGCGATGCCGGGGGTTCAGCTCCACCTGCAGGACGTGCTCGAGCTTGGGTGGCAGCTCGGCCGCGACCTGCTCCTTGGTGCGCCGCCGCATGAGGGGCCGGATCCGACGCCGCAGCGTGGCCAGCTTCTCCGCATCCCCCTCGCGCTCGATCGGGTTCCGGTAGGCGTCGGTGAACCGTGTCGGGTTGGGGAAGAGCCCGGGCGCGACGATCGACAGCATCGCCCACAGGTCCATGAGGCTGTTCTCGAGCGGGGTCCCGGTGATGGCGACCTTCACCGGCGCCGCGAGCCGCCGGGCGCACTGGTACGTCTTCGCCTGGTGGTTCTTGACGAACTGCGCCTCGTCGAGCACCAGGGCGCTCCACGGCACGGCCTCGTACGCCTCGAACTCGATCCGGAAGAGCGCGTACGACGTGACGACGACGTCGGCGCCGGCCACGTGCTCCGCGAGCTCGGTCCCGCGCCGGCTGCGCGTCTCCTCGACGGTCGCGACGCGCAGACCCGGCGTGAAGCGGGCCACCTCGCGCGCCCAGTTCGGCACGACGCTCGTGGGCGCGACCACCAGCACCGGATGCTCCAGCCGCCCCTGCTCCTTGGCCCACGCCACCGCCGCGAGGGTCTGAAGGGTCTTGCCCAGGCCCATGTCGTCGGCCAGCACGCCGCCGAGCTCGTGCTCCCAGAGGAACGTCAGCCAGTGGTAACCGTCGACCTGGTACGGCCGCAGCTCGGCGTCGAGGCCGGCGGGCACGGCCGGGCGCGCGGCGTCGTCGGCGTCCTCGGCCAGGCCCGCCACCGCCGCGGCCCACCGCTCGCTCTGGGACTCCACGACCCCGAGGGCGGCGAAGTCCTCCCAGAGGCTGACCTGGTAGCGGCTCAGGCGCGGTGGCCCCTCACGGTCGGAGAGGCCACGCGCCTCCTCGATCAGCCGGCGCAGGGTCTCGTACTCGGGTCGCTGGATGCCGAAGTACGTGCCGCTGTCGAGCAGGAGGTGGGTCTCGCCCCGGGCCAGCGCGACGAACAGGTCGACGAACGGGACGTCCTCGCCGTCGATCGACACGTGGACGCCGAGGTCGAACCAGTCCCGCTCGCCGGAGTCCGTCGCCGAGACCCGGATGAGCGGGTCCGCCTCCGAGAGCCGGTAGTCGACGGCCTCGCCCACCTCCTCGACCTCGACGCCCGCCTCCCGCAGGCCCGGGAGCACCTCGTCGAGGAACACGACGGCGTCCATCCCGCTCAGCCTGACCTCGGGGACGAGCCCGCGCTCCGCGGTCGCCTCCCGCAGTTGCGGGAGGCGGTCCGCGGGGAGCGGGAGCCGGCTGAGCAGGTGCGCCTCGGCGTCGGCGTCCCGCACCGTGCGGTGGGCCGTGGTGGTGGACGACGGCGTGCCCGACGACGGCGTGCCCGACGACGGCGCCCCACCCAGCGGGACGCGCGTCACCTGCTCGCCCACGCGGTAGGCGAAGGACCACGCCAGCACGACCCGGTGCCCCGGCTCGTGGGTGACCCGCAGCGCGAGGGTCGGGGGGGCGACCTCAGGGAACGTCAGCGACGCGTCCGAGGACGTCACGGTCAGCACCTGCCGCAGCGCGGGGTAGTAGTCGCGCACGAAGCGGTCGACGTCGGCGGCCGGGAGGACCAGCCGCCCCTGACCCATCAGGGCCGTGACCTGCGCCGTCGCCCGCTCGCGGACCGGTGCCAGGACAAGGGAGGGTGCGCCGTCGGCCGCCTGCGCCCCGGCGTGGTCGCCCAGGACGAACACCCCGTGCGCCGGCGTGCCCAGGAACCACACCCCGGACCCGGCAAACCTCTGGTCCTCGATCGCGACGACGGGCTCCAGAGAGGCGTCCCCCGTCTCGGCGTCCCGCCGGAGGTCGGCCACGAGGTGCGCGCCGCCGGAGGCCAGCCGGATCGGGCCGGCCGACGTCTTGGCCGGCACGAGGGCGACTCCGGAGGCCACCACCTCCTCGAGCAGGCGCCACAGCCCGGGGCCGACGTCCGTCAGGTCGATCGGACCGTCCCCCGCCCCGTAGGAGTACGGGTTGCGGCGGGACGCCTGGGCGTGGAGGAGGCGCAACGCCTCGCCGTGCTGGGAGTTGCGGGTCGCGGAGTGGTAGCCGTACGAGATCTCGCGCCACGAGATCCCCGTGCGGATCCAGTTGCCCTTCGCGCCGCGGACCGCGGGGCGCAGCAGGATCCGGGGCCGGGACGCCTCGATCCCCCCCTGGCGCCGGGTGGTCGGGGTGGGAGGCGCGACCTCCACCTGCAGGGCGATGGGCGCACCCTGCGCCGCGCCGTCGGCCTCTCGCGGCGTGAGGACCTGGGCGATCACCTTCTCCCAGGGCGCCGGGGCCGGCCTGACCGGGGTGGACCGGGGGGCCTCCGGCGCAGCGTCCGCGAGGTCGGGCGAGCGCCGGGCCGCGAAGACCACGGCGGCGACGTGCTTGCAGCTCACGCCCACCGGGCAGGTGCAGGTACCGGCGAGGGCCGACCCCGTTCCCGAGCGCGCGTCACCCAGCTGGACGATCGTCACGTAGCGCTTCGCTCCGGAACCCCGGACGGACGCCGTCAACACCCTCTTCTCGGGGTGGAAGGTCAGTTTCGTGACGCGACCCTCCCGGGCGTAGGCCAGGCCGCGGTGGAACGCGCCCGCACCGACGGCGCCGAGGATCGCGACGTCATCGGGGGCATCGGCCAGGGCTGAACGCACACCAAGAGGGTAAGCGCGCCCTCCGACATCCTCGGCCCGCCACTCCCAGTCGCCAGTCACCCATTCCCCGTCCCCGGCCCGCGGCGCGCCCCCCGAGCGGCCGCGAGGGCCCGTATCGTCGAGGCCGACGACGACGCGGAGGCACCACGATGGTCGATCCCACCCCCCGGGGCGAGCGGGGCCAGGGGCCCGGCGCGAGCGGCACCCGGATCGGCCCCGAGGAGTGGGCCCGGACCTGGGGCGCACCGACCGAGGCCGAACCGCTCGCCGCGACCTTCACGCGCGTCACGTTCGCCGACGTCGACCTGACGGAGCTCGTCACCCGCGGCGCCGTCTTCACCGAGTGCACCTTCCGCGGCGTGCGCCTGAGCGCGTCGAGCCACCGGGAGTCGGTGTTCCTGAACTGCACCTTCGCCCGCTGCGCCTTCTTCGGCGCCTCGTTCACCGGGTGCAAGGTCATGGGGAGCACGTTCGACGGCTGCACCTTCGACGCGCTCACGGTCGACGGCGGCGACTGGTCGTTCGCCACCCTCGCGCGGGCCGACCTGCGCGGCGTCTCGTTCCGCCGGACCCGGATGCGGGAGGCGGACCTCACCGGCGCGCGCTGCGACGGCGCGAGCCTCCGCGACCTCGACCTCTCCGGGGCGACCCTGGACCACGCCTCGTTCGTGGGTGCGGACCTGCGGGGATCCGACCTGTCCGCCCTGGACCCGCGCCACGCGGAGGTGCGGGGCGCCGTCGTCGACCTGCGCCAGGCCGTCGTCGTCGCCGAGAACCTCGGACTGGACGTCCGACCGGACTGACCGTCGCGGGGTCGGCGGTTGGGCGCGGGTCGGTGTGCTGCACTCCCCACCTCACGCCGAACCCTCGACCTCACGCCGTCGCTCCGACCTAGGGTGGACCCGCACCCTTCGACGTCGAGGTGACCCCATGCCCCTGTCCCACCTTCCCGGGGCCGCGCCGTTGACCCGCATGGCCGACGGCACGGTCAAGCAGGTCAGCCCCTTCACCGGCACACAGGTATGGACGGTGCCCGGGCGCGGCCACCGCCCGCTCGGGGTGCGCACTGTCGCGCCGTCGCCCCTCGACGCCGCGCTCGACGGGCGCCACTGCGCTCTCTGCCACCTCCGCTACCTGGACACCCCGCCGGAGAAGGCGCGCCTCGTGCGCACCGGGGCGGACGACGACGTCGCCCTCCACGACCCCGGGGAGGTGACGGGCGCCCCAGGGCCGGCGGACGCCGTCGTCGGCTCCGGTGCCTCGGGTCAGGGCTGGCGGACACTTCGGGACGTCCCGGCGGAGCGGCTGTTCGACCAGGTCGCGGAGTTCCGCCGGATCCCGAACCTCTTCGAGATCCTCTCCTACGACTACTGGCACGCGAACTACGGGTACGTGCTGGACCCGTCGCGCGAGGCGGCGATGCGTGCGTACCTCGCCGACGACGCGGGGCGGGCGCATGTACTCGCGGTCGCGCGGGCCCGGCTGACGGCCGGCGGCCTGAGCGCCGCGGAGTGGGACGCGCTGGGCGAGGACGGGCAGCTGGCCCCGGCCCGCGCGTTCTTCGGCGGCGGACACGAGCTGATCGTGGCCCGGCGGCATTTCACGGACGGCGCGGAGGACGACGGCGCCCTCGCCTCCTCCGGCACCCTGACCCCTGAGGAGCACGTCCGGTACACGGCGTTCACGGTCGACGCGCTGCGGGCGATCTACGCCGGCAACCGGTACGCGCGGTACGTCGCGGTGTTCCAGAACTGGCTCAAGCCGGCCGGGGCGTCGTTCGACCACCTGCACAAGCAGCTCGCGGCCATCGACGAGCGCGGCGTGCAGGCAGAGCTCGAGCTGGCGCGCCTGCGGGAGAACCCGAACCTCTACAACGACGCGGCGGTGAACTACGCGGGCTACCAGAACCTGATCCTCGCGGAGAACGACCATGCCGTGGCGTTCGCCGGGTTCGGGCACCGGTACCCGACGCTCGAGGTCTACTCCAAGAGCGCCGCGAGCGCGCCGTGGGACCACACGCCGGAGGAGCTGCGGGGGGTCTCGGACCTGCTGCACGCCGTGCCACGCGGCGACCGGCGCGGAGATCCCCTGCAACGAGGAGTGGCACCACCGGCCGGTGGACGTCGAGGTGCCCATGCCCTGGCGGATGGTGCTGAAGTGGCGGGTCTCGACGCTGGCCGGGTTCGAGGGCGGGACCAAGATCTACCTCAACACCATCGACCCGTGGGCGCTGCGGGACCGCGTGGTGCCGCGGCTGTACGCACTGCGGGCGGAGGGCCGGATCGCGCCCATGTCGATCGCTACGGGGTGCACCTGCCGGCCGAACGCGCTGCGGTACAACGCGCGGGGGTGACGCGCGCCGGGCGCGGCATCGAGGCGCCGTCGCCGTCGCCGGCCTACCCCCTCCCGCCCTACCTCTCCCCGCCCCCCTACCTCTCCCCCCCTACCTCTCCCCGCCCTACCTCTCCCCGCCCCCGCCGAGGTCGAGGCTCCCCCGGCGGGGTCGAGGATTCGACGCGAAGTCGCTGCTGCGGGGCCTCGTCCTGGCGCCGAATCCGCGACCTGGGCGGGCCGACCGCGACCTGGGCGGGCCGACCGCGACCTCGACGCCGGGCTCCTGACCCCACCCCTCCTCCCCAGCCCGGCCGAAAGCCGCTCCCTCCACCGCGTCGCACCCGGCCCCGCACCCGAGCCTGACCGGCGAGAGACGGTGGCAGGCGTGCCCCGACGACCCGGACCACCCTCGCCCGCACAGGAGAACTCGACGCCGATCCCCTCCGTGATCTTCACGAGGGATCTGCCCCCGGGCACCCCGGCCGGGCCGACCCGCTCCGGCGTGTGGATCCGCGTCCGCTCCGGCGCCTACGTCGCGACACCCGAAGCGGACCCCGCCGCACCAGGACGAGACCCCGGCGGGACGCGCACCCTCGCCCTCGCCCGAGTCCTCGCCGTCCACGAGCAGCTGCGCACCGCGCACGTCGTCTCGCACGCCTCCGCCGCACTTGTCTGGGGCCTTCCCCTGCTGACGATCCCGAGCACCACCCACGTGATCCAGACCGTCAAGCCGGCGTCGGACGGCGCCGAGGACGTCGTCCGCCACACCCACCGGCTGCCGGAGGAGCACCGAACGGTCCGTCACGGGATCCGTGTCACCACCCTCGAGCGGACTCTCGTGGACTGCGCCACCCTGCTGCCGCCGCTCGGCGGGCTCGTCGTGGTCGATGCCGGCCTGCACATCGGCGCCGATCGGGCACGGTGTGCCGAGATCCTGACGGCGGCGGGTTCACGGCGAGGTGTTCGGCGAGCACGCGCCGTCTTCGACCTCGCCGACGACGGCGCCGAGTCACCCGGGGAGTCCTGGCTGCGGTTCGTCTTCCTCCGCGCCGGGCTCCCCGCGCCGAAGACCCAGATCAGGGTGCCGACGCGCCTGGGTGAGTACTGGGGCGACATGGGCTGGCCCGACTGGAAGGTGCTGGCGGAGTACGACGGTCGCGCGAAGTACGGCGGCCGGGGCGGGGAACCGCTTGTCGCGGAGAAGCGACGGCAGGACGCCATCGAGGAGGAGGGCTGGCGGGTCCTGCGGGTGGTCGCCGAAGACCTGCGCAACCCGGCCGACGTCGTGCGTCGCGTGGCCCGCGTCGCACCTGCCGGCACCTGTGCCCGCCTGCGGCCCGCACGGATGCTCGGCTAGCTGCGTTCCCCCGCCGAGGTCGAGGTTCCGACGCGAAGTCGCTGCTCCGGGGCCTCGACCTGGCGTCGAAACCTCGACCTGGGCGGGGTGATCGCGACCTTGGGCGGGGGTTGCGGAGCTACAGGAGGCCGAGCGCGTCCAGGCCCAGGTAGGCGAGCTCGATGTCGCACAACTGGCCCGCCCGCAGGTGCTCGCGGAACTCGGCGAGGGTCAGGGTGACCGGCACGCAGTCCTCCTCGGCGCTCGCGGCCGACGGCGCCGCGACCCGCCGGCAGCCCGTCGCCACCGCGGCGTACCGGCGCACCGTCGCGGCCCCCGAGAGCCAGGTCTGGGCGACCACGCGCACGTCCCCGGCGAATCCGGTCTCCTCGAGGAGCTCGCGCGCGGCCGCAACCTGCGGGGACTCGCCGGCGTCGACGAACCCGCCGGGCAACTCGTCCAGGACGGCCATCGGCCCGGGCCGGAACTGCCGGGCGAGGACCACCCGCCCGTCCTCGGTGAGCGCGACGACGGCGACCGTGTCCCCCGAGTCGAGGATGTCCCACCGCGTCTCCGCCCCGCTCGGCAGTCGGAACCGCCGCTCGAGGATCCGCAGGTAGCCGGCGGGGCCGCGATGCTCGCTCTGACCGAGCAGTTCCCAGGAGCGGGGTGCATCGGAAGGCGCGTGCGGTGTCGAGTCGGCGGGCTTGTCCACGTCGCCATCCTGGCGCGTCCCGGGCCCGGCCGAGGCTCGGCCCGGGCCAGTGTCGGCGAGCGGGGCGGCGGACACGGGGGCCGGCGGCGGGCGGCAAGAGGGATCGGCCGGGCCGTGCGCCGTCGGCTCGGGTAGTCGTTTCGGCGTGAGGTAGTCAACTCTGGGCGACTACCTCACGCCGACGCGACTACCTGGCGGGGCGGGGCGCCCGGGTAGGGCCCCGGTTCGCCCGCGGCACCCGGGTAGGGTCCCGGGGCGTGATCACCACGCCGCCCCTCGAGCCCTCCGCCGCACCCTGGACCGCGCGGCCGTTCGCCGACGTCGTCGCCGACCTGCTCGCCGTCGTCGGCTCCCCCGCCGGCCGCCCCGCGATTCTCGCCGTCGACGGGCGCTCCGGCGGCGGGAAGTCCACCTTCGCCGAACGCGTCGCTGCCGCGGCGCCGGGCGCCGTCGTCGTCCACACCGACGACGTCGCGTGGTGGGAGTCGTTCTTCGGCTGGGACCGCCTCATGGCGAGCGGCGTCCTCGAGCCGGCGCGGCGCGGGGAGCCGGTCCGCTTCCGACCGCCCGCCTGGGAAGCCCGCGAGCGCGAGGGTGCGATCGAGGTGCCCGACGGCGCCCGGCTGGTGATCGTCGAGGGCGACGGATCGAGCCGCCGCTCCCTGACCCCCCTGCTCGACGGCGCGGTGTGGGTGCAGTCCGACCACCCGGAGGCGCGGCGCCGGGGCATCGAGCGCGACGGCGGCACCCCGGAGGCCGCCGACTTCTGGGACGAATGGGACGCCGAGGAGATCCCGTTCTTCGAGGCCGACCGCCCGTGGGAGCGCGCGGACCTCGTGGTCTGCGGCACGCCGCACCTGGCGGAGGTCACCTACGACCGCGAGACCGAGGTGCTCGTCGGCCGATCGCTGCGCCGCCCCTGACGCCGGCCCGAGTGCCTCCCCGCCCACACCCCTGCTCTCCCGCCCACAACCCCACCCGCCAACCCCGTGCTCGGCAGGGCGAGGCGGAGACTCAGCCCTTCGCCGCGGCCTCCCACGCCGCGTGCGCGGCGCCGACGATCCCGGCGTTGTTGCGCAGCTCCGCCACCACGAGCGGCGTGCGGGTCTCGAGCAGGGGCACCCACTTCTGGGGCTTCTTGGAGATCCCGCCGCCCAGGATGATCAGCTCGGGCCACAGGAGGGCCTCGAGCTTCTGCAGGTAGCGCGACGCCCGCCCGGCCCACTCCTCCCACGACAGCTCCTCGCGCTCGCGCGCCAGGGCAGAGGCGCGGGACTCTGCGTCGAAGCCGTCGATCTCGATGTGGCCCAGTTCCGAGTTGGGCACGAGCACCCCGTCGTGGATGATCGCCGTCCCGATCCCGGTCCCGAACGTCACCATGAGCACGGTGCCCATGTGCCCGTGGCCGGCGCCGTAGACGGCCTCGCCCAGCCCCGCGGCGTCGGCGTCGTTGAGGTAGACGGACGGGCCGGGCAGGAGGTCGCCCACCACCTGGGTCAGCGACGTCCCGATCCACGAGGAGTCCACGTTCGCGGCGGTCTGCACCACGCCGTCGAGCACCACGCCGGGGAAGTCCACGCCCACCGGTCCGGAGAAGCCGAAGGACTGCGCGATCTCGGCGATCGTCGCTCCCACGGCCTCCGGAGTAGAGGGCGACGGCGTCGGGATGCGGTGCCGGTCCGTGATCAGCTGCCCCGTGTCCAGGTCGACGACGGCGCCCTTGATGCCCGTCCCGCCCACGTCGACCCCGAGGGCCGTACTGCTTCCTGCCATGGCGTCCTCCCGTGCAAGCGCGTGCCCACACCCTGCCACGCGCGCGGCCCGCGCCGGGGGCCGAACGGGCGATCAGGTGGTGGGCCCGGGCGCGGCCCCCGCCTCCGGTTCCGCCGCACCTTCCGGCCGCTCCTTCTCGATCTTCCGCCAGTGGTAGACGTACAGCGGTCCCGCGATCAGCAGGGCGGTGACCGAGGAGACGAGGCCCAGGACGGCGTAGCGCTGCTGCGACTCGGTCGCCGCCTGCTCCTGCGCGGCGATCTCCTCCTCCGTGAGCCCGTCCCCCTCCTTCACGGGTTCGGAGTAGCCGTAGTAGTTGGGGTCCGGCCAGGCGAGCTCCACCACGCCCCGCACGAGGTTGACGGCAGAGAAGATGACGATGATCAACGTGATCAGGCACACCAGGTAGAGGTAGAGGTTCCGCAGCGAGAACCTGTCGCGGGCCGCCATGAGCGTCTCCTTCGCACGTCGCAGGGCGCACCTCGCACCCGGGGGAATGGTCGCACCACGGGGAGGGCCACGGCCGGATCGCTCGGCAGAGGGCCGAACGGTGGACGTCGTCCGGGTTGTCCACAGCCGTGGTCGATTGCCCCCTTGCGTTGTCGGCGCCGGCCCGTAGTGTCCGGAACGTGACGCCGACGCCACCTCTTCCCATCGCCCCGCCGTTCGCGCTGCGCGCGCGGGTGCTGACACCCCTCGCCTCCGGCGGAACGGCCTGGGAGCCGGACGGCCTGCTGGTGGTCGACGCCGCGGGCCGGCTCGCGTACGCGGGACCCGCCGCGGGGCACCCGGCCGCCGCGGGCGCCGTCGACGTCCGGCCCCTGCTCGCCCTGCCCGGTCTGGTGGACCTGCACGTCCACCTGCCGCAGCTCCCCAACGCCGGCCGCGGCGCAGGTCTGGACGTCCTGGCCTGGCTCGAGCGGTACGTCCTTCCCCTGGAGCAGGGCTGGGCCGACGACGGCGAAGGGGGCCGGGTGGCCGATCTCGCCTTCCGGGCCCTGGCCTCCGCGGGGACGACGACGGCGCTGGCGTACTGCGCGGCCTACCCCGGTTCCACGGAGGCGGCGTTCCGCGCGGCTCAGGCGCACGGGATCCGCGCGGTGCTGGGGATGGTGCTGATGGACCGGGTGTCCTACGTCGGAGAGGACCACCCGGCCCGAGCCGCCGACCGCGCGCTCGCCGCGTCGGTGGACCTGTGCGACCGCTGGCACGGGGCCGACGGCGGCCGGTTGCAGTACGCGTTCACCCCGCGATTCGCGCTCTCGTGCACGCCGGAGATGCTGCGGGACTCGGCCGCGGCGGCGCGGGAGCGCGGCGCGTACTGGCAGACGCACCTCTCGGAGGACCTCGGCGAGGTGGCCGAGGTGGCGCGGATGTACCCCGAGGCGCACGACTACGTCGACGTGTACGAGATGGCGGGCGGCCTCGGCGAACGCTCGGTGATGGCGCACGCGATCCACCTCACCGACCACGGGCTCGGGCGGCTCGTGGAGACGGGGACCAAGGTGGCGCACTGCCCGTCGTCGAACCTCTTTCTCTCCTCCGGGCTCATGCCCCTCGCGCGGTACCTGGACGCCGGGCTGGTGATCGGGCTGGGCTCGGACGTGGCCGGCGGACCGCGGCTCTCCCTGTTCGACGCCATGCGGATGGGCTTCACCACGCAGGTGGCGCAGGTGTTCGCCGGGCGCGACGCCGGCACGCCTCTCGGCCCCCTCGACTGGCTCCGACTCGGCACGCTCGACGGCGCCCGGGCGCTCGGCCTGGAGGCCGGCACCGGGTCGCTCGAGGCGGGCAAGGAAGCGGACGTGATCCTCGTGGACGCCGAGCGGACGAGGCTGCTCGGTGGCAGCGCTGGTGACGGCGCTGACGACGTCGCCGCCGACCCCGACCCTGCCGACCTCGTGGGCCGGCTCATCTTCCGCGAGCACCCGGACATGGTGCGGGCCGCCTACGTCCGGGGCCGGCGCCTGCCCGGACCGGCGGGGTGGTCGCCGTGACGGTCCGCCCGATCACCCTGCGGGCGGCCCGACCCGCAGCGCTGCCCGTGCCGGAGCCCGGCGGGCCGGCGCGCGTGCTCGCGGTTGCCGCTGACCGCACCGGCGCCGGGGTGCGCGGCGCGATGGCGACGGTGCTCGCGCGGCGCGGCTCGAGCCCGGCATCCCCGGGCAGAAGCTCTACCTGGGTGCGGACGGGGTGTGCGTGGGCACGGTCGGGGGCGGCGCCGTCGAGCGGGCGATCCTCGAGGAACTCGCCGCGCTCGCGTCCGGGGCGGGCGAGGGCGCCGGTGCCGGCGGGCACGCCGTGCGGACGTTCCGGCTGGGCCCCGACCTGGGGATGTGCTGCGGAGGGCAGGTGGACGTGATGGTCGAGCCGCTGGAACCCGCGATGCCGTGCGTCGTCGTCGGCGCCGGGCACGTCGGAGGGGCCCTCGCGCCCCTCCTCGCCGGCCTGGGGTTCGACGTCACCGTGGTCGACGGCCGCGCCGACTGGCTGCGGGCCGAGCGGCTGCCGGGCGCGCGGCTCGCCGAGGGCGATGTCACGGAGCTCGAGGAGGCGGTGGGCGATGTCGATCCCCGCGGGGCGTGCCTGGTCATGACCCACGACCACGCCCTCGACCAGCGGGCGATCGAGTGGGCCCTGCGCCGGGGGTTCTCGCTGGTCGGCGGGGTGGGCAGCCGCGCCAAGGCCGCGCGGGTGCGCTCGCGCCTCGAGGCAGCGGGGTTCGACGAGGCCGACGGCGCCCGCGTGCGGATGCCGCTCGGCGTCGACATCGGCGCGCGGACGCCGGAGGAGATCGCCGTGTCGATCGCGGCGGAACTCGTCGCGTGGCGGGCCGGGCGATGAGCGGGGGCAGGGCGATGAGCGGGCGGTCGGGGCCGGGAAGCGGCGGTGCAGGACCGGGCGGCGTCGCGCCGTCGTTGTCGTCGTTCGAGGTGGTGATCAACGGCGAGCGCGTCACCGTCTCGGGCGTCTCCACGACGACGACGGCGCTCACGTGGCTGCGCGAGTCCGGCCGCACGGGCACGAAGGAGGGGTGCGCAGAGGGCGACTGCGGCGCCTGCACCATCGGGATCGTCGAGCGCCCGGCGCCGGGCACAGCGGCCGGCGGCGAGCCGACCATCCACGCCGTCAACTCCTGCCTCGTGCTGCTGCCCACGCTCGCGGGGCGCGAGATCGTCACGGTCGAGGGGGTGGCGGCCCGGGCGGAGCGTCCCGGCGCGCCCCGCGCCCTGCACCCCGTCCAGCGGGCGATGGTCGAGCGGAACGGGTCCCAGTGCGGGTTCTGCACGCCGGGCCTGGTGATGTCGATGATCGAGGCCTACTACCGCGCCGACCTACCGAACGAGCCTGCCGAGGGACGCGCAGCCGTGATCGACCAGCTCGCGGGCAACATCTGCCGCTGCACCGGCTACCGGCCCATCCGCGAGGCCGCGCTCGATGCCCTGGGGGCGCGCGCCGAGGCGGGTGCCGCGCCCGGGGTGGCGGGCGCCGTCGTCGGGCTCTCGCGAGGTGGCCCCGGCGCCGGTCCCGCCGGGCTCGGCCACACCGGGCCGCTCGACTACCGCGACCCGGCCGGTGCGCGCCTGCTGCGGCCCACTGCGCTCGCGGACCTCCTCGCGATCAAGGCGCAGTACGGCTCGGAGGCGGTGCTGCTCGGCGGAGCGACGGAGATCGGCGTGGCGGTGAACAAGTCGGAGGCGCGGTTCCCGCTGCTCGTCGCCACCGACGGCGTCCCCGACCTGCGGGCGATCGAGCGGGACGAGGACGAGTGGCGCGTCGGCGGCGCGGTCACGCTGACGGCCCTCGAGGACGCTCTGGGCGAGGAGTACCCCTACCTGAGGCGAATGCTCCGGGTCTTCGCCTCGCGCCAGGTCCGGCACGCCGCGACGCTCGCGGGCAATCTCGCCACGGCCGCCCCGATCGGCGACATGGCCCCGGTGCTGCTCGCCCTCGACGCAGCGGTGGTGCTGGAGCGAGCAGGCGGGTCGCGGCGGGTGGCGCTCGCGGAGTTCGTCACGGGCTACCGGACCACCGTGCTCACCCCGGACGAGGTGATCCGGTGGATCGTGCTCCCGCGGCGCGCGGCGCTCGAGGCGCGGGTGGCCCCCGGCGGGCAACTGCTGCTGCACGCCGCGAAGGTGGCCGGACGCCGGGAGATGGCGACGAGCACGGTGGCGGCGGGCTTCGCCGTCGGGCTCGACGGCGAAGGTCGGGTGGTGCATGCCCGGCTGGCCTTCGCGGGGGTCGCCGCGACGCCGTGGCGGGCGCGGGCCACGGAGGAGGCGCTGCTCGGGCGGGCGTGGCCGGACGCGGTGGGGGCCGCCGTCGAGGTCCTGCTCGGGGAGGTGCGCCCCATCGACGACCTGCGCGGGTCGGCCGCCTACCGCCGCGCCGTGACCGCCGGCCTGCTCGAACGGTTCGCGGCCGGGGAGCACGACGGCGCGCCGTCGGCCGGCACGTCACCGATCGACGACGACGGCTTCGAGTCGACGGCGCCGTGGGCTCCCGCCGCCGACGGCCGGGAACTCGCCCACGAGAGCGCGATCGCTGCACGTCACGGGCGCGGCGCGATACGTGGACGACGTCGCGCGCCGCCGCGCCGATGCTCGAGGTGTGGCCGGTGCTCGCCACGCACGCCCACGCGCGGATCCTGTCGATCGACGCCTCGGCGGCGCGCGCGACGCCCGGCGTCGTGGCCGTGCTCACCGCACGGGACGTACCCGGTCGCAACGACGTCGGCGTCGCTGCGGCAGGACGAGCCGCTCTTCGCCGACGCCGAGGTCGCCTACCACGGGCAGCTCGTCGCCCTGGTGGTCGGCGGAGAATCGGGCGGCCGCGCGGGCGGGGGCGGGCGCCGTCGTCGTCCACTACGACCCGCTGCCGGCGGTGCTGGGGATCGACGCGGCGATCGCGGCGGACTCCTACCTGACCGAGCCGCACGTCATCCGGCGCGGCGACGTCGACGCGGCGCTCGCCGCGAGCCCGCACCGGCTCACCGGCGAGCTGCGAGGTCGGCGGGCAGGAGCACTTCTACCTCGAGACGCACGCCGCGTGGGCCGAGGTCGGCGAGGACGGCGAGGTGTTCGTGTCCTCGTCCACGCAGCACCCGAGCGAGGTGCAGGCCGTCGTCGCGCACGTGCTCGCACCTGCCGCGCAACAAGGTCGTCGTGCAGTCGCCGCGCATGGGCGGCGGCTTCGGCGGCAAGGAGACGCAGGCAACGCGTGGGCCGCGCTCGGCGGCGCTCGCGGCGGAGGTGACCGGGCGGCCGCGTGCGCGTGCAGCTCGATCGCGACGTCGACATGAGCTCACGGGCAAGCGGCACCCGTTCCTCGCGCGCTTCGAGGCGGGCTTCGACGACGACGGCGCGCTGCTGGCGCTGCGACGTCGATCTCTGTGTCCGACGGCGGCTGGGCGCTCGACCTGCTCCGAGTCCATCTGCGACCGCGCGCTGTTCCACCTCGACAACGCCTACTACGTGCCGGCGTGGAGGTTCGACGGGGCGGGTCGCGCAAGACGAACTCGGCCTCGCACACGGCGTTCCGCGGCTTCGGCGGGCCGCAGGGCATGCTCGTGATCGAGGAGATCCTCGACCGCGTCGCGCGGCGGCTCGGGCTCGCGCCGGAGGTGGTGCGCGAGCGGAACCTCTACCGCGGCGAGCGGCGCGAGCCGAACACCACGCACTACGGGCAGGAGCTCGGCGACCAGCGCATTCGCGCAGATCTGGGACCGGGTCGCTGGCCTCGAGCGCGGTTCGCCGAGCGGCGCGCGCGAGGTCGCGGAGTGGAACGCGCGCCGAGCGCGCCGGGCAGCGGGTGCAAGCGCGGCCTGGCGATCACGCCGGTGAAGTTCGGGATCTCGTTCACGGCGACGTGTGCTCAACCAGGCCGGCGCGCTCGTGCTCGTCTACCGCGACGGCACGGTGCAGGTGAACCACGGCGGCACCGAGATGGGCCAGGGCCTGCACACGAAGATGCTCGGGCATCGCGATGCGCGAGCTCGGCGTGCCGGCCGCGGCCGTCCGGGTGATGCCGACGCGACGGACAAGGTGCCGAACACGTCGGCGACCGCGGCGTCGAGCGGCGCCGACCTCAACGGCGCAGGCGGTGCGGGCGGCGTGCACGACCCTGCGCGAGCGCCTCGCGCCGATCGCCGCGGAGCTGCTTGGTTCGGGACTGCCGGGTCCAGGACTGCTGGGCGCGCCGTCGTCGACCTCCCCAGACGGGACGGTGGTGCCGGCATCGGCGGTGACCTTCTCCGGCGGCGTGGCGACGTCGCCGCTCGCCCCCGGCGTCCAGGTGCCGTTCGCGGAGCGTGGTGGACCGCGCGTGGGCCGACGCAGGTGCCGCTCTTCGCGGCGGGGTACTACCGGACGCCGGGCATCGGGTACGACAGGGCGACCGGCACGCGGCCGCCCGTTCCACTACTTCGCGTACGGCGCCGCCGTGAGCGAGGTCGAGGTGGACGGCTGGACCGGGCATGACGCGGGTGCTGGCCGTGGACATCCTGCACGACGTCGGCGAGTCGCTCAACCCGGGGATCGACCGCGGGCAGGTCGAGGGCGGGTTCGTCCAGGGGATGGGCTGGCTCACCGGCGAGGAGCTGCAGTGGGGCGACGACGGCGCGCTGCTCACCCACGGGGCGCGCACGTACCTCGATGCCGACGATCGGGGACGCGCCGGCGCGTTTCCGGGTGGACGCTGCTGCCGAGCGCGGCGCAGGAGGGGGTGATCCACGGGTCAGCAAGGCGGTCGGCGAGCCGCCGTTCATGCTGGCCATCAGCGTGCGCGAGGCGATCCGCGACGCGGTGGCGGCCTTCGCGCCGCCCACCCCCTTCGCGCCGCCCACCCCCTCCGTCGAACGCGGGGTTATGGGTCGATTGGAGGCGGATTCGACCCACAACCCCGCGTTCGGCAGGGATGCGGTGTCGACGGGCGCGGGCGGGGATCGAGTCGCAGCGGGTGTGGATCAGGTCGAGACGGGCGCGGACCGGGATCCTGGCGAGACGGCCGAGGTGAGGCTCACCACCCCGGCGACGCCCGAAGCGGTCCTGGCGGCCATCCACCACTTCCGCCGAACGCGGGGTTACGGGTCGAATGGGCGGGGAATCGACCCATAACCCCGCGTTCGGCGAGAGAGGCGGGGTCAGCGCGGGGCAGGACCACCGGGGGAAGGGTGGCGGCGGGTCCGCCGAAAAGACCTGGCGGGCGGGCGCCGTCGTCGGTGACCCTGGATCGCATGCCTGCCCAGGACACCTTCCGCATCGTCGAGGCGCCCGTCCCCGACTCCCTCGACTCGCCCGACGCCTGGGCGCTGCGCGCGGTGACGGACCTCGAGCACGCGATGCACGTGGAGATCTGGGGCTACCCCGACCTCGCCGAGAGCCTCCAGGCATGCTGGGCCTGGACCCGCAACCAGACCTACGGCCGGCGGCTCCACCTGCTGGCCGTGGCCGACGACGGCGCGTCGACCCCGGGCCCGGGTCCCGCGCGGGCGCTCGGCTCGTTGTCCGTCCACCTACCGGACGCGCACAACACCCACCTCGTCGAGGCGTTCGTCAACGTCGGGGCGGCCGATCGCGGCCGCGGCATCGGGACCGCGCTGGCGGAGCGGGCCGAGGCGATCGCGCGGGAGTCGGGGCGCCGGCTGATTGTGTCCTGGTCCGATCACGCGGCGGAGCCGCCGGAGCCGACCGGTCCTGGCGACGCTCCCGTGCTGCGCCCGCCCACCGGCAGCGGCCGGATCCCCGACGACGCCGCGTCGCGGTTCGCTCGTCGGCTCGGCTACGCGCTCGAGCAGGCCGAGCGGCACTCGGTGCTGGACCTCCCGGCCGACGGCGCGCTGCTCGACGCGCTCGAGGCGCGGGCCGCCGCGGCGGCGGGTCGCGAGTACCGGGTGGTGACCTGGGCCGACGCGGCACCGGCGGAGTGGGTGGACGCGTGCGGTGTCCTCTTCACGCGCATGAGCACCGACGTCCCGCTCGGCGGCCTCGACGTGGAGGAGGACGTCTGGGACGCGAGCCGCGTCCGGGACTTCGAACGCACGCACGCCGCGGCCGGCCACCGCCTGCTGGTCGCGGCCGCGGAGCACGTGCCGACCGGCACCCTCGCGGCCTTTACCGTGCTCGTGGTGCGGCCGGGAACGGGGGACGACCTCGACGCCGTGTTCCAGGACGCGACGCTCGCGCTGAAGGAGCACCGCGGGCACCGGCTCGGCATGCTCGTGAAGGTGGCCAACGTGCGTGCGGTCCGGGCGGCGTTCCCTCGCGCGGAACGGATCCACACCTGGAACGCCGAGGAGAACGGCCACATGCTCGCGATCAACGTGGCGATGGGGTTCCGCGCGGCCGGGATCTCGGCGGCCTGGCAGAAGCGCCTGGCCTGACCGCCCCCACACTCGCTGAGGTCAGCTGGTCGACGGCGGTGCGCAGGTCAGCGCGCGTAGCGCCCCACGAAGTTCCGCAGCACCCGGGTCGACTCCGTCACGTCCGCGAGCACCACGCGGGCGATGAGGTCGTCGATCTCCTCCGGCGGGAAGTACCCGGCGTGCTGGTAGACCCGGATGCGGGTGATGATCCCGTCGTGGTCCAGCTCCGGGTGGAACTGGGTCGCGTAGAGGTTGGCCTTGACCCGGAACATCTGCACGGGGCAGCCGGGGGTCGTCGCCAGCAGCGTCGCGGACGCCGGCAGCACGGTGCACGCCTCCTTGTGGCCCACGAAGGCGTCGAAGACCCGTGGCACGCCCGCGAGCAGTGGGTCCGCGGCGCCGTCGTCGGTCACCGTGATCGGGACAGCGCCCACGGGCTCACCGTACGTACGATCGATCAGCCCGCCCTGGTGCACCCCGAGCGTGCCGATGCCGTAGCACGCGCCGAGGAAGGGGAAGTCGCGCGCGACGATCTCGTCGAGGAGCGGTCGCAGCTCAGCCTCCACCCGCCGCTGGACGGGCGACTTCTCGTCCTCCTGGTCTCCCGAGTTGAACGGGCTGCCCCCCACGATGACGCCCGAGTAGGCGTCGAGGTCGAAGGGCGGCAGCGGGGCGGACTCCATCCGGAACCGCTGCAGCTGCGCCGGCTCGAGCCCGGCCGCGCGGAGGAAGCCTTCGTACTCGTTGTCGGCGGCGTCGTCCTCGGGCCGGGACTGCAGGAGGAGGAAGGGCTTCACGAGCGTCGATGGTAACCGGGGCCCGCCGGAGGAGCCGCGCCGGTCCGGGCGGACGAGCCGCGCCGGGCCGCAGCGGTTGGGGCAGCGCGACGACGGGTCAGTCCGCGGGGACGACGACGGCGCCGCCCGCCTCGAGCGCAAGGGTCACCTCCGCGCCGGGCATCCAGGCGCGCGTGCCGTCGTCGAGGGCGGTCACAACAGGTCCGGCGGTCACGAGTCCGGCGCCCCGGACGGCGCCGCCGTCCTGCGCATCGCAGCCCCCGAGGACGAGCCGGACGTCGATCTCGGCCCCGCCGCGCCGCGCCCGGGAACCCAGCACAACACCTCGAAGCCCCTGGTCAGAGCCTCCGACCGGGGGCGCGCCGTGCTCACCGAGGCTCAGCGCGCCCGGGGCGATCGCGAGGAGGGCGGGGGCGCCGTCGTCGTCGGTGGTGGGCAGGAACGCCTCGTAACCGAGGAACTCCGCAACGGTCCGCGAGGCGGGCGCGCGCCAGAGCCTCGCGGGCGTGTCCACCTGGAGGAGGCGGCCGGCGGACAGGACGGCGACGCGATCGGCGACGGCGAAGGCCTCGTCGTGGTCGTGCGTGACGTACAGCGCGGTGGTGCCGGCGCGGCGGAGGATCGCAGCAAGATCGCCGGTCAGGCGCTCGCGGAGGGCGCGGTCGAGGGCGGAGAGGGGCTCGTCGAGGAGGAGGAGCCTGGGCCGCGGGGCGAGCGCGCGGGCGAGAGCGACGCGCTGCTGCTCGCCGCCGGAGAGCGTGGCGACGGCGCGGCGCCCGTACCCGGCGAGGCCCACCAGTTCCAGCAGCTCGGCGCTGCGCGCGCGACGCTCCTCGCGGGGGACGCGCGCCATCTCGAGGCCGAACGCCACGTTCCCGCCGACGTCGCGGTGCACGAAGAGTTGCCCGTCCTGGAACATCAGGCCGAACCCGCGCTTGTGGACGGGGACAGCCGCGAGGTCTTCGCCGTCCCAGCTGACGGAACCTTCGTCCACGGGTTGGAGGCCGGCGACGGCGCGGAGCAGCGTGGACTTGCCGCACCCCGAGGGGCCGAGCAGGGCGACCACCTCGCCCGGGGCGACGTCGAGCGACACCCCGGCGAGCGCCGTCGTCGGCCCGAAGCGGACGGTGACCCCGTCCACCGCCAGCCCCGCGCGCTCGCCGGCCTCCCCCCTCCCGCCGTCCGCACCCTTGCCGAACGCGGGGTTATGGGTCGATTCGACGCCCTGATGACCCATAACCCCGCGTTCGGCACGGGAGGGGACAGAGGCCCGCGAGGTGGTCACAACTCGCCCGCCGATCCCACGCGCAGGCGCTCGGCGACGGCCAGGACGCCCGCCGTCACCACCGCCAGGATCACCGACGCCGCCATCGCCATGCCGAGATTCTCCGCGCCCGGGTGCCCGATGAGCCGATAGATCACGACGGGCAGCGTCGGCCGTTCGGGCCGGGCAAGGAACGACGTCGCCCCGAACTCGCCCAGGCTGATGGCGAACGCGAAGCCCACGGCGAGTCCGAGCGAGCGCCCGAGCACGGGCAGGTCCACCGCGGCGAACACCCGCCCCGGCGAGGCCCCGAGCACCGCGGCCGCCTCGCGCTGCCGCTGGTCGATCGCGCGCAGCACCGGCAGCACCGTGCGGATCACCAGCGGCACCGCGACCACCGCCTGCGCGATCGGGATGAGGATCGCCGACGAGCGCAGGTCCAGCGGCGGCCGGTTGAGCGTGATGAGGAACCCGAAGCCCACCGTCACCGCGGAAACCCCCAGCGGCAGCATGAACACGTGGTCGAGCGTCGCGAGCGCCCCCCGCGCCGCCACCCGCCGCGGCCGCCGCGACAGCACCACCGAGACCGCCGCCCCCACCACGACGGCGATCACCATCGCGTCCGTCGCGATGCGCAGCGAGTTGACGAGCGCCTCCCACACCGGCACGGCGAGCGCGTAGCCCGTCCCGGTGCCGGCCAGGTTCGCGTAGTTCTCGACCCCCCACCCCGACGGTGTGCGCAGCGAGCGCACCGCCAGCGTCACCATCGGCGCCACCAGGAGAACTCCGGCGACGACGGCGGTCACCACCGCCGCGGGCACGTCGCCCCGGCGCAGGGGGTGGGACGCCTCGGCCTCCGCTGACATCCGCAGGGCACGCTCGCGCCGCCCCCGCATGACGGCGGCGACCCGCAGCGCCACGGTGATCACCACGATCTGGGTGATCGAGAGGACCGCGGCCGAGCGCAGGTCGAGGTACTGCGTGGTCTGGACGTAGATCTCGGTCTCGATCGTGCCGAACCGCGGCCCGCCGAGCACCAGCACGATCCCGAACGCCGCCGCGCAGTAGAGGAACACGACGGCGGCGGCGGAGGCGATCGCGGGGGTGAGCGCCGGCAGCGTCACGGCCGTGAACGCGCGCCACGGCGGCGCGCCGAGGGCCCTCGCGGCCTGCGCGGCCCGGTCGTCGAGATGCGCCCACATCCCGCCCACCGTCCGCACCACCACGGAGTAGTTGAAGAACACCAGCGCCGCGACGATCGCGGCCAACGTGCCGTCGATCTGCAGGAAGCCGAGCGGCCCGCCCTCCACGAGGAGGGAGCGGAACGCCACGCCGACGACGACGGTCGGCAGCACGAACGGCACCGTCACCAGGGCGCGGATCGCCCGGCGGCCGGGGAACGTGCAGCGGTAGAGCACATAGGCACCCGGCACGCCGAGCAGCACCGACAGCGCCGTGCCGAGCGCCGCCTGGCCGAGCGTGAGCCCGATGATGCGCCAGGTCCGGGGCCGGGCGAAGACCTCCTGGAAGCCCGTGAGGTCCAGGGCGCCGTCGGTGACGAGCCCGCGGCCGATGATCGAGAGCACGGGCCACGCGAAGAACACCGCCAGGAACACCACAGGCCCGCCGACCAGCAGCACCCACCCCGCCGGGCCGAGCACCCGGGAGGCGAGGAACCCGCGGAGGGAGCCGGCCGCCGTCGTCGTCCGCGCGCGCCGCCCGCCCGGCCCCTGCTCGGGGACGGGCGGGGCGGGACCCGGCACGGCGGGGCTCGGCACGGCGGGACCCGGCACGGCGGGCGCTAGCCGATCACGATGTCGGTCCAGCGCTCGACCCACGCCTCCCGGTTCGCGGCGATGTCCTCCGGCGCCACCTCGAACGGCGCCGTCGCCTGCGGCGCGAACGCGACCCACGACTCGGGCAGCGTGGCCTCGGCGGAGGCCGGGTAGACGTACATCTGCTCCGGGATCGCCTCCTGGAACGCGGTCGAGAGCATGAAGTCGACCAGTTGCTGGGCGCCGTCGGGGTTGGCCGCGCCCTCGAGGACGCCGGCGTACTCGACCTGCCGGAAGCAGGTGTCCAGGAGCGCCCCGGTGGGTGCGACATCGGAGCCCTCGGGCACCTCGTACGGCGGGGAGGACGCGTAGGAGACCACGAGCGGGCGCGGGCCCTCCCCGGATGAACCGGAGAAGTCGATCGTGTAGGCGTCGGTCCAGCCTGCGGCCACCTTCACGCCGTTGGCACGCAGGTCGGCCCAGTACTGCTCCCAGCCGCCGTCACCGAACGCGCCGATCGTGGCCAGCAGGAAGGCCAGCCCGGGCGACGACGACGCCGGGTCCTGGACCACGAGGAGGTCCCGGTACTCGGGCTTCGCCAGGTCCTCGAGCGTGACGGGCTCGGGGATGCCGGCGTCGGCGAACCACTCGTGGTCGACGTTGACGCAGACGTCGCCGGTGTCGATCGCCGTGAGCCGGCCGGAGCCGTCGGGCGCGAGGGCGTCGACCTCGGGGCCGGCGGCGGGCGACTCGTACGCCGCGACGATCCCCTCGTCCAGCGCGCGCGAGGCGAAGGTGTTGTCGACGCCGAACACGACGTCGCCCAGCGGGGCGTCCTTCGAGAGGACGAGCTGGTTGACCATCGAACCGGCGTCGCCGAGCGCCCGGACGTCGACCGTCAGGCCCGTCTCCTGGGTGAACGCGGCGAGGACCTCCTCGCTCATCGCGAAGGAGTCGTGGGTGATCAGGACGACGGTGCCGGCCGCCGTCGCGTCGTCGTCCGCGGAGCCGCCGTCGCCGGCGAGGGAGCAGCCGGTCAGGGCCACGGCGGCGAGGCCGACGACGGCGCCCGCCAGGGTGCGTCGGTGCACGCGGCCGGGGCGAGGGGTGGGGCTGGGGTGGGTGGTGGTCATGCGGATGTCCTCCTCACGGTGTGAAGAGGGCCCGGGGCGTGCCGCCGCGGGTCGCGCGGTGGACGTCCCGGGGAGAGATCCCGACTTCCTTCGCCGGTGCTAACCGGAGCAGGTTCGAGGGTCTGCGGCGGACCGCACTCTCAGCGCGTGTGCCCGGTGCGGGCTCGGCGCTCCCCTGTCGTTCGGAAGAACTCTACCCGCGCCCGGCCACCCCTCCTTTTCAGCGAAGGGGAGGCGCGGGGCACGGTGTCCGGCTAGGTTCGGGGTACCACGGGGTTGGGGTACCACTGGCCCACCGTGGTCATGCGGGTGCGGCACAAGCGCACCGACCGCACCGATGAAGGAGACCAACCGTGCCGAATGCGTGGACCTTGATCCGTATCGCCGCCTACCTCGCGGCCGGCTTCCTCGTCGAGCAGGTCGTCACCACCGGGTGGAAGGTCGCGAGCGGGCACCAGCCGCCGGTCGACCCGGAGGACATCGACTCCCACGCCGGCGAAGTCGTCGCCTACGCCGTGCTCTCCGGCGCCTTGATCGCGCTGGCGCGCGTGATCGCGGTGCGTACCGCGGCCCGCGCGTACACGAAGTACACGGCCCAGCCGATCCCCAAGGTCGCCTCGTAGACGGTTCCCTCGTCAACGGGCCGCTCCGTCGAGCGGCACTCCTCGTCGAGCGGCACCCCTCGTCGAGCCGATCCCGGCGGCTACCCGCCGCCCTCGGTCCGCGGCACCCCGCGCTCAGCGGCCTGCTCGCCGAGGTTCCGCTCGGCCTCCTCGAGATCGATGGTCAGCTCGTCCCGCACCAGCAGGTCGGGCCGGATCTTCCCCGTGCGGTAGCCCGCCCGGCCCACCATGTGCGCCGCCACGGGCGCGGTGATCATCTGGAAGAGGACGACGAGCACCAAGGTGCCCAGCACCGCCGCCGTCCGGAGGTGCAGGGCGAGGCCCGCCATCATCAGGATCAGGCCGAGCACCTGCGGCTTCGTCGCCGCGTGCATGCGAGAGAGCAGGTCGGGAAACCGCGCGAGGCCGATCCCGGCCACGAGCGAGAGCAGGCTGCCCAGCAGGAAGCACCCGGCGGCAGCGACGTCGGCGAGCACGGACCAGGTCATCGCGCAGACCCCCCGCCGCGAGCGCCGTCGTCGTCCTGAGCCGGCGCGGGACCGGCCGGATCCGTGCCACCGGCCGGCGGCGCGGCGCCACCACGGATGGCGCCACCGCGGATGACACCACCGCGGATGACACCCAGGGGCGCGCCGCCACCCGGTCCGACATCACCGGGCGTGACAGCCGACCGTTCCACCGACGGCCCCCGCCGCCCGCCCATCCGCGCGATCTCCTCCGCGGTGAGGATCCGCCGCTCGTCCTCGGACTCGGCCGACGCGAACCGTGCGACGGACACCGACCCCACGAACCCCACCAGAGAGAGCACCACCATGACGGGGAGCAGGTCGCGCCGGTCGAACCAGGCGGCGTAGAGGGCGAACGCGGCGAGCAGCGTCGAGACCGTCACGTCGAGGGCGACGACGCGGTCGAGGATGCTGGGCCCCGCCTCGACCCGCCGCACCACGAGCACGATCGCGGCGACGAGCATCGCCGCGCTGATCAGGATGACCACACTCACGGCCGGGCCCCCGTTCCGCCGTCGGGGCCGCGATCCGACCCGCCCCCGGACCCCGGCCGCCGACGCCTCGGCCTGGCGGGCAGGCCCGCGGCGATGATCTCCTCCCGCGGCGCGATCGCGTACAGCACGCGCTCCTCCTGCGCGAGGGCGTGCTCCCTGGCCCGCTCCAGACCACCCGCCATCTCGACGTCGAGCACATGCACATAGAGCGTGCCGGTGAACCGGTGCGCCTCCACCACGATGCTGCCCGGGACGAGGGACAGCAGCTCGGAGGTCATGGTGAGCACCACGTCCGAGTGGCTGCGCAGGCGCACCCGGATCACGGCGCCCTTCGGCACGCGCCGCGGACGCAGGGCGAGCACGGCCACCTGGTACGACGCCACCACGAGGTCCCGCGCGAAGACCGCGAGGAGGACGGCGGTGCCGCGCGGGTGGAGGCGCGCGTGGAACGGCACGGGGGTGAGCGGGAGGAGCGTCGTCGCAAGCATGGCGACGACGGCCCCGGCGAGCACGTTGGCGAGGCTCAGGTCGCTCCACAGCATCACCCAGACGGCGGTCAGCCACACCACGAGAAGGGGGTGGGGCGTGAACCTGCGCCGGAGCGTGGTCGCGGTCATGGCGTGCTCCCCTCGGCGACCTCGGCCGACCGGCCCCCACCGCGCTCGCCGTCGGGCAGGACGGCCGTGACGTACGTGGTCCGGTCCCGCAGGCTCTGCGCCGCGGCGTCGGTGTAGGCATAGAGCGGGCCGGCGAAGACGGTGATGGCAAGGCCGACGACCACGAGCGCGCCGGCCGCGGTGACCATCCCCCGCGGCGACGGCCGCTCGCGGAGGGGGCCCGGGGCCTCTTGCCAGAAGGCCTTGTTCCAGGCCTTCGCGACGGCGTAGAGGGTGAGCAGGCTGGTCAGCAGCCCACCGACCACGAGCGCGTAGACCAAGGCCCGGCCGTCCTGCACACCCGCCTCGATCAGACCGACCTTCCCGAGGAAGCCCGACAGCGGCGGGATGCCCGCGAGGTTCATCGCGGGCAGGAAGAACAGGACGGCCAGGACGGGCGCGAGACGGGCGAGCGACCCGAGCCGCGCGAGCGACGTCGTCCCGCCGCGGCGCTCGATGAGGCCCGCCACGAGGAAGAGGGACGTCTGCACGGTGATGTGGTGGGCCACGTAGAAGATCGCCGCAGAGAGGCCGGCCTGGCTGGACAGCGCGATGCCGAACACCATGTAGCCGATGTGGCTGACGAGGGTGAAGGACAGCAGTCGCTTGATGTCGTCCTGGGCCACCGCCCCGAGGATCCCGACGACCATCGTGGCGAGCGCCGCCCACAGCAGCAGGGTGTCCAGGCGCCCCTCGGGGAAGAGGAGCGTCTGGGTGCGGATCATGGCGTAGATGCCCACCTTGGTGAGCAGGCCGGCGAAGACGGCGGTGACCGGCGCCGGCGCCGTGGGGTAGGAGTCCGGGAGCCAGGCGGACAGCGGGAACACGGCCGCCTTGATCGCGAAGGCGAGCATGAGCATCACCTGGAGCGCGAGGCGGACGTCGGCGTCGATCTCGGGGAGCCGCTGCGCGAGCTGGGCGAGGTTGACGGTGCCCGTCGCGGCGTAGACGAGGGCGATCGCCACGAGGAAGAGCACCGAGGACAGCAGCGAGACGACGACGTAGATCGTGCCGGCGCGCACCCGCTCGCCCGTCCCCCGCAGGGTCAGCAGCACGAAGCTCGCCGCGAGGAGCATCTCGAAGCCGACGTAGATGTTGAACAGGTCGCCCGAGAGGAACGCGGTGGACACCCCGGCCGCGAGGACGAGATACGTCGGGTGGTAGATCGCCACGGGGGCGCCCTCGTCGCCGTCGGCCACGCCCTGCGCGAGGGAGTAGACCATCACGACGAGGATCACGATCGAGGAGACCAGCAGCATCAGGGCGGACAGCCGGTCCACCACGAGCGCGATGCCCACCGGCGCGGCCCAGCCCCCGACGTCGACGACGAGGGTGGCGCCACCGTTCGCCGCGAGGAGGAGGACGACGGCGACCGCGAGCACCAGGGAGAGGGCGAGCACGCTGACCAGCCGCTGCAGGCGCGGACGCCGGGCCGCCGCGAGCGCGAAGCCGGCCGCCACGAGCGGCACGGCCACAGGGAGGACGACGAGGGACTCGAGCGTCACGACGATCCCCTCCCGCCCGGGGTGCGGCGGATCGACCGCCGCACCGGCACCGAGGGTGCCGGTGTCGTGCGCACCGCCCCCGCGGGCGCCGCCTCACCGGCCGAGGGGGCCGAGATGGCCGACGACGCGGTCGCACGGATGACGGGAAGGGCGTGCGCGGTCTCGTCCCGGGCCTCGGCCGCGTCCTGCGCAAGGGTCGCGGCGACGTCGGCGTACTCGGTGCGCTGGACGACGCGGCGGGCGGCCCGGCGGGCGATGCGGGCGTCCTCGAGATCGTCCTGCACCTCGTCGTGTCCGTGGAGCTGCCAGCTCCGGTACGCCATCGCCAGGAGGAACGCGGTCATGCCGAGGGTGATGACGATGGCGGTGAGGACGAGGGCCTGGGGCAGGGGGTCGGCCATCTCCTCCTCGGGGCCGGTGCCGATGATCGGCGGGCCGCCCGCGGGTCCGCCGGCGACGAGCAGCAGGAGGTTCGCGCCGTTGCCCATGAGCAGGATCCCGATGAGCACGCGCGACAGGCTCCGTTCGAGGAGCAGGAAGACCCCGGCGCCGAACAGCACGCCGATGAGCAGGACGAGTGCCAGGTTCGCGGTCACGGCTGCCCTCCGATCGTCCATCCGGTCGTGGTGTCGCCCGTGCCCACCGGCGGGCCGCCTCGACCGCCGACGCCGATCGCCGAGAAGGGGGCGGTGTCGTCGACCGTGAGCTCCCGGGAGTCGTAGGCGACGTCCCGCGCCACCCGGCCCTCGTCCTCGCCCTGGCGGTCCACCTCGGCGCCGAGCGTGCGCAGGACGTCGAGCACGAGCCCGATCACCACGAGGAAGACGCCGATGTCGAAGAAGAGCGACGTGACGAACTTGACGTCGCCGAAGGGCCCGAGATCCATCTCGACTGCGGCCGACTGGAGCATCTCGCCGCCGAGCAGGAGGGGCACCAGGCCCGTCCCCACCGAGAGGAAGAGGCCGGCGCCGAGCAGGAAGCCGGGCTGGACCGGCGCCGCCTCGCCCAGCTCGTAGCGCCCGCCCGCGAGGTAGCGGACGGTGAGGGCGATGCCCACGACGAGGCCCGCGGCGAAGCCCCCGCCGGGGGCGTTGTGGCCGCTGAAGAGCAGGAAGACAGCGAAGACGACCATCGTGTGGAAGATCAGCCGGGTGGCCACCTCGAGGATGATCGAGCGCCGGTGCGGCGCGATCGAGCCGACGGCGCGCAGCCAGGAGCGCCCCCGACCGGGTCCCGGGGACCGGGCGGCCCCCGGCGCGGCTGCCGGGTCCCGCAGGGCCGCCAGGGGGTCGGGCCCGGCCCAGACGGCCGCCTCCTTGGTCGCGGTGACGTCGTCGGCCCGCTCGATCCGGCGCATGCGCGAGCGCAGGAAGATCAGGGACGCCACCCCGGTCGCCGCGACGAGGATCACGGAGATCTCGCCCATCGTGTCCCACGCCCGGATGTCGACGAGGGTGACGTTGACGATGTTCTTGCCGTAGCCGTAGGTGTAGGCCTCCTCGGGGAAGTCGACCGAGGCCGGCGGATGCACGCGAGCAGCCGGCGCGACCAGGGCGAGCACGACGACGGTCAGGCCCACCGCCCCACCGAGCGCCGCCCGCCACCACCGGTCCGCGCCGAACGGGCGGTTGGAGAAGTAGAGCGGGAGCCTGCGCAGGACGAGGACGAACACGATCAGCGTGACGGTCTCCACCAGCACCTGCGTGAGGGCGAGGTCCGGCGCCCCGTGGACCACGAAGAGGAGGGCGACGCCGTAGCCGCTCACGCCCGCGAGCAGCACGGCCTTGAGCCGGCGGCGGGCCCGGACGGCGAGCACGGCCGAGACCGCGACCACGGCGGCGATCACGGCCTGGGTCGGGGAGTCCCAGGGCCGGGTGGAGACGGGCCCGGTCAGAGCCCGCACGGCCGCCCCGCCGCCGAGGACCACCCCGGTCACGAGGATCACGCCGAGGTAGATCGGAAGGGACCCGCGCTGCGTGGCGGCCGTCACCGCGCCGGCCAGCCGGTCGAGACGGCGCATCGACCGGCGATAGGTGAGGTCGGCGTCGGGCAGGGGCCACGCGACGCCGTTCTGGACTCCCTCCACGCGCGCGCGAGCCAGGAACAGGGCGGAGCCGAGGGCGAGGATCGCAACCGTGGCCAGGAACGGAGCGCCGATCCCGGCCCAGAGCACCAGGTGACCCGGTTCGCCGGACGGGTAGGTGGCGGCGTAGGGGGCGAGGAGCCGCTCGCCGAGGCCCGGGAGCAGACCGGCGACCAGCCCGGCGAGGGCGAGGGTCAGGGGCGGGCCCAGCATGACGATCGAGGGGCGGTCGGCCCGGGAGGTGGCCACGCCGGGCTTCGTCGCGAACGCACCCCACCAGAACCTCAGCCCGTAGGCGACGGTCAGGACCGATCCCACGACGACGACGCCGAACATCGCGAGGTCCAGCGCGTCGCCGGCGTGCCAGAAGGCCTCGAGGGCGGCCTCCTTCGCCACGTACCCCGCGAACGGGATCAGGCCGATCATCGACGCGGTGGCCAGGGCCCCGGCCACCGCCGTAGCGGGGAGGCGTCGACCCAGCCCGGAGAGCTCGCGCAGGTCGCGCGTGCCGGTCGCGTCGTCGACGATGCCGACCACGAGGAAGAGCGCCGCCTTGAACATGGCGTGCGCTCCGAGGAGGGCGAGGCCCGCGAGCGCGACCGCCTGGGTGCCGAACCCGACGAGCACCACGAGGAGGCCGAGCTGGCTCACCGTGCCGAAGGCGAGGAGCAGCTTGAGGTCGTGCTGGCGCAGCGACCGGTAGCCGCCGAGGACCAGCGTCGCGGACCCGAGCACGAGGACCGTCCACCGCCAGACGGGCACCTCGGCGAAGCCGGGTGCGAACCTCGCGACGAGGTAGACCCCGGCCTTGACCATGGCGGCGGCGTGCAGGTAGGCGCTGACCGGCGTCGGCGCGGCCATGGCCGCCGGGAGCCAGAAGTGGAAGGGGACCAGCGCGGACTTGGTGATCGCCCCGACGAGCACGAGGGCGATCGCGACCGCCGCCAGGGTGCCGGACGGCGGCCCGGCGACGACCCCGCTCACCGAGTAGGTGCCGGCACCCTCTCCCAGCATGACGAGGCCCAGCAGCATCGCCAGCCCGCCGAGCGTGGTCAGGACGATCGCCTGCATCGCCGCGCGACGGCTCGCCTTCCGGTCGTAGTAGTGACCGATGAGCAGGTAGGAGAAGACCGTGGTCAGCTCCCAGAACAGGTAGAGGGCGAGCACGTTGTCGGTGGTGACGAGGCCGAGCATCGCACCGGCGAAGGCGACGAAGACCCCGGCGAAGCGGCCCAGGTTCGCCGAGCCGGCCGAGAAGTAGGCGGCGCAGTAGACCAGGACGAGCGCTCCGATGCCGCCCACGAGCATCGTCATGAGCCAGGCTAGGGTGTCGAGCCGGAACGACATCTCGAGGCCCAGGGACGGGATCCACGCGACGGTCTGCGTCAGGGGGGCGGCGCCGTCGTCCGCGTTCAGCATCGCGGGCACCTGGACCAGCGCGTAGACGAAGGCGGAGCCTGGGACTGCGGCCAGGGCGAGGAACGAGCGACGCCCCCACCGGCGGACGATCGCGGGCGCAAGGACGGCCGCGACCAGGTGCACGGTCAGCAGTTGCAGCACGTCCGCTCCTTCTCGACGGCTCCGCCCGGGCGGTCGGGATGGGTTTCGACGACCCTACCCCGGAGGGCCGACATCACCGGAGCGCCGGTTCGTCGACTGGACCGCACGGCCCGATGTCGGTGGCCCGCTATACCGTGGGCGCTCCGCCGTCGTCCCGGGAGAGGTGGCTGCACGCGATGGGTGCGCTCAATGTGGTGGCCTTCGCCGTCGTCGTCGCGGCGACCGTCATCGGGATCGCCGTGTTCGCTCGTGGGGCGATGCGGATCGCCGCGGTCGTCCGACAGGGTCGGCCCGCGCCGGAGCGGACGCGCGAGCCCGGGCGGCGCCTGATGAACCTGCTCCGCGAGGTGTTCGGGCACGGGCGGTTCGCCCGGCGGCCCGGCGTTCGCGTCGCGCACTGGGCGGTGATGCTCTCGTTCCCGATCCTCTTCCTCACCCTGGTGACGGGATACGGCCAGGTGCTCGAGCCGACGTTCGCGCTGCCGCTGATCGGGCACTACGCACCGATCGAGTGGCTCATCGAGGCGTTCGCGTGGGCCGGGCTCATCGGGATCACGCTGCTCGTCGCGGTCCGTCAGGCCACGCGCCGGCGCAGGCCGGGGCGGGCGTCCCGGTTCTTCGGCTCCAACATGGGCCAGGCGTACTTCGTCGAGGCGACCGTCGCCGCCGTCGTCCTCGCCGTCCTCGTGCTGCGGGGCCTGGAGTACGCGCTCCTGGCGAACGATCCGACGACGGCGGACCTGGCGACCGCGTGGCACTTCCCGCTCACCGCCTGGTACGGGTCCGCGTGGGCGGAGGCGCCCGTGTCGACGCTGGAGGCCCTCGTCGTCGGGGTGGCGACGGTGAAGGTGGCCGTCTCGATGGCGTGGTTCGTCGTCGTCGGGCTGCAGCCCAGCATGGGCGTGGCCTGGCACCGGTTCCTCGCCGTCGTCACCATCTACGCGCGCCGCGAGCCCGGGGGCGGGCCGGCACTCGGGGAGCTGCAGCCCATCCAGGTCGGGGGCAGGCCGCTGGACCTCGACGCCCTCGAGGACCTGCCCGACGACGCCGTGCTGGGCGTCGCGACGGCGTCCGACTTCACGTGGAAGGGCATCCTCGACGCCGCCACGTGCACGGAGTGCGGCCGCTGCCAGGACGTCTGCCCGGCGTGGGCCACGGACAAGCCGCTCTCGCCGAAGCTGATGATGCTCGACATCCGGAACGCGGCGTTCGCCGGATCCACCGACCCACTGGTCGGCAGCGCGATCGACCCCGACGCGCTCTGGGCCTGCACCACCTGCGGCGCCTGTGTCCAGCAGTGCCCCGTGGACATCGAGCACGTCGACCACTTCGTGGACCTGCGCCGCAACGAGGTGCTGATGGCCGCCTCGTTCCCGCCGGAGCTCGCGCAGATGTTCCGCAAGCTCGAGAACACCGGCAACCCGTGGGGCCTGCCCGCCCGGGCGCGAGCGGACTGGATGAAGGGCCTGCCGTTCCCGGTGCCCGTGGTGGGCGTCGACATCGAGGACCTCACCGAGGTGGACTGGCTCTTCTGGGTGGGGTGCGCGGGCGCGTACGACGACAAGGCGAAGGCCACCACCCGCGCCGTCGCCGAGCTCCTGCACACGGCGGGCGTCCGGTTCGCCGTGCTCGGCAAGGGCGAGACCTGCACCGGCGACCCCGCGCGACGCTCGGGGAACGAGATCCTGTTCCAGATGCTCGCGGCCGAGAACGTGGCGACGCTCACCGAAGCGAAGGCCACGCGCATCGTCGCGACGTGCGCGCACTGCTTCAACACCTTCTCGCGCGAGTACCCGCAGCTCGACGGCCGCTACGAGGTGGTGCACCACACGCAGCTGCTCAACCGGCTGGTCCGCGAGGGGCGGCTGGTGCCCGTCCCGCCGCCGGCGGACGAGGGCGACGGCGCTCGCACCATCACGTACCACGACCCCTGCTACCTGGGGCGACACAACAACGTGTACTCCCCGCCCCGTGAGCTGCTCGGCGCGCTGCCCGGAGTGGCGCTCGCCGAGATGCCGCGCAACGAGGAGGACTCCTTCTGCTGCGGCGCCGGCGGCGGGCGCGTGTTCATGGAGGAGACGATCGGCACGCGGATCAACGTGGAGCGCGCCACCGAGGCGGTCGCGACCGGCGCCACGGCAGTGGCCACCGGGTGCCCCTTCTGCACGGTGATGCTGACCGACGGCGTCGCGGCGGTGCGGAAGGGAGAGGCCGTCGGCGCGAGCGTCGGGGCTGCGGGCGGCGTCGAGGTGATGGACGTGGCGCAGATGCTCCTCGCGGCGGTTCGCCGAGGGGGCCTGGGCACCTCCTGACGCCCCGCCGAGGTCGAGCGCTCTCGTTCGTGAGGTCGAGCACGGCCGGGGCCAGGGGCGATCAGTGGGGCAGGGTCATTCCTCCGCGAGGCTCTCCGGCTCGATGAGGAATCCCACCTCGTCGGTGATCTCGCCACCGACGACGGCGTAGAGCGCCAACGCGGCGGCCTCGAGCCTCGCTCGCACCCGGCCGCGGGCTGCCCGGAACGCACGGGACGGCGTCGGGGCGTACATCGCTTCCTCGTCGGCGGGCCACCAGCGGAGGGAGTACGCGATCACGCCTTCCTCCGCCCAGTCCAGCGCCCGGAGCACGAGCGGAACGCGCTCCTCGCCCTCGACCGCGATCTCGATCAGACCGTCGTCGCCGAGCTCTGCCACGGCGCCGTACGCGTCGAGCACGGGTGGCTGGGCGAGCGCCGCCTCGTCGAACGCACGCGACTCGGCGTGAAGCCACTCGCGCTCGCCGTCTGCCAGGGGTTCGACCTCGGTCGTCGGCGGCGCCGCCGGGACCTCGGGTGGGGTGAAGTCCTCCAGGTCCATCGCCAGCCGCACGCTGGGCAGCGCGGGGCGCACGGCCGCGATCAGGGCATCCGGCTCCAGCCAGATCGGGGCGAAAACGCACAGGTTGACGTCCGCGTCCGGGTCCGGCGTGAGGATCGCCCCGGACCCCGCGATCCGCACCGCCCCGGCGAGCCGGCGCGCTGCCGCCAGAAGGAAGTCCAGGGCGTCACCCTCGACCCCCTGGGGCAGCCCCTCCCGAAAGGCCCCCGTGAGGCCGTTCGGGTCGACCAGGTGCTGGGGCGGCGGGCTGCCCCGCAGGACCGGGCAGCGCAGCAAGAAGACCTGGACCACGTCGGGCGCCAGCCGCAGCGCAGGACGCGCCGAGTCGGGGACACGCCAGGGGCCCGTGAGCACGGACTCGTCGGTCAGAGCCAGGGCGTGCTCGTTCAGCCATCCTGCGCCCTCGAACCAGCTGACGGCGAGCGCCTCGACCTCGGCGGGGTCGACGTCGTCACCCAGCGCGAGGAGGTGGTGACCGAAGGCGAGGTCGGCGTCGAGGGCCCGGGCGTCGTCGTCGGCCTCGCTCGCCTGACCACCCGGCCAGGGCTCGTCCGCGCCGATGCGCCCGCCGGGGGTGACCGTCACGGGATCACCGCGCGGTAGAAGTCCTTGTGGGAGCGAGAGGCCGTCGGGCCGCGCTGGCCCTGGTAGCGCGAGCCCGCCGCACCGGATCCGTACGGACGCTCGGACGGGCTCGAGAGTCGGAAGAAGCACATCTGGCCGATCTTCATCCCCGGCCACAGAAGGATCGGCAGCGTCGCCACGTTCGAGAGCTCGAGCGTCACGTGACCGACGAAGCCCGGGTCGATGAACCCCGCGGTGGAGTGGGTGAGCAGGCCCAGACGGCCCAGGGAGGACTTCCCCTCGAGGCGCGCGGCGACGTCGTCGGGGAGGGTGACGCGCTCATAGGTGGACCCGAGGACGAACTCGCCCGGGTGGAGCACGAAGGCCTCGCCCGCCTCGACGGCGACGAGTCGCGTGAGGTCCGGCTGGTCCTGCGCCGGGTCGATGACCGCGTACTTGTGGTTGTCGAAGAGGCGGAAGTAGCGGTCGATGCGCACGTCGATGCTGGACGGCTGGATCAGGTCCGGCTCGTAGGGGTCCAGCACGACCCGGCCGGCGCCGACCTCGGCGCGGATGTCGCGATCAGAGAGGAGCACGGGGTCAACCTAGCGCCGCGGCCCTCTCCCCGAGGCCCTCGAACCCCTTCGTCTGCCGCTGAGCGCAAGGGGGTGTGCGGGAGATCGCTAGTCGCGGAGGGGGCGGCCGGTCGCGTCGACGCTGTAGGTGCCCGTCTTCTGCGTGAGGTAGAGGATTCCCTCGATGAAGCCCCACAGCGCGCCGGCGCCGAACGTGACGATCGTGACGACGATCTGCGCGATGCCGATGCCGATGTAACCCAGGTAGAAGCGGTGGACACCCAGACCGCCCAGGAGGATGCCCAGGAGACCGGCGACCACACGCGACTTGGCGTAGGGGTCGACCGGAGCCGCGTAGCCGTACGGGGCCTGGTAGGCGCCTGGCTGGGCGTAGCCCTGCGCGGGCGGGTACTGGCCCTGCGGAGGCGGGTACTGGCCCTGCGCGGGCGGCGGGTAGCCGCCGGAGGGCGCGTAGGTGCCGTACGGCGCGGAG
The DNA here is from genome assembly GCA_963780675.1 of uncultured Actinomycetota bacterium. Taxonomy (GTDB): domain Bacteria; phylum Actinomycetota; class Actinomycetes; order Actinomycetales; family JAHECE01; genus JAHECE01. The sequence continues at coordinate 73,488 of CAWACR010000008.1, forward strand.
TAGGCGCCCGCCTGGGCGGTCGAGTCGACAGCCGGCGCCTGGGTCGCCGGCGCCGGGGTCGGCACGACGACGGGCGGCGCGGCGGGCGCCTGGTAGGCGGGGGCCGCGTAGGTGGCCGGGGCGGGCGCCGGGGCCGGGGCCGCGTAGGGCGCGGGCGCCGGGGCGGGCGGCGCCGGGGGCGCGAACGTCGCCGTCGGGGCGTCCTCGGTCACGGCGTAGGGCTCGTAGGGCTCGGACGGGTCGAGCTCGTACGTGCCGGTGGGCGCCTCCGCCTCGGGCTCACCCTGCGGGAACGGCTGCGTCTCGGTCGAGGCGGCGAAGTCCGCCATCTCGGGCGCACCGTAGGAGTCGGGCGGATCGATCGGGCCGTTGCTCGGCACAGCGGGGTCCGGCGTCGACACGATGGTGCTCCTCAAATCGTGCGGCCCGCCGCCCGTTCGGAGGAGGGGGCGCTGGGCCGCTATGATGGCGCCCGCACCGGCTGAACCGGCGCGCACGCGGGTGTAGTTCAATGGTAGAACATCAGCTTCCCAAGCTGACAGCGCGGGTTCGATTCCCGTCACCCGCTCCCCCCAAAACCCCTGCTGAGCAGGGGTTTTGCTGTCTCAGCCGATCGGCGACACACCAGCACGAAGTGGCCCAGAGCCCTCTGGAGACCCCTACTCGCCGTCGTTTAGCCCACGTTGAGCCCACGCGCGCGACTCCGCGGGCTGCGCCGTCCCCACGCTGATCAGCAGGCCAAGCCCCGCTCCCCGGCCGCCTCGTTCTGTGGCCCAGTCGGCGGCGGCGCATCACGGCCGGGGCAGGACGCGCGCACGGGCAGACCACGTCAGCCGAGGTGGACGTGCGAGCCGTAGCCGTTCACACCGCCTGTCGGGAACGGGTTGGCCGCTCAGCCTCGGTCTCGCGCCGAACGCCGCGAGTGCACGCCATCGCGTCCTCCCTGGCGGCGAACGAGATCGTCGGAGCGCCGGGCACGTGGGTGCTCGACAACCGCGACAACCCCCGCTCCGTCACCCGGTATGCGGCCCGACAGCGCCCCGTCTGCCATCCCTTGTGCTAGCATTGACAGCACCAACGAGGGGTGAGTGTCATGAGCGTGGTGACCATCCGCGACCTGGATCCACGGGTCAAGGCCGGCCTGCAGCGACGGGCGGCAGAACACGGCCGGTCCATGGAAGCCGAGGCTCGGGCCATCCTCGCGGCGGCCGTCCTACCGCCAGGCGAAGGGCTGTTCACAGCCCTGCACCGGACGTTCGCTGACCTCGGTGGAGTGGAGCTCGAGCTTCCGCCGCGGACCGCGGCCCGCCCGCCGGTGGAGTTCAGCGCGTGATCATCCTGGACACCAACGTCGTTTCCGAGTTGATGCGCCCTGCCGGGGACCCGCGGGTGCTCCGTTGGATGCGCAAGACCGGCGATGGCGACCTCGCGACGACGGCGATCACGGTGGCCGAGATCGAGTACGGACTGGCGAGGCTGCCCGACAGCTCGCGGGCTGATGCACTGCGGACCGCCGCGGCCGCCCTGTGGGCGTCCTTCTCCACGGCCATCTTGCCGTTCGACGTCTCCGCGGCCCGCGACTACGGCGCCCTGATGGCCGCGCGCGGACGTGCCGGCCGGCCGACGAGTGCTTTCGACGCCCAGATCGCCGCGATCGCGACGGTGCACAACGCCAAGGTCGCCACGCGGAACATCGCCGACTTCCAGGGCATGGGACTCAAGTTGATCGACCCGTGGGGCTTCTCCGGGTGACGGCGCCTGCTGAGCAGGGGTCAGTCTCGGTCCGCGGCAGCCGGCAGCGCCCGGGCCGTTCGGCGCGATCGCACGGTGAGGGTGAGGATCGTGGTGGCGAGCACCAGGGTGATGCCGTTGGCCAGGATGACCGGAGCGGACCCGATCGCGACGCCGTAGGCCATCCAGAGCGCGATGCCGGCCGTGAGGATGCCGTACATGCCCAGCGAGATGCCCTCGGTGTTCCGGGTGCGGACGATCCGGAGGGCCTGCGGCACGAACGAGGTCGTGGTGAGTGCGGCTGCGGCGTAGCCCAGCAACTCGATGGTCGTCGCTGCGTTCACGTGGGACTCCTCGGGGTCTCGGCGACAGATTCGACATGCGGCCGGGCGGGTGGGCGCGTTCACCGGCTCCCAGGAAACCGCCCCGACGCGCGGCGGTGAAGTCCCTCCCGAAGGGCGTACTGACAGAGGATCCCAGTGTCCGACGTCGCGACGTACCGTGGGCGACGTGGACAACCGCGCCGAGGTCCGCGAGTTCCTCACCTCGCGTCGAGCCAAGATCACCCCCGAGCAGGCCGGGCCTGCCCACCCACGGGCAGCGCCGCGTGCCCGGCCTGCGCCGCGGCGAGGTCGCGTCACTGGCCGGGGTGAGCGTCGAGTACTACTCCAAGCTCGAACGCGGTGCGCTGGCCGGGGTATCCGCGGGCGTCCTGGACGCCATCGCCCGCGCCCTGGCGCTCGACGCCGCCGAACGAGCGCACCTGTTCCATCTCGCCCAGGCCGCCGACGGCACGGCCTCGATCATCAGACCCCGACGGCGCACGCCCGCCCGGTGGTCGCCCCGGCCGAGCCTGCAGTGGACCCTCGACGCGATCACGGCCGGCCCGGCGATCGTCACCAACGGCCGCCAGGACCTCCTGGCGGCCAACCACCTCGGGCGGGCCTTCTACTCCGACGTCTATGCCGACCCGACCGCGCCGCCGAACTTCGCCCGCTTCACGTTCCTCGACACCGCCTCGCGACGGTTCTTCCCCCACTGGGAGGTCGCCGCCGACATCTGCGTGGCCAACGTGCGCACCGCGGCCGGTAGCGACCCCCACGACAAGGATCTCCACGACCTCGTCGGTGAACTGGCCACCCGCAGCGAGGAGTTCCGCCGCCGCTGGGGCTCCCACGACGTCCGCACGCACGGCACCGGCGTCAAGCACTTCCACCACCACGTCGTCGGCGACCTGACCCTCGCCTACGAGAGCCTCGACCTGGTCGCCGAGCCGGGCCTACGGATGACCATCTATGCCGCCGAACCGGGCTCACCGACCGAACAAGCCCTCGCTCTCCTGGCCGCCTGGGCCGCCACCACCATCGACACCACCGCCACGAGAACGACCATCTGACCGATCCGCTATCGAGGCGGTGGAGTTCTCCGTCTACGGACCCGTCACCGCCGTCGGGCAGGTCCTCGACCAGATGCGCACCCTCGGCCGGGGCACCATCGTGTTCATCAACGGCGGGACCTCGGTCCGGCCCCGTCCCGACGACGCCGGCACCTCGATCGCGTTCTCCGGCGAGAGCGCCTACGCCCAGGTGCTCCACGAGGTGCTCGCCGACCAGAACGCCTACGCCACCCCACTGGTCATCCCCGGCGCGATCGCGGCGAGCGCCGCCGATGCATCCGCGAGAGCAGCGTTCACGGCTGGGATGCCCTGTCGGTACACCTCACGAGAGTGACTTCCTCCCCGCGCGTCGCCGCGGTGTCCTGGTCTGGGTGAGCGCGGCCGCGACGGCCGCCTCGCACATCGTCGAGCAACCCCTTCAAGGAGAGACCCATGCGCGGAGTAGTGATGTACGGCCCCGGTGACGTCCGGGTCGTCGACCGCGACGACCCGAAGATCGTCGCGCCCGACCGACGCGATCCTGCGCGTCACCGCGACCTGCATCTGCGGCTCGGACCTGTGGCCCTAGCGCGGCATCGACTCCGTCGACGCGGCCGACGCCGATGGGCCACGAGTACGTCGGCGTCGTCGAGCAGGTCGGCAGCGAGGTCCGCGACGATCAAGGTCGGCGACTTCGTCGTCGGCTCGTTCTTCGCCTCGGACAACACGTGCGAGATCTGCCGGGCCGGGCTACCAGAGCCGCTGCGTCCACGCCAGCGGGACGCGCGCCGCAGGCACCCAGGCCGAGCTGCGTGCGCGTCCCGCTCGCCGACGGCACCCTCGTGGCGACCCCGGGCATGCCCGACCCCGACCTGATCCCGTCCCTGCTCGCCGCCTCCGACGTCCTCGGGCACCGGGTGGTTCGCCGCCGTCGCCGCCGAGGCCGGCCCCGGCAAGACGGTCGCCGTCGTCGGCGACGGCGCGGTCGGGCCTGCTCGGCGTCCTCGCCGCCAAGCAGCTCGGCGCGGAGCGGATCATCGCGATGAGCCGCCACGCCGACCGCCAGGCGCTCGCCCGCGAGTTCGGCGCGACCGACATCGTCGCCGAGCGCGGCGACGAGGGCGTCGCGACGGATCAAGGAACTCACCGGCGGGCTCGGCGCGCACTCGGTGATCGAGGCCGTCGGCACCCAGGAGTCGATGATGCAGGCCATCCGCTCCACCCGCCCCGGCGGCCACGTCGGCTACGTCGGCGTCACCCACGACGTCGAGCTCCCCGGCGAGGAGTTGTTCTTCTCCGGCGTGCACCTGCACGGCGGCCCCGCGCCCGTGCGCCGCTTCCTGCCCGAGCTGATCGACCTGATCTGGAACCGGCAGATCGACCCGGGCAAGGTCTTCGACCTCGACGCTGCCCTTCGAGCAGGCCGCCGAGGGCTACACGGCCATGGACGAGCGCACGGCCATCAAGGTCCTCCTGACGCCGTAGGCCCCACCCCCCTCCGTCGAACGCGGGGTTATGGGTCGAATGGGCCTGCATTCGACCCATAACCCCGCGTTCGGCGGGTAGCTGGTGAGGCGGGCGTGGCTGGTGGGCTCTCAGGCGCCGAGGTGGGTGCCGTCCGGGATGACCCGGGGGCTTCCGGAGTCCTCGAGACGGGCATCGCCCGTGACGACGACGCCGGCCCCGAAGGTCCAGTCACCGTGCACGGTCAGCGAGGTCGCACCGCGCAGGGACGGCGCCCCGGCCGGGAACCGGGCGTCGAAGGCCGCCATCGTCTTGTAGCGCTTCGAGTCGAGGTCGACCAGCGGGGCCGACTCCACGGCCAGGCGCAGGACGCCGTCGGCGCCGAGGTCGTAGGCGTCCGAACGCAGCAGCAGCAGGTCGTTCGTCGTCTTCACCGGCAGGAACCGGGCCCGCTCCACCACGATCGCCCGGGCACCCTCGAACACCTCGATCGCCGCCCCCATCGCCGTCTCGATCTGGAACACCTCCGGCGAGGCCGGGTCGGTCGGATCCACGTTCTTGACGTTACGGATCAACGGCAACCCCAGCACGGCGCCCCGCGAGGTCAACGCGTCGTAGAGCGCCTGCAGGTCGAACCACAAGTTGTTCGTGTGGAAGAACGGGTGCGTGTGCTCGTTCGTGAAGAAGTCCATCTCCTCCGGCGCCGTCTGCGCCGTGTCCCGCAGGATCAACCGCCCGTCGCTCGTGCGGACGGCGAGGTGACCACCCTTACGGTCCGCCGCCGTGCGCCGGCACAGCTCCGCCGCGTACGGCGCGCCCGAGGCCGCGAACCACCCCGCCAGCTCCGCCGACGGCGCCGCGCCCAAGTTGTCGGAGTTCGACGTGTTCGCATACCGGAACCCTTGCTCCAGCAACGCCTCCAGCACCCCCGACGCCAGGATCGCCGTGTAGATGTCACCATGCCCCGGCGGGCACCACTCCAACGACGGGTCCCTCGGCCAGGACACCGGCGTCAGGTCCGAGGTCAGCAGTTTCGGCTCGGCGTTCTGCACGAAGTCCAGCGGCAGGCCCTCCACCGCGATGTCCGGGTGACCCGCGAGCACCGCCAGGGAGTCGTCATGCGTGCGGAAGGAGTTCATGAGGATCAGCGGCAGGCGCGCCCCGTAGGCAGACCGCGCGTCCCGGACCTGCTGGACGATGAGGTCCAGGAACGACTTGCCGTCCCGCACCGGCAGCAACGACTTCGCCCGATCCATCCCCATCGACGTCCCGAGCCCGCCGTTGAGCTTGATCAGCACCGTCTTGCCGATCGCCTCGCGCGCCGCCTCGGAGTCCACGTGCACCTCGGAAAGGAACGGCGGATCGAGCAGCGGCGTGATCGTGTCCTCCCGGATCAGACCCGTCGCCCCGGCCTCCAACTCCCCGTAGTAGTACGAGAAGACGTCGATCGCGGCCTGGCTCACCCCCGCCACCCGCATCTTCACCTGTGCCTGCTGAAGTCCGGCGATGCTCATGGCTCATACCTCCTGGGCGCGGATGAGGACGAGGTGGTCGGTGGGCAGGAGAGGCGCCTGGAGCCCGACGTCGGCCAGCAGGCGGCCGGGGAGCGTGACGCCGTCGCCCGCCCACGCCGGGGCGAACGTCCGGGCGGCGCCGTCGCCCGGCGGCTGGACGGTCACCCGGTAGGAACGCTCGGGGTCCAGGCCGGGCAGCGGGACCCGGCCGGTCGGCCAGGTCAGGACGTGGTCCAGGGCCGAGAGCCGGTACAGCGCATCGGACTTGTCGGCGGCGACCACGCCGTCGAGGTGCAGCGCCGGGTTGGTCAGGTCCGCGTGCACGACGTCGCCGCTGTGGAGCAGGTGACGCACCGACTTGTGGAAGGCGATCCACGCCCGCAGCGCGGCGACGTCGTCCTCGGCGGCCACGGTGAGGTCCCACTCGATGCCCATGTGTCCCCACATCGCCGTGCCGGCGCGGAAGGAGAGGTCATGCGCGCGGCGTGGTGGTGTGGTCCGCGCCGGAGCCGACGTGCGTGCCCATGAGTTCCAGCGGCAGCGTCAGGCCGGTGTAGGCGACCATCCGGTGCCGCTCGTGCGCGTCGATGCAGTCCGAGACCCACACCCGATCGGTGTGCTCGATGATCCCGAGGTCCACGCGGCCGCCGCCGCCGCAGCACGACTCGATCTCCAGGCCGGGGTGACGCGCCTTCAACTCGGCCATCATCCGGTGCGTCGCGAGCGTCTGGACGTGCACGCCGGGCGTGCCGTCCGGGGAGTGCCCGGCGTCGGCCAGGGCCCGGTTGTGGTCCCACTTGATGTAGGCGACGCCGTACTCGGCGACGACGGCGGACACCCGCTCCAGGACGTAGGCGTACGCCTCGGGGTGGCCCAGGTCGAGGACGTGCTGGTGGCGGGAGCGAGATCCCGGGCCCGTGGTCGGTCTGGAAGATCCACTCCGGGTGCGCGCGGGCGAGGTCGGAGTCCAGGTTGACCATCTCGGGCTCGAACCACAGCCCGAACTCCATGCCGAGGTCGCGCACCCGGTCGGTGAGCGGGTGCATGCCCTCCGGGCCCCACACGCCCTCGTCCACGTACCAGTCCCCCAGCCCGGCGTGGTCCGAGCGGCGGTTGCGGAACCAGCCGTCGTCCAGGACGTACCGCTCGATGCCGAGCGCCGCGGCGTGCTCGGCCAGGGCGATCAACTTGTCGAGGCGCATGTCGAAGTACACGGCCTCCCAGGTGTTCAGCAGCACCGGGCGCTGCCGCTGCGGGTGCTGCGGGCGCGCGCGCAGGAACCGGTGGAACCGGTGCGAGAACTCGTCCAGCCCCTCCCCCCACGATCCGTACAGCCACGGCGAGGCGTACTCCTCGCCCTGCGCGAGGCGGACCTCACCCGGCAGGAGCAGTTCGCCGCCGCGCAGCAGCCGCCAGCCCGTGAACGAGTGCTCCGCGGCGCAGGACCTGGTTGCCGGACCACCCCAGGTGCACGCCCCACAGGCGTCCGGCCGCCAGCCGAACCCGGGCCGCCCGCGCGATCATCACCGTCGCGGAGTCGTGCCCGGGGCGCCCGCCCCACGCCTCGCGCAGCCACAGCCCCTGCGTCGAACGGCCGCCGCTGCGGCGTCCGCTCGTGCGTGTGCCGCCCGGCCATGTCGAGGAGTTCGGTCGCCTCGGCCGGCACCGGGAGCGTCGGTCTCGAGGTGGCGCACCTCGTACGCCTCGGCGCCAGGTTGCGCACGGCGGCGCGGACGCGGACCAGGCCGCTCGCGAGGAGTTCGACGTCGGTGCTCACCTCGAGCGCGCCGGGGCCGTCCGCGCCGACGATCGCAGCCGCACCGCGCCGGCCGGACCGTCCGGCCAGGCGTCGCTCCCGGCGTCGGCCACCTCGTGGGCGACGGCGTCGAACGCGATCGACCACGCCCGCCCGTCCCGGCTGCCGAGCAGACCCGGGCGGCCCTGCCAGCCCGAGGAGTGCTGCGGCAGCACCGCCACCGCCTCCTGGGCCATGATCACCGAGTCGACGAACGGCATCCCGAGCGCGGGCAGCAGTGCGGCCAGCGCGCCGTCGTCCACCTCACCCAGGTCCGGCCCCCAGTGCAGCACGCACGGCAACGCCCGGTCCTCCAGCCGCACCACCACACTCGTCCCACCCCGACGCAGGTGGAGCACCCGCGCGCCGCCGGCCGTGTCATTCATGTCTGCTTCTCCATCTCTTCTGTGCAGGGCTATCGAGCAGCGGCTTGGCGGGCGTGCCAGGCGGTGGCGACCATGTCGGTGAGGGTGTGGCGCATGCGTCCAGTCGAGGTCGGCGTGGGCCAGGGCGCCGGAGGCGACGATCCGGGCGGGGTCGCCGGGGCGGCGGGGGGCGATCACGGGGTCGAAGGCGATGCCGGTGACCTCGGCCATCGCGGTCATGATCTGCGCGACCGAGACCCCGTCCCCGCGAGCCCAGGTTGTACACCGGGCGCAACACGGTCCCGGCGTCGAGCTTCTGCGCGGCGACCACGTGCGCGGCGGCCAGGTCGCCGACGTGGATGTAGTCCCGCACGCACGTGCCGTCCGGGGTGGGGTAGTCGGTGCCGTTGATCCGCGGGGTCCGGCCCTCCAGGAGCGCCTCGAACACCAGGGGGAACAGGTTGTGGGGGCTGGTGTCGTACAGCTCGGGGGTGCCGGAGCCGACGACGTTGAAGTACCGCAGCGACACGTGCCGCAGGTCGCGCGCCTTGGCCTGGTCGGCCAGCAGCCACTCCCCGATCAGCTTGGACTCCCCGTAGGGGGACTCCGGGGTGGTGGGGGTCTCCTCGGTCACCAGGTCGACATCGGGGGTGCCGAACGTGGCCGCGGAGGAGGAGAACACGATCGAGGGCACCCCGGCGGCCTCCATCGCCCGCAGGACGCTGATGGTGCCGACGACGTTCTGCTCGTAGCAGTGCAGCGGCTGCTGCACCGAGACCCCGGCGTACTTGAACCCGGCGATGTGCATCACCCCGGTCACGGCGTGCTCCCGCATGAGCGCGGTCAGCAGGTCCGTGTCCAGGATCGTGCCCCGGGAGAACGGCACCCCCGCCGGGACGAACTCCTCGTGCCCGCTCGAGAGGTCATCCACCACCACCGGCGGCGATCCCCGCCCCCAGGAACGCCCGCACCACGTGGGAACCGATGTACCCGGCACCACCGGTCACCAACCACGACATGACGTGAACCTCTCGATCGAGCGAACGGGGACTGCGTCAGGCGACGCGATCGGCGCCGGGTCCGGCGTCGGCGATGAGGAAGCCCGGCTCACGCCAGCCCTGGGCCTCGAAGGCTGTGGCGACGACCGAGGCGATCTCGGTGGCCGACCCTGACTCCACGAGCGCGATGGCGGACCCGCCGAACCCACCGCCCGTCATCCGCGCGCCCAGTGCCCCGGCACCGCAGGCGGCGTCGACGGCGACGTTCAGCTCGGCGCAGGAGACCTCGTAGTCCACGCTCAAGGACTCGTGGGAGGCGTCCAGCAGCGGCCCGACCTCCCGCACCCGCCCGGCGCGCACCAGGTCCGTGAACTCCACGACGCGGGCGATCTCGGTGACGACATGACGCACCCGGCGGCGCTCCACCGGATCGGACAGCGCCCCGAGAGCGGCGTCGAGGTCGGTGACCTCGCGCAGGGTGCCCACACCCAGTCTCTCGGCCGCGCCGTGACACGACGCCCGCCGGGCCGCGTACTGCCCGTCGACCAAGGCGTGCTCGGCCCGCGTGTCGATCACCAACAACTCCAGCCCCGCCGAGGCCAGGTCGAACGGCACCTGCTGCACGCTCGCGTCCACGGTGTCCAACAGGAGGGCGTGACCCGCCAGCGCCCGCAACGACACGGCCTGGTCCATCCCCCCGGTGGGCGCACCGGCCACCTCGTTCTCCGCCCGCACGCACGCCGCGGCCAGCCGCGCCCGCCCGACGTCGCCGTCGGCCAGCAGTCCCAGGCCAAACACCTCGTCGAGCGCCGCGCCGACGGCGCACTCGATAGCCGCCGATGAGGACAAGCCCGCGCCGAGAGGGACGCACGAATCGATCGCGGCGTCGAAACCACCGACGGTGAACCCGTCCTGGCCCAGTGCCCAGGCCGGCCCGCCGGCATACGCCACCCAGGAGGAGACCCGGCCGGGCGCGACGTCCTCCACCGCCCCGGTCCAGACGCGGTCCGGGGCAAGAGACGAGACGAGCCGCACCACGCCGTCATCCCGGCGGCGCAGCGAGACGAACGTGCGGTGCGCGAGCGCGATCGGCAGGCACAGCCCGCCGTTGTAGTCCACGTGCTCACCGATGAGGTTGACACGCCCCGGCGCCGCCCACACGCCGACACCGGCCGCCCCGAAAGCGACACGCGCGAGATCACTCGCCCGCCGGGCGCCGACGTCGTCCGCCCACGGAGCGAGCGGTGCGACCGTGAACCCCGCCCGGGGGGCTCCGATATGAATGCGTTCACGTTGCTTGGTCATGTTCGCGCGGCGTTCTCTCGAGGGCTCGCGTCCGTGTGGGGAAGGAAAGCCCGGTGGGGATAGGGCCCCTGATCGTGATCGAACCGGGCCAGGGAAGGACGAGCGGCTCCTGCGGAGCCCGGTGCGGACGAGGCCGGCCGCACCGGGCTCCGCAGGAACGTTCCCGCCTACTCGAACAGGGCGTTCACCTGGTCGTTGGCGTCGGTCAGTGAGTCGACCTCCGCCGCACCGGACATCACGTTGTCCATCGCGGGGCTCATGATCGCGTTGATGTCGGCGATGTTCTCCGTGATCGGCGTGAGGAAGGTCGTGCCCTCGTCGACCTGCACGGTGAAGGCCGTCACGTCGATGCCGCGCTCGGCGAAGCTCGCCTTGGCGATCTCGGACGATTCCGGGATGGCCGGGAAGACGACGCCGGCCTCACCCACGAGGTCCTGGCACGACCGCGAACCGAGGAACTCGACCCACTTGACGGCGCCCTCAGGGTTGTCGGTCCCCGCCCACACGGAGTCGGCCAGTCCGTTGAACATGCTGGCGCGTGCGCCCTCCGGACCGATCGGGGTCGGAGCGAGACCGACCTCGACGCCCTCATAGCCGTAGTAGCTGCCGATCATCCACGAGCCGTTGACGTTCAGTGCGGCCTTGCCCGCCCCGAAGGTGTCGTTCATGGACGCTCCGACCGTGGTCTCGAGCGCGGGCATGTAGCCCTTCTCGATGAGCGAGTACCACCAGGCGATGGTGTCCTGGAACCGGGGTCGTCGTAGTTGTAGTGGGTGCCCCACGGGTTGGTGTCGGTGTGGGTCCACCCCGTGGTCCCGGTGTACATGCTCCACTCGGTCTGGCCGAGGAAGCCGCCGGAGCCGGGGAGACCGAGGCCGTAGACCGCGACGTTGTTCTTGTCGAAGCCGGGCTCGTCGCCGCGCACGCCGTTGGCGTCGACCGTGAGTCGCGCGATGACGTCCTCGTAGGTTCCCCCGTCCTCGGGGTTCCACGTGAGGGTGTTCATCTGCTCCGGGGTGATCCCCGCCTCCTGCACCATCGCCTGGTTGTAGAAGATGGCGACCGTGTCCCAGTCCTTCGGAAGGCCGTAGCGCTTGCCGTCCTGGCCGACCCACAGGTCCGCGAGTCCCTCCGCGTACTGGGTGACGTCCGTGTCCGTGAGGTAGTCGTCCAGCGCCAGCAGCTGGCCCTGCTCGGCGAACGACGGGTACTGCGTCACGTGGTCGGTGAAGACGTCGGGCGCGGTGTCCGACACGAAGCCGGTGGTCAGCGTGGACCAGTAGTCGTCCCACCCCCGCTGGGTGATCTCGACCGTCAGGTCGGGGTTCTCCTCGTGGAAGGCGTCGGCACAGGCCTGGTAGGCGGCCTGCTGGTTGGAGTCCCAGAGCCAGTAGTCGATCGTGCCGGCAGCCGAGCCCGAGTCACCGCCGCCCCCGTCACCGTCGTCGCCGCCGCTGCTGCAGGCGGCCGCGAGCAGCGGAACGCTCGCCAGGACGGCGACCCCACGAAGGGTCCTTCTGTTCATTCCTGTCTCCTTGTCTGTTGTCCTGCGGAAGGCATGCCACAGCGACGGCTGTCGCACGATTGCTCTACTTGATTCCGGAGAAGCCGATGGAGTTGACGATCCGCTTGGCGAACGCAATGAAGAGGATCATGATCGGGAGTGCGGCGACGAGGGAGGCCGCCATCAGTCCTGCCCAGTCCGGAGAGCCCTGCGGCGTCTGGGACCGGAATACGCCCAACGCGACGGTGAGCACCCGCGATCCCTCCGTCTGGCCCACGATCAACGGCCAGAAGTAGTCGTTCCAGGTGCCGATGAAGGTCAGGAGGCCGAGGGTGATGATCGGCGGCATCGACATCGGCATGATGATGCGGAAGAAGATCCGGAAGTGGCCCGCACCGTCGATCATCGCTGCCTCGTCGATCTCGCGGGGAAGCCCGAGGAAGAACTGCCGGAGGAAGAAGATGGCGAAAGGCGTCATGAAGAGACCGGTGATCATGATCCCGGGAAGGGTGTTCAGCAGCCCGAGCGACTTCACCGTCAAGAAGTTCGGTAGAGCCGTGAAGATCGGCGGGACCATCAGCGCGGCAAGGAAGACGTAGAACACCTTGTCCCGACCCGGCCAGCGCAGGCGGGCAAAGGCGTAGGCCGCCATGGCGCTGAAGATGGTCTGGCCGATGGTGACGCCGAGGGACACGATGATCGAGTTGCGGAGGTACAACCAGAAGTTGATCGACGCGCCCGAACCGCCCTCCGCGAGGGCCTCCTCGGGTGTCGCCAGGCCCAGCACTCGCTTGAAGGCGCCGAGGGTGAAGTCGGCGGGAAGAAGTGAGAAGGCGTTGGCAGCCAGCGCCTTGTTGTTCGACAGGCCCGTGCGGAGCATCCAGTAGAACGGCACGATCGTGACCAGCATCATCACGATCAAGGTGGTCCAGGCGGCGACCCTACCGAGGTTGACCTTCGCCCGTGGGGACGGCTCGACGACCGACGCCGCCTGCTTCCGAGCTTCCGTGGTGGTTGACATCTCTCATTCTTCCTTTCAGCCCAGGTCCGACTCGTCGCCGCGCAGGAGTTTCATCTGCGCGAAGGCGACCCCCGCCAGGATGAGGAAGAGCACCACCGAGAGCGCCGAGGCATAACCGAAGTTCTGCCGCGCGAACGCCTGGTCGAAGATGTACAGCTGGAGAACGTTCGAGGCCGTGCCGGGTCCTCCTCCGGTGGTCACCGCCACGGTGTCGAAGACCTGGAACGAACCGGTCACCGTCATGACCAGGACGAGGACGAGGATCGGCCGCAGGAGCGGCATGGTGATCCTCCAGAACATCGTCCACTCGCTGGCTCCGTCGATCGCGCCCGCTTCGTAGACGGTCTTCGGGATCGTCTGGAGGCCGGCGAAGATGAGCAGCGCCGTGTATCCCATGTGGCGCCACACGTTGACGAATGCGATGGTCGGGATGGCCAGCGCGGCGTTCCCGAAGAAGGCGATCTTCTCGAGGCCGATGGCCTCCAAGAAGGCGTTCACGATGCCGACCTGGTAGTCGAGGAGCCAGAACCACAGGAGCGCGACGACCACGTTGGCGATGAGGTAGGGAAGCATGAGGCTTCCACGAACGAATGTCGACTTGGTCAGCCGGTGCATGAGAACAGCCAGACCCAGGGCGATGACCGTCTGGAAACCGATGTTCAAGATGACGTACTCGAGGGTCACCCACATCGAGTTCCAGAAGGTGTCGTCCCGGATGATCTCGCGGAAGTTGTCGAGCCCGATGAAGGTGGGCAGGCCCAGGATGTTGTAGTCGGTGAGGCTGAGGTAGAAGCCACGGACGGTCGGGTACAGGTAGAAGGTCGCGAAGCCGATGGCGGCCGGGAGGATGAACAGCAGGGCGACGCCGAGCTCGCTCGCCTTCCGGGCCTTCCTCGCGGACTTCCGCAGGTCCTCGAACGCCTCGACTCCGGTCGCGGGCGAGATCGTGCTCACAGCTCGACCTCCCTTAACGTTAAACGTTGGCCGATCGACTCACGCAACTGGTCACCACCTAGGTCTGTGCAGGATCACCTGCAACGGTCGCGAGGCGCCCCGCGCCGTGCTCGCGGACGCCGAACAGGGCAGGGTCATAGGTCTGCCGGGTGCATCGACGCAACCAGCCAACTGCTGTGACGAACCTGACCGGTCCCGGAGACCTCGACCCTGGGTCGATGGCCTACTGTAACGATCAAGCGCCCGCGGATGAGCGTCCCACCAGGCCCCCGTCCGGTCAAGCGGGTTCAGCGTGCGTTACCGATCTGTTACACGGAGGGTCGCATGGAGGACACACGAGGGGGCTCGGCGCGGGCGTGTACGGATCGTCGACGTGGCGAAGGTGGCCGGTGTCTCGGCCCAGACGGTCTCCAACGTCATGAACGGTCGGGACGGGTGCACCGAGGAGACGCGCCGCCGCGTCCTGGCCGCGATCGAGCACACCGGGTACCGGCCCAATCGGGCTGCGCAGAACCTGCGGACCCGACGAGCCCGGCAGATCGGCTTCCACCTCACCCGGGCACAGATGGACGTCCGCAACCCCTTCACGCTCACCTTGCTCCGCTACCTGGTGAACGCCGCGACGCAGGCCGGGTACCGCGTCGTCGTGCTCACGCAGTCGGAGGCGACGCCGGACTCCTTCCGGGCGGAGGTGGAGGCTCGCGACGTCGACGGGTTCGTCCTCTCGGACTGCGACGTGCTCGACTACCGCACCGAGCTGCTCCACGAGCTGCGGGTGCCTTTCGTGGTCATGGGTCGAACACCACCGGCGCTGCCTCAGACCTGGGTCGACGTCGACAACGTCGCGGCCATGGCCGCCGTCGTCGACCACCTCGTCGGGAAGGGTCACCGGACCTTCGCCTACCTCGGATATGCGGGACCTCAGTTCTGGGTGCTCGAGCGCCGCGAAGGGGCGCGTCAGCGGCTCGAGGCGCACGGGTTCACCCTTGCGGACCGCTTCGTCGTGGCGACGACACCGGAGAGCCTCCAGGAGGACGTCGAGGCCTTCCTCCGCGAACCAGGACGACCCTCGGCCATGATCACCGGAAGTGACAGCATCGCCGTCACGGTCGTCAACGTCGCCCACTCCCTCGGCCTCGTCGTCGGACGCGACATCGCGGTGACCGGCTTCGACGGGTGCGCCCTCGACGCGATCGTGAGCCCACCGCTCACGACGGTCCGCGTTCCGGTGGCCGACGTCGCCGGCGCGATCGTCGCCCGGTTCGTCAGACTCGTCGAGGAGGGTCACGCGGACGACGCGGGCCTTGTTCTGCCCACCTCCCTGCTCATCGGCGGGACTGCATGAGGGTGGCGGACTGCTCACCGGGACTCGACACGCGCTCCGGCTGCGGCGGCCCGGCGCTCCCCCGCTTCACGAGGCGAGGAGGCAGCCGGAGTATGTAGCCGGGCTGATCGCCTCGCATCATCGCGAGGAGCAGCGCGGCCGCCGACGTCCCCACATCCGCCGATCTCACGGACACCGTGGTGAGATCGGCCATCTCGGCCAGCACGTGCTCACCCTGCCCGACGACCGAGATGTCGCTGGGCACGCACCGTCCGCCGTGGCGAAGCCACGTGAGAGCGGCCACCGCCAGCTCGAGCGACTCGACCCAGAGCGCGGTGGGCGGTTCGGCGTCGCCGAGGAGCGCCTCGATCGCCGACCGGACGCCCTCGGACGTGGCGCAGACGTCGACGCTCACCACCGCGACGCCCGACCGCGCGACCGTCGTGCCCTTGTCGGGCGCATCAGTCGACGGCGGGTCCGCCGACGGCGGGTCCGCCGACGGCGGGTCGGGCCGCGCGACCCTCACACACGCGATGCGGCGGTGTCCGAGCGCGACGAGGTGCTCCACCGCCACGAGCCGGCACTCGGACTCAGCGACCCTGACGTCGGTTCCGCCGTCGGTGTCGTGGGGGTCGGTGTCATACCCGACGGCGACCACGACCAGACCGGCGAGCTCGAGGCGCTGACGCTCGGCGCGGTCAAGTCGCACGCCGGCCAGGATCGCGGCGTCGACCGCCCGGTCCCGCACCACACGCTCGAGCACCCGCTGACGTGAGTCCTCTCCGTCCACCGGAAGCAGGACGACGTCATGGCCGGCTTCGCTCAGCGCCCTGTGGGCCGCGCTCGCGCCGGTCCACCAGGTGGACTCGCTCGCAGGTGTGACGACGGCGATTCGCCGCGCCGCCGACCGGGAGCGACGCCGCATCGCCAGCCGAGAGGCTTCGGGAGAGACGGAGTAGTCCAGCTGGGCCGCCGCCTCGACCACCCGGCGACGCGTGGCCGGCGCCACGCCATAGGCGTCGCTCAACGCACGGGAGGCGGTCGCCGTCGAAACCCCCGCCGTGCGCGCGACGTGGGACAGACTCACACGGTCACGCAATGAGTGCCCCTCCTCGATCGCTGACTGAGTCGACTCCCGGCCGGCTCAGAGGCCAGCCCCGGCAGGGGCCGCCGGATCAGGCCGACGCCCGCGGCCCGCGCTCCAGTCTACTGGAACGTTAAATGCTGCCGCCACGGCGAGACTCAGTCCTCTTCCCCGACCCGCGACGGGCGCGACTCCCACCCGTCGACCGGATTCCCGCGGGCTCGCAAGTCGCCTCAAGAGCATCCGGTAGCCTGGACGGATGCCCAGGTCGGACCGTTGCAGCAACGACGCGGCATGACCACCGAGCGGGGCACCTCCAGCGGACCGGTTCGCATCGTCGACGTCGCCCGGGAAGCTGGGGTCTCGGCGCAGACCGTCTCCAACGTCGTCAACGAGCGGGAGGGCTTCTCCGAGGAGACCCGCCGGCGCGTCCTGGCCGCCATCGACAGAACCGGCTACCGGCCGAACCGCGCGGCACGGAACCTCAGGACCCGCCGTTCGGGGCAACTCGGGTTGCACCTGCCGGCAAGTCACCTCTCCGTGCAGAACACCTTCTCCATCAACTTCCTGCGCGCCGTGATCGAGGCGACGGAACGAGCCGACCACCAACTGGTGGTCTTCACGCATCCGGCCGACGGGGCCACCGGCGCCGCCACCCTCACGACCACGGGTATGGACGGCTTCGTCCTCTATGTCGTCGACCCCGCCGATCCCCGGCCGCGCGCGCTCACCGACGCCGGCATCCCCTTCGCAGTCTTCGGCCGAACCGAGCCCACCCTGCCCCAGGCCTGGGTCGACATCGACAACGTCGCGGCCATGGCCGACGTCGTCGACCACCTCGTCGAGCGCGGACATCGCCGGTTCGCCTTCGTCGGCTACGACGAGCCCGAGTACTGGAACCACCAGCGCCTCGAGGGCACGCAGCTGCGGCTGGCCGAACACGGCCTCGGCATCCCCGCCCGCTGGCTGGTCAGGACGAACCTCGACACCATCCGCGCCGAGGTCTCGCGCCGGCTCCTCGGTGAGGACCGGCCGGATGCGGTGATCTGCGCCAGCGACAGCCTCGCCGTCATTGCCCATGCCGCGGCGTCGCACGCCGGCTTCCGGGTCGGGACCGACATCGCCGTCACAGGGTTCGACGCCCTCCCCCAGGCCATCGCGGTGGACCCCCCGCTCACCTCGGTAGCGCTCCCGGTGGTGGCCGCAGCCGACGCTGTGGTCCGCCTCGTGATCAGCCAGATCGAGGGAGAGCCCGCGCCGGACCACGGAACGATCCTTCCGACCCACCTGGTCATCGGGGGGAGCGGATAGCGCGACCGGCGGAGCCACATCCGCAGGGCCACTGCTCGGAGCCTGACGCGCGCGGTCGCACCTACGCCAGGTCCGGGGTCACCACCCACGCAACAGCGAAGCCGGGTGCCTCGACCTTGGGGACGAGCCGGACCAGACCTGCGTT
This sequence comes from uncultured Actinomycetota bacterium, assembly GCA_963780675.1. Classification (GTDB taxonomy): domain Bacteria; phylum Actinomycetota; class Actinomycetes; order Actinomycetales; family JAHECE01; genus JAHECE01. Next base: position 91,378 of record CAWACR010000008.1, read on the forward strand.
CTGGAATCGCACCACCTGGGCGCCGTCGTCCCCCGCCACGAGCAGGGACGCGAGCCGGTCGAGGAAGGGCAGGTGGCCGACGACGGCGATCGCGCCGTCGGGCGCTCGTCTCGCCTCCTCGCGGAGATGGTCGGCGAACGGCGCCACGGGATCCGAGGGGTTGAGGCCGGCGTGGGCCTCGACGGTCCCGGCGCCGAGGGCCGCCGCGAGGATCCGCGCCGTCTGCTCGGCGCGCACCTTGCCGCTGTGCAGGCACCGGTCCGCGCGGACACCGGCCACCCGGGCGCACGCGGCAACCCGCTCGACCGCGGCGCGGCCCTCGGGGGTGAGGGGTCGGGCGGGGTCCACGTCCTCCGGCTCCGCCACGCCGTGCTGCATGAGGTACACGTCCACGCGTCCGTCCTCCGATTCGGGGCGCCGGTCGCGAGTCGACCCACGTGTGCGCCTCGCCGAGGCCGACGGTACGCGCGGCGCCCGGGGCGCGGGGCGCCGTCGTCGTCCCCCTCGTCGCACTGGCTACCAGCCTCGGCTACCGCGCGCGCTCGGCGGCGACGGCCTCGCGCACGGCGGGGATCACCTCGGCGGCGATGCGGGGGTAGGCGGTGACGTCGTCGCCGGCGAGGAGGAAGGCGGAGAAGCCGTGCTCGACGGCGAGCGCGGTGAGGCTGTCGACCCACTGCCGGGCGGGGCCCCGGAGGTACGCGCCGGGCGCGTCCCCGAACGTGCCCGGGACGTTGGCGAGGCGGCGGATGGCGCGGGGATCGCGGCCGGCGGCGCGGGCGGCGTCGTCGATCGCTGCGTTCGCGGCGGAGATCGCGGCGGGGTCCATGCGGCCCAGCGTGGGGAGCCAGCCGTCCGCCTTCTCGCCGGTGAGTCGGAGCATGCGCGGCTTGTACGCGCCGAGCCAGATGCCGATCGGGTGGGCCGGGGCGGGGCCGCGCTTGGCGCCGTCGAGGCGGTAGTACGCGCCGTCGACGCGCAGGATCTCGCGCGTGCTCGCGTCCCAGACGCCCCGGATGACGTCGATGGCCTCGGTGAGGGCGTCCACCGACTCGCCGGGTGTTCGGCGCGGGCCGCCCATGGCGGCGATCGCGTCCCAGAACGCGCCCGCGCCCAGGCCGAGCTCCACGCGGCCGCCCGAGAGGAGGTCGAGGCTCGCGGCGGCGCGCGCGAGGACCGCCGGCGGGCGCAGCGGGAGGTTCGCGACGTTGGGGGCGAGGGTGATGCGCTCCGTGCGAGCCGCGGCGTACGCCAGGAGCGTCCATGTGTCGAGGAACGCGGGCTGGTAGGGGTGGTCCTGGACGGTGACGAGGTCCAGGCCGGCACGCTCCGCGGCGACGACGGCGCCCACCACGTTCTGGGGCGCGCGCGCGCTTGGGGTGACGAAGGAGCCGAAGAGCAGGTCGTGGCCGTAGTCGGGCATCGGGGGCCTTTCCGTCGGGGCTCGGCCGGGCCGTCAGGTGCTTCGCGGGCCGCCGGGGCTGTGCTCGAGACGGTAGGCGCGGGGCGGGGCGCGCGCCAGGGGTGGACGACGGCGCCCGGGTGGTCTGCGACGGCGCGGCTCGCGTTTCCCTCCCCGGTCCCGCGATCGGAGACCCGCACGCCTGGACTCGTGCTGCCTTCCACAGGTTCGGCTGTTCGGGTTGCGTTGTCACCAGAGCATCGTACACTTGTTCGACAGGCGGATCCGGGTGCCGGACAGAATCCGTGGGACGCAGGGAGGGGGTGGGTGGGCGGTGACGGGTCACGTGACAAGCAACGACGACGCGCAACGGGCCACCCATCGCGCCGTGTCCGCGGACGCCGCGGCGGGCCAGACCGCGGGCGACGACCCCACCGTGGTGGTCGGGGAGTCGATCGTCGAGCTCGCCGGCCAACTCGCCGACCTGACGGCACGCCTCGGGGCGTGCTCGGTGACGGACCTCGTGGAGCCGCAGGCATCGGGGGTCCATCGGCAACTGCGCCGTGCGGGTGACGCCGTACAGATCGTCGCGGCGAAGGTGCTGGCCCGTGTCCAGGCGGACGGGCGGTGGGCCACCACGGGTTCCGGGCGAGGCGCACGGACCATGGAGGACTGGCTTGCCCAGGACGGGCAGGCCTCCCGGTCAGGGGCACGTCGGCAAACGGAACTGGCCCGGGCGGTCGACGGCGACGTCCCCGGGCTCGCGGACGCGGTGGCCGCCGGCACGGTGACGATGGAGCACGCGCAGACCCTCGCGCGGCTGGCGCCGACGTCGCCCGCGCGCCGCGAGGCGCTGCGCGGGGACGACGCCTCCCGCAACGCCGACTACCTCCTCGCGCGGGCGGCCGAGTTGCCGGCGGACGAGTTCACGAAGGAGGTCAAGCGCTGGGCGGCGACGCAGGACCCGTCCGCCGACGAGCGCGGCCACCGCGAGGCGACTGCGAAGACGTACTGCACGTCCTCCGAGCGCGACGACGGCTGGGCGATCGCCGGGTTCCTGCCCCCAGTTGACGGTGCCGCGTTCAACGAGGCGCTGAAGGCGCTGGTCGGTGTCCCCGCTGCAGATGACGTGCGCACCCCGATGCAGCGCAACGGCGCCGCGCTGGGCCAGATGGCGAGGATCGTCCTCGATCACGGCGTGGCAGGCCGGTCCGGCGGATTCCGCCCCCACGTGTCGGTCCACGTCGGGCTGGACAGCCTCGTCGCGCAGCTCAACGCGCTGGAATCGACAGACGCCGCCCGGTCGGGCGCGCGAGGCGCGGCGGCGTTCCCGATCGTCCCGCCCGGGTGGGAGCCCGCGGTCCTCGCCGACGGCACCCCCATCCCGGCGAGCGTGCTGGCCCGCCTGGCGTGCGACTCCGAGGTCAGTCGCGTGGTCTTCGGCCCCGACTCCCAGGTGCTCGACGTCGGCCGGGCCGAGCGCCTGTACACCGGGGCGATGCGCCGCGCCGTGGTCGCGCGGGACAAGCACTGCGTCTACCCGGGCTGCTTCCAGCCGCCGAAGCTGTCGGAAGTCCACCACGTGCGGCACTGGGCGGCGCACGGCGGGGAGACCTCGGTCGCGAACGGTTGCCTCCTCTGCTGGTGGCATCACGACGTCATCCACACCCGCCACCTGCGCATCCACCGCAACCACACCCGGGGTCGGTGGGACTTCACCGAAGCCGACGGCACCCCGATCGCCCATCCCGGCGACCGAATCACCGGACAACCGACCCGAGGAGCACCCCCGGGCGGAGCCGGGAGCTGCACGGGGAACGCACGCGAGGCGACCGTCGGCGCGGGCGCGACCAGCGGACCTCCGACGCGAGGCCCCGGCGGACCTCCCGCGCGAGACGGGACCGGCGGACCGGCCGGGCGAGATGCCACCAGCCGGCCGGGCAGGGCGAGACGGAACCGGACAACCGGCCGGGCGAGACGGGACCGGACAACCGGCCGGGCGAGACGGAGACGGAGGCGGGCAACGTGACGACACACTCTTCGACGTCGCCTGAAGCCACCGTCGGCGTCGGCGTCCGTCGGCGTCGAGGGACGGGAACCGCACAACCGGGACCGCGCACCACGCCGGACGCCGCGGCGACCTGGGCATGATGGGGTCGTCGCAGTCGCGGCGCTGACACAGAAGGAGGCGACGTCCGGTGAGCACAAGGCTGGGCCGAGCGGTACTCCGCATCCTGCGCTACCGGATCGTGGGCGAACCCCCACCGTCCGCCCCGGTCTGCGTCATCGTCGCGGCACCCCACACGTCCTGGCTCGACTTCCCCCTGATGCTCGGGATCGCCTGGGCGAGCGACGTGAATCCTGGCTTCCTCGCCAAGAAGGAGCTGTTTCGCGCTCCCTTCGGGGGCTTCATGCGCCGCCTCGGCGGCATCGCGGTGGACAGGGACAACCCCGGCACGTTGGTCGACGACCTCACCTCTCGCGCCCGGAGCAGCGAGACGTTCGCCCTGGTCATCGCACCAGAAGGCACGCGGGCCAAGGGGACGTACTGGAAGTCCGGCTTCTACCGGATCGCAGCGAAGGCCGAGGTGCCCATCGTGCTGGCCTACCTCGACGGCCCCAGCCGCACCGGTGGATTCGGGCCCACGATCGTCCCGAGCGGAGACGTCCGCGCCGACATGGACCTCGTCCGCGCCTTCTATGCCGACAAGCGGGGGGTCAAGCCCGACGGCCGCACCACACCCCTGCTCCGCGAGGAGCGGGCGCCGGACACCTCGCCGGACGCGCCATGACCACACGCCCGACCCCCACCTCTCCCGCCGGCGGCCCCGCACGCGAGGGTCGTCGCCGACTCACCGACCTCCGGCCCGAGGAGCCCCGACCATGACCGAACCTTTCGCCGTCGACGCCCGCGCCGTCCACGCCCGCGTCGCCGCCCTCATGCCCGAGATGGTGCAGAACCTCGAGCGCCTCGTCGCTATCCCGTCGATCGCGACCACCGGCTTCCCGGCCGAGCCCCTGCACTCCGCCCACGACCTCGTGGTCGAGCTCCTCGAGGACGCCGGCGTGGAGGACGTCGAGTCCTTCACCCTCGAGGGGACCACCCCGCCCGTGGTGTTCGGCCGCGTCCCCGCGCCCGACGGCGCCCCCACCGTCCTGCTCTACACCCACTACGACGTCGTCCCGGCCGGCGACCTCGCCCTCTGGCGCACCTCCCCGTTCGAGGCGGTGGAGCACGGCGGCGCGGTGTACGGCCGCGGGGCCGCGGACTCCAAGGCCAACATCCTCGCCATCGCCGGCGCACTGAAGGTGTTCGGCGGCCGACCGCCCGTGGGGGTCACCGTGGTCATCGAGGGAGCCGAGGAGTTCGGCAGCCCCTTCGACCACTACCCGCCCCAGGCGCCCGAGATCTTCGCCGCCGACGCGATGGTCATCGCCGACGTCGGCAACGTCCGCCCCGGCGAGCCGACGCTCACCGTCGCCCTGCGCGGCTCGGCCTCCGTGACGGTCGAGATCCGCACTCTCGCGGGCGAGAAGCACAGCGGCCAGTACGGCGGCGCCGCGCCCGACGCACGACTCGCCCTCATCCGCCTCCTCGCCACGCTGCACGACGAGAACGGCGACGTCGCGGTGCCCGGCCTACGCCGCGAGCCCTGGACCGGCGCCACGTACACCGATGAGGAGTTCCGCGACCTCGCCGAGGTGCTCGACGGCGTCCCCCTCCAGGGCACGGGCGGGCTCGGCGAGCGCATCTGGTCAGGCCCGGCGATCACGGTGGTCGCCTTCGATGCCCCGCCCACGTCGGCGCCACTCAACGCCGTCGCGAGCACCGCGCGGGCCGTTCTCAACCTGCGCGTGCACCCCGAGCAGGACGCCGCCGGGGCCCAGGCCGCACTGGTCCGCCACCTCGAGACGCAGCGCCCTTTCGGCATCCCCGTGACCGTCACCCCGGGCGAGACCGGCAACGGCGTCGCCGCCGCCCTCGAAGGTCCCGGCTACGACGCGGCGATGGCCGCCCTCGGCGCTGCCTGGGGTGGCAGGGCCCAGCTGCTCGCCGCAGGCGGATCGATCCCCATCGTCAACGCGCTCCACGAGGCCGTCCCCGACGCGGAACTGCTCCTCTTCGGCGCGATCGACGGCTACGCGAACATCCACGCTCCCAACGAACGCGTCCTCCTCTCGGAGCTCGAGAGGACCACCGCCGCCGTGGCGCTGTTCTTCGAGGAGTTCGCGGCGCGGCGGGGGAAGATCGCCGACGATCGGAGGTCGGACGACTGAGCGCAGGACGACTGTCAGCGCGTCGGCGGGCGGCACTCGCCGCGCTTCACCTCGTGCCCGACTTGTCCAGGCCCCAGGCCGGGTCGGTGCTGAGGTCGACGTTGAGCCAGGAGTCGTAGGGGAAGCCGCGAAGCCGGTCGTCGAGTGCGTGGCGCAGCCGATCGACCTCGTCCACCGGCCACGTGCCGGCGGAAACCAGGTGGTCCACCTCGACGTAGAGCTTGCCGCCCACCTTGGACAGCCGGATCACGGGCTCGGTCAGCCCGAACGCCGTCATCTCCTCGGTGACCGCGGCCCGAACGGGGCGGTCCACCTCGGGGGCGGGCGCCATCTCGAGGAGCTCAACGGCGGTGGTCTTCAGGAGGGAGTACGACGTCGGCAGGACGAGCCCGGCCGCGACGATGACGAGGCCCGGGTCGACGTACGGCGCGATCACGTCCGATGCCGCGGCCGGCAGCAGGAGGACCCCGCCGAAGCCGATGACCATCGCGGCGCTGAGGTAGGCGCCTGCACGCCAGCTGGCGGCATCGGCCGCGACGACCTCGGAACCCGGGGCCATCCGGATCAGGAGCAACGCGACGCCGATCGCCGCGATCAGCGTGGCGACCGCGTAGATCACGGCGGGCCCCTTCGGGACCTCGGTGCCCCCGGACGAGATCACGACGACCGCGTCCACGATCGCGTAGACGCTCGTGCCGAGCAGGGCCAGCCCCTGGGTCCCGATGATCACGGGCACGAGAGACTCCCGCCCGAACGGGAACCGCTTCGTGGGGCCGTGGCGGACCATCTGAACCACCCGGAGCGACGCTCCCGTGAGGATGACGCCGAGCAATGCATACACGCCGTCGAACAGGATGACCCGCGAGCCCGTGAGCAGGCCCCAGAAGACCGCGACCCCTGCGATCGCGGCCGCCGCGACCATCGAGACCACCAGCGCCCGCGCTTCCGACCCCGTTTGGCTCCGCACGCTGCGACCCTAGCCCGCGGCGCGGCGCGGCAGGGCACCGGGACCCGCGCGGCCTGGACGATCGCGGGCGCCGTGGGCTGTGGCGGGCGCCGCGGGCTCTGGCGGGCGCGGGGGCGACGTCGGGCGCCGCGGGCGGTGGCGCAGGCCGCGGGCGGTGGCGCAGGCCGCGGGCGCGGGGGCGGGGGCGCAGGCCGCGGGCGCGGGGGCGGGGGCGACGGCGGGCGCCGCGGCGTGTCCCGGGGCGGGGCGTGGGCGGTGGAAGGCGCCGTGGGTGAGCGCGGGCGCCTTGGGCGGCCGGCGGCCGGCCGGCGGGCGCCGTCGTCGTCGTCGTCGGCTGGGCGCGCCGGGAACCGGCACGCCCACGCAACCTAGGTGGTTGGCCACCTAGACGGCAGGGCGGATGTTCTGGTTGCCCCGGAACACGTTGTGCGGATCCCACTCGGCCTTGATGGCCGCGAGCCGGGCGTACTTCGCCTCGCCGAACGCGGCCCGCACCCGGTCCTCGCCCTCGTTGCCGATGAAGTTGAGGTACACGCCGCCGTTCGTGTGCGCCGCGATGTCGCGCCGGAAGCGCCTCGCCCAAGCGATCGCGGCGTCGGTCTCCTCCGGCCGCTCCCACATGGCGAACGGGTGCGTGACCCAGGGGGTGGCGCGATGGGTGATCGGCGTGGCGTCCTCGGGGACCCGGGCGACGGCGCCGCCCCACGGGAAGAGGATCTGCTGGGTCCGTGCCGTGCCCCGGTTCAACCCGGACTCGACGAAGACGTCGAGGGCGTCGTCGGAGAAGGTGTCGTGGAAGTCGGCGCTCCAGTAGTGCCGGAACCCGGGCGGATCCGTGAGCATGATCTGCAGCTCGGTGTACGGCATGGGCCCGAGGAGCTCGATCTCGGGCTCGAGGTCCACGAGCGGGCGGACCACCTCCGCCCCCTCGTCCTCGTCCCCCGCGTAGACCATGGCGACGGCGATGATCGTCTGCCCCACCAGCCGCGACGGCACGAACTCCTCCCGCGGCGCGGACAGCATCAGAAGGCCCGATCCGAACGCGTCCGGAGCCTCGAGTGCGAAGTCGCGGTACGCCAGCGCGACGTCCCGCGCGCATCTCGCCGGCCACCCGATGAGACCCGCGTGCACGATCGGACCCAGCCGGTGGAGCCGGAACTCGAAGGACGTCGCGACCCCGAAGTTCCCACCACCCCCGTGCAGCGCCCAGAAGAGGTCCGGGTTCTCGCGCTCGCTCGCCGTGACCTGTCGACCGTCGGCGGTGACGAGGTCCACCGAGATCAGGTTGTCGCACGCCAGCCCGAACGCCCGCGAGAGCCAGCCGTCCCCGCCGCCGAGGGTGTAGCCGGACACGCCCGTGGTGACCGCCCGCCCTCCCGTGACCGCGAGCCCGTGAGCCTGGGCGGCGGCGTCGAACTCCCCCCAGGTGACGCCGCCGCCCACGCGGGCCGTCTGCCGGTCCGGATCGATCGTCAGGCGCTTCATCGGGCGCACGTCGATCACCAGGCCGCCGTCGTTGCTCGACAGGCCCGAGACGGAGTGGCCCCCGGACCGGACGGCCACCTCGAGGCCGCGCTCGCGGGCGTACGCCAGCGCCTGCGCGACGTCTCCGGGCGTGGCGCAGCGGGCGATCACCGCCGGTCGCCTGTCGATCGCGAGGTTGAACAACCCGCGCAACTCGTCGTAGCGGATGTGACCCGGCTCGATAGTTTCCACGGCGCCCCCCGGTGGATCTTCCCTCTCCCAGGGTCCACCCGCCCGGCGCCGGCGTCAACGGTCAGTCGGTCCCTCCCCCGCTCACCGCCGCGAGCGCGGGACCAGGCGCACCGTGGGGAGTTCCGGCGCCGGCAGCGGGGGCCCCTCGATAGCCCTCCACCCGACCGAACCGCACCGACCCCGCCGCGAGGCCCGCCTGCCACTGCGCCCGCGCCTCGACCACCTCGTCGTGCGTGCGCCCCACGAAGTTCCACCACATGAGGATGTCCTCGCCGAACGGCGCCCCGCCGAGCAGCAGGAGCCGGGCGCCGTCGGGCCCGTCCACCGCGAGGTCCAGGGCGTCCCGTCCGGGCGAGGAGTAGGCGAGGGCCGACGACGGCGTGCGCTCCCCGTCGACCGTGACGTCGCCGGAGTCCACGAGCACGGCGTGCTCGAAGCCCGGGTCCACGGGCAGCCGCACCCGCGCCCCGGCCGGGAGGGTGATCTCCGCCGCGACGAGCGGGCTGAACGTCGTCGCCGGCGAGGCCGCCCCGGCGAGCGACCCCATGAGGACGACGACGCGCGCCCCCGGGGCGCCGCCGGCACCGTCGAGCGCCACCACGGGCAGGTCGGCGTGGTGCTCGAACGTGGGCGCGGTGTGGCGCGCGGAGTCGGGGAGCGCGACCCAGAGCTGGACCCCGTGGAGCATGCGCGTGCCGGGGAGCGAGACCTCCGAGTGGGAGATCCCGTGTCCGGCCGTCATGAGGTTGAGCCGGCCGGGGCTGATGGTCTGGACCGAGCCGACGCTGTCGCGGTGCTCGACGTCGCCCGCAAAGAGCCAGGTCACGGTCTGCAGGCCGGTGTGGGGATGCGGCGGGACGTTCATGCCGGCGCCCGGGGCGACGTCGTCGGGGCCGTAGTGGTCGAGGAAGCACCACGGACCCACGAGGCTGCGCTCGCGCGTGGGCAGGGTCCGGCGGACGGTCATGGCACGCGGGCCGCCGAGCGGGACGAGGCGCGGCTCGATCACCTCGACGCCCGGGTGGGGCGCGGCGTCCGGGTGGCAGGTGGTCTCGACAGGCAGGGTCTCGAGATTGCTCACCGGGTCACCATAAGCAGGCGCGTCAACCCCTCTCCGCTCTGCTCCCCTCCCGCCCCTTCCCTCCCCGTCCCGCCGTTTCGCTGAGGTCGAGCGCTCTCGTTCGTGAGGTCGAGCGACACGCCGCGTGCGCCCTCGACCTCACGAACCAGAGGGCTCGACCTCGGCGAGGTGGGGGTATCGCGCCGTCGGGAGGCGGCGCCGTCGGGAGGCGGCGAGGCGTCGGGAGGCGGGGCACGGGCACGGGGGGCGGGGCCGACGGGGAGATCGGGGGCGGGGCTGGGGGCCGGGGCCGGCGGCGGGGCGGGAATGTGCTGACAGGGTGTGGCAACGTCACCTCGCCCGTGTAATGTCTGGGCAAAGTTCGCCGTCGCAGCGCCGCGACCGGCCGCACGCCGTTCTTTACCCACGCCCAACGCACCACCCACGCCCAACGCACCACCCACGCCCGACGCCCGACGCCCACCACACCCGACGCACCGAGGAGGAGCGACGTGACCGACCTCCTCACGTCTTACCGTGCGGGCGGCCCGGGCCACGACGAGATGCTCCAGTCCACCGGCGCGGCGCGCGCGGCCTGGGCCCAGCTGGCCGACCTCGTCGACCTCCACAGCTGGGACCAGCTCTCCGGCCGGCGCGCCGACGTCGTCCGCCTCCTCGAGGACCACGGCGTCCAGTACGGCGGCGAGGACAGCGGCGAGCCCTGGAACCTCGACCCGCTCCCCGTCCTGCTCGACGAGGCGGAGTGGGCCGACCTCGAGGCGGGCATCGCGCAGCGCAGCGAGCTCCTCGACGAGATCCTCACCGACGTCTACGGCCCACGGCGCCTCCTGTCGACCGGGATCCTGCCCCCGGAGGTCGTGCTCGGTCACCCCGGGTTCCTGCGGGCCGCCGACGGCGTCACCCTCCCCGGTCAGCACCAGCTCTTCCTCGCGGCGGCCGACATCGGGCGCAACGCGGACGGCTCCTGGCAGGTGATCGCGGACCGCACCCAGGCGCCGTCGGGCATGGGCTATGCCATGGAGGACCGCCGTGTCCTCGCCCAGGTCCTCGCCGGGCTTTACCGCAAGGCGCGGATCCAGCGCATCGGGCCGTTCTTCCACGCGATGCGCCTCGCGCTGCGCGAGGTCGCCCCGCCGAACGCGGGCGACGTCCCCCGCATCGCCCTGCTCACCCCGGGCGCCTACTCGGAGACGGCCTTCGACCAGGCGTACCTGTCCGCGATGCTCGGCTTCCCGCTCGTCGAGGGCGGGGACCTGATGGTCGACGGCGGCCGGCTGTGGATGCGGTCCATGGACAAGCGCGAGCCGGTCGACGTGCTGATCCGCCGCGTCGACGCCGAGTACTGCGACCCCCTCGACCTCCGCGGCGACTCCCGCCTGGGCGTGCCGGGCCTGGTCCATCTGGCGCGCCAGGGCGGCGTCTCGATCGTCAACACCCTCGGCAGCGGGATCCTGGAGAACGCGGCGCTGCTCACCTTCCTCCCCCGCATCTGCCGCGAGCTGCGCGGCCAGGAGCTCATGCTCGGCTCCGCCGTCACCTACTGGTGCGGGGAGCGGTCGATGGGCAGCCACGTCATCGCCAACCTCGAGCGCCTCGTCATCAAGCCGACGGCGCGCTCCCGCGAGCAGCGCTCCGTCCTCGGGTGGACCCTGACGACGGCGCAGCGCGCCGACCTGGCCGCCCGGATCGCCGCCGCCCCCCACGAGTGGGTGGGCCAGGAGCCGATCGAGGCATCCACCGCCCCCACCGTGGCCGACCGCGGCCTCGAGGCGCGCGCCACGCTCCTGCGGACGTTTGCCGTCGCCCGCCCGGACGGCTACCAGGTCATGTCCGGTGCTCTCGCCCGGGTGGCGACCACCGCGGACGCGACGCTCGTCTCGAACTCCGCCGTCGCCATCGCCAAGGACGTCTGGGTCCTGTCCTCGGAGCCGTACGCGATCTCGGACCCGTGGGTGCAGGAAGGCCCCGCGCCGCAGCGCGTCGCCGCGAGCATCTCGCCCCGCGTGGCCGAGGACATGTACTGGTTCGGCCGCTACGCCGAGCGCGCCGAGGCGACCGTCCGCCTGCTGCGCGCCGTCGGCGACCGGTGGGACGACTTCCACGCCCAGCCCGGCGCCACGGGCGGCCAGGCGCTCGCCGTCCTGCAGGACGCGCTCGCGCACATCGCCGCGCCCGGCGCCCTGTCCGCGCTCCTGCTAGACCCCACCCTGCCCGGCTCCGTGGCGTTCGCGGTCACGCGCATGTCCACGGCGGCGGCCGCCGTCCGCGACCAGCTGAGCGGCGACACCTGGCTCGCCATCTCCAGCCTGGAGCGCACCCTGCACCGCGAGCGGGCGCGCCGGGAGCGGACCAGCGGGGTGGCCGACGGCGCGGCTCCCGCGCCCGTGCTCGCGCGCCTCCTCGAGAGCCTCCTCGCGCTCCAGGGTCTCGGCGCGGAGGCGATGGTGCGCGACGTCGGCTGGTACCTCATGGACATCGGCGCCCGCCTCGAGCGGGCCCAGTTCCTCGTCGCCACGATCGAGGCGACGCTCACGCAGCGCCGGAGCGCCGCCGTCGACTCCCTGGTCCTGGAGTCGGTGCTCATCGCGTCCGAGAGCGTCATCACCTACCGGCGGCGCTACCAGACGCGCGCGAACGTGCGCACGATGCTCGACCTCCTGCTCCTCGACCCGCGGAACCCGCGCTCGCTGCAGTTCCAGCTGGACCGGCTGCGGGCGGACCTCGCCGAGGTGCCCGCCGCCAGCCACGGGGTCGCGGCGCGCGATCGCCTGCTGGCCGACATCGCGGACCTGCTGGTCGAGCTCGACACCGCCGTGGTGGCGGACACCGACGACCACGGGCTGCGGCGTCGGCTCGTCGACCTCCTCGAGTCCGTGGGCTGGCGCCTGCAGGAGCTCGACGCCGAGCTCACCCGCGCGCACTTCGTCCAGCCGACGCCGAGCCAGTGGCTCGACGCCGGGACGTGGGGTGCCGCATGAGCCGCCCCGACCCCACGGACGCCCGCCATTTCCGGCTCGTGCACCGGACCACGTACACCTATCCCGAGCCCGTCACGTCCTCCTACGGCCGCGCGCTCCTGCTGCCGCGGACCACGGGCGGGCAGGTGTGCCACAGCAGCGAGATCCGCACCACGCCGTCGGCCGCGGAGATCGCCGAACACCGGGACTTCTACGGCAACCGGTCCAGCTACTTCGCGATCACGGAACCCCACACCGTCCTCGAGGTGGTGGCCGAGTCGGTGCTCACGGTGGCCCGGCGCACCCCGCACGTCGACCGCATCCCGGCGATGGGGTGGAGCAGGCCGCCCGGGTCACCCGCGCCCTGCGCAGCACCGGGAACCAGAGCCAGCCCGACCATGCCGCCGCCGTCGTCGCGGTGACCGACGGCGCGCTGGCCTCGGCCATGGTCGAGCTCGACGAGACCGTGCGGGCGTACGCGGCGCCGTCGTTCACCCCGGGGCGGCCGGTGGGGCACGTCATCCGGGACCTGACGGCGCGCATCTTCGCCGACTTCACGTACAAGTCCGGCTCCACGACCGTGCGCACGCGGCTGCCGGAGCTGCTCGAGAAGCGCACCGGCGTCTGCCAGGACTTCGCGCACGTGCTCGTGGCGTGCGCACGGTCCATGGGGCTGGCGGCGCGGTACATCTCCGGCTACATCGAGACCCAGCCGCCGCCCGGGGTGCCGAAGCTGCGCGGCGTCGACGCCTCGCACGCGTGGGCGTCGGTGTGGGTGCCGCACGGCGGGTGGGTGCAGACGGACCCCACGAACGACCAGTTCGTCGACAACCGGTACGTCGTCCTCGGGTGGGGGCGCGACTACCGCGACGTCTCGCCGCTGCGGGGGATCGTGTTCACGGAAGGGGAGGGGTCGTCGCTGTCGGTCGGCGTGGACCTCCTGCCGCTCGACGCCGCGGAGGTCGCGCCGGCGCGGCGCTGACGGGCCCGACGCCGCCCCCCGGCTGTGCGGGGCGCCGTCGCCGGCCCGGAGAGCCGACGACGGCGAGCCTCACCCGACGGGGGTGTCCCCCACGTACGGGGTGCGCAGCTGGACCGGCTCCGGAGCTGCCTCGCGGCGGACCTCCGCCTTGCGCGCCTGGACGGCCGCGACACGCAGGTTGAGCGCCTCGACGAGCAGCGAGAAGGCGATCGGGCCGTAGATGTAGCCCTTGGGGATGTGCTGGTCGAAGCCCTCGGCCACCAGGCTCATGCCGATCAGCAGAAGGAACGAGAGGGCGAGCATCTTCACGGTCGGGTGCCGATCGACGAACTCCCCGATCGGCCCGGCCGAGACGAGCATGATCCCCACCGACACCACCACGGCCGCGATCATCACGGCAAGCTCGTCCACCATGCCCACGGCGGTGATGACGGAGTCGAGGGAGAACACGAGGTCGAGCAGGATGATCTGCACGATCACGGCGCCGAACGTGGCGGCGACCTTGCGCTCCTTGTGCTCTTCCGGCCCCTCGAGCCGCTCGTGGATCTCGAAGGTCGCCTTGGTGATGAGGAAGAGGCCTCCGAGCAGCAGGATCAGGTCGCGGCCGGAGATCTCCTGACCGAGCACCGTGAACAGCGGCGCCGTCAGCTTGACGATCCACGACAGCGACAGCAGCAGAAGGATCCGCATGATGAGCGCCAGCGACAGGCCGAGCGTGCGGGCCCGCGGGCGCTGCTCGGGCGGGAGCTTCCCCGCCATGATCGAGATGAAGACGATGTTGTCGATGCCGAGGACGATCTCCAGGAGGAGGAGTGTCGCGAAGGCGAGCCAGATCTCCGGGCTGGCGAGCAGCTCGAGCATGAAGGATCCTCTCGGGATGGGGCAGGAACCGCAGATTGTGCCCGCCCGCGCCCCCCTCACGCGACCGCGCCGACTGCCCGCCCCCGGCACGCCCCGACTCCCCGCCCCGGCCCCGCGGTCGACGCCGGTAAAATTCACGCCATGCCGGCAACGCGTGGACGCGACGACGACGCCCCCGGCGGGGCGCCGTCGTCCGCCGCGCGCCTCGTCGTCGCCGCCGCGATCGTCGACGACCTTCTCGCGCCGCGACGCCTCCTGGCTGCCCGCCGCTCTGCCCCGAAGTCCCTGGCGGGACGGTGGGAGTTCCCGGGCGGGAAGGTCGAGCCCGGCGAGACCCACCACGAGGCCCTCCACCGGGAGATGGCCGAAGAGCTCGGCATCACGATCGCCGTCGGACGCGTCGTGCCCGGCCCCCTGGCCGGCGCCTGGCGGGTCCTGCCGGGGTACGAGATGCGGGTCTGGGTCGCGGAGATCGTCGACGGCGAACCCGCGCCGCTCCTGGACCACGACGAGATCCGCTGGCTGGCCCCCGGCCGGTGGCACGACGTGCCCTGGCTCGACGCGGACGTCCCGATCGTCGACGCCCTCGCCAACCTGACGTGAGTCCCGCGGCCCCGTCCTGACACCTGTTCACGACGATTGGCGCCATTCCGTCACCAAGTGCGACACTAGGCTCATGCCCAAGATAATGGGGGCGTCCCTCGCCGAGCATCGGGAGCAGATCCGCACCCGCCTCTTCGACGCGCTCTCCTCGCTCATGGCCGAGTCGGGGTTCGACTCCATCAGCCTCGCCGACATCGCCGCGAAGGCCGGCGTCGGCCGCACGGCGGTCTACAACCACTTCACGGACAAGGAAGCCCTGCTCCTCGCGTTCATCGAGAGCGAGACGGCTTCGTACGTCGCCACCCTCGAGGCCGCCCTCGCCGGGGTCGAGGACCCGGAGGACCAGCTCCGCGTCTACGTCCGCCAGCAGATCCAGCTCACGAGGGACTACCGCCTCGCGCCGGGCCCGGACCTGCGCTCCGTCGTCTCGCGTGCCACGCTCGAGCGGTTGCGCGACCACGCCGTCCACGTGGAGCGGATCCTCCGCCGCATCCTGGGCGCCGGCATCGAGTCCGGCCGGTTCCCCGACCAGGACCTCGACGTCGTCGTCCCCCTCGTCAACGCGTGCCTGTCGGGGCGGGGCGGGCGCGAGCCCGGCGGCCCGCGTCCGGCCACGATCGACGGGACGGAGGCTTTCCTCCTGCGCGCGGTGGGCGCCCTGGCCCCGGTCGGCACGCCGGCCTGACGCTCGGGCTTGTGCCCAGGCGGGCGACCCCGACGACGGCGCCCGGCCAGGTGGATCGACGCTCAGCGGCGCCGACCGCGTCCCGCGTACAGGGAGACGCCGAGGGCGGCGAGGGCAACCTGGATCGCCAGTTCGATCCAGTCGATCCCCGCAGTGTTCGCGACGCCGAGGAGACGCGCGATGAACGTGCCCACGAGCGCAGCCGCGATCCCGACGACGATCGTCATGAGGATGCCCATGTTCTGCTTGCCCCGCACGAACAGGCGACCGAGCGCCCCGATGATCAGTCCGACGATGATGGCGCTGATGATTGACGTCAACATGCGTGCACCGTAACCGCTGCCCCTCGCCGTGCTCCACTCCGCCCCGGCTGCACCCGGTCGCGCGCCCGGCGCCACGTGGCGGCGCCCGGCGGCCGACTAGGGTCGAGCCATGCGCCGAGGTCTCGTGCTCGTCCTGGTGATCGCCCTGGTGGGCCTCGGATTGCTGGCTGTGGCGGACCGGCTGGTCCACCGATCCGCGGAGTCGCGCGCCACCGAAGCGCTTGCCGACGCCGGAATCGACCTCAGCGACGACGCCGCGATCACCCTCGGCGGGTTCCCGTTCCTCACCCAGCTGGCGAGCGGCCGTCTGACCGAGGCGACCCTCGACGCCGACGGCGCGACGATCGAGGGGATGGATCTCGTCGACGTCGAGGCCACGGCCCTGGGCGTCAGCACCGCCGCCCCGTACACGGCCGAGTCGCTCGAGCTGAGCGCAACGGCCCCGGCGGCCACCCTCGACCAGGCCGTCGCGGACTCCGGGCTCGGCGAGCTGGGCTTCGACGTCGAGATCGGCATCGAGGACGGCGTCGTCGTCGCCTCGACCACCGTGCTCCGCCTCCCGGTCGAGGTGTCGATGGTCCCCGTTCCCGCCGGACGCGCGATCGGGATGGGCCTGGAGTCGTTCTCGATCGCGGGCTTCACGGTCTCGGCCGAGGACCTCCCCGAGATCCTCCGCGACGCCCTCGCCCGGATCCACGTGCCTCTCGAGGAGCTGCCCGAGGGGCTCGAGGTGACCGACGTCGTCGTCGTCGAGAACGGCCTGCGGATCACGGCGAGCGGGACGGAGGTGGTCCTGCAGGCCCCCGCGTCCGAGACCGCCGGAGACGAGCCGGCCGACCAGGGCTGAGGTCACCTCACCATCACGCCGCGTGGCCGACCGCGGCTGACCCCTACGGGCGGGGCTCCCCGCCCGGCCCCGCGTTCCCGCCGGCCCCGCCTCCCGGTCCGCGTCGCGAGATCGGCGAGCATCGCGTTGTAGGCGGCGAGCTCGGCGTCGCCGTCGCGATCGGCCTGGCGGTCCTTGCGCCGCGCCGTCCGGTCGTCCTCCCGGGCCCACTGCACGGCGACGACGCCGGCGAGGACCAGCGTGGGGATCTCGCCGAGGGCCCAGGCGAGGTTGGCCCCCTGCCGCTGGTCCGCGAGCGCGTCCACACCCCATGGCAGGCCCAGACCCCCGAACCAGTCCGCGGCGAGCAGCGCCGTCGACTGCGCGAGCGCCACCCCGAAGAACGCGTGGAACGCCATCGTCGCGAAGAGGAGGACGAGGCGGATCGGGTACGCCGGTCGCCTCGGCCCAGGGTCGATCCCCACCAGCACGTTCGCGAACAGGTACCCGGCGAGCGAGAAGTGCACGACCATGAAGACGTGCCCCACGTGCGACGTGAGGGCCAGCTCGAAGAGCCCCGTGTAGTAGAAGATGATCATCGCTGCCCGCGAAGTTCACCGCGGCCACCAACGGGTGGGCGAAGAACCGCGCCCACCCCGACTCCACGAGGGCCAGCAACCACTCCCGCGGCCCCCGCGAGCGGTCATGCCGCACGGGCAGGGCCCGCAGGGCGAGCGTCACGGGCGCGCCGAGGGCGAACAGGACGGGCGTGAGAGTCGCCAGGGCCATGTGCTCGACCATGTGCACGCTGAACAGCACCTGCCCGTAGACCGCAGGCGCACCGTTGGTCACCAGGAAGAAGATGACGGCGCCGCTCACCCAGGAGATCGTCCGACCGGGTGACCACCGGTCGCCCCGCCGACGCAGCCGCACCACCCAGCGCAGGTAGACGACCACCATCACGACGGCGACCAGCGCGAGGAGCAGGTCCGGGCGCCACTGCGCGAGCCAGGCCTGCGCCGTCGGCTCGGGGGGCGCCGGGAACCCGGTGATCGCCTCGGTGGGGGTGGGCGCCGCGGGCGGTTCCTGCGGGACGGGTGGCGGCGTCCCGGCGAGGGCCACGGCCACCCCGCTGACCGCCCCCATGACGGCGAGCTCGACAGCGGCCAACCGCCAGAAGAGCAGGGGACGCGCACCCAGGCTCGGGATCGTGGTGCGGCGGTGCACGTAGCCCGCGCCACCCAGCGCCACGATCAGGGCGACCTTCGCGACCACGAGCCGCCCGTACGGCGTCGTCAGCCCCTCGGCTCCGCCGACCCGGACCCACGCGTTCACCACGCCCGAGATCCCGACGGCGAGGTAGGCCCACAGGGCGAGCGCCGAGTAGCGCCCGACGGCGGGCGGCAGGTCGCGCTCGAGCCGCCGGGCGAGCAGGGCGAGGGCCGCCAGCCCGCCGATCCACACCGCCGCGCCCGCGAGGTGCAGGAACATCGCGGAGACGGCGAGGCTGTGGTTCGCCGTCCCGGCGGCGTGGCCCGTCTGGGCGAGGACGCCGAGCGCCACGCCCACCACCACGAGCGTCCACGCAGCCCCCGTGGGTCCGCTGACGGCGAGGGCGAGGGTCGCGGTCAGCGCCGCGAGCAGCGCCACGGCCAGGAGCATCCGGCCGAGCGAGATCTCGGTGACGAACACGCCGAGCTGGGCCCCGAAGGTGGGGGCGGCGGGCGACTCCCCGACGATGCTCGCGTAGTCGAACAGGAGCCGCGCCCCGGCGAGGAGCGCCCAGGCCGCCGCGGACCCGGCCGCGATCGCCAGGCCGGTCCGGACGAGCGGCGTCACGCCGTCGTCAGGGCCGGGGGCCGACCGGCGCCCCGGGCGCGCTCGCGCCGGGAGCGTCCGCGGCAGCACGGTGACGACCAGGAGGAGTCCGCCGACGGTGAGGGCGGTCGCGAGGTGGCCGAGCACGGTGACGACGGGGGCGGCCCACCGCACCGCGGCGCCGGGGTCCGCGATCACGCGCGGGCCGAACGCGCCCGACGTCGCCGCGGCCAGGACGAGCGCCACCAGGCCGACGACGACGGCGCCCGCGGCAGCGAACGGGACCCACCGGGGGCCTTGGGTCGGGGAGGTATCGGCGGGTTCACCGGCCGACGACGCCGCCGCCGCCGCAGACGACGAGGCCGCAGACGACGAGGCGGTGTTTCGCGCGCCGACGTCCGAGGTCACGCGCCCAGCCTACGAGCGGATCGCCGCGCGGGCGGTCGCGACCTTCATGACGAGCCGACGGGCGAACCGCCGATCAGCACGACGTCACGTCCGAGGGGGTCCTCGACCTCACGGACGAGAGGGCTCGACCTCAGCGAGAGTGGGGTGGGGGTGGGATCAGGTCCAGACCATCGCCTGGGCCGGGTCCTCCAGCAGCTTGGCGACGTCGGCCAGGACCCGCGAGCCGAGCTCGCCGTCGACGAGCCGGTGGTCGAAGCTGACAGCGCGAGCTGGGTGACCCAGCGCTTCTTGATCTTGCCCTTGTGGACCCACGGCTGCTCGCGGATCGACGCCGAACGCGAGGATCGCGGACTCGCCCGGCATGAGGATCGGCGTGCCGGTGTCGATGCCGAAGACGCCGACGTTCGTGATGGTGATGATGCCGTCCGACATGTCCTTCGGCGTCGACTTGCCCGTCCGCGCCTTCTGCGGTGAGCTCCTCGAGCGCCTCCGCGAGCTCGTGCAGCGTCATCCGGTGGGCGTCCTTGATGTTCGGGACGATCAGCCCGCGCGGCGTCGCCGCGGCGATGCCGAGGTTCACGTAGTGCTTGTAGACGATCTCCTGGCGCTCGTCGTCCCACGACGCGTTGATCTCGGGGTGCCGTCGCACCGCGATGAGCGAGCGCCTTCGCCGCGATGAGCAGCGGCGTGACCCGGACGTCCGCGAAGGCCTTGTCCTCGCGCGAGGCGCTGGACCAGCTACATCGTCCGCGTGACGTCGACCGTGTGGAACACCGTGACATGCGGCGCGGTGAACGCGCTCGCCACCATCGCCTCGGCCGTGCGCCTGCGCACCGACTTCACGGGCACGCGCGTGGTGCGACCGTCCGCGGAGACGTAGCCCCGGCGAGCCACGGCTGGTCGTCACCCGGGTAGGTCGCCAGCACCTGCGCCTGCGACCTCGGCCGAGTGCGCCAGGACGTCCTCGCGTGTGACGATCCCGCCCGGACCCGAGGCGGTGACGACCGACAGGTCGACGCCCAGGTCCTTGGCGAGCTTGCGCACCGGCGGCTTGGCGAGCACGGCCGCCGCCAACGGCGACCGCGGGAGCTCAGCCCCGGTCCCGCTGTTCGCCGGCGCCAGGCCGGCCGCCGGGCCGGACGTCGCGCGCACACCGGCCGCAGGCCCGGAGGTGGCCCGCACCCCGGCCATCGGGCCCGAGGTCGACGCGGCCGCGGGGCGGGCGGCCGCCGGAGCCGGGGCGGCCGGGGCGACCACGCGGGCCGGGGCGGGGGGCGCCGTCGTCGTCGGGGCTGCTGCGACCGGTGCCGGGGCGACCGGCGCCGGAGCAGCGGCGTCCGCCGCCGGCGCGCCCTTGCGCGGCCGGCGGTGCCCGTGCGCGTGCTTGGTGCCGTAACCGACGAGGACGTCGCCGCTGGTGTCGTCCGCGGCCTCCTCGGCTCCGTCGCCGTCCTCGTCGCCGCCGGCGGCGCCCGTCGGGTCGACGTCGATGACGATGATCGGCGTGCCGACATCCACCGTGGCGCCCACCTCGACGAGGAGTTCGCTCACCACGCCGGTGAACGGGCTGGGCAGCTCGACGAGCGACTTGGCGGTCTCGATCTCGACGATCGTCTGGTTGACCGTCGACCGTCGTCGCCCACGGCGACGCGCCACTCGACGATGTCGGCCTCGGTCAGGCCCTCGCCCACGTCCGGGAGACGGAAACTGCGGAAGCTCGGCACGGGGTGATCCTCCTCGATGGGGACGGGGACGTCGCTCGCGGCGGGGACGTCAGTAGGCCAGGACGCGGTCGACGGCGTCCAGCACGCGGTCGACGTTCGGGAGGTACTCGTGCTCGATGTTCGCCGGCGGGTACGGGGCGTGGAAGCCACCGACCCGCAGCACGGGCGCCTCGAGGGCGAAGAAGCACTCCTCGGTGATGCGCGCAGCGATCTCCGCGCCGACGCCGAAGAGCACGGGCGCCTCGTGCACGACGACGCAGCGGCCGGTGCGCAGGACCGACGCCGCCAGCGGTGTCGACGTCGAGCGGGGAGATCGAGCGGAGGTCGATCACCTCGACGCTGTGCCCCTCCTCCGCCGCTGCCGCGGCCGCCTGCGAGCGCGCGTCGTCACCGTCGGGCCGTAGGCCGACGATCGTGACGTCGTGCCGGGCCGGACCACGCGGGCGGAGTGCAGGCTCGTGGCGATCGCCTCCGGCGAGGTGTCCGCGGGGACGTCGACGTCGACCTCGCCCTTGTCCCAGTACCGCGCCTTCGGCTCGAGGAACAGCACGGGGTCCGGCGAGGCGATCGCCTGCTGGATCATCGTGAAGGCGTCGACCGGGTGTCGCGGGCGTGACGATGCGCAGGCCCGGCGGTGTGGGCGAAGAGCGCCTCGGGGCTCTCGCTGTGGTGCTCGACGGCGCCGATGCCGCCGCCGTACGGCACGCGGATGACGACGGGCAGCTGATCCTGCCCTGGCGAGCGGTAGTGCATCTTGGCGAGCTGGGTGGTGATCTGGTCGAACGCCGGGAAGATGAAGCCGTCGAACTGGATCTCGCACACGGGGCGGTAGCCGCGCATCGCCATCCCGATCGCCGTGCCGACGATGCCGGACTCCGCGAGCGGCGTGTCGACGACGCGGTCCGGGCCGAAGTCCTTGTGCAGGCCGTCGGTCACGCGGAACACGCCGCCGAGCGAGCCGATGTCCTCGCCCATGAGGAGGACCTTGGGGTCGCGCTCCATCGCGCGTGCGCAGGCCCAGCGTTGATCGCCTTCGCCATGGGGACCTTGGGCACTGCGGTGCGGGTCTCGCATCAGCGGGCACCCTCCTCTCGACGAAGGACTCGCTCGTACCGCTCGAACCACGCGCGCTCGGCGTCGACGAGCGCGTGCGGTCGGCGTAGACGTGGTCGAACATCGTCGTCGTGCGGGGGCTCGCCCAGCGAGCGGCATGTAGTCGCGGACGCGCACGTCGCCGAGCGCCTCGCCCTCGGCGTCGACGGCTCGCGAAGAAGTCGTCGTCAGCGCGCCCATCGCGATCCAGGTGGGTCTCGCAGGCGAGCGATCGGGTCGCGCTCGCGCCAGTACTCCTCCTCGGCCGTGCGAGCGATACCGGGTGGGGTCGTCCGACGTCGTGTGGGCACCCATGCGGTAGGTGAACGCCTCGATGAAGGTGGGGCCGCCGCCCGAGCGGGCACGCTCCAGCGCCTCGCGCGTCACGGCGTAGGACGGCGAGCACGTCGTTGCCGTCCACCCGGACGCTCGGGATCCCGACCCCGTCCGCCGCGGCGGACGAGCGGCACCCGGGACTGCCGGGTCGTGGGCTCGGAGATGGCCCACTGGTTGTTCTGGCAGAAGAACACGATGGGCGCGTTGTTCACGGCCGCGAAGACCAGCGCCTCGTTGTGTCGCCCTGGGAGGTGGCGCCGTCGCCGAAGTAGACCATGACGGCCGCGTCGCGGTCCGGGATCGCCCGGTGCCGACCAGGCCGTCGCGCTGGCCATCGCCATCGCGTACCCGGTCGCGTGCAGGGTGTGCGAACCGATGACGAGCGTGTAGAGGTGGAAGTTGTGCTCCTCCGGGTCCCAGCCGCCGTGCTCGAAGCCCCGGAAGATGTGGAGGATGTCGCGAAGGTCGACGCCGCGGGTGAGCGCGACGCCGTGCTCGCGGTAGGACGGGAAGACGAAGTCTGGGTGGCCGGAGCGCGTGGCCCGAGCCGACCTGTGCGGCCTCCTGGCCGAGGGACGGGACCCAGAGGCCGAGCTCGCCCTGCCGCTGGAGCGAGGTCGCCTCGCTGTCGAAGCGCCGCACGAGGGTCATGTCGCGGTAGAAGCCGCGGAGGTCGTCCGCGGACAGGTGGGCGACGAGGGGCGAGTACGTGGGGTCTTCCACGCGGGCGCCGTCGGGGGTGAGCAGCTGGACGAGCTCGGCGTCCGGAGCGGAGGTGTGGGCGTCCACTCGGGCTCCTTCCGGTGAGGACACGACTGACTGACCTACGGTACCGAAACTTACGGGTGCGTAACCTACGCGGTAGTAGGTTACGGCCGACCGCTCCGTCGCGGCAAGCACGGACTCATCGAGGCCATCATGGCGTGCATCACACGCCTCGTCAGGCCCACTCGCGCACCAGGTCGAGGAACACGTCGTTCTCCTCGCGGGTCCCGATGCTCACCCGAACGCCCTCCCCGGCGAACGGGCGGACCAGGACGCCGTGCGCCGTCGCGCGCCGGGCGAACTCGGCGGTCCGGTCCCCGAGCGCGAGCCACACGAAGTTGCCCTGGGCGTCCGGGACGTGGACGCCCAGCCCGGCGAGCGCTGCCCGAGTCCGCGCCCGCTCCGCGACGATCCTCTCGACGCGCTCGAGGAGCTCCTCGCGCGCCGCGAGGGAGGCGACGGCGGCCGCCTGGGCGATGCCGTTGACGCCGAAGGGCGTGGACGCGGCCCGGATCCCGGCGGCCAGGCGTGGGCGGGCGAGCGCGTACCCCACCCGCAGGCCGGCCAGGCCGTACGCCTTGGAGAAGGTGCGCGTGACGACGACGTTCGGGTTGTCGAGGAGGAACTCGACGCCGTCGGCCGCCTCGGGGTCGCGGACGAACTCGGCGTACGCCTCGTCCAGGACCACGAGGACCGTCGGCGGGACCTGCCGGAGGAACGCGCGGACCTCGGCCGCGCGCAGCGCGGGCCCCGTGGGGTTGTTCGGGGAGCAGAGCAGGACCGCCCGCGTGCGGGTGGTGATCGCGGCGGCCATCGCCGGGAGGTCGTGGCGCCCGTCGGGGGTCAGGGGGACCTTCGACGCCGGTCGCGCCCGCGACCGCGGCGATGATCGGATACGCCTCGAAGGACCGCCACGGGAAGACGACCTCGTCCCCGTGGTCGCACACCGCGTCGAGGATGTGCGCGAGGACGGCGACCGACCCGCCGCCGGCGACCACCCACTCGGGCGGGACGCCGTGGAGCGCGCCGACCGCCTCCGCGAGCGCGGTCGCGTACATGTCCGGGTAGCGGTTCACCTGGGCGCCGGCGTCGGCGATCACCGCGAGCACGCTCGGCAGCGGGGGGTAGGGGTTCTCGTTCGAGGAGAGCTTGGCCAGGCGCTGGCCGGGTCGCGGGCGGGCGCCCGGGACGTAGGCGGGCAGTGCCGCGATGGCGGCGCGCAGCGGCACGTCGGGGGTGGTCATGGCGCCCAGCATGCCGGGCCGGCCCGGCCCCGACCATCGCCCTCGCCGCGGGGACCGCACAGGTCGGATGTCAGGGCGCCCCGACCTGCTCAGGGCGCTCCCAGGCGGGGATGCGACCATCGAGGCATGAGCTTTGTCATCCGACTCGCGGTCAACGCCGTCGCCATCTGGCTCACCAGCATGTGGGTGAGCGGGATCGCGATCACCCAGGCCGAGACCCCCCTCGGCCAGGCCCTGGTGGTCCTGGCCGTCGCGCTGGTCTTCGGGCTGGTCAACGCGGTCATCAAGCCGGTCGTCCAGATCCTCTCCATCCCGTTCTACATCCTCACCCTCGGCCTGTTCACCCTCGTCGTGAACGCCCTCATGCTCCTGCTCACGAGCTGGCTCACGGGCTTCACCCAGTGGGGCCTGACGGTCGACGACTTCTGGACCGCCGTGTGGGGCGGCCTGGTCATCTCGGTGATCAGCTGGGTGATCAGCCTGGTCCTCCCCGGGCCCCGCCGAGACGAGCGCGCCTACTCCTGATCCGGGACAGCCCACCCGCCGGTCCCCCGTCACGAGCCCCGCTCCGCGACGTAGACCGTGCTCGTCGACGTGGCGCCGGGCCCCCCGAGCACCTCGGCCGCCCGTTCGCGCCACTCCACCACCGACGGGTGCGTCGAGCCGTCCACCATCTCGCCCGTGGCCGCGTAGGACGACGCGGCGTGGGCGCCGTCGCCCGTCCCCGCCACCGAGCGCCGGACGGTCACCCGGTCCGCCTCGTCGGGCGCCGGGGTCGCGTCGAGCGCCGGGGTCACGTCCTCCGCGTGCTCGAGGTGCAGCACGCTCACGCCGGGCGGGGTCTCCATGTGCCCGACCGGCGAGCCCGCCGTCACCACCGTCGTGATCCGGAACCTCCGCCGCACCTCGGGATCGGCCGCCAGGCGCATCGCCGTCATGCCCCCCTGGGAGTGCCCGGCCAGCAGAACCGGCTCCCCCCGCCGCGCGCCGGCCAGCGCGAGGGCTCCGACGACGGCGGTCGCCGCCGCCGTCGGGACCCCGACGTAGGCCTGCACGTTGGTCGCGTCGTCATAGGGGTTGGCCCCGCCCAGGGCCAGCGACTCCGTCCCGGGCACGAGCACCACCCACGACGTCGCGCCGTCGCCGCCCTCGATGCGCCGGACCTCCACGGCGCCCGGCGGTCCCCCCGAGTAGGGGTAGAGGGCGTCGATGCCGGCGAAGAGGTCACCGACCCCCGACGGCGCCGGGCCGGTTCGCCGGGCCCCCGGCACGGGCGTCACCGTGCTCGCGGCGGTCCCCCACGGCAGCGCCGCGAGCACCCCCGCGAGCGGGAGGAGCGCGAGCCGGGCGCGGTCCGACGGGGAGAGGAGCGACGGCGGGCCCGGCGGCGTCCCGATGCCCAGCACGCACGCCAGGAGGTCATCGAGCGTCAGGCGCTCGGCGGTCGCGTAGCCCTCGCGGGCACGGGCGAGACGCGCGGCGAGGTCGTCGACGTCGGCCACGAGCCGGCCCAGCATCGCGTCGGCCGCGGCCAGCGCCGCGGCCGCCCGCGCCTCGCTGACCGGGGCCAGGTCCCCGCCGAGGGCCAGGGCCGTGAGACCCCGTCGCACCCGGGACCGCGCGTCCCCCAGGTGGCGGGCGGCGCCGTCGAGCACCCCGCCCATCGCGCTCAGCTCGGCGAGGTTCACCGCGACCCCGCCGACGCCGCCGCTCACCGCGAGCGGCGCCGCCTCCCCGCTCACGGGGCCCACCCGCGAAGCCCGAAGGGGCCGAGCGCCGCCCGCGCCGCCGCGAGCTCGCCCTGGTGGGCCCGCACGAGCCGGTCCGCGGTCGCGACCTGTGCCGCCGCCCGCCCGCACGCCCCTGCGAGCTCCTCGAGGCGCTCGACGAACTCGCGCGCCGCCGTCGAGCGCCACTCCCGGGGAACCGCGGCCCGCAGCATCGCGGCCGCCTCGTCGGCCGGGTTCCGGGCCTCGGCGAGGCACACGGCCCCCGCCCCCCAGGAGGACTCGTCCGCCGTCCCCATCGCCTCGCTCCCTCCCGCGTCGCCGCCTCGCGACCGCCGGGGCCGACCGTAGGCGCGGTCCTCGGCACGCCCGCGCGGCACCCTCCCCCCGCTGTGGACGACGGCGCGCCGGGCGGACATGGGGAGGACCCGCAGGTCCTTCGCCCTGCCCCCGAGCCCCCGGCGTCCGGGAGCACCCGCGCGATCCGCCACAATGCGGTCATGGGCCGCCTCTTCACGGTGACGTACGTGTGCACGGGGAACATCTGCCGTTCGCCCATGGGCGAGGTGGTGCTGCGCGACCAGCTCGCGGCGGAGGGCCTGGCCCATCGCGTGGAGGTGTGGTCGGCGGGCACCGGGGACTGGCACGTCGGCGATCCCGCGGACCACCGCGCTCTCGCGACGCTGCGCGCGCACGGGCACGACGGCGAGCGCCACCGCGCGAAGCAGTTCCGCCCTGACGACTTCGAGGACGCCGACCTCGTCCTCGCCCTGGACCGCGGCCACCAGCGCGCGCTCACGCGCCTCGCGCGCACCGAGGCCGACCGAGACAAGGTGCGGCTGCTGCGCTCCTTCGACCGGGCCGCCGGCGCGGCCGGGCTGCTCGACGTCGCGGACCCCTACTTCGGCACGCGCGCCGACTTCGAGAAGACGTACGCGGCCGTCACCGCCGCGAACGTCGGGCTGATCGCGCACCTGCGCGCGGTGCTGGAGGCGTGGGACTGACCTCCCCCCGGCCGGGAGCCTGCGCACGACGCACTCTGCCGCGTGCGGGCCGCTCTGGGAGGATGGGCCCGTGACCGATCGCGCTCCTGACGCCACCGCCGTGCCCCGCACGTCCCTCGCCGACGCCGTCCCGCCCATCGCGCTGGGGCCGCTCGACGGCCGCTACCGGGGCGCCGTCGTCGGCCTCGTGGACCACCTCTCCGAGGCCGCCCTCAACCGCGCGCGCCTGCACGTCGAGGTCGAGTGGCTGATCCACCTCACGGACGGCGGGGTCCTGCCCGGGGCGCCGCGCCTGTCCGACGCCGAGACGGCCTACCTGCGCGGCGTCGTCGCCTCGTTCGGGGCGGCGGAGATCGCGGAGCTCGCCTCCATCGAGCGCGAGACCCTCCACGACGTCAAGGCGGTGGAGTACTTCCTCAAGCGGCGCCTGGCCACGGCTCCGGAGGCGCTCGGGCCGGACACCGTGCTGCCGGAGGTCAGCGAGATCGTCCACATCTTCTGCACCAGCGAGGACATCAACAACCTCGCCTACGCGGTCACGGTGCGGGGCGCCGTCGGGCAGGTCTGGCTGCCGGCCGCGACCGGGGTGGCCGACGCCGTCGCCGCCCTCGCCCGCGAGAACGCGGCCGTGCCCATGCTCGCCCGGACGCACGGGCAGGCCGCGACGCCCGTCACCCTGGGCAAGGAGCTCGCGGTGCTCGCGCACCGGCTGCGGCGGCAGGTGGCGCGGGTGGCGGGCGCCGAGTACCTCGGCAAGATCAACGGGGCCACGGGCACGTACGGCGCGCACGTCGTCTCCGTGCCGGGAGCGGACTGGGAGGAGATCGCGCGGTCGTTCGTGGAGGACCTGGGCCTGACCTGGAACCCGCTGACCACGCAGATCGAGTCGCACGACTGGCAGGCCGAGCTCTACGCGGACGTCGCGCGGTTCAACCGCGTGCTGCACAACCTCGCCACCGACGTGTGGACGTACATCTCGCTCGGGTACTTCCGGCAGCGGCTCTCGGCGCAGGGGTCGACGGGCTCCTCGACCATGCCGCACAAGGTGAACCCCATCCGGTTCGAGAACGCCGAGGCGAACCTCGAGATCTCGTGCGCGCTGCTGGACACGCCTGGCCGCCACCCTGGTGACCTCGCGCCTGCAGCGCGACCTCACCGACTCCACGACGCAGCGCAACATCGGCGTGGCGTTCGGGCACTCGCTCCTCGCGATCGACAACGTGCGCCGCGGGCTCGCCGGGCTGGACGTCGACGCCGACGCGATGGCGCGCGACCTCGACGCCAACTGGGAGGTGCTCGGGGAGGCGGTCCAGTCCGCGATGCGGGTGGCCGGGATCGCCGGCGTGACCGGCATGGCCGATCCGTACGAACGCCTCAAGGAGCTCACCCGCGGGCGGCGCGTGACCGGGGACGACATGCGCGCGTTCATCCGCGGGCTCGGGCTCCCGGCCGACGTCGAGGAGCGCCTGGCCGCGCTCACCCCCGCCACGTACACGGGCCTGGCCGCCGACCTGGTCGGACACCTGGACGGATGACGGCCCCGCAACGGGTCCTCGTCCTCGGCGGGACGGCGTGGCTCGGCCGCGAGGTCGCCGCCGCCGCCCTGCGCGCCGGCCACGAGGTCACCTGCCTCGCCCGGGGGACCTCCGGCGCGGCGCCCGACGGCGCCCGGCTGGTCCGCGCGGACCGCGACGCACCCGACGCCCTGGGCGAGGTGGCACGGCTGGGGTGGGACGTCGTCGTCGACCTCGCCCGCCAACCGGGGCACGTCCGGCGGGCGACGGCGACGCTACGGGAGTGCGCGGGGGTGTACGCCTTCGTGTCCTCGGTCTCGGCGTACGCCGACCACCGGACGCCGGGCGGGGACGAGAGCGCGGCGCTCCTCCCACCGCTCGAGGCGGACGTCATGCCCGACCTCACGGCCTACGGCGCCGCCAAGGTCGCGTGCGAGCATGCCGTCCTCGCGGCATTCGGGCCGCAGCGCTCGCTGGTGATCCGCCCGGGCCTCATCGGCGGACCGGAGGACCCGAGCGGTCGGCCGGGCTACTGGCCCCTGCGTCTCGCGCACCCCTCGAACCCCGAGGGCCGCGTGCTGGTCCCGGACGTGCCCGCGATGCCCGTTCAGGTGGTCGACGTCCGCGACCTCGCGGCCTGGATCGTCGACGCTGCCGCGCGTGGCCTTGCCGGCACGTTCAACGCGACAGGCGACTCCGTCACCTTCGCCGAGTACCTGGCCGTGGCCGGCCAGGTCGCGGGCCAGGTCGCGGGCCAGGTCGCGGGCGGGTCGCGGGCCGGGTCGCGGGCCGCCCCGGCGTGCTGGTCCCGGCGGCCCAGGACTGGCTCCTGGCGCGCGGCGTCGCGCCCTGGCGCGGGCCGCGATCGCTGCCGGTCTGGCTGCCGATGCCCGAGAACGCGGGCTTCGGCGCACGCAGCGACGCGGCCGCCCGCGCCGTCGGCCTTGCGCCGCGTCCGCTACGCGCGACCCTCGCGGACACCCTCACCTGGGAACTCGGCATCGGCACGGGCGGTCCCGGCCGCGCCGGCCTGACCGACGACGACGAACGCGCCCTCCTCGCCGAGCTCGCCGAGGGCCGTCGACCCTGACCCCTCCACCGTGAGCCGGCGACCGTGAGCCGTCGGTCGAGGGCCCAGGACCGTCCCGGCCGCCCCCACGCTGAGGGTGCGACTCAG
Organism: uncultured Actinomycetota bacterium; assembly: GCA_963780675.1. GTDB lineage: Bacteria > Actinomycetota > Actinomycetes > Actinomycetales > JAHECE01 > JAHECE01. The sequence goes on from CAWACR010000008.1 coordinate 120,868, forward strand.
GCGCCCGCCCGGCGCAGACGCTCCTCGATGTCCGGCCGGGCGTAGGCGAGGACGCCCTCGGCGTCGCGGTGGACGATCCGGTCCTGCACGTTGAACGCCTTGGTCCACAGACCCGCGGCCCACGCGACCTCGCGCTCCTCGCGGCCCCAGGTCCGGCCGGAGGTCGCGAGCCAACGGTCGAGGTATTCCTGGGACTGCGCGACGGTCGGGTCGGTGAACCGCTCGCGGGTGGCGGTGAAGGTCCCCGCCGCCTGGCCGACGAGCAGCGGCTCGGGCAGGACGCCGAGGGAGTCCCAGTCGTCCAGGCAGACCAGCCGGTCGAGGGCCGCGCTCCCGGGCTCGGCGTCGCGCCACCGCATGTTGTGCGTCTCGAAGTCCAGGTGGCCGACGCGCAGCGGCCCGTCGACCGCCGCCACCCGGCGCCGGACGCGCTCGGCGGCGTCGCGCAGCCACCCCACGCTCGCGTCGGTGCGCAGGTCCGGTAGGCGGGCGTCGCGAGGAGGCCACACGTCCGGGCCGGGGTGGAGCGGGTCGCCCCACGGTGGCGGGACGGGTTGGGGACGGCCGCCGACGGCGGCGGGCGAGCCGGCGACGGCGAGGTTTCCGACAGCGAGGTGCCCGACGGCGAGGTTTTCGACGGCGAGGTGCCCGACGGCGTCGTCCAGCATCAGGGCGAGGTCGACGAACACCTGGACGCCCAGCTCGGCGACCGTGTGCGGCCGCCCACCCGGCCGGTGCTCCTCCACGCCGACCGTCCACCCCCCGACCTCGACAGCGCCGAGCGGGTGCGGACACGGGAACCCGGCGCCGGCCGCCGCGGCCTGGGCCCGCGCGCACGCGGCGAGGCGGGGCTCGGTGGGACGCGACTTCGCGACGACCTCCTCGCCGTCGACCAGGCGGAAGGCAACGACCCGGGAGAGCTGGTCGACGACCCACAGGGCGGCCTCGACCTCCGCGCCGGTCACCTGCTCGACCGCGAGCGCCAGGTCCCGCAGCGGCGGCGCGGCCAGCGCGCGGGACGGAGAGGACGACGACGACGCTCCGGGTTCCACCCCGCGACGCTACCCGGCGCCGGGCCTCGTGCGCCGGGCGCGGCTACCGTGGTCTCCGCCCGTTCCACTCCGCGTCCCGCGCTGCGACCGGGCCGGCGGAGTCGGCGACGACGGCGCCCGGCGGGACCGGCGGCCGGCGGGCGGCGGCCAGCGGCCGGCCACGGCAAGCGACCGGACCACGAGCACAGCGAAGGATGGGCGACGTGACCGAACCGGAGGCGGGGCCCGACGTCGTCGTCGTCGGCGCCGGGATCGCCGGGCTGGTCCTCGCCCGGGATCTGGCGGCCCGCGGAGCGCGCGTCACGGTCCTCGAGGCGGCGCCGGCCCCCGGGGGGTGCGTCGCCGCGCACGAGGTGGCGGGCCTGACGCTCGACGCGGGCGCCGAGTCCTTCGCCACCCGCGGCGGCGTCGTCCGCGCACTGGTCGACGAGCTCGGCCTGAGCCCCGCCGTCGTCACTCCCGCCCGATCCGGCGCCTGGGTGCACCTCCCCGACCGAACGGTGCCCCTCCCCGCCGCCGGCCTCCTCGGCATCCCGGGCGACCGCCGCGCGCCCGAGGTGCGCCGCGCCGTCGGCCGCCTCGGGGTCGCCCGGGCCACATTGGACCGGTATCTCCCGGCGCGCGTCGGCCTCCCGTCCGGACCCACGACCGTGGCGGCCCTCGTCCGCGCGCGGATGGGGCGGCGCGTGCTGGACCGCCTCGTGGGCCCCGTGGTCGCGGGCGTGTACTCCACGCCCCCGGACCTCGCGGACCTCGACACGGTCCTGCCCGGGGTGCGCGCCCTGCTCCGCGAGACCGGCTCGCTCGCCGCGGCGGTGACGGGTCAGCGCGCGGCCGCGCCCGCCGGGTCCGCCGTCGCGGGCCTCGTCGGTGGGATGAACCGCCTGGTCAGCGCCCTCACCGCCGACCTCGCCTCCCGCGGCGTCGACCTCCGCACGGGCACCGCCGTCGTCGCGCTCACCCGGGAGCCGGCGACGGGGCCGGGACCGGGACCGAGACGCACGGCCGAGTGAGGCCGACGACGGCGCGTGGCGCCTCGCACTCGCCGGCGGCGGCTCGCTCACGGCCCGTTCCGTGGCGCTCGCCGTGCCGGGGCCGACAGCGGCACGCCTCCTCGGGGCGCTCGTGCCGCAGGTGAGAGCACTGGCCGACGCGGGCCCCGACGTCGTCCTCGCGACCCTGGTGCTGGACGCCCCGGCGCTCGACGCCGCACCGCGCGGCACGGGCGTCCTCGTCGCCGAGGGCGCCCCCGGCGTCGGCGCCAAGGCCCTCACCCACGGGACGGCTAAGTGGGCCTGGCTGGCTGAGGCCGCGGGCCCGGGCCGGCACGTGGTCCGGCTCTCCTACGGCCGGGGCTCCGCCCCTCCGCAGATCGCGAACATGCGGTCAGATCGCGAACATCGGAAGTTCGCGATCCGCCGACATGTTCGCGATCTGCGGGGTGGGGTCCGCGATCTCGGGGACGAGGAGCTCGCCGCGCAGGCCCTCGCCGACACCGCGATCCTCCTGGGCGTCCGGCTCGTCCCCGAGCAGGTGGTCGGCTTCGCGCGTACCCGCTGGTCGGGGGCGGTCCCGTCGGCGCGGCCGGGCCGCCGGGACGACGTCGCCCGCCTGCGCGCCGCGCTCGAGGCCCACCCCGGCCTGTTCGCCACGGGCGCCTGGCTGGCGGGCACCGGCCTGGCCGCCGTCGTCGCGGACGCCCGCGCCCTCGCCGCCCGGCTCCCCCTCGAGGCACGGGCGTGAGTTCGTGGATGTCGGTGGGTCGGGGCAGACTGCGCGCATGACCTCCCCGTACGACGCGCCGGCCGCCCCCGGCGACGAGCAGCCCTTCGGCTACGCCCTGTGGGCCGTGCTGCGGCGTCCGACGACGGCGCCTGCCGCCTCCCCCGAAACCTCCCCTCGCCCCTCCCTCGCCGAGGCGATCGCCGGCCTCCCGGCCGACGTCACCCTCCGCGGCCTCTACGACGTCTCCGGCCTGCGCGCCGACGCCGACCTGCTGCTCTGGCTCCACGGCCCCACGGCCGAGGGGCTTCAGGCCGCCCTGCGCACGCTCCGCCGCAGCGCCGAGCTCGCTCCCCTCGCGCCGACGTGGAACGCCATGGGCGTGCACCGCCCCGCGGAGTTCAGCGCGAGCCACGTGCCGGCCTTCCTGCGCGACACCGAGCCCCTGGCCTGGCTGACGATCTACCCGTTCGTGCGCTCCTACGAGTGGTACCTGCTGCCGGAGGAGGAGCGCCGCGCGATGCTCGGCGAGCACGGGCGCAAGGGCCGGGAGTACCCGCAGGTGCAGTCGAACACGGTGGCGTCCTTCGCCCTCGGCGACTACGAGTGGCTGCTCGCACTGGAGGCCGACGACGTCGTCGAGCTCGTCGACCTCATGCGTCACCTCCGCGACACGCAGGCGAGGCGCCACGTGCGCGAGGAGATCCCGTTCTTCACCGGCCGGCTGATCGGTCTGGACGAGGTCGCGGAGGTGCTCGCGTGAGCCTGGTTGTCGACCCCACCACCCTGCCCGACCGCGATCCGCAGGCCCCCGCGGCCTACGACGCGCTGCTGCTCGTCTCCTTCGGCGGACCCGAGGGCCAGGACGACGTCATGCCGTTCCTGCGCAACGTCACCCGCGGCCGCGGCATCCCCGACGAGCGGCTCGAGGAGGTCGCCCACCACTACCGGGCCTTCGGCGGGGTGAGCCCGATCAACGCGCAGAACCGCGCGCTCAAGGCCGCGCTCGAGGCCGAGCTCGCCGCGCGCGGCATCGACCTGCCCGTGCTGTGGGGCAACCGGAACTGGGACCCGTACCTCGCCGACGCGCTCAGCGAGGCGCACGCCGCGGCCACCGGCGCCTGCTCGCGATCGTGACCAGCGCGTACTCGTCCTACTCGGGCTGCCGGCAGTACCGGGAGGACCTCGCGGGGGCGCTGGAGGCGACCGGCCTCGCCGGCGAGATCGGCATCGACAAGGTGCGCCAGTTCTTCGACCACCCCGGCTTCGTCACCCCGTTCGTCGAGGGGGTGCGGGACGCACTGGTCCGCACGCGCGACGCGCTGGCCGGCGTCGACCTGGGGCGCGAGGTGCGGGTGCTGTTCGCGACGCACTCGATCCCGACGTCCGACGGCGGTCACCTCCGGCCCGCCCGGCGCGGTCCTCGGGCCCGACGGCGCGTACGCCGCCCAGCACCGCGCCGTCGCCGGGGTGGTCATGGAGAGCCTGGAGGCGGAGCTCGGGGCCGTGCCGTGGGAGCTCGTCTACCAGTCGCGCAGCGGGGCACCGCACATCCCGTGGCTCGAGCCCGACGTCAACGACGCGATCGTGGCGGCCGCCGGCGAGGGCGTCCGGGCCGTCGTCATCGTGCCGCTCGGCTTCGTGAGCGACCACATGGAGGTCCTGTGGGACCTCGACGAGGAGGCGCTCGCGACGGCGCGGGAGGCGGGGCTCCACGCCGAGCGCGTCCCGACGCCCGGGGTGCACCCCGCGTACGTCACCGGGTTGGTCGACCTCGTCAGCGAACGGGTGGCGGGGCCGGTCGGGGCAGCGCTGTGCGCCGACCGGCCGGCCCTCACCGCGCTCGGCCCGTGGTACGACGTCTGCCGGCCGGGCTGCTGCCCGAATCCGCGTGCAGCGAAGCCGGCGGTCGCGGGGCTGGACGGGTAGATCGCGGCCCGCTTCGGCTCGGCCACGGACTTGCGTGCCGCCGTCGGCGCGCTGGCCGACCTCGTCTACGCGGCCTGATCCTCAATCGAATCTTGAGTTTCAGTACCCGCGTCCGACCACAACTCTAGTTTCGCTGTAGGATCGGCAGCGTGCCCGTGGACCGCCGAGACCTCCGACGGCGCCTGTTCACCGTAGCCGCGACCCAAGGCGGGTACTTCACCGCCGCGCAGGCCAAGGACGTCGGGTACTCCTACCAGGCGCAGGCCCACCACGTCGCGGCGGGGAACTGGCACCGCATCGACCGCGGCCTGTTCCGCCTCGCCGAGTGGGTGCCCGACCTCCACGACGACCTCATCCGCTGGACGCTGTGGTCCAGGGGCCGCGCCGTCGTCTCGCACGAGACGGCGCTCGGCGTGCACGGCATCGGCGAGCTCGAGTCGCCGCGCGTGCACCTGACCGTGCCGCCCGACTTCACCATGCGGGACGACGCCGTCGCCCTCCACCGCGCCGACCTGCCGGCGAGCGACGTCGCCGATCACGGCGGGTTCCGCGTCACCACGGTGCTCCGCTCGCTCATCGACGTCGCGGCCGCGGGGGTGGACGAGGACCAGCTGGCGCGCGCGATCGCCGAGGCGCGTGACGCCGGCCGGATCACCCTCCGCAGCCTGCGCAGTCGCGCGGAGGCGGTCGACCTGACGGCCGCCCTGCGCATCGAACGCGCCCTGCCTCTGGTCGGTGAGCGATGACGTAGACCACGTCGAGAGCGTTGCGGATGGCTCTGGAGCAGCGGCTGGCCGCTCAGGCCCAGCACTCCGGGCTCCCCCTGGACCGGCTCCGCCGACGGGTGATCGTCGAGCGGATCGTCGCCCGCCTCCATGCCGCCGAGCCCGGCCGGTGGGTCCTCAAGGGAGGAATGGCGCTGGAGGTCCGCCTCCGCGACTCCGCGCGGCTGACCAAGGACATCGACCTGGGCCTGCGTGAGGCGATCGAGCACGCCGACGACCTGCACGATCGCCTCACGTCCGCGCTGGGGGCGGACCCCTACGCCGATTCGTTCGTCTTCGCGGTGGGCCCGGTCTCGGACCTGATGGCCGACGGCGCCGGTCACCTCACGTGGCGAGCGGCGGTCAGGGCGGACCTCGGGGGGAAGCCCTTCGGCGGCGTACGCCTCGACGTCTCGCCGCGAGCGCACGAGCTGGACCGCACCGACGTCGTCCCGCTCCCGAACTCGCTTGCGTTCGCGGGGATCACCGCGCCGGAGATCGAGGTCGTCGACGTGAACCGGCACGCCGCGGAAAAGCTCCACGCCATGTCGCGTGACGTCGGGACCCGGGAGAACTCCCGCGTCCGCGACCTGGTCGACCTGGTCATCCTGCTCGACCACGGCCTGCTCGACGTCGCGGCGGTGCGCGGCGCCGTCGTCGACGTCTGGCAGGAGCGCGACGGAGCCGCTCCGCCGACGGCGCTGCCCGCCCTCCCCGAGGGCTGGGCCGAGACGTACGAGCGCCTCGCGCACGAGCACGACCTGACCGCCGCATCGTTCCCCGCTGCCCTCGCCGTGGCGACGACGCTGTGGGCCCGCATGGCCGACCCCGAGGAGACCTGAGCATGGCTCGAACCACCGGGACCGCCCCGACCTCCACTCGGGCTCGCCTCACCTCGGTCATCAAGAGCGCGCGGGACTCGATGCGCAAGGACGCCGGCCTCAACGGCGACCTCGACCGCATCCCGCAGCTCGCGTGGCTGCTGTTCCTGCGCGCCTTCGACGGGCTGGAGGAGAACCGCGAGATCACCGAGCCCGACTACCGGCCCGCGATCGAGGCGCCGTACCGGTGGCGCGACTGGGCGGCCGACCCGAACGGCGCCACGGGGCAGGGCCTGCTCACGTTCGTCGAGGCCAGCCTCCTGCCGTACCTGCGAGGCCTCACCGGCACCGGACCGCACGACCCCCGCGACGTGCTCGCCGCCGTCTTCAAGGAGACGAACAACCGGATGCTCTCCGGGTACCTCCTGCGCGACGTCATCAACAAGGTCAACGAGATCAACTTTGCCTCGTCCGACGACATCCACACCATGGCGCACCTCTACGAGTCGATGCTCCGGGAGATGCGCGACGCCGCGGGCCACTCCGGCGAGTTCTACACCCCGAGGCCCGTCATCCGGTTCATGGTGCAGCAGGTGGCGCCGAGACTCGGCGAGGTGATCCTCGACCCGGCGTGCGGCACCGGAGGGTTCCTGGTCGAGGCCCTGCAGGAGCTCGAGCCCGCCGTCGAGACCACGCAGCAGCGCCGGAGGTTGCACGAGCACCTGCGCGGGACCGAGAAGAAGCCGCTGCCGTACCTCCTCGGGATGATGAACCTTGTGCTGCACGGCGTCGGGCAGCCGGGGATCGTCCGGGGCAACTCCCTGGCCAAGCCGATCACGCAGATCTCGCGCTCCGAGCGGGTGGACGTGGTGCTCACCAACCCGCCGTTCGGGGGGGAGGAAGAGAAGAGCATCCAGGCCAACTTCCCCGCCGACAAGCAGACCGCCGAGACCGCCTGGCTGTTCCTGCAGCTCGTCATCCGGCAGCTCAAGGACCGTGGACGATGCGCCATGGTCGTGCCGAACGACCTGCTGTTCGGCGACGGGGTCGGCGCGAAGATCAAGCAGCAGCTCCTCACCGAGTGCAACCTCCACACGGTGGTCCGGCTGCCCGACGGCGTGTTCGAGCCCTACACCGCCATCCCCTCGAACCTGCTCTTCTTCACCAAGGGCGAGCGGACCTCGGAGGTGTGGTTCTACCAGGTGCCCCCGCCGGAGGGCCGGAAGAAGTACTCCAAGACCAAGCCGATGCGGTTCGAGGAGTTCGCCGCCTGCCAGGCCTGGTGGACCGCGCGCCAGGAGGACGAGCACGCCTGGCGCGTCCCGGTCGCGGACATCGAGGCGGGCGGCTGGAACCTCGACCTGCGCAACCCCCACCGCCCCGACGACCTGGCCCACCGCCCACCCGCCGAGCTGCTCGCCGAGCTCGTGGCGACCGAGCGGGAGATCCTGGCGCTGCTCGAGCAGCTGCAGGCCGAGGTCGGGGGAACGGCGTGAGCGTCGATCGCGTGCGGGTGGGGGACGTGCTCGCTCTCCAACGCAGGTCGGTCGACGTCGATCCGCTCGCCGAGTACATCGAGATCGGAGTCCGCTCTTTCGGCAAGGGCGTCTTCCACAAGGAGCCCATCACCGGAGCTGACCTCGGCGCCAAGCGTGTCTTCCGCATCGAACCCGGCGACCTCGTGATCAGCAACGTGTTCGCCTGGGAGGGCGCCGTCGCACTTGCGACCCAAGCGGAGCGAGGAACCATCGGCTCCCACCGGTTCATGACCTTCACGCCTACGAGCGATGCGATCGACTCAGCGTGGGCGTCGTGGTTCTTCCGGAGCGAGCCCGGTCTGGAGCGAATCCGGAAGGCGCCTCCCGGCTCGGCGGGCCGCAACCGCACGCTCGCCATCGAGCGGTTCGAGAACCTCATCATCCCGCTCCCCCCGATCGAGGAGCAGCGCCGAATCGCCGCGCACCTGGACGTGACGAGGGCCCGCTCTGATCGTCTCTCCGGGATCTTCGATGATCACCCCTCGGACGGACTGGTTCGGCGCCTACCCGATCTCACCGATGCCGTTCTTGACCTGCACGCTCACGACCGTGCGAGGGTCGGCGAACTGGCGGACTTCGTGTCGGACACCGTGCATCCCGGTGACGATCCCTCACCGGCGGATCGATTCATCGGCCTCCAACACGTCGCGAGCCATACGGGTCTGCGAGTAGGCAGCGACGCGCTCGGGCCGATGAAGGGCCGCAAGTTCCGGTTCCGTCCGGGCGACGTCCTGTACGGCTACCTCCGGCCCTACCTCAACAAGGTCTGGGTCGCCGACTGCGACGGGCTCTGCTCCGTCGACCAGTACGTCCTCCGGCCGCACCCCGGCGTGAACAGCGACGTCCTAGGCCATGCGCTGCGCGGGCGTCGGGTGCTGACTGCGGCCGTTGACCTGACCCACAGCCTGCAGCTCCCGCGTCTCCGGTCCGGGCTTCTGGCCGCCCTCGAGGTCCCGACGGTCGAGCCGTTCGTGGCGGAACGTGTGGCGACTCGCCTCTCGACCGTCCGCGATCTCATGGTCGACATGGCCCGCGCCCGGACTCACCAGAGGGAGCTGGTCTCTGCGCTCCTTCCCTCCGCGATGAACCAGGCGTTCGCCGACCTCACCTGACCTCGGCCCACGCCCCGCCCGCGACCACCACGTGGCCGAGGAACCGCAGTCAAACCACGCCCGCAGCGGCGCGGAGGTCGGCGGTGGCACGCCGGTCGGCCTCGCCCGGTTCGACGTCGCCGGACGGATGGTTGCGCGCGACGGCGAACGCCCGCCCGTCGTGACGAAGCACGGCGTTGAGCACCTCGCGGACGGCGAGCGGCGCCCGGTCGATCGACCCCTCGGCCACGGTGACGGTCCGCCGGAGCCGGTTCGCGCCGTCGGCCACGAGCACCACGACGCGCTCGCGCCGCAGCCCGGCCAGCGCGCCGCTCGCCACCCGGGCGACGTCCTCGGGACGCCGCAGCCGAACGGGGGCGGCGCCGTCGTCGACGGTCCTCCGGCCGAGCTCGAAGGCAGCCACGAGCGCCGTCGCCTTGGCGTCGCCGATCCCGGTGCGCGTGGCGAGCTCCTCGGGCCGCGCGGAGGCGAGGGCGCGGAGGCCGCCGAACTCGGCGAGGAGGTCGGCGGCGAGGTCGAGCGCGCTGGCGCCGCGCGTGCCGTTCCGCACGAGGAGGGCGATGAGCTCACGCTCCGTGAGCGCCCCGGCCCCCCGCGCGATCAGGCGCCCCCCGCGGCCGCTCATGGGCCGGGACCTGCGCCATCGAGACGGGCATGTGCGGACCTCCGCCGTGAGCCTAGGTCGGGACCTGGTGACCCGCAGCGGGCGTCCACAGGACCCCTGAGATGCGACGGCGGACCGTGAACAGCGCGACTGCGGGTGGACGCCGCGCGCAGGCCCACGCGAGGGAGCGGCGCCCGACCCCCCAGCCCACGCCCCGGCTCTCCACAGCCCACGGATTCCGAATGCGGATGTCGGACATCCGCGGTAGGCTTCGTACAGTTGTTCGAGTCGACGTGGAGGGATGGTCCGGTGAGTGCTCTTCCGATCGCGGCGACGAGCCCGGGGGCAAATCCCCTCGTGCTCGCGCGCGGCGTGGTGGAGGCTCTGCGGGAACTGGCTGCTCGGGCGGATGCCACGTTCGCTCCCGGGTGGGCGTGGGAGGAGCGCTCGTCGGTGATCGCCGCGCTCGACCGGGCCACCGAGCTCATCGGGCTGTATCGCTCACGGGTGCTGTCCGCGCACAAGGAGGACGGGCGGTGGTCCCGGAGCGGGGATCGCTCGTTCGAGTCCTACCGGGGCCGCACCACGGGCACCGGCACTGGAGCGGCGCGAGCCGAGATGGAGCTGGCGGACGGGCTCGCCGCGTTGCCCCAGGCGGCCCGAGCGGTCGAGGACGGGCAGGTCTCCCTGGCGCACGCCGAGGTCCTGACCCGCCTGCGGGCCCGTTCCAGCGGATCCGTGCAGCACGCCCTCGACGCGGGCGGTGCAGCCGAGCTGCTCGCGGCGGCCGGAGGGCTGGACGCGCCGACCTTCGCCCGGCGCGCCGCGGCGTGGGCGGCCGCACAAGACGTGGAGGCGGCCGAGCGCTCGTTCGAGGGCGTACGGACCCGCCGCTACGGGCGGATCGTCGACCGCGACGGCGGCACGAAGATCGACGCGTTCGTCGACCCCGTGGTCGGCGCCACGTTCCGCACTGCCCTCGAGGCCGTCACGCCCGTCCCCGGAGCCGATGACGACCGCACGTCGGGGCAGCGTTGCGCGGATGCGTTCGCGCTCCTCGCCGCCCGTGCTCTGGACTCCGGGTCGGACAAGATCGGCGCGCAGATCCGCCCCCACATCTCGCTTATCGTCCCCGCCGAGACCTGGGCGGCCACCCGCGAACGACGGAGCGGCGACGGCGCCGCGTTCGGCCTCGGTTCCGGCGGCACGCTCGTGATGCCGGAGCTCGACGACGGCACCGTCATCCCCCTGTCCGAGCTGGAGCGCATCGCGTGCGACTGCGAGCTCACCCGCGTCGTCATGGACTCCGACGGCATCCCGCTGGACGTCGGCCAGACCGAGCGCACCTATTCGAAGTCGCTGCGTCGGTCGATCCTCGTCCGCGACGGGCACTGCCAGTGGCCGGGCTGCACCCTGCGTGCCTCATGGTGCGACGTCCACCACGTGACCTGGTTCTCCCACGGCGGCGAGACCTCCGCGCGCAATGCCCTCACGCTCTGCGTCTTTCACCACCACGAGGTCCACCGCCGCCACGTGGCGATCGCCCCCACGGCGCGAGGGCACACGTTCACCCACCGCGACGGCACTGTCATCGGCACCACTACCCGCGACTCCGGCATCCTGCGCATGCTCGTCCCCAGGCGAGACGGCCCCGCCGACGGTGACGGGCAGGTGCGACCCCAGGACGGGAACGGGCAGGTGCAGCCCCCGGATGGCCGGCCTCGCGGCGCGGACGGGGGGAACAACTCGGTGGCGGGCGCCCAACGCGCCGGCCGGCTCGACCTCGACGGCGGCCTGGAGCAGGTGCGTCGCGACGGGCCCGGGAACCCGAGGGAACTCGCCGGCCCCGCCGAGCGGAGTCGCCGCGGGCAGCCGCCGCCCACCGGCGAGCTGTTCTGAGGTGCGTCGCATGGAGAGCCTCGGCCCCGCGGTGCGTGACGTCCTCCGTGACCGGGCGAGGTCGCGTATCCACGTGGCGGAGGCCGCGACCGCCCTACGCTTCGGGTGGCTCGATCCCGTGCAGCAGGCGGAGGGCCATGAGGTAGTCCTCGACCAGACCGGCCCGCGCCGCGTCCCGCGCCCGCACGGACGGCGTGTGCAGGAGCGTCGCGGCGAGGCGGCGCATCGCGCGCTCGACCTGCTCGGCCGGCACGTTCCCGCGGGGCAGCCTGGCGATCTCCGCCTCGACGGCCGCCTGGACGTGTTCCCGCAGCGCCACGACGGCGTGGTCGATGGCCCGCTCGGCGAGCGCCCCCTCGAACTGCTCCGCAGCGGTCTCCACGATCGCCGCGGCCCGGGCCAGCTGCTCGTCGCGCACGTCCGGCGCGTGCTCGCGCACGGCGGCGAGGTCGATGAGCGCGACGCCGTTGAGCGCCCCCACCGCCGGGTCCACGTCCCGCTGGAGGGAGAGGTCGACGACGACGAGCGGCCGGTCCCCGCGCTCGCTCGCCGGCCGGGCCGCCTCCACCTGGGCGGCGTCGAGCACCGGCGTCAGCGATCCGCTGCAGGCGACCACGAGGTCGGCCTCGCCCAGCGCGCCGAGGAGCCCATCTCCGGGCACCGCCCGGACGTCGCGCGCGAGGGCGAACTCCTGGGCGCGCCCCGAGGCGGAGAAGACCGCGACGTCACGGCACCCGCGCGCCCGCAGGGCCGCGAGGCTCACCCCTGCGTACGAGCCGGTGCCGATGAGCAGCACGCGCACCTCGTCCCACGGCGGCGCCGTCGCCCCGGCACCCCGCGCACCCGAAGCCCGCGTACCCGAGGCCCCCGCCCCGGCGAACCGCGCCTGCGCGAGGTCGAGCGCCACCCCCACCACGGATCGGCCGAGGGTCCCGAGCCCCGCATGGGCCTCGACGGTGCGCGAGGACCGCGCGGCGTTGGCGAAGAGCCGCTCGAGATCCCCGGTGGCGGCGGCGTGCTCTTGGGCCAGCGCGAAGGCCCGGCGCACCTGGCCCGCGATCTCCCGCTCCCCGACCACCATCGAGTCCAGGCCCGCCGCGACGGCGAAGAGGTGCCGGGCGACGTCGGTCCCGGTCCGCAGGCGCAGCGCGCCACGCACCTCGTCCTCGTCGGCGTCGGAGGCGGCCCCGACCGTCCCGATCACCCGGTCGACCGCCGTCGAGAGCTCCTCGGTGTCCGGGACGTCGAGGTAGATCTCGAACCTGTTGCAGGTCGCGAGGACGACGGCGCCCCGGACGGGTCCGCCGGCGGCGACGACCCCCCGCGCCACGCCCTCGGCGCCGACACTGAGCCGCTCCAGCGTGGCCAGGTCCAGGTCGTGGTGGCTGGCGGACAGGGACACGAGGGCCACAGGGCTCGCCGTCCTCCTCATCACACTCGCTGGGGCACAATCTGCCGGGTGACGCTCCCCGAGAACCACCCGCTCGTCGATGGTCGCACGGCGGGCACCCCGCTCGTCCGAGCGTTCCGCGGCCAGCGCCCGACCGTACCCCCCGTGTGGTTCATGCGTCAGGCGGGACGCTCCCTCCCCGAGTACCGAACCGCGCGCGCCGGCACGGCCATGCTCGACGCCTGCCTCACCCCCGCCCTCGCCGCCGAGATCACGCTCCAGCCCGTCCGCCGCCACGGCGTGGACGCCGCGATCTTCTTCAGCGACATCGTGGTTCCCTTCCGGCTGGCGGGCGTCGACGTCGACATCGCCTCCGGCATCGGTCCCGTGTTCGGCGCCCCCGCGCGCACCCGGGCAGACGTGGACAGGCTCATCGAGGCGACCCCCGTGCTCGACGGCGCCCGCCTCGCTCCGGTGACCGACGGTGTCCGCCGGACCGTGGCGGCCCTCGGCACCACCCCCCTCATCGGCTTCGCCGGCGCCCCCTTCACCCTCGCCGCGTACCTCGTCGAGGGCCGCCCCTCGCGCGACCACCTCGGCGCCCGACGCCTGATGCACGCCGACCCCGGCGCCTGGTCGGCCCTCACCGAGTGGGCCGCCGACCTCACCGGCGCCTTCCTGCGGGCCCAGGTGCTCGCCGGCGCGAGCGCCGTCCAGCTCTTCGACTCCTGGGCCGGATCCCTCTCCCTCGCGGACTACTCCACCCACGTCGCCCCGGCGAGCGCCCGCGCCCTGTCCCACGTGCGGGACCTCGGCGTGCCGATCGTCCACTTCGGCACCGGCACCGGGCACCTGCTGCGCGCGATGCGCGAGGTGGGGGCCGACGTCGTCGGTGTCGACTACCGCACGCCCCTCGACGAGGCCAACCGCACCCTCGGCGGCCGTACCCCGCTGCAGGGCAACCTGGACCCCGCGCTGCTCGCCGCGCCCTGGCCCGTGCTCGAGGACGCCGTGCGCGACGTCGTCCGCCGCGGCCTCGACGCCCCCGCCCACGTCGTCAACCTCGGCCACGGCGTCCCCCCGGACACCGACCCCGACGTGCTCACCCGCGTGGTCGAGCTCGTCCACACCCTGATCTGACGGCTGCTCCGTGCGACACAGCCGGCGCCACGGGCGAGAATGACACGGACATGCCCACCACCCCGCGCCCGCCCACCCGCCCTGCCGGCACCCTGCGCCTGGGCACCCGCGCCAGCACCCTCGCCCTCACCCAGAGCGGCCTGGCCGCGGAGTCGCTCCGTGCGCTGGGGTGGACGGTGGAGCTCGTCCCGATCCGCACCGACGGCGACCGGCTCACCGGCTCCCTCGCCTCGCTCGGCGGCACGGGCGTGTTCGTCACCGCGCTGCGCGAGGCCCTCCTCGCCGGGACCTGCGACATCGCCGTCCACTCCCTCAAGGACCTCCCCACGGCGCCGGCCCCCGGCATCGCCCTGGCCGCCGTCCCCGAGCGGGAGGACCCGCGCGACGCCCTGTGCGCCCGGAACGGCTGGACCCTCGCCGACCTGCCCGACGGCGCCCGCGTCGGCACCGGGTCCCCGCGCCGGGCCGCGCAGCTGCGGCTCGCCCGCCCCGACCTCGACGTGGTCGACATCCGCGGCAACGTCGACACGCGCCTTCGCCGCCTGGCGGGGCCCGACGACGACGGCGCGCTCCCGGCGGGCGGCCTGGACGCCGTCGTCCTCGCCCGGGCGGGCCTGGCGCGCCTCGGGCGCCTGGACGCCGTCAGCGAGGTCCTCGACCCCTCGGTGATGACGCCCGCACCCGGTCAGGGGGCGCTCGCGATCGAGTGCCGCGCCGACGACGTCGCCCGGCTCGCCGGGCCGACCGGCCTCGGCGCCCTCGAGCACGCCCCCACGCGCCTCGCCGTGACGGCGGAGCGCGCCGTGCTGGCCCGGCTCGGCGCCGGGTGCAGCGCGCCCGTCGGAGCGCTGGGTCACGTGCGCCCCGGCGGCGCCCTGGACCTCGAGGCCGTGACCGTCACAGCCGACGGCGCGGCCGTCCGCATCAGGGCGAGCACCGCCCCCGCCACGATCGACTCCGCCGTCCGCCTGGGGGAGCGGCTCGCCGACGAGCTCCTCTCCCACGGCCCGCGCGCGACCCCCTCTCCCGATCCGAGCACCCCGAGGCGCCTCCATGGCCGATAACGCACCGCCGCCCGCGAAGTCCCCGCGCATCCTCGTGCCCCGGCCGGCCGAGCGGTCGGGCGCCCTCATGCGGGCGTTGCGGGCCGCGGGCTACGAACCCGACCTGGTGCCGCTCATCCGGATCGAGCCGGCCGACGACCCCGACCTCATCATCGACCTGGTCGGGGCGCTGACCACGGGGCGGTTCGGCTGGCTGGCCGTGAGCAGCGCGAGCGCGGTCCCACCCCTCGTGGACGCCGCCGCGCAGCTCGGCATGGACCTGCCGGACGCGCTGCGCGGCACCCGCGTCGGCGCCGTCGGGAAGGCCACCGCCGCGGCCCTGCGCGCCGCGGGGGTCACGGTGGACCTCGTGGCGAAGCGGTCCTCGGCCGAGGGGCTCGTCGCGGACTGGCCCGCGCCGTCGGACTTCCCGCACCACCCGGCCCGGGTCCTCCTGCCCCACGGGGACCTGGCCGAGTCCACCCTCGCCGACGGGCTCCGCGCGCGCGGGTGGGCCGTCCGGACCGTCGTCGCGTATCACACCGCGACCGTGGATCCCCCTCCGCGGGTGCGGAACGGCTGGCGGCGCGGGGACTACTCCGGCGTGATCCTCACCTCGAGCAGCACGGCCCGCCAGCTGGTCGCGGCCCTGGGACCGCCGCCGCCCGGGATGCCCGTCTGCTGCATCGGCGAGACGACGGCGGCCACGGCGCGCACGCTCGGCCTCACCGTCTCGGTGGCGAGCGAACCGAGCCCGTCGGGGCTCGTGGCCGGGCTCCGCAAGGCGGCCGAGCGAGCGGCCGCTGCCGCCGCGACGGCACAGCCGACGGCACAGCCGACGGCCGGTAAGCCAGCTGCTCAGCCGGGGGGTCAGCCGACGGCCGGTCAGCAGGCGGCCGGTCAGCAGACGACGACGGCGCACCCGGCCCCCGCCACGGAGGCCTGACGTGGCCCTACCCGTCCGGCCCCGCCGGCTGCGGTCGTCGGCGGCGATGCGGCGCCTCGTCGCCGAGCACAGGCTGCACCCGGCCGACCTCGTGCTGCCGTTGTTCGTCAAGGAGGGCCTGAGCGAGCCGGCGCCGGTGCCCTCGCTCCCCGGCGTCGTCCAGCACTCCCTTGCGAGCCTGCCGGGCGCCGTCGAGCGGGCCGCCGCCGCCGGCCTGGGCGGGGTCATGCTGTTCGGGATCCCCACGGTGCGCGACGCCGTCGGGAGCCAGGCTACGGACCCGGGCGGGATCCTCAACCGGGGGATCGGGGCGGCCTGCGCGGCAACGGGCGGTGACCTCGTGGTGATGAGCGACCTGTGCCTCGACGAGTTCACCGACCACGGTCACTGCGGGGTGCTCGACGCCGCGGGCCGGGTCGACAACGACGCCACCCTCGCGAGGTATGCCGAGATGGCGGTGGTGCAGGCCGAGGCCGGGGCGCACGTCCTGGGGCTGTCGGGGATGATGGACGGCCAGGTCGCCGCGGTGCGCGAGGCGCTCGACGGTGCGGGCCACCCCGAGACGGCCGTCCTCGCCTACGCGGCCAAGTACGCCTCGGCGTTCTACGGGCCGTTCCGCGACGCCGTCGACTCATGTTTCACGGGAAACCGTCGCGACTACCAGCTCGACCCGCCGAACCGGCGCGACGGGCTGCGCGAGGCGACGCTCGACGTCGCCGAGGGCGCGGACATCGTCATGGTGAAGCCGGCCCTGGGGTACCTCGACGTGCTCGCGGACGTGGCGGCCACCTCGCCCGTGCCGGTCGCGTCCTACCAGGTCTCCGGGGAGTACGCGATGGTCGAGGCCGCCGCGGAGCGCGGGTGGGTGGACCGCCGGGCCGCGATCCTGGAGTCGCTCGTGAGCATCCGGCGGGCGGGCGCGGACATCGTGCTGACGTACTGGGCGGTCGAGGTGGCGGGGTGGCTGCGGGATGGGTGAGATGAGCGCGCTGTTCGAGCGGGCCCGCGCGGTGATCCCGGGCGGGGTGAACTCGCCGGTGCGGGCGTACGGATCCGTGGGCGGGACGCCGCGGTTCATCGCGCGCGCCGCGGGACCGCTGGTGTGGGACACCGAGGGGCGCGAGTACGTCGATCTCGTGTGCTCATGGGGCCCGGCGCTGCTCGGGCACGCGCACCCCGCCGTCGTCGAGGCCGTGCAGGCCGCCGCCGCGCGCGGGCTGTCGTTCGGGGCGCCGACGCTCGGCGAGGTCGAGCTCGCCGAAGAGGTCGCCGCGCGGGTGGGGCCTGTGGAGCGCGTCCGCTTCGTGTCCACCGGGACCGAGGCGACGATGACGGCGGTGCGGTTGGCGCGCGGAGCGACGGGGCGTCCGCTCGTCGTCAAGTTCGCCGGCTGCTACCACGGGCACGTCGACGCGCTCCTGGCGGCGGCGGGTTCGGGGGTGGCGACCCTCGCCCTTCCGGGGTCCGCAGGGGTCACGGCCGCGACCGCGGCCGAGACGCTCGTGCTCCCCTACAACGACCTCGGCGCCGTCGAGGCCGCCTTCGCGGCACACGGCGACAGGATCGCGGCGGTGATCACCGAGGCGGCGCCGGCGAACATGGGCGTCGTGCCGCCGTCGGAGGGCTTCAACGCGGCGCTCGCGGCGATCACGCGGGCGCACGGCGCGCTCCTGGTCCTGGACGAGGTGCTGACGGGCTTCCGCGTGCACCCCGCCGGGTGGTGGGGCCACGAGCACGACGGCGGCCGCGCGCCGTCGTCGGGCTCGCCGGTGTCCGCGCCGGCGGGCTCGCCGCCCGGCCGTGCGCGCGACTGGGCGCCGGACCTGTTCACCTTCGGGAAGGTGATCGGCGGCGGGATGCCCGTCGCCGCGATCGCCGGGCGGGCCGAGGTGATGGAGCTGCTCGCGCCGGTGGGGCCCGTCTACCAGGCGGGGACGCTGTCGGGGAACCCGGTGGCGACCGCCGCGGGGCTCGCCACCCTGCGCGCCGCCGACGCGGCGGTGTACGCGCGGGTGGACGCGGTGGCGGAGGTCCTGGCCCGCGAGGTGGGGCGGGCGTTGGACGCCGAGGGCGTCCCGCACCGGGTGCAGCGCGCCGGGAACCTGTTCTCGGTGATGTTCGGCCTGGCCGCGGCCGGGCGTGGCGTGCACGACTACGCGGAAGCCCAGGCCCAGGAGACGTTTCGGTACCCGCCGTTCTTCCACGCGATGCTGGACGCGGGGATCTCGCTCCCGCCGTCGGTCTTCGAGGCGTGGTTCGTGTCCGCGGCGCACGACGACGACGCCGTCGGGCGCATCCTCGACGCGCTGCCGGGGGCGGCACGGGCGGCCGGCGAGGCTGCCGGGTAGGCCGGGGAGGCGCGCCGATCAGGGGAAGGGGCCCGCACGGCGCACCAACGGCAGACTGGCTGCGGGAGCGAGGAGGACCGATGACACCGCAGGACGGCACCGACGAGGTCCGGGCACCCCTGGTCCTCCAGATCGCCCACCTGCGCCGGCGCATCGCGTGGCTCGAGAGCCTCCTGGACGGGCGCGAGGGCCAGGCCGATCAGGTCGCCGAACCGGCCGACGTCGCCCAGGTCCTCGCCGCGGATCCCGATGCCGACACCACGATCCACGCGTTCCTCGAGGACGTCCGCGCCGACGCCCGGTTCGCGGCCGTCACGGAGCTCGCCGATCAGCAAGCCGATGTCGTGACCGCCTACCTGGCGCGCGAGCGGTCTCTGGCATCCGTCGCAGCCACCGTGGAGGAGATCCGCGCAGCGGCCGAGCGCGAGGCGCAGAGCCCCGCCGTCCGGGAAGCGCTGGGGTGGGCGCACCGCCAGCTGGAACGGGCGATGATCACCGCCGGGCCCGTCGTCGAGGAGGCGGTCGCCGCTGAGCGCGAGCGGGTGCTGGCCGCGTCGATCGACGTGCTCGGTCTCGAGGGACTTGCCGCCGTGGAATGGGTCGCGGCCGTCAACGAGCGGGTCGCGGTGGGCTCGACCGGCCCCGGCGTGACCGCCACCCGCACGACCGACGACGACGCCGAGCCCGCCCGCGAAGGGTGAGCGGCGCCGTTGCCGCTCGCGAAGCGAAGCCGGGCGCCGTCGTCGGCGGTGTGATCGGGAAGGTCGGCGGTGCGATCGGGAACGTCAGAGCCGGTGCTGCGCCACGAGCGGGCACATGAACGGGTCGCGGTCGCCCAGCCCCACCCGGTTCAGGTACTGCACCACCGTGCGGTAGGAGCGCCAGAGCGAGCTCTCCGTGTAGAGAACGCCGCGGTCGCGGCAGAACTCCGCGACGATCGGCTGCGCGCGGCGCAGGCTGGGCCGCGGCATCGAGGGGAAGAGGTGGTGCTCCACCTGGTAGTTGAGCCCGCCGAGGGCCACGTCCGTGACCGGGCCGCCGGTGACGTTGCGGCTCATGAGCACCTGCCGACGCAGGAAGTCGATCTTCACGTCCGGCGGGACGATGGGCATGCCCTTGTGGTTCGGCGCGAACGACGCTCCCATGTAGAGCCCGAAGACGGCGAGCTCGACGCCGATGAACGCGAGCGCCTTGCTGGGCGAGAGCACGAGGAACACGATCGCGACGAACGAACCGAGCCGCAGAGCCAGGAACGCCGCCTCGACCCACCGGCGCTTCATCTCACCGCGCACCACGCGACGGATACCGGCGATGTGGAGATGCGCCCCCTCGAGCGTGAGCAGGGGGAAGAAGAGCCAGCCCTGGCGCTTGACGAGCCACCGGGTCAACGGGGTCTTGCGAGAGGCCGCGACGGCGGGGGTGAAGGCGAGCGCGTTCGCGCCGATGTCGGGGTCCGCGCCCTCCTTGTTGGGGTTGGCGTGGTGCTTCGTGTGCTTGTGCTGCCACCACCCGTAGCTGAGACCCACGTAGAGGTTGGCGATCACGAGGCTCGCCCACTCGTTCCACTTGCCGGAGACGAAGATCTGCCGGTGCGCGGCATCGTGCCCGAGGAACGCCAGCTGGGTCATGAAGACGGCGAGCGCCAGGGCGGTGACCATCTGCCACCAGGAGTCGCCGATCCAGACGAACGCGCCGGCGAGCGCCAGGCCCGCGAGCGTCATCAGCGCGAACTTCGTCCAGTAGTACCCGTATCGGCGACGCATGAGGCCGGCGTCCTGGACGCGGCGCGAGAGCTCGGCGAAGTCGCTGACCTGCCGCTCACGCGGCGAGCCGGGGGGACGGTCAGCGAGGGGAGGGGCGTCTGACTGGACAGCGGAGGCGGTCATGGGGTCCCATCTGGGAACTGAGGAGGACGGTCGACGTCGTTGTCGCCGCATTCATCCGGGCGGGACAGGACCAACGGTACCGGCCCTTGCGCGCAGGCGTGCTATGGGGTCGGCATCCTCCACCGCATCCACCCAACTCGCGGGCGCTCGGGCGGCCCGAAGGCCCCGGGGTGGGAATACCCCCTGGGGGTACCGTGTTGTCGCAAGCAGCACCACAGCCACCGACCCGGGAGGACGAACCGTGCACGGCTACACCGGCGGCAAGGACGACTACCTCAAGCGCCTGCGCCGCATCGAGGGCCAGGTCCGCGGCGTCGCGCGCATGGTCGACGAGGACGTCTACTGCATCGACATCCTCACCCAGGTCGCAGCCGTGACCAAAGCCCTCGAGGCCGTCAGCCTGGGCCTCCTCGAGGACCACATCGGCCACTGCGTGGTCGACGCCGCTCGACGCTCGCCGGAGGAGGGCGCCGAGAAGGTCCGCGAGGCGTCCGACGCCATCGCCCGTCTGGTCCGGTCGTGACGGGCCCAGTCGTGACGGGCCCAGTCGTGACAGGTCCAGTCGTGACGGGTTCACGCCCCCGGACGCCACCGCCGCCCCCCTCCCCGATCCGCCTCACCCAGCCCCCCCGCACCGTCACCCCGAAGGAGCCCGGCATGGAACGCACCACCGTCATCGACGTCGAGGGCATGACCTGCATGCACTGCGTCAAGGCCGTCACGACCGAGGTATCGAAGATCGACGGCGTCCTCAACGTGAGCGTCGTGCTGCACGCGGACGTCCCGTCCGAGGTGACCGTCACCTCGGAGACCGTCCTCGACCCGAAGGCCCTGCGCGAGGCGATCGACGAGGCCGGCTACGACGTCGCGGCCATCCACGCCCCCGCCTGACCCACGCCACCCTGACCTGCCCTGCGCCCGCCCTGACCCGCCCCCCGCCGAACGCGGGGTTATGGGTCGAATGGGCGGCCATTCGACCCATAACCCCGCGTTCGGCCAGACAGGAAGACCGGAGGCCCCCGATGAGCGCTCCCGCACCGCACACGACGGACAAGGACGACGGCGCACCCGCCGAGACGGTCGACCTCGCCATCGAGGGCATGACCTGCGCCTCGTGCGTGGCACGCGTGGAACGGAAGCTCAACCGGGTGCCCGGGGTGCGCGCGACGGTCAACCTCGCGACGGAGCAGGCGCACGTCGAGTTCGCCGGGCTGGTCAGGGACGCCGACCTCGTGGCCGCCGTCGAGTCCGCCGGCTACGGCGCGACGGTGCTTCGACGTCGGACCCCGCGGACGACGTCGCCCACCACGCCCGCGCCCCTCGCGCCCCCTCCCCTCACCTCCGATCCCCTCACCCCCGCGCCTTCGACCTCCCTCACCCAGCCCCACCCCACCCCGGCCGAACGCGGGGTTATGGGTCAAGAGGGGCTTCATTCGACCCATAACCCCGCGTTCGGCGGGAATGGCAGGTGGCGAGGTTGGCGAGGTTGACGAGACCGGGATGGCGCCCGGCCAGGCGATGACCCACGACCGCGCGACGACCCACGACCGCGCGACGACCAGCGACCAGATGACGGGTCACGACCACGCGACGGCCCACGACCACGGCGACGCCGAGGTCACCCCCGACCGCGGCGCCGACCTGCGACGTCGCCTCCGCGTCGCGGCGATCCTCACGCCCCCGGTGGTCGTGCTCTCGATGATTCCCGCGCTCCAGTTCCCCGGCTGGCAGTGGTTGGTCGCCGTGCTCGCGCTGCCGGTGGTCACGTGGGCCGCCTGGCCGTTCCACCGCGCCGCCTTCCGCGCGGCCCGCCACGGCGCGTCGACGATGGACACGCTCGTCTCGCTCGGCGTCATCGCCGCCACCGCGTGGTCCCTGTGGGCCCTCCTCGTCGGCGGCGCCGGCGAGATCGGCATGACGATGACGCCGGCCCTCTTCCCGGCAGCCGAGCCGATGCCCGCCGAGTCCTCCACCGGCATGGGCGAGGCCATGCCCGAGCTCTACTTCGAGGTCGCCGCCGTCGTCACCACCTTCCTCCTCGCCGGCCGCTACGCGGAGTTCCGCTCGCGCCGTCGGGCGGGCGACGCCCTGCGCACCCTCCTCGCCCTCGGCGCGAAGGACGTCGCGCGCCTGGACGACGACGGCGCGGGGCACCGCACGGAGACCCGCGTGCCGATCGAGGCCCTCGCCGTCGGCGACCTGTTCGTCGTCCGACCGGGCGAGAAGGTCGCGACCGACGGCGTCGTGGTCGAGGGACAGAGCGCCGTCGACACCTCGCTACTCACCGGCGAGCCCGTCCCCGTCGAAGTCGGCCCGGGCGACGCCGTCACCGGCGCGACAGTCAACGCCTCCGGCCACCTCGTGGTCCGCGCGACGCGCGTGGGCGAGGAGACCACGCTCGCCCAGATCGGCCGCCTCGTCACCCAGGCGCAGACCGGCAAGGCACCGGTGCAGCGGCTCGCGGACCGGATCTCCGCGGTGTTCGTGCCGGTGGTGCTGGTCCTCGCCCTGGGGACCCTCGCCGCGTGGCTCCTCACCGGGGCCTCGACCCAGGCCGCGTTCACGGCCGCCGTCGCCGTCCTGATCATCGCGTGCCCCTGCGCGCTGGGACTCGCGACCCCCACCGCGCTTCTGGTGGGCACCGGCCGCGGCGCCCAGCTGGGCATCCTCATCAAGGGCCCGGAGGTCCTCGAGTCCACCCGCCGCGTCGACACGGTCGTGCTCGACAAGACCGGCACCGTGACCCAGGGCCGGATGGGGCTGATGGACGTCGTCGTCCCCGCCCGGCCACTCTCTGCCCCCTCCGCCGAGGTGCTGGCCATGGCGGGCGCCGTCGAGGCGCTCTCCGAGCATCCGATCGCCCGCGCGATCGCCGACGCCGCGCCCACACCCCACCTCCCCGCGTCCGACTTCTCCAACCACGCCGGCCGCGGCGTGAGCGCGACCGTCACCACGGACGACGGCGCCCTGGCCGCCGCCTTCGTCGGCCGCCCCGCGTGGCTCGCCGAGCAGGGAATCGCGGACCCCGACGGCGTGACAGCCCTCCACGCCGAGGCCGAGCGCTCCGGCGGGACCGCCGTCGTCGTCGCCTGGGACGGTCGCGCCCGCGGCGTGCTCGTCCTGCGCGACCCCGTGAAGCCGACCTCCGCCGAGGCGATCGCCCAGCTCCGCGGCCTCGGAATCACCCCCTGGCTCCTGACCGGGGACAACCGCACGGCCGCGCTCCAGGCGGCGGGCGCCGTCGGCATCCCCGCGGAGCACGTCATCGCGGAGGTGCTCCCGGAGCACAAGGTCGACGTCGTGCGCCGCCTCCAGGACGAGGGCAAGGTCGTGGCGATGGTCGGGGACGGCGTGAACGACGCCGCCGCGCTGGCCCAGGCGGGCGCCCGCGGCCTGGGCCTCGCGATGGGCACGGGCACGGACGTCGCGATCGAGGCGAGCGACATCACCCTGGTCCGCGGCGACCTCCGCGCCGCACCGACCGCGATCGCCCTGTCCCGCAAGACCCTGCGGATCATCAAGCAGAACCTGTTCTGGGCGTTCGCCTACAACGTCGCGGCGATCCCGCTCGCAGCCTTCGGACTGCTCAACCCGATGATCGCGGGCGCGGCGATGGCGTTCAGCTCGGTGCTCGTGGTGTCCAACTCCCTGCGCCTGCGCCGGGCCCCCTGAGGGTCGGGACGCCCGCGACCCCGACGGCTTCCTAGGCTGGGCAGCACGGGCCTCCGGGGTGAGTCTGCCCGCGGATCGCCCGCACCCTCCGCCCGACGGCCCGCCCACCCTCCGCGACCAGCGCGGCCAGGCCGGGAGGACAGATGCCCGGCGCAGCGAGGACGCCACGCCCGCAGGGGCGTAGCCGCGCCTGCAGCGGGGAAGGCCGGACCGTCGCGGCGTAGCCCGGCGCCCGGCCTACGCCAGGCCGAGCGCGGCCCGCCACTCCGCCGGCACGAGGGCGTACCCCACGAAGGCGACGACGTCGAGGACCGTGTGCGCGACCACGAGCGGCATCACCCGGCGCGTCCGCCGGTAGTACTCCGCGAACACGACGCCCATCAGGGCGTTGCCGATGAAGGGGCCGATGCCCTGGTAGAGGTGGTAGGAGCCGCGGAGCAGAGCG
The DNA here is from genome assembly GCA_963780675.1 of uncultured Actinomycetota bacterium. Lineage (GTDB taxonomy): Bacteria > Actinomycetota > Actinomycetes > Actinomycetales > JAHECE01 > JAHECE01. The sequence goes on from CAWACR010000008.1 coordinate 145,179, forward strand.
CTCGCCGCGACGATCGTCCACGGGCGCCACGCGAGCTCCCGCAACCGCTCCATGAGGTAGCCGACGGCGACGACCTCCTCGAGCAGCGCGTTCTGCAGCGCCGCGAGGATCAGGACCGGCACCGTCCACCAGTAAGCACCCAACGCCGAGGCCTGGACGTCCACCGTGATGCCGAGGGCGCGCCCCGCGCCGTAGAGCGCCAGCCCCGGGATGCCGATCAGCGCGGCGAGCCCGACCCCCGCCCCCAGCGTGCGCCACGGCCGATCCGCGGTCAGCCCGATCCGGCGCACGGCACTGGAGCCCGACGCCGAGAGCAGGTACAGCGCCAGGGCGACCGGAAGCAGCGCGAAGCCGATGTGGAGGAGCTGGTAGGTGAGGTCGAGCCACGGACGCGGCGACAGCGTCGGGTTCAGGGTGGCGCTCTGGTCACCGAGCGGCACCTCGGCGGTCAGGCGGTCGATGATCCTGACCAGCGCATACACGCCGGCGCGTCCGAGCGACAGCCCGAGGACGATCCAGATCTCCACCGTCAGCCGGCGGCGGCCGCCGTCCACCGGACGCAGCGGCGATCTCCCCGAGACACCCCGGGCCTCGGGGAGATCGCCCACCGGTGGGGCGGCGCCGGCACCCGCGTCCGCGGTCACATCGGGTGTCAGTCGCCGAGCGCGGCTGCCCGCTTGCCGAGCGAGCGGACCACGAAGCCGGCGACGACCAGGACGATCCCGGACAGCACGGCGTAGAGACCGATGATCCAGGCGAGCACCGCGACGGTCGAGCCGGTCGAGAAGATGAGCGCGAGGCCGAACCCGAAGGTGAGGAGACCCCAGAAGACGCCCCAGCCCCAGCCGCTGCCGGGCACGGAGCGCATGCCCAGGCCCGCGATCGTGGCCAGGACGCCGGCGACGATGGCCCACGCACCGAGGATGATCGCCAGGACCCCCACGGTGGCCTCGGGCCAGAAGAGCAGCACGGCTCCGACGAGCGCGCCGAGCACTCCCGTGCCCAGGCGCCAGCCGGACCCGCCGTCGGGCACGCCACGACGGCGCAGGCCGTCGACGATGCCGACGACGCCGTCGACGAGCACGAAGATGCCGACGAGGCGGACGAGGAAGAGGACGGACGCCGTCGGGTTGGCCATGACGAGGACGCCGAGGACGATGGCGATCACGCCGCGGACCACCGGGTACCACCACACCTGCTTGGCGGTCTCGGAGAAGGAGACGTACGGAACGGTCTGGCTGGACATCGAGAAGAACCTCCGGAAAGAACGACGACGCCGGTGCGCCGGTCGCGCGGGAAGGCTATCGGCCGGTCCTGACAGAACGACGCGCCTGTCAACCCGCCCGGCCTGGGATTGTGGGCCGCCCCACACGAGGCGCGCGTCACACCTGAGGCACACCCGGGCCCGCCGGAGGTCCGGGCGACCCGTTCCGCCCCACCTACACTCGCCCCCATGGCCGACTCCACCCCGGCGGGCCCCGGCCGCCTGGTCGAGGTGGTCGACGCCCCCCGCACCCGCGTCCGCCGTCCCGGCGACCTCGTGGGGTTCGTCCTGGCGATCCTGGGGATCGTCGTCGTCGTCCTCCTCGCCGTCTACGCGCACGGGACCACGGAAGGCGTGACCGAAGACGTCCAGTCGGCCTTCGCGCGGGTGCTGCGCGGCCTGATCCAGATCCCCCTCGGGCTCCTCCAGGTCGTCGTGACCCTCGTGCTGCCGTGGATCGTCCTGGTCGAGCGGGTGATCCACAAGGCATTCCGGCAGGTGGTCGAGGCGCTCGTGGCCGGCCTCCTCGCGGCGCTCGTCGCGAGCGTGGCCATGACCTGGCTCGCCGACTACGCCCCTGCCGCGCTCGCCGAAGCCTTCACGATCACGACCGACGGGGTGACCACCGTCGGGATCTCGCCCTACGCCACCGCCTTCGCGGCCTTCCTCACCGCGGCCGGCTCACGCACGCAGCGCCGCAGCGTCGCCTGGTCCTGGAACCTGCTGTGGGTCGCGTTGTTCATCGCCGTCATCACGGGCGACCTGACCCTCCCCGGCGTCCTCGTCACCGTTCTCGTCGGCCGGGCGGTCGGCCTGGGCGTGCGCTACGCCTCCGGCGTCTACAACGAGCGGGCCTACGGCGTCGCCCTCGTCGAGGGCATCCGCCGGGCCGGGCTCGACCCCGTCCGCGTCGTCCGGGTGGGTGCGATCGCCGCCACGACCGAGCCTCGCGCGGTCCTCGCACGCACGACGGCGCCGATCGGGTACACCGAGCACGGCCTCCAGGGCCGCCTCGGGTCGGGGGATTCCGCATCGCACGACGGCGCCGGCGACGGCGAGCGCGACGGCGAGCGCGGCCCGGACGAGGACACCCCTGCGCCGCCTCCGCCGGCGACGGCGACCGGGTATCACGACGGCGACCGCCTCACCTGGGTCCCGACCACCGAGGATGCCGGGCGCATCATCGCGCACGCCGCCGCGCCGTCGACCCTCGCCCTCGAACGCCCCGGTCAGGGGCGCGTCTACGCCGTCGACGACGCGACCGGCGCACGGTGGGACGTCATGGCGCTCGACGGCGACCGCCAGGTGATCGGCACCCTCGCCTCCATCTGGTCCGCCGTCCGCCTGCGTGGGCTCGAGCGTCGCACCGTCGTCAGCCTGCGCCAGGCGGCCGAGCGCGCAGCCCTGCTCGCCTACGCCGCCGGCGCCGCGGGCGTGCGAACACCCGGACTGGTGGGCCTCGCCGAGATCGAGGACTCGGTGGTCCTCGCCTACGAGCACGTCGCCGACGCGACGCCGCTGGCGGACCTCGACGACGAGGCCCTCACCGACGAGGTCCTCGCCGACGCCTGGGCCCAGCTCCGCCTCGCGCACGCCGCCGGGCTGGCGCACCGCGACCTCACCGCGGACGTCCTCCTCGTCCGAGACGCACAGGTCTGGATCGTGGGGTGGACGAACGGTGACATCGCCTCGACCGAGCTGGCCCGCCGTCTCGACCTCGCCCAGATGCTCGCGGTGCTCGCCCTCCGGGTGGGCGTGCCGCGCGCCGTCGGCAGCGCCGCGAAGGTGCTCAACCCCGAGCTCCTGGGTGCCATCGCACCTCTGCTGCAGCCGGTCGCCCTGCCGCAGCAGACCCGGGTGCTCGCCCGACAGCACAAGGGCCTCCTCGACGACGTGCGGGCGGCCCTCATCGAGCTGATGCCGACCGCGGCGGAGGTCGAGCCCGTCCAGCTCGCCCGGTTCTCGGCGCGCACCGTGATGACGACGACGATCGCCGTCGTCGCAGTCTGGCTCGTCCTGTCCTCGCTGAACATCCGCCAGCTCACCGAGGCCCTCAAGGAGGCGAACCCGACGTGGGCGGCCGTGGCCTTCGCCCTCGGACTGCTCACGTACGTCGGCGCGGCCCTCTCGCTCGTCGCCTTCTCGCCCGTGCACCTCACCCTCTGGCGAACCACCCTGGTGCAGGCCGCGGCGTCCGTCGTCGCTCTCGTGACCCCGGCCGGCGTCGGCCCTGCGGCGCTCAACCTCCGCTACCTCAACCGGCGCAAGGTCGAGACGCCGCTCGCCGTCGCGTCCGTGGCGCTCATCCAGATCTCGCAGTTCGTCACGACCATCGCCCTGCTCCTGCTCATCGCCGCCCTCACCGGCACGAGCGGGGCGTTCCAGGTGCCCGGCGTCGCGGCCTTCGTCGTCATGGGGGCGATCGCCGTCGTCGTCGCGGTGGCCCTCCTGGTGCCGCCGATCCGCCGGTGGATCTGGACCCGATCGGCGCCGACGCTGCGCCAGGTGTGGCCGCGCGTCCTGTGGGTGGTCGGCCAGCCGGGGCGGCTCGGCCTCGGCCTCCTCGGCAACGTGATCATGACCGGCGGCTTCATCGCGGCCTTCGCCGCGTCGCTGGCGGCCTTCGGGCAGCAGGTGCCTCCCACGCAGCTCGCGATCATCTACCTCGGGGGGACGGCGCTCGGCTCGGCGGTCCCGACGCCGGGTGGGCTCGGGACCGTGGAGCTCGCCCTGAGCGGTGGGCTGACGGCGGCCGGCATCCCCGCGGCCGTCGCGGCGTCCGTCGCCGTGCTGTTCCGCGTGCTGACGTTCTGGGCGCGGATCCCGGTGGGGTGGGTGGCGATGCGCTACCTGCAGCGCAAGAACGACCTGTAGGTCGCAAGAACGGCCTCTGGGTCGGCGGGTCGGCGGGTGGGGTGGGGCCGACGGCGGTCGCTCACGACGGCGCCCGCACCTTGAGGCGGGTGGGGTGGGGCGCGCGCGGATCTACCATCCGGCGCTCGTTCCTCGCGCCTCCCGCCAGACCCGCCACGATCCGCGCGCGCCCCACCCCACCCTCTTTCGCCTCGCCACGCCTCGCTTCGCCTCTTGCCGGCACTGCCACCTTGGCCAGGCGCTCCCCTTCGGGGGCTCGCCTCACGCGCGGCTCATCTGCCGTGTGCAGCGCCGAAGGCGGCCTTCTTCTTGGGCCCGCGATCGGGGTCTCGAAGGGCATCGTCGTCGTTGGTTCGGGCCGGGGCCTTCGCGTGTCTGTGCGCGGGGCGGGTCGGGTCAGACGGCTTGCGCTCTCAGGAGGACGAGGGTGTCGGTGTCGAGGAGGGGGGCTTGGATGCCGACCTGGTCGAGGATCCGCCCCGGGAGGACGACGCCGTCGGGGGCCCACCCGGGGGCGAAGGTGCGGGCCGCGGCATCGCCGGGGGCCTGGGCGCTGACCCGGTAGGACCTGTCGGGATCCAGGCCCGGCAGGGTGACCCGCCCCGGAGGCCAGATCAGGGTCTGGTCCAACGCCGAGAGCCGGTACAGGGCGTCCGACTTGTCCGTGGCGACGACACCCTCCAGGTGCAGGGCCGGGTTGGCCAGGTCCGCGTGGACCACATCACCGGAATGCAGCAGACCCCGGACCTCCTTGTGGAACGCGATCCACTCGGCCAGGGCCGCGAAGTCGGCCTCCGATGCGGTCGTCAGGTCCCACTCCACCCCCATGTGGCCCCACATCGCCGTCCCCGCCCGGAACGAGAGCGCATGCGAACGCTTCGTCGTGTGATCCGCCCCCGACCCCACATGCGTGCCCATCACCTCCGGCGGCAGCGTCAGGCCCGTCCAGGCGACCATCCGATGCCGCTCGTGCGCGTCGATGCAGTCCGAGACCCAGACGCGGTCCGTGTGCTCGAGGATCCCGAGATCCACCCGACCCCCACCACCGCAGCACGACTCGATCTCCAGGCCGGGGTGGCGGGCCTTGAGCTCGGCCATCATCCGGTGCACCGCGAGGGTCTGGACGTGGACACCCGGGATGCCCTCAGGGGAGTGCCCGGCATCCAGCAGCGCCCGGTTGTGATCCCACTTGATGTACGCCACGCCGTACTCCGCCACCACCGCCGAGACCCGCTCGAGGACGTAGTCGTACGCCTGCGGGTGACCCAGGTCGAGCACGTGCTGATACCGCGAGGGCAGACCAGGGCCGTGCTCCGTCCCGAAGATCCACTCCGGGTGCGCGCGGGCGAGGTCGGAGTCCAGGTTGATCATCTCGGGCTCGAACCACAACCCGAACTCCATCCCCAGTTCCCGCACCCGGTCCGTCAACGGGTGCATCCCCGCCGGCCCCCAGACCCCCTCATCGACGAACCAGTCCCCCAGGCCCGCGTTGTCGCTGCGCCGGTGCCGGAACCACCCGTCATCCAACACATACCGCTCGATCCCCAGCTCCGCCGCCTTCTCCGCCAACGCGAGGAGCTTCTCCAGGCGCATGTCGAAATACACGGCTTCCCACGTGTTCAACAACACCGGCCGCACCCGCTTCGGGTGCTGGGGGCGGGAACGCAGGAACCGGTGGAACCGGTGGGAGAAGGCGTCGAGCCCCTCCCCCCAGGAGCCGTAGAGCCACGGCGAGGCGTACTCCTCGCCCTGCCCCAGGCGGACCTCACCCGGCAACAGGAGTTCACCGCCGCGCAGCAGACGCCACCCGGTGAAGGAGTGCTCCGCCGCCACGACCTGGTTCCCCGACCAGCCCAGATGCACCCCCCACACCCGACCCGAGCGCCACCCGAACCCTGGCCGGCCCGCGCACATCACCGTCGCCGAGTCATGGCCCGGCCGCCCGCCCCACGCCTCGCGCAGCCACAGCCCCTGGTCGAACGGCCGCCGCTGCGGCGTCCGCTCGTGCGTGTGCCGCCCCGCCATGTCCAACACCTCGGTCGCCTCCGCAGGCACCGGCAACGCCACCTCCAGATGCCGCACCTCGTACGGCTCGGCTCCGAGGTTGCGCACCGACCCCCGCACCCGCACCAGACCCGACGCCAACACCTCCAGCTCCGTCGCAACCTCCAGCGCGCCCGGACCATCCGTCCCCACCGAGCGGACCCGCACCGCACCCGCCGGCCCGTCCGGCCAGGCCTCGGTCCCCGCCTCGCCCACCTCGTGGGAGACCGCATCGAAGGCCACCGACCACGCCCGGCCGTCCCGGCTGCCCAGCAACCCCGGCCGCCCCAACCACCCCGAGGAGTGCTGCGGCAGCACCGCCACCGCCTCCTGCGACGTCAACACCGAGTCCACAAATGGCATCCCCAGCGCCGGAAGCACGGCCGCCAACGCGCCCTCGGACACCTCCCCCAGATCCGGCCCCCAATGCAGCACACACGGCAGCACCCGGTCCCCCAAGCGCAGCACCACGCTCGTCCCACCCCGCCGAAGATGCACCACACCAGTCGCCATCGACCCGTCTCCTCCACGAGAGCGCTCCCGGCCTGCCGCTCGTCCGGGACCGTCCCGAGGCTAGTCGCGAGGCACCACGCGCACGGGCCCTTCAGCCGCAGTGATCGGCTACCCCCACGCCCCGCGCAGGTACTGCGGCGGCCACGGCAGGGCCGACGCCGACGCCTCCAGCACGTGCGCCGCGCGGCGCGGCCACATCGGGTCGCGCATCGCCACCCGCCCGACGAGCACCACGTCCGCCGCGTCGTCGAGCAGGATCTGCTCGGCGTGCTCGGGGTCCGTGATGAGCCCGACGGCGCTCACCGGCAGCCCGGTCCGCTCCCGGATCTCGCGTGCGTGCGGCACCTGGTACCCGGCCGTCGCGGGGATCGGGGCCGGCAGCAGCCCGCCGGTGGACACGTCCACCAGGTCGACACCGCGCGCCCCCACCCACGCCGCGACCTGCGCGGCCTCGTCGACGTCGAAGCCGCCGGGCAGCCAGTCCGTCGCCGAGAGCCGCACGAGCACGGGCTTGTCCTCGGGCCAGGTCGAGCGCACGGCGTCGACCACCTCGAGCAGCAGCCGTGCCCGCTCCTCGAGCGCGCCGCCGTAGGCGTCCTCACGCAGGTTGGACAGCGGCGAGAGGAACTCGTGGACGAGGAAGCCGTGCCCCGCCTGGATCTCGACGACGTCGAACCCCGCCGCGGCCGCACGCCCCGCCGCCGCGGCATAGGCGGCCACCACGCCCCCGATGTCCTCGATCGTCAGCTCCCGGGGCGTCGCCATGCCGGGGAACGGCACCGGCGACGGCGCGAGGACCGGCCACCCGCCGTCGTCCTCCGGCACGGACCCGGTCGTGCCTGCCCACGGCCACCACGACGACGCCTTGCGCCCGGCGTGCGAGAGCTGCACTCCGGCAAGCGTCCCGCTCGCGTGAAGGAAGCCGACGATCCGGGCCCAGGCCGCCGCCTGCTCGTCGGTCCACAGACCCGCGTCGCGGGGCGTGATCCGCCCCTCGGGCGACACGGCGGTGGCCTCGGCGATGAGAAGTCCGTAGCCGCCCGCCGCCCGCGCGCCGAGGTGCACCAGGTGCCAGTCGCGGGGGACGCCGTCGCCCTCGGCGATGGAGAACTGGCACATCGGCGCCAGCCAGATCCGGTTGGGGAAGGTGACGCCGCGCAAGGTCAGCGGCTTGAACATCAGCGGGCCCATCGTCCGAGGCTAGAACGGGGCCGACGACGGCGCCCGGGACGATCGTCGGACCTCGCCGTCGGGCCTCGACGCGCGAGTGGCTACCGCGCGACGGCCTCCGCGACCGCCCGGCCCCAGGCCCGGGCCCGCTCCAGCTCGCCGTCGAGCAGGGGCCCCGCCATGTCCGAGACCCAGAAGGACTCGGCGGGCATCACGATGCGGCAGCCGACCTTGCGCAGGCGCTTTTCCGCCGAGCTCGCCGCCGAGCCGGGGACGAACTTCTTCTTGATCCGGGTGTCGAAGGCCGCGGCGAGGAGGCCGTCCGCGGCTTCGAAGCCCTCGAGCCACTCCCGGATGCCGGGCCCGGCCGGCCCGGGGGCGCCGTGCTGCTGCACCGCGGACTCCCGCGTGGACGCCCGGCTCATCGAGAACGCGTGCGTCGGCCCGCCGACGACGAGGAGCACTCCGTCGCCGCCGAGATCCTCGGCTGCTTCGCCCACCGCGACCGTCTCGACGGCGAGGAGCTCGGCCAGCCCGGCCGCGACGGCGTCCGCCACCGCCTTGCTGTTCCCGAACATCGACTCGTACACCACCACCGCGCGCGTCATCGCGGACTCCTCTCTCCTCGGCCATCGTGCCCTTCCCCGACGACCCCTACCCCCGCCCAAGGTCCCCGTGCGCCGTGGTCGTCTCACCTTGTGAACATCCGTCTCTCGCCACGCGCGATCCGCCGGTCGGGACTACCGTGAGAGCGCCACTTCTCGATCGGGGTAGGCAACGCGCGACCGGCGCGCCGCGACGCAGGGGGGCGCAGCGCGCCGGTCGTATCGTCCCGCGACGGCGGGGCCGCGTCCGCGCAGCCTGGATCCGGCTCGGGCGTCGGAGCGCCCCTCACCTCACAGCCCCGCCACAGGCTGCCTTCGGCTTCGGCCCAGCCACGCGACCGACTGTCGTTCCAGCGATCCCGTCCGGGAACCGCCCGAACGAACGGAGCACGGCATGAGTGAGAACACGACCCCGACCGGACCCCCGGCGCCCGAGCCCTCCACCCCGCACCTCTCTGCTCCCCCGTTCCCGGCCTCGCCGAGCGGCCCAGCCGGATCGCCCGCGCCCCTGCCGTCGAAGGCCCCGCCGTCGAAGGCACCGCCGTCGAACGCCCCGCGCCGCGCCGGCGCCGTCGCGCTCGTGGCAGGTGGACTGATCGCCGGGGGCGTGCTCACGTCCGCGATCTCGGCCACCGCCGACAGCGACGCGGGCTCCGGCTCGAGCACGGAAGCCCCGTCCGACACCACAAGGCCGACGCGGCCGGACGGCGCGGTCGACGAGTCGCAGAGCCTGCGCCCCGACGAGGAGCTCCTCACGGGCGACGTCGCGGCCGCGGTCCAGACGGCGGCTCTCGCGGCGTATCCCGACGCGACGATCCTGCGGGTCGAGACCGACTCCGACGGCGTCTACGAGGCCCACCTCGTCACGGCCGACGGCGAGCGGGTCACCGTGGAGATGGGCGAGGACTACGTGATCACCGGCGAGGAGGCCATGGGTCCCGGCGGCCCAGGCGGACGCGGGCCGGGTGGGCGTATGCACGAGGACGGCCGGGTCGCCCCCGAGAGCGGTCTCAGCACGCCCGACGACGGCGCCACTCCGGAGGCCACGGACGACGCGACGGCGACGCCCTCCTCAACCACCTGAGGTCCGGCGTCGCCGGCCCGTGCGGTCGTCCTCCCGCCGTGAGGTCGCCGTGGGACCCCACACCCTCGCGGCAAGAGGACGACCGCGCACGCGCCCGGCACGGTCGGTGAGCCCGGCCGGTGAGCCTGGCCTGGCCGGCGCTCAGGTTGTGTCTGCGTGTGCGGAGGGACCGGGCCCTAGGTCCCGTGGCAGCGCAAGGAAACTGTGGCTATCCTCTCGTTATCCGCCGGCGCCGGTGACCCCCCCTTCCTGGCGCCGGCGACTTCATGTCTCGGCCCGGTACGTCAAGTCCCGGTACGTCAAGTCCCTGTGCTCCAAGCCCCTCTATGCCAAGTCCCGGTGCTCGAGGGGCCGGTGCTCGAGGGGCCGGAGCCGCCCCCGGTCAGCGCAGGATCGCCCCAGGTCAGCGCACCGCGAGCGCGCGGCCCATCCGACGGGCCGCCTCCTCGAGGATCTCCGGCGACGTCGCCAGGTTCACCCGCACGTGCCCGCCGCCGCCCTCTCCGAACGAGGGACCGGGGTTCAGCGCCACCCGCCCGTCGTGGAGGAAGGCGTGCGCGGGCTCGCGCTCGAGGTCGAGCCGCCGGCAGTCCACCCACGCGAGGTACGTGGCCTGTGGCGGGTGGTACACCGCACCGGGCACGTGCTCGGCGAGCAGGTCCCCGAGCAGCGCCCGGTTCCGCGCGATCGCCGCGAGGGCCGCGTCCAGCCACTCGCGGCCCTCGCGAAGGGCCGCGACGTGCGCGATGACGCCGAGGTGGCTCGCCCCGCCGCTCGCCTCGTAGGGAACGCGCGCGAGGTCCGGTGCGGCGGCGTCGCCCGCGATCAGCAGCGCCGCCTTCAGCCCCGCCAGGCTCCACGCCTTCGACGCGGAGGTCAGCACCACGGCGTCCTCGCTGCCGGGGACCGACAGGTAGGGCACGAAGGACGCCCCCGGCAGCTCCACGGGCCCGTGGATCTCGTCCACGATCACCCGCACGCCGTACGTCCGCGCCAGCCGTGCCACGGCGGTGAGCTCCTCGCGCGTGTGCACCGTGCCCGTGGGGTTGTGCGGGTTGCACAACAGATACGCGGCGGGGCGGGCGCCGTCGGCGGCGGCGGCGGCGGCGAAGGCCTCCTCGAGGGCGGCGAGGTCGAGCCTGAGGTCCGTGCGCAGGGGGACCGTCCGGACCTCCCGCCCCGCGTACCGCGTGTACCCGGCGAACGGGGGGTAGACGGGCGGGTTGATGACGACGACGTCGCCGGGCCTGGTGAGCACGCGCAGCGCCTCGACGATCCCGAGCATGACGTCCGTGACCAGCCGCATGCGCCCCGGCTCGGGGAACCAGTCCCAGCGGTCCGCGGCGAACTCCGCGAAGGCCTCCTGGTACGCGGCGCCGCGGGGGTAGCCGGTGTCCCCCAGCCGCATCGCGTCACACACGGCCCGGACGACCGGCTCCGCGAGGGCGCCGTCCATCTCCGCCACCCACAACGGGAGCACGTCGTCGGGGTAGACCTGCCACTTCATGCTCGTCCGCCGCCGCAGCTCCTCGAGGCTGAAGGCGGAGAGAGGATCGGCGTGCGTCACGGGGGCGACCGTACCCGCCGCTACGCCCGCAGCGAGGCCGCCGCGGCTGCGTACCGCTCGAGCACGATCTCCACGAGCCGCCGGTCCGGCGCCAGCGGGGCGGTGATCACGTCCGCCCCCGCCTCGGCCAGGCGGTCGTGGAAGAACCCGGGAGCCAGCAGGTAGGACGCGATCACCACCCGCCCTGCCCCCGCCGCCCGGGCCGCGGCGACGGCCTCGGGCACCGAGGGACGGGCCGCCGATCCGTAGCCCACGGAGACCGGCCCGCCGTGCACCCCCGCCACACCGGCCGCCACCTCCGCCACGGCCTCGGCGGCCCTCGGGTCGCTCGACCCCGCCGCGGCGACGACGACGGCGTCTCCCGCCTCCGTGCCGACCTCGGCCAGGCGAGTGAGGAGCAGGTCGATGAGGCGCGGGTCCGGGCCGAGCGGGGGGGCGGCCACCGCCCGCCCCGGGAACGCGTCGACGGCACGGGCGATGTCGACGTGGACGTGGTAGCCACCCGAGAGCAGCAGGGGGACGACGACGACGGACGCGGCCACGTCCTCGGCGAGCACCCCGGCGACGACGTCGGCGATCTCCGGCTCCTGGACGTCCACGAAGGCCTCGCGGACGCCCACGTCGCGCCGAGCGAAGTGGACGCCGTCGAGCAGGCCGTGGATCGCGTCCCGTCCCGCGGGGTCGCGCGTGCCGTGGGAGCAGCCGACGAGCACGGGTCCGGTCATTGCCGTGACCTCCTCGACTCACAAGGCCCGGCGGCGGTCGCCGGACCTCGTGAGGTTAGCCTCACCAGGTTTCCGCAGGGTTGGCGGCACGTTTCACGCGGTGGGCCGCCGCGGGGCCCTCGCGGCACCGGCGGGACCCGCCGATCTGCGAATGCGACACACATCACAGGGGCTTCCGGGCATATCCGGGCCCAATCGGCACTAAACAGGAGGGGTGGATCTACCGAGTATCGACATCTCCGACCGCTGGCGGCTCTACCGCCGCGCTCGGGAGCGAGGCGTTCCCGAAGTGGAGGCCTATGACAGGTACCTCCACCCCCGGACCCGGATGCCCGACGAGCACCTCGAGGAGGAGGTCATGCAGCACCTGGGGCAGCGCCAATAGCCGCCCCGGACCCAGACCGGGCACCTCCCCGAGGCGCCCGGGGCCCGGGATGAGAGCGCGGCTCACGGTCGAACCGGCGGGCCGAGCCGCCGGCTCGGTGGGAGACTTCCCGCCATGACGGTCTATGGCGGAGACACGATCGGCGGCCCCGCAGGCTTCACCTACTGCGGAATCTTCTTCTCGGGCACGCGCGAGGCGGTGCTCGCCGCCCTGCAGGAGCGGCGGTTCTCGGGCTGGGTCGGCCCCCAAGAGGGCGACTGGGTGGTGGCCGTGCCCACGCGCACGCACGGCGCGGTCGCCGGCGCGAAGATGACCGCGGCCGACCTCGCGCAGCAGGTCTCGGCGCTCACCGGCCGCGGGGCCCTCGCGGTCACCGTGGAGCAGGACAAGCTCCTCATCCTGTGGGCGTACAACGCCGGCCAGGACGTCGGCGAGTATGTCAGCGACCCGACGGTCCAGCGCCCATACGACGAGACGGCCGGCATGGAGCCCGAGGGCGCCGAGAACGCCCCCTCGGTCGCCGCCGCGTGCGGCAAGCCCGAGGCCGGCGAGGACCTCGAGTCGCTCCTCGCCGAGGAGCTCACGGAGAGCGTCAACGAGTCCGAGCGGCTCACCGCGATCGTGCGCCTCCTCGGGATCCCCGACTGGATCGTGGCCTCGGCCTCGCTGCCCAAGGACGTCCCCGGCGGCCCGCGGGCCAAGGAGTTCACCAAGCTGGGCGCCGGCAAGGAAGGCGTCGCCGGCGCGCTCAGCGGCACGGTCAAGGGCATCGTCCGCAAGAAGAAGTGACCCCCTCCCCGTCCCCCGTCCCCCGCTGAGGTCGAGCGCTACGGGGCCGGCGGGTCAGGGTCGGGTGCCCTCCCGGATCGCGCGGCCGATGGCGACGTCCTCGGCCGCCTGGGCCGCCCGCTTGTCGCTCGCCGTCGTCTCGCGCGGCGGGAACTGGAGCGCCTCCTCGGCCGCGATGCCCGCCTTCAGCTGGCGGAGGCGGACGAGCTCGACGTCGAGCTCGGCGCCCACCAGGAGCACGATGTTGGAGATCCAGATCCACAGCAGGAACACGACGACGCCGGCCAGGGAGCCGTACACCGCGTCGTAGCGCCCGAAGCGGGACACGTAGAGGTTGAACCCCGCCGACGCCGCCACCCATCCGAGGATCGCGAGCGTGGCCCCGGGGCTCAGCCAGCGGAACCGCTGCTTGACGTTGGGGGTGAGGTAGTAGAGCGCCGCGACGACGACGATCATGAGGACGACGACGAGGGGCCACCGCACCGCCTCCCAGACCTCGAGGACCGCGAGGCCGACGTCGAAGTAGCGGCCGAGCGTGCGGGCGAGGGGACCGGAGACCAGGAGCGAGACGCCCACCACCGCGGCCAGCGCGAGCACGAGGAGCGTGACGGCGAACATCACCGGGCGGAAGTGCCAGAACGGGCGGCCCTCCTCCACGCCGTGCACCCGGTTCATCGCCCGGCCGAACGCGCTCACGTACGCGGAGGCCGACCACAGCGCGCCGAGCAGGCCGAGGACGAGGCCTCGTCCGGCCGACGGCGCGGGCGGGAGCTGGTCGACGAGGCGTTGGACCGTCTCGACGGCCGCCTCCGGCCCGAGGTCGGCGACGACGGCGAGCAGCTGGTCGACGACGTCCTGGCTCTGGCCGAGCAGACTGAGCAGCGAGACGAAGGCGATCAGGCCCGGCCCGATGGCGAGGACCGCGAAATAGGTGAGACCGGCGGCCAGGTCGAGCACGCGGTCGTTGTGGAACCCCCGATACGTGCGCCTCAGCACGTACACGCCGAGGCGGGGGACCCGGGTCGGAGCGTCCGCCGGAACGGTCTCGCGACGCCGCCAGAAGGCCAACCTCACGTCCACGCACCTCCCGTCCGTTCCGAGCGACCCACCCCAGCCTCGCAGACGGCGGCTGCGCCCAGCGCCCCCGCGCCAGGTCACCACGCCGAGATCTCAGCAGAGAACGCCTGCTACCGATGGACGTCGACGGCGAGGCGCAGGTCCCGCACCGACCGGCCGACCCGGATGCGGTAGTGCCCGGGCGGCACCACCCAGGTCTGCGCATCGACGTCCCAGACCTCGAACGCCCGCCGCGGCACGACGATCGTCGCGTGCACCGCGGCACCCGGCTCCGCCGCGACGACGGCGAAGCCCGCCAGCCAACGGACCGGCCGCTCCGGGCCGGCAGCCTCGCTCTCGTCGGAGCCGGCGTCCGCGGCCTCGAGGTAGGCCTGGACCACCTCCCGCCCGAACCTCGGGCCCACGTTGCGCACCCGCACGGACAGGGCGAGGGCGCCGTCGTCGGACTCCTCGCCGGCCAGGCCGTCGTAGGCCCAGTCCGTCCACCCGAGCCCGTGCCCGAACGGTGCGGCGGGGGTGCGCCCGCTCATCTCCCACGAGCGGTATCCCACGTGGAGGCCCTCGAGGTAGGCGATCACGCCGTCGTGGCCGGGGATCGCCATCGGCACCGGGACGTCGAAGAGGCTCGCCGGCAGGGTCCACGGCAACCGACCCGCAGGCTCGGTCCGCCCGAGCAGCACGTCCGCGAGCGCGTGGCCCCACTCCTGCCCGCCGAGCCAGCCCCACAGCACGGTCCGCGCCCGCGGGAGCCACGGCAGCAGCACGGGAGCCCCCGCGTTGACGACGACGACGGCGTCCGGGCGCGCCGCGAGCACCCGCTCGACGAGCTCGTCCTGACGGCCGGGGAGGGACAGGGCGGTCCGGTCGAAGCCCTCGGACTCGACCTCCTCGTTCGTGCCGACGATCACGACGGCGAGGTCCGCGGCCTCGGCCGCAGCCACGGCGGCGGCGATCTCCTCCTCGAGGGTCGGGCCCGGCGGGCGGTGCCGCAGCGCCGCCCGCGCCACTCGACCGAGCCCCTCGGCCGCGACGAGCTGGAGCCGGGCCTCCACCCGGACGCTCCGCGGCGCGAGGACGATGGCGGACCGACCGACCGCGGCCGGGGAGCCGAGGCCGCCGTCGAGGAGCACGTCGGCGCCGATCTCGTCGGAGTCGCTCGAGACGACGGACCCCTCGATCCGGATCTCGTGCCGCCCGAGCGTCCCCACACCGACCCAGTGCTCACCGGGCTCGAAGAGCGTGACGTCGGCGGCGACGCGCACGGCGACCGCGCCCGGGTGTGTCGTCCGCACCCAGCCCGTCCAGCGGGCCGCCTCGACGCGGGACTCCAGCACCGCCCCGTCGGCCGCGAGGACCTCAACCCGGACGCCGCGCCGGCCGGTGACGGGGTCGGAGGCCAGGCGCTCCACGTCGAGGTCCGGCGGGTTCCGGCGGGCGTACCCGCCCCGGTGGACGCCGACGTGCGCCCCGGGCAGCGCCGCCCGCAGCCCTTCCGCGGGGGTCACCACCCGATCCGGCGTGACGTGCGCGCTCCCCCCGCCCTGCGTGTGCGGGTCGGCGGCGTTCGGCCCGATGAGGGCGACGCTCAGGAGCCGGGCCGGGTCCACGGGCACCTGACGCGGGCTGTCGCGCAGGACGACGACGGCGCGCGCGGCGAGCTCGCGCAGGTAGGCGCGCACGGGGCCGGGGCCGTGGCCCGACGGCGAGCGGCGCACCGCGGGGCGAGCGGCGTCGTCGGCGGGCGTGGCCTCGGCGACCGTGGGCTCGCGGGGCGTGGGCTCGGCGAGCGCGCCCACGCGGGCGGCGAGGCGCAGGATCCGCAGGACCTTGTCGTCGATCTCGGCCTCGGCGACCTCCCCGACCCGGACGGCGGCGAGGAGGTGGTCCTCCCATGGACCGCCCGGACCGGGCATGACCAGGTCCAGTCCGGCGTTCGCGGTGGGCACGGTGGTGCGCGCGGCGAGCCGGTCGCTGACGACGACGCCGTCGAAGCCCCACTCATCCTTGAGGACGTCGCGCAGGAGGTGGCGGTGCTCGGTCATGGGGGCGGCCTGGGCGCCGTCGTCCACGCCGTTGTGGGCGGCCATGACCATCCAGGCGCGGGCGTCGCGGACAGCCGTCTCGAAGGGGGCGAGGTAGACCTCGCGCAACGCGCGCTCGGAGACCTGGGCGACGGAGGAGGTGCGGGCCGTCTCGGAGTCGTTCGCCACGAAGTGCTTGACGCACGCGCCGATCCCGTCCGCCTGGAGGGAGGCGATGACCTCGGCGGCGATCCGCCCGGTGAGGAGGGGGTCCTCGGAGAAGCACTCGAAGTGCCGGCCGCCGACCGGGGTGCGCTGCAGGTTGACCACGGGGGCGAGCACGACGTCGGCGCCGTGCCGCCGCGCCTCGACCGCGAGCATGCGCCCGGCCCGGGCGGCGAGGGCGAGGTCCCACGTGGCGGCGAGCGCGCTCGGCGCGGGGAAGGACGCGGAGGTCTCGCCCGGGTCCTCGCCCGTGCCGCGAACTCCTGCCGGGCCGTCGGAGAGGACGACGGCGCGCAGCCCGGCCTCGGGGGCGGCGTGCAGGCGCCAGGCGGTCGCGCCGGTGAGGAGGCGGACCTTGTCCTCGAGGGCGAGGCCGGCCACGCGGGCACGGAGGTGCTCGGACTCCTGCGCCGCGGCGTCGGCGGCGGCCGCGCGCAACGCGTGGCGACGGGTGCTGGCCGGTGCGGGGTCCGGTCGCGGGGCGGCGCTGCTGGGCGACGTCACTGTGGCACTTCCGTTCCTGACGACGGCGTCCGGAGAGGCTGACCACCGCGGCGGTCACGCGGCCGCTCTCCGCGCCGGCCGGGGCACGAGCGCCGTGCGGATCTCCGCGAGGTGGGTGAGCACGACCCTATTCCCCCTGCCACCGTGTGCGGTGGGGTGCGCGCCGGGGGACTTGCGGGCGCCATACCCCCCTGGGTATTCTGGTCACCAGATCCCCCGACCCCCCGAGGAGCCCCCCATGTGCAGCCCCGCCGTCTGCGGTTCGTGCAAGAAGGTCACCTGGACGGGCTGCGGCATGCACGCGGACCTCGTCCTCGCGAACGTTGCGCCGGAGCAGCGCTGCACCTGCCGCTGACCGCGGCCCTGCCGGCCGGCACGTCGGCCGGCGCCGTGCTGCTCGGCCACGCCGCGCTTCTCTGCCACGCCCGGCTGAACCACTCCTGAACTGCCCCGAACCGGGGCCTCGCGCCGGCGGCGCCGCCGAACTCCCCCCCCAGTTCGGCGGCGCCGCCTGTCCGTTCGCCGCGGGCGCGGCCGGCCGAGCCGGATCCGGCCCCGACCCCCGGCCGCTACCCTCGACCGAGCCGCCCGTGGGACGAGCCGCCCGTGGGACGAGCCGGGCAGCGGGCTGACGGGAGGACGCCGTGACCGATCCCCTGGTGGTGGACCACCCCCGCCTGCTCGACCTCCTCGCGCCGGATGCCGTCGTCGAGCGGCTGGGCGGGGACGCGACCTGGTCGGAAGGGCCGCTCTACCTGCCCGACGACGACGCCGTGATCTGGTCGGACATCCCCGGAGACCGCGTCCTGCGGTGGTCGGCCGCGACCGGTGAGGTGACGGTCGACCGCGAGCACGTGGAGTTCACCAACGGGCGCACCGCCGACCTCCAGGGCCGCCTCGTCGAGTGCTCCCACGGGCGCCGCGCCGTCGTCCGTCGCGAGCACGACGGCGCAGAGACGGTCCTGGCGCAGGGGTGGAACGGCGTCCGCCTCAACTCCCCGAACGACGTCGTCGTGGCGTCCGACGGCAGCGTCTGGTTCACCGACCCGGCCTACGGGATCATCAATCCCGCCGAGGGCCACCCCGGGGAGCGCGAGTACGGCGACCACTGGGTCTTCCGCGTGGACCCGGCCGACGGCGTCGTGACGCCGGTGGTGCTCGACGTCGAGGACCCGAACGGCCTGGCCTTCTCGCCGGACGAGAGCCTCCTGTACGTCTCGGACACCTCGGCCTCGCTCGCCGCGCCCGGGACCGGAAACCACCACATCCGGGTCTACGACGTGCTCGATGGCCGCCGGTGCAAGAACGGTCGCGTGTTCGCCGAGGTGACCCCCGGCGTCGCGGACGGGTTCCGGCTCGACGTCCACGGGAACGTGTGGACCTCGAGCCACGACTCCGTGCAGGTCTTCGCCCCGGACGGGACGCGGCTGGGCAAGGTCCCCGTCCCGGAACTGGTCGCCAACGTGTGCTTCGGCGGCCCGGACGGCACGACCCTCTTCATCGCGGCGTCGAGCGGCCTGTACCGGCTCCCCACCCGCGTGCGCGGCGCCTCGCCCGGCGACCTCCCCCGCCCGACCGCGCGGGACCCTCGGTGAGCGTCACCCCCGGTGAGAGGAACGACGGCGCCGTGATCAAGGTCCTCCTGCCCACCAGCATCCCGCTCGCCCCGGACCTGCCCGACGGCGCGACGCCGGTGCCGTACGACGTCCGCGCGCCCGTCCCGCCCGAGCACCGCGACGCCGAGGTGCTCGTCTCGTGGGGCAACCCGCACGCCCGCCTCCACGAGGAGGCGAGCCGGCTGACCCGCCTGCGGTGGGTGCAGAGCCTGGCGGCCGGCCCCGACCACATCCTCGAGGCGGGTTTTGCTCCTGAGGTGGTCCTCACCTCGGGGCGTTCGCTGCACGACCAGCCCGTCGCGGAGCACACCCTCGCCCTGCTCCTGGCCGCCGCGCGCCGGCTCGACCTCACCACGCGGGCCCAGATCGGGCACCGGTGGGCGCACGAGCTGGGTGGGCTGCAGCCCGGCGACAACACCCACCGCTTCACCACCCTGCGCGGCGCGCACGTGGTGATCTGGGGCTTCGGCAGCATCGCGACCACCCTCGCCCCGCTGGTGACCGCGCTGGGCGCGCGCGTGACGGGGGTGGCACGCTCGGCCGGCACGCGGGCGGGCTACCCCGTGGTCACGCCCGCGGACCTCGCCGCCGTGCTCCCCACGGCGGACGTGCTCGTCCTGATCCTCCCCGCCGTGCCCGAGACGCGCGAGGTGCTCGACGGCGCCGTGCTGTCCCTGCTGCCGCGCACGGCGTGGGTGGTCAACGTGGGACGCGGTGCCACGGTGGACGAGGAGGCCCTGGTCGGAGCCCTGCGGGACGGCCGCATCGCCGGCGCCGCCCTCGACGTCGCCCGGACGGAGCCGCTGCCCGTGGGCTCGCCCCTCTGGGACGCACCCAACGTGATCCTCACGCCGCATGCCGCCGGCGGACGCCCGCTCGGGTCGGACGAGCTCATCGCCGCGAACGTCCGGGCGTTCCTGGCCGGGAAGCCCCTGCGCAACGTCGTGCCCCGCCCGGCCGCGACGCCCTGACAGCGCCGCCTGGACCGCGCCGCGCAGTTCGGGCCACCGGGCCGACCCGCCCCCACCTCAGCCGACGAATGCCGTGCTCGGCAGGTCCCTCTCGCCGCTGACGATCGCCTCGACGATCCGGTCCGCCACCCGCTCCGGGGCCAGGCCGCGCGCGAGCCGGGGCGCGGTGCCCGCGATCGCCCGGTCCACGAGGCCCGTCTCGGTGTGCGGGGGCCTCGCGTCGATCACGCGGACGCGGGCCGAGCGGAGCTCCCGGGCCGCGGCCGTGTCGAAGGCCGCGAGCGCGGCCTTGCTCGCCGAGTAGGCGGCCATCCCCGCGACGGGGTTCTCGGCGACGACGGCGCTGACGTTCACCACGAACGCGTGGCCCGGCGCGCCGGCGCTCCCGCGCGGGCTGGCCGCGGAGTGCCGCAGGTGCGGCACCGCCGCGCGCAGGAGTCGGATCGGGGCGAGGACATTGACCTCGAAGAGCTCGGCGAGGACGTCGTCTGTCACCTCGGTGAGCGGCCCGAAGGCGACGACGCCCGCGATGAACACGACGCCGTCGAGGCGTCCGTGCGCGGCGACGGCCGCCTCGACCGCCCGGGCGGGGGTACCCGGCTCCCGCAGGTCGCCGGCGTGGACCGCGGAGCCCACCGGCGCCGCGGCCCGCAGCCGGGTCTCGTCGCGCCCCGCGAGCGTCAGGCGGGCGCCGCGCGCCGCGAGGGCCCGGGTCAGCGGCACGCCGAGGCCGCCGGAGGCTCCGACCACGAGCACGCTCGCGCCGTCGAGGACACTTCCGCCGGTCGTCGCTCGCTCGCTCACCCCGCCAGCCTCCCACGCGGCAGCGACGAGCCGGGCGGCAGCACCCGCCCCTTTCGCTGAGGTCGAGCCCTGTCGTTCGTGAGGTCGAGGGATCCCTCGACCTCAGCGGATCCCGGGGCGTGGGAGCGGCGGGTGCGGGCCCTCCTCCCCTGGCGACGGCACCGCCCGAGGGCTTGACTGGAGAGGTGCGCCGACGCCGCGCGAGTCCCCGCGGGGCGGCACCCGCGCACCCGGTCTCACGAGGGGGAGATCGACGTGGAGTGGTGGATGGTCTTCTTCTGGACGGGTCCGATCGGGGTCGGGATCTTCCTCGCCCTGCTCGGCGTCTTCATCTACCTGCTGGCGAAGGCCGACGAGGCGAGCGCCCGGGCCAAGGCCTTCAAGCGGGAGAAGGGGCTCGAACGGTAGGGCGGCGGGCCTACCCGTAGAAGCCCTTGAGCAGCTCGTAGGCCACGATCGCCGGCCAGACCATCGCCTTCGGGATCGCGAGGACGAACAGCCAGAACTCGTCGGCCTGCTGGAAGTAGTAGACGGCCGCGCCGATGAACCCCAGGCCGTAGACGGCCCCACCGCCGGCACCCGCCGAGGCGCTCCCTGATGACATCGCGGCCTCCCGCCGTCGTCGTCCGCCCGGCTACCCACCCGGGCCGTGACCCACCCACCGTTCCACATCGCGCGGCGGCCGGAAAGGCGCCGAGGTCCCCTGCGGCGGGTCGCTCACCTCGACCCCGGCGAACGAGGCCGACGACGGCACTCCTCGCCCTAGGGTGAGCGCGGACGGTAAAGGGAGCACGACGCGGAGGGCAGGACGGAACCGGTCGGGGAGCCGGCCGCGGAGGTCCGCCCGCCCACCCCGACCCGAACGCCCACGCCCGGAGGACCCGATGCCCGACGCGCCGCTGACGACGATGCTCGTGGTCGTCGGCGACCCCCCGGAGGGTTCGACCCGGACCCGCGGCGTGCTGCGAGTGGTCCTGAACGTGGTCCGGTGGTACCCGGACGTCGAGTTCACGCTGGTCCTCCGGGGCGACGCGGCGCGCGCGCTCCTCCCGGATGTGCCGGCGCCCGCTCCCGGCGAGGAGTCGCTCGAGAAGCTCCTCGACGGCGTCGCCTACCGCCGCGGGACGATCGCGGTGGTCGACACCTGGCTGGAGGATCGCGGCCTGACGGCGAGGGACCTGCCGCGCGGCACGGAGGTGTGCACCGCGAAAGAGGTCGCCCAGCTCACCCTGCTGGCCGACGGCGTCGTCATCTTCTGACCGCGGACCCTCGCCACGACACCCCCGAGTGACCTACCCTCGGATGCTGGGAGCGCATGGTCGGCGTGGCCGGGCGGGCTCTCCCGGGCACCGACGCCAACGTCAGCGAGGACGGCACGGCGATGACACAGCTCACCCCGTACGAACGGCTCCACACCAGCAGGCAGAGAACGGTCGCACCCGAGGCGCTCACGCCCCTGGCGGACGACGGCTACTGGCGCGTGCGCCGGTCGGTGGCCGACAACGGGAACACCGAGCCCGGTGTCCTCGACCACCTCGCCGACGACACCGATCCCGACGTCCGCTCCGCCGTCGCGTGGAACCGGTCGACGCCGCCGGAGACCCTTGCCCGCCTCGCCGGCGACCCGCACCGCAGCGTGCGCTGCGGCGTCGCCCGGAACAGGAAGGCACCGCCGGAGGTCCTCGCGCGCCTCGCCGACGACGTCGAGCAGACCGTCCGCTTCGCCGTCGCCAAGAACACCACCACCCCCGCCCGCGCCCTGGCGCAGCTGGCCCGGGACGCCGACGCCGGGATCCGCGCCACCGTCGCCGCGCACCGGAACGCCGACACGGAGACCCTCGACGCCCTTGCCCTGGCGCTGCCCACCGGCCCGACGGCGAGCGAGGACGACGCGACGCACGCCGCCGGGCCGTCGGCCGCCCTCGCCGCCACGCGCGTGGCCCAGCGCGAGGCGTTCGAGCGGGTCGAGAGGATGACGGCGGACAGCACCGCCGTCCTCATCCGCCGGCTCGTCGCCTTCAACCCGAACACGTCGGAGGCCACGCTCGCCCGCCTGGCCTTCGACGCCGACGACTGGGTGCGCTGGGAGGTGGCGGACAACCCGCACACCCCGGTCGCCGTCGTCGCCCGGCTCTCCGGGGACCCGGACCCGCGGGTGCGGGCCACCGCCGCCCAGCGCACGCAGCCGTAGGGGCACGGCCGGCGCCGGCGGCTCGGTCCCGACCGTGACGCCGGAGCCCGGGCCGCCGTTGCATCGATGCGCGAACTGCGCTTCACTAGTCGCGTAGTGGAGGGGAGTAACCCCGCCGCGCGGCGTCGTCAGTACGGCCTTCCGGCCCGGCGCCGCGGGCCCGCCGTGCGGGCTGGGCCAGACCTCCGGACGTCGATTCGACCCGGAGGTGTGTCATGGATGTTCCCTTGTGGGCCTGGCTGGGAGTGCTCGGCCTGATCGTCATCATGCTGCTGGTGGACCTGGTGGCCCACCGGCGAGCGCACGTCATCGGGGTGCGCGAGGCGGCGGCGTGGTCAGCGGTATGGGTCGCGGCCGGCGTCGGGTTCGGGGCCCTGTTGTGGCGGGTGTACGGCGCCGAGGCCGGGCAGCAGTACTTCGCCGGCTACCTGATCGAGAAGTCCCTCGCCGTCGACAACGTCTTCATCTGGGCGATCATCTTCGGCTTCTTCGCGGTGCCCCGCGAGTTCCAGCACCGGGTGCTGTTCCTCGGCGTGGTGGGCGCGCTCGTGCTGCGCGGGGCGTTCATCGCCGCCGGCGCCGTCATCATCGAGAACTTCTCCTGGGTCCTCTACGTCTTCGCGGCATTCCTGCTGTGGACCGGCTACCGGATGCTGCGGACCAAGGACGCCCACCTCGACCCCGAGGCCTCGCGCGTGTTCCGCCTCTTCCGCCGGTACGTCCCGATGACGGACGCCTACCACGGGCAGCGCCTCGTGGTCCGGGCGCGGAACGGCGCCCTGCTCGCGACTCCGCTGCTCGCGGTGCTCGTGCTCGTGGAGGCCACCGACATCGTGTTCGCGGTCGACTCGATCCCCGCGATCTTCGCGATCACGGACGAGCCGTTCATCGTGTTCACCGCCAACGCGTTCGCCCTGCTCGGGCTGCGGGCGCTGTACTTCCTCCTCGCCGACCTCATCCACCGCTTCGTCTACCTCAAGGTCGGCCTGGCCCTGGTCATGATCTGGGTGGGCATCAAGATGGCCCTGAAGATCGACGTGGTCTACATCCCGACCGCGGTCTCCCTGGCCGTCATCGCCACGATCCTCACGGTCGCCGTGGTCGCGAGCCTGCGCGCGACGCGGGGGCAGGCCGCACCGGGTGTCGCGGGGCTCACCGGGGCGGGCGGCGCAGAGGGCGTCGGCGACCCGGGCACCCGAGCCCGCTCGCCGTTCCGGGTGGCCGCCGACGGCGAGCCGGCCGAGCGGGCGCTGGCCGGGCGGAGCCAGGCCGAGCGGGCGCCCACCCTCCCGCACCGCTGACGGCACGTCCTCCCGCACCTCGAGTCGAGTGCGGCCGATCCGCAGCCGCTGCGCGGCGACATGGACCGATCGGCCGCACTCGACAGGGACAGGCCCGACGTCCGCCGGAGATGAGCCCCGAGATGGGCCCCGAGATGGGCGCCGAGATGGGCGAGGATGGGCACGGTGCGCGGCCGCACGACGGGCGCGCCGTCGTCGTCGAGGAGACTCATGCCCGCCCCCCTGCCCGCCGAGAACCCGCTCTTCCCACCGGAGTACGACTGGGCCTGGAACGCCCTGATCTTCCTGGTCACGGCCCTGATGCTGGCTGCCCTCCTCGACGTCATGAGCCTGCGGAAGGCCACGTTGCTCAAGGCGGCCGAGTGGGTCGCGCTCATCGTGGTCCTGCCGATCGTCGGCCCGACGATCTGGTTCGTCTACGGCCGCAACCGCTTCGTCGCGTGACCACCACGCTCGGACCGGACCGGGGGACCCCGATGACCGACCCGCTCGACGTCGCTCCCACGAACGTCGCCCCCACGAACGTCGCCCCCACGAGCGAGGCCTCCATGAGCGTGGCCTACACGAGCGTGGCCTCGCCGATCGGCGACCTGTTCCTGGCCGCGACCGAGCGCGGGCTGGTGCTGGTGGAGTTCGGCGGCGGTGCGGGAGCCGACGCCGGCGCCGACCCGTTCGACGCCGCCCTGGCACGGCTCGCGCGGGAGGTCGGCCCACGCGTCCTGCGCGCCCCGGCGCGGCTCGACGCCGCCGCCCGGCAGCTGGAGGAGTACTTCGCCGGCCGGCGGCGGGCCTTCGACCTGCCCCTGGACCTGCGCCTGGCGCGCGGGTTCCGGCGCCTTGTCCTGGACCGCCTCCTCGCCATCGAGTACGGGCGGACGGCGAGCTACGCCCAGGTGGCCGCCGCCGCCGGCAACCCGAAGGCGGTGCGCGCCGTCGGCTCGGCCTGCGCGCACAACCCGGTGCCGATCGTGGTCCCGTGCCACCGGGTGCTGCGCTCGGACGGGTCGCTCGGCGGGTACGCGGGGGGCCTCGCGGTGAAGCGCGCCCTCCTGGCGCTCGAGGCGGCAGCCTGAGGTCAGGGGACCGCCACGATGGCAGCGGCCTCGCCGGGGAGGCGGCCCTCCGGCCCGAGCGCCGAGCTCGCCACGAGCACCTCGCCGGGGGGGAGGGCCAGCGGGTCGGCACCGACGTTGAGCACCACGACCACGTCGCGCCCGCCGTCGGCCTCACGTCGCAAGAGGAGCGCGTCGGCTCCCGCGGGTGCGTCGAGCCAGATCACGGACCCGCGGCGCAGGGACAACTCCGCCTTCCGCAGCGCGAGCATCCTCCGGTACAGCGCGAGCATCGAGCCGGGGTCGCGTTCCTGCGCCGCCACGGTGAGGTCCGCCCAGGCGGGCGGCATCGGGAGCCAGGGGGCGACGTCGTCGGCCGTGAAGCCGAACGGCGAGGCCTCGCCCGACCACGGCATCGGGACCCGGCACCCGTCGCGGCCGCGCTCACGGCCGCCGGTCCGGACGAAGATCGGGTCTTGGAGCGCGTCGTCGGGCAGGTCGTCCACCTGGGGCAGGCCGAGTTCCTGGCCGGCGTAGACGAAGGCCGCCCCGGGCAGGGACAGCAGGAGCACGGCCATCGCCCGGGCGCGGCGCGCGCCGCGGGCGAGGTCGAGGTCCCCGGGCAGGACGCCGGCGGTTCCGGGCACGTAGTGCCCGGCCAGGCGCACATCGGCGGCGTACCGCGTGACGGAGCGTGGGGTGTCGTGGTTGTCGGTGACCCAGGTGGTCGGCGCGCCGACGTGGGCGTTCGCGGCCAGCGACTCCGCCACCGCCGCACGCAGGTGCGCCGCCGACCAGCCCGCCTTGACGAACCGGAAGTTGAACGCGAGGTGCATCTCGTCGGGGCGGATGAACAGGGCGACCACGTCGTCCGGGGCGCCGGTCTCGACCACGGCCATCCGGTCCCCGGGGTAGCCGTCCATGACCCGACGGAAGGCGCGGTAGACGTGGTGGGGGCCGCCGTCGTCGTCCTTCGGGATGACGGGCGAGCCGTCCGCGGTGTCCGGCCAGGTGGTGTCCTTCATCAGGGCGTCGGAGACGTCGATGCGGAAGCCGTCCACGCCGCGGTCGAGCCAGAACCGCAGGATGCGCTCGAACTCCGCCAGCACCTCGGGGTTGCCCCAGTCGAAGTCCGGCTGCTCGGGGGCGAAGAGGTGGTAGTACCACTGGCCGGGGGTGCCGTCGGGCTCGGGGACGCGGGTCCAGGACGGCCCGCCGAACACGCTGCGCCAGTTGGTGGGCGGCTCGTCGCCGCCGGGCCCGCGGCCGTCGGCGAAGTGGAACCGAGCGCGCTCCGGGGAGCCGCGGCCGGCCGCGACGGCCGCGCGGAACCACGGGTGCCGGTCCGAGCAGTGGTTCGGGACGAGGTCGATCGTCACGCGGATCCCGGCCGCGTGGGCGGCGGCGACGAGGGCGTCGAGGTCCGCCAAGGTGCCGAACCGCGGGTCCACGTCGCAGTAGTCCGCGACGTCGTACCCCCCGTCCACCTGGGGCGACGGGTAGAACGGGCACAGCCACAGGGCATCGACGCCCAACGAGGCGAGGTAGGGCATGCGGTCGGTGATACCGCGCAGATCACCCTCGCCGTCGCCGTCGGAATCGGCGAAGGAGCGCGGGTAGACCTGGTAGACGACGGCGTCGCGCCACCAGGGGGTGGCCTCGACGGGGTCGGGCACGGCCTGCGGCTCGCGAGGCGTCATGACCGCGAGCGTAGGCCGGTGGCTGTCAACCCACGCACACAACTGGTGCCAGTTGGGACGGATCGGCCGGCGGGACGCAGCGCGGGAGTCTCACCAGCACCAGTTGTGTGCGCGAGGTGACGCGCAGTGACTGCACCGGCCGAAGACGCCCCCGAACCGTCCCGATCCTGCACGCTGGGCCCGAGGACCCCGTGGGTCCCGTGGCTCGAGGGGGAGGCGCGTGACGCAGCACTTGTGGACCCAGCCGCACCACGACGGCTCGAGCCTCTACGTCTCGGACCCCGCGCCGTCGCTCGGGGACACCGTCACCGTCTTCCTGCGCCTCCCCCGGTACGGCGACGTCACCACGGCCCTGGTGCGGACCATGGTCGACGGCGAACAGGTGCTCGTGCCCGCCACCCTCGATCGGCAGGACGACCGGGACGCCTGGCTGCGGGCCGATATCCGCGTGGAGAACCCCGTCCAGAACTACCGCTGGCTGCTCGACGGCGGCCCCCACGGGTACCAGTGGCTCACCGGGACCGGCCTCCACGCCCGCGACGTCACCGACGCCTCCGACTTCCGGTTCACGACCTACCCGGCTCCTCCCTCCTGGGCCGCCGACGCCGTCCTCTACCAGATCTTCCCGGACCGCTTCGCCCGGGCGGTCGAGCGGCCCTTGCCCGCATGGGCGGTGCCGGCGCGCTGGGAGGACCCGGTCATGGAGCCCGGCCCGGGGCGCAGCCGCCAGCTCTACGGCGGGGACCTCGACGGCATCCGCGCGCACCTGGACCACATCGCCTCGCTCGGGGCGAACACCGTCTATCTGACGCCGTTCTTCCCGGCGCGGTCCAACCACCGGTACGACGCCTCGAGCTTCGACCACGTCGACCCCGTGCTCGGGGGTGACGCCGCGCTGGCGCGCCTCGCGGAGGACCTCCACGCCCGCGGGATGCGCCTGCTCGGCGACCTCACCGCGAACCACTGCGGCAACGGGCACGAGTGGTTCCGGGCCGCGGTCGCGGACCCGGCCTCGCCCGAGGCGGGGTTCTTCTTCTTCCGCCGGTACCCGTCGGACTACGTCGGCTGGTTCGGCCACCGCGAGATGCCGAAGCTCGACCACCGCAACCCCGAGCTCCGGCGTCGGTTCTACGAGGGCCCGGACTCCGTCGTCGCCCGCTGGCTGGGCCCGTCCGGGCTGGACGGCTGGCGCATCGACGTCGCGAACATGACCGGCCGGCTGGGGGCGCTGGACCTGAACCACGACGTCGCGCGTGCGATCCGGGCGTCCATGGCCGCAGTGCACCCGGACTCGCTGCTCCTCGGCGAGCACAACTACGACGCCTCCGCGGACCTCGACGGCGACGGCTGGCACGGGGTGATGAACTACGCCGGGTTCGCCCGGCCGGTGTGGCAGTGGCTCCGGAACCCACCCGACTACCCGCTGCAGCACGGGCAGTTCCTCGCGATCCCGCGCCTGCCGGGCGGGAACTTCGTCCAGTCCTACCGCGACTTCACCGCGGCCGCACCGTGGCGGGCGGCGGCGCACGCCATGAACCTCGTGGGCTCGCACGACACCTGGCGGGTCCGGACGGCGCTGGGCGACGCGCGGCTCGCCGTCGTCGCCCTCGGCCTGCTCGCCACGATGCCGGGGATCCCGATGCTGTGGTCCGGGGACGAGATCGGGCTCGAGGGCTGGAGCGGGGAGCACGCGCGGACGCCGTTCCCGTGGGATTCCGCGGGCTGGGACCACGCCACGCTCGCCGCGACCCGGGCCATGTTCGGCGCGCGTCGGGATTCCGAGGCGCTGCGGCGCGGCGGCCTGCGCTGGCTGGTGGTCGACGACGACGCGATCGTCTTCGCGCGCGAGGCGCCCGGAGAGACGGTCATCGTGCAGGCCTCGCGCTCGGACCACGCGCCGGTGCGCCTGCCTGCGGCGTACCTCGGGAGCCGCCTCGCGGGTCTCGCGGGGACGGCGGACGTCGTGGCCGACGGCGGTGGCCTGGTCACCCTCCCGCCGGGCGGGCCGGCTCTGCGCATGTGGCGGCTCGGGTAGGGGTGCCGCCGGGCCGGCGCCCGGAGGGAACGTGCCCGGAGTGCGGCGTGCCCGGAACGTTTCCGCGCTCGGCCCGGGCGATCGGTGCCGGTGCTAGGTTCCGCGCATGGGTCCACTGGGCTACGTGGGGCTCGTCCTTCTCCTGATCCTGGTCTCGGGCGTGTTCTCGGCCACCGAGATGGCGCTGATCTCGCTGCGGCAGAGCCAGCTGGAGGCCATCGGGACCCGGGGCAGGCGTGGGGCCCGGGTGGCGGCCCTCGCGTCCGAGCCGAACCGGTTCCTCGCGGCGCTCCAGGTGGGCTCCGTCGTCGCCGGCTTCTTCTCCGCGGCGTTCGGCGCGTCGAAGATCGCGGAGTTCCTCGTCCCGCCGTTGGTCTCGGCGGGGCTGGGGGCCGAGACGGCGGAGACGATCGCCGTCCTCGGCGTCACCCTGCTCATCACGTTCCTCGCCCTCGTCCTGGCGGAGCTCGCGCCCCGGCGTCTGGCCATGCAGCGCGCGGAGGGCGTGGCGACGACGTTCGGCCCGGCGGTGGACAGGTTCGCCACCGTGCTGCGGCCAGTGATCAAGCTGCTCGGCTTCGCGACCAACCTCGTGGTCCGCCTTCTGGGCGGGGACCCGACGGCGGGTCGCGAGGAGATGAGCGTGCTGGAGCTGCGGGAGCTCGTGGCGCGGCACGAGGAGATCGGCGAGCACGAACGACGGATCGTCGGGGAGCTCTTCCGCGCGGGCGAGACGCGGCTCGGGGAGATCCTGCGTCCGCGGACCGACGTCGACTTCCTCGACGCCGGTCTCCCGCTCGCCGAGGCGCGGGAGTACGCGCTGGCGCGCGCCCACTCGCGCTACCCGGTGGTCGACGGCTCGCCGGACGCGCTGATCGGCTTCGTCCACGTGCGCGACCTCCTCACGAGGGACGACGACGCGCACCCGCTCACGGTGCGGGACCTCGCGCGCCCTGCCGTGGTCATGCCGGAGTCCAAGCCGGTCCTCGCGGCGCTGGCGGAGCTGCAGGAGCTCGGGGGGCAGATCGTCGTCGTGGCGGACGAGTTCGGCGGGACGGCCGGGATCGTCACGATGGAGGACCTCGTCGAGCAGCTCATCGGCGACATCCGGGACGAGTACGACGCGCCGGCGCTCGAGGGGGCGGCGGGCTCCGGGCCCGGGGACCTGGACGGTCGCCTCACGCTCGAGGCATTCGCGCGCCGGACCGGGATCACGCTACCCGACGGGCCCTACGAGACCCTCGGCGGCTTCCTCATGGACCGGCTCGGTCGGCTGCCCGTGGCCGGGGACGCCGTCGACGTGGCCGGGCACCGGCTGACCGTGCTCGGCGTCGACGGCTGGCGCGTGAGCGAGGTGAGGGTCACCGGGCCTGGGCCCGATCAGCCCGCACTGGCCTGACGCGGCTGCCTGGGGCGGACTCGGGCCACCGAGTCGCGCCGATGGCCCGAGGGTTCCAGGGCGCCGAGACCACTGAGCCGCCGGGGCCCGGCGACCTCAGCGGTCACCGGGCCCGTCGACGTCTCGGCAGGCCCGAGGACGGCGCGCTCAGGCGGTGACACCCTCCTCGATCCGCCGACCGATCTCGGCGTCGATGTTCGTCCAGTACTGGAAGGCGCGCTGGAGCACGTCGCCGGTGACGCCGCCCTTGAGGTGCGAGGACGACGTTGTGGACGAGCTCGTCGCGGCCGGCGTCGTCGAACACCTCCCGGACGAGGACCCCCGCCTGGAAGTAGTCGTCGTCCTCGGCGGACGCACCGTGGCGGCCGAGCGGACCAGGTCGCCGTCGACCTCCCAGCTGTCGTCGGCCGGGCCGGTCAGGTCGGAGAACGGGCGGCCCTCCGTGTTGGGTGCGTACGGGGTCCGGGTGGTCGGGACGTCGTAGGCCATCGGGCCGTCGAACGTGTAGGTGGTCACGTCCACCTTGGGCCGGTTCACGGGGAGCTGGAGGTAGTTCGGCCCCGATGCGGTGGCGGTGGGTGTCGGCGTAGGAGAAGACGCGGCCGAGCAGCATCTTGTCCGGGGAGAAGCCGATGCCCGGAACCAGCGCGGAGGGCTCGAAGGCCGCCTGCTCGATCTGGGCGAAGAAGTTGGACGGGTTGCGGTTCAGGGTGAGGGTGCCGACCTTGATGCGCGGGTAGTCCTTGCTTGGCCAGATCGTCTTGGTGACGTCGAACGGGTTGACCCGGTACGTCTTGGCGTCCTCGTAGGGCATCACCTGGACGTAGAGCGTCCACCTCGGGAAGTCTCCGCGGTCGATCGCGTCGTATGAGGTCGCGGCGGTGGACGTCGGCGTCGACGCCGGCCAGGCGCTCGGCCTCCTCGGCGCTGAGGCCCTGGACGCCCTGCTCGGAGAGGAAGTGGTACTTGACCCAGAACTTCTCGCCGGCGGCGTTGATCCACATGTAGGTGTGGGAGCCGTACCCGTTCATGTGCCGGTAGCGTCGCCGGGATGCCCGCGGTCGCCCAACAGGTAGGTCACCTGGTGGGCGGACTCGGGGTTGAGGGTCCAGAAGTCCCACTGCATGTTGTCGTCGCGCAGGCCGGTGTCGGCGCGGCGCTTCTGGGAGCGGATGAAGTGCGGGAACTTCATCGCGTCGCGGATGAAGAAGATCGGGGTGTTGTTGCCGACGAGGTCGTAGTTGCCCTCGCTGGTGTAGAACTTCAGCGCGAAGCCGCGCGGGTCGCGCCAGGTGTCGGGCGATGCCCATGCTCACCGGCCACCGTGGAGAAGCGCAGCAGCATCTCGGTCGAGGCGCCGGGCTGGAAGAGCGCGGCCTTGGTGTAGGCCGAGACGTCCTCCGTGGTCTCGAAGACACCGAAGGCGCCGGAGCCCTTGGCGTGCACGTCGCGCTCGGGGACGCGCTCGCGGTCGAAGTGCGCCATCTGCTCGATGAAGTGGACGTCGTGGAGCACGGTGGGGCCGTCGGGGCCGACCGTGAGGGAGTTGCGGTCGCTCGGCGCCGGAGCGCCGAAGCCGGTGGTCGATCCGGTCGGGACCGCTCCTGCGGGCAGCTGCTCGGACATGGGTCTCCTTCGAGTCAGGCGGACTGGGTGGACAGGCATGAGGGGCAGGTGCCCCAGTAGATGACCTCGGCCTCGTCGATCCGGAAGCCGTGGTCCTCGCGGGCCTCGAGGCAGGGGGCCGGGCCGGCGCTGCACGCGACGTCGAGCATCAGGCCGCACCGGCGGCATACGAGGTGGTGGTGGTTGTCGCCGACGTCGATCTCGTAGCGAGCCGGGGCACCTGCCGGCTCGACCCTTCGCAGGATCCGCGCCTCGGTCAGCGCGTGCAGCACGTCGTAGACGGCCTGGGTCGAGATCGTCCCGAGGCGGGCGCGGACCCCGGACCGAACCTGGTCCGCGTCCGCGTGCGGCCGCTCGCGGAGTTCTCGGAGCACGGCGAGGCGCGGGCTCGTCACCCGGAGGCGGGCTGCCCGCAGCAGCGCGGTGTCGTCATCGTTTGTCATGACGACCCGATCGTCGCGGACAGTCTGGAGTAAGTCAAGATATGGAGTCTCCGTATTGTCTCCGGACGCGGCGAGCCGATCGAGCCGTGTGCGCTGAGGCCACGACGACATGATCCTCACCGGCTGACCGTCGCTCGGCCCGAATGGCACCCCGACATCTCCCCCGCGCCCAGGAACGCGATGCGCTTCGGCTCCTGCGGGGCCGGCGGGTTGTCCACAGGTCGGGTGGTGGGGGTTGCGATGTCGGCGGCGCGTCGTACACTTGTTCGAGTCAGGTGATGGTGCTGGTCACGGGCTCGGAACCGGGGGTGGTGGGAGTGGGCGAGGACGACGCCGCACGCTTCCCGGGTGCGCTCGCTGTGGTCAGGGTGGCCGATCGCCTCGCTGACCTCGTCAGTGAGCTCGCGTCCTGCCCCGTGACGGACCTGGCCGAGCCCGACGCCTCGCGGGTGCACGCCGTGCTGCGCCGGGTCGTGGACACCGTCGGGATCGTCCAGGCGAAGGTGCTGGCCCGGGTAGAGGCCGACGGCCGGTGGGCCACCACGCCCGCCGGCCGCGGGGCCCGGGACCTCGAAGGGTGGCTGACGACGGAGTCGGGCGGCTCACGGGCCGGGGCACGCAGGCAGACCCGCCTGGCCCGCACCCTGCAGGACGAGGCCGTACCCGGCCTCGCGGACGCGGTCACCGCCGGTGGGGTGTCGCTGGAGCACGCCGACGTCCTGACCCGCCTGGGCCCGACGACCCCGGCCCGCCGCGACGCCCTGACCGGCTCCGACCCGGGCACGAACGCCGCGTTCCTGCTCGCCCAGGCGGGCGAGCTCGGGGTGGAGGAGTTCACCAAGGAAGTCAAGCGGTGGGCCGCGAAGCTCGACCCCGACGCCGACGAACGCGGCCACCGCGACGCGAGCGCGAAGACGTCCTGCGTCCTGGCCCCCCGCGATGACGGGGTGGCGATGTCGGCGTTCCTGACGGCCGTGGACGGGGCCGCGTTCGACGCCGCCCTGACCGCCGTCGCCGGTGTCCCCGCCGCCGACGACCCCCGCAACCACGCCCAACGGATGGGCGCCGCCCTGGGGGACATGGCCCGCCTCGTCCTGGACCAGGGCCTGGCCGCGGGGTCCTCCGGCGGGTTCCGCCCCCACCTGTCCGTCCACGTGTCCCTGGACACCCTCATCGCCCAGGTCGAGGCGTTGACCTCCACGCACAGCGCCGAGACCGGGGCCCGCGGCGCCGCCGCCTACCCCAGCATCCCGCCCGGCTGGGAAGCCGCGGTCCTGGCCGACGGCACCCCCATCCCCGCCTCCGTCCTGGCGCGCCTGGCGTGCGACGCCGAAGTCTCCCGGGTGGTCTTCGGGCCCGACTCCCAAGTCCTGGACGTCGGGCGCCACGAACGCCTCTACACCCGCGCCCTGCGCCGCGCCGTCATCGCCCGCGACCGGCACTGCGCCTACCCCGGCTGCGACCGGCCCCCCAGATTCGGCGAAATCCACCACATCCGGCACTGGGCCGCCCACGGCGGCGAAACCTCCATCACCAACGGAGTCCTCCTGTGCTGGCACCACCACGACGTCGCCCACACCCACCACCTACGCATCCACCGCAACCACACCCACACCCGATGGGACTTCACCCACACCGACGGCACCCCCATCCCCCACCCCAGCAACCGGCATTCGGGACAACCCAGCCGAGGAGCACCCCCACCCACCGACGCCGGGAACGATCCGCCCCGGGACGAGACGAGTGGACCACCGCGACGAACCGGGGATGGAGGCGATCACGATGCCGACACGCTCTTCGACGTCGCCTGAGGACGAGATCGGCCCCACGGCGTCGAACAGGACGGGCGGCGTGCCCGGCACGTTCTCAGTCGCCTCCCAGGCCGCCGAGCTAGCGTGCTGTCCACACCGAGCGAAGGGACTCCTCACGCATGTCGATTCCGAGCGACACCCCGCCCCCGGGCGCTGTCCACCGGTGCCCGAAGTGCGCCGGCACCATGCGCACCTACGAGCGCAACGGCATCCATCTCGAGCAGTGCGACACGTGCCGCGGGATCTTCCTCGACTTCGGCGAGCTCGAGGCGCTGACCCAGCTCGAGGCTCGGGTCGCCCAGCAGGCCGCACCCGCCTACCAGCCGGCCCCCGCCCCGTACCAGCACGTTCCACCCGCTTACCAGCAGCAGCCGGCTCCGCCCTACCAGCAGGCGCCTCCAGGCTACGGACCGGCCTGGGGTCACCACGGCTCGCACACCTACCGCAAGGGTGGGTTCGGGAGGCTGTTCTTCTCGTCCTGAGCAGGCCCGGCGTCCAGAGCACCCACCCGCGATCGGCCAGCGGGCAGCCTTCAGGACGGACCGGCCAGCGGGCAGCCTTCAGGACGGACCGGCGAGGGCCCGGCACAGGTCCACGAGGCTCTCGTCGACGTCATCCAGGGGTCGCGCCTGCTCGATCGCTCGTCGGACGACAGCCGCGGCACCCTGCACGACGCCCGCTCGCGCCACCGCGTCCAGCGCAGGCCACGGCTCTGCCGGGGCCGGTGGGAGGGCCGGCCCGCCGGCTGCCCGGTAGGCGTCAAGGAGGGTCTGCCACTCGGTCGCCGGCAGAATCCCGGCAGCCATCAGCGCCGCCGGGCGGGCGAAGTCCCAGGCGGGATCCCCGAGCCCGAGGTCGTCGGCATCGATCAGGCGCCACGCGTCTGCCTCGCGGCCGCCGTCCCGAGCGAGCCGGCCCATCTGGCCCAGGTGCCAGTCGCCGTGAACCACCGTGACAGGGCGCCCCCGCGGACTCGGCTCCCAGGCCTCGGCCGGCAGGGAGGCGGCCGCTCTCTCGATCACGGCACGCGCCGCGGCATGGTCTGGCGAGGGGGCCGACGCCGCCACCCGGCCCGCAGCCGCCGCGGCCAATCCCGCGAGCGCGCGTTTCAGCCGCGAGACCGCGCCATGGGGTGGCAGGCCGGCGTCCTCCGGGAGCGGCCGCGAATGCAGCCGTGCCAGCAGCTCCCCCGCCCGGGCCCAGGGCACGCCGTCGGGGTCACGGGCGACCGTCTCGACGAGCGGCCACACGCTGGCGAGCCGCGCGCCCGGCCCCGGTCCCGGCCCCGGTCCCGGCCCCGGTCCCGGCCCCGCAGGATCCACCGGGGCGCCGTCGTCGTCCGCCTCGAAGGAAAGGACGACCAGGTCGAGGTCCACGGGAACGAGGAGGCAGTCCTGCCAGGCCGGATCGCCGAAGAGGCGAACCCGGGCCGCGAGGGTCCGCTGGTCGGTCCCCGCGCAGTGCAGCTTCACCACCACCTCGCCGGCGACGGCGATCAGCGCGCCGGAGGACGTCGGCCGGGCGACGACGTCACCGGCGGGCACGCCCCCGCGGTCCGCGGCAAGGCGGACGACCGCGTCCACCACCTCCCGCCCCTCGCTCACGACGTCAGCATGCCCGTCCGGGGAGCACGACGACGACCGGGCGTCGGTCAGTCCGCCCGCACCTCGATGACCTGCCCGCCCTCGACGTGCCAGCGCCGCGTCAGCCGCACGGTCTCGAGCATCCGACGGTCGTGGGTCACGAGGAGCACGGTCCCGTCGAAGGAGTCCATCGCCTGTTCGAGCTGCTCGATCGCGGGGAGGTCGAGGTGGTTGGTCGGCTCGTCGAGGACGAGGAGGTTGACCCCGCGCGCCTGGAGGAGCGCCAGCGCCGCCCGCGTCCGCTCGCCGGGCGAGAGCGACGCCGCGATACGCCCCACGTGGTTCACCCCGAGCCCGAACTTCGCCAGCAGGGTGCGCACGTCCGCGGTGGGCCAGTCCGGCACCTCGCGCGCGAACGCCACCTGGAGCGGTTCGTCGCCCTCGAAGGCTGCGCGCGCCTGGTCCACCTCACCCACCACCACGCCCGAGCCGACACTCACCGCGCCCGACGACGGCGCCAGCCGACCCAGCAGCAGCGCGAGCAGGGTGGATTTCCCTGACCCGTTGGGCCCGGTCACCGCGACGCGGTCCCGCAGGTCCAGCTGCAGGTCCACCGGCCCGAGCGTGAAGTCCCCCCGCCGCGCCGTCGCCGCCCGCGCGACCGCCACCACGTCCCCCGACCGGGGGGCCGCCGCGATCGTGAACTGCAGACGCCACTCCTTGCGCGGCTCCTCCACGGTCTCAAGCCGTTCCATGAGGCGCTCGGTCTGGCGGGCCTTCGCGGCCTGTTTCTCCGTGGACTCGGCCCGGAACTTGCGCCCCACCTTGTCGTTGTCCGTGGCCTTTCGACGGGCGTTCTTCACGCCCTTCTCCATCCACGCGCGCTGACGGCGCGCGCGGGCCTCGAGCTCGGAGCGGCGGGCCGCGTACTCCTCGTACGCCTCCCGCGCCTGGCGCCGGGTGACCGACCGCTCCTCCAGGTAGGCCTCGTAGCCGCCGCCGTAGGTGGCGATGCGCTCGAGGCTGCGGTCGATCTCGACGACCGTGGTCACGGTGCGGGCGAGGAACTCCCGGTCGTGGCTCACCACGACCACCGGCGCCGTCAGCCCCGCGACGAAGTCCTCGAGCCGGTCCAGGCCGTCGGAGTCCAGGTCGTTGGTCGGCTCGTCCAGCAGGTAGGCGTCGTAGCGGGACAGGAGCAGCGCCGCGAGCGACACCCGGGCCGCTTGACCGCCGGAGAGCGTCGCCACCTCGCGGTCGAGGTCCACCGTGAGCCCGAGGTCGTCCGCGGTGACCGCCAGCCGTTCGTCCAGGTCGGCGCCCCCGAGCGCGAGCCACGACTCCAGCGCCTCGGCGTAGGCGTCGTCCGCGCCCGGCGTGCCGTCCGCCAGGGCGTGCGCGGCCTCGTCCATCGCGCTCGCCGCCTCGGCCACGCCGGTGCGGCGCTCCAGCTGCGCCCGGATCGTCTCCCCGTCGGCCCGCTCGGGCTCCTGGGCGAGGAACCCGAGGTGCGCCGTCCTGGGCGCCACCGTGACCGTGCCCGCGTCCGGGCGCCGCAAACGGGCGAGGATGCGCAACAGCGTGGACTTGCCCGCGCCGTTCGGGCCGACCAGGCCGATGACGTCGCCCGGCGCCACCACCAGGTCGAGCCCCGAGAACAGCTCACGGTCACCGTGCCCGGCGGCCACTGCGCGGGCCTGGATCGTCGCACTCACGCGCACCAGTGTCCGGCACGGGCGCCGCGACGAGCGAACCCATTCCCCGCCCCGCCGCGGGCGTGCGGGGGCGGGGAGCGCCCTCGTCGCCGTGGGGACCGGGGGCCTTCGTCGTCCCGCCTATCCTGACGTCGTGCTGGCCGTGGTCGCCGCGATGCGCGAGGAGCTCGACGCGCTCCTTCACGTCCTGGAGCCCGACGACGACGCCCCCGCCACCGTCGCCGGGCGGCGCTTCCACCGCGGTCGCCTCGAGGGCGTCGACGTGGTGCTGACGCTCGCGGGCATCGGCAAGGTGGCCGGCGCGACCACGGCGTCGCTCCTGCTCGACCGGTTCGACGTCGACGGTCTCGTCTTCACCGGCACGGCCGGGGGCCTCGCCACAAACGTGCAGGTGGGGGACGTGCTGATCGCGCGGGAGCTCCTCCAGCACGACCTCGACGCCTCGCCCCTCTTCCCCCGCTGGGAGGTGCCGCTGACGGGCCGCGCACGTTTCCCGACCGACGCGCGGCTCACCGACGCCCTCGCCGAGGCGAGTCGCGCCGTCGTCACCTCACCGCCACCCCGCCTGCGCTCCTTCGGCCTGCAGGCGCCCCGGCTGCACGAGGGGCTCGTGATCAGCGGCGACACCTTCGTCTCGAGCGCCCGCGCGAGCGCAGACCTGCGGAAGTCGCTTCCCGAGGCCCTCGCCGTCGAGATGGAGGGCGCGGCGGTCGCCCAGGTGTGCCACGACTTCGCCCGCCCGTTCGCCGTGCTGCGCACGGTCTCGGATCGCGCCGACGACGACGCCCACGTGGACTTCGGGCGCTTCGTCGCCGAGGTGGCGGCCGAGTATGCGCGCGACGTCGTGCTCGGCGCGTTGCGACTCCTGGGGCGCTGACCGGCTGCCCGCGCCCACAGCACGGCCCCACAGCACGGCCCCACAGCGATCCATAGGGCGCAGCCGGACGGCGCGCCCCACGCCGCCGCTCACACGTCCGGCGCGCACTCCCCCTGGCCGAGCAGCGAGAGACCGGTGAGGTCGCCCGCCTGGTAGGTGCCGATGGTCGACGTGACCGGGTTCATCAGCTGGCTCGGGTCATCCAGGTGATCGAGCCCGGCAAGGTGGCCGAGCTCATGGCGCAAGATCGCCAGCCACCCGGGCTCCGACCCCGGCCCGCCGGTGAACGCGAGGTCGGCGCCGTCGAGGTAGACGGCCCCCGAGGTGAGGAACCACTCCCCGCTGCGCACCCCCTTGGCCCGGTACGTGTAGGTCACGCCCGCGGTGTCGCCCGTCACGAAGGGGACCACCGAGGCGTCGGTGACCGCGATGAGGACCGGCGCCCAGCGGTCTCCGTACTCCTCGGGCAGGTAGGCCGGGCGCTGCTCGGTCGGCGCCTCCGCCGTCGTGCCGTCGAACGTGAACACCAGGCCCGTCGCGGCCGCGAGCGTGGCCATCTCGGCCCGGACCGTGTCCGCGAAGCCCGACGGCGCGCCCTGTTCGTTGACCACGTAGTGCACCGGGCGACACGGGGACCACGCCACCGGTGAGACGCCGTCGTCCTGGAGGGCGGCGAAGCCGTGCGCGGGGTCGGGGTCGGCGACGCTCACCGGTGGGGCGAGCCGCTCCTCGGCCTCCTCGTTCCCGACGGGCGGCGCCGTGCGCGGGCCCAGACGCTCCGGGACGGGCACGGCGACCGGGGCGAGCGGGTCGCGCTGCGCCAGGACGTCGTCGAGGGTCTGGTCGGCGCGGTCGGCGAGATCCGAATACGTGGTCGGGTCCGTGAGGGCCTCGAGGTCCCCCCGCGGGTCAGGGGCCTGCGTCCACCACAGCGCGCCCAGCACCAGGAGGAGGACCAGGAAGGTCGCGAGACCGCGCCCGCGCCGTCGTCGTCGCCTCGGGGGAGGTGCGTACGCGTCGTACGACAAGGTCCGCCACGTCGTGTCCGGGAGCGGGTTGCCGGCCGCGTCCCGCCAGACCCACTCCGGGACGCGCCCGCTGGGGGAGCGCGGGAGGTCGTCGGGCGGGATGCTCACGCGTCCGAGTATGCGCCTCGCCCCTGACAAGCACCGCCGACGACGGCGCCCGCCACCTCAGGGGCCGGGCACCCGGCCATGCGCCGCGCGGGGCCCGGTACTTGCCATTGCCGGGTACCGGGTTACACCATGTGACCATGCCCCACGACCCGCAGATGCTCAAGGGGGTGCTGACCCTCCTGCTGCTCGAGCTGCTCACCACTCGCGAGGACTACGGCTACTCCGTGGTGCTCCGGCTCCAGGAGGCCGGCTTCGGCGATCTCGGAGAGGGCACCGTCTACCCCGCGCTGAGCCGGCTCGAGGCGACCGGGCTCCTGACCTCCCGGCTCGTCCGGTCCGCCTCGGGCCCGGCCCGCAAGTACTACGCCGTCACCGACCGGGGTCGCGACCGGCTCGCCGCCGGGCTCGCCGCGTGGTCGGACCTGGCCCGCGCCGTCGACCACGTCCTCCTCCGCACCCCCGCCACCACCCACGCAGAAGGAGAGGGCCGATGAACCTCCGTGCCCGGGCCCGCGTCGAACGGGCCGTCCTGTCCTACGACCTCTGGCTCGACCTGCGCGGGGCCCCGGGCCGACGCCGCCGTGACCTGCGGCGCGAGCTCCGGGCGAACCTCACCGAGGCGACGGCGCACGTCGGCGCCCGCGCGGCGGTCGAGCGGCTCGGGAGCACCCGCGCCATGGCGGCCGAAGCCGTCCCGGTCCGCGAGGACCGTCCCCGCTGGAGCGTCGGCCTGATCGCCGGAACCGTCACGTTCGCCGTCGTCGTGCTCGTCGAGCTGCTCTCGGCCCTCGCGTGGTCGGACGGCGCGATGGCCGCGGCCCCGGAGTCCACCACGTCGGGCTCGCTGACGTTCTTCCCGGGCAGCGCGCTCGAGTACGCGCCCCTGGACGCCGGCTTCGCCCTCACCCTCGGGTTCGGCTGGCTCGCCCCGGCCCTCGCTGTCGTCACCTTCCTTGCCGTGGCGAGGCCGTGGCGGCTCCTCCGCGCGCGGTAGCCGCAGGGCGAGCCTGTCATCTCCTGAGGTCGCGGCGTGGAACGACGTCGCCCACGCATGGCAGGGTGCCGACGTGGGCACGCAGACCGGGCGACGGCGGACGACGGCGCTCGGCGTCCTCCTCGGGCTGACGCTCACCGGCGTCGCGCTGTGGGCGGTCGCCGCCATCGGGAACCGGTGGGTGGCCGACGGCCTGCGCGCGGACACCCCCGGCGCGTCCGCAGCCGGCGTGACCGCGGTCGAGGTGGTGCTGTTCCTGCTCGGCCTGTTCGCCGCCGTGGCGGGCGTGATGGTCGTCGCCACCTCGATTCTGCGAACGCGCCCGGCGGAACCCTCCCCCGGGCGCCTCCGGGGACGGTTCTGGCCCCCGGTGGTTCAGGGGCACGGCGCTCGCGGCCCTCCTCGCGGTCTTCGCCGGACCGGCGGCGGGGCTGGTGGTGCTCCTCGTCGTGGTCGCCGGGTCGGCGATCGCCTCGGTCCGGGCCCGTCGCACCCTTCCCGACGGCGCGGGGTGACGTGTGCCATACGTCACGTGAGCCCTAGGTCACACATCGCAGTCAGACCCTGCACGTAGCGTGCCGAGGAAATGCGAGTCGCTCCCACCCACGCGTGAGGCCACCGTGAGTCATCTGCCGCCCGAGGCGCCCGCCGTCGTCGACGCCTGCCCCCGCCCCTCTGACCCCCGTCGTCGTCCCCCGGGCCTGCCCGGGGATGTCGGCGCCCCAACCCCCGACGCGCCCCGGCGCTCCTCGCGCCGCCGCGCCGTCGCCCTCTCCACCACCCTGACCGCCGCCGTCCTGGCGCTCGCCGGGTGCGCGTCGTCGACCACGGCCGACGGCGAGGAGGGCGTCCACGGCGGCGAGGCCAGCCTGGTCCTGCCCGACCTGAGCGCGGTCACCACCGTCGGCGGGACCTCCGGCCGCACCCTGCTGATCCTCGGGCTCGTCGTCTGTGCGCTCGGCCTCGGCTTCGGCGTGCTCGCGTTCGTGCAGCTCCGCAAGCTCGCGGTGCACCCGTCGATGCGCGAGGTGTCCGAGCTCATCTACGTCACGAGCAAGGCCTACCTCGTCCAGCAGGGCCGCTTCCTCCTCGTCCTGTGGGGGTTCATCGGGGCGGTCATCGTCGTCTACTACGGGGTCCTCGTCGGGTTCCCGTGGGGCCGCGTCGCCGTCATCATCGCCTTCAGCCTCATCGGTATGGCCGGTTCGTACTCGGTCGCGTGGTTCGGCATCCGGGTCAACACGTTCGCGAACTCGCGCACCGCGTTCGTCTCGCTGCGCGGGCGCCCGCTGCCGGTGCACCGCATCCCGATGAAGTCCGGGATGTCGATCGGCATGGTCCTCATCAGCCTCGAGCTGCTGATGATGCTCGTCATCCTGCTGTTCCTCCCCTCCGACCTCGCGGGCGCGTGCTTCATCGGCTTCGCGATCGGGGAGTCCCTCGGCGCGGCCGCGCTGCGCATCGCCGGCGGCATCTTCACCAAGATCGCCGACATCGGCTCCGACCTGATGAAGATCGCCTTCAAGATCAAGGAAGACGACGCCCGCAACCCCGGCGTGATCGCCGACTGCGTCGGCGACAACGCCGGCGACTCGGTCGGCCCGAGCGCGGACGGCTTCGAGACGTACGGCGTCACCGGCGTCGCCCTCATCACCTTCGTCCTGCTCGCGGTGGACGAGCCGGCGCTCCAGGCGAGCCTTCTGGTGTGGATCTTCGTGCTCCGCGCCGTCCTGATCATCGCCTCCGGCGTCTCCTACCTCGCCAACGACGCCTGGGCTCGACGCCGGTACGCCAACGTCGACCGGATGAACTTCGAGACCCCGCTCACCTCGCTCGTGTGGCTCACCTCCATCGTGTCCATCGTCGCCACCGTCGCCACGACCTACCTCGTCCTGGGCGACACCCTCGGCGACGGCTTGTGGTGGAAGCTCGCGGTGATCGTCTCCCTCGGCACGCTCGCCGGCTCTCTCATCCCGGAGCTGGTCAAGGCGTTCACCTCGACGCACAGCCGGCACGTCCAGGAGGTCGTGAAGAGCTCGCGCCAGGGGGGCGCCTCGCTCAACATCCTGTCCGGCCTCGTCGCCGGCAACTTCTCCGCCTACTGGCTCGGCATCGCCATCGTCGGCCTGATGGGCGGCGCGTACCTCATCAGCGAACAGGGTCTGGACGCGATCATGCTCGCCCCGGCCGTGTTCGCCTTCGGGCTGGTCGCCTTCGGGTTCCTCGGCATGGGACCGGTGACCATCGCCGTCGACTCCTACGGCCCCGTCACGGACAACGCCCAGAGCGTCTACGAGCTCTCCACGATCGAAGACATCGAGGGCATCGACGAGGAGATCAAGCGCGACTACGGCTTCGACGTCCAGTGGGACACGGCCAAGCAGATGCTCGAGGAGAACGACGGCGCCGGGAACACCTTCAAGGCGACGGCCAAGCCCGTGCTCATCGGTACGGCCGTCGTCGGCGCCACCACGCTGATCTTCTCCATCATCATCAGCCTCACGGAGGGGCTGACGACGGGCCTCGAGAACCTCTCGATGCTGCACCCGCCGTTCCTGCTCGGCCTGATCATCGGCGGTTCGGTCATCTACTGGTTTACCGGTGCGTCGATCCAGGCGGTGACGACGGGCTCCTACCGGGCCGTCGAGTTCATCAAGGGCACGATCAAGCTCGACGGGGTGACGCGGGCCAGCACGGCCGACTCCCGGCGGGTGGTCGAGATCTGCACCCAGTACGCCCAGCAGGGCATGCTCAACATGTTCCTCGGCGTCTTCTTCGCCACCCTGGCCTTCGCCTTCGTTGAGCCGTACCTCTTCATCGGCTACCTCATCTCGATCGCGGTGTTCGGCCTGTACCAGGCGATCTTCATGGCCAACGCGGGCGGCGCCTGGGACAACGCGAAGAAGATCGTCGAGGTCGACCTCCACGCCAAGGGGACCGCGCTGCACGACGCGACCATCGTCGGCGACACCGTCGGCGACCCGTACAAGGACACCTCGTCGGTGGCCCTCAACCCGGTCATCAAGTTCACGACGCTCTTCGGCCTCCTCGCCGTCGAGCTGGCCGTCAGCCTCACCGGTCAGGGGCAGCACGTCCTGGTCCTCACCCTCGCGGCCGTGTTCTTCCTCGTCTCGGCCTACTTCGTCTACCGCTCCTTCTACGGGATGCGGATCAAGACCTCGCTGACCGACGACGAGGAGCCCGTGGAGCCGGGCGGGCCCGAGGACAACGGCGACACACAAGCGGTCAACGGGCGGCACAACGCCGCCGGCGGGACCCTCACCGGCGGCGTCGGAGGGGCCGGCCGTGCAGCCGACCACACGGCCGACGACGCGGGCGCGGCCCGCGGCCGCGTCTCGGTGCTCGTGGAGCAGGGAGCAGGTGACGGGCGATGAAGATCGCGATCCGGTACGGCGCCACGCACATCGACGCCGACGGCCACGTCACCGGGCACGACGCCGGGGCCACCCTCGTGCGCCGCCTCCTGCGGGTGTTCCCCGGGGCCCAGATCATCGGCCCCGGTCCGCGGCAGTGCGACGGGTTCGACGTGATCCCCCTGGAGTTCGTCGACGGCTCGGACACGGTCGTCATCAACATGGACGTCGTCGACTCGGTCGGCGTGTGGCAGACCCTCAAGGCGCACTGCGACGAGCCGCACCTCATGAACTTCGTGTGGTGGAGCACCTCGCAGTACGAGCACCCGGTCGAGCGAGCCGCCCTGGCGCTGTCCTGCGGGCTCTTCCCGACCTTCGCCAACTCCGAGCGCACAGCCACCGAGGTGCGCGAGATCGTCTCGGCGTGGACCATCCGGCCCGTCGCCGAGAAGGCGAAGATCGCCTGGGTCAACCTCGGCATCCGGCTCGAGCACGTCCAGCCCCGCCACGAACCGGCCGTTCCCGTGGTCCTCTACCCGGCCATCTACCTCTCGGAGCGCAAGCAGCCGCAGCTCTTCCTCGACGTCGTCGAGCGGCTCGTCAAGCGCACACCGATCAAGGTGGAGGCCCGGCTGCACGAGTCGCACCTCATCAGCGAGAAGGCCATGCGTCTCTCGCGGCGCGACTGGGCGTGGGTGGGGCCCCTGACCGCGAGCCGGGAGGACTACTGGCACGCCCTCGCGCGCACGACGGCGTTCCTCGCCACCGCGACCGAGGAGTCCTACGGCCTGGAGTACATCGAGGCGCTCGTCGCGGGCGCCGTCGGCGTCTTCCCCGACCGCCCGTGGGCGCGGGCGATCCTGCCCACCCGGTACCCGTTCTTCTACCGGACGCCGGCCGAGGCCGAGGAGCTGCTCTTCCGCGCCGTCACCGACACCGCGGCGTGCCGCCGTGAGCTCGACGCCGCGGCCGGTGGCTCCTTCGCGGAGTGGCTGCGCGCCCGCCACGACGACGACCTCTTCGAGAAGGCGATCGCCGACCGCGTGCAGGAGTGGTTCGGGGCCTGAGGCGCCCGCCCGGGGTCAGTGCCTGCGAGGTCGTCGCTTTGGCGCGAGATAGTCGGCCCGGATCGACTATCTCGCGCCGGTCCGGCTACGTCGGGCC
Organism: uncultured Actinomycetota bacterium; assembly: GCA_963780675.1. Lineage (GTDB taxonomy): Bacteria > Actinomycetota > Actinomycetes > Actinomycetales > JAHECE01 > JAHECE01. The sequence goes on from CAWACR010000008.1 coordinate 189,817, forward strand.
GACGACGGCGACCGCGCGCTGGGCGGGGGAGGATGGACGCCATGAGCAACGGCACGGAGATCGGCGTCGTCTTCCCCCAGACCGAGATGCCCGCGGACCTCGGCGCGATCCGCGCCTTCGGCCAGGCCGCCGAGGCCCTGGGCTACCGCCACATCCTGGCCTACGACCACGTGCTCGGCGCCGACCCGGCCGTGCATCAAGGCTGGTCGGGCGTTTACGACCTGCACTCGACCTTCCACGAGCCGTTCGTGCTCTTCGGCTTCCTCGCCGGGGCCACGTCCCTCGAACTCGCGACCGGGGTGATCATCCTTCCCCAGCGGCAGACCGTGCTCGTGGCCAAGCAGGCCGCGCAGGTCGACGTCCTCACGGGCGGCCGCCTCCGCCTCGGCGTGGGCATCGGCTGGAACCGCGTGGAGTACGAGGCGCTCGGTGAGGACTTCACCACCCGCGGGCGCCGGTTCGAGGAGCAGATCCTCCTCCTGCGCCGGCTCTGGACCGAGCCGTCCGTCACGTTCGACGGCGAGTTCGACCACGTCACGGGCGCGGGCCTCGCGCCCCTGCCGGTCCAGCGCCCCATCCCGCTCTGGATCGGCGGCTCGTCCGCGCCCGCCTATCGCCGCGTCGGCCGCCTCGCCGACGGCTGGTTCCCCCAACTGGCCCCCGGCCCCGCGCTCGACGACGCGCTCGCGCTCATCGCAACCTCCGCCGTCGACGCCGGCCGCGACCCGCGCGGGATCGGCATGCACGGCCGGATGTCCTGGCGTGGCAACCCCGACGCCCTCGTCGAGCGGACCCACCAGTGGCGCGACCTCGGCGCCTCCCACCTGTCGGTCAACACGATGGGCGCCGGCCTGCGAACCGTGGACGAGCACATCGACGCGCTGACCTCGACGGCCGGGGCGCTCGGCCTGGTTACCCGTTGACCGTCACAGCCATCCCCGCCGCCGGAACCACCCGAGCATCCCGATGACCACCACGCCGCACACCGCCCAGAAGGCGGGGTATGCCCAGGCCATGTCCAGCTCGGGGAAGTTGTGGAAGTTCATCCCGTAGACCCCGGCGAGGAAGGTCAACGGGATGAAGATCGTGCCGATGATCGTCAGCACCTTCATGACCTCGGTCATCCGGAAGGACACCGACGACCGGTAGGACTCCGTCAGGTCCTTCGCCCGCTCGCGGTACGTCTCCGTGATCTCGATGACCTGCACGATGTGGTCGTAGAGGTCGTGGAGGTAGACCTTGGTGGTCTCGCTCATGCACTCGTGCGGGTCGCGCTGCAACGCGGCGACCACCTCGCGCATCGGCCACACGCTCCACCGCAGCAGGGCGAGCTGCCGCTTGATGCCCTGGATGGTGCTGAGCAGCGAGGCGTCCGCGTTCTCGACGACGGCCGTCTCGAGCCGGTCCAGCTGCCCGTCGAACTGGTCGATGATCGGGAAGCACCCGTCGACGACGGCGTCCAGCAGCGAGTACACGAGGAAGCTGGCGTCGTTCGCCCGCAGGCGGGAACCCCGCGCGCTGATGCGCTGGCGGATCGGTTCCCAGACGTCGCTGCTCTCCTGCTGGAACGTGAGCACGGTCGTGTGGCCGAGGAAGATCGAGACCGGCGAGCTGTGCAACAGGCCGCCGGTGACGTGCAGCGCTCGCGTCGTGATGAACAGCCGGGCGTTCAGGTCGCTCCCCTCACCGCCGTACGCGTCGATCTTGGGGCGTTGAGAGCGGCTGAGCAGGTCCTCGATCGCGAGCGGGTGGAGCTCGTACTTGCGCGCGAGGGCGTTGACCGCGTCCATGTCGGCCAGGCCCGACACGTCGATCCAGCGCACCGCCGCCCACTCGGGCCGATGGTGCTCGAGGAAGTCCCCCAGGTCGTCGACGCGCTGCACGGTGACCTGGGCCAGGCTGTAGTCGACGCAGGTCACGACCTGTTCGCCCGCCGGCTGCAGCGCTCCGGCCGCCTCGTGCGCCACGGACGGCAGCCGCAACGCGCCGTCGTCCTTCGCCGCCGGTGCGCCCATCCCCGCCTCCTCGTCCCGTGAACCCACCGCCGAAGGCGACGGCGAGCCTGACGCTACGCCCATGGGCCCAGGCCCGCAGCGACCGCCCGCGCGAGTATCGGCAGGTGGCCGGGTCCCCGCCGTCGTCCTCTGCGCGCACGCCGCAGCGACGCGCGACCCTGGAACGACGCATCCGTCTCCTGGTGGCGGCCATCATCGCCTACAGCGTGTTCGAGACCGTCGTCGCGCTCGCGGCCGCGCGCGCCGCGGACTCCAGCGCTCTCCTCGGCTTCGGCCTGGACTCCGTGGTCGAGGTGGTCTCTGCCGTGATCGTGGCCTGGGGCGTGGAGGCGTGGCAGGGCGACACGTGAGTCACCAGGTGGACGGACGCCGGCGGATCCGCGCGGCGAGCACGGTGGGTCGCTCGTCCGCTACCCGCCGCTCGACCCATCGGTGGAGTCCCCACCGGTGTGCTCGCGAGGGGCGCCGCCGGACTCGGAACCGTCCGGCCCGGCCGCGTCGCGGACACCTGCGGCGACGACGACCGCTCGCACCTCCACACGGCTGATCCGGCGACGGACCACCTCGGTGACGAGGAGGTCGTGCCCGTCCACGCGCACGACGTCGCCCACGGACGCCAGCCGGCCGAGGCGGTCGATGACGTAGCCGGCGACGGTCTCGTACGGCCCGTCCGCCAAGCGGACGCCGGTGTGCTCGCCGAAGTCCTCGATGGTGAGGCCGGCATCGACGCTCAGGGCGCCGTCGGGCCGGCGGGTCCACGCCCGCTCGTGGCGGTCGTACTCGTCGCGGATGTCCCCGACCAGCTCCTCCACCAGGTCCTCGAGCGTGACGATCCCGTCGGTCCCCCCGTACTCGTCCACCACGACGGCGATGTGCACGCCCTCCGACCTCATGCGCGAGAGCGTCGGGAGGAGGCGGTTCGTGGACGGCACCTGGAGGATCTCCCGCGTGAGGTGGGCGACGGTGGCGTCGGGTGCGGCGTCGAGCAGGTCACGGACGTGCAGGAAGCCGCGTACGTCGTCGAAGTCCGCGCCGATCACCGGATAGCGGGAGAACGGGCGGTCCCGGATGACCGCGCGCGCCTCCGCGACGGTGAGGCGGGCGGGCATGAAGGCGACCTCGCCGCGGGGGCGCATGACCTCACGCAGGGACCTGTCGGCCGAGTCGAAGACGTCCTTGAGGATGCGGCGCTCGTCGTCGGCCAGGCTCTCGTGGGCGATCACCATGTCGCGCAACTCCTCCTCGGTCATCTCCTCCGACGTCGCGGTGGGGTCGCCCCCGAGGAGGCGGACGACGGCGTTCGTCGAGATCGAGAGCAGCCACACCACCGGGCGCATGAGGGTCGCGAAGCGGTCGAGCGGCGGGCCCACCACGAGCGCCACGCCGGTCGCGCGCTGGAGGGCGAACCGCTTCGGGACGAGTTCGCCCAGCACGAGCGAGAGGTAGGCGATGACGAGGGTGAGTCCCACCAGCGAGACGGTCTGCGCCGCAGCGGTCGACAGCCCGAGGCCCTCCAGCGCGGGCACGAAGTCCGGCGCCAGCGTCGACGCGCCGTACGCGGCCGAGAAGAACCCGGCGACGGTCACGCCGATCTGCACCGCCGCGAGGAAGCGGTTCGGGTCGCGGGCGACGGCCGCCACGCGCCGCCCCCGGTGGCCGTGCCGTTCCAGCCGGTCGATCTGGCTCTCGCGGAGCGAGACGAGGGCGAGCTCGGTGCCGGCGAAGAGGCCGCCGACGAAGATGAAGACCAACACCAGCGCGATGTTGAGCCAGGTGTCCTGGTCCATCAGGCCGGCCGCCTCCGGGCCGAGCACAGCCGAGCCGGGCGGTCGTGGCGCGCCTTCGTCGGGAGGGGGCCGTCGGGACTGTCGGGATCACCCATGCCGCCGAGTACACAGAGAGCGCGGGCTCCTCGTCAACCCGGCCGGCCCCCTCCCGGGCTCACGCGGTCACCGCTCCCCCGCCCCGCTGGGCCATGCTGGGGGCGTGGACTCCCCGGACGGCATGCGCACCCACTTCTGGTGGCGGCCCGGCTGGGCCCCCGATCGCCCGTACCTGACCTGGCACGTCCTGCCGGATGCCGAGGTGATCGCCCAGGTCCGAGCCCTGCAGGACCGCCTGGCCGGGGTCGGCAACCTCGCCGTGGTCGCCCCCGAGCGCCTGCACGTCACCGGTCCCGGGGTGGGTTTCGCCGACACCCTCCCGCCGGACCGGGTCGCGGCGATGGTCGCTGCGGCCGGCCGCGCGCTCGCCGACATCCCGGCGTTCACCGCACGGGTCGGCGGGCCGGCGGTGGCCGACGCCGCCGTCTACCTCCCCGTCGACGCCGCCCCCCTCACCGGTGTGCGGCGCGCGCTGCGCGACGCCCTGCGGACGGCGGGGCTCGAACCGCCCGGGGCCGACGACGAGCGCTACCGCCCCCACCTCACCCTCGCCTACGCGACGGGCCCCGGGTCGCGGCGAGAGGTCGCGGAGCGGCTCGCCGGCGTGCCGTGGTCGGGCGCGGAGTGCCGCGTCGGGGCGGCCCACCTCCTGGCCCTGCGCATGGTGCCACCCACCTACGACTGGCTGGTGCGCGCCGTCGTGCCGCTCGGCTGAGGCCGCCGCGGAAGACGCTCGAAGGCCTCGCTCCGACACGAGGTGGCCCGTGCCGAGCGACGACAACCCCGCCGACGCCACCCCGCCGTCTGCTACATCCCGTGGGCCATGTCGACGAAGCGCGCGTAGTGCCCCTGGAACGCCACGGTGACGGTGTCGGTGGGCCCGTTGCGGTGCTTGGCGACGATGAGATCCGCCTCGCCGGCGCGCGGGGACTCCTTCTCGTAGGCGTCCTCGCGGTGCAGCAGGATGACCATGTCGGCGTCCTGCTCGAGGCTGCCGGACTCGCGCAGGTCGCTCATCTGGGGCTTCTTGTCGGTGCGCTGCTCCGGACCACGGTTGAGCTGGGAGATGGCAATGACCGGCACCTCGAGCTCCTTGGCGAGGAGCTTGAGCGCCCGGGAGAACTCGCTGACCTCCTGCTGACGTGACTCCACCCGCTTGCCCGAGGACATGAGCTGGAGGTAGTCGACGACGATGAGCTTCAGGTCGTGCCGCTGCTTGAGGCGACGGGCCTTCGCCCGGATCTCCATGAGCGACATGTTGGGGCTGTCGTCGATGAACAGCGGGGCCTCGGAGACCTTGCCCATCGTGCTCGCGAGCCGCGTCCAGTCCTCGTCGCGCATCGTGCCCTTGCGCATGTTCTGCAGGAGCACGCCCGACTCCGCGGACAGCAGACGCATCGTGATCTCGGTCCGGCTCATCTCCAGCGAGAAGATGACGGCCGTCTGCTGGTTCTTGATCGCGGCCGCACGGCAGATGTCCAGGCCCAGGGTGGAGTTGTGCGTCGGGATCATGGCGCGCGATGCCAGGTAGAGGTGCGAAGCGTGCTCGATCTCGACACACCGCACCGGAACGCTCGGGACCGCCCGAACGCCCGTGATGAACCGCGCGCCTCGCCGTGGGGTCGCGCGAGTGGCTCGTTCCTTGTGCGCAAGCTTCTTGCGCTCGAGCGCGAAGACCTCGTCGGCTGTTGTGAACGTGATCGTGAAGGCCGTCGAGGAGTCGGCTCGCCGCCCGCGGACCGGGCGCGTGGAGAGCCCTGAGCGGTAGCCGAGGCTGTGGATCAACTCGCGGACGTCGAGCGCGAGTCGCTCGTTCGTCACCGTGAACTGGACCGCTCCCGTCGGGTTGACCGTCCCGTCCGTATCGAGCAGCCCCGCGAGCAGCTCCCGTCTCTGCCTCTCGCTCCCACGCAGGTACGACGCCGGAATGTGCGCGTCGTCGGACAGACCGAGGCCGACGACGGCGCTGCCGACGTCGTCCGGCGACCAGCCCAGTCCCTCGATCCTCATCGCGATCTCCGGGTCGGCGGAGGTGAACCGGGCACCGGCACTGTGCCCGTCCCCGAGCCAGACGCCGAGGACGTAGGGCTCGATGGGCAGGTCGAGCTCCTCCAGCGCCAGCGGCCGCGCGTTGGTGACGCAGTGGTTGAGCCGCGCCTCCGCCGTCTGGCACCGCAGCGTCGAGGCGATCTCCGCCGTCGTCCGAACCTCGGCGAACGTGCGCTGTCTGCGGGCGCGGCCGTGTCCCGCGGCGGTCGCCTGCGCGGACCTCCGCGAGGCACGGGTCTCCGTGAGCCACTGGTGCTGGGCGTCGGCCACGATCCGTGTGCCGTCGTCGAACGTCACCTCGAAGCACGGGCGTTCGGTCATCACCTCGGTGGCCGCAACGACCCGGGTGGGTGTGCCATCGGCCGCTATCAGCAGGTCCCCGACCTGCACCTCACCCATCGTGGTCCAGCCGTGGGGGGTGGCGAGCGGGGTGTCGAGGGCGAGCGCCTTCCCGATCGCCGGACGCGCCGCGACGATGATCATCTGTCCCGGGTGCAGCCCGTTGGTCAGCCGATCGAGGTCCGCGAAGCCCGTGGGCACGCCCACGAGCCCCTCGCCCCGGCTCGAGGCGGCGTCGATCTCCTCCATCGTCGCGTTGATGACGTCGCGCAGCGGGAGGTAGTCCTCGCTGGCCCGCCGCTCGGTGACGGCGTAGACCTCCGCCTGCGCGGCGTTGACCAGCTCGTCGACGTCGCCACCGTCCGTCGCGTACCCGAGCTGGGCGATCCGAGTGCCCGCGTCGACGAGCCGCCGGAGCACGGACCGCTCGCGCACGATCCGCGCGTAGTAGCCGGCGTTCGCGGCCGTCGGCACCGAGGAGATGAGCGTGTGCAGGTACGGCGCTCCCCCGATCCTGCTGATCTGGCCCCGCTTGGCGAGCTCCGCCGAGACGGTGACCGCGTCCGCCGGCTCTCCGCGCGCGTACAGGTCCACGACGGCCTCGTAGACCATCTCGTGCGCCGGCCGGTAGAAGTCGGTCCCGCGGATGACCTCGACGACGTCGGCGATCGCGTCCTTCGACAGGAGCATCCCACCGAGGACGCTCTGCTCCGCCGTGATGTCCTGCGGCGGCGTCCGGTCGAACGACTCCCGCTCCGGCCCCACCGTCTGCAGCTCCGTGATGGACATGCGCTCCCTCGTCCTCCGCACCTGCAGCCAGGTCTACATCCGACCACCGACATCGACCCCCGGACACGCGACGGGCGCCGGCTCCGACGGCGGTCCCCGGCACGGCCGATAGTGCCCGGCCTGTGCTGTGGCTCCGCCCTCGTCGCCGACGGCAACCCTGCCGCTGCGCCCGAGAGCAAACTACGCGCCGTCCGTCCGTCCCCCAACAGGACCCCGCCCACCTCCTGGGGAGAACCCTCGGTAACCTGGGGACACCCTGTGGACGGCCACCCAGGTTGTCCACAGTCGGTGGATGACCATGGGGATAACCCGCCCAGGAACTCCCCGGATTGCCGCGATCGCGCGCCTCCCGCCCTGTGCAGACTGTGGATGAACATTGGCCGACGAATCCGTGGACGACACGCCGCACGCCACGCCCGAGCCCCCGCGCGCCGTCGACCGCCGCATCCTGGCCCTCGCGCTCCCCGCCCTGGGAGCGCTCGTCGCCGAGCCGCTCTTCGTCCTCGTCGACTCCGCCGTCGTGGGCCACCTCGGCACCGCCGAGCTCGCCGGACTCACCCTCGCGAGCACGCTCCTCGTGAGCGCGGTCGGGCTGTTCGTCTTCCTCGCCTACGCCACGACCGCGGCGACCGCCCGGCGCATCGGTGCAGGTGACGAGCGTGGGGCCCTGACGGCGGGGGTCGACGGCGCCTGGCTCGCGCTGGCACTCGGCGTCGTCGTCGGCGTCGTCGGCTGGGTCGCCGCCCCTGCCCTGGTCCTCGCGCTCGGCGCCTCGCCCGAGGTCGCCCCCCACGCAATCGCCTACCTCCGCGCCTCGCTCCCCGGCATGCCCGGCATGCTCCTGGTCCTCGCCGCGAGCGGCACGCTGCGCGGCCGCCAGGACACGCGTACCCCGTTCGTCGTCGCCGTGGCGGGCGCCGTCGTCAACGCGGTCCTCAACATCGTCCTCGTGTACGGACTCGGCCTGGGGATCACCGGCTCCGGGCTGGGGACGGCGCTCACCCAGACCGCCATGGGCGCCGCCCTGGGCGCCGTCGTCGTCCGCTCGGCTCGCCGCGTGGGCGTCCCGCTCCGCCCCGCTTCGGCGGGCCTCCTGGGGAGCGCACGGGCGGGCACGCCGCTCTTCGTCCGCACCCTGTCGCTGCGCCTCGCGATCGTGCTCACCGTCGTCGTGGCGACGGCGCTCGGGGACGTCGCGCTCGCCGCGCACCAGGTGGTCGCGTCCCTCTGGGGCCTCGCGGCATTCGCCCTCGACGCCCTCGCCATCGCGGCGCAGGCGCTCGTGGGCCACGCGCTCGGGGCGCGGGATGCCATCGGCGCGCGCGCCGTCACCGGGCGCTCCCTCCGGTGGGGCGTCGCGGCCGGGGCGACGCTCGGGCTCCTCCTGGCGACGTCGGGCTGGTGGATCGCGCCCCTCTTCACCACCGACGACGACGTGCGCGTCGCCGTGACGCTCGCCCTCGCCGTGACGGGGGCGTGCCTGCCGGTGGCGGGGTGGGTGTTCGTGCTCGACGGCGTCCTCATCGGCGCCGGCGACGGGCGCTTCCTTGCCTTCGCCGGGATCCTCACCCTGTTGCTGTACGTCCCGCTCGCCGCAGCCGTGTGGGCGTGGGCGCCCGACGGCGCGGCGGGGCTCGCGTGGCTCTGGGCGGCGTTCGGGGGCGGCTTCATGCTCGCCCGGGCCGTGACGACGGGCCTACGGGCCCGGGGGGAGCACTGGATGGTCCTGGGGCCGGATCCCCGGACTCCGTGAGCCCCCCGATCCGCTGAGGTCGGAAACGGCGAAGGATCCGGTGGACGCGTCCACCGGATCCTTCGCCTGGTGCGGTTGTGCGCGCGAGGACGCGTCAGCCCGCGACGACCTCGACGGCGACGTTCGCCACGACGTCCTCGTGCAGGCGCACCTGCACCTTGTGCGAGCCGAGCGACTTGATCGGGTTCGTGACCTCGATCTTGCGCCGGTCGAGCGACGGCCCGCCGGCTGCGGCGACCGCGTCGGCGATGTCGCCCGTGGTCACCGAACCGAACAGCCGCCCGTTGGCCCCGGCGCGCACGGCGACGCGGACCGTCTTGGCCTGGAGCGCGTCACGCACCGCGCGCGCGTCCTCGACCGTCGCGATCTCGCGCTTGCGGCGCGCGGCGCGGATGGCGTCGATCTGCTTCTGAGCCCCCGTGCTCCAGCCCGTGGCCAGGCCACGGGGGAGGAGGTAGTTGCGCGCGTATCCGTCCTTGACCTCGACGACGTCGCCCGGCGCACCGAGCCCCGTCACCTCGTGGGTGAGGATGAGCTTCGCCATGATGTGCTCCCCCTGTCCTCAGCGACCCGAGCCCGAGTAGGGCAGCAGAGCCATCTCGCGGGCGTTCTTCACGGCCTTCGCGATGGCGCGCTGCTCCTGGACGGAGACGCCGGTCACCCGACGCGCGCGGATCTTGCCGCGGTCGGAGATGAACTTCCGCAGCAGCGCGGTGTCCTTGTAGTCGATGTTCTCGATCTTGCCCGCCTTGAGCGGGTTCGCCTTCTTCTTGGGCTTGCGAAGAACTGGCTTCGCCATGATGTGCTCCTTGGGTCTTCGTCAGCCCGGCCGGGCGCTCACCGCGCCGGCCGTGCCATCACGTCTGAGGTTGTCGATCGGGGACACCCGCCCGTGTGCACGGCACACACGCGAGCGGCCCGCCTAGAACGGAGGCTCGTCGCCGAACGACGTGCCGGGGCCCGTGGCCCACGGGTCGTCGGCCGGGGCGCGGCCCGCGCTCCCGCCACCCCCGCTGCCGCCGCCGAATCCGCCGGCCTGACCACCGCCACCGAAGCCGCCGCCGCCACCACCCGACCCGCCCGAGTACCCGCCCCCGCTGCGCTGGGTGCGGGTGAGCTTGGCCGAGGCGTAGCGGAGCGACGGGCCGACCTCGTCCACCTGCAGCTCCACCACCGTGCGCTTCTCGCCCTCACGCGTCTCGTACGAGCGCTGCACGAGCCGCCCGGTGACGATGACGCGTGTGCCCTTGGTGAGGGACTCGGCCACGTTCTCGGCCGCCTCGCGCCAGATCGAGCAGCGCATGAACAGCGTGTCGCCGTCCTTCCACTCGTTGGACTGGCGGTCGAACGTGCGCGGCGTGGACGCGACGGTGAAGTTGGCCACGGCCGCCCCCGAGGGGGTGAACCGGAGCTCGGGGTCGGCCGTGAGGTTGCCCACGACCGTGATGAGGGTGTCGCCTGCCATGTGTGGCTCCTGCGGTCGGTGCGGGTGTCAGGAAGGCCGCGTCAGCGGGCGTCCGGACGGATCAGCTTGGTGCGCAGGACGGCCTCGTTCAGGCCGAGCTGGCGGTCGAGCTCCTTGGCGACGTCCGGCGTCGTCGTCATGTTGACGACGGCGTAGATGCCCTCGGAGCGCTTCTTGATGTCGTAGGCGAGCCGGCGCTTGCCCCAGATGTCGACCTTCTCGACGGTGCCTCCGGCACCGCGGACGACACCCAGGAACTTGTCGAGCGACGGTGCGACGGTGCGCTCGTCGATCTCCGGGTCGAGGATCACCATCAGTTCGTACTGACGCATGCTGAGTACCCACCTCCTCTGGTCTCGGCGGTCACGGTCCTTCCGTGACAGGAGGGCGTTGCACGCGTCCGCCCGGTCCCGGGTGCGTCGAGAGCACGCGGGAGGTGTTGGGCGAACCGCACGAGGATACCGTGCGGGCGCACTCGCCCCGGACGGGGGCCCGGGCGGCCTGTGGACGACGGCTCCCCATCGGCGGGCCCGCGCACGCCGACGGCGCCCGGGCCGCGATCCGCATCGCACCCCGGGCGCCGTCGTCGTGCCGGCGCGGCCGCTACCCGCCGCTGTTGCCGGCGCCTCCGCTGTTGCCCGGCGGGGTGGCCGGCGCGCTCGGCTCGGCCGGCGGCGTCGGCTGCTGCTCCGTGGGCCCGGGCGCCTGGGTCGGCTCCTGCGTCGGCTCCTGGGTCGGCTCCTGCGTCGGCTCCTGGGTGGCCGTCGGCGTGGGCGTCGCCGTCGGGGTGTTGGTGGGGCCCATCGGCGACCGCGTCGGGGTGGTCCGCTCGGGGAAGTCGAGCACCTCCATCCCCTCGGTCGCGACCTTCATGTACCGGGTCCAGATCGTCGTCGGCCAGGAGCCGCCGGCCACCGGGTTGGCGCCACCGAACGGCGTGATGGTCTCCTCCGAGCCGTCCTCACCGACCTGGAAGAACGCGACCGAGGTGGCGAGCTGCGGGACGAACCCGCAGAACCACGCGGAGCGGTAGTCCTGCGACGACCCGGTCTTGCCGGCCGCGGGGCGACCGAGCGTGGACGCCGTCTTGCCGGTGCCCCCGTTGACCACAGCCTGCATCGCCACCGTCGCGTCGGCGATGACGCCGGCGTCGAAGACCCGCTCGCCCTCTCCGGCGCCCGTGTAGAGCTCGGTGCCGTTCACGTTGGTGACCGACTCCACGATGTAGCGGTCGTGGCGCACCCCACCGGCCGCGTAGGTCGCGAAGACGCTGGCCATGTCGACCGGGTGCGGCGACGCGGGGCCGAGCACGTTCGAGGGGTAGGCCTCGAGGCCCGCCGTGTCCTCGGGGAGTCCCGCCCGGGTGGCGACCTCGACGGTCTTCTCGGGCCCGACCTCGACGTTCAGCTGGGCGTAGACGGTGTTGACCGAGTTCGCCGTCGCCTGGATCAGGTTGATCGAGCCTCGGTTGGCCGAGTCGAAGTTGCGCACCGGCCGCTCGAAGCCGTCGATCTGCATGGGCGTGTAGCTCTGGAAGCGGTCGTCGAGGGTGAACCCGTTCTCGAGCGCCGCGATGAGGGTGAACGGCTTGAACGTCGAACCACCCTGGGCGCGCGCCTGGGTCGCGTCGTTCCGCGACTGCGTGAGGAAGTCCGGTCCGCCGTACAGGGCCTTGATCGCCCCGCTGCTCGGGTCGACGGACACCAGGGCGACGTGCAGGTTCTCGGGCTTGCTCTCGGGGAGGCTGGTGACGGCGTCCACCGCCGCCTGCTGCATCCGCGGGTCGATGGTGCTGACGATGGTCAGGCCACCCTGGTCGATCTGCGCCTCGGAGAAGCCGCCGTCGTCGATCAGCTCGGTGCGGACCATGTCGAGCAGGTAGCCGTTCGTGCCGGCGTACCGGTCGGACCGCTGGGGGGTGATCGGCTCGGGGAAGACCTGTGCGGCCCGCTCCTCGGCCGTGATCATCTCGTCCTCGACCATGATGTCGAGGACGCGGTTCCAGCGCGCCTCGGCCTGCTCGTGGTTCACGGCGGGGTCCCAGGCACTGGGCGCCGGGATGATCCCCGCGATCATCGCGGACTCGGCCAGCGTGAGCTCGGCGGCGGTCTTGCCGTAGTAGGCCTGCGCGGCCCGCTCGATCCCGTACGCCCCGCGCCCGAAGTAGATCGTGTTCAGGTAGTTCTGGAGGACCTCCTCCTTGGACTGCGCCTGGTCGATCTTGAGCGCGATGATCGCCTCCTGGAACTTGCCCAGGTAGCTCGTGGTGGTCCCGAGGAAGTACCGCTCGACGTACTGCTGCGTGAGTGTGGACCCGCCCTGGGTCTCGTTGCCCCGCAGGTTGTTCCACAGCGCGCGGACCAGGCCACGCGGGCTGATGCCCTGGTTGGAGTAGAACGTGCGGTCCTCGGAGGCGATGACAGCCTGGCCGACGGTCGGCGCGACCTGGTCGAGGGACACCGCCTGCCGGTCGATGGCGGCGAACTCCCCCATCGCCGTGCTGCCGTCGGAGAAGTAGACCGTGGACGTCTCGGCCTGGGCCGCCTCGTCGGGGTCGGGGATCGGCGTCACGACGTAGGCGACGACGAGGATCGTGACCACGGTGGCCACGACAAGCCCGCCGAGGACGAGCAGCAGGCGCAGGCTGGGGAGCCAGCGGGCCACCGGGCCCTTGCCCGCGCGGGGATAGTTCAGTCCCCGCCTCTTCGTCTCGGACGCTCGGGTGCCGGCCGCCGATCGGGTCGGGATCGGTTCGGGGGCGTCAGCCAACTCAGCCTTCTCTCTCGCGGTTCACAGCTACGGGGCGGACGACGGCGACACATCGCGTGGTCGTCAGCGCGCCCTGGGGTGCGCCACGGGGTGCGGCGCACGTGTACTCCCTCAAGTATGGGCGCGCGGGGCCGGAAGCCAAGGGCACGGGGCGTCTCGTCGATCACGCTTCACGCGATCTGCACACGCCGGCCACCGAGGGGCCCCGAGACGTGTGAGGTGCGCGACATACCGGCCCGACGCTTTGACTCGACACACCGGCCGGATGTATCAATGTGATACATCGATTCCCGGTCTGCCGGTGATCGTCGGAACCCCCGGCCTGGAAGGAGCACGTGTGCGAACCCGTTCGGACGTTCTCGAGCTGGCCGTGCTGGGCCAGTTGCAGGGCGCTCCCATGCACGGGTACGAGCTGCGCAAGCGGCTCAACGCCACGCTCGGCCCCTTCCGCGCTCTCTCGTACGGCTCGCTCTACCCGTGCCTCAAGTCCCTCGAGGCCGGCGGGTGGATCGAGGCCGTCGAGACGGCCGCGCCGCCGCACGCACTCTCGGGCAGGCGCGCACGGATCGTCTACCAGCTGACGGCCGAGGGCAAGGAACGCCTCGCCTCGACCCTCGCGCACGCCGACCCGGCGTCGTGGGAGGACGAGAACTTCGACGTCCGCTTCGCTCTCTTCTCCAGGACCGACGCCGAGACCCGGCTGCGGATCCTCGAGGGCCGGCGCACCCGCCTGGTCGAACGGATGGAGTCGGTGCGCCAGTCCATGTACCGGACCCGCGAGCGCATGGACACCTACACCGAGGAGCTCCAGCGGCACGGGCTCGAGCAGGTGGAGCGCGAGGTGAAGTGGCTCGACTCGATCATCGAGAGCGAACGGGCCGCCCACGAGCCCGAGAGGAAGCGGCGCTCGAGCGCCTGAGGCGGCTCGGCGTCGACCGAGCCCCACCGGCCCCCAGACCCAACGGCCTCCCGCCACCACGGGAACCCCACAGATGAACCGCCGCGAGCGCACGACGCGCCCCGGCACCACCAAGGAACAAGGAGCAGGAATGAGTTCGATCCGCGTAGCGATCGTCGGCGTCGGAAACTGCGCGGCGTCGCTCGTCCAGGGCGTGCACTTCTACAAGGACGCGGACCCCCAGAGCACGGTCCCCGGCCTCATGCACGTCACGTTCGGCCCGTACCACGTGAGCGACGTCGAGTTCGTCGCGGCCTTCGACGTCGACGCCAAGAAGGTCGGCTTCGACCTCAGCGAGGCGATCTTCGCGTCCGAGAACAACACCATCAAGATCTCCGACGTGCCGCCGCTGGGCGTCCCCGTGCAGCGGGGGACCACGCTCGACGGCCTCGGCAAGTACTACCGCGAGACCATCACCGAGTCCGACGCCGAGCCGGTCGACGTCGTCGCCGTCCTCCGCGACGCGAAGGTCGACGTCCTCGTCTGCTACCTCCCCGTGGGTTCCGAGGACGCCGCGAAGTTCTACGCCCAGTGCGCGATCGACGCCGGCGTGGCCTTCGTCAACGCCCTCCCCGTCTTCATCGCGGGCACCAAGGAGTGGGCCGACAAGTTCGAGGCGGCCGGCGTGCCGATCGTCGGCGACGACATCAAGTCCCAGGTCGGCGCCACGATCACGCACCGCGTGCTCGCGAAGCTGTTCGAGGACCGCGGCGTGGTCCTCGACCGCACGTACCAGCTGAACGTCGGCGGCAACATGGACTTCAAGAACATGCTGGAGCGCGACCGCCTCGAGTCGAAGAAGATCTCCAAGACGCAGGCCGTCACCTCGAACATCGGGCACGACCTCGGCGCCCGGAACGTGCACATCGGGCCGTCGGACTACGTGCAGTGGCTCGACGACCGCAAGTGGGCGTACGTGCGCCTCGAGGGCCGCGCCTTCGGCGAGGTCCCGCTGAACCTGGAGTACAAGCTCGAGGTCTGGGACTCTCCGAACTCGGCCGGCATCATCATCGACGCCGTCCGCGCGGCGAAGATCGCCCTCGACCGGGGCATCGGCGGACCGATCCTCTCGGCCTCGTCCTACTTCATGAAGTCCCCGCCGGTGCAGTTCCCGGACGACATCGCGCGGGCGAACCTCGAGGCCTTCATCGCCGGCACGGTCGAGCGCTGACCCGGAGCGCAGTCGAGGGTGGGGGCCCGAGCGTCAGCGAGGGCACCCGCCTGAGGCGGAGCGCAGGGTCAGCGCGACCCGAGAACCCAGAGCGCTGACCCGGAGCGGCTGACCCGCTCCACCCACCCCACGGGGAAGACCCGTACCGACGTCCGGTACGGGTCTTCCCCGTCGTCGCGCCCACGCCGCGCCCACTCCCGCGCCGTCGTCCCGCCCCCACCCGGAATAGGGTGGGCCGGTGAGCGTGCTCGGGGACCTGCGCGTCGTCGCGGTGCACAGGGACTTCCGCAAGTTGCTCGGCGTGCGGCTCGTGTCGCAGACCGGGGACGGCATGTTCCAGGTCGGGCTCGCGACGCTCTTCTTCTTCTCGCCCGAGAACGCGACGACGGCCGCCGGCGTCGCGGCCGCGTTCGCCGTCCTGCTCCTGCCGTTCACGATCGTCGGCCCGTTCGCGGGCGTGCTCCTGGACCGGTGGCGGCGGCGACAGGTGCTGCTGATCGGCAACCTGGTGCGCGTGGGCCTCGCCGTCGTCCTCGCCGTGCTCCTGGCCACCACCGGCGTCGGGCCGGCGGTCTACGTGCTGACGCTGGTCACGCTGTCGATCAACAGATTCCTCCTGTCCGCTCTGTCCGCGGGCCTGCCGCACGTGGTGCCTCGCGACCAGCTCCTCATGGCCAATGCGGTGAGCCCCACTCTCGGCGCAGCGGCGGCAGGGGTCGGAGCCGCCCTGGGGCTGGGGCTGGGTCGCGTGGTCGCGGACAGCCCTGCCCACGACGCCGTCGCCCTCGTGGGCTCCGCGGCCCTCTTCGGGACGGCGTCCGCGCTGGCCCTGCGGCTGCGGCGGGACCAGCTAGGCCCCGACGAGCTCGTGGCCCCCGCGGAGCTCTGGGCCAAGGTCGTGGACGTGGGGCGTGGCCTGGTGCAGGGCGCCACCTACCTGGTCCACGAGCGCACGCCCGGCCTCGCCCTCGGCGCGATGGCGGCGCACCGCTTCCTGTTCGGGGCGAACTTCATCGCCAGCATCCTGATCTCGCGCAACCTCCTGTCCGACCCGTCCGACGCCGACGCCGGGCTGGCCACGTTCGCGACGGTCCTCGCGGCGTCGGCCGTGGGTTTCCTCCTCGCCGCGGTGCTCACCCCGGTGATGCACGAGCGGATCAGCCCCGCCTCGTGGATCGTCAGCTGCCTCGTGATCGCGGCCGTGAGCCAGCTCGTGCTCGCGGCGACGGTCACGCTGGTGACCATGCTCGGGGCCGGCCTGCTCCTGGGCCTGGCCGCCCAGGGCGCCAAGATCGCCGTCGACACGATCGTCCAGGGCGACACCGGCGACCTCTACCGCGGCCGCGCGTTCGCGCTGTACGACGTGCTCTACAACGCGGCGTTCGTGGGGGCGGCGGCGCTGGCCGCCGCGGCGCTCCCGGACACCGGCTACTCGCGGGGTGTGTTCGTCGCGGTCGCGGTCGCGTACGTGGCGACGGCGATCGGCTTCCGGGCCGGGATGGCGCGCGCCCGGGTGGTCCGCGCCGAGCGGGGGGAGGCGGAGTCCGTGGGTCTCCAGGTCGCGGCGCGCGCGAGCCACGCCGCCCCCTGACCTACACCGCCCCCTGAGCTACACCGCCGGCCCCCTTTCCTCGCTGAGGTCGAGCCCTCTCGTTCGTGAGGTCGAGGGCTCGCTCGACCTCACGAACGAGAGGGCTCGACCTCACGAACGAGAACGCTCGACCTCGGCCGAGGATGGGTGGCAGGGTGGATCGGGACGAGTCAGTGCAATGTCCAGTCGGTGCAAGGTCCGGTCGGTGCTGGGTCCAGGGTGAGGGCGGGGATGACGATGTCCACGGGTCGACTGGTGGTCGGGGACGACTCATCCGCGGCGGCGGACGTCGTCTGGCTCTGGGTGAACAACCACCGCTGGCCCGGCTGGACCATCTCGGTGGTGACCGCGCGCAAGCCCGAGGAGTGGACGCCCCTGCCTCCCGAGCGCACCGCGCTGCACCCGTGGGAGCCGCCGGTGCCCCGCGTCCTCCTCGCCGACGACGACGCCGCCCGGGTCGAGCACCTCACAGCGGAGGCCGACCCTCGGATCGTGCTCGACTCGATCGAGGACGCCACGCTGGTCGCGGTCGGTCCGCACGGGGGCGGCGGGCTCCGCCTTCACCTCGGGAGCACCGCCGAGTGGCTCCTCCACAAGCCGGCGGTGCCGCTCGCCGTCGTCCGCTCCGGTCGCCCGACCCACCGCGTGCTGCTGTGCACCGACGGCTCGCCCCACGCCCGCCGGGCAGCGGCGACCCTCGCCGCCCTCCCCTGGATCGCGGCGTGCCGGGTCACGGTGCTCGGCGTCCGCACCGGGCGGGAGGACGTCGACCGCGGGATCGAGGAGGCGAGTGCCCTCCTGCGCGCGGCCGGCGCCGAACCGAACCCGCAGGTCATCGAGGGCGAGCACCTGCCGACCGGCCGCGGGGACGTCCGGGCCCTCATCCTCGGCGAGATCGAGGCGGCGGAGATCGACCTCGTCGCGCTCGGCACGGCCGGGGAGTCCGGGCTGCGACGCGCGGTCCTCGGCTCGACCGCGAGCGCCGTCGTCCACCACGCGCCCTGCTCGGTGCTGGTCGCCTACGCGGGCTGAGCCGCACGCCGGAGGCGCGCGGGCGTGCCGCCCGTGACCGCTACCGGGACCCCCACCACTCGAGGAGGGCCTCGCGCGCGGCGTCCTCACCGATCGGGCCGCGCTCGAGCCGCAGGTCGAGCAGGTAGCGGTATGCCTCGCCCACCTCGGGACCCGGACGCAACCCCAGGGCCGCCATGATCTGCCCGCCGTCGAGCTCGGGCCGGATCGCCGCGATCTCCTCCTCGGCGGACAGGCGGGCAACCCTCTCCTCGAGGTCGTCGTACGCCGCGGACAGCTGGTCCGCGCGGCGGCGGTTCCGGGTGGTGCAGTCGGCCCGCGTGAGCCGGTGGAGGCGCTCGAGGAGCGGGCCGGCGTCGCGCACGTACCGGCGCACGGCGGCGTCGGTCCACGCGCCGTCGCCGTACCCGTGGAACCGCAGGTGCAGCTCGACCAGGCGGGCGACGTCGCCGATGGTCGCCTTGTCGTAGCGCAGCGCCCGCAGGCGCCGCGCGGCGAGCTTGGCGCCCACGAGCTCGTGGTGGTGGAAGCTCACCCCGCCGCCCGGCTCGTGGCGCCGCGTGGCGGGCTTGCCGATGTCGTGGAGCAGCGCCGCGAGGCGCAGCACCAGGTCAGGGCCGGGGACGGGGCCGTCGGGCCCGGTCTCGAGCGCGATCGCCTGGTCCAGCACGGTGAGGGTGTGCTCGTACACGTCCTTGTGCCGGTGGTGCTCGTCGATCTCCAGCTGCAGGGCCGGGACCTCGGGCAGCACGACGGCGGCCAGGCCGGTGTAGACGAGCACCTCCAGCCCGCGCCGCGGCTGGGGCGCGAGGAGCAGCTTCGTCAGCTCCGCCTGGACCCGCTCGGCCGAGACGATCGAGAGCCGCTCGGCCATCGCGCTCATGGCACGCATGACATCCGCGTCGATGTCGAACCCGAGCTGGGCGGCGAACCGGGCCGCCCGCAGCATCCGCAGGGGGTCGTCGTCGAAGCTCTGCTCCGCGGTCACCGGCGTGCGCAGGAGGCCGTGCGCCAGGTCCGCGAGCCCGCCGAAGGGATCGACGAACACCAGCTGCGGCACGCGCACCGCCATCGCGTTGACCGTGAAGTCACGCCGGGACAGGTCGCCCTCGAGCGAGTCCCCGTACGCCACCACGGGCTTGCGCGAGTGGCTCGCGTACTCGTCCGTCCGGTAGGTCGTGACCTCGACCGTCAACCCGTCCCGGAACGCCCCGATCGTGCCGAACTCCCGTCCCACGTCCCAGACGGTCGTCGACCACCGCCCGAGGATCCGCTCCGTGACCTCCGGCGGCGCCGTCGTCGTGAAGTCGAGGTCCTGGCTCTCCCGGCCGAGGAAGGCGTCCCGCACCGGCCCCCCGACGAGGGCCAGCTCCTCGCCGGCGACGGCGAACAGCCGCCCCAGCTCCATGGCCTCCGGGGCGAGGCCGGACAGCACGGAGAGCGCCGTCCGGCGCAGGGCCGCCACGTCGGGGGCGCCGGACGGCGCGGAACGCGAGGGGTCCGACGACGGTCGGGGCGCGGGCTGACCTGCGCGCGGGGTCGCCGGCGACGAGGGTCGACGGCGCGGTGGGGTGCTCGAGGGTGGCACGGTCCACAAGGTTGCCATGTCCCCGACGTCGCGCGCACCGCGGACCGGCGGTCCCCGTCCCGGGTCGAGAGGCGGACCGGCCGCTCGCGGCAGGGTGCGCCCGCCCGTCCCGGGCGGAATCGGTCATTACAGTGTCGGTATGTCTGCCCCGTCGCCCGCGCCGCGCCCTCGTGGGCCTGCGCCGGACGCGGTCCGCGGCGTGACCCGGTTCACGGCGCGGCCGTCGCGCGCCTCGGCGAGCGCCCTGCCCGTGGTGGACGAGACCTCCGCCGGCGGCCTGATCGTCGACGTCGTGGACGGGCGCGCGTTCGCCGCCGTGATCGCGCGCCGCAACCGCGCCGGGCGCCTGGAGTGGTGCCTGCCGAAGGGCCACCTCGAGGGCGAGGAGACGGCCGCGGAGGCCGCCGTCCGCGAGATCGCCGAGGAGACGGGGATCGTGGGCATCGTCCTGCGGCACCTCGCCACCATCGACTACTGGTTCGCGGGGTTCGACCGCCGGGTGCACAAAGTGGTCCACCACTACCTGCTCAGCGCGATCGGCGGCGAGCTGTCGATCGAGAACGACCCGGACCGCGAGGCCCAGGCCGCAGCGTGGGTTCCCCTCGAGGAGCTCCACGAGCGGCTCGCCTATCCCAACGAGCGACGCATCGTCGCCGTCGCCAGGGACGTCCTGGCCGGCCGGGCATGAGCCGGGGCCGCGACGCGGCAGCCGACCCCGCCAGGGTGCGTCGGCGGCGCCTCGCCGTCGCCGCAGCCCTCCTCCTCGCGTCCGCCGTCGCCGCCGCGGGCTCGTCCGCCGGGGCGCCCCCCGCCGCGGCAGCACCCGACGACGGCGCCCTCGTCGTCGAGATCACGGACGTCACCCCCGCGTTCATCACACCCGGTTCCCCCCTCACGGTGCGGGGCAGCGTCCGCAACGACACGGGCGCCCCGGTGTCCGCCGTCGACCTCGACCTGCGGCTCCAGCGCACGACGCCGGCCAGCCGCCAGGCCCTCGACCTGTGGCTCGACCCGACCAACGCCTTCGTGACCCTGCCGCTCGCCGAGTCCGCCCTCGACGCACCCGTGGCCGACGGCGCGTCGGCCGGGTTCACCCTCGACGTCCCGGCCGGGGCGCTCTCGCTGCCGACGTCCACGTGGGGCCCGCGCGGCCTCGAGGTGCGAGCCGGGGCCGACGGCGCCGGCGGGCCCGTCGCCACCGCTGCCCGCACCCTCACCGTCTGGTACCCGGGCTCCCCGGAGGCCGCGACGTCGGTAAGTGTCCTCGTCCCCCTGGTCCCGCAGGCGAGCGAGTGGGCCGCGTCGGCCGACGGCGCCGTCCCGGTGGCCTCCGCGAGCGCCGAGCGCATCCGCGCACTCGTCGGGGCGAGCGCGGTCGACGCGGCGATCGCCTGGGGCCTCGACCCGGCGCTGCTCGCCGCCGCGGAGCCACCGTCGACCCCCGCCGATCAGTCATCGCCGACGACCCCCGCCGATCAGGCCACGCCGGCCCCGCAGACGACGGACGAGACACCGGACGGGCCGGCGGGCGACGTCGCCGCCGCCGCCCTTCGCGCCACCCTCGTCGACGGCGCGGCCGGGCGGGACGTGATCGCCCTGCCCTACGCGGACGCCGACGTCGCCGCCCTGGCCCATGCCGGTGATGCGGCCGCCCTCGCCGGCCCGACCGCGGCGGGCGACTCCCTGCGGGCGGCCGCGGGCGTGGAAGCCGTCCCGGGGCTCGCCTGGGCCGCCGGCGAGCGGACCGACGCCCTGACCCTGGAGGCCCTCGCCGCCCAGGGGGCGGGCGCCGTCGTCGTCGCCCCGGGCGAGCTCGCGCCGACGACGCCGATCACGTACACCCCGACGGGCCGCGCGAGCGTCCCGGCGGGCTCCGGGGAGGTGGCCGCCCTGGTCCCCGACGCCGAGCTCTCCGACGCCCTCGCCGGTCAGGCGGCGTCGGTCCAAGTCAGCGAGGCAGGCGCCGAGGCCGTGGCGCTCGAGGCCCGGCAGTACCTCCTCGCCTCGACGGCCGCGATCACGCGGGAGCGGCCCGGAGAGAACAGGTCGGTCCTCGCCGTGCTCCCGAGGACGTTCGACGGCGAGGTCGCGGGTCTCGCGGACCGGCTCGCCACGTTGGCCTCCGCGCCGTGGTTGAGGCTCACACCCCTCACCGACCTGCGCGACACCCCGGCCCCCGACCTCGAGCGGGCGCCGCTCCCGGATCGGGAGGTCGAGGACGGCGAGGTCGGGCCCGCGCTGATCGCCGAGACCACCGCCGCGCGCCGCGCGCTCGCGGACTTCGCCCCGATCGTCGAGGACCCGGCGGCGCTCGTCCGCGAGCCCGACGCCCGACTGCAGCAGGTCCTGTCGGCCGCGTGGCGCACCGCACCGGGCGAGCGGGCCGCCTTCGCCGGCGACGCGACCCGCGCCGTCGCCGACCTCCAGACGGGCGTGGGCGTGGTGGACAGCGCGACCGTGAACCTCATCAGCGCCTCGGGCGAGCTGCCCGTGGCCGTCCGCAACGACCTCGACCAGGTGGCCGCGGTCGCGCTCCGCCTGACGAGCAGCGACCCGGCCCTCCAGCTCCCCGCACCGGTCCCGGTCGAGGTACCCGCGAACAGCGAGGTCACCGTCGGCGTGGCCGTCCACGCGGTGGGCAGCGCGGACGTCACGATCCTCGCCGAGCTCGTCAACGAGGCGGGCGCGCGCGTCGGCACACCCGCGGCGCTGACCGTCCGGGTGCGAGCCGACTGGGAGAACGTGGGCACGGCCGTCCTGGCCGGCGCGATCGCCGTCGGGCTCGTGTTCGGGCTGGTGCGCAGCATCCGCCGGGGCCGGCGGCGCGGCGGCGCGGCGACGGACGGCGGGCCGGCGGACGGGCGGGGGACGCCGTGACCCGGGGGCCCCGCGGAGGGGTGGCGGGCTCGGCGGCGCTGATGTTCAGCGGCACCGCCGTCTCCCGGGTGCTCGGGCTCGTGCGCAACGCGGTCCTGGCGCTCGCCATCACCGTCAACGTCGCGGGCGTGGCCAACGCGTTCTCCGTGGCCAACAAGCTGCCGAACATCATCTACATGCTGGTGGCGGGTGGCGTCCTCAACGCCGTGCTCGTCCCGCAGATCGTCCGGGCGATGCGCCGGGAGGACGGCGGGAAGGACTACGTCGACCGGCTCCTGACCGTCACGGGCGCGGTGCTCGCGGTGCTCACCGTGGTCCTGACCGCCGCGTCGAGCCTGCTCGTGTCCCTCTACGGCAGCCGCCTCGGCGACTGGTTCCCCGTCGCGGTCGCATTCGCCTTCTGGTGCATCCCCCAGCTGTTCTTCTACGGCCTGTACACGATCCTCGGCCAGGTGCTCAATGCCCGGAGCAGCTTCGGGCCGTACATGTGGGCACCGGCGCTGAACAACGTCATCGCGATCATCGGCCTGGGGATCTTCATCGCGGTGTACGGCCCGTCGGCCACGAGCGGCGGCGGGGACCCGGGCGTGTGGGACCCGGGCCGGGTGGCGCTGCTGGCGGGCACGGCAACCCTCGGAGTCGCGTCGCAGGCCCTCATCCTGCTGGTCCCGCTCCACCGCTCGGGCTTCCGGTGGTCGCCGCGGTGGGGGCTCCGCGGAACGGGCCTGGGCTCGGCGAGCCGCGTGGCGGGGTGGGCGTTCGCGGCCCTCGCCGTCGGCCAGCTGGGCTACCTGGCGGTGTCCAACGTCGCGGCCGCCGCGGCGACAGCCGGCGGGGGCGCGGCGGACGTCGCCGGCAACGCGGCGTACGACAACGCCTTCCTGATCTACATGCTCCCGCAGTCGCTGATCACGGTCTCCCTGGTCACGGCCCTCTTCACCCGGCTGTCGGCGAACGCGGCCGCGCAGGACCTGGGCAAGGTCCGTGGCGACCTCTCGCTCGGGCTGCGCGTCGTGGGCGTCTTCACCGTCTTCGCCACCGCCGCGCTCGCGGTCCTGGCGCTCCCCATCGCCCGCATCGTCCTGCCGACGGTGACGCTTCCCGAGGCGCAGTCGGTCGCCAACGTGACGGTCGCCATGCTCGTGGGGCTCAGCGCGCTCGGCGCGTGGACGCTCGTCCAGCGCGTCTACTACGCCTTCGAAGACGCCAAGAGCCTGTTCTGGGTGCAGATCCCGATGGCGGCGATCGTCGCCGGCGGGTCGCTCCTCGGCGCCCTCGTCCTCGAGCCGCGGTGGTGGGTCGCCGGCGCGGGACTGGCGATGGCGCTCTCGACGATCTTCGGCGCCGTCGTCGCCTACCTCCGCCTCCGCCTGAAGCTCACCACCCTCGACGGCTCGCGTGTCCTGCGCACGCACATCCGGCTGGCGCTCGCGGCAGGGGCGGCCGCCCTGGTCGGTTGGGGCCTGCTCCACCTGCTGGGGATCGGCCCGGGCGAGGACGCCCGGATGGTCGTCGTCCTGGTGGGCTCCCTGGTCCGCGTGGTGGTCGTCGGGATCGTCATGGTCGCGATCTACGTCTTCCTGCTGCGGCGGCTCGACGTGGAGGAGTTGGACGTCCTGGCGCGCCCGGCGCGGCGCCTCCTCGCGGGCCTCGGCCGACGCGTGCGTACGATGAGGCGCAGATCCGGCGGCGGACCCGGGGCGGCGGCGACGACGCCCGGGACGGCCGCCGCACCCGTGAGCAGTGCGTCAGATGGCGGAGGTGGGGACGTGAGCGACGCCCGTACGGAGGCGCCGCAGATCGGACAGGGCACGGTCCTCGCGGGCCGGTACCTCCTGACCGAGCCGCTGCCCACGGACGTTCCCGGAGCCACGGGGTGGCGCGGCCGCGACCAGGTGCTCGACCGTGAGGTCGACGCCGTGGTCCTCGCCGGTGACACGGCCGAGGACGCGCTCGACGCGGCCCGGCGCGCCGCCCTCGTCGACGACCCCCGCCTGGCTCACGTCCTGAGCGTCGGCACGCACGACGGCGCCTCGTTCGTCGTGACGGAGGTCGTCCGCGGCCCCAGCCTCGCCGATCTGGTGGCCGCCGGACCGCTCCCGCCCGACCAGGCCCGCGCGCTCATCGGCGAGACCGCCGGCGCGCTGGAGTCCGCCCGCCGTCGCGGCGTCCACCACCTCGCCCTGCGCCCGTCGGTCGTGCACCGCACCCCGGACGGGCAGGTCCTCGTCACGGGCCTCGGCGTCGACGCCGCCCAGCTCGCCTTCGCCGGCGGGGACTACTGGGCCTCCAGCCGCGCGGACGCCGTCGGGCTCGTCGCGCTCCTGTACGTCGCCCTCACGGGTCGCTCGCCCGAGGTGGAGGTGGACGACGACGGCGCTCACGCCGGCGCCCCCGTGACGCCCCCCGGAGACCTGGTGGAGGGGGTGCCCAACGACCTCGACACCCTGTGCGTCGTGACGCTCGGCGCCAACGACGACGGCCCGTACAGCCCCGCCGAGCTCATCCGTGAGCTCGCGCCCTGGCCGGACCTCGTGGTCTCCGCGGACCGCGGCGAGACCCCGGGCGAGGGCGCGCCGGCCGCCGGCGCCGAGGCGGCGGGTACGGGCTCCCGGTCGGCCGTGCGACCCGGCGTGGCGGGGCTCATCAGGCCGCGGCCCGGGCTGCGCGGCATCATCCGCGGCGGCGCGGTCGGTGCGGCCGCTACCGAGGCCGGGGACGCCGTCGAGGCCGGGGATGCCGTCGAGGCGGCGGCAGCCGGTGCGGCCGGGGGCGCGCGCGTCGTCGAGGCTGCGGCCGAGGCGGCTCCCCTCGCTCCCGCTCCCGCTCCCGCCGAGGCAGCCGAGGCAGCCGAGCTCCCCGCGGCGCCCGCGTCAGACGGCTCAACCCGCGCCTGGGAGAGCATCGTCGGCACGGCACCCGAGGCCGGGGACGACGCCGGGGCGACGCCCACCCCCGACTGGACCGAGTCGGGCGCTCCCTGGAAGGCCGTCGTCGCTCCGGCGGCGGTCGAGCCCGCCGGCACCGTGGCAGGGCCGACCGTCGGGTCCGCAGTGGTCGGGTCCGCAGTGGTCGGGTCGGAGACAGCCGGGTCGGACACCGCCCGGATGGAGCCGGTCGACGCCCAGCAGCGACCGATTGCCCTCGCAGCCGTAGCGCCGTCGACGGAGGCCGTGCAGCCCACCGCCGGTCCCGCCGCCCCCGTCCCGCCGCTCCGAACCCCGCCCGACCCGTCGACGTGGTCACCTGCAGCGCCGCCGCCGGCTGACGACGCCGTCCGCCCGCCGTTCGACTCTGTGCTGGGCGGCGCCGCTCCCCACGGCACGCCGCCGACGCACGCGAGGCCCCCGCACACCTCGGCGGACAAGCCCGGCGGGGGGGCGCGCACCGTCGGCCTCGCCGCGGCCGCCTCTGCCGGGGTGGCCGCACTCGGGAAGGCCGGCACAGCCGGCAAGGAGAGCCTGGGCAAGGCGGGGACCGCCTCCAAGGAGACCCTGGGGAAGGTCGGGACCGCCGGCAAGGAGACGTTCGGCAAGGCCGTCGTCACCGGGAAGGGCGCCGTCGGGCGGGCCGGTTCCGTCGTCCGGCAGGCCGCCACGCCCGACCACCTCGGCGACGAGGCCGCGGAGGCGGCCCCGCAGCAGCCCGCGCCGGCCGAACGGGCGCCCGGGCTCTCTCCCTTCGTGGCGGAACCGGCCGGCCCGGCGCCGGCGGCCGATGCGCCGCCCAGCCGCGCCTTCGACCCCACGCCGTACGTCCTCGCGCTCATGCTGGCCCTGGTGCTCTTCGGCCTCATCGCCGCGGTGAACAACCTCCTGGGCGCCCGCTCGGCGCGCTCGGACCAGATGGACGAGCAGACCACCTCCAGCGTCACGGACACGTCGTCGTCCTCGCGCGCCGATCTGGCGCCGGGCGCCGTCGTCGTCCTCGCCCTGGCCGAACGCGGCTAGGCGTGGGGAACAACGCGCGGCGACGCGTGGTTGACTCCGCCGGCGCTCCGGGCTGCCTCACGCCGGCATCTCCCTGACACCCGAGACGAACGAACCCCCTCCGAGGAAGCTCATGACCCTGGACCAGAACGTGCGCGACGTCGTCATCATCGGCTCCGGGCCCGCGGGCTACACGGCGGCCGTCTACGCGGCTCGGGCAAACCTGCGCCCGATCGTGTTCGCCGGCTCCGTCACGGCCGGCGGTGCCCTCATGAACACCACCGAGGTCGAGAACTTCCCCGGCTTCCCGGAGGCGGTCCTGGGCCCGGACCTCATGGTCAAGATGCAGGAGCAGGCCGAGAAGTTCGGCGCAGAGGTGCTGTACGAGGACATCACCGAGGTCGACCTGACCGGCGAGGTGAAGACCGTCACCACGGGCGACGGCGACGTCTACACGGCCCGCGCCGTCATCCTGGCGACCGGCTCCGCCTACCGCGAGCTCGGCCTGGAGGAGGAGAAGACTCTCGGCGGGCACGGGGTGAGCTACTGCGCCACCTGCGACGGCTTCTTCTTCCGTGACCAGCACATCCTGGTGGTCGGCGGGGGTGACTCCGCGATGGAGGAGGCGACGTTCCTCACGCGGTTCGCCTCGAAGGTGACGATCGTCCACCGACGGGACGAGTTCCGGGCATCCAAGATCATGGTCGAGCGCGCCCTCGCGAACCCGAGGATCGACGTCGCCTGGAACAGCGTGGTGACGGCGATCCACGGCGAGACCTCGGTGACCGGCGTCCGGATGCGCGACACCGTGACGGGCGAGGAACGCGACCTGGAGGCGACGGGCGTCTTCGTGGCGATCGGGCACCTCCCCCGCACCGACCTCGTCAAGGGCCAGGTGGACCTCGACGAGGCGGGCTACATCCGCGTTGCGCACCCGACCACCGCGACCAACCTCACGGGGGTGTTCGCCTGCGGCGACGCCGTCGACCACCTGTACCGGCAGGCCGTGACCGCCGCCGGCACGGGGTGCGCCGCCGCCCTCGACGCCGAGCGCTACCTCGCCTCGCTCGAGGAGGCGGGCGCCGTCGCCGTCACCGAGCGGGCCGGAGCGGCCTCGTGAGTGCGTCGTCCGGATCCCGTTGGACCATCCGCAAGCCAGGAAAGGGCCCCGACATGAGCACCCAGCACGTCACCGACGACACCTTCGCCACGGAGGTGCTCCAGGCCGCGGAGCCGGTCCTCGTGGACTTCTGGGCACCCTGGTGCGGACCGTGCCGCCAGGTGGCCCCGGTACTCGAGGAGATCGCCCGCGAGTACGCCGGCCGCCTCAAGGTCGTGAAGCTCAACACGGACGAGAACCCGGCCGTGACCAGGGCGTACGGCATCGTCTCGATCCCGACGCTGAACATCTACTCCGGCGGGGAGCTTCAGAAGTCGATCATCGGTGCGCGGCCCAAGCGCAGCATGGTCGCCGAGATCGAGCCGTTCCTGACCGCCGGGCCCTGACTCTCGCCCCCTGCTGGCACGCCCCGCCCCGCGCCGGGCATGCCAGACTCGTCCTCTGGCGCGAACGAGTCGTGAACGGCGCGGCGAAGGGATCGGGATGACGACGGACGGGCGGCCACGCAGCCCCGGTCGGGGAACCAGGCTGGACCCCTGGTTCGACTCGTACGCGGAGCGGGCCCACGGGATGCGGGCATCCGAGATCCGGGCCCTGTTCGCCGTCGCGAGCCGCCCGGAGGTCGTCTCCCTCGCCGGAGGCATGCCCTACATCACGGGCCTGCCCATGGCGACGATCGCCGAGGCGACCGAGCGGCTCCTGCGGGAGCGCGGTGCCCAGGCCCTCCAGTACGGCTCCGGCCAGGGCGAGCCCGAGCTCCGCGAGCCGATCGTCGACGTCATGGACCTCGAGGGCGTCGAGGCCCACCCGGACGACGTCGTCATCACCACGGGCTCCCAGCAGGCTCTGGACATCGTCACGCGGATCTTCGTCGACCCCGGTGACGTCGTGGTCGCGGAGGCGCCGTCGTACGTCGGCGCGCTGGGCGTCTTCCGCTCCTACCAGGCCGACGTGGTCCACGTGCCCATGGACGAGGCGGGCTTGATCCCCGAGGCTCTGGACGAGGCGCTCCGCGCCCTTCGCGCGGCCAGACGGACCGTGAAGTTCATCTACACCGTTCCTAACTTCCACAACCCTGCGGGAGTGAGCCTCGCGGCCGACCGGCGCGCCGTCGTCGTCGACATCGCGGCACGCCACGGTGTCCTGATCCTCGAGGACAACCCCTACGGGCTCCTCGGTTTCGACGGCGAGACGACGCCGGCGCTCCAGGGGCTGAACCCCGACGGCGTCGTCTACCTCGGCTCGTTCTCGAAGACCTTCGCGCCCGGGTACCGCGTCGGGTGGGCGGTTGCGCCGCACGCCGTCCGGGAGCGCCTTGTCCTGGCGAGCGAGTCCTCGATCCTGTGCCCGTCGATGATGAGCCAGCTCTCCATCGCCACGTACCTCCGGACGTGCGACTGGCGGGGGCAGATCAAGATCTACCGGGAGCTCTACCGCGAGCGCCGGGACGCGATGGTCGAGGCCCTGGCGGAGTTCCTGCCCGACTGCACGTGGACCGTCCCGGAGGGCGGCTTCTACACCTGGGTGAGACTTCCGGATGGGCTCGACGCGAAGGACATGCTGCCCCGCGCCGTGACCGCGCGCGTCGCCTACGTACCGGGCACGGCCTTCTACGCCGACGGCCAGGGTTCGACGCACGCCCGTCTCTCGTACTGCTATCCCACCCCGGACCGGATCCGGGAGGGGGTGCGCCGGCTCGCCGGCGTCGTGACCGGGGAGCGCGAGCTCGTGGAGATGTTCGGCACCGGCGGAGGAGGCCGGACACGCGGCGTCCAGGGTCCTCGTCCCGACCAGGAGTGAGCCAGGCGTGAAGAAGGAGAGCATGGTGTCTCAGGACGACAGGGGGCGCGGCCTCGAGGTCCTCGTCCTCTCGGGGGGCATCTCGCACGAGCGTGACGTCTCGATCCGATCGGGTCGTCGGGTGGCCGAGGCGCTGCGCGACCAGGGCATCGGTGTCCAGGTGCACGACGTCGACGCCGACCTGATCCCCTCCCTGGAGCGGGTGCGGCCCGACGTCGTGTGGCCGATCCTCCACGGGGAGACCGGGGAGGACGGCTCGATCCGTGACCTGCTGGACCTCGTCGGCGTCGCCTACGTGGGCACCGGGGCGGCGGGGAGCCGGATCGCCTGGAGCAAGCCGATCGCGAAGTCGGTCGTAGCCGCCGCCGGGCTCGCCACGCCCGCGTCAGTCGCCTTCCCGCAGCAGCTGTTCCGGGAGCTCGGGGCCAAGGCGGTCCTGCGGCTGGTGCTGGCGCAGATGTCGCTCCCGGTGGTGGTGAAGCCGGCCTCGGGCGGTTCCGCACTGGGCGTGACCCTCGTCACGACCGAGGCCCAGCTCCCCCACGCGATGGTGAACTGCTTCTCGTACGGTGACACCGCCCTGATCGAGGAGGCGGCCCTCGGCGTCGAGCTCGGGGTGAGCGTCGTCGACCTCGGGGACGGCCCCCAGGCCCTTCCCCCTGTCGAGGTCCGGACCGACGACGGACCCTACGACTTCGACGCCCGCTACAACCCGGGGCGCTCGGAGTATTTCGTCCCCGCTCGGCTGGACCCGGACCAGACCAGGGCCGCCACGGATGCCGCGATCCGTGCGCACCAGGCGCTCGGCCTGCGGCACATCTCCCGGACCGACCTCATCCTCGACACGGCAGGCACGCCCTGGTTCCTCGAGGTCAACACGGCGCCCGGAATGACCGAGACGTCTCTGCTCCCCATGGCGGCCCAGGCAACGGGGCGGCCGTTGGGTGAGCTCTACCGCGCGATCGTCGAGGCCGCGCGGCTCGACGCCACCCGACCTCGCTGAGTCGACCCGCCCTGTACCGCCTCAGCCTTCGGTGACCTCGGCGATACCCGGCTCGCCCGGGGTGAGGATGCCGAGGATCCGGTTGAGGTCCTCGACCGTCGCGAACTCGATCGCGATGCGCCCCTTGCGCTGACCCAGCGCCACGCGCACCCGTGTGTCGAACCGGTCGGAAAGTCGCGAGGCGAGGTCGCCGAGCGCGCCGTCGTGCTCGCCCGGCTGGGCCCGACGCCGCAGGGGTGGTCGGCTCGTACCGTCGCCGAGGGCGACGATCTCCTCCGTGGCGCGGACGCTCAGGCCCTCGGCCACGATCCGCTGCGCGAGCCGCTCCATCGCGGCGCCGTCGGGCAGGCCCAGAAGGGCCCGGGCGTGTCCGGCGGAGAGCACGCCGGCCGCGACGCGGCGCTGGACGGTCGGCGGGAGCTTGAGCAGGCGAATCGTGTTCGAGATCTGTGGCCGCGAACGGGCCACGCGGGACGCCAGCTCCTCGTGGGTGCAGGCGAAGTCCTCCAGGAGCTGCTGGTACGCCGCAGCCTCCTCCAGCGGGTTGAGCTGGACGCGGTGGAGGTTCTCGAGCAGGGCGTCGCGAAGCATGTCGCCGTCAGCGGTGAGCCGCACGATGGCGGGGACCGTCTCGAGCCCGGCTCGCTGGGCGGCGCGCCAGCGCCGTTCGCCCATGATCAACTCGAAGGGCGCGCCGTCGCCCGGCTGCTCCGTTGGCCGCACGACGACCGGTTGGAGCACGCCGACCTCGCGCACGGAGCTCGCGAGCTCGTCGAGGTCGTCGTCATCGAAGACCTGACGTGGCTGGCGGGCGTTCGGTGCGATCAACGCGACGGGGATCTCGGCGAAGCGGGCGCCGGGCACCGGGAGGAGCGCGCCGTCGTCGTCCGCTGCCGTTCCGAGGACGCCACCGCCTGCCGTGGTGTCGTCGGCGGGTGTCCTCGGGGGCCGATCGTTCGGACCCGTACCGGTATCGCCGGGCTCGGCCGTTGCCACGGCCGCTCGCCCGACGTGGTCGGGGAAGAAGACGTCGACGGGGCGTTCCATGCCCTCCATGGGACCGCTGGGGATCAGCGCGCCCAGCCCGCGCCCGAGACCGCGCCGCTTGTCCGTCATTCGTGGTCCCCCGCGCCGGCCGGTGCTGCTCCGTCGGGCCGTGTGGTTGCGCCCGCTGCGTTGGCCGACCGCGCGACAGACCCGTCCTGGCCTGCGACTTTACTTCGCGTTGACCTCTCAGCAGGACGGCGCGACGCATCCGCCGCGCCGTCCTGCGGCACAGGAAGGCCGGCCCCGCGGTAGGCGATCTCCCGCGCTGCTGACAGGTAGGCCAGGGCACCGCTGGACCCGGGGTCGTAGGTCAGGACGGTCTGGCTGTAGCTCGGGGCTTCCGAGACGCGGACCGACCGCGGGATGTGTGTCGCGAGCGTCGAGGTCGGGAAGTGCTGCCGGACCTCGTCCGCGACCTGGTGCGCCAGGTTGGTCCGACCGTCGAACATCGTCAGCACGATGGTGGAGACCTGCAGGTCCGGGTTGAGGTGTCGCCGAATCAGGTCGATGTTCCGGAGCAGCTGGCTCAGGCCCTCGAGGGCGTAGTACTCGCACTGGATCGGGATGAGGACCTCACGGCCGCAGACGAAGGCGTTGACGGTCAGGAGGCCGAGGCTCGGCGGGCAGTCGATCAGCACGTAGTCGAACCGGGGTTCACCGCGCTGCTCAGCGTTGGCAAGGTAGTGGTCGACGGCGGCCCGCAGGCGCCCCTCACGATTCGGGAGATCCACGAGTTCGATCTCCGCGCCCGAGAGGTCGATCGTGGCCGGCGCACCGTATAGACCCATCACGGCGTCGCACCGCTGCACCACGTCAGCGAGCGGGACGTCATTGACCAGGACGTCATAGATCGAGGGCACGCCGGCGTGATGCTCGATGCCGAGCGCCGTGGATGCGTTGCCCTGGGGGTCGTTGTCGATGACCAGGACCCGCAGACCTGCCTGGGCCAGCGACGCCGCGATGTTCACCGTCGTCGTCGTCTTGCCGACGCCGCCCTTCTGGTTCGCGATCGTGATGACGCGAGTGCCCGGGGGGGCCGGGAAGCGCCGGCCGCGAAGCGCGATCCGCCGCTTGGCGTCCTGGGCGAGCTGAGCAGCGAGGGGTGTCGACTCGTCCGTGGTGGGGAGGGCGTCGATCAGAGCGGTGCGGCCGCCGTCGTCGTGGGGTGATGTTTCACGTGAAACAGGGGTTGCCGTAGCCGTGTTGGGCTCGCTGGTCACAGCGCAATCCTCCAGAGGTTGGTACCGGAGCAGCGTAGTTGGCTCCGCGGGGTCCGCTCGTTCGGCGTCCACAGGCGGCAGGTCACCCCCGCGTGTCGCGCCGTCGTTCGGGGGCGGGTTCGCCGCTTCGTTTCACGTGAAACACCCGCTGGATGGCGCTCTCCACCGGGTCCGGCGCGCATGTTCTGGGCGGTGGGACGCGGGGCCCGGAGGCTCGGCCGCTGTGCCTCGTGGGTCGATGCCGCCCAAGGCTGCGAGCGTGCAGAAGGCCGTCGCTGGACGCTTCAGCGACCAGCACTCGTCATCGCCGCTGGTCGACGTTGCTAAGAACCGTGCTGTCTCGGGTCGATGCGATCAGCGCAGACGTCGCTGCTGTGCATGAGCGCATCGATCGGGAAACGGATCGCCCGTTCCGTTGAAGCGGTCGGGTGCCTGGATCAGATCCCCGGGGTCGGGGACGGGAGCGATTGCCCCCGGTTGCGACGTCCGAGGTCCGGTTCAACATCACCCGGTTCCCGACGCCGGCGCATCTGGCGCCGTGGGTCCGGTTCGCGTCTGGTGTCTCGGAGTTCGCCGGCCCCAAGCAGGGCAGCGCGGGCACAGGGCACGGCAACGACTACCCGGTCCGGGTGCTGGACGAGGCCGAGTCGGCGTGGGCGTGGGCGTGGGCGTGGGCGTGGGCCGAACGTGCCCCCGATTTCTGCGAGCGTCCCCGGCGCATCGCCCGGCGCTCTGGAGCCAAGCGTGCGATCGTCACCCGCGGCCGAAGCGCCTCTATGGTCGTCTGCGCAGACCGGCCGTCCCAAGGCCCTCGACATCGACCCCGGCTACTACTACTCCTCCAGCGACCTGCTCATCCGGCGATACACAGCCGCGGCCGGGGGTCCTGGCTTGGTCCTTGGTCCTTGGTCCTTGAGCCGCCGAGGGGACGACCCTCACCACCGGCCACGGTCACGGGTTTCGGACACCACGTCGTCCGACAAGAACGTCGTCCGACGAGAAGTCGTTCGGCGAAGGGGAGCTCGACGGGACGGGCTGCTGGCGTCGGGACCACATGGGCACACCGCCCAGACCGTGCGGTCCGGCGGCGGTACGCGCTCGTGGTCAGCCGAGCAGGCCGGGTAGGCGTGGTCACATGTCCGCGGTGCGCTGCGGCGCGACGACAGGGTTCCCGTTGTCCCCCTGCGCCATGGACGTTGCGCCGAGGATCGATCTGCGACCCTTCGTCGGTAGCGGCTGAGGCGCCACTGACCGCTGGCGTCGCTCGTCCGGTGACATTCCGCTCGGTCGGGGTTCCCTAGCCGGCGCTCTGCACCCCGTTCCGGCCACCATCGTCGAGCGCGCAGCTCACGTCACCCAAGACTCGGTGCGTCTGCTCGGGAGGGAACGCCGCGTCCCACATCCACCGCCCGCCGGCATCGACCGCGACCCTCCGCCCTCTGCTGGGACGTGACTCTTTCGTCGCCAGTGCCACGTTCGGCGCTCGCGTCCAGGATCACGCCTGCGGACGAGCCCCGGCCCGACCGGACACAGAAGCACCGCCTTCTGCTCGCCGAAGCGCGCTCATCCGGCAGAACGCCGAGCTGCCGTGTTCCAACGATCGCCCACACGAGACTGGTATGTCCGTCGCCGTGGGGTGGCCGCGATGCGTCTCGACCTCAAAGACCGGGCGTTCGACGCCGCCGCGAACAGCGTGCTCCGAGTGCGCGTCTTCCACGTCGGGTCGTGCACGACGGCCGGATTCCGACGCCGTGTTTCACGTGAAACATGGCAGTACCTCCCGGCCGGCCCAGGGCGTGTTCCTCATGGTTGTGGTTCGGGGAGTCGATGATCTGGCGGTGACCGGATCGGGTGCGATCAGTGACGCGTTGGGGTTTCATCGAGCCGGTGCTCCCGGCTACGGGTGGGCTGGGTCATCTGTGGCGTGATCACCGGCAGGTGCTGGAGGCGATTTGCTGGTACTCCCGCGCGGGCGCCATGGCGGGACGTCCCAGGCGACCTGGCGCCGGGGACGACGGCGTGGAGACGGCATCGCCGCTGGTCAACAGCCGGGACCGATCAGGCGATGTTCATCGCGGTCCGCCGTGCGCACGCCGCCGGCCAGGACGAGATCGACGCGGGGTTGCGTGAGCTGCTGTCCGTGGACTCCACGGTGGTGCGTGCCCACCAGCACGCCGCTGGCGCTCGTCGCGACAGCGCCGACACAGGGGCCGGAACGAATGACAAGAATGTTGTCCCAGGTGAGCCGGCCGACCACGCGATCGGCCGCTGCCGCGGCGGGTTGACCACGAAGATCCACGCCTTGCCCGACCAGAAGCAACGCCGCAAGGACAAGGGCTCAGCGGGCAGCCGGCTGCCCGCGTTCGACGTCGGGACCTACAAGAAGCGCAACACCGTCGAACGCGGCTTCAACCGCCTCAAGCAATGGCGCGCCATCGCCACCCGCTACGACAAGTACGCCGTCACCTACCTCGGCGGCGTCACCCTCGCCGCCACGATCACCGTCCGACTGTCCCAAGCCCTCGCCGGGCAGGGGGTGACGCCACGGACCTCAGCACGGCCCCCGTGATGACCACCCCCCACGTGGGCAGATCCCATGGCCATCACCGGGCAGAACACGTGGCCGTCAACGGGCAGGTCCGATGACCGCCCACGGGCAGAACCCACTGTCCCTTGACACCGCTTCGCGCGCGGTGCCGGGGGCCCCAACCCGGCCGCCCCCTGGGTCCGCGTCGCCGTCGGACCCGCGTTCTGATGTCGTGAGAATCGGACGGGAGCCCTCCCTGTTGTCGATCCCTCCGGAACCACTGCCCATGCGAGCGGCAGCTCCACCAGCTCGACCGTCACCCGCCCGCTCCGGCGCACAAGACGCCGAACCAGGCCGGTGTCCCCCGAGCAGCACGGCAGACCTACTTGTCCCCACCCGGGCGACGGAGTCACCGGCGCCGTTTCACGTGAAACACGAGGTGTGGTCGGACCGCCCCCTCGAGACCGTCGGTGCTCAGGGACAGCGGGACGCGTGTCGCCGACGGCCGGACCGTGGCGGGCTCCGGGCCGGTCGTCCGGGCATGCCCTCCCTGTGCCACGCCCATCCGCCCCGGCGTGGTCGGGGCGATCGGTTCGACGCTGCGACCGGCGGGCGGAATCTCTGTCCCGTGACAGGGCTACCGCTGCATCGCGCCTGCCCTCCGCCCCTCCGACGTCCAGGCGACCGCGACCTCCTGACCTCCGCGGCGGACGCGACGGTCGTCCTCGACTCTTGCCGGGAGGGGCCTGGCGCGGCGCTGCCGCCGACTGCGAGATCCGCGTTGCCGGGTCCGGATTCCGATCAATCCCGCGACACCAGGGCGTGGGAGGTCCATTGAGGACGTGCGCCGTTCGCGCAGCCGCACGCCTTCTTCGGCGCCGCTGCGCGACAAGCGCCCGGAATTACCGAGCCTGATCGCGGGGCCGGTGAACAACTCCACGAGGTCGACCCCGCGGCAAGCCGTACCGGCGCGCGGCCGTTCGAATGCACGGGCCCTGCAGCGAGCTCACGTTCCGCCGTTAGTGGAATCGCGCGGGAGGGGACTGCTTCACGCGGTGCTCGGCTTTCGATTTCGGAAGCGCTCGCCGGACCCACGCGCGGTGCTCGACGGTCGGGCGGACTCGCCGGCATCCGGCGACCATCTGGGGTTGGTCGTGAGGATCGCGGGCCGCCGTGTGATCATCGCCGCCGACGTCGAGGTGTCGACCCTGTGTTCCGTGATCGCAGCGGATTGCGTCATCACCTCCTGCTCTCGAGGTGGCGGACGGGATGCCGGATCTGCCTCGCCCCCGACCTGGATCGAGACCGCCACCGGGTCAACAGGCCATCCTGGCCTGCGAGTGCGCTCCTCGTGCGATCGACGCCACAGGGCGGTTCCCGGCGGGGGCGTGCACAGCACCCGGCCCACCCGGCCCCGGGCCAACCGGTCGCCGTCCACACCGCGCACCCCACAGGCCCTCACCGCCGCGACGGTGATCGCCGCGACCTGCTCTCCGCAACGGCCGCGCCGTCGGTCGGGCTCACCACTCATCGTCGCCGCGTCCTGACTCGCGATCACCGCACGACTGCCGGGGTGCAACGGGACCGCCCCAGCGACCGGCCGGCGGCTGCCTTGACGAAGCTCGCCTACGGCTGACGAGCGGCACCAGGGACTGCGCGGAGCGCCCCTATGTCAGGGCGTCCCCAATACCCAATAGAGCGGACCGCTGCGCGAAATCCCTGTCGCCGTCACAACGAGCGGGGACAAACTCGACAATGCCCTTGCGGGAGCCGGAGACGAAAGGACGCGAGAGGTCATTCCGGCTGCCAGATTCAACGCACACAAGAAGCCCTGGAATTGAGCACGACGCCTCCCCAATTCTCGAACGCTTCGTCGAGGGTGCAGAAGCCTGGGACGCCCCCACCGTCATGGCGTCGCCTATCGCTGGCGCCGAGGCGGGCGCGTCGGCTCGGTCCTGGCCCTCGGTGCACCCCGCTACGTCCGCGTGCATCCGCCCGCACATCGCACACGCCGCGCGAAGCCTGGGGCAAATCTGGCACCATCTTCCCCGTTGAGTAGATTTGATTAGAAGAAGCTATCCCCGGGAGTGGTGTCTCACGCGACCCCCTCGAGCGTTCGCGCCTGCCCGAGGGGACGCACACGTCGCCCGGTCCATGGGCCGCGCGCCGAGGCATCGGCCCGTCAACGTCCCCGCGAGGCTTCGACCCACGTGGAGGCGCCACGAGCAGTGCGAACCGGGCAACTGCGCAGGCGACCGCGACCATCACGTCGCGCGTCGCCGAGGGCACCACCGACGGAACGACACCGGCTCGCCAGACGGGGGACCAGCCCGGGGCAGCGCCAGGAGGCTCCGTGGTCGTGCCGCGTCCGCCGAGGCACGCGGCCGGCATCCGCAGATTCCGGGACCATCAAGGTGCCACGGCGGGCCGTTCGCGATGCCCGTCGGATACTCCGGTCAGACCCTGCTCGTCTCCCGCACGACGCCCACAGTCTCGCTGCCGCTCTCGCAGACCTTCGTCTGCCGCCATGGCACGGCGGTGTCACGACCCGTCAACTCGCCCCGGCGAGCTACCGCTGCACCTTCTCCGCGGGAACCTCATCACCCGGCGCCCGAGCTCGAGCACCCGCTCGACGTGAACGAGCCCGTCCACGGCGTGAAGCGCGACGACGATGACCGTGGGAGCCCTAGCCGCGGCGGCACTCCGCCGACCGGGCACCAGGTCGCCAACCGCCCGCGCGGTGGCCGCACACGTCCCCGAGCACCCGCAGGCCGGGACGGGGGACTTCCCGATCCTGACCGCGCGCGACGCCCCAGACCTCACGGCCGCGTGATTCGGCCGCCGGCGCGGCACAACATCCTCCTGCCGGCACCTGGTCGAGAGCCCCGGCTCACGGGCCCGGCGGGCTCGAGCCGCATCCGTCGCCGAAATGGGCGCACCCCGACCGACCCACGCCCTCACCCGGGCGACCGGCGTCAACTGGTGCGCGGCCTCCGCGACCGGCCCTCGGGCGCGGGGGCACCCGTTTCACGTGGAACCTTGACGGCCTCCACCACGAAGGTCAGATCACCGGTACCGAGAGGATCCGCCGCGTGGACGTCGATCCTTGCGACACCGAGATCTCGGAGGGCAGCCTGCGCGCCCCTCACCTCATCCTCGGCCGTACGGCCCTTCAGCACCACGAGACGTCCACCCGGTCGAACCAGAGGCAAGGACCACCGGGCCAACTTCTCCAGAGGAGCGACCGCGCGCGCCGTGACGGCGTCGACGACGAGTCCTCGCACATCCTCCGCCCGCGCCTGGTGGACCGTGACGTTCACCAGGGCGAGGTCTGCAGTGACCTCACGGAGCCACTCGGCCCGGCGCTGCATCGGTTCGATGAGGTGGACGTGGAGGTCGGGCCGCATCGCCGCCAGCACAATCCCGGGCAGCCCGGCCCCCGAACCGACGTCCGCTATCGAGCCGGCGGTCGGAAGGTACGGGCCCAGGGCGGCCGAGTTCATGATGTGCCGCGACCAGAGCCGCGGGAGCTCCCGCGGCCCGATGAACCCACGGAGTTCTCCCTGGCGCGCGAGGAGCTCCGCGAACCTCTCCACGCACGGCCATGCGTCTCCGAAGAAGGCGACGATCTCAGGTCCGGGCACCTCGGATGCATCACTCATCTCGGTCCTCTCGCCAGTGTCCGACGCGACGTCGATCACCCTCACTCGACTCGCCGCGCTCGTCGGTGGACTCCGGTCAGGCGGGCCTCACGACCACACGGCGGTGGGGTTCGACGCCCTCGGAGTCGCTGAGAAGACCCGCTGATGCCACGGCGTCGTGAACCACCTTGCGCTCGAAGGAGTTCATCGCCTCCAGCGCCACCGGTTCGCCGGTCGCCCGAACCCGCTCGACCGCGGTCTCCGCGACGCCCGTCAGCTCAGCGCGTCGCGCCTTGCGATAGCCGGCCACGTCGAGCATGAGACGGCTCCGCTCTCCGGTCTTGGCCTGGACGGCCAGCCGGGTGAGCTCCTGCAGAGCCTCGAGCACCTCGCCGTCCGAACCCACGAGCCGGCTCAGCGCCCGGCTTCCCGACCCGTCGGCGACGATCTCGACGGCTGCCCGTCCGTGCTCGACATCGATGTCGATGTCACCGTCCAGGTCGGCGATGTCGAGCAGTTCCTCGAGGTAGTCGGCCGCGATCTCGCCTTCTTCCTCGAGCCTCCTGACCTCGCCGACGACGCCCTCCTGGACCGGACGTCCCTCGTCACTGTCAACACTCACGTGTTACTCCTGCCATTCGCCTGGGGCTGGGGCGACTGTCTCTCCGGCGCACGACGCCACTCGCTCGTCACGTTCCGGCGATCAGCCGCTCAGTCTTGTGTCGTCTCCGGTAGACCGGCGGGGTCCGTGCCGCCCGGCTCGGCGACGGGCTTCTTCGCCGTGGGGCCTGACCCGCTCGCCGGCCGCTGCCCGCTCGTCTTGCCGCCCTGCGCCGTCGGGCGCGGACGCGCAGGACGCTGGCCGGAAGCCGTCGGCCGCTGTGTGGGGTCGCCCGGCTGCTTGCGCGGCTGGGTCGGCTGTGCCTTCGGTCGAGTACCGCCTGGGGTCGACGACGGGCTACCGGACGGGCGCGGCTTCGCGGTCGGCGCGGGCGAGCCCGTGTCCTGGACCGAGCCCGGCTGAGCCGGACGGGCCGGCCGCGCCCGGTCCTTGCGGACGGGCTGCACGCGCTGGCCACCGGTGGCCTTGGTCTCGCCCTCCGACTCCTCGACGACGGCCACCTCTCCACGCCGCGCGGCCTGCTTCGCCTTGCGAGCCTTCAGGCGCTCCTCAGCCTCCGAACCCGGCGCCGGCATGTTGCGGATGACGTAGAACTGCTGGCCCATCGACCACAGGTTGGTGGTGAACCAGTAGATGAGGACACCGATGGGGAAGTTGATGCCCGACACCGCGAACACGATCGGCAGGATGTACATCAGCATCTTCTGCTGACGCGCCATCGGGTTGTCCAGCGCCGAGGCCGGCATGTTCTTCATCGTCAGCTGACGTTGCGTGGTGAACGTCGTGATGGACATCAGGATGATCAGGATGACCGTCACGATCCGCACGTTCATCGCAGCGGAGCCGTACTGATCGGCCTGCATGAACGTCGCCGACAGCGGTGCGCCGAACAGCGTCGAGCTCTCCGCAGAGGCGGCCAGCTCCTGGGTCAACGGGCCGATGGAGTCCCGGCCATCCGCGTAGGTCCCGTCGGCCAGTGCCGGAAGCGCGATGAGCACCTGGAAGAGGGCGAAGAAGATCGGGGACTGCGCGAGGATCGGCAGGCAGGACGCGAAGGGGTTCGTGCCCGCCTCGCGGTACAGCGCCATCATCTCTTGCTGCATGGCCTGGCGGGATGCCGGGTCGGTCTTTCCCTTGTACTTGGCCTGCAGCTTCTGCATCTGGGGCTGGATGATCTGCAAGCCACGGGACGCCTTGATCTGCTTCACGAACAAGGGGATCAGAACGATCCGCATGACGATCACCAGGCCGACGATGGACCCGATCCAGGCCCCGCCTGAGTCGGTGCCGAGGCCCAGCGCGGTGAGGCCCTCGTGGAAGGAGACCATGATCCACGCGACGACGACCATGATCGGCCAGAGCAGCGTGAGGATTGGGCCTGGCATCAGAGTGGCTCCTGGTAGGTCGGCACGCCCTGCGCGACAGTCGCCGGGCTCGTGCTCTGGAGGTCGTGGGTGTGGTCGCCGTGCCGGCCGACATCCGCATCACGCGCGGGGGGCACATGGTCCACGCCGCCGAGGCTCCACGGATTGCAGCGAAGCAGGCGCCACACCGCCAGCCGGGTACCCCGGACGACGCCGTGCACGCGCAGCGCCGTGACCGCGTACGCAGAGCAGGACGGGTAGTACTTGCATCGGGGCGCCAGCCACGGGGACACGACCAGCTGGTAGCCGCGGATCGCACCGATCAGCAGCCACGTCAGCGGGTTGCGCGGGCGGGAAGCGACATCCCGCGCCGCGACCGAATCCGTCGAGGTGGCACTCATCGCGACGTCCGGCGGCCGGGCCGCGCCGACCTGGCGGCACAGAGGGCCGCCCTGAGGTCACCGACGAGGTCCGCGCTCGTCGAGCCTGCCGCGGCGGGAAGGGCGCGGACGACGACGAGCGCGCCGTCGGGCAGCTGCTCCACCTCGTGCACCATGAGGCCGCGAAGGCGTCTCTTCACCTGGTTGCGTTCGACGGCGCCGCCGACGGCGCGAGACACGACGAACCCCACGAGGGCCGGCTCTCCCACGTCGCCCCCGGCGACGTGGACGACCACCCGAGGCGCCGTGCCGCGGCGGCCGCGGCGGACGGTCGTCGCGAAGTCAGCGCGACGACGCATCCGGTGCCGGGCCGGCAGCACCGCGAGCTCAGGCGGAGAGCTCGGCGCGGCCCTTGCGACGGCGCGCGGCGAGGATGGAGCGGCCCGCACGCGTGCGCATCCGCAGGCGGAAGCCGTGCGTCTTTGCCCGACGACGGTTGTTGGGCTGGAAGGTCCGCTTGCTCACGGCTGTTTCTCCAAAGACCTCGAGGATGCCGCACCTCAGGAGCCCTGGCGGTGCACGACTGGCTCGTCCGGACTCGCGGCCGGGCCCCGCCTACCGCAGGGCAGGCAACGATGGCCGTCGAGACGGACATCCCAAGGTACGTGAGCCCGACGAGACGGGTCAAACGGGCCCCGTCCGTCCAGGGCTGAGGGACCCAGGCACGAGCCGACACCGGGTCTCTACGATCGTCGTCGCAGGATCGGTCCCGAGGCCGACCGCGCCGCGCCAACCCTCGACTCGATCTTCACAGTCTGTGGACAACTTTGTGGATCAACGGTCCAGGTGCACACTCGGGGTTCCGAAGACGACTGGGGGATCAGGTGGGCGAGGACCAGGAGCAGGTCGTCCGAGGTTGGTCGACCGCGGTCGAGATCCTGACGCGCGGTGACCAGATGAGCGGCACGCAGCTCGGCTTCGTCCGGCTCGCCCGCCCGCTCGGGATCCTCGACGGCACGGCGTTGCTCGCCGTGCCGAGCGACTTCGCCAAGGACTTCCTCGAGACGAAGGCCAGGGACCACCTCACCGCGGCCCTCACCCAGGCCTTCGGCAGGCCGATGCGCTTCGCCGTGACCGTGGACCCGTCCATCGAGCACGCCGCGCCCACGCCGGCTGACGTGGCTGACGAACCGGTTCGCCCGCCGACGCCGATCCGGCCCCCCAACCAACCCGCCGGCCACCGGCCCGTCTCCGCCGAACCGACCCGGCTCAACCCGAAGTACACGTTCGAGACGTTCGTCATCGGTGCGGGCAACCGGTTCGCCCACGCCGCAGCGACGGCGGTCGCCGAGGCGCCAGCGAAGGCCTACAACCCGCTCTTCATCTACGGCGGGTCGGGGCTCGGCAAGACGCACCTGCTCCACGCCGTCGGCCACTACGCGGGAAACCTCTACCCCGGCATCCGCGTGCGCTACGTGAACTCCGAGGAGTTCACCAACGACTTCATCAACTCGATCCGCGACGACAAGGCTGAGGCGTTCCAGCGCCGCTACCGCGAGGTCGACGTGCTCCTGGTGGACGACATCCAGTTCCTCCAGGGCAAGGAACAGACGATGGAGGAGTTCTTCCACACCTTCAACACGCTCCACAACAGCGACAAGCAGGTCGTCATCACCTCCGACGTCGCCCCGAAATACCTCAACGGGTTCGAGGACCGCATGCGGTCCCGGTTCGAGTGGGGCCTGCTGACCGACGTCCAGCCCCCCGACCTCGAGACCCGCATCGCCATCCTGCGCCGCAAGGCCGGCAGCGAGCGCCTCCTCGCTCCCGACGACGTACTCGAGTACATCGCGTCCCGGATCTCCAGCAACATCCGCGAGCTCGAAGGTGCCCTGATCCGGGTCACCGCGTTCGCCAACCTCAACCGTCAGCCGGTGGACCGCGCCCTGGCCGAGATGGTCCTCAAGGACCTCATCACCGACGTCGACGGCGGGAAGATCACCCCCGCGATCATCCTCGGCCAGACGGCGGACTACTTCGGCCTCTCGATCGAGGCCCTGTGCAGCTCCGACCGCTCGCGCGTGCTCGTCAATGCCCGCCAGATCGCCATGTACCTGTGCCGGGAGCTCACGGACCTCTCGCTGCCGAAGATCGGTCAGCACTTCGGCGGCCGCGACCACACGACCGTGATGCACGCCGACCGCAAGATCCGCGAGCTCATGGCCGAGCGTCGATCGACGTACATGCAGGTCACCGAGCTGACGAACCGTATCAAGCAGCAGACGAGGGCCTGAGCCCCGGCTAGGGCAGGGGGTCGGCAGCAGGCGCGGCCCCACGCCCGTCGAACCGCGCGACGACGACGGGAAGACCGCTCGAA
The DNA here is from genome assembly GCA_963780675.1 of uncultured Actinomycetota bacterium. Lineage (GTDB taxonomy): Bacteria > Actinomycetota > Actinomycetes > Actinomycetales > JAHECE01 > JAHECE01. Next base: position 233,126 of record CAWACR010000008.1, read on the forward strand.
CGCCCTGCCGAGCGGCATCGCCGTCGCCCACACCTCAACGAGCACACAGATGTGCATAACTCTGTGGACAGAAGTGGACAACACGCTTCCCGCCGTGGACCGGAGCATGATCGTCCGTGGACAAGATCGGTGGAGGAAGCACACATCCACCGTCGCCCTACGACGTCCCCACGCCGTCCCGGCCGCCGTCCACAGGGCAGATCCGGGCCTGACCTGCGCCGTCGGCCTCGATCCCCAGGATCCACACCACCGACGACAACGACTAACCATTTCTCCTGAGAAGGGTGTGGACAGCCAACAACACCCGACTCGGCCCCAGGACGCCCCCCCGACCGCACCCGACGTCCCCCTCACAGGACCCTGCCGGTGCGCCGACGGCGCGCGGTCGCTAGGGTGGCCCGGACGCGGTCTGCCGCGCCTCGGGCCGTGCACGCTCTGCGTAGCCCGTCGGGACGACGAAGGAGTTCGCAGTGAAGTTCCGGGTCGAGCGAGACGTCCTCGCCGAGGCGGTCACCTGGACGGCGCGCACGCTTCCCACGCGCCCCCCGGTCCCGGTGCTCGCCGGCGTGCTCCTGGATGTGACCAGCGACGGCGTCCTGACGCTCTCCACGTTCGACTACGAGGTCTCCGCCCGCTCCACGGTCCCGGCGGACGTCGACGAAGCCGGGACCGTGCTCGTCTCGGGCCGCCTCCTCGCCGACATCTCCCGAGCCCTCCCCGCGAAGCCCGTCGACGTCCACGTCGAGGGCTCGCGCGTCGTGCTCACCTGCGGGGCCAGCCGCTTCACGCTCCTCACGATGCCGGTGGACGACTACCCCGCGCTCCCCGTCATGCCCCCGGTCACCGGGTCGGTCGACGCCGACGTCTTCGCGCAGGCCGTCGCCCAGGTGACTCTCGCCGCGAGCCGGGACGAGACCCTCCCGCTGCTCACCGGCGTCCGGGTCGAGCTCGAGGGCGAGCGCATCACCCTGCTCGCCACGGACCGCTACCGCCTCGCGATGCGCGAGCTGTCCTGGCACCCGGACTCCCCGTCGATCTCCGCGGCCGCCCTGGTCCGGGCACGCACCCTGTCCGACGTCGCGAAGTCGCTGACCAGCGTCGGCACCGTGGACATCGCCCTCGCCGCGCAGGCCACCACGGGCCTCGTGGGCTTCGAGGCCGGGGGCCGCCGTACCACCTCCCTCCTGCTCGACGGCGAGTACCCGCCGGTCCGCCGCCTGTTCCCGGAGCAGACCACAACGCACGCCGTCGTCCACCGGAACTCGCTCATCGACGCCGCACGCCGCGTCTCTCTCGTCGCGGAACGGAACACCCCGATCCGGCTGAGCTTCTCCGAGGGAACCGTCGTCCTGGAAGCGGGCCAGGGCGACGACGCCCAGGCGTCCGAGGCGCTCGAGGTGACCCTCGTCGGGGAGGCCATCTCGTCGGCCTTCAACCCCCACTACCTCCTCGACGGTCTCGGCGCGCTCGCGACGGAGTACGTGCGGATGGCCTTCACGCACTCCAGCAAGCCCGTCGTCGTCACGGGGCAGCCCACGCTGGACGGCGAGGCCGAGGCGGACTTCCGCTACCTCCTCATGCCGATCCGCTTCGCGAGCTGAGGTCCGTCCCGCGGTCCCGGCGCCCGCGACAGCAGCGACCGGGTAGGGCCTGAAGGGCGATACCGATGTACGTCTCGGACCTTGCGCTCACGGACTTCCGGTCCTACCGGGACGTCGTGGTGACGTTCGCGCCCGGAGTGAACGCGCTCGTCGGTCCCAACGGCCAGGGCAAGACGAACCTCGTCGAGGCCCTGGGCTACCTCGCGACCTTCGCCTCCCACCGGGTGGGGGGTGACGCCGCTCTCGTGCGCCAGGGAGCCTCCCGCGCCGTCGTGCGGTGCCGCGTGGTCCGCGGGGACCGACCCGCGGTCGTCGAGCTCGAGATCGTGGCCGGGCGTGCGAACCGGGCGCGGCTCAACCGGGCACCCGTCGGCCGCACGCGCGACGTGCTCGGCATCGTGCGCACCGTCCTCTTCGCACCGGAGGACCTCGCCCTCGTCAAGGGCGATCCGGACGGTCGGCGCCGGTTCCTCGACGACCTCGCGGTGATGCTCACCCCGCGCCTCGCCTCCGTCCGCGCCGACTACGACCGGGTGCTCCGTCAGCGCAGCGCCCTCCTGAAGTCCGCGGGCGGGGCGGGGCGCGGCGGGGGCGGCAGCCTGCGCACGCTGGACGTGTGGGACGGGCACCTGGCGGCCGCGGGTGCGCAGGTCCTCGCTGCCCGCCTCGCCCTCGTCGAGGCGCTCCACCCTCACGTCGCGACGGCGTACGAGCGGGTCAGCGCCGGTCAGGGCGAGGCGCGGATCGCCTACCGGGCCAGCGTGGAGGAGGCTCAGCCGGGGGCCGACGGGGCGCCGTCGTCGCCGGGGGCCCTGTCGGCGGACGTGCGCGTGCTCGAGGCGCAGCTGCTGGAGGCCATGTCGCGGATGCGCGGCAAGGAGATCGAACGGGGGGTGTGCCTGGTCGGGCCGCACCGCGACGACCTCGTGCTCACGCTCCGCGAGCTCCCCGCCAAGGGCTACGCCAGCCATGGCGAGTCCTGGTCTCTCGCCCTCGCGTTGCGGCTCGCGTCCTACGACCTGCTCCGGGCGGACACGTCGGGCGAGTGGAGCGGTGACGGCGAGCCGGTGCTCGTGCTGGACGACGTCTTCGCCGAGCTCGACGTGCGCCGTCGGGAGTGCCTGGCGGGGATCGTCGCCGGCGCTCAACAGGTCCTGATCACCGCCGCCGCGGTGGAGGACGTGCCGGCCGCGCTGGAGGGAGCCCGCTTCGACGTCATGGACGGTGGGGTCACCCGTGTCCGCTGAGAGGCCCCGGACCACGCGCCCGGACGACGACGACGGCGCCTCCCCGCCCCCGGGGCGCGCCCCGGGGGCGCAGGACGGCACGGGCACGGACGACCCCGACGCCGCCGCTCGCGAGGCGCTGGGACGGGCCCGGTCCGCGGCGGCCGGGCGGGGGTTGCGGCCGGGCTCCCCGGGACGACGACGCGGGTCCGCGGGAAGCGCGGCGTCCGGGGCGGGGCCGGGGAGCGTCCCCTACTCGGCCGGCCGTGACCCGCAGCCCGTGGGGTCGTCGCTGGACCGGCTGCTCTCGGACCGCGGGTGGGCCCAGCCGCTGTCCGTCGCGGGCGTGATCGGACGGTGGCGCGACGTCGTCGGCAACCAGGTGGCGGACCACTGCCGACCCGAGACGTTCGCCGACGGTGCGCTGGTGGTGCGCGCCGACTCCACCGCGTGGGCGATGGAGGTGCGCCGCCTCCTGCCGCAGCTCGAGCGCCGGCTGGCCGAGGAGGTGGGCGAGGGCGTCGTCGAGACGATCACGGTGCTCGGGCCCGGCGGACCGAGCTGGACGAAGGGCCCGCGGTCGGTCCCGGGACGCGGCCCGCGGGACACGTACGGCTGACGGCCCCGGCCCCACCGCGTGCGCCGCGTCGGCAACGGCCACGACGGGGCATTCTGGGTTGTGGACAACCCTGTGGACAGAACCGTTGATCCCTGTCGGGGCGGTAGAATTGCGGGAGAATCTCGAGGGCTGACGTGAGTCGATGTGCCCTCTGGCGACCGGCGTCGGTGCGATGTGCCCACACCGCGCCACGACCGATGAGGAGAGCCCGCCACCGTGGCCGAAGACACCGCCTCAGCAGGCACAGCGCCGCGTGCATCCTCCTACGACGCGAGCGCGATCACGGTTCTCGAGGGCCTCGAGGCGGTCCGCAAGCGACCCGGCATGTACATCGGTTCCACCGGTGAGCGCGGGCTCCACCACCTCGTCTACGAGGTGGTGGACAACTCGGTGGACGAGGCCCTGGCCGGCTACTGCACGCACATCGAGGTGACGCTCCTCGCGGACGGCGGGGTGCGCGTCGTCGACGACGGCCGCGGGATCCCCGTGGGCATCGTCGAGAGCGAGGGCCGGCCCGCCGTCGAGGTCGTCCTCACCGTGCTCCACGCGGGCGGCAAGTTCGGCGGCTCCGGCTACGCCGTGTCGGGCGGCCTCCACGGCGTCGGCGTCTCGGTGGTGAACGCGTTGTCCACGTGCCTGGAGGTCGAGGTCCGGCGCCAGGGTCACGTGTACCGGCAGTCGTACGCCGACGGCGTGCCCATGGCCCCCCTCGCCCGGGGCGAGGAGACGGACGCCACGGGCACCACGGTCACCTTCTGGGCGAGCGAGGTGATCTTCGAGACCACCACCTACGACTTCGAGACGCTCCGGACGCGGTTCCAGCAGATGGCTTTCCTCAACAAGGGCCTCCAGATCACGTTGACCGACGAGCGCCCCGGGCACGCCGCCGCGAAGGACGAGGTCGCCGGGGACGCCGCGGCGGACGACGACGCCGCGACCGCCCGCACGGTGACGTACCGGTACGAGGGCGGCCTGGTCGACTACGTGCGTCACCTCAACGCGGCGAAGAAGTCCGAGCTGGTCCACCCCGACGTCATCGACTTCGAGGCCGAGGACACCGAGCGGCGGATCTCCGTCGAGATCGCCATGCAGTGGACCGGGGCCTACTCGGAGAGCGTCCACACCTACGCGAACACGATCAACACGTCCGAGGGCGGCACCCACGAGGAGGGCTTCCGGGCGGCGCTGACCACGCTGGTCAACCGGTACGCCCGGGAGAAGGGCCTGCTCAAGGAGAAGGACGACAACCTCACGGGCGACGACGTCCGCGAAGGGCTCACGGCCGTCATCTCGGTGAAGCTGGGCGAGCCGCAGTTCGAGGGCCAGACCAAGACCAAGCTCGGCAACACCGAGGCGAAGACCTTCGTGCAGAAGGTGGTCTTCGACCAGCTGGGCGACTGGTTGGAGAAGCACCCGTCCGAGGCGAAGGACGTCATCCGCAAGGCGATCCAGGCGTCCGCGGCCCGGATGGCGGCCCGCAAGGCGCGCGAGGCGACGCGGCGCAAGGGGCTGCTCGAGTCCGACTCGCTGCCGGGCAAGCTCCGGGACTGCCAGACGAACAACCCGGCCGAGGCCGAGGTCTTCATCGTCGAGGGCGACTCCGCCGGCGGATCCGCCGTCCGCGGCCGCAACCCGCACACGCAGGCGATCCTCCCGATCCGCGGCAAGATCCTCAACGTCGAGCGGGCGCGGCTGGACCGGGCCCTGGGCAACGCCGAGGTGCAGGCGCTGATCACCGCGTTCGGCACCGGGCATCGGCGAGGACTTCGACGTGTCCAAGCTGCGGTACCACAAGATCGTCCTGATGGCCGATGCCGACGTCGACGGGCAGCACATCTGCACGCTGCTGCTGACGCTGCTGTTCCGGTACATGAAGCCGCTCATCGAGAACGGGTACGTCTACCTCGCCCAGCCGCCGCTGTACCGGCTGAAGTGGACCAACGCACCGCACGACTACGTGTACTCCGACCGGGAGCGGGACGCCTTCCTGGTCGCCGGCCAGGCCGCGGGCAAGCGCCTGCCCAAGGACAACGGCATCCAGCGCTACAAGGGTCTCGGTGAGATGGACTACTCCGAGCTGTGGGAGACCACGATGGACCCGCAGCATCGCACCCTGCTCCAGGTGACCCTCGACGACGCCGCGGCGGCCGACGAGATCTTCTCGGTGCTCATGGGCGAGGACGTCGAGTCACGCCGCTCGTTCATCCAGCGCAACGCGAAGGACGTGCGGTTCCTGGACATCTGACCGGGCTGACATCCAGGTGGGCATCCGAACGGGCGGTGGCCCGAGCCGGCGTGCGACGACGACGCGAGACGAGGACGAGGGATGACGGAGACGGCATCGCCGCAGGGCGACCGGATCGAGCCGGTGGACCTGCAGCTCGAGATGCAGCGGTCCTACCTCGACTACGCCATGAGCGTGATCGTGGGCCGCGCCCTGCCCGACGTCCGGGACGGCCTCAAGCCCGTCCACCGGCGCGTCCTCTACGCGATGTACGACGGCGGGTACCGGCCCGACCGGGCGTTCTCCAAGTGCAGCCGCGTGGTCGGCGACGTCATGGGCCAGTACCACCCCCACGGCGACAGCGCGATCTACGACGCCCTCGTCCGCCTCGTCCAGGACTGGTCCCTGCGCTACCCGCTCGTCGCCGGACAGGGCAACTTCGGCTCCCCCGGCAACGACCCCGCCGCCGCCCCCCGGTACACGGAGTGCCGGATGGCGCCGCTCGCCATGGAGATGGTCCGGGACATCGACGAGCAGACGGTCGACTTCCGCGACAACTACGACGGGCGCACGCAGGAACCCACCGTCCTGCCCTCCCGCTTCCCGAACCTGCTGGTCAACGGCAGCGCGGGCATCGCCGTCGGGATGGCCACCAACATCCCGCCGCACAACCTGCGCGAGGTGGCCGCCGGGGTGCAGTGGTACCTGGAGAACCCGGAGGCGACGCGGGAGGAGCTCCTCGCGGCCCTGCTGCTGCGGATCAAGGGGCCCGACTTCCCCACCGGCGCCACGATCCTGGGCCGCCGCGGCATCGAGGACGCCTACCGGACCGGTCGCGGCTCGATCACGATGCGCGCCGTCGTGACCGTCGAGGAGATCCAGAACCGCACCTGCCTGGTCGTCACGGAGCTGCCCTACCAGGTGAACCCGGACAACCTCGCGCTGAAGATCGCCGAGCTCGTCAAGGACGGGCGGGTCGCCGGCATCGCCGACATCCGCGACGAGACCTCCGGCCGGACGGGCCAGCGCCTCGTCGTCGTGCTCAAGCGGGACGCCGTCGCCAAGGTCGTCCTCAACAACCTCTACAAGCACACCCAGCTCCAGGAGAACTTCGGGGCGAACATGCTCGCCCTGGTCGACGACGTCCCGCGGACCCTGAGCCTCGACGCGTTCGTCCGGCACTGGGTGGACCACCAGCTCGAGGTCGTCATCCGCCGGACGCGGTTCCGGCTGCGTCAGGCCGAGGAGCGGGCCCACATCATCCGCGCCCAGATCAAGGCCCTGGACGCGCTCGACGAGGTCATCGCGCTCATCCGGCGCTCCGCGACGGTGGAGGACGCCCGCGACGGGCTCATGACGCTCCTCGACATCGACGAGATCCAGGCCAACGCCATCCTCGAGATGCAGCTGCGCCGGCTCGCGGCCCTGGAGCGGCAGAAGTTCCTCGACCGGGCCGCTCAGCTCGAGGCGGAGATCGCGGACTACCGGTCGATCCTCGCCTCGGACGAGCGGCAGCGGACGATCGTCGGGACCGAGCTGGCGGAGATCGTCGACAAGTACGGCGACGAACGCCGCACCACGATCGTCCCGTTCGACGGCGAGATGTCGGTGGAGGACCTCATCCCCGAGGAGGACGTGGTCGTCACCATCACGCGCGGTGGGTACGCCAAGCGCACCCGGACCGACTACTACCGCTCCCAGAAGCGCGGCGGGAAGGGCGTGCGGGGCGCCCAGCTGCGGGAGGACGACGTCGTCGACCACTTCTTCGTGACGACCACCCACCACTGGCTGCTGTTCTTCACGAACCTCGGTCGCGTCTACCGCGCCAAGGCGTACGAGCTTCCCGAGGCCGGGCGCGACGCGAAGGGCCAGCACGTGGCCAACCTGCTCGCCTTCCAGCCCGACGAGCACATCGCCGAGGTCCTGAGCTTGCGGGACTACGTGCAGGCGGAGTACCTGGTCCTGGCGACCCGGCGCGGCCTGGTGAAGAAGACGCGCCTGGCGGAGTACGACTCCACGCGGTCCGGCGGCGTCATCGCGATCAACCTGCGCGAGGACGAGGGCGGCCAGCCCGACGAGCTCGTCGCTGCCCGGCTGGTCGACGCCACCGACGACCTCATGCTCGTCTCGCGGAAGGGGCAGTCGATCCGGTTCACCGCCGACGACGACGCGCTGCGCCCCATGGGTCGGGCGACGTCGGGCGTGACGGGCATGAAGTTCCGCGACGACGACGAGCTGCTCGCGATGGACGTCGTGCGCGACGAGGCGTTCGTGTTCGTCGTCACCGAGGGCGGTTTCGCCAAGCGCACACGGGTCTCCGAGTACCGCGTGCAGGGCCGGGGCGGGCTGGGCATCAAGGTCGCCAAGCTCGCGGAGCAGCGCGGCGACCTCGTCGGCGCCCTCATCATCGACGAGGCGGACGAGGTGCTCGTGATCATGGAGCGCGGCAAGCTCGTGCGATCCTCGGTGGCGGAGGTTCCCGCGACCGGCAAGGACACCATGGGTGTGACCTTCGCCAAGCCCGACGCCGGCGACCGGATCATCTCCGTGGCGCGCAACCCCGAGAAGGCGCTCGAGGAAGCCGATGCCGTACCGTCGTCACCGGAGACCTCCGCCCCCGTGGACGAAGGAGAAGCATGAGCACCGAGAACGTGACCGGTACCGACCCGTCCGCTACGCAGGTCATCCCGACCGTCGGGTCCGCGGACACCGCGACCCAGGCGCCGGCGGCCGCTGCCGCTGCCGCGGCAGCCGACGACGGCGCGACGCGGGAGGTCCCGACCGGAGTGGCCGCCGGGACGACGGCGACCGCCCCGGCGAGCACGCCGCGGCGCACCCCGTGGCGCCCCGCACCGACCCCGACCGATCCCGGCGTCGCCCAGGGCGCCACTGCGACCGCCGGAGCTGCCACCGCGACGTCGGGTGCCGCCACAGGCTCCGGAGCCGCCTCCGGGGAGACCGCGGCGACGCCGGTGTCCCGGGCGAGCACGTCTGCCAAGCAGGCCGCCGGCCCGCGTCGGGTGCGGCTCGCTGTCTCGCGGATCGACCCCTGGTCGGTCATGAAGCTGTCGTTCCTGCTGTCGATCGCCGTCGGGATCGCCATCGTCGTCGCCGTCGCGGTCGTCTGGAACGTCCTCAACTCGATGCAGGTCTTCACCCAGATCGACGGCCTCATCACCGACATCGCGGGGACCGAGTCGTTCATCAACATCCTCGAGTACGTCGAGTTCTCGCGGGTGATGTCGATCGCCGTGGTGGTCGCCGTCGTCGACATCGTCATCTTCACGGCGCTGGCCACACTGTTCGCCTTTCTCTACAACGTGGTCGCGGCCCTCGTCGGTGGCCTCCACGTGACGCTGACGGACGACTGACCACCGGGACCGGCCCGGGCCGCGCACCGTCGCGTTTTGGGTCGGGACGCCCCGCTGGGGTAGTCTCTCCGGGCGCCGCCAGACGGCGCAGCGGGCCTATAGCTCAGACGGTTAGAGCGCTTCCCTGATAAGGAAGAGGTCACAGGTTCGAGTCCTGTTAGGCCCACCCGCGAAAAAGGCCCCGCCACCTGCGATAACGCAGAGGCGGGGCCTTCGTCGTCTCCTAGGCAGTCGAGGCCCGTGCCCACATCTTGCCCACATCGGTCCCCGAAACGGCGGAATCTAGGGCGATCGCCACCGCGTCTAGGTCGTCGTCGAACAGGTCCGCGTAGGTGTCCAGCGTCATCGCGGCCGAGGCGTGGCCGAGCATCCGCTGAATGGCCTTGACGTTCGCGCCCGCACTGACCGCGAGGCTCGCCGCGGTGTGCCGGAGGTCGTGCGGCGTCAGGTGCGGGAAGTCCCGCGAACCCGGGCCGACGTCCACCACCGCGAACCGGGCCAGCGCCGAATCCCCGTGCGACGTCGCCAGTGCCTCCCAGGTGGACCGATCCCCCCTGCCGGTCACGGGCAGGCCGTGGTGCGCCTGCCACGCTCGGACCGCGACCGCCGTCGCATCGCTGAATGCGCCGTCCCTGGCACCCGGTGGCATCCGCACGGACGTCTGCAGGGCGACGACGGCGCCGCCCGCAACCTCGACGGCCGGAGCGAAGTGCCGGCGACGCTCAGCGTTGTGCCGGAGCACGCCCCCGCGTGCGCCCGTGAACACGAGTTCCCCCGGCGCCTTGTCCGCGAGGGCAGGACCCAGAACGCTCCCCAGGAACGCCGGAAAGGGAACCGAGCGGCTCTCGTGTGACTTCGGCGTGCCCCAGACGAGCCGGCCCCCGACGTCAACGACGTTCTGCACCACCTCGATTCGACGTCTGAGCAGGTCAACGCGCCCGGCCTTCAGCGCGGCTAGCTCGCCCCAGCGAAGCCCCGTGTAAGCGAGCACCAGGACCACGGGGCCGAAGTCCGGCCCGGCCGCCGTCGCCAGGGCGTGCACCTGGGCGTGCGTGAGGTACGTCCTGCCCTTGCGACGGGACCTCGGCAACGTCACGCCCTCGGCAGGGTTCTTCGCCAGGCGCCCATCCCGCACGGCGTCTCCGAGGATCCGGCTCAACACGGCGTGAGCTCGAATCACGGTGGCGGCGCCGCGTTTGCGCCCGATCGAGGCAACCCACGCCTGCACGTCAGTGAACGTCACGTCCGCCGCATAGGTAGATCCCCACCGCGGCAACACGTGGACCGCTAGGGATGAGCTGGTGGCCGCGTGCGTGGACGCCTTCAGGTGCGCCTGTCGGTCGAGCCACTCCCTGCCGAGGGTGTCAATCGTGACTCGCCCGGCCCGTGGCGCGACGTACTCCCCGCGCGACTTGCTGACCTCGACCTCAGCGCGGAACAGCTCGGCGTCGCGCTTCGTCCTGAATCCACGCTTGTCCGTCTGCCGGTGGTCGGGCGTCCGGTAGCGCACGCGGTAGCGGCGCTCTCCCGCGGCCGTCGTGTACTGCTCAATCGTCGCCATGAGTACCCGCGTGAGCCTGACCGGCGCGTGGTCGGCGCGTGGTCGGCGCGATGACGCCCGCCGCTCGGGCGATCTTGACCCAGTGGCTAGAGGTTGACTGTGGGATATCGAGGACGTCTGCGAGGAATCGCACGGGAGCGGTGCCGGATTCGCTCGCAAGTCGGTACAGCGCGCCAACACGGCTAGCGGTGAAGTCGCTGCTGGGGCCATGCCGGCGCATCTCTGCAACCTCTTCAGGTGATGCTCTCAGCCGGCCCGTGTCATCTACGAGCAGATCGGGAAACGCGTCCTCGATGAGAGACAGCGCCTGGCGCTCGCGTATCCACGCTGGTGGGTCGGTGATAGATGTCGTCTCCCCGCCAGCGGACGGCGCCCCCCATTCGTCGGCCTCGCGGCTGGCGTCCGCGAGCACCCTCATAGCGTCGAGCACTAGTTCATTGATCCGGATTCCACGCAGGGTGGTCCCGGTGACGTCCGCCGCGCTCCCTTGCGCCCTGACCTCTAGCGCCCTGAGCCCCACTGCACCTAGCTCGTTGACGTCTAGGCGAATCCCGTACGTGTAGCCCGTGCCGTAGTCGAGATCAGCGACGAAGGGCAAGAGCAACGGGCGTGACATGCCTTGTACGGACGTCAGCGGACCGCACTCCGCCAGCCGGTGCGTGTACCTGACTCGCCGGGTGTTCCCCATGAGAAGCATGGTGCCACACCTTGCAGAAGAGCCGATTGGTTCACTTGCATGAGAGCCAAGGAGCCGCTAGCGTCACCGTGAGTTGGTTAGCGCGCAGACTAGCCAAGCCGAGTGAGAGAGGCGTAAGTCATGTCTTCAGAATCGCGGGCGGGCCTTCTGATCCCGCCGCAGGACCTCGCCCAGGAGCTGGGCGTCTCTGAGGGGCACCTTGCACAGATGCGTTACCTGGGCACCGGCCCGAAGTTCGTGAAGGTGGGCCGCGCCGTGCGCTACAGGCGCGCAGACGTCGAGGCGTACCTAGACGCGCAGACGTTCGCCTCGACGGCCGGAGCGAGGTGACCTGATGGCGTTCAAGCTCTCCCTGATCTCCGACGTCCGCTCGGCCGTTAAGGGTGCGGGTGACGTCGCCAAGGCCCTTGAGGACACGGCCGACGTCCTCGACGACGTCGCGCGCGACGCGTCCAAGACCGGCGACAAGGTCGGCGACGAACTCCGCGACGGCGCCCGCCAGGCCGAACAGTCGGGCGAGAAGCTCGAACGGACGTTCCGTGACGCCCTCGACGCCGTGAAGCGCGACTCCAAGAAGGTGGGCGACGACCTTGGCGACAACGTCAAGCGCGGTGCCCGCGATGCAGAGCGGGCCGTCGATTCCTTCAAGGACGAGGCCCGGCAGAACTTCGCGGAGACTGCCTCGTCTTTCGATGGGTCGATGGACTCCGTCGCTGACATGGCCCAATCGACTCTCGGTGGGCTCGCGACCGCGATCCCTGGCGCGGGGATCGCCCTCGCCGGTCTCGGCGCTGCTGCCGGCGTCTTCTACGAGCAGTGGAAGGACAACGCTGAGAAGACCCGGCAGGTGATCGCCGACATGTTTGACGACATGGTCGCGAGCGGCCGCGCCTACGCCTCCGAGGATCGGATCACGGAGAACCTCCGGAAGATCTACACCGACGCCGAGGACGCCGAGATCAAGCTTGGCGAGGTCCGAGACATCGCGGCCCGTACGGGGATGACTCAGGAACGCGTTGCCCTGGCCTTCTCCGAGGACACCACGGCACAGACTGAGCTGCTCGCCGCGCTCGCCGCCGCTCAGGAGGACGTCAACGCGACCTTGGCCGCCTCTGGTTACCCGGAGGGGGTCGCCAACTCCACCACCAGCACCCTTACCGGCTGGCGTGATCACCTCATCTCGCTGCAGCGCGAGCAGCAGACCGCAACCGACCTCTGGGGCTCCTACGCCAGCGCCGCGGGTCAGGCCATGACCGACGCAGCCGCCCAGGTCAGCGCCAAGTTCCCGCTCGTGCAGCCGCCGCCCCTGCTCGTGCGTGTCCAGACCCCGACAGCGGCTGAGGTTCAAGGCCAGTTCGCGACCATGCTCCGCGGCGTCGTGCTGCCGCCCATCTCCATCCGCGCGCGCCCGGGAGTGGAGTACCCGTGATGAACGAGACGAACAGCGAGATGACGGGCGCCATGGTGTGCGCGGATCTGCTCACCGATCCGCAGCTGATCCTGTGGCGGGTGGTCCTCGACGGGCAGGTCGTGGCGGCCGGGACCGTAGACAAGACCTGGGATGCCCCGGGTCAGCATGACGTCGAGTTCGGGTGGGCTCTGGCGCGGGCCGGCTACGCCCTCGCCGGTGCGTGGTCCCCGCTCGCGGCGGGTGCGGGTGGGTCGTCGCCTCCGGGTGTGTGGGTCGCTGAGGTGTTCGCCCTTCCGGAGCTTGTGCCCGACTGCCCGTCCTGGTGCCAGGTTCACCCGGCAGGGACGCCCCTGGCTGAGGGCGTCTTCTACGTGGACGGTGGGACCACCCCGGCCGTCACGGTCCTGCACTCCGGCCCGGTGGGAACCCTTGAGGACCTGGCAGGCGTGTACGTGTGCTCGCGCGCGACATTCATGCCCCCGACTGGCGTCGTGCTGAACGGCCCGGCCGAGATCGTCATGGCGCAGTCCGGGGACTGGAAGAAGAAGTGGCTCGACGCCGATGACGCGCGCAACCTCGCGACGCTGTTGACCAAGGCCGCGCGGATCGTCAACGTGTACCACCGCGCCGCTCGGGCGGGAGTCCCGCTGTGAGCGGCGCCGTGATGTTCGGCGTCCCGCCCCGGGACGGCCCGCCGCCCCGCAGCGGGTCCGTGCTCGGCGCATCCCAGGTGTGGCCGAGGGTGAGTCCGGGCGTCGAGAGCGACTACCGGCGCACCGAGCGGGCCCTACAGGATGCCGTCGTTGCGGAGCGGCGGACCGGCTCTCGGGAGAGCGTGGAAGCGGCCGTGGCCGCGCTCAACGACTACCGCGGCAGCTACCGTGCAGGGGCGGCTCGCCGGGGCACACAGTGAGCGAGGACCGCGCCGCGCTGGCGGACCCGCCGTGGCAGGGCGACCCGTGGGCCGAGGCGGAGGCCGACCCCGGGTGGCCGCCTGCCGAGCCACCGGACGACGACGGCCCGCCGCCGGACCGGCCGACCGGGCCGGAGCCGCAACCGCCGCCGGGTGGTCAGGGTCCGCAGCACCGGGGACCGTCCGCGGCGTCGGTCCTGGTGCGCCTGGCGCTGGATTGCTACCGGCTGGGCTGCACCGACTCGGGAGAAGCGTTCGCTGTGCCCCGGGCGTCCTCGTCGTCAGCGGGAGAGCCGACCAACGGTGCTCACGTGGTGCGGATGCTCCGGGGTGGGCGCAAGTCGTTCCGCGCCGAGTTGTCCGCGTCCTACCGCCGGTTCACGGGCGGGAAGCCGGCCCCGCAACAGGCCCTCGCTGACGCGCTGCTGGCCCTACAGGGTGAGGCCCAGGAGCAGCGGCCCGAGGCCCTGCACCTGAGAGTTGCCGAGCGCGACGGCGCCGTGTGGGTGGACCTGGGAGACGAGAGCGGACGCGTCGTGCGGATCGCTGGCGGCTCGTGGGCCGTGGTCACGGAGGGTGTGCCGGTCCTGTTCCGCCGGACCGAACTCACGGGCGCACTTCCCGTGCCCCGTCCCGGCGGGAGCCTGACCGCGCTGTGGTCGGCCGTCAACGTGGTCGAGCGTGACCGGCCGCTGGTGCTGGCGTGGCTCACGGCCGCGATCTTGCGCCCGGGGATCCCGCACCCGATCCTCGCCCTGTTCGGTGAACAGGGCGCCGGCAAGTCCTCCGGCTCCAAGACCCTGGTCCGGCTCGTTGACCCTTCACCCGTGGAGCTGCGCAAGCCGCCCCGCGACCCTGACGGGTGGGTGACCGCCGCCCAGGGGTCGTACGTCGTCGGGCTGGACAACCTCTCGACCGTCTCCGATTGGCTGAGCGACTCCCTGTGCCGGGCCGCAACCGGCGAGGGTGACGTGCGCCGCGCCCTCTACACAGACGGCGGGCTGTCCGTCTTCGCGTTCCGCCGGGTGATCCTGCTCAACGGCATCGACGTCGGCGCGATGCGTGGGGACCTGGCCGAACGCCTCGTCACGGTCACTCTGGACCGGATCAGCGAGGGCAGCCGGCGCACCGAGGAAGATCTGAGCGCGCTGTGGGACGTCTCCTACCCGTCGCTGTTCGGCGCCCTGCTCGACCTCGCGGCACGCGTCGCCGTCGCCCTCCCGGGCATTCAGCTCGCCGGCTCCCCGAGGATGGCCGACTTCGCCCGCGTGCTCGCCGCCGTGGACGCCGAGTGCGGGACAGCGGGCCTGCCCAGGTACGTGGCCCAGGCCCGGAGCATGGCGGAAGACTCCCTTGACGCGGATCCCTTCCTTGTCGCCACTCGGACGAACCTCACCCGCACCTTCACGGGCACCGCGGGAGGGCTCCTGACCCTCGTGACACCGGTAGAGGACGGCTGGCGCCCGCCGAGGGACTGGCCCAAGAACAGCCGCCAGGTCACCACGATCCTTCGCCGCAACGCTCCCGCGCTGCGCAACGCCGGGTGGCACGTGGAGGACCAAGGCGCCGAGAACAAGCAGCACGCGACGGTCTGGCAGATCACCCCCCCGCAACGCGAGGCCCCGGCGGCGCCCGCATCGGTGTGCGAGGTGCACGGTCCGACGCTCGACGGGCTGTGCGGACGCTGCGCCGTCGCCGAGGAAGAGCTGTGGTGAGCCGATCGCCGCGCGCGCGCACGCTCAAGGACGGGCGCCGCGTGATCGAGGACCGGGCCGGGCACCTGTGGCCCGTGACCGGGCTGTGGTGCGCCGCGTGCGGGATGCCCCTGCACCGCGCGCTCGTCACCGTGGGTGTGCATCCGTGCTGCCTGGTGCCCGTGGACCGGCGGCCCACGTGAACGCCACCCGTAGGCGTGTCCGGGACGCCCTGGCCGACGTTGAGAACACCCTGGGGCCCCTCATCGCGGCCGCCGCCGTGCGGCTGTGCTACGACGCCCTATGGTCGCGCCGCGCCGCTGACGAGGCCCGCACGCTGCTCGGGTCGGCCCTGCCGATCCCGGAGGGCGCGCGCGTGCTGTGGGCCGTGATCGCCCACCACGACGCCACCCGGGCCGCCTGGCCACGAACCGCCCCCCCGTGGTGGACGAGTGACCCCGACCACGCCGGCCGGCCCTGGCCGAGCGAGGAGGGTGAAGCGTTCGAGGGCTCCGGCCGGGTCCTCGCGATCACCCGGACCGCCCGTGCGATCGCCGCGGACCCACCCAAGGTCACGCCGATAGGCGACGACGGCCCCGCCGTCCTGGCCCACACCCGGCGGCTGCTGTTCGAGCTCGGCGCCCTGCCCCGCGCCGTCGCCCCGGACCCGGGGCTGTGGGAGCGCCTCGACCTCACGGCCGCGGCCCGGATCACCCAGCACGCCGAGACCTACACCGCGACGCTCCTGGCCGCCGGGATGCTCGCCGCCGAGGCCGATGCCCTGCCACCGGCCCAACCCGTCTACCTCGCACGCACCGCCTAACCCCGGGAAGGGACGACGCCCCGTGAGCACGTCACGCACCGCCCCAGCCGCGTGGACGCCGGCACTGACGCACTGGCGCCGGCACCTCACCGCATCCGGAGCCCGACCGCTGACCGTGCGAGCCCGCCTCGAGCAGCTCGGGCGCCTCGCCGCCGACGTCGCACCAGCCGGCCCCTGGAGACCTGACCACGGGGGACCTGGCCGAGTGGCTGCAGTCCCACCGTTGGGCCGTCGAGCACCCGTCGCGGCCACCGGGCGGCCGTGCGCGGGTTCTACGCCTGGGCCGTCGAGACCGGGCGCACGAGCACCGACCCCGGCGCGATCCCTGGCCCGGATCGCGCCCCCGCCGGCTCGCCCACGGCCAGCCACGGACCACACCTACCGCGTCGCGCTCGCCACCGCCGACCCGCGCGAACGGCTCATGCTGCGCCTGGCCGCCGAACTCGGCCTCCGCCGCGGGGAAGTCGCCCGGGTCCACTCCCGCGACGTCCTGGACGACGACGGCGGCTGGTCGCTACTCGTGCACGGCAAGGGCAACCGAGACCGCGTCGTGCCCATGCCCGACCCCCTGGCCGACGCCATCCGGTCCCGCCCCGCCGGCTACCTGTTCCCTGGCGATGACGACGGGCACCTGAGCCCGAAGCGGGTAGGGGCACTGGTCTCCGGCCTGCTCCCGCCCGGCGTGACGATGCACGCCCTACGGCACCGCTTCGCCACCCGCGCCTACACCGTCGGCCGTGACCTGTTCGCCGTGCAAGAGCTGCTCGGCCACGCCAGCCCCGACGTCACCCGCCGGTACGTCCTGACCACCCAAGCCGAGATGCGCGCGACCGTCCGCGCCCTCGAACGGCGCCCCACCGAACGGAGCGAAGACCGATGAACCCTTCCCATCGCGCCCCCCTGGCGAGACGTGATCACCGCGTGGAAGACCGCGATGACCAACGACGGCGCCAGCGCGGCCGCCGCCAAGGCCCGCACCTACCACCTTCGCCGCCTCGCCGCCGACGTCGCCCCCGCCGGCCCCTGGGACCTGACCACCGGGCGACCTGGCCGAGTGGCCCTCGCGCGAGCTCGGCGCCGACGTCCGCCGCACCTACCGTTCGTCCGTCCGCGCGTTCTACGCCTGGGCCATCACGTGCGGACTGACGACCACGAACCCCGCCCCCGAGCGGCGCCGCTCAGGCGCGACGCCGGCACCGACGCCCAGAGCGTGGGCCGCCGCCGTGACCGCGTGGCGCACCCACATGCGGGCAGCCGGCTACCCCGAGACCACCGTGACGACCCGCACCGGTCGACGTGCGCCAACTCGCCCGACAGATCACCGCTGCCGACCCGTGGTCCGTGACCCTGGACGACCTGCTCACGTGGTTCGTGCTCACGGCAGATGGAACCCGAGACCCGCCGCTCCTACCGGACCTCCGTCCGGCAGTTCTACGCCTGGGCCACCGACGCCGGACACGTCACCGCCAGCCCCGCCGAGAAGCTGCCCCGCGTCCGGCCGAGCACACCGAACCCGCACCCCGCCTCGGAACGCGCCTACACCGCAGCCCTGGCCACCGCCGACCCGCGCGAACGGCTCATGCTGCGCCTGGCGGCCGAGCTCGGCCTCCGCCGCGGGGAAGTCGCCCGGGTCCACTCCCGCGACGTCCTGGACGACGACGGCGGCTGGTCGCTACTCGTGCACGGCAAGGGCAACCGAGACCGCGTGCTCCCCTACCAGACGGGCTCGCAGCCGCCCTACGATCCCGCCCCGCCGGCTGGGCCTTCCCGGGCGACGACGGCGGGCACCTGTCCCCACAGTGGACCGGCAAACTCGTCGCGGCCCTGCTCCCGCCGGGCGTGACGATGCACGCCCTGACGGCACCGCTTCGCCACCACCGCCTACGACCTCGACCACGACGTCTTCACCGTCCAACAACTCCTAGGCCACGCCTCACCCTCGACCACACGCCGCTACGTCAAGGTCAACCGCGACACCATGCGCCGGACCGTCCTCGCGATTGCGCCCGAGGCCGAGCCGGTGACCGCGACACGACGGCGCCTCGCCGCGCTGACCATCGCCGCGATCGCGCTCGCCGGATGGGTAGCGATCGCGCCCAGCCCCGCACTCGACGGGCGCACCCTGTGCGCGCTCGCCATCGGCGCCGCCGCGATCCTCACCGCCGCCGCAGACGGGGCCGCACCACGGGAGGTCGGCCCATGACCCCGCGCCCGATCCAAGGCGTCCTGCCGCTGCTCGATGACCACACGCCGGCCGACCTGCTCGACCTCCGAGGGATGACGCCCGATCCACACGAGCACCTGCTGTACGCACTCGCACGCGAGGACTTCAACGTTCCATGCACGAACGACCCCGAGTCCTGGTACCCGAACAAGGGCGAGAGCGACACCGTTCGCCTGGCACTCGCGCTGTGCCGGACGTGCCCCGTCGAGCCCGAGTGCCTGGCCTCCGCACTCGCCAACGATGAGCGGTACGGCGTCTGGGGCGGGAAGACAGCCCGCCAACGGCGCCGCCTACGTACACGACAGACCCGCGCCAGTTAGCCGCCGTCGAGCCCGAGCACCCGGCCGCCGTCGAGCCCGAGCACCGATTCAAACCGATTCATTCACTTGAGCGGCCCCTTTTTTGAGAATGTCGGGGCAGCCCGCGCTAGACGTCCTCTCCCCTTCTCTCCCCACGGGTGAGCGGGCAGAAAAGCGGCGCGATTGTGGGCTGAAAATCCCTCCGGGTTGCCCTGGCGGCCCGTCATCAATGACTGGCCACGCTTTGTTTTGCGCGATTCATTGCCTTTCTAGCCTGCCCTCCTACGAGGGCAGGCCAAGGCACACGCTCCGAGCGGCGCGCGTGGCCGCACGCTACACCCGGGCCACCGCTCATCGCCGCTGCGCTGTTCCCTCCGGCGCGTCGGCCTGGCGCCGCGCCGGCTCACAGCCACCGGGCCGAGCACCCGGGCCGACGTCGAGCCCGAGCCCCGTAGGTGCGCACCTGAGTTTGCCCGTATTCCTTCCTCGCCTTGCTCGCCTGCTCGTCTTCGCAGGTCACAGCCTCGCGCGTGGCGAGGAAGGCGAGATCTCGGCGAGCAACCGCCCCGCCCCCGGCCGGGCACTCGACGTCAGGCAGCAGCTCGGCCGCCGCGGGCGTCAGCTCTTCCGTCCGAGGTCGGCGGGGTGCTCGACGTCGGCCGGGTGCTCGGCGGGGGTTGGCGATCGCGGGGACGGTCATGGGACGCGCCGAGCAACGACGGCGGGAGGTGCGTCGGCCCTCGCTCGACGTCGGCGGGGCGGGGTGCTCGGCGGCCGCGGGCGGCGGCTCTTCCCTCCGAGGTCGGCGGGGTGCTCGACGTCGGTGCGGTCCTCGACGTCGGTGCGGCGGGCGCCGGCTCTTCCGTCCGAGGCCTGGCGCGGTCCTCGACGTCGGTGCGGTCCTCGACGTCGGTGCGGCGGGCGCCGGCTCTTGCCTCCGAGGTCGCCGTGCGGTCCTCGACGTCAGGCAGCAGCTCGGCCGCCGCGGGCGTCGGCTCTTCCGTCCGAGGTCGGCGGGGTGCTCGACGTCGACCGGGTGCTCGGCGGGGGTTGGCGATCGCGGGGACGGTCATGGGACGCGCCGAGCAACGACGGCGGGAGGTGCGTCGGCCCTCGCTCGACGTCGGCGGGGCGGGATGAATCCTTCCTCGCCGTTGCTCGCCTTCCTCGCCACGCGCGAGGCTGTGACCTGCGAAGACGAGCAAGCGAGCAAGGCGAGGAAGGAATACGGGCAAACTCCAGGTGCGCACCTACGGGGCTCTCTGCCGCGGGCTGGTGCTCGGCGGCCGCGGGCGGCGGCTTCTTCCCTCCGAGGTCGGCGGGGTGCTCGACGTCGGTGCGGTCCTCGACGTCGGTGCGGCGGGCGCCGGCTCTTCCGTCCGAGGTCGGCGGGGTGCTCGACGTCGGCCGGGTGCTCGGCGGGGGTTGGCGATCGCGGGGACGGTCATGGGACGCGCCGAGCAACGACGGCGGGAGGTGCGTCGGCCCTCGCTCGACGTCGGCGGGGCGGGGTGCTCGGCGGCCGCGGGCGGCGGCTCTTCCCTCCGAAGGTCGGCGGGGTGCTCGACGTCGGTGCGGTCCTCGACGTCGGTGCGGCGGGCGCCGGCTCTTCCGTCCGAGGCCTGGCGCGGTCCTCGACGTCGGTGCGGTCCTCGACGTCGGTGCGGCGGGCGCCGGCTCTTGCCTCCGAGGTCGCCGTGCGGTCCTCGACGTCAGGCAGCAGCTCGGCCGCCGCGGGCGTCGGCTCTTCCGTCCGAGGTCGGCGGGGTGCTCGACGTCGGCCGGGTGCTCGGCGGGGGTTGGCGATCGCGGGGACGGTCATGGGACGCGCCGAGCAACGACGGCGGGAGGTGCGTCGGCCCTCGCTCGACGTCGGCGGGGCGGGGTGCTCGGCGGCCGCGGGCGGCGGCTCTTCCCTCCGAAGGTCGGCGGGGTGCTCGACGTCGGTGCGGTCCTCGACGTCGGTGCGGCGGGCGCGGCTCTTCCGTCCGAGGCCTGGCGCGGTCCTCGACGTCGGTGCGGTCCTCGACGTCGGTGCGGCGGGCGCCGGCTCTTGCCTCCGAGGTCGCCGTGCGGTCCTCGACGTCAGGCAGCAGCTCGGCCGCCGCGGGCGTCGGCTCTTCCGTCCGAGGTCGGCGGGGTGCTCGACGTCGGCCGGGTGCTCGGCGGGGGTTGGCGATCGCGGGGACGGTCATCGGGACGCGCCGAGCAACGACGGCGGGAGGTGCGTCGGCCCTCGCTCGACGTCGGCGGGGCGGGATGAATCCTTCCTCGCCGTTGCTCGCCTTCCTCGCCACGCGCGAGGCTGTGACCTGCGAAGACGAGCAAGCGAGCAAGGCGAGGAAGGAATACGGGCAAACTCAGGTGCGCACCTACGGGGCTCTCTGCCGCGGGCTGGTGCTCGGCGGCCGCGGGCGGCGGCTCTTCCCTCCGAGGTCGGCGGGGTGCTCGACGTCGGTGCGGTCCTCGACGTCGGTGCGGCGGGCGCCGGCTCTTCCGTCCGAGGCCTGGCGCGGTCCTCGACGTCGGTGCGGTCCTCGACGTCGGTGCGGCGGGCGCCGGCTCTTGCCTCCGAGGTCGCCGTGCGGTCCTCGACGTCAGGCAGCAGCTCGGCCGCCGCGGGCGTCGGCTCTTCCGTCCGAGGTCGGCGGGGTGCTCGACGTCGGCCGGGTGCTCGGCGGGGGTTGGCGATCGCGGGGACGGTCATGGGACGCGCCGAGCAACGACGGCGGGAGGTGCGTCGGCCCTCGCTCGACGTCGGCGGGGCGGGATGAATCCTTCCTCGCCGTTGCTCGCCTTCCTCGCCACGCGCGAGGCTGTGACCTGCGAAGACGAGCAAGCGAGCAAGGCGAGGAAGGAATACGGGCAAACTCAGGTGCGCACCTACGGGGCTCTCTGCCGCGGGCTGGTGCTCGGCGGCCGCGGGCGGCGGCTCTTCCCTCCGAGGTCGGCGGGGTGCTCGACGTCGGTGCGGTCCTCGACGTCGGTGCGGCGGGCGCCGGCTCTTCCGTCCGAGGTCGGCGGGGTGCTCGACGTCGGTGCGGTCCTCGACGTCGGTGCGGTCCTCGACGTCGGTGCGGTCCTCGACGTCGGTGCGGCGGGCGCCGGCTCTTGCCTCCGAGGTCGCCGTGCGGTCCTCGACGTCAGGCAGCAGCTCGGCCGCCGCGGGCGTCGGCTCTTCCGTCCGAGGTCGGCGGGGTGCTCGACGTCGGCCGGGTGCTCGGCGGGGGTTGGCGATCGCGGGGACGGTCATGGGACGCGCCGAGCAACGACGGCGGGAGGTGCGTCGGCCCTCGCTCGACGTCGGCGGGGCGGGATGAATCCTTCCTCGCCGTTGCTCGCCTTCCTCGCCACGCGCGAGGCTGTGACCTGCGAAGACGAGCAAGCGAGCAAGGCGAGGAAGGAATACGGGCAAACTCAGGTGCGCACCTACGGGGCTCTCTGCCGCGGGCTGGTGCTCGGCGGCCGCGGGCGGCGGCTCTTCCCTCCGAGGTCGGCGGGGTGCTCGACGTCGGTGCGGTCCTCGACGTCAGGCCGAGGTCGGCGGGGTGCTCGACGGCGGCCGGCTGCTCGACGGCGGCCGGGTGCTCGGCGGCCGCCGGGCGGCGGCTCTTCCCTCCGACGTCGGCGGGGTCCTTGACGTCAGGGCGTCGGCTCTCGCTCGACGTCGGCCCGTCTGCCGTGACCGCGCTCTGTCGCCGTAGAGCCAGAAGAGTCCGGGGTTCGGGTGGGGACTTGAGAGTGAGGTCGCTCCGCAGTCCGCAAGCGCTGTCCGAGAGTGACGGTCCCGGCTCACGATCCGCGCTTCCACAGCCCTGGGCCCCACCCTGGCGGCTGCCCACCCCGTGCCCACAATCTGCCCACACTGTCGGCTATCCTGTGTGACCGGAGCGGGGGTCAGAACGGCGCCGTTCCGGGGTTCGATGCGGTGACGTCGTACCCTGCGATCTCTGATAAGGAAGAGGTCACAGGTTCGAGTCCTGTTAGGCCCACCCCGCCCGGCAACGCACCGATCCGGAGGTCAGCATGAAGAAGGTCCTCCTGCTCGCAGCGGTGGCTGCGGTGGCCGTCCTGGTCTGGAAGAAGATCGAGATGGACCGCGAGGAGCGCGACCTCTGGGCCGAGGTCACCGACCCGGTCTCCTGAGGCTCCCCGAGTCTCACCGGAGCCGGTCCGGCGGCCGGAGTTCTCGGGTCACGCCGATCCGCGACACCACCCGGGCACTCCCGGGGCCATGGCGCAATTGGTAGCGCACCTGCTTTGCAAGCAGGGGGTTAGGGGTTCGAGTCCCCTTGGCTCCACCACGAAGGGCCATGTGACCTGCGGCGATATCTCGACCTTGGCCCGTAGGGGGTGGGGCCGGGGGTTCGAACCCGCCGCCTCCACGGGCTCCTGCCGGCGCGCGTCCTCGTGCGGAGACTTTCGTGCACCAGGTGCACGGTTCTTTCGCACGAGGGTGCGGTTCGCCCTGCGCCCTGCGCTGCTCGGTGACCGCAATCCCTGAGTGGCCGAGCTGCGCCGCCGTCGACCGGGCACCGGACCTGTGGTCGCGGAGCGCCTTGTTGGATCAACCTCTGGCCCGACAGCAGGACGAAGATGTCCTGCCCCCGGTGGAGGCCCCGGACCACCTCAAGGCCTCCACCCGACGCCGCCTACGCCCGAGGCGACGTCATCCGGGGCGCCGACGCCGTACGCCGCCTGCGGCCGTGACCACGCCGGCCCCTACGAACTGGTCCTGACGCCCCCGGCGCACCGAGCCATCGCCCAGAAGCTGCCCGAGCCGGTCGCGACCGCGACACCTACCGCCCCTTCTGATCGGAACACCCCGCCACGGCGCGTCGGGCGACGGCGCCAACAGGTGGGTGAGATGACCTCACCTCTCGAGCAGGTGCGCCCGATCCGTCGCGTTCATCACCGATCCGGGTGCAGCCTCAACCGATCCCGGCAACGACTGCGCCGGCCCACGCTGCCGTGAGTCCGATGGCGAGGCTGCCGAGGGCGTTGAGCGCTGCGAAGCGGGTGGAGCCGTCTTCTACGAGGCGGACGGTTTCGTAGCTGAAGGTGCTGTAGGTGGTGAGGGCGCCGCAGAAGCCGGTGCCGACGGCGGTGACTACCGCGGCGGGCAGGCGGCCCGCGGCGCCCGCTCCGATCACGGCGCCGAGGATGAAGGACCCGACGGCGTTGACGGTGAGGGTGCCCCAGGGGAAGACGGTATCGTGTCGGCCTTGGACCCAGCGGTCGGTGAGGAACCGTGCGGGGGCGCCGAGGGCGGCGCCGAGCACCACGAGTAGCAGTGTCACGCTCGCCCGCCGGTGCGGCCGACGTAGCGGACGACGACCTCGTCGAGGATCACCAGGCCTTCTCGGACGAGTTCGTCCAGCTGGGGCAGGAAGGCCCTGATCCGGTCGTCGGCGTCGACGATGACGATGGCGATGGGGAGGTCTTCGCTGAGGCTGAGGATCCGGCTGGTGTGGATGTGGCTGGAGGCGCCGTAGCCCTCGAGGCCGCGGAAGACGGATGCGCCGGCCAGTCCGGCGGCGTGGGCGCGATGCACGATCTCGGCGTACAGGGGCCGGTGGTGGGCCTGGTCGTTCTCGCCGACGTAGATGGTGAGTCGGAGGGCGCGTCCTTCGAGCTTCATAGGTCCTGGTCCTTTCCGAGGTGGCGGGTCGCGAGGGTCCGGGTGGCCCAGACGCCGGTTTGCGCGGCAAGGAGGGCGGCGGCGAGGGTGCCGAACAGGTATGCCAGGGCGAGTGGAGCGTGGCCGCCGGCGATGAGGAGTTCGGCGTCGACGGCGTAGGTGGAGAAGGTCGTGAAGCCGCCGAGGATGCCGGTTCCCAGGAACGGTCGGGCCAGGCGGTGCGGTCTGCCCGCGACCTCCGTCAAGGTCACGAGCAGCACGCCGATCGTGAGGCAGCCGGTGACGTTGATGGCGAACGTCGACCACGGGAACGTCCCCGCGTCGTGAGGCCAGGCCGTCCCGATGGCGTACCGGGCGAGGGCTCCGAGGGCGCCTCCGACGGCGACCGCGGCGACGACGTCGGCCGGCCCCCACTGCATGCGGGGGCGTCGGCGGGTACCGACCCACAGGTCGACGGGTCGGCCGTTCTTCCCGGTCTTGCCGTTCACGGGGTCGCCTCCGATGGTGAGGTGGGGGCGCGCAGCAGCGCCGAAGCTGTGTTGGAGGCGAGCATCCAACCAGCGGCGTAGCCGAACGCCACGCCCGGTGAGGCGGCGGCCCAGAGGAGCCCGACGACCAGGGAGGCGCCGAGGTCGCCACATGACCGGACGAGGTCGAGGACGGTCTGTGGACTTATCCGGTCGCTCGGGCGCCCGCTGGCGGCGCGGCGGCCGACCCAGCGGCCCGCCGGCGAGTGTGCTGACGCCGATCAGGGCGTCGGAGATGCCGTCGATGGCGCACAGGGCCGCGGGCCCGGCTCCGAGCGTGGTGGTGAGGAAGGTCGGCAGGACACTCGTGGCCATCCCGTGGCCGGCGTCGGAGCGTAACGACGCGGCTGCCACGGAAGGTACGCCGCGGGTGAACCAGGTCGACCTTGCATCCGTCCCCCACCACCACGCTGCTCGGTGGGGTCAGGCGAGGCCGTAAGGCAGCTCGGTGGCTGCAGCGATCTCCAGGAGCCGGTTGTACTTGGCGACGCGTTCGCCGCGGGCGGGGGCGCCGGACTTCAGCTGTCCGCATCCGGTGGCGACGGTGAGGTCGGCGATGAAGGAGTCCTCGGTCTCACCGGAGCGGTGGGAGACCATCTGGGTGTAGCCGGCTTCCCGGCACAGGCGCATGGCCTCGAGGGTCTCCGAGATGGAACCGATCTGGTTGACCTTGATCAGCGCGGAGTTGGCGATCTTCTTCTCGATGGCCTCGGTGATGATCGCCGGGTTCGTCACGAAGAGGTCGTCACCGACGATCTGCAGCCGGTCGCCCAGGCGGTCGGTCCAGGCCTTCCAGCCGTCCCAGTCGCCCTCGGCCAGGCCGTCCTCGATGGACCACACGGGGTAGGCGTCCAGCATCGCGGCGTACCGCTCGATCATGTCCGCGCTGGTGTGCGCCTCGCCGGCGACGTGGTAGGCGCCGTCGCGGTAGAACTCGCTCGCCGCCGGGTCCAGGGCGATCGCGACGCCGTCCCGCCCGGCGGTGTACCCGGCGCCCTCGATCGCCTGCACGAGCAGCGCGAGGACGTCCTCGGGCCTGGCGATGTCCGGGGCGAAGCCGCCCTCGTCACCCAGCCCGGTCGCGAAGCCGGCGTTCTGGAGGAGGCTGCGCAGCTTGCCGTAGACGGCGGCACCGGCGCGGACGGCCTCGGGGAACGACGGGGCCCCGACGGGGGCGATCATGAACTCCTGGAAGTCGAGGGCGTTCGCCGCGTGGGCGCCGCCGTTGAGGACGTTGAAGTGCGGCACAGGCAGGCGCATCGCCACACCGGTGGGGTTCAGCGACTCGTACAGCTCGCCCGCGCCGGCCATCGCCCGGGCGACGGCCATGGACACGCCGACGATTGCGTTCGCGCCCAGGCGGGCCTTGTTCGGGGTGCCGTCAGCGGCGATCATCGCCTGGTCCACGGCCGCCAGGGAGTCCCATTCGCCGGCCTTGAGCAGGTCGGCGATCTCGCCGTTGACGTTTCCGACCGCCTTCAGGACGCCCTTGCCGCCGTAGCGGGCCTTGTCGCCGTCGCGCAGCTCGACGGCCTCGCGGCTGCCCGTCGAAGCGCCCGAGGGGACACCCGCCCGACCGGTCGCGCCCGAGTCCAGGGCCACGTTCACCCGCAACGTCGGGTTGCCGCGCGAGTCCAGGATCTCCAGCGCCGAGACGTCAACGATTCGGAAGGTGCTCATCGAGGTCACTCCTCACCCACTGCCACGGCGCCCGCCGTGGACGCCGGTACCGCCACAGGGGAGCACCGGCCCGGATGCCGGCGACGAGAGCCTGCCCTTCCGGATCACGGCAGTCTCCACCCATGTGCAAGACCAGGGACTGTTGGCGGCGCCATTGCCGCGGTTGAAGGCGAGCCCCACCGCCGTGATGAGCGCACGCTAACCGACCGGACCCCCCGCAACGACCGGAACGATGCGCCGGGTTGCCCTCTTCAGCGGACGCCGTCGTCCACCAGTTCCCAGCCAAGGCACAACGAGCCTCGACTCTTCGTGCACGCGTCCCCCAGTAGAGAGGGCTTGTTGCTGCGTTCGGGCAGATCCAATTCGAACACATCGACGTCGACGCTCCACTGCGGCTGCGACGAGCGCCGAGAGTGAACCGGAGCAGCGCAACCCCGGGGCATGGGGGGACGGTCGAGCCCGGACGACGCCGCGTGGTGGCGTGGGCCCCGGCCCGGAGTTCGAACCCGCCGCCTCCACGGGCTCCTGCCGGCGCGCGTCCTCGTGCGGAGACTTTCTTGCACTAGGTGCACGGTTCTTTCCGCACGAGGGTGCGGTCCAGCGTGGCGTGCCAGCAGCAGGTTGAGGAGGAGCCGCCCGGCCGCATGCCACCGGGGAAGGGATGGATCTCGTTGCGGCGGAGGATGCCGGGGCCCTCCTCCGCCGTAGCGTCCGGGTGCGGGCCCTCCGCGGGTGTCATCGGGCGGCAAAGGCCTCCTTGACGGTGGTCCACGCCACATACGCAGCGGCGACGAGGAGCATCGCGGCGAGGGCGTCGGTGGAGTAGTCCACGATCATCGAGACGACCCGGCTCAGACCCACCACCGCCACGACGAGGACCAGCAGGCCGACGATCAAGGCGATGTACCGGCGGCGAAGGACGGCCTCGATGATGAGCATGACGCCGAGGATCTCGAAGACGCTGATGTGTGAGGTGCCGTCGACGAGCAGCAGGATTCCCAGGGCGGCCAACATCATCGACACGGAAGCAGCCGCCCAGAAGCGCAGCATCCGGCCCTGTTTCCCCTGCTCGATCGGCAGCGCACGGTGGCTCAGGTGGGCGTGCACCGGGTCCGGGGCAGGCGTGACGGCCAGGGCCGTGTCAACGGCCTCGAGCACACCGCGCTCTCCCCGCGTGCAGCGGATCACAGGTTCGAATCGGCGCAGCAGGACGAGGCACTCGTCGGGGCCCATGATCGGCGGTTCCTCTCCTCAGTCAACGGATCGGCCGAGGTCCGGGGTGGAGGACGGGCGCCTTCCCCGGCGCCGCCGATGTCGACCGCCTCCCGCTCACCCGCCCCACAGGGCCGGCCTCAGGCTACGGGGGACGCGCGGGTGATCGTGGCCGCGATCGCTCACCGGGCGGCGCACCCCCCGCAGCACCCGCCGGCGTCAGACCGGGTCGCGCCGCAGTCGTCGCCGCAGTCGTCCCCGTCGTCGTGGTGGCGTCCGGTCACGCAGGGGTCGCCGCGCCATGCCTCGAGGCCTTCGCGCACGGCCCAGCCGGCGATGACGAGGGCTGCGAGCGGGTCGGCCCACGTCCACCCGAAGAGGCTGTACAAGGCGAGCCCGACGAGCAGGACGGCGGAGAGCCACGCGCAGATCAGGGTCTGCTTGGAGTCGGCGACGGCGGAGAGTCGGCGAGCCTCGCCAGGCGGCGGCACGTCCGGGCCTCTGACGCCGGGCGGCCGACGGCGGTCCCGGGGGCGCCGGCCCGGCCTCGCCCCCCGCCCCCCGGCGGGGCTAGACGATCAAACAGGTGTTCGATAGCCTGGCTCCGTGTTCGAGGGGCCCGCGATCCTGCACGCCGATCTCGATGCGTTCTACGCCTCGGTCGAGCAGCTGTTGGACCCCGCGTTGCGCGGGCGCCCGATCGCGGTGGGTGGGAGTGCCGGGGGCGGAGTTGTCCTGGCTGCCTCGTACGAGGCCAAGGCCTACGGCGTCGAAGGGGGAATGCCCGGCTGGCGGGCTGCGCGGCTGTGTCCCGCGCTCGTGTTCGTCCGTGGCCACTTCGGGGAGTACCAGCGGCTCGCAGACCTGGTGATGGACATCCTGGGTGACGTCACCCCGGCCGTGCAGCGGATCTCGATCGACGAGGCGTTCCTGGACGTGTCGGGTTCGACGCACCTGTTCGGCCCGCCCGCGGTGATCGGCGCCGGCCTGCGGGGGCGGGTGCGCGAGGAGGTGGGGTTGGCGATCTCGGTCGGCGCGGCGCGGACGAAGCACCTGGCGAAGGTCGCCTCGCAGGTCGCCAAGCCGGACGGGCTCGTGGTCGTGGAGGCGGACGACGAACGGGCGTTCCTCGACCCGCTGCCGGTGCGCCTGATGTGGGGCGTCGGTCCGGTGACCGAGCGACACCTGGCGGAGCAGGGCATCCGCACGATAGGCGACCTGGCCCGAACGCCGGCTCCCGCGCTGGAGGGACTCCTGGGGCACGCCGTCGGCGCCACGC
Organism: uncultured Actinomycetota bacterium; assembly: GCA_963780675.1. Classification (GTDB taxonomy): domain Bacteria; phylum Actinomycetota; class Actinomycetes; order Actinomycetales; family JAHECE01; genus JAHECE01. Next base: position 262,128 of record CAWACR010000008.1, read on the forward strand.
TGAGTGCCCTGTCCCTGAACGAAGATCCTCGCCGGGTGGTGACGTCCTCCCGGGCGCGGTCCGTCGGTGCCCAGTCGGCGCTGGGGCGACGCACGGCCACGCCAGAGCTGGTGCGTGCGGTCCTCGGGCATCTGGCCGAGCGGGTGGCGGGGCGGTTGCGCGCCAAGAATCGGGCGGGGCGGACCGTCACGGTGCGGGTGCGGTTCGCCGGAATGCGTGCGGTGACGCGTTCCCTGACGCTGGCTCAGCCGATCGCCACGACGCTGACCCTGACCGAGGTGGCGGAGCAGCTGGCGTGGCAGGGCATCCGGGACCACAGCGGCGTGGACGTCGAGATCAGCCTGCTCGCGGTCTCGGTCTCGAACCTGACCGTCCAGCACGGCGTCCAGCTGGAGCTCCCGCTGCAACCGGAGGACCCTCGGCGGCCGGGTTCGGCCACGGGATCGGCCCGGCTGGCGATCGACGGGGCCATGGACGCGGCGCGGGCCCGCTTCGGTCGGGACGCCGTGGGCTACCTGCCGGCCACTCTGCAGCGTTCCGGCGGCGCACCCGACGACTTCCGCACGCTCGCCGAACACGACCTCTGACGCCGGAAGCCGGGGCGTCGTCCCACCTCCACCCCACGCCGACCGGGAGCGGCCGACGTCGCGGACGCGAGAACAGGAAGGTCTGGGGTCGAGCCCTCACGGCTCCAGCCGGAACCACTCCGCCTATGACGAAACGGGGGCGTGGCGTCCGCACGAGTCCGCGTGCGGACGCCAACCCCCGTTCGTGAGTCGGGCGGGGGGCTCAGGCCTCCGCGGGCTTCTCCTCGGCCGGAGCGTCGGCCTCGGCCGAGCCTCAGCCGGAGCAGCCGGGGCCGCTGCAGGTGCGGCGTCGTCCCAGTACTCCTCGGCCCACGGATCGGTGGTGGGCTTCGTGCGCTTCCACAGGAGGTAGCCGACGCCCGCCACGGCAGTTCCGATGGCCACCCACCCGAGCGTGTTGCGCAGGGCGTGCGACTTGGGCTTGTAGGCCTTCTGCGCAGCCTCCGCGACGACGTTGAGGGACTCGACCGCGGCCTCCTGCGCCTTGTCCGCGGCGTGCGCCGCGGCCTCGGCGGCGGCGTTCGCGGCGGCGACGAGCTTGGGGAGGTACTCCTCGACGATCTTGTCGTGCGCCGTGTCGACGGCCGGCTTGACCGCCTCGGCGGCAGCTTCGATCTTCGGGGCGGCCGCGATGACGCTCTCGCGCCAGGCGTTCTCGACGCGCGGCGTCGCCCACTCGAGGGCCGCCTCGACGCGCGGCGTCGCCCAGTCCTTGCCCTGCTCGGCGAACTGCGCCGCCACCTTGCCGGCCTCTGCCGCGCGCTCCCCGACCACCTGGCCCAGCGCGACGGCCTGCTCGAGCAGCTCGGCGGTGTCGATCTTCTGGATGGTGTGCTTGCGCAACATGTGTTCTCCCCGTTCCGGTCTGCCTCGACCCTCTCATCTTGCCACTGCCTCGGCCACCCTGCCGGTCGTGCGAAGATCGCACGCATGGACGCGATTCTGCACACGAGCGCCGGCGACATCGTCATCGAGCTGCTCCCCGACCACGCCCCCAAGACGGTCCGCAACTTCACCGGCCTGGCCACGGGCTCGGCGACCTGGACCGACCCGCGCACGGGGAAGCCAAGCAACGCGCCGTTCTACGACGGCCTGGTCTTCCACCGAGTCATTCCGAACTTCATGATCCAGGGCGGCTGCCCGCTCGGGACGGGCACCGGCGGCCCGGGGTACACCTTCGACGACGAGATCAACCCCGCCCTCGACTTCACCCAGCCGTACGTGCTCGCCATGGCCAACTCCGGCAAGCGGGCCGGCAAGGGCACGAACGGGTCGCAGTTCTTCATCACGACGGCGCCGACCACCTGGCTCCAGGGCAAGCACACGATCTTCGGCCGGATCACCGACCAGGCGAGCCGCGCCGTCGTCGACGCGATCGGCAGCACCCCCACGGCACGCGGCGACCGTCCGGTGAAGGACGTCGTGATCACGTCGGTCGAGATCCGCGACTGAACCTGATGAGCCAACCGGTGTACGGGCAGGCCGGCGACCGGCAGGAGTCGGTCCCGGTCTGCCCGCGCCACCCCGACCGGGTCTCGTACATCCGCTGCCAGCGGTGCGGGCGGCCGACCTGCCCGGAGTGTCAGCGAGTGGCCGCGGTCGGGGTCCAGTGCGTCGACTGCGTCGCCGAGGCCGCGCGGTCCGTGCCGGTGCAGCGCACGGTCCTCGGCGGGCGGGTGCGCCGCGGCGCCCCGGTGGTGACGTACGCGCTGATCGGCGCCTGCGTGGCGGTTTTCCTCCTCGCGCGGGTGTTCCCCGGGGTCACGAACACCCTGATCTTCGCGCCCGTGATCGGCGCCTACGAGCCCTACCGGTTCGTCACCACGGCGTTCCTGCACGCGGGCTTCCTGCACATCGCCGTCAACATGTACGCCCTGTGGATCGTCGGGCCGTACCTCGAGCGGATGCTCGGCCGGTGGCGGTATCTCGCCCTCTACCTGATCAGCGCCCTCGGCGGGTCCGTGGCGGTCCTCCTGCTCGCCCAGCCGGACTCCGTGGCCTGGTTGACGCCGGTGGTCGGGGCCTCGGGCGCGGTCTTCGGCGCGTTCGCGGCGATCCTGATGGTCCTGCGACGCACAGGCCGAGACGCCTCCCAGATCCTCGTGCTGATCGTCATCAACCTCGTGCTCGGGTTCGTCGTCGCCGGGGTGTCCTGGCAGGCGCACCTCGGGGGGCTGCTCAGCGGACTGGCGCTCGGCGCTCTCTACGCCTACGCGCCCGCGAGGAGCCGCGCGATGTGGAGCGCGGTGGGGACCGCCGTCGTGCTCGGCGGCCTGGTGCTCGCCGCGATGGCGAAGTACGCCGCCTGAACGAGGGAAGCGTGCGGACCCGGGCAACGACCGCCGCCGGTTGATCGTCCCCAGGGTTGTTCACACCTGTGGAGTTACACCGGTGTAGTTCTCCACAGGTGTGCGCACACCTGTGGATACGCAGGCCCCGCCGCCGGCGCGGGAGGCCCCACACAGGGGACTCACAGGAAAGTCCTAGCCGCGACCCAGAGGCGCGGGGCATGCTCGGGGCATGGCCACAGCGGGATCCCACGAACGGATGGACGTCCAGCGCCTCACGCGGGCCGATGGATCGCCGATGCGTGTTCTCGTGGTCGACGACGAGCCCAACCTCTGCGAGCTGCTCGCCACCGTCCTGCGCTACGAGGGCTGGCAGGTCGAGACAGCGCTCAACGGCCAGTCGGCACTGCGGATCGCGCGCACCCTGGACCCCGACGTCGTGGTCCTCGACATGATGATGCCGGACCTCGACGGACTCGCGGTCCTGCGCCGGCTCCGCGCGCACAACGCCCTCGTCCCGGTGCTGTTCCTGACGGCGAAGGACGCCGTCGAGGACCGCGTCGCAGGCCTCACCGCGGGCGGAGACGACTACGTCACCAAGCCGTTCAGCCTCGAGGAAGTCGTGGCCCGGCTGCGGGCCCTGATGCGCCGCTCGGGCGCCGTCGCCGAGCGTCCCGACGCCCGCATCACGGTGGGCGACCTCCTCATGGACGAGGACAGCCACGAGGTCTGGCGCGCGGACGAGCCCATCCACCTCACCGCTACGGAGTTCGAGCTGCTGCGCTACCTCATGCGGAACCCGCGCCGGGTCCTGTCCAAGGCCCAGATCCTCGACCGCGTATGGCAGTACGACTTCGGCGGTCAGGCCAACATCGTCGAGCTGTACATCTCCTACCTGCGCCGCAAGATCGACGCCGGTCGCGAACCGATGATCCACACCCTCCGCGGCGCGGGCTACCTGCTCAAGCCCGCGGCGAGCGCGGACGCGTGACCTCCCCCGAGGCCCGCTCCCCGCGGGCGGCGCCCGGCCGCGCGCCGTGGACGTTGCGCCGTCGCCTCGTGGCGACGGTCCTCGCGCTCCTGCTCGGCACGGCGGCCGTCCTCGCGCTGACGTCGACCCTTGCGCTGCACGCGTCGCTCGTCTCGCAGCTCGACGACCAGCTCAGGGCGGCCAGCAGCCGGGGGGAGGAGGCCCCCCGCGACGGCGACGCCGACGACGACGCCCACGCCCTCCGCGACGTCGCCCCCGGGGGCGACGGGTCGACGTCGGGCAGCGCGGCCACGGGCAGCGCGAAGCCGCCGCCCTTCCTCGACGTCCCGGGTCAGCGGACCGGCACCCTCGGGATGCTCGTCGTCGACGGCACGGTGGCCTACGCCGGCTATCTCGACGACGACGCCGTGGCCCAGGAGCTCGACGCCGCGCAGCGGGAGGTGCTCCGCGCGGTCCCGGCGGACGGCGTCGCTCGCACGGTGGATGTCCCGGGGCTCGGTGCCTACAGGGTGGTGGCCACGACCCTGCCCTCCGGCGAGGTTCTCGTGACGGGACTGTCCATGGCGGAGGTGCAGGCCACGGAGGCGGCGTTCCTCGCGGTCGAGGCGGTGGTCGTCGCCGGCGCGCTGCTCGTCTCCGGACTGGTCGCCGCATACGTCGTGCGCCGCTCCCTGCGACCGCTCGACAGGATGGCGGCCACCGCGACCCGGGTCTCGGAGATGCCGCTGCACAGCGGAGAGGTCAGGATCGCCGAGCGGGTCGACGCCGAGGACACCGATCCCCGGACCGAGATCGGGCAGGTCGGCGCCGCACTCAACCGGATGCTGGGGCACGTGGAGAGCGCGCTCGCCGCGCGCCACGCCTCCGAGACCCAGGTCCGCCAGTTCGTCGCCGACGCCTCGCACGAGCTGCGGACACCCCTCGCCTCGATCCGGGGGTACGCCGAGCTCGTGCGTCGCAGCCCGGACGACGTGCCCGAGTCCACCCTTCGCTCCCTCGGCCGCGTGGAGTCCGAGGCGATCCGGATGAGCGCGCTGGTCGAGGACCTCCTCCTGCTCGCGAGGCTCGACGCCGGCCGCCCTCTCGCCCGCGAGGAGGTCGACGTCGCGGCCCTCGCCGTCGACGCCCTCATGGATGCCCACGCTGCGGGGCCGGACCACCGCTGGCACCTGGACGTGCCCGAGGAGGGCGCCGTCGTCGTCGGCGACGGCGCACGGCTGCACCAGGTCCTGGCGAATCTGCTGGGCAACGCGCGGGTCCACACACCGCCCGGCACCACGGTCGACCTGCGGGTACACCCCGAGGGCGACGGGGTCCGCATCGAGGTGCACGACGACGGGCCGGGCATCCCCGCGGGTCTGGCCCCCGTGCTCTTCCAGAGGTTCACGCGGGGGGACGCGGCCCGGAACCGCTCCAGCGGTTCGAGCGGCCTGGGTCTGGCGATCGCCGAGGCTGTGGTCAGCGCCCACCACGGGCGGATCGACGTGCACAGCGAGCGCGGCTCGACGACGTTCACGGCCTGGCTCCCGAGCGCGCCTCCCCTGCCGCACGAAGGAGCCCACGCGGCTCCGCTCGCGGTGGACGCCGAACCGGACGCGTCCGAGGAGGCGGCACCACTCAACCCCAGCCCCACCCCCCGGGCGAGGTGACCTCAGAGGGCAGCGTGGGCTCGCCTCGCCCGCCCACGCGGACCGCCTGATGGTCGCCGCGCCCTACCGCCAGTTCATCGTCATGCCGAAACCGCCGAGGATGAGCCCGAACCCGATGGCCAGGTTCCAGGCCCCGATGCCCGGGATCGGGTATGCCGACTGTGAGATGTAGGTCACGACGACCCACGCGAGCCCCACGACCATGAGGGTGAGCATCGTCGGCACCCACCAGGTCGGATTCGGCTTGGGTGCGCTCTCGGTCGGCGGCGGGACGTACGCCGGCTTCTTGCGTCGGCGGGACTCGGGCACGTGTCCGTCTCCTCGGGTTGGGCGTCGCGTGGGCGGCGCCTCGGGGGCCGGGGGTCCGGTGGGAATGCCAGTCGGGGCGCTCGTGATTTAGCGTAGGAGACAGTACCGGCGGTGGGCCCGATTGACGGGTCCGGCCGGTCCGTCCGAGTCGGAGGCTTCGTGACGCAGGACCCGCACAGCGACGGGAGCGGCGACGCCGCGCCGTCGGGCACCCCTGCCCCGTCGCGGTCCGGGATCCGGCGGTTCCTGACGCACCGCTCCCTCTCCATCGGCGTGGTGGCCGTCATCGCCGGGGTCCTCTTCGCGACGAACGCCGCCCTCTTCCGGACGAAGGACGATCGCCACGCCGAGAACATCCGTGAGCTCGTCGCCGAGGAAGGTGCTCGGCTGGAGGACGCGACCACCGAGGTCGAGGCGCTCCGCGCGGAGGTGCAGGGCCTCGTGGACCGGGCCGCGGGCGCGCCGCCGGGCGACGTCGGAACCCCGGTGGGGATCGCGGTGGCCGCCGGTCGTCTGCCGGTGACCGGGCCGGGGGTCGTCGTGAAGCTCTGGGACGCCCCCGCATCGACGGCGCCGGAGCAGGCGCGTCCGGACGACCTCCTGGTGCACCAGCAGGACGTCGAGGCGGTCGTGAACGCCCTGTGGGCGGGCGGCGCCGAGGCGATGACCATCCAGGGTCAACGCGTGACGTCCGAGACCGCTGTCCGCTGCGTCGGCAACGTCCTCCTGCTGCACGGAGCGACGTACTCCCCGCCCTACGAGATCGCGGCTATCGGTGACACGAGGGACCTGCTCGGCTCGCTCTACCGCTCCCCGGGGGTCGAGATCTACCTGGAGTACGTCGACGCCGTGGGCCTGGGCTGGTCCGTGGCACAGAAGGTCGCCCTCGAGATGCCGGCAGCGGAGACGACCTCCGCGATGCAGTACGCGACGGTTCCTGACGAGGCCCTCCTGGAGGTCCTGCTGGCGAGTGGTTCGGACCGGGACGGGACAGAGGACGGCCGGGGGACCGGGTGAGCAACGGATGGCTGTTCCCCGCGGTCGCCCCGCACCTTCGCTTCAACCAGCAGACCGTCGAGGAGACGACATGAGCGCTCATGCGCCGGACGGGCACACGTCGATCCTGGTGATCGACAACTACGACAGCTTCGTCTACACCATCGTGGGCTATCTCCAGCAGCTCGGCGCCGTGACGACGGTGGTCCGCAACGACGCCGTCCCGGAGTCCGTCGCGGACTTCGACGGCGTCCTCGTCTCACCCGGTCCGGGAACACCGAAGGAGGCGGGGTCGAGCCTGGAGGTCATCGAGACCTGCGCGGCCGAAGGGCTGCCGATGCTCGGCGTGTGCCTGGGCCACCAGGCGCTCGGCGAGGTGTTCGGCGGCGTCGTGACGCATGCACCCGAGCTCATGCACGGCAAGACGAGCCTGGTGGAGCACTCGGGGCGCGGCGTCTTCGCCTCGCTCCCGTCGCCCTTCACCGCGACGCGCTACCACTCCCTGGCGGTCGTCGCCGACTCCGTCCCCGACGAACTCATCGTCACGGCGCGCACCGCGAACGGCATCGTCATGGGCCTCGAGCACCGCGACCTGCCGTTGCACGGCGTGCAGTTCCACCCGGAGTCGGTCCTGACCGAGGGGGGACACCGCCTGCTCGCCAACTGGCTGGCGATCTGCGGGGACGCCGGCGCCGTCGAACGCTCGCACGGCCTCGCGCCGCTCGTGCGGCGCTAGCCGGCCATCAGATCGGCACGCTCCCGCCCCACGCCCCCTGTATCGCTGAGGTCGAGCCCTCTCGTTCGTGAGGGCTCGACCTCAGTGGGGGGTGGGGAGGCTAAGGGGCCGGCGTGACTGTGGTGGGCTCCACGGTCGGCTCCACGGTCGGAACCACCGTCGGCTCGACCGTCGGAGCGGCCTGGGCGATGACGAGTGTGACCGTCGCATCGATCGGGATCGATCCGCTGCGGTCCTGGTCGATCACCGTGCCGGGGGTGGCGTCGGAGTCCTCGTAGACGATCCGGCTGGTCACCTTGAGGCTCGCCAGCGCCGCCTGGGCGTCGGTCTCGGGCTGTCCGGTGAGGTCGGGGACCGTGACGTTGCCCGTGCCCAGGACCAGGGTGATCGCGGTGTTCGGTGCGACCGAGTTGCCGGCCGGCGGGTCCGTCCGCACGGCGACGTCCTGGGCGACACCGGCTGCGTCCTCGGTGGTGGTGAGGATCTCGCCGGTCAGGCCCTCGTCTGCGAGGATCTGCCGCGCTCGCGCCTGCGTCAGTCCCTCGACGTCGGGAATCACGACGGCGGCCGGTCCGGCGGAGAAGTAGACGGTCACCACGCTCCCCGGCTCGGCCTCGTCGTTCGGCTCCCACCGGATCGCCAGGCCCTCGTCGACGGTCTCCGAAGCCTCGGTCTGGGCCGACATCTCGAGCTCGACCTCGGCCAGGGCAGCCCGCGCCTCGGCCTCGTTCATGTCGGTGAGGACGGGCACGGGGACCGTCTCCGGGCCGGACGGCTCTTGGCCGCTCGTCGCGAGGTAGATGATGCCTGCTATCGCCGCGACGCCCAGGAGCACCAGGAACCACACGAGGCCCTTGCGGCTCTTGGGCTTGTCCTCCTCGGGCTGCGGTGTCGGCGCCGTCGGGGCCGGACCCGCGGGCGGGATCACGCGAGTGCCGCCCGGGACCGCGCTCATCACGGCCGTGGCGGCTGACGTCGTTGCCACGCCGGCGGCCGCTACCGCGGCGGCGCCGACGGCCGTCCCGCGCGCCGCGGCCTCGAGGTCCGCACGGAACTCGGCGGCGGTCTGGTAGCGGACGTTGCGGTCCTTGGCCAGGGCCTTGGCGGTCACCTGGTCGAGGGCAGCGGGCACGTCCGCGGCCACCGAGCTGGGCGAGGGAGGAGCCTCGCTGACGTGCTGGTAGGCGACGGCGACCGGGGAGTCCCCGAGGAACGGGGGCCGGCCGGTGAGGAGCTCGAAGAGCAGGCAACCGGTCGAGTACAGGTCCGAACGGGCGTCCACGATCTCGCCGCGCGCTTGCTCCGGCGACAGGTACTGCGCCGTCCCCACGACGGCGTGCGTCGCCGTCATCGTCGCGGCCGAGTCGGCCATCGCCCGGGCGATGCCGAAGTCCATCACCTTGATGGCGCCCTTGGTGGTGAGCATGACGTTCCCGGGCTTGATGTCCCGGTGGACGATGCCGGCGTGGTGGGAGTACTCGAGGGCGCCGAGCACCCCGGACACGATCTCCACGGCCTCGTCGATCGGCACAGCGGAGCCGTCCTTGAGCAGCTCGCGGACCGTGTGGCCTTCGACGTACTCCATCACGATGAACGGGATGTGCGTGACGCCACCGGTGGGTGTGGTGACGAGGTCCTCACCGCTGTCGTAGACGGCGACGATGGACGGGTGGTTGAGGGCGGCGGCCGACTGCGCCTCGCGGCGGAAGCGGGCCAGGAAGGTGGGATCGCGGGCCAGGTCGGACCGCAGCACCTTGATGGCGACGGTGCGGTGCAGCCGGGTGTCCAGGCCGATGTGGACCTCGGCCATCCCCCCGCGACCGATGAGCTCGCCGACCTCGTACCGCCCGCTCAGCAGGCGCGGCATACCTTCTACCACGAGCCGACCTCACTCTGTATCGGGTGCGGCAGGTCGCTTCCCACCGCACGTTCCCCATGATCCGGTGACGCCGCGCCGGCGGTCGTCACCCGCCCCACCAGAGATCCGCCGACGGGGGCACTGTCCACGGACCACGCCAGCCTAGCGGCGGCCAGGAGGAGCACCGTCGCGATCGTGACCGCGACGACCACGCCCAGCCACAGCCACGGCATCGACCGGCGGGCCAGCCGGTGGGCCGACCGTCGCCGGCTCCGCGGAGGTGCGGCGTGCCCGCGGGAGCGGGGGCGAGGTGCGGTCCCGACCGGCGCCGAGGCTCCGAGGGGGAGGGCGGTCACGGGGTGCCACCGCGGCTCGACGTCCTCCTCCTCGAAGCCCAGCGGCTCCTCGGCGGCCTGGTCCGCGATGCCGACGCCGAGGTCGACGTCGGCCTGGACCGCTCGGCTCTCTGCCGCAAGGCCCTCGGCCGCTGGGCTCTCGGAAGCTGGGCTCTCGGCAGTTGGGCTCGGGGCGGGACGGCGCGCGCCGGCCGGAGCCGGCTCCGGCATGACCCACCCGTCGTCGAGGGGGCCGGGCGGGACGGGACGGGACGCGAGCGGACGGACGGACCGTTCGCGCTCGTCGGAAAAGGCCTCGACGTCGAACGGCTCCGTGTCCAGCGAGGCGACGTCGGGCAGGAGACCCCAGAGGGCGACGGCCTGGTCGAGCCGGGCGCCGTCGTCGTCGGCGTGGGCGCCGGAGGTGATGCCGGGGCTGTCCTGGTCGAACGGCCGGGCGAGCTCGAGCTCCGCCGTGATCCGGTCGAGGCTCCGCGCGAGCGAGGCTGCCGAGCGGGGACGGCGCTCCGGATCCTTCTCGAGCATGCGGAGCACGACGGTCCGCACCGGTTCGGGCACGGAGTCGGGTAGCGGGGGGACGGGCTTGTTGACGTGCGCGTACGCGATGTCGACGACGCTGGGCCCGGTGAAGGGACGGCGGCCCGCGAGGGCCTCGTAGGCGACGACGCCGAGCCCGTAGATGTCGCTCGAGGGCGTGGCCGCGCGCCCGAGGGCCTGCTCCGGCGCGAGGTACTGCGCGGTGCCCATCACGGTCCCGGCTGTGGCCGCCTCGGCGCCGTCCTTCACCTGGGAGATCCCGAAGTCCGTGATCTTCACGCGGCCGTCCGGGGTGAGCAGGATGTTGGACGGCTTGACGTCGCGGTGGACGACGCCGGACACATGGGCCGCGTGGAGGGCGCGCGCGGTCTGCGCGAGGATGGGGAGGAGGGCCTCGGGGGCGAGGGTGCGCTCGCGGACGAGGAGCTCCGACAGCGTCTCCCCCGGGACGAGCTCCATGATCAGGTAGCCCGAGCCGGCCTGCTCGCCGTAGTCGTAGAGCGCCGCGATGTTCGGGTGCGTCAGCGGGGCGGACGCGCGGGCCTCGGCACGCAGGCGCGCCAGGAAGCGGTCGTCCCCGGCCAGCTCCTCCCGCAGGAGCTTCGTCGCCACGCTGCGGTCGAGGGAGAGGTCCCTGGAGAGCCACACCTCGCCCATGCCGCCGACGGCGATGCGACGTCGCAGCTCGTACCGGCCGCCCAGGCGCATGCCCCGCGTGGGCCGCAGCGGCTCGTCCCCCCATCCCGCGGCGTGGCTCACTGCGCCAGCACCGCCTCCATGATCGCCTTCGCGATCGGGGCGGCGACGCGCGAGCCGGTGGCGTCGTTGCCCAGGGTCCCGCCGTTCTCGACGACAACGGCGACGGCCACCTGCGGGTCGTTCGCGGGTGCGAACGCCGTGAACCAGGCGTGCGGGGGGCTGCCCTCGGCGGTCTGCGCCGTGCCGGTCTTGCCCGCCACCTGCACGCCGGGGATCTGGGCCCGGTAGCCGGTGCCGTTCTCCACGACGTTGATCATCATGTCGCGCAGCTCGGCGGCGTTCGCCTCGGTCATCGGTGTGGAGAAGACGGACGGCTCGGTCTGGTCGAGGACCTCGAGGTTCGGGTCCCCGCGTGGTCGCCGTGAGGTACGGGCGCATGAGGACGCCGCCGTTCGCGACGCCGGCCGAGACCATCGCCATCTGGATCGGGTGTCGCCCGCACGTCGAACTGGCCGATGGCCGACATCGCCGTCTGGGCTGCGTCGGGATCGGCCGGGAAGATGCTGGGGGTGACGACGAGCGGGATCTCGAGGTCCTGGCCCCAGCCGAACGCCTCCGCCTGGGCGCGCAGCGCGTCGTCGCCGATCTCGACGCCGAGGATGGCGAACGGTGTGTTGCAGGAGACCTGGAGGGCGTACTCGAGCGTGACGGTCACGCCGTCGCCGCACCGCTCGCCGCCGGGGTTCCCGAGCGTGGCCGAGCTGCCGGGCAGCTGGTAGGCGTCCGGGGCCGGCACCTGGGTCTCGGCCGTGTACTCGCCGGTCGGCGAGCAGCGCGGCGGTGGTGACCAGCTTGAAGGTCGAGCCCGGCGGGTAGAGCGTGCCGGCGATCGCCCGGTTGTCGAGCGGCCGGTTCGGGTCCGCCTCCAGGGCCGCGAAGGCGTCGGCGACGGCGGCCGTGTCGTGGCCGGACAGCAGGTTCGGGTCGAACGACGGCGTGGAGTACCAGCGCCAGGATCGCGCCGGTCCGTCGGGTCGAGCGCGACGGCGGCGCCGATCTGGTCGCCGAAGCGCGTCCGAGGGCGGCCTGCTGGGCGGCCGGGTCGATGGTGAGCTCGACCGAGCCACCCTGGGGCTGGCTGCCGGTGAAGAGCGCCTGGATCCGCTCGAGCAGGAGCGAGCTCGACGTGCCGTTCAGGACGGCGTTCTCGGCGCGCTCCATCCCGGTGATGCCGTTGACGAGGGAGAAGTAGCCGGTCACCGGGGCCATCGCGGCACCCAAGGGGTAGGTGCGCAGGTAGCTGAAGGCGTCGTCGACGGGGGTCGAGGATCGCGATCGACTCGCCGGCCATCACGATCGGCCCGCGCTCGCGGCCGTACTCGCGGTACAGCGCGCGGACGTTCCGGCCGTCGTCGTTCAGGGATCCGGCCCGGACGTACTGAACCGCGGTGGCGCTCACCATGAGGGCCAGGCTCATGATCATCACGACGACGAAGATGCGGCGCAGCGGTGCGTTCACGGGAGCCTCACCGCCTCGGTCGGGAAGCCGTCGCCGGCCTCGCCCGAGGCATCGGGACCGACCGGGGTGCCCGTCGTCGTCGTCGCTTCGGCGTCGGTCGGAGCCGCGCGCTCGGGGAGGCTCCCGACGGGGACGGCGCTCGGGCCCGACGGCGGGGCGGCGGCCGGCGGGGCGGGGCGGCGGGCGCCGTCGGAGATCCGGAGCAGCAGGGCGACGATCATCCAGTTGGCGAGCAGCGAGGAGCCACCGTAGGCGAGGAAGGGCGCCGTCAGGCCGGTCAGCGGGATGAGCCCGGTCACCCCGCCGACGACGACGAACGTCTGGAACGCGATGACGAACGCCAGGCCGCTGGCGAGGAGCTTGCCGAAGCCGTCGCGGACCCCGACGCCGGTGCGCAGGCCCCGCTGGGCGAGCACCAGGTAGATGGCCAGGATCGCGAGCAGCCCGGTGAGCCCGAGCTCCTCCCCGAGCGAGGCGATGATGAAGTCGCTGTTCGCGTACGGCACCAGGTACGGGTAGCCCAGGCCCCAGCCGGTGCCCATGAGGCCGCCGTTCGCCATGCCGAACAGGCCCTGGACCAGCTGGTACGACCCACCCGGGTCGCGGTCGTAGATCTCCGGCGCGAGAGGGGTCAGCCACACGTCGAAGCGGGCCTGGACGTGGGGGAACAGCGTCGCGGCCGCGGCGGCCCCGCCGGCGAAGAGGACGACGCCGAGGAGCACCCAGGACAGGCGTTCCGTCGCCACGTACAGCATCGCGACGAACATCCCGAAGAAGAGGAGCGAGGTGCCGAGGTCCCGCTCGAACACGAGGACGGCGAGGCTGACCGCCCAGGCGAGGAGGAGCGGGCCCAGGTCGCGGCCCCGGGGCAGGTGCACGCCGAGAACCTTCGGACCGGCGAGTGCGAGGTTGTCACGGTGCGTGACGAGGTACCCCGCGAAGAAGATCGCCAGCGCGATCTTCGCGAGCTCGCCGGGCTGGAAGGACGCGAACGAGCCCATCCGGATCCAGATGCGTGCGCCGTTGATGGTGACGCCGAGGCCCGGGACCAGCGGCAGCACGAGCAGCGAGAGACCGACGATCAACGCGGTGTACGTGTACCGGCGCAGGGTCCGGTGGTCGCGCAGGAAGATGAGGACCGCGGCGGCGGCCGCGACCGAGACCACCATCCAGACGAACTGGCGGGGGGCGAAGGACGCCTCCTGGCCCCGGAGGGCGTAGGAGTAGTCGAGCCGGTAGATCATCGCCAGGCCGATGCCGTTGAGGGCGACGGCGGCCGGAAGCAGCACCGGGTCCGCGTACGGCGCGCGCCACCGCAGGATCCCGTGGAGCGCGCCGGCGAGCAGCACCATGCCGACGCTGTAGCCGACCATGTTCGCCGGCACCGTGCCCACGGTGTTGAGGCCCACCTGGGCGTACGCGTAGATGCCGAGGCCGAGTGCGAGGACCAGCAGCCCGACCTCGGACCACCGCCGGGTGCTCGGTCGGGCCTGGGTGACCGTGGCCATCAGGCGCCGTCGCCCGAGAGGCCCTGGGGAGCCGCCGCGGGAGGTGCCGTGGGCTCGGGTGTTGCGGTCGGGGTGGGCGTGGCGGTCGGGGTGGGCGACGGCGCCGCCTCCTCCTCGAGCATCGCGACGATCTCCTCGGCCTCCTCGAGGGATCCGGCGGCGATCGGGTCGGTCAGACGCTGCTGGGCGAAGGCGGGCAGGTCTTCGACCGCGATGCCGGTGCGCTCGTGGACCGTGGACAGCTGGAGGTTGCCGATCTCCTGGGGGATCCCGCGGAAGATGACGACGTCCCCGTCGTCGACCCCCACGTAGTACTGCTCCTGGGACCACCGGTAGGCGAGGGCTCCGGCCGCGGCGAGGGCGCCCAGCACGAGGACGATTCCCACGACCCACGCGACCACCCGGCGCCCGCGGCCGCCCGCCGGGGCGTCGTCGTCGGGTGTCACCGTGGTGAGGGTTGCGGTTGCGGGGGACGGCGCCGGTGGTGCGGCCGGTGCCGCGGGCGCGCTGAGGGCCGCGGCGCGGGCCGCGGCTCCCGAGCCGCCCCGCGTCGGCCGCAGCCGGTCCGTGGCGGCGGCGCCGACCACCTGGGGGTCGAGGGCGGGGGCGGCGCCGTCGGGCAGGGTGTCGAGGTCGACGACGTCCGCGACGATGCACGTCACGTTGTCCGGCCCGCCCCCGTGCAGGGCGAGCGCGACGAGCGCCTCCGCGCACTCGCCGACGTCCGGTGTGCCGCCCAGGACGTGGGCGATGGTCTCGGCGGAGACGACGCCGGACAGGCCGTCCGAGCACAGCAGCCACCGGTCGCCGATGCGGGCCTCGTGCGCCCACTCGTCCAGCACGATGTCGGCGGAGTTGTCGCCGAGCACACGCAGGAGAACGGACCGCTGCGGGTGGTGCTCGGCCTCTTCCGGGGTGAGCTGACCCGTGTCCACGAGGTGCTGGACGAACGTGTGGTCCGTGGTGACCTGGAACATCTGCCCGTCGCGGACCACGTAGGCGCGGGAGTCGCCGATGTGGATCATCGCGAAGCGGCTGCCCGAGCGCAGGAGCGCGATGACCGTCGTGCCCAGACCCGCGAGCGACGGGTCCTCGGCGACGCGGTCCACCAGCTCGTCGTGCGCGGCGTAGACGGCCTCCTTGAGGCGGGCGAGCAGGTCCCCGGTGGGGGCGTCGTCGTCGAGCGGGGCCAGGTGAGCCACCACCACGGAGGAGGCGACGTCACCGCCCGCCGCGCCGCCCATGCCGTCGGCGACCACGAGCAGGTGCGGCCCGGCGTAGCCGGAGTCCTGGTTGTTCTTGCGGATCAGCCCGACGTCGGAGCGGGCGGCGTACCTCAGGGCGACGGCCACGGGCTACCTCTGGAGCTCGAGGACGGTCTGGCCGATCCGCACGGGCGTTCCCTGCGCGAGGACCGTCGGCGCGTCGATGCGTTCCCCGTCGACGTACGTGCCGTTCGTGGAACCGAGGTCCTCCACCCACCAGGCGCCCTCGTGCGGGTAGACCCGCGCGTGTCGGCTGGAGGAGTAGTCGTCCTCCAGGGGCAACGTGCACGACGGCGCCCGGCCCAGCACGACGGCGGAGGCGCCGAGGGTCAGGGCCGTGCCGCGCAGCGGGCCGTCGACGACGACGAGGCGGAGGGACGGGGCCGCGGCCGGGGCCGGCGGTGCGGGGGGCGCGATGGCGACGCCGGCCCCGACGGACGGGCGGGCGACGGCCGGGCTGGGGGTGGGGCTGGGGGTCGGCGCGGCGGTGCGCACGGGCGGGGGACCGGGCTGGGCGACCACGGCGGCCCGGCCGGTCGCGGGCTTGGCGGCGGTGCTCGACTTCCGGCCGCGATGGACCACCCGGGTGCCGAAGACGTCGCGGCGGAGCACGCCGACGGCCGACAGCACGAGCACCCAGAGGAGCACGAGGTAGGAGAGGCGCAGAAGGGTGACGGCGAGCTCGCTCACGGCCGGCTACCCGGCGTCGTCGGCGTCGTCGGCAGCGCCCGTCCAGAAGAGGATCCGGGAGCGTCCAAGGGTGATCGTGTTCCCGTCCACCAGCGTGGCCGCCGTGATCTGGTGTCCCTCCACGAAGGTGCCGTTCGTGGAGCCAAGGTCGGTGGCGATCACGCCGTCGGGGGTCACGCGGATCTCGAGGTGCTTCCGGGAGACGCCGGGGTCGTCGAGGATGATGTCCGCCTCGGAGCCGCGACCGATGATCGTGACGGGCCCGGTGAGGAGGTAGCGCTGGCCGTCGATGTCGACGATGGGGTGCCGCTGGCTGGGGGCTGCCGCGGTGACCGGGGCGACGGCGCCGCGCACGGTGGCGGAGCGGATGCGGAAGCGGCCCTGCTCGAGCTCGGGATCGTCCTCGAAGGTGACCGACACCGGGCCGACGAACGTGTACCGCTGCTGGGCGGCGTGCTCGGTAGCGGTGGCGACGAGTTCCTCCGCGAGGGCGTCGGCGCCCCACGTCTCGACCTGCTCCAGGTCCTGGACGCTGAGCGCCACCGCGAACTCGTTCGGGACCACGGTGCGTTCGCGGGTGACGGCGGCCGCGCGGTCGTCCATCTCGCGGCGGATCGCGCTGGCGATCTCCACCGGCTTGACCTCGCTGCGGAAGGCCTTGGCAAAGGCTCCGCTGACGACGCGCTCGACGCCCTTCTCGAAGCGGTCGAGGACCCCCACCTGCGCACCTCCTTGCGTGCTGGTCGTGCGGACGGTCGGCATGCGGGCGTGGCGGCACTGCGGCGCGGCGCGGTCTCCCGAATCCTGATCGTAACGACCGCGGGGGAATTCGCCCAGAAACGCGCCCGACAACTCCGCGAGGTCGAGCGCTCTCGTTCGTGAGGTCGAGGCTCCACGGACCCGATGTCGCCGCCCTCGCCGAGCGGCGCGTTCCCTGACGCCCGCGGGGCTTGGCGCCGGCGTCGCCGCCACCGGCGCCGTCGTCCACTTGGACCCACGGGTTCGGCCTCGGCCTCCGGTGCCTGCCTCCAGTGCCGGTCCGCCGGCGACGGCGCGGGGCGGCCCGGGTGCCCGTGCTACCCTTCTGCCCGGTTTGCACCACTTCGCGCGAGTGGCGGAATAGGCAGACGCGCACGGTTCAGGTCCGTGTGCCCGGAAGGGCGTGGGGGTTCAACTCCCCCCTCGCGCACACAGAAGAGGCCCCTGACCAGGGATAACATCCCGGTCAGGGGCCTTCATGCACTGTTCATGCGCCAATTGGTGCACAACCGACCCGCCACGGGGCGCCTTCCGGTGCTTCTGACCGGCGAGAGGAGGCCGACCGTCGACACGGGCCGAGGGGTGTCCTCCGTGTCGTACGCCGCTGTGGTGCCAAACCGTGTGCGGCGTCCCCTTCGCAGGGAGTCCGTTGTGATTCGCCCGCGGCGTTGCCTGGGTTGCGGAAGTTGCGGGCGATGCGCCGGTGGATCTCGATGGGCCGCCTTGGTGGGTTCGGGCGCCGTCCGCGCCTGCGGCCATCGCGTCCGCTCCAGTGTCGGCTGCCGTATCGACGCCGTCGCCGGCGCCACGGCGCCCGCCTGGTCCACGCAGACAGCGACTACGTATGGATCGCTGCCGTCGTTCCGAAACCCGACAGCACCGCCGCCCGGTACCGCGCAGCGAATCGCGCTTGCACCCTGCTAGCATGAGTCCATGAAGACGCTCTACATCCGGGACGTCTCGGACGAGGTCGTCGAGACGCTCAAGGAGCGCGCGGCGGCGGAGGGCCGGTCGCTGTCGGCCTACGTCGCAACGGAGCTGGCGAGGATCGCGGCCCGGCCCACCAATGCGCAGATCGTCGACAGGCTCAGGGACCGGGACCGCTCGACGGGACCGACGGCGGAGGAGATCGTCGCCGCGCTCGAGGCCGGCCGCCGGTGATCGTGATCGACGCCTCGGCGATGGTCGAGGCCCTGGTCGGTCGCGACGTCGACCCCGAGTTGCTCGATGCCCTCGTCGGCGAGGTGGCCGCCCCGCACCTGCTCGACGTCGAGGTGCTCTCCGTGCTGCGTGGACTGCTGCTCGGCCGCAAGCTGGAGCCACACGTGGCGGAGACCGCCCGTCAGGATCACTTCGCGTTCACCATCACCCGCCACGAGACCGAGCCCCTCGCCGACCGCATCTGGCAGCTGCGCCACCGCTACACGAGCTACGACGCCGCCTACCTAGCACTGGCCGAAGGCCTCGCCGTCCCGCTCTACACCTGCGACGCCAAGCTCGCCGCGGGTGGGCACCACGCGCAGGTGCGGGTCGTTCCCACGTCGCGCTGAGCCGCCCGCGCACCAAGACCCTGTGCGGAACGCGCGTTGCAGCACACGCAAGGAACTCTCCGCACAGGGCGCAGGCGCCCGCGGCCCGCGTGACTCGTTCAGGCTGCTACTCGCCTCGCCGAGCAACACACTCGCAAGGCGCCCTCCGACCTGCACCTCGCCGAGCTGGACCCGCCCAAGGGGCCGAGAGCAAAGCTGCTGTTCAGATGCGGTTTCGTGTACCCAGCAGCGCCCGCGTGCAGGTGCCTGGGCCGGAGGTCAACTCCCCCCTCGCGCACCAACGAAAAGGACCCCTGACCAGGGGTAACACCCCGGTCAGGGGCCCTTTGCGTGTCGTTCGTGCAGCACATTGGTGCATCGCGGGTTCCGCGGAGCGAGTCGTCGAGCAGCCCCTCGTCCGGTGCGGGGCGCCCCCGGTGCGGCGCTCCCTGCCTCCGCACCATCCATGCGGAGAGAACGGTGCGCCAGGTGCAAGGAAGTCTCCGCACAAGAGGCCGAGCTCCGGATCTGATGGGACGGATCCATCGGGTGGTCAGCTCGCCGCGGTCCTGACGAACTCAGCGATCCTTGCCTCGTCGGCTGCGGTCAGCTCCGTCAGAACGACCCCCGAGGCGCGACGGATGTCGCGACGTCGAACGCGTCAGGAGATGAACGAGCACTCGCAGAGGATGTTGAACTCCACCACGCGTTCGCCATCTTCAGGCCTGGCCCACGCTTCCGCCTCGGCGCGCGACGCGAACTGACGGCCCGCGAGCCGCCCGTTAGCCATCAGCACCCCCACCTCGATCTGCTGACGCGGGTCGTCGACGTCGACCATCGCCGGCTCGCTCGTCAGACCGCCCAGGACCTCAGCACTCATGGTGTCGACCCTCCGCTCGAATGGTCCTGCGTCCACCGTTCCTCTCTACGGTCGCTCCAGCGCCCCCACGGTGTCAACGGGTCGCGTTGACTCACGAAAGATGCGCGCGTAGGTGGGGTCGTTGACTCACGAAGGAGTGCGCGCGTGGAGCGCGCCTGGCGTGGTGGTGCAGGTGCTGCCGGTAGGCCCGGAGGATGGGACTGACGATGGGGCAGCGGCAGGCGGTGACGAAGGCGATCGCGACGCGTTACCGGCGGGCGAGCCGGGAGGAGAAGGGCACGATCCTCGACGAGCTGTGCCAGGTGACGGGTTGGCACCGCAACCATGCGCGCAAGGCGCTCGGACAGGCGCTGGTCCCCCGGGTCGTGCGGGAGCGCCGGCCCCGGGCCCCCACGTACGGGCCGGACGTCGTCGACGCGCTGCAGTTCTGCTGGGCGGTCCTGGGAGCGCCGACGGGCAAGCGGCTCGCGCCGGTCATGGGTGAACTCGTGGCGACGCTGCGACGCTTCGGTGAGCTCGACCTCAGCGACGAGGTCGCCGCCGCAGTGGTGGCGATGTCACCGGCCACCATGGATCGGCGTCTGGCCGGAGCGCGGGCTGCGATGACGCTGCGGGGGCGCAGCCACACCAAGCCGGGCTCGCTGCTGAAGGAGTCGATCCCGATCCGCACGTGGGCGCAGTGGGACGATGCGGTGCCCGGGTTCGTGGAGATCGACCTGGTCGGTCACGAGGGTGGCAACGCCGCAGGTGAGCACGCCTACACGCTCACCGTGACCGACATCGCCACCGGCTGGACGGAGAACCGGTCCGTACCGAACAAGGCCCGCAAGTGGGTGATCGCCGCGCTCCAGGACATCTCCACAGTGCTGCCGTTCCCGCTGCTGGGGATCGACTCCGACAACGGCAGCGAGTTCATCAACCACCACCTGCTGCACTGGTGCGAGCAGCGCCGGATCACGTTCACCCGGTCCCGGCCGGGCAACTCCAACGACGGCGCGCACGTGGAGCAGAAGAACTGGGCCGTGGTGCGCACCGTAGTCGGCTACCACCGCTACGACACACCCGCCGAGCTGGCTCTCCTGAACAGGATCTGGGAGCTGCAGTCGCACATGACGAACTACTTCCTGGCCCAGCAGAAACTGATCTCCAAGGTCCGCGACGGGGCGAAGATCACCAAGAAGTACGACACCCCGACCACGCCACACCGCCGAGCCGAGCGCCACGAAGTGGTCACCGTCGAGGACAAAGCGATCATGAAGGATGCCCTCACGGGACTCAACCCCGCGGCGATCCAGCGCCAGATCCAAGCCCTCACCGCGGAGCTCCTGACCCTGACCACGGCGAAGGCCTCAGCCCGGCGCAAACCCGAGATCCAGGCCACCTCCCCGCGCGCACCCGCACATGAGTCAACGAAGCCCGCTACGCGCGCATCTTGACATGAGTCACCAGGCGGGTGCGCGAGGAGGATCGGGAGATGTTCGGCCTCTCCGCCGACCAGGGCCGGGATGGCTTCCGGCGAGAACCGCCGGTCGTCCGCTGAGGGCGCGCGGGTAGCGGATGAACGGCAGCACCTGCGTCACCACGTCGACGAGTCGGGCCCGGTCGTTAGTGGGCATGGCCCGGGCGGGCCAGGGTCGAGACGTGACCGGGGAACATCCGGTGATGATTCGCGCGCGCTTCATGGCTGACGGCCATGCGTGGCTCCTTGCTGACGAACGCGCCGACACGTGGCGCGGTGCGGACCTTGGAGGACGACGGGTCACGCCCGGTGTTACGCCCCGGCCGCCCCTGCCCTTCAACGATCGCGCCGACGGCGCCCGCGAGGAAGGCCCTGCTGATCCAGGTACTGGCAGGGCCTGCCTGCCGGTTCACCGCGGTCGTGCCGCCGTGGACAGGGTCAATCGCGACGAGGCGAGTACAGCGGAACGATTCTTGCGCCGGGCGCAAGGAAGGTTCCGCAGGGACGGCGCCGGGATCTCCGCATCCGGCAGACCGGTGAGGTCGCCTCCGCCGACCGGCGCGAGCCTCCGTTCGTCGCGACTACGAGGCCCGGGCCAGGTCCAGCTCGGCGACGACGTCGTCCACCAGGTGAGTCACCGCATCGAAGCCGGCCACGGGACCGCCGGCCAGCATCCCGTCCGTCCCGAGGAGGACGGCGGTGGGGGTCGCCGTGACGCGAAGCATGCGGGACGCCAGCCCGTCGGGATCGTGGAGGGCGAACGGCATCCAGTCCGGCCGGACGGTCGAGAGCTGAGCGAGTTCCTGCGTCACCACGAGCCGGATCTGCACCTCGGGCATCGACTCCTGCCAGCCCGGCACCTTCTCGGCCACCGGGACGCAGGATCCGCAGCCCGGATTGACGAACAGCAGCAGCTGCGCGCGACGCGCGGACATGTGGGTGATGTCATGGGAGGTCCCGTCGGCGTCGACCAGCCGCGCCAGCGGCGTCAAGGTCCGCACGTACTCCGCTTCCGCCGGACCCCCGTCGGCGGCCGGCGCGCTCGAACCGGTCGCCGGGACGGCGTCGACGGCGCTCGCGGCCTCGCGGGAGGGCGCCGGGCCGACGAGGGACGTGGTCAGGGCCGCGACGGCCACGGCCGCGAGCCACCACCACGTGGACGCCGGTGCGGTCGCGAGCGCCTGCGCCGGAGAGCCGACCTGGAGCACGTGCACCAGCGCCATGAGCGCAAGGAGCAGCAGGACGACGTTGCGGGCGACCGTGCGTGCCGTGATCACGGTCGGAGCCGTCGAACCGAAGCAGTCACAGGTCGCGGGCTCGGGCCGCGCCGCTGCCCGAGCGATGAGGACCAGGTAGATCACGCAGAGCGCAACCCCCGCGCCCGCGGCGGCCACTCCCAGCCACGCCTGCGCGACCACGAGGGCGACCGCGAGCAGGATCTCCGCCCACGGGTGGCTCCGTCGGAGCCATCGAGCGTTGACGCCGGCGGGAACGCCGAGGTCCTCCCAGCTGCGCCCCGTTGTCGCGTCGTCGTCCCTGATCTTGCCGATTCCGCTGAGAGCCAGGACAGCGGCGAGAGTCAGCGGAGCGACGACGACAGCCTCAGGAATCACGTTGGTCAGGGTACTGAGGCCGACCGGGACGCCGATACGGTCACCCCGCGCCGGGCCGGTCGCGCCTACCGGCCGCGGTATCGCCGTCGGCCCAGGATGAATCCCACCGCCACGCCGAGCGCGGCCGCGATCGTCAGCGCGACCCACAAGGGCACGCTCTCGACGGAGATGAAGAGGAACGAGACCTCCGTGGTGTTCCGGTTGCTCAGGATGAAGGCGATGAGGACGCCGACGATCACGAGTCCGCCGATGGCGCGGCCATAGCCCTTGGAACGTTGAGGTGGGGTCTCGCCCGGAGTGCCTGTCATGGTCGTTCCTCCCGTTGCATGGGTCGCGACCCCGGCCACGCTACCGGGCGGGCGGGCGGTCCGACGGTGCGGCCGCCGTCGGACCACCTACGCTCGCCTCGTGCCGATCCCCGAGTTCGTCGCCGCGCTGCGCGCCCGCGTGGGCACGACGCTCCTCTGGCTCCCCGGCGTCACCGCCGTCACGTTCGATGCCGAGGAGCGCGTCCTGCTCGTGCGCCGTGCAGACAACGACCGGTGGGCCCTCGTGTCCGGCATCGTCGAGCCGGGCGAGGAGCCGGCCCGCGCCCTGGTGCGCGAAGTCGCCGAGGAGACGGGCGTCGTCGTCGACGTCGTCGCGCTCGCCTACGCGGACGTCACCCCCGAGGTCACCTACCCCAACGGCGACCGCGCCCAGTACCTCGACCTCACGTTCCTCTGCCGTCATGCCGGAGGCACCGCGGTCGTCGCGGACGAGGAGTCGACCGACGTCGGCTGGTTCCCGCTCGACGCCCTCCCGGAGCCGATGACGGCGTCCTCGCGTGACCGCCTCGCCAACGCCCTCGCCTTCCGCGCGGACCCGACGTCGGGGGCGCGCTTCCACCGCTGAGCGCTGTTACGCGTCCGGTGTCGGACCGGCTGCGAGGGAGCGCTGCGCGGCGCCGAGGATGACGCGCGCCACGCCGGCGAGGAGGACGAGGTCCAGGATCATCTGGGCGCTGACGATCGACCGGGCGACCGGGGTCACCGCTGAGATGTCCCCGAAGCCCACCGTCGCAAGAACGGTGATCGTGAAGTAGAGCGAGGCCGTGTGGTCGAGGCTCTGGGTGAAGGACTCCGGGCGCGCCGTGGCGATCGCCAGATAGGTGGCGGCGAACAGCACGATGAAGAACGCGCCGAGAACCCCGAGGGCCTCGGTCGCCTGGAGCACAGGCAGGTTCGAGCGGAGGATCCGGAACGTCTGCCACGTCGCGATTCCGATGAAGGCCAGGACGCCGAGGGCGAGTTGGACGACGATGCCCTCGATGTCTCGATTCAGGGGGAGGGCGAAGTAGACGGAGAACGTCACGATCCACGTGAGGACGATCGAGACGCTGGTGCGCAGGACGGCGCGGCGACGCGTCGGCTTGTCGAGTTCGGTGAGGCGCTGGGCGCTCACTGTCGCGCCTCGTTCCCTGTGCGGCATGTGGCGACCGTAGCGATTCGTGGGCCTCGGATCGATGAGGCCATGGCCACACGCCGAGAACCGACTTACCCTCGGACGTGACGGTTCTCGCGCGGGCGAGGGAGGCGACGATGCCGAGTCTGATCGAACGAGCACGGCGACACCTGCCGATCCGGCGTCGGGCGACGCCGGATCCCTTCGCCACGCTCGAGCTGCAGATGCGGCTCGCGCGGCTCGGGCGTGAGCTCGACACCCTGGCGCACGAACGGGTGCCGCGGTTCGCCGTGGCCCACCACGCCGAGGCCGCGACCCGGGCTTACGAGATGACGCTCGCCGAGGCGTGCCGGCTCATGGGCCTCGCCGTACCGGACGAGGGAGACCGGCCGATGCGCCTGCTCGTCATGGAGGCGGACCTCGTCCGGGTCGGCTGGACCTGGTGACCGGACGACCGGGTGACACGACGCGGGGCGCCGGTCCAAGGTGGACCGGCGCCCCGCGTGCTGCTCGGGTGGCGCGACTACTCGGTGATGTCGCGGCCGTGGACCGTGAGCGCCCAGATGATGAACAGGTCGAGGACGATGACCGAGAGCGCCCAGATCGGCGCCTGCGGGATGAACATGAAGTTGGCGACGGCGCTGACGATGGCCAGGATCACGCCGATGGTCCGAGCCCACACGGCGCCGGCGAAGAGGCCGAAGCCGGCGACGGCGATGCCGAGGCCCAGGAGGACGTGGATCCAGCCCCAGAGGGTGATGTCGAACTTGAAGATGTACTCCTGGCCCACGACGTAGAACTCGTCGTTGATGAGTGCGACCAGTCCGGTCATGATCGAGTAGAAGCCGGCGATCATCATCACGATCGCGGTGAAGACGGTCAGGCCGACTGCCGCCCCGCTGTGCTGGACAGGGGCCGGGGCGGGCGCAGAAGCGGGCTTGCGCTGGGGGGTGTTCTTGGGTGCGGCCATGATGGCCTCCTTCGTTCGGTCAAGGTCGAGGCGCGGGTTCGCCGGCAATACGCGAGGCGCGGTCTCCCGAGCCCATTGCACAGATGATCCCAGCCGCGGGCCCCGGTCCCCTGGGACCGCCGCGCCGTCGTCGGCAGCCGACGGGGCCCTCGCCGCCGTTGCGCGGGCCCTCGCCGCCGTTGCGCGGGCCCTCGCCGCCGTGCGCGGGCCCTCGCCGCCGTGGCGCGGGCGTGGCAGGGTGGACGTCGTCCCGCGGCCGGGTCGGCCGCGGCCGGAACCCCAGGAGAACCCATGGCGCTCGACACTTTCGCGGTCCTCGCCGCGCAGTACGACGACCTCGCCGATGCCGAGGCGGACTACGAGTACGTCAAGAGCCTCTACTACCAGCTCGGCCTGATCGACACCTTCGATGCCGCCGTGATCGAGCGAGACGAGAAGGGCAAGGTCAGCATCGTCCACAAGCACGAGCAGCCCACCCGGCAGGGCGCCTGGGGCGGCCTCGCCCTCGGGCTGGCCACGGGCGCCGTCGTCGCCCTCTTTCCGGCGGTCGCGCTCGGGTCGGGGCTCGTGTGGGGCGGTGCGCTCGGCTCGAGCGTGGGTGCGCTCGCCGGGCACGCGGTCGCCGGGATGAGCCGGAAGGACCTCAAGAAGCTCGGCGAGCTGCTCGACGACGGGACGGCGGGCCTGGTGGTGGTCGCCGCGCTGGACCTGGAGTCCCGAGTGGCCGACGCGATCGTCCGAGCGTCGAAGGTGGAGAAGCGGCGCGTGACGATCGACCCCGACGCCCTCGGGGGCGAGCTGGGGGCGGCGCCGGCGCCGGCCTGAGTCGCCTGGAGGTGATCAGCTCTGCGAAGCGGGGCGTCGGGGCGGTGCGCACGCCCCGTTTCGCAGAACTCGACGCGTCGGACCGATCAGCCGGCCTGCGGGTCGGACGGAACCACGTTCGCCGCCAGCCAGCGCTGGACGTCGTCGAGGTTGACGTCCGGCGCGGAGACCAGCGCGCGGAGTCCGGCGAGCGTCGTGGCCTCGTCGGACGGTGCTGACGCCGTGGTCGCCTGCGCGGGCGCCGGTTCGGGAGCAGGCTCGCCGTCGTCCGCCTTCTTGCTCGGGGCCAGGAAGAGGTTGGCCAGGTAGCCGGTGAACGTGCCGAAGATGCCGACGCCGATGACGATGATCATCGAGCCGACGATGCGGCCCCTGCTCGTGACCGGGAACTGGTCCCCGTAGCCGACGGTCGAGATCGTGACGATGACGTACCAGAGGGCATCCGACGCCGTCGTGATGTTCGCCCCGGGGGCGTATTGCTCCAGGTAGAGGATGTAGAGGCTGCCGAACTGCAGCACGAGGATGCCCATGAGCAGGAGCGTGAGCAGGGCGCTCCCGGCGCGGTCGCGGATCAGCGTGCGTGCCACCGTGCGGCCGCCGACGTCGCGCAGCAGCCGGAAGACGCGAACGAGGCGGAATGCCCGCAGGAACTTGAGCTGGGCGAACGGAAGGCTTGCGAGCAGGTCTGCCCACCCGAAGTGCCGGAAGAAGTAGTCGTTCCGCGACGGCGCCGTCGTCAGGCGAAGGACGAAGTCGATGATGAAGACGGCGCTGAAGATCGCGTTCATCACGTTGAGCACGTTCTGGAGGTCGGGGTTGTCGCGCACGACGTACATGAGCACGAGGTTGAGGATCGAAAGCAGCGACAGGATGCCGACGAAGATCTCGTAACCGGTGTTCTTCAGCTCGCTGGGCGGCTTGGTCATGCGCCGGAGTCTGTCACTTCCGGATGGGGACCCGACGGCGGCGCCCGGGCTCGGTTGCCGGACCCGTCCGGCCGCCTTTGGTCGCCGGACGGGCCGTCGTCTTCCTGACGCGGCGCGCCCGGTGTGGGATTCTCGCGCCAGGGATGCGGACGGGCGGTGGTGGCGATGGAGCGGACCGGGACGCTGATCCTCGTGCGGCACGGCGAGAGCACCGCAAACGCGGCGGGGGATTTCACCGGACTGCGGGACGTCGAGCTCAGCGAGCGTGGGGTCGAGCAGTCGCACGGGGCGGCAGAACTGCTGGCGACGGCGGGCCTGCGCCCCGACGCGGTCTTCACCTCGCGCATGCGCCGGGCGCGCCGCACGGCCGAGGTCATCCTCGCGGACCTCGCGGACGTCGCTGCCCCGGTGATCGCCACGTGGCGGCTCAACGAGCGCGACTACGGGCTCTTGATGGGGATGCCCAAGACCGAGGCGCGGGAACGGTTCGGCGCGGATCTCTTCCACGCCTGGCGGCGCACGCTCCACGGCACGCCGCCGCCCATGCCGGAGGAGCGGCGCGGCGATCTCGGGCTCGTGCCGCTGGACGTCGACGCGGAGGACCCCCAGCCTGCGGGCGCCCTCGGGGCGGGGGAATCACTGTTCGACGTCGTCCAGCGCGTGCGCCCGCTCTGGGAGGGCGCGATCCTCGAGCACCTCCGCGCCGGCGAGACGGTGCTCGTCGTCGCGCACGGGAACTCGCTGCGCGCGCTGAGCTCCGTGGTGGAGGACCTCACCGACACCGAGCTCGAGGAGCTCAACCTCCCCACCGCCCAGCCGATCGTGTACGACGTCGCGCCCGACGGCGCTGTCTCCCCTCGCGGGGGTCGCTACCTCGACCCGGACACGGCGGTGCTCCAGGCGATCCGGATCATGTTCGAGGGCGGCACCTGAGCCTCCCCGTCGGTGGCGCCGCTCACCCGCCCCGGTTTCTCGCTGAGGTCAGCGGAGAGGGGGACCGGACGGGGTGGGATCCCGGGGGATCAGCGGTGCTTCGTGGCGCACCGGATGCAGAGGCGCGCGATGGGACGGGCCCCGAGCCGCTCGGGTGCGATGGGCTGGCCGCAGCTCTCGCAGATCCCGTAGGTGCCGGCGTCGAGGCGGCTGAGGGCGGCCCTGACCTCGCCGACGTGATCGTGCGCCGTCTCGAGCAGCACCATGGCCTGCGACCGCTCGAAGGCCATGGCCGAGGCGTCCTCGTCGTGCTCGTCATCGCTGGCGCTCTCCCGCGCCGCCGCGGCGAAGTCGTCGAGCACGTGTTCCAGCCCGGCGATGCGGGCGTTCGTCTGGCTCAGGTCGTCGTCCAGCGCCGCCCTGATCCGGGTGAGGAACGCGATGTCGGTGGTGGCTGCCACAGTCGGGAAGGTACCCCCTGGGGGATCGCTTGGTCGGCGATTGGGGGCGCGTCGTGGGAGCGCCTTCCCATGTCAGTCAGGATTCTGCGACCGGAGGTAATGGCCGAAATGAGGCACGGTAAAGGCGATGAGGCCGCGCTCGGCGCTGTAGACCAAGCCCTTCTTGAGGAGGGCGTCGCGCGCCGGGGACAAGGACTGCGGCTTGCGTCCCAGGTGGTCCGCGACGGCGGCGGTGGGCACCGCGCCGTCCTTGTGGGTGGAGCCAAGGTCCGCCATCGCTCGCATGTACTCGCGCTCCGCCGGCGTGGCCCGCTCGTAGCGCGAGCCGAAGAACCCGACGGCGAGCTCCGCCTCGGCCTGGGGCGCCGCCACGGCCACGTCGTCGGCGGTGATGGGCGACGACGGCGCGACGTCCCAGGCCGTCTTGCCGTACGCCTGGATGAAGTAGGGGTAGCCGTCGGTCGCCTCGTAGAGGGCATCCAGCGCCTCGGGTGTGAAGTCGGCGCTCTCGTCCAGCGCAGGGCTGCGCAGCGCGCGATCGGCCTCGTCGCGGTCGAGGCGGTCGATGCGCACGTACCGGAACAGGCGCTCGCTGTAGGACTTGGACGCCGAGAGCACGGCGGGAACGTGCGGCAGCCCGGCGCCCGCCACCACCAGAGGCAGGCCTTGCTGGCTGAGCTCGTGGCACGCGGCGCAGAGCGCGGAGACGTCGGCGGGCAGCAGGTCCTGCATCTCGTCGATGCAGATCACGATCCCTCGGCCGGCGCCGGCCGCAAGACCCGCGACGTCCGTGAAGAGCTCGACGAGGTCGATCTCGATGTCTCCCGAGTCGGCTCGGCCGGTGGCTGCGGGAACGTCGATGCCGGGCTGCCACCGGTCACGCAAGGGCGCGTTCTTCTCGGTGGCCCGCAGGGCGAAGGCCTTGACGACGCCGAGCACCTCGTCAGCCTCGTCGCGGTTGCGGCTCGCGAGCTCACGCACGGCCTGGTGCACCGCCGCCGCCATGGGCCGGCGCAGCGGAGCGTCGGGCCGCGCTTCGAGCTTGCCTGTTCCCCACCCACGACGTACGGCGGAGGATCGGAGGGTGTTGAGGAGAACGGTCTTGCCCACCCCGCGAAGGCCGGTGAGCACGACCGACCGCTCGGGGCGCCCCCGGGCGACGCGCTCGAGAAGGACGTCGAAGGCGGCCAGCTCCGGGTCGCGACCGGCCAGCTCCGGGGGTCGTTGGCCGGCTCCGGGCGCGTAGGGGTTTGCGACGGGATCCACGATGGGACTGTATCGAGGCGTCTAGCGCGAGGCGTAGAGGCGCGCAGAGACGGTGAGTGTTCAGTGGGTGAGGGCGCTCGACGTACGGGTCGGGGCCTGGACGACGCGGACCGCTTGCGTCGACTACATGCATCTAGATCAAATTCTAGACGCGCGTATACGACGACATCGGCTCCGGTCCGCCGCGCGAGTCGATCCGCCAGGTCGGTCGGGAGGTCCAGCGCGACTCGCAGGACGCGACACGCCGAAACACAACCTGTAGGGGTACCGCTTCGGTCTGACCCCTAGGTATAGTGTCTGAGTCGCGGGAGAGTTCTGGGAGCCCGCAAACCACACGGACGTAGTTCCACCGAGGGAAGTCCCAGCGGGTCGCAGACCCGGACGCTCCCGGAAGGCGAAGGAGACCTCGCATGACCATCACCGTCTTCAGCAAGCCGGCCTGCGTGCAGTGCGACGCAACGTACCGGTCGCTCGACAAGCTGGGCCTGGACTACACGATCGTCGACATCACGATGGACGCCGACGCCCTCGCCTCGGTAAAGGCCCTCGGCTACCAGCAGGCGCCGGTCGTCTTCGCCGGCGGCGACCACTGGTCGGGCTTCCGTCCCGACAAGATCCGCTCGCTCGTCGCGAAGCCCCTCGCCGCTGCGGTGGCCTGACCCTCGGGTCGGCCCCGTCTCACGACCGGGAGGAGATGCCGTGGCCGACGTCGTCTACTTCTCCTCTGCGTCGGAGAACACCCACAGGTTCGTCCAGCGGCTGGGTCTGCCCGCCCACCGCATCCCCCTGAAGCCGACCGATCCGTTCCTGCGGGTCGAGGAGCCGTACGTCCTGATCGTGCCGACGTACGGCGGGGGAAACGAGGGCGGGGCGGTTCCGCGGCAGGTCATCAAGTTCCTCAACGATCCGCAGAACCGCTCGTTCATCCGGGGCGTCATCGCCGCGGGCAACACCAACTTCGGCTCCGCGTACTGCATCGCGGGCGACATCATCTCGGCGAAGTGCAAG
Organism: uncultured Actinomycetota bacterium; assembly: GCA_963780675.1. Classification (GTDB taxonomy): domain Bacteria; phylum Actinomycetota; class Actinomycetes; order Actinomycetales; family JAHECE01; genus JAHECE01. Next base: position 292,188 of record CAWACR010000008.1, read on the forward strand.
GTCCCCCACCTGTACGACTTCGAGCTACTCGGAACGACTGAGGACGTCGAGCGCGTCCGCGACGGATTGGGACGGTTTTGGCTGCAACTCTCGCAGATCCCGGCGTAGACCAGGGGCTCGACTACCACGCGCTCAACGCGATGCTCAACCTGTACGGGCCGGACGGTGAGATCCAGTTCGACGCGGACCGAGCCGCCGCCCGGCAGTACTTCCTGCAGCACGTCAACCAGAACACGGTCTTCTTCCACAACCTCAAGGAGAAACTCGAGTACCTGGTCGAGAACGGGTACTACGAGGCCGACGTCCTCGACCGGTACTCGTTCGAGTTCCTCAAGGGCCTGTACGACCACGCCTACGCGAAGAAGTTCCGCTTCCCCACGTTCCTCGGCGCCTTCAAGTACTACACGTCCTACACGCTGAAGACCTTCGACGGGAAGCGTTACCTCGAACGGTACGAGGACCGCGTCGTGATGGTCGCGCTCGCGCTCGCGGAGGGTGACGAGGACCTCGCGGTCCGGTTCGTCGACGAGATCATCTCCGGCCGGTTCCAGCCGGCGACGCCCACGTTCCTCAATGCGGGCAAGCAGCAGCGCGGCGAGCTCGTCTCCTGCTTCCTGCTGCGCATCGAGGACAACATGGAGTCCATCGCCCGCGGCATCAACTCCGCGCTCCAGCTGTCCAAGCGCGGCGGTGGCGTGGCGCTGCTGCTCTCGAACATCCGCGAGCACGGCGCGCCGATCAAGCGGATCGAGAACCAGTCCTCCGGCGTCATCCCTGTGATGAAGCTGCTCGAGGACTCCTTCTCCTACGCCAACCAGCTCGGTGCTCGCCAGGGTGCGGGTGCGGTGTACCTGCACGCGCACCACCCGGACATCATGCGGTTCCTCGACACGAAGCGGGAGAACGCGGACGAGAAGATCCGCATCAAGACCCTCTCGCTAGGCGTCGTCATCCCGGACATCACCTTCGAGTTGGCCCGCAAGAACGAGGACATGTACCTCTTCTCGCCCTACGACGTCGAGCGGGTCTATGGGGTCCCCTTCGCGGACGTCAACGTGTCCGAAAAGTACGACCAGATGGTCGACGACGGCCGCATCCGTAAGACGAAGATCAAGGCTCGCGAGTTCTTCCAGACGCTGGCCGAGATCCAGTTCGAGTCGGGCTACCCGTACATCATGTTCGAGGACACGGTGAACCGCGCGAACCCCATCGCCGGCAAGATCACCCATTCGAACCTGTGCTCGGAGATCCTCCAGGTCTCGACGGCGTCGACCTACAACGACGACCTGTCCTACAGCCACATCGGCAAGGACATCTCCTGCAACCTGGGCTCTCTCAACATCGCCGCGGCGATGGACTCACCGAACCTCGGGGAGACCGTGGAGGTCGCGGTCCGCGCGCTGACCGCGGTGTCGGACCAGACCCACATCTGGTCGGTGCCCTCGATCGAGCGGGGCAACAACGACTCGCACTCGATCGGCCTGGGTCAGATGAACCTCCACGGGTACCTGGCCCGCGAGCGCATCTTCTACGGCTCAGAGGACGCCCTCGACTTCACGAACATCTACTTCTACACGGTCCTGTTCCACGCCGTCGCGGCGTCGAACCGGCTCGCGATCGAGCGGGGTCGGGCGTTCAAGGGCTTCGAGGACTCCACCTACGCCAGCGGTGAGTTCTTCGCGAAGTACATCGAGCGCGCGTGGGAGCCGGCCACGGACCGGGTGCGCAGCCTGTTCGCCGACGCCGGGATCCACATCCCCACCCAGGACGACTGGCGCGACCTCGCGGCGTCGGTCCAGGCCCACGGCATCTACAACCAGAACCTCCAGGCCGTGCCGCCCACAGGTTCCATCTCGTACATCAACTACTCGACGTCGTCGATCCACCCGGTGCCCGCCAAGATCGAGATCCGCAAGGAAGGCAAGATCGGACGGGTCTACTACCCGGCGCCCTACATGACGAACGACAACCTGGAGTACTACCAGGACGCGTACGAGATCGGCTACGAGAAGATCATCGACACGTACGCGGCCGCCACGCAGCACGTGGACCAGGGGCTCTCGCTCACCCTGTTCTTCAAGGACACCGCCACCACCCGCGACATCAACCGTGCGCAGATCTATGCGTGGCGCAAGGGGATCAAGACGCTGTACTACATCCGGTTGCGCCAAATGGCGCTGGGCGGGACCGAGGTCGAGGGCTGCGTCTCGTGCATGTTGTAGGAGTCCGCGCCAACCGGGTTCTGGTCACCAGGCGATCGGCGACGACGACGGCGGGCAACCAGTCCGGCTCGTTCCTCGCCGGACGGCCAGGCCCATCCACGCCCGCCGCCGTCGTCGCCGATCGCCTTCGCTTCGCTCGGCTCGGCGGAGCGCACACTGGAGACCACGCTGCCCGTCGGCTCGATCGCTTGGAAGGACGTCTGATGTCGGAGAAGCTCAAGCTTGTTTCTCGGGTTCATGCCATCAACTGGAACCGGCTCGAGGACGAGAAGGACCTCGAGGTCTGGGAGCGGCTCACCGGGAACTTCTGGCTGCCCGAGAAGGTGCCGGTATCGAATGACATCCCCTCGTGGCACACGCTCACCGAGGAGGAGAAGGTCCTCACGATGCGCGTGTTCACGGGGTTGACGCTCCTGGACACCATCCAGGGGACCGTGGGCGCCGTCAGTCTCATCCCCGACGCGCTGACCCAGCACGAGGAGGCCGTCTACACGAACATCGCGTTCATGGAGTCGGTGCACGCGAAGTCGTACTCCTCGATCTTCTCCACGCTGTGCTCCACGCGCGAGATCGACGACGCCTTCCGCTGGTCGGAGGAGAACCCCAACCTCCAGCGCAAGGCCGAGATCGTCATGGAGTACTACCGGGGCGACTCCCCGCTCAAGCGCAAGGTCGCGAGCACCCTGCTCGAGTCGTTCCTCTTCTACTCGGGCTTCTACCTGCCGATGTACTGGTCCTCCCGGGCCAAGCTCACCAACACGGCCGACGTCATCCGGCTGATCATCCGCGACGAGGCCGTGCACGGCTACTACATCGGCTACAAGTTCCAGAAGGGGATGGAGATGATCTCCCCGGCCGAGCGCCAGGAGCTCAAGGACTACACGTTCGACCTCCTCTTCGAGCTCTACGACAACGAGGTCCAGTACACCGAGGACCTCTACGACGGCGTCGGCCTCACCGAGGACGTGAAGAAGTTCCTCCGGTACAACGCCAACAAGGCGCTGATGAACCTCGGCTTCGAGGGGCTCTTCCCCAAGGACGAGACGAACGTCAACCCGGCGATCCTCTCGGCGCTGAGCCCGAACGCCGACGAGAACCACGACTTCTTCTCCGGCTCCGGCTCCTCCTACGTGATCGGCAAGGCCGTGAGCACGGAGGACGAGGACTGGGAGTTCTGACCCACTCCTTCGCCCAACGCGGGGTTATGGGTCGAATGGACGTCCATTCGACCCATAACCCCGGGGGGTCCGCCATGCGCGTCCATGAGACCTCCGAGTCGAGCGAGGGCCGCTTCGCACGCTAGGTCCGCCGCCGCGCCGCGCGCCCGGGCACAACGTCCCGTCCCCGTGGCCGGGCCGTGGCCCTGGCCGTCGCGTCAGCCTGCGGCCCGGCGCTCGTGACACGTCGACACGTCGACCATCTCGACCACGCCGACCACGTGGACGTGCAGCGCACCGGTGTCCCAGTGCCTATGGGCAGCCGCGCCCCGAGGGGGTCGGCCTTACCCCGGCTGTACCCACGGCCCGGACATGGGATCGACCCGCCCCGCCTCCCAGGCGCGGTAGGCGTTGGTGGCGCCGAACAGGGCCGCGACGAGCCACACGGCGATCGCCGCGTCGTCAGCCAGGCCGATGACGGGGAGTATCGCCTCGGGGATGAGGTCCACGGGAGACAGCACGTACAGCACGGCCAGGGCCATCAGCCCCAAGCGGCCCTTGGTGAGACCGTCGTAGCGACCGCCGAGGACATCGCGGATGAGGCGCGGTATCGACGCGATCCGCGCCCCGAAGGTGAAGGGTCCCTCCGCGGCGGCAGCGGCGGCCGCGGCCGCGTACGCGGCCTTCTGACGGGTGTTCGCCATGATCCCTCCCGATCCGCGACGCTGGCGATCACCAGCTGCCGCTGACGATGCGGTCGAGCCCGTGAGGGTGCACGTGCACGACGCCGGAAGGCAACGGTACCTCTCGCATCGGAGGACGGCAGAGCCGGCGGAGGCGTCGGCGCCGAACGGCCGGACCCATGGGCGGCGCGTTGACCGCACCGCACCCGCGGCGTACTGTCGATATATCGACATATGAGGACTGAGTGACATGGCGCTGACCGACGACCGGACCGGACCGATTGACGAACCAGCCGCGTCGGAGGGCGAACAGGCGCTCCCCGGCGTCGGAGTCTCCGGTTCGGGTGGTGGCCCGGGTGGATGGGGCCGCGGGGGATGGGGCCCAGGTGGCTTCGGCGGCCCGGGTGGCCACGGCGGACGCGGCGACGCTGACCCACGGGTCCCCGGCGGGCTGCGCGAGGCCCCGCACCCGAACCGGGTCGGGATCGCGCGCGGCGGCGGTCGGCGCGGAGGTCGCGCGGGCCGCGGCGACGTCCGCGCGGCGATCCTGCTGCTCCTCGACGAGGCCCCGATGCACGGTTACCAGCTGATCCGAGCGATCGCCGAGCGCACCGACGGCATCTGGACGCCGAGCCCCGGCTCGATGTATCCGGCGCTGGCCGCGCTCGAGGACGAGGGCCTCATCGTGATCACGCGGGTCGAGGGTCGCAAGACGGCCAGCCTGACGCCCGCGGGTGAGGCCTTCGTCGAGCAGAACAGGGCGGCGCTCGGCGAGCCGTGGGACGACGTCGGTGGTGCGGTCAACCCGACCGTGCGATCGCTCCGAGAGCTCGCCGGCGCGGTGAAGGGGGCGGCGCTCCGCGTGGCCGAGACGGGCAGTGACGCGCAGGCGACACGAGCTGCGAAGGTCCTGCAGGAGGCGCGCACGGCCCTCCATCTCATCCTCACGGAGGACGAGGCCCCGAACTCCACCCCGATCTGGGAGTAACCGCGCGGCCGAACGGTGGTCGAGCCGGAGAACGTGACCCGCGCCGTCGTCGGCGGTCCTTCTGCGGAATCTTCCTTGCGCAGGGTGCAAGAGAGTTTCCGCACAAGTCCCGAGTCGGCCATGGACGACGACGGCGGGACGCGCCCCGGGCCGCTCAGGGCGACACGGCGCAGCTCTCCGTGTCGGCCGGCGTGGTGTGGCGAACCCGCTGGCGGGCGCGGTGGTGCGGAATGCTGGCGCGTGTTGGCGCAGACCGCGCCGGCTTCGGTTCGACCCTCAAGGAGGACGCCATGTCGGCTGTCACGCTCGAACGCCGTCGGTCCGGCTGGGACATCGTCTTCGGCATCATCATGCTGCTCGGCGGGTTCGCCATCCTCGGCAACGCCTTCCTCGCCACCGTCGTCTCCATCTGGTTCATCGGGTGGATGTCGTTGATCACCGGCGTCGTCCTGCTCATCGCGTCGCTGTTCCGGATCAAGTCCGGTGGCTTCTGGTCCGCCGCGCTGGGCGGCGCGCTGCTCGCGGTCCTGGGGGCGTTCGTCCTGCGGAACCCCGGGGTCGCCGTCGTCAGCCTCACGCTGCTCGCCGGGGCGCTCTTCTTCTTCGGCGGCCTGGTCCGCATCTTCGGGGCGTTCCAGTTCGCCGAGGGTCGCTGGCTCCTGATCTTCAGCGGCATCGTCTCCGTGATCCTCGGCCTGATCGTCCTGTTCAACCTCGCCGCGGCGTCGCTCACCCTGCTCGGCATCCTGCTCGGCGTGCAGGTTCTGGTCGAGGGCATCACCCTCCTCATCGCCGGCCGCGTCCGCGTGGTCGGGTAGCCGTGTCCGGTGCGAGGGGATCGGGACGCGCGACGCGATGACCGATCCCCTCGCCCGGCCCCGATGATGGCCACCCACCTCAGCGCGCTCCGCCTCGCGGACCGCGTGCCGCTGATCGGCACGATCGCCACCCAGGGCCGGGCCTCGTTCCGCGGCGACCTCATCGCGGCGCTGACCGTCACCGCCCTCCTGATCCCCGCGGGCCTGGCCCAGGGCGAGCTCGCCGGCCTCAGCCCGGTCGCCGGGCTCTACACCGGCGTCTTCGGGATGGCGATCTACGCGCTCTTCGCCACCTCGCGCGCGGTGATCGTGGGCCCCGAGTCGCAGATGGCGATCCTCGTCGCAGCCGCGCTCGCCCCCCTCGCCGCGGCGGACCCCGCGCGCTACGCGGCGCTCGCGGCCATGATGGCGCTCATCTGCGCCGGTCTCCTGATCGCCGCGGCGGTGCTGCGTCTCGGGTTCCTGGCCGACTACCTGTCCCAGCCCGTGCTGGTGGGCTACCTCTCGGGCGTCGCCCTCATCATCGTCGTGAACCAGGCGGGCAAGTTGGTCGGCGCCTCGACCTCCGGTGAGACGCTCCTCGACCTCGTCGTGTCGCTCTGGGCCAACCGCGGCGATGCCGACCTCGCCGCCACGGCCGTCGGACTCGGCACCATCGCGCTCATCCTCCTGCTGCGACGCTTCGCCCCCCGCGTGCCGGCGAGCCTGGCCGCGGTCGTCCTCGCCACGGTCGCCTCCGCCGTCGTCGGCTTTGCCGCCTACGGGGTCGAGGTGGTCGGCGTGGTCCCGCAGGGCTTGCCCGCCCCGCAGTTCCCGGCGGTGCCCCCGCTCGAGGCGCTCGAGCTGGCCCCCGCCGCCTTCGGGCTCGCCCTGGTCCTGTTCGCCAACACCGTCCTGACGGCGCGCGCCTACGCCGGACGCCGGGGCGAGCCGCGGATCGACGCCGACGCCGAGCTCTTCGCCCTGGGCACGGCGAACATCGGCACGGGCCTCTTCCAGGGCTTCCCCATCGGGTGCAGCGACTCCCGCACCGCGGTGAACCACTCGAGCGGGGGCCGCACCCAGGTGGTGAGCCTCCTCGCCGCCGGTCTCACCGCGCTGTTCCTCGTCCTGCTCACGCCCCTGATCGCCGACCTCCCGACGCCGACGCTCGCCGGCGTCATCATCGTCTCGGCCTGGGGCCTCCTGCGTCCCGGCGACTTCGTGGGCCTCTACCGGTTCCGGCGCTTCGAGTTCGCCCTCGCGATGTGGACGCTGATCAGCGTGGCGGTGGTCGGCATCCTCCAGGGCATCCTGCTCGCGGTGCTGGTCAACATGGTGGAGCTCGTGCACCGCATGTCTCGGCCGGCCGCCGCCGTGCTCGGCCCGGTCGAGGGGTCGAGCCGCTGGCGGTCGGTCCATCCCGCCAAGGCCGCCGAGGCCGAGCCCGGCCTCCTCGTGGTCCGGTACGGCGCGCCCCTGTTCTTCGCGAACGCCGACTTCGTGCTCGAGCACGTGGACCAGGCGCTGCGGGAACGGACGGAGCGTGTCGACTGGCTGGTCCTCAACGCCGAGGCCATCACCTCGATCGACAGCAACGGCGTCCAGGCACTCGCCCAGGTGCTCGACCTCGCCCAGGCCCGCGGCGCGACCTTCGCCCTGGCCCGCGTGACGGCGCCCCTCGCGGACGCGCTGCGGCGCGGCGGCCTCTGGGAGAGGATCGGAGAGGACCACGTCTTCGACCGGGTGGAGGACGCCGTCGCCGCCTTCCGCGCCGCGCGGGAGGACGACGACGGCGTCACCCCCGACACCACGTGACCCCTACCCGAGGAGGAGACATGGACACCAGCCCGAAGACCGCCGGCACCGCGGTGACCGCGCAGTACCGGAGCCTTGCGGATGCGCTGCCCTTCGACGACACCCAGGACTTCGCGGACGCCCATCGCGGCTTCCTCGGTGCTCTCGAGCCCGGCGTCGTGCGCGCCGCGGACGGCCGGGTGGTCTGGGACAACGACTCCTACGCGTTCGTGCACGGGGAGGCGCCCACCTCCGTCAACCCCAGCCTGTGGCGGCAGTCCACCCTGAACGCGATCCAGGGCCTCTTCGAGGTGGTGCCCGGGATCTACCAGGTGCGCGGCCTGGACCTGTCGAACGTGACGTTCGTCGAGGGCGAGCGCGGCGTCATCGTCATCGACCCCCTCATCTCGGTCGAGACGGCCGCGGCGGCCCTCGCCCTCTACCGCGAGCACCGCGGTGAGCGCCCGGTGACGGGCGTGATCTACACGCACAGCCACGTCGACCACTTCGGCGGGGTCCGGGGTGTCGTCGCCCAGGAGGACGTCGACGCCGGCCGGGTGCCGGTCCTCGCGCCGTCGGGCTTCACGCAGCACGCCGTCGCCGAGAACGTCTATGCCGGCACGGCGATGGCGCGCCGGGCGGGCTACATGTACGGCGCCGCCCTGCCCCGGGACCCACGGGGTCAGGTGGGCGCCGGCCTGGGCCAGACGACGTCCTCCGGGACCGTGACGCTCATCCGCCCGACGGTCGACATCACGACCACCGGCCAGGAGGAGACGGTCGACGGCGTCCGGATGGTCTTCCAGATGGCGCCCGGCAGCGAGGCGCCCGCCGAGATGCATTTCCACTTCCCCGACCTGCGCGCGCTGTGCATGGCGGAGAACGCCACGCACACCCTGCACAACATCCTGACGATCCGCGGCGCCCTGGTCCGCGACCCCCACGCGTGGGCCCGCTACCTCACCGAGGCCATCGACCTCTTCGGCGCGGACACCGACGTGGTCTTCGCCTCCCACCACTGGCCTACGTGGGGTCGGGAGCGCGCCCTCGAGTACCTCGCCCTGCAGCGCGACCTCTACGCCTACCTCCACGACCAGACCCTGCGCATGCTCAACCAGGGCCTGACCGGCTCGGAGATCGCCGAGCTCATCCAGCTGCCCCCCGCCCTGGAGAACGCCTGGCACTCCCGCGGCTACTACGGCTCGGTCAGCCATAACGTCAAGGCGATCTACCAGCGCTACATGGGCTGGTACGACGGCAACCCCGCCCACCTGTGGCAGCACACCCCGGTCGACGCCGCCGTCCGGTACGTCGAGTTCATGGGCGGCGCGGACGCCGTCGTCGCCAAGGCGCGGGCGTCCTTCGCCGACGGTGACGTCCGCTGGGTGGCCGAGGTGCTGAACCACGTCGTCTTCGCCGAGCCCGACCACGACGCCGCGCGAGACCTTCTCGCCGACACGTACGAGCAGCTCGGCTACGGCTCGGAGAACGGCACCTGGCGCTGCGCCTACCTGTCGGGTGCGTACGAGTTGCGGCACGGGAGCTTCGGCACGCCGACGGTGGCCGCGTCGCCGGACATGCTCGCCCAGCTCACCCCCGAACAGTTCTTCGACGCCCTCGCGATCCGCGTCAACGGCCCGCGCAGCTGGGACGAGCGGCTGACGCTCGACGTGTCGCTGACCGACACCGGCGCCCGCTACCGGCTCACCCTGCGCAACGGCGTTCTCACGTACACAGCGGCTGCGCAGGTCGATCCGGCGGACGCCGTGCTCACCCTGCGGTCGACGGCGCTCGCGTCCCTCCTCGGCGGCACGGGCGGTCCCGAGGCGCTCGCCGCGGCGGGAATCGGCGTCCAGGGCGACGGCGCGGTCCTCGGCCGCCTGCTGGCCGCGATCGACGCGCCCGACCGGAACTTCGCGATCGTCACTCCCTGACGGGGCCCCGATCGGGACGCCGGGTCAGGCGTCCGCGGCGCGCGGGGTGACCAGCGACGCCGCGAGGACGGCGCGCTCGCGGGCGGCGTCGACGTCGTCGGCCCGGGCGAGGGCGACGCCGAGGCGGCGTCGCGGGCTGCTCTGACGCTTGCCGAAGAGGCGTACCTCGGTGTCGGCCACGGCCAGGGCGGCGGGGACGCCGTCGAACACGAGGCCCTCGCCGTCCATCCCCCCGTAGATCACGGCGCTGGCCCCGGGGTTGCGCAACGAGGTGTCCACGGGCAGACCGAGGATCGCGCGGGCGTGCAGGTCGAACTCGCTCTGCCACTGCGTGGCCATGGTGACCATGCCCGTGTCGTGGGGGCGCGGGCTGACCTCGGAGAACCAGACCTGGTCGCCCTTGACGAACAGCTCCACCCCGAAGATCCCCAGCCCGCCCAGGGCGTCGGTCACGTGCCCGGCCACCTCCCGGGCCAGGCGCAGCGCCCCCGCCGGCATGGGGTGCGGCTGCCAGCTCTCCACGTAGTCGCCACCGGACTGCACGTGCCCGATCGGTGCGCAGAAGGAGGTGTGGACGGCGCCGTCGACGTCGATCGCGCGGACGGTGAGGAGGGTGATCTCGTAGTCGAAGTCGACGAAGCCTTCGACGATGACCCGGCCGTGGCTGACCCGACCGGCCGCCATCGCGTGCTCCCAGGCGCGGGAGAGGTCCTCCGCGACGTCGACCTTGCTCTGGCCTTTGCCGGAGGAGCTCATCACCGGCTTGACGATGCACGGATAGCCGATCCCGGGCCGCTCGCCGGCGCCGTCGACGGCGGTGCGCATCTCCTCGAGGGAGTCGCAGAATTCGTAGGGGCTGGTGGGGAGGTCGAGGTCCTCCGCGGCGAGGCGGCGGATGCCCTCGCGGTCCATGGTCAGGCGCGCGGCGCGGGCGGTGGGGATCACGCGGACGGCGCCCTCGGCCTCGAGGGCCTCGAGCGCCGCCGTCGCGATGGCCTCGATCTCGGGGACGACGACGTCGGGGCGCTCGGCGAGGATCAGCGCGCGGAGGGCGTCGGCGTCGGTCATGTCGATCGTTCGGGAGTGGTGGGCGACCTGCTGCGCGGGGGCGTGGTCGTAGCGGTCGACGGCGATCGTCTCGACGCCCAGGCGCTGGAGGGCGATCACCACCTCCTTGCCGAGTTCGCCCGAGCCCAGGAGCATCACGCGGGTGGCCGACGGCGAGTAGGGGGTGCCGAGGGGCTTCATGACGGGCGCCTTTCGCTCGTCGGGCGGGAGGCGTCACAACTGTGGCATGACCTCGGCGGCGACGAACTCCAGGTGGTCGAGGTCGTGGAGGTCGAGGACCTGCAGGTAGGTGCGGGTGGCGCCGAGGGTTCCCAGCCAGCCGAGGGTGTCGACGACCTCCTGGGCGGTGCCGGCCAGGCTCGTCGCGCGCATGCGCTCGCCGGTGCTGCCGAGCGCCGCGGCCCGCCGTTCGACGTCGGCCTCGGTCGCGCCCGCGCACAGCGTGAGGGCCACTGAGTAGACCAGGCTCCCCGGGTCGCGGTTCGCCTGTTCGCAGGCCTCGTGGACGCGGGCGAAGCGGTCGGCGATCTCGTGCTTCGGCGGGAAGGCGGTGTTGTACTCGGCCGCGAAGCGGGCCGCGAGGGCGGGGGTGCGGCGCGGGCCGTGGCCGCCGATGATGATCGGCAGCGGGTCCTGGACGGGCTTGGGCAGGGCCGGGGACTCGAGGAGGGTGTAGTGCTCGCCCACGAAGGAGAAGCGCTCGCCGACCGGGGTGCGCCAGAGGCCCGTGACGATCTCGAGCTGCTCCTCGAGCAGGCCGAAGCGCTGCGCCGGGAACGGGATGCCGTAGGCGCGGTGCTCGGCCTCGTTCCAGCCGGTGCCGAGGCCGACCTCGAGGCGGCCGCCCGACATCGCGTCCACCTGGGCGGCCTGGATCGCGAGGATGCCGGGGAGGCGGAACGTGGCCGAGGAGACGAGGACGCCGAGCCGGATGCGGGACGTCTCGCGGGCGAGGCCCGCGAGCGTGGTCCAGGTGTCCGTGGGGCCGGGCAGGCCGTGCGGCTGCATCGCGGGGTAGTGGCCGAAGGTGAGGTAGTGGTCGGACCGGAAGAACCCGTCGAAGCCGAGTCGCTCGGTGGCCCGGGCGACGGCGAGCTGGTCGTCGTAGGACGCGCCGTGCTGGGGCTCGGTGAAGATCCGCAGGTCCATGGGGGCCAGGGTGCCACGCGGGCGAGGCTTGTCCACAGGGTGTGGGGCCGGGCGGGCTCGGTGTCGGTGAGCCGACGTAGCCTCGGTGCTGCAGGTCGAGCCACCTCGGCCGGGCAGCGACCGCGGCGGACGGGGGATCGAGATGGACCGGTGCTTCGGGGACGGAGATCCCCTCTACGAGGCATACCACGACGTCGAATGGGGACGGCCGGTCGAAGGTGAGGCCGCGCTGTTCGAGCGGATCGCCCTCGAGGGGTTCCAGGCGGGGCTCTCGTGGCTCGTCGTCCTGCGCAAGCGGGAGGCGTTCCGCGAGGCGTTCGCGGGCTTCGTGCCGGCGGTCGTCGCGGAGTTCGACGACGACGACGTCGCACGCCTCCTCGGCGACGCCCGCCTCGTGCGCAACCGGGCGAAGATCGCGGCGACCGTGCGGGGGGCTCGGGCGACGCTCGCGCTGCACGAGGCCGGTGACTCCCTCGCGGCGCTGTTCGCGCGGCACGCGCCGGAACCCAGGGAGGCGGCTCCGTCGTCGTGGGAGGAGGTGCCGAGCGTGACGCCGGAGTCCACGGCCCTGGCCAAGGAGCTCAAACGGCTCGGCTTCTCCTTCATCGGCCCCACCACGGCCTATGCGGCGATGCAGGCGATCGGCGTCGTCAACGACCATCTCGCCGACTGCCCGGCGCGGTCCGGCGCGGTCGGCGCGTCGGTCCGGCCCCGAGCGACCGCGAAATACCCCGTGACAGCGTGGCGGTTCCGGACGTACCGTGGCCGGACACGGGAAGGGAGGTGGTCGCGAAGTGATGTTTCTTCGGACGCGTGAGGTGACTGTCCGCTAGTCGCCCGAGTACCTCGGACGGACTGTCCCGATCCGAAGGCCCCATGGGTGACGTGAACCCAGGGCGGCCGGCGAATCCCGAGCAGTCACCGCAGCCCGCGGGGGCCGTGCATCGTCCAGCACGGCGGCCCGGTGCACGCTGATTCGTCAGCGCACCGCCGGGAGCCCGCGGGCTGTTCCATGCCCTGACGGGTCCCCCATCTGCGCCGAACGCGGGGTTCT
>CAWACR010000009.1:0-334004 GCA_963780675.1 uncultured Actinomycetota bacterium
GCGGTGGTGGGAGGCGATGACCCAGCGCAGGGTCCGGGTGCGGCGCGCGACCACGGCGTAGACGACGCCCAGGACGACGGCGGAGGCCATCGGACCAGCGGGCTGCCCGCGGTGGGGTTCGCCGCCCACGGCGCGACGTGCCACAGCCCGAACGCCACCGACGGGACGGCGACGCCCCACACCCGGGAACAGGGCTCGAGCGCGAGGGGGACACCGCGCCAGAGCAGTTCCTCGCAGGTCCCGTTCATCATGGCGAAGCCGACCGCGACGGCGACCAGTCCCGCCGTGAGCTCGTCCCAGGGCAGCCACCCACCGGCCGCCGCGGCGAGTGGGGGCCCGAGGAGCAGCAGCACGTCCAGGGGCCGTGGCCGGTCCCCTGCCGCCAGGAGCGCCCCGCGGACCCCGGCCGGCCCGAGGAGCCACACCGGGACGGCGATCCCCCAGACGAGCCAGTACACGGCGAAGCCGATCCACCACGCCCGCGCCGGTCCCACGAGCGCGCCGAGGACGGCGAAGACCACCGTCATGGACGGCACGAGGACGAGCGGCACCGCCCACGCCCACCGGCGCACCCGGGCCGAGCGCGCGGCTCCCGGGGACGCGCCGGTCACCGGCACGCCACCGACGTCGAACCTCCTGTCGCCCAGCGCCACCACCCCCGTCCCATCCGGGACCAGAGCGTCGACCCGCCGCACCGCCACCACCCCGGCCAACGGTCCCGCCGCCCTCCCGGCACCCCGGCCCCGGCCCCCCGCCGGCCCTCCCCCGGCGACGGATCGCCGCGTTACCGATCACGCCCACTCCTCTGGCATGTGAGGCCCGACCGTCGCGGATGTCGCCTCTAAGGCGACATCCCGGATGTGCGCACGCCCCCACTCCCTACGGGTATGGGCACCAGAACCACCTCGCCGCCGGCGCGGCTCGCCCTCGACTGGGCAGCTGTCGCTGCGGCCCGCGCCAGCGGTCTCGTCGCCGTGCTCTGCGTCGAGTGCGGGCAGGAGTTCACGGCCACCCGGTCGGATGCCGCGTTCTGCTCCCGCGCCTGCGCCGCCAGAGCCCGCCGCCGGACCGTGCGGCGCTGCGCGTCGTGCCGGCGCCCACTGGCCCCCGGTCGCCCGGTCGCAATCGTCGGTACTGCTCGACCACGTGCCGCAAGCACGCCCACCGCCGACGCGCCGCCGACGCGGCCGCGGGGGGTGGTGCGTCGTGATGAGCATGTGCGTCCGATACGCCGGCGACTCCTACACCTACCTCCTGGACTCCGTCGCCACCGACCACGGCCGCGCCCCGGCCGGGGTGGAGGCGTCGGCGATGACGCGGTACTACGCCGCGCACGGCACCCCGCCCGGCACCTGGCTCGGCGCCGGCCTGGCCGGCCTGAACGACGGCGCCGGGTTGGGCGTCGGGTCGTTCGTGACGCCGGTGCAGATGGAGCGGCTCTTCGCCCGCGGCGAGGACCCGACCACCGGCAGCCGGCTCGGCCAGTCCGCCGCACCTCTACGGCGACGGCGCCGCGCCCGGTGGCGGGGTTCGACTGCACCTTCACCGTCCCCAAGTCCGTGAGCGTGCTGTGGGCCCTGGCCGACCACGACACCCGGGAGGTGATCTACGCCGCCCACCGCCAGGCGATCAGCCGACGTCGTGGCGCTGATCGAGCGGGACGTCGCCAAGACCCGGATCGGCACCAACGGGATCGCGCAGGTCGACGTCGCCGGCGTGGTGGCGGCGGCGTTCGACCACTGGGACTCCCGCGAGAACGACCCCAACCTGCACACCCACGTCGTCATCGCCAACCGCGCCCAGGGCCCCGACGGGAAGTGGCGCACCCTGGACTCCCGCGCGATCCACAAGGCCGTCGTCGCGATGTCCGAGCGGTACGACACGATCCTCGCCGACCACATCACCGCCGCGCTCGGTCTGGAGTGGGGGTACCGGGACCGCGGGCCGAACCGCAACCCCGCCCACGAACTCGTCGCCGTCCCCCAGCCGCTGCTCGAGGTGTTCTCCCGCCGGTCGCAGGCGATCGATGAGGAGACCGACCGCCTCATCGACGCCTACGTCGCCGCGCACGGGCACCGGCCCGACCCGGCCACCGTCATCCGGTTGCGCCAGCAGGCCACCCTCGGCCACCCGCGAGGCCGAAGGAGATCCACTCCCTCGAAGAGCTCACCGACCAGTGGCGCGCCCGCGCCGCCGACGTGCTCGGCGAGGACCCGGCGACCTGGGCGGCCCGGGTGCTCACCCCGACCGCGCCCGAGGTCGCCGACCCGCTCCCACCCGGGACCGACGTCGTGGTCGACGACGTCGCCGAGCAGGTCCTCGCGATCCTGTCGGTGAAGCGGTCGACGTGGACGGCGTGGAACGTCGACGCCGAAGCCTCCCGCGCCCTCAAGCACCACCGCTTCACCACCCCGGCCGAGCGCGACGCCACCGTCGCCGCCGTCGTCGCCGAGGTCGCCCGGCGGTCGGTGCTGCTCACCCCACCCGAGACCGCGCCCGTCCCGGCGGCGTTCCGCCGCGCGGACGGGTCGTCGGCGTTCCGGCACCACCGCGCCGAGCGGTACACCTCCCAGGGTCTGCTCGACGCCGAACGCCGCCTCCTCACCGCCGGCCGCGACGTCAACGGCCCCGCCCTCGACCCGACCGCCGTGACGACGGCGTCGGGGTTGTTCCCCGACCAGGCGGCCGCCGTCACCGCGATCGCCACCTCCGGGCGCGTCGTCGACGTGCTCGTCGGCCCCGCCGGGTCGGGCAAGACCCGCACCCTCGCCGCCCTCCGCGACCGCGTGGGAGGCCGAGCACGGCGAGGGGTCCGTCGTCGGTCTCGCGCCGTCCGCGGCCGCGACGGAGGTCCTCGCCCAGTCCCTCGGGATCGGGTGCGAGAACACCGCGAAGTGGCTGGTCGAGCACGACGCCGAACCCGACCGCCTGGCCCGGATCGACCGCGCCCGCGCCGCCCTGCACCGCGCCGACCCGGCCGCGGCCCGGACGCATCGCGGCGCACCTGCTCCGCCTCGAAGCCGAGGTCGAGCGGTGGCGGTTCCGGCCCGGGCAGCTCGTCATCCTCGACGAAGCCTCCCTCGCCGCCACCACCGCCCTGGACCGGATCGCGGCCTGCGCCGGCGAGGCCGGCGCGAAGCTGCTGCTGGTCGGGGACTGGGCCCAGCTGTCCGCGGTCGACGCCGGCGGCGCGTTCGGACTCCTCGCCCGCGACCGCGGCCCCGGGATCCCCGAACTCGGCACCGCCCGCCGGTTCACCCACCCCTGGGAACGCACCGCCACCACCCGGCTGCGGGTCGGGGACGTCGCCGTGCTGGACGACTACGAGGCGCACGACCGGATCCACGGCGGGGACACGCGACGCCGTCCTCGACGGCGCCTACACCTCCTGGGCCCACGACGAAGCCACCGGCAAGACGTCGCTGCTGATCGCCGGCGACGTCGAGACCGTCCGGGCGCTGAACCACCGGGCCCGCACCGACCGGGTCGCCGACGGGCTCGTCGAACCCGACGGCACCCGCCTGCGCGACGGGCTGCGGGCCGGGGTCGGGGACCGGGTCGTCACCCGCCGCAACGACCGCCGCCTCGCTCGTCGGGGACGGGTGGGTGAAGAACGGCGACACCTTCACCGTCACCGCACCGCGGCGACGACGGCGCCCTCACCGTCCAGCGCCCCGGCGGCGGACCCACCGTCGTCCTGCCCGCCGGGGTACGTGGCCGAGCACGTCGAACTCGGCTACGCCACCACCGCGCACCGCGCCCAAGGCGCCACCGTCGACACCGCCCACGCCATCGCCACCCCCACCATGACCCGCGAGGTGCTCTACGTCGCCCTGACCCGCGGCCGGGAGTCCAACGAGGTGTACGTGTGCACCGACGGCGCGCCCGAACCGCTCACCGGGTTCGCCGACCAGGAGCAGACCGCCCGCGGCGTCCTCGACGCCGTCCTCGCCCGGACCGGGGACAACACCACCGCGCACGAGACCCGGCACCTCGAGCACGAGACCGCCACCTCGATCCGGACCCTGCTGGCCGAGTACGAGACCATCGCCCACCACGCCCTGGCACCCCGCTGGGCCGACCTCCTCACCCGCGCCGGCCTCACCCCCGACCAGGTCGCCGACGTCGAAGACTCACCCGCCTACGGGGCCCTGTCGACCGCGCTGCGCCGCGCCGAGGCCCACGGCCTCGCCGCTCGCCGCCGCGTTGCCGCGGCTCGTCGACGGCGCCGGCCGCGGCGCCGACGACCTCGCCGCCGTCCTGCACGCCCGCGTCGAACGCTTCACTGACGCCGCGATCGCCGGCGGCAGGACCAAGCCGGCACGCCTGGTCGGCGGGCTGGTCCCGGCCGCGCTCGACGTCACCGACACCGCGGTCGCCGAGGCACTGCAGGCCCGCGAGCGGCTCGTGGACGAGCGGGCCGACACGCTGCTCGAGCGTGCCCGCACCGCCGGCGCGCCGTGGGTGCGCGCGCTCGGGAACCCGCCCGCCGAGGAGCCGGCCCGGTCCGCGTGGACCGCGGCCGCGAGGACCGTCGCCGCCTACCGCGACCGGTACGGCATCACCGACCACCGCCACCCCCTCGGCCCCGACGTCGAGACCGACCGGCGCCGTGAAGCCGATCGCGTCCTCGCCCACGATGCCCTCACCGCAGTCACGCAATCCGTCGCGGACGGTCCCGCACCCACTACGTGCCAACCCGCACTCGAGAACCCATGTCCCATCGCGCCCGGAAGATGAGGCGTGCAACTCGTGCTCGTCGGCTGACGCGGAATCTCTTGTCTACAAGCACAAACGCGCAACCACCCTCACCGCCCCCTGAAGTGCCCAGCCCCGCCAAAGGCCTGAGCCCGGCGTCGGCCCGACGCCGCCCTGGCCGCCTCGGCTGCCCCTCGGTGCCGTAGGCCAGAACAGCTCGTCGGTCCACACAGTTGTCCGACCTCCTCGCTAGCCTTGTCGCTGAACTCGTAGACGAGGAAGGCTGGCACCCGACCATGGCAGGCAACGAGACGCTGAGCGCGCGGAACAGGTCGCCTCAGGACGAGTTCTACACCCAGCTCGTCGACATCGAGGCCGAGCTGCGCCACTACCGCGACCAGTTCGCGGGCAAGGTCGTCTTCTGCAACTGCGACGACCCGTACGAGTCCAACTTCTTCAAGTACTTCGCCATGAACTTCAACCACCTCGGCCTGAAGAAGCTCATCGCGACCTGCTACGCCGGCTCGCCGATCACGCGGCGAGCAGCTGCCGCTGTTCGACGACCGCCGGCGTCCGCGAAGGCGACCGCCGCCGCGCGAGCCGCTACAAGGTCGAGATCAGCGAGGTGCCGGACGCGAACGGCGACGGCGCGATCGACCTGGCCGACGTCGAGTACCTGCTGCGCAACGACGCCAACGCCATGACGCCGCTGAAGGGCGACGGCGACTTCCGCAGCAACGAGTGCGTCGCGCTGCTCGACGAGGCCGACATCGTCGTGACCAACCCGCCGTTCTCCCTGTTCCGCGAGTACATCACCCAACTCGCCGAAGCAGCGAGAAGAAGTTCCTGGTCCTCGGGGACCAGAACGCCATCACCTACGACGAGATCTTCGCGCAGATCATGGCCGACAACCTCTGGTTCGGCTACGAGAACGGCGGCACCAAGTGGTTCCGGGTGCCCGGACGACTACGAGATCAAGACCGAGTCGACGCAAGAAGGTCGTCGACGGCGTCAAGTACTTCAGCATGGGTCGCGTCTACTGGTTCACCAACCTCGACACCACGAAGCGCCATGAGCCCATGACCCTCTACAAGCGGTACACGCCCGAGGAGTACCCGACCTACACCAACTACCCGGCGATCGAGGTCTGCGAAGGTCGCCGACATCCCGATGGACTACGACGGCGAGATGGGCGTGCCGATCACGTTCCTGGACAAGTACAACCCCGACCAGTTCGAGATCATCGGGCAGCAGCACGTCGGCTCGCCGAGCCGATGTCCGAGTACGCCGCAACGAGGGACCTACGAGCCAGGGCGGGCATGCAGCGCTTCTACGTGCCCGACGGGCGACGGGACGCACCAGCGCCTGTACGAGCGCATCGTCATCAGGCGGATTGGAGGCTGCCGTCGTGAAGATCGAGCTCAAGCGAGATCACGGTCCGCGAGGTCGCCGAGGGCTACCTCGACAACGCCGAGGAGGGTGTCGTCGGCTACGACGGCAAGCTCGAACATCCGGCCCGAAGTACCAGCGCGAGTTCGTCTACGACGACAAGAAGCGGAACGCTGTCATCGACACGATCCGCAAGGGCTTCCCGCTCAACGTCATGTACTGGGTCGTCACCGAGGACGGCACCTACGAGGTGATGGACGGCCAGCAGCGGACCATCTCGCTTCTGCCAGTACGTTGAACGGCGACTTCTCGATCACCATCGACGGCCACCCGATGGCCTTCCACAACCTCACCGCAGACCCAGCAGGACCAGATCCTCGACTACAAGCTGATGGTCTACTTCTGCTCGGGCAACGACCAGGAGAAGCTCGACTGGTTCCGGATCGATCAACATCGCCGGGGAGCGAGCTGACCGATCAGGAGCTGCGCAACGCCGTCTACACCGGGCCGTGGCTCACCCACGCCAAGTCGATCTTCTCGCAAGACCAACGGCGCCGCCTACGTGCTCGCCAGCAAGTACGTCACCGGCTCCCCGATCCGTCAGGAGCTGCTGGAGACGGCGCTGAAGTGGCTGTCCGGCGGGAAGATCGAGCAGTACATGTCGGCCCACCAGCACGACCCGAACGCCAACGAGCTGTGGACCTACTTCCAGGCCGTCATCTGGTGGGTGCAGCTGACCTTCACGACGTACCGCAAGGAGATGAAGGGCGTCGAGTGGGGACCGCTGTACGACCAGTTCAAGGAGCGAAGCTTACGACACCGCCAAGCTGGAGCGCCGACATCGGCCGGCTGATGCAGGACGACGACGTGACCAGAACGAAGGGCATCTACACCTACGTCCTCACCGGCGACGAGAAGCACCTCAGCATCCGCGCAGTTCGACGACCGCGAGAAGCGCGCCGCCTACGAGCGCCAGAGGCAAGTGCGCAACGGCATCTGCCGCACGCCCGGCAACGACGACGGCCAGCAGTCTTCGAGATCGACGAGATGGAGGCCGACCACATCACGCCGTGGTCGAAGGGCGGCAAGACCATCGCTGAGAACTGCCAGATGCTCTGCCTGCGAGGACAACCGCCGCAAGGGTGGCGTCTGAGCGCGTCGCGCGCCCCGGCCCGCTGGGCGGCATGAGCTCACCATGCACCAGTCCTGGCCAGCCTAAACAACGCCGATCCGGCGGCTCCCGACAGCAACGCCGGGGGACGGGCGTCTTATGGGCTTCCGGCCGCGCTATGCCTCCGCAGCTGACCTCTCCCCCATCTGGGGGCGAGGAGCCGACGGCTACGCGCAACCTGGGTTCTGCAGCTGTCGTCGGGAGATGTGCCGTGGTTTGCCGGCGCGGCCGGTGAACTCCCCAAGGTACAGGCGTCGGAGCTCGCCGCGGACGGTCGTCCAGGTCTGTCTGGCCGGTGGTCGCCTCAATGATCCGGATCAGGAGCAGGGTGAGCCAGCACAGGGCAATGTGGGCGCGGATGCGTTCTTCGAGGCGGTGGTGGACGGGCCACAGGTCGAGGATGTGCTTGAGGTCCCGCCAACCGCGCTCGCCTTGCGGGAGCTACTTGTAGCCCAGGGCGATGTCTTCCGCGGTGAGGGTGGGCGCGTCGGTTCGCAGGAACTCGCCAGGGCACGGTGCGGCCAGGTCAAGTTGACAGACTCACTAGTCGACGTAGAGCGAGCACGGCCAGGCCAGCGATGCGCCGTGGCCCCCTCCGACCGGGCTACTGCGGCGACTCGTCGTCCTTGTGGCCAAGGGCCGTCCGCCGGAGTTCCGCAATGTCATCTGCCGAGAAGTCCGCGAACAGCGGCAGGTGCTGCACGAGCTCCGAAAGGTAGAATGTTGCCGCGGTCCGTCCATTCGCGGTCGACGTCTTGAAATTCAGGATGAGGTCTCGGTTGCCGACGCGTGCGTTGGCCTTGCGGACCTGCGCGGAAGCGCCGAGAGTGGCCTCGAACTGTTTCAAATGCCCATCCTGCGTGATCGCCCCCCCGTCTTCGCTGCCGTAGTCGAGACGCCGGCTCTCCGTACCGACTGTTATGTCAGTTAGCGTGATCCCGGCACGCTCAGCGCGGCGCTGGAGTTCGGCGATGGTTGTGGGCGAGTCGATGCCCGCTTGCTCGAAGTTGGACCCGGTGGGACGGAACATTATCGTCGTGCCCCTGAACCGCATCCCGAGCCTACCCTCGAGGAGGAACCATCGCGCTTCGGATCTTGTCGTCGGCACCCCCTCGACGATGCGCATTGCCTTAGCCTGCAGGCGGTCACCGCTCGCCCGCATCAAGAACTGAAAGTTCCGGTCATCAACATTGGCGCTCATCTCAGCCAATTTCACAAACGATAGGCTGACGGCCATGTTAGACCAAAACTCGGGGTCTTCGATCGCGACCGTCCGAAGGAGCAGGTCGAGACCAGCGCCGGTGGGCGTTGCGGATAGGCTGGCCTCACCGGGGAACGACGTGCCAGGCGCGCCGGACCCCACCCAAACAGCGTGCAAGAAGCTGTTGACTTCGGCTGCCCGAACGGGATCGAGTAGCTCCTCGGCTTCGTGGACCGCCGCGCCCGTACGCTCTGAGTCGCCGGCCTGGGCGGCGTCGAAACCAACAGAGAGCGACCGGCCAAACGCCACAGCCCGGTCGGGCTCGATATGGCCGTAGCCCCCCTGGAGTAGCGAGTGCGACGCGAGTCCTGTGACAGGCTGTTGGCGTCGCAGGTCCCCAAGCGACTCGAAACTGCGGGCTTGGGTAATTAGTGAGCGTCTACCGCGGGCCGCCACCTGCAAGGCCTCTCTGCCCTCCTTGTCAGCGGGAGCCGACGACACGTCTGACAGGGGCATGACGATTGACGACTCCTCATCGATTAGCCTGACGTCCTGAGTCAAGTACTCGATGTTCGCGCTCGTGCGTAGATAGACGAAGCGTTCCGCGCCCTCGCGGGGCCAAGTAAGCACAAGATCCGGCGCGAAAGTGTTATTGAAGTAGTCGGTGGAGTGAACCCTGACTTTCTCGTCGGCATGTTCGAGCGAACGCGCAACTGCGCTCTTGATTGACGTGATCGTGGAGCCCGGCACCTGCGAGTCGTCCTGGCTGACGGACACCTACATCATCCCCTTCTTGACGCGACGCTTTAGCAGCACGCCGCGATCCTCGTCGCTAATCACCAAGCGCTCCTGTCGCTCAGAGAGAACGATGATCCACATCCGTGACGAGAGGTCCAACAGGAGGACGTCGTCGAGTGCCGTCTTCGCGGCTTCCACATCGACGTCGCCGAACACGCGAGCGCGGTTCTCGTCTGTCAGCAGGGCTTTGCGGATTGCGTCCGGATCGCTTTGCTTCGACCAACTGGTAACCCGGAACGGCGCCCAGGTGATCCACATGAAGTGATCGGCCAGGCGCCCCTGGTCGCGCAGGGTTACGTAGCTCTGTGCTAGGAACTTGTCGTAATGCGTTCCTTGGTCGCTGGAGCCCTTGTACTTCTTGCTCTCTGCGAGGAAGAACTGGTTGTCGAAGTCGCCACCGAAAAGGAGACCGCCGAGGTCGTACGAATACTGCTGTCCACCGTGGGGCCACTTGAACGTTAGCTTGCTCACAGACGTCTCGTCATAGACCGCCCAAGACTTCGTGACGCGCGTCGTCGCTTCCAGCCACACCTTTGCTCGGTGTACGCCGTCTTCGCCCTGTTGGTGCAGCTCCTCACCTGGCACGAGAGCAGCCTACGGCCTCGCGACGCACTCGTCTGAGCAGACGTCTCACGACCGGCCTCTCTCCGAATCAGGGAAACCGGACGGCCGCTTCAATTGGGGTCTACGAATTGTCGGCCGGAGCTGCGCACTTCGGAGGCGACACCTGAGGACTACCTCAAGTGCGACCCGTCCCTACTCGGAACACCGGACCGGGCGTGGGCCCCGTCGGAAACACAAGAGGAGGCGTTGAGCCACGTCGGGTCTCCGGAGGCGCCCGTGGCGGTGCCCTGCGTCGGGTGTGGTGCGCGGGTGCCGTGTGTTGGGTCGAGAGACCGGTTCAGGCGAGGACGCGCACGTACTCGGCGCGAGCCTGGGCAAGCGACACAGGCTCGCCCGCGAGCGTCCCGAGGAACTTCTCGACGGGGAAGTCCCAAAGCAGGCCGTGGCGGGCGAAATACCACCCGACTCGGCCGACGTCCACGATGTCGGATCCGAGCAGATAGTCGAGAACCTGATACGCATACTCAGCAGTGACTCTTGCTTGCTTGACGACCTTCACCTCGAGCAACAGTCCGTCGAGGATCAGGTCCGCACGGCCAGCTGCGCCGCCTACGCGCACCTCGGCCTGCGCGTTCCTCACGGCGGCAGGCCCTGGCAGCCGGGTCGCGGCAAGCCTCATGAGTGTTGTGACCGCATTCCCCAGATCGTCATAGACGTGGGTCAAGAGCTGTTCCACCGAGCTTGAGGCGGGCTCCTGAATGATCGGCGTGTCGGGGCTCGCACCGGTCCTGACACGGGCTACGTCGGCTGATTGGTAGAGCGCCAGGACTCCGCACAGCTTACTGAGGCGCTCCTCATCGCGCGGGATGCTCACGCGGGCCGCACGGCACTGCCTGGCAAGCGCATTGATCTCGTTGATCAGCTGGTCCCACACCGGGTCTTGCTCGCCGTTGGCGTGCCCAAGGGCGTGCCTCCGCCCGGCGGTTGGGCCGTGGAGCCAGTCCGGCTCAAGCGCCAGGTAGTGCAGGCGCAGGCGTTCTCCGAACGCGGTCCCAGTCACAGAAGGTGCGCCTCCGACGACCTGGATGGGGTGATCCAGGAGCGTCTCGATGGGTCCCGCAAGGAGCGGGGTTCCATCGGGAAGCTGGCCATCCTCGACCCGGGGTCCCGGGAAGCGGGTCGACAGGCGACGGACGTCCGGGTATCGCCGCCGCATGAAGGCGCCAGGAGCCGAGGTCGGTCGCCAACCTGTGTACGCCATCGGGTCAGCGTCGCACCCAACCAGCCTCCTCGTCCCCCCAGATCACCGACGAGTGCGACGCAGAACGGTCCTCGACGCACGAACGGTTCGGCTGGACAGCGCCGCTACCCGGCGTGGTAAGGGCCTTGGGCGTGGCCTTCTTCGCCGGAGGCTACGCCGTCGCCCTGTGGGCGATGTCCGTCATTAGCTACTTCTCCGAGGTGGTGAGCAGCGTGTCAGTGGTGGCGCCCCACCAGTCGGTAGTCCACGAGTAGTCGTCGGGGTGGTGGAAAGCGGCGAGGAGTTCACGTGCGTGGACGCGTCCGACACCCGCGCCAGGTCCGGCCCGATTCCCAGGTTGCGGACGCCGTCGAAGGCGTCCCGCTCGCGTAGGAGTCCCACATCTAGCGTCGGCCCGGAGTGGACTCACTTCCCGATCGCCCGGCTGCGGTCCGCGAAGGCGACCGGACTCTGGGAGCTCTACCGGCGCGACCGCAACCTCCGCTTCCACCGCTACGACCGCTACGACCGCTACGACCGCTACGACCGCTACGACCGCATCCCACCCTCACGCATCGTCGACGACCTCCTCGCCGAGATCGACCGCGACCCCACCCACATCTTCTGGGGATTGCCGGCAGCCCGAGGACTCGACGGGTTCCCGGCGTGCCGATGCCCGGCCACCCGTCCGGTTGCAGTTTCGGTTGCAGTTGGCCGTCGTCCAGGCCCATCGGACCACGGCGCGCACCGGGGCGACCGCGCCGTGACCTGCATAAACACCCAGCGACCACCCCACGCGAACGCCTATCAAGGCATTTGGAAAGCGTGTTGGGTTAACAGCCCTCGGGGGTTCGAATCCCCCATCCTCCCGGCCTGCGACCGAAGGCTAATTCGGAGTGGGGGCGCATCCGATTACCACCAGTGTGGAGAAGCCGTCGCTGGTGGCGTCCACGGCAAGGGGCGCGGCGTCACGCCCTGCTGCTTCGAGCGCAGCTTGGTCTGCCGCGCTCAGTACGCCGCAGGGCACGACCGAGACCGTGGCGAACCGGCCATCTGGCGTCGATCGCCATAACGCCCGGACGCGTGCGCCCGTTGACGCCGCCGGCAGGAGCGCAAGGCAGACGTTCTGGAACGCCCGGACCGCGTCGGGCGAGGTGACTCGTTGGGCTGCGATCTCGACCATGACGCCACGCTCGCGAGCCTCCCTCAGGGCCTCGACCAGTTCGGCGTTGAGGATCTCGTGCGCGACGAGTTGATCGCGGGCCGCGGCCTCCATCGCCAAGCACTGGCGGCGCTCGTCGTCATTCAGAGGGGTCTCGTCAGCGATCAGTTTCAACTTGGGTACGACCGTGCGGCCCAGACCCTCGGCGCGCCGGGCGAGCTCGGCCTCGCGTTCCTCCTTCTCAGCCGCCTCCAGCCTCAGCAGCCCCGACGCGTCCGCCTCCTGGGCGATGAACTCCGCGGAATAGTCCAGCGCCCGCCGGCACAGCCCGGCTGCGACGGCGCAGACTAGGACCTGCGGGAATGAAGTCGCAACGGTCGACCAAGCGACGCTCCCTGCGCTGGCCTGGACAGCGATCACCCCGGACATCATGGCGAGGGCGGCGATCACCCCCGCCGAGGATGAGAGCTTGACGGCGATGAGGATGACTGCGGTATCCAGCGCGCCGATGAACCAGTACCGGTAGTCCACGACGTCATAGGTCTTTAGGTTGGCGACCAAAGCGACTGGCAGCGCGGTGGCGGCAATCGCGGCCCACTGCGCCGTCCGAGACATCCTGGGCATGACGCCGAGGGTGAGAGTCACGAGAACGGTGGCGACCATCCCGGCCACTGTGATCCACGGTTGGCGCGACTGCGACAGGTAGCGCCATCCCATCGACAGGTGCAGGGCCAAGGTGACGGTCGCGACCGCGGCGAGCGGCGCGGCGAACGTGCGGAGCTTCCATGTGGGATGCGCGTCGGGGCCGTCCACGTGTGTGTCGGCCCAACTCAGCTCGACCACGGTCCCGTGACCCAGCGTGGACATGACCTGTGCGCTGCCGCCGACGGCGCGCATCCTCTTTTCGATGCTCGAGCTGATGCCGAGGCGGCGCGCTGACGTGGTCGCGGGGTCGAAGCCGCACCCGTCGTCGACGATGTGCATGGTCGCCGAGTCCGTGCCGAGCCGGCCCGTCACCGTCGCCGTGGACTGCTCAGAGTGGCGCGCGACGTTGGTCAGCGCCTCGGTCGCCGCACCCGCGAACGCCTCCGTGACAGAGCGGTCGGACAGGGAGCCCTCGATGTTGATCTTCAGCCTCAGCGCGAGCTTCCGGGCATGGTCTCGAAGCGTCTGCTCGATCGCGTGGATCCGAGCCGCAGCAGTGTCCCCGTCGAACTCCGACAGTGCCTCGCGCGCGAGTTCGCGGGCAGCGTCATCGCTGGCAAGGGAGCGGCTCCGTCCCGCTAGGCGAAGTGCACCTAGGACCTTGTCGTGGACAAGCGCGTTCCACCTCTCACGCTCGGCGATCCGGCTGGCCGCCCGGGCTGTGGACTCCTGAAGTTCCCAGACGTTCTGCGATGCGGCCTCAACCTCGGCGGCTGCCTTGGCCAGGAAGTGCAGCAGCGCCGCACTCACGAAGCCCGTCATCGCCATCAGGAGACTCTCCTGCACCGCTTGCGCAGAACCCACGTCGGGGAGCCTGATCCAGTACGACATGACAGCGAACAGGGCGATCAAGCTCGCCCCAGCCCTGAACCCGAAGGCGAACGGTGCGGCGCACATGCCAGCCGCCATGAGCGGATACAGCGGCGGATGCGCCGCATACCCCTGAGGCGCCGTCACCATCAACAGGTGTGCGCCTGTCGTCGCGAATCCGGCCACCACCAAGGCCTTCGCGCCGGCGCGCGAGCGAATCTGCGCCCAGCAGTCCAGTACACACCACAGGGCGCAGACCGCGAACACGGTAAGGCTGACCGTCAAGAGCGGAAACGGGTATATCTCGGAGCCGCGGCGCGTGAGGAAGGCCGTGACCAGGACGTTCAGGGTCGCCAAGAGGGCGATCCCCCGGTAGACAGCCTTGTCCAGGACCTCTTGAGTAAGGAGCATCGGGCGCCAGCAGACCGGGCTCGCTAGCGCACGATCGGGCCGGCGACGTGACCGTCCTCGACCGCTCGGAACAACAGCTCGGTCTTCGTATTCGCGACTCGCCCCACGTCGGTGTACTTGCGACGCACCCGCTTCAAATGCTCCTTTGCGGTCTCCTCCTGGATCCCCATCCGCCGCGCGACCGACTTCAGAGGCAACCCCGTCGCATAGAGGCGCAAAGCCTCAATCTCACGGGGCGTTAAGCCGGGCACATTCGAGTCCGCGTCGTCGTCGAGGGCGGCCGCCCACTCCGCACTGAGGAACGGCTCACCGCCGGCAACCTGAATGATCGCTCCCGTCAATACGCCCATGTCCTCGTGTTTGCCGACGATCCCACTCGCTCCTGCGCGAAAGCACCTCGCCACGACAGAGCGCCGCACTTCCTGGGTGTACAAGATGACCGGCCAGCCGCGCGCGACGAGAGCATTCACGTTGTCTTCCGCATCGGTTCCGTCGTTGAGGTTGATGTCCAGGAGGACGATATCAAGGTCTCCGGCCCAGTCAAGAAGGCCACAAACCGTCCGGGCCGTGAGCACGCGCAAACCGTGAGGCAGCGCCTCATGGATCCCCTCCACGACACCGACAAGGATCGGCGGATGATCGTCAATAATGCCCAAACGAAGACGCACGCCGTCCATGACGCCATACTCCCAACATCGATAGTCCGAAACACACAGAGACACGTCACCTCTTGCGGGGACGACCACCAAAGCCCGCTCGAACCATGCCTCCCTGCCGCCGACTCGGGCAGAGACCCCCCGCCCCTAGGGCGCAGCGAGCGACACGCTCGCGCCCGCGGCCTCGGATCCGTCGACCGGCCCTGCGAGGTCCAGTTCACCCATCCTCCCTCCTCGCCGGTCGTCGCGACCGTCTCAACCGGGGCGGCCCTCTCGGGTCCCAGCCGGCGCCCCGATCGTGGTCCCGGCGACCCCTAACCGGACCCCCCGCTCCGCACATCCGTCCACCCTGTCAACGCCGGCCACGCAGCCGCCTGCGCCAGCTGCTCACCGGTGAGTTTCGTCGGCCGGCCTGGGCCCCGCTCCACCCATTATCTCGATACCCCCACCAGACAGCCGCGTCACACTGAATTCCTCTTCTTCGGGATGCAGAAGCAAATCCCCGACCAAGGAAATCTCAGCGCGGGCCCCCATCCAGGGGCATCCAGGGGCTCGGCCGGGCCAGGAGTCCCGCCTCTTGTCGCATGCATGGCGGCGGGTGATTTCTCCGACCTGCCGCCGCGCATGCGACCTACTTATCCCCTGTTGACACTCGTAACATAGACGCCCTGAGGATAGCTGGTGCCTCTTTCAACGGTGCTGATGACAAACTTCGCGGTTTGCGTCGAGCAGTTGACGCCGGCCCAATGCAGGTGCGGGGCGTAGTATTGCAGCGTGCCAAAACCCGACCCGCCCACAGCGCCGATCTTCTGTCCCCTCGAGACGATTTGGCCGCCGTCCACGATTGAGGAAGAAAGGTGGGCGTATTGGGTGCAGTTCCCGTTCCCGTGATCGATCAGAACCGTGATGCCGGCAGCGCCGTTCCAGCCTTCAAATTGAATGCGACCGCCAGCCGAGGCAACGACTGTCTCACCATATCCGGCTCCCCAGTCCACAGCTGTAGAGTTGTAGCTCCCAGAATGAGAGAATGTCCCGGTTCCGTAGCTCTGAGTGATTTGGTGAGTGGTGCCCGATGGGAAGGGAAGCGCGTAGGGAGCGCATTGGGGTGTGACAGCAGCGTTGCTCCCGGTGATGATCATGGCGTCTGAGACATATCCACCGCCTTCAGCCGTGTACCAGCGCGAACTTGTGGCGTACGGACCGGTGATGGATTGTCCCCAGACCCAGCAGTTGATGGAGATTTTGTAGCCGCCGGGCGGAACGCTCCTGATGATGGAGCCGCCCGTGTTGGGGGCGGTTCGGATGTGCGCCGAGTAGGACCGGTAGGTGGATGCCGTGCTGATTGCTGCCGAAGCGGTCCCACCCCCTACAACGCCCAACCCGAGCATCATCATCGCCGATACCACAAGAACGGCTATCCTTCGCACTGATTGAGTTCCCATGCGTTCTTCCCCTCTTCTGCCTCGCCATTGAATATCGTTCCTGACGACAGCGCTCTTGCTTCGGAACCGGCCTCCCTCTGGTGGTGCGTGGGGTGGTGCATGTCGTCGCTCCTAACGTTAGGCCCGTCTGCGATGCGGATCGCGGGTCGAGGCAGTCCCCATTTGGGGGGACCCCCTGCGCGGTCGTCATCGAGCATCGCAAGGAGGCGGGGCAGTCGCTGCTCGTCGCGGATTCGAGCGACGTAGTACCGGCCGATCACCGGACCCAGGTGCCCCATGTGCTGCGCCAGGAACCGATTCAGTTCAGCTGCCAGTTGATTGTGGATTGTGGATTGTGGCCATGAGAACGCTCCCATGAACATCAGCACGCGCTCGTGGAGAATCTCGTTAGAGGCAGGCGCTTCTCTCCATACGCCAAAGAACCCGATCCTGTTTATCTGGCAACGCGACCGGTGGTCGTCGCTCTGACAGCGTCGCCTGAACTGATCGCGTGATCCGAGCCATTGGGGGCCTGGTCCGCGGGCTCGAGCCGCGAGGATGCAGCATCCTCCCGGGCCGCGCCGCCGATCGCCACCCCGACCGCCACACAGAGGAGCACCTTCGCCGAGTCGTGCACCCGCACGGGCCTCGCCACGCGACAGCGCCGCGGGCAGTTCCCGCCACGCCCCCGTAGCGATTACGCCCACATCCCGGTTTGGCGGCAAGGGGACCAGCCTCCGTTGGCCCAACTCTGCACGTCGTCGGCGTCCACGCCCATGCACCAATCCATGCACAACTGGCCACGCACATGGATGATTCTCGACGTGTGCCGATGCAGCTCGCCACGGGCGAACCGCCTGATCAGATGCTGTTTCGTGTACACAGGTGCACCCGTGCGCAGGTGTAAGGGTCGGAGTTCAACTCCCCCTCACGACCCCCATGCCGGTCGCGCGGGTGCATGAACGTGTCGAACGAGGCGATGCGGCTGGGGGTTGCGCTCAACGTCCGTCGAGATCCGAAGCCGGGACTCGCCGTCAATCAGCTGGTGCGCCACCCATCGATAGTCAATCAGGGGCGACAACAACTGCGCCCGGGCTAGCATCCGTCGCATTCCGTCCCCGGACATGAGGGTGTCTCCAAGGAAGTGGAACGATCGACCGGAGGTGAACAAGACGCCACCTACCTCTAGCGCTTCCAGTGCTTCGACGGCGGCGTCGGCACTCTCGGACGCGGTCGCGTCAAGTCCGAAATCGAGCATCGGGAGCTGGGCAGTCGTGCCGTCTTGACGGCGCACTGTCGAGCAGAGGTTCACCAGGGTGCGAGCGGGCATATCGCGCCACTTGCGTGAGCGAAGGCCGGCGACGAAGTCATCAACGTCCAACTCCTGACGGTCGGCCTCGACCATCGGTTCGTGGCGCAGCGCCCCGTGTATCAGTGCACGGCGGGTGTCAGGGTCCGCTGAGAGCGCACGCGAAAGGGCGAACTCCCAGAAGCCGAACCCGCGTTCGGTGTGCTCGACACGCGCGACACGCGTGACTTCCTGAACTCGCGCAGACAACTTGCCGCCCCGGAACGAGGGCGTGCGCTGGACGACCTCGATCCGTACCTGGCCAATGGCTGCTTCCCGCATCACCTCCGGCAGAGTGGCGGCCAGATCGCCGTCGTCGCTGTTCGATGCGTTCATCGTGGTCACGCCTTCGCTCCTCGGACCACAGGTCCGGTGTCCCAGGTGAAGGGAGTCGCCCTGGCGCCGTCCCAGAACGCCCGCGCGAGACAGTTGTAGTCGGGGTTCACTCGTCGCGCCAGAACGAGCGCTCCGACAACTTCGGCCCCGGCTGCGCGGAGCGCTTGTGCAGCGCTGTTGAGGTGGGCGCCGGTCGTGTAGACATCATCGACGAGGAACAGGCGCCGACCTCTCACTGTCTGATCGGCGAGGTAGGCCGCAGCATTGGGGCGCCGGAATCCGATCGGTTCGGAACTCCGGCTGATGGCGCTTAGCAGCGGCGGGTTCGGGTCCAGGTCCTGAAGGAGTGCCTCGAGCGGGTGTGGGAGTCTGCGCTCAGTCGACGGGACGACCACCAGATTGTCGGCGCTGAGCTCCCCGCGGAGCAACTGGGTTCCGTTCTGGTGAAGGAACCGTCCGAGCAGGGCAGCAACGACATCCTCGGATTCCTGATCCCACGGATCGTCTTCACCGGGTCGACCCTTGTAGCGGGTCAGCCAGTTCCGCAACCGTGATGGCTCGGCGTAAAGGGTGACTAGGGACAGAGGTACCGGTGGCACACCGAGTTCGGACTCGACTTCCTCGCAGTTCTCGCACCGACTCTCCTCCGCCACCTTCCATGTCAAACAGGTGGGGCAGCGGTTCGACGACGGCGAGGGAACCGGGGTGAGTTCGGCTAGGACGTCAGGTCGCTCGGACAGTGCAATAACGACGCCCCCGACGTTCATTCGAGGGCTCCCCCGAGCGCGTCGTGCACGTCGTTGGCTGTGTGGACGAATCTGCCGAGCCCGGACGCTGTGAGTTCGCGTGCCCAGGGCGCTCCCTGGAGTGTCTCGGCCCAGATGAGCACCGGGCGACCAAGTTCAGTCGCGCGGCCGACTGCGTGCCGGCTGCCGGAATGTGTTGACGCGTCCATCACCAAGAGAGCGTCGCACAGCGCGGCGATCGTGCCGTTGCGCCTTAGGAAGGTCGTGCTCGTGTGCGGCGCGTAGGGGGGGGAACTCGGAAACAAGTGCACCGCGTTGGCAGATCTGGGCCGCCAGCCGCTCGTGGCCCGCGGGGAATACCTGAGTGATGCCGGTACCGAGCACCGCAGTCGTCCGCCCAGCCGTCAGGGCTCCGCGATGGGCTGCGGCGTCCACGCCTCGGGCCAGTCCGGACACGACGTCGACGCCGGCGCGGGCAACTTCCGCCGCTACCTGATACGCCGCTCGCTCGCTGCGGCTATCAGCGTCACGTGAGCCGATGATCGCTAGGGCGGGCCTTGCGTCATCCTGCGCGGTGCCGCGGATGAAGAGGAGTGGAGGTGCACCCCGCGTCTCGCAAGCCGCGATGGGTAGCGCGCGTAACCCGCTAGTACGACCTGATAGCGCTCGTCGGCGTGCACGTCCCGGTCCAGGAGCTTGTGCCAGTACTCGATCCGCCCTGGATCAACGGTCTCGATGAGGTATCGCGTCAGTGGACGACACGTCGATGATGCCTCTCGTGAGGTGAGGGCACGCCACTCATCGGCGTCTCGCAGCAGCGCTGTTAGGTCGCTCGGTTCTGCTGGGGCAACTTCGCTTGCGGCCAGCACGAAGGCCGCGGTGTCCAGGGCGTCCATGCCTGCAACGCTAGGAGCGACCACTGACATCACGGCCCGCTCTGCGGTGGTTGGTGGTACATACTCTGGTCGAGCAGGTCAAGGGCCGCCCTAGCCGCAACTTGGACGTTGTCGTGCCCGAGCCGCTCCCACGTGTCGGGCGAGGTCGTTTGCCCACCCAGGACGGGCGGTGTGGCGCGCATCTGCTCCCAGTACTGGCGCGCCGCGCCTCCAGCGCTAGCTAGTGGGACGACGCCGACACCGGCGTCCTTGGCCACCGGATCTCCTCAGGCGTTCGGTCCTTACCGCCGATCACGACCATGGCACGGCATTCGTCGAGCAGCAGGGGTACCAGCTCTTCACGCTCGCAATCGTGGTAGAGCGCCGTACCCAAGCGCTCCTCAAGGCGCTCGGGGGGCCGGGACGCCTTGCGGAAGTGGAACTCGAACTGCGGAGCGGCGTAGGTGCGCTCAGCGCGCCGGTGCTGCCCGACCTGTTGGCTGACGTGCCAGCCAGCAGGCCCTCCCAGGGACAGCAGCGTCCAGTCGGCACGAGCGGCGAGCTGTCCACCGATTGCGCTGCAAGCGTCAATCCCTGCAGGGTCCCCGGTGGTGAAGCTCCCGGAGACAAACACACGCTTGGCTCTCGTGCGGCGCACGAGAGCCTCGAGCAGTGCGTCCAGCTCTGAGTAGTTGTCGATCTCGTGGACCCGAACTCCGCTGTCCTCCAGGTCGCGCACACGCAGAGCGTGCAGACGGCACCCGTCATGGTCCGACGCTTGAGGACGGGCCATCACCGTCATATGCGCGATCACCAACTGAGGTTCCCAACGTGCGCGCAAGCTGCAGCAAGACGCCGATGTTCGGGTCGGCGAAGCTGAACCCGAGGAAGAGCATCGTTCTGCTCAGGTAGGTCGCACGAAGCAGCGCCCACATCCTCGGGTGGGTCTGCTGGTAGAGCTCGTAGTCCTTGCGCGTAATGATCGGAGGGTGCGCCCACCCGGAAGCGCACAGCGAGCCGTGCGATCTTGACGACGCACCGCTGTGCCGTGCCAACGTGCACCACATCGTCGTCCCTGATCACGACCTGGCTTCCTAGACACGCCTCCTCGAGAAGCGTGTCGTAGTTGCTTGTCCAGATCTGATCCACCGGCAAGCGCTTCAGAGATGAGTGCGCAGCGCCGGGCCGCGCACGTGTGTCGAGCAACTTTCGGTGGATGTGGTCGGCGATCTGCTCGCGGGTGAACACGCCGGACAGGGTGAGGTACTCGGCAGCGAGGGCAAGATCCTCACCGAGGGGGACTCCTGCGCGACGCGCGGGCTCTTCGAGGAGTCCTCGCCATCCGGGCATGCCAACGCCCTGTGAGAGGCCAGCCCCGACGAATACAGCTGCGTTCCCCCGGCTCTGCTGCGCCCGAACTCGTCGATGAGATCGATCGCTGCCAGGCTCATGGCGGCAGTATCCCAACCGAATCCTGACCTCCTCGAACAACGCCACACGGCCGACACAGGCAGCCACAACCGGACCCCGAGGAGATCGAACCTACGGCGCAGCCACTTCGGTCGCGCCCCTCTAGATCTGGCGGCATCCGCGCAACGATTCCCACCTTGAACGAAGCGTCGGCCCTGCGCGGACCAGAGCGACGCGACCGCGCCCCGCTGAGGGAGCGGCAGACATTCGCGTTGAAGTGCTTTCAGCCGCGGGGCTCGGCACTCGGTGGCAGCCATCTGGCAGCCTTCTGGGTTCGAGTCGCCCGATTCCTGCCGACACCAACCGATAGCGGCAGCCGGTCTGACCAGCCCAAACACCACCGATCCGACGGTCTGCGACAGCCGCGGCCGGGGCCTTTTAATCCGCGGACCGGCCGGCGTATCCGCATTTCTCGAGCGGCGTCCCGCCCGTCTGGTCAAACTGACGCTGTGCAGTCATCGCGCTCGGCGAGGTAGCGCCCGAGCGTGGTTCGACCGACTTTGAACATCGTTGCGATCTCCTCGATCGTGCGGCCATCGGCGCGCATCCGGACAGCCTCGGTGACCTGGTCGCCGGACACGACCCGAGGTCGCCCGCCGACACGGCCGCGTTCGCGCGCCGCAGCCAGGCCGGCGCGGGTCCGCTCGGCGATGAGCCGACGTTCCATTTGCGCGATGGCGGCAAAGATGGTGAAGACGAGTTCGCCGCCTGGAGTCGTGGTGTCGATGCCCTCGGTCACGGACCGGAACTGGACGCCGCGTGCGTTGAGTTCGGTGACGATGGCGACCAGGTCGGCGGTGGACCGACCCAGTCGGTCGATGCGCCACACGGCGAGGGCGTCCCCCGCGTTGAGGTAGTCGAGGCAACGTTCAAGTTCGGGACGTTGCCGGGTGGTTCCCGAGGCCTTCTCGACGAAGACGCGCACCGCGCCAGCAGCCATGAGCGCGTCGACCTGCAAGGCCTCGTTCTGCTCGAGTGTCGACACGCGGGCGTACCCGATGGTGTTGGCCAAGCCGCCTCCCCCACATGGCCGAAAACGTCAAGACCGTCGTTCCGATCGTCAGGCTATCGGCCATGGTTTCTGGTCACAACGAACCCAAGGCAGACTGCCGATCAGCAGGCCGACGTCCGGGGTGACCACAAACGATCCGTTCTGAACGCCAGGAGGCCCAGCGCACCGCTGAGTCGCATCTAGTCGGTGCGCCCTCGCCCGACCTGTTGGCGCCGGGGGGTAGATTCGCATGTCGAACATCGGTTTGACCTGATCTTGTCAGGAGGTATTCGCGTGTGGGGTTCCGCGAGCCGGCTGGACGAGTACTTGCGTGGTCGTCTCAGGGGAGCGCTCGACGAGCTGGCGGGGATCGACCCGGACGTGCTCCTCAGCGAGAACGTTGACGTGATCGTGGCTGCTCTCCTCGGAAAGCACATGCCGACTGATATCGCAGTTGACTGGGAAGGCGCGACGCGGAGTCCGGTCACCGAGGTCACGACCCAAGTCCGTGAGCAATTCGGCCGCGACGAGATCTACACGGTGCCGGCGAGCAAGGTCGTCGTCTCATTCCCGATTTCGGGCACGACCGAAATGTTGGACTACCGGGCCTCGACCTTCACAGTCAGCGGAAAGTGCGGCAAGGTCTCCCGCGGCAAAGTCGTCGTGGAGGTCGTCGAGCGGACGCTCAACGCCGATGTGATCCGGAAACAGATCGAACGGGTGAAGCAGGACATCGACCAGCGGGTCGGATGGGCCAACGCAGACCTCGCCAAGTTCCGTTCCAATGCCGAGCAGGAGACCCGTAGCGCCTACGCAAGCAGGAAGGAACGCATCCTCAACGATCGCGGGGTCGAGGACGCCCTTGGCATTCCCGTGCGCAAGTCGGCAGCGCCGCGCCAGCCCGTCGCCGCTCAACGGAAACAGGTGCCACTCAAGACGCGGAAGGCACAGTCGGGCTTCGTGCCCGAGCCGATCCTGGAGGATGCGATCTACCAGGACGTGCTGGATGTCGTCAGGTCGTGGGCCACTTCCCTTGAGAGGACGCCGGCGACCGCGGCCAAGCTCGACGAGGAGGAGTTGCGAGATCTTCTGCTCGGCAACCTGAACGGCTACTGGCGAGGCGCAGCCGGCGGCGAGCTTTTCAACGGCAGCGGCAAGACCGACATCCTCATTCGCGAAGGCGACCGCAACGCCTTCATCGCCGAGTGCAAGATCTGGCGCGGCCCGAAGAGTGTGGCCGACGCGACGGACCAACTCCTGCGCTACCTCGTTTGGCGCGACAGCAAGGCTGCTCTCGTGATGTTCATCAAGACCGCGGACCCCCTGGCCACGATCGAGAAGCTCCACGCTGCCGTGGAAGCGCACCCCAGCCATGCGCTCACGAAGGACGCGACCGATCCCAGCAGCCGCGTCGACTACATCGTCACCGCTGACGACGAAGGACGCCGGGTGTCCCTGGCCGTCCTGCCGGTAGTCATTCGCGCGGAAGCCTGCTCATGACGATTCACTGACCGTCCTTCCAGCGATGCCGCCTCGCCATTCGAGACCATTGCGAGCGACCAGCGGATGAAGTGGGCCGAAGGACCCGAACTCACACGCACCCTTCACCGCAATGCCGCTAAGTTAGGCGGGTTGGATGGTGATGGTCCTGTCGGGTTTGGTTTGGTGGTGGCGGGTGGTGTTCTGGTGGGGAATGTGTGGCGGGATCCGCGTTTGTTCACTCTGGGGTAGGTTCGTTTGCGTCGTCACCGGGCCATCGCCGACGTCGTAGCGCGTGCCGCTGCGATGAGGCCTGGGGAGATCCTCTACGACGTACAGGATGGCTACGTCCGACTTGTCGCGGCCGAGACAAACCAGCGCTTCGGGGTTATCACCGATGACGAATCGCTCGTACTTCTGCTGAACGCTCGCGACGCGCTGCGCGCATCGCAAGAAATTGGCGGCGAACACGGGGGACCAGACGACCACGGGCTCGACGAGTGGGAAATCTCAGGTGCCGCCCTCACTGACCATGGCTTGGTTGACCGCGTGCTCATCTTGATCTTGCGCGCCCTCGCGCGCGCCGCGCCCGCAGACGGACCGGCGTCCCCTGCCGCCCTGACCTCGGACGACGTCACAACTGCAGCGATCGAGGCCTGTCGCTTCGCCCCCGGCCCAGAGGACATGCAGCTCTACTGGTCGCAGCGCCTAAGCGCGCTGCACGCACTATTCGGCTGCGCTGAAACACAGTACAACTCGATCACCCACAGCATCATGGCTGCGGCCGCCGACAGTTTCGCAACCGACTCAAGCCCACTCGCGGGCATGCTCGAGTGCCCAATCGACGTGGCCCGCGTCGCAGAACCGCACGTTGACCCGCTGCGCAGGATCGAGGCGTCCCGACAACGAGCCGGTCGCGCGCTTATCGCGGACCTGCTGCGCCATATCAATCCACGAATCGATCAGCTCCGACTGACTGAGGCAGATCTCGCTGCGCTGGGCATCTCACCCCATCCCCCGCGGGACCTGCTCGCCCTGATCCAGGACGGTGACTATCCCTAGATCGTCGCAGTTCGCCGACGAGAACTGGATCGCAGTGGGAGGACCCAGCTGACTCGGTTGCGTGTTGTCCACCCCGGCCCTACGCATGTCGATGCTCTGCCCCGTCCAATCGCGGATGAGAGCCCTCTCGGCTGGGCGAGCGGAGCCCCGAGCCGATGGCGTCGACAGTGGGTCGGACCGCTAACGCGGGGCCCCAAAGGCCTCAGTGCGCGAGGGCGGCCGCGGCAGGTCCCACACGCGGTTGAAGGTATCCGCCAGCCTGGGCCAGACAAGTCGCTGGCCGTCCTCAAGGGAGTGGACCTCGTCTGCGAGCGACGGGAAGACCACGATGTCATGAGGAATGACGCGGCCCGCCGCGTCGCGACGATCGAGAGGGTCTGGGAACCGCAGCGCCACGTACCCGTCGGCCCGCCGGCAGACCGACGGCTCACCCTCCGTCCCTGCGAACGCGCGCTCGTAGATCGGGAGCGGGTCTCGGTAGCCCCCATCGAGGAGGAACCGGAAGCCCCAGGAGCGCCCGCGAGTCGCCCAGATGAGGGTCACTTAAGGCTCTTGACGAGGAGGTTGTCTCTCACGCCCTGGTCGAGCTGGAGCCGGAACTGCGTCAGCGTCGCCGTGAGGTAGTCGTGGCCTTCCTGCGCCTTGCGGTTGATCTCCTTGATCTTGACTTCCCCGAGCTTGGCCGCCTCGACAAGCGTCGGGAGGGCGATGGGCGCCAAGTAGGGGCCGACCACGGGAACCTTGCTCAATAGGGTCGCGACGACCTTGGTGCCGACGAGTGCCGCCGCCAGAGTCGCGGCGTTGCCCGCAAGGTCCGCTAGGAACTTGCCGGGTATCTCGAACCTCTCGGCCCACCGCGCGAGCCGTTCCAGAGGGAGTATGCAGGCGACTGGCAGGAGGAGGTCGAGGCCAACCCGTTGGGTCACCTCGATCCGGTCCGGCTCGAACTTGGCAGACGAGAGGAGCATGAAGTCTTCGCCGAGCGACAGCGCTTCGGGGACCTGGACCAGGCTCTGCAGCACCTCCTGAAGCGAGGTGAGGTCACCAGCGGCCCGCTCGATGACGAGGTCGTGGAACCCGTGGACGTCGAGGTCCGGGTGGAGGTCTGCCTTCGACAGGGCGATGATCCAGATTCGCGGGAACTGGACTAGCGGCTTGCCGTCGTCGAGTAGGTCGTCCTTGAGGCGCAGGAGGCCATCGCGGACACCCCAGAGCAGCGACTTGAGGTACTTCTCCTCCTCACCGGCGTAGTCGAGCAGCTTCTGGCCATCGACGAGGACGATGGCGACGTGCGACCGCAGCAACTTACGAAATGTGTCGACGCGTCGCTTCGCCTCCTCTTCGCTGCTGGGCTCCTCCTCGAACCACTCACCCGGGTAGTCGTGCCAGACGAGCCGCAACGAGTCGAACGGCCCCTTCCTGGCGGACTTGTCATCACCCTGTCCTTCGGCTTGATGGTGAAGGCATAGGGCGTGGCGGCGAAGCGAGTTGTCTCCGGCACCCGTCCACTGTTCTTCATGCCAGGTAGTTCTGACGGAGGCGATTGCCTTGGCCGGTGTTGTCTGCGATGACGTGGAACAGGCTCTCCTTGAGGAACGCCTGCTCCTGCGCCGCGCCGTAGAACGACGAGACCAAGACCGTCTTGCCACTTCCGCTCTCCCCGAACACCGCGACGTGCTGTTCCGACACACGCAAGATGGACTCCACGCCGTGACCGTACCCGGATCAACTTCAAACCGGCGACCAGTCTGCCTGCGAGTTCGCCGTCCGCGTCGCCGCCCGCCAGGACCCTGTCGAAGCCGGGGCTAGGTGGCAGCCATCTGGCAACCTCCTTGCGCAGGCACCTCCGCAGCGCAACTGGCGAGGCATGGATCGCTCACACCTGCATCCGCTAGCGGCGGTTGACCGGCGTCACGCATCACCCGCCGTTGAGAACTTCCTCGGCGGCGGCAACAACGGCTTCGTCGTCGTTCAGACCATCGACAGCCTCGTCAGGCTGCACGTCGTCGAGCGCGAGGAAGTAGCCAACGGCACCTGCGACGACAGCCCGTTCGTGTGCGTCCGTACGTCTCCCACCTACGACTGAGGTCGACCAAGCGATCGGCAAGTCCAGCGGCCGCAGATGCATGGGCGGAGTGACCGTTGAGGTGCTGCGGTAGCTCGCTCGACCATGCCTCTACCAGCGCAGGCGGGACGTCTTTGCAGTAGGGCGCAACAGCCACCCAGAGTCCGCCCAGTCTCGCCCGGAACCGATCGGTCGCGTCTGGCCCCTTCGAAGCGGCAACGGGTAGAGACTCCGGAATCGCCCAGACCTCGTCAGCGAGCTCGCCGAGTCGATCCTGCCGCCTCTGGATCGCGGAGAGCTTCAGACCTCCTCGTTCGCGAGCTCCTGGGTGATCACGACGTCCGACTGCAGGTAGTAGTCCCGCTTCTCGCCGAACGGCCTGTTCGACGCAGGGATGTTGTAGCCGGCGAACAGTAGCGTCAGGTTCCCGTAGCGGTAGAAACTCGGCATGGCGGTCGACACCTTCCAGCCCGAGGGCCATCCACCAGGTCTCCGTGAGCGTCTGCGGCATGACGTGCTCGATATGGACGAGGTTGTTCGCCTTGAGAACCTTCTCCGCACCGTCGGCGAGATGCGCCTCGATCCGGCCAAGGGTGTACCGCAGCAGGTACTGCGTGCCCATCTGCATCTTGTCGAAGGCGACCCTGAAGGTGTGCGAGTCGGGCATCGCGTCGATGAGGAACTGGCGAGCGCGCTCCCGATCACGCCCCTCCGAGGCGATGAGCAGCTGAGCCGCGTCCCGGTAGCGGCGCTCGATGTCGTTGGTGCCCAGACCGACGACCGTGCTGTAACGGAAGGTGAGCGTCTCGGCCACGCGCGCGAACTCGACGAAGTCGGTCTCCGAGAGATACCTCCGCGCTGGCAGGAGCGCGATGTAACAGGTCGTGGCCCTCAGCGTTCG
This sequence comes from uncultured Actinomycetota bacterium, assembly GCA_963780675.1. Taxonomy (GTDB): domain Bacteria; phylum Actinomycetota; class Actinomycetes; order Actinomycetales; family JAHECE01; genus JAHECE01. Next base: position 27,500 of record CAWACR010000009.1, read on the forward strand.
GAGATCCTCAAGGACTTCGCGCGTCGGCCCGTGGGTGACCTTGCCTGGGCTCTCGAACTCCCCGTACATCCGAGCCACCACACGCAGCTCGTCGAGCACCCACTGCGGGTCACGCTTCTTGATCAAGGCTTTGAAGTGGTCGAAGACCTCGTCCTTCTTCACGGACTGCTGGTAGCCCATGAGGTAGTGGCGCAGGAACCGGCTGACGTCGACGCCAGCGCCGAGGTCCTCGAGCATCTCGTCCCAATGGGTCGCCGCTTCGTCGACCTCCTCTTCCGAGGAGTAGGTCTTCGCGAATTGACCGAGCAGGTGGCTCTTGAGCAGGTCAGCGGCCGAAAGTTGCAGGCCCCGGTCGTTGAGCGTCTCGAACAGCAGGAACGCGTCGGCGAGCTCCTTGACCTCGATGACGACGAGCTCGACGTGCTCCATCAGATCGCTCGTGAACTTCAGCAGCCACCTGGCCTGCTGCTCAGCTTCCAGGCCCTCCAGGGCACGCGCGAGGTGGTCGCGGAGCCGGGCAACGTTCGCGATCAGCGGCTTGTTGCGCTCGCGGACGTAGCCCGGCAGCGCCGCAACCTCATCGGGTTCCTGCCTCTTCGGATCATCAGGCTCGCGCAGGATGAAGTCGCGGAAGATGGGCCAGTTCGACCGCGCCGGTCTTGAACTTGTACCTAGCGTCGCCGTCAGCGAAGGGATCCGCGATCAACCGGGTCTGGATCTTCCGAGCCTCCTTCGCAAGGCCGCGCTCCAGGCAGGCGTCACGCAGAACCGCGAGCAGAACCATCAGTGTCGTCAGGCGCTGCTGGCCATCGATCACCTGAGGCTTGGACTCGTTCTCGCTCGCGAGGACGAGCGAGCCGAGGAAGTGGCCGGTGGCGGCGTTCTCGAGGAGGTCACCCCACAAGTCATCGACCTGCTCCGAGGTCCACGAGTAGGGACGCTGGTAGTGCGGGATCCGGAACTGCTCGTCCTCCATCCCGAGTAGCTTCCGGAGCGTCTTCTTGTCCGCACGAAGATCCATCCGTTCCTCCAATAGCGTCCTGCGAGGCCGCGTAGTGCATCGGGACGACACTAGCCAGGAGACCCGACGCGGACCGCGGTTCCCAATAGCGGCTCAGGTGGGCTCCCGATTGGGCCTCCGCTGTGGCCCCACTGTCAGGGGCTGCGGCTGCATCCCCAGGGTGTGTCCGGAGACTTACTGGTGTGAGAGTCCAGCGACGCGGTGGGCGTGCTGGTGATCGCGCGAACGTCGCCGACCTGGCCGAGAAGTACCCGGAACTGCGCACCAATGACGACGACTGGCCGACGCCGTGAGCACTGCGCCCCGGCCGGATGGGCGGGGCGCAGTGCACCAATCCATGCACAACTGGCCGCGCATCTGGGTGCTTCTCGATGTCCGCCGATGCGGGTCGCCGACGGCGAACCGCCTGATCAGATGCGCGTTTCGGGTACCTACGTGTGCCCGCGTGCAGGTCCTCGGGCCGGAGTTCAACTCCCCCCTCCCCCTCCGCTTGGCTGTGCCCCGGCGGCGGGAGCGAGCAGTTGTGCGCACGCGTGCACTCCCTGCGGGTAGGAGGAGCTGACACCCGACGTCCGCCCCTCCGATCTACCGGGGAAGGGGATGGTCATGGTCAGGCCGCGCACACCGATCGGGGAGTTGGGGAACGTCACGCTCACACAGCTGGAGGGCGGGCAGTGGCGGGCCCGGGGACGGCTTCGCCTCGCCAACGGCGACCTGGTCAGCATCGAAGTCACGAGGGCGTCGAAGGCGAAGGCCCTCGCCGCGGTGAAGGAACGCGCCGCCGAACGCGTCAGCGAGAAGGCCACCGGGCGGGTGCGGACCTCGATGACGATCACCGCGCTGGCCGACGCGTGGTTCGAGGAGATGGACCGCACCGAGCAGGTCCTGCCCCAAACCCTGGACAAGTACGAAACCATCCTCGACACCCACGTCCTGCCCCGACTCGGGTCCCTGACCGTCCGCGAGACCACCACCGAACGCCTCGCCGACGCGATCGAGGACATCGCCCGGGTCCACCGGACCCAAGCCGTCCGCTCCCTGACCGTCCTGCGGGGGATGCTCGACTTCGCCGTCCGCTACGGCGCGATCCCGTTCAACCCCGCCGACGCCGTCCGCCGCCCCCGCGTCCCCAAGAAGGCGCCCGTCGCCCTGGCCGGTCACCAGATCGTCGCCGTCCGCGAAGCGATCCGCCTCTACCGCGTCGGACCGCATCACCTGGGACCGCGCCCGGACGGCAACCTCGGCGCCGGGTTCGACCTCATGCTCGGCTCCGGCACCCGGATCGGTGAAGCCCTCGCCCTGCGCTGGCGGGACGTCGACCTCGACGCCGCCACGATCGCCATCGAAGGGACGATGGTCGACATCTCCGGGCAGGGCGTCACCCGGCAGGCGTTCCCCAAGACCAGCACCAGCCGGCGCACCCTGCGCCTGCCGCCGTTCGCCGTCCAGGCCCTGCGGTCCCGGCTGCCCCGGGCTGCGGGACCGGAGTCCCCCGTGTTCGCGACCCGCACCGGAGAACACATGACCCCCCACCAGTTCCGCTCCCAGCTCCGCGTGGTCCTCGCCGCCAACGCCATGACCGGGCAGCTGACCCCGCACACCCTGCGCCGGACCGTGGCCACCGCCATCGAACGCGGCCGAGGCCTCGACGACGCCGCCACCGTCCTGGGTCACGCCGGCACCGCCGTCACCACCGCGCACTACATCGAGAAGCGCCGCGACGCCATCGTCGTCGGCGAAGAGATCCAGGCCATCCTCGACGCCGCGACCACCCCGACCAACCCCGGAACAACCGCAGACGTCCACGCCCGACCCCACACTTACCCCACAGATTGAACTCGCCACAGACCGTTCCTAACCGCTAGACGATCCCGAACGAAGAGGACGAAACCCCAGGCCAGCGGCCATGCCATGCCCTCACGACCCCACACATTGACGGCCTGACGGGAAGAAGAGGGCGCAGGTTCAAATCCTGTCACCCCGACAGCGGAAAGGCCCCTGGTCAGACCAGGGGCCTTTCGTCATCTACGGGCGCCGCAGGCGTCCTCGCGCCTCAGCGAATCACCTCGAAATCACCCCGACTCCCGGGCGTCGGTTGCCGGCGCGCTAGCCCAGCGCTGGGAGCGGTGTCGTTGAGCAGCTGGAGCGCGGAGCGGTCGGCGGAGTCGCCGAGGTGGTGCAGGTAGCGCGCGGTGATCTCGATGGAGCCGTGACCGAGCCACGCCTGGACGGTCGTCAGCGGGACGCCCCGCAGGATCCACTCGCACGCGGCGGTGTGGCGTAGGTCGTGCAGGGTGCGGCCGCGGCCGGCCCGGCTCCAGTCCGTCAGACGGACGAACATCGAGCGGTGGAGCTGACCGCCGCCGGGCCTGGTGAGCAGGAGGTCGTCGGAGCGCTTGCCGTCGGCGAAGCGTCGCAGGGCGGGCAGCAGCGCGTCCGGCACGGGTACCCGGCGGCCCTTGCCCGACTTCGGGGTCTTGGCCTGCGCAGTGCCCTCGGGCTGGTTGCGGATGACGTGGAGCGCCGGCAGGGGCACTTCGACGAAGTCGCGGACCAGCATCGCCCGGGCCTCGCCCCATCGGATGCCGGTGCGCCCGAGGACGTGCACGAGGTCGGCGTAGACCTCGCTGGACTCGGCGACGTCGGCGACGACCGCCTCGAACTCGTGCGCCGGCAGAGGGCGCATGTCCTCGCGTACCCGGCGGTCCTTCGGCGGTGCGGCGGCCTTGACCGGGTTCACGGCGATGTAGCCCTCGGACACGCACCAGGCGAAGAACGACGACAGCGACTCGCGGTGTCGCTTCACAGACGTCGGCGCGAGCCCGCGCGCCAGCAGGCCGTCCTGCCAGGTGCCGATCGCGCCGGCGGTGACCTTGCCGACGTGGAGCTTGCGGAACCACGTCGGCAGGATCGTCTCGGTCCCGGTCCTGCCGGACCGTTGGCCCGGGGTCGGCAGCAGGTAGCGGTCCGTGTTCAGCGTCGTGCGGCTGACTCGCCCAGCCCGCTGCTCCAGCCACGCGACCAGAAGCACCTCGACGGCGACCTTCCCCCGGCTGGGGTCGTAGCCGTGCTCGTCGAGCGCGCCGCGCTGCCGACGCTCCCACTCGACCGCGGCCCGCTTGGTCTCGAAGCGGCGGGTGCTGACGACCCGGCCGCCGATCTTGAGCCGGGCCTCCCACTTGTCACCGCGGCGGGCCGGCATGGGCGCTCCCTCGTCGCGGCGCACGCGGCCGGGCGGCCGACCGTCCGGACAGCCACTGCTCCACATCGGACGCTCGATAGCGCGGCACGCCGTCGGCGAGCCAGTAGACGTCCGGGCCCTGCAGCGACTGGCGCCAGCGCACCAGCGTCGACTTCGAGACGGCCAGCCACGCGGCGACCTCCTGCGTGCGCAGGAGCCGGTCGGCGGTGTCGGCTGCGTGCACTCTCCCCATCGCCACACCTCATGTTCTCGCGGATACGTGCGTATTGGACCACGCGGGCGGCGTAGCCGCAAGTACCTGAGATGTTCGTGTCTCCCCTAGGCTGGTGACGTGTCGACCGCTCCGCACCGACCTGGTGATCAGACCTACGACGGGCTGCTCGTCCAGGACGACCTGCCCGCGGGCTGGTACCTGCCGAGCCGGTTCCCCGGCGAACGACCCGACGACGCCAGCGGCGAGATCGACGCCGCGCTGGGCTACGACGACCAGACCGTCACCGACGAGGACCAGCAGGCAGGGCTCGACTCCGAGCAGAACGAGACCGTCGACGGCCGCTGGCGGTACCTCGAGCACACGGGCACTGGCACGCGCGTTCTCATCAGGCTCCAGCGTCAGATGTTCGCCGTCCCCGAGGAGGTCCGCATCACCGGGGTCGTCTACCTGCCCCGAGTACCAGGAGACCCGATCACCAGCCAGCTCCTGCGGGAGCTGCCGACCGCTCGCATCGAAGCAGCGATCAACAAGCGGCTCTTCGCCATGAGCCGCACGACCACCCTGACCGGCGGGAAGATCGAACTCCCCAGCGGCCGCAAGGTCCCCGAGCGCGACCTCCTCAAACCGCTCGGCGAACCCAAGCAGACGCCAGACTTCTACGAGCTCGTCGCGCTCCAGCACGGCCGGCTCAGTACGAACGGCGACCCCAACCCCACCGCGACGATGGCCGAGCTCAACGGCGTCGCCCTCAGCACCGCCCAAGGCTGGGTCGCCAAGGCACGAGCCCGCGGCCTCCTACCGCCGGGTCGCCGGGGACGCGCAGGATAGCCTCAGGACGTCGCCGGCGGACGCCATGGGCGCGCGGCATAACGGCGAACAGCGCCCGCTTGACTCTTCGAGGATTCGGCAGCTCGGTCGGACAGTCGGCCGCGTACTTTGCACGGTCGCCGCCTGAGAAACACGGTGACTTGTCGGTTCAGCGGATGGCCCGGCGCGCGTCACGGGTCCTGGCTCGCCCCTGACCGTCGGACGGCGATGGAACGGGAGGGGCGAGCCAGGGGTCTTCGGGGCGTGGGGAGGCGGGCGTGTGCCGCTGGCCCGACGCTTGTGGTCAGCCCTTGACGGAGCCTGCGGTCATGCCGCGGACGAAGAACCGCTGGAGGGCGAAGAACACGATGAGCGGGAGCGTCATCGTGATGAACGCGCCGGGGGCCAGCAGGTCCCACCTGTCGGCGTAGACGCCGAGGAGGGACTGCAGGTTCAGGGTGACGGTCTCGTTCTCGCCGGCGCCCAGGAAGATCAGGGCGACGAGGAGGTCGTTCCAGACCCAGAGGAACTGGAAGATCGCGAACGAGGCCAGCGCCGGGACGCTCATCGGCAGGATCAACTTCCAGAACGTCTGGTAGTGGGTCGCGCCGTCGATCTTCGCGGACTCGATGACCGCCTTGGGCAGGGTCGACATGTACGCCCGCAGCAGGAACACCGCCAGCGGCATGCCGAACCCGGTATGTGTCAGCCACACCGCGGGGAACGTGCCCACCAGGTCGAACAGCCCGAACAGGTTCAGCAGCGGGATGAACGCCACCTGCATCGGGATCACCAGCAGACCCACGACGATGATGAACGTGACATCCCGGCCCGGGAAGTCGATGAACGTGAACGCGTACGCGGCCATCGCGGCGATCAGGATCGGGATGACCACCGCGGGCACCGTCACCACCAGGGTGTTGATGAACGCGTTCGCCATCCCGTTGGCCATGACCTCCTGGTACCCCGCGATGGTCCAGTCCTGCTGGAGCGGGCTGAACAGGGCCCCCCACCAGCTGCTGCTGGTCGCGTCCTCGCGGGTGCGGAAGGAGGTCACGAGCAGGCCCAGGGCCGGGATCATGAACACGACGATGATCACGACGATCGCCGTGCGCACGAGCCAGTTGGCCCGCGACTTCTCCTTCGGGGGCTTCGGCGGCTTCTTGCGCGCCGCCGCCTTGACGTTGGCCTCGATGGCCGGGGCGTCGATCGGAGAAACGTTGCTCATCGCATGGCCTCCTCAGCCCGGAAGCGGCGCACCTGGTAGAACATCAGCGGAGTCACGGCGAGCAGCAGGACGACCACGATCGCCGCGGAGCGCCCGTCGTTGCTGTACTCGAAGAGCTCCTTGAAGAACGCCAGCGCGACGACGTTGGTGTTGAAGTTGCCGCCCGTCATGACGTACACGATGTCGAAGATCTTCATGACGCCGATGAACACCGTGACGAACACCGTGACCACGGTGCCCCAGATCTGCGGCACGACGATCCGGAAGAACGCCTGCACCTCGGACGCCCCGTCGATCCGGGCGGCCTCGACCGTCTCCTCCGGCACGTTCTTGATCGCCGCCGAGATCAGCACCATGCAGTACCCGACCTGCAACCAGATCAGAATGATCATCAGCAGGAAGCTGTTCAGCCGCAGGGTGTCCATCTGCAACCACACCTGCGGCTCACCGCCGAAGACGTTCACCCAGATCGCGTTGAACAGACCGATCTGCTCGCTGCCCGGCGGCTTGTAGGCGTAGACGAACCGGAAGATCGTCGACGCACCGACCATTGAGACCGCCATCGGCAGGAAGATGATCGACTTGCTGATCTTCTCCCCCGTCGGGGCGAGCCGGTCCGCCAGCACCGCCACCAGCAGACCCAGTGCCACCGCCAGCGCGGGGACCACCAGCAGCCACAGCACCGTGTTCAGGATCGTCTGGTGGAACGCCGAGTCACGCAGCAGGTCCGTGTAGTTCGCCAGGCCGACGAACTCCTCGCCGTTGCCGTCGAGGAAGCTCAGGTAGATCGTCCGCACGGCCGGGTAGACCAAGAAGATGCCGATGAACACCACCGCCGGGCCGGCGAACACCCACGGCTTCAGCCGCTCGCTCGCCTTCTCAGGCAGGCGTTCGACCAGGAAAGTTCATCAACCAGAAGAGCAGAAGCGACGCACCGACGCCGGCAATGATGGCGGCGATGCCAACTGCGAGTTTTTCCATTGCTGCTCCCTAAGGACAGACCGCCGGTGACGGCACCACGGCGCGCCACCGGCGGTCTACCCGTCATCGTCGGATCAGGACGTCGGCCAGCTGTCTTCGATGTTCTGCAGAGCCGTCTCCAGGTCCTCCCCGCCGGAGATCCAGCTGGTCATCTCGGTCCAGAAGGTGCCGGTGCCGACCTGACCCGGCATGAGGTCCGAACCGTCGAACCGGTAGGCGTCGGCGTTCGCTGCGAGCTCGGCCTGGAGGGCGAGGATCTCGTTCGGGTACTTGGACGTGTCGAAGGTGGTCCACGGCGAGAGCCACCCGCCCGTCTTGGGCAGCTCGATGCCGAAGTCCGGCGAGCTCATCGCCTCGAGAACGGTCTTGACGTCCTCGTTGTTCGTGAACGCACCCACGAAGTCGCCGCCCCCGAGGATCGGCTGTCCCCCGTCCCAGCCCGTCTCGACCGGCGGGAACAGGAACACGCCGACGTTGTCGCTGAGGTTCTGGGTCACCTCGTCCGGCCAGAATTCGGTGATGAAGTTCGCCTGGCGGTGGAGCATGCAGCCAGGCGGGTCGGTGAACATCGGGTTGGCCGCCTCACCGAAGTTCGTGGCGGTGATGTAGTTCGTGCCCCCGAAGGCGTTGCCTTCCGCCAGGACGTCGCTCTGGAACATCTCGGCGGCCTCCACGACCACTGGGTCGTTGAACGGGATCTCGTGCGAGACCCACTGGTCGTACACCTCGGGACCGCCGATGCGCAGGACGTACTCCTCGATCCAGTCGGTCGCGGGCCATCCGGTCGCGGCGGCGGCTTCGATGCCGAAGCACCAGGGGGCGATGCCGTCGTTCTTGATCTGCTCGGCCAGCGCCACGAGCTCCGCGTGCGTGGTCGGCACCTCGTAGCCGGCGTCCTCGAACGCCTGCTTCGGGTACCAGACAAGGCTCTTGACGTTGAAGCTGTACGGAAGGGCGTAGACCGATCCGTCGTCCGCCGTCGTGGTGTCCACGAGGCCGGGGATGACGTCCGCGGTGAGGGCCTCGACGTCGACGATGTCGCCCATCGGGACCAGGTCCCCTTCGTTGCCGAGGTCGAGGATCAACCCGGGCTGCGGGAAGATGGCGAGATCGGGCGGGTTGCCGCCTTCGACGCGGCTGCGGATCACCGTGTCGAAGTCGGGCAGAGGCGTGTACTCGATGTCGATCCCGGTCTGCTCGGCGATGACGGCGAGGTCCGCAGCCAGGGCGTCGCCGTTGCTGCCCGACGGCGATCCGACGATCTCGATCGTCTCGCCGCCGCCGCCCGTCGCGTCACCCCCGCCGCCCCCGCCGCTGCACGCCGTCGCCGCCAGCGCGGTCGCCGCGAGCACGGCGGCGACGCTGACGATTCTCATCTGACCCATGTTGTTTCCTTTCGTGTGGTGCCGCGGCGCTCCCGTTGAGCGACGACGGCGGGCCTACCTGGTGCTGATCGGCGGCCTCCGTCGGCTCGTCGTCAGCCAGTAGGGCGATCTACTCGTCGCCCATCTCCTCGACGTGGAGGAAGAGGTCGAGCAGGTCCGAGGTCCACCGTCGGACTGCGAAGGGTGCGGTGTACGCGAGCGCGACGGCGCTCTGCGGCGCCGGCAGCACACCTGAGTGGACGGCGACCCTGCTGCCGGTGAGAACGTCCTCGTACTCACCGTCGGGCAGCTGGACGGGCACGGGCCCGGCCTCGCCCGCGACGTTGAAGACGCCGTAGAGGCCCGGTCCGTCGTCGACGGGGGCGAGTCGGTCGCCGTCGAGCGCGCCCCACGCCATCTGGACGCACGGCTCGTCCGCGAGGATGACCGGTACGCCTTCGCGCTGAGCCGGGTGCTTCTTGAGGCCCGCGAGGGCCCGCAGGTAGTCGGTGAGCTCGTAGGTGCCCCAGTCCACGGGGTCCGGTTCGAACAGGGACGGCCACTTGCGGGCGGCCGACTCCTGGCCGGCGTAGAACATCAGCGGCCCGCGGGAGAACGCCATCAGCGCGGTCCAGGCGAGGGCCTGGTCGCGGTTCCGCGCGAACCTCATGATCCGGAAGTTGTCGTGGTTCTCGGCGTGCCGAAGCTTGGCGTAGTTCGCCGGGAGCGAGGCCTCCTGCCAACGGAGCATCTCGAGGTAGCGCCCGACGGGCTGGCGTCCGGTGACAGCGGCCTGCCAGATGCCCCAGACGTCCCACGTGTAGGTGACGTCGAACGCCTCGAAGACCTTGGCGTCGGAGGCGATGGGTCGACCGGCGGCTCGGCGTCCCTCGACCATGACGGGGTGGACGGACTCGGCGATCCACAGCAGGCCGGGCTTGATCTGCGCCAGCTCGCTGCGGGCCCGAACCCAGAAGTCCATCGGGACGAGCGATGCGCTGTCGCAGCGGAAGCCGTCGACGCCGCGTCGGACCCAGATCGCGAGCGAGTCGACGAGGTAGCGGCTCAAGGCGGCATCAGGGAACTTCAGATCGATGATGTCGGTCCACGCCGGAACGGAGCTCACCGGGTTGCCCTCGGCATCGCGGTGGAAGAACTCGGGGTGCTCGACCGTCAGCACGCTGTCCGGCGAGGTGTGGTTGAACACGACGTCGAGGACGACCTTGAGCCCGCGTGCATGGGCTCCCGCGATGAGGGCGTCGAAGTCAGCCTCGGTTCCCAGCTCGGGGCTGAGGGCGCGGAAGTCGCTGATGGCGAAGGGGCTCCCCGCGGTGCCCTTGCGTCCGACGACGCCGATCGGGTGGATCGGTAGCAGGTAGACGACGTCGACGCCGAGCGCGGCGATGCGGTCGAGGTCCCCGGTGAGATCGGCGAGAGTGCCGGTGGGGCCGTAGTTGCGCGGGAAAACCTGGTAGATCACCAGGGACCGGACGTCCGGTGGGGTATCACGAGCCATGCGGGGGCCTTTCGTTCGCGAGGGGCGCATCAGGGAGGGGCGGCGGTCAGGTCAGTCCTGGGTGAGGAGCCACGCCGCGGCGTCGGGCGGCAGACTCCCGTCCTCCAGGGGGACGCTGGAGAGCAGAACCGTGTGGGCGGGGTCGATCGCGACGGCGTCGTCGGAGATGTTGACGAGGCACCGGAGGCGGTCTCCGCGCTCGAAGTCCAGGACGCCGTCTGGTGCGGCTCGCCAGGCGAAGTCATCGGTGCGGAAGGCGGTGACGTCACGTCGAAGGCGCAGGGCTCTTCTGTAGAGCCCGAGCATCGAGTCCGAATCGGCGGACTGCGACTCGACGGTGAGCCTGGCCCAGTCCGAGGGCTGGGGCAGCCAAGGCTGCGCGGCGTCGGGCGAGAAGCCGAACGGGGGCTCCGTGCCGCGCCAGGGCAGCGGCACGCGGCACCCGTCGCGGCCACGCATCTCGCCGCCAGACCGCTTGAAGACCGGGTCCTGGAGGACGTCGTCGGGAAGGTCGTCGACCTGAGGAAGTCCGAGCTCCTCGCCCTGGTAGATGTACGCGCCCCCGGGGAGCGCGAGCATCAGCAGCGCGGCGGCGCGGGCCCGACGGGTCCCGAGCGCGAGGTCGGAGCTCTCGCCCTCTCCCTCGGAGAAGTGCGCGGACGACGTGGTGCGGCGGCCGTATCGGGTGACCGGTCGGATCTCGTCATGGCTGGTCAGAACCCAGGTCGCGGGTGCGCCGACCGGGGCCAATGCCTCGAGGGTGGCGTCGATGACAGTTCGCAGTACGTGCGCGTCCCAGGCCGACTTCATGTACTGGAAGTTGAAAGCGCTGTGCATCTCATCCGGGCGCACGTAGTGGCTCAGCCGTTCGGAGCTGCTGACGACCGCCTCGGCGACGAAGATGCGCTCGCCCTCGTAGGAGTCACCGAGGGATCTCCACCTGCGGAAGATGGCGTGGACGTCGTCGACGTCCCAGTGGGGATTCCCGACCCAATCGAGGGAGGTGAACCGCAGGTCCCCGCCGTAGTCGGCGTCGGGAAGCCCCGCCGCCTTCGCGAGCGCCGGTGCAGCGTCCACGCGCAGGCCGTCTACGCCCCGGTCCAGCCAGAACCTGATGATCTCGTCGAACGCCCGCAGCACGTCGTCGTTCGCCCAGTTGAGATCCGGCTGCTCCGCGGCGAAGGAGTGCTGGTACCACTGGCCCGGACGGCCGTCCGGCTCCGTCACGCGGGTCCACCCGGGCCCTCCGAAGCAGCTGATCCAGTTGTTCGGCGGCTCTTCGCCGGTCTCGCCCCGACCGTCGCGGAAGATGTACCGGGCGCGCTCGGGGGAACCGGGGTCGGCCGCGAGCGCAGCTTGGAACCAAGGGTGCTGGTCCGAGGTGTGGTTCGGGACGATGTCGATGATGACCCGCAGACCAAGTTCATGCGCCTCGCGCACCACGGCGTCCGAATCGGCGAGCGTTCCGAACATCGGGTGTATTCCGCAGAAGTCGCTGACGTCGTACCCGCCGTCTGCCATCGGGGAGGGGTACCAGGGTGCGATCCAGATGCCGTCGACCCCGAGCTCGGCGAGGTAGGGCAGGCGCTGGCGCAGGCCCTCGAGGTCACCCTCGCCGTCGCCGTCGGAGTCGGCGAAGCTCCGCGGGTAGACCTCGTAGACCACGGCGTCCCGCCACCAGGGCCGAGCTCGCCCCGGATCCGAGGAAGAGCGCTGTGCCACCGCGCCGGGCTGCGCCACGTGGTCGCCCTCCCCGACTGCCGACGCGTCAGGATCCGTTCGCCTTTGCACCACTGCTGCCTCCTTGCGGGCCCCGACCCTCACTGGTCGGGGCATTGGAACTGGTCAAACTCGGTCAACGCAGCCTGCGTGCGCGGGCCTTGAGTAACGATCCGGTAACGATCCGGACTACCCGCTCTGTGGCGCGGCGGCGGGCGTTCCCCCTCCGACGCGGACGGGAAGGAGGACGTGATTGGGATGAGTGGGCATCCCCGGGCCTGCCCGCCACTTGGCGCCGTCGAGCAGCATCCGGATTCCGACGCTCGCTAGATCGGACACCGCAGGGCCGACGGTCACCGGAAGCTCCGGCAGACCCGGCAGGTCCGGCCGCAGGAACGGATGGCCGACGGGGCCCCGCGCCACGACGAAGGCGCCGGGTGGGACGCTGTGCCGCGGCGCCGCGACGAGCCTGCGCACGGCCTCGACCGCAAGGGGGTCAAGGCACACGAACGCCGTTGGCCGCGATGCCGGCTCGCCCCTGAACAGACGCTCGGCTGATGAGAGGTCGGCTGGCGAGACCACGCAGAACTCAGGACGCTCAGTCAGCCCCGCCTCGGCCCAGGTGCTCGAGGCCACGCTCCGCCAGAGGCGAACGACGTCCTCATCCATGGCCCCCTGGACGAAGGCGGCTCTCCGATGCCCCCGTCGCAACACGAGGAGGGCGGCCTCGCGAGCCGCATTCCGTTCGTCGGCGCGCACGACGACGTGGCGGCGATCAGCGGCGTCCCCGCCAATCGGATAGCAGTTCGCGTAGACCGTCGGCACCCCGAGCGTCACCGGCTGGACCGGACCGCACTCCTGGCCGAAGTAGAGCAGGCCCGCAACGCCCCGTTCCAGCAGTGCTGTGGCGACGCCGTCGACGTCGCCCTCCGGGCGGAGCCGCGCCGCCAAGACCGGTCCGTGCCCGAGGCGCCACGCCTCGGCCTGAGCAACCTCGACTGCCTCGATGCCGACGTCGCCCGATCCCTGAACCTCAAGAATCAGCCCGACGCCGAGGGTGGCGTCCCTCTGCGCACGCGGGACGTAGTGCAGCTGCGCTGCGGCGCTCCGAACGCGGGCGCTCGTGGCGGCCGAGATCCGCCTCGCCCCTTTGCCGGACAGGACGAGCGACGCGGTCGACGTCGAGACGCCCGCGATGTCGGCGACATCACTCAACCGTGCGCGCACCCTTCCCCCTTTACCGGTCTAGCCCTGAGCGCCTTTACCGGTACAGAGCGTATGTCGGGGATACTCTCTACGTCAAGGGCCGAGACGCGGACCACCGGTAGGCTGGCCCGGTAGCGATTCCAGGCGAGCGTCTGCTCAGGCGAGAGGATGGGGACGTGCCGACACTCAGCGACGTCGCGGCCGAGGCCGGCGTGACGAAGATGACCGTCTCGAACGTCATCAACGGCCGCCGCGACCAGGTGTCGGAAGCCACCTACGAACGCGTCATGGAGGTCGTCCAGCGCCTCGGCTACGTGCGGAACGCCACCGCACGGTCGCTCTCCGCCAACCGGTCCGGCATTATCGCGTTCGTCTACCAGTCGCGCAGCAGTGACGAGGTCGCACTCGGCAACCCGCACGACTCGATCTTGCTTGGCGAGGTCGAGCGCAGCGTGAGCGCCGCCGGCCTACACCTCATGGTCCAGTCGGCGGAGTCGCCGATCGCCGCTGTCGAGAAGTTGCGCTCCTGGAATGTCGACGCAGCCATCTTTCTGAACACGGTCACGCCAGACATCGAGAAATTGCGCGCCCGCCACGACGTGCCTCTCGTATTCGTCGACAACTACAGCCAATCTCCCCTCATCAGTGTCGTCGGGGTCGACGACTTTCGGGGTGGCGAGCTTGCCGGGAAACACCTGACCCGCCTTGGCCACCGGCGGCTCGCGTGGTTCGGGCCGCAGCGCATCGCAGGCGAGGTCATGGACCAGAGACTCGCGGGCTTCCGCCATGGGCTCTCGGGTGACGGGGTTCAGTTGGACCCAGAGTGGATTGTCGACTGCGACTTGACTTTCGAGTCCGCGGTCGAGATGGGGGAACGCATCGCCGTACGGCCCGACCGACCGACGGCGGTCTTCGCAGGTGCGGACATCCTCGCTGTAGGACTAGTCAAGGGTCTGATGCACCGGCGGGTCCACGTGCCGACGCAGGTCTCGATCGTCGGCTTCGACGACCTGCCGCTCAGTCGCCAGGTCACACCCGAACTGACGACCGTCCGCCAGGATGTCCGGGCGAAGGGACGGGCTGCCGTCGAGCTGGCGCTCCGTCAACTGGAGCGCCTCGATGGCGGGCGTCGGCCTGAGCGTCGACGCCTTGACGTCGAGCTCATGGTCCGCAAGACGACTCGACGGCTCAGCGCCCCCAGGTCTACCCGCTAGAGATCCGTCACGACGGTCGAGCCGGACTGTCGGGGGTCCGGAGTCGGCAGAGGCTCGACCGGCCCGATGGGGGCTAGCCCCGCCTTCGGTGACACCGGATGCCGGATCGGGCGCGAAGCATGGCGACTGGCCTCAGGCCCCTGCAGCTGCGGACAGGCCCGCGTCAGCCTGCGTGGTCGCCCGGTTCGCGACGAATGGGATGGCAACGATGCCTTCGACCCTGAATCGCCCAGCCTGACCCGGAGCCCTGGGGTACTCACCGTTTCAAACGCGTGCTGTGAGGCGACGCGGAGCAGTGAGCGGTTCGTGGTGCGATCCCGCTCTCACGTGGACCACCGACGACGAGGCGCTTCCGCTCGGACCGCCGCGCGGCGACTACTGGAAGCGCCAGTGAGCACGGAGGCGCCGCCGGGGCGGCGTGACTGTTGGCGACTGGACGACGACGACGCGCGACCGGAACTCGACATCCCGCAGCCCTTCTTCTTGACCTTCGGAGCCGCCCCGAGCTGATCGACCATCGGCAGCGAGTCCAGCACCTTGGCCGCCGAGGTCGACGACCGGACCGAAGGCGCCGCACGAGGCCGGATCAGCGACGCGGAGTCCCCCTGACTCAATCGCGAATTCAATCGTGAATGGACGTATGCTACCTTCGGTAGTTGCAAGTACACGACACCACGGGAGGCGGCGTGCGCGGCGGTGTGATCCTGTTCCGGGGAACAGGTACCGCGGCGCGCCGCTACCTGGAGTCGGATCGCTCGCGAGCTGACGAGTACTACCTGGGCGCCGACGCTTCGCCGGCGGAGTTCACTGTCGTCGACCAATCCGGGAAGGTGATCGAAGAGACGTCCCTGACGCCCGTCGGGTACGCGGCCTGGGTCGACTGGGTCAACCCGTCCACCGGGGAGTCGATGGGCAGGGCCCGGCAGGCCGGTGACGGGCGGAAGGGCTCGCCGCGGTTCGCGGAGATGGTCGTGAACACCCCGAAGTCGCTTTCGATCGCGGCCGCCCTGCACCCGGATGTCTCCGAGGCCCTGGACGGCGCGCAGCGGGACGCCGTGGCAGAGATCCGGTCGTGGCTCGGCCTGCATTCGGTCACCCGGGTCGGCCCGCGCGGGAAGCAGGAGGTCGTGGCGGTCGAGCGGCTGGCGACGGTCGGCATCTCGCACCGGACCTCCCGGGCCGGTGACCCGCACCGGCACATCCACCTGCAGATCGGTACGCGGGTCTGGGCGGGCGGGGCCTGGCGCGGGCTGGACACGGCGGCGCTGTTCCGGCAGCAGGGGGCTATCCGAGCGCTCGGTACCGCGGTGCTGGCGGCGCACCCCCGGCTCGCCGCGGTGCTGGACGCCCGCGGCCTGACGCTCGACCCGGTCACCGGGGAGGTGGCGGAGCTGGCGCCGTTCAACGCGGTCATGAGCAAGCGCGCCGAGCAGGTCGCGCGCAACCTCGCGGCGTTCGAGGCGAAGTGGGAGGCCGCCCACCCCGGACGCGAGCCCGGCCGGCTCGTCAGCGCCCGCCTGCAGGCAAAGGCGTGGGATCACGAGCGCCCGAACAAGAAGCCGTCCCAGCTAGGCAGCGAGTCCGGCTGGCGAGGCGAGCTGAAGGCGGCCGGGTACACCCCGGACCTGCCCCGCGCGCCTCTTCGCGCCCCGCTCACCCTTGACGATCTGCACGTGCGGCAGGTGGCGAACCGGGCGTTGGACCGGTGCGCGTCCGCGGCGTCGACGTGGACCGTCCACGACATCCAGGAGCACGTCGCCCGCCTCCTCACCGAGGCCGGCGTGCGCGCCGAGCGCCAGGAGCTGCGCGATGTCATCGCGATGACCACCCGACTCGCAGCCGAGGACTGCTTCTCGGTGCTGCCGCCCGGGTCCGGCCGCCCGGAGCACGTCGCGCACCTGACCAACCTGCGCGTCGTCGACGTCGACACCCAACTGCGCGACCTGCTGGCCGCGCGCGCCGCCCAGCCACCCGCGGGGGCGCCCGACGTGCTCGCCCTGGCCCGCGCCCGCGGCCTGGACGACGAGCAGGCGCAGGCCGCGGCGGCGGTCGCCTCGAGCGACCCGCTGGTGGTCATCGAGGGTGCCGCCGGTGCCGGCAAGACCACGATGCTCGGCGTGGCGATCCACGCAGCGACGCTCGAGGGTCGCGCGACCAGGATCCTGACGCCGACGAAGAAGGCCGCCGACGTCGCCGCCCGCGAACTCGGCGTCCCGGCCGACTCCGTGGCCAAACTCGTGCACGACCACGGGTGGCGGTGGAACACCGACGGCGTCTGGACCCGCCTTCCCGTCGGGGCACCGGACCCCGACACCGGCAGGACCTATGCCGGCCCGCCCGCGGCCGCTTGCCTGCGCAGCGGGGAGCGGATCGTCGTGGACGAGGCCGGGATGCTCGACCAGGACACCGCCCTGGCCCTGCTGCGGGTCGCCGACGAGGCCGGCGCGAGCCTCGCCCTGGTCGGGGACCGCGCTCAGCTGCCCGCCGTCGGTCGGGGCGGCGTCCTCGACATCGCCGCCCAGGTCTGCCCGCGCACCCTCGACATGGCCACCGTCCACCGCTTCACGGACCCCGAGTACGCCGACGTCACGGTGCGGATGCGCCGCGGCGAGAACCCGGCCCTGCTGTTCGACCGCCTGCACGCCCTCGGCCTCGTGGCGCTGCACCCGAGCACCGAGGACGCGCACGCCGCGATCGCCCGCAGCGCCTGCGAGGGTGACGCGGTCACCGTCGCCACCAACGACGACGCCCGGGCCCTGAACACCGCCATCCGCCAGGGACGCGTCCAACGAGGCGTCGTCGACGACGTCCGCACGGCCTGCGGCAGCGACGGGCTGCCGATCGGCGCCGGCGACGCGATCCAGACCCGCCGCAACGCCGCCGCCCTGGGCGTGGCGAACCGCCAGACCTGGACCGTCCAGCACGTCACCGACGACGGCGAGGTGTGGGCCCGGGAGGCCGGCCCCGGGCGCCCGCACCGGCTCAGCGTGCGACTCCCGGCCGACTACGTCGCCGAGCACACGCACCTGGCCTACGCCGCGACCGCCTACGGCGTTCAGGGTGCGACCACGCCCGCCGCGCACACCGTTCTGACCGACGCATTGGACGGCTCCGGGATGTACGTCGGCATGACCCGCGGACGGCACCGCAACACCCTGCACGTCGTCGCCGCGGACCTTGACGACGCCCGCGAGCAGTTCACCACCGCGCTCCAGCGCGACCGCGCCGACCGCGGCCTCACCGACGCGACCCGCGCCGCCCAGCACGCCGTCGTCGGCCTCGTCGATGACGGACCTGTCGCGGTCGTCAACGCCGAACGCGCCCGACTCCTCGAGCGGATCGAAGCCGCCGACCAGGAGGCTACCCGCTGGGAGGGCGTCCTCGGCGCGCTCACCCGGCAGAACGCCGAGCACCGCGCCGAGCACGAGCGGCAGACCCAGGCCGTCGCCGCTGCCGACGCCCACCTCGCCCGCGCGCGGGCCGTCGTCGCCGCCCCACTGGTCGGGCAGGCTAGCGCCGACGGCGCCGACTACCTGAGCGCACAGGAACGGATGTGGCAGGCGAACCGCGCCCCGTCAGCCGCGGGCCGGTTCGCCCGGCGGGCCGCCGCCCGCACCGCACGCGACGCCACCGAGGCACACCACACCACCGAGGACGCCGTCCGCCAGCGCTGGGGCGACGTCCCGCTGAACACGAACCACCTCCCCCACTGGGCGCACTCGGTCGCCAACCGACAGGTGGACGGCGACCCGCGCGTCATCGCGGCGGCGCGCGCCGCCGATCTCGCACGCCGGCAGCTGGGCGACCTCACCGCGCACCACGCGGACACCCGGGAGGCGCTGTGGCAGACCATCGGCGGCGGTCAGCGGATCAGCGACCTCCAGGCCCGTGCCGCCCAGTGGCGCGCCCGCGCGGACCAGGACCGCCGAAGCCTCGCCGAGATCGAGGCCCTACCCGTAACCGACGCCGCCCAGCTCATCCACGACCGGTCGGCACAAGTCCCCGAGCGGATCGCCGTCGCGGCCGCGAGCCGGGCACGAGCAGCCGAACCCGCCCGCCGGCGCCCACCCTCCCCCGTCCACCAACCCGACCCCGACCGCGGCTTCGGGCCGAGCCGGTAGACCGGCCGCCGCCGGACGCAACAAGGTTGCCTTATGACGTTGGTGGCGGCCTACCGCGCAGCACGCCACGAGGAGGACGTGGCACGGCTGCGGCGTGCGCTGGTCCTGCGCGCGATGGTGGCCTCGGGGATGACCCAGCGGCAGATCGCCGAGGAGTTGGGGGTCAGTCAGCCTGCAGTCAGCCAGCAACTCAAGGCGGCTCGAGATCTCGCAGCTGCGGATCCCCAGGTGCTCGTCGAGGCCGCCGGGCCCGTGCTGAAGGACCTTGCCGCAGCGCGCGGCTACTCCCGACTCGCCGTCTTCGGCTCCGTCGCGCGCGGACAGTCCGACAGCACGTCCGACGTGGATCTGCTCGTCCAGGCCCCGGCCGGCACCTCGTCGTTCGACTTCGTCCGCTTCCAGCGGCTGCTCAGCGACGTGCTCGGCCGGCACGTCGACCTCGTCGAATGGGGCGGTCTCAAGCCCTCGCTGGACGACGACGTCCGCCGTGAGGCCGTGGAGCTGTGATGCATCGAGCCAAGCGCCAAGGAGCCGGATCCTGACGACGGCGCTCAACTGCTGGCTGACCGCAGGCTGACTGTTGCGGTCGGGTGCGCCGACGGGGCGTAGGGGTGTCGAACCCTGGTTCCTACGGCAGTAAGCCGAGGTACTTCCTTCGAGCGGGCATCGCATGGATGACGAGTTCGTCGCCGCTGTCCAGGATCAGTACCACGGTCTCGAGCATGCGGGCTTGGGTGTCGAAGCCCAGCCGCAATTCGCGGTGGGGAGGTCCATCGTCGTCGAGCGGCTCGATCCACAGCGACCACTCGGCCGCTTGGATCGCGTCCTCCGGCAACACCCCGTGCTTGAGCGCGCTCGGGTGGACCTTCACGCCGCGAAGCGGGCGAGCGCGGCCCGGATCGCCTCGGATCGACTCATGTCATTCTTGGCTGCAGCCGCGTCGAGCGCGCCGAGCTCCTCGGCGGTAAGCCGGACCGCCACGACCTGCATCGGTTCAGAACCGCGACCAGGACGCCCTCGACCTCGACGCTTAAGAACGTCGACGTCGTATCCCGCTTCGGCCTCGTCGGCCCACTTCTGGATCTGCTCGTCAGTCACCACCGCTATATCGTAAGACGAAAAGCGGGTGGCATCAACGGGTGGACCAGGTGGAGGAGCGGCCCGCGACAGCTCCACCACGATCGCCCAGACACCCTCGACAAGTACGTCGGCAGGCCGCCGGGGCTCCCACCCTCAACGACGTCGCCTGAGAACCAGGACCTGCGCTGGGCCTCTGGGCGATCGCGGCCTCCGGAGATGACTCGCGGCCGACCCCGATTCATCTCCGCCTCCTACACTCTTGGGGACAACAGGCAACACAGGCCAGACGCGGACTGAGGGGAGGCCCAGCAACATCAACATCGACATCGACGCCGATCTCAACTGGGTCGACGACGAGGACCGCAACATCGCCAAGGTCGACGGCGCCGCGACCCACTTCAAGGCAGGAGACGTCGCCATTGCGGGGCGTCCAGGCTTCTGGTCCTGGATCCTCATCGACGAGATCGACGAGCCTTGGATCTTCTTCCGGCAGATCCACTCGCGAGAGGCCGCCGCCCACGGCGAGCTCGTCATCGCCGCCTCCTGACGCTCACCCCGGAATCACCCCGCGGGCGTATCTGACGGTCCCAGAGACACCTCGCGGCCCCGAGTGACCAGCGGAAACACGCCACTCGGGACGTTCGGGACGAAGAGGTCGTGGGTTCAAATCCCGCCACCCCGACAAAAAAGGGCCGCTCACCTGCGGAAACGCAGGAGGGCGGCCCTTCGTCATGGGGCTGAAGAGCCCCAACCCCACACTTACCCCACAGATTGAAATCGCGGGAGCGGTCTGCGGGACCGTCCGTGGCGGGCGAGCGGACACCCCGCCCCGCGCCTTCGCACGGCGCGCCCACGGCCCGACGCGGCGATGAGCAAGCGTCGCGCCAGCCAGGTAGCGCGACACCTCGCGGTATTCGAGGCGCAGTCGGAGCCGGCCACGAGCGCGGCTTCGGGCCAAGCCGGTAGACGGTGCCCCTGCTCACGGACCGCCCGTAGGCGCGGCTGGTTACCCTCCCGTGAAGGTCCAGGTCGTCGTCTCGGGCGACCAGCGCCGACCGCGGGCCGTCCCGTCGAGCGCGGGGGCCAGGAACGTCCGGACGAGTCCGACGGCGGAGGCGAAGGTCGTGTACGGACCGCACGCCGGCACGTCGCGGGCGATCCGCGAGTAGCCGGACTCCCACCGGGCTGGCGGGTCGAACTCCGGCGCACCCAGCAGGCCTCGGTGTGTCCATTCGCCGCGGATCGCGCGCCACAGCGCCGTGCCGTCGACCTGCTGGGTGCGGGCGAACACGACGAGGTCGACCAGGTCGCGGACCCGGCTCGACGGCTTGTCCAGGTTCACGCCGTACGTGGCCTGGATCGCACACAGCTTGTCGGCGATGTGGTCGACGACCGGGTAGAGCCGCACCCGCGGAGTGCTCAGGCCAGGAACCTCCAGCCCGGCGGTGGAGGGCGCGACGTCGGCGGCGTCGGTCATCAGTGAGCCGGTGACGAGGTCGACGTGGAAGGCGCCGCGCTTCTTGGCGCCGCAGTAGGCGTCGATGCTCACCCGGTACCCGTCGACTTCCGGCTGCCCCGTGCCACCGAGGCTGGTCTCGACCCTGGTCACGACGAACCGGAAGTGGTCGCCCAGGTCGACGCCGAGCAGGTGGCGTAGCGCAGCCACGGCGGCGTCGAGGTCGTCCGGCTCGTGCAGCAGATCCAGGTCCTTGGTCGCCCGGGCGTCGTTCACGCGAGCCAGGACCGCGTTGCCGCCCTTGAGGACCCAGGGCCCGTCCAGTGGGGTGAAGACCCGGGCGAGGAACCGGTCGAAGACGAACCCCCGCAGCACGGATGCAGACTCCACGCCGCGCTGCTCGGCCGTCGTCCTGGCCCGGGCTACCGCGGCGGACCACAACGCCGTCCCGTCACGGTAGCCATCGGACTCACTCACCGGCCGGCCTCTTCCTTGCCCGCGGGCGATCGAGGTTCTTCGAGCTGCCCGCTCACGTTGCGGTGCGCGCGCGGCGCGAGGGCGGCTCGTTCCAGGCGCACGATGTCGGCCGCAGCGAGGATCGCCGCGAGGTCCTCGCGCGGACCGGATCCGGTCCGCTGATCACGGCCGAGCACGCCCGCCAGGCTCGAGGTGAGAAGCTCGCGGATCGCGCTGACTTGCCCGGCCGCTACGAGCTGCTGTCCGACCCGGCTCGCGGCCAGGTCGCGGAGCACGGCGGCCCGGCTCAGGCCGACCACATCCAGCAGGTGCTCGACCAGTGCCGCGCCGTCGCGCTGGCCGTGACGGCGGGCCAGCGGTTCGAGGTGCGTGGCCAGGGCGGTCAGGTCGACGACGCCCCGGCGGGCGGCCTGGCCCGCGATCTGGGCGACGTGCTCGGGGTCGTGGTGGTCCCGCAGCAGGTCGGCGATGGTGCGCTCGACCGTGGTGACGGGCAGCCCGTCGACCAGTGTGACGTCGCCCGGCGGCAGCTCGCCCTGGTGCAGCCGGATGTGGCGGATGGTCTGCTTGCGGTACGGGAAGGTGAACTCGGGTCGGTCGTCGAGCAGGTCACCCAGGCCGTACAGACCCGCGGCCGAGGCGTGCGAGACCACCCCGCTGGTCACCGGATCGGCCAGCCGCTCCTCGGCGGTAAGGGCCGGGTCGAGGGCAAGCCACGCGGCCCGCAGTACCCGGTGCTCGTCGTCGGCGCCCACGAAGGCGTAGACGCCCTGCGCGACCCGCTCCAGAACATCGGCGTCCGCCAGCCTGGCCAGCCGCAGCCGGGTGACGCCTTCGCGCCCGGCCTGGGCAGCGGTGAGCAGCCCGGACTGCCCGGCAGCGAGCCGGGAGAGCCGCGCCATCGCCTCCGTCACCCTGACCATACTGAGATAGTAGCATTTGGGTGCAACAAACCAAGTAGCGCACGGGGTGGTCGTCAACCCTGACCGCTGACTATGTCGCATCGTTGCGATGCAACGTCATCCTGCACATCGGCATTGCGACCGACGCTGGGATGCAGAACCACCACGTCTCCCTACGACCGAGCCGAGGATGCCAGGCCCTGGTCCAGATCGACACCGCCCGCGTCGATGTCAGGTTCGCGCCCCTCGGCACTCACGATCGAGCCAGATGCGCACTGCCGCGGGGTCGTACCGAAGATGCTTGCCGATGCGGTACGCGTCGGGGCCTCGGCCCTCGTAGCGCCATTGGTGGAGGGTCGAGACAGGGATGCGCAAGAACTCCGATACGTCTCTGACGGTCCACAGGGGCTCGTTGGCGACGGTCGCATCTCCGCCCACGACTACGAGGGGAGCATGCGCCGCAGACTGGGAGGCCCCTTGCGGCTGGGACGCTCGGCTCGGCTCTCGCCTATCGATCCGGGGGCGCCGTCGGGTCGGCAAAGGCTTGTCGACTGGCCGTCGGCCAGCGGCCATACGTCCAACCTGCGCTTCAGTCACTCAGCGAACCTCCGATCTTCTGCTTGTGGTCATCGGGCGGGGGCCGGGAGGGAGCGATCGGAGGTGCCGGTGCACGCGCGCTGGCCGGACGCCCCGTCCCGCGGGTCACGGTGTCGCGGGCGGATTGGACGGTGCGGGCGGCCTGGGGTTCGGGGAGGCCGGTGGTGGTGGCGGCGTCGATGAGGGGTTGGTAGTCGGTGATGCCGGCTTCGGCGGCGCGGCAGGCGGCCCAGAAGAGGGCGTTGTTGCGGTTGCCTTCGGGTTGGCGGGCGACGTGCGCGGCGAGCCACGTGGTCGGGTCCGCACCGGTGCCGGTCCGTAGGGTCGGGTCGAAAGGGCGCGGCGCCGGGGCGGGTGCGAGCAGTGTGGTGATGGCGGCCCAGTCCAGGGGCCGGGTGGGCTCGTTGGTGATGCGGGATGACCTGGTAGCGGCGGGAGTAGGACTTCGTCTGCCCGAGGGAGGGCGGGAGGAGGACGTACCCGCCGGTGGCGCGGAAGTCCAGGTGCGCCCCGCGGATCGAGCCGTTGCGCTGGTCGGTCCCGGGGTAGTGCAGGTGCAGCCCACCGGAGGGGGTCTGGATGGCGCGGAACCACCCGTCGACCAGGCCGGCTTCCTTGGCGCGGTTGAGGGCGGCCCAGCCGGCGCCGTCGGGGCGGACGTCGACGTCCAGGACGTCGAACGTCCTCGCGCCGGTGGGGGCGGCGATGTTCGCGTCGGGGGTGCGGGTCCACCAGGTGCGGATGCGGTCGGGGTCGGTGGTGGCGTCGTGGAACCCGTTCGCCGTCAGCGGCGTCTTCCCCGCGACGGCGCACGGGAAGACGGGGGTGCCCCCGCGGGCGAAGGCCAGCGCCCAGTTCGAGCATGTCCGGCCGAGTTGGTGCCGTCGAGGTGTCGCTCACGGTGTGGTTCTCCCTCCTGGTGGTGTCTCTCACCCGTAGGGAGTGGGGTCGTGCGCACATTTCCTCCGGACCTCATGGCCCGGCGCGACCGGCGACGTCGGCCTCGACGCGGGCGAGGAAGGCGTCGAGGTAGTCGGCCGGTGACGGCTCACCGGCCCAGGCGGGTGCGACCGGGTCGCGGTGCTGGCCGTGCCGGCACCCGGTCCGCCCGGCCCACAGCTGGAGCCGGGATCGGGTGACGGCGAGGGTGTGGTGCCAGTCGGCGGGCCCGGTGGCGGGCCCGGCGCGGTCGTAGGCGCTCTGGTGGGCGCTCCAGAGGGCGGTGAGCTCTTCGACGAGGTCGCCGTGGGCGTACCAGCACGGCGGGATCTCACGGTGGTCGAGGGCGTAGCGGGTGACGAGCCAGCGGACCCAGTCGTCCAGCGCCAGCCACACCTCCCCGGCCTGCTCGGGCGGTGAGGGCGGCCCAGGTGATGGGGCGGGGCACGCGGCCGAGGATGTCCTCGATCATCGCGTTCATCGCGGCCGCGTCAGCGTCGTCGCCCGCGTCGACCGGTGTCGTCGGGTGCGGGGCGCCGGTCACATCCACGCCGGGGGGTTGGCCGTGAGGCTGTGGCGGGCGAGGGCGTACCGGGCGCTCAGGGCGGCGGTGGCAGGGTGCGCCGGGCGCAGGTCGGCGCGGCGGCGGGCCAGCGGGGCGCCGAGCTCGCCGACCATGCCCGGGCCGCCCGGGCGGGGCGCGACCGACACGGCCAGGCGGCGCGGCAGGTGGCGGGTCGCGACGGCGGCCAGGTCCGCGGCCCGGTTCAGGTTCGCCATCAGGGGTTCGAGGTCGCCGTGCCCGGCTGGTCGCCACCGGCCGGCGGGGTCGCGGACGGCCGCCCCGCGTGTGCGGCGGGCCCGTCGGACGGCCTCGCGCAGGGTCTTGGTCAGGCCCGGGGCCAGGGCGGCGTAGCCGAGCAGGTGGGCTTCGGCGGCGCGGGCCGCTTCGCCGGAGCGGGCCAGGGCGGCCAGGCGGGGCAGCGCGTTCGCCCCGATCTCGGTGGCCTGGGCGCGCAGCAGCCCGGACCCTTCAACCAGGGCGCCCACCCCGGCCCGGTCCTCGGCCAGCGCGCGGGTGAGCGCGCCGGCATGCTCCTCCAGCGCGCCGGCGACGGCGCGCAGGCGTCCGGCGCCCAACTGGCCGGCGTGGCGGGCGGGGCGGGTCCCGGCCACGCGCAGGGCGCGGGCGGCGGCGCGGGACGTGCGGGCGAGCAGGGCGATGAGGGCCAGGAGGTCGGTGATGTTGCCCGGCCGCTCCCGCAGCAGCATCTGCAGGTTGCCGACCGCCGGGGGCAGGTTCACCAGGACCGTGACGGGCACCAGGCTCCCCTGGACCCAGGCGATCGCCGTGTCCGACCCGGGGGGCCGGGTCTTCGTGCCCGCGAGCCGGGCGACCTCCCGCGCCTCGGCCGCCAAGGCCACCACATGGGCGCGTTCGCGTCGCACGCGGGCCGGCTCGAGTCCCGGTGCGGTGAGAAGGTCAGTCCGGGTGCTCGCGAGGACCAGGGCGAGCGTGGCGACGTCGGCCATGACGGCCCACCGCTCCTCGTCGCTGCACAACGCGGCAAGGGTGGTCAGGGCGTGGCGGGCGCGGGCGGTCTCGACGACGAGGCCGCGCCACACGCCCACCGCACTGGTGAGGTCCTCGGGCGTGGCGGGGTGACCGGCATCCCTGCCCGGCACGGCCGCGGGGGCTGTGTCGTCGCCGCCGGCCGGTGTGGCCAGGGCGGCCAAGCGGGTGAGCAGCAGGTGGACGGGGTGGCGGGCGAGGTCGGCGCGCTCGAAGTCCCCGGGGTGGAACGGCTCCAGTCCGGTGATCTCACAGGTCATCGCCGCGAGCAGGCCGGCCAGGTCGTCCTGCAGGGCCCGGAGGGCGGCGGCCTGGCCCACCGTGGCGGGGGTGGGCAGGGTCAGCGCGGTGGCGGCGTGGCGGTCCGCGGCGCGGATGTGCTCGGCGTAGGTCGTCATGACAGGGCCCCGCCAGCGGCGCGCACACCTGCGGACAGGTGGGCGACGGCCAGGTACGCCCGCGCGAGCGCGACCGGGTCGGGATACCCCGACGCGGCCGGGCCGCTCGGGTGCTCGTGCTGCGGGCGGGGTCGGTAGGTCACGGCCTGCTCCTTCCGGGTGGTGGTCTCTCTCACCCGCAGGGAGTGGAGGACTGCGCACACCACGCCGCCGCTCCCAAGCGGACGGCAGGAGCGAACCCCGGCGGCCACCAGCCGCCCTGGTCGGCCCGGCCCCAGCGAAGGGACAGGGGACGCGGCCGAGGGCGTCCTCGACCATCGCGTTCATGACCGACACGCTGGTCTCGTCTCCGTCGTCTCCGTCGTCGCCGACGACGTCACTGGCGTGCGCCGGGAGCGGGTGTCACATCCATGTCGCGGGCCTGGGGTGGTCGTTCCGGCGGACAGTGGCGAATCGCCCGTTCAGGGTCGCCGTCGACGGTTTGGCGGGGCGCAGTTCGTCGCGGCGCCGCTCGAGCGCGGCGACCAGGCCGACCGCGACAGGCGGCCGGCCAGCCGGGGTCCCGACAGGCGCGGGCGCCGCGGGGGGTTCGGCAGTCGCGGCGGCGTGGGACAGGTTCGCCGTGAACCGGGCGAGGTCCACGGTGCTGGCGGGTCGCCACCGGTAAGGGGCACGGTCGAGGCGGTCGCGGATCGCGACGGCGTGCTGCCGGGTGGTGCGGGCGACCCCGGCCCGGACCGCAGCGGTCAGCGCGGGGGTGCGAGGGCGGCGTAGGCGAGCAGGTCGGGCACCGCGGCCGCCGCACGGGCGGGGTGGGCGGCGAGGTCGCGCAGGCGGGGCAGGGCACAGGCGCCGATCTCCCGGCCCTGGGCGAGCAGGACCCGGGAGCTGCCGGTGAGGGCGGCGAGTCCGGCGCGTTCGGCGCTCAGCGCCCGGGCGAGGGCGTCGGCGTGACCCTCGAGCACGATGCGCCGCCGGCAGGAGCGTGCGGGCCTGGGTGGGGTCGTGCCGGACCGCGGCATGCAGGCCGGCCGCGGTCGCCCGGGACGTCTGGGCGAGCAGGCCGGTCACGGCGAGCAGGTCGGTGATGGACCCGTGCCCACCCTCGAGGAGGCGTGCCGAGGTTGCCCGCCGCGGCGGGCAGGTCACCGACGCGGGCGACGAACACGACGGACGTCCCGGGCCGGGGCGCGGCCCAGGCGGTGCCGGTCGGGGTGGTCGGGGTGCCGGCCTGGCGGGCGACCTCCCGCGCTTCGACGGCCAGAGCGGCGGCGTGGGAACGTTCGCGGCGCACGGTCTTGGAGTCCACGTCGACGCCTGCGAGGAGGTCGCTGCGGGTGGTGGCGAGGGTCTCGGCCAGGGCGGCGACGTCGGCCAGGGCGTCCCAGCGTTGCGGGTCGCCCATCAGGGGGGCGTGACGGGTGAGGAGGTGGCGGGCCTGCGCCGTCTCGGCGACGAGGCCCTGCCACGCCTGCACCGGTGAGGTCGCGCGCTCCGGCGCCGGGGGGCGACCGGCCAGCCGGTCCGACGGCCCCGCGGCCGCCTCGTCGTACCCGGCCCGGGCGGGGAGGGCGTTCAGACGGTTGAGCATCATCCGGACGGGGTGGCGGGCGAGGTCGCTGACCTCCACCGCCAGCGGTTCGGCCGGTGCGAGGCCGGTGATCTCGCGGGTCATCTCCGCGAGCAGGGCGGCTGTTGACCGTCCTTCTTCCTTCCGATGATGGAGTCATCTGTGTTTCGGACGGTTAGGGATGTGAAGGGCCCCGCCGGGGTTTCCGGTCGGGGCCCTTTGTCGGTGGTGTGACGGGCTGGTCGGTGTGTTGACGGCTTCGTCGGTGTGGTGGTGACGGGGGTCAGTCGGCGTTGGTTTCGGTGATGGCGGCGCGGGCGGCTCTCTCGTCGACGAGGGGGTTGTCTCGGGCGAACGCGGCGGTCAGGGCGTTGATGGCGAGGTTGTTCACCGCGCGGGGGTAGCCGCGCGCAGCGTTGTGGATCAGGGTGACCGCGTCGGTGGAGAAGAGGGGGTCGGCGCGTCCGGCGATCCGGAGGTGGTGGGCGACGTAGGTGGCGCTCTCCTCGGGGGTCATCCCGGTGATCGTGGAGCGCACGCCGATGCGTTGGTCGAGGGCGGCAAGCACGCCCAGGCGTAGGCGTTGGCGCAGGGTGGGCTGGCCGACCAGGACCGCGGCGAACGGTGAGCCCGAGTCCATTCCGTGGTTGGACAGGACGCGGATGGCCTCGAGCGATCCGTTGTCCAGCATGTGCGCTTCGTCGATGACCAGGACGGGGGTGCGGCCGCGTTCGGCGTGCTCGGCGGCCAGGGCGTCCGCGGCTTGGGGGGCCAGGGTCGCGGTGTAGAACTTGGGGACCTGCCCGAGCGCGGCGACGACGTGGTGGAGCATGCCGCGCACGCCGATGGTCGGGTTCGGCAGGTAGATCGTCACGTGCCGGGCGGGGTCCAGGGCGGTGGTCGCGGCGCGCACGGCGACGGTCTTGCCGGCGCCGACCTCACCGGTGACCACGCCGAGGGCGTGCTGCTCGACGCACCAGGTGATCCGGGCGACGGCCTCGACGTGCCCGGCGGTGCGGTGCAGCATGCCGGGGGCCAGGTCCCGCCCGAACGGCATCCGGGTCAGGCCGTAGAACGACTGCAGGCGTTGGATGCTCACCGGGCTACTCCTGCCGCTCCGGCGCTCTGCTCGCCGGTGAGCTCGGCGGCGGTGAGCTCGTCGTCGATGCTCATCTGCCCGGGCAGCTGCCCGGGCTCGGCGCTGGCGTAGAGGGCGCCGATGTTGATCCGCTCGTCGGTGGCGAGCTGGTGGTGGTGGGTGTCGGTGACGAGCTTGAGGTAGTCGATCCCGGTCGGTGGGGGTGGTTCCTGCGTGGTCTCGGGCCGGGCTTTCGGGTGGGTGTGCCGGGTGATCTTGTGGGGGATCGCCTGCCCGTAAGTGCGCCCGCCGTGACGGACGTCGAGCGCCTCGAGGTCGAACGGGTCGAAGACGAGCTCGACCCGGCGCCCGACGAGCGCAGGGTCGACCTCGTAGGTGTTGGAGTGCAGCGACACGGTCGCGGTCTTGGTCACGACCCGTTCGGCTGACCACAGGAACGCTTCCTTGACCGCGTCGGGGCTGGGCGCGACGGGCGGGTGCCCGGCCCGGTCCCACCCGGCCTGCCACCTCGCCATGGGGGTCTGGGCGGTCTCGGAGTGCACCTGGCGGTGGTAGACGGTCTCGACCCACGCGGTGAACAGGGTGTTCAGGGCAAGCAGCGCCTCGGCGTGCGTGCGGCCGGCCGTCTTGAGGTCGCCCACCGTGGTGTCGGTGACCTCGACGAGGAACTGATCGCGCACTGTCCGGAAGAACCGTTCGATCTTCCCCTTGCCCTGCGGGCGGTTCGGGGTCGCGTGCACCAGGCGGATCCCGAGCTTGCCGCACGCCCGCAGCAACCAGGAGTCGACGTAGGCGGCCCCGTTGTCGACGTACGCCTGTCGTGGGATCCCGCGAGAGGTCAGGGCTGCTCGCAGCGCCAGACCCAGCCGGAGGGCGTCCTCGGCGAAGCCGAACCGGTGTCCGACGAGCAGCCGAGAGTGGTCGTCCAGGAAAGCGAAGAGGTAGGTCTTGCGCCCGCCGACCCTGGGGCCGTGCAACGCGTCGCCGACCCACCGCTCGTTCGGCTCGGCGGCCTCGAACCGGCCGAAGACGTCCACCGCGCCCGGGGTGTCGGCCCCGGGCAGGTCCAGGCGGCGGAACAGGCGCAGCAGGGTCGACTCCGAGGGGGAGAACCCGCCGCTGGCCGCCAGGATCCGCGCGACCTGCGCGGCGGTGCGGGCCGGGTTCTCCCGCTTCAACGCCGCAGCGAGCTCGAGGACCTGCGCCTCGATCCTCGGCCCGGGTGAACGCTCGGCCGGCAGCAGCGCGTCGAACCCTCCACAGCGGTAACGGCGGATCCACAAGTCCAGCGTGTCCCGGCAGTACCGGCGCGGATCACCGCCAGGCGGGGTGTGCTCCTGGGCCGCGATCGCGCGCACGAGCCTGCCCCGCGCCTTCCTGGACAGGCCAGGCTCCAGTGCAGGACAGATCAGCTGGTAGCGGTGCAAAGCGACCTCTTGGGCGTGGCGCCGCGCCGCGTCACGGCCCAGGCCTCTGGGGTTGGGGCTCATCTGAAGGCTCCGATCCATCCTCTCGGCGCGCCTGGCAGGCCCAGGCGCGCTCGCCCGGAAGGATCACCCGCCCCTATACCTGGCCGGTAGGCGGGAACTCGTGTTGGCGCCCCGGCTCCGGCCAGCCCGGGGCGAGCAACCGGCCACCCGAGGCGGCCACCGCGACCTGGCAGCCCGTCACCATGCCGGCCATCCCCACCAACCCGAACCGGGAACGGACCGCGAGCGTCGCCACGCCCACCGCGGCCAGGAAGTCCCGCCACGGGCACCCCAACGACTGCGGCAACCGCAGGTCCACCCCGACCCGGACAGCCACCTGGGTGAAGTGATCCCACGCCCCACGCAGCCGCCCACCCATCCGCGCCAACCAGTCCCGCACCGTCCTGACCGGCACACCCACCGCTGCCGCGACCCGGCGGGCCCCGAGCCCCTCGCCACGGTGCGCCAGGGCCGACCAGATCACCGACGCCGCGTAAGCGCGCCGCGCCAGCAACGTCACCGGAAGCAGGACGTGCGTCCGAGCGCACGCCGAGCACCGGCCACGCCGCGGCCGCGCCACCCCCTCCAACCCCCGGACCCGCCGCGCCCTGGCCCAACCCCACCGGCCCAGCCGGCCCAAACAATCCGGGCAGCGCAACCGACCGCCCGCAAGAGCGGACTCGACGTCATCCACGTCAACACCTACCGTGATCAACCGGGTGCCCTCCGCGCATCCAGCACGGCCCTCCCGCGGTCTTCCCGGACTCAGGCGGGGGGGCCGTGATCCCATAATCGGCACGCTGATGGCGCCGACCACGAAGATCAAACCAGCCACACCCCCACACCCGTCATCGGCAACCCGAACGACGGACAACCCCCCACACGTCGACATCCACAGTGACGCTCAACACTTCAGGCCTCGCCCTCGCACATCGGTTCCCGGGACAGGGAGCGACGCACGGTGATGCGACCGACCGACGACGCCGAGACAACAGAGATCCTGGCC
Source organism: uncultured Actinomycetota bacterium (assembly GCA_963780675.1). Lineage (GTDB taxonomy): Bacteria > Actinomycetota > Actinomycetes > Actinomycetales > JAHECE01 > JAHECE01. The sequence goes on from CAWACR010000009.1 coordinate 58,659, forward strand.
CGCTACCGCGCCCAGCTCACCGCGATGACTGGCGGTGACGTCTCCGCCCTGGACGTCCTGCTGGCCGACGAATTCACCCTGACCCACATCACGGGCTACATGCAGCCGAAGATTGAGTGGCTGGCCGAGATGAGCGCCGGCCAGTTCCGTTACCACCGCATCGACGAGCGTGGCGTCGACGTCGACATCGACGCCGCGGGCGGGGCCGGCCGCCTCGTCGGGCGTTTCGTCGTCGACGCCACGGTCTACGGCTCCCGGGCGACGTGGCGGCTGCAGCTCGACCAGACCTACGGGCAGCGCGGCGGAGCCTGGCGCGCCATGAGATCCGTGGCCACGCTCTGGTGACCGCTGCCACCCCGAGAGCCCGCGCGACGTCGCACCCCGACCACTATCGAGAAGGAGCCGATCCATATGGAGATCCTCGCCAACCCGCCCACGGTGAAGGGCCCGGCCCAGTGGTTCACCGGCGACGTGTGGTTTGACGTCGTCGCGGCCCCGCCCGCACCGTCCCGACTGCGCGTGAACGTCGTGCGGTTCGCACCCGCCTCGCGCACCTTCTGGCACAGGCACGCCAACGGTCAGATGCTCCGAGTCACCGACGGCGTGGCCCGCGTCGGCACCCGCGACGGCCGCGTCATCGACGTGCACCCCGGGCAGAGCCTGTGGACCCCGCCCGGGGAGTGGCACTGGCACGGCGCCGGCCCCGACGTCGGCGTCCGGCGTCAGGTCGGCGGCCCTGGGCTCCGCCCCCCAGGCGCCCCTGCCAGACCCCGCCGGCAACCCGGACCCGGACTCCTACCGGCGCATGGTGCTCCCGTACTACCGCGGAGCCTTCGACGCCGGTCTGCAGGTCAACACCGTCCGCCCCGAACAGCTCTTCGGTCACGCGACCGCTGACGGCGGTCGGACGCCAGGCACGGACCCCGCCGAGTTCGCCGCCCGACGCCCCGTGCTGCTCGTGCCCGCCTACTACACGGCACGAGACGCCGACCTCACCTGGCTGACCGAGTACGCACGAGCCGGCGGGCACCTCGTCCTCGGCCCCCGAGCCGGCTACGGGGACCACGAAGGCCGCGCCCGGGTCGCCCGCAAACCCGCCGGACTGGCCGAGGCCGCAGGCGCCTGGTACCAGGAGTCCGCAAACCTCACCACCCCCGTCCAGGTACACGGACTCCAAGCCCCCGACGGCGTGCCCGCCCTCGCCCTCCCACCCAGATCGACCGCCACCCTCTGGGCCGACTACCTCATCCCCGAGGACGCACGACCGCTCGTGGCCTACGACGACCCCCACCTACAAGCCTGGCCGGTCATCACCACGCGAGCGGTCGGGGCGGGACGAGTCACCACCGTCGGCACCATCCCCGACCAAGGTTTCGCGCGCGCGCTGCTCGCCTGGCTCGTCCCGGCCCCGTGCGCGGCCCCCTGGACCGGCCTACCCGAGGACGTCCGGGTCACCAGCGCCCAGACGAGCGACGGGCGACGGGTCTGGTTCATCCACCACTGGGGATGGGGAACAGCCACCCTCACCGTGCCGATCGACCTCCACGACGCCACCCACACCGAGCAGTACCTCCATGCCGGCGTGGAACTGGTCCTCGACCCATGGGACGTTCGCATCCTCATTGGCAGCCGCTGACCCCCTTCTGACACGCGCTCGACACCGGCAACCGCTGGAATCCCGCCGTTCACGCCCCTGGCCTGGGGGTCTGCCAGATTCCGGGACAGAGAGGTCGTGGGTACGAATCCCTCTCGTGCTGGTGGGGTTCGTCACGGGAGATTGTGGGCACGGGGCGCGGCCCGTCCCGGAGCGCCTCCCGGTGATCGATACGCGGCATTCGGTGACGAGCCCGAACCACACCGGGACACGGTCGCGCGAGGACGGCTCCGGTCGACGCGCGCCGACGCCACCGCAGGTACCTCGGCGTCCGTCAGTCCGTCGTTTCGAGGCGCTGGGTGTCCAGATCTCCCGCGCGTCCGGCGAGGGAACCCGCACGACCAAGGTCACCGGCGACGTCGTGCGAGGTCGTCGATCCTGGTCGGGTGGCACGGGCGGGTGGGGTGGAGCCGATCACGGCGGGCGATCTGGTGGAGTTGGCGACCGATGTCGGCCCGGTGCCGATGAACGTCGCTGTGGTGCTGGACCTCGCGCCGGTCCCCGGTGGCGTGGAGCAGGTGGCCGCCGAGGTCGGGCGCCGCCTGGCAGGGGTGCCGCGGCTGCGCCAGCGCCTGGTGACCCGGGCGTGGGGTCGACGCCCGTACTGGGTGCACGACGCCGACTTCGACGTCGCTCGGCACGTCACCATCGACGCCGGGGACCCGGCCGCGCCCGACCCGGTGCTCGCTGCCGCCGCCGAGATCGTCACGACGCCACTACCCCGCGACCGCCCGTTGTGGCGCGCCGTGGTCGTGACCGGTGACCCCGACGGTGGGGTCGGGGTGGTCGTCGTGATGCATCACGTCATCGCCGACGGGATCGGCGGCCTCGCGCTACTCGCCGAGATCGCCGACCGCGCCGCCGAACCCGCCGCACCCGGTGTAGGTGAGGCGCCGCCCCAGGCGGAACGCCCCGGACGCGCCCTCAGCCGACCGCTCCGAGAATCCCGGATCGGGGCAGGGCACCACCCGGCGAGCACTCCCGGCCGCGTTCGCCGCCCTGCGTCACGCCCGGCTCGAGCTCGGCGGCGGCCGGCTCGCGCCGCGCTGCTCGTTGAACGCCCCGACGGGGCCTCGGCGCCGTTTTGCCCGGGTCGAGGTCGACCTCGACCCGATCCGCCGGGCCGCCCGCCGCCACGGCGCGACCGTCAACGACGCCCTGCTGGTCGCGGTGACGGGCGCCATGGCCCGGCTGCTCACCCACCGCGGGCAGGTGCCGCCGGCAGACGTCGTGGTCTCGGTTCCGGTCTCCGCCCGGCCCGCCACCACCAGCGCCGACCTGGGCAACCGAGTCGGCGTCATGCCCGTCCGCGTCCCGCTCGACGGCTCGCCCGCCTCACGGCTCGCACACGTGGCCCGTCAGACCCAGGCCCGCAAGGCCGGGACGCGCGGGGCGTCGGCCGCCCTCGTCGGCCCCCTCTTCCGCGCCCTCGCTGCGGTCGGGCTCTTCCGCTGGTTCGTCGACCGGCAACGGCTGGTGAACTCCTTCCTCACCAACCTGCGCGGACCGACCGGAACGCTGCACCTGGCCGGTGCGCCGATCCGCCGCATCGTGCCCCTGACCATCACCGCCGGAAACGTGGGAGTCGCCTTCGCGGCCTTCTCCTACAACGGAACCCTCGGCGTCACGCTCATCGCCGACCCCGGCGTCGTGCCCGACACCGAGACCCTCGCCTCGGCCCTCGACACCGAACTGCTCGACCTCACCTCGTGGTGAGCGCAGCCGCCCAGCGCCCCCCGCCTCCCCCACAATCGAGAGCGTCGAGTCGTCCCCTCACGGCCGTCCGCCCGGTGCGACCGCGCCCCGCCTGATCCGCCGGGGCCGACACCAGAGGGTGTCGCTCACGATCCTGGGCGCGGGGACGTCGACCCGGGTTGCGGGTTCGAGCAAGGCGCAGGCATCACAGACCAGGGCGCGCGCCATGGTCTGGCGTTGGCTTGCGCCGCCGGTCAAGGCCCTGCCGGACCCCTCTTGCAGATCAGGTCACCGCCGCGACGAGCGTCAGCTCACTGGCCGGTAGCCGCGAGGGGTCCGTCGCGCCGTCCGGCCAGTGATTCCCGTGCCACCCGCAGCAAGTGAGGGACGAGCAGTATCAGCCAGGCGGCCGTGGGAAGAAGGGACACCATGGCAAAGGTCAGCCCGACCGGGCCAGCGTTCGCGGGAACGAGCATGGTCACTCCCGTGAGGACACCGATGAGACCGGGTAGCCGGCCGAAGACGTGGTAGCGGACCATCATGGCCGAGAAGAGGAGCGTGCTGATCGCACCGAGGACGTAACTGGTAGCGAACGTTCCGCCGTTGTACAAGGTGAGCAGCGTCGTGCCGGCTGCCAGCAGTGCGGCCTTGTCGCTTGCGGTGGTCGCTGCGACGAACTGGTCGCTCAGCATCCACATCGAGAAGGTAGCTTCGCGGGAGACGACGAAGAGCACGAGGCTGAACAGGCCGATCACCAGTGCCAGCAGCGCCCACGCGGGGGCTACCAGGCGTACCACCACGTACAGCGCGAGGTAGAAGGGGACCATCACGAGGTAGTCGAGGGTGAGCAGGACGTCGAGGTCGAGGAGCCCGAGCAGCGGGTTCTCCTGGAACAACGCGAAGAAGGCCTCGACGGTGGTGGGCGGTGGGCTGAGGATGAAGACAGCTGCCTGGAGGGGGATCATCACCACCACAAACACCGCTGCGGCGGCGCCGAGCCTGACCAATCCTCGCCATTCAGCGCCGACCGGCCACCTCGCTGTGGCTTCAGCGGTCATCTCCGCACCTCCCGCGCCGTTCGTGTCCGGTCACGAGGGGCCGGGCCCGGCCTCGGCCTCGAGTCTGCGCTTCATCCCGGTCCAGATCTTGCGCTCCATGCGTCGACCAATCGGCCCCACCAGGGGACCGAGCGCCCGAAACCATCCCTTCGGGCGGACCTGCCAGTCCCAGACCATGAGCGTGGCATCAGCCTCGGCGGTGAAGGTCAGCGTCCCGGAGGTTGCCATCATCGAACTCGTGGTCAGCGAACCCAGCCGGTGAGGCCGGTCGAACTCGGTCAACTCCACGAGCATGTCCACGCCAGCCTTGCCCATGCGTGCACGGAACCTGGCGCCGAGCCCGATGGGCTCAGGAGTCAGCAACTCGACCTCAGTCATGGCGGCGTTGAATGAGGGCTCGTTACGCGAATCGGCCACCATGTCGAAGACCCGCTCCAGCGGCGCCGCGACCCGGACACTCCCAGTGACATGGGCCACATCCCGATCCTAGGGCTCACCAGGCACGACGGAGCCGGGACCCTGGGCACGCTTGCCCAGTCAGCCAGGGATGGGACTGTAAATCCCCAGTAGAGGCCCTGCTAACCGCTGAGCCAGCAGTTGGAAGGCCGCCGCGGGCCTCCCCGCCCGTGAGGACGACGTTCCCCGGCCTGAGGCACGTGGCGGCAGAGGGTTTGGCGGGTGACCCCGGAGCTCCTTGCCGAGCCCGCCGACGTCGATGCCGGGTTGTCCCATGGAGGCAATCGCGAGGCGCGTCTCGGCGCGGGGCATCGTGGTGGGGCGACCGCCCATGCGTCCGCGGGCACGGGCAGCGGCCAGCCCAGCGGTCGTGCGGTCGGAGGTGAGCTGCCCACCGGAGCAGCCGGGCCGGCGTCTTGAGCCGACTCAGCCTGGCGGGTGGGCCCCGTCGGGCGTTCATGGCGGCCCCGATTGCGACACCGACGCCCGCCCCAACGGCCACGCCAATCGCGATCGCCCAGCCGCCGACCCCGGTACTGGCTCTACTGGCCGGGCTCAAGATCGTCGACGACCGGTCCGGTGGAGTGGGGTCGGGAGCGGACTCCTGCGAAGACGCTGGTCAGGAGGTCGAACCGGCGCCACGTGATGGACTCACTCCGTCCCCGTCCTGATCGCGGAGTTCAGCTCAGGCGGAATGGTGGGTAGCGGTCGGTGACGAGCAGCGTGGAGTAGGCGCTCACGCGTAGCGCCCATCGCCCGACTCCGACGACGTAGTCGAACAGCCCTCGCGGGTAGCGGCCGGTGAACAGGATCGCGAACCAGGCGATGATCACCGCAAACAGCGCACCCACGCCGAGGAACGCCAGCACGACGATGTGGGGAATGACGAGCAGCCACTTCACGAGCGGCAGCCACCGGTTGAGGTTCCGCTCGGCGTCGGGGTAGTCGATGTCCAGGCGGACGGCCTGCTGGTCGACCGTGGACGGGTACTGGTCGGTGAGCAGTACCCCGTAGGCCATCACGCGGGTGGCGAACCGGTTGAACTCCAGGGCGAAGTCGAACCACCAGCGCGGGTAGCGCCGGCGGAACAGGATCATCAACAGGGTGGCGGCGGACAGCCCCGCAGCAATGCCTCCGCCGGTTCGGCTGACCTCGGAGAGCACCTTCCCGGCCTCGGTCACCACCGTGACCGTCGAGGTGACGGTCGCGGACAGAGCGTTCAGGACGATGGCGATCGGGATGATCCAGATGGCCCGGAACGCGGTGCTCACTCGGTCGAGCGACTCGGGGTAGTCCACGTCGAGGCGTGCGGCGTAGTGCTCGGTCTGGGTGGTCATGGCTCTCCTCCATCGAGCTGTGGACAGCGGGTCCGGCCAGGACGAGAACCGCCCTTCCGTCCGTGGCCGCCCCGGTCGAGCGCCTGGTGCTCGCAGGCCGCCCCGCTCGGGCAAGCGGTCGGTGACACCGAGCGCCCCTCGCTGGCCAGCAGGGCTCAGCAACTCGCCCGATGCCACCGTAGTCCGGACGGCACCTCGTCAGGGTTCTACGAGGCGTGCCGGCCTCCGGCAGTTAGCCAGCGCGAGTCGGCGAGCGTCCGCACGTTGGGTCGAGCCTTGCTGACGCGCGAGCCGGGCTTGCTGCCCGCCTGCGATCGATGGGGAGCGCCGCGGAGCGAGCTGGGGCGCGGGCCCGGACCGGTGCTCGGGCGAGCCGACAGTCCTGCCTGCGAAGGTGCCTTATCAGCCGGGTCGACCCGATCCAGCCCACCCCGCAATCCGAGTGCGTGCGCGCGAGTGTCACCGCCATGGGGTTCTGGGCGAGGTCGTGGACCGGGTCGCGCGGGAGAGCGGGTTCTCCGGTGTGGTGCGAGTCGAGCACGAGGACCCACTGATCTTCGAGGGGGCGTACGGGCATGCCGACCGTCGGCACGAGATCCCGATGCGGGTGGACTCGCAACTGGCGATCGCCAGCGGCACGAGGCCCTGACGGCGGTCGCCGTGATGAGCCTGGTCCAGGACGGCGTACTCGAGCTCGGCATGCCCGCTCGGCCCCTCCTGGGAGAGGACCTTCCCCTGGTCGGCGAGCACGTGACGGTCGAGCACCTGTTGGCCGACCGCTCCGGGATCGGCGACTACCTCGACGAGGACGACGGCCTGGACCTGAACGCCCACCTGATGCCCGTGCCTGTCCACGAGTTGGCCTCCACCCAGGACTACGTGCGGGTCCTTGACGCTCGCCCGGCGAAGTTCGCGCCCGGGACCGGCTTCTCCTACTGCAACGCCGGCTACGTCATCCTCGCCCCAGTCATCGAGCGCGCCACCGGAACGCCGTTCCACGACGTCGTCCGGCGCCGGGTGTGCGAACCGGCGGGGATGGGCGACACCGCGTTCCTGCGATCCGATGAGCTTCCCGGCCGCGCGGTCGTCGGCTACCTGAGCGTGGACGGGGCCCAGCGCAGCAATGTGTTCCACCTACCCGTGCTCGGCAGCGGGGACGGCGGGATCTACTCCACCGCCAGTGACGTGCACCGGTTCTGGTCGGCGCTGCTCGGCGGCCGGATCATACGGTCCGACCTCGTCGAGGCGATGCTGCCACGGCGCAGCGACCTGCCCACCGCGCACGGTGTCGGCTACGGGCTCGGCTTCTGGCTCGGCGAGGGCGACCGCATCCTCACCCTCGAGGGATACGACGCGGGGGTGTCGTACCGCAGCCAACACCACCGAGACACCGACCGGGCGCTCACCCCGCGGCACTGGGCCGGCCAGCGCAAGGAGCCGAGGCCGTCGTTGCCGAGCGCGAGCGGACTCATCCCGGCCGTTAGGCCCACGGCTTCACCGCCGCTGGACGCGCCCGGCATCCGGGACCGGTCCCACGGGTTCACGGTCGCCCCCCATAGCTCGCTGTCGGTGTGCCGGCGCACCCGTGGCTCGGGCAGTTCGTGCGCGCCAGCCGTACCGCCCCGGCCGCCCGCAGTCGCTCGACCGCCGGCGCGTCACGGCTCGGATACGCCCCTGCCAGTGCCGCGGCACCTGCGGTCGTCGGCGTCCCGGCGAGGTCGATGTTCCCCTTGCCGATGAACGGAACCCCGTGCAGGGCCGGCAGGCTCCCCGGCCGCCACAAGCGCGGTCGGCAGCCCGCGCCCGCTCCAGGGCGCGGTCGGACGGACGACGGTGACGGCTTTGGACGGTCGGGTTCGCTGAAGGTGGTCCCGGATCACCTCCACGCTGGACGCTGCCCGAACCTGATCGTCTGAGCGAGATCCATGGGCGCTGAGCCGCCAGAGCTCGTCCGCCGTCGTGGACACCTGCCTCTCCTCCTCTCCTCGATCCCGGGTGGAGCCCGTGCATCGCCGGGAGGCCGTCGCCGTTCAGCCCGTGTGGTGGGTGCGGCCCGGGACGGCACGCCTCGCGAGGACGCTCGCAGCGAGGGTGGCGGCCGTGGCGGCGGCGGCGGCGCGTTGCGCCCAGAGGCGCGGGTTGCTCGCCGGGGACCGATGCTCGGCCGACAGGGGCATGGGTGCGGCGAGGTGCAGGGTCACGGATCCGGCGTCGTCGGGGGCGAAGGCGACCTGGATGCTGCCCAGGTCGTAGGCGGTCAGGTAGACGCGGAACAGGTACGGGTCGTTCTCGTCGTCGGGGTGCAGCGGGAAGCCCCGGTAGAGCACTGGCACGGGGCTCATCAACCGCAGCACGAGAGTGCCGTGGCGGGCCAGGACCTCGAAACCGGCGCCGAAGAACCCCCGGATCCGCACGTCGGTGAGGGTGGCAGGCCCGGGCAGCGCGTACCACCCGCACAACTCGTCCCAGACCTCCGGGCGTTGCGGCACGTCCCGGCGGGCGGTGTCGTCGGGGACGTCGAGCGCCGCGGCGAGGAGCCGGTTCGCCTCGACCGGCAACCACGCGGCCGCGCCGACGGCACCGTTGGTGAAGATCATGACGGCGGCGCCGTCGTCGGGGGCCACGACGATCTGCGCGTAGTGGGGTGGCAGCACCCCTTGGTGCTCGACCACGGCGTGGCCGCCCAGGCGGGCGCGGAAGAACGCCAACCCCAGGCCCGGGAGCCGGTGGTCGGGTTGGTGCTGGGGCGCGAACATCGCAGCGAGGGTCTGGGGTCGCAGGACGCTGCCGTGGTCGTTGCTGCCGCCGCCCAGCAGGGCGCTCAGGTAGCGGGCCATGTCGCGGGGGGTGGAGTAGATCGCGCCGGCGCCGGCGGGCACGAGGTCACGCTCCGGGTCGGGGCGCGGTCCGTGCGCGCCAAGCCGGTACCCGGTCACCACGCGGGAGGCGTCCACCTCGGCGCGCAGCAGCGTGGTGTCGCCCATGCCGAGCGGGGTGAAGACGTGCTCGCGCAGGTAGGTGTGGAAGGGCCGGCCGGTGACGTCCTCGACGAGCTGTCCGAGGGTCGCGATCCCGTGGTCGCCGTAGCGGAAGCGGGTGCCGGGCTCGGCCTCCAGCCGTAGACCGCCGCGGTAGTACTCGGCCAGGGACGGCAGGCGCGCCCCGGCGGGGACCGTCTCCCCGAAGTCGCGGCGGAGCATCCCGGCTCGCGGCACCTGTTCGCTGATCCCCGCGGTGTGGGTGAGCAGGTGCCGCAGGGTGGCCGGACGGAAGCCCGCCCTCGCCGGGATCAGGCGGTAGGCGCGCAGGTAGTCGCTCGCCGGCGCGTCGAGGTCGACCAGCCCTTGCTCGTGGAGCTGCATGACGGCGATGGCGGTGAAGGTCTTGGTGATCGAGGCGATCCGGAACACCGTGTCGAGCCCGACGCGGCGCCCCGTCTCGATGTCGGCGAGGCCGTGGGCGTGGAAGTCGAGCACACCGTCGCGGACGAGCCCGGCGGCGAGGCCGACGCTCGCCCGTCGGGCGAGGATCTCGTTCACCCCCGCTGCCAGCCGTTCCGAACCTCCTGCCCGGCTCACAACGGCCCCCGTGAGGACCGCGGCGTGGTGCGGCGGCCACGCCAGCGGGCCACGCGCGCGAGGATGCTCGCGGCGGCGCCGACGGCGAGGGCGCCCTCGACCCACGGCCGGGGGTTGGTGGCGTCGGGGCGTTTGACGAAAGACATCGGGGTGAGCGTCAGGTGCAGAGCGTTGATCCGACCGTCGGTGTCCCGGCTGATCACGACCCGGCTGGGTCCGGCACCCAGCGGGCTCAGGTCGATCCGGAAGACGTCCGGGTCCGCACCGTCGGGGTCCAGGGGCAGGCCGCGGCGCACGGCGGGCACCGGCAGCTGCCCCCGCAGGATCAGAAGGCCGCCCTTGACGGCGATCTCGACCCCGGCGCCGAGCAGCATCCGGGTTGCGGGTCGGTGAGCGCGCCCGGGCCGAAGGCGTACCAGCCGCACACCTCGGGCCAGGTCCAGGGCCGCTGCGCGACCGGCCCGGGGCCGTCCTCGGCCGGCTCGTCGAGAAGGAGGCTGAGAAGCGCCCGGGTCGTGGGCGCGGGGGCGCCGCGGGGTTCGAAGTTCCCGGTGTTGGCCAGGGCGACGACGCCGACGCCTGCCTCGGGGACGGCCACGAGGTCGGACAGGAATCCCTTCCAGATCCCGTCGTGCCCCACGGTGGTGTGCCCCGCCAGCTCGCCGCGCTGGAAGCCCAGGCCCATGCCCGGCACCCGAGGGTCGGGCCGGTACTGCGGTGCGAACATGGTCTCCAGACTCGCCGGGCGCAGGATCAAGCCGCGCTCGTTCGCACCCCCACCCAGCAGCGCGGCGACATAGCGCGCCATGTCCCGCGCGGTGGAGTACGCCGCACCGCCACCGGCGGTGACCACCTCGAGGTCACGGACCGCCCGGAGCCCGTCGGGGCGGACCTCGTACCCGCTCGCCAGGCGCGCCCGCACACGCTCGGAGCGGACGACGTCGGTGGTGTCCATGCCCAGGGGCGCGAAGACGTGCTCGCGCAGGTACCGCGCCAGCGGCGCCCCGGTGACGTCGGCGACGATCTGGCCGAGGGCGGTGAAGCCGTGGTTGGAGTAGGCCCACCGCGTGCCCGGCTCCGCGTCGACGCGCAGACCGCCGCGGTAGTACTCCCCGAGCGCCGGCATCGGGGCGGCGGCCGGTGAGCCCCAGCCCATCGCCGGGCGGAACAGGTCCGCAGGACCCCGCACGGCCCGAACCCCGGCCGTGTGCGTGAGCAGGTGCCGCACCGTCACGGGCCGGAAGTCTCGCCTGGCCGGGACGAGCCGGAACGCGCGCAGGTACTCAGCGGCGGGCGCGTCGAGGTCGACCAGGCCCCGCTCCCACAGCTGCATCACCGCGATCGCCGTGAACGTCTTGGTGATCGAGGCGACACGGAAGACCGTGTCCTCGTCCACCCGCACCCCCGAGGCGATGTCGGCGACGCCACGCCCGTGGCACCAGACCTGGTCGCCTCGGACGACCGCGACCGCCAGGCCGGCGGCCGGCCAGCGGGCCAGCACGCGGCTCACTACGGCCACGGACGAGGTGTCCCAGACCAGCCTGAACCAGGTCGTCGGAGCAGGCCGCCACCTCGCCGTCGCCCGCACGAGCCTCGACCTCGTCAAGGCCATCGGCCGCGACCACGGCGCGAGCGTCAACGACGTCCTGCTCACCCTGACCGCCGCCGGGCTGCGCGCGCTGCTGAGCGGGCGAGGCGAACCCGTCGACGACCTCCGCGCCGGCGTCTACGTGCCCGTCACCCTGCGCCGCGGCCCGCGCCAAGCCGCCCAGGGGAACCTCATCGCGCAGATGGTCGTGACCATCCCGCTCGGCCTGACCGGACCGCGCCGCCTCGAACACATCGCCGCCCAGACGACGACCCGCAAACTCAGGGACCGGCCCTCCCTGGGCTGGCTCACGACCAACCGGATCACCCGGCGCCTCCTGCTCCGGGTGGTCGGCCACCAGCCGGTCAACGTCACGACCGCGGACCTGCCCGGCCCCGACCACCCCGTCTACCTCGCCGGGTCGCGCCTCCTCGACGTCTTCCCGATCTTGCCCTTGATCGGCAACATCCCCCTCGCCGTGGGCGCCCTGTCCTACGCCGGGACGTTCACCATCACCGTCGTCGCCGACCCCCACATCGTCCCCGACCTCGCAGTCTTCACCGACGCCATCCGCGGCGAGCTCCACGCCATGGCGACACCCTCTCGACCCGCAGGGCCGCCGACGGCCGAGGGCGGCGCCGCGGCGCGGCCGCCACCCGCCAGCTCCGATGCGCCGCCGGCGCAACGCCCGACCACGCCCTCGCCCGCCGCACAGGAGTGAGCATGCACGTCCTCGTCGTCTACGCCTCCAAATACGGCTCCACGGCCGAGATAGCCCAACGGATCGCCGCCGTCCTCACCGCGTCCGGTCACACCGCACAAGCGACGCCGGCCCGGCAGGTGCGCACCCTCGACGGTGTCGGGGCAGTGGTCGTCGGCTCCGCGGTCTACCTGGGGTCCTGGCTCAGGGACGCCTCCGCGTTCGTCGACGCGCACCGGGAGCAGCTGCGCGAGCGCCCGGTCTGGCTGTTCAGCAGCGGGCCGCTGCCCGGAGCGGTCGTCCCCGACACGATCGCCCAGGACGCCCCGGACGACGGCGCACCCAAGAAACTCGACGCGCTGGTGCACGACCTCAGGGCACGCGAGCACCAAGTCTTCGCCGGGCGCCTCGACCCGTCCCACCTCAAGGGCCGCGACCGCCTGATCCGAGCGCTACCCGCCGGCCGCGGCCTGCTGCCCGATGTCGACGGGCGGCAGTGGGACGCCATCGAGTCCTGGGCCCACTCCATCGCACACCAGCTGGACGACGGCACGGACTCCCGGTGACGCGCGCCGTGCGTCAGTGACGGATCTGGCGTGGTCCCGCACCGCCGCCAGATCACAGGATGCGGGCCAGGCGGGGTGAGCGCCGGATCAAGTGCGAGGCGACCGCGAAGGAGGCGCCGACCCCCGCAGCCGCGACGATGAGGGCCTTGACCTCGGCGGGCAGCGGGACGGGCCGCAGCGCCAGGGCGAGGCCGATGAGCACCGGGCCCTGCAGCAGGAACGCGCCGTAAGCACCGCGGGCCGCGGACGGGCTGACCCACCGCAGGGGCCGGTCGAGATGACGCTGCGCGGCGCCGAGCAGCCACACCGCCCCGAAGATCCCCAGCGCGCTCTCCCCCGCGGCGAACACCAGGGCGGGCCAGCGCCACCCGCCGGACATGGACTCCAGGCTCACCTCACGCGCCAACGCGAGACCGACGAAGACGACGGCGGCGACGGCGGCGACGGCGGCCACCAGGGTCGCGGTGCGGGCCTGCCGGCGCACCCGGTCGGGAACCGCGACCAGCCACCCCACGGGCGAGGCGACGATGCCCAGACCGAAGGCAGCCGCGCACGCGGGCCATTCCCACACGTTCAGGTCGACGAACCGGTTGTCGCTTTCGGCTGGGATCCCAAGCCGGACCAGGAACGTCGCCACGGCGACCGCGACGACGAGCACAAGCAGGTGACCCGTCCGGATCTCCCGAGGCTCCGCCCCGGGCGGCCTGCGGCCGCGGGCGCCGACCAGGCCCGCATACGCCAGGGAGAAGATCAACAACACCCCGACGAACCAGAGGACCCCCGTGTCCAGGCTGCCCTCCGCCCGCAGGTACTCACCCAGACCGGGCGCCCCGCCCAGCCACCTGAACAGCGCGTACTCCAGGAGCGGCCACAACACCAGGGCGAACACGACGAACGGAACGCCCAGGCGCAGCAGGCGGTCACGGACATAGGCGCCCACGCCCTTGCGCTCCAGCGACGGCCTCGTCAGCAGACCCGCGAGCAGGAACAACAACGGGATCACGAACGCCGCCCCGAACAGCAGCGGCACGACGACGGCCTCTACCACCGGCGACAACGTCACCTCCCGCACGTCGGAGTACGACCACGCGTCCGTTGACGCCGCGTACCCGATCACCGCGTGCCCGGCAATGATCGCCGCGATCAGGATCGTCTTGAGGTTGTCCGCGAACCTCGCCCGCCCCGACGCCCACCCCGCGGCCCCGGACGGGCCTTGCCCCGCCCAAGACCCGTGACGCTCCGCCCCGGCCACCACCCCAGGCTCCAACCGACGAGCGACCACCGGAAGGGCCCCTCGTCCCGCACGCAGCAACCAGGGGACGGCCTGACAGTCCTGCCCCCCGCCACGTTGCGTTCTGGGCTGTGCCGGCCGTGCGACGGCGCGACCTCGAGCCGCCCGGCGCAGCACGATGCTCTGCGGGCGAGGGTGGATCGATCCGTTCGAGCCACCCGCGGTCGGCGCCGCCGATCGCGATCATGAGGCCGGCGATCCACGCCAAAGCCTGCCCCTGCCATGGTCAACGTCACGTCAATCAGGTCCGTTCTCGCCCTGGGAACCGAGCCCAACGACAAGATCAACTTGTCTCACTCAAGCCTGACAGAGAGGGCAGGGGGCCAGGCGCCCGACCTCCGCCCCCGCGGCACACCCGCACCCGGATCATGAACGTCGTCACGAGCGACCGGCGGGGCTGGACGGCTCCGCGGCGGCGCACATCTGTCGTACCGGTGCGCCGCCGCGGGTTCCGTCGGAGGGGTTTGTGTGAGTCGGACGCCTGAGCGGCCCCCTATGCGTTCGAGCTGGCGAGGGCGTGGAGGCTCTCGGCAGCCTCGATCTCCGCCTCGTGCGGGTTGCGCCCGATGCCCTGGCCGTGATGACCAGGAGGGCCGGGACGACCGACCCGGCCACCAGGGCGATGAGGAACATGAGGGGTTCCCGATGAGGGGGAGGACCCAGATGCCGCCGTGCGGGGCGAGTTGGCCGGCCCCCAGGGCCGTGATCGTCACGACGCCACTACCCCGCGACCGCCCGTTGTGGCGCACCGTGGTCGTGACCGGTGCCCCCGACGGTGGGGTCGGGGTGGTCGTCGTGATGCATCACGTCATCGCCGACGGGATCGGCGGCCTCGCGCTACTCGCCGAGATCGCCGACCGCGCCGCCGAACCCGCCGCACCCGGTGTAGGTGAGGCGCCGCCCCAGGCGGAACGCCCGGACGCGCCCTCAGCCGACCGCTCCGAGAATCCCGGATCGGGGCAGGGCGCCACCCGGCGAGCACTCCCGGCCGCGTTCGCCGCCCTGCGTCACGCCCGGCTCGAGCTCGGCGGCGGCCCCGCCGCCACGGCGCGACCGTCAACGACGCCCTGCTGGTCGCGGTGACGGGCGCCATGGCCCGGCTGCTCACCCACCGCGGGCAGATGCCCTCTGCACCGAACTTCTCGACATCGCATCGTCGCCGGCATCGACGTAGCGGCGCGAACTCAGGGCGTGCGGGTGATGACGACGAGTTTGCCGGTGGTGGTGCCGGATTCCATGTCGGTGTGGGCTTGCTGGATGTGGTCGAGGTCGTAGACGCGGTGGATGGGGACGACGGCGTCACCGGCTGCGACGGCGTCGAGGTAGTCCTGCAGGATCTCGGGTGACAGGTCACTTGCCTCGCCGGTGTAGGCGGTGAGCCGCACACCGGCGGGGATGTAGTCGATGGGGTAGAAGTCCCGGACGGTCCACTCGTTGGACAGCATGCCGGTGAAGCACACGACGCCGTGCACCCGGGTCGCGGCGAGAGTGTCGGGCAGTGTCGGGGTGCCGACGAGTTCGAGCGCCTTGTCGACGCCGCAGGGGATGATCGCCCGCACACGACCGGCGACGTGGCCGTCGTCGAGGATGACGTGGTCGACGCCGATCCGCTCCAACGCCTCCACCTTGGCGGGGTTGCGGGTCGTGGACAGCACGGTCAGACCCATCCGCTTGGCCAGGACCGCCGTGGCCATCCCGACCGAGGAGGTCCCCCCGCGGATCAGGATCGTCTCTCCTGGCCGGGCGTCCAGACCGACGGTCAGGGAGCCGTTCGCGGTTTGGAGCATCTCCGGCACGGCGCCGAGCGTGGCCCAGTCCAGGTCGCTGACGAACGGCACGACCTGACGGGCGGGCACACAGGTGTACTCGGCGTAGCCGCCGTCGAAGTTGCGACCCATCCCGCCCATCATGGTGGCGACCTGCGCTCCGAGGCCGAACTCCCCCGCGGGGCAGGCGGCCACGGTGCCGACGGCCTCGATGCCCAGCACACGTGGGAACGTCACGGACGGTGACATCCCGAGCCGGGTGAACAACTCGGACCTGTTCAGCCCGAACGCCTCGACCTTGATCAGCACCTGCCCCGGCGCCGGGACCGGGACCGGGACCTCACGCACCTGGAGCGCCTCCGGCGGCCCCGGGGCGTCCAGGACGACGGCGCGCATCGTGGGCGTCATCAGACCACGGCCGGCTGCGCCGGCACGGACGCCGGGAGCGGGGCGGCGTCGGCCCGGGACGCGTGCTCCCGTGCCGGCAGGGCGTGCAGCAACCACAGGGCGTAGTCCATGGCGAATCTCCTCACGAGATCAGGCGAACGGACCCCGGGTCGCCCGGCCGCTGGGTTGGAGTTCGAGGCACTGCGTCAGGTGCGGCGAGCCCGGCGCGCCTCCTCATCGTTTGGCTGAGCGTGGTGGCGCAGCGACTAGCACCGGGGACGTGGCCTCCAGGTGTCGGCGCAGCCGGGCGATTGTGTGGGAGAAGTGTTCGAGATCGCTCGCCGGCGCACCGGCACCGAGGTAGAGGTCGAGCGCCTCGGCCACGGTCGCGTTCGCTTCCGCGAGCACCAGCTGTCCGCGCTCGGTGAGCTCCAGGACGTTCGAGCGGCCATCCCGCGGATGGGGCACTCGTCGGCACCACCCCGACGCCTCGACCCGGTCGACGACCTTGCTCGCCCCGCCGACCGTGATCGACAACGCGCGCGCGACATCCAGCACCCGGCACCCGGGTCTCCGGTGCACCACGTTCATGACCTCCAGCGGAGCCAGCCCGACGCCGTGCTCGGCACGAACACGCGCCTCGAGCCGGTTCCACAGCTCGGTCTCCAGGCGCACGAGGGCGCCGAACATCGACACATGATCTTCAGGCATCCACCAAGGATACGCGATACATTCCGTGTCACCCATCCGGCCCGGGTCGGGCGCGATCGCGTCTGGCGAGCCGGGTCCCGCCGATGACGGCCCGCGGTGCGCGCCGTCGAAGGAGCGCACGATGACGACCTACACGATCGGCTACTTCGTCGGCAGCCTGTCCTCGACCTCGATCAACCGCCGGCTCTCCCGGGCTCTGATCAAACTGGCGCCCGACGACCTCGAGTTCGTCGAGATCCCGATCCGCGATCTGCCCCTGTACAGCCCGGACTACGACGCCGACTACCCGCCGCAGGCGAAGGCGCTCAAGAACGCGATCGCGGGTGTCGACGCCGTCCTGTTCGTGACCCCCGAGTACAACCGGTCCATCCCGGGCGGGCTGAAGAACGCGATCGACTGGGCGTCGCGGCCATGGGGTGAGAACTCCTTCGACCACATCCCCGCCGCGGTGATCGGCGCCTCGATCGGGTCCATCGGCACGGCCGTCGCGCAGCAGAGCCTGCGAGCGGTCCTGAGCTTCGTCAACGCCCGGCAGATGACCGCGCCCGAGGCCTACATCCACTTCGACCCCGAGGTCTTCACCGAAGACGGTGACGTCACCAACACCTCGACCGCCGACTTCCTGCGCGCCTTCCTGGCGGAGTTCCGCGACCACGTCGTCCGCGTCCTGACGGTCCTGCCCCGCTAGACGCGTGATGTCCCGTGTCCCGCGCACCACGCCTGCGAAGCGGGCGCCGACGCACACTGCGGATGGCGTCGCAGGTTCGACCTGCAGGTGAGTGGTGGGCGACGATCGGGGCGGTGGCGCCTGCGCGGCGCCGGCAGACGCGGGAACGCTCCTTGCGCCTGAGCGCCGTCGGGCCTGCGGGGTGCGCGTCCTCGGCGGCGTCCGTCGCCCGCTCGTCACGGCCGCGCGCGCCGGCCCGTCCCGCACGAGGGGCGTGGTCGCACAGTGTGCGTGCTCGAACGGCAACGGCGATTCGGTGCGCGCCTCGGTCACGGTTCGGCGAGCCCGGACCGTCGAACGTGACGAGCCTCACCCGAGTCCGAGCGCGCACGGCCTGGACTTCGAACCGCCGAGGTCGTACCTTCGAGATTGTCCCGGTCGCTGCGGCGGCCGGTGAGGTTCGGGGTTGTTACTGGCAGGCAGGCAAAACCCAAACTTCGATCGACTCAGTTCGTTTCCCGCTCGGGGATCGAGTTTCTGGAGTCGGCGAGGTTTGGGTTTTTTTGTTGCCCGGACGGCCCCGGACGCCCATCCCAGTAGTTCACAGCAAGGGATTCGAGGAGGAATCGTGGCAACGGCGACGAAGTTCGATGTGATTGCCGAGGGCGTCCTGTTGGGCGTCGGCGGTGAGGAGAACGTGAAGTCGGTGACGCATTGTGCGACCCGGCTGCGGTTCCAGCTGAAGGACCGCGAGAAGGCGGACAAGGCGGCTGTGGAGAACACCAAGGGTGTCATCACGGTGGTCGAGGCCGGTGGTCAGTTCCAGGTGGTGATCGGGAACGCGGTGGCCAACGTGTACGAGTCGATCGTGCGCAGCGGGAACCTGTCCACTGCCGGTGAGGGCGGGTCCAAGGGCGGTGTCCTGGCCCAGGCGATCGACCTCATCACGAGCATCTTCACCCCGTTCCTGTGGGTCCTGGCCGGGTCGGGTCTGATGAAGGCCCTGCTGATCACCGCGGTGAAGATCTTCCCCGACTTCGCCACCACGACGACGTACGCGATCTGGTTCACCGCCGCGGACGCGGTGTTCCAGTTCCTGCCGATCCTGCTGGCGATCACCGCGGCGAAGAAGTTCCGTGCGAACCTGTACGTGGCCGTCGCGATCGCCTCGGCCATGATCTACACCGCCACGATCGCCGTGGTGACCACGGATGCCGGGTCCCTCACGCTGCAGGCTTTCGCCGGCGGCGGGGGTGAGATCACGTTCTTCGGCATCCCTGTCGTGATGATCTCTTACCTCTCGGCCGTGATCCCCACGATCCTGGCCGTGTACGCCCAGGGCCACTTCGAGCGGTTGCTGAACCGGGTCCTGCCGGAGTCGTTGAAGAACTTCCTCAACCCGATGATCACCCTGGCCGTCATCGTGCCGTTGACGTTCCTGCTCATCGGCCCGGTCGCCGACCTGGTCGGCACGGGCCTGTCCAACGCGGTGAACTGGGTCTGGGGACTGAGCCCGGCCGTGGCTGGTGCTCTGCTCGGCGCGTTCTGGCAGGTCTTCGTGATCTTCGGTGTCCACTGGGGCTTCGTGCCGGTGATGATCCAGGACATCAGCACCCAGGGCTACACGCTGCTGATCGGCCCGCTGTTCCCCGCCGTCCTGGCCCAGGCCGCTGCCGCGACCGCGGTGTTCTTCAAGACCCGCAACAAGGAGATGAAGGAGATCGCCGGCCCGGCCGCGATCTCGGGGTTCCTGGCCGGAATCACCGAGCCCGCGATCTACGGCGTGACCCTGCGGTTGAAGAAGCCGTTCATCTACGCCTGCATCGGTGGAGCCGTCGGTGGCGCGATCGTGGCAGCCGGTGGCTCGACCGCCGAGGGGTTCGTGCTCGCCGGTCTGCTGACCATCCCCGCCGCGATGAACATCGGGAACTTCACGATGCTGCTGATCGGTGTCGGCGCCGCGATCGCCATCTCGTTCACCCTGACCATGCTGCTGGGCTTCAAGGACCTCCCCGCCACCATGCACGCCGCCGGGGCCGAGGCCACTCCCGCCGAGGAGGGTGAGGTCGCCTCCGAGGCCATCGCGATCGCCGCGCCGGTCCCCGGTCAGGTCGTCCCCCTGGCCGCCGTGCCGGACAAGGTGTTCTCCTCCGGCGCCCTGGGCAACGGTCTGGGCGTCATCCCGAGCGAGGGCAAGGCGTACGCCCCGATCTCCGGCACCCTGCTGACCGCGATGCCCCACGCCTACGGCATCAAGGCCGACAACGGCCTGGAAGTCCTCATCCACATCGGCCTGGACACGGTCAACCTCAAGGGCACGCACTTCACCCCCGCCGTCAAGCAGGGCCAGCGCGTGGAGATCGGCCAGCTCCTCACCGAGTTCGACCTCGACGCCCTGGTCGCCGCCGGCTACAACCCGATGACGATCATGATCGTGACCAACTCCGGTGACTACGCCGCCGTCGTCCCCATCGGCGAAGGCATCGTGACCACCAAGGAACTCGTCCTCGACGTCGTCGCCTGACAACACGCCGCTGGGCGTCCCCGGGCCACCACCCGGGGACGCCCAGCGGGGCCGACCCCAAAACCCACGTCAACGAAGACACGAGAGGTAACCGTCATGACCAGCACCACCACACCCTTCCCGCCCGGCTTCCTGTGGGGCGGGGCGACCGCCGCGAACCAGCTCGAGGGCGCCTACGACCAAGGCGGCAAGGGCCTGTCCATCCAGGACGTCATGCCCAAGGGCATCATGGCGCCGCGCACCGCGGCGCCGACGGCGGACAACCTCAAGCTCGAGGGCATCGACTTCTACCACCGCTACGCCGAGGACATCGCGCTCTTCGCCGAGATGGGGTTCCGGGTGTTCCGGTTCTCGATCGCGTGGAGCCGGATCTTCCCCAACGGCGATGAGACCGAGCCGAACGAGGAGGGCCTGGCGTTCTACGACCGGGTCCTGGACGAGTTGGCCAAGCACGGCATCGAGCCCCTGGTGACGATCTCCCACTACGAGACCCCGCTCCACCTGACCGAGACCTACGACGGCTGGGTGTCCCGGGACCTCATCGGCTTCTACGAGCGCTACGTGCGGGTGCTCTTCGACCGGTACGGCCAGCGCGTGACGTACTGGCTCACGTTCAACGAGATCAACTCGGTCCTGCACGCCCCCCTCCTCTCGGGCGGGATCAACACCCCCAAGGAGCAGCTCACCCAGACGGACCTGTTCCAGGCCGCCCACCACGAACTCGTCGCCTCGGCGCTGGCCACCAAGATCGCGCACGAGACCAACCCCGACCTCAAGGTCGGCTGCATGGTCATCTCCATGCCGATCTACCCCCTGACCCCAGACCCGGCCGACGTGCTCGCCGTCATGCACGCCGATCACGCGAACCTCATGTTCTCCGACGTGCACACGCGCGGCGACTACCCCGGGTACGCGCTGCGCTACTTCCGCGAGAACGGCATCGAACTCCAGATCACCGAGTCCGACCGGGAGACCCTGCGCCACACGGTCGACTTCGTCTCCTTCTCCTACTACGTGAGCGTCTGCGAGACGGGTGACCCCGCGAAGAAGGTCGCCGGCGAGGGCAACATCATGGGCGGGGTGCCCAACCCGACCCTGCCCGCCTCTGAGTGGGGGTGGCAGATCGACCCGGTCGGCTTGCGGATCGTGCTGAACCAGTTCTGGGACCGCTGGCAGAAGCCGCTCTTCATCGTGGAGAACGGCCTGGGCGCCAAGGACGAACTCGTCGAGGTCGACAGCGTCAAGACGGTCCTGGACGACTACCGCATCTCCTACCTCAACGACCACCTCGTCCAGGTCGGCGAAGCCCTGGCCGACGGCGTCGACCTCCTCGGCTACACCACCTGGGGACCCATCGACCTCGTCTCCGCCTCCACCGCCCAGATGTCCAAGCGGTACGGCTTCATCTACGTCGACCGGGGCGACGACGGCACCGGCACCCTCGCCCGGTACAAGAAGAAGTCCTTCGACTGGTACGCCCAGGTCATCGCCACCAACGGCGCCAACCTCCGCCGTTCCGAGTAGCGGCAAGTGCCGGAGCCTGGGCCTCCTCTCCAGCGGAGGGAGGAGGCCCCGGCGCGGCACACCCCGGGCAGTCGCGACAACACCGGGGCGCCCGGGGTCGAGGCTTTGCGGATATATCGGATCGCGGCGGGCGGGGTGCGGGATCGGCCGGTTGTGCGCTCCCACCTGCCAAATGGCACGCGGGGGGCGGGCACCGGCGCCGAATCGGTCACGCCGGGGCGCCGTTCCGACGGAAACCGACACGGAGGAGGGACATGAAGGTCGGCAGGGTGTTCAACAACAACGTGATCCTGGCGGTCGACGACGGCGGACGGGAGATCGTGCTGATCGGCCGTGGTCTGGGCTTCCAGGGTCGGCCGGGTGACGACGTCGACTCCTCGCGCGTCGAGCGCACGTTCTCACCGAGCGACGGGCAGACCCCAGAGCGGATCGCGGCGTTCCTCAGCGAGATCCCGATGGCCGACATCGAGCTGACCGAGGAGATCGTTGCCCTGGGTGCGACCGCCCTGGGCCCGTACGTGGGCCCGCGGATGCTGCTCGCGCTCGCCGACCACCTGAGCTTCTCCCTGCGACGCGCACGCGAGGGCATCGCGATCGACTACCCGCTGCAGTGGGAGGTCGCGGCGCTCTACCCCAAGGAGGTCGCCTTCTCCCGATCGCTGATCGACGTGGTCGAGCACCGCACGGGCGTGCGGTTGCCCGATCTCGAGGCGATCCCTTTCGCGCTGCACTTCGTCAACGCCCGCTTCGGTCAGGACGACCTGTCCAAGACGATGGAGATGACGGAAGTGTTCGCCGCGGTCCTGGGCGTCGTGCGCTCCCGCCTGGGTGTGGTGATCGACGAGGACTCCCTGGACGTCACGCGGTTCATCACCCACCTGCGCTACCTGTTCCTGCGGCAGGAGCGCGGCGCGCTACCCGGCGGGGACCAGCAGCGCCTCTACGAGGTGGTCCGCACCTCCCACCCGGGCGAGTTCGCGTGCGGGGAGGAGATCAAGGCCCTGCTCGAGGACCGGTTCGCCTGGAAGCTCAACCAGAACGAGGTCCTCTACCTCACTCTGCACGTCGCACGCCTGACGTCCTCGATGCGCTGAAGAACCGCTCAGCAGTCGAATCGGAGCCGACTGTCCGCGGTCCTCTCGTGACCGCAGGTGCGGCGACACGTTGCAGGCGGACGAGTTCCTGGCGGGCGGGAGCGGGGGCGCCACATGCCGGGGTCCAGGGGCTCAGATGAGTCCGAGTGTGGTGAAGCTGGTGTGGATGCCGTCCTGGTCGGGGTCACCGGTGACGGAGTCGGCGGCGGCCTTGAGGCGGGGATGGGCGTTGCCCATGGCGATGCCCATGTGGACGAACTCGATCATCTCGAGGTCGTTGAGGCCGTCGCCGTAGGCGATGGTGTCCTGCCGGGAGATGCCGGCGCGGGCAAGAAGGAGCTCGATCGCGGTGGCCTTGTGGATGCCTGGGATGGACATCTCACCGCTGTTGGCCCCGAACATCGGCACCGTGACGGGGATGACGTCGAGGTGTCCGGCGAACTCGGCCCGGATCGTCTCGATCGGGACGTCGGAGCCGAGGAAGGAGACCTTGTTGATGTCGGCGCGGATGAGGTCCTGGTCATCGACGAGGGAGTCGATGAAGGGGCCGAGACCTTTTTCGAGTTCGGCGAGGACGTCTTCGTCGCGCACGTCACCGTAGACCAGCTGCCGGAGCCGCGCCTTGCTGTGGCGGCTGCCGTCCACCGCGCGCCGCGCGCTCTCCGGCACCACACCGCGATCGTTGACATACGTGCCGTCGACATCCAGGAACACAGCCTTGCGAGTCACGTCCATCTGTCCTTCGCGGCGAGCGATCGGCCCTGGCTGCGTCCGCCTGTCCACAATGGACGGTGGCAGGTTTCGAGGCCCGGCCGGGGGACTTCGTCAGATGAGTCCCATCGTGGTGAAGCTGGTGTGGATGCCGTCGTCGTCGGGGCCTGCCGTGGTCGCGTCGGCGAGGGCTTTCACGTCCGGGTGGGCGTCGGCCATCGCGACGCCGATCCGCACGAACTCGATCATCTCGACGTCGTTCAGGCCATCGCCGAAGGCCACGGTGTCCTCCCAGGCGATACCCACGTGTTCGAGGAGGAACTCGATGGCGGCGGCCTTGTGGACGCCTGGGATGGACATCTCACCGCTGTTCGGCCCGAAGATCGGCACGCTGGCGGGAAGGACGACGAGTTCGCCGGCGAACTCGTCCGTGATCACCGTGATCGGGACGTCCGCGCCAAAGAAGGCGACCTTCTTGATGTCCGGGCGGATGAGGTCCTGGTCCACGACGAGGGAGTCGATGACGTCGCCGAAGCCCTTCTCCAGTTCCGTCCGGTGGTTCTCGTCGCTCACGTCCCCGTGGAGCGCGGTGCGCAGTCGGGTGCGGCTGTTCGGGCTGCCGTAGAGGCCGGTGTCGGCCTCGAGGAAGTAGTCGATGGCATGGGTGGTGAAGTAGTCGACCACGTGGCGCACGTCCTGGACGGGGATGTGGCGGTGCGTGAGCACCGTGCCGTCGAACTCGATGTAGCCGCCCGCGGAGGCGATGATCCCGTCGAAGCCCGCCTCGAGGATGTGCTCACCGAGCATGGTCAGCGGCCTGCCGGTGGACAGGAACACCAAGTGACCGTTGGCACGCGCCCGTACGACCGCCTCGCGCGCACTGCCGGGCACCACACCGCGGTCGTTCGCATACGTCCCATCGACATCCAGGAACACCGCCTTGCGACCCATGTCCTTCTTCCTCCTCTTGGTTCGAGGCAGCCCTCGGCTGCGGTTTGCCACCGGTCGGTTCACCGGAACGACGCCACTGCCGCGACTCCGCGCATCCGATGCGCCCCTCCTGCCGAGATCATCGCCGGTCTGCGCGCATCCGGTCTGTGGGGTGCTCTCTCCCCTGCCGGTCACCGTCCCAGGACCGACGGCTGCTCGACTCAGGATGCGTCCTCGCTCCCCCCACTCACTGGTCGGCGCCAACGCTCCGAACGCCCCGGCCCGGACGATGTCCAAGTGGGACGCTCGGAGACTCGGCTGCGTGGCCCTGTCAGGCGTCCAGGTCGGTGGCCAGGAGCGCGGCGAGTGCGTCCAGAGACTCCTGGGCGCCCGGCCCGTCGGCCTCGAGCGTGACGATGTCGCCATGCCCGGCGCCGAGGGACATGACCGACAGAACGCTGGCGGCGTCGACAGGTTCACCGCCGGCCAGGGCGATGGTGACCTCGACCGGCCGGGCGGCGGCGGCGCGGGAGAAGATGCTGGCCGGGCGGGCATGCAGGCCCACCGACGAGGCGACGGCAACGGCGATTTGAGGCATGGAGGTTCTCCTTTGAACGGGGAGCCGGGGTCCGGCACCTGCGGGCGGGAAAAGAAAAAGACCCGGCAGACTGCCCGTCGGAATTCCTCGCAACATGAGGAGAAGTCCATCAGGGCATCGGCCAGGTCTTGCCCAGCGGTTCGGGACCGCCGGTCACAATCCAGGTTGACGCTCACTAAGTTCTACGCGCCCGAGCCGGACCGCGTCAAGCGCCACACGACGACACCTCGCGTGAGAACCGTCACGTCCTTCGGCGAGGCCATCGGCGGCACCGAGGATCACGAGCGACTGCGCACCGTTCGTCGGCACCCAGCGCGCGTGCGGTGGGTGGTCAGGACCGGCGCGGCGTGCCGGCGGACGCTGCGGTGGGGTTGGTGGCGCCGGCGAGGGCGGGTTGTTTGCAGAAGGCGGTCATGGTGCGGTCGGGGTCGATCGTGTCCAGGAGCGCGTCGGTGATGGTGGACAGCTGGGTCAGCTGGTCGGGGGTGAGGGCGTCCAGGACGTAGCGGCGCACGGTGGCGACGTGGCCGGGCGTTGAGTCAGCGAGCTTGGCGGCGCCGGCCTCGGTCAGGGTGACGTTGAACGCCCGCCCGTCCTGAGGGCAAGGACGACGCACCAGGAGTCCGCGCGACTCGAGGCGGCTGACGACGTGGGACAGCCGGGGCAGGGTGGCGTTGGTCTGCAGGGCCAGGGCGCTCATCCGCAAGGTCTGCTCGGGTGCGCCGGCCAGCATCGCCAGCACCACGTACTCGAAGTGCGTCAACCCGGCCTGTCGGCGCAGCTGCGAATCCAGCACCCCGGGCAGGAGCTCCACGACGGCGGCCAGCCGCAACCAGAGGGCGGCCTCCTCCTCCTCCAACCCGGGTGCGCTCATGACCCCATCCTACCAACCGGTTGACGAGACAACCAGAGTGCGCGTACCGTCATGGTTGTTGAAACAACCACTCATCGACACGAGGAGATCGTCATGACGCACGTCAGCATCATCGGGACCGGAACCATGGGCCAGGCGATCGCCGGGGTCATCACCAAGGGCGGCGGGAGCGTGGAGTTCCTCGGCCCCGACGACGGCGCCACGGTGCCGACCGGGCAGATCGTGGTCCTGGCCGTGCCCTACCCCGCCGTCGCGGAGGTGCTCGCCGCCCACGCCGAGCACCTGGCCGACAAGGTCGTCGTCGACATCACCAACCCCCTCGACTTCGCCACCTTCGACTCCCTCACCGTCCCCGCCGACTCCTCGGCCGCCGCCGAGATCGCCGCCGCCCTGCCCCACTCGCGCGTCCTCAAGGCGTTCAACACCACCTTCGCCGGCACCCTGGTCGCCGGTGCGGTCGGGCCCGTCACCACGACCGTCCTCATCGCCGGTGACGACACCGACGCCAAGGCCCTCCTCGCCGACCTCGTGCAAGCCGGCGGCCTGCGCGCCGTCGACGCCGGACCCCTGCGCCGCGCACGCGAACTCGAGGCACTCGGCTTCCTCCAGATCACCCTCGCCGCCGCCGAGCAGATCGCCTGGGCCGGAGGCTTCGCCGTCGTCTCCTGAACCACCCCCCAAACCGCCGGCCCCTCCCCGCGACCACGCGGGAAGGGGCCGGCGCCCGTTCGGCGGAGCGGCCTCCCCCGAAGATGCCGATGCGGACCGAAGCGACCGACAGCGCCGCAGGTGACCGGGGGTGCGTCGATGGTGACCATCCAGGCGATGCCGAACCCGGCGCACATGCCGAACGAATCGCCCCACACCTGCTTCTCCAACGGGGCCGCGACGCTGCCGCCGCCGCCGGCGGCCCGGACGGCGATGGGCGCCTGGTGTCACTGACCGGACGGGGTGACAACCTCACGACGGCCCGGTCGGGGTTGTCACCACCCTTGTCACCGCCCCGGCGCGGTGTCGCCGCAGTTCAGCGCCATCCGGTGACCGTGGTGACAAGGGTGACAACCTTCCGCCCGGCTCTCGCATCCACGCACCGGCGCAACGACACGGGCACCCCGGGAGCCTGCCCCCGGACGGGACCGGCTCCGCCCTGATTGCCCTTCCTGGGCTTCGGCGTCGCCCCGGGGCGGTCGCCGGAGCAGACCGGCGGGACGTCTCGCGATCGGTGGGCTGTGCGTCGCCGTGGTCGCCCTCCTGCGGGTCGCTTTCGTCGTCTTCGGTGACGTCACCCCCTGCCGGCTCCTGAGGACGGGCGACCCTCCGTCGGCGAGTGGCAGAGATGTGGGGAGGGTCAACCGGCGGCCCCGCGCGGGGTCACGGGATCCGACTGGCGCGCCTCCACGCACATCGACGAGCACTGCGTGGGGGTTCACGAAGCAACGCAGTCGGTGCCCATCCCGAGCTGGGCCTGCGGCCCGAAGTCATAGCGACGGCGGGACGCCCCGGGTCTGACACCGCCGGTCGCTACGGTGGCCGCATGGCGCACGCGGACAGGGGGGCCGGCCGCAAGGTCCCGGCAGTCGTCCATCCGGGGCGACGGGGACGTCCGTCAACGCTCCGGCCCCGTCGGAATCTGCGACGTGGACGATCGAGATGTGGGAGGACACCGACGGGCACTGCCCGTTCGCGGCGTCCGTCGCGCGACTCGACCCGTACCAGCAGGGCAGGTTCAAATCCTGTCACCCCGACCAGAAAGGGCCGCTCACCTGCGGAAACGCAGGAGGGCGGCCCTTCGGCATGGGGTTCGATGGCCCCAACCCCACACTTACCCCACAGGTTGAGTTCGTGGCGCCCCGCCCGCTACCTGTGCGGAGGCCGCACTTCGTCACCGCGGGACGCGAGAACGTCGACGAGCGCAACCGCCAGTCAGTCCAGGGCGTTCGCTGTTCGGTCCTCCGCGAACGCCGGGCCGGCGCCACGCACCGCGCCGCCGGCCCGGGTCGATGCCCCTGAGCATTCCGGCGGTGACTGCAACGGAGTTGTGCAACTCTTTGCACCTCTCCTGCGCGTTGGCGCGAAGGAACCGAACGAAGAGGTTGGGACAGGTCCATGAGCAAAGTCGCTCACCGAACGGTCGCCGTCCTTGCAGCGTCAGGCCTCGGCCTGGGGATGCTCGCCACCACCGCGGTCGCGGATGATCCGCCGAAGCAGATCACCATTGCGGGGTCGCTCCAGTCGGAGATGGGATGTCCCGAGGACTGGCTGCCCGCGTGTGAGGCGTCGGAACTGGACTGGGTCGAGGGCTCCACGTATTCGGGCGAGCTCACGATCTCGGCGGGTGGCGCGTACGAGTTCAAGGTGACCGTCGGCGGTCAGTGGGCCGAGAACTACGGCGCCGGCGGCGTCCCGGGTGGTTCGAACATCCCCGTGGCCATCGGCGGTCCGGCGACGCTGGAGTTCACCTACGACGACACCACGCACCTGATCACAGTGACCCCGACCGACCTGCCCGCCGACACGGTGAGCGACGCGGACCGCGCGCTCGCCGGCGACTCCCTGCGCGCGCCGCTGACGCGGGAGCAGTTCTACTTCGTGATGACGGACCGGTTCGCCAACGCGGACCCGACCAACGACGCCGGTGGACTCAACGGGGATCGCCTGGCCACGGGCCTCGACCCGAGCGACTGGGGCTTCTTCCACGGCGGTGACCTGAGCGGCATCATCGAGAAGCTCGACTACATCGAGGGCCTCGGAACGACGGCGATCTGGCTGACGCCGTCGTTCGCGAACAAGCCCGTGCAGGGCGAGGGAGCGAATGCCTCGGCCGGCTACCACGGCTACTGGGTCACCGACTTCACCCGCATCGACCCGCACCTGGGCACGAACGAGGAGATGAAGGAACTCATCGACGCCGCACACGCGCGCGGCATGAAGGTCTTCTTCGACATCATCACCAACCACACCGCTGACGTCGTCACCTACGAGGAAGGGCAGTTCTCCTACATCTCCAAGGAGGCCGAGCCGTACCGGGACGCCGACGGCAACGCATTCGACGACGTCGACTACGTCAACTCCCCCGACTTCCCCGAACTCGACGCCGCGGTGTCCTTCCCGTATACGCCGGTGGTCGCGCCGGACGAGGTAGCCGCCAAGACGCCTGCCTGGCTCAACGACGTCACCCTCTACCACAACCGGGGTGACTCGACCTTCAGCGGTGAGTCCTCGACGTACGGCGACTTCGTCGGACTCGACGACCTGTTCACCGAGCACCCGACGGTCCAGCAGGGGATGCAGGACATCTACAACACCTGGGTGGACCTCGGGATCGACGGCTTCCGCATCGACACGGTCAAGCACGTCAACCTCGGCTTCTGGCAGGAGTTCTCCCCCGCGCTGATGGACCACGCGGCATCGATCGGCAACGACGACTTCTTCATGTTCGGCGAGGTCTACGACGGCAACCCGGCTTACCTCAGCACGTTCACCACCGCCGGGCGGCTCCCCTCGACCCTCGACTTCGGCTTCCAGGGACAGGCCGTCGCCGTGACGAACGGCGCCGCCACGCAGGCCCTCGCGGACCTCTACGCGGGCGACGACTACTACACCGACGCGGACTCGAACGCGTACTCCCTGCCGACCTTCCTGGGGAACCACGACATGGGCCGGGTCGGGTACTTCGTCGGGGGCGACCTCGCGAAGGCACGCTTCGCACACCAGCTCATGTACACGCTGCGCGGGCAGCCAGTCGTCTACTACGGCGACGAGCAGGGCTTCACCGGCACCGGCGGCGACAAGGCCGCGCGGCACGACATGTTCGCCAGCCAGGTGGCCGACTACAACGACGACCCCGTGATGGGCGGCAGCGCTGGCAGCGCGGACCGTTACGACACGTCGGCGCCGCTGTACGGGGCCATCAGCACGCTGGCCGCTCTCAGGGAGGCGCACCCGGCCCTGGCCGACGGCGCCCAGGTCGCCCGGTACGCCAGCGACTCCGCGGGCATCTTTGCCGTGAGCCGGATCGACGCCGGGGCCAACCGCGAGTACCTCGTCGTCGCCAACAACGCCGGTGCGCCGATGACGGCCTCCTTCGACACGTACACGAACAACGGCCGCTTCGAGAGCATCTACGGCGGCGGCTCGGCGCTCCGTGCCGACCAGCAGGGCACCGTCTCCGTCGAGGTGCCGGCGATGAGCGTCCGGGTCTTCCGGGCGAACCGCGCGATGAGCGCCGTCGACGGGGCCCCCTCGGCGGCCTTCGCCTCACCGCAGCCGGGCGACGTCGTCGCGGGCCGCGCGGAGATCCGCACCGCCGTCCCCGACGACGAGTACGCGCAGGCGTCCTTCGCGTACCGAGTGGTGGGGACCTCGGACTGGCAGCCGCTCGGCACCGACGACAACGCCCCCTACCGGGTCTTCCACGACGTCAGCGGGCTCGCCAAGGGCACGCTCGTGGAGTACCGGACCGTGGTCGAGGACTCCACGGGCGCGATGACCGCCCGCTCCTCCTTCGGCGTCGTCGGTGACCCGCCGCCGCCCCCCGCAGGGCCCGGCGTGGACGACGTCCCGCAGCCGACCGCCGTGTCCGTTCCCGGGCAATCTCAACTCCGAGATGGGGTGCGGCGGCGACTGGGATCCGGCGTGCAGCGCAGCGCAGCTGACGCTCGATCAGAACGACAACATCTGGAAGGGCACCTTCGACCTGCCGGCGGGCGCCTACCAATACAAGGCCGCGATCAACAACGGCTGGGACGAGAACTACGGCACCGGCGCCGTTCGCTCTGGCGGGAACATCGAGATCACCGTCCCGGCCGGCGGGGCCGAGGTCACCTTCTGGTACGACCACCGCACGCACTGGGTGACGTCCTCACTCGAGGACCGCGTGGTCGTCGCCGTCGGCGACTTCCAGTCCGAGATGGGCTGCTCCGGTGACTGGGACCCGGCGTGCATGCGCGCCTGGCTCCAGGACCCGGACGGTGACGGCGTGTACACCCTCGCCACAGTCCAGGTGCCGGCGGGCGGATACCAGTTCAAGGTCGCCCTCGACGGGACATGGGACGAGAGCTACGGCGCGAGCGGCGGCTCGGACAACATCCCGTTCACGGTCCCCACCGACGGCTCGATCACCACCTTCGCGTGGGACTCAGGAACCACGGTGCCCTCCGTAGGGGTGGCCCCTCCGCCGACGAGGCCGGACCTGTCCGTCGCGGACGCGTACTGGCTGAACTCCCGCACCGTCGCCTACCCGGTCTCCCGGGTCCCGGCCGGCTGGGACGCGAGTTGGCTGCGCTACCGGCTGCACTGGGGTAACGGGCTCGCCGTCGACACGACGTCGCTCGGCGGTACGTCGGTCCGCCTGGAGATCGTCACCGGGGCGCCGGACGGCTACCTGGCGCTCCGCATCCCGAGTTGGGCGTCCGGCGGGCGGGCGACCTTCCCCAACGCGGCCATCGGCGTCTACACCGACGCCGGCGCCCTCGTCGACGCCACGAGCGTGAGGGCCGCTCCGTAGGAACCCGCTGCCACTGCGGCCGGTCGGGCACTCCACGCGGGAGCCCGACCGGCCGCCAGACCACGGGAGATTGTGGGCACGGCGCCGCCCAGCGGTGCGGTCCGGCACGGGTGGCAACCCGCTCAGGCCCACCCTCCGCCCCACGCCGGCTCGTTGCGCCGAAACGTCACTCCGTCAGTCCCGGCGCGCCTGCGATGCCCCGGCGCGATCGGAACGGCCCCGCAGGTGTCGAGATCGTCGCGGGCTCTACGTGCTTGAGCGGCCCGGCGCAGTCAGGCCGGGCCTGCCGCCGGGCGTACTCCTCCGGCGTCTCGAGCCAGCGAGGGCAGCGGGCGTGCGGGAGTGCACGCACGGGCCGGTCCGGTTCCGTCTCGAGGTGAGATGGGGTGGCCCGGACCGGGCCGTGGGTTGCCGGCTCAGGCCTCGCCGGCGGCTTCCTCGGCCTCGGCGACGGCCTCGAGGACGATGGCGGCGCCGAGTGCGTCGACGATCTTCGCGGCTGCGGACAGGGTGCGCGCGGTGCCGACCACCGGGGCGACGGCAATGAGGACGTCCTGGACGTCCTCCAGCGTGACGTCGACGTCCACGGCCGGGCCGACGTGCAGCAGGTAGGACGCCGCGGGAGCGTCGACGGCGATGAGAGCGGCCAGCCGCACCAGGATCAGCGAGCGGGCGTCGAGGTCGGTGCGCTCGATGGAGACAGCGGTGATCTCGGCGATCGCGTCCAGGACGGGGGTGTCACCAGTAGCCATAAGGACTCCTTGGGGAGGGTCGGGATTCGGTGCGCCCGGGCGAAGGACCGCGGCGGGCGCGTGATAGGGCATTGGTAGCGTAGTGAGGGCTCAGGACCCCGGCGCAGGACCTGCCCGCGTGGATGAGGCGTGCGACCACCACGCCGCCCATCTCTCGTTGGAGACCTCGTTCAGGTCGACCTCCCCGGGGTGGCGTTCTTCGAGCGCGGGTTTCAGAGCGCTGGCGACGAGGATGGTCCAGGCTGCTCCTTGCAGGGGTGCGGGCGTGAGTTCGCCGGCATCGACGGGATGGGGCTGACCCGTAACGATGCCCGCACGGCGGGAGGACGCCCGCGTCGGACGAGGGAGAGGATGGTCGCAGTGTCGAACTGGGACTTCGTGGCCATGGGGCAGGCTGCTGTGCCGGCTTTCGTCGGCCGGCGCGCTCGACGGGCGGCGCGCTTGATCGGCAGCTGGACCGGATCGTCGGAAGGGACCGTGCTCGCCCTCTTCGGTGCCGGGTTCTTCGCCGTAGCCGCGATCAGCCTCCTGCGAACGGGCCACGCGATGTACGCCGCGGGACTGCCCCGATCCCGCTCCGCAGCCCTCCCCTCCTCCGGAGGACAACCCCACGGGTGACGCCCAACCCTGCTCCCCGTCAGCGCCGGAGGGGTGGCGCCACGGCGGGGTCGCGTCGGCGCTGCCGGGCACGAGGGGACAGCCCATGGCCGGCAGCGAAAGTCCGATCCTCCTGCGCGGGATGCCGGCCGGTGTCCTCGGGCTCGAGACCGTCGACGAGTCCCGGACCCGCTCGAGGGTCGCGGCCAGCGCCGCCGGGGGCATCGGTCCGGCGCCCAGCGCACCCATCCCCCCGGGAACACCATCAAGCCCCGGCATCATCTCGACACCCTTGGGCCAAGACGAACTGGCCGAGGAGTCCGGCGCGCTGTGCGGGAACTTCCTTGCGCCTCGCGCGACTTTCTTTCCGCACCGACAGCCCGGGTGCCTTCCACCGCGCCGCGCGCCGGCGACCTGGAGCGCGCACGCATCGAGCCCGGGTCGCGACGCGATGCGTGCCTGCGAGCGCCGCGGTCGCGAGTGGGATGCTCGTCAGCGAGACCCCGTGTCGCCAGGTCAGTACTCAGGCAGGGGCGTTTGCCTGCGCGCCTCCGAGGCCGGGCAGTTCCGTGTCGAGGTCTCGAATCGCGTCGAGGATGACCGCTTCGGCCAGGGCGACCACGCCGGCGACCGCCATCGACCAGACCACCTTGCTCAGGGTGGAGTACCTGGTCGATGTGATCGTCGGCGCCCGTCGACCGGTACGGGCGCGATAGGCCGCGCCGAGCACCCGTGGACCAGCCCAGGTCACGGCGACGGTGACGAACGGGGCGGCGACACCGACCGCCGTCCGCACCCGCGGGTTCGAGGTGTGGTGCTGCATGAGCTCGATGCTCCCATCTCCCCGTTGCGGGGTCGCGGTCCTGGCTACAACGTTGTCGTGACCCGCGTCAGCGCTCGGCGTGGCGGGCGAGGAGGGACTTGCGGGCGTGGGGTTCGGCGGCGGATGCGGTCTCCGCTGCGGGGCTGGTGGCCGTGATCCAGCGGCCGTAGCGGGCTGCGAGCACGTCGGCGCTGAGTCCGTGGGCCAGGACGCTGAGCAGAACGGTCAGGGCGATCGTCGCGATCGCGCGCTGGATCTCGCCGTCGACGTCGAGGCTCTCGACGGCGATCAGCGCGAACACGACCGAGGCCATGCCCCGCGGCCCGAACCAGCCGATGAACGCGACCGTCGGAGCCTTCAGCCCGGTCCCGAGGAGGGCGAGAGCGACGGGCAGCATGCGGAACACCGTCAGGGACAAGACCGCGAAGAGCACCTCGGCCCACCCGACCACTGACCACACGAGTGGCAGCGCCGCGATCCCGAAGACGAACCACACGGCGAAGCCCAGCGGTTCGGAGAGGATCTCCGTCAGTTCCAGAGCCGACTCCTCGCCCTCGATCCACGCGGCGACACCAGCGAACGCGCTGCCGGCCACGAACGCGGAGACGAACGCGTTCCCGCCGATGACGTCCGCAAGGGAGTAGGCCAGGATCGGCAACAACAGGACACCGATCGCGCGGGTGGTCGTCGAGCTCAGGTTCCGGCGCCTGGACCACCCCAGCAACAGACCGGCGCCGGCGCCGACGCCCGCGCCCACCACCACGCCGATCGCCAGCTCCAGGGCGGCCTCGGCAAGGCTCGCGCCGGGCGCGAGGCCCTCCTCGCCGGCGATCGCCGCGATCGCGAAGAGCACCACCGGGGTGGCCATCCCGTCGTTGACGCCGCTCTCGACGTTCAGCACCCGCCGGATGCGCACGGGGACCACCGGGTTCAGCACGGTCGCTGCGCCCAGGCCCGCGTCGGTCGGGGTCAGCGCAGCCGCGAGCAGGAGCGCGACCATCACCGACATCGAGGGGAAGATGAGGTGCGCGCTGAGGTAGCCCGCCAGGATCGTCAGAGGCAGCCCGATGAGCAGGAGCCGGGCCACGAGCCCGCGTTCCGCTCCGATCTGGCGGGGCCGCACCTGGGCTGCGTCGTGGAAGAGCGTCAGCGCCAGGGTGAACTCGGCGACCGACTCGATCTGCAGGACCGACTCCGGGGAGGGCGAGCCCGCCACGGCGGCAATCGCGCCGCCCGCAGCCACGAACACGATCGGGGCCGTCACGTACAGCCGACTCAGGCCCCTCGCCCAGGCCGTGAAACCCAATGCCAGAGCCGCGAAGACCACCAGAGCACCCATCATGCGGCCTATCCAACTCCCGTGAACGTGAGCGCGTGGGGGAACCGTCCGCGGCCGACTCCCCGTAAGGGCCCGAGGCCCGAACGGAGCACCCTCGTTGCGGCCCCGCGCTGCGGCGTGGGATCAGTGCACCGTGCTCCCGGTGCCGGGCGAGCAGTTCTCCGGTGCGAAGTTGCCGCTAATCGTGAAGTCCTCACACGTCAGCAACCGCGTGTGCTGCGTTCCGAGCCCGTAGGACGAGGCCATCACGATGAGGACGACGCCGATCGCCGCTACGGCTTCCTTTCCCCGGAGCCTTTCCGCCTCGGGGATCAGGAGCCGGATCATGAACGCAGCCAGCGCCGGCATGCCGACGAGCGTCACGGCCACGCCGAACCAGAACAAGACCTGATACACAGCGGACGTCCCGCCCACCGGCAGGAGCCACGTCAGCACGATCCACAACGACGGCAGGAGCAACGTCCAGGAGGACGGCCGTCGCCAGAATCGCGGCCCCCGCGCAAGACCCGCCGCGAGGAACGCGCTGGTCGCCGCCGCCCACAGGGCGAGCTGCTGTTCGAAGAAGACGACGCCGTAGGTCCCGAGCGTGAACGCCGGCCACCACCCGATGGCAGCCGCCGCCACGGTGGCCGCCGCCACCCGGCGCGTCTCGTCGTCCAGTGTGCTCCCGCGCCGTGATCGGGCCCGATCCTCTGACATGACCTCGATTATCGCGGGCGTGCCGACGCCCGGTGCCGCAGGCGCGCACCCCCGGCGCGCCCGTCAGGGGGGACGAGAGTCGCCCGCCTCGGCGCGAGGAGGGTTCTACGCTTCTGGTCACCCGGCCCCGGACGCCGGAGACCTTGGAGGAGCGTCGTGAAGAAGATCCCCTGGGGCCGCGAGACGATGGCCGGCCTGGCGGGTGCGATCGGATCCGTGCCGGACGGCATGGCCACCGCAGTGCTCGCCGGAGCCAACCCGATGGCCGGTCTGTACGCCAGCTTCGCCGGGCCGGTGGCCGGCGGGTTGATGCAGTCGACCACGCTGATGGTCGTGGCCACGACGTCGGCGGCGGCCGTGACCACGGCCGAGGTGATGAACGCCGGGCCCACCGACCCGATCCGTACCCTGGCCACCCTGACCGTCCTCGCCGGCGGCTTCATGCTCCTGGCCACCGCCCTCGGGTTCGCCAAGCTGATGCGGTTCGTCTCGGCGTCGGTCATGGCGGGATTCATGTTCGGCGTCGGGCTGATCCTCATCCTCGGTCAGCTCGCCGACGCCACGGGAGTCACGACCAGCGGCGACTCGACCCTCGAGAAGGCGCTGAACACCCTGAGCCAGTGGCAGTCCTTCGACCCGGTCGCGATGCTCACGACCGCCAGCGCGATCCTCATCAGCATCCTGCTCGGCCGGGGCAAGCTCGTCGCCCTTGCACCCCTGGTCGCGATCGCCGTCCCCACCGCCGTGATCAAGCTGACCGGGGCCGAGATCAAGACCGTGGCGTCCTCGACGGGCCCCATCGAGGTCGGCCTGCCCCCGGTGATCCTGCCCGACCTGAACCTGATCTCCCCCACGCTGGTCTTCGCGGCACTCGCACTGACCGTGGTGGTCCTGGTCCAGGCCGCCGGAGTCGGCGTGGCCTACCCCAACACCGACGGCTCCCGCAACGACACGACCCGAGACTTCTACGCCCAGGGTGGGGCGAACCTCGCCTCCGGCGTGCTCGGCGGCATCCCCGTCGGAGGCAGCGTCGGGCAGACCGCGTTCAACGTGATGGCCGGGGGCTCCACCCGGTGGGCCGTCATCCTCAGCGGGGCGTGGATGCTCGTGTTCGTCGTCGCGCTCGGCCCGGTGCTGTCCGCGGTGCCCATCCCCGCCCTCGCCGGGCTCCTCATCCTCGCCGGCTTCCAGTCCCTGAAGCCCGGCGAGCTGGCCCGCACCTGGCAGACGAGCCTCTCCTCCGGCGCGGCGGCCCTGATCACCATGCTCGCCACGCTCCTGGTCCCGATCCACGTCGCCGTGCTCATCGGCGTGATCCTCTCGCTGCTCCTGGTCGGCATCAACAGCGCCCGGACCGTCCTCGTCGTCGGCCTCGAACCCGTCGCACCGGGCCGGTGGCGACGGGTCCCCGCCCCCACGACCCTCGCTCCCGGGCGCGTCAGCGTGCTGGACATCGAGGGCGCCGGGACCTTCGCCTCCGTCCCCACGCTCTTCGCTCAGCTGCCGAAGATCCCGGAGACCGGTCCAGGCACGCGCGAAACCCCGCTCCCCAGCGCCGTGGTCCTGCGGCTGCACGGCCACCTGCGCACGAATCTGACCTTCGCCACCGCGCTGCGGACCTACGCCGCGCGGCTCGCGCCCACCGGCGGCACCCTGACCGTCTGCGGGCTGCAACCCGAAGCCGTCGCGCAGCTGCGCTCCGCGGGCCTCCCCGAGTCGGTCACCCTGCTGCCCGAAGGCGACGAGCTGAACGGATCCCTGGCGCAGGCCTACGACCACGCCGTCGCCTCGCTGACCGGCGCCGCGACCCCACCCCCGGACACGGAGCCCTGAGGGGCCTACCGGCCCACGGATTCCAGGTCGTGGCCGGTGACCGCGGACGCGGCCGCCCGCACGGTGGGGAACCGGTCCTCGCGTGGTAGCACGTCATCGTGTCCGGTCTTGCTGAGCTGCTCCTCGAACGTCGCCCGTGACCGGGCCAGGACGAAGCGGATGCCCTTGCCCTTCAGCTCGGACACGAGGGTGGCGAGAGCCTGGGCGCCGGAGGTGTCCAGGTCGGTGACGGACTCGGCGTCGAAGATCAGGGTCGTGACCGGGTAGGGCGCACCCCGCAGGGCGTCGCGCACGCGGCTGCGGAAGTACCGGCTGTTGGCGAAGAACAGCCGGTCGTCCAGGCGGTAGATCACCACCCCGGGGAACACGACGGCGTCGCGGTGCCGTTCGACGTCGACGAACCGGCGAGCCGCCGGGCTCCAGCCCAGGACCGCGTCGCGTGGTTGGGCGCTGCGGCGGACGACGTCGAGGATCGACAGGAGCACCGCCAGGATGAGCGAGGGCAGCAGCCCGATCGTGAGCATGCCGAGCACCGTGACCACGGCGACGGTCAGCTCGCCCCGCGACCCGCGGGCGAAGGCTCGCCACGCGCCGACGTCCATCAGCCCGAGGGCGGCGTAGATGATCACCGCCCCGAGCGTGGCCTTGGGCAGAAGAGCAAGGGCCCCGGTCAGGTAGAGGAGCACCAGCGCGACTCCGGCCGCCTGGATGAGCCCCACCATCTGGGTGCGTCCGCCGAGCCGGATGTTCACGGCGCTGCGCGAGCCGCTGGATCCGAGCGGGAACGACTGGGAGACCCCCGCAGCCACGTTGATGCCCGCCAGCGCCGTGAGCTCCTGGTTGGTGTCGACGGCAGGGGCATCCGGCTGCGCCAGGCTGCGCGCGGTGAGGATCGCGTCGGAGAAGCCGACCAGGGCGATGCCGACCGCCGACGGGAGGAGGACGGCGATGTCCACCAGCGACACCGACGGCCATGCCAACGTCGGAAGGCCGGGCGGGATCTCGCCGACCAGCACCACGCCACGGTCACCGAGGTCCCACAGCGCCGAGGCGCCGATCGCCACCACCGTCACCAGCAGCAGCATGGGGAACTTGGGCACGAAGTGGCCACCGACCAGCAGCGCGGTGAGGCTCAGCACACCGATCAGCAGCGTCAGTCCGTGGGTTCCGCCCACGAGGTTGGCGGCGAACGAGACGTACTCCTGCAACGCGGTGTCCCCGTCGACGGCGACCCCGGTGAAGTCGTCGAGCTGTCCCGACATAAGCGTCAGAGCCAGCCCGGTAAGGAAGCCCAGAAGCACCGCAGCCGAGAAGTAGTTCGAGATCCAGCCCAGGCGCAGCAGCCGAGCCACGAGGAACACCGCACCCACGAGCAGCGCCAGCATCGCGGCCAGCGCCGGGTAGTCGGCCGGGTCCGAGGAGACGGACGCCAGGGCAGGCGCCACCAGCAGCGCCGACGTCGCCGTCGGTCCCGTCATCAGCGACCGGGACGAACCCAGCGCGGCGTAGGCGACGAGCGGCAACAGCAGCCCGTACAGGCCCGCGACGACCGGTAGGCCTGCCGTCTGCGCGTAGGCCATCCCTTGGGGAACCGCGAGCGCAGCCAGCGCCACCCCCGCGAGCACGTCGACGCGGAGGAATGACCACGAGTAGCCGCGCATCGACGCGACGAGGGGCACGAAGCGCCACCGTGACGTCGCGGGCGCCTTCGGCCGGAACGGCTCCGGTTGTCCCCCGTACTCGTCGGCGGCGTGGGGGCGGTCGTCGTCGGACTGGCTCATGGGGCCGGCCTCTCGTGGTGCTCCGAGGGGACGACCGGTGTGCGATCGGGGGGCGGGGTCACGAGTATCACGACGCTGAGCAGCAGCACCCAGGCGGGGAATGCCAGCGCGACCCACCGGTTCGCGCCTCCGGTGACGAGCAGGAGGACGCCGACGGCGAAGCCGAGCAGGACGACCCACCGGGGGACCGCGCGGGTCTTCATCGCGACGGAGCTGACCGAGAGGGTGAACACGGCGGCCATCCGCATCGCGTAGATCGAGATCAGGGCCTCGGTCATGTTGTATCCGAAGGACCAGACCGCGGGGTCGGCCTGCTCCTCGGCGAACATGGTGAGCATGCTCGTCTGCGTGACGGCGCCCTGGAACAGCGTGGCGAGGAACAGCAGCCCGCTGCCGAGGAAGACCGTGGAGAAGAGCCGGTCCTCGACCTGGCCGAGCTGGTCGCGCACCACGCCGATGAACCACAGGAACGCGATCCCGGCGAACGGCACGATCTGCAGGCTCAGGGCGATGAGGCTGCGCCGGTCGGAGTCGGAGGCCAGGGTCTGGTAGTCCGCCTCGCCCGTCGCGAGTCGCATCGTCACGATCGCGGTGATAAGGAGAATCGCAAAGAGGACTCCCGCGACGGCCGCGGAACGTCGGCCCCGCAACCGCGGGGCGATCAGAACGGGAGTGGTGCTGCTCATGGTGTTCGTCCCTTCAGCCGTGGTCGTCGGCGCCTCGCGACCTCGCGGTCACAGCCTCCCGCCTGACGAGGCCCGTCGTCGGGCGATTCGTTCCCCCTGTGCCGGATGCCACACCACCGGCGATGAGAAGCCAGCCGTAGGCCCGCCGGGGCGGGCGTGTGCCGAGCGCCGCCCTCAGGGAAGTCCGCACCGTTAGCCCGGTGCCTTCCGCCGCACCGGTGACCTCGAGCCGCGGCGGACGTAGTCTCGACCCATGTGCCGCAACATCACGACACTCCGAGGGCTCGAGCCCGCCGCCACGCCCGAGGAGATCGAGGCCGCTGCGCGGCAGTACGTCCGCAAGGTGACCGGCGTCCACTCGCTCACCGACGCCACCCGTGAGCCCTTCGAGACGGCGGTGGCGGAGGTAGCGGCGATCACCACTCGCCTCCTCGGCGAGTTGCCCGCCCGTCGGCAGCCACCGACGACCGTCCCCCCACTCCGCCGCCCCGAGGTCCGGGCTCGCCTCGCGGCCGCGGAGCACGAGCACACGCACGAGCACGCCCGCACCCCGGGCTGAGGCGACGGGCCCCGCTGGGGCCGACCGCCGGGTCAGGTCCTCGCGACCGTGAGTTCGCGGGCCTCTGCGTAGCGATCCCGGATCGCCGGCACGGCCGCGCCGTCGTACGTCTCGGAGCCCGACGTCGTCCAACCGGGCGGCTCCCCGCCGCCGGTGAGCACCCAGGCGGCCTGGCGCGCGGCGCCGTCGGCGACGTACTCCCCCGCCGCGGGAACGGTGACGGGATGGCCGAGCACGGCGGGGGCGATCGCTCGGACGGCCGCGGACCGGGCACCCCCGCCGATGAGGAGGACCCGCTCCACCGGCACGCCGAGGGCGGTCAGCGCGTCGAGGCCGTCCGCGAGCGCGCAGAGCATCCCCTCGACGGCGGCCCGCGCCAGGTGCGCGGGCGTGGTGCTCGCCAGGGTCAGGCCGTGGAGGGAACCGGTGGCGTCCGGCCGGTTGGGGGTGCGCTCGCCCTCGAGGTAGGGGACGAGCACGAGGCCGTCGGCGCCCGGCGGGGCGCTCAGCGCCAGCCGGGACAGGCCCTCGTGGTCCACGCCCAGGAGCCTGGCCGCGGCGTCGAGCACCCGGGAGGCGTTGAGCGTGCAGGCGAGCGGGAGGAAGGCGCCGGTCGCGTCGGCGAACCCGGAGACCAGGCCGGAGGCGTCCGCCGTGGGCGCGGCGGCGACGGCGGAGACGACGCCGGAGGTCCCGATGGAGATGGCGACGTCGCCCGGGCGCATGCCCAGGCCGAGGGCGGCGCCGGCGTTGTCGCCCGCCCCTGGACCCAGCACCACACCTGACGCCACGCCGACGCCCTGACCGGCGGCCTCGGCGGGTCCGAGCACCCGGGGCAGCGTCACGTCGGCGCGTCCGAGCGCCAGGGCGAGGAGGTCGGGCCGGTAGGTCCCCGCCGCCGGCGACCAGTAGCCGGTCCCGGAGGCGTCGGACCGGTCCGTGGTGAGCGCCTCCAGGCCGGGTGCTCCGGCGAGGCGCCAGGTGAGCCAGTCGTGCGGGAGGGCGAGGGCGGCCACCCGCGCCGCGTTCGCGGGCTCGCGCTCGGCGAGCCAGCGCACCTTGGTCACGGTGTAGGAGGCGACGGGTACGCTGCCGGTCGCCTCGGCCCAGGCGCGGGCGCCCGCCGCCCGATCGCCGCCGCCGAGTTCGGCGACGAGGTCGTCGGCGGCCTGCGCCGACCGGGTGTCGTTCCACAGAAGAGCGGGGCGGACGACGGCGCCCGCCTCGTCGAGGGCGACCATCCCGTGCTGCTGGCCCGCGACCGCGAGCGCGGCGACGTCCTCCAGGCCTCCCGCCGCGGACATGGCCGCGCCGAGGGCGTCCCACCACGCGACCGGGTCGACCTCGGTGCCGTCGGGGTGCCGGGCCGAGCCGGACCGCACGAGCGCACCGGACTCGGCGTCGCGGACGACGACCTTGCAGGACTGGGTGGAGGAGTCGATCCCGGCGACGAGCGCCATCGGTCGTGTCCCTTCGGATCGCAGCGGGGAGGGCAGGGGCCGTGTGAAGGTGCGGGTGGATGCGGTGGGCAGCGCGAGCGGGGGTGGTGCGGGGCGACCCCGTGGGGCAGTTGCGGTCGCCCCGCACCCGTTCAGCGGGCTCCGAGGGCGTGCTCGAGGGCGAGCTGGTTGAGGCGGACGAAGTGGTAGCCGCGGGCGGCGACGCCGTCGACGTCCAGGTCCTCGTACGCGCTGGGGTCGGCGAGCAGGTCGGCGAGGGTCTCGCCCCGGCGCCAGGGTGGGCTGGGCCAGCTCGTACACGCCGGACGCCTCGAGCGCCTCCTGGACCTCGGGGTCGGCGCGGAACGCGAGCGCCCGCTCCTTGAGCAGGAGGTAGGTGGCCATGTTCGCCGCGGCCGACTCCCAGACGCCCGCGACGTCCTCGGTGCGCGAGGGCTTGTAGTCGAAGTGCCGGGGGCCGTCGTAGCGCGGGCCACCGCTGGGGAAGCCGTTCTCCAGCAGGTCGACCGTGGCGAACGCGGAGAACAGGTCGCCGTGCCCGAACACGAGGTCCTGGTCGTACTTGATCGAGCGCTGGCCGTTGAGGTCGATGTGGAACAGCTTCTCCGCCCACAGCGCCTGGGCGATGCCGGTGGTGTAGTTCAGGCCCGGCCATCTGCTCGTGACCGACCTCGGGGTTGAGGCCGACGATGTCGCCGTGCTCCAGCTGGGCGATGAAGCCGAGCGCGTGCCCGACGGTCGGCAGCAGGATGTCGCCGCGGGGCTCGTTCGGCTTGGGCTCGATGCGCGATCCGCAGGTCGTAGCCCTTCTCCTTGATGTACCCGGCGACGGTGTCGATGCCCTCGGCGTACCGGTCGTGCGCCGCGTTGAGGTCCTTCGCGCTGTCGTACTCCGCGCCCTCGCGGCCGCCCCACATGACGAACGTGTCGGCGCCGAGCTCGGCGGCGAGGTCGACGTTGCGGATCACCTTGCGCAGCCCGTAGCGGCGCACGCGACGGTCGTTCGAGGTGAACGCGCCGTCCTTGAAGATCGGGTGGCTGAACGTGTTGGTGGTGACCATCTCCACGGTGATGCCGGTCTCGGCGAGCGCCGCCCTGAACCGCGCGAGGATCCGGTCCCGGGTGGCGGCGTCGGAGCCGAACGGGACGACGTCGTCGTCGTGGAACGTCACGTGCGCGGCACCCAGCTCGGCGAGGCGGTGGACCGACTCCACCGGGTCCAGGTCGGCCCGCGTCGCGTCCCCGAACTGGTCACGCGCGGACCAGCCGACGGTCCACAGACCGAACGAGAACCTGTCCTCGGGGGTGGGCGTGCGGACCATCAGAGTCTCCTTCGACGAGGTTTGTTGTTTCGCAAAACATAACCCCTCGAGCCCGGTAGGGTCAAGGGGTGGCACCGTCGGATCGCACACCGCGTCGCACACCACGTCTGGGAGCGCAGCAGGCCACGCTTCGCGAGCACAACCTCGCCCTCGTGGCTCACGCGGTGGCCGCGGCCTCGACACCGCCCTCGCGTGCGGACATCGCCGGGGCCACCGGGCTCACCCGTGCCACGGTGTCCCGTCTCGTCGACGCCCTCATCGAGGCCGGGATCGTGGCCGAGCTCGACCCGACGCACTCGCAGCGCGCCGGCCGCCCCGCCGTCCCCCTGGTCCCGGCCGGCGGCACGCTCGTCGCGATCGGCCTCGAGGTCAACGTCGACTACATCGGCGGCCTGGTCGTCGACCTCACCGGGCAGGTGCTCGACGACCGCGTGGTGCTGGGAGACCATCGCGACTCGGATCCCGCCCTCGTGCTGGGACGGCTCGGGGAACTGGGTCGGGATCTCGCGGTCGCCGCAGCCGCTCGCGGAGTCCGGGTGGTCGGCGCGGGCCTCGCCCTCCCCGGCCTCGTGGACTCGGCCTACGACATCCTTCGCCTCGCGCCCAACCTCGGCTGGCGGGACGTCTCGCCACGGGCCCTGCTCGACGTCGGCGGGTGGCTCTCCGCGGTCGACGGGCTCGGGCTCGTGGTCGGCAACGAGGCGAACCTCGCGGCCGTGGCCGAGGCCGCGCTCATGACGGGCGTCGCCCGGGACGATCGGACGTTCCTGTACGTCTCCGGAGAGATCGGCGTCGGCGCGGCGATCGTCCTGCGGGGCGAGGTGCTGCGCGGCGTTCACGGCTGGGGCGGGGAGATCGGCCACGTGCTCGTCGACCCGGACGGGCCCCGGTGCAGGTGTGGCGCCGTCGGGTGCCTCGAGGTGTACGCAGGGACGTCCGCGATCCTGCGGTCCGCGGGACTCGACCCGTGGCCCGGACCGGCCGGCGCACCGGCGCTCGCCGATCTGCGCCGCGCGGCTGAGGCGGGCGGGACGAGGGCGTTGGCCGCGATCGGCGGGGCCGCTCGCGCCCTCGGCTCCGCCCTCGGCGACGCGGTCAACCTGCTCGACATCACCACCATCGTGCTCGGCAACAGGTACGCGGCTCTCGCGCACCTCCTCACCCCGGGCCTGGCCGAGACCCTCACCTCCCGCGCGCTGTCGGCTCCCTGGGCCACCCCGGACATCCGCCCCGCCGCAGCCGGGGAGCTGGCCGCCATGACCGGCGCCGCCCGACGGGTGCTCGACGCCGTCCTGGCCGACCCGAGCGCATGGCTCGACGGTCCCGCGCACAGCGCGGGCTGACCGGATCCCCACCCACGCAACGGCGTCCCTGGTCAACGCGTAGGTCCCGTCGCGTGAAGGGTTGCCCAGCAGGCCCCCATCCGCTAACTTATACGTACCACTGATCCGTATCACCAACGCTACCGGGGCAGCAGCCCGCCAACGGAGGTCGACATGCGCTACCTCACCTTCGACATCGGCGGGACCGGCATCAAGCACGCCCTGCTCGACGACGACTACCGGATGTCGGAGAAGGGGTCGTTCCCCACGGCGGGCGTGAGGTCGTCGGCAGAGTTCATCGAAGCCCTCGGGCGCGTCCACGACCGCCACGCCGGCGAGGTCGCCGGGATCGCGATCAGCACGTGCGGCGAACTCGATCCCGCCACCGGGCACATGTTCAGCGGCGG
Organism: uncultured Actinomycetota bacterium; assembly: GCA_963780675.1. GTDB lineage: Bacteria > Actinomycetota > Actinomycetes > Actinomycetales > JAHECE01 > JAHECE01. Next base: position 103,454 of record CAWACR010000009.1, read on the forward strand.
CTCGCTGCAGTTCAACGCCGGGACGAACCTGATCGACCTGGTCCGCGCTCGGTGCGGCACATCTGTCACGGTGGAGAACGACGCGAACTGCGCGCTTCTCGCCGAGGTCCACGACGGAGCGCTCGCCGGGTGCACCAACGCCGTCGTCCTCACGATCGGCACGGGCGTCGGAGGCGCCCTCCTTCTCAACGGGCGGATCTACCACGGATCGCACTTCCACGCCGGCAACGCGAGCTTCACCCTCCCTTCCCTCGACGAGGAGTACGCCCCGGGACGCCTCTTCGCGTTCACCAACGGCGTGCGCGGGCTCACCGACCCGGTCGCCCTGCGCAAGGGCGTGGACCCGACCGCCCTCGACGGGCGCGCGGTCTTCGCTCTCGTCGAGGCAGGGGACGCCGACGCCGCGGCCGCCCTGGACGAGTTCTGCGCGCGCCTCGCCCGGTTCATCTACAACACCCAGGTGATGCTCGACGTCGAGGTCGTGGCCCTGGGGGGCGGCATCAGCGCGCGGCCGCACTTCATCGACACCGTCGCGGCCAAGGTCGACGAGCTGTTCGACGCCTCGATCATCCCCCTGCCCCGCCCGCGGGTGCGATCTTGTGCGTACTTCAACGACGCCAACCTCGTCGGCGCGCTCTACCACCACCTGAACGCCGGCACCGACTGACGCCGTCCGGCGCCGACTCCGCCCGGACCGCTCAGTCCGTGATGACCCGGCCGAAGAGGTCAAGGCGTGGCCGCGCGGGGTCGTCCTCCGGCGCGCGGAACGCGCACCTGAACGTGTGCGCCCCCGGCCCGACCTCGACGTCCTCCCACCCCTCGCCCGGGAGCCGGAGGAGCGCCGTCGTCCCGGCCGGGACCGCGACGTCGACCGTGAGGACGTCGTCGGAGCGGCGCCACGCGACCGCTGCCCGCCCGTAGGGCGTCTCGTGCGCCGTCGCGGCGTGCGAGAGCCCGCCTCCTGGCCGGGGCGCCACGAGGATTCGCCGGTACCCGGGCGCCGTCGGCGCGAGGCCGGCAATCGTCCGGTGCATCCAGTCGGCCACCGCGCCGAGCGCGTAGTGGTTGAACGACGTCATGTCGCCCGGGTTGATCGCGCCGTCCGGGAGCATCGAGTCCCAGCGCTCCCAGATGGTCGTCGCGCCCATCGTCACCGGGTAGAGCCAGGACGGGCACTCCGTCTGCAGCAGCGAGGTGGTACGCCGTGTCGAGCGTCGCCGCCCGCGCTCAGCGCGTCGCAGATCGATCGGGGTGCCGACGAACCCGGTCGCGATGCGGTGATCGCCGGCCACCACGAGGTCCGCGAGCCGCCGGCCGCCCGCGCCACGCTGCGGCGGCGTCGGCAGGAGGTCGAACGCAGATCGCCAGCGCGTACGCCGTCGGCGCGTCGCTCACGAGCCGCCCGCTCGGGGCGACGTATCGCGCCGGAACGCCGCCCGCACGGCTCGGCCGCGAGCGCGGCGTACCGCGCGGCGTCGTCGGCCCGGCCCAGCACCTCGGCTGCCTCGGCCAGCAGACCCGCCGTCCAGGCGTGGTACGCCGTCGCGACGAGATGCCGGTCGGTGCGCGCATCCGCGGGGTTGTCCGGCGGCGCGGCCGGGTCGAGCCAGTCGCCGAGTTGCAGGCCGGTGTCCCACAGGTGGTCCGGCCCGGCGAGGTCGGCCACCTGGTCGACCCACGCCGTCATGCTCGCGCACTGCCGCGCGAGCACGCCCGCGTCGCCGATGCGCTGGTAGAGCACCCACGGGACGACGACGGCGGCGTCGCCCCACGCGGCGAGCGGCGCCAGCGGGAACCCGGTGCGGAACGTACGGGACATAGAAGGGGACGGTCCCGACGTCCACCTGCTCGAGCGGCGAGGTCCTCGCAGCCACGAGGTCAGCAGGCCGGCGCAGTCGTACAGGTAGGACGCGGTGGGCGCGAACACCTGGATGTCGCCCGTCCAGCCGAGGCGCTCGTCGCGCTGCGGGCAGTCGGTGGGGATGTCGATGAAGTTCCCGCGCATGCCCCACACGACGTTCTCGTGCAGGCGGTCCAGCAGGGGGTCGCCGGTCGTGAACGTGCCCGTCCGTCGCATGTCGGTGTGGACGACGACGGCGCGCACGTCGCCCGGGTCGAGGTCACCCCGCCACCCGTCCACCTCGGCGTACCGGAAGCCGTGGAAGGTGAAGCGCGGCTCCCACTCCTCCCCGGCCGGGTCACCGCGCATGACGTAGGTGTCGGTGGCGGCGGCCTGCCGGAGCGGGCGCGTGCCGAGTTCGCCGTTCTCGAGGACCTCGGCGTGGCGCAGTGTGACGGCGGTGCCGGCCTCACCCCGCACCTGGATCCGCAGCCGCCCGACGAGGTTCTGCCCGAAGTCGAGGATCGTGGCCCCGGACGGTGAGGTGATCACCTCGACCGGCGCGACCTCCTCGATCCGGCGCACCGGCGGTCCCGTGGGTGCCACGAGGGCGGCCGACGGCGCGGGTTCGATCCGCACGCCGGCCCACGCGCCGTCGTCGTACCCGGGCGCGGACCACCCCGGGCGATCGAGGCGCGCGTCGTAGGTCTCGCCGTCGTAGATGCCGGTCACGGTGATGGGCCCGGTAGCCGCGCGCCATGAGCCGTCGGTACCGATCATGGCGACCCGGCCGTCGGCGTAGGTCACCTCGAGCTGCGCGAGGAGGGCGGTGCGCTCGCCGTAGATGTTCCGGACCCCGCCCTCGAAGCCGAATCGGCCCCGGAACCAGCCGTCCGCGAGCGTGGCGCCGACGGCGTTCGCACCGTCCCGGACCAGCGCCGTGACGTCGTGCGTGCGGTACCGCAGCCGGTGGCGGTAACTCGTCCACCCGGGCGCGAGGACGTCGTCACCCACGCGCACACCGTTGATCTCCACCTCGTACAGCCCGTGCGCGGTCGCGTAGAGCCGGGCCGCGGCGACCTCTCCGGCGAGCCGGAAGTCCCGCCGCAGCAGCGCCGGGGCATGGTCGACGTCGGGCGCGTCGTCCCAGTCGGGTGAGATCAGGTCCGCGAGCCAGTCCGCGCGCTCCAGCAGGCCCGTCTCCAGGGTCACCGACGCGGACCAGGGCGACGGCGACGCGTCCCCCGCCCGCTCGCCGTCGGCCCCTGCCACCGACCACGTGCGCACGCGCACCTCACGACGAGCCCGCGACGGCAGGCCCTCGAACGGCCACGGCACGAGCACCGACTCCGAGGAGGCGATGCGCCCGCTCGTGCGCTCCTGCCCCGACATCGCGTCGCGGACATGGACCTCGTACGCGACCTGAGCGGCGGCCTCGGGCGATCCGGTCCACGACAGCCGCGGGCGCGGCTCACCGACGCCGATCGGGTCGCGGTGGTGCTCCACGCGCAGGTGGGTCGGGGCGGGGCGGGCGGTCACGGGTGGGCCTGCTTTCGGACGGTTCGGGCGAGGGCCGGGCGCCGGCTCAAGGCAGCCGGGCGCCCTCGGGGACGTCGATCTGGTCGTAGACGAGGACGTTCGGGGTGCCGGCGCGCTGGGCGTAGTAGAGCACCTCGGCGTTCTCCTCCACGGCGACGGCGACTTTGAACGCCAGTTTCAGCGACGTCCCGACGGCGAGGAGGCCGTGGTTGGCCCACACGACGGCGTTGACGTCGGTTCCCATGGTCGCGGCCGAGCGCTCGCCGAACTCCGCGTTCGTGGAGAACTCGAACGGCATCACCGGGACCGGGCCCTTGGCGTACAGGACCATGTTGAGCAAGACGGGGTCGATCCGCTGCCCGAGGGCGCCGAGCACGTTCACGAACGTGGACTCGGTGTGGACGATCGCCATCGCGTCGGGGCGCGCCGCGTACTGGGTGAGGTGCACGGGCAGCTCGGTGGACGGCAGCAGGCTCGGGTCGAGCCGGCTGCCCTCGAGCACCGTGCCGTCGTAGCCGACCACGATCATGTCCTCCGGGCGCAACGCGTCGTAGCGCACGTCGCTCGGGGTGATGACGATCGCCTCGTGCTCGGGCAGACGCACGCTGATGTTGCCCTGCGTGTTGAAGTTCAGGCCGACCTTCACCGACTCCCGGCAGTAGTACAGGATCTCCTCGCGCAGGGCCTGGCTCGCGCGGGACATGGCGCTCGTGCTCATCGGGTTCTCACTCCTGTGGTGGTGGGTCGGTGCAGTGGTGGGTGGCGCGGTGCAGTGGTGGGTGGCTGGGTGCTGCGGTGGGCGGGCGCGTCAGGCCCAGAGGCGGGCCTCGGCGCGGGCCCAGGCGGCGCCGTCGTCGGCGGGTTCGTAGGGGCGGAGGTCGCTGCTTGCGGCGACCACGCGGCGCAGATCGGGCAGTCCGCCGCACAGGGCGCCGACGGCGCGCGCCTGGACCAGCGCGTTGCCGAGGGCGGTGGCCTCGACCGGCCCGGCGAGCACCGGCAGTCCGCTGGCGTCGGCGGTCAGCTGGCAGAGCAGCTCGTTGCGGGCTCCGCCGCCGACGACGTGGATCACGCGGATGTCACGGCCGAGAGACGCCGCGCGTCGACGGACGGCGCGGCGGAAGGCCACGGCCAGGCAGTCGAGGATGCAGCGAACGGTCTGCGCGGGGTCTGCGGGACGGGCTGCCCGGACGCCGCAGCGGCGGTCGCGATGCGGGCGGGCATGTCGCCGGGGGCGAGGAACACGCGCGTCGTCCACGTCGAAGACGGTCCGCCGCGCGGGCTCGGCGGCGGACGCGCGCAGCAGGTCGGCCAGGTCCGCGGACTCGCCCCGCGAGTCCCACGTGCGCAGGGACTCCTGGAGCAGCCACAGGCCCATCACGTTGCGCAGGTACCGGTCCGGCCGTCGACGCCGAGTTCGTTGGTGAAGTTGGCCTCCCGGCGTCGCCTCGCTCAGGACGGGCGCGTCCAGCTCCAGGCCGACCAGGCCCCACGTCCCGCACGAGATGTACGCGACGTCCGCTCGTCGGCGGGGACGCCGACGACCGCGGACGCGGTGTCGTGCGAGCCGACCGCGGTCACCGGGGTGCCGCCGGCGAGCCCGAGGTCGGCGATCGACGTCCGAGCGCACCGGCCCGATCACCGTGCCGGGCTCGCGCAGGGACGGCAGGATCCGCTCGGCGATCCCGAGCCGCGGCGAGGACGTCGCGCGCCCACGTCCCGCGCGCGGGTCGAACAGGCCGGTGGTGGAGACGTTCGTCACCTCCGCGCCCGGATCGCCGGCCAGCCAGTAGGCGAGCAGGTCCGGGATGAGGAGCAGGCGGCGGGCGGCCGCCGCACCGGGCCGAGCCCACGCTCGGACGCGAGCTGGTAGACGGTGTTGAACGGCATGGAACTGGATGCCGGTGGTCGCGTAGAGGCGCTCGCGCGGGACGCTCGCGTGGACCCGCTCCGACGACCGCCGTCCGTGCGCGCGTCGCGGTAGTGGTACGGGTTGCCGAGCAGCGCGCCGTCGGCGTCGAGCAGGCCGTAGTCGACCCCCCAGCCGTCGACGCCGATGCCGGCGAGCCGCGAGCCGCGCGGGCGGCCGCCCGCAGGCCCTCGGCGATCTCGTGGTACAGGCGGAGGACGTCCCAGTGCAGGTGCCGTTCGGGCAGGGCACGGGCTCGTTGGCGAACCGGTGCACCTCGGCCAGGTCGAGCCGGTCGGGCCGACGCGGCCGAGCATGACCCGACCGCGAGGAGGCGCCGAGGTCGACGGCAGGCGAGCGCCGCGGGCGGGGTCAGCGATCGGCACTCCGTCGCGATCGGAGACCGCGGCTCACGCACCCCAGCCGGCCTGGGTGCCCTCCGACTCGCTCGGCGGCGATCCGTGCCAGGTAGCCGGAGCGCGCGAAGGCCGCGATCGGGTCGCGGGCCAGGCCCATCTCCTCGCGCAAGTTGCGCCAGCATCGGCCGCGACGTCCGTGTCGTAGGCGTCCATGAGGATCGCGCGTGGCGCCGAGCACGTCGCCCGCCCGCTGTTCGGCCTCGAGAGCGCCGCGGGTCCACGAGCAGGGCCTTGGCGGTCGCCTCCTGGACGTTGAGCACGCTGCGGATCTGGCCGGGGATCTTGGGCTCGATGTTGTGGCACTGGTCGAGCATGAAGGCCACGCCGGACTCGGCCCGAAGACCGCCTCCCTTCACGACCTCGTGCATGATCCGGAAGAGCTGGAACGGGTCCGCGGCGCCGACCATGAGGTCGTCGTCGGCGTAGAAGCGCGAGTTGAAGTCGAACCCGCCGAGCCTGTCGGCCCGCAGCAGCGCGGCCACGATGAACTCGATGTTGGTGCCGGGGGCGTGGTGGCCGGTGTCCACGACGACCTTGGCGCCTTGGCCCGAGGGCGATGCAGTGCGCGAGCGACGTGCCCCAGTCCGGGACGTCGGTCGTGTAGAACGCGGCTCGAAGAACTTGTACTCGAGGACCATCCGCTGGTCGTCGCCCAGCCGCGGCGTAGATCTGCTGGAGCGACTCGGCCAGCCGGTCCTGGCGGGCCCGGATGTCGTCCTGGCCGGGGTAGTTGGTGCCGTCCGGCAACCAGAGCTTGAGGTCCCGCGAGCCGGTCGCGTCCATGACGTCGACGCACTCGAGGAGGTGGTCGACCGCCTTGGCGCGGACCTTCGCGTCCGGATGGCAGAGCTGCCGAGCATGTAGTCGTCGTCCTGGAACAGGTTCGAGTTGATGGTGCCGAGCGCGACGCCGAGTTCCTGCGGCGTACGCGGCGAGGGCGCCGTAGTCGTCCACCTTGTCCCACGGGATGTGCAGCGCCACGCTCGGCGCGACCCCGGTGTAGCGGTTGACCTGGGCGGCGTCCTCGATCTTCTCGTACGGGTCGCGCGGGACGCCGGTCTGGCCGAACACCTTGAACCGGGTGCCGGAGTTGCCGAACGCCCACGAGGGCAGCTCGATCGCGAGGTCGGCGAGCGGGGCGAGTCGCTCGGGGGTGGTGCTCATCGTGGGAACTCCTCGTCGAGGTCTCGCTGATACGTTTCAGCGCCTGTTGCGAGGATAGACGAGGTCCGGACCGGTGTCAATGAATCGTTTCACTCTCACGCGCCTTCGGCCCCCGGCGCCCGGTCATGGTCGGGCTCCATTCCGGGGAAGATCCGTCGCTCCCTGGACGACGGATCTTCCCCGTTCGCCGCCGGTGGGGCCGGTGGGCCAGGCGCGATCTGGTCTGAAACGATACGAAGAGACGCCGAGAGGGGCCCGACCATGACCACCAAGCTGCGGGACGTCGCCGAGCGCGCGGGCGTGTCCGTCGGCACGGTCTCCAACGTGCTGAACCGCCCGAGCGTGGTCCGGCCGGCGACCGCGAGCGAAGGTCGAGCGCGCGATCGCCGACCTCGGCTTCGTGCGCAACGAGTCCGCCCGCCAGCTGCGGGCCGGGCACGAGCCGGCGCCTCGCCTACGTGGTGCTCGACGCCGGCAACCCGTTCTTCACCGACGTCGCCCGCGGCGTCGCAGGACGGCGCGCCGCCGAGGACGGCCTCGTCGCTCATCCTCTGCAACAGCGACTCCGGACCCGCGCCGCGAGGACGCCTACCTCGACCCTGCTCGGCAGCAGCGCGTCCGCGGCGTGCTGATCACCCCCGTCGACGACGCCAACCCTCGGCTCGCGCACCCTGCCCGCGCCGCGGCACCCCGTGGTGCTGGTCGACCGGGTGGCCCGCAGACGCGGCCGGCACCGACGTCGGCTCGCGAGCGTCGGCGTCGACGACGTCGAGGGCGGGCGTCTCGCCGTCGCCCACCTGCTCGAGGCGGGCACGCAGCGGATCGCCTTCGTCGGCGGACCGCGACGATCGCGCCAGGTCACGCGACCGGCTGGCCGGGGCGCGCGCGCCGCGCTGGCCGCCGCCGGGCTCGACCCGACGGCCTCGCGCTGCATCGCGACCGACGGCCTGACCGTCGCCGAGGGCCGACGCGCGGGCGAGCGCCTGCTCGGGCATCCGCCGCCGACCCGCGCCGACCGCCGCGTTCTGCGCCAACGACCTGCTCGCGCTCGGCCTGCTCCAGGAGATGACGCCGCCGGGCGTGCGGGTGCCCGGACGACCTCGCGATCGTCGGCTACGACGACATCGAGTTCGCGGCCGCCGCCGCGGTCCCGCTGACCTCGGTGCGCCAGCCGCGCGAGGAGCTCGGCCGGCCGCCGTCGAGCTGGTCCTCGAGGAACCGGACCCCTCGGCCCCGCCGGAGCGCCGCCACCGAGTCCTGCGGCCGGAGCTCGTGGTCCGCGCGTCGTCCCGGTAGGGCGGCCCGGGAGCCGTGATCAGGTCTGCGTTCTGGGGCGTGGCCGACCCCCGGCGCGGGCGAGCCGGCAGCTGGCGTGAGACGTTGAGCCCGTCGTCGAGCGCACCGCGGGAGGAACCATGACAGCGACGTTCACCGGCTTCGGCGAAGGCGCCCTCGACTTCTACGAAGGTCTCGCTGCGGACAACAGTCGCGCCTACTGGAGGGCCCACGCCGAGACCTACCGCCGCGAGGTCGCCGATCCCCTCGCGGCCCTCGCCGCGGCCCTGGAGCCCGAGTTCGGTGCGATCAAGGTCTTCCGCCCCTACCGCGACGTGCGCTTCAGCGCCGACAAGCGCCCGTACGCCGAGCACGCGAGCCTGGCCGCCCTCGCCGGCGAGACGAAACCCGTCGTCGGCGGGCTCTACCTGGCGCTGTCCCCGACCGGGCTCTTCGTCGCGGGTGGCTACCACCGACCCGCTCGCGATCAGCTCGAACGCTTCCGCCGGCTCCAGGACGACGCCGCCTCGGCCGCCGACCTCGACGGCACGCTCGGCGACCTCGCCGCCCGTGGCTTCCCGCTCGACGACGACGCTCCGCTGAAGTCCGCACCGCGCGGCTGGTCGAGGGACCACCCGCGGATCGACCTGCTCCGGCGGACCGGTCTCACCGTGAGCCACACCCACGAACCCGGTCCGTGGCTCTTCGAGGCCCGCTGCCTCGATGTGGTGGTCGAGGGCTGGCAGGCGGCGCGGCTCTGGAACACCTGGCTGGACGCCCACGTCGGCCCGAGCTCCCTGCCCTCACGCTGAGGTCGTTCGTCGACGTGAGATCTGCGTTTCGGGGCGCCCGGACGGCCGGACGACGCCCCGGAACGCAGATCTCACCCCAGCCCGACAGTCAGTCCAGAAGACGGCGAGCCTCGGCGGCGTCGGTGACGAGCACGGTGACCCAGCCGCCGCGCAGGGCCGCGAGGATGGCCGTGTGCTTGCGCCGCCCGCCCGCGACGCCGATCCGACGAGGGATCGCGCGCAGCTCGTCGGGATCGATCCCGACGACGCGCTCGTCGAGCGCGGAGGCCACGTGAACGCCGGCCGAGTCGAAGAAGCGCAGGCACACGTCACCGACGGCGCCCGCGGACCGGAGAGCGTCCTGGTCCGCCTCAGCCATCGCGTTGCCGCTCTCCCGGAGTAGGGGCGAGGGCTCCAGGCTGCCGATGCCGACGAGCGCCGTGGTCAGGGACGGCCACCGAGCGGCGACGGCCTGCACGGTCGGGTCCGCCATCAACGGCGCCCGTCCCGCGGCGGACCCCAGGAGCCCGGGCGCGGGGAGGAACACCGGCGTCGCGCCCGTGACCTCGGCGAGCCGCCCGAGGAGCCGCGCCGCTTGCACCTGGACCCGCGGTTCGCCGATCCCGCCGACGAACTGGACCACCTCCTCGGCCACGCGCACCCGGGACGGCCGCATGGCCTCGACGGTGGCCAGAAGGCTCGCACTCCACGAGGAGATGCCGATCCGCTCGTCGCTGATCAGCGTCGTCTCGAGGTACGTCGCGGCTGCGGCGCCGAGCGCGCGGACGACGTCGTCGTCGGCGCCGTCGGCATCGACCACGACGGCCTCGGTGAGGCCGAAGCGCTGCTCGAGCGCCTCCTCGAGGTCGGTGTGCACGCCGGGCGGGAGCGCCACGACCGTGCGGACGACGCCGACCTCCGCCGCCCGCTTGAGCAGGCGTGAGACCCGGGGCTGGGAGACGTGCAGCTCGGTGGCGATGTCGGCCTGGCGCATCCCGCGCTCGTGGTACATCCGGGCGACCTTGGCCATGAGGCGCAGCTGGTCCTCGCTGGGGCCTGGGGTCGCGCGACGGGTGGGCGCCACTCTGGCCATGCGACCTCCCCTCCGTGTGTCCCGGCCGCTCTCCCCGACCAACCGCCCGGCCCGGGCGCGATGCTACGCGCCCGGGCTCCTGGGCTACCGGCCGAGCACAGTGCCAGGCCGGCCGCAGCGGCTACCGGCCGAGCACCTCGTGGACCGCGGCGCCGATGCCCTCGGCCGAGATCCCGAAGTGGTCGAGGAGCCACTCGGCGGACCCCGTCGGCGCGAAGGTGTCCGGCACGCCCACGAACCGCATCGGCACGGGGTGGGTCCGCACCACGGTCTCGGCGACGGCGCCCCCGAGGCCGGTGGTCAGCGCCTCCTCGACGGTGACGATCGCCCCGGTCTCGCGGGCGGCCGCCACGATCGCGTCGTCGTCGAGCGGCTTGACGGTCGGCATCGACAGCACACGGGCCGAGATCCCGTCGCCGGCCAGGAGCGTCGGCGGCGTCGAGGGCCCGGATGACGACGGTCCCGGTCGCGACGATCGTGACGTCGTCGCCCTCGCGCAGGGTGACCGCCTTCCCGGGCACGAACTCGTACCCGGCCGGGGTTGACGTCCGGCACCCCCATCCGGCTCACCCGGACGAACACGGGCCCGTCGTGCTGCGCCGCCCACCGGATCGCCTGAGCGGTCTCGGTGGGGTCGGACGGGACCAGACGGTCAGGCCGGGGATGGTCCGCAGCCAGGCGAGGTCCTCGATCGAGTGGTGCGTCGGGCCGAGTTCGCCGTACGCCATGCCCGGGGCTCATGCCGCAGAGCTTGACGTTGGTGCTGCGAGTACGCGACGTCGACCTTGATCTGCTCCATGCGCCCGGGCCGTGAGGAAGCAGGACGCGGCCGAGACGAACGGGATCTTCCCGCCGTTCGCCAGGCCGGCCGCCGACGCCGACCATGTCCTGCTCGGCGATGCCGACGTTGATCAGGCGGTCGCGCGAACTTCGCCCCGAAGGCGCCGAGCTTGCTGGACCCGACCGAGTCGTTGACCACCGCGACGATCCGCGGTGTCGGCGTCGGCCAGGTCGATCAGGGTCGCGACGTAGGCGTCGCGGCAGTCGTGGAGCACCCGGTCGGTGGGCGCGGCGGTCGTGGTCATGACGAGGGCCTCCAGCTCGGCGAGCGCGGTGGCCACCTGCTCCGGCGAGGGGACCTTGTGGTGCCAGGCCACGTCGTCGGACATGAACGAGATCGGGTGGCCCTTGTGGGTGTGGGCGATGACGAGCGGTCGGCTTGCCCGACGCCGCCGGGACGGCCGCGAACGCGTCGAGCGAGCGCGCCGTGGTCGTGCCCGTCGACCTCGCACGACCTCCAGGCCGAACGCGCGCAACTTGTCGGCGAGCGGCTCGAGGTCGTTGGTGTCGCACACGCGTGGCGCCCTGCTGGAGCCGGTTGCGGTCCACGATCACGCACAGGTGCGCGAGGCGGTGGTTGCCGGCCGTCATCAGGGCCTCCCAGTTGGAGCCCTCCTGCAGCTCGCCGTCACCGACGACGACGAACGTCGCGCCGCGGGGAGCCGTCGAGCTTGCCGGCGAACGCCAGTGCCCGCCGCGATGGGCAGTCCGTGACCCAGGGGGCCGGTGTTCGCCTCGACCGCCGCGATCTTCGTCCGGGCCGGGTGCCCGTTGAGCTCGGACAGCGGCTTCATGAACGTGCTCAGCTCGCTCCGGCGGCAGGAAGCCGACCACGGCGAGCGTGGAGTAGAGCGCGGCGGCGGCGTGCCCCTTGGACAGGATGAACCGGTCCCGCTCGGGGTCCTCGATCGCTCTCCGGCGAGATGTTCATCGCGTGCAGGTAGAGCGTGACCAGCATGTCGATGACCGAGAACTCGCCGCCGATGTGCCCCAGGCCCGCGGCCCGGACCATCTGGATGTCGCGGCGACGCACCTGCCGGGCGGCCTCGGCCAGGTGGGCGATCACCGCGTCGCGGTCCGCGCCGGCCGGCGTGCGGCCGAGCACGGGCAGGGTGTCCGACGGCGCCGCGGCGGGCACCACCTCGGCACCAGGTCCTCCTCCACGTCGGCCAGGAAGGCCTGTTCGGCGCTCATGCCTCGCTCCGCATGCTGCTGAACAGGACGTCCTGGACCAGGCGCTGCGCGCGCCAGGGCGTCCTGGCGGGCCTGGGCCGCGCGCAGGGCGTCGATGTCGAGCGCGTCGAGCGCGCGGTGGATCGCCTTGAGGAAGCGGATCGAGAGCTTGGCCGCCTCGACGGTGTCCTCGCGGAACGGGAACTGGTCGAGCTGCCAGACGCCCTCCCAGTTGTTGATCTTCGAGCGTGTAGAAGAACTCGAACAACTCGACCGGGTGGACGGTGCCGACCACCATGTCGTCGTCCCAGCTGCGCAGGTTGTCGTTGACGTCCATCGCCCACAGCAGGCCGTGGTCGATGAGGAGCTGGGCCGCGGCCGCCGGCGAGTCGCCGCCGAAGAGCGCGTGGCCGAAGTCCAGCAGGACGCCGACGTTGTCCACGCCCATCGCCTTGATGCCGAGCGCGGTCTTCGCTGCCGAGTCCCAGAACATCTTGTTGCGCGGCTCGCGCGGCTTGTACTCGATGACGATCTTGATGTCGGGGTTGGCGAGGGCCAGTTCGCGCATGCCGTCGACGGCGAGCTCTCCACTGGGTCGTGGTGGTCCACCTGGAACGGGTAGTCCCAGCCGTCCTGGCCCGGCCACACCTTGAGGTAGCGGGCGCCGAGGGCGCGCACGACGTCGGCGGCCTCGTTGAGCACCGCCAGGGCCTCGGCGCGCACGGCCGGGTCGGGGTTGGTGAAGGCGCCCTTGCGTGAACCGGCGCATGTAGATCTCGGGCGTGACGCCGACCGCCGCGAGCCCGTTCGCGCGCGAGCGCGGCCTTGACCTGCTCGACCGTGACGCCCTCGGTGAACGGGTAGGGCACGTCGACCACCGAGAGGTCACCGACCTCACCGGCCCGGGCGATCTGCTCGAGGGTGGTCACCGGCGGCGCGTAGCCGTCGGTGGCGTAGCGGTCGACGTAGCTGGCGAAGTGCCAGAGGCCGGCGCCGAACTGGGGTAGCGGGGACATCTCGGTGATCTCCGATTCGTAGGGCTGGGGTGTGAGGGTGGGTTGGGGCTGGGGGTGGGCGTGAGGCGGGTTCAGGGTCAGGGCGTCGAGGCGGCGACCGCCTGGCCGCGGGAGCGGGCGACGGCGTCCGCCCACCGAGCGCGGGCGGCGGCCCGGCCCGCCTCGGGCATCGAAGGGACGACGACGGCGGCCGCGGGGCCGAGCGCCGCGCCGTCGGACACAACTGATCCGAACGCGGCTGAACTGGACTCGGCCGAGTCCGAGACCGCGGCGTCGAGCGAGGACGCGGCGGGCGCCAGCCCGAGGCGCCGCGCGGCCAGGCGCGCCGCGCCGAGCGCGGAGGCGTCGGCCTCGGGGGCCACCCGCACGGCGCGCCCGAGCAGGTCGGCCTGGGCCTGCATGAGCAGGGCGCTCGCCGTCGCACCACCGTCGGCGTGGAGCACGTCGATCCGCGCCGCGCCGTCGGCCTCGATCGCCTCGACCACGTCGGTGACCTGGTGCGCGACCGCCTCGAGGGCGGCCCGGGCAAGGTGCGCCCTGGTGGTGCCGGCCGTCACGCCTGCCACGAGGCCGACGGCGGCCCGGTCCCAGTAGGGCGCCCCGAGGCCCGAGAACGCCGGGACGAAGGTGACGCCGCCGTCGTCGTCCGCCTCGGCCGCGAGGTCGGTGACGAAGGCGCCGCCCGGCTTCCCGGCGGGGACGCCGAGCATCCCGGCCATCCAGTCCAGGGCCGAACCGCTCGCCAGGACGTTGCCTTCGCGGGCGTACGTCGGGACGCCCTCGGCGACCCACGCGAGGGTCGTGGTGACGCCCGACGGCGCGGGCTGAGGTCCGGTGCAGGGCGTCATGATCGAGGAGCCGGTGCCGTAGGTCGCCTTGCCCGTGCCCGGCGTCGTGCAGCCGTGGTGGTAGAGCGCAGCGTGGGAGTCGGCCAGGACGGCCACCACCGGGATGCCGGCGGGGAGCACGCCGAGGTCGGCGGTCACGCCGAAGCCGGCGTCCGAGGCGCGGACCTCCGGCAGGGCGGCGGCCGGGATGCCGAAGAGGTCGAGCAGGTCGGGGCTCCAGGCCACCTCGGCGAGGTCGAGCAGCAGGGTGCGCGCGGCGTTTCCGGCCTCGGTCGCGTGGACCGCGCCGCCGGTGAGGCGCCACACGAGCCAGGAGTCGACCGTGCCGAAGCAGACGTCCTCCGGCCGCACGCCGTCGGCCACGACGGCGTCGAGGAGCCAGCGCATCTTCGGCGCGGAGTACATGGGGTCGAGCGGCAGCCCGGTCCGACGCCGCACCTCGTCACCTCGGCCGCCCTCGGCGAGGCGAGCGCACCACTGCGCGGTCCGGGCGTCCTGCCAGCCGAGCACCGGCCCGAGCGGCGCGCCGGACGTCCGGCTCCACGCCACCACCGATTCGCGCTGGTTGGAGATCGAGACGGCGACCGGAACCACCGTGGGCGCCTCGCCCAGGCAGATCGCCACCGCGGCGAGGGTGGCCTTCCAGAGATCCTCGGCGTCCTGCTCCACCCAGCCGGCGGCGGGGTGGGCGATGCCGACGCCCGCGGCGCCCCGCGCGACCACGGCGCCGGCGTCGACGAGCAGCGCCTTGGCGTTGGTGGTCCCGAGGTCGAGGGCGAGCACCGCCGGGTGGATCGACATGTCGCCTCCAGGGGACATATTCATGCAGGCTTGACTGTGGCTAACTTATACGTCTCACTCCGACGCGTCAAGGCCCCCTGCGGCCAGCGACGCCGCCGCCCGATCCGCGCCGCAGCCGCACCGTCGCCCGGTTCTCGAACATACTTGCGATCGAACAGGCGTTCGCCTAGAATGACTCCATGTCCCCGCCCGCGTCCTCGACCTCGCCGGACGCCGCTGGCGCGCCGGTCGCGGCGCCCACGGCCGAGTTCAGGACGGCCTTGTTGGGCACGGCGGAGCTGCGCACGTGGGTGGGCCGGTTGGCCGCCCTGGGCGAGGCGGTCGACGACGCCGAACGCGTCGATCAGATACGCCTGCTCGAGGAGGTGAAGGCTGCGTGCGCCGCGGCGCAGGCCCGGGTCACGGTCGCGTTCGCGCAGTCCCAGGTGGCGGCGCAGGCAGCGGCAGGTGTGCGCGCACGGGAGCGAGGTCGTGGCGTCGGCGCCCAGGTCGCCCTCGCCCGCCGGGAGTCCCCCCACCGCGGATCGCGCCTGCTCGGTCTCGCGCAAGCACTGGTCCACGAGATGCCCCACACCCTCGCCTCGCTCGAACGCGGCCAGACCACCGAGTGGCGAGCCACCATCCTCGCCCGGGAGACCGCGTGCCTGAGCGTCGAGGGCCGGGCCGCGGTCGACGCCGACCTCGGCCCCCGCCTCGACAGCATGGGCGACCGCGACGCCGAGACGCAGGCCCGGGCCGCCGCCTACCGGGCCGACCCGCACGCCTACCTCGCCCGCGCGGCCCGCGCCGCCGACGACCGGACCGTGACCACCCGCCCCGCCCCGGACGTCATGTGCCGCCTGTCCGCGCTGCCTGCCCGTGGCCGCGGGCGTCGCGTCCTACGCCGCCCTCACGACCCACGCCGACACCCTCAAGGCCGCCGGCGACGAGCGCACCCGCGGCCAGATCATGGCCGACACCCTCGTCGAGCGCCTCACCGGCCGGGCCGCGACCTCCCCGGCCCCGATCACCCTCGACCTGCTCATCAGCAAGGACACGCTGCTCACCGACGGCCGGGAACCCGCCCACCTCCTCGGCCACGGGCCCATCCCCGCCCCCCTGGCCCGCGACCTCGCCCGGGGCGAGCACCCCGACGCCGAGGTGTACCTACGCCGCGTATTCACCGAGCCGTCCACCGGCGCGCTCGCCGCGATGGAGTCCACCGCGCGACTCTTCCCGGAGAACCTCCGCCGCTTCCTGACTTACCGCGACCAGACCTGCCGCACCCCTTACTGCGGCGCCCCGATCCGCCACGCCGACCACGTCACTCCCCACTCCGACGGAGGACCCACCACCGCCACGAACGGCCAAGGCCTCTGCGCCGCGTGCAACCACGCCAAGCAGGCCCCCGACTGGCGCGCTCACCCCGACCCCGAACACGGCGCCGGCACCGCCGTCCACACCACCACCCCCACGGGCCACACCTACACCGGCGCTCCACCCCCACCACCCGTCGGCGCACCCCCCGGACGCGCCCGGACCAAGCCTCGCGACCGAAGCGAGCACGGGACCGACCAACCCGAGCACCCGGGCTCCGGCGCGGGCATCCACACCGGGCACCGCCACCGGCGCAGAGGTCGAGCCCGCCCACGCCGCCGGGCGCGGGTGAAGGTGGTCCTCGTCGACGTCGCCCGCGCGCCCGACGTCGACGGAACCGGCGAGACTCCCCGCCCGTGCCTCAGCCCCGCGCCGCGTGCCCGGCCACCTTCGCGATGAGGTCGCCGAACATCAGCCGCACGTCGAGGTGCGTGTAGACCCGGATCGGTGCGCCGTCGACGTTCGGGACGTACGCGCCGTCGTCACCGATTCTCGGCCGCGGCTGGGTGACGTACCTGCTCGACGACGGATCCGCCTCGAACGACGACTGCAGGGCCGTGAGCAGCACCAACGGGCTGTCGCCGAGGATGTACGTCTCGCCGATGTCGAGCCCGCCGCCGCCGGCCAGGTCCCGCACCCGGTCCAGCGCGGCGACGAGGTGCGCCCCGAGGGCCCCGGCGGGCCGGACCCACGCGTCGAGCTCCGCGAACGACATGAGCGTCTGCCGGTACGCGTCCCGAGGTACCTGCCACAGCGGGATCGTCGAGTCGAAGACCACCTGCGCGGCGGTCAGGTCGATCCGCTGGTTGTACTCGGACACCTCGGGCCCTCCGGCGCGCGGGGGCGCGACCGCGAGCCCGGGGTGCTCCGGTCCCCCGATCCACACGGCGGTGAGGCGCCCGGCGATGCGCGGCTCGAGCTGGTACGCGCTCGCCAGCTCCGTCAGCCCGGCGCCGCAGGTCACATAGAGCGGCCGCGGGTCCTCCCGCAGCGCCTCCGCGATGATTAGGTCCGACGCCGCGGAGCGACGCGGCGTCGCGGCGTCCGCGAGCGCCTCCTCCGAGCCGGCGACGACGGCGACCTCCTCCCGCCCGGCCAGGTCGAGCACCCGCCGGGCCGCCTCGGCCGCGTTGGCGGCGCTGCGCCCCGACGGGTCGAACGGGTCGCCGACGGCGAGGTGCGAGCCGATCACCGCCACGCAGGTCCACCGATGGCGAGAGCGCGAGGTGCGCCAGCTGGACCAAGCCGTCGGGGTCGCCGGAGTAGTCGTTGTCGCTGATCACCCGGATCCGACCGGTCATCTCGCCACCCCGATCTCGACCTCGGCGCGCAGGCGCAGGTCGCCGCTCGAACGTCCGGCCTCGAGCACGAACGTGCCGGACTCGAGCGCCCAGGCGTGAGCCTCGACGTCCCAGTGCTCGAACGCCCGCGCGGGGATCGTCACCGTCACGACCGTCACTCCTCACCGGCCGCGGCGTCGACCACCGCGAAGCCCGCCAGCCACCGCGACGGCCGCTCGACGGTCCCGCCCGGCGCGGCTCGCGTAGACCTGCACGACCTCGCGCCCGGCGCGCTCGCCCGCGTTCGCCACCCGCACGGCGACCTCGACGCCCTCGCCCGCGGGCGCCGTCGTCGGGGCGTCGAGCGCCCGCGTACTCCCAGGTCGGTGTACCCGAGGCCGTGGCCGAACGCGGAACGCCGGCTCGCGGCCCACCTTCTCGTACCAGCGGTAGCCGATGAAGACGCCCTCGTCGTAGGGCAGGCGCGCCGTCGACGGGCCGCGTGGACGGCAGGCCGTCCTCGATCGCCGGCCACGTGACGGGCAGGCGCCCGCCGGGCTCGACGGCGCCGAGCAGCACGTCGGCGAGCGCGTCGCCGAACTCCTGGCCGGGGAACCACGCGAGCAGCACGGCGGCGACCTCGTCCGCCCACGGCAGCAGCACCGGGGCGCCGGAGTTGACGACGACGACGGTCCGCGGGTTGGCGGCGGCGACCGCGCGGACCAGCTCGTCCTGGCGGCCGGGCAGCGCGAGCGAGGAGCGGTCGAAGCCCTCGGACTCGACCTCCTCGGTGGTGCCGACGACGACGACGGCGACGTCCGCGGCGGCGGCGAGCGCCACGGCGCCGGGCGATCTCCTCGTCGTCCGAGCCGGGCGGCGGCTGCGATGTTGAGCTGGATGAGCGGGCCGACCTCGAGCCCGCCGGGCCGCCGGCGCTGCCCACGCTCGTACGCGCAGCGACGGCCGCGACCTCCTGCCCGGCGGCGAGATCCACGCGGTGGATCGCCTGCGGCGGGGTCATCAGCGCCTCGACGATGTCGGCGCCCTCGGGGAGGTCGAGCGTCGCGTCGAGCACCTCGACGCCGTCGAGCGACGAGCCGGAACCGGCCGAGGCCGGAGCCGCCGACCTCGTACGTCGCCGGCCTCGGTGGCGCGCAGCGTGGCACCGCACCTCGATCGCGGCGCGACGCCGTCGACCGTCGAAGCCGGTCATCCAGTTGAAGGTGCCGCCGGTGCGGTCCTCGCGCCGCCAGCACGCGCCGTCGGCCGCCGAGGAACGCGACCTCGACGCCGGACGTGCCGTCCGGCCCGCCACGTCCAGGGCGCGCGCGGCCGGGGCGGTGCGGGCGGAGGACCGGACGCCGAGGCGCGAGCGTCGACCTCGGCGCCGGCCGCGCGAGCGCGGCCCGCAGCCCCTCGACCGGGGAGACCGTGTACGGCGGGGAGACGGTCGCCGAGCCGCCGCCGAGCGTGCGGCCGACCTCGGCGTTCGGCCCGATGACCGCGACCCGGCGCAGCGCGTCGGCGGCGAGCGGCAGCACGCCGTCGTTGCGCGCGAGCACGAACCCGGCGGCGGCCTGCGCGCGCACCAGGGCGGCGGCGTCGTCGGCGGCGATGAACTCGGGGGCCGACGCGACGCCGGGCACGCCGTCGAGGGCGCCGACGCGCGCGGCCAGGCGCAGGATGCGCAGCACCTTGTCGTCGATCGCGGACTCCGGCACCTCGCCGGCGCGGACGGCCGCGACGAGCGCCTCGCCCCACGGGCCCGAACGGCCCGGGCATCGCGAGGTCGAGCCCGCCGTTGCCCGCGGCCACCGTGGACCGGGTGGCGAACCAGTCGGACATGGTGACGCCGTCGAAGCCCCACTCGTCCTGGAGCACCTCGCGCAGCAGGGGGTTCTCGGTCATCGTCGCGCCGTTGACGCCGTTGTAGGCGGCCATGACGGACCAGACCCCGGCCTCGCGCACGATCGCCTCGAACGGGGCGAGGTAGAGCTCGCGGAGGGCGCGCTCGTCGACCTGCGGCGTCGAGGCTCATCCGCTCGGTCTCGGAGTCGTTCGCCACGAAGTGCTTGACGCAGGCGCCGACGCCGCCCGCCTGGACGCCCGCGCACGTACGCCGCGCCGAGGTGCGCGGTGAGCAGCGGGTCCTCGCTCAGGCACTCGAAGTGCCGCCCGCCGTACGGGCTCCGGTGGAGGTTGACCGTCGGCGCGAGCAGCACGTCCACGCCCTTGCGCCGCGCCTCGGCGGCGAGCAGACCGCCGAGGCGCTCGATCGCGCGCGGCGTCCCAGGTCGCGGCGAGCGCCGTCGGGGAGGGCACGTTCACCGAGGTGTCGCGCTCGTCCCAGCGCTCGCCCCGCACCCCGGCCGGGCCGTCGGAGACCACGAGCCGGCGCAGGCCGGCCGCGGGCTCGGCGTAGAGCGACCAGAAGTCGGCGCCCGTGAGCAGGCGCACCTTCTGCTCGAGGGTGAGCGCGGCGAGCCGACGCGCGAGGTCGGTCTCGTCGACGGCGACGGCGGGTGTCGCGGTCATGGTGGCCTCCGGTGGAGTGGGTGGTCCGGTGTGGGTGGTCCGGTGTGGGTGGTCCGGCGTCGGTGCCGGCGCGGGGGTCGAGGCGCCTCAGGCGACGCTGGTGGGCGGATCGGTCACGTCGAGGGCGAGCGTCAGGCTCTCGGGGCCAGGGCCAGCGTCGTCGCCGTCGGCCGACACCGTCACCGTGATGCGGCCCGGCCCGGTGGGGCGCACGACGGCGAGCGCCCGGCCGTCGAAGATGCGCCAGGTGTCGGCGTCGAACCGTTCGGCGGTCCTCGGGTTCGCGCTGCACATGCCCGCCAGGACGCCGGGCCCCGAGACGGCCACGTGGACGGTGAGGTCCGCCGTCGTGACCAGGACGCCCGCGGTGTCCCGCAACTCGATCTCGACGAACGCCAGGTCGGCGTCGTCGGCCCGGAGGTCCGAGCGATCGGCGGTCGCGGTGAGCGTGGCCGCTCCCACGGTCACGAGCGCGGTGCGCCCGGTCACGACGCCGCCGCGATACGCGACGGCGACCAGTTCGCCGGGCGAGTACGTGGTCTCAAGGACGGCGAGCATCGGCCGGCGCGTCCCCGACCGGGCCACGGGCCACCTCGGTCCCGTCCAGCAGCAGGGCCACCTCGTCCGCGTCCGCGTACACCTCGACGGTCACGGGCGCGCCCTCGAACCCGGGCCACGTCCACGAGGAGACCGAGTCGCTCCAGGCCCACGGGGACTGCAACGTGATCGTGTGCGCCGTGGTGCTCCGGGCGGCGCACCGCGATGTACGGCTCGGTCCGCAGCCCGAACACGATCTCGCGGTAGTAGCTGACCGGGCGTCGCCACCCGGTGATGTCCAGGTCGCCGCACCAGGCGGTCAGGTACGGGAACTCGCGCTCGAGGGCGGCGACGGCGTCCGGAGTCCTCCGCGTAGGCGGTCGCCCCGATCCCGACCTCGCCGAGGTAGTCCCAGCCGGTCCACGTGAAGTCGCCGATCACGTGCGGGTGCTCGAGCACCATCGGCCAGAGCGTCCCGATCCGGATCGGGAAGGTCTCCGAACCCACGATCACCCGGTGCGGGAACAGCTCGCGGTCCAGGGCGTAGCGCGAGTCGCCGTAGTTCAGGCCGACGACGTCGAGCACGGCGTGCGACTCCGCCGTTCGGCGGGTCACGTTCTCGCCCTCGGCGGCCAGGTTCATGACGTCGCCCATGTCGCCGTCGCCAGCGCTCGTCTCAGACTCGCGGGGCTCTCCGCGGTCGGCGGCGACCTCGTCCATGCACGGCAGCAGGGCCACGTTCACCCCGTTGGTGACGAGCCGGGTGGGGTCGAGCGCGCGGACGTGCTCGGCCATCGGCCGGGCGAGGACCGCGCCGTGCGGCGTGCCGACCTCGGCGATCTCGTTGCCCGATCGAGTACATGATCACGCTCGGGTGGTTGTAGTCCTTCGCCACCATCGAGGCCAGGTCGGCCGCCCACCACTGCGGGAAGTCGAGCGCGTAGTCGTAGGGCGGTCTTGCCGCGCACCCACATGTCGAAGGCCTCGTCCATGACGAGCATCCCGAGCCGGTCGCACGCGTCGAGCATCGCCACGGACAGCCGGGTTGTGCGCGGCGCGGATCGCGTTGAAGCCCGCGGCCTTCAGGCAGTTCGATGCGGCGCTCCTCGGCGCGGGCGATCGCCGCCGCGCCGAGCGGCCCGTTGTCGTGGTGGACGCACGCGCCGCGCAACGTCACGGTCTCGCCGTTGATCCGCAGCCCGTGCCGCGGGTCGACCTGACGGTGCGGATGCCGAACGCGGTCACGACGGCGTCGCCCACGGCGGTGCCGTCCGGTCCGGCAAGCCGGCTCACCGCCGTGTACAGGTGCGGGTTGTCGACCCCCCACAGGCAGGGGGTCCGCTACATAGAAGCGCTGCCGGATCAGGGCCGTCTCGCCGGGCGGGACCGTCACGGGCGTCTCGCCGCCCTCGACCCGATCGCCGAGCGCGGCGCCCGGCCGCGCGCCGTCGCCGGCGTGGAGCACCGTCGAGAGCGTGACAGACGCCGTCGTCAGGGCGGCGTTGCGGACCGACGTCGCCACCTCGACCACCGCGAGGTCCGGCTCGACGTCCCGCGTGGTGACGGTGACGCCGTCGGGGGTGATGTGCACGGGCTCGTCGACGTGCAGGATCACCGGTCGGTGCAGGCCTGCGCCGGAGTACCAGCGGGAGTCCTGGCCGGAGCGCACCTCCACGCGCACCCGGTTGGCCGCACGGAAGCGGAGGTAGGGCGTGAGGTCCACGAGGAAGCGTGCGTACCCGTCCGCGCGGTTGCCCGCGAACTCCTCGTTCACGAACACCATCGCGTGGCGCATGGCGCCCTCGAACTCCAGCCCGACCACCTTCCCGGCCCATTCCGCGGGCACGTCGAAGGACTTCAGATACGTGAAGTTCCCCTGGGGGAAGTAGGCCGCCGCGCCGCGGGCCGGGACGTCGGCGGGCGCGGACGGCGTCCCGCAGCGCGTCGTGCGGCAGGGTGACGGGGGTGGGAACCGCCGTCGCCCCCGCCACGGCGTCGAACGGACCGATCGGAGTGCGGTACGCCCACCCGTCGTTGAACGACTGTCGTGCCATGTCCCGCTCCTCCCCGTCCTCGTCCCGTCCCGACCGCGACGTCGTCTACCGCTGGACGTCCTGCCCGGCGTAGTCGATCGCGGCCACGTCGACGACGCCGTCGCGGGCGTACGGCCCCACCACCCGGCCGGTGAAGGACTCGGCGACCGTCGGAGGACAGGTACCGCCCGTCCACGGACGCGACGGTCACCCACGCGCCGCCGTCGTGCACCTGGGCGTGCAGGAGGTCGCACCCGGCGCCGAGCTGCGCGCCCAAGGAGGCTGCCGGTGGGCGGCTCGGCGACGATCCGCAGCCGCACCTCGCCGGCCGCGTCCTGGCGCGCGGTGTGCGTCCAGGTCTGGGCGATCGTGGGCAGGTGCATGGTCGCCGTCACGACGTCGCCGGCCGACCTCGACGTCGTAGTGGAACTGCTCGTCGTAGCGCATCGACAAGCCGCCGACGCCGGCGCTCACGTCCAGCGTGACAGTCACCTCGCACGCCTCGGTGCACTGCCGGATGCCGAGGAACACGGGCTTGTTCGCCTCCATGCCCTCGCCGCGGCCGGTCAGGCGGGCCCAGCCGGGGCGGGCGGTGAGGTCGGCGACGTCGCGCGGGAACTGCCGCACGCCGATCACCTCGCCGTCGAAGCCGTCCAGGGAGGCCGGGGCGTCCGCGGGGAAGGTGAGGTGGCGCTCCGACGGGCTCGTGCCGGTCGTCCAGCAGGACCGGCTCCACGTGCGGCCAGCCGTCCTCGCCCCACGTCACCGGGGGTCACGAAGGTCTCGCGGCCCATCGGGGCGAAGGCGCGGGTGCGCGGAGCGCGGGCGGGTGCCCAGCAGGACCATCGCCCACGAGCCGTCGGGAGCTCGACGAGGTCGCCGTGACCGGTGTTCTGGACCGGCACGGTCCGTGCCGCGGGCCGTGACGAGCGGGTTGTGGGGGCAGCCCTCGAACGGACCGGTGGGCGAGGTCGAGCGGGCGATGGTGGCCGAGTGGCCCCGCTCGGTGCCGCCCTCGGCGATCATCAGGTACCACCAGTCGCCGCGCCGGTACAGGTGCGGAGCCTCGGGGAACATGCCGCCGGTGCCCGACCACAGCCGCCGGACCTCGCTGAGCGGCCTTCCCGGTCTCCGGGTCGAGGGTGACCTGGGTGATGCCGAGGTGCGTCAGCGTGCCGGTCTCCTCGTCCAGGAGGAAACCGGACATCGTGACGTAGCAGGTGCCGTCCTCGTCCCAGGCGATGTCCGGGTCGATGCCCTGGACCTCCATGACGATCCCGTCCGACCACGGGCCCTCCGGGCGGTCCGCCGTGAACAGGACGTTGCCGCGGCCGCCCATCATGTCGGGGATGACCAGCCAGAACTTCTCGTCGTGGTAGCGGATCGTGGGGGCCCACGCCCCGCCGCCGGTGAGCGCCTTGTCCGCGCCCAGCTGGCCGTCCCGGACGGCCACGTGCGTGAGGAGCTCGACGTGCTCCATGTCGCGCGAGTGGAAGATCGGGACGCCGGGGAGGTACTCGAACGTCGAGCAGGCGAGGTAGTAGTCGTCGCCCACCCGGCACACGCTCGGGTCGGGGTGGAAGCCGGAGACGGCGGGGTTCCGCATGGGAGGACTCGATTCGGGGTAGGGGGTGCCCGCCGGGCGGCGTCGCGCCCGACCGTGGCCGGTGAAGTTCGGGAGGGTGGGCCGGGGCGTCCGCTACGCCGCGGCGAGCCCGAGGGCAGACTGCCGGGCGGCGAGGGCGTGGCGGGAGTCGCGGCGAGCGGCCTGGCGCACCGGGTCGGGCACCGGGGCGGCGAGGAGGAGCCGCTGGGTGTACGGGTGCACGGGCTTGCGGGTGACCTGCTCGGCGTCCCCGGACTCGACGATCTCGCCCCGGTACATGACCGCGACGCGGTGGCTGATGTGCCGGACGACCGAGAGGTCGTGGGTGACGAAGAGGTAGGCGACGCCGGTGCGTTCCTGGATCTCGATGAACAGGTCGAGCACCCGGGCCTGGGTGGAGAGGTCCAGGGCGCTGACCGGCTCGTCGCAGACGATCAGCTTCGGGTCGCGCGAGCAGGGCCCGGGCGATCGCGATCCGCTGGCGCTGGCCGCCGGAGAACTCGCGTGGCAGGCGGTCCGCCGCGTCGGCCGGCAGCTCGACGCGGTCGAGGAGGTCGCGCACCCGTTCGGCGGCGTCCTGCCTTCGAGGCACCCGGCCACCAGGAGCGGCTCGGTGAGGATGCTGTTCGACCGTCATCGCCGGGTTCAGGGACGTGTACGGGTCCTGGAAGACCACCTGGATGTCGCTCGCTGAGGCCGCGCCGCTCGGACGCCCGAGGTGGGCGATGTCCCGTGCCGTCGGTAGCGGATCGTCCCCGCCCGTGACGGGCGCCAGCCCGAGGACGCGCGCGGCCCGAGGGTGGTCTTGCCCGATCCGGACTCGCCCGACCAGACCGAGGGTCTCGCCCTGGCCGATCGTCAGGGAGACGCCCTTGAGGGCCTTGAACGGGGGCTTGCGCCAGCCCTTGACGGGGTACTCGACGACGACGTCGTCGAAGTCCAGCAGCGGTTCGGCGGCAGCAGTGGTGCTCATCGACCGGTCCTCCTGACCTGCGGCGTGACGCGCGGGCGACGCCGCGGCCAACGGGGTGCGGCGTTCGAGTCCTCGAGCGTCGACTCCAGCAGCATCTGCGTGTACGGGTGCTGGGGTGTGGCGAAGACTCGCCGCGCGGGTCCCAGCTCGACGATCTCGCCCGTTCTGCATGACCGCGATCCGGTCGCAGATGTCGGCGACGACGCCGAAGTTGTGGGTCACGAGGATCATCGCCCATCTGCCGCTCCGCCTGGAGCGAGCGCAGAGGTCGAGGACCTCGGCCTGGACGGTGACGTCGAGGGCCGTGGTCGGCTCGTCGGCGATCAGCAGCTCCGGGTCGCAGGAGACGGCGCCGGCGATGAGCACGCGCTGGGCCATGCCGCCCGAGACCTCGTGCGGGTAGGCGTCGATACGTGCGCTCCGGGTCCGGGATGCCCGACCGCGGGCCAGCAGGGCCAGGGCCCGCTCCTTGGCTTCCTCCTTGGAGAGGCCGAGGTGCTGGCGCATGGGCTCGGTGAGCTGGAAGCCGATCCGGAAGGAGGGGTCGAGGTTGGACATCGGCTCCTGCGGGATGTACGCGATCTTCAGGCCCCGCAGGCGGTTCATCGCGGACTTCGAGAGGCCCGCGATGCTCTGACCGCCGAACTCCATGGTGTCGGCGACCACCTTCGCCTCGGGCGGCAGGAGGCCGAGGACGGCGAACGCCGTCTGGGTCTTGCCGGAGCCGGACTCGCCCACGAGGCCGAGCACTTCGCCCTTGCGCACGGTCAGCGAGATGCCGTTGACGACCGTGGAGTCCCCACCGTCGGACCGGGGGTAGGCGACCGTGAGGTTGCGCACCGTGAGGAGGTCGACGTCGTCGGGCACCAGCTCGTCCGTGATGACGATCTCGCCGGCGGGAGCGGCGCCCTTCGCGGGCTGCGGGAGGGCGGTGCCGGCGGCTGCGGCCGCGCGGCGGGCCTTGCGGGTGGCCTTGACGGTGGTGCCGCCGAGGAGGTCCCGCAGCGAGTTGCCGAGCAGGGCGAACGCGGCCACGGTGATCGTGATCGCGAGCCCGGGCCACAGGAGCAGCGTCGGCTTGAGGTAGATGTTGGCGAACGCGTCGTTGAGCATCGCGCCCCAGGAGGCCTCCTGCGCGGAGCCGATGCCGAGGAACTGCAGGCCGGCCTGGATGATGATCGCGATGCCGAACATCTGCGCGGCCTGGATGATCGTGGGAGCCGAGACGACGGGCAGGATGTGCCGGCGCATGATGCGGACGTCGGTGAGCCCCGCGACGCGGGCCGCGTCGACGTACAGCTCCTCCCGGACCCCGACCACCGAGGCGCGCACCAGGCGGAACACGCCGGGTGCCATCAGCACACCGAAGACCACCATCGCGGTGTTCGTGCCCTGCCCCACCGAGGAGAGCACCACGAGCAGGACGAGGATGGCCGGGCATCGCCATGAGGAGGTTGGCGATCCACGACGTGACGCCGTCGAACGCGCCCTTGCGGTAGCCGGCGACCAGGCCGGTCGGAACACCGATCACGACGGCGACGACCACGGCGATGAGCGCGCCGATGAGGCTGACCTGCCCGCCGTAGAGGAGGCGCGCCCAGACGTCGCGGCCCACGCCGTCGAAGCCGAGAGGGTGCCCGGGCTCGGGTCCGCCGAGGCTGTTGGCCAGCGAAGGATCCATGGGGCTGGCGCTCGTGAGGAGGGGGGCCGCGAAGCTCATCACGGTGATGACGACGAGCGTGAGGATCGAGGCGATGGCCACCGGGTCCCGCAGCAACCGGCGGACCACGTGGTCGCGCTTGGTCGGGGCGGGGGTGGCAGGGGCGGGGGTCGCCGGGCCGAGACCTAGCGCACTCTGGGGGTCGGGGATGGTCATGCGACACGCACCTTCGGGTTGAGCCAGCCGTAAGCGACGTCGATGAGCAGGTTGCACGATCACGATGATCAGCGACCATGAGGACGGTGATCCCGAGCATCATCGGCTGGTCACCGACGGCCGCAGCGGAGAACATCTCGGTGCCGAGGCCGTAGAGGCCGAAGACCTTCTCGACGATGACGGCGCCGCCGACCAGGCCGATGAACTGCAGGGCGAGGACCGTCAGGGCGGGTGGCGGCGGCGTTGCGCAGGGCGTGGCGGAAGAGCAGGCTGCGATCGCCGAGGCCCCGGCTGCGCAGCGTGCGCACGTAGTCCGCGCGGAGCACGTCGATCATCGAGCCGCGGACCTGCTGGGCCGTGGCCGCCATGGCACCGATCGCCAGGGCGATCGACGGGCAGGGTGATCGACATCAGCCATTCGCTCGGCGACTCGGAGAACGGGACGAACCCGACGGCCGGGAAGATCTGCAGCTTCACCGCGAAGACCAACGACGAGCACGAGCGCGATGAGGAAGGACGGGAGGGCGAAGCCGAGGATCGCCAGGCCCTGGACCAGCCGGTCGAGCCAGCCGCCCCGGACCGCGGCCGCGACACCGATGACGATGGCGAAGACGGTCGCGATGAGGAGCCCGACCACGAGGATGCTCAGGGTCACGGGCAGCTTGGCCGCGAGGGTGTCGATGACGGACTGCCCGGAGAACCACGAGCTGCCGAAGTCCCCGCGGAGCGCCGGCCCGATCCAGTCGAAATACCGGGTCAGGAGCGGCTGGTCGAGCCCGAGCTCGGTGGCCTTGGCGGCGACCTGCTCCTGCGTGGCCGTCTGGCCGACGATGTTCCGCGCGACGTTGGTGCCGGACAGGCTCATGAGCCAGAACATGAGGAACGAGGAGGCGAGGATGAGGACGAGGCCGGAGAGGATCCGGCGGAGGAGGAAGGTGAGCATCGTTGCCCTTAGGTCGGGTGGTCCGATGGCGAGGGGTGGTGGTGCGGGGCCGGGGAGGAGGTCCCGGCCCCGCACCCAGTGATCAGCCGGCCGGCGTGAAGTTGTAGATGCCGGGGACGATCGCGAACTTCTGCGCCGTGACCTCGACGTCGTCGGAGTAGGCGTAGGTGTTCTGCACGTCGCTCCAGACCGCGTTCCAGGCCTGCTCGACCGTGTACTCGTTGATCTGGCGGAAGAGCGCGTCCTGCTCCTCACCGGTGGCCATCTGGGCCTGGTTGATGAGGTCGGTCACGGTCGGGTCCTCGTACCGGAACGGGTTCCACAGCGCGTCCGGCGTCAGCTGGATCTGGATCGTGTCCCAGGGCCGGAAGGAGGCGAGGGAGAAGAACGAGACCGGGTACTTGCCGTTGAGCAGGGCGTCGATCACCTGGTCGAGAGGCAGCGGGTCGAGGACGACCTCGATGCCGATCGCGGTCAGCTGCTCGACGATGGCGGCCTGCGCGCCGGCGTTGAACGCGGAGAGGTCGGGCATCGTCAACGTGAAGCCATCGGCGTAGCCGGCGTCGGCGAGCAGCTGCATGGCCTTCTCGGGGTCGTACGGGTAGGCCTCGTCGAGGGTCGCGTCGTACGCCGTCGTGTCCGGGTTGAAGACCTGCGTGGTCGGCGTGCCGTAGCCGTTGAACGCGGCGTCGATGATCGCCTCGCGGTCGAACGCGTAGTTCAGGGCCTGGCGGACGCGGACGTCGGCCAGCGCCGGGACCATCGCTCCGCCGCGGTCCCAGATGTAGAAGCCGCTCACGTCACCCGAGGGGTACTCGAGGATGTTCAGCCCCGCGCCCTCGAGGGTGGCGACGTTCTTCGTGTCGGTCACCAGCGCGCCGTCGACCTGGCCCGACTGCAGGGCGTTCATGACGGCCGTGGAGTCCGAGAGCGGGGTCAGGACGATCGTGTCGAACGGGAACGCCTCGGTGTTCCAGTAGTCGGGGTTGCGCGTGAAGGTGTACTTCGCGTCGACCGTCGTGTTGGCGTCGTCGAGGACGTACGGACCGGAACCGCACGGGGTGGTCTGCAGCTCGGGGGTGCCGATCGCGTCGGGGCAGGCCATCATGCCGGCGGTGGAGCCCAGGTTCGGGACGAGCGAGGGGTCCGGGGCGTTGAGGTTGATCACCGCGTGGGTGTCATCGACGACGTCCACGCTCTCGACCGACTTCAGCTGGTTGGCGGCCTCGTTGGTGCCGCTCTTGGTGTTCATGATGTTGGCCTGGACAGCCGCGGCGTTGAACGGGGTTCCGTCGGTGAACGTCACGTCGTCGCGCAGGGTGAGCGAGAGCTTGGTGAGCGTCTCGTCGTAGGACCACTCGGTGGCGAGGTTCGGCTGCACCTCGGCCTCGGGGTCGAGGCGGAACAGCTGGTCGTAGACCGGCTGGTAGTAGACCGTGTTGTTCCCGAGACCGGCGTCCTTGGGGTCCCAGGGCTGGGCCACGACGACGGGCGCCAGGGTGAGGGTGGTCGAGCCCGAACCCCCGGTGGAGTCCCCGCCTCCCGAGCCACCGCCGCAGGCGGTCAGTCCCAGCATGAGAGCCGCGGTCCCCGCCGCGAGCCAGCGCTTGCGCATGTCTTCTCCCCTTTGAGTGGAGGTCGGCGAGCACCTCCGGCCGGAGGGCTCACTTATACGTGTAGGTGTTACGAATCAGTACGGTAGCGCGGTGACGCCGCTCACGCAAGAGGGCTGGTGATACGAATAGGTAACGATGCTCGCGGGGCGCGCCCACCGCAGTCAGGGGGTCGCGGCGGGGACCGACGGGGAGTGGTGATCACATCTGCGTTCGGGGGCGGGGTCGCCCCCCGTCACGCCCCGAGACGCCGAACTCGACCGGGGATGCCGGCTCGCGCCGCCGTCGCCGCTCTGAGCCGACGGCGGATCCAAGCTCAGGCGGACTCGCGGACGACTACCGTGACGGCCTCTGATCGAGGCATGCGGGGAAGGGGGTCGCCCGCGATGCCGGCACGGACGAGAGCGACGAGGTGCTGCGCGACGATGCCGATGTGCTGGTCGATCGTCGTGAGCGGCGGGAAGGCGAACGGGGCGAGCGGGATGTTGTCCACCCCGATCACCGCGAGGTCCGCCGGCGCGCTCAGGCCGAGAAGTCGCATCCCCGCCAGGACTGCGAACGCGACCTCGTCGTTGTACGCACACACCGCGCTGACCCCCGCCTCGCGCCAGGCACGGACGGCGCGCGCGGCGGCATCGGCGTCGGGCGGCACCGGCCGCACGTCCGGGAGGTCGAGCCCGAGTTCCACACAGGCCGTCCGAGCGCCCTCGAGGCGCAGGCGGAGGAAGCCCTCGACGAGCGGCGTCGCCGGGTCGGCGTAGCCGATGAGTCGATGTCCCGCCTGGGCCAGGTGCTCCACCTGGAGCCGGCCGATGAGGATCTGCGGCACGCTCAGCGTGCTCTGGTCCGAACGGGGTGCCAGGAGCGTCTGGGTGACGAAGATGCCGGACTGACCCATTTCGGCGACGTCCACCGGATCGACCGCCACCATCGTCACGACGGCGGCAGGGACCAGTTCCCGCCAGATCGTCGACATCGGGCGCCCCTCCCTGATGCGCCGCGTCACCAGACTGAGCCCGATGCCCTCGAGCCCCTCCTCCAGGCGCTCGATCAGGGCGGCGATGTTCGGCCCGATCGGGTAGTGGGGCATGACGAGGAGGACGACGTCGCTGTTGCCCTTGCGCAGCGCACGCGCGGCGGCCGACGGCGTGTACCCCAGTTCGGCAATAGCCGCGAGCACCCGCTCGCGCGTCTCGGGTGAGATCCGCTGGTGGGGGGTGTCGTTGATGACGTAACTGACCGTCGCCTGGGACACACCCGCCGCTCGGGCCACGTCCTTCGCCGTGACCTTCCTGGCCAGAGCCTTCGCCATCTCACTCCCTCCCGACCGCTTATTCGTCACAGTAGCGCGTGGTGCCCGCCCTCGCCACCGGCAGGCGCAGGCCCTTCCAGTTCCGCTCCCGGCTGCGGGCCCCACCCGGGCCCCTGGGCGGACCCCGACACCACCGGCGCGGAGGCCGCACTCCCTCACCGTGGGACGCGAGACCGTCGACGGCGCCGGGGACTATCGCCCCTCGAATCCGGGCTGCCGGGAGGAGACGGTGGAGCGGTGACCGCCGTCGTGATCAGCGTGGAGGGCCTGCGCAAGCGCTATGGCCAGACGCGCGCGGTCGACGGGGTCTCGTTCGAGGTCGCCGCGGGTGAGATCTTCGGGATCGTCGGGCCGAACGGGGCCGGCAAGACCACGACCGTCGAATGCCTGGAAGGCCTGCGCGCTCCCGACGAGGGCCTGGTCCGGGTCCTCGGCCTCGACCCCCAGCGGGAGGGAGACGCCCTGCGCGAGCGGATCGGCGCGCAGCTGCAGGAGAGCGCCCTGCCGGCACGGCTGAAGGTCGGCGAGGCCATGCACCTGTTCGCGTCCTTCTACGCCCGCCCGCGGCCCGCCGGGCCGCTGCTCGACGACCTCGGCCTGGCCGACCGAGTACGCGCGCCGTGGGGGAACCTCTCGGGCGGCCAGCGTCAACGCCTGGCGATCGCGCTCGCCCTCGTCGGTGATCCTGAGGTGGTGTTCTTCGACGAACTCACCTCTGGCCTGGACCCTCAAGCCCGGCGCGCGACGTGGGACCTCGTCGAGCGCGTCCGGGCGCGCGGCAAGACCGTCGTATTGACGACCCACTACATGGAAGAGGCTGAACGCCTCTGCGACCGCGTCATGATCATCGACCACGGGCAGATCGTGGCCCTGGACACCCCCGCCAACCTCGTCGCCGCCCTCAGCGCCGAACACCGCGTCACCTTCGCCGGCGACGGGGTCGACGACGACGCCCTGAGCGCCCTGCGCGCCCTTCCCACCGTGGCCCGCGTGGAACGCTCCGGCGACCGGGTGATCGTCCACGGGGAGTCCGACCGATCCCTCACCGCGATCCTCGGCGTCCTCGGCGACCACGGGATCGCGTTGCGTGACCTGCGCACCGAGCAACCGTCACTGGAGGACGTGTTCCTCGCCCTCACCGGCCGTCAACTGCGGGGGTAGGGACCATGACGACGCGGTCGACGGCGGGAGAGACCTCGGGGACCAGGCCTCGCGGGCGGGCGGGCGTGACCCGCGGGCTCCTGCCCCTGACGGCCGTCCAGGCCAGCCTCTACGCGCGCGAACCGGTCGCCACGTTCTTCACCATCGCCTTCGCCCCCTTGCTGCTGCTGCTCTTCGGCTTCATCTACGGCAACGAGCCGACTGAGGTCTTCGGCGGGCGCGGGTCGATGGACGTCACCGTCCCCGCCTACATCGGCCTCGTCATCGTCACTGTCGCCCTCATCGGCATCCCCATCCAGACCGCCACCAACCGCGAGCTCGGGGTCCTGCGCCGCTACCGACTGACGCCCATGCGGCCGCTCACCTACGTCGTCGCCGACGTCACCGCCTACTACCTGATGACGCTCATCGGGACCGTCCTGCTCATCGCCGTCGGGGCGCTGGCGTTCGGGGTGCGCATGGAAGGCAGCGTTCCCGCCTTCCTGGCCGGTTTCACGCTCAGCGCCCTCGCGTTCTTCTCCTTCGGCTACGTGCTGGCCGCCCTGGCGCCCTCCGCCCGCGCCGCCCAGACCATCGGGATGGTCCTCGCCTACCCCATGATGTTCCTCTCGGGGGCCTCACTCCCCCTCGAGCTGCTCCCACCCACGCTCCAACATGTGGCCGACTTCATCCCCCTCACCTACGTCGTGCACCTCATGCGCGGCCTGTGGTTCGGCGTGCCGTGGGCCGACCTGCGCCTCAGCGTGGCCGTCCTCACCGGCATCCTCGTCGTCGGCGGCGCCGTGTCAGCCCGCGTCTTCCGCTGGCAGTAGTACTCGGAGTGGTACGAGGTCGATCGCGAGACGTTCGATCGCTACATCGGTGACCCGACGCTCGCCCACGACTTCGTCGCCCGGGCGAGGCGGCGCGAACTCGATCACCTCCTGCTCTTCCAGCCCGGAAGCGACCGGGGAGCACCCGACTGACGGTGACCGGGAACGCGAAGCGCAGACATGGACGACGACGCCCGCTCACCTCGCGAGGCGAGGCGATCAGTTCTGCGACGGTCGCCTCAGGCTCGCCGCCGTCACGCGGGACTGGCGGTCGAGGCCCTCTGCCGGGCCATCGCGACCACCTTGCCGAGGTTGACCGTCCAGCCGACGCCGAACACGTGAGGGCTGATCAGGTGCTCACCCCGAGGGTTCCACACGCGCTCCCGGAACCGCTCGAGGGTGGGCACGCGGAAGTCGTAGGGGACGAACCCGGCCACGACGCCGTGCCACGTCCGTTCCCCGGCCGGGGTGCGCAGCTCCTTCACCACGGCGGCGACCGCAAGGGCCAGCATGACCAGGCGAAGCACATCCTGGATCCCGCCCCGACGCTTCCTCGTTCTCTCCTCCGCGCCCATCCCGGCCTCCTTACCCCTGGGGTTCACCATGATCCACCCGACCGGGCACGCTGCGGAGGCGTCCCCGACGGCGGATCTCAGGCGTGCGAGTTCACTTCCGCCCGGGCCCCGGTGGTCATCGCCCTGACGTGATCCCGCCCCCGCCGTCGAGAGGTGCGCCGTCCCCGCGATCGCCCGTGGGGTTGGTGGCGCCGGCGAGGGCGGGTTGTTTGCAGAAGGCGGTCATGGTGCGGTCGGGGTCGATGGTGTCGAGGAGCGCGTCGGTGATGGTGGCCAGCTGGGTCAGTTGGTCGGGGGTGAGGGCGTCCAGGACGTAGCGGCGCACGGTGGCGACGTGGCCGGGCGTTGAGTCGGTGAGCTTGGCGGCGCCGGCCTCGGTCAGGGTGACGTTGAACGCCCGCCCGTCCTGAGGGCAAGGACGACGCGCCAGGAGTCCGCGCGACTCGAGGCGGCTGACGACGTGGGACAGCCGGGGCAGGGTGGCGTTGGTCTGCAGGGCCAGGGCGCTCATCCGCAAGGTCTGCTCGGGTGCGCCGGCCAGCATCGCCAGCACCACGTACTCGAAGTGCGTCAACCCGGCCTGTCGGCGCAGCTGCGAATCCAGCACCCCGGGCAGGAGCTCCACGACGGCGGCCAGCCGCAACCAGAGGGCGGCCTCCTCCTCCTCCAACCCGGGTGCGCTCATGACCCCATCCTACCAACCGGTTGACGAGACAACCAGAGTGCGCGTACCGTCATGGTTGTTGAAACAACCACTCATCGACACGAGGAGATCGTCATGACGCACGTCAGCATCATCGGGACCGGAACCATGGGCCAGGCGATCGCCGGGGTCATCACCAAGGGCGGCGGGAGCGTGGAGTTCCTCGGCCCGGACGACGCCGACAGGGTGGCGTTCAGAACGTAGCCGTAGCGGTCCAGCGCCGTGATGTACTCCGACCTCGCCGAACAGAAGGCTGCCGCGGCATCCGCGGCGTCGGACTCGGCGTCGTCCAGCGCCTCCTGTGCCGCGGTCACCTCGGCCTGCGCGGTCACCTCGGCCTGCGCGGCCTCCACGGGCGTCTCCGCGGCTCCCTGGGTCGGCGCCGAGGTGATGGACCTCGGCGCCGACACGGTCGTTCCCGGTCCACGTGGCGCGGACCGCTCTGTTCTCAGGACTCGTCGGCGGCTTCCTCGGCCTCGGCGACTGCCTCGAGCACGATGGCGGCGCCGAGCGCGTCGACGACCTTCGCGGCGGCGGACAGGGTGCGGGCGGTGCCGACCACCGGGGCGACGGCGATGAGGACGTCCTGGACGTCGTCGAGCGTCACGTCGACGTCCATGGCCGGGCCGACGTGGAGCAGGTACGACGCCGCCGGTGCGTCGACAGCGATGAGGGCCGCCAGCCGCACCAGGATCAGGGAGCGGGCGTCGAGGTCCGTCCGCTCGAGGGAGACTGCGGTGATCTCGGCGATCGCATCGAGGACGGGGGTGTTACCACTGGCCATGAGGACTCCTTGAGGGGTGGGTTGGGGCTGATTGCATCCGACGAGGTCCGCAGCGGACGCACGGTAGTCATGCCGGCGTATGCCGGGTGTCATTCCGGGGTGACGGCGGCGGGTGGTCGGGCGAGGAGTTCGACGAGACCGACCAGGAGGCCGGCGACGAGCGCCACCGTGACGATGAACGCGGGAGTCAGGCTCGCGGCGACGAGGACCACTAGGGCTGCACCCGCCGCGATCGCCACGTGCAGCACCCGCCGGTAACCGGTACAGCCACGCGCCGAAAGGACCCGTGCTGACGCCGCGGTTCTCGCCCCAGCCCCGGACGGCGGCGAACCCGCGTCCCAGCCCGCCGCGCACCGCCCGGGCCGAGTCGCTTCCCCCGGCCAGGTAGGCCACCAGGGCGATGACCAACCCCGCCACCCCGACGGTGCGCAAAGACAGCCGGATGAACGTGACGAGCTGGTCGAAGATCACCTCGGCGGCGTCGAGCCGCTCCACCTGGCCTGCCAGCGCGTTCAGGTAGAGGCTCCGCCCGATCGTCAGGCCGAGACCGAGCACCACCATCGACCCGGCCAGTGCCAGGCCCGCGACCATGAGGGCGCGGGGGCGGCGCACCGCGGTCAGCACGCCGGCGGCGATGAGGCCGATGCTCAGCCACGGCAGCCACGTCCCGAGCATCACCACCGCGTTGTAGGCGTTCTGCAACCGCACCAGCTCGGTGCTCTGCACGATCGGGAAGGAGGCGTCGATCTCCGGGATCTTCGAGGCGACACCGAGCCCGGAATCCACGAGCGCGACCTTGACCTGCTCGATGATGCTCGAGAGCTGGATCGTCAACGCCCCGTCGTCGCTGATCTGCAGGACGTTGCCCTCCTCGCCTTGCAGCACCGCAACCAGCTGCTCGTGCGCCGTGCGGTTCGCCTCCCGCCACACCGTCTCGAACGCGTCGCTCTCGACCACCTTGGCAGTGGTGTCCCGAACGAAGCCTTCGATCCCGCCGGTGACGGACCCCTCGAGGAGGGTCAGCGCCTCGGCCGCCCGCTCCAGCCCCCGCTCCTCCAGCGCCGAGCTGGCGCCCTCCACCAGCGAGGGCACGTCGATCTTCTCCATCACCGCGTCGGTGATCCGGTTCTCCAGCGCGGACTGCACCACCGGGTCCGTTCCCAGCGGGACGATCGTCGCCAGGTAGACGTCCGTGTCCGTCAGCTCCCGCTGCGCCCAGTGCGCCACCACGGCCAGCGGGGCCAGGATCACCCCCAGCGTGATGAGCACCACGGCGAAGGTCGCGCGGACCCAGTGCCGCCGCCGGCGCGCAGGAGGGGCCTCGCCGAGCGCCCCGGCCGCCGCCGGCCGGCGCGGCGGCGCGCGCAGCGACCTGCTCACGCAGGGCGGCGTTCTCCCGCTCCAGCTGCTCCAGCCGGGCGGCCAGCACCTCCGCAGATCCCGTATCCGACCTTGCTCACGTCCTCGGCTGCCACGTCCGATCCCTCCTCGCGCGACGCCGGACTGCGGCTGGCGCCGCGCTGATGGCATTCGACTCCGCGTCCGCTACGGATCGTCCTCGCGCGAGGACCCGAAAGGCATCATCCGAGCCGGATGAAGTCGCCGCTCTGCTTCCGCGGGGCGCGAGGCCGGGCGGGCTCGGTGAGGTCAGGGCCGCGCGGGGTCGTCGACGGCGGCGGCGACCGTGGGGTAGGGGTCGGCGAGCCCGACCAGTTCCTCGAGCCCCAGCCTCGCGGTGTACTCGCGGACCTGGTCGTGGGCGGCGGCGAAGCGGACCTCGATGCCCGCGGTGCGCATGTCACCCACGACGCCGGCGAGTGCATCGGCGGCGGTGACGTCGATCTCGTACGTCGCCTCGAAGTCGATCACCACGAGGTCGAGTCGTTCCTCGGTCGCGAGGGCGCGCCGGCGCAGGTCGTCGACCACGGGGTCGATGCTGGCGAAGACCAGCGGACCGTCCACGCGGAAGATGAGGGTGCCGGGGATCGGTTCGGTGCCGGAGTTGAGGGCCAGGTCGACGAACCCCCGCTCGGGGTGGCGGCCCAGGGACGCCGTGTGCGGGGCGCTCAGTCGCTGCAGCAGCATGACAAGGCTCAGGCCCACGCCGATGAGGATGCCGGCCATGACCTCGATGAGGACGACGCCGAGGAACGCGACCAGGGCGAGCCAGAAGTCCGGCAACCGCAGACGGCGCAGCCCCCAGATCTTCAACGGTTGGATCATCCCGATCACGGCGTGGATGACGATCGCGCCCAGGACCGGTTCGGGCAGGTTGGCGAAGATCCCGGTCAGGAACAGGATCGTCAGGACGACCAGTGCTGCCGAGACCACAAACGTCATCGGGGAACGGGCGCCGGCACGCTCGGCGGCCGCCGTCTTCGACAGGCTGCCGGCGGGCGGGAAGCCCTGCAGGACCCCGGCGCCGATGGACGCCGCCCCGTAGGCGAGCAGCTCCCGGTTCGCATCGACCGCGGTGCGGTCCTTGGCCGCATAAGCCTTGGCCACGGCCAGGCCCTCGGCGAACCCGACGACGACGACGCCCAGCGCCCCCGGCACGAGGTCGAGCACCTGGTCCAGGGTGACCCCGCCCCAAGAGACGAAGGCGAACCCGGCCGGGATCGCGCCCACCACCTCGACGCCACGCTCCTCCAAGGACAGCGCCGGCACGAGCAGCAGGGACACGACGACGACGACGAGTGCCGCCGGGACCTTCGGGGCCAGCCGGTGCAGGAGCACGAGCACAGCGAAGGACCCCACGCCCAGCGCGACAGTCGCGGCGTTCCACGACCCGGGCGAGGTCACGACGTCGAAGAACTGGCGCAGGGTGTTGCCCTCGGGCTTCTCCATCCCGACGACCTTGGGCAGCTGCCCCACGGCGATGAAGACGCCGAGCCCGACGATGAACCCGTCCAGCACCGGCCGGGCGAACAGCCGGGAGATGAACCCCATCCGGAGCAGCGCCAGGGCGATGAACACGACACCCGTGACC
This sequence comes from uncultured Actinomycetota bacterium, assembly GCA_963780675.1. Taxonomy (GTDB): domain Bacteria; phylum Actinomycetota; class Actinomycetes; order Actinomycetales; family JAHECE01; genus JAHECE01. The sequence continues at coordinate 141,250 of CAWACR010000009.1, forward strand.
AGCGACAGAACAGCGGTGAGCAGCACATACTGGTCGGTCGCCACGGCCGCCAGCGGGGCGACGATCGTGGCCGTCAACGCGCAGATCGTGGAGCTCGGACCCACGAACAACCGCTGCGAGCTGCCCAACCAGGCGTAGCCGATCACCGCCAACGGCACCGCGTAGAGGCCGAACTGCGGCGGGACTCCCGCGATCGAGGCATAGGCCATCGCCTCGGGAACGACCAACGCCCACAGCGTCAGGCCGGCGACCGCATCCCGACCCAGCAGACGGCGCCGGTACCCCGCCAGCCACGGCGGGGGACCCACCGAGCCCAACGGCCGAGCCTCCACCACACGCCCTGTCCCCGCCATCACACCTCTCCTATGCCGGCCTCACCGGTGCCCGGCCCCGACCTGCGCCCGCATCGCGGGAACCCGCGCGCCCCTGACATCGCCCGGGGGTCGGGGGCTGACGCCCCCGACCCCCGGGCGCGGTGGTTAGCGGCGGTCGCGCCTGTCGTCGCGGCGGTCGTCACGCCGGTCGTGACGCCGGTCGACGCCGTGGGCCACGACGGCGGCCGTCCCGACGACAGCCGCGGTTCGCGCCACGGGTGCGGGGCCGATCACGCCCGGTCCCCCGATCCTCCTGCGTGCCAGTGGCATCTCAGGCCTCCTTCTCCGTCGCGGCGGCCTCGTCGGCCGCCTCCTCGATCTCCTCGATCTCTTCGTCCAGGTCCGCCTCGATCGCGGCCAGGATGGCCTGCACCGGGATCCGCCCGTTCGCGACCAGCTGGCCACCCGCCCGGCGCACGGCCGACGCGAACGGCGCCGCCCACGTGTTCTCCCAGATCAGAGCCGCAGCCGTGCTACCCGGCTCGACGGCCGCGGCCAGGGACTCGACGTCCTCGGCGCTCAGCAGCATCGCGAGCTCCGTCTCGTAGGAGCGCAGCCCCCCGATCTCGCCCTCCTCCAGGTCGGACAACTCGAAGGCCTCGATCGCCCCGTCCTCGTCCTTGCGCAGGATCAGCAGGTCGAGGACGCGGATAATCCCGCGGTCCACGAGGTCATTCAGTGCCGGCGCGATCTCGCCCTTGAACTGGCTGCCCGGGAACTCCACCACGAGCCAGTCCACCGGACCCAGCTCGTCGATCTCCTCACTCATGCGCACATCCTTTCGTCGTCACTGCCTCTGGCGGCGACCGAACCCCGGTCGAGCCAGTCCTCCACCGATCGCGGTGCGCTCGGTGGATGCTCTGTCAGTCGGTGCTGTGGTCCGTCAGTCGGTGAGGAGGGCGTCGGTCCACCAGGTGGGCGGGGTGTGGGGGGCGGACATCGGCGGTCCGGAGATGTGGGTGGGCCCGAGGACCGGCCAGGCGGAGGGGTCGACCTTCGCCTGACGGGTGATCACGGCCTCGGGGGTCAGGGTGAACACGGTGAGGTCCTGGGCGATGGTCACGGGCCCGTCGTAGCGGGTCCGGAGATCCCGCATCGCGGCGCCGACGGTCTCGTGGTCCACGGACAGGTGCCACATCACGGACATCCGCGCACGGGTGAGGTCGAACACCGTGCCGGCCATCGTCGGGCTCGTGTGCACCCCGTTGACGATCACCTCGGCGAACGCCGGCGGGATCTGGGCCTTCACCGCGTACACATCGACCGAGGGGAACGTCTCGTGGATGAGCAGGTCGACCCCCTGAGCCGCGTCCACCAGGGTGCGGCACGGGCGGGTGTCACCGGAGAACACCACCGACCGCCCCGCGTAGTCCAGGCGGTACCCGACCGACCCGTCCTGGATGTGCAGCACGGGGAACGACGTGATCCTCACCCCGCCCCGCTCGTACACCACCGCGGTCCGGTCATAGGGGACCTCGGTCGTGATCGCGCGAGCACCGGACTGCCCCGGGTGCCCGCACAACGACTCCATGTCCCACGCGTGCGCGGCCTGCAGGTGCTCCATGTACGCCGCCGTGCCCAGGGCCGGGTTCGAGCTGGCCGGACCCCACACCTCCACCGGGTCGCGCCGGCCGGCCTTGGCGAGGCTGAACACCAGCGTGGCCATGTCCCCGACGTGGTCGGCGTGCAAGTGGGTCAGGAACACCTTCGTCGTGGCGGTCACCGGCAGGCGCAGCCCGTCGAAGTTCTTCAGCGCACCCGAGCCCAGGTCGAAGAAGAACAGGTCCCGGTCCTCGTTACCCACCTCGATCAACACCGAGGCCGACGCCTGCGCCGGCCGCACGAACGGGTCACCACTGCCCAGGATCGTGACCCGAACCTCCCCGGGCGCAACCTCCTCCGCCCCCGGCTCCAGCACCGGTGCGAACGCCCGCGCCGGCACACCCACCACGGGCGTGCTCGTCAACGGGGCCGTCGCTGCCCTCGAAGGCGAGCTCTGTCAACTCACTGATCTCCACGTTCATCAGATCAATCCCTCCATCGGGGTATCGACGCAGTACGGTCACCGTCCAGGGAAGAGGACGGTGCACCGAGCACCGTCCTCGACCCTAGCCGGGACGCTAGGCGAGCGCCTTGGCCTTAAGGGCGTCGTATTCGGCCTGGCTGATCGCCCCGGACTCGAGCAACTTCTTCGCGTCGGCGATCTGCTCGGCGGGGCTCGCGGTCGTGGCCGCGACCTGCTGGATGTACCGCTCCTGGGAGGCCCGGGCCTCGGTTGCCCTGGCGATCTGCCGTTCGTTCATGCTCTTGCCGCGCGCGATCAGGTAGATGAACGCACCGAGCCAGGGCAGGAAGATCAGCACCAGCGACCAGCCGGCCTTGCCCCAACCGCCGAGCGTGTGATCGCCGAACATGTCGAACAGGCAGCGGAACCAGATCGCGATCGCGGTGATCCAGATGAAGAACCAGAAGCACCACACCAGGAAGTCCCACAGGCTCGGGTCGTTGAAGTTCATGTTCGTTCCTTTCGAGTCGGGGGAGTCGACGGCGACAGCCGGACTCCGACGCTTGCACCCGCCGTGAGCCGTCATGTCAGCGACCACCGGTTCGTGTCCCGCCGTCGGCTGACAGGCCACGAGGGTGCGACCCTGAGTCAACCCGTAGTCGACCAGGGTGGGCATCCTCCGCGGCGGATGATTCGGGGTGTGGCGACGTCAGCCGAGTGGCGGGGACTCGACCAGCCCCAGCGACTGCGCCCGGGCGACGGCCTCGTCCCGGGAGGAGACCCCGAGTTTGCGGTAGATGGACAACGAGTGGGTCTTGATCGTCGTCTGCGACAAGAACAGGTGCTCGCCGATCTGCTGGAACGTGAGCCGGCTGGGAAGGAACTGCAGGACGCGCAACTCGGCGGCAGTGATCGCGGCCGCGGTCACCCGCTGGTCCCGCAGCGCCCGCAGCATCGTCTCGGTGTCGGCCAGGAGATCGCTCAGCAGCGTACCGGTGAGGTCGGGGGTCATCCGGTCCTTGGCCTCGGCGCACAGCGTGCGGGCCAGCGCCCCCTCACCGAGCAGGATCGCGGTCCGGGCCTGGACCAGCCGGCCGGCGACGGCGAACCAGGGAGCGATCCGGCTGACCTTGGCGGTGAGCCGGCGCGCGGTGCCCAGCGTGACCCGCGCGTCGTCCTTGCTGCCGCGCGCAGCCTGCAGCAGGGCCAGGGCCGTGACGCAGTTGGCTGAGGTCGCGAGCCGGTCGAGCCGATGGTGCCGGACGAGGTCACCGGCACGGACGATCAACGGGGCGCCGCGGGCCCAGTCGTCGGTGAGCAGGGCAAGCATGCCCTGCCAGGCCAGGGCGTTCGCCTCGATGATCGGCACGTGGAGTGCGCGGCCGAGACGCTCGGCCTCCTCCAGACGCGCCTGCCCCTGCTCCAACCGGCCGGTGAGCGTCAGGGCGACGCCCTCGTTGGTGATGGCGGAGGCGCGGAAACCCGAGTCGCGTGGAAGGCCCAGTTGCACCTGGCGGCACAGTTCGATGCAGCGTTCCAGCCCGCAGTCACCGACGAGGACGTGGATGGCCGCCACGGACGCGGCATACTCGTCACTGGCTGCGCGGGTCGACCATGCCGCACCCGCATGCTCCTCGGCGGCGAGAATCCACCGCGTCATCCGGTCCGGGTCGCCGGTCTGCAGCCCCAGCCAGGCGGCGGCCAACGTCAGCCAACGGTCGGACCGGACCTGCACGTCGTCGAGGTCGGTCAGCCAGGAGCCGAGGCGGTCCGGTCTGCCTGAGGCGAGGCAGCCGGGAACCTCGGCCCACACGAGGGCACCCGTGCGCGCGAGATCGCCGGCCGCCTTGGCGTGCCGGATCGCGGCATCCCGGTCGCCGCGGGTCTCGAACCAGGCGGACGCGCGGAGGTGAAGTTCGGGCGCCAGCCACGGCTCCTGGCCCTCCAGGTCGGCGCGCAGGGCATCGGCCAGCAGGTGGTGGTAGCGGTAGCGGTGGCCCTCGGGGTCGATGCTCACCACGAGTTGCAGCCGACGGCTGAGCTGGGACAGCACGGCCGCGGAGTCGCGGCGCCGGAGCAACGCGTCGCACAGCGAGCCATCGAGTTCCTCGAGGATGGAGGTGCGCCGCAGGAAGTCGGTCATCCGTCTGGGGAGTCCGGCGAGGACCTCCGACCGGAGGTAGTCGACGACGAACCGGTCGGATCCGGGCGCGCCGATCCCGGTGCTCGACCCGTCGTGGTCGCGGCGCGACTGCGCCAACGCCGTGAGGTACAGCCCCACCGGCCACCCCTCGGCCCGTGCGATGAGGTCCGCGGCCTGTTCCCCCGAGAGGTCGACTCCGAGGCTCTCGAGAAGGCGGCGGCTCTCCCCGTCGTCGAAGACCAGGTCCCGGGGACCGATTTCGAGAAGCCGACCCTCCGCTCGCGTCCGCGCCAGCCACACGGGCGGCTCCTGGCGGCTGAGGAACGCGACCTGCGAGCCGCTGGGCACTCCCTCGGCGACGGCGCTCAGCACCGCGTGGCACTCCGGACGGCTCAGCAGCTGGACGTCGTCGACGACCAGGACGAAGTCACGCCCGCGGGAGGCTGCGAGCCGGGTGATCGCCGGGAGCAGAACGGCCGAGAAGGCCGGCTCGACCGCGGTCACCACGTCCCGGACCGCCCCGGCTCCCGGCCCGATCGACTCAAGGGCGTCGATGAGCACCCGTCCCAGCGCAGCCGGGTCGTCGAGGAATCGCGCGAGGCGCACGAATTCATGAGGCCGCGGATCCCGTTGCGCCCATTGCGCCGCCAGGGTGGTCTTACCGAAGCCGGCCCCGCCGTGGACGACCACCACGGGGACATCTGCGTGCTCCCGCAGCCGCGCGCCGAGCGCCTCGCGCTCGATCACGGCGACGCCCGGCGCCACCGTCCAGATGCTGCGCTCCGGCACCCGGCGATACTAATCGTCCCCTCACGCGACGCGCCCCGCCGTCTCACGCGCGCACCCGGATGGTTCCACCTCGCCGTGAACCCCCGGAACCGACGTTCGCCGCAGGCCGCCGACTTGCCGCTCGATCCCGCGGGGCACCCACGCTGCGACGAGCGGGCCTCGCTTCTGCGTTCATCCGCTGCGGACGATGCCTCCCCCGCACCCGGGTGCTCGACTGACGGGGACGGTGCCCGCGCCTTGCGAGCCGTCGACAAGCGAGACGGAAGGACGTCCGATGAAGTTGCAGCAGGTGAGCGGGCACTGCTACGCCGTGCTGAACGAGGCGAACCGGGTGTGCGACGCCAATTCCGGCTTGATCAACTTGGGTGGCGGGATGGTGATCGACACGCAGTCGGATCTGCCGCACGCCCGACAGATGATCGAGCTGTTCAGCCAGGTGTGGCCCGCCATGCCCAAGGACGTCGTCCTGACCCACGAGGACATCGACCACGTCGCGGGCAACCAGCTGTTCCCGGGCGCGGAGATCATCGCCCATCGCTCGATGCCCGAGCGCATGAAGCTCGCCACCGACCCCGCCGAGAGCCAGCACATCCTGCACGCCGTGGCCGACCCGCACACCCGCGAGGTCCTTCAGGTCGCAGCACCCGACGCCCCCTGGGACAAGCCCGCCATCTTCGACTCGATGCACGACCTCGCCGGCACACGAGACCTGCCCATCGAGTACTGATCATTCCAGCGACCGCATCAACCGTTCGCATCCAGTCCACAGTGCCATGTCGGTGATCGTCAGCGGCGAGGTATACGCCCAGGTGGCGCGGAGCCTGCGGTTCGACGGACGATCGCTGACGCTGGTGGACCTGGCGCCCTCGACCATCTGGTCGTCCCCGATGCCCGAGCCAGGGCTCGGATACGTTCCGACCGGCGCCTTCCTCGACCTGTGGACCGAACCCACACAGGGCCTCCATGAAGAGTCGCGCCACGTGCGGGGCGTCCTGTCGCTGCTCGACCCCGACGCCCGGCTGGCGGGCGATTGCGTCCTCGCGCTCAGCAACCCGCGGGTGACGGCGTCGGGGTTGACCTATGACGCCGACGTCGTCGAGGGTCTCGTACCCGCGTCATCGGGGGCCTGCGTGCTCTTCATCGAGTGGGAGACGGCACCGGCGCAGTCGGACCGCGCGGCGCGGTAATACAGGAGGCGCCAACCCCGTGAGCCAGCCCAAGGACGACCCCTCCCGAACCCGTGGAGAGGCTCCTCGCGCCAGTCACCACCGCGACCGGGGTTGCGCGGTCGCGGTGGTGACGGCGCTACGTTTCCTCCGTGATCGGTGATGCCGAGGGCGACCTGGCGTTGTTGCGTGCGTTCGAGCCGGTGGTGCGGTTCACGCAGGGTGAGTACTTCTTCCCTGTCTCGGCCGAGCGGTACGTCGCGCGGGCCGCGCTCTGGGCCGACTCCGAGGACGACGATCCGCTGCTGGAGGCCGAGCCGGGGACGCTAAGCCTCGACTCCCTCGCCGCGCGGAGCCAGGTGCACCAAGGGCTCGGGCGGTCGCTGTCCGGCGTCGTGACAGGCACGAAACCCAGCCGCGTGGGCCTCACGAAGGCGCAACGCCCGCCCCGACTCAAGGGTGGCAGCCGCCTCGCGGCCGTCGGCCTGCTGGCGCGCGCGGTCGACGCGCTCAACCGGGTCTCACTGATCTTCCGCGGGAGCGTCCCCGGTGGCAGCGCAGCGCGCTCCTTCGCGCTGCAGCAGGAGCACCTCGACCCCGAGAAGCCGACCTACTACGGCCGGGTGGTGCGCGACGGCCACTGGATCGTCTGCCAGTACTGGTTCTTCTACGCATTCAACAACTGGCGGTCCGCCTTCGGCGGCGTGAACGAGCACGAGGCTGACTGGGAGCAGGTGACCGTCTACGTCGACGGCACCTCAGACGTCGACGGCGACCGCCTGCACCTGCCGCGGTGGGTGGCCTTCTCCGCCCACGACGAGACGGGCGACGACCTGCGCCGTCGGTGGGACGACCCGGACCTGACCGTCGTCGACGGCCGTCACCCCGTCGTCTTCGCGGGGGCCGGCTCGCACTCCGGGACCTACCTCCACGGCGACTACCTCATCACCATCTCCACCCCCACGCTCGGGGGACTCGTCAAGGTCCTGCGCGCCGTCGGGCGCTTCATCGCCCCCTGGGCGGGGGCCGACGGCGACGGCGGCCTCGGGATCCCCTACGTCGACTACGCCCGCGGGGACGGCCGTGCCGTCGGGCCCTCCGGCGACCCGTGGCACCCGGTGCTGATCGACGACGACACCGCCTGGGTGCGTGACTTCCGGGGACTCTGGGGCCACGACACCCGCGACCGCCTCGGTGGGGAGCGCGGCCCGGCCGGCCCGCGGTACGAGCGCGACGGCACCGTGCGCCAGTCCTGGGCCGACCCCGTCGGCTGGGCGGGCCTGGCCAAGGTCGCGCCCAACCCCGCCGTGGAGGCTTCACTCATCGTGACCCGCACCGAGCAGCTCGTCGCCCGGCTCGACCGGCTCGACGACGAGATCACCCAGGGTCGACGCGACCTCGAGACGGCCGCGGCAGGCCTGGCCCCGGCCTCACCCGAGGTGCGCGCCCTGGCCGAGGAGGAGTCGCGCCTGCTGCGCCTGCGGATGGAGTCCACCCAGCTGCGCGACGAGCACGCCCGGCTCACCGCCTCCCTTGCCGCGCCGACCGCGCCGTCGGCCCCGCACGCCCACCTCGAGCACCGGCGGCTCCCGCTCCGCCCGGTCTCCGGTCTCCGCGCCCGGCTCCTGGCCGGCTGGGCCGTCGTCAGCACGCCCGTCATCCTGTTCGCCGCGGCCGCCGTCGCGTCGCCGCAGGCCGGCGTGAGCGCGAGTTCGGTGGCCGGCGCCTGGCTCGTGACTCTTCTCGTCCTCGAGGGCATCCTCCGACGGCGCTTCCTCGCCGTCGTCGCCCGCATCTTCTTCGTGTTCGCGCTCCTCGTCGGTTGGCACTACCTGGTGCTCGACTGGCGCTACGTCCTCGCCTGGACCCTCGCCGCCGCCGCCGCACTCCTCTTCGTGGTGAACATCCGCGACGCCGTCAAACGCTGACGCGGCTCCTCACCGCAGAGGCAACGACGTGCGGCGGGTGTTGGCCGGGGTCATCCGTGCGAGACGGCCCGTCGGGGTCTCATCCACCGGGCACGTTCTGCCTCTGACTCCCGACCGGGCTGCAGTCTGCGACGCTCGGCGCATACTGGTTTCTACGCTCTTCTCCGGGGGAAGGGGCCTCATGAACACTCCGGCTCGCCGCAGGACCCGTCATGGTCTGGGGTGGCACCTCGGCTTGCTGTACGGCCGAGTCGTCACCTGGGTCGATCATCGCGTCCCGTGGCACCGCCAGCCGCTGCCCCTGGGCCTGCTGATGCTGATCGGCGTCCGGTCCAGGCTGCGCAAGGAGAACCTCTTCGACACCGGCACAGTCCCCGGTGAGATCCCGGACATCCCCGAGCTCGCCGACAGCAGCTACCTGACGGCCCGCACGGTCTCCGGGCACTACAACGACCTCGAGAACCCCTCGATGGGCAGCGCCGGCTGCCGGTTCGGCCGCAACGTCCCGCTCTCCGCGACGTTCCCCGAGACCGGGTCCCGGCTGATGACGCCGAATCCCCGCGACGTCAGCCGCGAGCTCCTCACCCGCACCACGTTCCAGCCGGCGACGTCGCTGAACCTGCTGGCCGCGGCCTGGCTGCAGTTCGAGGTTCACGACTGGTTCAGCCACCCGAAGCCGTCCTGGGACACCGCGCACCGGGTCGCCCTGGCCCCCGACGACGACTGGCCCGAGCACCCGATGCGCCTGCCGCGGGCGATCCCGGACCCGACCTGGAACGAATCGGACGGCACCCCGACCACCTGGGTGAACGAGGACACGCACTGGTGGGACGGCTCCCAGGTGTACGGCGACACCCGGCACATCGCCGACGGACTGCGCGCCCGCGAGGACGGCAAGCTCCTGATCGACGACGACGGCCTGCCGCCCGCCGCGCTCGACGCCGGCCTCGACGTCTCCGGCGTCGCCGGGAACTTCTGGCTCGGGCTGGGGCTCCTCCACGGGGTGTTCATGCGCGAGCACAACGCCATCTGCGACATGCTGAAGAAGAACAACCCGAGCTGGGGCGACGACCGGCTCTATCGCACCGCCCGGCTGATCAACGCGGCGCTGATGGCCAAGATCCACACGGTCGAGTGGACGCCGGGGATCATCGCGCACCCGACCACGGTCCGGGCGATGCGGACCACCTGGTGGGGCCTCGCCGGCGAGGGTGTGCACAAGCGGCGCGGCCGGATCAGCCGCAGCGACCTGATCAGCGGCATCCCGGGTTCCCGCAAGAACCTGTTCGACGTGCCCTACGCCCTGACCGAGGAGTTCGGCGCCGTCTACCGGATGCACCCGCTGATCCCGGACGACTACACCTTCCGGTCGACGCGCCGACGACTCCCTGCTGGCCGAGAACACCTTCGAGGACCTGACGCTGACCCACGTCCGCGAGCGGATGCACACGCTCGGCATGGGCAACGCGCTCTACTCCTTCGGGCGATCCCACCCGGGCGCGATCACGCTGCACAACTACCCGCGGTTCCTGCAGCACCTGGAGCGCCCGGACGGCACGCTCCTCGACCTCGCCGCCGTCGACATCATGCGGATCCCGCGAGCGGGGCGTCCGGCGCTACAACGAGTTCCGTCGGCAGCTGCACCTCAAGCCGGCGGCGTCCTTCGAGGACCTGACCCCCAACCCGGACTGGCAGGCCGAGCTGCGCCGGGTCTACGACAACGACCTCGAGATGGTCGACCTGATGGTCGGGTCTGTTACGCCGAGACGCCCCCGCCGGGCATGGGGTTCAGCGACACCGCCTTCCGGATCTTCGCGCTGATGGCACCGCGGCGGATCACGTCCGACCGGTTCCTCACCGACGACTACCGTCCCGAGATCTACACCGCCGAGGGCCTGGACTGGATCGACGACAACACCATGAAGTCGGTCCTGCTGCGGCACTTCCCGGAACTCGAGCCGGCGATGCGGGACGTCACCAACGCCTTCGCGCCCTGGCGGCCGGTGCGCTGAGCGGTCCCGGTCAGCCGTTCATGTTGGCTTCGAGCATCTCCGGGTAGACCTTCCACAGCGCCGTGGGCTCGGCCTCGAGGCGGGTCTGGAGCGCGAGCAGGTCGGCCAGGTAGGCGCGGAAGGCGGCCCGGCCGCGCTCGTCGACGGCGAGGTAGGAGTAGTCGCGCATCATCGGGGTGCGGCGGATGTTCAGCCCGAAGTTGGCGTTGACCAGCCGCTGGTAGACGTCGACCGGCTCGCGCCGGCCGTCGGCGTAGACCCGGATCGGCTGGACCTGTGTCCACATCTGGTAGTTCCACAGCAGGGTGCCGCGCGCCTCGTGCTGGTAGGAGACGAGGTGGATGAGCGATCCGATCAGCCGGGAGGCCGAGTCGATGCTCGCGACGTCACCGAGCGGCGCCACGCCGTCCGGGATCAGCCCGTCGAGCGCCGCGTACCAGCGCCTGGACGCTGCCGTCGGCGGCCAGGGCGGCGTCGTCGGCGTAGTAGGCGCGCAGGTAGCGCGCGGCGTGGGCGCACATCACCTCGTGGTGGGCCGTGGAGTTGGCCAGGACCGGGAGGTCGAGCCTGCGGCCGAGGATGCCGCGCTTCTCGGCGTCCCGTCCGCGGGTCGATCACCGTGGCGTCGAAGCTCGCGTGGGTGTCGTCGAACAGCCGGAGCAGGGCCTCGCGGGTGAAGCTGAAGATCGACTCGAAGTCGCCGCCCGCGCTGAGCTGGCCCATCGTGGTGACCCAGTTGCTGAACTGGGTGCGGAAGATGTGCGGCCACAGCAGCCGCTTCACCGGGTGGTCGGTGGGCAGGGCGGTGCGGGTCGCGATCGCGAACGCCGCCCCCGGGACCAGGTGCACCCAGTTGTAGTGCCGGACCAGGGAGGTGTGCGTGGTGGCGGCACACAGGGCGAGCCCGACCGAGCGGTCCCAGTCGGCGTCCCCGGGGTGAGACCGGCCGAGCTCGCTGTCGATCGCCGTCGCCCGCAGCCGCCCGCCCTCCTGGACGAAGTCGACGGCGACGCCCAGCCGGACGAGCCCGGGGTGGACGTCGTAGTCGGCGAGGGAGCGCAGGTCCCACTCGTACGTGTCGGGACCGGTGGCCCGGAGGTAGCCGTCGTACGGGCTCGCCACGGCGAGCTCGCCGAGGTCCGGGACCCGGTACTCCGGGGGGAACTCGGGGGCCGGGAAGAGCCGGCGATGGGCAGGTGTGTACGCGTCGGCCAGCGCCGCGGTCCGGTCGGCGGCGATCGGCGGGCAGGCCGGGGACGTTGGGACCGAAGGCCCGGAACAGTCGCACCATGAGCCGGTAGAAGCTCTCGGCTCGGGCGTCGGACTCGTCGGTCGGGATCCGGTCGCTCGACGAGGACGTTGCGGATCGCGATGCCCGGGAACCGCTCGACGAGCGGGACGGCGTGGACCGGCGCCTCGTCGGCGCCCGGGACCGGGATGTCGACCACCTTCGCCTGGGCGAACTTGACAACCGCGAGGCGGTTCCAGAACCAACGGCGCGCCGGCCAGAGTCTCACCACCGAAGCGTAGGTCAATAGTTCGGTCTTTGCCGGTTCTATGTGCCACGCGGCCTCCGGCGCGGGTTCGGTCGGCGGGGCCCACCAGCCCCTCGAGCCTTCTCGCCGGCCGGGGCCGCCGGTAGCCCTCCGGTGGCCGCGCCCCGGACGTCGGCTTCCATTCACAGGCGCCGAGCCCGGCAACGGAATCCGATCCGGCCGCGCTACCGCTCGCCCGGTCCGCGGCACGCGCGCCGATGGGCCTACGGCGATGTCGGAGGACTCCCCTACGATGACCGGGCTTGCCATTGCGAGGAAAGGACTCACTGATGAGGCGCTCCACCACAGCCATCGGCGGCGTCGCGCTGCTCACCGCGGCGTTGACCCTTTCCGGCTGCTCCGGCGACGAGGGCGGAGGCGGCGCCGCGAGCGCCGACGCCCTCGAGATCGGTGTCATGCAGATCGTGGAGCACCCCTCGCTCGACGCGGCCCGCGAGGGCTTCGAGCAGGCCTTCATCGACGCGGGCTACGTCGAGGGCGAGACGGTCGTGTTCGACGAGCAGAACGCCCAGGGTGACCAGGCGACGGCGACGTCGATCGCGGGGACCTTCGCCTCCGGCAACGTCGACATGGTGCTCGCGATCGCGACGCCGACGGCGCAGGCCGCGGCCCAGGCCATCACCGACATCCCGATCCTGATCACGGCGGTGACCGAGCCGAAGGAGGCCGGCCTCGTCGACAGCTGGGAGGAGCCGGGCGGGAACGTCACAGGCACGAGCGACAAGAACCCGGTCGCCGAACAGCTGGGCCTGATCAAGGAGATCTCGCCCGACGCGAAGACTGTCGGCATCGTCTACAGCTCCGGCGAGGTCAACTCGCAGGTCCAGGTGGACCTGGCGCAGGAGGCCGCCGCGGACCTCGGCCTCGAGCTCAAGCTCGCCACGGTCAGCTCGGCCGCCGAGGTGCAGCAGGCCGCCGAGTCGCTCGACGTCGACGCCTTCTACGTACCGACCGACAACGCCGTCGTCTCCGCTCTCGAGTCCCTCATCCAGGTGGCCGAGGCCAAGCAGGTCCCGGTCATCGCAGCCGAGGGCGACAGCGTCCAGCGCGGTTGCGTGGCGACCTACGGCATCGACTACACCAAGCTCGGCTACCAGACGGGTCAGATGGCGCTCCAGATCCTCGAGGACGGCGCCGACCCGGCCACCATGCCGATCCAGACGCAGGAGGAGCTGCAGCTCGTCGTGAACACGGCCGCCGCGGCTCGCATGGGCGTCGAACTTCCCCAGACCCTGATCGACCGCGCCGACACGGTCATCACCGAGTAGCCACCAGCGGACGGGAAGCGGGGATCGGGCGAGGGCGGTAGCCGAGATGATCACAGCCGTCGAGCTGGGGCTGATCTACGCCGTCATGGCCCTCGGGGTCTACCTCACGTTCCGCATCCTCAACTTCCCGGACCTGACGGTCGACGGGAGTTTCACCGCGGGCGCCGGCATCGCGGCGGCCCTCATCATCGGCGGTGCGCCACCGCTGATGGCGACGGCCGCCGCGTTCGCCGGTGGCCTCGTCGCCGGCGTCGTCACCGGGCTCTTGCACACCAAGGCCAAGATCAACGGTCTGCTCGCGGGAATCCTCACGATGATCGCCCTGTACTCGGTGAACCTCCGGATCATGGGCAAGGCGAACCTGCCCCTCCTCCGGGAGGACACCCTCATCACCCCGCTGCGCGAAGGGGGCCACCTGGGGTCCTGGGTCTCGGTGCTGGCGTTCGCCGCCGTCGCCCTCGTCATCAAGGTCATCCTCGACTGGTTCCTCCACACCGACCTCGGGCTGGCCATGCAGGCCACCGGGGACAACGAGGAGATGATCCGCAGCTTCGGCGTCAGCACGGACCGGATGAAGGTGCTGGGACTGGCCCTCTCGAACGGACTGGTCGCGCTCTGCGGCGCGCTCGTCGCCCAATACCAGGGTTTCGCCGACATCGGCATGGGCATCGGCCTCATCCTTGCCGGCCTGGCCTCGGTCATCATCGGGCAGGCGATCTTCGGTGCGGGGACGATCTTCGTTGCCTCGCTCGCCGTCGTCCTCGGATCGGTGCTCTACCGGGTAGTGATCCAGCTCGCTCTCAACGCCGGCCTCAACCCGAACGACATGAAGCTCATCTCCGCCGTCCTCGTGGTGCTCGCGCTCGTGGTGCCCCAGTGGCGCTTCTTCCGCAGGTTGCCGAACCCGGCTCGGTTCCGCCGCGCCCTGGCCGCCAACGGGAACGGGGCCTGACATGCTCGAGCTGACCGACGTCCGCAAGACGTTCTTCCGCGGCACCGTCAACGAGCGGGTCGCGATCCAGGACCTCACCCTGACCCTGGGGCCGGGCGAGTTCGTCACCGTGATCGGCTCGAACGGGGCCGGGAAGTCCACGCTGCTCAACCTGGTCTCGGGGAAGATGCGCCCGGACTCCGGCACCGTCGTGATCGACGGCCGCGACGTCACCCGCCTCGGCGACCATCAGCGCGGCGCCTACGTGGGGCACGTCTTCCAGAACCCCATGGCGGGCACGTCCCCCGAGCTCACGATCGAGGAGAACCTCGCGATCGCCTACGGTCGCGGGAAGACCCGGGGCCTGCGGCGCGGTGTCACCAAGCACAAGCGCGGCGTGTTCGAGGCGGAGCTCGCGTCCCTCGAGCTGGGTCTGGAGCGGCGGCTCAAGGCGAAGGTCGGCCTGCTGTCCGGTGGTCAGCGCCAGGCGCTGTCGCTGCTCATGGCCACGTTCAGCGAGCCGCGGATCCTCCTCCTGGACGAGCACACCGCCGCGCTCGACCCCCAGCGCGCGGCCCTCGTGTCACGGTTGACCGCCGAAGTGGTGGAGCGGCACCGCCTCACCACCCTCATGGTCACGCACAACATGGAGCAGGCCCTCCGACTGGGCACCCGGCTCGTGATGATGCACGAGGGCCAGGTCATCCTCGACATCGACGCCGAGCGCAAGGCGCGCACGACCGTCGCGGACCTGCTGCACGAGTTCGAGAAGATCAAGGGCGCGGCCCTGGACGACACCCTGCTGCAGTAGGCGGGCCTGCAAGAATCGCTCCTGTGAGCCCCGCCCGCACCGACGCCCGGTTCGCCGCGGAATGGCCCCCGCCCACCTGGGAGCTGCGGTTCCGCGCGCCACGGGTCTTCCTGCCTGAGTGGGCGCGGCTCGCCCCGCAGCGGTGCTGCGTCGTCGCCACCTCGGGTGGCGTGCTCCAGGTCCACTCCTTCGACGCCACGAAGCGCCGCCTGATCCTGGCTACCGACCGGCCCGAGGGCACGGACAACGCGACCATCGACCCCCTCGGCCGCTGGATCTGGTGGTTCGACGACGACGGCGGGGACGAGTACGGCGTCTGGCGTCGCCAGCCCTTCGGCTCGCCGCCGCGACGTCGCCCCGAGACGCCGATCCGCCTGTCGGCCGCCTACGACGCCGGCCTCCTCCTCGGCGCGGACGGGACCGCCGTCGTCGGCCGTAGCGACGAGGCGTACGGCACGCAGATCCACCAGGTGATGGTGGGGCCGGCGGGCGCCGGTTCGGACATGCCGGTCCTCCTCTACGCCAGCGAGCACGACGCCGAGGCCGCCGCGCTGAGCCAGGACGCCGACCTCGTGGCGATCGAGCACAGCGAGCGCGGCGACAGCCGCCACCCCGCGCTGCGAGTCCTGTCCGCAGACACGGGTCGCGTGATCGGCGACCTGGACGACGGCGCAGGTCAGGGTCTCTGGGCTCTCGCCTTCGCGCCGGTGGACGGCGACGCGCGGCTCCTCGTGGAGCACGAGCGCGCGGGGCGGCCGGAGCTCCTGGTCTGGAACGCCGCGCGCGGGGAGGTGACGCCCGTCGACCTGGGGCTCGCGGGCGACGTCGCCGATGCCGACTGGTACCCCGACGCGCGGAGCCTGCTCGTCGCCGTCGACCACGAGGCGCGCACGCTCCTGTACCGGCACGACCTCGCGACGGGGACGACGACGCCGGTGGGCCCGCGAGACGGCGCCGTGAGCGAGGCGACGGCGCGCCCCGACGGCGACGTCTGGCTCGCCTGGTCGTCGGCCGCCGAGCCGCGGGCCGTGCGCTCGGCCCGCACCGGGCGGGAGGTCGTCCCGCTCACCGGGGCGCGGGCGCCGTCGTCGGTCCCCGTGCGGGACGTGTGGGTGGACGGACCCGGCGGGCGGGTGCACGCCCTCCTCCGGGTTCCGGCGGAGGGCGAGGCGCCCTACCCCACGGTGGTGTCGGTGCACGGCGGGCCCACGTGGCACGACTCCGACTCCTTCTCCCCCGCGGCGGCCGCGTGGGTGGACCAGGGCTTCGCCGTCGTGGAGGTGAACTACCGGGGGTCGACGGGGTACGGGTCGGCGTGGCGCGACGCGCTGGAGGCGAAGGTCGGGTTCACGGAGCTCCAGGACGTCGCGGCGGTGCACGACGCGCTGGTGGCGGGGGGTCTGGTCGATCCCGAGCGCAGTGTGCTGGCGGGAGCGTCGTGGGGCGGGTACCTCACGCTGCTGGGACTGGGCATCCAGCCGGAACGGTGGACGCTGGGGATCGCCGCCGTGCCGGTGGCGGACTACGTCGCGGCATACGAGGACGAGATGGAGACGCTGCGCGCGTTCGACCGGTCGCTGTTCGGGGGCAGCCCGGCGCAGGTGCCGGAGGCGTACGCCGTGTCCAGCCCGATCACCTACGTCGACGCTGTCCGGGCGCCGGTGCTGGTGCTGGCGGGCGAGAACGACCCGCGGTGCCCCCTGCGCCAGATCGAGGGGTACGTGCAGGCCCTGCGCGAGCGCGGCGGGGCGTGCGAGGTCTACCGGTACGACGCCGGGCACGGATCCCTTGTTGACGACGAGCGAGTCCACCAGATGCGAGCGGAACTGGCCTTCGTGGCCAAGCACCTGGCCCTGGGCTAGACGAGCAGCTCCGCGATCTGGATCGCGTTCAGGGCCGCGCCCTTGCGGAGGTTGTCGTTGCTGATGAACAGCGCCAGCCCGCGCCCACCCGGCACGCTCTGGTCCACCCGGATCCGGCCCACGAGGCTCGGGTCCGCGCCGGCCGCCGCGAGCGGTGTCGGCACGTCCACCAGCTCCACGCCCGGGGCGCCGGACAGCAGCTCCACGGCGCGCTCGGGCGTGATCGGCCGCTCGAACTCCGCGTTGATCGACAGGGAGTGCCCGGTGAACACCGGCACGCGCACGCAGGTCCCGGACACGAGCAGATCGGGGAGCCCGAGGATCTTGCGGGACTCGTTGCGGAGCTTCTGCTCCTCGTCGGTCTCGCCCGAGCCGTCGTCCACCAGCGAGCCCGCGAGCGCCACCACGTCGAACGCGATCGGCGCCACGTACTTCACGGGTGCCGGGAAGGTCACCGCCGAGCCGTCGTGCACCAGCGCCGTCGTGTCCTGCGTGACGGCGGCCCGCACCTGGGCGTCCAGCTCCTGCACACCCGCGAGCCCGCTCCCGGACACCGCCTGGAACGTGCTGACCACCAGCCGCACGAGGCCCGCCTCGTCGCTGCAGCGGCTTGAGCACCGGCATCGCGGCCATCGTGGTGCAGTTGGGGTTCGCGATGATCCCCTTGCGCGCCTCGCGCACCGCCCCGGGGTTCACCTCGCTCACCACCAGCGGCACGTCGGGGTCCATCCGCCACGCCGAGGAGTTGTCGACGACGACGGCGCCCGCCGCCGCGAAGCGCGGCGCCTGCTCCTTCGACGTCGCCCCGCCCGCGGAGAAGATCGCGATGTCGATCCCCGACAGGTCCGCCGTCGCGACGTCCTCGACGACGACGTCCGTCCCCCTCCAGGGGAGCACCCTGCCGGCGGAACGCGCCGAGGCGAAGTACCGGATGGTGGCGACGGGGAAGTCCCGCTCCTCGAGGATGCGGCGCATGACGGCGCCCACCTGGCCGGTCGCCCCGACCACGGCGACGTTGACGCGACGGCGCGCCCCGCCGTCGTCCGCCCCGCCTGCGACCTGCACGTTCTCGCTCATCGTCCCGTCCCCCCGTACACCACGGCCTCCACGTCCTGGGCGTCCAGACCGAACGCCGTGTGCACGGCGCGCACCGCGTCGTCGAGCTCGTCGGCCCGCGTGACCACGGAGATCCGGATCTCCGAGGTGGAGATCATCTCGATGTTCACCCCGGCGTCCCGAAGCGCGCCGAACAGCTTCGCCGACACGCCCGGGTGCGAGCGCATGCCCGCACCGATCAGCGAGAGCTTGCCGATCTGGTCGTCGTACTGCAACGAGGCGAAACCGATCTCGTCGCGCACCGCGTCCAGCGCCGACGTCCCCTTGTGCCCGTCCGTCATCGGGAGCGTGAACGAGATGTCGGTCAGGCCCGTCGCCGCGGCCGAGACGTTCTGCACGATCATGTCGATGTTGCAGCCCGCGCCCGCGACGACCTCGAAGATCCGGGCCGCGGTCCCGGGCACGTCGGGCACCCCCACGACCGTGATCTTGGCCTCGCTGCGGTCGTGCGCGACGCCGGAGATGATCGGGGCTTCCATCTGTCCTTCTCCCTCGTTGCCGGAACCGGTGACCAGCGTGCCGGTGTGTGCCGAGAAGCTCG
The DNA here is from genome assembly GCA_963780675.1 of uncultured Actinomycetota bacterium. Lineage (GTDB taxonomy): Bacteria > Actinomycetota > Actinomycetes > Actinomycetales > JAHECE01 > JAHECE01. The sequence continues at coordinate 159,752 of CAWACR010000009.1, forward strand.
ACCGCACGTGGATCGGCACGTTGTTGCGCCGCGCGTACTCGACGCACCGCAGGACGAGCACCTTCGCCCCGCTCGCGGCCATCTCGAGCATCTCTTCGTAGCTGATGCGCTCGACCTTGCGCGCGCTCGGCACGACGCGCGGGTCGGCGGTGAACACGCCGTCGACGTCGGTGTAGATCTCGCAGACGTCGGCCTTGAGGGCGGCGGCGAGGGCGACGGCGGTGGTGTCCGACCCGCCGCGGCCCAGCGTGGTGACGTCGTTGGTGTCCGGGTTGACGCCCTGGAAGCCGGCGACGATCGCCACCGCGCCCTCGTGGAGGCAGCGCTGGATGCGGCCGGGCGTCACGTCGATGATGCGCGCCTTGCCGTGCACCTCGTCCGTGATGACGCCCGCTTGCTGACCGGTGTACGCGTGGGCCTCGACGCCCATCGCCTGGATCGCCATGGCGAGCAGCGCCATGGAGATCCGCTCGCCGGCGGTCAGGAGGATGTCCATCTCGCGCGCGGGCGGAAGGGGGGTCACCTGGTTGGCCAGGTCGATGAGCTCGTCCGTGGTGTCACCCATCGCGGAGACGACGACGACGACGTCGTTGCCCCCGCGCTTCGTCTCGACGATGCGCTTGGCGACGCGCTTGATGCTGTTGGCATCGGACACGGACGAGCCACCGTACTTCTGCACGATGAGGGCCACTGAGAACTCCGGATCGGCGGGGGGAGGACGACGGCGGGGCCACGGCGGCGATGCCCGCGCGCCCGCGCTCGGCAGAGTCTAGGCGACGGTGCGGACCGGCTGCCGGGACGGGGGTCCGCGCCCTACGGGTGGAGCGCGTCGAACTCCGCGTCGGCCGCGACCTCGTCGTCGACGTCGAGGCGCAGGTGCGCGAGCACGCTCAGGAGCACGCGCAGCGCGCTCGCCGCGGCGTCGCCCCAGATGGAGACGTAGGAGAACTGCCACCACCACAGCGCCTCGACGACGTGCCCGGCGCGGTAGTGCACCAGCCCCTGGGAGAGCGCCTGCGCGGTCGCGGCGAGGTCGCCCGAGAGGGACCCGTGGCTCACCGAGGTGCTCACCAGGGGGTCTGTGACCTGGGTGTACTCGTCGATGCCCTCGAGGAGGTTCGCGAGGCCGGTCCGCAGCGGCTCGGCGTCGGGGTCCGGACCGTCGTCGGGCTCGAAGCGTTCGTCGGGCACCACGTCGACGATCGCGCCCAGCCGGGAGCCGGCCGCGAGGAGGTCGGAGACCGCGAGCAGCAGCAGCGGGATCGCGGCCTCGGGGTTGGCCCCGGCGGCCACCTCGGTCACCGTGGTCAGGTACTGCTGGGCCTCGGTGGCGGTGTCGGCTGCGAGGGCGCGCAGGTCCTCGCTCAGACCCGTCGGGTGTGTGTCAGGCATCGATCGTTCGTCTCCCCTCGAACGCCCGGCCGAGGGTCACCTCGTCCGCATACTCCAGGTCCCCGCCCACCGGAAGCCCGGACGCGAGGCGCGAGACCCGCAGCCCGAGCGGCTTGAGCGTGCGCGCGAGGTACGTGGCAGTCGCCTCGCCCTCGACGTTCGGGTCGGTCGCGATGATGACCTCGGTGATCGCGCCGTCGGCGAGCCGCGCCATGAGCTCCCGGATGCGCAGGTCGTCCGGGCCCACGCCCTCGATCGGGTTGATGGCCCCGCCGAGCACGTGATACCGCCCGCGGAACTCGCGCGTGCGCTCGATCGCCACGACGTCCCGCGGCTCCTCGACCACGCAGAGCGCGGACATCGAGCGCCGCGGGTCCCGGCAGATGCGGCACAGCCGCTCCTCGGCGATGTTCCCGCACACCTCGCAGAACCTCACCCGCGCCTTGACCTCGGTGAGCGCCGCGGCGAGGCGGGCGACGTCGTCCGGGTCGGTCTGCAGGACGTGGAAGGCGATGCGTTGCGCGCTCTTCGGACCGATGCCGGGCAACCGCCCGAGCTCATCGATCAGGTCCTGGACCGCGCCCTCGTACACGGTGCCAGCCTACGGTGCGCCCGGCGACGGCGAGCCGCCCGGGCGGAGGGCGATGTCGTCGATGATCGTCGCGCCCAGGAGCTTCTGCACGAGCGGCGCACCGACCAGGGACGAGTCGTCGAGGTCCGGGTCGTCGAAGTCCGGCTCGTCGTCGAAGGGTGGCGGCTCCCAGTCGGGCGGCTCGGCCGGCGGGATGTCCTCGAGGCGCGGGGCGCGCCGCACGTCGCCCGACGGTCGCGCCGGCGGGGCGGTGGGCTCGGGAGCAGCCGGCAGGTCGGCGGCCGACGACGGCGCCACACCCCTCGCGGACGACGCCGCCTCCGCGCTGCTCGGGCGCGCCGACGGCGCGGGCCCCGGTGCAGCGGCGGGTGCGAAGCGCGTCTCGGCCGGGGTCGCGGGCGGACTCGCGGGGCCGGGCCGGTCAGCGGGCGGAGTCGCGCCCGTCCTCGCACTCTCGCTCTGGTTCGCCTTCGGCGCGCCCACGCTCGCCCAGTCGGCGGCGGCCCTCGCGGCGTGGTCGGGCGCTCCGCCGCCGCTCGCGGGTCTCGTCGCCGCACCGCGCCGCGCTGCCGGCGGCGCCGCGGCAGAGCCGGCCCCACCCTCATCGGCGACCGCCTGGACCTTGACCGCGGCACCGAGCGTCTCGCGGACCGCCTGCTCGACGGCCGGGGCGTGCGTTCCGTTGCGGAACGTGGACACGAGCCCGGGGGTGGTGAAGTGGAGCTTCAGCACCGCGCCGTCGAGAGCCGCCACCTGCGCATTCTGCGAGACCAGGATCCACGTGGGCCGGCGCAGGCGCGAAAGGGTCTCGAGCACCTCGGGCCACCGGCGACGGACGGTCTCGGTGTCCAGTCCCGACGACGCGGGGCCGGTCGGTGACGCGGCGCCGCCCGAGTCGCGTACCGGCTGGGTGGGCGCGCTCGGCGCGGGGGCAGCCGGGGGGACGGACGCCGCCGGCCCGCCGGCCGGCTCCGACGTCGCCGCCGGCGCCGTCGTCGGGACCTCCACCGCAGGATCCGGCTGCACCCGTGCCACCGGGAGCCTCGGGCTCGCCACCGGAGCCGACGCGGATGCCGACACCGGCGCGACCGTGACTGCCGCGACCGTGATGGGCGGCGTCGTCGTCCCTCCCGCGGCGACCCGCTGCTCCAGCCGCTCGATGCGCGCGCCGTACCCCCGCAGCGGCTCGTCGGCCGCGGGCAGCAGCAACCGCGCGCACAGCAGCTCGAGCTGCAGCCGCGGCGAGGTGGCGCCGGTCATCTCCGTGAGCGCCGTGTTGGTGAGGTCCGCCGCACGGGAGAGCTGCGCCAGCCCGAGGTGGTCCGCCTGGCGGCGCATGCGCTCGAACTGGTCCTCCGGCACGCCGCGCAGCACATCCGCGGCGCGCTCCCCCGCGGCGACAACGACGATGAGGTCGCGCAGCCTCTGCAGCAGGTCCTCGACGAACCGACGCGGCTCGTGCCCCGACTCCATGACGCGGTCGACCACCCGGAACACGGCGGCGCCGTCGGCCGCCGCGAGCGCCTCGACGGCGTCGTCGAGCAGCGTGGCCGGCGTGTAGCCCAGGAGGGCGACGGCCTGCGCGTAGTCCAGGGCGCCGTCGGCCCCCGCGAGGAGCTGGTCGAGCACCGAGAGCGAGTCGCGCACCGATCCACCGCCGGCGCGCACCACCAGCGGCAGGACGCCCGCGCCCACCTCGACGCCCTCCGCGGTGCAGATCCGCTCGAGGTAGGCCTGGAGCGTCGCGGGCGGCACGAGCCGGAACGGGTAGTGGTGGGTCCGCGACCGGATGGTGCCGATGACCTTGTCCGGCTCCGTGGTCGCGAAGATGAACTTCACGTGGGGCGGCGGCTCCTCGACCAGCTTGAGCAGGGCGTTGAAGCCCTGCGTGGTGACCATGTGGGCCTCGTCGAGGATGAAGATCTTGAACTGGTCCCGGGCCGGGGCGAAGGCGGCGCGCTCGCGGAGCTCACGGGCGTCGTCGACGCCGTTGTGGCTCGCGGCGTCGATCTCCACGACGTCGAGGCTCCCGGACCCCCCGCGGGCCAGTTCCCGGCAGCTGTCGCAGACGCCGCAGGGCGTGGGCGTGGGGCCCTCGGCGCAATTGAGGCAGCGGGCGAGGATCCGCGCCGACGTCGTCTTCCCGCACCCCCGCGGCCCCGAGAACAGGTAGGCGTGGCTCACGCGCTGCCCGCTGATCGCCGCCATCAGGGGTGTCGGTGACGTGCTCCTGCCCGATGACGTCGGCGAACGTCTCCGGCCGGTAGCGGCGGTACAGCGCTGTGCTCACCCCGGACACGATAGGCGCCCCGTCGGACATCGTGAACCGCGGGCGGCCCAGGGTGGGGACGGGGCCGAGGCGGGGGCCGGCAGGTCCGCCCGGGCATGAAAGGACCCCTCGCGCACCCGCCAGAGCCTGCCTGCCCTTGCTGCATTCCTGCCCTGGGGGGGTTCAGCCGGATGACGCCACGCGAGGGGTCGGGGAACAGGGTAGCCCACCGCGCCGAGCGACACCTTCCGGCGCCGCCTGCCCGACGACGGCGCCCGCCTCCATCCGGCCTCCACCTCCGCTGCGTCCCGCTGCCACCCGCACGCGCCACCCTCGACGCCATGTGCACCCCCACAGCCGACCCACAGGAACGCCTCAGGGTCGGCCCAGGGGCGCCGAGCACCGTAGGGACCAGTCGCGGCACCCGTCGCGAGACCAGCCCCGTCCGGAAGCCCGGACGGCGAACTCCGGAGGTCGCGATGACCGCCACCGCCCTCGGCCCCCGGGCCGCCACGGGTCGCACCCGGCCGACGCCACCACCGGTCCCCCGGTCCCGCCTCCTCACTCCTCCGACGCGCCGCCGCTGGTGGGCCGACGCCGTGGGTCTGGCCGTGTGGGCGAGCGTGCTCGTCGTCGTCGCCCTCTGGGTGAGCAACGGCGGGGTCCACGACCTCACCGCGGGCACCGCCGCCGCCCTGACCTCCCTGGGCCGCCTCACCGGCCTGATCGCCTCGGACCTCCTGCTCCTCCAGGTGCTCGGCATGGCCCGGATCCCCTGGGCGGAGCGGGCGTTCGGTCAGGACCGGCTCACGCACTGGCACCGCCTGGCCGGCTTCACGTCGTTCAACCTGATGGCCGCGCACATCGTCCTGATCACCCTCGGCTACGCGGCCACGGCCCGCACGGGCGCCCTCGCCACGTTCTGGGACCTCGTCGTCACCGCGCCCGGGATGCTCCTGGCGACGGCCGCCACGGCGGCGCTCGTCGCCGTCGTCGTGACCTCGATCCGCGCCGCCCGGCGCAGGCTCCGCTACGAGTCCTGGCACCTCCTTCACCTGTACGCGTACGTGGGCGCGTTCCTTGCGCTGCCGCACCAGCTCTGGACCGGCGCCGACTTCCTGTTCTCCCCCGCCGCCACCGCCTACTGGTGGACGCTCTGGGGCCTGGCGGCGGGCGCCGTCGTCGTCTTCCGCCTCGCCGTCCCGTTCGCCCTCTCCCGCCGCCACCGCCTCACGGTGCGCGCGGTCACCCAGGAAGGCCCCGGCGTCGTCGCCGTCCACCTCACCGGCCGCCGCCTCGAGAACCTCCGCGTGGCCGCCGGCCAGTTCTTCGTCTGGCGGTTCCTCACCGGGCCCGGCTGGACGCGCGGACACCCCCTGTCCCTGTCCGCCGCCCCCACCACTGCCGGCCTGCGCCTCACGATCGGCACGAGGGGCGACGACGGCGCCCGGCTGGCCGCGATGACGCCCGGCACCCGGGTGCTCATCGAGGGCCCGTACGGCAAGCTCACCGCGGACTCCCGGGTGCGCCCCCGGATGGCGGTCATCGCCTCGGGCGTCGGGATCGCGCCGCTCCTCGCCCTCTTGGAGGAGAACGCCCGCAGACGGCCCGACGACGCCCCGCCGATCCTTCTCTACCGCGCCTCCTCCGAGGCCGACCTGCTTCACCGCGCCGACGTCGACCGCATGGTCGCGGCAGGAGCGCTGCAGGTGGTGGGCCTGGTCGGGCGCCGCAGCCGGACCGGGACGTCCTGGCTGCCGACCCAGTACGGGCACGTGCCCGGCCCGCTCGCCCTCACCCAGATGATCCCGGACCTTCCCCACCGCGACGTCTTCATCTGCGGCCCCGACGCCTGGTCGGACGCCGTCGTCAGCGACCTTCGGGCGGCCGGCGCCGCGCCGGAGGCCATCCATCTCGAGAAGTTCACCTGGTAGGTCATCATGCGTCGCATCGTCATCGCCTTCGCCAGCAGCGTCACCGGCCTGGTGCTCCTCTTCTCCTACCCCACGAGCCTCAACCGCTCCACGGCCGCCGCGGCGACCGCCGCAGCGGGCGAGGGCACGTCCGTCACCGAGGAGTCGAGCGGCGAGTCGACCAGCGGGTCGTCAGGGGACGCGTCGACGGACTCCTCCGGCTCGGCGTCCTCCTCGGGCTCCGACTCCGCCTCGGGCGACTCCGGGACCACGACCCAGGCGGGGGTCTCCGGGACGTTCGACGGCGCCGTCGTCTCCACGCGATACGGCGACGTGCAGGTGGAGATCGTGGTGGCCGACGGCGTCGTCACCTCCGCCGACGCCATCCAGCACCCGTCGCGCGATCGCGAGAGCCAGCAGATCAACTCCTACGCCGTGCCGGCCCTCAACGACGAGGTGGTCTCGACGCAGAGCGCGAACATCTCGATGATCTCGGGTGCGACGATCACCAGCTCCGCGTACCTGCAGTCGCTGCAGAGCGCCTTCGACGCGGCGGGGTTGTGATGGCGGCGAACGCGGGGAGCACGACGGCGCCTGGGTCGGTTCGGGCGTCTGCGGACCGCCCCGGGCCTGGCCCCGGGCCTGGGCGAGCTCGGGGGTGGGGCGGGGGCGCCGTCGTCGGCCGTGCCGTGGCGCGCGTGGGTCGAGCAGATCATGGGGATGCCGATCTCCGTGCACGTGCGTGGGGACGTGGCGCGGGGGCCGGTGGCCGACGCCGCGGTGGGGGACGTGTTCGCCGACCTGCGGGCGTTCGACGCGCGGTTCAGCACGTACCGGGGGGACTCCGAGATCAGCCGCCTCCAGCGGGGGGACCTCACGCTCGAGGAGTGCTCGGCCGACATGCGGGAGGTCGAGCGGCTGTGCCGCACCGCGCTCGAGCGCACCGGCGGCGCTTTCGACGCGTGGAACTGCGTTCCTGGGCGGCCGGGGCTCTTCGACCCGACCGGACTGGTCAAGGGGTGGGCGGTGGCGCGGGCGGCGCGGCGGTTGGCGAGGCTGGGCGGGGGTCGGGCAGGCGGGGGTCGGGGAAGCGGGGCACGGCGGGGCCGGGCTCAGCTGGGCGATCAACGCGGGGGGCGACGTCCTCGTCCGGAACGCGCCGGGCGACGTCGAGCCCTGGGTCGTCGGGATCGAGGACCCCTTCGACCGCACCCGCGTGCTCGCGACGGTGCCGGTGCGCGACGGCGCGGTCGCGACGTCGGGCCTGGCTGCGCGGGGGTCGCACATCCTGGACCCGCGCCGTCGGGAGGTCGCGGCGGAGGTGATGGCGGCGACCGTCGTCGGGCCCTCGCTGGTGTGGGCGGACGTCTTCGCGACGGCGCTCGTCGCGCGGGGCCGCGAGGCCGTGACCTGGGCGCAGGGGCTGCACGGGACCGCGGGGATGATCGTTCTGGTCGACGGCGAGGTCCACCGCTGGGCGAACGAGGACTGACGCGCCGCGCGGCGGGCGCGAGTCGAACCTGGCGCGAACGGGGACTCGGGACTCGGGACTCGGGGTCCTGGGTAGTTTGTCGGTGGGAGTCCGTAGCCTCGGATCATGGACAGGGCGCGCGAGACCGGCATGGTGGCGGGAGAGCCTGCCGAGCAACTCCTCGCGATCCTCCTGGACTTCGACTTCACGCCCTCGCCCGACGGGATGATGAAGGTCGGGGGCCAGGTCTCGCGCGACGACGGCGCGTGCCTGATGCGCGCGATCATGCGGGTGGAGGCGGAGCTGCTCCTCCACGACGCGGCGAACCTCACGGACGCCTACGCCGAACCACGAACCGCGACGCAGCGACGGGCCGACGCGTTCGTTGCGCTGGCCCTGCGGGTGACGGACGCGATGACGGGGCGATGAGGTCGGCCGGTCACGCGGAGGGCCGCGCGCCGCTCCTGCCGGGCTCGGGTCGAGGCCCTGGCGCGCGGGCAAGGGCGTCCTGACCAGGCGGTTCGGGCCTCGGCCCGCGCTCCGGTAGGATCTTGCGGCCGAGGAGGATTCGCCTAGTGGCCTATGGCGCACGCTTGGAAAGCGTGTTGGGTTAACAGCCCTCGGGGGTTCGAATCCCCCATCCTCCGCCCTCGAAGGGCCCGTGACCTGCACAAACGCAGGGCGCGGGCCCTTCGCTCGTCCGGGTCTGGGGCCCCCCGAGCCGGCCCGGTTGCAGTTCGGTTGCAGTTCTCGAAGCGTGTCGACACAAGCGTGTTGGGGCTTGTTCGGCGATGTCGGCCATCGACAGACGCGAGTCTGCCTCGGAGCCGGTGGCGGGAGCAGCCCACGGCGAGCGCGCCGACCCTGCGCGCGGTCGGCCGCCAGGAGCCGGTCGGCGACCTCCGCGCAGGGGTCTGCGTTGCCCGTCACTCTGCGCGCGGTCGGCCGCCAGGTGGCACGGGGTGCTCATTGCGCAGATGTGTGGTGACGATTCAGCTCGGCCGCGCCGAGACCACCGTTGACCTGATGGATCCATCCCGGCGGCTCGCAGATCTGTGTCAGATCAGAGGAAGCCCATCGTGGCGAGGCTGGTGGAGATGCCGTCGTCGTCCGGACCGGCCGTGGCGCGTCGGCCCTCCGAGCCTGACTGCCGCCGGGGCGACGACCGAGGACCAGAGGATGCTGCCCAGCTGGGACGGTAGGACCCCGACCGCGACGAACCAGAGGCCGGCGCAGAAAGGATCGCCAGGGTGCGCCGCGACGCAACCGGCGTCACGGCGGAGGCAACCCGCTGTGGCGGGTTGCCAAGCCCGACCTTTCGGATCTTAGGATGCTTTTCAGAGGCTAGATAAAGTCTGCTAAGGCTTGTACCATCCCCCTCGTGGACCCAGTGACGAACCCGTACACCCCCAACGCCGGAGCGCGGCCGGACGTCATCGTAGGTCGCGACGATCAACTCCAATCGTTCGACATCCTCCTCCGCCGACTGCAGCGAGGGCGGACCGAGCAGTCGATGATCATCACCGGCCTCCGAGGAGTCGGGAAGACGGTCCTCCTGGGGGAGTTCAGGGAGAAAGCACAGGCCGCGAACTGGGCTGTCATCGAACACGAGGTGAACAAGCACGACGACGCTGCCTTCCGGCTCGAAGTCGCACTCAAGCTGCGCGCCGCCCTCCTCCAACTCGCACCCCGAGCACGCTGGACAGACCGCTTCCGGCGGGCCGCCAGTGCTCTCGGGTCCTTCTCAGTCACCGTCGACCCCACCGGCCAGCTACAGGTCGGGATGAACGTGGATGCAATCGAAGGCCTCGCAGACCACGGGAACCTGGTGATGGACCTCACCGACGTCCTGGTCGCGGTCGGCGACGCAGCACAGGAGCACAAGCGGGGCGTCGTCATGCTCTTCGACGAGGTGCAGTTCCTCACGAGGGCCCAACTCGAGGCCGTGATCATGGCCCTGCACAAGACGGTGCAGAGGCGCCTCCCGGTCACGATGGTCGGCGCGGGCCTGCCACAGATGGCCGAACTCGCCGGGGACGCGAAGTCCTACGCCGAGCGCCTTTTCAAGTTCCCGCCGATCGGAAACCTGAACGCGTCGGACGCCCGAAGGGCCCTGACCGAGCCCGCGCTCGACGAGGGAGCCGCGTACAGCCAGGACGCCCTGGACCTCGCAGTCGAGGTGACCGGCGGATACCCCTACTTCATCCAGGAACTCGGGTACGCGGCCTGGGGCGTCGCCGATCAGAGCCCCATCACCCGCCAGGACATCGAGGATGCTGTCGAGCTCTACCAGGCCAAGCTGGACTCTTCCTTCTTCCGCGTCCGCCTTGACCGGGCGTCCGAGCTCCAGCGGGCGTACCTCCGGGCAATGGCCGAACTCGGACCCGAACCGCAGAAGGCGGCCGACGTGGCCGCGAAGCTTGACCGCGAGTCGACCCAACTAGGTCCCACACGAGCAGAGCTCATCGACATGGGGCTCCTGTACACACCCCAGCACGGGTACGCGGCCTTCACCGTGCCCCACTTCGACCGTTTCATGCTTCGAGCACTCCCGGACCTTGTCGTACCGCCGGTCCGCTACCGCCGACGTCGAGTGAAGCCGTAGCCGGGGCTGGACCGATCCCAAGCACTCGTGCGAACGGTCCGGTCCAGATTCTGCTACTTGACTGATTCAAGGTCGGCTCGCTCCCGCGTCTCCCTCCCCGGCCTGACCACCATCGAGTTCAACCTCCCGGGCCGCCACGCCGCTGCGATGGCACCGCGCCGCAGGAGCCGCCACCTGGCCTCACGACACTGGAAAAGCTCTGGCCACCCGCTTGCGTGAGCGGGGCTGAGCGCGGAGGAGCAGGCACGGGTGCAGCGCGTCGCCGACGCGAAGCACCTGCCCGCATCAACGCTGGTTCGATCATGGATCCTGGAGCGACTGGACCAGGAGGAGTCCGCCTGAACCGGAAGCCTCCCAATCACGCCGCGGCGCGGACAGCGTCAGGCGTGGCCGACGACCGGCTCCGGACCGGTTGCAGTCTCGGTTGCAGTTGGTGTCCGTCCGGGCATGTCGGACGACACCGAGCGCGGAGGGCGACAGCCGCCTGACCTGCACAAACACCCACCGACCGCCCCAGATGAACGGCCGTCAAGGCAATTGGAAAGCGTGTTGGGTTAACAGCCCTCGGGGGTTCGAATCCCCCATCCTCCGCCATGGCCTGACCTGCGCATATGTCCCGAAGGGACGGCCAGGAGGGGCCCTATGCAACATGCCCTGCAACAAGCGCTCGGCGTTCGGTCAGCGGACGCGGTGGGGCCTCACGCCCACGTCCGCGCGGCCCCTGGTCTTCAGAGTTCGCCTCGGTCGAGCGCGTTCATCGGACACCGATCCCGGTGTGAGCGTCGACGCCGGGCTGCCGAGTTCGACCTCCAACGTGGGGGGGTGGCCGTGGACGCCGTCCAGCGGCCTCAGCGTCTCCGGATGAAGTGCGCGTTCCTGCCGGCGCCGTCGCCACGCTCCAGGAGGTCGCCCTCGTATCGCTCAAGCGCTCCCCGAGCGCCAGTCAGGGTCATGCCCGTGATCGCAGCGAAGTCACCGGACGTGATGCGGTCGTGGCGATCGAGCCACAGCGTGATGATCCGAGCTGCCTCATCGACCCCCGGAGAGAGGTACCAGAGCACCCCCCGCCGCTTGAGCGCTGAGGTCTCGACCTTCGTACGGCCAACGGCCTTTCGCGTCACCGACGACAGGATCCAGACATCCTTGTGCGGCTCGATGACTGGTTGCGCGTCGAGCACGCAGCGTGCGGCGGTCTCGAGTGCTTCCGCGGCCTCCGACGTCGTTCGCTGGAGTACCGGCGCAAGGTCCTCGGCCTCGGTGAACGGCCGGTGCAGGAGGGTGTGCAGAACGAGGGCGACCTGAACATCACGGCGCCGCGCAACGGGGGTCAGTCGTGTCGTGAGGCGCATCACCGGCAAGACTGGCGGCCCTCCGACGAGGCGAGTGCGTACTCGCGGTCCGGCCTCCTCCAGGATGAGCGGTGGGTTGTGTCCGAGGGTGACCATCTCGCGGTACATGCGGTCGACGCCGATGCCCTGCTTGTCGACGAGTCCGAGGGCAAGCGCAGCGTCCGCAAGCGCTGGTGAGCGACTGAAGCGCTGCGTGAGCAGGTTGTCGGCCGTGATGCCGCCGGTGAAACCCCCGGGCGAGACGACCGTCAGCGAGTTGTCGGCCTCGACCCACGTGACGGCTGTGGCGGCATGCTGATTCCAGTCGCGGTGGATGACGCCATTGAGCACCGCCTCGCGCGCGGCGCGGACCGGAATCGTCCGCAGCGTGCGCTCTGCGAACTCTCCCGGCACGGTGACGCGGTCGTTGGCGCCGTCCATGAGCGCCTCGAGGCGTGCGACTTGTTCCAGGAGACTGAGTCCCTGAAAGCGCTCCTCCCTCGCAAGGACGTCGCCGCCCTCCACGTCGAGCCGCGTCCAGGTCAGCCACGGGCGCGGCGCTGCGCAGAAGAGGAGCGCACCCGCCTCGGTGAGGTGACCGGACACGGTCAGCACCCCGAGCTGACGGAGGAAGTCCGCGGGTGGCGCCTCGGAGTGCGCCACGGGGCTGGCCTCAGCCGGTTCGCGACGGCTCAGGTACTCGCGAGCGACGGCGATGGCTCCGGGTGTCACGTGATCGAGGGTCATCTGGCTGGGGCGTGCCATCGGGTCCCACCCCGCGCGTCCCTGACGGTGAAGCCACCACTGCCCTCGGTCGATCGGGACGGATGCCGGACCGACTCGCCAACGCAGGCGGTCGGAGGTGTCCTCGACGGGTTCTCGCGCTTCGGGCACGAAGATCACGAGGAGTCGGATCCCCTGCTCAACTCGCTCGATGAGGTCGGGCGCGAGATCGATGCGGCGGTAGATCTGGTGCCGAAGCCACCCGGCATCCAGCTCCGTGCCCAGCAGGTCTCCCGTTCGATCCTCGATGCCGACGATGAGCGCACCGCCGCCGGGCGTGTTGGCCATCGCCGCCACCTCGTCGGCGAGCTGGTCTGCCGCCTTGGTGTTCTCACGCTCCCCTGGCAGCAGCCGGCCGCCCGAACCGCGCCTGCCGGCTTCCTCCTTGATGTCGACTCGCTGGCGCTCCGCATCAGCCGGCAGCGTCCCGCTGCGCAGCTGCTCCAGGCAGCGCTCGACCGCTTCTTCTGCACGTGCGCGGTCGACGACGAGTTCAGAGCCGGGCTGGAACGCAAGCAGGTCCGCAGATCCCTTCATGACTTGCACTTTACAGCCCACCGCAAAGTGAAAGTCAGGAGCACGACTGCGACTCCACTCACCTTCGGTGATGGGGCCCAGGTGACAACGCGGCTGGGAACGCAGGGGAACCGACGGAAGAACGCTGGCGGGGGCGCCGTCGCTGCTCACAGGCCGCACCGCCTGGCTCATCCAACGGCAGGATGACCAGCGCGAAGGGCGCCCCATGACCTCCGAGCACGGCATGTCCGAGGCACGCATGGGAGCACCTCGCCCTCGAGGCCCTGGCCGAACTGGGTTGGCGTCCGGCAGTGGGCACCGCCCCCGGCACCGGTGAGCGCGAGTCCTGAGACGACCCCTCATCCCCGCGCGCCTGCGCGCCGCGCTGCGCACCCTGAACCCCGGCGTCCCGCGACAGCACCACGACCAGGCGCTCGCGATGAGCGTCGACCCCTCCCTCGCAGGACGCGACCACCGAGGGCTTCCGTGGCCTGACCCCATTGACGACGTCGGTCAGGAGTGGACCCCCACCGGCCACCTGATCAGCGCGGACGCCTCCCGGAACGACTGGTTGGTCGTCGACCGGGTCACCGTGGTCGACCGCGAGGTCGAGCGGCGCTTCGACGTCGTCCTCCACCTCAACGTCAGGCCGGTCGCCGTCGTCGAGGAGAAGGAGGCCGACGTACCAGAGCACCCCCGCCGCTTGAGCGCTGAGGTCTCGACCTTCGTACGGCCAACGGCCTTTCGCGTCACCGACGACAGGATCCGGACATCCTTGCGGTGGGACCGGCATCAAGCACGCCCTGATCGACGATGATGAACGGGTGTCGGAGAAGGGGTCGTTCCCCACGGCCGGCGTGACGTCGTCGGCGGGTTCATCCAGGCCCTGGGTCGCGTTTTCCCTGGGCGGCGGCATCAGCGCCCGGCCGGACTTCATCGGCACGGTCGCAGCCAAGGTCGACGACGTTCTCGACGCCTCGATGATCCCGCTGCCCCGGGTGCGGGCCTGCGCGCACCCAACGACGCCAACCTCGTCGGCGCGATTTGCCACCACCTGGACGCCGACACCGACTGACGCCCTGCCGACGGCGACCCGTCGTCGGCACCACGACCGACAGAAAGGGACGAAGACGTCATGACCACCACACCGAGCGCGCCGTTCCCGACCGGCTTCCTCTGGGGCGGGGCGACCGCCGCGAACCAGTTCGAGGGCGCCTACGACGAGGGGGGCAAGGGCCTGTCGATCCAGGACGTGCTGCCCCGGGGCGGCGCCGCGCCGCGGGCCGACGGCCCGACGCCGGACAACCTCAAGCTCGAGGGCATCGACTTCTACCACCGCTACGCCGAGGACATCGCACTCTTCGCCGAGATGGGGTTCCGGGTGTTCCGGTTCTCGATCGCGTGGAGCCGGATCTTCCCCAACGGCGATGAGACCGAGCCGAACGAGGAAGGCCTGGCCTTCTACGACCGCGTCCTGGACGAACTCGCCAAGCACGGCATCGAACCCCTGATCACGATCTCCCACTACGAGACCCCGCTCCACCTGACCGAGACCTACGACGGCTGGGTCAGCCGGGACCTCATCGGCTTCTACGAGCGCTACGTGCGGGTGCTCTTCGACCGGTACGGCCACCGGGTGAAGTACTGGCTGACGTTCAACGAGATCAACTCGGTGCTGCACCTGCCGTTCATGAGCGGCGGCATCAACACGCCCAAAGAGCAGCTCTCGACGTCCGACCTCTACCAGGCCGTCCACCACGAACTCGTCGCGAGTGCGCTGGCCACCAAGATCGCCCACGAGATCAACCCGGACCTCAAGGTCGGCTGCATGGTCATCTCCATGCCGATCTACCCCCTGACCCCGGACCCGGCCGACGTCGTGACGGTGATGGAGGCCGACCACGCCAACCTCATGTTCTCCGACGTGCACACCCGCGGCTCCTACCCCGGGTACGCGCTGCGGTACTTCCGCGAGCACGGCATCACCCTCGACATCACCGACGACGATCGCGAGATCCTGAAGAACACGGTCGACTTCGTCTCCTTCTCCTACTACATGAGCATCTGCGAGACCGCCGATGAGTCGAAGAAGACGGTCTCGCGCGGCAACATCCTGTCCGGCGTGCCCAACCCGACCCTGCCCGAGAGCGAATGGGGCTGGCAGATCGACCCGCAGGGCCTGCGGATCGTCCTCAACCAGTTCTGGGACCGCTGGCAGAAACCGCTCTTCATCGTGGAGAACGGCCTCGGCGCCAAGGACGTCCTGGTGGAGGTCGCCGGCGTCAAGACGGTGATCGACGACTACCGCATCTCCTACCTCAACGACCACCTCGTCCAGGTCGGCGAAGCGATCGCCGACGGCGTCGACCTCCTCGGCTACACCACCTGGGGACCCATCGACCTCGTCTCCGCCTCCACCGCCCAGATGTCCAAGAGGTACGGGTTCATCTACGTCGACCGCGACGACGACGGCACCGGCACCCTCGCCCGGTACAAGAAGAAGTCCTTCGACTGGTACACCCAGGTCATCGCCACCAACGGCGCCAACCTCCGCCGGCCGTAACGCGCCCGTGCGGACGAGGCGGGCGCACCAGAGGGCGGCCCCGGAAGGTGGGGGGCGCCGTCGTCGGCGCTCCCTGTGCGGAAGATCTGTCGCGCATACCGCAAGGAACGTTCCGCACAGGCCCCGAGGCGACCGACGGCGCGACCACCCACCCCATCGGCACAGCGGAGGCCTCGCCGCGCCTGTCCTGAGCATGCACGGCGTCGGCAGGGCCGTAGCCGTGATACTCCTGGTACGACCTCGACGCATCCCACGCAGGCAGGACCGCATGAACCTCGCAGGACAGCCCCTCACCCAGCTCGCGGCCGGCATGGCCGTCCCGTTCGGCGGGGACCGCTTCACCGTCGTGGACGCCGACCTCGCAGCCGCCTTCGAACCCGGCGACAGCCTCTACGTCGTGCACGAGACCGGCGCGCTCTTGCACGTTCCGGCCGAGGTGCGCGACCTCGTCCGGGCCCGGGTCGACGACGCCGTGGCCGCGTTCGCGCGACTGCGCACGGCGGAGCCCGCGCAGGTCCGGCAGTTCTTCCTCGGCTTCGCCGACCTGCTCGCGACGCACTGGGGCGCCATTGCCCACGTCAACACCGAGGACGTCGCCCGCGCGGAGCGCCTCGGCCGCTCGACGACGCGCCTGCGGGTCTCCGAGCGGGTGCGCGACGACATGGTCGCGGGCCTGCGCGGGTGGGCCGAGATGCTCGACGGCGAGGGAGAGGGCGACGGCGCCCGCCCAGCCGGCCACCGCGTGACCCACGAGGGCTGGTACGTCGACGTCGAGACGGCACCGCTCGGCGTGGTCGGCTTCGTCTTCGAGGGGCGACCCAACGTCCTCACCGACGCCGCGGGGGTGCTCGCCACGGGAAACACCGCGGTGCTGCGCATCGGCGGGGACGCCCTCGGCACCGCCCGTGCCATCGCGGATCTGGCGCTCGTGCCGGCGCTGCGCGCGGCGGGCCTGCCCGACGGCGCCGTCGGGCTGGTCACCTCCCGCGAGCGGTCGGCGGGCTGGGCGCTGTTCAGCGACGCACGCCTGGCGCTCGCCGTCGTGCGAGGCTCCGGGGCTGCCGTGTCGCAGCTGGCGAGCGTTGCCCGGCAGAGCGGAATCCCGGTGAGCGCGCACGGCACGGGCGGCGCGTGGCTCGTCGCGGACCGCAGCGCGGACGCCGCGCGCCTCGCCGGCGTCGTCCGGCACTCCTTGGACCGCAAGGTCTGCAACACGCTGAACGTCGCCGTCGTCGTCCGCGATCGGGCGGCGGACCTGGTCCCCGCCCTGCTCGCCGCCGCGGATGCGGCCGCGGCGGTTCGCGGTGGCGAGGCACGGCTCCACGTGGCGGAGGGCAGCGAGGCCTGGCTCCCGCCGGGCGAGCTCGAGCGGACCATCGAGGTGCGCCGCGCGGAGGGCGTCGTCGTCGAGCCGCGCGCGGACCTCATCCCTCTCGAGCGCCTCGGCCTGGAGTGGGAGTGGGAGGGCACGCCGGAACTCAGCCTCGTCGTCGCCGAGGACCTGGACGAGGCGATCGAGCTGGTCAACACCCTCAGCCCGCGGTTCGTCGCCTCCCTCGTCGCGGACGACGACGCCGCGCAGGACCGGTTCTTCCGCGCCGTCGACGCGCCGTTCGTCGGCGACGGATTCACCCGATGGGTCGACGGTCAGTACGCGCTGGCGCAGCCCGAACTCGGCCTGTCGAACTGGGAGCACGGGCGGCTGCTCGGCCGCGCCGGGATCCTCAGCGGCGCGGACCTCACGACGCGCCGCCTGCGGGCACACCACGACAGCGCCGAGCAGCACCGCTGACCACCGGCGGGTAGCGGCCGGCGCGGTGGAAGGTCGCGGCGGCGGGTCACGACCGACCCGCGTCAGTCCCCCAGCCCGGTGCCGACCTTGCGCGCGGCGGCGATCCAGTCGTGGTCCGGCGGCACGAGCTTGACCTTGCCGGCCACCTCGCCGAGCGGCACCGGCTCGGTGCCCTCGCCGCGCGCAGCGACCATGTAGCCGTACTCGCCCTGGGCCACCAGCTCGGCCGCCGCGGCGCCGAGACGGGTGGCGAGCAGCCGGTCCGCCGCGCAGGGCGCCCCGCCGCGCTGGACGTAGCCGAGGATCGTCACCCGGGTCTCCAGCCCGGTCGCCGCCTCGAGCTCGCGGGCCAGCCGGAACGTGTGCTCGCGCTGGGAGTCCTCCACGTGCGCCAGGTGTGTCTTGGCGGCCCTCAGGGCCTGGGGCGTCTTGGACGCCTTGACGAGGAGCTTCGCTGCCTCGTAGTCGGCCGTGTCGTCGACGTCACGGGCGCCCTCGGCCACCGCGACCACGCTGAACGAGCTGCCGCGCGCCGTGCGTGCCTTGATGGTCTCCGCGACCTGCTCCACCGTGTAAGGGATCTCGGGGATCAGGATGACATCCGCGCCACCGGCGAGCCCGGCAGCCAGGGTGAGCCATCCCGCACGGTGCCCCATGACCTCGGTGAGGATGATCCGGTGGTGGCTGTGCGCGGTGCTGTGCACCCGGTCAATCGCCTCGGTCGCGATCTCCGTCGCGGTGGCGAAGCCGAAGCTGGTGTCCGTGCCCGCGATGTCGTTGTCGATCGTCTTGGGCAGGGTGAGGACGTTGAGGCCCGCGTCATGAAGACGCATGGCGTTCTTCGCGGTGCCGCCGCCGCCGATCAGGATCAGGCCGTCCAGCCCGTCCTTCTCGTAGTTCTCCACCACGGTCGAGACCATGTCGCGGGTCTCGCCGTCGACCTGCATGCGGTGCACCTTGTCCCGGCTCGTGCCGAGGATGGTCCCGCCGATGGTGAGGATGCCGGAGAGCGCTGCGCTGTCCAGCGGCACGTACCGGTTCTGCACCAGTCCCGTGATGCCGTCGCGGAAGCCGATGAGCTCCATGCCGTGATAGCCGAGGGCGGCCTTGCCGACGCCGCGGATCGCCGCGTTCAGACCGGGGCTGTCGCCACCGGCCGTGAGGATCCCGATTCGCTTGGGCGCGGTGCTCGACATCGGCAGACTCATCTCCTCGTGGGGAACGACGGCGCCAGTCTGTCGGGCCCTCGCCCCGCGGCACAAGCGGTCGGCACCATCGCCGTGACCTGCACGACCCCTCGCGCACGAGGTTGACGCGAGCCGGACACCGGGCAAACCGGTGGAGTCGTCGGCAGAAGAGCCTGGGGGCCACGATGAGGATCTCGCGGCCACCTTCGCCCGGCTCGACCGGATCGACCGGATCGGATCTACGTGCACCCGTCCTCATCGGGCGCGGCAAGCGCCTCTTCCCGGAGACCGACGGCACCACCCACCTTCGCCTCGCCGAGACGCGGGCCTTCGGGAACGGCGTCGTCCTCCGGCACGACGAACGAGCAGACCGCCCGGACGGCTCACCCGAGGCGTGAGCGCCCCACCTCTCGGCCCGCCCCTCACCGGGTTCACGTTCGCGCCGACCCCCCTCGACGGCGGCGCCCTCTCCGAGCTCTGACGTCTCGCCCGTTGTGACGGCGTCGGCCGCCGCCTAACCTTGGGAGGGGTATGCGCGCGCAGGTACCCGCGGACGGACCGGCGAACTACCTGGGAGCCAACGGACATGACGATTCGGCACAACTGGCGAGCGATCTCCGAATGGCGAGCGTTCACCGAGCGGGTCACTCCCGACCACACCCGCCGCGCCACGTTGATGTTCGCCGACCCGCCTCCTCCGGCGCTCCCGCCGCTGGAATCGGTCAAGCACAAGCCCGTCCTGCCGACCGGCGCGGACGACTCCCCCTACCCGTGGGAGAACCTCACCTTCGAGGGTGGCGGCGCGAAGGGTTACGCCTACATCGGCGCGGTCCAGGCCCTCGAGAAGGCGGGGATCTATCCGTCACAGGTCCGTCGCGTGGCCGGGACGAGCGTCGGCAGCATGCTGGCGATGTTCGCCGCCGTGGGAGCCTCGAGCGAGGACATGGCCCGGCGGGTGCCGACCGACCTCCAGTCGCTGGTGATGGACGGCGGCGGCGGCAAGGTCGGCTCGATGGTCCGAACCGCGATCGCCCGCGGCATGCACCCGGGACGGCGCAGCTTCGACTTCCTCGGGGAGGTGCTCGAGGACTACACCGGGAGTGCCGACGTCACCTTCCAGCAGCTCCTCGAGCGGTGCGGCCGGGAGCTGTGCGTGCCGGTCACGAACGTCACCCGCATGATGACCGAGTACTGCCACCCGAAAACGACCCCGCACATGCCCGTCCGCGTCGCGGTGCGCATGTCGATGTCGCTCCCCGTGCTGCTCCAGCCCGTGCTGCTCACGAAGTCGCCGGACGACGTGAACCTCGACGACGCCGAGGTCTACGTCGACGGCGGCGTGCTGTGCAACAACCCGAGCCACGCCTTCGACGGCTGGTGGCTCTCGCTCGACCCCGACGACGCGTTCCTGCGCCGCATCCTCGACCTGGACCACGCCGCCGAGTACTACAGCCGGTCCGTGCGGTTCCACCCCGAGAACCCCAAGACGCTCGCCTTCACGCTCTTCTCCTCCGACGAGGCCGACGTCACCCGCGAGTGGGTCCGCCCCGGTGGCGGCCCGCCTCCGCGTCCCGACACGCCGGCGAGGGCGCGTTTCGAGGAGGACGAGCGAAAGAGCGCCTCGCAGCAGCAGATCCCGAAGCCGCTCCAGCGGCTCCTGGCTGCCCTCAAGGAGATCGACGTGAACGAGGACGGCACGATCTCCGAGGCCGAGCTCGACGCCGCGGTCGAGTCGGGCGACGTCTCCTCGGTGGAGCTCCTGAGCGTCTTCGGCACCACCTCGATCTCGGAGATCTTCGCGACCCTCAACAAGAACGCGGACGGCTACATCGACTTCGGCGAGGTGGTCGCCTTCATCGAGTCGATCGGTGGAGACCTCACGACCCACCTCGTCGGGTTCCCGGCCCGCCCGCCCAGGAGCATCACGGGGTTCGCGGCGAACATCTTCGACGCCGTGAGCCGTGACCTCACCCGCGCCACCTACACGTCCGCCGACCGGATGCGCACCGTCCCCATCTGCACGGACTACGTGACCACGCAGTCCTTCGACCTCACCCCGCCCGACTTCGAGTTCCTCGTGGAGTCGGCCAGGAGGAGCACCCGGGCGTACCTCCTCGACTTCGACAAGGCGCGCACCGCTCAGTAGAAGAAGATCGGGATCCAGTCCGGGTTGTGCGCGTGCACGATCGCGAGGAACACGATCGCGTCGAACAGCAGGTGCACCAGAAGGACGTACCCGAGCGAGTGCGTGCGGTCGAACAGGAACCCCTGGAGCAGGGCGAAGGGCGCCGTGAGGAGCGGCCCCCACGACCGGTAGCCGAGTTCCCAGAGGAACGAGACGAAGATCGTCGCCTGCAGGAGGTTCGCCTGCCAGAGCGGGAAGTGCCGGCGCAGGAGCGCGAAGCACGTGCAGATGAAGAACAGCTCGTCCCACGTGCCCACCGCAGTGACGCCGACGAAGAAGCGCGCGAGCTCGTCCGGCGCGCTCACCGCGGGCCAGTTGGCGTAGGCCCCGGACCGGATGAAGTAGAACGGCAGGATCAGCCACCCGAGGACCGGCACGAGCACCAGGTAGGCCTTCTCGAGCGGCGTCCACTTCTGCCCCGAGCGCCAGGGGAACCGGATGGCCCGCCGGCGGTAGACGAACCGGTCGAGGAGGAACGGCACGGCGACCGCGAGCGCCAGCACCGTCCCGATGGTGAGGAACCGGTCCCAGTCGAGGTCCGCCTCCACCGACGTCGTACTGACGATGGCGACGCCGACGGCGATCAGCGTCAGGTCCTTGCCGAGGCCCCGCTCGACGGCGAAGGCCGCAGCCACGGACGCGACCAGCACCAGGTGCCCCACGCCGCCCATCTGAAAGCCGAAGAGCAGGAGGGCCGCCAGCGACACACCGGCCGCCGGGAGCAGGGACCACGAGAACCGCGCGGGGGCGCCGGCGGAGGGCGAGTCCGTCGTCGGCATCACCACAGGATGCCAGGGCCATGCCCCCTGCCCGCGAGGTGGTGATTCGACGCGAGGTCGGTGATTCGACGCGAGGTCGGTGATTCGAGCCCGCGACCTCACACCGAACCACCGACCTCGGCGGGTGGTCGCGGGCTGACCCGCCTCATGGCCGGCGTCGTCGAGCACCACGAGACGGCTGGCCGGCCACGCGCGGTGCAGGCGCCAGGCGGTGTCGAGCGGGCTGGAGACGTCGAGCCGGCCGTGCACCAGGACGGCACGGAGGTGCGCGATGCGCGGCATCCCGTCGAGCAGCCGGCCCTCCTCGAGGAAGCAGCCGTTGCCCCAGTAGTGCGTGACGAGGCGGGCGAAGCGCAGTCGGAACTCCGCGTCGTCGTACCGCGGGTCCGGGGACCACCCCGGGGCGAGCGAGACGTGCGTGTCCTCCCACGCGCACCACGCGCGGGCGGCGCGCTCGCGGACGTCCGGGTCGCCGTCGGCCAGGAGGCGCGAGTAGGCGTCGGCCAGGTTGCCGCCCCTGTCGCCGTCGGGCACCCCGCTGACGAACCGCTCCCACTCACGCGGGAAGACCCGTCCCACATCGCGGGTGATCCACTCGATCTCCCGCCGGGTGCCGGCGGTGACGGCGCCGAGCACCATCGCCGAGACCCGGTCGGGGTGCGCCTGGGCGTAGGCGAGGGCGAGCGTCACGCCCCACGAAACACCGACCACGACCCACCGCCCGACCCCGAGGGACTCCCGCAGGCGCTCGATGTCGGCGAGGAGGTGCGCCGTCGTATTCGTGGAGAGGTCGACGTCGGGTTCGCTCGCGAGCGGGCGGCTGCGCCCTGACCCGCGCTGGTCGAAGAGGACGGCGCGGTACGAGCGCGGGTCGAAGAGGCGGCGCGCGCCGGGGCCGCACCCGGTCCCGGGGCCGCCGTGCAGGAAGAGCGCCGGGATGCCGGCCGGGTCGCCGACGGTCTCCCAGTAGACCTGCTGACCGTCGCCGACGTCGAGCAGGCCGCTCTCGAGCGGCTCGACCGCCGGGTAGGGCTCGCGCACCACCGCAGTATCGACCGTCATCCGGCTGACGGGCGACGACGACGCCGCCCCGGACCTCGAAAAGGGGACCACCGGCCGTTGACCGCGGTGAGGGGCGGTGGTATTCCGGAAGGGTGCAATGAGGCACGGGAGGCGTCGCCATGAGGCCACGAGTCGTTCGTCACCTGACAGTCCTGGTCGCCGCGATCCTCGCCTTCGTCAGCCTCGCGGTGGCGCCGCCGGCGCACGCAGCGACGGCGTCCGAGATCGCCGAGGCGCAGACGATCCTCACGAAGTTCGCCATCCCCACCGGCCCGATCGACGGCATCTGGGGCGCGCAGACCGCCCAGGGCATGTGCACCTTCCGCCAGATCGCCGGCCTGGGCGCCTCCCGCGGAGGCATCACCGCGGGAGACCTCACCCAGCTCCGGGCGTACAACGCCTCGTACGGCTCGCTCAGCGCGATCCCCGCCCCGAGCCGCAACGGGCGCAGCACATATCTCCTGGCAACCAGGACCTGTCAGACGATGCTCTACGTCCGAGGCGGCGCGTACGTGCGCGCCATGCGCATCTCGACCGGGAAGCCCGGCTACGGCACCCCTGTCGGCAACTACTTCCTCGGCGCCACCCGGCCCGGCTGGAGCTGCAGCACGCTCTACCCGGAGTCCTGCTACTACCGGAGCCAGGGGATGAACGCCCTCTACTCGACCAAGGGCGTGGCCTACTCGAGGTACGGCAACATGTACAACAAGCGCGTCATCACCGGCGCGTACATGCTGCACGGCTCCACCTCGGTCCCCACGTACCCCGCGAGCCACGGCTGCGTCCGGGTGAGCGTCGCCAACTCCGACTGGCTCTACCGGAACGTCTCGAACAGCGGGGGAGGCGTGTACCTCTCGATCATCGGGACCTACTGACGCGCCCCCGTTCGGGCGTCTTCGCCCACTCGAGCCTCCCCGCTCGACGCGCCCCGGTGCCAGGATCGGACCATGACGTCGCGTGTGACGCCGTGCCCTCGGTGCGGCACGAAGAACCGCGTCCCCGCCGTCGCCGCCGGCGCCCCCCGGTGCGCCTCCTGCAAGGCGCCACTGCCGTGGATCGCCGACGCCGACGACGCCGACCTGGCCGCCGCCCTCGACACCCGGCACCTGGTCCTCGTCGACCTGTGGGCGCCCTGGTGCGGGCCGTGCCGGATGGTCGCGCCGGTGCTCGAGCGGCTCGCCGCGCGCTACGCCGGGCGCGTCAAGGTGGTCAAGGTCAACGTGGACCACAACCCCGCCGCGGCGGCCCGCTTCGGCGCCCAGAGCATCCCCACCCTCGCGCTGGTCCGGGACGGGGCGACTGTCAACCGCCTCATCGGCGCCCAGCCCGAGCACGTCATCGCCCAGGCCATCGACCGCGCCCTCGCGTGACCCTGGCGGGCCGACGACGGCGCCCGCCAGGTCGTGGGTCCGGCGCCACCTACGCCCGGATCTGCGTCCCGGCCGTCCCGTCGACCATCCCCCCGATGTCCGCCAGCGCCCCGATCGCCGCGAGCCCACCCGTCGCCTCGACGAACTCGATCGCGGCGTCGACCTTCGGCCCCATCGAGCCGGCGGCGAACGTGTACCTCCGCAGCTCGGCCGCGGTCGCCGTCGCGAGCTCCCGCGCCGCCGGCGTCCCCCTGTCGAGGACCACGCCGGTGACGTCGGTCGCCATGACGAGCAGGTCGGCGCGCAGCCCACGCGCCAGGACCGCCGAGGCGAGGTCCTTGTCCACCACGGCCTCCACGCCGATCAACTCGCCGGTGCCGGGCCTGAACGCCGTCGGGATTCCTCCGCCCCCGGCGCAGATGACCACGCACCCACCGGCGAGGAGCATCTCGATCGCCGCGATCTCGACGATCTGCAGCGGCCGGGGCGAAGGCACCACGCGCCGGAAGGACTCACCGTCCCGCCGGATCGCCCACCCGTTCTCGGCCGCCAGGCGCCGCGCCGACGGCTCGTCGTAGACCGGGCCGACGAACTTGGTCGGGTCAGCGAACGCCGGGTCGTCGAGCGACACCTCGGTCATGGTGAGGATGGTCGCCACATGCTTCTCGACCGGCACGAGGTTCCCGATCTCCTGCTCGATGAGGTACCCGATCATCCCCTCCGTCTCGGCGCCAAGGATGTCCAGTGGGTACGCCTCGACGTCCGCGAGCGCCTGGGCCTGCAGTGCGAGGAGCCCCACCTGGGGCCCGTTGCCGTGGGAGACGACGAGTTCGTGCTCGGCCGCCAGCGGGGCGAGCGCCGCCGCGGCCACCCGGACGTTCGCGCGCTGGACGGCCGCCGTCATCGCCTCGCCGCGGCGCAGCAGGGCGTTGCCCCCGAGCGCGACGACGATCCGCATCGATCCCCCTCCAGATTCGGCGAGGCCGGCCCGCCCTTACCGCACCCGCCACACGTGCGCGGCCGGGCCTGACGCCGGGAGCTGCCAGGTGCCGTCGTCGGCCTTCGCGGGCGCCGCCCCGACCAGGACCTCCGCCTCGTCGAACCACCACCCCGGCAGCGCGACCGCCGTGTGGCCCGCCCGCGCGACGTGCACGAGGACCCGCTCCGCGCCGTCGGGCGCCTCGCGCTCGAAGGTCAGGGCGTCGTCGGAGACGGCCAGCCAGCGCATGCCGCCCACGCGCAGCGCCTCGGAGCCGGCCCGGACCGCAGCGAGCCTGCGGTGCGCCCCGAGGACCCGCTCGTCCCACGCCTCCGGGCGACCCCACGGCATGGCGATGCGGCCCTCCTCGCCGTTGCCACCGCCCGCGCCGGTCTCCGCGCCCGCGAACACCATCGTGCCGCCGGGCAGGGTGAAGAGCAGGGCGAGGCCGGCCTCGTAGCGGTCGACGTCGTCGCCCACGATCGTCATGAAGCGCGGGGTGTCGTGGGAGTCGAGCTTGTTCATCCCCGCGAGCAGCGAGCGGAACGGCATGCTCGCGGTCACCTCGCGGATCGAGGCGACGACGGCGCCCCCCGCGAACGCCGGCACGCCGTAGACCGTGGGGATGCCGAGGTAGTTCCGGTCCGTGAGCGCGTCCGGCCGGTGCTGCGCCAGCCAGGTCCAGACCGGCCGGGTGAAGCCCGCGTAGTTCATCGTTCCGTGCCAGCCGGCGCCCATGAGGTCGGGGCTCGCGTTGTGACCGTGCTCCGCGATCAGCCAGGCCTCGGGCTTGACCTCGCGCATCGTGGCGCGGATCTCCGCCGCGACGCTGTGGGCCTCGTCGACGTCCCGGTAGCGCCCGGTCATGTTCGCGACGTCGATCCGCCAGCCGTCCAGGTCGAACGGCGGCGATAGCCAGCGCCCGACGACGGAGCCCGGGCCGCGGAGGAAGACGTCCCGGAGCGGCCCGCTGCGCCAGTCCAGCTTGGGGAGCGTGGGCACGTCGAGCCAGCCCACGTAGTCGTCGGGGTGGTTCCGGAAGTAGTAGTACGTGGCCTCGGGTGCCGCGGCGTCGGCCTGGGCGCGGCGGAACCACTCGTGCAGGTTGCCGGTGTGGTTGGTCGTGAGGTCGCCGATCACCTTGAGGCCCCGGGCGTGGGCCGCCTCGACGAGCCTGATCAGGGCGGCCTCCCCGCCCAGGAGCGGGTCCACCTCGGCGAACGACGACGCGTCGTAGCGGTGCGCGGAGCCCGCGGGGAACACGGGGGTCAGGTAGAGCACGTCCACGGACAGCTCCGCGAGGTGGTCGAGGTGCTCGATCACGCCGTCGAGGTCCCCGCCGTAGAGCTGGAAGGAGTAGTCGCCGCGCGGCCTCCCGACAGGCTCGACCCACGCGGAGCGGACCGCCCACCCGGGCGTCTCACGCCCCTGCGCCGCCGCCGACCGCGCGAAGCGGTCCGGGAAGACCTGGTAGACGTTCGCGCCGAGGGTCCATCCGGGTGGGGCGGGGTGGGCGGACAAGAGGAAGTCGGCGTCGTCGCGCACGTCGCGTCCCCGGTGCCAACCGGTGCCGTTGACCCAGCCGTAGCCGGCCTCGCCGTCGACGTAGAAGCGGTAGGACGTGATCGGGTTGTGGCACTCGACGTCGGCGGCCCACCAGGTCTCGTGGGCATCCTCGGCCTCGCGCACCATCGTGGTGAAGGCGGGCTCGGCATCCTTGATGACCCGGACATGGGCGTGGCCGATGCCGAGGCCCGCCGGGACGCGGAGGCGGACCCGGACGGTGTCCCCGAGCGCCGGGCTCTGGGTCGAGACGTAGCGCAGAGACCCGTCGTGGTGGGGCTGCAGGATCATGACGCTCCTTCGGGTCGACGCGGCCCGCCCAGGATGTCACCCACCCCGCGGCCCCCACACCCCCTTCCGCGGAGCGACGTGGGGCGCGACGATGGGGGCGTGACGGAGGCCGAGTCGGGGCGGGAGCCGGTGGTCGAGAGGGTTTGCGCCGCGCTGGCGAGGCTCGACGCCGCCTCGCACCTCGGCGCCGCCGTCGCCCGGGACGACGGCGCTGCTCTCCTCGCCGCCGGCGCGCTCGACGCCGGATCCCGGGCCACCGACCCCACGCCCCGGCCGCTGCGGGGCGTCGCCCTCACGGTCAAGGACTGGATCGACGTCGCCGGGCTCCCCTGCGAGGGCCAGGCCTCGCGGCGCACGGGTCGCGTCCCGCCCCGCGACGCGACCGCCGTCGCGCGGCTGCGTGCGGCGGGCGCCGTCGTCGTCGCGAAGACGCAACCCGGGCAGGAGCACCCCGTCCACGGAACCTGCCTGCACTCCCTCGACCC
This sequence comes from uncultured Actinomycetota bacterium, assembly GCA_963780675.1. Taxonomy (GTDB): domain Bacteria; phylum Actinomycetota; class Actinomycetes; order Actinomycetales; family JAHECE01; genus JAHECE01. The sequence goes on from CAWACR010000009.1 coordinate 186,877, forward strand.
GGCCCGATCCCCCGGCGGTTCCTCCACCGGCGACGCCGTGCTCCTCGCGGCGGGCGCTTCCGACCTCGCGCTCGGCAGCGACTCCGGTGGCAGCATCCGGCTCCCGGCGGCGTGGTGCGGCGTCGCCGGCCTCAAGCCGACGTTCGGGCTGGTGCCGGACACCGGGCACGTGCCCGTCCTCGGCGCGCACCGGGACGGGCGGACCGTGATCGGGCCGCTGGCGCGCTGCGTCGCGGACCTCACCACCGCGCTCCGGGCGATCGCAGGCCCCGACGGCGAGGACCCGGCCTGCCCGCCGGTCCCGCTCGGCGACCCGGCCGGCGTCCGCCGCGAGGGTCTGCGGGTCGCCGTCGTCCGGGGCGAGGGAGCCCTCCGCCCGGCGGCCTCGACCCTGGCCGCGGTCGAGCGTGCCGTCGCCGCCCTCGTGGCGCAGGGCGCCGTCGTCGTCGACGACGCCCTCCCGGCGCACCTCGAGGAGTCCCTCGACATCACGGTCCACTACTGGGAGCGGGAGTCGCTCGCCGGGAAGGACGTCGAGCGCCACCTGCGCGCCTGGGACCGGTTCGACCGGCGCCTCACGCGCGCCGCGGCCGCGTTCGACGTGGTGCTCGGCCCGACCGTGGCGGACGTCGCGCCCCCGCGTCGCGACCTCACCCGCGAGGACTACGTCTTCACCCTGCCGTGGAGCCTCACCGGGTGGCCGGCGGTGAGCGTGCCGTTCGGGTACGACGCGCCCACCGGGTTGCCGCTCGCCGTCCAGGTCGCGGCGCCGCGCTGGCAGGACCACCTCGCGCTCGCCGTCGCCGGCCGGCTCGAGGCCGACGCCGCGGCCCGCGGCTGACCGGAAGGACCGCACATGGACCACGCCGCGCTGCTGCTCGACCGGCTGGACGCCATCGGCGCCGCCCTGGAGCGCAGCGGGCACGCCCTGGCTCTGCTGGCGCTGGGCTCGGTGGGCCGCGAGCTCGACCGCCTGGACGCCTGGTCCGACCTCGACTTCTTCGCGATCGTCGAGCCCGGGCACAAGGCGGCGTTCCTCGACGACCTCGGCTGGCTCACCTCGATCGCACCGGTCGCCTCCACGTTCCGGAACACGGTCGACGGGTACAAGGTCCTCTATGCCGACGGGGTCTTCTGCGAGTTCGCCGTCTTCGAGCCGGAGGAGATGCCGCGCATCGCCTTCGCCCCCGGCCGGGTGGTGTGGAAGAGGGACGACGTCGACGACGCGCTCCTCGAGCCTGCGGAGCCGTCGGGCCCGCGCGCGCCGCTCGACGTCGAGTGGCAGCTCGGCGAAGCGCTCACCAACCTCTACGTCGGGCTCGGCCGGTTCCGGCGCGGGGAGAGACTCTCCGCCGCGCGCTTCGTCCAGGGGTTCGCCGTCGACCGTGTCCTCGAGCTGGCCGCAGCCGTCGAGGAGGAGGCGCCCGCCGACCGCGACCGGTACATGAACGAACGGCGCGTCGAGCAGCGGTTCCCGCGCACCGCGGCACACCTCGCCGAGTTCGTGCAGGGCTACGAGCGCACCCCGGAGTCCGCGCGCGCGATCCTCGGCTTCCTCGACGCCCGTTTCGCGGTGGACCCTGCCCTCAGGGCCGCGATCCTCGCGCTCTGCGAAGCCGACGACGGCGCGGGCACACCGCCGGGCTGAGGGCGCCACCCGCCCGGTGGGGGGGGACGTTTCCCCGCGTGTGTCCTTCACACCGCCGCTCCACTGGGGTATACCCGGATGATGGACGCAACGTCGGCGGTTCCCCCCGATCAGGGGCGCCGCTGACATGACCCACGCCGACTTCCCGTTCGAGCTGCTCCCCGGTACGCCGCCGCGGTCGGGGCGCCGGGGAAGCGGGTCGGTGGCCACCCTCGCGGCGCAGCACTCCGTGTTGTTCGCCCTCGCCGTGGTGCTCCTCGGTGTCGTCCTCGGGTACGCGGGGATGGCGCTCGTGGTCGCCCCGTCGGGGCCGATCGGCGCCCTCGTGACCGGGGGCTCCCCGCCCGATCCGGGGCAACCGCCGGTCGCGGCGCCGCCCGTCGGTCCGGCGGTCGGACGAACCCCGAGCCCGAGCCCCTCCCCCGACACCGCGCCGTCGCCGACCGAGGCGCCGTCACCAGGGCCGTCCGACATCGTCCTGGTCACCGCCGAGGCGTTCGGCGTCGCCCCCGCCGCGCCCGGCGCCCCCGCAGCGCCGGCGGCCGGAACCTCGCGGACGACGCCCGGCAACGGCAACGGCAACGGCAACGGCAACGGCAACGGCAACGGCAACGGCAACGGCGGCCTACCCCCGGAGAACCGCCCGTCGAGGAGCCGCCCGTCGACGAACCACCTGTCGATCAACCCCCGCCCGAGCCCCCGCCGTCGACCGTGCTCTTCACCCCGCCGGGCCTGGTCCGGAACGACCAGCCCGCGAACCCGGCCGGCCTCCTACGCGGCACGTCGGCCGCCACCCCACCGGGTCTCTTCAGCGACTCCCCGCCCGCCAGGCCTCGCGGCCTGCTCGGGGAGAACGCACCGGCGAACCCGCCGGGCCTCCTCCCCGAGCGCCGCGACTGACGGGCGCCGGCGGGCGCGGCGAGCCCGGCACGCGAGTCCCCGAGGACTCCCGGGGACCACTCCTGCCCTTCTCTCCGGGCGCCCACTGCTGTATACCCGAACCGTGGACGATCACCATGCACCGGACGCGAGGGATCCGGGAGCCGCGGCACCCGAGAGCGGGATCGACGCGCTGCTGTTCGCGGGCGCCGTCGACGACGTTCCCGGCGCGGCACCGACCTCCCGGCCGGCCGTCTGGCTCAAGGTGGCGCCCGTCGTCGTCGGGGCGGCCCTCGGGTTCGGCATCCTCGCCTACGCCGCCGGCGCATGGCGCGGCGATGAGCCCGCGGGCGCGGGCGCGGAGACGGCCCAGACCCCTGGCGCCGTGACCGAAGCCGGATCGGCCGCGGTTACCGCGCCCGCCTCGGGAGCGCCCGACTACGCGAGCGACCCCGTGTACGGGATCGCTCCGTTGCAGACCCAGGCACCCGAGACGACGACGGCGCCCCCGCCGCCCGGCACCACCCTCGTCGACGCTGCCGGCGCCGGGGGCGGCGGTACGGCATCGGGCTCGTCCTCGTCGGGCTCCCAGACGACGTCGACGTCGTCGCCCACCGAGTCCAGCCCGCCGCCGGCCGAGGCCCCGCCCGTCGTCGCGGAGCCGGACCCGTCACCGACGAGCGATCTGCCCCCAGGGCTCGTAGACAACCCCGGGAAGGCGACACCGCCCGGACACTCGTGACCGTCGTCGACAGCGCAGGCTCCCGAACCGCTCAGATCTAGGGGATCGCGTCCCGAGGCGGGTGCGGACGGCGACGGGCTGGCTCGCGGGTGAATCCGCAGGTCGTGGGGTTGCGGGGGTTGTTGTGGGTGGTGGACTGTAGCGTGAGCGTCATGGATGGAACTGGTGTTCGACGGCGGGTGGCGCGGGTGCGTCATGCCGATCTCGCGCACGCCGGCCCCTCGATCGTGGAGCGCTCACTGCTCGGCCTGGTCCTGCTCCTCGGCGGGGAGGAAGCCTGGCGCCACGGCGCCGACGCCCCGCTCGACGCCGACGACGCCGGCCCGTGCGCGGACGCCTCCCTCGCGGAGGGGACCGAGCCCCTCACCGGCGGGGGAATCGCCGGCGGGGGCGCGGACGTCGCCGCGGCGCGGGCGCGGTTGCCGGCGCGGGGCTGCCGGTGCCGGGCGCGGGGGCGCCCGGGTGGGTCCTGGGGGATCACCTCGCCGCCCTGGTCCCGGGCCCGGACACCGTGACCGCGCTGGACGTCCTCGACCCCACCGGCCTGGACGACGACGCCCTCATCGAGGCCCTCGCCGCCTGGGAACGGGTCCTGGCCTGGGCCGCAGCCCGCCAAGCCGCCCTCGTGGCCACCTTCCTGGACCGGGAGCACTCCAACCGGCGCGAGGAGTACGCCGCCGACGCGATCGCCGCCCGCCTGGCCATCACCCGCACCGGCGCCCAGACCAAGACCGCCCTGGCCCTCTACCTGGCCGACCAGCCCGAACTGGCCCACGCCCTGACCACCGGCCTCATCGACACCTACAAGACCACCGTCCTGGCCGAAGAACTCCACGCCCTACCCCGCCAGGACCGCCCCGACGTCCTGACCGGCCTCCTCACCCACGCCGACCAGCTCACCGCCCCCCAGCTGCGCCACCGGGTCCGCAAAGCCGCCCAGGCCCACGACCCGGCCGCCGCCCAGAAACGAGCCGCCCAGGAAGCCGACCGCCGCTCCGCACGCCTCACCCCCGCCCCCGACGCGATGGCGTTCCTGACGTTCTACCTGCCCGCCGACGACGCCACCACCTGCTACACCACCATCGACGCGATCGCCGCCACCGCAGCCCCCGACGACCCCCGGCCGATGGACGCCCGCCGCGCCGACGCCCTCACCGACATCCTCCGCGCGATCCTCGACACCGGACGCACCCCCACCGGCATCGACCTGCCCACCCAGCACCACCGCCGCCCCCACATCCAGGTCACCGTCCCCGCCACCACCCTCCTCGGCCTCGACGAGACCCCCGCCGACCTCGCCGGGTACGGGCCCATCCCCGCCACCATGGCCCGCACCATCGCCGCCGACGGCACCTGGCGCCGCCTCCTCACCGACGACCACGGCACCCTCACCCACCGCAGCGAGACGACCTACCGGCCCGGGGCCGACCTCACCGGCCTCGTCATCGCCCGCGACGCCACCTGCACCTTCATCGGCTGCCGCACCCCCGCCTGGCGCTGCGACCTCGACCACATCGCCGCCTTCGACCACAACCGCCCCGCCACCGCCCAGACCACCCCCGAGAACCTCCAGCCGCTGTGCCGCCACCACCACCGCCTCAAGACCCACACCGACTGGACCGTCACCCGCGACCCCGACACCGCCCACACCACCTGGACCACCCCCTGGGGCCGACCCCACACCCGCCAGGCCCACCAACTCCCCCTCGCAGACCCCCACCACCGCACCACCGAGCCGGCCGACCCACCCGAGCCGGGCGACCCACCCGACACGAACCACGCCGACGACCCTCCACCGTTCTGACGTGGACGTACGCGCACGGCCCCTGATCGCAGCTTTCGTCGTCGGCACCCTCGTCACCCTCGGGGCTGGGGGGTGCGCGCAGCCGACCGCGCCATCGACCGCGCAGCCGACCCGGACGGGCGCCGCGGGGACGCCGTCGTCGGCCACCCCGTGCCGGGGCTACGGTGGTCGGCAAGCGCCGTCGTCGCTCGGGAGGCACCACATGAACAGCGGCTCAACGCCGGGCGGGAACGACGCCGCGACCGCCACACCGCTCGAGGCCTACCTGGAGGGCGTGGACCCCGCCGCTGGTCCGCTGGTCCGCGACCTGGATGCCGCGATCCGGACCGCCCACCCGGGCTTCGACGTCGCGATCAAGTACAAGCTCCTGACCTACGCCCTCGACGGGGACTGGCGCACCTGGGTGTGCGCGCTGGACGCCCGCAAGAACCTCGTCAGCCTGAGGTTCCTCTACGGCGTCCTGCTCGAGGACCCTCTCCGGGTGCTGCGCCCGGGCACCTCCGTGCTCGAGACCTGGGACATCCCGCTGGGCAGCGCGGTGGACGCGGCTGCCGTCACCGCCTACGTCCGCGAGGCGGTCTCCACGTACGCCGACTACACGGCCCGCGCGGCCGAGGTCCAGGCAGCGGCGAAGGCGGCGGGTCCGAAGCGTCGACGGCCGCCGCTCGCCGTCTGACCCGATCGCGTCAGACGGCGAAGCCCACCTCGAAGGCTCCGCCCGCGTTGGGGATGACGACCCGCCCGTCGGTCACGGCCGTCTCGACGCCGTCGAGGCGCACCACGGTCGGCGCCGCCCCGTGGAGGACCAGGTGGAACGCCTCGCGGGCGAACTCCGGGTAGCCGGCGCCGTCGACCTCCGCCCGCACGGTGACCCCGCCGGCCTCCCGGCTGACCGTGAGCGTGGTCCGATAGCGGGCGCCGTCGAGCGCGGCCAAGGTGAGGCCGTCGTCCTCCTGGAGGAACGAGGCGTGGACCCCGTCCTCGACGGGGAGGAAGAGGTGCAGCTCGATCACCCGTGGGTGGTAGCCGGCGGTGGAGGCCGGCGCCTCGGGCCACAGGGGGACGACGGCGCCGGCCCGGGCATAGAGCGGGATGCGGTCCATCGGCGTCGCAGCGGTCACGAAGCTCCGGCCGGGCAGCGACTCGCCGGTGTACCAGTCGTACCAGCCGCCCGCGGGGAGATAGACCCGCCGGGCGGTGACGCCGGCCTCGACCACGGGCGCGACGAGGAGGTCGGGGCCGAGGAGGTACTCGTCGTCGAGATCGCGCACCACGGCGTCGTCCTGGTGGTCGAAGACCAGCGGCCGCTGGACAGGGGCGCCGGTCTCTGCGGCGCGCAAGAAGGTGGCGTACATGTAGGGCAGGAGCCGGTAGCGCAGGCGGAGCGCCTCGCGCACCAGGTCCTCGACCGCCTCGCCGAACGCCCAGGCGTACTGGTCGACGTGTCCCGCGGCGGAGTGGTTGCGGCAGAACGGGGTGAGAGCCCCGTACTGCGACCACCGCACGAGCAGCTCGGCGTTCGAGTGGCCCATGAAGCCGCCGATGTCCGCGCCCACGAATGCCTGGCCCGAGATCCCCAGGCCCGCGCCCATCGGCATGCTCAGCTCGAGGTGGTCCCAGCGGGACATGTTGTCGCCCATCCAGTTCGCGGCGTAGCGCTGGATGCCTGCGAAACCGGCCCGGGACAGGACGAAGGTGCGCTTGTCGGGCATCGCCGCGAGCAGCCCCTGGGTGGTGCCCATCGCCATGAGAAGGGCGTACTGGTTGTGGAAGCGCTCGTGGGATGCGCGGCCGCGGTCGAACCGCATCCGCTGCGGCGCGATCACCCCGGTGGCCGGCTCGTTCATGTCGTTCCAGATCCCCGCCAGGCCCGAGGCCACGTGCGCGGCGTTCAGCTCACCCCACCAGGCGCGGGCCTCCTCGGTGACGAAGTCGGGGAACGTCGTGTTGCCGGGCCAGACCTGCCCGATGTAGACGTCCCCGCCCTCGGTGCGGCAGAGCACGTCCCGCTCGAGGGCCTGGTCGTAGACCCAGTAGCCGGGGTCGTGCTTCACCCCGGGATCCACGATCGTGATCACCCGGAAGCCCCGCTCGGCAAGGCGCGCGAGCATCCCCGGGACGTCGGGGAACGTCTGCGTGTTCCAGGTGAAGACGCGGTAGCCGTCCATGTAGTCGATGTCGAGCCACAGGGCATCGCACGGGATGCCCTCGTCCCGGTGCCGCGCGGCCAGGGCCTCGACCGCGTCCTGCGTGTAGTCGTACCACCGGCACTGGTGGTACCCGAGGGCCCACAGCGGCGGCGGCGCCGTGCGCCCGGTCAGCCACGTGTACGCCTCGAGGATCTCCGGCATGCCGGGTCCCGCGAAGATGTACTCGGTGTACTGGCCGCCCGCGACGTGCATGACGTACTCACCGGCCGGCGCGAAGTCGTAGTCGGCCCGGTAGGAGTTGTCCACGAACACCCCCGCCATCGCCCCCGAGGGGTAGGCCTGGTGGTAGAAGAACGGGATCGAGACGTAGTACGGATCGAACTCGGTGCTCGTGTTGTCCGCGCGCGGGTCGTCCGTCGACTTCGTCGAGGCGAACTCCCCCGATGCCTTCGGGTCCAGCACATCCGTGTTCCACAACGTGAAGTCCCGGCCCCGCCGGTTCCCCGCCCCGGTCTTCTCCCCCAGCCCGAAGATCGCGTCCTCGAGGCGGCACCGGCGCCGGACGACGAACGCGTCGTTCAGCGTCGCGTAGGCCCAGTACCGGCCTGCCTCGTCCGGCGCCGTCTCGACGACGGCGCTCCCGTCCGTGCGGTGCACGTCCAGGCGGAAGGGGTCCAACCACAAGGAGACCACGAGCGCCGCGGTGCGGAGGCGGACGACGCCGTCGCCGTGCTCGACGGCGAACGACACCTCCGGCGAGAGCGGGTCCACGCACACCGCGAAGGTCGGCGACTCGTCGAACACCCCGCCCCGGCTGATCTTCACCCGGACGACGTCGTCCCGGACGACGTCGAGCCGCAGGCGCTCGCCGTGCAGCGACGCGAGCAGCCCGCGCGCCGACTCCTCCACGCCGTCGACCCGCTCGAACCGCACGTAGTGGTCTGTGGCCTCCATGAGTGACTCCCTCGCTCGCGGGGTTCGGCGCGCCGGCTGCCGGCGCACGAGTGCCGGTGCCGGTGCCGGTGCCGCCCATCGTGGCCGACGGCGCCCGCCCCCACCCGCCGAACGCGCGACCGTGCGCGCCTCGCGCGACCCGGGACGTGCGTGACCTGAGCGTCCGGCGGCGGTGCGGCGACGGCCCACCGGCGACGCGCCGTCGTCGTCTGTCGAAACTCGCACGCGTCCCGGCCCTCGCGTCCTACGGTCGGTGCCATGACCGGAACGAGTCACGCCGAGCGCGAGCACGCTGCCCGGGCTGCTTTCGAGCACCTCGGGCCCAACCCCAGCGACTTCACCCGCCTGCAGGTGTCGTGCGGGCGAAGCCATCACCTCGCCGCCGTGTACGACACCGACATCGGCACGATCTACCGCTCGACCACCCACAAGGGTGCCCACGGCAAGCGGGACCGCTTCGACGGCACCCACAACCACGAGCACCACGCCCACCTCGGCGCGACCTGGTACGACATCCTCAACCCCGGCGACGGCCCCCACGTCGACGACGGGATGCCGGCCGGCTGCGAGTGCGGCCCGTACACGCTGTCGCGCGAGCTGCTGATCCAGCACATCGTCCACGGCGAACGGCACATCGTCCTCAACTGATCCGCCCTGCCATCCGCACCCCCTCGCGCGGATCGCGGTCTCCGCGAGGGAGTGCCGGACAGGGTGAGGAGTCGGTCGGTGACGGCCGCCGCCCCCGCTGGGCTTCTTACGCGTGCCGTCGTCGGAGCGACGGCAGGTGCGGGCGCGGCTCGTCCTCGTCCACCTGCCCGTTCCACTCCCGCACCACGGTCCAGCCGACGGCGGTGAGCGGCACGGCCAGCAGCGCCCCGATGACCCCGGCGAGGATGGTCCCCGCCGTCAGGGCGAGGAGGATGGCGAGGGCGTGCAGCCGCACCGCGCGCCCGAGGACCATGGGTGCGAGAAGGTCGCCTTCGAGCTGGTTGACCGCGATGACGACGGCGACCACGATCAGCGCCTGCACCGGCCCGTTCGCCACGAGCGCCACGAGAGCCGCGAGGGTCCCGGCCACGGTGGCGCCCACCAGCGGGACGAACGCCCCGAGGAAGACGATCGTCGCCAACGGCAGGGCCAGCGGCACCCCGAGGATTCCCAGCGCGATCCCGATGACGACGGCGTCCACGAGGGCGACCACCGCGGTGCCCCGGACGTACCCCCCGAGCACCTCGACCGAGCGGTCACCGATCCGGTGCGCGCGGTCCTGGCTCGGGGCCGGGAGCGGCTTCACGAGGAAGCCCCAGATCAGGGCCCCGTCCTTGAGCATGAAGAACAGCACGACCAGCCCCAGGAAGATCCCCGCCACCACCTCGGCCGCCACCGTGGCCCCGGCGAGCGCCCCGCTGCTCACCGTCTCGCTCGAGAGGAAGTCGAGCGCCGCCTGGCGCGCCTGCTCGATCCGCTCCGGGGTGAGCCCGAATCGGCCCGCACCGAGGTAGGTCTGGAGCTCGTCGAGACCCTCGCCCGCGGCGTCCACCAGCTCGGGCCACTCCCGCCGGAACCCGCGCACGACCAGCCAGATCACGACGCCCAACGCAGCAAGGCCCGTCAGGAGCGCGGCCCAGGCGGCGAGGGCGGGGGGGACGCCCCGACGACGCAGCGCCCGGACGACGGGGCTGACCGCCGCCGCGACGACCACGGCGATCAGCACGGGGATGACGATGAGCTTGAGCTGGACGAGGGCGAGCACGACGGTGGACGCGAGCGCGAGCACGAGGAGCGCCTGGGCGCTGCGGGTGGCGACCCGGCCGAACGAGTCGGCCCAGGCCCCCGGGCGCGGCGTGGGCGACGGGCTGACGGCGGGGTGGGGGGCGGCGTCGTCGGTGGGGTCCACGTCCGGAGCGTACGTCCGCCTCGAGGGCCCTGCGCGGTTCCGGGCCGGGTGGCGACCACCGCGGTCGCGTCGGCGTCCCGTCTCACCACGGGCGCGAGGGCGGGTCCTTGATCAACTTGCGCCCGTCCTGGCGTAGGTTGTCCCCGTGAACCGCACGGAAACCGGTGGGGGGGACGCCACCGCCCAGAGCGAGGAAACGGACGGGTCGATCCGTCGGATCGAGCAGCAGGTGGCGATCCTGCTGCGACTGGGCGCAGGCGCGCTGCGGGTGGGCCGCGTCGACGGCCACCTCGAGCGATCGGCCTACCTCCTCCTCACGATCCTCACCGACCAGGGACCGACGAGCGTGAACGCGCTCGCCGAGCGCCTCGACCTCAACGCGTCGACCATCACCCGGCAGGTGGACGCCATGGCGGCGGCCGAGCTCGTGGACCGGTTCCGGCACCCCGACGACGGCCGGGTCACCCTGGTCGCGGCCACGGACCGCGGCTGGGGCGCCCTCGCCGCGAGCCGGGCAGCCCGGCACCGCTTCTACGAGTCCGTCACGGCGTCGTGGTCGGAGCAGGACCGCCGCGACCTCGCCCGCCTCCTCACCCGCCTGAACCAGGACCTGGACCAGGTCGGGCGGGGACTCTGACCCCTCCGCGCTCACCGTGCCGGTTCGCGTGGCCCGTCCTACACTCGGCCTCGTGATCTTCAAGCGGGTGGGCGACGGGCGGCCGTATCCCGACCACGGCCTCACCACCCCCAAGCAGTGGTCCGAGGTACCGCCACGGCAGGTGCGCCTCGACGACCTCGTGACGACGAAGAGCACGCTCGACCTGCGCAGCCTCCTGTCCGAGGACTCCACGTTCTTCGGCGACCTCTTCGCCCACGTCGTGCAGTGGCGCGGCGAGCTCTACCTCGAGGACGGCCTCCACCGTGCGTTGCGCAGCGCGCTCCAGCAGAGGCCCGTCCTGCACGCCCGCGTGCTCGTCCTCGACGAGCGGTAGCCCGTGACCGGACGGGCTGCGGCGGGCCACCGGCCCGGCGTCCGTGCTATCGACTACCTTGTGGCTCCGTGAGCACACGCCAGGACGACGCGGTCACCCACCGGCGCGTGATCCGGCGTCGACACCTGCACGAGCGGCAGGCGGTCATCTTCGGGACGCTCATCACGGCCCTCGTGGCCGCCGCCCTCCTGGGCCTCGGCGTCTTCTTCGGCGCGATTCCGGCGCCCTTCCAGGTGCCGTTCGAGTCGCCGTCGCCCACCGACGGCATCGCCGCCGCGCCGTGCCCTCCGGACGGGGCGCTCCCCGTGCCGTACGGGCAGATCACCGTCAACGTCTACAACGGCACCACCCGGACGGGGCTGGCCGGCTCCACCGCCGGCGAGCTCGCCGGGCGCGGCCTCGTGATCGGGGCCACCGGGAACGAGACCCGCGGCGGGTACGAGGGCACGGTGCTCATCAGGACCGGCCCCGCCGGCCTCGCGAACGCGTACACGGTGGCGCCCATCTTCGACGGCGCCGTGATCGTGCTGGACACGCGGGCGGACGGGACCATCGACGTGACCGTCGGCTCGGACTTCGAGTCCATGCGCGCGCCCGAGGAGTCGGCGCTCGACCCTGCCGTGCCGCTCATCGCCCCCGAGGGCTGCGTCCCGGCCGGGGTCGCGACCCCGGCGCCGACGGCCTGAGACCCACGGCACGAGACCGACGGCGCCCTACTCCTTGGCGGCCTCGACCGGCACTGCCGCCGTCCCCCGCCAGCGGGACAGGCTCCGCATGACGTGGTAGATGATGATCGCCGCGCCGGTGCCGAGGGCGATGCCCTCGAAGCGGACGTCGCCCACGACCCACGTGTAGTTGGCGATGCCGATCACGAGCGCGACGCCGGCGGTCGTGAGGTTGACCGGGTCCCCGAAGTCGACCTTGTTCTGCACCCAGATCCGCGCACCGAGCACGCCGATCATGCCGTAGAGGATCGTCGCCACGCCGCCGAGGACCCCCTGCGGGATGGTCGCGACGAGCGCCCCGAACTTGGGCGAGAGGCTGAGCACGAGCGCGCTCCCGGCGGCGACGGCGTACGCCGCCGTCGAGTAGACGCGGGTGGCGGCCATGACGCCGATGTTCTCGGCGTAGGTCGTGGTGCCGGAGCCGCCCCCCAGGCCGGCGAGAGTCGTCGCGACACCGTCGGCGAAGAGCGCGCGCCCCGTCACGGGGTCGAGGTCGACCCCCGTCATCGCGGCGACGGACTTCACGTGACCGACGTTCTCCGCCACGAGGACGACGACGACGGGCACGAACAACCCGAGCACCGCGATGTCGAACGTGGGGGTGGTGAAGGCGGGCAGCCCGACCCAGGCGGCCTCGCGCACCAAGGCGAAGTCGACCTCGCCCTGCAGGGCGGCCACCACGTAGCCGACGAGCACGCCGAGGAGGATCGAGAGCCGGCCCAGGATGCCGCGGAAGAGCACCGTGATGAGGATCGTCGCGCTCAGCGTGATGAACGCCGTGAGGGGCGCCGCCTGCACGTTGTTCCACGCCGCGGGGGCGAGGTTGAAGCCGATGAGGGCCACGATCGTGCCCGTGACCACCGGCGGCATCACCACGTCGATCCACCGGGAGCCCGCGAGGTGGACCGCCAGGCCGACGGCGGCGAGGAGCACCCCGACGACCACGATCCCGCCGAGCGCCGACGACATCCCGCCGCTCGCCATCGCCGCGGTGATCGGCGCGATGAACGCGAAGCTCGAGCCGAGGTAGCTGGGCACGCGGTTCTTCGTGATGACGAGGAACAGGAACGTGCCGATGGAGGAGAAGAAGAGGGTGGTCGCCGGCGGGAAACCCGTGAGGAGCGGCACGAGGAACGTCGCCCCGAACATCGCCACCACGTGCTGGAGGCCGATCCCGACGGTCCGCGGCCAGGTCAGGCGCTCGTCGGGGCGCACCACCTCACCGGGGGCGATCGTCCGACCGTCACCGTGAACCCGCCATACCGGAGTACTCATCGCACGTCTCCATTCATCCCTGCCCGGCCTGGGCGAACAGTAGTCGGCGCGCCCCGGGACCTTGCGTGTGCCATCCTCGAGCCACAGCACCCGCAGGACGGAAGCACCCCATGACCACGAGTGACGCACCCCAGGACTCGGTTCCTGCGCAGCCCCCCGCAGACCCGCCGGGCCCCCTCCCGCCGACGACGGCGCCCGGCGGCTACGCGCCGACCTCGCCCGGGGGCTACTCCCAGCCCGGCGGCTACTCCCAGCCCGGCGGCTACTCCCAGCCCGGCGGCTACTCCCAGCCCGGCGGCTACTCCCAGCCCGGCGGCTACTCCCAGCCCGGCGGCTACTCCCAGCCCGGCGGCTACTCCCAGCCCGGGGCCGCCTACCCCGCCCCGACCTATCCCGCGCAGGCGTACCCCCCGACCCAGGCCTATCCGCCGGTCGCGTATGCGCCGGCCCCGCCGACGAACGGCCTCGCCGTCGCCTCCCTCATCTGCTCCATCGCAGGTCTCATGACGGGCGTGACCGCGATCGCCGGCATCGTCTGCGGGCACATCGCCCTCAACCAGATCAAGCAGACCGGCGAGCAGGGACGGGGTCTGGCGGTCGCCGGCGTCGCGGTCGGGTACGCGGTCGTCGCCCTCTACGCCCTCGTCGTCGTCGGCTGGCTCCTGTTCACCGCGGTCATCATCGCCGCCGCGCCGACCGGCACCTGACCGGACGGGCCCACCGACGAGCGTCATGACGACCGTGACCGGCGAGGTTCCCGTCTCGGGACCGGCCGCGCGCCCGAGGACGCGCCGCTCCCGCCACGTCGCACTCTGGCTCGCCTTCGCCGGGGTCCACGCCTCCCTGGCGCTCGTCGGGGTCGGAGTGCGCCGGGAGGCGGTCTTCTACGACGTCGAGCTCTACCGGTTCTGGGTGTGGGACGGCCTCCGGTACGGGTGGTGGCCCGTCCTCGACGTCGACTGGGTGTACCCCGCCGGCGCGCTCGCGCCGATGCTCGCGGTCTCACCGTGGGCCGGGTCGACCGTCGGCTACGCCGTCGCCTGGGCGGCCCTCCTGACCGCACTGAACGCGGGCGCCGTCGTCGTCCTCCTCCGGGCGACGCCGCGCGGCGAGGTCGGGGCCTGGTGGTGGCTCGCGGCGACCCTCGCGCTCGGACCGGTGGCCATCGGGCGGCTCGACGGCCTGGTCGCCCCCCTGACGGTGGTGGCGCTCGCGGTCGCGGCGCGCACGCCGTGGGTGGCGTCCGCCCTGCTCACGGTCGGGGCGTGGATCAAGGTCGCGCCCGGGGCGATCGTGCTCGCCCTCGCCGCGACGGCCCGGCGCGCGGGACGCGACGTCGTCCTCCCGGCCGCGGCCGTGAGCGCCGCCGTCATCGGCGTCGCACTCTCGCACGGGGCGGGGCACCGGGTGCTGAGCTTCCTGCTGGAGCAGGGCGCGCGGGACCTCCAGGTCGAGGCCGTCGCCGCGACCCCGTACAGCCTGGCCCGGCTGTGGAACCCGGCGATCCGGGCCGAGCTCGACGTCGAGCTCAACACGTTCGAGATCGCGGGCGCTGACACGCGCCTCGTCTCCTCGGCGCTCGACGTCGCGCTCGTGCTCGCGGTCGGGGCGATCGTCTGGCTCGCGTGGCGCGCAGCACGGCGGGCTCCCGCGACGGGGGCCGTGCCGGGCGCGGCGACGGGCGCGGCGCCCGGCGCGCTCCGCTCGGTCGAGGTCCTCCTCCTCGCCGCGCTCGCGCTCGAGCTCGCGCTCATCGTGTTCAACAAGGTCGGCTCGCCGCAGTACCTCAGCTGGCTGCTACCGCCCGTGACCGTGGCGCTGGCCCGTGACGGCTGGGCCGGGCGGTGGCGGGTGCCCGCCGTCGTGCTGGTCGTCGCGGCGGCCCTGACGCAGTGGCTCTTCCCTTGGGCGTACATCGCCTTCCTGTGGGCCTGGCCGCCGATCACGGTCGTCGCCGCGGTGCGTAACGTGCTCCTGGTGGCCCTGCTCGGGTGGGCGGTGGCCCACCTCTGGAGGTTGCGATGACGACGGCGAGCGGACCGACCGCGGATGCACCCGCGATCGAGGTGCGGGACCTGCAGGTGCGGCGCGGCACGCACGACGCGCTGCGAGGCCTGACGCTCGACGTCCCCCGCGGGACCATCACGGGGTTGCTGGGGCCGTCGGGGTCGGGAAAGACGACCCTGATGCGCGCCGTCGTCGGCACGCAGGTCATCACCTCGGGGACTGTGACCGTGCTGGGCCTGCCCGCGGGCGATCCTCGCCTGCGGCGGCGCGTCGGGTACGTGACCCAAGACGCGAGCGTCTACGGCGACCTGACCGTGGCCGAGAACGCCCGTTACTTCGCGACGGTCGCGGGACGGACCGCGGAGCACGCAGCCCGCGCGATCGACGTCGTCGGCCTCTCGGGACGCCGGGGTCAGCGAGTCGACACCCTCTCGGGCGGGGAACGCAACCGCGTGTCGCTCGCGTGCGCGCTGGTCGGGGCGCCGGACGTCCTCGTGCTCGACGAGCCCACCGTGGGCCTGGACCCCGTGCTGCGCGCCGACCTCTGGGCCACTTTCGCCGACCTTCGCGACGCCGGGATCACCCTCCTGATCTCCAGTCACGTGATGAACGAGGCCGACCGGTGCGAGCGGCTGGTGCTCCTGCGCGAAGGCGAGCTCCTCGGGCAGTTCACCCCCGCGGAGCTGCGGGAGCAGGGCGGCACGGCGGACCCGGACGAGGCGTTCCTCGCGCTCATCCGCTCTCGCGAGACGGGTGCCCGGTCATGAGGGCTTCGGTCGTTCTCGCAACGACGGGACGGGTGCTGCGCCAGCTCCGGCACGACCACCGGACCGTGGGCCTCATCGTCGGGGTGCCGGTGCTGCTCCTGACGCTCCTGTACTTCATGTTCGTCGACGTTCCGGTGCCGCCCGGGCAGGTCTCCACGTTCGACCGGGTGGGCCTGATCATGCTCGGGATCTTCCCGTTCATCATCATGTTCCTCATCACCTCGATCGCGATGCAGCGGGAGCGGGCCTCGGGGACGCTCGAGCGGCTGATGACGACACCGATGACCAAGGCGGACCTGCTCTTCGGGTACGGCTTCGCGTTCTCGCTGGTCGCAACCGTGCAGGCGCTCCTGGGGTGCGCCGTCGCCTACCTCCTCCTCGGGCTCGAGACCGAGGGCAGCGTGGCGCTCGTGCTCCTCGTCGCCGTCCTCAACGCCGTGCTCGGGGTGTCACTGGGGCTCCTGGCCAGCGCGTTCGCGCGCACCGAGTTCCAGGCCGTGCAGTTCTTCCCGATGATCGCCCTGCCGCAGCTGCTGCTGTGCGGGCTCTTCGTGCCGCGCGACCAGATGGCGCCGTGGCTGGAGTCGCTGAGCAACGTGCTGCCGATGACGTACGCCGTCGAGGCGCTGCAGGAGATCGGCGCCAACGCCGAACCGACCGCCACCTTCTGGCGCGACGCCGGGATCGTGGCCGCGTGCGTCGTCGTCGCCCTCGCCCTCGCGGCGCGGACCCTGCGGCGCCGAACGCCGTAAGGCGCTCGACCCGGCCCGGTACACCCCCCACCCAACCCTGCCCCGTCGCCGACGGGGGAGGCGCCCGGCTTGGTAGCGTGAAGGCCGTGGCAGTCCTCAAGCCTTTCCGCGCCCTCCGTCCCGCCCCTGGCCTCGCCCCGCAGGTCGCAGCCCCGCCGTACGACGTCGTCGACGTCGCCGAGGCCCGGGCCCTCGCCGCGGGCAACCCCGACTCCTTCCTCCACGTCTCGCGCCCCGAGATCGACCTGAGCGACGCCGTCGACGTCCACGCCCCCGAGGTGTACGAGCAGGGCCGCCTGGCCCTCGCCGACTTCGTCGCCCGCGGCGTCCTGGTGCCCGACGAGGACGCCCGGTTCCTCGTCTACCGCCAGCGCCTCGGGACCACGGTCCAGACCGGCATCGTCGCCTGCGCCTCCGTGGCCGACTACGACGACGGCACGATCGCCACGCACGAGCACACGCGCAGGGACAAGGAAGACGACCGCGTCGCGCACATCGACGCGCTCGGTGCCCACGACGAGCCGGTCTTCCTCATGTTCCGCGAGGACACCTCGGCGGCGAGCGTGGTGGCGCGCGTGGTGGCCGAGACGCTGCTGGACGAGCCGCTCGAGGACTTCGAAACCGCCGACGGCGTGTGTCACAAGCTCTGGGCCGTCGCCCCGGGTGCCCCGACCGAGACCCTCGAGGCCGCGTTCGGCGCGATCGGGCGGCTCTACGTCGCCGACGGGCACCACCGCAGCGCCGCGGCCTCGCGCGTGGCCGCGCTGCGTGGCGGGGTCGGGGGGTCCGGCGTCTTCATGGCTGTCACGTTCCCCGCGAGCGAGCTCAACGTCCTCCCCTACAACCGGGTGGTGGCGGACCTGAACGGGCACACCGTCGAGGAGTTCCTCGCGGCGGTCGCCGAGACGTTCGCCCTGGCGCCGGAGGGCGTTGCCGTCGCTCCGACGACGCCGCACTCGGTGGGCGTGTACGTCGCCGGGGAGTGGTTCCACGCCACGGTGCGGCCGGGCCTCGTCGACGAGAGCGACCCGATCGCGCGGCTCGACATCTCCGTCCTGCAGGACCGGGTGCTGGCGCCCGTGCTCGGGATCGCCGACCCGCGCACCGACCAGCGGATCGCGTTCGTGGGCGGGAGCCGCGGGACGGCGGAACTGGAGCGCCTCGTGGACTCCGAGCGGTTCGCCGTCGCCTTCTCGATGTGCCCGACCACCACGCAGGACGTCATGGACGTCGCTGACGAGGGGCAGGTCATGCCGCCGAAGTCGACGTGGTTCGAGCCGAAGCTGGCCAGCGGGCTGTTCGTTCACCTGTTCTGACCGGCGAGGTAGGCGGTTCGGCGTGAGATCGCCGGTTCAGAACGACTATTCCGCGCCGAACCGGCGATCTCGAGCCCCCGGCTGATCGGGCGCGCTACGGCATGCCCGCCAGGCGGGTGAGCAGCACGTCCTTGGCCGCTGCGGCATCGACGTCGATCGCGACCCGGCACGTCGCGAGGTGCGCGGCGCCCTCGGCCAGCAGGTGCGCCCGGGTCCGGCCGCGGTGCGGGCGGTCGATCTCCACGGTGACCTCCGCCGCGTGCCACCGGAGCAGATGCGGGTGCGTGACCGCGAGCACCGCGAGGGGGTCGTGCAGGGGGCACGCCTGCGCGCCGTCGGCGGCCAGGACCGTGAGGCGGGCGCGCGCCTGTGCCGCCAGGTAGCGGGCCGTCGCACCGCCGGCGTCGAGGCGGTCGAGGTCCGCCCGGGTCAGCGCCATCGTCGAGGTGACGTCGAGGCTCACGAGCCGCACGGGGACCCCGGACTCAACGACGGCGCGCGCGGCCCACGGATCGGTGCGGACGTTGAACTCGGGCTCGGCGTCCGGAGCGCCCAGGAACCGACCGCCCATGGCGACGACCTCGGGCACGGACGCCGCCACCCGCGGGTCGGCGGCGAGCGCCGCGGCGACCGTCGTCAGCGGCCCCAGGGCGATCACCGTCAGCGTGCCGGGCCGGTCGAGCGCCCAGGAGGCGAGGTCGCGAGCCGCCGCCCCGCCGTCCGGGCAACCCCCGGCGACCACCGGGACGTCCGGGTGCCCGAGCCGGTCGAGGAGCGCCCTCGTCCTGTCCGTGGCCGTCCGGACGTCGACGTTGCCCGCGACCGTCGTGACCGCGGCGACGTCGAGCTCCGGCGAGGCGAGGGCGAGCGCGAGGGCGAAGCCGTCGTCCACCTTCGCGCCCGGCACCCCGAGCGCGCAGTCGGTGTCGAGGATCACCTCGAGGCGAGGGCCCACGTGCTCCATGGTCCACCCGCGGCGGCCGCCGTCATCGGCACAGCCAGCAGGAGAGTGGTGGCACACAGCGCGAGCAAGCGGCGAACGCGCATCGAGGCTCCCCGCGGCACAATGTCGAGGGGCCATGGTCCCACCGATCCGCCCCCGGGCGCGAGAGTGATCACCCGAGGATGTGCGGGCCGTTCCGCCGTCGAGCCGCCGTCCGCGCCGTCGTCCGTCGAGGACATGCCGCGCAGGCGGCCGCCTACAGGTCGTCGAGGGAGAAGTTCCCGCCTTGCGGGGCCGGGGATGCGGGCGGGGCCGGGGGTGCGGGCGGCGCCACGGGGGCCGGCGGAGCACCCGGCGCGGGCGGCGCCGGGGGTACGGGCGGCGCGGCGCCCTCGACCGGGACGGGGACGGGGACGGGCGGCGCGGCGTCGGCCTTCGGCGCCGGGTTCACGGGGCCGTGCTCGGCCTCGTGCGCGCGGAGCTCGCTCAGCAGGCGCTCGACCTCCGCGGCCGTTTCCGGCGTCGCCCGGCCGCTCATCTGGAGGTAGACCTGGGCGCCGAGGTCATGCAGGAGGGCGTCGGCCCTCTTGGCGGCCTGGGAGGCCTCGATCTTCTCCTGGCCGGCCTTCGCGCCCTCCTGCGCCTTGACCGCGAGCTGCTGCGCTTGCGCCTTGGCCTTGTCGAGGAATCCCATCAGTCGTTCCCTCCCGAGAAGATGCCGCCGGTGATGCCGGTGTAGTCGTCGCCGCGCTGGTGGCGACGCAGCGCGTTCGCCATCCCGTCGTACGTCAGCGACTGGATGATGACCTGCCCGTCGCCCTCGAGTGTCGCGAGGTTGAGGCCCTCGCCACCGAACGCGGCGTTCATCAGCGTCTGCGCGTTGAGGCCGCCGATGCGCTCGATGCCGTAGCGGATGGTGTCCTGGAAGGCGACGACGCAGCCCGTGTCGACCTGGATCTTCCCCCCGTACTTGGCCGGGTTGAGCTCGATGAAGTTGCCCGCGCCCGCGATCACGAGCGTCCCGACGCCGGTGAACTTCTCCAGGATGAAACCCTCGCCGCCCTTGCGGCCGGGCTTCCAGCCGGAGAATGCGATGTCGAAGTTGACCGTGCTCTCCGCACAGACGAAGGCGTCCTTCTCGGCATACCAGCCGGAGGTGCCGTCCAGCTCGAACACCCGCATCTCGCCCGGTAGCACGCCGGCGAACGAGACGAGACCGCTCTCCCCCGTGGCGTGATACCACTGGAACGCGAGGCTCTCACCTGCGAGGGTGCGCTTGCCGGCCTCGGCAGCGGTGGACAACGCCGCCTTGAGGAACCCCGCGGCGCCCGCATGGGGGGATGCCGCCTGCCCCCCCGGCGCACCCTTCCCGAGCCTCGTCTCCATCGCGACGTTGACCGTCTTCCAGAGGAACTTGCCCGCCTCGCAGTAGACCTGCTGCCCCGCGCCCAGCTGGCAGACGACCATCTGCATCGCGTCCCCGACGACCTTGTGCCGGATCGTCATGCCCGGCTCCCTTCGTGTCCACGACGGGCGCGCTCCCGAGGCGAGCCCCGAGACAGATCGTCCACCCGCGCCGGTCCCCGTGCACGACGAACGGGGATGCGCGAGGCCCTCCCCGTTCGTCGTCCCCGGCTCTCGGGGTGATGCGGCGGCTCTCTCTCAGACCCCCTGGGCAGCGTCGAGCCGGCCGGCCTTGACGGCGGCGACGAGGGTGGCGTGGTCCTTCTCCGCCTGGTCGGCGTACAGCCGCGACCACGCGGCGATCGCGGTATCGAAGGACTCGCCCTTGGCGAGGTAGCCGCGGATGACGGCGCCGTCGGGGCTCTGCGCGTGGGCGCGGGCCAGGAGACGACCGCAGAGTCGGGAGTAGCCCTCGAGCATCTGCGGGGTGAGGGTGGACAGGTCGATCGAGCCCTTCATGTCGCGGAACTGCCGCACGAAGAAGTCGTGGCCGGCGTGCTCGAACCAGCCGAGGAACCGGTCGCTGACCGCCTGCATGATCCGTTGCCCGGTCACCACTCGGTAGCCATCCACGCCGGTGACGGCTTGAGCCACGACCCGGCCTCCGGGACGGCGCCGAGGCATCCCGCCGTAGGTGACCAGGACCGAGGGCTGCGCCTCCTTCACCTGGAGGAAGAGCGGTTCCCCGGCCGGGCCGACCAGGAGCAGGATGTGGCAGCGCGTGCCTACCGACCCCACCCCCACGATCCGCAAGGCCCGGTCGACCAGCTCGTACTGCTCCAACAGGACGGCGATGTCGACGTTCACGGTGTCCTTGTAGGAGCGCAGCAGATCCGGGACCACCTCGTCGGAGACCGCTCCCACGTGCTCCACGATCGGGGGCTGGTCCACGATCCGCAGCCGGCCGTCGACATCCTTCGTGGTGATCGACCGCAGCACCTTGTCTGAGGTCCGCTTGCGGGCCTTGCGCGCCGCCTCCTCGATCACCTTGCGGCCCTCCGCCCTGGCGAGCTGCTCGAGTTGCTCGGTCTCCACGCGGTAGTAGAAGCGCTCGAGCGCGGTCATCTCGTACAACTCGCGAAGCGTCTCGCGGTACTCGGCGACGGCCCCGACGACGGCACCGGCGCAGGCATCCTCCGGCATCCCGATGTCGCGGCCGGCGAGCACGACGCTGGCCCCGAGCCGCTTGACGTCCCACTCCCACGGGGCGATGTTCGCCTCGTCGAAATCGTTCAGGTCGAAGATGAGGCGCCGCTCGGGGGAGGCGAACAGCCCGAAGTTGGCCACGTGGGCGTCGCCGTCGGCCACCACGAGGATGTCCGTACGCGCCTCGCCTTTGAGGTCCGCCGCCATCTGCGCGGCCGACCCCCGGTAGTACGCGAACGGCGACTGCATCATCCGCCCCACCCGCACCGGGACCAGGTGGGGGAGCCGGGTGGTGTGCTGCTCCTCGAGGACGGCGATCGGGTCGCGCTCGCCGGGCGCGAAACGCGCGTGGTCCTTGCGCCCGATCGTGCGGCGCGCCTCGGCGCCCCGCGCCAGGGACTCGGCAAGGGTCGGACGGGACGGCGGCCGGTCGTCGATGCTCATGTCCAGCATGATCGCCGCCGCGCGGCGCAGTCCGGAGCCGTTTCGGCTGCCCGATCTCAGTGACGGCTGACCCACCGCACGCCGGTGCCCGGTCACCTCGCAATCGAGGTGGCCGGGCACCCTGGTGTAGCGCGGGTCAGCCGGCGGCTCCGTGGGCCACGCCCGCCTGGGCGATGGCCTGGTGCAGCTCGCTCCTGGTCGTCGATGGGGGCGGGCTTGAGGTCGAAGACGACGTTGCGGACCGTGCCGGTGAACGCGTACGGCGCCCTGTCCTCGTAGTCGAGGTCGACCACGCCGCCGTTGTCCCGGCCGATGTCCATGCCGGCGTAGGTGGTGAACAGCATGGCGACGGTGTGCGGGAGCTCGCCCTCGCCGATCTGCGTGTCACCGGCCCAGAGCGTGACGTGACCTCCGGTTCCGGGCACGGCGCGATCGGCGTCGAAGTGCATCTTCAGGGTGACGTCACCGGTGGGGATCGGCTCGGTCGAGGTCTGCCGGTAGGTCTCCACCCCGAGGTACTGGTAGGTGTGGTTGAGCAGGCCGTTCTCGTCGACCCAGAGGGCGAAGCCGCCGATGAAGTCCGCGAAGGCGACGAGCACTCCCTCGGCGCCGGCCTCGGGCACGTGCACGTCGGCCTCGATGGCGTAGGAGCGGCCGATGACCCGCGGGATCATGCGTCGTCTGGATGTTCTGGACGTCGCCGGCGAAGGCGAACCGGGTGCGCGTCGGCATCGGCGGCAGGATCCCGAAGAAGACCGCGAACCCGCCGAGCAGCGGCAGCACGCGGTTGCGCTCGGCCTCGGCCCAGAACAGCTCGACCAGCTCGGCGACCTTCTCGGGGTGCTCGTCCGCGAGGTCGTGCGCCTGGGAGAAGTCGTCGGGGAGGTAGTACAGCTCCCAGACGTCCTTCCTCGGGTCCCACCCGCTGCCCGGCCCGAACCTGGCCAGCGTCGGTGGGGAGAAGTCCCACGGCAACTTGTCGAGCTTGGTGCAGGCCCACCAGCCGTCCTTGTAGATCGCCCGGCTGCCGTACATCTCGAAGTACTGCACGGTGTGCTGCTCGGCCGCCTCGGGGGCGTCGAAGGTGTAGGCGAAGCTGGTGCCGTCCATCGGCTCCTGCGCGACGCCGTCGACGACCGTGGGCCCGGGGATGCCGACGACCTCCAGGACCGTGGGCGACGACGTCGATGACAGTGGGTGAACTGCGTGCGCAGGTCGCCACCGGCCGCGATCCGCTTCGGCCAGGAGATCACCATCGGGTCGCGCGTGCCACCCAGGTGGCTGGCCATCTGCTTGCCCCACTGGAACGGCGTGTTGTTCGCGTGCGCCCAGGCGGCCGCGAAGTGCGGCGCCGTGTGGAAGCCGCCGAGCTCGGCGATGCCGCCGTACTTCTCGATCAGCGCGAACTGCTGCTCGGCGTCGAGGACGACGCCGTTGAAGAACGTGGTCTCGTTGAACGAGCCGGTGAGGGTGCCCTCCATCGAGGCGCCGTTGTCGCCCCAGATGTAGATCACCAGGGTGTTGTCGAGCTCGCCCATCTCCTCGACGGCGTCGAGCAGCCGACCGACGTTCCAGTCGGCGTTCTCCGAGAACCCGGCGAACACCTCCATCTGTCGCGCGTACAGCCTGCGCTCCGCGTCGGTCAGGCCGTCCCAGGCCGGGTAGGCCGCCGGGCGCTCGGTGAGCTCGGTGTCCGCCGGGACGATGCCCAGCGCTCTTCTGCCGCTCGAGCGTCCGCTCCCGGTAGGCGTCCCACCCGTCGTCGAACTGGCCCTTGTACTTGTCCGCCCACTCCTTGGCCACGTGGTGCGGCGCGTGCGTCGCGCCGGTGGAGTAGTAGACGAACCACGGCTTCTCGGCGTCCTGCGCACGGACGGCGTGCAGCCACTCGACGGTCTTGTCGGTGATGTCGTCGGGGAAGTAGTAGAGCTTGCCGTCCTCGCCCTCGGGCACGCCGAGGGTGGAGTTGTCCTGGGTGATGATCGGGTCGTACTGGCCCGCGGCACCGGTCAGGAAGCCCCACCAGTGGTCGAAGCCCCACCCGGTCGGCCAGTGGTCGAACGACCCCGCGGCCCCCATCTCGTGCCCGGGCGTCATGTGCCACTTGCCGAACCCGCCGGTGACGTAGCCGTTCTCCTTGAGGATGCGCGGCAGCGCCGTGCAGGAGCGCGGCCGCATCCCGGTGTAGCCGGGGAACGGCCCGGGGAACTCGGCGATGCCGCCCATGCCCGACGCGGTGGTGGTTGCGCCCCGTCAGCAGCGCGGCACGCGTCGGCGAGCACACCGCTGTCACGTGGAACCGGTTGTACGTGACGCCCTGCTGCTGGACGCCGGGTGAGGTTCGGGGTGCGGATGTCGCCGCCGAACGTGTCCGGTCCACCGAAGCCGGCGTCGTCGATCAGGACGATCAGGACGTTCGGCGCGTCCTCGGGTGCCTTGACCGCGGCGACGATGCTCCAGTCACCGACCGACTCGTCGATCGTGTGCCCCGCCACCCCGCCGAACGCCCGGTCCGGGATCGGCAGGACGCGTGCGATCCGGGTTGAACTTGCCCATCGCCTCGCCGAGGGCGCGCTTGAGCTCGTCGAGACCCTTCTCGTCGGACTCCACCACGGACTTCAGCGGCGATCCGGGCAGGGACCTGCTCGACGGCCAGGCGCTGCTCGGCGGGGAACACCCCGATGATCACGGCGGTGCCCGGCTTGAGGTGCTCGCTGACCTTCTCCTGGATGGCGGAGGTCACCTTGCTGCCGGCGAACTTGCCCACCACGCCACCGGCGGCGGCACCGACCGCCACCGAGGCCAGCAGCGGCGGGGCGAACAGGCCCGACCAGCAGGCCCACGCCGCCACCCCAGCCGGCGCCCTTGCGCCCCAGGTGGTTGCCGGTGTCCGCCACGACGACCTTCCCGTCGGCGTCCTTGCGCGACCAGGATCATGCCCTGGGTCTGGACCTCCTTGGCGCGCACCTTCCCGGCCAGCGCGTCGAACTCCTCCTGCGCCGCTGCCGGGTCCGGGTACGCGGCAACCAGGAGCATCTGCGTTCCGTCGCTCACGTGCTTCTCCCTCATGTCCTCCCTCGCCAGCGGCCTCGTGCGAGGTCGGCGCGGGTTTCCTCTTCTGCTTCCGGCGCGGGCGCGGGACCGGGCGTGTCCCGGGTCACCCGGTCATTCCCGTCCTGCCCCCCATCGCGACACGCTCGGCAGATAGTCCCTGACGCTAGACCCCTGACGGCGTTCTCGCCGGGGCGACCATCGCCCCTCTTGGCCTCCGGGCACCGCGGAGGACGACGCCGGAAGGGCGGGACGGGCGCGACGGCGGCACGCCGCGGTCCGAGACGTCCCGGGCGCCGCACCGGCGCAGCCCCTCGAGGGGCGATACTCGCGAGGTGAGTTCTGTTGACCTGGGGATGCCCCGCCCGGGTGGTGCGTTCCCGTCCCGCCCCGAAGGCGTGGTGGGGGCGCCGTCGTCGTTCCACGTGCTCGCCAAGCCGACGGGAGCGATCTGCAACCTGGACTGCTCCTACTGCTTCTTCCTGTCCAAGGAGGAGCTCTACCCGGGCAGCCGGTTCCGGATGCACGACGACGTCCTGACCCAGTACCTGCGCCAACTGCTCGAGGCCCATCGGGAGCCGGAGGTGACCGTCTCCTGGCAGGGCGGGGAACCGACCCTGATGGGGCTGGACTTCTTCCGCCGGGCGATCGAGAAGGTGGAGGCCCTCGCGGGGCCGGGCCGTCGGGTCGAGCACACGATGCAGACGAACGGCACCCTGATCGACGACGAGTGGGCAAAGGTCCTGACCGCCCACGACGTGCTGGTCGGGATCTCGATCGACGGCCCCCAGGCGCTGCACGACGCCTACCGGGTGGACAAGGGCGGCAAACCCACCTACGACCGCGTGATCCGCGGACTCGAGAAACTGAAGGCGCACGGCGTGCGGTGGAACGTCCTGACCACGGTCCACCACGCGAACGAGGAGCACGGCCCGGAGGTCTACCGGTTCCTGCGCGACGATCTGGGGGCGGAGTTCATCCAGTTCATCCCGATCGTCGAGCGCCCCTCACCCGGGGGGATCCCCACCGGCGACGAGGTCACGGACCGGTCCGTCTCCCCCGGCGGGTACGGCCGGTTCCTCGTCGCGGTGTTCGAGGAGTGGGTGCGCCGCGACGTCGGAACCGTGTTCGTGCAGATGTTCGACTCGACGCTGGCGAGTTTCCACGGGGTGCCCGGCTCGCTGTGCGTGCACGCCGAGACGTGCGGGACGGCGCTGGCGCTCGAGCACAACGGGGACCTGTATTCCTGCGACCACTTCGTCGAACCCGACTACCTCCTGGGCAACATCCGCGAGCGGCACATGCTCGAGATGGTCGCCTCCCCCCAGCAACGCGCGTTCGGGGACGCCAAGCGTGACGCCCTGCCCGCGTACTGCCGCTCCTGCGACGTGCGGTTCGCCTGCCACGGCGGCTGCCCCAAGGACCGGTTCACCACCACCCCCGACGGCGAGCCCGGCCTGCACTACCTCTGCCCCTCCTACCAGCAGTTCTTCCGCCACATCGACGCACCGATGCGGTTCATGAGCGCCGCCCTGCGCTCCGGCCGCGACGCCGACGACGTCATGGGCTGGTACGCCCGGCGCGAGGATCGCGACGGGCGCCCGGCCTAGGACGATAGGTCGACGGCGGAGCGGGCACGGTGGTGGCACAGTGTCGCCATGACTTCGCAGGATCGCCCCGCTCTTGACCGCCCCGCTCTCGAGCGCCTCGTCACGTACTCCCGCCGTCTGCCGCGCTCGGGTGAGCGCCTCGACAAGGCGTGGGACGCCCTGCACTCGGCGCAGCAGCCCGCGCTCGTCAGGCAAGCGGTCGAGCGCGCCGAACGCAGCACGGAGTCGTTGCTCCAGGCCCTGCCCCGCGTCGGGCCCGAGCACCCGGCCACGCTGACCGAGCACGAGATCGACGTCTTCGGCACGAGGATCTTCTACCGCGCCTCCGCAACCCCGACCGAAGGCCCCGTGATGATCCACGTCCACGGGTTCGGGATCTCCGGCACCTACCTGCTCCCCACCGCGGGCCTCCTCGCCCAGGAGTACCCGACCTACGTCCCCGACCTGCCCGGCTACGGACGCAGCGACAACCCGCCCACGACCCTGGGGATCCCCGCCCTGGCCGACGCCCTCGCCGACTTCATGGACACCGTCGGCATCCAGCGCGCCACCCTCGTGGGCAACTCCCTCGGCACCGCCATCTCCGCGGAGTTCGCCACCCGCTACCGGGACCGGGTCGACCGGGTGGTCCTCGTCTCCCCCGCCGGGGGCCTGCACAACCGCCCGCTGGCCCGGGCCCTGGGCCAGATGGTCCGCGACGCCCCCCGCGAACCCTTCTCCCTGGTCGGCGTCGCCGCACCCGACTACCTGCGGTTCGGGCTCATCGACTCCCTGCGCCTCTTCCGCGAGATGACCCACTTCCCGGCCCTGGAACGCCTGCTCACCCTCGACGTCCCGGCCATGGCCGTCCTCGGCGCGCGCGACCCCCTCCTGCCCCCCGGACTCCCGCGTCCGCGAAGTCGTCAGAGGGATGGACGAGCACGATGACTCTCGTCCGCCTTCCCGGCGTCGCGCACGCCGCCAACTTCTCCCACCCCGAGATCCTCGCCCACGCCATCCGCTGCTTCATGCGAGACGAACCCATCACCACCCCGCCCGACCAGCCCGGCACCATCCAAGTCGCCAACACCCGGCTCCTGCAGGACTGACACCCCGGCTGCGCAGCCTGCGCGGGGGTTGCCGGGAGCGCCGGACCCGGCTAACGTATAACCCAATGGTTACAGGAACGGTGGACGCAGCCCGGGTCGACCTCACCCTGCACGCCCTCGCGGACGCCACCCGGCGGGACATCCTCGCCCGGACCCTCCGAGGCGAGCAGTCGATCTCAGCTCTGGCGAGCGCCTACCCCATCAGCTTCCCCGCCGTCCACAAGCACGTCGCTGTCCTTGAACGGGCCGGGCTCGTGACGAAACACCGCCGCGGCCGCGAACAACTCGTCCACGGCGAGATCGACGCCCTGCGGGCCGCTCGCCGCGCCCTCGACCACCTCGAGGACGTCTGGCGCGGCCGCCTCGACCGGCTCGGCGACGTGCTCGCCGACCTCTCCTCAGGCGCCATCCCTACCCACGCCCGAGACCTCACCACGGAGGAGACCCCATGACCGTCACCGACGTCCGCCAGGACACCGCCGCCAGGACCCTCACCCTCACAGCCACCTACCCCGCCACGCCCGAGCGCGTCTGGCAGATGTGGGCCGACCCCCGCCTCCTCGAGCGCTGGTGGGGGCCGCCCCTGTACCCGGCCACCGTCGTCGAGCACGACCTCACGCCCGGCGGCCGCGTCGCGTACTTCATGACCGGCCCCGAGGGCGACCGGCACCACGGCTGGTGGCGGGTCATCGCCGTCGACCCCCCGCGATCGCTCACCTTCGAGGACGGCTTCGCCGACGACGACGGCGCCGCGAACCCCGACCTGCCCGTCACCACCACCCTGGTCACCATCGCGGCGGACGACGACGGCGCCACTCGCATGAGCGTCGAGTCCTCCTTCACCACGCTCGAGGCGATGGAGCAGCTGATCGCGATGGGCGTCGTCGAGGGCATGACCGCCGCGATGAACCAGATCGACGACCTCCTGGCCGGCGCCGCAACCTGACCGGGGACGCCCGAGCCCCACGGCACCCGCGACGGCCGTGTGGGCCCGGGAGTGCCGGCAGACCAGTGGGCAACGGGCCCGAACGGCGAGTGACGAACGGCCCGGAAACGCAGTCTGACCTGCGGTTCCGGGCCGTCGCGCCGTGGCGGTAGCGGTGGGATTCGAACCCACGGTGGACTTTCACCCACACACGCTTTCG
This sequence comes from uncultured Actinomycetota bacterium, assembly GCA_963780675.1. Taxonomy (GTDB): domain Bacteria; phylum Actinomycetota; class Actinomycetes; order Actinomycetales; family JAHECE01; genus JAHECE01. The sequence goes on from CAWACR010000009.1 coordinate 215,676, forward strand.
AGGCGTGCTCCTTTGGCCGCTCGGACACGCTACCCGGCCACATCAGGGTACCGGGCCGCGGGGCGGGTGCCCAAACGCCGTCGGCGCACAGGGCCGTGGTCGACGTACCGTGTGCCGATGGAGACCGCCGCATCCCCTGGCCCGGTTGCCCGTGCCCTCACCAGGCCGATCGCGCCCCTGCGCCCGGCGCCCCTCGGCACCGCCGACGACGCCGTCCGCCTCCTGACGGGCCGCCGCGTCGCGGTCCTGACCGGGGCCGGGATCTCCACCGACTCCGGTATCCCGGACTACCGCGGCCCCGGCTCGGCGCCCCGCAACCCGCTCACGTACCAGCAGTTCGTCGCCGACGAGCGCTTCCGCCGCCACTACTGGGCGCGCAACCACGTCGGCTGGCGCCACATGCGCCGCACCCGACCGAACCCCGGGCACGAGGCGATCGCCGCGCTCGAGGCGACCGGCGCCGTCGTCGGCGTCATCACCCAGAACGTCGACCTCCTGCACCAGGCTGCCGGCTCCCAGCGGGTCATCGACCTCCACGGGCGCTACGACCGCGTCGTCTGCCTCACCTGCCGGGACGTCGTCGCACGGGCCGACCTCGACGCCCGGCTCGAGGCCCTCAACCCCGGCTTCGCGACACACATCCGCAGCGTCGCGGACATCGAGATCGCCCCCGACGCCGACGCGGTCGTCGAGACCACCGAGGGCTTCCGCGTCGCCCCCTGCGCACGCTGCGGCGGCATCCTCAAGCCGGACATCGTCTACTTCGGCGAGAACGTGCCCAAGGCCCGGGTCGAGGAGGCATACGCGCTGGTCGACGACGGCGACGCCCTCCTCGTCGCCGGGTCCTCCCTCGCTGTGATGTCGGGCCTGCGATTCGTCAGGCACGCCGCCAAGACAGGACGCGCCGTCGTCATCGTCAACAGGGGCGTCACGAGGGGCGACGACGTGGCTCACCTCCGGGTGGACGCCGGCACCTCGCAGACGCTCACCGCGCTGGCGCGGGCCCTGTCGGCCGCCGCCCTCCCCTGACCGCCCCCACCTCCTGACCACCCCACCTCCCGCCGAACGCGGGAGGTGGGGCAGGAGTCAGGAGAAGTCGGCCATGAAGGAGCCGACCACGGGCTCGATCGCCCACTCGTCCCCGGCCGCGATCTGGAGGCGCACCCAGATCATGTGGCTGCCGTCATCGGCGTTCGCGGCGATGACGATGTAGGTGGAGCCCACGCCGCCACAGTCGTACCAGTAGTCGTAGGACCCCGTGTAGAGCGCGTCGCTGTACGGCTGCCGCCCGTCGTTGGCGCAGCCTGCGGACTCCGGCGGCGCCCCCTCACGGTCGAGGATGCCGTCGACGGTCTGGTTCGCGAGCGCCTGTTCCGAGGCCGAGACCGAGACGCCCGAGACCTCCCAGCCGCCGTAGAAGGACTCGAGGTTCGAGCTCGCCGAGACGTCGTAGACCACGTTGCCGGCGTCGTCGGTGTACTGCTCCCCGTTCTCGTCGCTCCAGGACGCGGGCACCTGCACGGAGACCTGTCCGCTGTCGTCCGAGACCGTCATGAGGTCGCCGGAGTCGGCGGGAGCGTCCCCGGTGTCGCCGGCGTCGGGCAGGGACGCGACCTCGAGCGGTCGGCCGTTGAACTGCCCGGCATACGTGCCGCCGTCGGACGGGCGGTAGACCTCGACGGCGAGCGTCGCGTCGGTGCCCTGGGTCCGCAGGATGTCGCAGTAGTCCGCCATGGTGCCGTCGGTGGCGAGCGTGACGCCCTCCATGCGCGTGATCACGTCACCCGGCAGTACGCCTGCCTTGTCCGCAACGGAACCCGACGCGACACCCGAGACGAAGATGCCGGACCCGCCCTGCTCGCCCACGATCGCGCTGCCGTTGACGCCGAGGCTCAGCACGTCGACGCCCTTCGCGAGCTGGGCGTATACGTCGAGGACCTCGTCGCGGTGGATGGCGAGGTTGAGGTCGTTCTGGTCGTCACCCGCGTAGTTCACGCCGACGACGCGCCCGTTCTCGTCGATGAGCGGGCCACCGGAGTTGCCGCCGCGGATGCGGGCGTCGTGCTCGATGGCGTGCTCCACGGACGCCCACTGGGTGTCGCTCGCGGTGTCCGGCTTGGAGACGACGCCCCGCGTCACGGCGAAGCTCGTGTCGCCGACGGCCGGGTAGCCCAGCGCCCACACGTCGAGCGCGGCCTTGATCTCACCCTCGTACCAGTCGAAGTACGGGTACCCGTCGCCGTCGAGGTCGATGACGGCGAGGTCCAGGCACTCCGAGGTCCCGAGGACCTTGGCATTGACCTGGTCGCCGTCGACATCGACCTTCAGCGTCGCGGCGCCCACGACGACGTGGTTGTTCGTCACGGCGAGGCCGGAGTCGTCCACGATGAGTCCGGAGCCCCACCAGCCCCCCTCCAGCGCCCCCTCGTTCGGGTCGACGAACGTGCCCAGTGCTTCGATCTTGACCGTCGCGCTCTCGGCCTCGTCGAACCCGACGGCGTTCGACGCCGCGCCCGTGCTCGTCGAACCGCCGCCCCCGCCGCCCCCACCCCCGCAGGCAGCAAGGGTCAGGGTCGCGACGGCGACACCTGCGGTGACCAGCGCTCGGACGTTCCGGCGGCTGGGGCCGTGCGACGTACCTGGGATCGACCTGCGGGACGTGGACATGACGCACCCTCCTCGACGGATGATCGGATCGTAGGACCCACGATCAGCCGCCACAAGGCATTCGCGGGCCCTGACCTGCGCGGTCGGCGCCGCCCGCGAGGTCGCCCGCGGTCGTCGCTCACGCCTCGCGCCGGCGTCCGGCGAAGAAGTCCCGCAGAAGCTGCGCGCACTCCTCCTCGCGCACCCCGCCGATGACCTCGACCCGGTGGTTCAGCCGGCCGTCGCGCACGACGTCACGCACCGAGCCGCACGCGCCGGCCTTGGGGTCCCACGCACCGAGGACCACCCGCGGGACGCGGGCCAGCACGATCGCGCCGGCGCACATGGTGCAGGGCTCCAGGGTGACGACCAGCGTGCAGTCGTCCAGCCGCCACGCCCCCCGCCTCGCGGCGGCATCCCGCAGGGCGAGGACCTCCGCGTGGGCCGTGGGGTCGCCGTCGGCCTCCCTCGCGTTGTGGCCGCGGCCGACGACGGCGCCCGAGGCGTCGACGACGACGGCCCCCACCGGCACGTCCCCGGTGGCCAGGGCGAGGCGCGCCTCGGTGAGCGCGAGGCCCATCCAGCGCTCGTGCTCGGGACGGGGGGCGGGGCTCACGGCCCCCATCCTCCCGCCCGACAGCGAGTAGGTTGCGACCATGCGCGTGACCGTCGTCGACCACCCCCTCATCGCCCACAAGCTCACCCTGCTGCGCGACGAGAGAACGCCGTCGCCGGTGTTCCGGCAGCTCGTGGACGAGCTCGTCACCCTCCTCGCCTACGAGGCGACGCGGGAAATGCAGACGGAGCCGGTCGAGATCACCACCCCGGTCGGGCCGACCGTCGGCGTCCGACTCATCCGCCCGTTGCCCCTGGTGGTGCCGATCCTGCGGGCCGGCCTCGGGATGCTCGAAGGCATGACCCGGCTCCTGCCGACCGCGGAGGTCGGCTTCCTCGGCATGCAGCGCGACGAGGAGACCCTGAAGACGATCACGTACGCGCACCGCCTGCCGGAGGACGTCACGGGCCGCGAGTGCTTCCTCCTCGACCCGATGCTCGCGACGGGCGGCACGCTGATCACCGCGATCAACTACCTGCTGAGCCTGGGCGCCCGCGACGTCACGGTGATCTGCCTGCTGTCCTCGCCCGAGGGCATGCGCATCCTGGCCGACGCCATCGGGGACCGCGCCGACGTCAAGATCGTGACGGCGGCGATCGACGAGCGGCTGAACGAGCGCGGCTACATCGTCCCCGGCCTCGGCGACGCGGGCGACCGGCTCTACGGCGTCGCGAGCGGCTGATCCCGGCCCCCACCTCGCCCCCCGGCCCGCTCGACCTCAGCGGATCGGAGGGTAGGCCGTCCTGGCCAGGCCCCGCTCCTGGAGGGCGGGGACCACCTCGGCGACGAGTTCCCGCACGTCGTGCGGGAGGGACCCCGGCACCACCGTGAAGCCGTCGACGACGTCGTCGCTCACCCAGGCCTCGAGGAGGGCGACCAGCTGCCGCGTGGAACCGAGGTGGCTGAGGGTCCGCAGCCACGCCGGCTCGCTCGTGGCGAGGTCGCTGAGGATGTCACGCCGGGCGCGCGCTGCGGCCGCGTCGGACCCCACGATCGCGACCACGTCGACCAGCACCCGCACGCTCTCCGGGTCACGGCCGGCAGCGACCGCGGCGGCTCGCACGTCCCGGCGCAGGTTCCGAGCGTGCTCGGCGTCCAGGGCCTCGACGCGCACGACGTCGGCGTGACGGCCGGCCACGGCCACCGCGAGCGGCGAGCCGGCGCGAACGACGACGGTGGGCGCCGTCGTCGTCGTGGTCGTCCGCCCGAGCGACGCCGCGGCCTCGGCCGAGCGCGCGGCGCGGGCCGCGACCACCGTGCGGATCTCCCTCGAGATGCGCGCCCAGACCTCCTCGCGGTCCCCGATCAGGCGGGCCTGGGATGCCCCGACCTGCCAGCCGGCGCGCCCGCCGCTCTTCTCGTGGAGCGTCGCGATCGCCGTGGCGATGTGGACCGGGTCGAGGTAGCTGGTGTCGAGGGTCGCGACGAGGCCGACGCCGGACGTCACCGGCGCGAGCCTGCAGGCGATCCGAGCGGCGTCGAGCCGGCTCGCGGCGGTGCGGACCGGCGCGTGCGCCAGCGCGAACTCGTCGTCGAAGGAGACGAAGTCGAGCACCCCGGTCTCGGCGAGGTGCGTGAGGTCGGCGACGCGCTGCGTGTCGATCTCGACCCGCGCCTCCTCGGCGGTCGGCGCCCACGGGGTCGAGCCCGCGCCCGCGCCGGTGAGGTCGAGGCCGAGCGTGAGGACGTCGGTGCGCGAGGCGGCGGAGGCGTCGACCCGGGGGGCAGGGACGGGGTCGGTGTGGGCGGCGGGACTGGCGTCGGTGTGGATGGCGGTGGAGACGAGGAGCTCGGTCATGGGAGGGGTCTTCCTGCGCGGGGGGAGGACACCGCCGCCGGCGCGGCTAGCGCGTCGACCTCACCCAGGGGAGAGGCCAGCCGAGAGGCGGTGCAGGTACGCGGGCGTCGAGTGACGCGTGAGCCGCCGCCCTGCTCGGGCTGCGCGGCCGATGTGTCGTGTCGGAGCTGCGGGGCCTGGTCAGGCCTGACAGCTCGCGGTGCGCGTCGTCGCGCAACACATTCGTCCACGACACATTCGGGCGCGGCGAAGGCTAGCCGGGCTCGTCGTGTGGGCCGTGGTGCTCACGTGTCTTTCCCCTATCCCTCGCATTCGCGAGGAGAGAGCGGTTGCACCGTCGGGCAGTCGGTGCCTGGTTGTCACCCGGGGCACCCCGCCGCGTGGGGGGTTGCCGGCCAGCGAGCCGGGGCTTGATGCTGACGCTCAGAACCTGACTCGAAAGTAAGCGCGATCCGCGGTACGTGTCAACAGGCCCTCAGTACCAGGGTGCCGACCGCCTGATCCGGGACCGTCGACCCTCGCGCCGGTGCGGTTCGGTCAGCGGGCGTCGAGGGCGTGGGCCAAGTCGTCGATCAGGTCCTCGACGTCCTCCAGCCCCACGGACAGCCGGACGGTCGACTCCGCGATCCCGACGGCGCGGCGCCCCTCGGCCCCGACCTTCCGGTGGGTGGTGGTCGCCGGGTGCGTGATCAGGGACTTCGCGTCGCCGAGGTTGTTCGAGATGTCGACGAGCCGCAGCGCGTCGAGGAACGCGAAGGTGCGCTCCTTCGCCTGGCGCGCGGCGCCGTCGTCGTCCTCGCCGGCGGCCCCGGGGACGTCGAGGGTGAAGGTGACCACCGTGCCGCCAGCGCTCATCTGGGCCTTCGCGAGCGCGACCTGCGGGTGGGAGTCCAGGAAGGGGTAGCGCACGCCGACCACCTCGGGGCGCGTCTCGAGCCACTGCGCGATCCGCAGCGCGGAGGCGCTCTGGGCCTTGACCCGCAGCGACAGCGTCTCCAGCCCCTTGAGCAGCACCCACGCGTTGAACGGGCTGAGCGACGGCCCGGTGTTGCGGATGAGCGTGGTGACCGGCCCCTCGATGTAGTCACGCGGCCCGAGGATCGCGCCGCCGAGCACCCGGCCCTGGCCGTCGATGTGCTTGGTCGCGGAGTAGACGACGACGTCGGCACCCAGGTCGAGCGGTCGCTGCAGCACGGGCGTCGCGAAGACGTTGTCGATGATGACGACGGCGCCCGCCGCGTGGGCCAGGTCGCTCACCGCCGCGACGTCGACGATGTCCTGCATGGGGTTGGACGGCGTCTCGAGGAAGACGACGTCCGCGGGCGTGGCGAGGGCCTCGGCCCAGGAGTCGAGCCGGTGCGCGTCGACGTAGTCGGTACGCACGCCCCACTTCCCGAGGATCTCGTTCAGGACCACGACAGTGGACCCGAAGAGCGCCCGGCCTGCGACGATGCGGGCGCCCGACGGCGCGAGCGCCGCCAGGGCCGTGAAGACCGCGGACATGCCGGTCGCCGTCGCGTAGCAGGCCTCGGCGCCCTCGAGGAGCCGGAGGCGCTCCTCGAAGGTGGTGACGGTGGGGTTGCCGTAGCGGGAGTAGACGTACCGGTCGAGCTCGCCCTTGAAGGCGGCCTCGGCGTCGGCGGCCCGTGGGTAGACGTACCCCTGGGTGAGGAAGAGGGCCTCGGCCGTCTCCTCGAACTCCGTGCGGTGCTGGCCGCCGCGGACCGCAAGGGTGTCGGGGCGCAGGCCGCGCGGGTCGAGCTGCCGCGTCACGTCTGCCGCCAGGGCAGGCCCGCGGCGCGCCAGCCGGTGCCGCCGCGGTGACCCGCGCCGTCGAGGTTGCCCTCGAAGCCCTCGAGCACGTTGTAGGCGGGGCCGAGGCCGGCGGCCGTCGCCGCCTTGGCCGCGCCGATGGAGCGCTGGCCGGAGCGACAGAGGAAGACGATCGGGCGGCCGTCGCCGGGGGCGAGGCCGGCGGCCAGCAGGTCGTCGACGAACGCCGGGTTGCGGCCGCCGGCGGGGTAGGTCACCCACTCGGTGAGCACCGTCTCGCGCCCGACGGGCGTCGCGTCCGGCACACCCACGTAGGTCCACTCCGCGCGGGTACGGACGTCGACGAGGACGGCACCCGGCTCGGCCGTGAGCAGGTCCCACGCCTCGCGAGGGGTGAGGTCGCCGGCGTAGGTCATCGCAGCGTGCCGTTCTTGCGCACCCGCTCGTCGAGGACGACGGCCTGCGCGACGATGACGCGCTCGCCGTTGAAGGTGGCCGACGGCGAGCCGTAGAGGCGGTAGCCGTCGGCGAGCGCCTCGGAGACGCGCGCGCAGAACGCCCGGTCGTCCGGGCCGGTCAGCAGGCGGTACGCCAGGCGCTCGGCGGGGGCGGGGGCGTCCACGACCGGTAGGTCGATCAGCACGGGAGCGTTCACCGGCGTCGCGGCGTCCACGGGCACCGGGGTCACCGGCGCGTCGGGCGGGTTCGTCATGAGGTCCTCCATCGGCCCGGCGGTAGCACCCGCACCCAGGCGCCACCGCGGGGTCGCGCGTCGGGGGGTTGCTGCAGCGTCGTCGAGCCAGGTCTCTCGGCTGCTCTGGATGGTCGGAGCGCATCGTAGGCGGCGGCGACGACGGCGGCCAAAAAGTGGACGCCTCGGCTCACCATCCGATCGGGTCCTCAGTAGCGGATCCGGAATCCTCGCTCGCCGCGGGGGGTCTCCTCCCGCACGTCGAGGCCGGTCACCTGGGCGTGCCGCGGGCCGACCCGCGCCCACCCGATCATCCGTTGGACGGCCGCGTCCTCGCCCTCGAAGACGGCCTCGACGTCGCCGTCGTCGAGGTTGCGCACCCACCCGTGGACGCCGAGCTCGCGAGCCCGGTACTCGCAGCTGTACCGGTACCCCACGCCCTGGACGCTGCCGTGCACCACCACGTGCCGCCGGATCATGGCGGCCAACCTACGCGCGACCCGGCGGGAATGCCGCAGGCTTCCTCTTTGTTGAAGCGTCGACAAACACGCCCGACCTCATCCCCTTGGAGCCGACATGACCACCGAGCACACCCGCGCCGACGCGGACACCCTGTCCGCGGGGACCGCGATGTCTGCGGTGACGCTCCACGTCGCCGACCTGGACCGGATGACCGCCTACTACCGGGACTCCGTCGGCCTGACCGTGCTGGACGGACCCGCACCCGGCCGCGAGGGCCGCCGGGACGTCGTCACCCTGGGCCGGGCCGGCAGGCCGATCGTCGTGCTCGTCCGCACGCCGGGCTTGCCCGCCCCGCGCCGCGGTGAGGCGGGCCTCTTCCACACCGCCATCCTGTTCGACGACGAGCCCACGCTGGCCGCCGCCGTCGCCTCCGTGGCCCGCACTGCCCCCGGGACGTACGTCGGCAGCGCGGACCACCTGGTGAGCGAGGCGTTCTACTTCACCGACCCGGAAGGGAACGGCGTCGAGCTCTACACCGACCGGCCGCGCGAGGAGTGGCGCTGGTCCGGCGGGCGGGTCGCGATGGACTCCCTCCCCCTGGACCCCCACGACTTCCTCGGCCGCCACCTCGAGCCCGGCTGGACCCTCGAGGCGGGCCGGCCCGACGGCGTCGCGCAGGCGGGGGGCGCCGTCGTCGGCCACGTGCACCTCCAGGTGGGCGACATCCCGACGGCGCGCGCCTTCTACGTGGACACCCTGGGCTTCGAGGTCACCGCCACGTGGCACGGGGCGCTCTTCATCGCCGCGGGTGGGTACCACCACCACCTGGCCGTCAACACGTGGCGGAGCATGGGAGCCGGGCCGCGCGCGGTGACGCTGGGGCTGGGCGAGGTGTCGATCGCCGTCCCGGTGGCCGACGACGTCGCGGCCCTGGGCGCGCGGCTGCGGGACCGGCGCGTCGCGGTGGCCGACGACGGCGCCGAGCTCCGCTTCGAGGACCCGTGGCGCAACCTCATCCGAGTGGGCGCGGCCTGACCCGGCAGCCGCCCTCACCCCGTTCGCGCGATGCGGGCCGCCGGGAGGTGGTGAGACGATGCTCCGCGTGGACCAGTACCTCGCAACCATCTCCGAACCCGTCCCCGACGTGCTCGGCGCCGACTGGGTGAGCCGAACGATCACGCTCCCGCCGGACGACGAGGGCGAGGTGGTCGCCACGCTGGTCAGCACCGCGACCGGCCCCCGGCACGACCGCGCCGTCCTGTACATCCACGGCTACGTGGACTACTTCTTCAATGCCGAGCACGCCGCGCACTGGGACGAGCAGGGGTATGACTTCTACGCCGTCGACCTGCGCAAGTACGGCCGGTCCCTGCGGCCGCACCAGACCCCGAACTACACCACCGACCTTCGCGTCTACGGGGCGGAGATCGGCGCCGCACTCCGCACGATTCGCGCGGAGCACGACGACGACGCCGGCGTGGTCCTGCTCGGCCACTCGACCGGGGGCCTCGTCTCGAGCCTGTGGGCGCACGCGCACCCGGGCGCCGTGGACGCCGTCGTCCTCAACAGCCCGTGGCTCGACCACAACGGGTCGCGCGTCGAGGTGGCCGTCAGCGTGCCGACGGCGACGGCGATCGGGCGCGTGGCCCCGCGCGTGCGCGTGAGCGAGCTCAAGCCGTACTACGGGCACGCGCTCCACGTCGGCACGGGTGGCGCCTGGGACTACGACCTGCGGTGGAAGCCGCACGAGGGTTTCGGGGTCTACGCGGGCTGGTTCCGCGCCGTCCGCCAGGGCCAGCTGCGTGTGCACCGGGGCCTGTCGATCGAGCCGCCGGTGCTGGTGTGCGCCTCGGCCCGCAGCGGTCCCGCTGACCGGGAGTCCCCCGCGCTCGCCGACTCCGACTGCGTGCTGAACGTCGAGCACATGGCCCGGTACGGGCCGGGCCTCGGCCCCGACGCGACCGTCGCGCGGATCGAGGGCGGGATCCACGACCTCGCGCTGTCCGGCCCGGACGCGAGGGCGCAGTACGAGGAGACGGTCTTCACCTGGCTCGAGGAGAAGCTGCCCCGCTGACGCCGGACGGCGGCGGCGCGGCGCCCGGGCCCTACCAGCGGTGGTGGACGTGGGGCCGGATGTCCTCGTCGTAGATCGCCCGGAGCGCCTCGAGCGTGGCCGGATCGAGCGGCGCGAGGGCTGCGGCAGCCGCGTTCGCTCGCGCCTGCTCCGCCGTCCGTGCGCCGGGGATGACCGTGGTGACCCCCGGCGCGTCGACGATCCAGCGCAGGGCGAGCTGCGCCGTCGTCGCTCCGGCAGGCGTGAGCGCGGCGACTCGGCGCGGCCTCGCGACGCCCACCTCGAAGGGCACGCCGGCGAACGTCTCCCCCACGTCGAAGTGCGCGCCCGCGCGGTTGTAGGTGCGGTGGTCGTCGGGGGCGAAGACCGTGCTCGCGTCGTACTTCCCGGACAGGAGCCCGCTCGCGAGCGGCACCCGCGCGATGATGCCGACGCCGGCGGCCACCGCGGCGGGCAGCACGCGTTCGAGGGGCTTGCGGCGGAAGACGTTGAGGATGATCTGCACGCTCGCCACGTGCGGTCGGGCGATCGCGGCGAGGGCTTCCGCCTCCGTCTCCACCGAGACCCCGTACGCGGCGGTCACGCCGTCGGCCACGAGGGTGTCGAGAGCGTCGTAGGTCGCGTCGCGGTCGAAGACCGACGACGGCGGGCAGTGCAGCTGCACGAGGTCCAAGGTGTCGACGCCCAGGTTCGCCCGGGACCGGTCCGCCCACGCCCGGAAGTTCTCGAGGGTGTACGCCTCCGCGACGTGGGGCGCCGCGCGGCGGCCGATCTTCGTGGCGACGGTGATGCCGTGCGCGGGCCGGTCGGCGAGGAACCGCCCGATCAGGCGCTCGCTGCGTCCGTCGCCGTAGACGTCCGCGGTGTCGAAGAAGGTCACGCCCGCGCCGGCTGCCGCGGCCAGGATCGCCAGGGCGTCGTCCTCCTGCACCGCGCCCCAGTCGGCGCCGAGCTGCCAGCATCCGAGACCGACAACGCTGACGGGGCGGGCCGAACGGCCCAGGACTCGCGTCTCCACCTTGCGAGAGTATCCCTCTCGACCTGCCCCACTTCCCGGCGTGGCGAAGGGTTCTCGATCAGTAAACGGCCGGACCTTCCCTAGTATTCGCCGTTATCATCCACCGCGAGTCAGCACCCGACCGAGAAGCGAGGACGGCATGGCCACCCAGACCGTGACCACGATGACCGACGACCTCGACGGCGGCCCCGCGCACCGCACGGTGCGCTTCGGTTACCAGGGCCTGATCTACGAGATCGACCTCAGCCAGGACAACGCCGTGGCCTTCGACGAGGCCCTCGGGCCGTTCCTGGCGAATGCCCGCGTCATTCGAGGCCGTCCGCTCGCCGCTCGCCCCCCGGTGCGCGACCCGGGCCCCGACCCTCGCCTGGTTCGCGCGTGGGCCCGGGCGAACGGTGTCGCCGTCCCCCAGCGCGGCCGCGTCCCGGGCACGGTGGTCGCGGCGTACCTCGCTGCCGAGAGCTGAGCCTCAGGGCTGAGGCCTCAGGGCTGAGGCTCGACCACGGCCCCGGACGGGGCCGGCGGTCGGGCCAGCAGCTCGAGGACGGCGACCAGCAGCCCCGCGACCACTGCGACCGTGACGATGAACGCGGGCGACAGCGCGGTCGCGAGGAGGATCACCAGGCCGGCCAGGACGGCGATCAGCACCCGGAGCAGCGTGCGGTGCCGGTAGAGCCACGCGCCGAAACGGCCCGGTGCTGACCCCGCGGTTCTCGCCCCACCCACGCACAGCGGCGAAGCCGCGGGAGATGCCGGAGCGCATCGCGAGCGCCGAGTCGCTCCCGCCCCCGAGGAATCCGGCGAGCGCCACCACCAGTCCGAGCACCCCGACGGTCCGCAGGGACAGCCGGATGAACTCCACCAACTGGTCGAAGACGACCTCCGCGGCGTCGAGCCGTTCAACCTTGCCGGCCAGCGCGTTGAGGTAGACCGAGCGCCCGATCGTCAGCCCGAGCCCGAGCACGACCATGGCCAGGGCGAGGGCGAGCCCGCCCGCCACGAGGGCGCGAGATCGGCGAACAGCGGTGAGCACGCCCGCCGCGATCAGGCCGAGGCTCAGCCACGGGAGCCACGTCCCGAGCATGACGACCGCGTTGTAGGCGTTCTGCAGTCGGACCAGCTCGGTGTTCTGCACGATCGTGAAGGACGCGTTGACCTCGGGGATCTTCGCGGCGATGCCGAAGCCGGCGTCCACGAGCTGGGCCTTGACCTCTTCGATCACGCCGGAGAGCTCGACGGTCAGGGCGCCGGAGTCACTGAGCTGGAGGACGTTGCCCTCGTCGCCCTGCATCACGGCGACGAGCTGCTCGTGCGCCGTCCGGTTGGCTTCGATCCACAGGGTCTCGAAGGCGTCGCTCTCGACCACCTTCGTCGTGGTGCTGCGGACGAAGTTCTCCACGCCACCGGTGATCGACCCCTCGAGGAGCCCGAGGGCGTCGGAGACCCGGGTCAGGCCCTGGTCGTCGAGGGCGCCGGCCACGGTGTCGACCACGCTGGGCACGTCGATCTGCTCCATGACGGCGTCGGTCGCCCGGCCCACGATGGCCGACTGGATCACCGGGTCGCTCGCGAGGGGCCCGATCGTCGCGAGGTAGCGGTCGGTGTCGGTCAGCTCGCGCTGCGCCCAGTGCGCGAGGACCGCCACCGGGGCAAGGAGCGCGCCCACCGTGATGAGCACGACGGCCAGCGTCGACCGCACCCAGTGCGGGTGCCGGCGCGCGGCGGGCGCCGGCGGAACCGCGGCTGCCACGGCCGCCGACGGGGCGACGGCCTTCTCCCGGAGCTCGGCATTCTCGCGCTCGAGGACCTCGAGGCGCGCCGTCAGCTCGTCGACGCTCAAGGGGGCAGGAGTGGGTGTCTCGTCTGCGGCCATGACCGGTCCCTTCGTGCACGACGGCTGCCGGGATCCGGCGGCCGTTCCGTCATCCTCCCACCGCTGACCTGGCGCGACATCACCTCGATGGGACCACGTCGCGGCGCCGCGACCCTCGTCGGACCGCAGCGCCGCGGGCTTCGCCGCTAGGCGCCGTCGTCCTCGTGCAGACGCTCGGCGAGCTTGCGCTGGGCCTCGACCACACGCTGGTGCTCGCGGGGGTCGTAGTCCGGCGTGCCCTGCTTCTCCAGCTCGATGCGGCTCTGCCGTGCTGCCTCGACGAGCCGCTTGGCCTCGTCCTCGTGCTCTGTGGTCATGACGTCTCCCGTCCTCGCGCCGTGGTGGCTGCGGTTGCCACGCTAGGGACCGAGGACCGCACCCGCAAGGGTTCTACGACTCGCCCCCGATCAAGATGCGGTCACGCTTCCGCAAAGGCGACCCCGATCGGCGATGCCGGGACCCAGACCCCTTGCACGCCGCCCCGGCGGCGCGGACGCTGGAGACATGAGGTCGCGGCGCCTCGTGATGGTCGCGGCAGCGCTCGCCGTCGTGGTCGGCGCCGCCGGGTGCGGCGGCGCGGGCGGGCCCGTCCCGTCGTCGACCTCGAGCCCGACGGCGTCCCCGACCCCGGGGCCGAGCCTGACCACCGCAACTCCCGCCCCGCCGGCCTCGCCGTCGCCGTCGGACGTCCCGAACCCACCACCGACGACGGCGCCCCCCGAGCCGCCCTCTGCGTCACCGCCCGCACCCGCGCCGCCACCGCCTCCGGAGCCCCCGCCGTCGTCGTCAGGGGTTCCCGACGCCCTCGCGGGCGTCGACTGGGAGCGGATCCCGACGTCGTCGCCCGTCGTGGCGCTGACGTTCGACGGCGGGGCGAGCGACGCGGGAGTGGCCTCCATCCTCGGCACGCTGGCGTCCCGGGGCGTGCCGGCGACGTTCTTCGTGACCGGCGACTTCGCGCGACGTTACCCCGACCGCGTCGCGGCGATCGCGGCCGCGGGGCACCGGCTGGGCAACCACTCGGACACCCACGCGCACTACCCGGCCCTGCTGAACGTCGAGATCACCGCGGACCTCGCGCGGGCCGAGGGTGCGATCGCCGCGGCGGCGGGCGAGGGAGCCAAGCCCCTGTTCCGGTTCCCGTACGGCGACCGGACCTCCGCGGACATCCGCGCCGTCAACGCGGCCGGCTACGTACCGGTGCGGTGGACCGTGGACACGCTGGGCTGGGCGGGGACCGAGCGGGGCATCTCGGCGGACGTGGTGGTGCAGCGGGTGCTCGACACCCTCACCCCCGGGCAGATCGTCCTGATGCACGTGGGGGCCAACCCCGACGACGGCACGACGTTCGACGCCGACGCGCTGCCCCGGGTCATCGACGAGCTCCGCGCACGGGGCTACACCTTCGTCACGCTCGACGCCCTCCTGGGCTGAGAGCGCCCCACCCCTCGGAGCGCCCCCTTCGGAGGGCCTGACTACATGTCCTCGCCGTGCTTGATCCAGTTGGTCCGCGTGCGCGCCGCGACGAGCGTCTCGCCGAAGGACGGCGGAGGGGTGTACCGGACCCACCCGCAGCGCGCGCAGCGCCAGTACCGCGGCGTCGCGTCGGTCGCACCGACCGGAGTGAAGACGTGGTCCGTGAAAGGAAGCGAGCAGATCCAGCCGCGCCCCGCGACCAGACGGGCCTCGCTCCACGCGCCGCACCGGCGACAGGACCAGTGCGGCGGTCGCAGGGGCGTGCGCGCCACGAACACCTGCCGGTGCCCGAGGACGCGGCACCGCCACGAGCGCGTCCCGGGTCCGCCGACCACCCCGACCGGCTCGGGCGTCACGCCGGGGGGCGCCGCGCCGAGATCCTTCGCCCGGATCCGGACGACGCCGAGGACCAGCGAGTAGATCGCCGCGCCGTAGAGCCCCCAGAGGAGGAAGTACCGGCCCAGCGTGGCCGGGGAGGCGCTCCAGACCGTGAGCACGACCGCCGTGACGGCCAAGGCGACCCCCACCACGACAGAAACCACACCTGGCCGACGCACGGCGCCTCCGCTCTGATCGTCAGGTCCCGCCCGTCGTGAGCCCGCTCTGCTCTGGCAGTGACCGATCGGTCATCGGCGTCAACGCAGAATCAGAAGGTGCTCTTCCCCCAGTCGCGAGCGACGAACTCGCCCTCGGCGCCCTCGCCCAGGCCCCGCGGCGGGCTGTAGCGCACCTTCCCGCAGCGCTTGCACCGCCAGAACATGGGTGCGTCCTCGGTCTGCCCGACGACGGCGAACCTGTGGCTGGCCACCACGCACAGCACGTGAACGGACACGATCGTCTCCCCCCGATCCCCGGCGCTGCCCCTCGCAAACGCCTCATCCGTACTCTACCTAGGGCCTGGCTGTACGGCAAGCATGGGCCGGCAGCCCGTCGGGCCGGTCGCCTTTCGAGTGGGTCCCGCGGGCCGGGGGGTGTTCGGGGCGCCGCCGCGCCCGAGGTGACCACCCAGGACCAGCCGGGCGGGCGGGGAAGCCGGCGGCGGGCGTGGATGGGTCTGGCCGTCCGGCGAGGAACGAGCCGGACTCGTTGCCCGCCCGCCGGCTTTCCCGCACGGCCGGCGGGACCCCTTCGAGAGGCGACGTCCCTACGCGAACCCGTGCCGGACGCGGCTTGCGCGCTCCTGGGCTCGGAACTGGCCGAAGCGCGGGAGGAACTTGTCCCAGTCGATGAGGTGGGCGTCGATCTCGGGGCCGTCGATGCAGGCGTGCTTGCGGATCATCTTTCCGTCGATCACCACGGGCACCATGCAGGCGCCGCACATTCCGGTGGCGTCCACCATGATCGAGTTGAGGCTCGCGACGCACGGGACGCCGTAGGGCCGGCTGAGGTCGGCGACGGCCCGCATCATCAGCGGCGGGCCGATCGTCACGACCTCGGCGATCGGGCGGCCCTCGCCGCGCCGGTTCGCCTCGAGCATCTCCTCGAGGGGACCCGTGACGAAGCCCGGGACGCCGAAGGAGCCGTCGTTGGTGGTGTAGACGACGTCGAGCCGGTCGCCGTACTCCGCCTGGAGCCGCCCGACCCTCTCGTCGGAGCCGGTCCAGAACATGAGGTCACCGCTGCGGAACCCGGCGATCAGCGTCACGTGGTTGCCGGCCCTCAGGTGCTCGCGCATGATCGGGTAGACGGGCGGCAGGCCGAGGCCGCCGGCCGTGAAGACGACTGTGGCGCCGTCGTCGTAGCGGTGGACGTCGCTCGGCCGCCCGAGCGGGCCGGCGATCCCCTCGAAGGCGTCGCCCACCGACATCGCGTTGATCTCGATGCTGCTCGTCCCGACGCCCTGGACCACCAGGCAGATCGTGCCCGCCGCGGCGTCCCAGTCGGCCAGCGTGAGGGGGATCAGCTCGCCGTCGGCACGCGGGAGCACGCGGACGAACTGCCCCGCCTGCGCGGCGTCGGCGACCAGCGGCGAGTGCACGGTGAACTCGACGATCCCGGGGCTCAGCTCGGCCGTGGCCAGGATCCGCTGCGCCGTCGACCCCAGGTCGGTGTAGGCCCGCGCCCGCTCGACCATCCCGCGGATCTGCTCCGCCGGCAGGTCGATCGCGCCGACGATCTCCCGGGCCGCGGCCTGACCGTCCCCGGCCGCGCGGATCGCGGTCGACCCGCCGCGCGCCGCGTCGCCGCCGGTGTAGACGCCGGCCAGCGTGGTCTCCTGCGAGCCCTCGTGGTCGAGGTCGATCGTGCCCCACTTTGTGACGTGCAGCCGCGGCTCGGAATCCTTGATGATCGGGTTCGCGCTGTTGCCGAGCGCCATGATCACGAGGTCCGCGTGGACGGTCTCCGTGCGGCCCGTGGCGACGGGACGACGGCGCCCGGAGGCGTCGGGCTCGCCCAGTTCCATCTCCTCCAGGACGGCCGCCGTGACGAAGGACGTCTTCGCGTCGCCGAGGAACTCCGTCGGCGCGCGCAGCACCTGCAGCGCGATGCCCTCCTCGAGCGCGTGGTGCAGTTCCTCCACACGGGCCGGCATCTCGGCCTGCGTGCGGCGGTAGACGATCGTGACGTGTCCGCCGAGCCGCCGGGCGGTGCGGGCGGCGTCCATCGCCGTGTTGCCCCCGCCGATGACGAGGACGTCTTTGCCGGCGATCTCCGGCAGCGGCGTCTCGTAGTCGGGCCGCAGCGCCTGCATGAGGTTCACGCGGGTGAGGAACTCGTTGGCGGACATGACGTTGACGTAGTGCTCACCCGGGACGTTCATGAACCGCGGAAGGCCCGCGCCGGTGCCCACGAAGATCCGCCAGAAGCCGGCGTCGCGCAGGTCCTGCAGCGAGGCCGTCTTGCCCACCACGAAGTTCGGCACGAACCGCCCGCCGAGCAGCTTGATCTTCCCCACGACGTCGTCGATGAGGTCGTTGGGCAGCCGGAACTCCGGGATGCCGTAGCGCAGCACGCCGCCGAGGGCGTGGAACGCCTCGAACACCGTCACCGGGAAGCCCTCGGCCGCCAGGAGGTAGGCGTTGATCAGCCCGGACGGCCCCGAGCCGACGATGGCGACCGGCGGCTTCGCCCCGACCTCCCACGGATCCCGCCGCCCGGCGAAGCGCCGCACGTCGCCGTCGGGGTTGACCAGCTTCTCCCGCTCGGGGAGGAACCACTCGATCTGGCCGATCGCGATGGGCATCTTGTGCTGGAGGCACACGCCCTGGCACTGGAGCTCCTGCGGGCAGACCCGTCCCGTGACGTCAGGCAGCGGGTTCGCGGACTCGATCAGCTCCATCGCCTCGCGGAAGCGCCCCTGCCCCACGAGTTCGAGCATCTGCGGGATGTGGATCTTGACCGGGCAGCCGCCCGTCGGCTCCTTGTGGTTCGCCAGGAAGATGCCGAGTTCGCAGGGCTTCTCGGCGCACTGCTTGTCGCGCAGCGCCTCGAGCCACACGAAGAGGTCGACGTCGCGCCGCGTGTAGCCGAGGTTCAGGTACCCCAGGTACCCCTGGTTGACCAGCCCGAAGTCGTGCGCCCGCGGCTCGGCGTCGCGCACGTACGGCGGGATGGCGTTGCCGGCCGGCCAGTCGACCGAGAGCCCGTCGAACATCGGGTACTTCTCCGCCAGGTGCGCGTCCAGCGCGCGGATGAACATCCGCTTCTTGCCCAGCGGCAGGTCCCAGACGAACCGCATGAGCACCGTGGATGCGTCGTCGTCGCGGGAGAGAGCCGCCCACAAGGCGCGGGTGAAGTCCGCGCCGAGCTCGCCCTGCCGGAACTCCCACGCGACGGCCTGCATCCCGTCGGCGATGAAGACGTCCCGGAAGGCGCGCGGCTCGGCCAGCAGGCGCCGCCGCAGGAGCGCGAGCTGTCGGTGGTAGGCCTCGACCTCCGCGCTGGTCTCGAGCTCGGCCACCGCGGCGCTGCTGGAGACGAGCGTGGCGCTCGCGTCGAGGTAGCGCGAGAGGTCGCCGTCCCCCGGCCGACCGGGCGCCGTCGTCGACGTACTCATCGAATGATCTCCGCGTCGCAGGTGGCCTTGACGCGGTCGATGCGGGCCTTGATCTGCGGCGTCACCTCGACCCGCTCGAGGGCGCCCGGGATCATCCGCGCGACCGTCCTCGCCTCGCCGTCGATCACCACCGTGACCTTCTCGAAGAACTGCGGGAGTTCCTGGTAGCAGGTGCCGCAGTCGGTGCAGAGCGCCTGGTCGGCCGGGTCGAGGTACACGGGGGCGTCGATCGTGCCGACCGCCGCGCCCGCCGAGGACGAGGCCGACGACGGCGCCGCCCCCACCGCGGTCCCCCGTCCTGCCGGGAGCCCACCGCCGAACGAGAAGCCTCCGCCGGCGGGCGCCGCGCTGGACGTGGCGAGGTCGGCCATCGCGCGGGCGATGTCGTCGAGCGAGGTCTCGCGGGCCGCCGTCGCCTCGTCGTAGCGGGCTCGGAGCGCCTCCAGGTCCGCCCGGTGCAGGGCGGTCAGCCGGTCCTCGTGGATCCCGGCCAGGTACTGCAGCGTCTGCCAGTACCGGCGCCGGTCCTCCACCAGCGCGACGATCGACAGCGAGCAGACCACCTTCATGAGGCGACGGTCGTCGTCGGTCGCGTAGACGAACGGCACCCGACCCTCCCGCTGCGCCGCGGGCAGGTCCACGAACTCGTGGATCGGCACGGCGGCCGCCTCCAGCGCCGGGGACAGCCGTCGGAACTGCTTCTTGAACCGCACCTCGCCCAGGGCGAACTCCGCCGGGGTGAGCGGCGTGGTCAGGAGCGCCGTCGCGCCGTCGTCGTCCGACGTACTGGAGGGTGGAGGTGGTCCACGTGGCCTCGGCGTCCGGGTTCCCCTCGAGGGAGAACCACTCGCGCAGGCTCGCGCCGCGGCGCGGGTCGTGCACGAACAGCGGGTTCATCCGGCTCTCGACGGCCAGGCGCGCCCGCGCGTTGGAGGACGCCTCGGGTACGCCGTGCTCGGAGCCGCACGGGGTGTAGGTGTCCATGACCGCCGGCGCGCCGGTGTAGGACAGGAAGTCCATGGTGCACTTGAGGAAGTGCCCGTGGATGGCCGTGCTCGTGGCGCACACGTACACGCCGGGGTGGAACGAGGCGATGAGGCCGAGTTCCTTGCGGGCCTCGTGCTTGCCGTCGTGGGCACCGCCGAACCGGGCGAGGTCGGAGTCCTGGCCGGTGAACGACGACGTCGACGCCTGGCCCCCGGTGTTGGAGTACACGCCGGAGTTGAGGACCAGCACCTTGAGGGGCGTCTCGGTGGTGAGGATCCGCGAGAGGGCCCCGAACCCGATGTCGTAGGAGGCGCCGTCGCCGCCGATGGTCACGACGGTCGGCAGGAGCGCGACCTCCTCGGGCGTGAAGCGCTCCCAGGAGAGGGTGCGCAGCTCGGCGTCGTGCCGGGCCGGGTCGTAGGCGTCGGCCAGTTCCAGGCGGGCCGTGCGCAGCGCGCGCACGTCCGCCACGGCCTGGGCCGCGATCCCCTCGAAGATCCCCTTGGCCAGCGGCTGGGCGTCCTGGAACAGGCTGTTCACCCACGGGTCGAGGTAGGAGTTGTACGGCATGGTCGAGGCGTAGACGCTGCTGCACCCCGTGGAGTTGGCGATGACCACCGGCGCCGGGCCGTTGCCCGTGGGCCCGCCCTCGACCAGGTACAAGCGGCGCTCGAGCGTGGCCAGCGCGGCGGTCAGGCGCTCGCGGCGCGGGGCCGCGTCGGCGCCGGTTTCAGCACCAGGGCCTCCACCTTCGCCTGCACGTCACCCACCAGGGCTTCCAGGTCTCGCAGGTGCCGACGACGGCGCTCGTCGCCCAGGGCGTGGCCGGTGGCGGTGACCAGGCGGATCGCCGTGACCTCGCCGCAGCCGCGGCACGCGCCGTGCCCGCCGGTGGTGGCGTAGTAGGCGCTGTGGTCGAGGAGGAGGCGCTTGGCGTCGCCGTCCGGCGAGGTCGCTCCCGCGCGGAAGCGCGCCGGGGTGTTCGGCAGGGTGGTCATGACCTCGAACCGCTCCTGCAACGTCCCCAGCAGGTCCGCGTCCTGGTCGAGCGGCGTGAGGGCGCCGGGCCCGCAGACGTCCACGCACTCCAGGCAACCCGTGCACTTCCAGGGGTCGATCGTGGCCGCGAACAACCCGCCCGTGCCGGGCACGTCCTTCTCCATGGCGTCGAAGAACGGCCGGGTGCGGGCCACCGGGTACGTCGCGAGCCGGTCCACCAGCGCGGCGACGTTCCGCGCGAAGGCCGGTCCGCCGTCGTCGGCCAGGCCGGCGGCAGCGCGGGCGACCACCTCGTGGAACGCCCCGGCGTCCTTGTCCTGGCGGTAGGCCGCGCGGACCCGCTCGGCGAGGGGGTAGACGTGCGCACGCAGGGCCTCGCGCTGGGGCTCCGTGGCGTCGATCGCCGCGATACCGGCCAGCAGCAGGTCGTGGATCTCGTGGACGGTGTTGGGGATCGCCGCGTCCGGGCAGACCAGCGCGCACTCCATGCAGCCGGTGCAGAGGTCGGGGTGGAAGTTCGGGACCGTGCGGCGGAAGAGGCCCTTGTCCTTGCCCGCGGCCGTGCCGGGGGGCATGAAGAGGCCCGCGCCGGGCAGCACCGGGGCCTCGCCGATCGTGCCCTCGCGGAACGGCCGCGCCACGAGGTCCTCGTAGTAGGCGTGGTCGAAGAGCCGGCTCGCCGCCGAGGCGGTCGAGCAGGTGGAGGCCGAGAGGGCCACGGTGCGCAGCGCGCGCCGGGGGGCGGGCTCGGCGTCGACCGCGAGGAGCTCGGGGGCGTCGTAGTCGACCACGGAGGTGGCGTCGATGCCCTCCTGGATGACCGCCATGTTGCCCTCGACCACGGCCTCGCCCTTGCCGCCGAACTTCTTGACGATCTGGGCGCGCACCTTCCGGGCGATCTCGTCCCCGGACGCCCCCGCGGACACCCGGTCCACGTGCGCGGCCACGGCGCCGATGAAGGCGATGCCCATCATGCGGGTCTCGAGGTCCTGGGTCGGCGCGTGCCGCTTGGCCACGCTGAACGCGTCGACCACGAGGAAGCGGATCTTCTTCTCGCGGATGGTCCGGCGGGCGTACGCCGGCAGCTCGCGCCAGACCTCCACCGGCGACAAGTCGGACTGGAGGATGAACGTGCCGCCCTCCACGAGGCCCTTGAGCGGGTTGGTGTGGATGAACGCCTTGTGGTCCGGGGAGATGACCACCTCGACGTCCTCGAGCTCCGCGTTGGTGACCAGCACGGGCTCGGGGCTCAGGGTGATGTAGTAGTTGGTGGGCGCGCCGGACTTCTCCGAGCCGTACTTGGGCGCCGCCTTGGAGTGCATGCCGAGGACGCCGGCGAGGATGTCGGTGAGCAGCTTGCCGGTCGCCACCGTGCCGTAGCCGCCGACGGAGTGGAAGCGGATCCGCAGCGCCGAGGCGGGGAGCAGCGCCGGGTTGGGCTCGGTCTCCAGCGCCATGACCACGGTCTCGGGGTACGCGGCGCGCAGCCGGTCCTGGATCTCGGCCACCTCGGGCGAGGGGTCCTTCGCGAAGAACTGCGAGCCGAGGTAGATCAGCGGCGCGACCGCACCGGCCCCGCTCGTCGGCGCGGCCATGGCGCGGAAGGCGGCCACGATGTGCCGCGGCTGCACGTCGTGCCCGCCCAGGCCGAAGATCGCCGTCGTCAGGCGCGGGACGGCGTCGAGCGCCGGGATGCCCGGGTGCGGCGGGTGGGAGGCGGCGCCGCCGTCGGCGTTCTCTCGCGCCTTGAAGAGGGCGCCCGTGACCAGGGAGGTGAGGGCCGTCTGGTCGGAGCGCTCGAGCACCGTGACATGCGTCTTGCCGGCGAGCGCGGCGGCGATCTCGGCCTCGGGGAAGGGCTGGAGGAGCTTGACGGAGACGACGCCGACCTTGAGGCCCTGGGCGCGCAGGTAGGGGACGACGGCGCGGACGTCCTCGGTGATGGAGCCGAGGCCGACCATCACGTAGTCGGCGTCCTCGACGTCGTACGTGTGGATCGGGGCGTAGGCGCGGCCGGTGAGCTCGGCGTACTCGGCCATCGCCCGGCGGGTGAGGGCGGGGACGGCGCCGGCGAAGTGCGTGCGGTGGTCGACGGCGCCCGCCTGGAAGTCCGGCTGGTTCTGCACGGGCCCGGTGAGGCCGGGGTTGTGGACGTCGACGAGCGCCGGGACGAGCTGCCGGGTGCCCTTGCGGAAGGCGTTGACCCACGCCCGCCGCCACTGGCCGTGGAGCTCCTCGGGGACCCAGGGAAGGGTGTCGCGGACCAGGGCGCCGTCGTCGTCGACCTCCACGTCCGCGGCGCGGGCGTCGAGGAAGGCGCGCAGGGCGCGCAGGTCGTCCGGGGGGAGGTCGCCGGCGTGACGGTCGAGGTACTGGCCCAGCTGCACCACGCGGCCCTTGGCCCCGAAGAGGATCTCCTGGGCCACGGTGGGAGCGGGGATGCGCCCCGCGGGGTCGCCGAGGTACTCGCGGAGCAGGGCAGGCTCCGGCAGGTGGGCCTCGCTGAGCATGTGGCTCGTACTGAAGCCGTCCATCGCGTTGGCCACGGGGATGAGCGAGAGCGCGGAGGTGCGGTAGGCGATCGCCGCGAGGTCCGCCGCCTCCTGCGGGTCGGAGCCGAAAAGGATGGTGTAGCCGGAGGAGAGGAGGGCGTAGATGTCGTCGTGGCCGGCCATGACGTTCAGCGAGTGCTTGGAGACCACACGCGCGGCGACCTGCAGCACGAAGCCGCCGATCTTCTTGCCCACCGTCACGTAGTGGGACTCCATCGCGTAGAGGATCCCCTGGCTGGAGGAGGCGTTGGAGATGAACTGCCCGCCCGTCAGCGCCGCGCCCAGGGCGCCGCTCTGCGCCGAGTGCTCGCCCTCGGTCTCGAAGAAGAACGGGTGCCGGCCCCAGACGTTGAGGCCGCCCTCGGCCCGCGCCGCCTCGAACAGCTCGGCGATCTCGGTGGAAGGGGTGATGGGATAGCCGATGACCCCGCCACAGACGTGCTTCATGACGTGCGCGACCGCGCCGTTGCCGTGGATGACGGCGGGGATCCCGGGGTACCGGGGTTCCTGAGCCGTCGTGAGGCCTGTCACCTGCAACATGCGCACCCGCTTCGTCGTCGAGAACAGCGCTTGGATCGTGCCCCTTCTGCTTACCCCGCCGTGTCCGGGAGGGAGCGGGACCAATGGCCCCGCGGCGGCGATAGCCTGCTGTGATGGCCCACAAGCGCTCCCACGGCCCCCGCGCGTCGGTCGAGGCGGGCGGGGCGGGCGCCCCGGCCATCCCGACGACGTACCGCGAGGTCGAGCGCAAGGTGCGGGTCCCCGACGACTTCGCGCTGCCGGGGCTCGCGGGCGTCGCCGCCGGGGTGGCGCACGTGCAGCAGGGCGAGACCGTGACGATGCTCGCGGCCTACCACGACACGCCCGACCTGCGGCTGATCCGCTGGGGCGCGACCCTCCGCCGCCGCGAGGGCGGACCCGACGCCGGCTGGCACCTGAAGCTCCCCGTCGACGGGGAGGGCCCGGGCGTGCGGGACGAGCTCGCCCTCCCCCTGGAGGCAGGACCGGTGGGCGTGGTCCCCCCGGAGATCGCCGACATCGTGCGCGCGTTCGCGCGGGAGGCCCCCCTGGTCCAGGTCTCGACGGTGCGCACCCGCCGCACCCCGTACCTCCTGCTCGACGGCGCCGGGCGGGCGGTCGCCGAGCTCGTGGACGACCGTGTGGACGTCGTCGAGGACGGCGCGGTGGTGCGGCGCTTCCACGAGATCGAGGTCGAGGCGAAGGCCGCCGAGGACGGTTCCGGGACCGCGGTGCTGGACGCCGTCGTCGAGGCACTGACCGACCGTGGTGCGGTACCCGGCACCGAGGGGAAGGCCGCCGCCGCGCTGGGGACACGCGCCGGGGGGCCGCCGGACGTCGTCGTCCCGCCGTGGCCGCGCGCCGAGGAGCCGGCCGGGGAGACGGTGCGGTGCGTGCTCGCCGGCCTCGTCCGCAAGTTCCTCCTGCAGGACGTCCGGGTGCGACGGGACCTGCCCGACTCCGTCCACCAGTTGCGCGTGGCCGCGCGCACGCTGCGCAGCGCGCTGCGGGAGTTCGCCTCGCTCGTCGACGAGGAGTGGGCCACCGGGCTCCGCGAGGAGCTCGGCTGGGCGGCCGGCGCCCTCGGCGAGGCACGCGACACGGAGGTTCTCCTCGAGCGGCTCGAGGCGCACGCCCGTGCGCTGGGGCCCGACGACGCGGAACGGGTGGTCCCCGTGATCGACGCGTGGTTGCGCGGCCGGCTGGACGAGGCTCGGCGGGCGGCGCTCGCCGAGCTGCGCAGCCCGCGTCACCTGCAGCTGCTCCAGGACCTCGTGGACGCGGCCCGCGAACCCCGGCTGACACCCGAGGCGGGCCGACCCGCGCAGAAGGTCTTCCCCCGCCTGGTGGACCGGGCGTGGCGCCGGCTCGAGAGGTCGGTGGACGGGCTCACGCCGGACGGCCCGTCCGAGGAGTGGCACCGCGCCCGCATCCTGGCCAAGCGCGCCCGCTATGCGGCCGAGTCGGTCGCGCCCGTGCTCGGGAGCGACACGAAGCGGCAGGGCGACTCCCTGAAGAAGGTCACCGACCTGCTGGGTGACCACCACGACGCGTGGGTCGCCCAGCAGCGCCTGCGCGAGCTCGCCTCGCAACCCGGCACCGACGGCGCGACCGGCCTCGCGCTCGGGCTCCTCGACGCCGTCGAGGCCGACCGCGAGCGCGAGGACCGCGCCCTGTTCCGGATCGTCTGGCCCGAGGTCCTGGCGCTGCACCGGGCCGGGCTCACGGGCTGATCACCCCGCTCAGGCGGGCTTGCGGCCCTTCGCGAAGTACGCGATCGGGCCGACGAAGTTCACGCCGATGGCCAGCGCCCACGCCACCTTCGGACCGTTGACCTTCTCGGCCGGCCGCAGCGCGAGGTCACGCCACGCAGCGGCGGCCAGGGCGATCTGGATCGACGCCATGACGACGACGCCGGACCGCTCGGCCGCGGACATCTCGCTCCACTTCTTGTTCTTGCGTCCGCAGCAGACGTCCTTCGAGCCCTCGCCCTTGTTTCCGCACATCGCGTTCTCCCTCCACGCTCCCCGTCAGGTCTCCCTGCCATCCTCACCCCGGCAGGAGGTGTGGCGCCAGGGACCTCGGGTGGCCGGGGAGGCGGCAGGGTTCGGTCAGCCGACGCGGGCGAACCGCACGCGGACGTTGTCCGGCTCCGACTCGACCGGGGTCACCGCGAAGATTCCGGGGAACGTGGCGTCGACCTGGGCAAGGAGCCGACGGGGCTCGTGCGGGGCAACCAGGAGCATGCTCTCGCCCGGGGCGAGGCTGGCGAGGGCGCCGAGAACGGCGCCGTGGCGGATCTGCCGGGGCAGGACCTGGATGTTCAGCTCGGGCTCGACGGCCTGGCCGCCGCACCCGCACCCACCGCACCCGCAGCCGCCGGCCTTCGGGGAAGCGGTCTCGGCGGAGGTCTGGATCTGCACGTTGCTCGTCGTCATGGGAACCACGGTACCCGGCGCGCGCCGGTGCCCCGAACGGCGGCCCTCACCCCGGCCCCCCGCCGCCCACCTCGCCCGCCCACCTCGCTGAGGTCGAGCGGTGCTCAGTCGAGCAGGTCGTGCCGCACGATCGTCGCCTCGCGGTCCGGCCCGACGCCGACGGCGGACACCCGGCACCCGGAGATCTCCTCGATCGCGCGGATGTACCGCTGGGCCGCCGGGGGCAGGTCCTCGAAGGTCCGGGCCGCCGAGATGTCCTCGGTCCACCCCTCGAACTCCTCGTAGACGGGCCGGGCGTGGTGGAACGACGTCTGCGTGGGCGGCATCTCCGGGAAGCGCACCCCCTCGACGTCGTACGCCACGCACACCGGGATGCGCTCGAAGCCGGTCAGCACGTCGAGCTTGGTGATGACGAGGTCGGTCAGGCCGTTGACCCGGCTCGCGTAGCGCGCGACCACCGCGTCGTACCACCCGCACCTGCGGGGCCGGCCGGTCGTCGTGCCGTACTCCCCGCCCACGGAGCGCAGCCGGTCGCCGTCGGCGTCGAAGAGCTCGGTGGGGAAGGGGCCCTCGCCCACCCGGGTGGCGTAGGCCTTGGCGACGCCGATCACCCGGTCGATGCGGGTGGGTCCGACACCCGAGCCGGTGCACGCGCCGCCGGCCGTCGCGCTGGAGGAGGTGACGAACGGGTAGGTGCCGTGGTCGACGTCGAGCATGGTCGCCTGGCCGGCCTCGAAGAGGACGGTCTGGCCGGCGTCGAGCGCCTCGTTGAGGACGAGGGTGGTGTCGGCGACCATCGGACGCACGCGCTCGGCGTAGCCGAGCAGGTCCTCGACGGTCTCCTCCACGCTCACGGCCCGCCGGTTGTAGATCTTCACCAGGAGCGGGTTCTTCTGCACCAGGGCACCCTCGACCTTCTGGGCGAGGATGTGCTCGTCGAACAGGTCTTGGATGCGGATGCCGACCCGGTTCATCTTGTCGGCGTACGTCGGGCCGATCCCCCGGCCGGTGGTGCCGAGCTTGCGCTTGCCGAGGAAGCGCTCGGTCACCTTGTCCATCGTGCGGTTGTAGGGCGGGATGACGTGTGCGTTGGACGAGATCAGGAGGCGGGAGACGTCGACGCCGCGCGCGTCGAGCGCCGTGAGCTCGCGAAACAGCACCTCGAGGTCGATGACGACGCCGTTGCCGATCACCGGCGTGCAGCCGGGCGTGAGGATCCCGGAGGGAAGGAGGTGGAGGGCGTACTTCTCGTCGCCGACGACGACGGTGTGGCCGGCGTTGTTGCCCCCGTTGAACTTCACGACGTAGTCGACACGGGCGCCGAGCAGGTCGGTCGCCTTGCCCTTGCCCTCGTCACCCCACTGGGCCCCAACGAGCACGACGGCGGGCATGGTGGTTCCTCTCGACTCGCCCGGGGGCCGGGCATTGCAGCGACGACAGGGCGAGGCTATCGCCGAAACGCGCCCGGCACTGCCCGCACGCGGGCCCGGCGGGGACGCGGGGGTGCGCGGGGGGAGCCGGGACGGGCCTCCGTCGGGGCCGTGCGCCGGCGTTCTCGACGTGCGGAGCCGCGCGCCCGGGTCTAGCCTCGGCAATGAAATCCCGGACAGGGCCGTGAGATAGCGCGGCACCGGGACCGTTCCTCCAGGAGCCTTCCTCGTGATCGAGATCGCCACGTCGCCCACCAGCACCACGGTGGTCATCTCCGGCGACCTCGACCTGGCCGAGAGGACGCAGTTCCCCGAGGTCGCCGCGCGCGTCGGCGGCCTGCGGCGCCAGCTCCTGGTCATCGACATGTGTCACGCCACGTTCATGGACTCCACCGGCGCGGCCTTCCTCATCCACCTGGCCGACGCGAGCCGCAGGCGCGGGGGCGCGACGGTGCTCCGCGGCTGCGACGAACGCGACATCTTCGTCCTCGACGTGTGCGGCGCCCTCGACCTGTTCCGGCTCGATGCCGACCACCGGTGCGTCGAGGGAGCCCCCCCGGTCGGGAAGGCACTGGTGTCGTAGGGCGGCGCCGTCGGCGGTCTCGGCGGTCCTGCGCCGTCGGCGGTCTCAGGACTGCACCCACTCCGCCCGCGGGCGCTTCGGCCGGACGAGCGCCCACACCACCTTGCCGCCGTCCGAGGGCCGCCAGCCCCACTCCGCGAGGCGTCCGATGATGTGGAGGCCGTAGCCTCCGATCCCTGACTCGTGCCCCTCGATCTCGGCCGGTGGGGCCGGGTTGTCGTCCTGGACCTCGATGCGCAGGCCGTCGCTCGTGTCCTCCAGGCGCAGCCCGATCCGCCCCCAGCCGTGCATCACCGCGTTGGCCACGAGCTCGGAGACCACGAGCTCGGCAGGAGCCGCCTCCTCGATCCCCCACGCGGCGCACGAGGTCAGGACCGCGTGGCGCGCCCGACCGATGGACTGAGGGTCGGCCGGCAGCTGCCAGCGCCGCTGGCGGGGGCTGGCAGCACCGTCCGGGGTCGACGCGCTCGGTTCGGGGATGCGCACCACGACGACGGCGATGTCGTCCTCCGGCGCGTCCGCCAGCAGGTCGAGGAGCTCCTCTCCCACGCCCGCGGCGTCGCGGGCCCGCAGGTGTCCGCAGAGGTCGGCGAGCACCGCGACGCCGTCCCGCATCGACCGGTCCCGCCGTTCGACGAGCCCGTCGGTGTAGAAGACGAGCACGTCGCCGGGGACGGCGCGGAGGTGGCCGGTGGTTCGAGGCCGCGCGCCGAAGCCGACCAGCGAACCGGCCCCGCCGTCGAGCGACGTCACGGTCCCGCCCCGGACGAGGAGGGGCGGGAGATGGCCCGCGCGAGAGTAGGTGACGTCCCACTCCGACCCCTGGGGGGTCAGTGCCGCGTAGACGAGCGAGGCGCTGCGCGGGACGCGCATGCCGGCCACGAGCCGGTCGACTCGGTCGAGAACCGTCGCGGGCTCGACCAGCTCGCACGCGTACGAGCGGACCACCGACCGCAGCTGCCCCATCGTGGCGGCGGCCTCGACGTCGTGCCCCGCGACGTCGCCGATCACCACTCCGACGGACTCCGGGCTCACGTGCAGGACGTCGTACCAGTCGCCCCCGACCTGGGCGTGCTCCGCGTTCGGCGCGTAGTAGGTCCAGACATCCAGGCCCGCGACGTGCGCCTGCTCGGGGAGCATCGCGCGCTGCAGCGTCTCGGCGAGGCGGTGCTCCCGCGCGTAGAGCTGCGTGTTCTCCATCGCCAGGCCGACGCGCCGGGCGACCAGCTCGACGATGGTCGCGATCTCCTCGGCCGACTCCGGCTCGCGCAGGTCTGAGGTCCGGGGCAGCGCAGCGAGCACGCAGAGGGTGCGGCGCCGACCGTAGACCGGCACCACGAGGACGGTGTCGGCCGCCCCTGCATCGGCGGCCCGGTGCGGACGGACCGCAACGAGGAGATCCGCCGCCGGCGTCTCGGGCGGGTAGTCGGCGTCGAGGAGCACCTCGCCGCGCACGTGCTCCGCGCTCGCCAGGACGGCGCGGATCGGGTCCCGCCGGCCGCCGTCCCGGGCGGGCTCACCCTCCCGCCGTCGGGAGCGGTGGTCGTCCTCGGCCTCGACGCCGAGCAGGGAGCGCAACCGACCGCCGTCGACGTCGAAGAAGCCCGCCCACGACACGAGCCGGCCGGAGATCAGCCGGGCGACCGATTGGAGTGCGACCGGGTTGTCGACCTCCGCCATGAGGTCCGACGCCATGCCGACCACGCTGAGGCCGATGCGGGCGCGGCGTTCGATCTCGTACGAGCGGCGGTCCTGCTGCTGCCGGCGGACGTGCTCGGAGACGTCGTGCTGGACGCCCACCCACTGGATCACCATGTCGCCTGCGAACACGGGCGACATGGTGAAGGTGGACCAGAACGCCGTGCCGTCCGCGCAGTACGCCACCACGGTGACGGTGGATCGGTGGCCGCGCCGTACCTCCTGGTACATGCGGTCGATCTCCGCCATGTCGGTCTCTGCGCCCATCAACCGGGCGAGGGCCCCGTTGATCATCTCCTCGACGGTGTAGCCGAAGACGCGGGTGAAGGCCGGGTTGACCCACGTGACCCAGCTGCCGCCGTTGATGATGTCGGCGACCATCACGGCCACGTCCATGGTGTCCAGCACCTCGAGGGCTTCATCCCTGGTCAGGCGATTGACCATGAGCGCCTCCGATCGTCTAGCGTGCGTACCGGACCGTCACACGCGACCGCTGAGGTCGCGCCTCCGGGACGGAAGGAGCACCGTGAGCGACCGTAACAGCCCCAGGAGCCGCCCACCTGGCGAGGGCGCCGGGCCGGCCCCCCAGTGCGAAGCCGGGTCGGTCCACGTCATGGTCGCACCGACCCGGACGCGCATCGTCCTCTGCGGCGAGATCGACGCGGCCCTCACCGCCGAGCTGCGGGAGGCCGCGGCGGACGCCGAGGCCGCCCGGCGTCCGGTGG
Source organism: uncultured Actinomycetota bacterium (assembly GCA_963780675.1). Lineage (GTDB taxonomy): Bacteria > Actinomycetota > Actinomycetes > Actinomycetales > JAHECE01 > JAHECE01. The sequence goes on from CAWACR010000009.1 coordinate 246,031, forward strand.
AGGTCGACACCAGACGGGTGACGTTCATGGACTCCTCGGGCTTCACCCTCCTCGCCCGGCTGGCGCACCGCGGCCCCGCCCGGCTGCGGATCATCGAGCCGACCGACGTCGTCCGCTTCCTTCTCGACGTCACGCTCATCAGGGAGTACGTCGACATCGTCGAGGCCGACCCGGGCTTCGACGACGACCCGCACGACCCGGTGCCCGCCCTGGTGGCCTGACGCCCCGCCGGGACGCACGACGGCGCCCCGGGAGCGGACTCCCGGGGCGCCGTCGTCGTCAGTGCTGTGGCCGCCGGAAGGCGGCCGGGCCCGCGACCTCGGTCAGAGCTTGTTGCCCGCCGACCGCAGCTGCTCGCAGGCCTCGACCAGGCGAGCGGCGAAGCCGCCCTCGGCGGCCTTGCCCCAGACGCGCGGGTCGTACTTCTTCTTGTTGCCCACGTCGCCGTCGACCTTGAGCACGCCGTCGTAGTTCTTGAACATGTGGTCGACCACGGGACGCGTGAAGGCGTACTGGGTGTCGGTGTCGATGTTCATCTTGATGACGCCGTTGTCGACCGCCTCGGCGATCTCCTCGGCCGTGGAGCCCGAGCCGCCGTGGAAGACCAGGTCGAACGGCATGTCCTTGCCGATCGCCTCGCCGACCGCCTTCTGGATGTCCAGGAGGATGGACGGGCGGAGCTTGACGGCGCCCGGCTTGTAGACACCGTGCACGTTGCCGAAGGTGAGAGCCGTGAGGTAGCGGCCCTTCTCGCCGGAGCCGAGCGCGGCGACCGTCGCGAGGCCGTCCTCGGGGGTCGTGTAGAGCTTCTCGTTGATCTCGGCCATGTGGCCGTCTTCCTCGCCGCCGACGACGCCGACCTCGATCTCGAGGACCGTGCGGGCCAGCTGGGACAGCTCGAGGAGCTCCGCCGCGATGGCGAGGTTCTCGTCCAGCGGGACGTTCGAGCCGTCGTACATGTGCGACTGGAACGTGGGGAGCTTGCCGGCCTTGACCTGCTCGGCCTCGATCGCGAGCAGCGGGCGGACCCAGCTGTCGAGGTTCTGCTTGGTGCAGTGGTCGGTGTGCAGGGCGACCGTGATCGGGTAGTTCTTGGCGACCTCGGCGGCGTATGCGGCGAGGGCCAGCGAGCCGGCGACGCGGTCCTTGATCGTGGAGCCGGAGGCGTACTCGGCGCCGCCGACGGAGACCTGGATGATGCCGTCGCTCTCTGCCTCGGCGAAGCCCTGGAGGGCGGCGGTCACCGTCTGGGACGAGGTGATGTTGATGGCCGGGTAGGCGAACTTGCCCGCCTTGGCCCGGTCGAGCATTTCGTTGTAGACCTCGGGGGTTGCGATGGGCATCGCGGAACTCCTGTACTCGGTAGCCGGGTTGGATCGCGTCCGAGTCTTGCAGATGGAATCCCCCTACGGGCCAGGCCCGGAGGCCCATTTCCGGCCGCACCTCCCCCGGGTGCGGCCGATCGGCGGCACGAGCGACGTGGCGAGCGCCGATCGACCCCGCTCACGGGGCTGTCCGGGGTGGCGGCGCGTGCTGCACGATCCACGCGTGCATCGCGATCGCGGCCGCGGCGCCGGCGTTGATCGACCGTGTCGAGCCGAACTGCGCGATCGACAGGACGTCCTCGCACCCGGCCTGGGCTGCGCCCGAGAGCCCCACGCTCTCCTGGCCGAACAACAGGACGCAGCCGAGCGGCAGCCGGTAGCCCTCGAGGGGCACCGAGCCGGGCACGTTGTCGACGCCGAGGACCGGCAGGCCCTCGGCTCGCGCCCATGCGAGGAGCATTGAGACGTCCTGGTGGTGGCGGACGTGCAGGTAGCGGTCCGTGACCATGGCGCCTCGGCGGTTCCAGCGGCGCCTGCCGACGACGTGCACGCCCGCGGCGTTGAACGCGTTTGCGGTGCGCACGATCGAGCCGATGTTGAGGTCGTGCGCCCAGTTCTCGATGGCCACGTGGAAGGGGTGCCGGCGGGTGTCGAGGTCGGCGACGATCGCCTCCACGGTCCAGTACCGGTAGCCGTCGACCACGTTGCGCCGGTCCCCCTCGGCGAGCAGGACCGGGTCGTAGCGGCGGCGGCCGTCGACGTCGAGGTCCGGCCAGGCGTCCGGCCCACCCGGCCACGGGCCGACGCCGACGACGTCGTCCCGGCCCTCGCGCGCGCCGTCGCCCTCGCCGTCGGCCCGCGCACCGGTGCCGCTCACAGACTCGGTGCCGCTCACGGGACCAGCACCGCCAGGGCAGCGGCCACGCCGTCGTCGTCGTTTCCGCGCGTGACGAAGGTGGCCGCGGCCACCACCTCGGGCCGCGCGCTCGCCGGCGCGACGGAGGTCCCGGCGAAGGCGAACAGGCCGAGGTCGTTGGGCCCGTCACCGAGGGCGACGACGTCGGATGCGGCGATCCCGGTGGACGCGCAGTACCGGCGGACGGCGTCGGCCTTGTCGACGTCGCTGCGCGTGATCTCGAGGTAGGTCGGGTTGGAGACCTGCGCGCGCAGTCCCGCCGGCAGCGCAGCGGCGATCGCGCGCAGGGTGGTGAGGTCCGGCGTCGGGCCGATGAGCATGAGCTTGTCCGGGCCGTCCTCCTCGGACCAGAGGTCGCGCTGCTCCGGGGAGACGCCCACGATGCGGGCCTCTTCCTCGATCGTGTGGTCGACGGCGGAGACGAACCATCTCGCCCCCGCGAACCAGCTCACGGCGATCCCGGCATCCCGGGCGGCGTCGATCACGGGGTGGACGGATTCCGGCGGCATGGGTCGCCGGTCGATGACGTGCAGCGCGCCGTCGAGCCCGTAGCTCCCGGTCACCGCGCCCTGGGACGCCACGAAGACCGACGGAGCGGTCAGCCCGAGGCGTCGCAAGACGGGTTCGAGGGCGCTCGGTCCCCGCGACGAGGCGAGGACGACGTCGACCCCGCGCGACCGGACCCGCGCGACGGCCGCCAGCGTGGCGGGGCTCAGGTCGTGCGCGCAGGTGAGCAGCGTGCCGTCGACGTCGATCGCGACCAGGCGGGGTACCCGGCCGAGGAACCGCACGGTGATGCGGGGCGTCGGGAACGGTCCGGACGACGGCGGGGCCATGGTCGCCGAGCCTACGGGCCCGCCGTGTGGCCATCCCCACACCCGTCGTCACAGCATCGCCACAGGTCGGCACAGGGCCGTCCACGGCCCCGGACGTACCCTGGAGGGGTGACCGCTCTCGCCATGCTCGCGACCACGCTCCCCGCCGTCGGACCCGTTCCTGCCCTCGGGCCGGACTGGCTCGACCCCGGCACGATCCTCACCAACCTCATCGACATGCTCGGGCCGTGGGCGGTGCTCGGCGTCTGCGCCATCATCTTCGCGGAGACCGGGCTCCTGATCGGGTTCTTCCTGCCCGGCGACTCGCTGCTCTTCACCCTCGGGATGTTCGTCGGCGCCGGCACGATCGGTGTGCCGCTCCCCGTGGTGCTCGCCCTCACCTTCGCCGCCGCCGTCCTCGGCAACTCGACGGGCTACTTCATCGGGCACCGCGCCGGCCCGAAGATCTTCGACCGGCCGGACTCGCGCTTCTTCAAGAAGGAGTTCGTCGAGCGCACCCAGGCGTTCTTCGCCAAGCACGGCGGCAAGGCGATCATCCTGGCCCAGTTCGTCCCGATCGTCCGGACCTTCACACCCGTCATGGCGGGCGTCGGGCGCATGAGCTTCCGACGCTTCATCTCGTTCAACATCATCGGCGCGCTGTTCTGGGCGGTCGGCGTCACGCTCCTCGGCTACTGGCTCGGCAGCTTCCCGTTCGTCCAGAAGAACATCGAATACATCCTCCTGGGGATCATCTTCATTTCGGTCGCGCCGATGCTCATCGAGTACCTGCGCAAGCGCGCCGAGATGCGGCGCGTGCGCGCCCTCGGCGAGGCGGCGCACGTCGCTCCTGTGGTCGCGCCCGACGAGACCGCCTGAGTCTCCCGGGTCGGCCGACCGGCCCGGTTTCTCAGCCGGCCGGCCGGTCCTCAGCCGGCCGGCCGGTCCTCAGCCAGCCGGCCGGTCCTCAGCCAGCCAGCCGGTCCTCAGCCGGCCGGCCCGTGCTGAGCCGACCCGCGCTCAGCGCTCGGGCGGGTAGCCGGGCTGGCCCCCGCCCTGGCCGGGTGCGTACCCGCCGGGCTCGCCGCCCCAGGGCGCACCGGGCGTGTCCTGGGGGCCAGGCGCCGTCGGCGTCGGCCCGTAGGCACCGGTAGTGCCCGCCGTGTCCTGGAAGCTGATCCGCGGGGCCTGGCGCACTGCCGGCTCGTTGGCCTCGAAGTACTCCGCGCGGTGGAAGCCGAAAGCCCGCGCGACGATGTTCGGGGGGAAGGTCTCGACGCGCGTGTTCAGCGTGCGCACGTTGGCGTTGTAGTAGCGGCGGGAGGCCGCGATCCGGTCCTCGGTGCCGGTGAGCTCGGTCTGCAGGGCGGTGAAGTTCTCGCTGGCCCGCAGCTGCGGGTACGCCTCCGCGACCGCGAACAGCCGACCGAGGGCCTGGGAGAGCACGTTCTCCTGCTGCGCCTGCGCCGCCGGGCCGGCGCCGGGGGTGGCGGCCGCCGCCCGCGCCCGGGTGACCTCGTCGAACACCGCCCGCTCGTGGGAGGCGTAGCCCTTAACGATCTCGACCAGGTTGGGGATGAGGTCGTACCGGCGGTGCAGCTCGACGTCGACCTGCCGCCACGCCTCCTGGACGAGGTTCCGCAACGCGACGAGGCCGTTGTAGGTGACCACCGCCCAGATGAGACCGATCACCACCAGGGCGACGATCACGATCGCGATGATGGCGCCTGTACTCATCGGGCCCTCCGGGTTAGCACGGGTGTGTGACGTGATCGTAGCGACGGGCTGCGACATCGATGCGGAGCGCGCCCACAAGGGCTCGCCCGCCGGGCCCCGCCATCGGTTCACCCTGTCGACATCCCTCGCACACGCGGTCGTCCTACTCTGAACACGGGGCCCGCGCCCGCAGGCGCCCCGACCGACCGGAGGACGGCCATGGCCGCTGAACCCATCCGACGTCAGATTGCGCTCGTCGCCCACGACAACAAGAAGGTCGACATGCTGCGCTGGGCCGAGCACAACCGGGACACCCTGGCTCAGCACGACCTCTCCGCCACCGGGACCACGGGCACGATGCTCGAGTACGAGCTGGGCCTGCCCGTGCGGAGGTTCCTCTCCGGCCCGGTCGGCGGCGACCAGCAGATCGGCGCGAAGATCGCCGAGGGCGACATCGACGTCCTGATCTTCTTCTGGGACCCGCTCGAGGCCCAGCCGCACGACCCCGACGTCAAGGCGCTCCTGCGCCTGGCCACCGTCTGGAACGCGCCCATGGCCTGCAACGTCGCGACGGCGGACATGATCATCACGTCGCCGCTGCTTGCTACGACGGAGTACGAGCGGGCACGACCGGACATCGGCCCCCGGTCCTGGGAGGGCGGTCAGATCACCTGACCCGCGTCCCGTCCCTGCGCGCCGGCCACTCCCGAGCTCCCCGTTTCGCCGAGGAATCAGACGTTCGCGGCGATGTCCGTGCGGTGCTGCTCGCCGTCGAGCACGATCTCGGCGACGCCCCGGTAGGCCGCGGCCCGGGCGTTCTCGATGGACGCCCCCAGCCCGACCACGGAGAGCACCCGACCGCCCGCACTCACCAGCGCGCCGTCGTCGGCGATCCTCGTGCCGGCGTGCAGCACGTGAACGTCGTCGAGGGCCTCGGCCTCGACGATCCCGGTGATCGGGTCACCGTTGCGGACGGTGCCCGGGTAGCCGGCGGCGGCCATCACCACCGTGACGGCGGCCTCGCTGCGCCAGCGCGGGCGTGGGGCGTCGGCGAGGCGCCCGGTCGCGGCATCGTTGAGCAGCTCGACGAGCGAGCTGCGCAGGCGGGCGAGGACCACCTGGGTCTCGGGGTCACCGAACCGCGCGTTGAACTCCACCACGCGCAGGCCCCGGCTGGTCAGCGCGAGACCGCAGTAGAGGAGCCCGACGAAGGGGGTGCCCCGGCGGGCGAGCTCGTCGACGGCCGGCTGGGCCACCCGCTCGACGACGTCGCTCACCAGGGACGACGGCGCCCACGGGAGCGGGGAGTAGGCACCCATGCCGCCGGTGTTGGGGCCGGCGTCGCCGTCGCCGAGGCGCTTGAAGTCCTGGGCCGGCTCGAGCGGGACGACGACGCGCCCGTCGGTCACGCAGAAGAGGGAGACCTCGGGACCGTCGAGGTACTCCTCGACGACGACGGCGCCCCCCGGCTTGGCGAGGCACGCCGCGCCGTGGGCGAGGGCCGCGGCGCGGTCCTCGGTGACGACGACCCCCTTGCCGGCCGCGAGGCCGTCGTCCTTGACCACATACGGGGCGCCGAAGGCGTCGAGTGCCTCGGCGATCTCCGCCGTCGTGGTGCACACGTGGGCCATGGCGGTGGGGACCTGCGCGGCGGCCATGACGTCCTTGGCGAAGGCCTTGGAACCCTCGAGCTGCGCGGCGTCGGCGCTCGGGCCGAAGCAGGCGATGCCGGCCTCGCGGACGGCGTCGGCCACGCCGGCGACCAGGGGAACCTCCGGGCCGACGACGACGAGGTCGGCCTCGAGCTCCACGGCGAGGGCTGCGACGGCGGCCGGGTCGTCGGCGACGACGGCGGCGGTTCTCCGCGATGCGAGCCGTGCCGGGGTTGCCCGGGGCGACGAAGAGGGCGGTGGTCTGGACGTCGGCCGCGAGTGCGCGGGCGATGGCGTGCTCGCGCGCGCCGGAACCGATGACGAGGATCCTCACGGGGCCGAAGCCTAGCGGCGGGCTCCGACATGCCCCGGGTCCCTGGTCGGTGGCGACCGGGACCGGTAGAAAGGGGCGCAGGGGCGGCCCCGGGGCAAGCCGGGCCGCCGGGACCGGGAGGGGCTTCGCCCATGGCCGCCGTCGTCGTCGAGGGCCTGCGCAAGGTCTACGGGAGCCTGGCCGCGGTCGACGGCCTGGACCTCGTGATCGAGCCGCACGAGGTGGTGGCCCTGCTCGGCCCCAACGGCGCGGGCAAGACCACCACGGTCGAGGTGCTCGAGGGCTACCGCAAGCCGGACGCCGGGCGCGTGTCCGTGCTCGGCATGGATCCGCAGACCGGCGGCCGGGCCTTCCGCGAGCGGATCGGGGTGGTGCTGCAGGAGGCCGGCTTCGAGGAGCAGTTCACGCCGCGGGAGCTGATCCGCCTTCACGCCGGGTACTACCCCCACCCCCGGGCCGCCGAGGACGTGATCTCGCTGGTGGGACTCGAGGAGAAGGCGGATTCGAAGGTCAAGACGCTGTCCGGGGGGCAGCGGCGCCGGCTCGACCTCGCGCTGGGGATCGTCGGCGACCCCGAGATGCTCTTCCTCGACGAGCCCACCACGGGGTTCGACCCCTCGGCTCGGCGCAAGGCGTGGGAACTGGTGGACCGGCTGCGCGACCTCGGGACCACCATCCTGCTGACCACCCACTACCTGGACGAGGCGCAGCACCTCGCGGACCGCGTGGTGGTGATCGACCGCGGCAAGGTCATCGCGTCGGGGACGCCGGAGGCGCTCGCCGCGGGGTCGGGGGCGGCCACGGTGGTCTCGTTCCGGATGCCCGAGGGCGTGGTCGCGGGTGACCTGCCGCGGGTGGGCGACGACGTCGGCGTGGCCGGGACCATCGTCGAGGTCCGCACCCGGGCCGCGACCGCCGACGTCAACGCGATCACCGCGTGGGCGATGGCCCGCGGGATCGAGCTCGAGGGCCTCACCCTCGCGCGCCCCAGCCTCGAGGACGTCTACCTCGAGCTCATCGGGGCGAACGACGACGAGAAGGCCTCGGAATGACGGCGGGCGTGGCGACGGCGGGGCGTGCGTCCGGCCCGGGCGCACGGGCTGCGGGGGGCGGGGCCGGCGTGCTCGCGCGGCAGGTGAACCACGAGCTCAAGAGCCTCATGCGGACCCCGATCACCCTCATCCTCTCGATCGGCTTCCCGCTGCTCTTCTTCGTGCTGATCTCGGCCCTCATCGGGAACGAGGTGGTCGACTCCCGGGGCGGGATCCGGCTCGCCCAGTTCCTGGCGCCGTCGTTCGCCTCCTTCGGCATCGTCATGGCGACCTTCTCCTTCCTCGCCTACGGGCTGGCGGAGGCCCGCAGCACCGGTGTGGTCAAGCGGCAGAACGGGACGCCGATCCCGCCGTGGGCGTTGCTCGGCGGGCGGATCGGCGCCGCGCTGCTCCTCGGGCTCCTCGCGAGCGTGCTCGTGATCGGCGTCGGGGTGGCGTTCTACGACGTGCAGATCATCTGGAAGACCATGCCCGCGGTGCTCGTGACGATCGTGCTCGCGTCGATGTCCTTCAGCGCGCTGGGCCTGGGGGTGGCCGTCCTCTCCCCGTCGCCGCAGTTCACGCTGGCCCTGACGAACGGGCTGGTGATCCCCCTCGCGTTCGTCTCCGACGTGCTGACGTTCGGCGGCACGCTGCCCGGCTGGATGTCGGCGATCGGCTGGTTCTTCCCCCTGCGTCACCTCGTGAACGCTCTGGGGGACGCGTTCAACCCGTACCTCGACACCTCCGGGTTCGACGGCGTCCACCTCGCCGTGATCGTGGCGTGGGGGATCGCGGGCGCCGTCGTCGCCGCCTGGGCGCTGCGTCGCGAACGCGACCGGTCCGTCTCGCACACCCCGCGCAGCGCCAAGGCCCGGCCGTCCGACGCCCGGCCGCTGCGGGCGGGCCGTCCCGCCGTGTCGACGCTGGTGCGCGACCAGATCGGGCACACCTCGTCGATCCTGTGGCGGGACGCGTCGTCGACCTTCTTCGCCGTCATCTTCCCCGTGCTGCTCCTCGCGCTCATCCCCACGATCAGCGGGGGCGGCGACCTCACCCTGCCCGGCGGGCAGCTGCTCGGGGCCTTCTTCGCCGTGACCATGGCGATCTACGGCATGGCGGTGACCACCTACGTCAACATGCCGCAGGGCGTCGCCGAGCACCGCGACCGCGGCATCCTGAAGCGGGCCCACGGCACGCCCCTGCCCACCACGGCACTCCTCACGGGACGCGTGGTCGGGGCGATCATGATCGGCACGATCACCTGGGGGGTGCTGCAGGCGGTCGCAGCGCTCATGTACGGCACGCCGCTCCCCGCAGGATGGGCGACGGCGCTCGTGGTGTTCTTCAGCGCGTGCGTGTGCTTCTCGCTGCTCGGGCTCGCGGTCGCGTCCGTGACCAAGTCCGCGGAGTCCGCGATCGGCGTCGCGCTCGGCACCCTGCTGCCGCTGTCCTTCATCTCCGACGTGTTCGTGGTGGGGGCGGACTTCCCGCCGTTCCTCGAGACGATCTCGTGGATCTTCCCGCTCCGGCACGCGACCGCAGGCATGACCGCGACCGTGCTGCCCGGGGCGCCCGTCCTCGACCTGCCCTGGGACCACCTCGCCGCCATCACCGCGTGGGCCGTGGTGGGGCTGGTGGTCGTGCGGTTCCGGTTCACCTGGGCGGGCGGCGAGGCTCGGGGCGGCGGCAAGGGCGTGGGCACGGCCGGGGGCAAGAGCTCCGGCAAGGGCACTCGGAAGAGCACCCGCAAGGGCGCCGGGAAGGACGCCGCGCCGGCTCCGGCGAAGGCCTGAGCCGGGTCCGCGGGGGCCGAGGTCGCGTCGAGCGAGCCGAGGCAGCGTCGAGCCTGTGGTCGCGTGTTCAGGCGACGTCGAAGAGCGTGTCACCGTGGTCGTCCCTGCTCGTCCCGAGTCGATTCGTGGGCTGGGGCGGTCCCGTGCCCGATCGCGCACTCGCGGCGCCCGGGGGGTCGCCGGTTGCGCTTCGGGGCGGCCCGCTGCCGGCGCCGGCGCCGGCAGCCGCGGGTCCTTCTCGGGTCGGGTGCGCCTCGGCTCGGTCGCCGGGGTGGGGGATGGGGGCGCCGTCCGCCTCGGTGAAGTCCCATCGGCCTCGGGTGTGGTCGCGGTGCAGGCGCAGGAAGCGGCTGTGGACCACGTCGTGGTGGTGCCAGCACAGCAGGACACCGTTCGCAACGGACGTCTCGCCACCGTGGGCGGCCCAGTGCCGCACGTGGTGGACCTCGGACAGCGTGGGCGGTTGGAAACACCCCGGGTAGGAGCAGTGCCGGTCGCGGGCGATCACGGCCCGGCGCAACGCCCTGGTGTAGAGGCGCTCGGCCCGCCCGACGTCCAGCACCTGGGAGTCGGGCCCGAAGACCACCCGGGACACTTCGGAGTCGCACGCCAGGCGGGCCAGGACGGAGGCGGGGATGGGGGTGCCGTCGGCCAGGACGGCGGCTTCCCACCCGGGCGGGATGCTGGGGTAGGCGGCGGCGCCGCGGGCCCCGTGCCCGGCGCGCTGCGTGGAGGCCAACGCCTCGACCTGCGCCACGAGCGTCTCCAACGAGACGTGCACGGACAGGTGGGGGCGGAACCCGCCCGAGGACCCCGCGGCCAGGCCCTGGTCCAGGACGATCCGGGCCATCTGCCCGAGCGCGGCGCCCATCCGCTGCTCGTGGGTGCGCTCGTCACCGGCCGCGGGGACACCGGCGACGGCCTTGAGGGCGGTGTCGAAGGCGGCTCCGTCCACCGCCGTCATGAACCCGCTGATCGCGACCCCGTCATCCCGGGGAGACAACACGCAGGAGGTGCGCGCGGTCGCGTCCCGGTGACCGCGCTCGTCCGCGCCCGGGTCGACCTTCGCGGCCCACCGCTTGACCTCCTTGGCGAATTCCCCCACCGGCAGACCCGCAGCCTGGGCGAGCAGGAACCCCGCCCCCAGGTCCGGATCGCCCGAGCACAGCGCCTCCCGACGCGCCGGCGTCGTCGGCCCCAACCGGGTCAGCACATCGGCGTGCTCCAACGACACGCCCCCGCCGGCGACCGCCTCGGCCAGGCCCGGCACGGACTCCTCACCCACCGCACGGGCCAGCCGGGTCTGGCGCCTGGCGCCTGCCCGCGAGCCGTTCGTCTGCGCCGTCAGCCAGTCGTCGAAGTCCCGCGCCCCTCGACCCGCCGGCGTGGTGGCCCACCGCCCGTCCGCCTCCACCCGCGCCAGCACCCGCGCCGCCACGATCCCCAGCGCGTCCACCGCACGATGCACCTCTCCGTGCACTCGCGACGCCTCCGGCTCCACCAGATCCACCACCGAGCACGCAACCAGCTCAGCGACCAGCGCCGACAGTCGATCGGCCAACTCGGCGATCGACCCCCCGCACACGGGTGCGCCAGGGCGCGGGCGCGGGGTCGGGGTCGGGGTCGGGGGCCCACCGACGGCACTCTGGACAGCGCGCGCGCCGTCGTCGGCCATGCCGTGCTTTCCCTGGCCCGCGCTCATTGCCCACCACCCCCTCCCGCGCACCGCGCCCGAACGGGCCCCCTCCATCAGGACCATCTATCGAACTAGTGTACGAGCGCCCGCCGACATTCGCACGCCAGATGCGACACCTGTGGACAACGGGCTCGCCGGCTCAGCCCGGATCCAGCCTCAGCGACGCCCGCAGCGCCTCGATCTCCCCCGCGGTGAGGAGCACGCCCTTGTCACCCTGCTGGAGCCGGAGCCCGCGGGCGATGAGCGCGTCGAGCGCACCGGCCACCTCGCCGTACGGGAACCCCTCGGCCACGAGCAGGTCGAACGCGTCCGCCCCCGTCAAGGAAGGCAGGTCCCGCTCACCCACGCGCGACGCCGACGACGGCGCCCCGGGCCGCGCTCTCCCCCGCCGCCGCGATGACGTCGAGCACGTAGGCGGCCTCCTCAACGGCGACCGGCGGCGCGCTCCGCTCCCGCACCGCCCGCTCGACGCCCCGGTAGAACGCGCCGTAGTCGCCGGGGACGAGGTCGAGGCGCGCGACGTCGTCGCCCCGGCAGTACTCCGCGCGGCGCCGGTCGGCGTGCACGCCCCAGCCCTCGCCGCCCGGCGCCGTCCCGCCCGACGAGCGCCGTCTCCTGCGGGTCCAGCCCGTACGCGACGAAGGCCGCCTCGCTGCCCAGCACCCGTAGCCGCGGCCCTTGGTGCCCGGCAACCTTGCTCATCCACAGGTGCGACCGCGTGCCCTGGGCGTGGCGCAGCGCGACGAACACGTCGTCGACGGCGCCCACCCCCGCCCGGCGCACGTCCGCCTCGGCGTAGACGGCCGCCACCGGCCCGAAGAGCTGGACCGCCTGGTCGATGAGATGCGCGCCGAGGTCGTACAGCAGCCCGCCCGCGAGCGCCGGGTCGCCGGACTCGCGCCAGCCGCCCTTCGCCGTCGGGCTCCACCCCTCGAAGCGGGACTCGAAGCGCCGCACCTCGCCGAGGCCGCTCGAGGCGAGCACGGACCGCAGGGTCAGGTAATCGGTGTCCCACCTGCGGTTCTGGTAGACGGTGACGATCCGGCCGGCCTCGTCCGCGAGCGCCTGCAGCGCGCGCGCCGCGGCTGCGGTGGGCGCCACGGGCTTGTCGACGACGACGTCGCAGCCCGCCTCGAGCGCGCGCGTCGCCAGGGGGACGTGGGTGTCGTTGGGGGTCGCGACGACGACGAGGTCGACGGCGCCCGGCGCCAGGACCTCGTCGGCGCTCGCCACGACCTCGACCCCCGGGTACCGGGCGCGGGCCGCCGCCGCGCGCTCGGGGTTGGCCGTCACGATCGTCGCGAGGCGCAGGCCGTGCGTGGTCGCGATGAGCGGCGCATGGAAGGCGGCTCCCGCCAGGCCGTACCCGAGCAGACCGACCCTGATGCCGTGCGTGCCCGCCCCGCTCGCCGATCCGTTCATCGCCGTCGCCCCTTCGTCGCCCGATCCCTGCCCGATCTCCTGCCTGATCTCCGGCCCGCTCCAGCGTGCCACGCCGCACCCTCGGGCGGACCTTGTCGAGACGTCCGCCGAACACTCGCCCCTTCTCGCGGAGACTGGCACTCTCGGGTCGAGAGTGCTAGATATGGAGGCAGCACGGGGGTCCCCTCCGCGGTGGTGGGGGCCGCACACGAGACACTCATAGGAGGTGAGTTCCGTGCTCCGATTCGACCCGTTCCGCGACATCGACCGCCTGACCGAGCAGCTCCTCGGCACCCAGGCCGGCACCTCGCGGGCCCCTCGCTTCATGCCGATGGACCTCTACAAGTCCGGCGAGACGTACGTCCTCCACGCGGACCTGCCCGGCATCGACCCGGGCTCGGTGGACGTCAACGTCGACAACGGCACCCTCACGATCAGGGCCGAACGCACCTGGGCCACCACCCAGGAGGACGTCGAGTGGATCACCAGCGAGCGGTTCACCGGCGCCTACCTGCGCCAGCTCGCCCTCGGCGAGGGGATCGACGCCGACCGCATCACCGCCACCTACGACAACGGCGTCCTGACCGTCACCCTCCCCGTCGCCGAGCGCGCGAGGCCGCGCAAGATCGCCGTCGGGGGCGGGTCCGGCGCCAAGACGATCACCCCGGACGTCGCGGGCGCCTGAGGCCCGCCTTCGCCCCCTGACGAGGACGACGACGGCGCCTGGCCGGCCCACCCAACCGGGCAGCCCAGGCACGCCGTTCCCGGGCGCCGTCGTCAGCCCCAATGGCGCTAGCGTTCGCGGTAGGTCGAAGACTCGTCGCGAAAGGCAGTGCCATGGGCCTCCCCGCCAGCCAGCTCGGACCGAGCGAGCGCATCGTCATCGAGACGCGCGAACACTGGAAGCACCTCCTCGGCGCGATGGGGATCTGCGTGCTCGCCGTCGTCGGCCTGGCCCTCCTGCTCGTCTTCGCCCCGAACGAGGGCTTCTGGGCCTGGTTGCGGACGATCGGCTGGGTCGCGTTCGCCGCCGTCATCTTCATCTTCGGCTTCTGGCCCTGGCTCGTCTGGCGCATGAAGGTCTACACGCTCACGAACGAGCGCCTGGCCACCCGCCAGGGCGTCATCCGGCGCAAGGGGCGCGACATCCCGCTCTACCGCGTCAACGACGTCGCGTTCGACCAGGGCCTCGTGGACCGCATGGTCAAGGCCGGCACCCTGCGCGTCTCGGCCGCGAGCGAGGAGGGGATCGTGGTCCTCACCGACATCCCCGAGGTGCATGAGTTCGTGCTCACGATGAACGCCCTCATCAAGGACGTCCGGCAGGCGAACGGCGACCGCTGAGCCGGCTCCGCCACCACGGCACGGCTCCGCCACCACGGCAGGGCGCCTGACGGCGGCCCTCACTCCTGCGTGGCGGCGATCTCGCACGAGTTGTCCCCGAGTTCGGGGAAAACCGACGGCCCCACCACGATCCCGAACGGCACGTCCGTGCACGTCACGCCGTTCAGGCGCCCGGACGCCGTTCCCGTGTAGATGACGGCGGCACGCGCCGCGCCGGAGATCGTCGCGCCGTCGACCATCGGCGCCGCCTCGTCGCTCGCCTGAAGGCCCACCTCGCCGCCGGAGATCGCGTTCCGTAGGAGCGTCGGCGCCGCTGTCCCCGTCACCGCGATGCCGACGCCGTTCCCCTCGAACGTGCTGTCCTCCACCGAACCGTCGACGGCGCCCAGGAAGCAGATCCCGCACTGCACGTTCGCGCGGAACACCCCGCGCAGCACGCTGGCCCGGTGCCCACCGGTGAGCACGATTCCGCCCGCCTGGTTCTCGGCAAGTTCGGTGTCCGTGACCTCGAGCGTGGTCCCCCGGCCGGCCGCGTCCTCACCCCCGGCGAACATGAGGACGCCGGCCCCGCCCAGGCCGTCGGCGTCGGTCCTTCCGCCCGCGAACCGGGCCCCCGAGGCGACCACCGACGCCGCGGGACCGGCCAGCAGCGCCGACGCCGCGGCGTCACCCTCGTGCCGCACGGTGAGGTCGGCGAGTTCCACGCGCCCACCGGTGAGCGCGAGCAGCGCGGCCTCAGGCGCCGTGGAGCGGATCGTGGTGGCGTCCCGACCGGCGCCACGGATCGTCACCCCGGTGAGCAGCACGAGCGGTTCGGAGAGCGCGTACTCCCCCGCGGCCAGCGTGATCGTGGAGCCCTCGGGGAGTTCCGCAAGGACGTCGGCGAGGTCGTCACCCGGCACCACCGCGCGCGTGGCGGGCTCCGCGGACAGCCGGCCCGTGAGGCTCGCAGTGATCTGGCGGAGCACCGCGTCGGCGACAGCGCCCTGCGGCGTGACGTCCCCGAGGCCGTCCTCGAGATCCGCGCGCACCCGAGCGGGGTCGCAGCCGCGCTCGCTGATCACACCCTGGGCGCCGGCGATCGCGTCCTGGAAGTCGGCGTCGGAGTAGGCCGTCGGGGTGGGGGTGGGCGTCCGCGCGGGCGACGCGCTCTCGTCACCGGTGGCGTCGCTCGCCGCGACGGCGCTCCCCGCCGCGTAGGAGTCGACGTACCGCTGCGTCGCGAAGACGATCGAGGAGACCGCGGCCGTGCAGTCGACCTCCGCCGCGAGCGACGCGGAGATGGTCGGGTCCGGCCGGTCGGGAGCGGAGTCGGCGCAGCCGGCGAGGACGAGCAGCGCGGCTACCAGGAGGGCACCGAAGGATCGCGCCCGTCGCCTCGTCACGCGGCGAGGCTACCGCGCAGCCGCGCGCCGCGGCGTCGGCCACCGGCGCCTGTGGACAGGGCTGTGAACGCCGCGCCCGCGAGGGCCAGCAGAGCCAGGAGGACGACGGCGACGGGCACCCCGGCCGCCCCGGCCGCCGGGAGCGCCACGGCGGCCGGAGCGGTGATCGAGAGGTTCCCGGCCCGGGCCGGTGCCTGGAGGTTCGGCGCGGTGGCGCGCCCGGCCGCGTCAACCGACGTCGCCCGCGGGCGGGGAGCCGCCGGTACGCCCCCAGGCGTGGACGACGACGGCGCGGCGTCGCTGGCCTGCACCGTCAATGTGGTGAGGGCGGGGGCGGGGCCGGCAGGCGCGCCGGGTCCGGCGGGCGCCGTCGTCGTCGTGGTGGACATCGTCGCCGTCGGCATCGCGAACCGGGCGCCGGGGGCGAGGGACTCCGCCATGGCGCCGTCGTCGGCGTGGTCGAGGCCGAGGATGTGGCCGATCTCGTGCACCAGAACGCTGAGGAGGTCCATCCGGCCCGCGACCGGGCCGGCGAGGGTCGGTCCCCCAGCCCCAGCCGGCGGCGTCGTCGTCGAGGCGGATCGTGGTGCCGACCGCCTCGCCGAGGTCGAGGCCGGCCATCGGCGTGACGGACACGGCGATCCCGGCGAGAACGGCCCGCGTCTGCGCCGGCGCGCGCCCAGATCGCGAGCGCCTCGGCGAGGGCGGCGTCGAGGTCGCCGGGGGTGAGCGCCGTCGTCGTTCCCGAACCGGCCGCCGTGGCGAGGAGCTTGCTGTCGTCGTTGACGATCGTCAGGGTGCCGGTTCCCGTGCCGATCGTCGCGCCGGTGGCGTTGGAGAGAGCGAGGATCACGGTCTCGTTCGGCTCGACCGTGCGGTCACCGAGGACCGACACCGTGACGGTCTTCGAGGTCTCGCCGGGCGCGAAGGTCACGGTCACGGCCGAGGACCACGCCGTGTAGTCGCTGCCCGCCGTCGCCGTTCCACCCGTGATCGTGACCACCACGGTCACCGTCGACGTCGTGGCCGCAGACAACGTGACCGGGAGGGTCACCGCCGTCGTCCCACTCCGGCCCTCGTTCACCGAGACGCTGCCGATCGAGACGGTCGGAACCACCGGCGGAGGTGGTGGCGTCGGCTCCGGCTCGGATGGCACGGTGGAACCCGACCCCGCCGCGGTGGAATCCGTCCGCACCCGGACGGATTCCACGCCCGCGCTGCCGGCCCCGACGAGAAGCCCGAACCCGCCGTCGGCGAGGGCGGCGTTGTACGCCCGCGACCGGATGAACGTGCCGTTGAGCGCCAAGGAGACAGACGCACCCTTGATGGTCAGGAGCATCGTGTACAGGGTGCCGGCCACCAGCGACCGGGCGATCGTCTCGTCGACCACCCGCGCCCCGCCCGCGGCGTGCCCGAACACCACGGCCTGCGCGGCGAGGTCCAGGACCACGAACTTGTAGGTGGTGGCGTCGTAGACGTCGTAGGCCACCCCCGCCCGGGCACCGGCGCCCGGCCGAACCACCGCGGTGAACTCGAGGTAGGCGTTCGGGTCGAGTGGCGGAATCGAGGCGAGCGCCACGGCCGGCGCGCTCGCCGGCGCGGAGCCCGTCAGGACGCCGCCGCCGGCCGTCCACGCCGGGGACACGACGTCGCTCACCAGGCCGGCGCCGCCGTCGAAGGTCTCGGTGACGTCGAGGGTGATCGCCGGGGGAAGGACCTGAACGGAGATGTTGTCGAACGTGCCGCGCGCCTGGTTCGACCCCATGCCAACGAAGCCCTTGTTCAGCCCCACGGACTCGCCGTCGATCACCCGTGGCGCGAAGGTGTGCGTGAAGGCCGCGACGCCGTCGAGCACGACCGTCGCCGTGGTGCCGTTCACCGCGACGAACATCGTGTACCAGGTGTTGAACTTCACGCCGCCGGCCACCGAGGACTGGACGTCCACGGCCCACCCGGCCGCCGTCCGCCGCCCCATGACCAACTTGTTCGTGGACTGGTCCACGCCGGCGAACTTGAAGTCGTCCGGCGCGAAGTAGTCGAAGATCACGTACGCGTTCGCCTTCCACCCGGCGGTCGGCTTGGTCAGGTAGACCTGGGCGCTGATCTCGTAGTAGATCGGCAGGTACTGGTCGATGTAGTACACGGCCACGGCGTCACCGCCGGTGGAGGTGGCCGTCGCTGTCAGCGCCCCGCCGGAGACCGCGAACACACCCGAGTCCGCGAAGAACGCCTCGGCCGTACCCGCGTTGAACGACGCCGACCGCAGCACGTCCCGCTTCCCACCGGGCACGTTGCCGGGCTGCGGGTCGCGCGGGCCACCGGTCTGGTCCTGCCAGTAGTCGTCCTTCTGGGTGACGAGTCCGATCTCGCCGTACGGCTCACCGTTTCGCGGGATGGACATGTCGCCGGACTGCTGCGCGATCGTGAAGTCCGCGCCCTGCGCGCGGGAGAGCGAGTACAGGAACTCGAACAAGCGCCGGCGGCACCTGGCGGCTCACGGTCCCGAGACCGAACGGCGCGAACGGCACCAGGTAGCTGTTGAACTCGCCGACCCAGTCGATGAGCCGGTCGCCGCCGGTGTTGGCGATCAGGACGTCCAGTCCGGCGCCGCCCACCGCGCGGTCCTCGTAGGACGTGTTCGTCTCCGGCTGGTCGTTGCGACCGCCGTTGGTGGTGAGCACGTCGTCGGCGTTCAGGAGGTCGTTGCCCCAGCCGCCCCACAGGGTGTCGCGGCCGGTGCCGCCCACGAGCCAGTCGTTGCCGTGGTCGCCGAACAGGACGTCGTCGCCGTCGGAGCGCGTGGTGGCGGCGACGGCGTCGAGCCGGCCCTCGGTGTGGTCGAAGTTGAGGAACCACTCGAGGCCCGTGCCAGTCGCGCTGAGGCTGCCGTCCGCATTCAGCAGGACCTTCCGCATCGGGTTGTACTCGTCGTAGAGGACGAACATGCCCGTCGCGGTGTCGAAGCCGAGCAGCGTGCCGTCGTTGACCGGCCGGTTCCACCCGGTCTCGACGACGCCGGTGACCGCCAGCCGCCCGTCGGTGCCGACGGCGTACGTGGGCGCGAAGGAGGTGGCGAGCGCCTCGGCACCGGAGATCGCGTCGTCGCCGGAGCCGCCGTGCATGAAGTCGCCGTCCCAGCCGCCGAAGATCACGTCGTTCGCGTACCGCGCCTCGTAGAGCGTGTCCGCGAAGGCGCCGTTCACCGCGAACGGTGTGAGGTCCACCCGCTTGTTCAGCTGCCCGGTCGGGTTGGTGATCGCGACCTGCACCCGGCCCGGCGTGGTGATCTCCTGCTGGGTGCTCGCGGTGCGTCACGCCGTTCAGCGGCTCGGTCGAGCCGTTGCGGCTGGTGAAGATCCGGCCGTCGTCGCCGAGGATGCCGTCGATGCCCGTGCCGCCGGAGATCCAGTCGTGGCCCCAGCCGCCGATGAGGTCGTCGTCGCCGGCGTCGCCGAAGACGACGTCGTTGCCGCCGCCGGTGTAGACCGTGTCGTCACCCGACTCGCCGTGGACCTCGTCGTTGCCGACGACGTCGCCCGTCAGGGCGTTCGCGTCGACGTCCGGGCCGCCGGGGGTGTAGTCGAGGAGGACGACGGCGCGCGGGATCAGGCGGACCTCGCCGGTGCCCGTGTAGGTGTCGTAGGTGAAGGTGCGGTAGGCCGTCGCGCCCGAGGTCGCGTTGGTGACGGTGACGATCCGGAGGATGTTCCCGTTGTCGCCGACGATCGCGTCCGAGTCGCGGCCGTGCAACGCGGTGTCGTCGTTGCGGCCGACGTCGGTGCCCGCGCCACCGAAGAGGAGGTCGGCGCCGTCGGGCCGCTGGGCCTTCGTGACCAGCGAGAACAACGCGGAGCTGCCGCCGATGATGTCGTCCCGGCCGAGGTTGCCGAACACGACGTCGGAGCCGCCGCCGCCCTCGATGTAGTCGTCGCCGTCGGTGGTCGCCTCGACGGACGGGTCGAGCACCAGGTAGCCGGCGGCGTTGCGGGACGCCCCCACGGCCTCGTCGATCGAGCCGTCGCCCTGGATCATGTCGTTGCCGAGCTGGCCGAAGATGATGTCGTCGTGCGCGCCGCCGGCGATGTAGTCGTCGCCGAACTTGCTCGACGGCTCAGGCTTCCCGTCCACGCCGGGCGTCGCGGCGGCCTGGGTGGCGAGGTCGTGGTCGAGGAAGGCGACACGGAAGTCGGACCACGCCGTCGCGCCCGCGGGGTTGTTCTGCGACGTCGCCGTCACCAGGGCGTTGCCGGCGGTCGTCAGGTCCGTGCTGTAGATCTGCGTACCGGAGAGCACCCGGTACCGCGGGCTGGTGTGGTCGCCGAACGTCGCGAAGCGGTCGAGGGAGACGTTGTCCCCGAAGATCAGGTCTTCCTCGGTGCCGCCGTCGATGCGGTCGGAGCCCGTGCCGCCGATGAGGACGTCCATCCCGGCCTGACCGCGGAGGGTGTCGTTCCCCCCGATGCCGTTGTCGGTGACCGTGACCGTGATGACGCGCAGGGCGGCCGTCCGGACCGCGAGGTCCAGGAAGCCGTGGTCGCCGACGACGACGTCGTCGTTCGCGCCCACGGCGACGGTGTCGCCTGCCGCCCCACCGAGCACCAGGTCGATCCCGGCACCGGAGGTGATGGTGTCGCCGCCGCCCACGGTCGGGTCGCTTGTCTCGAGCCGACCGGCGGTGAGCGGCAGGGCCCCCCACGCCGGGGTGGAGACCGCGGCTGAGGTCGCGGTGAACCGGCCGTTGTCGCCGAGCACCACGTTCCGCCCGTCGGAGACGGTGATCGTGTCGCCGCCGGTGCCGCCGACGACGAGGTCGTCGCTGACGCCGGTGGTGATGGTGTCCACTCCGCCGAACGCCGGGTCGGTGGACCACACCCGGTCGAGGTCTGCCGTGTTCGCGTCGAGCGAGACCCAGTCGATGAAGCCGTGGTCGCCGAACACGATGCCGGAGGCGTCCGAGAGGCTCGAGGTCTCGCCGCGGTTGGTGGTGATCTGGTCGCCGCCCGCGCCGCCGAGCACGATGTCGGCGCCCACGCCGGTGGTGATCACGTCGTCGCCGCCGATGGTCGGGTCGACCGTCGAGACGAGCCCGAGCGGCCGCACGACGCCGTCGGTGAAGTCGTCCACGCCGCCGTTGCCGGACTGCGCGACGACCTGGCCGGCCGCGTTGACCCACTGCACGAGGCCGCGGTCGCCGAAGACGATGTCGCCGCCGGTGCCGCCGTTCAGTTCGTCCGCGCCGATGCCGCCGAAGATCACCAGCGGAAGCGTGGACCCCTGGCCGTTGACGAGGTCGTCGTCGCTCGTCCCGGCGGGGAGGATCGCGCCAGCGGCCGGCATCGTGAACGTCTCGGCGCTGGTCCGGGTGACCTCGACGACGACGTGCGCCGGGCTGCCGTCGCGCTGCGCCGGGGCAGCGAAGGTGAGCAACGTGCCGGTGAAGGTGACCTCGGGCGCGGTGAGGAGCCGCCCGTTGACCCAGACGCGGTAGCCGACGAGCCCGGCGAGGGTCCCCAGGTCGAACGTTCCCGAGCTCTGGACGGCCCCGGCGACGAGGTGCAGCGTCACCGTCACGACGTCGCCGGGGACGAGCGAGTCGAACAGGCCGATCGTGTCGAGGCGCGAGGAGACCACGTAGCGCTCGGGGTCGATCGGCGTGCCGTTGACCTTCACAGAGACCACCCGGTCTGCCGCGACCGGCTCGTCGCCGTCGTCGAGGTTCGCGGCCAAGTCGAGGACGTTGTCGTTCGGGCCCTGGGTGTTCAGGACGAAGAAGCCGTCCTGGCCGGCGGTGAGCGCTACCGTGACGACGTCGCTCCCGAGGCCGGTGTTCAGCCAGGTGGTGGTCCGCACGCCAGCCCGTTCGTGGGTGCCGTCGATGACGATGGTGTCGGCGGAGCCACTGGTCCAGATGCGGACGCCGTCGGCGAGAGTGCCGACCCCACCCGCCTGAGCCGCGGTGTTGGTGCGCCAGGAGATGCCCGCCGGGGCGAGGCCGACCACGAAGATCTCGCCGGCCGTGGCCAGGTCGGCGTCGCGGGCGATCGCCGCAGAGGCGACGTCGGTGATGAGCACCGGGGCGGCCACGGTGCCGTCGCCCGCACCCGCACCCTCGTCGCTGACCAGCAGCGTGTGGCGCCCGGATCCGAGGTCGAGGTTGAGGGTGCCCTCGATTGCGTCGAGGTCGCCGGCGAGGAACTCGGGCTCCTCCGTCAGTCCCACTTCCGCCCGCGAGGAGATGTAGACGCGGTCGTCGCCGTTCCCGAAGGACACGTTCGTGACCGGCAGCGTGCCCTGAACGTTGAGGACGTCGGAGCCGGAGCCGAGCGCGAGGTTCAGGGTCTCCAGCCCGACGTACCGGATGCCCTCCTGGCTCGAGGCGTCGGTAGCCACCGCCGTCGCGCCGGTCCCGAGCGCCGCGAGCTTGATGGTCACCGCCAGTTGCGGGTTCTCGTTGACCTCGCCGCGGAAGCCGATGACGTAGGTGTCGCCGACCAGCCAGACGTAGACGCTCGCGGCGCAGCGGGTGTCGCCCTCGAGGCCGCAGCTCATCGAGACGCCGTCGTCCGAGCCCGGAGTCGTGCGGGAACAGCAGCTTCTGCAGCGCGAACCGGACGTCCGCCGCCGAGGTCGCCGTGCCGCGAACGTCATGGCACCGATGCCGCGCGCGACGCCGCCCTGCACCTGAGAGAGCATGATCGTGAACTCGGCACCGCAGCGGGCGTCACCGTGTAGAGCTGGTCCAGCGGCCGGCCCAGCTCGTCGAGCGCCCGTCCGCGGCGCCATGTCGAGGCCGGTCAGGGTGTCCTGGGTAAGCCAGCCGAGGTTGGCGTTACCGTCGCCGCCGTCGTTCAGGTTCGCGACGTCGTCGCCCACGCCGCCCTCGAGAACGAGCAGCGCGCGCGAGCAGGTCGAGGAGTCCGGACGCCGGTGCCGACCTCGAACGTGTCGTCGTCGGTCCGGCCGAGCGCGAGAGCGGCGGGCCCGCCGATCACTCGCGTGTGGCCGTAGACGGTGCGCACCGTGACGACGTCGTCGCCCAGGCCGGCGTTGATCGTCGTGGTCCCGGCGTGCGTGGACTCGACCGTGAAGGTGTCCTTGCCGTAGCCGAGGAGGACGAGGAGGTCCTCGAACAGCGCGTACTCAATGCCGGTGGGCGCCATGCCGAGCCCGGTGATCCGGGTGGAGGTCAGGGCGCCGGTCTCATCGGCCGGGCTGTCCTCGTTGTGGACGATGAGCGTGTCCACCTGCGCGGACTCGACGGCCTCCGACGTGGTGGCCGTGACGTCGAGCGGGTGCCCGGAGGTCTCGCCCGGCATCGCGGTGGGCAGGTACTCATCGAGGTAGATGGCCTCGGGCGGGTCGTCGTCCTCGCCGCCGGAGACGAACAGCGGGCCCTGGATGAGGTGCGTGCGGCGGGCGGAGTCGGCGAACGCCTGGAGGAGGCTGCCGTCGACGCGGGTGTCCTGGATCGCCCGAACGAGGACGGTCTGTGCGGTGGCCCAGGTGCCCGGGGTGAAGGTCAGGGTGAGCGAGGTGACCCACTCGGACCCGTTCCAGAACTCGACCTGCGCGGCGGAGCAGCCGCCCGCGGCGTAGCCGCACGTACCGGTGGCGCTCAGCGTGCTGGTGACCAGCGCCGTGAGCGTCACGGTGACGTTCGCCGTCGGGGCCATGGTGAGGCGCACCTCGTACTGGCCGGTGGCGCCGAATTGGCCGGCGAATGCGCCCTCGACGAGGCGGATGGGTCCGTCGACGGGGTCGACGACGACCCCCGGGGTGTCGCCGTCGTGCACGAGCACCGCGACGGGCGCCACCGCGATGCCGGCCGGATTCACCGACGCGTCGGTGTAGCCGAGCACCACGAACGTGTTGCCGGCGACGGGGGCGGTGGTCCACTCACCCTCGATCTCGATCATGGTGGTGGAGTTGTTCCAGATGCGGCGGACCTGCACGTCGCCGAAGGCGTCGGTGACCGCGATCCGGAAGCCCTTGAGCGCGCCGGGCGTGAGCGCCGTCGAGACCGCGATCTCGCTGGGCAGGCCTCCGGAGCCGGTGACGATGCCGGAGATGGCGTCGACCGAGGTGATCTGCGCCGTGATCCGGGCCACCTGCTGGCCCTCGACGGCGGTGTCGTCGGCGGCGGACACGTACAGGGTCTGCGCGGAAGTGGCGGTGAACTGGAGGGTCAGCGACTGGTACCAGGCGATGCCATCGGTGGAGACGAGCAGGCCCGTCGGTGCGGTGACGAGCACCGACGCCGTGCCGACCGGCGCGCGGGTGAGGCTGCACCGTGACGGAGTCCATGGTGCCGACGGACCCGGCGCTCGGTTCAACAACGCTGACTTCGCCGTCGGGCACCACGACGTTGACCGCGGGTGCCTCGTCGTCGAGCACGCGGACGAAGAGCGTGGCCACGAACGCGCGTTCGTAGGTGCCGCCCGCCACGATGGCGTCGACACCGTGCATGCGCTCACCCTCGCCCGCCAGGTCCGCCGCGGCGCGCACGGTGACCAGGCGCTGGGCGGTGTCGCCGGCGAGGAAGGTGAGCGTGACGGACGTCTCCCAGGTGCTTCCGTTCCAGAACTCCAGCGCGGCGGCACGGCTGCCCGACAGCGGGTTGGCAGGAGGTCCGGTGAGGGTCACCGTCACCGTCGTGGTGGGCGCGAAGGTCAGCCGCACGGAGAGCTGGCCGGTGGCGCCCTCGACCAGCACCAGCGACCCGCCCACCGGAGCGAGCACGACGGTGGGCTCGTCGTCGTCCATGATCTCGGTGGCGATGCCGTCGACGGGCACGCCGTTCCAGGCGCCGACGGTGCTTTCCACCGAGTGCCGGACGAGGCCGGTGTGGCCGAGCAGGTCGTTGGCCTGCACGTACGGCGCCTGGCCGCCCACCTCGACGCGGTCGGAGCCGAGGCCGCCGTAGATGTTCAGTTGGATGGCGGGGTTGGTGGACAACACGTGGAAGACGTCGTCGCCCTCCATGCCGTACACGGAGACGTTCTCGACGTTGACGTAACGGATGACGCGGCCGGCGCCGAAGACGCCGTCGGCGGTGATCACGTACGTGTCGGGCGCCTCGGTACCGATGACTATGACGATGTCGTTGCCGTCACCGCCGTCGATGTTGACAGGCGCGTTGGCCGCGTACTCGATGTAGTCGCTGCCCGTGCCGGCGTTGAGGAGGGCCACCTGGGACTCGGCGATGAAGGATCGCACGATGAAGGTGTCGTCGCCCGCCTCGCCGAACAAGTGCAGGGTGGCCACGTTGCGGAACACGTCGAACCGGTCGTTGCCCTCGCCGCCGTAGACGTAGGCGGTGTAGGACACACCATTGGTGAGCCAGCCACGGCTGGAGTCGAAGAACACGTCCTCGAAGTCCGCGTCCGTCTCGAGGGTCGGCATGGAGAAGTCGTCGAAGCCGAGGTGCTCCTGGACGCTGCCCGGGGTCGGCGTCGCGATGGTGTAGGCGGTGTAGAGCTGGCCGAAGCGGAAGGCGTCGTCGCCGGTGCCGCCGAGAACGGTGAGGACGGACGAGGTGTCGTCGAACGCGACGGTGTCGTTGCCGGCGCGCCCGTCGAGGACCACGCCGCCGGTGATGGTGGGCCCGTAGGTCACGATCTCGGCGTCCTGGAACAGCCCGGAGGGCGCCGTGTTCGACAGCTGGGCGATCATGCCGCGGCGCAGCAGGAAGGTGTCGTTGCCGGCGGACCCGCCGACGCCGAGCACGTTGGTGCCGCCGTCGGTCACGTCGACCACGTCGATGCGGCTGTTGCCCACGCCGAACATCTCGACCACGTAGGTGTCGGAGTTGGCGCCGCCGTCGAGGGTCAGGCGCTGGCCCTCGATCAGGTTGGTGCCCAGCGGGCCGGGGACGGGGTTGACGAGCAGCCAGTCGTTGCCGGCCTGGCCCTCGATGGCCGTGGTGCCGGAGAGCGCCTCGACGTTGATCCGGTCGTCGCCGGGGCCTGCGTGAACCTCGGTGGTGTAGGCGTGCGTGCCGTCGACGTTGAGCACGTCGTTGCCGGAGCCCAGCGTGAGGTCGAGGGTCTCGAAGAGCGTGTAGTCCACCCGGCCGTCGGTCATTGCGAGGACGCTCGTCGTGACGCCAGAGCCGGTGAGCGCGTAGCCGGGGACCGCGACCACGGTGAGGGTGCGGGCCCAGCCCGCCGGCCCGGCGAGGGCACCGGTCCAGGCGACGGTCCAGCGGCCACCGGCCTTGGTCACCAGCACGTTGCCCGTGCCGACGAGGGCCTCGAGGAGTTCCTGCATGCGCGCGGCCGAGGTGTCGAAGGCCAGTTGGCCGGTGGTGCCGACGCCTGCGACGGCGAGCGCGAAGCGGCCGTCCGTCGCACCGAGGACGGTGACCACCTGGACCAGGCTCGGCTTCGGTGAACCACCGGTCATGCCGAGGCCCGCGATCGTGGTCCCGGTGACCACGCCGATCCGGTCCACAACGGTGGCGGCGTCGTCGACGTACAGCGTGTCGGTGTCCGCGCCGCCGGTGATGCTGAGCGGGGCATCGATGCCGACGAGGTCGCCGCCGATGCCGGTGAGGGTGGAGGAGATGCGCACGGTGTCGTCGCCGGCGCCGGTTGCAACGGAGGTGACACCGGAGACGCTGCGGACGATCACGGCGTCGGCGCCGTTGTTGCTGGTGAGCGCGGTGTTGCCCGCGTGCGTCGAGTGGATCGTGAAGGTGTCGCCGCCGGAGCCGAGGTCGATGGTGAGGAACTCGAACCCGCTGTAGGTAACGCCCACGGCCATGCCGAGGCCGGTGATCCAGTCGAAGGTGAGTTCACCGGTGTTGGCCGCGGTGTCGCCGGTGTCGTCGACGGCGAGCAGGTCGCTGCCGGTGATCGGGCCGGGGCCGGTGCCGCCCACCACCGTGAGCTTGGCGTCGACGTCGTTGACGGTGCCGCCCGTGTTGGTCCAGGCGGTGTCGGTGGTGCCGGTGCCGGCAGCGTTGGAGCCGACGGCGATGCGGTCGGTGTGCTCGCCAGTGGCGATGCGGGTCTCCACCTGGAGCGCCCGGACGGCGATCCGGTCGCCGCCGGTGAGCGTGTTGATCTCCACCAGTTCGACGCCGGAGTGGGTGATGGTGCCGAGCAGCGTCAAGACGCCTGCGGACGAGAACGAGACGCGCCGGATCCGGTTGGCGCCCGTGTCGGTGGGCGGGGACGCGACGGTGTCGAGGATGAGGTCGTCGGGCGCGGTGCTGCCCTGGACCACGAGGCGGTCGCTGCCCGAGGTGTCGAGGACGTGGACGGCGAGTCCGGTGGACCGCGTGAGCTCGACGCGGACCAGGTCGTCGCCCGGGCCGGCGTCGAGGTAGGCGGTGCCGGTCCACGGGTCCGCGGCGAGCGTCAGCCCGGCAACCACGACGGTGCCGTCGAAGTCGCCGACGAGCATGGTGGTGGCGCGGTTGCCGGTGGAGGTGAGTCGTGCGATGGCGAAGATGTCCTCGAGGTCCTCTGCCACCGAGCCGACGCCGAAGTTGAGCCCGACGGCCAGCCCGACGACGAACAGGTTGTCGTAGAGGCCGAAGTCCACGCCCTCGAACGACTCCACCAGCGTGTTCGTGCCGCCGTCGTCGAAGAAGGTGTCGCGACCAAGGCCACCGGTGGCCGTGTCGTTACCGCCACCGAGGTAGAGGACGTCGTCGAAGCGCGAGCCGATGATCCTGTCGTTGCCGTCGGTGACCGCGTCGGTGTCGTCGTCGCCGTCGAGGATGAGCGCCAACTGGTCGACGGTCACGGCGGAGGCGTCGATGGTGTCGTTGCCGCCGCGGCCGCGGACGATGAGGCGGTCACCCTGGGCTCGGACGCCGCCCGCGATGTACGCGGTGTAGCCGCCGGTGAGCGCCACCGTGGTCCGTGTGCCGGTCGGCGCCGCCACGTGCGTGCCGAGGGTGAACGTATCCGCCCCGGAGGAGCCGATGACGGTGACGAGGTCCGTGCCGCCGCTGCCGAGGGCGACCTCCACGCTGGTCAGGCCGGAACCGTTGCCGGTGACCTGGTCCAGGGTGAGTTGATCCGAGCCCGCCGCGGCGTCGACGACCAACTTCTCGATGCCGGACGAGTTCTTCGTGGCGGTGCCCAGTTCGTGGAGCAGCACGCCGCTGGAGGGGTTGCTCACGCGGTAGTCGTCGCCGTCGCCGGTGAGGAGCAGTTGCAGCGTGTCGGTGCCGGTTCCGCCGACAACCGGGGTCGCTTCGGTGCTGCTGAAGATGGCGAACGTGGCGCGGATCAGGTCGTCGCCGGCGCCGCCGTCGTACAGCGCCGCCGGGCCCTGGAGGGTGTCGTTGTCGCCCTCGCCGTACAACTTGGCGTTCGCCGCGTTGCCGACCAGCAGGTCGTTGCCATCGCCGCCGTAGAACCGGACGGTGCCGGTGCCGAGGTGACGGAGGGTATCGCCGCCGCCGCCGCCGTGGACGACCGCGGACGCGGCGTTGGTGACCTGGATGGTGTCACCGTCGCCGCCACCGCAGAGGATGCTGCCCGCGAAGGTGGCGGGGTCGGCCGGGGTGTAGGTGGTGCAGAGGCCGGAGTCGGTTGCTCCTGGGAGGGTGGCCGGCGAGCCGTGCAGGACGATGGTGTCAGTGCCCGCGCCACCGTCGAGCACGACCGGGATCTTCACGCTCGGGTCGACCGTCACCGTGTCGATGCTGCTGCCGAAGTAGCCGTAGACGCGGGCCACGTGCTGGTAGGTCTGCGAGAAGCCGAACGCGGTGACCTTGATGGTGGCGAGACCGCCGCTCAGCTCACCGATCTGCTCGATGTACACCGTCTCGTTCTCGACGCCGGTGGACACGTTGCGGGCTGTGCGCTGCGGCGAGGCGCCCACGTTGAGGTACAGCTGGGTGTCGGTGGACTCCCAGGCACGGAGGTTGCGGTACGTGCCGGACGATCCCACCGGGGCGGCCGTGTAGTCGGTGCGACCGTTGCTGGCCAGGTACGGGACCACCGGGAACCGGACGGTGCCGATGGTGAACGTGTCGCTGCGCGAGTACCAGGTTCCGAGCACCTTGAAGCGCACCGTGATCCGGAACTTGAGTGGCACGTTGCCATTGATGTCGGCGTCACGGGAGTCGGCCGAGACGGACAGCGACAGCCCGACGCCGAGGCTGATTTCGAACAACTTGAAGTCGAAGTACACCTCGACGCTCGCGGAACCGCCGATGAACAGCGTGTAGTAGGTGATGCCCCACGCATCGGTGTTCTTGAGGAACGACACCTCGAGGCTGAAGCTGCCACGGATTCCCATGAAGCTGCCGCCCAGTTGCATGCGGCCGGAGAGGATGAGGCTGAAGTCGCCCTCGGAGCTGAGGAAGATCGACCCGCTGAGGCTGAACCCGAAGAAGTCGAGGCTCGCGTACGCGTTGAGGTACCAGTCGCCCTCCTGGAAGGCGGCGCCCGGACGGGCCCGGCCCACCTCGATGGTGAAGCCGGCGTCGAAGCTGAACAGGCTGAGCAGCGTCACCGACCCGGTGAGCTGCAACTTGAAGCCCCGCTCGACGCCTTCCCGCGTCTCGGGAGTGGTGTTGAGCGACAGCAGGCCGCTGGCGCTGAGACTGAAGATGAATGCGTCCGCCGACGCGCTGACGCTCACCCGCATGACGAGACCGTCGTCGTAGATGCCCGCAACACCGTTGGCGGAGAAGGTCAGCCCGGCCAGGTCGAAGGCGACCCCGAAGCTCATGACGAAGGCGCCGCCGCCGATGCGGATCTCGGCGAAGCCCTCGCCCTTGGCGAAGCCGAGGAAGGAGACCGAGCCCTCGATGCGCAACTTGAACCCGGGCGTCACCGTCGTCGAGCCGAGGACGGCGTTGGCGCCCGTGGTGTTGAGCTCGAGCAGTGCGGACGCGTTGAACTTCAGGCCGATGTCGCCACCGAAGTTCGCGTCGAGGCCGATGTCGAGGCGGGCCACCAGGCCTGCGCTGGTGATGGAGAAGCCGGAATCGACAATGGTGACCTCGCCGAACGGATCCAGCGCGGCGCGGCCGTTGACCACCAGCGTGATGCCGTCTGCTCCGATGGAGAGGACCACGTGGCCGAAGATGTCGAGGACGTTGCTGCACCACGAGCGAGCCGTACATCTCCAGCCGGAAGCCGGCAACGACACCGATGGTCTGGTCGACCACGATCAACCGGTTGTTGCCGTCCCGCTTGAAGCCGCCGAACACCTGCCGGCCGTTGACGGTCTCCTGCTTCACCTCGAAGGTCTGGATGACCTGCGCGCTGGCGAAGGTGTTGATCTCGAGCAAGAACTGGCCGTTGAGGCTCACACCGGGGATGGTGTTGGCGCCGAGCGTGAGCTGCACGCGGCCCACGACACCGGTGCGCGTGCCCACGTAGACACCGAGGTTGATGCTGCCGGTGAGCGCGCCCAGGAACGGAACGTTGGCGCCCACGATGCCGTCGAGTTTCAGGTACGCGAAGCCCTGGGGGTCAACCGCAGCGGTGATGCTGATCATGCCCGTGAGCGTGAGAAGACCGCCGATGGTCAGTTCGGCCTCGATGACAGCCGTCACGTAGATGGCCGGGCTGGCCGCCCGGGATGGGGGCGCCGTCGATGCCTGGCGCCGACGCCGGGATCACGAAGGTGGGCGACTGGCCCGGCAGCAGCAGCGGCAGGAACGCTGACGGCACGGTGAACGACTGGTCGACGAGCGTCGTGTTGAAGATCACCGAGACCGAGCCGGTCGCCGAGAACAGCGTGCCGACGTCGGGCAGGCCGATGCCGACGCCCGAGGACACGCGGATGCTGCCGGCCACGCCCGGGATCTCGCCGGTAACCGGATCGAGGACTGTGGAGATCATCAGCACGCCGGTGACCGAGCCGTACTCCAGGCGCGCGGAGCCGGACCCGAAGGACAGGGTGCCGGTGAGGAACAGGTCCATCGACGGCGTGGGCGGGTTGAGCGAGATGTTGAGGTAAACGCCCGCCCTGGACCCGCAGCAACTCGGTGCCTCCGGGGGCCACGACAAGTTGGCCGACGATCTGGAAGCCGAAGGAGAACGGCTGCAGCACGAACGTCTCGGTGAGGTCGGTGCCGCCGGGGCCGACGCCCTTGAGGGTCAGGGTCTCGGTCTTGACCTCGTTGGTGAGGTTGATCCGCAACTGGGCGGAGCCGGAGAGGTACAGGCCGTACTGCTCGAGCGCCTCGAAGTTCGTCTCGATGGACGCGACGCCCCACAACTGCGGCACGGGGTACATCGGGTTGGTGTTCTCGTCGCCGATGACCAGGACGAACCGGCCGGCGGTGGCGCCGATGGTGCCCAGCCCGTAGACCTGGATCTGGCCCTGGAAGGTGAGGATGAACGCGGTGCGCGCGAGGTCGATCTCCAGGACCACCTCGGCCGTGATGTGCAGCAGCGGCTCGGGCAGTGCGTCCGCGAGTTGCAGCATGATGCCGCCGGACAACTCGATGTAGAACGAGGTGCCCTGCACGATCACACGGACGGTCTCGGTGCCGCCGGCGGCGAGGTTGCCCGCGGTATCGGCCCACGCGCCGGCGGTTGAAGGTGACGGTGAGGGTGCCGGCCGTCAGCCCGGCGACGGGCATCGTGTAGCCGTAGAACGCGATGCCGCTGCCGTTCGCGCCGTCCTCGACGAAGCGGACGTGGCTGAAGGTGAGCGACTCCGCGCTCGCGCCCGTGAGAGTGAAGTCGTCGGAACCGAGCGTGGCGATGTTGACGGCGGACCCGAAGGTGGGGGTGAGCCGCACGGCCAGCCAGGTGCGCTGCTTGATGACGGACTCGGTAAGGGTCTCGGTGGTCGGCGCGCCGTGCGTTGCGACGGCGAACAGGGTGCCGTTCGCGCTCTGCCAGGAGCCCTCGATGAAGGCGACGGTGAGGGTGCCGGAGGTGTAGCCGGAGAAGTAGTAGCGGTAGATGTTGCCGCTGACGAGCACGCCGGAGCCGATTGCGACGAACTCGCCGGAGGCGTCGCTGAGGGTGAACTCGGCATCCGAGGTCGGTGATAGAGGTGCGGTCGAGGACAAGTCCGTCGATGCCGAAGTCGGCGAAGGTGATGTCGATCCAGCCGCGGCCCGTGAACTCCTTGGCGTCGACTACGGAACCGGCGCCCGGGTTGGTGATCGACGAGGTGGGCGAGGCCACGTACAGCGTCTCGGTCTCGGCGGCGTTGACGTTGCCACCCAGGTCCGCGAAGCGGCCGGCGAGGAAGGTGACGGTGTATGTGCCGGCGGCCAGCGTCGCGGTGAAGCTGAAGCGGTAGATGTCGGAGGTGCCGACGCGGACGGGTGCGCCGAGCGCGATCAGCGCGCCGTCGGGCCCGCGGAACTCGATCTCTCCACCGCCGATGGTGGCGTGGTCCAAGGCGTAGCCGTCGGTGCCGCGGAAGCGGATCTCGAGGTACTTGAGCTGGTTGATGAGGTCGCGGCCGATCGTGGCTCCGGCCAGGGGCTGGATCGGAGGACTCGTCGACGTCGGCGGTGGCCGGGTTGTCGGGGATGCTGCGGACGACGTCGCCGGTGGCGCCGACCACCTGGAAGGTCTGCTCGAGGAGTGTGTTGACAGGCGGGGGACCGCGGCCCGAGGTGTCGGTGACGTTGTGCAGGTCGAACATGATCACCACAGCACCGGCCGCGAAGGTGCCGGACAGGAGGTACCGCCACGTGTTCCCCGAGAGGTGGGCCACCTGGAGGATCGTGATCGCCGGTTCCGGTGCCGGCCCCGGTGAGGGTGAACTCGTCCCCTCCGACGGAGCCGAAGTCGATGCCGTAGGGGCTGCCGAGAGGGTCGGGGTTGACCGGCGGGAAGAAAGTGACGTCGAGGTAGCTCTGGGTGCGGCTGGGCACCCGGGCAGTGACAGGGGTCACGGCGGTGTCGAAGGTAACGCCGACCGCGACGCCGGTCTCGGTGCCGATGCCCGGGGCGCTGCCGCCGTAGGTGGTGCCGGCGGCGGTGAGCAACGTCCAGCTACCTGTGGCCGTGACCACGACGGTGTCGCCGGCCGCGATCGCTGTGGCGAAGGTGTAGCGGACCCACACGACGCCGTCGACGACGGCGAGGATCTGGAAGCCCGTGATGGTGACGGGGTTGCCGTTGATGGTGAGGGTGATGTCATCGGTGCCGATGCTGGCCTGGTCGATGGTGAGGCCGGTGGGTGCGCTGAGCGGCACGTCGACGAAGGTGCGGGCGGGCGCGGTGAACGTGCTACCGGGCAGGTCTGCCGTGGTGGCGGCCAGCAGCGGCAGGCTCGTGGCGTTGAGTTGCACGGTGGTGGACCCGGCGGCGTCGACGGCGTCGCGGAAGACGTGCACCGGGATCTCGAGGGTGGCGCCCACCACCGAGATTGACCGCGCGGTGTCGACGACGACGGTCCACCCGGCGCTGCCGGCGGTGAACGTGAGGCCGCTGAGGAAGGCGGCGCTCTCGACGGCCGCCTCGTCGAGGCTGTAACCGGCGGGGATGGTGGGCAGGGTCACGGTGAGGGTGGTGGTGACGCTGCCCGCGTCGATGGCCAGGTTGATGGTGGGCGTGGCGGAGAGGGCGGGAGTAGCGAGCAGGTAGGACCAGGTACCGGCGATGGGGGTGAGGTCGACGGCGAACCCGGCGTCGTACTGCCCGTTCAGCCAGTAGCGGAACCGCAGCACGGTGGCCGGGACGCCGGCGGTGAGTTGCACTGGCGCACGGGAGGCGTCGAGTTGGACGCTGCCCAGGCCCTCGCCGTAGAGCTCGAACTCGGCCGCGAGGTCCAGGATGGAGGCGATGTCCAGGCTCACGCCTGAGGCCGTGGGGATGGTGAAGTCCACGTCGATGTAGTTGCGCGGCGTGATCGAGACGACGCCGGCCTGCGTTCCGGCCGTCACGGCTCCGACGAAGCCCAGCGGCGACGCGGTGAGGCTGGCGGTGACCGTCTGCGGCGTATCGGTGGATCCGGTCACCAGCACCGGGATCCGGAACTCGCCCTGGGCGCCGGTGGCCGTGATCGGGGAGGTCGTGTCGATGACGACGGTCCACGCGCCGGCGCTGAAGGACAGGCCGCTCAAGCGCTTGATGACGGAATCGGGGTCGACGGTGAAGCCGGCCGGGATGCCGTACAGGCCGCCGCTGGGGAACACGACGGCGACGCTGCCGGCGCCGCGCTCGGTGGGCGCGTCGGTGACCACCAGAGGAGCGGTGACGCTGAGCAGGTAGGACCAGGAGCCGACCAGGAAGGTCACGGCTACGGCGCCACTCGGAGCGAACCGGCCGGTCAGCCAGTAGCGGTAGGTCATCGTGGTGGCGGTGCTCGACACCAGCGCGGGGGCGAACACGCCGTCGAGTTGCACGGTGCCGAGGCCGGCGCCGCCGAGCGCGAACTCGGGCGCGAGGTCCGTGATCGAGGCCGGGTCGATGGTGAAGAACGTCGGGTTGGTGAACGTGACGTCGATCCAGCCGCGGCCGTTGAGCACGTTGATGTCGATGGACGCACCCGGTGTCGGGTTGACCACGGCGGCTGTGGTCCCGACCACGGTGAACGTCAGCGTGGTGGGCGCGTTGCCCGCGCCGGGGGTGGTGCCCGAGTCAGTGGTGATGGAGGCGTTCTTCACCGCGTCGGCCGCGAAGGTGAGGGTCCAGGTGCCCATGGCGAGGTCGGTGGTGCCGACAGCGTAGCGGAACCTGGTGATCCCCAGGGAGCGGAGCGCGGAGAGTCGCAGATCGTCGTCGGACATCCCTTCCGGACGCGCCAGGACATCGACCCTGGTGGTGCCGTTCATGTAGTAGGCGCCCGTGCTGTCGACCAGCATGTCGATGGTGATGAAGTCGATGCCGGTGTCGGTGGTGATCGCGAGGACCGGCACGGGCGCTGCGACAGTGCGCGCGACCCCGGGACCGGTCAGGGTGAACTCGCCGGTGGCGCCGAGGATGGTGCTGAGGTCGAGGCTCGCACCCGGCGGCGGGGTGAACACCACGTCGACGTACTTGGTGCCGGCCTGGTTGATGACTGTGTCCTGGACGGTGCCACCGTCGGCCGAGGGCGCGCCGAGCGTGATGGTGGGCGCGGTCGCCGTGGCCATCGCGTCGGGCAGGTCGGCCACGTCGAACGTGACCTCCTGACCCGAGGAGTTCTTGAAGCCCATCTTCAACTTGCCGTAGAGGGTGAGCAGGCGCACCTGGTCCGGGATGTCGGCCAGGAACAGGATGGTCACGTTGCCGGTGGCCACCTTCGACAGGTCGGCGTAGAGCCGGCCGCTGATGGAGATGTTGTCGGCGGCGAAGTTGAGCTTGCCGATCACGAGGATCTTGCCGTCGGTGGAGATCTTGACGATCACCTGGCCGTTGAACACGGTCTGCGAGGTGTAGATCGAGAAGATCTTCGCCGAGCCGGTGATCACCATCGGCGAGGTGAAGGCGGCCGCGAATCCGCCCTTGCCCGGGTCGGCCGCGATGGCCTTGACCTGGTTGGCCACCTGGGTCTGCAACTGGGCGAGCCACTGGTCCGCGGTGAGGACGGTGGGCAGTTGGAACGCGGAGGAGCGCAATGCGAACGGGTCGTCGATCGTCGGAAGAGTGGTGAAGAACTCGACGCCGCCGTAGAAGTCGTTGATCGAGAGGCCGGAGTTGGGCTCCAGCAGGATCCCGCCGGGCACATTGGCCGAGATGGCCACCTGGAGCGGGCCGAGTTCGGACAGGCCGAGCCGGATGCCGAATCCCGCGAGCCCTGCGATGGAGATGCTGCCCTCGAGACCGAAGTAGAAGACGCGCTGCGCCACGGGAGTGGTGGTGTCGAAGACGCCGATGATGTTGTAGGCCGAGTCCAGTTTGAGGATGCCGCCGACCAGCGCCGGCCGAGACCTCGCCGCCGAACATCTTGCCCTTGACGCTCACACCGAGCGCGTCGAGGCCGATGATCGGGAACTTGCCCTCGTGCCAGCAGTGACGGCTGGATCCGGATGCCCTCGATGGAGCCGGTGATCTGCAGGCCCTGCATGCCCTGGATGCCGGTGACGCTGGCGGACAGGATGAGGACGAAGTCGCTCGGGGCGTTCTCGACGTCGGCCCACTGCATGCCGATCGCGTCGATGCGCACGGGCAGGAACGACGGCCACTTGAAGCTGTCGCCCGTGGCGGAGCCGATGGAGACGAAGACGCCGAAGCCGGGCAGGGCCTTGAAGGAGCCGTCGCCGGTGATGGCGAAGTTGCGGCCCTCGCCGCCGAGCACGAGCGAGCCGATCGTGATCTTGGCGCCGACGGCCTGGAACTGGGCCATGATCTGGCTGCCCGTGGCGCCGGTGTCGAGCCGGAAGTCGCGCGCGGTCAGGGTGACGAAGGTGCCGAGCCGGATCTCGAGGGTGTCGACGTTGAGCTGGAAGGCCTGGACCTTGCCGCCTGCGAACGTGAGCGCGATCCGGAACGCCTCGTCGTCCATGGTGCCGTCGGGCCGCTTGTCGTCCGCGGTCACGCGGTCGGTCAGCGTGGCGCCGAACGCCTTGCCCGGGAACAACTTGGCGCCGCCCGTGGCGATGTAGATCTGGCCGGTGAAGCCGGCGGTCTCGGTGCTCGGCGCGCCGGCGGCCGGGAACCGCACCTCGAGGCCGGAGACACCGATGCGGATGTCGTCGAGTTCCAGGATGCCGCCGAAGGTGATCTTCTTGTCCGGCTGCGCGGGGGTCAGCGGGTCGGGCACCTGCCCGGGCTGGGTCGACGGCAGCCCGTAGGCCAACTCCGCGGTGCCGAGCCGGAACCCGTTGCCGTAGATAGTGAGGCCGGGGATCTGGCCGGTGCTGAGCGAGAGGTCGTTGTTGGCGGTGATGTTGGAGCCGAGCGCCGGGTCGTAGGGGCGCAGCGACCCCGTGATCCCGAACGACGGGAAGGTGATCGTGGCGGTGTTGATCCGCATGATCTCCTGGTCGGCCGGCGCTTCGGGGTCGTAGCCGAACTTGATGCCGGTGGCCTGGATGCGGGCGACGTTGGGGATCTGCGCGTCGAGTGCCGCGATCTGGATGCCCCACTGGCCGGTGGCCTGGATGTCGACGTTGCCGCCGAGCAGGCCGAACACGTCGACCGCCAACTCGAAGGAGCCGATGAGCCCGATGAGATCGACGGTGATGCCGGAGTTGGTCTGAGCCGTGGACTGGGCGCCCGTCGTCGGGTTGCCGCCGAAGGCCAGCGAGGCGCGCTGCACTCCGAGGATCACCGAGAGGACGAGTTTGCCGTCGGCGAAGCCGAAGCCGCCGACGCCGACCGTGGGACCTTGCAGCGTCAACGG
Organism: uncultured Actinomycetota bacterium; assembly: GCA_963780675.1. Lineage (GTDB taxonomy): Bacteria > Actinomycetota > Actinomycetes > Actinomycetales > JAHECE01 > JAHECE01. Next base: position 282,682 of record CAWACR010000009.1, read on the forward strand.
ACCGAGCGCGATGGGTCCGCCGGTGGTGACCTCGCCGATGGCGCTGGCGCTGACATTGAGGGTGAGGGTCTGCGCGGTGTTGTTGGCGAGAGTGAGTCCGGACCCGCTGCTGACCTTGTTGGCCTGCAACTGGAGGAGAACCGGGCCGGTGCCGGTGAACAGGCCGAGCGTGTTGGTGCGGTTCTTGTCCTTGAGGAAGTACCGGTAGGTAACGGAGGTCGCGTCGGCGGCCTTGCCGCTGATGAGAAGTGGGGCACCGATGAGGGTCGGGACGCCCGCGATGACCTCGAGGTCGCCGATCTGGCCGCTGATGGTGAACGGGGCCACCGTCGACGATTCAATCGACGCCTTGTTGATGGGCAGCGGGGTGGCTCCGGTGGTGGCCGGCAGCGACGTGTAGGTGATGTCGACGTAGCCCTGGGCGTTGAGCTGGGCCAGGCTGATGGTGGTGACGGTCATGGTGGCGACCGGGCCGGGCAGTTGGCCGGCAACGGCGGGCCGGAAGAGGTAGAAGCGCTCCTCCTCGGCCTGCAGCAGGGCGGTGCCGGGGCTGGTCGCGGTTACACGGCCGTCGATGAACCGGACGACCACGATGCCGGAACTGGGCAGTGTTGCGCCGCCGGGCGCGGTGAGGGTGTAGCTCCAGGTGTTGACCTTGCCGGACACGGCGACGGGGCTGGACGCGGTCCACTCGACGCCGCCGATGGTCACCGTGAACTCTGCGTCGGCGTCGGTGACGCTCAGCGGGTTGATGGTTCCCTCGGTGATGCTGAAGGCAACCTCGATCGTCGCCAGTCCTACGCCCTGGTAGACGGTGTTGGCGCGCGGGGTCACCACGTCGCCGGTGATGATCGCGGGCGGGTCGGCCGGCGTCGGCAGGGTGGTCGCGTCCTGGGGGAAGATGCTGAAGTCGGTGACCTTGAAGACGCCGAGTTGGAAGCCGGTGGCCGGCGAGATGGAGAAACTGGCGAAGCCTTGCAGCCGCACGACGTCGGTGCCGCCCACGGTGATCAGCGCCGTCGCGTTCCACAGCGACACGTCGAGGGCCCCGGTCGCCTGGCGGCTGATGCGGAGGCTGCCACCGAGGGTGACGATGTCGCCCGCGCTGATCACGGCGTTGCCGACGGTGAAGCTGAAGGTGTCCGGGTCCACGCCGTTGACGCTGGTCATGGTGCCGATGGGCTGCAGGTCCGTGAAGCGGTTGGTGCTCGAGGTGTTGACCTGGAACTGGACGAGGCCGGTGATGCTGAGGCCGTCGAGGCCCAGCAGCCCGAAGGTGCCCGTGATGCGCATCGCCCAGCCGGTGGCATCCGTGCGGAAGGACACGGCGGCGTTGCTGATCAGCACACCGATGGCGTCCGGGTTGAGCGCGCCGTCGATCTTGGACGGGCCTGAGCCGACGAAGATCTCGAGCCCGGTGCCGTCGAAGGCACCGCCGGAGATGCTGAACTCGCCGGCCCGGATCTCGAGGACGGGCGGATCGCCGAAGTTGAAGTCGAGGTCCTGCACCACGAACTCGAAGACACCCTTGAGTTCCGTGGGGGACGGGGCCCTGACGTCGAGGCTGATGGTCTCGCCGTCGACCACGATGGACTGCGAGACGGCAACGCCGGTGGTGTTGAACTTGAAGCCGAGGGACGCGCCGCCCGTGAAGCCCGGCACGGTGACCTTGGCCTCGCCGGTGATGATGCCCGCCACGCCGCCAGTGGCCGTGACGACTGCCGGCGCAACAGGAATCGTGGTGGCGGGCTTCGTCACCGCGCCGGGCGGGAAGATGACGATGAAGCCGGAGCCGGAGACGATGCCGGGGTTGTCGGCGGCAGCGACGTCGCCGATCGCCTGACCCTCGCCCAAGGTGAGGTTGGCCAACGCGATGCGGGTGATCGCCGTGGGGCCCGTGCCGAGTCGCTCGAACGCGAAATCGGCCGTGATCAGGAACGTGTCGTCTGGGTCCGGGGCCTCGTCGATGACGAATTCGATCTCGATGTCGTCGGCTGCCACGCGCAGGAACGGGCCCTTCGGCAGGGTGAGCAGCCGGACGTTCGGCGTGATGGCTGCCTTGTTGCCGAAGGCCGCCCAGGTGACGGTGTAGCCGACGACGTCGGTGCCGTCGAGGATCTCGGCCACGTCCACACCGGCTCCGCCGACGAGGGCGTCGAGCGCCGCGTCCACCTCGGAGCCCGCGGCGCCGACGGCGATGGGACCGGAGATCTCGTCCGCGTCGATGCGGCCGTTGAGGTTGACGTCGATGGCGAGGGTGAAGGAACCGGACGGGGCCTGCACGTCGATCTGCTGGACCTCGTACACCGAGCCGGTGCCCTGCATGGTGGCGACCACGGTGACGCCCGCGAACTGGAACACCTCGTTGACGACGACGCCCTGGCCCCCCACCTGGATGGAGTTGAGTTGGAGCGACAGCGTCGCGGCGATCCGCAGCGGCAGCCCGACGAGTTCGACGCTGCCGAAGATCTCGCCCGCGGTGCCGTTGGGCGTGATGATGAAGGCGCCGCCGCCGCCGGTGAGCCGCAGGCCGACGTCGTCGCTCGTGGCGCTCGTGGGGCCGGGGTCGCCGATGAAGAGGGAGACCTCGGCGAACGCAATCCGGACGATCTTGCCGCCCGTGGCGGTCTTGCGCTGCTCGAAGACGGCGACGCCGGAGAGCTGCTGGCCGAAGATCTCGATGTCCGCCGGGTCGCCGGGCAGGCCCACCTGGACCAGCAGGGTGCCGGGGGCGAGGTTGATGAGTTGCGGGCTCCCGTTGAGGGTGACCTCGCGAATGACCTGGGTGGTGCCGGTGTTGACCTGGATGACCACGTCGACGTCGATCACGGCGTCGGGCACCGCGTCGGGGTTGACCGTGAGGCCGGCCACGAGCGCGCCGGCGACGCCGGTGCGGGTGATGACGATGACGCCGGAGGCCACCGTCGCGGTGACGAACGTGGTGGTGCCGTCGCCCAGTTCCAGCGACACGTCGTTCAGCGCGAGGGTGACCTCGCCCGTGGTCGAGTTCTTCTGGAACGCGAAGTCGCCGGAGAGCTTCTGCCCCATGACCTCGAGCGCGATGTCGTTGGCGGCCACCGCGATGCCGGAGGCCAGCGTCACGCCCTCGACGTCCCAGGGGCCCGTGAGGGTGTTGACCCGCACGCTGAGGGTGCCGGAGAAGGAAACCCCCGGGATGTACAACTCGATGGTGGCCGACACCAGGCCGGCGATGCCGCCCTTGCCGCCGGGGCCGGCCGCCGGGGAGACGATGTCGAAGGCGCCGAACCCGTCCCTGACCACGACGATGTCGCGGTCAGGAGTGCCGAGCCTCAGGCTGAGGTTGGCGAACCGGATCTTGGTAGAGACCACGTTGTCCGCCGTGGTGCTGAGGTTGCCGTCGGCGCCGGGGGCGGTGGACTTCTCGAACGACAGGTCGGTGCTCAGACTCTGCCCGGCGATCGAGAGGGTCAAGGCGGTGGCCGTCACCTTGAGGTAGGGCCCCGCGGGGAGCGTGAGCTGCAGGGTCTCCCCCGCGACCTCGAACGTCTCGTCGACGGCGACGCCGACGACCTTGCCGGAGACCGTGCGCCGGATGTCACTGATCTCGACGCCGACTGTCGCGCTCGCGCTGATGCCGTCGCCCAGGCGGATGGACGCCGTCGCGGAGATGGATCCCGCGATGCCCTCGCTGGTGAGGAGGAGAAGCGCGGTGCCCCCGCTCAGCCTGAGCCCGACGTCGTCGGTCTCGACCTCGGTGCCGCCGTCGTCCCCGACGAACAGGTGCACGCCCGTTGCCGCGATCCGCAGGCTGGACGCGTCGTCGGTGGTGCCGAGGTTGCCGTCCGTCCCGGCGCTCGTGATCTGCTCGAACTGGAAGGTGCCGCCGATCTCGATGGTGTCGAGCACGGTGAGCGTGGTGGTGACAGTGACGCGGATGAAGCGGCCCGCGGGCAGGGTGATGGTGGTGCCGTCAAAGGTCGTGGTGACCGGGGCCGGGCTCGTGTTGAGTTGCAGCGAGACCGTGAGGCCGCCGGGGAAGGCGACCGGCAGGTCGTCGAGCCCGACGAAGTTGGCAGTGGCCGTGATGTCGACGGCCATGCCTGCCGAGGTGAGGAGCAGGAGACCGCCGCCGGTGATCTCGATTCCGACGTCGTCGGCGAGGTCCTCGGTGCCCTTCGCGTCGCCCAGGAAGAGGTACACGTTGGTGGCGGTCACCTTGACCACCTTGGCCGTGCCGGCGCCGCTGGACTCGAACGTGAAGTCGCCGCTCAGCCGCTGTCCGGCGATGTCGATGGTCAGGCCGGTGGCGCTGATCTCGAAGACCGGGCTGGCGGGGTCGGTGTCGATGACGAGTTTCATGCTCGCGCTGAGCTCGATGCCCGGCACGTTCAGCGATACGTCGCCGGTGATGCCTGCAGCCCCGGTCGACATGCCGGTGGCGCCCAGCGTGAGCGTGCCGGCACCGTCGCTCAGGCTCAGGATCCCGTCGCCGATGCTGAGGTCGATGTTGGCGAGCACGATGGTGGTGGTAGTGCCGGCGCGCTCGAACGAGACGTCGCCGGAGAGGCTCTGGCCCGCGATGGCCAGCGTGATGTCGGTGCCGCCGACGCTGAGATAGGGTCCGGCGTCCAGGTCGAGGGCGACGGTGCGGCCCCCCAGCGTGACGGATTCAGTCACACGAACCGTCGCCTGATTCATCTGGAGGAAGAACGCACCCGACACCGTGACGCCGGCGGGCAGCAGGGAGCCGAGGTCGAGCGTGCCGGCGAGGCTCATGGCCATGCCTGCAGACGTGAGCACGATGAGACCGTCGACGCCGGTGAGGATGGCGGGGTCGGTTCCGAGTTGCACGCTGCCGCCGGCCACCGCGATCACCGTGCGGGTGAGGCCGGCCGAGTTCGTGGCCTGCTGGAAGGCCAGCGACGCGGTGAGCCTGATGTCGCCGAGTTGTACGACGATGCCCTCACCCACGATGCGCAGGTACGGCCCGGCCTGGAGGATGGTGCCGTCGCCGAGCGTGACGGCCTGCGTGGCGCGGTTGATCTCGAGGCGCAGGTTGGCGGCGGCCACCGAGTAACCGCCTCCGAGTTGGATGTTGGTGTCCGTCAGCGACAACTTCCCGGCGAAGCCGGCGGGGCCGATGAGGAACGCGCCGTTGAAGGTGAGCGTGCCGATGGGGGCGCCGAAGTTCGCGGTCAGGCCGGTGACCACGACGTCGATCACCTTGGCGCCACCGACGGTGGTCTGCGAGAAGACCAGGCTGCCGCCGCTGAGGACGAAGCCGCCGACGGTGAGTTGCAGCGACGTGACGGTGACGGTGAGGCTGCTGGTCGCAGCCGCGAGGGTGATGGTGAAGTCGCCGGTGAGGCTGACGCCGGGCACGGTCAGCGCGGCGGACCCGGTGACTGAACCCGTCACGCCCGAGGCCCCGATGGTGAAGGTCCCGGCCGTAATGGTGAAGACTGCGAATTCGGTGGTGCCATCCCCGAACGCGGCGCGGGCGTTGGCGAGGTCGATCACTGTGGTGGCGGTCGTGCCGGTCCCCGACTGGGTGAACGCGAAGTCGCCGGTGATGCTCTGACCGGCTACGACGATCGCGACGTCCGTACCCTCAACCCTGAGGTATGGGCCGATCGGCAGGTCCAGGACCACCGTGGTGCCGTCGAGCGTGACAGTCTCGTTCACCGCGGCGCCGGAGTTGACGGCAATCGTGAACGTGCCGGAGAACTGCACCGCGTCCCCGGGGATGACGAACTCGATGGTGCCGCCGACCCGGCCGGCGACGCCGCCGGGGGTGATGACGAACATCGCGGAGCCGTCGGTCAACTGCACGCCTGCGGTGAGGACGCCGCCGGCGTCGGTGGCGCCGACCTTCAGGCTGAGAGCCGAGGCCACGATGACGGCGGTGCTGGGCGGAGTGGTGCCCGGGGGCGCGCCGGGTGCGACGGGGCCGAGGATCTGGGTGAACAGGAACACGCCGCTGAGTTCCTGGCCGCCGATCGTGAGGACCGCCGGGGTAGCGAGGGTACCCACCTGGACCCGCAGCGAACTGGGCGCGAGGGCGACGCCCTGGATCGTGCGGACGGTCGTGGTGGTGTTGATCTGGAGGCCGATGCTGCCGGTCAGATCGAAGGCGTCGCCGGCGTTGAGGGTGAGCGTGGCCTCGAGGACGGTGGCGACGCCGCCCGGGGTGAGTTCCAGTTCGCCGGAGGCCACAGTTGCCACGACCACGCCGTCGCCGAGGCTGAGGGTCAGCGGGAGGCCGCCGTCGCGGGCCGAGGTGCCGAACTTCATCCGGAGACCGCCGCCGGTGAGGGTCTCGAACGCGAACGAGCCGGTGAGGATCTGGCCTGCGAGCCCGAGGTCGAGGTCGCCGACCACCAGGATGAACGGAGAACCCGCGGCACCCTCGGCGATCGTGACGGCGTCGTCGCCGGAGCCGAGGACCTGCTCGGTGGTGGTCTCGTTGTAGAGGACCTGCACGGTTCCGGCGAGCGTGAGCCCGGTGAAGCCGATGAGTTCGACGGTGCCGCTGATCGCGATCACGCGACCGGTGGTCGAGTTGCCCTTGATGAACCCGTCGACGCCGGTGAGCAGGAGACCCTTGGCGAGCGGGTTGACGGTGGTGCCGTCGGGAAGGAAACCGGGGCCCTGGCCGACGAACACGGTCAGGTTGGACACGGCCACGACGCCGCCGGCCGAGTCGAACGAGACGGTGCCGGAGATCTCGACGAAGTCGCCGATCTTCAGGGCGCCGGAGATCGCGGCGTTGACGTACGGGCCGCTCACGCCGGCGACCTGTCCGGCGGTGAAGACGATCGGGATCTCGACCCCGGCCACGGTGACGACCTCGTCGATCGCGGACGTGGTGCCGTTGTACCGCACGGACACCTCGGCGTCCGCCGACAGCCCGCCCCCGCCGGCCGAGATACGGCCGCTGAAGAGGCCCGCGATGCCGCCGGTCTGGAGCAGGAACGCGCCCTGACCGTCCGCGACGTTGAAACCCCCGGCGGACGGGCCGCCGCTCGTCAGCGACACACTGACGCCGGTGAACGCGATGGTGGTCACGGCGACGGGGGTGGGGGTGGCCGCCATCGTGCTCTTCGCGAACAGGAAGCTGCCGGTGAAGGTGGGGCCGCCGGCGATGGCGAGGGACCCGCCGGCCAACTCCACGTGCAGGAAGGAGCCTGCGGGCACGTCGATACCGAGGTCCGGGCGCCGGACGGCCGCCGGGATCGTGTTGACGGCGAACCGCACGTCTCCGCCGACGGTGATGCCCGGGAGAGCGAAGACGTCTGTGATGCTGCCGCTGAACGAACCCGCCACGCCCTGCGCTGTGACGAGCAGCGCGCCGTCCCAGTTCTGTGCGGCGGTGACGGTGACGAAGGTGCCGAGGGTGAGGGTGAGGTTGTCGACCACCAGCGACACGTCGCCGTTGGCGGCGCGGCGGACGCTCACCTGGGTGGCGCCGAGGGACTGGCCGGCGATGGTCAGGTTGACGTTGGTCAGATCGACGGCCAGCGTGCCCGCGGCGGAGTCCACCGCGACGGCAACGGTGCCGGTCAGGGAGACGCTCGGGATGGAGACCTCGATGGTGGCGGCGAGGGAACCGACGATGCCCGTGGAGGTGGCTGTCAGGGTCCCGTTGATCGCCGTGGCGCTGACGAGCGGGGAGCCCGCAGGCCCGAAGGCGAGGGATCCGTTGGCCACGGTGACGGAGAGATCGGTGCCACTCTTCACGATCTCGAGGTCCGCGGCCAGGCTCTGGTCGGCGATGACGACGGAGATTCCGATGCCCGCGAAGCGCAGGTAGCCGCCGGCGCCGCCGGCCGGGAGGTCCAGGGTGACGCTCCCGGCGCCGACGGCCATGGTCTCGGTGATCTGGCCGGCGGTGGTGTTGATCTCGACCTCGAGCGTTCCGGAGATCGCGACACCCGGAACGCCGGTGAGCGCTACGGCGCCGGAGACGCGGCCGGCCATGCCGGTGCCCGTTCCGGGGAGAACGAACAGCGCGGTTCCGCCGGTGAGGGCGAGGCGGGCGCTTCCGGCGGAGATGGACAATTCGGCGTTGGCGACCGCGATGCGGGTGACGACGGTGTCGTCGCCGGTGCCCAGGGCCTCGTTGGGTCCCGCGGCGGTGGCCCGTTCGACGGCGATGTCGCCGCTGAGGCTCTGGCCGAGAACGCCGAGCGTGATGCCAGTGCCGGAAATCCGCAGGTAGGGGCCCGCCGGCACGTCGATGGAGACGGTGCCGGCGCCCACGGCCAGCGTCTCCGCCACGGGGGCAGTGATGGTGTTGACCTGCAGGGCGAAGGTGCCGGCCAGGGTGAACGGGGCGGTGGTTGCGCTGATGGCCACGCTCAGGGAGCCGGCGACCCCGTCGCTGGTGACGATGAACAGGCCGGTGCCGCCGCTGGCGGTGAGCGGGCCGAGGTTGAGCGTGGCGTTGGCGATGCCGATCCGGGTGACCACGGCGCCCGACGAGGTGGTGCGCCGTTCGAGGGTGACGTCGGCGGTCAGGCTCTGGCCGAGCACGCCGACGGTGAGGTTCTGACCGCCTAGGCGCAGCAGGCCAGCAGGCAGCGACGCCCAGCCGGTGACGGCCCGGTCGGAGGTTGTGGTGTTGAAGGCGATGGTGACCGTGCCGGTGATGGAGACGCCGGGCACGGCGACGGTGACGTCGACGGCGATGGCGCCGTAGACGCCGGTGGCGGCCAGCACGATGGTGGCCACGTCGCCGGTCTCGCCCTCCGCGGGCTGAGCAAGGGAGACCAGCGGGGTTGCTCCGCCGAGGATCAGGCTCGCGTTCCGGACCTCGAGCTGCGTGGTGGTGCCGTTCTTCACCACGACCACGTCGGCGGTCAGGCTCTGGCCGGCGATGGTGAGCGTGATGCCCGTGCCGGCGAGGCGCACGTAGCCGGACGCGCCGCCCGCGGGGAGTTCAAGGGTGAGGGTCTCGCCGCCGATGGTGAAGGACTCGTCGACGAGCGACGGGGTGGTGTTGATCTCGACCGCGATGTCGCCGGAGAGGCTGACCTGCGGCACGTCGAGGGCGACCGTGCCGGTGATCCGGCCCGCGAACCCGTCGGCGCTGAGCAGGAGGAGGGCGGTGCCTCCGGTGAGGCCGGCGACCCCGTCGAGGTCCAGCGAGACGTTGGTGGCCGCGATGCGCAGCATGGCGCGGGCGGGATCGGGGCTGCCGGAGGCGTTCAGCGGCGTGACGCGCTCAATCGAGACGTTGCCGCTGATCGAGTAGGCGGTCAGCACCGTGAGGGTGAGGCCGGTGCCCTCGAACCGGAAGTACGGGCCGGCCTGGACGTCGAGGGTGCGGGTCTCGGTGCCGACCACCACGGACGCGACCACGGGGGCGGCGGTGGTGTTGATGGCGAGGCTGAGATCGCCGTCGAGGGACGCGAAGTCGCCGAGTTGGATGCTGAGGGTGCCCTCGATGCGCGCGGCGACGCCGGTGCCCGTGAGCACGATGAGGCCGGAGCCGGCGCTGAGCCGGACGCCGAGGTCGTCGTCGAGGTCGTCCTGGCTGCCGCTGGTGGTGCCCCTGTCGTCGCCGAGGAAGAGACCGACGTTGGCCAGCGCGATGATCGTGGTGGCCACGCCGCCGGAGGTGCGTCGCTCCACCGCGACATCGGCTTGGAGGCTCTGTCCCGCGATGGTGAGGGTGACTCCGGTGAGCGCGACCCGCAGGTACGGCCCGGCGGGCAGCACCACCGCGTTGACGGTGGCCTCGCTGGGTGAGGTGTTGACCGCGATTCCGGCGGAGGCGACGGTCAGTCCGACGGCGGGGACGCTGAGGCTGGCGCTGAGCGTGCCCGCGATCCCGGTGGGCCGGATTACGAGGCCGCCGGTGATCGCGCCGAGGATGACGGCGTCGCCGAGGGCGATGGCGCCTCCGGTCACCGCGAGCGTGATCTCCTCGGTGGTGCGGCCGAAGGAGAAGGTGCCGGTGAGCGACTGGCCCGCGAACGCGAGGGTCGCGTCGGACACCTGGAACTGCTTCACCTCGGCGGCGTTCTCGAAGTCCACCGCGACGCCCGGATCGGTGCTGCCCGGGATCTCGATCGTCGTGGTGACGGCCTGGCCGGTGGTGTTGATCCGGACGCTGGTGGTGCCGGCGATGGTCACGCCGGGGACACCGACGAGGCTGACGGTGCCGCTGGCCACGAACGCGTGCCCGGTGCCGATTTCGACGACGCCGATGGTGGCGTCGGTGAGCAGCACACCGACGGCGAGCGGGTTGATCCCGCCGTCGCTGGTGTAGGCCGGACCCCGGCCGAGGAAGATACTGAGCCCGCTGCCGGCGAACACCTGGGCGGGAGCGCCGCCGATGACGGCGTCGGTGTAGGTGACACTGCCCTCGATGGTGATGAAGTCGCCGATGGTGACGGTGACGTCGGAGGCGGACAGGCTGAAGAACGGGTCATTGGCAGCGGGGGCCGCGGCGATCTTCAGGACCACGTCGGTGCCGCCCACGTCGACTACGGTGTCGATGGCGGTGGTCATGGTGTTGATCTGCAGCAGCACCGAGCCCTCGATGCTCACGCCGCTGCCACCCGCGGAGGCCTTGCCCGAGACGAAGCCGGCAATGCCCCCGGCGCGGATGATCAGCGCGCCCTGGCCGTTGTACAGCCCGTCGCTGCCGATGGCCGCGGTGACGTTGGTGGCGGCGATGACCGTCTCTGCGGTGGGCCCGGTTCCCGAGCGGGTGATCGCCACGTCAGCGGTGAAGGAGCCCTCCGAGCCGACGGTGACGCTGAGCCCGGTCATGTAGGCGCGCAGGTATGGGCCGGCCGGGAGGTCAGTCGCGCCGACCGTGCGCGGTGACGGGGTGGTGTTGACCTGGACGGAGAACGTCGGGGTGCCGAACGTGATGCCGGTGATCGTGGGGAGCGTGACGGTGGCGGTGAGCGCGCCGGCAACGCCGTCGGGCGCGACCACGAGGCCTCCGGCGACCGCGGAGAGGCTGACGGGGCCCAGCGAGGCGGTGCCGCCCGAGATCTCGACGGTGAGGACGCCCGCGCTGCTCTCCACCCAGATGCTGCCGGTGACGCTGACGCCCGCGAACGTGACGGCGAGGCTGGAGGCGCCGACACGGACGGTGTTGGGGTCGATCCCGCCCTGGAGGCTGCCGGTGGTGTTGATCTCGACGGTGAGCGACGCGGCGGTGATGGACAGCCCGGGGATAGTGAGCGACGGCGTGCCGCTGAAGCTGCCCCACACGCCGGAGGCGGTGGAGGTGAAGTTCGCGGTGACGCCGGTCAGGGTGACCGCGCCGTCGCCGAAGTTCACGGAGCCGTTGGCGATGGCGATGGTGGTGTCCGTGGAGCGGGTGATGGTGACCGTGCCGGACACTCGCTGGCCGAGGACGTCGAGGACGACGTTCTCGCCGTGGAGCCGCAGGTAACTGGCCGCCCCGGCGGGCACCACGAGGCTCTGGTCGGTGCCGCCGACGGCGATCGTGGTGTCGACGTCCGCGCCCGTGGTGTTGACCTGGACGGTCAGAGTGCCGGTAAGGGAGACGTTCGGCACCGCGATTGCGACGGTGCCCGTGAGGCTCGCAGCGAACCCGGCGGAAGTGACGAGCAGGGCGCCGGATCCGTTGGTGACGCTGACAGTGACGAGGTCCACAGACGCTCCGGTCACGCCGACGCGCAGGACGGTGGCGCCCGCGCCGTCGACCCCGCGCTCGACGGAGACCGTCGCACCCAGGCTGATGCTGCCGACGGTGAACGTCGCGCCGGCCTCGACGCGCAGGTACGGTCCGGCCTGCAGGTCGCCGACCGCCGCGGCGCCGGTGTTGATGGCGAGGCTGAGCGGGCCGGTGAAGGTGAGGCCGGCGACGGCGGTGGTGAGGGTGCCGATGGTGAGGCGCCCGGCGAGGCCGGCTGCCGTGATGGTGAGATCGCCCGCGATGGTGCCGGCCGTCAGCAGCGCCGTGGCGCCGGCGGTGATGGCGAGGGTGCCGCCCGCCGCCTGGATGCGGGTGCTGGTCACGCCGGCGACGGTGACGCGGGCGACCTCGAGCGTGGTGAAGGACACCGACTGCCCGGCCAAGGTCAGCGCGATCGGCCCGCCGGTGACGCGGACGAAGCCGTTGGTCGGGTCGGTGCTGAGGCCGAGGGTCAGTGCGCCGGTGAAGGCGAGGCCGGGGACGGTGATGGTGAGCGTGCCGCTCAGCGAGGCGCTGAGGATGTCGTGCGTGGGATCTGTGGTGTCGTCGAGGGTCAGCGAGCCGGATCCGCCGGTGAACGACGCGATCGGGGCGCCGCCGTCGGCGAAGAGCAAGCTGAGGTTGGCCACGGTGACGGTGAAGCCGGTGGGGGTCTTCTCGAACGCGAGGTCGGCGGTGAGCTGCTGACCGAGGACGCTGACGGTGAGCCCGACGCCGCTGAGGGCGAGGTACGCGTCGGAGGGGCCGGAGGCCACCTCGTCGGGGTCCGTGAACACGATGGTCACGTCGCCGGAGCCGTCGGCGAAGGCGACGGTCTCGTCGACGGCGGCGTCGAAGGAGTTGACGCGGACGGCGAAGGTGCCGGCGATAGCCACGTCGTCGTAGCCGGTCAGCGCGACGGTGCCGCGGGCGTCGAGCGCGAAGGCGGTGGCGGTGTCGGTGACCTCGAGGACGAGTCCGACGACGGCGTCGCTGACGGTGAGGCCGCCGCCGAGGTCGAGGACGAGGTTGCGGGCGGCCAGCGCCACGCGGACGGTGCCGCCGCCGAAGGTGACGGTGCCGGCGAGGCTGGCGTCGATGTAGCCGGTGGCCACGAGTGTCGCTGTGAGGGTGCCGGAGACCTCGGTACCCAGGACGAGGGTTCCGCTGCCGCCGGAGACGACGACGCTCTGGCCGTCGGTCGAGATGCTTGCCGCGAGGTTGGTGACGGTGAGGGTGAGGACGCCGGCGGCATGCGTGACGCGCACGGTCCCGGCGAGGATGAGGGCGTCGACGGCGACGGCGAGGTGGGCGTCGACGGTGAGACCCGAGGCGCCGTCGTAGGTGACGCTGGCACTGGTGAGGCTGACGCCGGTGCTGCCGCCCACCGTGATCGACGCGTTGGTGAGGCCGAGGGAGACGTCGCCGGTGTCGTCGTGGGAGACCACGACGAGGCTGTCGGCGCTGATGGTCAGCTCGTCGCCAGCACCGATGCTGCCGGTGATGGTGCTGGCGGCGACGGTGACGTCCGCGCCGGACTGGCTGACCACGGCGCTCGCGGCGGCGAAGGCGGCTACCTCGGTGGCGCCGGAGTAGATGCGCACGTCGAGGCCGGTGACGGTCAGCGTGAGGGCACCGGCGTCGAGGGCGTCAGCCGTGAGGACGTAGGTGCCGGCCAGGGTCGCGGCGGCGGTGATCCGCCAGGAGCCGACCGTGAGGTCGAGGCTGAGCCCGCCGGTGAGGGACACCGAGCCGTTGTAGACGCCCGCGCCGGCGCTGGTGGGGACGGAGAAGTTGAGCGTCCAGTCGGTGAGCTTCAGCGCGTCGCCGAGAAGGAGGTCGCCGAACACGTGCGTGATAGGCCCGGCGTCGGCGAGGTACTGCTCGAGGATCGCCGCGATGTGGTCGACGACGGTGGCCAGCGGCGAGCCTGCGACGTAGTCCGAGAAGTGCGGCAGCGCGGCGGTCAGCGTGCCGGTGGTCGAGTCCACCGTGGTGGCCATTGCCTGGAGGGAGCCGTCGGGCGCGACGTACCAGATGCGGGCGGCCGGGTCGTCGACGACGACGGTGAGGACCGGTGCGACGTGGAACTCGGTGATCTCCTCACCGGTCCGGGCGTCGACGGCGCGCAGGTCGTAGACCAGCGAGGCGGTGCGGAGGCCTGCGACGGCGGCGTCGCGGGGGGTGATGGTGACCCACGCGTCCGCGGGCAGCGCACCCGGCGCGAAGGTGAGCGTCGCGGCGCCGGCGGTGAGCGTCCCGCCGAGGGCGGCGGAGACGAGCACGGCTCCCGCGGGGGGCGTGAACGCCGTCGTCGGCGAGGGTTCTGTCTCGAGAAGTTCGGGGACCTCCGGGAGGCTGTTCGCCTCGACCGAGTAGGTCGCGTCCTCGATGACGAGGACCTGGGCATCCGGTGCGGTGAGAGTGACCGGGCCGTCGAGCTGGACTGCGGAGGAGCGGGTGACGAGCGTGAGGGCGAAGGATCCGCCGGGGACGAGCGCTGCGAAGTCGCTCTCCGACGCCGGGGGCCCGCGGCCCGACCGCAGCCGGAGGTCGCCGCCGGTGGAGACCGGGCCCGGAACGCGGACCTTGCTCGTGAGGGTCGCGAGGTTGGCGGCCACGGACGGGCCGTCCGCCGCGCCGCCGTCGCGCTGCGTCCCGGCGCCGGCGCCGGCGGACCCGCCGACGAACGTCGCGACGTCGATCGGACCACCGGCAGCGATGGGCAGCACCGGCAGCGCCGCGATCACGGACGCGGTCGCCGCGTTCACCGCGATCGACCGCAGGGCGAACGGCGACGGCGCGAGCAGGCCGGCCGCACCCGAAACCCGCGCACCCTGGACCGCGGCCAGCGCGTCGGCGAGCGCCCGCGCCGCACCGATCACCGCGAGGGTCGCCGAGCCGCCGCCCGCGACCGGCAGGGCCGACGACGACGTCCGCGACGTCCCGGTCGCGATGACCACGACGGCGCCGCCCGCGGACACCGCGCGGGCGATGGTCGCGAGGACGTCGTGCCGCGCCAGCGTCAGCGCGACGAGCGAGGCGAGCGAGGCGGCCTCCGCGTCCTGGGTGGCGGTGAGCCCGAGGTCCCCACCGACGACGAGCGCCGGTCCGGTCCCGAGCGTCGCCCCGGTCGTCACGGTGACGAGGACGACGGCGTTCCCCGCCGTGGTCCCGCCCGCCGCGTCGGCGAGGCTCCGGTCGAGGGAGGTCGCGGTGAGGGCGAGGCCCCCGGCCGTGCCGAGCGCGGCGCCGTCGGCCACCGTCGCCGTCGTCGAGCCGTCGGTGACGACGAGGGCGAGCGCCGGCGCGGACCCGCCCGACGCGGTGGCGGTGGTCCCGGACTCCGAGGACGCCCCGACGACGACGGCCGGCGCCTCGAGCGTCAGCGTTCCGTCGAGGAGGGCGCGGGTCGCGAGCGCGGAGAGGGCGACGGCGACGGCGGAGCCCGTGCCGGCGTCGGACCCCTCGGCGAGGACGTCGTTGGTGTCGGCGGACCGGGCGCCGATCCCCTGGCCCTCGGCGGTGCGGACGCCGAGCGTGCCCGCGCCGCCCGAGCCGAGGATCGCCTCGGTGAGACCGCGCAGCCGGCCGAACCCGAAAGCGCTGGCGACGCCGGAGAGGCCGGCCGCCCGCGCGGCGTCGAGCGCCGCGAAGCCGGAGCCGTTCGCGGTCGCGCCGCCGAGGTTCGCGACAGAGCGGACGGAGAGCGTGCCGTCGGAGTCGGCGTCGACCACCAGGCGGCGGGCGGAGATCCCCGCGAGGCTCGCCGCGTCGATCACCGCGCGGGTGCTGCGCTCGACGGTCGCCGTCGCGATCCCGGCACCGGCACCGGCGCCCGACGCGTCCCCCCACGCGCGGGCGTCGGTGCGGTTGGTCGCGAGGATCCGGAGCGCGCCGTCGGCCTCGACCGAGGACGAGCCGCCGAGCCGGGCGTCGGCGGAGCTGCTGAGCGCGACCGAGGCGGTCGCGGCGTCGGCAGCGGAGTCGGTGTGCGCGGCGTCGGCCGAGGCGGTGGCGGAACCGACGGCGGAGGAATCCGCGAGGAGGGCGACGTCGCCGCTCGCCTCGAGCCGGGAGTCGAGCACGGTGACCGAGGCGCCGGAGGTTCCGGCGACGGCGGCGGCCGGGCCGGTCGCCGAGCCGGTGGTCGCGGACCGGGCGCCCAGCGTGATGTCCCCGCCGCGCAGCGTGGCGCCGGTGACGGTGACCGAGGAGCCCGCGGTCGCGTCGGTGCCCGCGGCGGCGTCGGACCCGGAGAAAGTGATCGCGCCGGCTCCGGTGTCGAGGATGGCGCCCTGCTCGACGACGACGTGCTGCGCCCGGATCTCCAGGCCGGCGTCGGTGAGCCGGATCTCGCCGGTGATGATGATCGTCCCCGAGGCCGAGGTGATGACGATCCGGACCACGCCCGAGAGGGGCAGGTCGGCGACGGCGCCGCCGACGCTCACCCGCAGCGTGTCCGCCGCGGCGTCGTGGGTGACGGTGCCGGGCTCGACGGCGCCGGCCAGGTCGAGGGAGGCCTCGCCGCCCGCGGTGGTGGTCCAGGCGAGGGGCTCGGTGGTGGTGGTCGCCGCGGCGGTGTCAGCGGCGGCGACCGGGTCGGCGGTGGTCGCGGCGTCGACGATCGGCTCGGCCGGCGCCTCGCCGGCGGGCAGCTCGCCGGCGGGCTGCTCGGCGGCGGGCTGCTCGGCGGCGGGCTGCTCGGCGGCGGGCGCCTCGCCGGCAGGAGCCGCCTCGACCACGGGCTCCGGCACCGGCTCGGGCGCGACCTCCACAACGGGCTCCGGCGCAGGCTCGGGCTCGGGAACTGCGAGCGCCGGCGCGGAGGAGACGGACCGCACCTCGCCAGGCGCCAGCGAGTCGGCCATGAGGCCGGACCCCGTGTGCCCGAGGCCGAGCACGTGGCCGATCTCGTGCCGGACCACGGTCATGAGGCTCATCGCCCCCCAGCCCCAGCCGGCGGCGTCGTCGTCGATCACGACCGAGGAGCCGGACGACGCACCCAGCGTCGCGCCCCCCAGGTCGGCCACCGACGCCGTGACGCCGCTCGCGTCCCCGCCGACGGCGGACCACTCGGCCTTGACCTGCGCGACCGCGCTCGCCAGCTCCGCGGACGTCAGCGCCGCGTCGGGTCCGACCGGCACCTCGGGGAGGCTCGCGGCGGTCATGGCCTCGGCGCCCGCCGTCGGGCTCGGCGAGGGCGTCGGGCTCGGCGAGGGCGTGGTGGTCACCGACGTGCCGTCATCCCCGGAGATGGTGCCCTGCCCGCCGTCCTCGAGGGGGCAGGAGATCGAGGCCTGGTCGCCGTTCGTCCCGCCCACCGTGGTGCACTGGCTGGTGGAGAGCGCCTTGGCCAGGGCCTCGAGCGCCTCCTGGAGGCGGGCGTTGGCGTCGGCCGTCGCGGCCTCCGCGGCCGACTGCTGCGCCTGCTGCTCCGCCACGACCGCGGCCTGCTGCTGCCGCGCGGTCGTCACCTGGGCCGCAGCCTGCTCGGCCCGGTAGGCGGCGACCCGCGCCTCCTGCTCCTGCGCGAGCAGGGAGTCGATGTGCGCGCGGGCGTCCTGGGGAGAGGACAGCGGGATCACGAGGACGACGGCGTCCCGCAGCGGGACGACGACGGCGGCCCCTCGGGCGCCGGTCGGGCCGTCGGGTGCGGGGGTCGAGACCGTGGGCGCGGCGCCGTCCGTCTGCGCGGTTGCGGTGGCGGCCGTCCCGACGACCAACGAGGCGACGAGCGCGAACGACGTGCTCAGCGCGACCAGGCGGCGCCCGAGTCCGCGACGGCGTTCGGGCAGCGCGGGGACGCCGGAATCACCGGCGTCAGCCTCCCGCTCACCGAACACACAGTCCCCGATCTGTGCTGCACGGCACGCCGACCAGGTGGGTCGGCACGCGTGACGTTGATTACCTTGGCACGCGCGGCACCGCAGCGGAAGGGGTTTCCGGGACTTTGTGCCCAGGCAATTCGCCTGCGGTATACAAATGCCCCGTCTCTTTGTGGCGCGCGGACGCACATACGGCGTGTCGACTTGCGATCACGGTTCACGCGGGTGTGCCGGCGCGAGGCCCGGTTGCGCCACGCGCGTCGGGCCCGGAGACTCGCCTCCATGCGGGGGAGGTTGCGGGCGACGGTCCGGATGGTGCGCGAGGGAAACACCGGCGCGCGGCTGCGGGTGATGCGCGACGGCGCGGCCGCCACCCGGATCGCGGCGCTCGGGGCGGGCGTGCGCTCCGGCGTGCTGACCACGCTCGAGACACGCCCCCTGGACCTGGACGCGCTCGCGGCGGCGGCGGGCGCCGTCGACGTCGACCTCCTCGCCGCCTTCCTCCGCACCCTCGAGGCGAACGGCCTGGTCACGACCACCGGCGGCCGCTGGGGGATCACACGGAGGGCGCGCGACGTGCTCGACGACCCCGTCGCCCGCGCCGCCGCGCTCGCCTACGGCGGCTACCACACGGACCTCTACCGGGGCCTGCCCGCCCAGCTCGGGGGCGGCCCGGCGCGCACCGACATCGCCGACGAGGGCGAGACCATCGCCCGGCTCTCCGAGGGCTTCCGGCCGTTCGTCGAGGAGACCGTCCGCGGCGTGACGCGCGACGTCGCGCCGCGGCGCGTGCTCGACGTCGGGTGCGGGTCCGGCCACCTGCTCGCCGCGATGCTCGACGCCGCACCGGGGGCCGTCGGGATCGGTATCGACTCCGACGCCTCGGCGGTGGACCTGGCGCGGCGCACTTTGGCCGACGCCGGCCTCGGGCGGCGGGTGGAGGTCGCCCGGGAGGACGCGCGGGGCCTCGCGGCGCGCCTCGCCGAGCACGGCGGGCCGGTGGACCTCCTGCTGCTGGCGAACGTCATCTACTACACGCCGCTCGGGGAGCGCACGGCGTTCCTGCGCACCGTGGCCTCGGCGCTGCGTCCTGGCGGGACGTTGGTGCTGGTCACGACGATCGCGGAGGCCGAGGCGTTCTCCCGGCACTTCGACCTGTTGCTGCGGGCGCAGGGTCGCGGGATGGAACTGCCCGAGGCCGACGCGCTGCGCGACCACCTCGCCCAAGCCGACTTCCGCGACGTCGTCGTGAGGCGCCTGGCCCCCGGGATTCCGCTTGTGGCCGTGACCGCGCGAGCGGCGCCGGGCGCGACCGCGACACCCGAGCGTTCGACCCCAGACCAAGAGGACCGACCCGTGACTCCCGACCTGCACCTGACCGGCGACGACGCCGCCGACGCCCTGCTCTCGACCACCCCGCTCGCGTTGCTCATCGGGATGCTCCTGGACCAGCAGGTGGCGATGGAGACGGCGTTCGCGGGGCCGGCGAAGCTGCGGGACCGCCTGGGCGGGCTGGACGCGGCGGCGATCGCGACGATGGACTCGGGCGCTCTGGAGGAGGCGTGCCGCACGCCCCCGGCCGTGCACCGCTACCCGGGCGCGATGGCGAAGCGGATCCAGGCGCTGTGCGCCGTCGTGGTCGAGAGGTACGACGGCGACGCTTCGGCGCTCTGGGAGCGCGGCGAGCCCGACGGCGCGGAGGTGCTCCGGCGGCTCGAGGCCCTCCCCGGCTTCGGCGAGCAGAAGGCGCGGATCTTCCTCGCGCTGCTCGGCAAGCAGCTCGGGCTCGAGGCGCCGGGCTGGCGCGAGTCGGCCGGGCCGTACGGCGAGGAGGGCTCGTTCCGCTCGGTGGCGGACGTCGTCGACCCGGAGTCCCTCGCGCGCGTCCGCGAGACGAAGCGCGCGGCGAAGGCGCAGGCCAAGGCGTCGGCGACGTAGCCGGCCCGCCGCCCCGCCGCCCGTCACCCCCAACCCCGCCCCTACACTGCGGCCACCCCGCCGAGCAGGGTGAAAATCACCTGCGCCAGGATGATCTTGCTGATCATCGAGATCGGGTAGACGAGCGACCACCCGATGTTGGGCGACTCGTCGCGGGACTGCTCGGCGGCGAAGCCCAGCACCGCGGGCTGGGTGTGCAGCGCCGAGACCACGCCGGTGAGCATCCCGAACGGGATCCGGAGCACCTTGTACCCCACGACGATCGTGAGCACGGGGACGACCACACTGATCACGGCCCCCACCAGCAGGATCGTCACCCCGCCGCTGCTGGCGAACGTCGACACGAAGGTGTACCCGGACTTCAGCCCCACCGCCGCGAGGAACAGGATCAGGCCGATCTGCCGCAGCGTCAGGTTCGCGTTGTACGGGATGGTCCACACCAGAGGGCCGGTGCGGCGGATCGCCCCGAGCACCAGGCCCACGAGCAGCGGCCCGCCCGCGGAGCCCAACGTGAAGGTCACGCCGCCGGGGAGGGGGATCGGGATCAACCCCACGAGGAGGCCGAGCGACATGCCCAGCCCGAACGAGAGCAGGTCGATCTCGCTCAGCACCTTGTAGGAGTCGCCGAAGAGCTTGCCCACCTCGCCCATGCGGTCCCGCTCGGCGACCACGCGCACCCGGTCCCCGAGTTCGAGCACGGTGTCGCCGGTGGCCATGACGTCGACGTCGCCGCGCCGCACCCGCGTGATGATCGCGCCGTAGCGCTCGGGCAGCTCCAGGTCGCGGATGCGCCGGCCGACGAGCTCCTTGCGCGAGACGAAGATCCGCCGCACGTCGTAGGTGCTGCGGTCGACGTCGAGACGGTCGGGGTCCGCCCGGCCCAGCACCTCGCACGCCTCGGCGACGTCGTCCGGCCTGCCGACGACGACGACGCGGTCCCCGACCGCGAGGGTCGTGTCGCCGTCGGCCACGCTCACCACGCCGTCGTGCTCGATCCGGCTGACGACGACGCGCAGCTTCCGGCCCCGGTGGAGGTCGCGGAGCGCCCAGCCGACGACGGCGGGGTTCCCCACCCGCACGGTGAGGTTGGAGATCGTCTTCTGGACCAGGCTGAGGTCCTTGAGGCGCTCGGCCTCCTTGAGGTAGTCGATCCGGTAGATCGCGCGCATGGCGGTGATGGCGAGGATCGGCCCGAGCACGCCCATCGGGTAGGCCACGGAGTAGCCGACCACGGGCTCGTTGAGCAGAGCCTCGACGGTGTCGGCGGGGGCCTGCTGATGGATCAGCTCGAGCACGCCGGCGAGGGCCGGCGTGTTGGTGAGGCTGCCGGCGAACAGGCCCGAGGCGATGGTCGACTTGAGGGCGAAGAGCGTGGCTGCGACGTAGACGAGCACGGCCCCGACGAGCAACATGCCCGTCACGAAGAGGTTGTCGCGGATGCCCTTGCGGTTGAAGGAGCTGAAGAAACCCGCGCCGCTGCTGAGGCCGATCGTGTAGACGAAGACGGCGAGGCCGAAGGTGAACGCGAAGTCGGGGACCTTCAGGTCGGGGCTGAACGAACCGATCACGAGCCCGACGAACAGCACCGCCGCCACACCGAGGCTCGCGCCCTTGACGCGGATCCGGCCCACGGCGTAGCCGAGCGCACAGGTGACGAAGAGCAGCAGGAGCGGGTTCGCCGTCAACAGGTCGATCATCGAGCGCCTCCTCGTCGGCAGGTCGGCCGGCCCGGCACGGCCGGCTTCGGCGGGCGACACCGGGGCACCGCCCAGTGAAATACCAGGCAGGAGCACCGACCTAGGACTTGGGGCCGAGCCGACGCCCGGTGCCGGGGGTAGGTGCGTGCGCGGCGGACCTTCCTCCGGGCGCCACGGCGGGTCGTCTTCCTCGGGTCTGCGGTGGGGCTCCTCCTCGTCAGATCGCGCGAGCCAGCACCCCGAGCAGCTCCTCCCGCGTGAGCACCACCGGGTTGCCCTTCGTGCTGCTCGCCCGTGCCGCGCCGTCGGCGATCGCCTCGAGGTCGACCTCGCGGACGCCGTACGCCCCGAGGGGCCGGACCTCGAGCGCCGCACACAGCTCGCGCACCCACGCCGCGCCGTCCTCGGCGACGGCGTCGGACCGCCCCGTGAGCAGCCGGCCCACCTCGTCGTAGCGCGCCAGCGCGGGCGACGACGGCGCCCGGTCCCGCAGGGCGGCCAGGTTCGCCTCGATCACGAGCGGGAGCAGTCGCGCGCACACCGCGCCGTGGGGGGCGGTGACGATCCCGCCGATCACCCCGGCGAGCCCGTGCACCGCGCCGAGCCTCGCGTTCGCGAGGGCCAGCCCCCCGAACAGGCTGGTCAGGGCCATGTCGCGGCGGGCGGCGTCGTCGTCGCCGTGCTCTACTGCGCGGCGCAGCGACCGCGCCGCCCGCGCGATGCCGTCCCGTGCCAGGGCGTCGGTGACCGGGTTCGCGAACGGCGAGACGAACGGCTCGATCACCTGGGTCAGCGCGTCCAACCCGGTGGCGGCGGTCACCGCGGGCGGCAGGGCTCGGGTGAGCGTCGGGTCGACCACGGCGACGCGCGGCAGCATGGTCGCGCTGCGCAGGCTGACCTTGACGCGCTGCTCGGTCGCCGTGAGGACCGCGTTGCGCGTCACCTCCGAGCCGCTGCCCGCCGTCGTCGGCACGGCGACCACGGGGACGGACGGCTCGGTGAGCGGCTGCCCGCGGCCCACCACCTCGAGGTAGTCGAGCACGTCGCCGGGGTTGGCCGCGAGCGCGGCGACGGCCTTGGCGGTGTCGATGACGCTGCCGCCGCCGATGGCGACGACGACGTCGGCCCCCTCCTCACGCAGGCGGGCGGCCGCCTCCCGCGCCGACTCCACGGTGGGCTCGCCCGCGACCTGGAGCACCGGTCCCGTGATCCCGGCGTCGGCGAGCGCCGCGCGCAGGTCGGCCGTCCGGGCGAGGGAGGACCCGACGACGACGGCGCAGCGCACGGGCGCCGTCGGCACCCCGATCGCCTCGCGCACCAGGGTGGGCAGCTCGGCCGCGACGCCGTCCCCGACGACGATCCGGGCGGGGGTGGCGAGCTCGAAGCGCATCTGTCAGTCCGCGGGCGCGGCGTCGATCGGGCACTCCCACGCCTCGTCGCCGACGGGGAAGGCGGGGGCGAACGTCACGCTCGTGCGGGGTTCGGCCATCATCTCGGCGACCGTGTCGCGCCACCGCGCGTAGTGCTCGGTCTGCTTGTGCCGGGCCGGGTCCTCGACGGTCCGGTAGACCTCGACGAGGACGAACCGCTCGGGCGCACCCTCCTGCTGCAGGACGTCGAAGCGGAGGATCCCCGGCTCCCGGATCGAGGCGCGGGCGTTGGAGAGCGTGGCGCGCCGGAACCCGGCGACGCTCTCGGGCTTCACGTGGCAGTGGACGTGGACGACGAGCATGAGAGGCCTTCCCTTCGCGCGGCTACGTCAGGAAACGTATCGCGCGTCACCCGCACAGCGGAGCGCTCCCCCGCCCGGGGTCCGGGCGGGGGAGCGCTGGGTCAGGTGCAGATCGGGGGCCGGCGGCTCAGTACCAGTTCACGGCCTGCGAGTGGGACCAGGCGCCGCACGGGCTGCCGTAGCGGCCCTCGATGTAGTTCAGGCCCCAGGTGATCTGCGTGGCGGGGTTGGTGCGCCAGTCGGCGGCGACCGTGCCCATCTTCGATCCGGGGAGCGACTGCGGGATGCCGTAGGCGCCGGAGCTCGCGTTCTGGGCGCTCGGGTTCCAGTTGCTCTCCTTGGTCCACAGGCGGTCGAGGCAGGCGAACTGCTCCTCGCCCCAGCCGCGGGCGGCCACCATGGCGCGGGCGATGGACCGGGGCTCGGCACCGACCCGCGCGACCTCGGCAACCGGCTGCGTCCCGGTCCGGAGGGTCTCCTCGCGGCTCTCCTCGACGCCGTCGACCATCCGGACGGTGTAGAGGACCACCTCGGTACCGGGCTGGCCCGCGGTGACGACCACGCGCTGGCCGACGGGCAGCGACCCGTCCGGCTGCTCGGTCACCGAGAAGGGCACCTCGACGCGCTCGGTGGCCTGGGTGTAGACGACCCGCGAGACCACGATCTCGGCGCCGTCGGGCACGTCGGCGATGAGCGGGAGGGAGACGACGTCGTCAGACCCGAGGACCACACCGGCGTTCTCGAGCGCGTCGGCGACGGTCTCGGCACCGGCGGTCACCGGAAGGACCTCGCCGTCGACTCGGATCGACGCCACGACGTCGAGCGGCGCGCGGGCCTCGGACCGCGAGGCCTCGGCGCCGAAGAGGCCACGGGCGTCGGTACCGGTCGACGCGGCGATCGCGGCCGTGAAGGAGTCCGACGGCGCGCTCTCGGATCCCGCGCTCGACCCGCCGGCCTGCGCGGCGAAGGCGCTGGTTCCGGCGAGGATCGCGACAAGAAGGGCACCGCGGGCGGCGCCACGGACGACGCGGTCGCGGCTGGGAAGGGCGAGGAGTCGATCCGTGGACGGCAACGAGCCGAGGCGCGGAAGGGAGGGCACGAGAGGTGTCCTTGTCGGTGGGGAATCCCTCGAGGGGAATCTGTCTGATACGACCGTAACCGGTTCGTGATCTTCACCGAAAGGCTTGTGGCGCAGGTGTAAGCGACACCACAGCGCCCGACACGCGGCCCGGAGGGCAGGCAGGGCACGCCGATCGGCTATCGGCGGGTCCGTCAGCCCCCGATGCTCGCGACGAACGCGAGGCTCGCCGCCGAGATCTGGGCGCGGGCGTCGTCGTCGTCGATCGTCGGCGTCCCGTCCCCCGGCTGCGGCCCGTAATCGCCGAACTGCGCGTGGACAGCGCCGTCGACCACCACGAACTCCGTGGTCGGCGGGAGGTCAGCCCGGGACGCCTCGACGTCGTCGGGGGTGGTCAGGCCGTCCTCGGTGCCGGAGATCGAGATGACGGCGCCGGTCAGGGAGTCGGTCAGGTCGGTGGCGGGGTAGGACGCGTACAGCAGGAGGCCGGAGACGGGACCCGTCGCGTCCTCGTCGTGCGCCTCGGCGTCCGTCGACGCGACCACGCCGCCGAGCGAGTGCCCGCCGACAACCCACTGCGCGATCTCCGGGTGCGCCGACCGCGCGCCCTCGAACGCGCCCGTGGCCAGGAACGCGATCCCCAGGGGCTGCTTCGCGATCACCACCGTGTACCCGGCCTCGGCAAGCGGACGCAGGACGGCCGCGTAGGCGCGAGCCTCGACCTTGGCGCCCGGCTGGAAGAACACCCCGGTCTCGCCGGCCCCGCCGGCCGGCTCCAGCACCACCCGGGTGGCCGACTCGCGAACCGTCACCGCGCCGTCGGACACCATCGCCGTCAACGCGGGCTCGACCGCAGCGAACGGCCGTAGCCACACCAGCGCGGCGAGCCACCCGAGCGCCACGACGGCGCCGACGATGCCGAGGGCGCGCCGCCACCCCCGGGCTGCGGGCGCCCGACGGAACGACATCAGGGCCACGACGACGGAGACCACCACCGTGGCGCTCAGAAGCACCAGGTAGAGCGGATGCCCGTGCACGACTGCCGGCCACGCCAGCAGGCACCACGCCACCGTGATCAGACCGAGGGCGGACAGCACCCGCGCGAGCACCTTCACCGCGTGATCGTAGGCACGACGGCGCGCGTCCCGGAGCCGCGCACCCGGCCCCGCCCCCGGCCTAGGCTGGCCGCCATGGCCCGGTACGTCGAGGTCCACCCGACCGACCCCCAGCCCCGAGCGATCGCGCAGGTCGCGGCGCTGGTGCGGGAGGGCGCCGTCGTCGCCTACCCCACCGACTCGTGCTACGCGCTCGGCACGCGGCTGGACTCCCTCGAGGGGGCGGAGCGCATCCGCCGGATCCGGCACCTGGACGACCGCCACCACTTCACGCTCGTCTGCGCCGACATCGCCCAGGTGGGTCAGTTCGTCATCCTCGACAACGCGGCCTTCCGGGCGATCAAGGCCGCGACGCCGGGGCCGTACACCTTCATCCTGCGGGCCACGAAGGACGTGCCGCGCCGGCTCGCGCACCCTCGGCGGAAGACGGTCGGGGTCCGCATCCCCGACCACCCCGTCGCACGCGCCCTGGTCCGCGAGCTCGGCGAGCCGCTCCTGTCGAGCACGCTCCTCCTGCCCGACGCCGAGTGGCCGCTCACCGAGGGGTGGCAGATCAAGGAGGAGCTCGACGGCGTCATCGACGTCGTCGTGGACGCGGGCGACTGCGGGACGGTCCCGACGACGATCGTCGACCTCTCCGAGGGCGAGCCCGAGATCCTGCGCGTCGGCAAGGGCGACCCGGCGCGTTTCGCGTAGGACGCCGACGGGCAACGCCGACGATCAGAACGGCGGAGGGACGTCGCCGTCGGCGGACCCCTCGTGATCGCCGGTTCCGGGCCCTGTGCGTTCGCCGACGCCGTCGGTGACCCCCGCCCCGACCCCGACCCCTGCTTCGTCGCTCGCGCCGCCTTCCGTCCCCGCCCCCGCGTCGGAGGGCGAGGCGAAGGCGGGCCGGCGGGGCAGGTGGGTCGTGGTGCCGTCCCGGTCGCGGCGGTAGGCATGCCCGGAGGGCAGGTGGAACTCGAACACGCCGGGCTCGGGCTGGGTGACCCGGTAGATGCCCTCGCTCTTACGGGCATGGTCGACCGAGCACAGCGCCCCGAGATTGGCCACCGCCGTCGAACCACCGAGGTGGAACGGCACGGTGTGGTCCAGGTCGCAGCCACCCGCCCGGGCCCCGCACCCCGGGCGCACGCAGTACCCGTCCCGGGCCCGGACGAGCTCCGCCATCTCCGGCGGCGGCCGATACCGGGTGCGCCCGACGTCCAGCACCGTCCCGCCGGTCGGGTCCGTCACCAACCGCACCCACACCCCACCCATCGCCACGGCCCGGGCGACATCGGGGGTGATCGGCCCGTACCCCTCGAGCATCGCCACCTCGGCAGGCGCCACCTCGGCGGGCGCCACCTCGGCAGGCGCCACTCCGGCAGGCGCGACCTCGGCGGGTGCGACGTCCGGCGCCCGGCCGACCGGCTGCGGGTTCCACCGCTGAGCGGCCGCACCACCGGCCCGGTCCTCCCCCGTGCCGAGCAACACGCTCAACGGCACCGTCACCTGCACCCGCGCCCGGCGCCCGCCGACCTTGCCCAGCCGGAAACACGCCCCACCACACACGGCGCCGCCGGAGGCCGAACCCGCCACCGGCACCGGCCCGCCAGGCACCGGCCCGACAGGCACCGGCCCGACAGGCACCGGTCCTGCCGTTCCCGGGGACGGCGCCGGTGGGGTCGCCTCGGGTCGGGGTGCGGGCTCGCCCGGAGCGGCCGCGGCCGGAGCGGCCGGGGCGGCCGGGGCGGCCGGGGCGGCCGGGAGCCCGATCCGACCGGCGGCCAGGGCGGCGTGCCCCATCGCGGCCAACGCATCCGCCCGCAACTGGTCCATGGTGCGCGAGTCCCCAGCGGCCCGCGCCGTGCGGGCCGCGGCATCCAGCGAGACGTCCAACGCCACGGCGTCCACCGCCGCCAACACCGAGTACATGCCCGCCATCCCGTCCGCCAGCATCTGCGGATGCGTGACACGCCGGCCCGCCCGCGCCCGCTTGTGGCGCGCGCCCGCCTCGACCGGGTCCACCGCGATCAGCGCCGCCGCGATGTCCCGACGCACCTGAGCGGCCGTGCGCCGCGGCGCCGACGGGAGCACCACCTCCTGGACATCCACCGCCGTAGGGAAAGGACACTCCCCGAGCGCCTCGACGAACGCCCTCGCCCGCGCCACGTCGATCTCCCCACCCGCCAAGGCCTCCCCCACCGGGGACAACGCAGCCTCGAACGCCAACCCGTTCTCCACCACCGCCTGCGCCGCCGGACGCGAGATCCCCAACCGGACCGCGACCTCCGCGGCGGCGATCCCCGGCCGACGACCCAGCCGCCGCCCCCTGATCCGACCCCGCGGCGCCGCGCCGGGCGCCTCCCACCCGCGCGTGCGGTGGTCGAGCTCGGCGGCAGCCCGCGCCATCCCCGCCTGAGCCCAGGCGACCATCCGCGACCAGGCCGCGACCATCTCCACCAGCGCGAACGCATCCGCCGCCGCGCCCGGATCCGCATCCTCCAGGACCCGGCCCAGCTCGGCGCCCGGCACCCGCCCCGCCCACCACTGCCCGTCAGGGCACCGGTCCAAGCCCCCCGCAGGCGCCAGCGCCGCACCCGGGTCAGCCACCGGGATCCACCACACCTGACCGTCCGGCCCGGTCACCACCTCCCACCCGGCACCGTCCCACTCCCCGGTCTCCCACCCCCCGCAACCGTCGACCGCCCCCCGCCGCCGCCTCCGCATTGAGCCCGGCGATCAGCGCGACCTCCTCCGCGCACGCCCACCCCGCGAGCACGTCCGGGTGCTCCTCCCACCGACGACCCCCAAGCACCGCCGAGGCGACGCCAGCAGCCCCGGCGACGACGCCACCCGCGCCACCCCCACCACACCCACCGTCGCCGTCGAACATGTGTTCGAGTCTACGCCTCCGCATCGCCCCACACAAGCCCTCGCGCCCCGGCCCCGCCCCACCCACGGGAGGCACGCCCCGCCCGGGCGCTACAGGTCCAGCGCGCCCTGCGCACTCCCCGAGGACGACGCCGGCGCCCCGCCCAAGCCGTAGCGCGGCTTGCGGTCGGCGGGGGTCGCGGGCCAGCGCACGCCGGCCTCGCGCAGCGCCGCCATGGTGAGGATCGGCCCGGCGAGCACCCGTTCCAGCAGGTCGGCCTGCGCCGGCTCGAGGTCGACGAGCCGCGTGAGCACGGTGAGCAGGTCGATGAACTCGACCGTCCAGTCCGGGTCCCACGCCTCGACATGGAGGTGGTCGAGCGGCGACGTCTTCTTCCCGCCCGGGGTGGCCTTGCGGTAGTTGACCCACGACCGGATGACGTTCTTCCCCCCGACCGCGTACTCCCACACCTCCGGGCGCACCGGTCCGATCTCCCCCGTCCCGAGGACGACGACGGCGCGCGCCTCGTCGTAGGCCACCCCCTCCGGCATCGCCGTGATCGGCGTGCGCGCGAGCGGCTGCCGGACGTCCCCGCGCGGGTAGCGCACGCTGCCGTAGGCCCGGCCGGGTGAGGATGCGGCCGCGGACGACCCCGTCGGTGGTCGCGAGGCCGACGACGGCGCCCCGGCCGGTTGGGCGAACGCCTCGCCGTAGGTGTGCAGCCAGACGACCTCCTCGCCGAGCGCGACCGCCTCGGCAAACAGGCCGGCGTCCGCCGTGATCGGGACCCGGACGCCCGGCGTCGTCAACTCGTCCGCGAACGTCCGGGTGAACGCGGGATGGGCGACGACGCCCGCCACGTACGCGAGCACCTCACCCGGGGTGACCGCGCGTCCCAGGGCGGCCGACAGCGCCGCGACCAGGCCGGGCGCGAGGTTCGGCGAGGAGTCCGGGTGGAGGAAGGGGAGGGCGCGGCCGCCCTCGGAGCCCTTGAAGTGGTCCATGTCTGGGATCAGCGTCGAGAACACGAGACCGGGTCCATCGCGGACGATCCTGGCGTGTTGCTCGACGACAAAGACTTGACCGGGTACCCGAGCCGCCCAGAGGGGCGGTCGACCCGCGTGCATCAGACGCGCGTCAGGGATGATCCACTGCCGGTCGAAGGCTCGGTATCCGACACGAACAGGACGAGGCATGCCGCGGGATTCCGACCGGAAAGGCCCGCCCAGGCGGCTGACGTCCATCCCCGGGAGTGGTTCGCGGATCCGATCGAGGGTGGCGTCGCGGCTCTCCTTGAAGAGCCTGGTCTTCTCGACGGGGTCGCACTCTGTCACGAGCCTGCGCCAGCGCATCGCCAGGAGGTCGCATGAAGGGGCATAGACCCACGTGCGGTTGGGCGTCACGCCCGGTGAAGCCCAGGGCAAGATCTCCCCGAGTGCGGGGAAGGTGTCCCAGGCCGATTCGGCGGCGGCCGTGAGCGGTGCCAACCACGCCGTCCGGGCGTCACGCCAGCCGTCGTCGTCGAGCGAGATCCCCGTGAGCGCGGCGAACTTGTCGGCCTGACGCCCACTGACCGACCGGTAGTGGATGGTCGCCGGGGTGTCGGTGCCGCCGTCGGGTCTGCGGATGAACAGGCCGATCGCCAGGGGCTGGCGCACGCCGGGGAAGATCCGGGTCGGGATGTCGGGCGTCTGTCCCTCGGGGGTGAGGTCGATGACCCAGCCCTCGGAGGCGTGGCGGCGCAGGTACTGCCGCATGCCCTTGAAGCCGGGGCCTCGGAGGTAGCCGGAGGTGGAGATGAAGCACACCACGCCCGCGTCGCCGTCGTCGGCCGCCGTTGCCGTGGACTCCCACACCTTCCACGTGGCCCAGCGCCAGAAGTAGACGTAGAGGTTCTTGAGGTTCTGCACGTAGACGCCGTCGCCCGGGATGCGGAAGTCGTCCAGGATCGGGCGGGCCGTCGTGCCGTGCGCGGCACTGCCGCTCTCGACCCAACCACCCTTGCCTCCCGCGTTCTCCGCATACGGCGGGTTCCCGATCACCACGGTGACGTTGGCGCGCGCCTTGACCTCGTTCGCCTTCTTGCGGGACTGGGCGATGAGGCGCAGTCCGGAGGCGAACTGCGTCTCGGCGGCGTGCGGGTCGTCGAGGGTGTCCGTGACGTACAGGTGCATCCCGCCCGGCGGGGCCTGCGCGCCGTGGCAGGCGAGCAGGTCCGAGGTGCGCAGCTCGGCCACCGCGTACGGGCCCATCTGGAGCTCGAACCCGACCAGGCGCTCGGCCACCTGGGCGAGGACCCCGGGGACGGCGCCCGGACCGTCAGCGTGCACGGCGTCGTCGGCCACCCGCTCCAGGATCGTGTGCAGGTAGGTGCCGGTGCCCATCGCGGGGTCGACCGTGAGGACGTCGGGGTCGCGGAAGCCGCGCGCCTTGCCCAGGCGGGTGACGAGGGCCTCCTCGGTGAGGCGGACCATCTCCTCGACCACCTCGCGCGGGGTGTAGTACGAGCCGGACGCCTTGCGCAGGTCGTTGTCGTACAGCTCGAGGAAGTGCTCGTACAGGTGCAGGTAGGTGTCGCGCTTGCCGCGGCGGACCCTCGGCCAGTCGACCGCGCCGACCACCCGGACCAGGAGGTCGAGCGTGACGCGGAAGTCGGCGGCGACGTCGTCGGTCAGCAGCTGCAGGGCCTTGCCCATGAGGGAGTGGTCGTCCCCGAGGGCGGCGCCCACCTCGTGCAACTTCTGCGCCCGGCCCTCCTCCGGCCCCAGGTCGATGCCCTCGGAGCGGGCCAGGAGGAGGGCGAAGGTGACGGCCTGGGCGTAGCCGTCGGCGAACGTGGCGTCGTCGGCCTGCGGGAACAGCAGCGCCCGCCAGTCCCGGGCCAGGCCGAGGAACGGCTGCGCGTACGCCTCCGCCCCGGCGGCGATCGCCCGCCGCTCGGCGGCGAGCTGGTCCAGCACCTCACCGCGCAGCAGGCGGGTCAGCGGGGCGACGGCGCGGACCAGGGCGGCCACGGACGTGATCGGTGCGGGGTGCCACCGCAGGAAGTCGGTGACCAGGGCCTCGAACCCGGCGGGCGCGGCCAGGTGGGCGCCGGCGTCGTCCAGCGTGCCGCCGGTGAAGGTGACCGGCTCGCCCTGCGGGGCGCCGTCCCGGTACAGGCGCCACTGCGTGCCGTTCGTATAGAGCAGGTTGGGCAGGTCGCGCTGGCGTTCCCACTGGGTCTTGTCGTGGCCGGTGAAGCCGCGCGGGTCGATGCCCTTCGCCGGGGCCTTGACCTCGACGTAGCCGGTGATCGCGCCCTTCACGCTCACGCCGTAGTCGGGGCGGACCTGCCGCTCGGGGTCGCGGACCTCGTCGTGGAACGTCGCCCTGACGCCGATGTGCTCACCGACCGTCGCGAGCAGGTGCTCCAGCGGGGCCCGGATCGCGGCCTCCGTGTCCCCCGGGCCGGCGAGCTTCGCGCGGCAGGCGGTCCCGAACGCGGCGACCGCCTCGGCCAGCCAGGGCGGGGGCTCGGCGCGGTGGGGCGCACGGGAGGGGCCGCCGTCATCGGACGGGTGCGTCGGGCGCGCCACTTCGACCCTCCCACGTGCGACGACGGAACGTCTCGCACCCTAGCCGGGGGCGGGCGGGACCGCGCGGGGAGGCGCCGCCGTCGGCCGGGGCGCGGAGGGGTTCAGGCCTCGGCGTCGTACAGGGCGGTCAGGCCCGAGAGCCAGAACGCGAACATCGCGGCGACGGCGACCGCCTGGACGGGGATCAGAACGCTGGCGACAAAGCCGGCCAGGATCAACACGCCGGTGCGGACGCGGCCGCTGAGCGCGAGCCCCAGCCCGGGGACGACGAGCGAGGCGAGCGGCGCGAGGAGGACCGCCCGGAACGCGGGCGAGGTCACGGGGGAAAGGTGGGTCGTCGACATGGCGGTCCTTCGTTCGTGTCGGGCGTCCCGCGAAGTCGGGGACGCGCCGCCGTTCGGTCAGGGTCGGTCACGTGGCGAGCAGGGCCCGTCGGAACCGGGCCGCGTTTCGAGAGTAGGGGCCCGCGTCGGCCCTGGCCAGCCCTCGCCCGCCGCTTCACGGCCCCGTTTCAATGCGCTGAACTGCGAACACGCACCGGAGTGCGCACGCCGCAGGTGACGAAGGCCACCCGCGGCCACCGCAGAGGACGGGCGCCTCGAGCGTCGCGGGCGAGTGGAACCTCCCCTAGACTGGTTGGGTGCTGCACCCACCTGAATCCGTCGCACGGACCGAGGCGGCCCCTGAGCCGGCCTCGGGCCTCGACGACCTCGCCGTGGCGCTGCGCGACGTCGTCGTGCGGCTTCGCCGCAATGTCTCCGCGACCTCCGGGCACTCCGCTGCCTCGGGTCTGCTCGCCCAGCTCGTCCGGATCGGGCCGGTGCGGGCCGCCGACCTCGCCGAGCATGTGTGCCTCGACCGCTCCACGGTGAGCCGGCACCTCCGGCAGCTCGAGGAGTCCGGCGACGTCGTGCGCCGACCCGATCCGACCGACGGTCGCGCCGCCATCCTCGACGTGTCGCCGCAGGGGCGGGAGCACGCGGAGGCCACCTTCGCCCGCACGGTCGCCACCCTCGGCGGCGCCGTCTCCTCGTGGACGCCCGACGACACCGACACCCTCAGCACGCTGCTGCGGCGGCTGGCCGACGCCCTGGAGACCTCATGAGTGCCCCCGAGCACGCCGACGCACGCCCCGACGAACCCACCCCCGCCGGTACCCCGAACGCGGCCGTGGCCGCGAAGCCGCCCCACCTCGGCTGGGTGCTGGGCGCGCTGATGCTGACGCTCCTGCTCGCGGCCCTGGACCAGACGATCGTCTCCACCGCCCTGCCGACGATCACGAGCGACCTCGGCGGGCTGAACCACATCTCGTGGGTCGTCACCGCCTACCTCCTGGCGTCCACCGCGAGCACGCCCATCTGGGGCAAGATGTCGGACCTGCACGGCCGCAAGCTCATGCTGCAGTCCGCCGTCGTCGTCTTCGTGGTCGCCTCGGCGCTCGCGGGCCTCTCGCAGACCATGGGACAGCTCATCGCGACCCGTGCGCTCCAGGGCCTCGGGGGCGGCGGCATCATGGTGCTCGTCATGGCGGTCATCGCCGACCTGATCCCCCCGCGCGAGCGCGGCAAGTACTCGGGACTCTTCGGCGCCGTCTTCGGCCTCGCCAGCATCCTCGGGCCGCTGCTCGGCGGCTTCTTCACCGAGCAGCTCTCCTGGCGGTGGATCTTCTACATCAACCTCCCGCTCGGGATCGCCGCCTTCGTCATCCTCGGCGCCGTGCTGCACCTGCCCCGGCACCGTGAGCGGCACCAGATCGACTGGCTCGGCGCGGCCCTCCTCGTGGCCGGCGTGACCGCGCTCCTTCTCGTCACCGTCTGGGGCGGCCAGCAGTTCGACTGGGCCTCACCGGAGATCCTCGGCCTGATCGCGTTCGGCGTCGGCACGCTCGCGCTGTTCGTGTGGCAGGAGCTGCGGACGCCGGAGCCGATCGTCTCCATGAAGCTCTTCCGCGACAAGGTCTTCACGGTGACCTCGGGGATCGGCTTCGTGATCGGCTTCGCGATGTTCGGCTCGATCATCTACCTGTCGATCTACCTGCAGGTGGTCTACGGCTCGACCCCCACCGAGGCCGGCCTCCAGCTCCTTCCGCTCATGGCGGGGATGCTCGTGACCTCGATCGGGAGCGGCCTCCTGATCACCCGGTTCGGGCGCTACAAGATCTTCCCGATCATCGGCACCGCGCTGGCCGCCGTCGGTCTTCTCCTCTTCTCCCGGCTGGAGGCGGACACCCCGTACTGGCAGATCGCGGTGGCGATGCTCGTCCTCGGTACCGGCCTGGGGAACGTCATGCAGGTCCTCGTCCTCGCCGTGCAGAACACCGTCCCGCAACGGGAGATCGGCGCGGCGACCAGCGCATCGACGTTCTTCCGCTCGATCGGCGGATCCTTCGGAACCGCGGTCTTCGGGGCCGTGTGGGCGGCTCGCCTTGCCGCGGAGCTGACCGCGGCGCTGCCGGGCGGGGCCACCTCCGGCGAGGCGCCGACGTCCTCCCTGGACGCCATCCAGGCGCTCCCCCCCGAGGCCCAGGCGGCGGTGCTCGACGCGTTCGCCCGCGCCATCGACACGACGTTCCTCGTCGCCGTCCCGATCATGCTCGTCGGCTTCGTCCTGGCGCTCTTCCTGCCCGAGGTCCCGCTGCGGCGCACCCACAACATCGAGGAGATGATCGCCGACGACGCCGCCGTGCCCCTGCCGTCCTACGAGTGAGGTCCGGGGCGGGCTACCCGAAGCCCGGGCGACCGACCTAGAACGACCAGATCAGCGGGACGAGCCCGACGGAGACGGCGAAGAACAACACGATGAGCGGCAGCCCGAGCTTCCAGTAGTCGCCGAAGCGGTACCCGCCGGGGCCCATGACCATCATGTTCGCCGGCGTCGCCACCGGGGTGAGGAACGCCGCTCCCGCCGCGATGCACACGCTCATGAGGACGGGCCGGGCGGACACGCCGATCTGGTCCGCGGCCGAGACCGCGATGGGCATCACGACGAGGGCCGTCGCGACGTTGCTGATGAGCTGCCCGAAGACCACCGTGAGGACGAAGAGCGCCACGAGCAGCGCCGTCGGCCCCGCGTCGCCCACGGCGTCCACGAGCACCTTCGCCACCATCTCACCGGCGCCCGACTTCGTGATCGCCGTCGCCATCGGGAACATCCCGGCGACCAGGAGCACCGTGGACCAGGAGATCCGGCGGTAGGCCTCCTCGGCCGAGACGACGCGCAGCACGATCATCGCGCCGGCGCTCAGGAGCGCGGCCACCGCCGGCGGCACGATGCCCGTGGCGAGCATGACCACCATCGCGGCGAGGACCGCGAGCGCGTGGACCGACCGCCGGCCGAGCGGCACGGTCTGGCGCCGGACGATGTCCGGGGAGTCGACGAGCAGCACGTCACGGCTGAGGGTCGTGGCGTCCAGGTCGTCCCAGTCGCCCTCGATGAGCATGACGTCCCCGATGCGCAGGACCGTCTCGCCCGCCCCGCGGTCCCGCCCCTGCCGCTGCACGGCGAGCACGATCACCTGGCCGCCGCTCACCACGTGGCCCGGGCGCACGGCCTCGCCCACGAACCGCGAGCGTGGCGGGATGACCACCTCGACGGCGCCCGTCTCCCGGCTCAGCAGCGAGCGGACCACGTCCTCGGTCCCGCGCGCGGCCTCCACCGCCAGCGCCTGGTCCGTGGCGAACCGGCGGACCACGCCGGGGTCGCCGACCACCGTCACCCGGTCACCCACCGCGAGCAGGCCGTCGGAGACGGGGCGCTGCGTGGCGCCGTCGAGCACGGTCACCACCCGCGCGCCGGGGTAGGCCGCCAGGTCCAGCCCACCGCCGCGCCTCGCGCCGAGCACGCGCGAGCCGGGCTCCACCCGCAGGTGGAAGACGTTGTCGAGGGAGTACTGCTGGACCAATGCGGCGGCGTAGGAGCTGAGGTCGGGCGGGAGCATGGTGCTCGTCCGGTCAGGAAGCAGCCGCTCGCCGAGAACCATGATGATGAGCGCCGTTCCCGCGAGCAGCGGGATCCCGGCCAGGGCGAACTCGGCGAGACCGAACGCCCCGACGCCGGCGTCCACCGCAGCCTGCGAGACGACGACGTTCACCGGGCTCCCCGTGAGCAGCAGGAGTCCGCCGGCGCTCCCCGCGAACGCGATCGGCATCATGAGCCGCGACGTCGGGTAGCGCTGCCGGATCGCCACGACCACGGCCATCGGCACCAGCGCGGCCACGGCACCGTTGAGCCCGATCAGCGCGGTCAGGCCCGCGCTCATGAGCATCGTGAGCAGGAGCAGGCGCCGGGTGCTGCCGCGCGAGCTCGTGCCCAGCGCCTGGCCGATCCACGTGGTGACGCCCGTGGCGTCCAGGCCCTCGCTCACCACGAACAACGCAGCGATCATGACGACGGCGGGGTCCCCGAACCCGACGAGGACCTCGCTCAGATCCAGGACACCGGCGAAGAAGAGCACGAGCGCTGAGCCGATCGCCACCACCTCGACCGGGAACCGGTTCCAGACGAAGAGGGCGACGACGACGCCCAGGACGGCCAGGCTGATGGCGGCGTCGCTCACGGAGGACCTCCCGGTCGTGCGGTCGTGGTCCGGTCCCGGCGAGGACCGTCCCGGGTGGGCTCGAGGTCAGTGCCGGAAGGACTCGGTGTGACTGGGGTCGTGCGGGAGCCTGGCGGGCAGGCTCTCGAGGAACTCCGTGGCGCGACGCAGGTCGTCGAGGAAGAGGTCGGCGAGGTCGCGACCGAACCCGTTGCGAACGACGACGCGCAGCCCCGAGAGGTCCGTGAGGTCGGCGGGCAGCGAGTAGGCGGGCACCTGCCACCCGCGCTCACGCAACTTCGCTGACACGTCGTACACGGTGTAGTTCGCCACCTCCGCCTTGAGGCGGAAGAAGAACACCGGCAGCTCCGAGCCGTCGGACAACAACTCGTACGGGCCGATCTCGGCGATCCGGGCCGAGGTGTAGAGCGCGACGTCGCGGCAGGCCTGCTGGATCTCGCGGAAGCCCTCCCGGCCCAGCCTGAGGAAGTTGTAGTACTGGGCGATCACCTGGGAGCCGGGGCGCGAGAAGTTCAGCGCGAACGTCGGCATGTCACCGCCGAGGTAGTTCACGTGGAACACGAGGTCCTCGGGCAGGTCCTCGGGCGTGCGCCAGATGATCCAGCCGACACCGGGGTACACCAGGCCGTACTTGTGCCCCGAGGCGTTGATCGACCGGACCCGCGGGACCCGGAAGTCCCACGCGAGGTCGGGGTCGATGAACGGCGCCACGAACCCCCCCGAGGCGGCATCGACGTGCACGGGGATGTCGGGGCCACCGGAGGCGGCGAGTGCGTCCAGGGCGTCCGAGATCTCCTTGACGGGTTCGTAGGAGCCGTCGAACGTCGACCCGAGGATGGCCACCACGCCGATGGTGTTCTCGTCACACAGTTTCAGGGCCTCGTCGGCGTTGAGCTGCAGCCGGCCCTCCTCGATCGGTGCGTAGCGTGGCTCGACGTCCCAGTACCGGCAGAACTTCTCCCACACGACCTGCACGTTGATGCCCATGACCAGGTTCGGCCGGTCGGTCGGGAGCCCGGCGGCCGTGCGGCGTTGCCGCCAGCGCCACTTCAGCGCGAGGCCGCCGAGCATGACCGCCTCGCTGGACCCCGTGGTCGAGGTGCCGGTGGCCTCCTCATGGGCCGGCGAGTTCCACAGGCCCGAGATCATCCTCACGCAGCGGCCCTCGATCTCAGCCGTCTGCGGGTACTCGTCCTTGTCGATCATGTTCTTGTCGAGCGACTCGGCGAACAGCCGGTCCGCCTCCTCGTCCATGTACGTGGTGACGAACGTGGCGAGGTTCTGGCGGGAGTTCCCGTCCAGCATCAGCTCATCGTGGATCACCCGATAGACGACCTTGGGGTCCATCCCCTCGTCCTGGAGCGCGTCCTTCGGGGTGCCCTTGGCCATACCGGGCCGGGCATAGACGGGGGCGAGGGAGAGTCGTTCGAGTTCGAGGAGTTCTCTGGAGTGCAGCGCCATGAGCCGACCCTAGGCGGCATGCGTCTCTACCACACCGAGTCCGGCGACAGCATCACAGGTCCGCGCGGGTCGACGCCGGTCTGACCGGCTCGTCCTCGGAGCGAGGGTGATGCCGTGCTCGACGAGGGGCCCGGCCGTGCGGCAGGAGGACGTCGACGTCGAGGTAGTCCGCTCAGCCCAGCCGGTAGCGGTAGATCCCGGATCCCCTGCTGATCGCCGCGATGACGTCGGGCAGGTCCAGGTCGAACCAGCGCACCTGGCCGTTGTCCACCCGCTGGAAGCGCGTGTCCAACCCGCACCCGATGTGCACGACCGTGGCCCTCGGATGGTCGGCCAGGAACTCGCGCGCCATGCGGTCGAACTCCCGCACGCGCACCACGGAGGCCGTCAGGTCGTGCCGGTTCACCTTGATCCGGCGCCAGTCGTCGTCGATGCGTTCCACCAGGTCCGCGGCGAGCGGGTCGCGAACGAGCGGCTCCGGCTGCCGCTGCTCCAGGGCGCGGGCGTGCAGGGGGATCATCAGCGTCTCCGAGACCGCGTTCGTGCCTTCCAACCTGAACGTGGCCACTGCGGTCCCCTGCCCTGGCGACACGCCGCACGCACCTCGTGCGCCGCCCTCGCATTCTCGCGTCACGTCCTGGCGGACCGCGACCGGATCGAGCCTAGGATCCCGCTGTGGGTCAGCCGCGTCCGATGACCGGGCCGCCGGACGCCGTCGCCGACGCCGTCGCCCTCGCCCTCGCCCTCGCCGAGCGCATCGATGCCGCCCTGCGGGCGCGGTCCGTCCCCGAGCGCGCCGCGAGGGAGAAGGCGTACCTGAAGAGCGCGCTCGCGCACTACGGGGCATCCGTCCCCGCGATGCGGGCCGCCGTCCGGGAGGCCCTGGCCGGCGAGCGGCTCGACCACGACACCCTCGTGGCGGTTGTCGGTGAGCTGTGGGACGCGCCGGTCCACGAGCGGCGCGCGGCCGCCGTCGAGCTGCTCGAGATGCACCGCGACGTGCTGGGCCTCGCCGACGCCGACCTGCTGGAGCGGCTCCTGCGCGAGTCCCGGACGTGGGCTCTGGTCGACGGGCTGGCCGCGTCCGTGGTGGGACCGCTGAGCGACGCCGACCCGGCGTGGGAGACCGCGGCTGGACCGGTGGGCATCGGACCCCGACTTCTGGCTGCGCCGCTCCGCGCTGCTGGCCCACCTCCTGCCCCTGCGCGCCGGCGGCGGCGACTGGGACCGCTTCACCCGGTACGCCGACGCGATGTTGGGCGAGAAGGAGTTCTTCATCCGCAAGGCGATCGGCTGGGTCCTGCGCGACACCGGGCGGAAGCGCCCCGACCTCGTATTCGCGTGGCTGCTGCCCCGGGCGGAACGCGCGTCCGGGGTAACGCTGCGCGAGGCGGTCAAGCCGCTGCGACCCGAGCAGCGGGACGCTCTGGGCAGTTCGAACGGCAGGGCGGGGACAACGGGAGGGACCTAGCCTGCTGCGAAGAGTGAGATCAGGGCCTCCGACGCAGGGCCGTCCCGCTCGTCGTCGTCCTCTACCTGTTCACGCTGCCGGCCCAGGACGAGGTCCTGCTCCGCCTCCTCACGGAACGACCCGAGACCGAGTCACCGCCGTGACCCCGCGGCACCGGCAGCGTCGACGTAGAGGGCCCGAGCCGGGCAGAGCTTGACGGCGGTCCGGGCCTGAAGGGGGCAGCAGGGGTAGGGCAAGCCGAGCCTTTCCTACCTGGCGGGCGCCCCGACGCCGCCCCTACCGTCGGGTTCATGACCCCGCGCGGCACGACCGGCCCCACCGACCCGCACCCCTCCATCGGGGCCCCGGCCGAGGACGGGGGTGGCACCAGCCACGCCGCGAAGCTGAACTGGCTCCGCGCCGGGGTGCTCGGCGCGAACGACGGCATCATCTCCACCGCTGGTCTGGTCGTCGGCGTGGCCGGCGCGACCACCGCCATCGGGCCGATCGTGACGGCGGGCGTGGCCGGCGTGGTCGCGGGGGCGGTGTCGATGGCCCTCGGGGAGTACGTGTCGGTCAGCAGCCAGCGGGACGCCGAGCGGGCGCTCATCGAACGGGAGCGCCGGGAACTCGCCGAGGACCCCGAGGGCGAGCTCGAGGAGCTCGCCGCCATCTACCGCGGCAAGGGTCTGTCGAAGGAGACCGCGCACGCCGTCGCCACGGAGCTCACGGCGATCGACCCGTTCGCCGCGCACGTCGAGGCCGAGCTCGGACTCGACCCGAACGACCTCACCAACCCCACGCACGCCGCGATCTCCTCCGGGATCTCGTTCACCGCGGGCGCGATCCTGCCCATCGCCGCGATCACCCTCGCACCAGCCGACATCCGCATCATCGTGACGTTCGTCGCGGTGCTCCTGGCCCTCGTGCTCACCGGGACCATCAGCGCCCGCCTCGGCGGCGCGGGCAAGAGCCGGGCTGTGCTCCGGCTGGTCCTGGGCGGCGCCGCCGCCATGATCGTGACCTGGGCCGTCGGGCTCCTGCTCGGAGTCAGCGGGATCTAGCCCGACCCGCGCGCCGGGAACCTTCTGACCGACGTCGGTCGGCCCCGGGTCGGACCACCTGGACCGGCGCCCCGGTGCCCCGGTGCCCCGGTGCCACAGTGGTCGGGTGACCCGTGCCGGTCGACTCAGCGCCCTGGATGCGATCTTCCTGCCGATGGAGACCGATACCCAGTCGCTGCACGTCGGATCCGTGCTGGTCCTCGAGGGCCCCGCGCCGGATCCGTCGCGGTTCCGGGACCACGTGGTGGCGCGGTTGGCGGGCGTGCCGATCCATCGCCGTCGGGTGCTGAGGATGCCGCTGGACCTCGGCCGGCCGATCTGGGTGGACGCGGCGAACGTCGACCCGGTTGATCACGTACACCACGCTGCGCTCGACGCCCCCGGGGACGAGACGCAGCTGAGGGCCCTGGTGGCGCAGGTCATGGTGCCCCGCCTGGACCCCGACCGACCGCTGTGGGAGATGTGGCAGGTCGACGGCCTGGCCGGTGGGCGCTGGGCCGTCGTCGTCAAGGCGCACCACACGATGGTCGACGGGCAGTCGGGGGCGGACCTCGTCCAGTCCCTGCTGACCGGCGCGCCGGACAGCCCCGCCCCCGCGCGCGGCGGTCGTCGACGCTCTGCCCGCCCCGTCGCTCGTCGGCCTGGGGGGCGACCTCCTGGAGTGGCTGGTCCTGCTCCCCCTGCGGGCGGTCCGGCTTCTCGTGCGGTCGCTGCGGGACCCCCGCGAGGCCCGACGTCGCGTCCGGCAGGTCCGCTTCGGGTTGGCCCAGGTGATCCGGCCGGACCTTCCGCCGTCGATCCTCACCGGACCGCTCGGGGCTCGCAGGATCTGGGGGTGGACCGGCGCCGACCTCGCCGGGGTCGTGGAGGTCACGCGCACCGCCGCCTGCACGGTCAACGACGTGTTCCTGGCCGCGCTCGCGGGCGGCTACCGCCGGTACCTGCTGGATCGAGGGGAGCCCCTGGACGCGCTGGTGCTCCGGGCGATCGTGCCGGTGTCCCGCAGGGTGCCCGGACAACCCGTGCGGCCGGGCAACCTGTCCTCGGCGATGTTCGTGGAGCTGCCCGTGCACCTGGCGAACCCCCCGGATCGGCTCGCTGCGGTGGCCGCGCGGACCGCTGAGCAGAAGTCCCGTCAGGTGGCCGATGCGACGGCGGCCGTCGTGCGGATGGCCGATCACATCCCGGCGGCGCTGTTCGCCCGGGGTGCCCGGGCGTACGGCCGGTCGCGTCAGGGCCGGGTCAACGTGGTCGCCTCCAACGTCCCCGGCCCGTCGCAGGTGCAGTACCTGGCGGGCCGGCGGGTGCTCGAGCTGATGCCCTATGTCCCCACGGCGCAGGAGATCCGGGCCAGCGCGGCCATGGTCTCCTACGCCGGCCGGCTCACGATCGGCATCACCGGCGACGCCGTCGCCCTGCCCGACGTCGACCGCCTCATCGCCGCCGTCGGACGCGAACTGGGCGAACTCACCGCGGGACTCGGCGGGCCTCGGCCGTAGCGCCATGCGCGCGGCAATTATCCGAGGAGATGGGGCGGAGGAGGTGGTCGACTCCTCCCGCACCGAGGAGTCGGCGAAGGTGATGGCGCACACGGAGCGCCGGGCGGCGGAGATGATGGCGCGGATGGCGGAGGCGCAGGCGGCACAGGAGTAGCGCCGGCCATCGCTACTCGAGCGTGGCCGCCAGGCCGACGACGACGGCGGCCACCACGAACAGGACGAGGATCAGCGGCCAGACGAATCTCAGGTACTTGTCGTAGCCGACCTTCGCGATCGCGAGCCCACCGACGACCACCACGCTGGTCGGGGAGACCATGATCGTCAGGCCGTGCGCCATCTGGAAGGCGGTGATGGTGAGGGCCCGGCTCACGCCGGCGAAGTCCGCGAGCGGCGCGAGCAGCGGCATCGCCAGCGTGGCGTGACCCGAGCTCGAGGGGATGAGGAACGCGAGCGGGACGTTGACGAGCATCGTGACGACGGCGAACACCCCGGCGGAGGCGCCGCTGATCAGTTGCTCCATGGCGTTGAGGATCGTGTCGAGCGTCTGGGTGTTCGTCATGATGACCGAGACGCCGGCGGCGAGGAGGATCACGATCGCAGGGCTGATCATGTCGGCAGCCCCCTGGCCGATGAGCCGGACGGTCTGCTTCTCCCCCATTCGCGCGACGACGCCGACGACGACGCTCGCCAGCACGAAGAGCATCGCGAGCTGCGGGAACCACCAGCCCAACTCGAACCAGAGCGGCTCCGCGGCGGTCGCGTGCGTGTAGTAGTCGTCGGCCGGGCCGGTCGCGCCGCCGACGATGCTCCCCCACGGGATGACCGAGAAGATCATGAGCCCGAACGTGACGGCCGTGATCACCAGGACCCGCTTCTGGAGCGGGCTCATGGCGTGGCTCGTGGAGCCGGTGGGCTCCGCGGCCGTCATCTCGTCGTCGGGCTCCTCGAAGCCCACCAGCGAGGCGCCGGGGTCCCGGCGGATCCGTGCGGCGTAGCGCAGGACGTAGGCGATCGCCAGGGCGGTCAGGACGATCCACAGGACGACCCGAAGTCCGATCCCGTCCCCGATGGAGACTCCCGCCTCGCCGGAGGCGACGCCGATCGAGAACGGGTTCACGGTCGAGCCCATGACACCCACGAGGCAGCCCACGATGATCATCGCGGCCGTGACCATGCGGTCGTAGCCGAGTGCCGCCATCAGGGGGATGAAGAGGGCGTAGAAGCCGAACGTCTCGACCGAGAACCCCATCGTGGAGCCGAGGACCGAGAACAAGGCCATGATCACGGCGATCAGCAGCCAGCCCTTGTCGCGCAGGCGGGCCGCGAGACCGCCGACGGCCACCTCGAGGCTGCGCGTCGCGAAGCTGACGGAGATGAACGCCCCGATCGGCTGCGGGGCCGGACTGCCGCGCACGAGACACCATCTCGCCGTCGGGATCTCCTCAAGCGCTCCGCGTGATCGACGCCAGGCGGGCGGGGTGAGTCGCCCATCTCGAGCAGCGCCGTGGAGGCGGCCGGCGGCGTCCGGCCTGCCGGTCGCCTCGAGCGCGTCGGCGAGCCCCCCTCATGACATGAGGTCGAGGATCTCGTGCTCCCGGGCGGTGAGCTGGGGGAACGAGGCGTCGGAGATCCCCGCGCGCGGCCGGGCGAAGTAGCGGCTCATCCGTGTCGCGATCGCCGCACCGAAGACGGCCTTGCCGGCCGCGACGACGCGGATCGACTCGACGATGTCCGCGCCGGCCGAGCCCTTGAGGGCGTAGCCACGGGCCCCGGCGCGCATCGCGGCGAACACGCCGGCGTCGTCGTCGACCATCGTCAGGACGAGGACGCCGCCGCGGAACAAGGCGAAGGGCGTCGGGCAGGCTGCCGTCTGCGCGCTCGGCCCACCCGAGGGGCTACGGGGATCAGCCCTGCACCGGCTACCACCGCGCGAAATGGGCGCGATGCCGTCTTGCCTGGCTGCCGGGCCCAGGGGTCAGGCCGCGGCGCGGCTGTTGAGCCAGGCGACCATTGCCGGGTCGCGATGGTCGAAGAACAGGGAGGCGCCGGCGTCG
Organism: uncultured Actinomycetota bacterium; assembly: GCA_963780675.1. GTDB lineage: Bacteria > Actinomycetota > Actinomycetes > Actinomycetales > JAHECE01 > JAHECE01. The sequence goes on from CAWACR010000009.1 coordinate 326,235, forward strand.
AGGGTCGCGATCTGCGCCATCTGCTCGTGGGTGAGCTCGAAGTCGAAGATGTCGAGGTTCTCGGCCATCCGCTCGGGCCTGACGGACTTCGGGATCACGACGACCTGGCGCTGGGTGAGCCAGCGCAGGACCACCTGGCCCACGGACTTGCCATGTGCCTGACCGATCGCGGCGAGCGTCGGGTTGGTGAACAGGTTGTTCTTGCCCTCGGCGAACGGACCCCAGGACTCGATCTGCACGCCGCGCTCACGCATCAACTCCTGGTCTGCGAACCGGGCGTGGAACGGGTGCGTCTCAACCTGGTCGACGGCGGGGACGATCTCGTTGCGCTCGATGAGGTCGACGAGCCGGTCGCCGTGGAAGTTCGACACGCCGATCGCCTTGATGACACCGTCGCGGTTCAGATCCTGCATCGCACGCCAGGCGCTGTAGTAGTCGCCGAGCGGCTGGTGGATCAGGTACAGGTCGAGGTAGTCCAGGCCGAGCCTGCGCAGCGAGGTGTCGAAGGCGGCCTTGACGACCGCCTCACCGGACCGGGCCTGGATCCACAACTTCGTGGTGACGAACAGCTCCTCGCGTGCGATGCCGCTGGCCGTGATGGCGGCGCCGACGGCTTCTTCGTTGCCGTACGAGGCGGCGGTGTCCAGGTGCCGGTAGCCGGCCGCGAGGGCCTGCTCGACGACCTGCTGGGTCTGCTCGGCAGGGACCTGGAAGACGCCGAAACCGACGATCGGCATCTGGACGCCGTTGTTGAGGGTCACGCTCGGGATGGGGGAGGTCACGGACTTGCCTTCCGTCGTGGTGTGCACCCAGCAAACCCCGTGCCGACCGGGTGAGGGAGTCGCTGCTGACACAGGTACTGGCAGCACCTCCCAGCGGGCTGGGTCCTGCACCTACCGTCAAGCTGTGGACGCCCGCACCGAGATCCGAGACTTCCTCACCTCTCGCCGTGCCAGGATCACGCCGCAGCAAGCCGGCCTCCCCCAGTACGGCGGGAAGCGGCGAGTGCCTGGGCTGCGGCGCAGCGAGCTGGCGACCCTCGCCGGGATCTCGGTCGAGTACCTGACCCAGATCGAGCGCGGCAACGTCGCCGGAGCCTCGGAGTCGGTGCTCGACGCGCTCTCGCAGGGCGCTGCAGCTCGACGAAGCCGAACGGACACACTTGTTCGACCTGGCCCGGGCGGTCAGCGGCGCCCGCGGAACATCCGGACGTGGCCGGACGACGCAGGTACGGCCGAGCATCCAGCGGATCCTCGACACGCTCGGCTCCCCGGCCTACGCCCGCACCAGACGCGGCGACATCGTCGCCGTGAACACGCTGTGCACCGCGCTGTACGGCGACATCCTCACCACCCAAGCGCTCCCACTCAACGTCGCCCGCTTCGTGTTCCTCGACCCGCGCTCACCGGACTTCTTCCTCGACTGGGAGACGGTCGCCGACGACACCGCCGCGTCCCTGCGCATCGAGGCCGGCCGGACGCCGAACGACCGCCAGCTGTCCGACCTCGTCGGCGAGCTCGCCACGCGCAGCAACGCCTTCGCCGAACGATGGGGCAAGCACAACGTCCGGCTCCACCACACCGCGACCAAGCGGCTCCACAACGCGGTAGTCGGCGACCTCGAACTCACCGGAGACGCGCTCCAGCTCCCCGGCGAGGACCTCACCCTGATCGTGTACACAGCCCCTGTTGGCACCCCGGCCCAAGAGAAGCTCGACTTCCTCACCCGCTGGGCCGGCCAACCGCACGCCGTGCGAACAACCGAGTCACCGACCACGCACGCCTCGGAAACCTGAGCGCCTGAGCCGAGCGGCCCATCTGGGAGCGCCCGATCGCACCGCCTCGCCGTCCGCGTTGCTGGCCTCTGATCGAGGCCGACGGCGCTCGGACGACCCGGGAGTGACGCCACCGCGTTTCCGCAGGTCACAGCCACACGATGCGCGCCCGAAGGGACTCGAACCCCCAACCTCCTGATCCGCACACCGGTCCTCGGTGGGTGTCGGTCGGCGTCGATCCGTGCAGCGTCATCGCTGACCCCAACCCGCTGCACCGTCGGCCTCGTTCTCCTGACCATCGGCAGGCCTCGCGAAGCCGCTTGCCTGACAGGCACCCGCGTATGAGCGTGTGCGCCAGGCACAACGCCGCGTCGGCGGCGATCGGCAGCGACTCCGTCCCGCTGCGTCCGTCCTGCGTGAAGTCGAGGCGGCTGGACTCCAGGCGCCGCGCGGCCGCGCCGCCAGACAGCATCGAGCGCAGCGACGCCGCCGTCGGACACCTGCACGGCTTCTCCCGAGTTTGAGAGCACCCTCGACTCCGTGAAGGGCGCTATCAAACTCGCCCCAAACGTGTCGTGGCGCCACTCACCATGAGCCGAATGCGTAAACAGGGCCGGCTTGCCCGTTAGCTCCCGGCGGTCGGACGGGCCAGAGCCCCAGTGCGAGGCACCCGGTGCACATGCAGTGCAGTATAGTGCACTTGTGGATGAGGGTACTGCCGGCTTGGCGTCGGCGATCGGCCTGCGGGTCAGGCAGGAGCGGCAGTCGCGGGGGTGGACGCTCGATCGGCTCGCGGACGCCGCCGGGGTGAGCCGGCGGATGGTGATCAACGTCGAGCAGGGCGCGGCGAACCCCAGCGTGGGGACGCTGCTGAGGATCAGCGACGCGCTCGGTATCGGGCTGCCGGCGTTGGTCGAGCCTCCTCGACCCCGACGGGTCAAGGTCATCCGCCAGGGTGAGGGCGCCGCGCTGTGGACCAGCCCGTCCGGCGGGCGCGGCGTGCTGGTCGCGGGGACCGAACCACCGGACGTGGTCGAGCTGTGGGACTGGACCCTGGGTCCCGGCGACCGTCACGTGAGCGAGGCGCACGCCGCGGGCACCAAGGAGCTCCTGCAGGTCCAGCACGGCACGATCACGGTCGACGTCGCAGGCCAGGCGGTCACCCTCGAGGCCGGCGACGCACTGACGTTTCCCGGCGACGTGACGCACTCCTACGCCAACCCGGGCGAGGAGCCGGCCAGGTACAGCCTGGCCGTCTTCGAGCCCGGTGTCGGGCCGCGACCCCGCACGGAGGTCGGCGATGCCTGACCCCGTCCCGCTCGAGGAACTCCTCACCGGCTTCAGGGTGATCGAGCAGCCCGATCCCGGCGAGGTGGCGTGACGTGCTCGTCCCCCGCAGCCCGCCGGTACCGCCCTGGGGGCTGGCCGCGACGGCGATGCTCTCTGTCCAGCTGGGCTCCGCCCTGTCGGTGAACCTCATCTCGACCGTCGGCCCGGCCGGCACCGCCTGGCTGCGGCTCACCGCAGGGGCATTGATCTTCCTGGCCCTTGCCCGCCCACCGCTGCGCGCCGTACGCCGCGCCGACGTCCCGGACCTGCTCGCCCTCGGAGTCACGACCGGGCTGGTGACCACCACGTTCCTCGCCGCGATCGAGCGCATCCCGCTCGGCACCGCCGTCGCGATCGAGTTCCTCGGCCCGCTGACCGTCGCAGCCGTGCGCGCCCACAGCCACCGGGCGCTCACCTGGCCGGCCCTGGCGCTGCTCGGGGTCGCGTTGCTCACCCAGCCCTGGCACGGCGAGATCAACCCGACCGGAATCGCCCTCGCCGGGCTCGCCGCGATCGGCTGGGCCATCTACATCCTGCTGACCCAACGCATCGGCGACCGCTTCGCCGGCATCGGCGGACTCACGCTCACCATCCCGATCGCTGCCGCGACAGCAGCGCTCGTCGGCATCCCGCAAGCCTCCGGCCACCTCACCCCCGCCGTCCTCACCACAGCACTCGGGCTCGCCATCCTGCTGCCCGTCCTGCCGTTCACCCTCGAACTCCACGCGCTCCGCCAGATGACCCCGACCGCGTTCGGGACCCTGATGGCCCTCGAACCCGCCTTCGGCCTGCTCCTCGGGCTGCTCGTGCTGCACCAGACACCCTCGAGCACCCAGCTCGCCGGCATCACCCTCGTCGTCGTCGCCGGCGCCGCCGCACAACGCGGCGGCAGACGCCACCCATCGACCACCGAACGCGCCGACGAACACCACCTCTCGTCCTCCAACCGGGACGCGGTGACCGCGAGAGGTCCTGGCCCGAGGCCCAGGGCAAGAGAGCTCTGAGCCGCGATCACGCGCCACCTCGTCCCGAAGACGCCCGTTGAGACCGACGGCGAGACACCGCGCGCGTCGCGCGACCCTCTGACTCGGCGTCAGTTCGAGGTCCCGCGGCGTCGCCGGGGAGTCAGTCAGGGTGGGACGCGTCTTCGGGTCGGAGGCCCACGGGGCCGCACCGTCACCGACCCGATCGGGACCTCGACCCGGACCGGCTCGTCGCCGCCGCGTGCCGCCTCGCCGGCCGCGACACCGATGTCGAAGGGCCACCTACCCGCCCGTGCAGCCGTGACTCACCGCCGGCAGACGTGCCGCGCCGCGGCCACGACGGCGGCCGGCGGTGTCACACGGCGGGCAGCAGCCCCAGCCCGCGCGCCGCGTGCACGGCGTCCGCCCGGGACGTCGCGCCGAGTTTCCGGTACACGGCCGCCACCTGGCTCTTCACGGTGTGCGGTGAGACGTAGAGCTCCCCGGCGATCTGCTGGAGGGTGAGGTGGCTGGGCAGGTACTGGAGCACGCGCAATTCCGCGGTGGTCAGCGAGGACGGGCCCTGCCCGGGGACGTCCTCCACCCGCCGGACGAGGTCCGTGGTCTCCTTCAGGAGATGCGCGAGCACGGGCGATTCCGTCGCCGGCCCACGGAGCGCGACCGCCTCGTCGAGGAGCACGCGCGCGCGTGCCCGATCGTGGAGGAGCAGGAACGTCCGGGCAAGTTGGAGCCTGCCGAGGACGCCGAACCACGGCGCGAGTCCGCGGATCAGGCTGGTCTGCCGCAACGCGCGCAGCGCCTCGCCCTCGGCCGCCTCGTGGCGACCCTGCAGCGCGAGCGAGAGCGCCGATGCCGCGAACACCGGCGCGAGCGTCGGGATGTAGTCGAGACCGTGCTCGGCCACGATCGCGCGCGCCTCGGCCACCAGCTCGGTCCACCGTGCAGAGTCCCCCGCCGCGAGCGCCACGCGCCCCAGCCCGGCCACGGCGTGCGCCCGGATCGTGTGCATCTCCGACGCGCCGGCCAGCAATTCGGCCCGTTCGAGGTCGTCGCATCCGGCGGCGCTCCTGCCGAGGAGGATCGCGGCGACCCCGCGCAGGTAGTGCGCCAGGGACAGGAGCGCGCTGTCGCCAGGGGCGACGTCGATCGCCCGGGTGCACCGCGCGATGATGCCTGCCAGCCCGTCGCCCCCGGCGGTGGCGCGCACCACCTCGACCCCCGCCACGAGCCCCGCTGGAGCCTCTGCGCCGGTCTCCCGCAGCCGCGCCTCCGCGGTCGCGAGCCACCGTGCGAACGCGACCATGTCGCCGGCCTGGGTGGCCACCCACGCCGCCGTCAGCGAGAGGCCGGCCGAGCGTCCGATCTCCCCCTCGTTCAGGCCACGCAGCCAGCTGCGCGGCAGGTCGCCGCGGCCCGAGCCGAGGCATGCCGGCGCCTGCGACCAGACGATCTCGCCGAGGAGGTCCGCGTCCCCCGCGGCGTGGGCGTGCCGGATCGCGCTCTCGACGTCGCCGATCGCCACGTAGTGAGCGCTCGCTCGTCGGTTCAGATGGGCTATCCGGTCGGGGTGACGCCTGCGCAGCTCGGTGGCGAGGAACTCGCGGAAGAGCCGATGGAAGCGGTACGTGTCCCGCGGGCCGGCCACCGGGATGACCATCTGGTTCGAGCGGGCCAGCCCGTGCAGGAGCTCGGCGGTGCCGACGCGTCCCGTCACCGCGTCGCAGACGGGCCCGTCGAGGTCGGACAGGATCGAGACCTCGAGGAGGAAGCGGACCGTCGCGGCGTCCGCACCGAGCAGGAACTCGTCGAAGAAGTAGTCGGCCACCGCCTCTTCGACCGCGACGTCGCCCCAGGCCGGCCCGGTCTCCTGGGACATCTCCTCGACGGCGGAGCGCGCAGCGAGGTAGAGGCCGGCCGGCCACCCCTCTGCGCGCTCGAGGAGGTGGCGCGACGCCGCAGTCCGGCTGTCCAGGCCGAGTGAGAGGAGCAGTTCCGAGGCCTCCTCGTCCGTCATGGCGAGGTCGGCCCGGCCGATCTCATCGAGGCAGCGGTCGGCGCGGAGCCGTCGCAGGGGCAGGGGCGGGGCGGACCGGGTGGCGCAGGCCACCTGGGAGCCCTCCGGAAGGTTGGCCACCACGAGGCCGATCACGCGCAAGGCCTGCTCGGAGGAGATCTCGCCGACGTCGTCGAGCACGAGAACGAACGGGGTCTCCCGCGAGCGAAGGAGCCGCTCGAGGAGCGGCACGACGACCGAGGAGAACCGCGGCTCGGCAGCGGTGAGCGTGGCGACGATCTCCCGCTCGACGGGCTCGATCGGGTCGATCGCGGCGAGGAGGTGCCTGATGAGCACGGCCGGGTCATCGTCGACGTCACTCACCCTGATCCAGGCGAACGGCCGCCCGTCCGCCGCGGCCCACTGCAGGAGGACAGTGGTCTTCCCGTAGCCGGCCGGAGCCGAGAGGACGACGGCGCGCGCCCAGTCCGACGTGCGGAGCCGGTCGACCAGCCGGTCGCGGCGGATCGCCGAGGGCCGCCGGACCGGCGGCGCGATCCGGGCGGGCGCCACGAGACGCGGTCCACCGCCTGATCGCTCGCTCCCCCCTGCGGCCATGCCCAGATCGTAGGTCCGGCGTGGTCCGAGCCTGGCCGGACGTCCCCCGGGCGCCGACACGTGGCATTACTCCCCCCGACAGGTGGGGGACCGGCGGGCGGCACGCCGTCACCCGCTTCGGCTGAATGCTCGCGTCGACGCCGGTCACGCGGCCGTCTCGACGGGCACCGGCTTCACCCGATCCGCCTGATGTGCGGCGGAGGCCCGCGGCGTCACGGTTGGGGGCGAACCGTCAGCGTTCGAGCTCGAGCGCCTCGACGTCGCGGGACCGCCGAGCCTCGGCGGTCAGGAAGCACGAAGGAGGTCGTCATGACGACGCAGGAGAGAGTGTCCACGACCGTCCCGCTGCGGTGGGACGAGGTCTGGTTCACGAACTGCCCGATGGTCTCGGCGAACAACGTCGACCAGGAACTCGGGTGGTGCCGGGAGGAGTTCAAGAAGATCGGCGTCGAGTACGCCTACTTCCGCCACGCCCCCGAGAACAACTGGTACCCCCACTACATCCACAACCTCGACAACCTGATCCGCTTCGGCGGCCTCTACCCGCCGATCCACGTCAACGCCGACATCCGTCGCACCGTGCTGCTCGGCGCGACGTGGGTGTACGAAGGCGGATGCATGGCCGTGCGCGCCCGCGACCGGATCTTCCGGATGGAGGACCTCACGGGCAAGAAGATCGGCATCAGCAAGAGCCTCAACACCATCAAGAACGACTGGTGGCGCATCCAGGAGCACATGGGCATCGAGGCCATGCTCACGCTCAACGGCATGACGATGGACGACATCGAGCTCGTCGAGTTCCCCTACCCCGACGACTGGTACGACAAGCCCGAGATGCTCGTGCCGCCGATGAACAACCCCTCCGAGCTGTGGATGCGCCGCGACCACAAGCACGACCTGGCCTTCCGCCCGCTGGAGACGGCCCTCCTGAACGGCACCGTCGACGCCATCTACACGCAGAGCAAGGTCTTCCAGCACCTGCAGGAAGCGACCGGCCGGATCAAGATGATCGAGGACCTGTCGAGGTACCCCGACTGGTCGATCCAGGTCGCCAACACCCCGGCCGTCATCAC
>CAWACR010000010.1:0-714020 GCA_963780675.1 uncultured Actinomycetota bacterium
GAGGTTCGTCCGTTCCGGTCCTCTCGTACTAGGAACAGCCCTTCTCAAGTTTCCTGCGCGCGCAGCGGATAGGGACCGAACTGTCTCACGACGTTCTAAACCCAGCTCGCGTACCGCTTTAATGGGCGAACAGCCCAACCCTTGGGACCTACTCCAGCCCCAGGATGCGACGAGCCGACATCGAGGTGCCAAACCATGCCGTCGATATGGACTCTTGGGCAAGATCAGCCTGTTATCCCCGGGGTACCTTTTATCCGTTGAGCGACGGCGCTTCCACAAGCCACCGCCGGATCACTAGTTCCGACTTTCGTCCCTGCTCGACCTGTCAGTCTCACAGTCAAGCTCCCTTGTGCACTTGCACTCGACACCTGATTGCCAACCAGGCTGAGGGAACCTTTGAGCGCCTCCGTTACATTTTAGGAGGCAACCGCCCCAGTTAAACTACCCATCAGGCACTGTCCCTGATCCGGATTACGGACCGAGGTTAGATGTCCAGAACGACCAGAGTGGTATTTCAACGTTGACTCCACCGACACTGGCGTGCCGGCTTCACAGTCTCCCACCTATCCTACACAAGCCGTCCCGAACACCAATACCAAACTATAGTAAAGGTCCCGGGGTCTTTCCGTCCTGCTGCGCGTAACGAGCATCTTTACTCGTAGTGCAATTTCGCCGAGTTCGCGGTTGAGACAGCGGAGAAGTCGTTACGCCATTCGTGCAGGTCGGAACTTACCCGACAAGGAATTTCGCTACCTTAGGATGGTTATAGTTACCACCGCCGTTTACTGGGGCTTAAATTCTGAGCTTCGCCTTGCGGCTGACCCGTCCTCTTAACCTTCCAGCACCGGGCAGGCGTCAGTCCGTATACATCGTCTTGCGACTTCGCACGGACCTGTGTTTTTAGTAAACAGTCGCTTCTCCCTGGTCTCTGCGGCCGTCGAAGGCTAGCCGGCTAGCGGCTTCACCCCTTCGGCCCCCCTTCTCCCGAAGTTACGGGGGCATTTTGCCGAGTTCCTTAACCACGATTCACTCGATCGCCTTGGTATTCTCTACCTGACCACCTGAGTCGGTTTAGGGTACGGGCGGCTAGAACCTCGCGTCGAGGCTTTTCTTGGCAGCATAGGATCACCCTGCTTCCCGCATTCGCGGTCACTGTCAGGTCTCAGGCACATGAGGTGCGGATTTGCCTACACCTCGCCCTACACCCTTAGACGTGGACTACCATCGCCACGCGGAGGCTACCTTCCTGCGTCACCCCTGTTAATACGCTTACCTAGTACCGGTTCGGGTCGCGCGCTCGGCCCAGAAGCCCTCCGAAGAGGACGACCAGGCTTCGGGCGCTTAGCATCACCGGATTCGGTATGGGCGGTTCTTCGCCGGTACGGGAATATCAACCCGTTGTCCATCGACTACGCCTGTCGGCCTCGCCTTAGGTCCCGACTTACCCAGGGCGGATTAGCCTGGCCCTGGAACCCTTGGTCATTCGGCGGACGGGTTTCTCACCCGTCATTCGCTACTCATGCCTGCATTCTCACTCGTGTGGCGTCCACGACTGGGTCACCCCGCCGCTTCACCCGCCACACGACGCTCCCCTACCCATCCACACGCCTGGATCACAAGGACCTAGCACAAGTGTGAATGCCACAGCTTCGGCGGTGTGCTTGAGCCCCGCTACATTGTCGGCGCGGAATCACTTGACCAGTGAGCTATTACGCACTCTTTTAAGGGTGGCTGCTTCTAAGCCAACCTCCTGGTTGTCTGTGCAACTCCACATCCTTTCCCACTTAGCACACGCTTAGGGGCCTTAGCTGGTGGTCTGGGCTGTTTCCCTCTCGACTACGAAGCTTATCCCCCGCAGTCTCACTGCCACGCTCTCACTTACCGGCATTCGGAGTTTGGTTGACGTCAGTAACCTTGTGGGGCCCATCGGCCATCCAGTAGCTCTACCTCCGGCAAGAAACACGTGACGCTGCACCTAAATGCATTTCGGGGAGAACCAGCTATCACGAAGTTTGATTGGCCTTTCACCCCTACCCACAGGTCATCCCCCAGGTTTTCAACCCAGGTGGGTTCGGTCCTCCACGCGGTCTTACCCGCGCTTCAACCTGCCCATGGGTAGATCACTTCGCTTCGGGTCTAGAGCACGCGACTATGACGCCCTATTCGGACTCGCTTTCGCTACGGCTTCCCCACACGGGTTAACCTCGCCACGTACCACTAACTCGCAGGCTCATTCTTCAAAAGGCACGCCGTCACCCCTGCTAAGGAGGCTCCGACGGATTGTAAGCACACGGTTTCAGGTACTATTTCACTCCCCTCCCGGGGTACTTTTCACCTTTCCCTCACGGTACTTGTCCGCTATCGGTCACTAGGTAGTATTTAGGCTTAGAAGGTGGTCCTTCCAGATTCACACGGGATTTCTCGGGCCCCGTGCTACTTGGGATCCTCAAGGGGAGGCCACGCCATTTCGTCTACGGGGGTTGCACCCTCTGTGCCCGGCCTTTCAATGCCGTTCGACTATGACGCGACTTTCTGACTCCCTGCAAGCTCGGCAGAGCCCGCTCCTGAGGTCCCACAACCCCGACGATGCAACGCCTGCCGGCTATCACACACCATCGGTTTGGCCTGTTCCGCTTTCGCTCGCCACTACTCACGGAATATCTCTTCCTGTGGGTACTGAGATGTTTCACTTCCCCACGTTCCCTCCACACGCCCTATATGTTCAGGCGTGGGTAACCGCGACATGACCGCGGCTGGGTTTCCCCATTCGGACATCCTCGGATCACGGTTCGCTTGCCAACTCCCCGAGGCTTATCGCAGGCTGCTACGTCCTTCTTCGGCTCCTAGTGCCAAGGCATCCACCGAATGCTCTTAAAAACTTGACCACAAAGATCAAAAGATGCTCGCGTCCACTGTGCAGTTCTCAAGCTACGGGCGGTCCCCCACACCCCCAGCGCCTGACCCCGCACGCGGGACCGGTTCATCTGAGCATGTGCGGCCCGAGCAGGCACCGACCAACCGGCCGGCACCCCGAAGGAAGGCTCACGCCCGTTCCCTCAGGACCCAACAGTGTGCCATGAGGCCACCCGCTCCACCCCACCGTTCCCGACCCCGAAGGGACGTACTAGGTGACGCGGCACGCGCAGCCAACTCATCGACGTTCCACCCTGAGCAACCACCTCGGGACACTCGCCCGAGACATGGCCATGGACGCCGCGCAAGACGCGACGCCACGCGCTCCTTAGAAAGGAGGTGATCCAGCCGCACCTTCCGGTACGGCTACCTTGTTACGACTTCGTCCCAATCGCCAATCCCACCTTCGACGGCTCCCTCCCAAGGGTTGGGCCACCGGCTTCGGGTGTTACCGACTTTCGTGACGTGACGGGCGGTGTGTACAAGGCCCGAGAACGTATTCACCGCAGCGTTGCTGATCTGCGATTACTAGCGACTCCGACTTCATGGGGTCGAGTTGCAGACCCCAATCCGAACTGAGACCGGCTTTTTGGGATTCGCTCCACCTTGCGGTATCGCAGCCCTTTGTACCGGCCATTGTAGCATGCGTGAAGCCCAAGACATAAGGGGCATGATGATTTGACGTCATCCCCACCTTCCTCCGAGTTGACCCCGGCAGTCTCCTATGAGTCCCCACCATTACGTGCTGGCAACATAGGACGAGGGTTGCGCTCGTTGCGGGACTTAACCCAACATCTCACGACACGAGCTGACGACAACCATGCACCACCTGTACACCGACCTTGCGGGGACGCACATCTCTGCGACTTTTCCGGTGTATGTCAAGCCTTGGTAAGGTTCTTCGCGTTGCATCGAATTAATCCGCATGCTCCGCCGCTTGTGCGGGCCCCCGTCAATTCCTTTGAGTTTTAGCCTTGCGGCCGTACTCCCCAGGCGGGGCACTTAATGCGTTTGCTGCGACACGGAACTCGTGGAATGAGCCCCACATCTAGTGCCCAACGTTTACGGCATGGACTACCAGGGTATCTAATCCTGTTCGCTCCCCATGCTTTCGCTCCTCAGCGTCAGTTACGGCCCAGAGACCCGCCTTCGCCATCGGTGTTCCTCCTGATATCTGCGCATTCCACCGCTACACCAGGAATTCCAGTCTCCCCTACCGCACTCTAGTCTGCCCGTACCCACTGCAGGCCCGAGGTTGAGCCTCGGGTTTTCACAGCAGACGCGACAAACCGCCTACGAGCTCTTTACGCCCAATAATTCCGGACAACGCTTGCGCCCTACGTATTACCGCGGCTGCTGGCACGTAGTTAGCCGGCGCTTCTTCTGCAGGTACCGTCACTTTCGCTTCTTCCCTGCTGAAAGAGGTTTACAACCCGAAGGCCTTCATCCCTCACGCGGCGTCGCTGCATCAGGCTTGCGCCCATTGTGCAATATTCCCCACTGCTGCCTCCCGTAGGAGTCTGGGCCGTGTCTCAGTCCCAGTGTGGCCGGTCGCCCTCTCAGGCCGGCTACCCGTCGTCGCCTTGGTGGGCCATTACCCCACCAACAAGCTGATAGGCCGCGAGCCCATCCCCGACCGAAATTCTTTCCAGACGCCACAGATGCCTGTACGTCTCGTATCCGGTATTAGCTCCGGTTTCCCGGGGTTATCCCAGAGTCAGGGGCAGGTTGCTCACGTGTTACTCACCCGTTCGCCACTGATCACAGGAGCAAGCACCCATCACCGTTCGACTTGCATGTGTTAAGCACGCCGCCAGCGTTCGTCCTGAGCCAGGATCAAACTCTCCGTTGATGTCTACTGGCCAAACCCCAAAAGGGCCCGCAGCAAACCGACATTACGAAACGACCAAGAAGGTCGAGTTAATGATCTCTGGCCGACCAGATGCTGACATCCGATCTACCAAAGGAAATCCGCGGGATCAACACCCAGGCCGCCCCCGAAGAAGCAAACCCCAGCGCCTCACCCCACGGGGTAATTGGCATCGATTTATTGACACACTGTTGAGTTCTCAAGGAGCGAACGCTTCCCAGACCCAGCCTCACAACCGGCCCCGGGGCAACTTCTCAATCTTATGCTTCCCGTTTCTTCCGTGTCAATTTCGGCTCTTGCGAGCCTTTGTCGACCGAATTCCCACGAGATGGGTTCCCGGCGCGGAGGAACTCCACGCTCTTCGCGTGGTGCCTGTGTCCGGGGGTTTCGCCCTGCGGGACCGGCCACCTCGTCGTGTCCGTTCCTCCCTCTCGGGGCGACGTCGAGAACAGTACGTGCGGGGCTACAGACCGTCAAATCGCCGTACCTCCGGGCGTGTCGAGTCCGCGCGTGGGCCTCTGACCTGCGCAGAGACCCTCCGAGACCGCCTGCGAGACCCTCCTCAGGCGCCGCTCGACCCCGCGTCGACCACGGCGAGCGCACGCCGACCGCGGCGCACCAGGGCCCAGCGACCCGCGATGAGGTCGTCGGGCAGGACGATCCGTCCCGGGTCGACGACCTTGACGTTGTTGAGGTACGCGCCACCGTCGGCGATGGTCCGCCGCGCGGCCCCGGTGCCGTCGACGAGCCCTGTCGCCGCCAGGAGGTCGAGCACCGAGTCGACACCCGGGCGGACCGACGCGCGCGGGAGCTCGGCGACCGCGTCGGCCACCGTGGCGGCGTCGAGCTCGGTCAGCGCGCCGCGGCCGAAGAGGGCCAGCGAGGCGTTCCGGACCCGCTCGGTCGCCTCCGCGCCGTGCACCAGCGTGGTCACCTCCGCGGCGAGCACACGTTGCGCCTCTCGCGCCGCCGGCCGGTCGGTCACCGCAGCCTCGAGCTCGGCGATCCTGCCCCGGTCGAGGAAGGTGAAGATCTTGAGGTAGCGCACGACGTCGGCGTCGTCGGCGTTGAGCCAGAACTGGTAGAAGGCGTACGGGCTCGTCATCGCCGGCGTCCAGCCAGACCGCGCCGCCCTCGGTCTTGCCGAACTTGGTGCCGTCCGCCTTGGTGATGAGCGGGGTCGTCAGGACGTGGACGCCGCCGCCCTCGACCTTGCGGATGAGCTCGACGCCGGAGAGCAGGTTGCCCCACTGGTCGGTGCCACCGGTCTGCAGCGGTGCAGCCGTACCGCCGGAACAGCTCGAGGAAGTCCATGCCCTGCAGGATCTGGTAGCTGAACTCGGTGAAGGAGATCCCCTCGTCCGAGGCGAGGCGCCTGGCCACCGTGTCCTTTGCGAGCATCGTGCCCAGGCGGAAGTGCTTGCCGATGTCGCGCAGGAAGTCGATGGTGCGAGAGCGCGGACGTCCAGTCGAGGTTGTTGACCATCTGCGCCGGCGTTGTCGCCGTCGAAGTCGAGGAACCGCTCGATCTGGCCCTGCAGCCTGCTGGTCCACTCGGCGACCGTGTCCTTGGCGTTGAGGGTCCGCTCCCCCGACATCCGGGGGTCACCGATCAGCCCCGTCGCGCCGCCGACCAGAGCGATCGGCCGGTGCCCCGCCAGCTGGAGGCGTCGCATGACGACGATCTGGACCAGGTTGCCCGAGGTGCAGGCTCGGCGCGGTCGGGTCGAACCCGCAGTAGAAGGTGACGGGTCCCGCGGACAGGGCCTCGCGCAGCGTCGCCTCGTCGGTCGACTGCGCGAGGAGGCCGCGCCACTGCAGCTCGTCGAGGATGTGCTCGGGGAGGGTGTCCGTCACTGCTCTGCTCTCCGGGTGGGGCTCGCGCGCCGGACCCAGCGCCCGGCGCGCGCCCTAGTCTGCCGTGCCCGGCGAGGGTGCCGCGGCGTCGGGTCGGCGCGTGCGCCCGCCGGCGCGGTAGGCCGAGACCGTCGGCTCGCCCGGAACCCAGAAGCGCCAGGGGAACGCGACCTGGTCACCGCCCGGGCCCGCCACGCCCACCCGCGGACCGCGGGCCACCGGCTGCGCGGCATCCGTCGGGAGGGTCAGGTCGATCCGCCGGACCCCGTCCGGTGCGCCGAGCGGCGCGCCGTCGTCGGCTCCCGTGAGCCCGAGCGCCTGGGCGAGCCGCGCCGGACCCCGGGCGAGGTCGACGGTCCGCCGCGCTGCGGGGCGCCTCGACCACGCCAGGTCGATGCCCTCCACGACCTCACCGGCCCGCAGCAGCACCGCCGCGGCGCTGCCCTCGGATCCGCACACGAGGTTGACGCACCAGTGCATGCCGTACGTGAAGTAGACGTACAGGCGCCCGCCGGGCCCGAACATGGCGGCGTTGCGCGCCGTCCGCCCCCGGAACGCGTGAGAGCCGGGATCGTCCTCGCCACGGTAGGCCTCCACCTCCGTGAGGCGGACGACGACGACGCCCGCCCGGTCCTCCACGCGCAGGCGGGCTCCGAGGAGGTCGGGGGCCACGTCGAGGACGTCCCGGACGAACCAGTCCGGCCCCGGCGCGATCACGTGCTCACGCGATCACGTGCTCAACAGGACGTCGGCCCGCTCGCGGGTGCGCTCGGCGGCGAAGTGCGTCGCCTCGCTCGCCATCCAGGCGAGCCAGTGGCCGCGCAGTGCTTCGCCGTCGCGGGCGATGCCCCGGGCGAGGCGCTCGTCCGCACCGGTCTCGACCCAGAGCCGCAGCACGGCGTACTCATCGACCGCGCGCGGCGCGGACCCGCACCCCTCGACCACGAGCACGTCGGGCACGGGGACGTCCACGCAGTCCGCCCACGCCTCCGCGCCCCAGTCGTAGCGCCGGTACCGGGCCGGGCGACCCGTCGCGAGGGGCTCGAGCACCCCGACGGCGAGCCGTTCCCACACGCCGTCGAGCCCGCTCCATCCCTCGTAGAGGTCATCGAGGTGCACGGTCTCGACGACGAGGCCCGCCGAGCGAAGCCCGTCACCGACGGCGGTCGCCAGGGTGGTCTTCCCCGAGCCGGCCGGCCCGTCGATCGCGACGAGACGCACGGGCCCCATCCTCGGCCGGGCAGTCAGCACCCGGCCGAGGATGTCCGGGAGCTCCGGCCACATCGAGGCGCTCACGGGTCCGCGCGGCTCAGGCCTCGGCCCAGGCCCGAAGCTCCGCGGTGCGCGCACCGACCCGAGCGAGCTGCTCGACCACCCGGACCGGCGCGGTGCCGCCGTGCCCCGACCTCGAGGCGAGCGAGCCCTCCACCGTCAGCACGTCCCGGACCTCCGGCGTCAGGTGCGGGGAGATCGCGACGAGATCGTCGTCGCTCAGGTCCCAGAGCTCGATCCCGCGCTTCTCGCACACCCGCACGCACGCGCCCGCCACCTCGTGCGCCACCCGGAACGGCACGCCCTGCCGCACGAGCCACTCCGCGATGTCGGTCGCGAGCGAGAAGCCCTGCGGGCGCGAGCTCGGCCATCCGCTCCCGTGTCGAACGTCGAGCGTCGCAACCATCCCCGCGACCGCAGGCAGGAGCAGGGCCAGGGTGTCGATGGCGTCGAAGACCGGCTCCTTGTCCTCCTGGAGGTCGCGGTTGTAGGCGAGCGGCAGGCCCTTGAGCGTCGGCGAGCAGGCCGGCGAGGTCGCCGATGAGGCGGCCCGCCTTGCCGCGCGCCAGCTCCGCGACGTCGGGGTTCTTCTTCTGGGGCATGATCGACGAGCCCGTCGAGAAGGCGTCGTCGAGGCGGACGAAGCCGAACTCCTTCGTCGCCCAGATGACGTTCTCCTCGGCCAGCCGGGAGAGGTCGACCCCGATCATCGCGGCGACGAAGGCGAACTCCGCGACGACGTCGCGGCCGCCGTGCCGTCGATCGAGTTCTCGACGGGGCCGTCGAAGCCCAGGTCGGCGGCGACCGCGGCCGGGTCGAGCCCGAGCGAGGAGCCGGCGAGCGCGCCGGAGCCGTACGGCGAGAGCGCCGCCCGGGCGTCCCAGTCGGTGCAGCCGCTCGACGTCGCGCAGCAGCGGCCACGCGTGCGCGAGCAGGTGGTGGGCGAGCATCACGGGCTGGGCGTGCTGGAGGTGCGTGCGCCCCGGCATGGGCGCGTCGGGGTGCGCGGTCCGCCTGCTCCACGAGCGCGTCGACCACGTCGAGCACGCCGCCCGCCAGGACGCGCGCGCTGCTCCCGCAGGTACATCCGGATGAGCGTGGCGATCTGGTCGTTGCGGGAACGGCCGGCGCGGAGCTTGCCTCCGAGATCGGGACCCGCGCGCTCGATGAGCCCGCGCTCGAGCGCCGTGTGGACGTCCTCGTCGGCCGGCGACGGCGCGAACGCCCCCGAGGCGACGTCCGCGTCGAGCGCGTCCAGCGCGTCGAGCATCCCGGTCAGCTCGGCGTCGTCGAGCAGGCCCGCCGCCGCGAGCACCCGGGCGTGCGCCCGCGAACCCTCGATGTCGTGTCGCGCGAGCCGCCAGTCGAAGTGGGTCGAGACGCTGAGCGCCGCGAGCGCGTCGGCCGGACCGCCGGCGAACCGGCCCCCCCAGAGGCTGAGCGGAGCCTGCGGGGCGGGGCCGGGCGCCGTCGTCGGCTCGTCGTGTGCCTCAGGCACCCGTGCCCTCCGCGGCGGTGAGGTCCGGGCCCCCGATGACCACGCCGCGCCCGAACTTGGCGTCGCGCGCCGCGGCCAGCTTGGCCGTGAGGCCGAAGATCTCGATGAAGCCCCTGGCCTCGGACTGGTCGAAGGTGTCGCCGTGTCGTAGGTGGCGAGGTTGAAGTCGTAGAGGCTGGCCTCGCAGCGCCGTCCGGTCACGGTCGCGCGCCCGCCGTGGAGGACCAGGCGGATCTCGCCGGACACGTACTCCTGGGTGTCCTCGATGAAGGCGTCGAGCGAGCGCTTGAGCGGGGAGAACCACATGCCGTCGTAGACGAGCTCGGTCCAGCGCGGCCCCGATCCGCTTCTTGAACCGCGCCTGCTCGCGCTCCACCGTGACGTTCTCGAGCTCGCGGTGCGCCTCGATGAGCGCCATCGCGCCCGGCGCCTCGTAGATCTCGCGCGACTTGATGCCGACGAGGCGGTCCTCGACGATGTCGATGCGCCCGACGCCGTGGGCGCCGGCGCGGCGGTTCATCTCCTGGATCGCCTGGAGCGGGGTGACCGGCACGCCGTCGAGCGCCACGGGGATGCCGCGCTCGAAGCGTGATGACCACCTCGTCCGGCGACGGGCGGGAAGGCCGGGTCGTCCGTGTAGGAGTAGACGTCCTTCGTGGGCGCGTTCCAGATGTCCTCGAGGAAGCCCGTCTCGACGGCGCGGCCCCAGACGTTCTGGTCGATGGAGAACGGGTTCTTCTTCGTCGTCTCGATGGGGAGCTTGTGCGGCTCGGCGTAGTCGATCGCCTTGTCGCGGGTCAGGGCGAGGTCGCGGACGGGGCGATGCACGTGAGGTCCGGGCGCGAGCGACACGATGCCGACCTCGAAGCGCACCTGGTCGTTGCCCTTGCCCGTGCAGCCGTGCGCCACGGTGGTCGCGCCGAACTGGCGGGCCGCCCGCACGAGGTGCTTGACGATGACGCGGGCGGGAGAGCGCCGAGACGAGCGGGTAGTGGTCCATGTAGAGGGCGTTCGCCTTGAGCGCGGGCATGCAGTACTCGCTGCGCGAACTCGTCGCGCGCGTCGGCGACGTACGCCTCGACGGCGCCGCAGTCGAGGGCGCGCTGGCGGATGACCTCGAGGTCCTCGCCGCCCTGGCCGACGTCGACCGCCACGGCGATGACCTCGGCGCCGGTGGCGTCCGCGATCCAGCCGATGCCGACGGAGGTGTCGAGGCCGCCGGAGTAGGCGAGGACGATGCGCTCCTTCATGAGGGGTGCTCTCCTGTTGCTGCTGGTGCTGGGTCTGGTGAGGCGGGTGCGGTCTGCGGGGGTCGAGACCGTGCGGTGAGGCGAGGTCCAGGAACTGCTGGGCGAGGCCGCGCCCGCCGTCGGGGTCCCGGGAGACGACGAGGACGGTGTCGTCGCCCGCGATCGTGCCCGACGACGTCGGGATCGACGGGCGGTCGATGGCGCGACGCGAGGAACTGCGCGGCGCCCGGCGGGGTGCGCAGCACGACGAGGTTGGCGGAGCCGTCGGCGCTGACGAGCAGCTCGCGGCGCAGCCGGTCGAGCCGCCGGCGGATTCTCCTCCGTCGCCGCTCCCGCGCGAGCCCGGCGACCGGCCGCTCCCCGCGGGCACGGCGTAGACGAGCGCGCCGTCCGCGCCGCGCACCTTGACCGCCCCGACGCTCGACGAGGTCGCGCGAGAGCGTCGCCTGGGTGACGCTCGACGCCCTCGCGCCGCCGAGCGCGGCGCGCAGCTCGCCCTGGGAGCGCACGGCCTGGCGCGTCGAGGACGCGGCGCGATCAGCGCCTGCCGCGCCGCCTTGGTCGCGGGGATCGGCGGACGCCATCGACGGGCGCTCAGGTCACCGCTCGAGCCAGCCACGTGAGCAGCGCCTTCTGCGCGTGCAGGCGGTTCTCCGCCTCGTCCCAGACCACGCGACTGGCGGCGCCGTCGAGCACCTCGGCGGTGATCTCCTTGCCCCGGTACGCCGGCAGGCAGTGGAGCACGACGGCGCCCGGCGCCGCGAGCGGCGAGCAGCGCGGCGTCACCCGGAACGGGAGGAAGGGGCCTCGCGCTCGTCGGCCTCCGCCTCCTCGCCCCATCGAGACCCACGTGTCGGTCGCGACGACGTCGGCGCCCGCGACCGCCTCGTCGGCGTCGTCCGTGACGAGCGACGCTCCCGCCGGTCTCCGCCGCGATGGCCTCGGCGCGCGTCGAGGACGTCCGGCGTCGGGCCGGTAGCCCTCCGGGCGCGCCGATCCGCACGTGCATGCCCGCCGTCGCGCCGCCGAGCAGGTAGGAGTGCGCCATGTTGTTCGCGCCGTCGCCCAGTAGGCGAGGTCAGGCCCGGCGAGCGGGGCCGTCGGCGTCAGGCCACCGCAGTGCTCGGCGACGGTCTGCGAGGTCCGCGAGGATCTGGCACGGGTGGAACTCGTCGGTCAGCGCGTTGACGACCGGCACGCCGGCGTGCGCGGCCATCTCCTCGATCCGGTCCTGGTCGAAGGTGCGCCAGACGATCGCGGCCACCTGCCGGTCGAGCACCCGGGCGGTGTCCGGCGATCGACTCGCTGGACGCCGATCTGCGCCAGGTTGCCGTCGACGAGCAGGGGGAAGCCCCCGAGCTCGGCGATGCCGACGGCGAAGGAGACCTGCGTCCGCAGGGTCGGCTTGTCGAAGAGGACGGCGACGGCCGCGGGCCCTCGAGGGGCTGCCAGCCGAACGGGTCGGCCTTGACGGCGAGGGCCAGCTCGAGGACCTCGCGCTGCTCGGCCGGGGTGAGGTCGTCGTCCCGGAGGAAGTGCCGGGTCATCAGGTGTCCTTGGAGCGGTCGGCGGGCCGGGACGCGGCATCGAGGATCGCCGGGAGGGCGTCGACGAAGTCGCCGGCCTGGGCGCGGGTGAGCACGAGCGGCGGGGCGAGCCGGATCGCGTCCGGGGGCCACCGCGTTGACGATGAAGCCTGCCTCGAGCGCGGCCGGGCCACGGCCGGGGCGACGTCGTCGGTCGAGCTCGATCGCCGAGCAGGAGGCCCTCGCCCCGGGCACCCGCGACGCCGGGGGTGGTCGACGGCGCCCAGCGCCGTCCGCAGCCACGCGCCGAGGTCCCGGACGTGGGCCAGGAGGCCGTCCCGCTCGATGACGTGCGAGGGTCGCGAGGGCCGCGGCCGCGGCGACCGGGTTGCCGCCGAACGTCGTGCCGTGCTGGCCGACGCCCAGCAGGGTGCCGGCCCGCTCCCCGAACGCGACGACCGCGCCGATCGGGAAGCCGCCGCCGAGGCCCTTGGCGAGGGTGACGACGTCGGGCACGATCCCGCCGCCGATGCGCGGCGTGGTGGGCGAACCACGCGCCCGTGCGCCCGATGCCGGTCTGCACCTCGTCGAGGATCAGCAGCGCGCCGTGCGCGTCGCGGTGAGCTCGCGGGCCGCGGCGAGGTAGCCCGGCGGGCAGCGGACCGCACGCCCGGCCTCGCCCTGGATCGGGCTCGACGAAGAGCGGCCGCGACGTCGTCGTCCATCGCCGCGGCCGAGCGCCTCGACGTCACCGAACGGGACGTGCTCGACGCCGCCGGGCAACGGCTCGAACGGCTCCCGGTAGGCCACCTTGTGCGGTCAGCGCGAGGGCGCCCATGGTGCGCCCGTGGAAGCGCGCCCTCGAGGGCGAGGACGCCGGGGCCGGCCCGTGCGCCGCGCCATCTTGAACGCCGCCTCGTTCGCCTCGGTGCCCGTGTTGCGCGAGGAACACGCGGGAGCCGGCCGGCGCCGCCGTGGCCGCCAGCTCGAGGAGCCGCTCGGCGAGCGCGATCTGCGTGGGCGTGGCGAAGAAGTTCGAGACGTGCCCGAGGGTGCCGAGCTGCGCGGAGACGGCGCTCACGAGCGTGGGGTGCGCGTGGCCGAGGGCGTTGACGGCGATTCCCGCCGAGCAGGTCGAGGTACCGCGTGCCCGTCGGCGTCCCAGACGTACGGGCCCTCGCCCCGCACGAGCACGCGCTGGGGGGTGCCGTAGGTGCCCATGAGCGCCTCGCCGTAGCGGGCCGCCCACTCCACCGCCGTGCCCGTGGCGGCGCCGGGGGCGACCGCGGACGCCGTGCTCGGGATCGGGGCCGGAGTCAGATTCGGAGTCGTCGGGGCGCTCATTCGTCACTCCACTCGGCCGTGACCTCGGGCAGCACCATCGTGCCGACGCCCTGGGAGGTGAAGATCTCCAGCAGCATCGCGTGCGGCACCCGGCCGTCGATGATGTGCGCCTGGGGCACGCCGCCCTGGACGGCGCGCAGGCAGGCCTCCATCTTCGGGACCATCCCGGACTCGAGGCGCGGGCAGCATCTCCGCGAGCTCGAGCGACGCCGATCCGCCGGACGAGCGAGGACCTGTCCGGCCAGTTCGGCGTACAGGCCCTCGACGTCGGTGAGCATGATGAGCTTGCGGGCGCCGAGCGCCACCGCGAGGGCCGCGGCGGCGGTGTCGGCGTTGACGTTGAGCACCTGGCCGTGGGGTCGTCGATGTCCGGGGCCACGGTGGAGACCACGGGGATCCGGCCGGCCGCGAGGATGTCCTCGATCGCCGCCGGGTTGACCTCGACGACGTCGCCGACGAGGCCGACGTCGACCGCCTCGCCGTCGACCATCGCGGGCCGGCGCGCCGCGCGGAGCAGGCCGCCGTCCTCGCCGGAGAGGCCGACGGCGTGCGGGCCGTGCGCGTTGATGAGGCCGACGAGCTCGCGCGAGACCTGGCCGGTGAGCACCATCCGGACCACGTCCATGGCCTCGGGCGTGGTGACCCGGAACCCGCCCTTGAACTCGATCTCGATCCCGAGCCGCTTCGAGCATGGCAGCTGATCTGCGGGCCGCCGCCGTGCACGACGACGGGGTGCAGGCCGACCTGCCGCAGGAACACGACGTCCTCGGCGAAGGCGCGCTTGAGCGTCGTCGTCGACCATCGCGTTGCCGCCGTACTTGATGACGACGATGGCGCCCGCGAAGCGCTCGATCCAGGGCAGCGCCTCGATGAGGACGCTCCACCTTCTGGTGCGGGAAGAGGTCCGTTCGGTGTTGAAGACGAAGTCGTCGGGGACGGATGGCTGGCTCATGCCGGGGCCTCGCTCGCTGTGCCGGACGCGCTCACGTGGAGTACGCGCTGTTCTCGTGGACGTAGTCGTGGGTGAGGTCGTTGGTCCAGACGGTGGCCGGCGGCCGTGGCCGGCGCGTGCAGGTCGACGACCACGTGCACCTCCCGGGCGCCGGTCAGGTCGACGAGGTGCGGTCCTCGCCGACGCCCTGCCCGCCCGGCAGACCTGGACGCCGTTGATGCAGACGTCGATGCGGCCGGCGTCGAACGCCGCGACGGACTCCGGGACGGTGCCGACGGCGGACAGCGACGCGGCCCCAGTTGGGGTCGTTGCCGAAGACGGCCGCCTTGAAGAGGTTGGAGCGGGCGACGGCGCGGGCGACGGCCTCGCGCCGCGTCCTCGCTCGCGCGCGCCCCGCGACCGTGATCGCGATGTCGTGGCTGGCGCCCTCGGCGTCGGCGATGAGGCCGCGCGCGAGCTCCGCGCAGGCCTCGGTGAGCGCCGACGTCGAACTCGCTCCGGGTCGGGCGCGACGCCGATCGCGCCCGAGGCGAGCAGGAGCACGGTGTCGTTGGTGGACATGCAGCCGTCCGAGTCGACCCGGTCGAACGTGACGCGCGTCGCGTCGCGGAGGGCGGCGTCGGCCGTCTCGGCGGTCGATCACCGCGTCGGTGGTGAGGACGCACGAGCATGGTGGCCAGGCCCGGGCGCGAGCATGCCGGCGCCCTTGGCCATGCCGCCGACGCTCCAGCCCGTCGCCGCGAGACGGCGGTCAGCTTCGGGACCGTGTCGGTGGTCATGATCGCGTGGGCCGCGTCGAGGCCGCCGTCGGCGGCCAGGGCGGCCGCGGCCGCGTCGATGCCGGCGAGCAGGGCCGGCCATGGGCAGCCGCACGCCGATGAGGCCGGTGGAGCAGACGGCGACGTCCCCGCGGCGAGGCGTCGAGGACCGCGCCGACGTGCTCCGCGGTGCGCGTGCGTGTCGAGGAAGCCCTCGGGCCCGGTGCACGCGTTCGCGCCGCCGGAGTTGAGGACGACGGCGTCGAGCGCGGCCGTCGGCGATCGCCTGCCGCGACCAGACGACGGGAGCCGCGACGACGCGGTTGCTCGTGAAGACGCCGGCGGCGACCTGGAGCGGGCCGTCGTTGACGACGAGCGCCACGTCCGGCTTGCCGGAGCCTTGAGCCCCGCGGTGACGCCGGCCGCCCGGAAGCCCTTCGGGCTGCGGTGACCGTCACGGCGCGACCCCCATCCGTGGTCAGGCCCAGCGTCTCGGGCAGGCCGAGGGCGAGGTTCATGGACTGGACGGCGGCGCCGGCGGTGCCCTTGACGAGGTTGTCGATGCGCCGTGACCGTCACGACGCGGCCCGCGCTGCGCGTCGACGCGCGACCTGGACGAGGGCCGTGTTCGCGCCCAGGGTGGCGGCCGTCGACGGCCACTGCCCCTCGGGAAGCAGGTGGACGAACGGCTCGTCCGCGTAGGCGTCCTCCCAGGCGGCGCGGACCTCCGCGGCCGTAGACGCCCGGGGCGAGCCGGCGCGGTCACCGTCGCGAGGATGCCCGCGGGACATCGGGACGAGGATGGGCGTGAAGGAGATGCGCACGTCGGCGGCGCCGGCCGCGAGGAGGTTCTGCTCGATCTCGGGGATGTGCCGGTGCACCCCCCCGACCGCGTAGGGCATCGCGGCGCCGAGGGCCTCCGAGGCCAGCAGGTGGGTCTTGAGCGCCTTGCCGGCGCCGGAGTACCCGACGGCGAGGACCGCGACGATGTCGCCCGGGTCGACGACGCCGGCCGCGACGCCGGGCTGCAGGCCCAGGGTCACGGCGGTGACGTTGCAGCCCGGGACCGCGACGCGCCGCACGCCGTCGAGCCGGTCGCGCTGCCGGCCGCCGCCGGCCAGGATGAGCTCCGGGAGTCCGTAGGGCCAGGTCCCGGCGTGCGGGCTGCCGTAGAAGGACTCCCAGGCGCCGGCGTCGGTGAGCCGGTGGTCGGCGCCGCAGTCGATGACGAGGACGTCGCCGGGCAGGGTCGCGGCGATCGCGCCGGAGGCCCCGTGCGGCAGGGCGAGGACGACGACGTCGTGGCCGGCGAGGACGGCGGGCTCCGTCGGCTCGAGCACCCGGTCGGCGAGCGGCCGAAGGTGCGGGTGGTGGGCGCCGAGGACGTCGCCGGCGTTCCGGTGGGCCGTCACCGCGCCGATCTCGACCTCGGGATGGGCGAGCGAGGAGGCGCAGCACCTCGCCGCCGGCGTACCCGCTCGCACCCGCCACCGCCACAGATACAGACATGCGCATAACCATACAGCGCGTGGCGGTTCCCTCGACGCGGGTCCGCGGTCGGCGGTTCCCCCGCCCGATCCCCCGGGTAGGTCGGTGGGTGGTCGGTGGGTGGGTCGGTGGGTGGGTGAGTCGGTCGTTAGGCTGGAGCGATGCGCGCAGTCGTGGCTACCCAGGCCGGTGGGCCCGAGGTCCTCGAGGTCGAGGCGGTCCCGGAGCCGTCACCCGGCCCGGACGACCTCCTCGTCGAGGTCGCCGCCGCCGGCGTCAACTTCATCGACACCTACCGGCGCTCCGGGATGTACCCGATCGCCTTCCCACACGTCCCGGGCAGCGAGGGCGCGGGTCGGGTGCTCGCCGTCGGGGCCGACGTCGCGGGATTCGCCCCCGGGGACCTCGTCGCCTGGGAGAACGCGCCCGCCTCGTACGCCGAGCGCGTCGTCGTGCCCGCGCGGGTCGCCCTTCCCGTGCCCGACGGCGTCGACCTGCGCACCGCAGCGGCCCTCCCCCTGCAGGGCATCACCGCGCACTACCTCGTCGCCTCGTCCTTCCCGGTGCAGGCCGGCCAGGACGTGCTGGTCCACGCGGCGGCAGGCGGCGTCGGCCTCCTCCTCGTCCAGCTCGCTGCGGCGCGCGGCGCCCGCGTCATCGGCACGGTCGGCACCGCGGAGAAGGAGGCCCTCGCGCGCGCGGCCGGGGCGCACGACGTCATCCGCTACACCGAGCTCGAGGACCTGACCGCCCAGCTACCCGCCGTCGTCCGGGACCTCACCGGCGGCGCCGGCGTCCATGTGGTGTACGACGGCGTCGGCCGGGACACCTTCGACGCCTCCCTGGCGAGCCTGCGGCGGCGCGGCATGCTCGTGCTGTTCGGGGCGGCGTCGGGTCGCGTCGCGCCGGTGGACCCGCAGCGCCTCAACGCCGCGGGGTCCGTCTACCTCACGCGCCCCAAGATCGGCGACTTCACCGTGGACCGCGAGGAGCTCACCTGGCGAGCCGGCGAGCTGTTCGGCGCGGTGTCCGCCGGCACGCTCGACGTGCGCATCGGCGCCGAGTTCCCGCTCGCCCAGGCCGCCGAGGCGCACCGCGCCCTCGAGGGCCGGCGCACCACGGGGAAGGTCCTGATCGTCCCCTGAGGGCCCGAACCCTCGGCCACCTCGAGCCGAGATGGCACCGACCTCAGGCCGCCGGCAACTCAGGCAGTCCCCGAGCTCAGATCGCCCCGAGGGTGTCGGCGATCGTGACCGCCCAGGACCGGATGGCGTCCCAGTCGCGGAAGTCGCCCTCCTCCGCGCCGACCATCCGCACGATCGAGCGCTCCCGAAGGCTGAGCACGGACCGGTCGACGACCCCGGAGAACACCCGGTAGTCGAGCGGCTGGACGACGTCCAGGAGCGGGTGGATCCGCGCGCCCTCCTGCGTCGCCTTCGCGTCGGCGGCGCCCACCGGGCCGGAGGAGAACATCCAGACCGGCCGCGCCCGGAGCTCCGGCCCCAGCCGCGACACCAGGTTGCGCGCGGGCTCGAGCCACTGGCTCATGTAGATCGCCGAGCCGAGCACGACGGCGTCGACGTCGTCGAGGTTCGTCACCTCGGCGGGCGCGACCCGCTCGACGTCGTGCCCGCGCTCACGCAGCACCTCGGCGACGGCGTCGCCGATCCCACCCGTCGATCCGTGCCTCGAAGCCACGGCCACCAGTACCCGCATGCGGACCACCTTGGTGCCCAGCAGGCCCCGATCCGCGGGACGTTTGGGCCACCGGGCCTCAGGTGCGCAGGTGACCCCCGACACGTCGAGCGGCCGCGACGACGACGGCGTCCCGCACCGCGGCCGTCTCCTCGGCCGTCAGCGTGCGGTCCGGGGCGCGCAGCCGCAGCGCGACGGCGACCGACGTCTTGCCCGGGCCCACCTGGTCGCCGGTGTAGACGTCGAAGAGCCGCACCTGCTCGGCGAGCGGGCCGGCGCCCTCCCGGACGGCGGCGAGCACCTCACCGACCGGAATACCGGAGTCGACGACGATCGCGACGTCCTCCTTCGCCGGCGGGTACACCGACACAGGGCGGGCCTCGAGCGGGGCGTTCGGGGCGGCCGCCAGGAGGACGTCGAGGTCGACCTCGAACGCGACGGCCCGGGCCGGCAGGCCGAGCGCCGCCGTGACCTTGGGGTGGAGCTCGCCCGCGTGGCCGAGGACGGGGCCGTCCGGCCCGCCCGCGCGCAGCTCGGCGCAGCGCCCGGGGTGCCACGGCGCCGGCGACGCCGGGGCCACGGCCACCTCGACCCTGACCGCCCGCGCAGCCGTCCGCACGGCCTCGACCGCGTCGGCCCACGTGGCCGGACGCCCCGGGCCCCACACCCCGGCCGGCTCGCGCCGCCCGGCGAGGATGCCCGCCACATGCCACGGCTGCGCCGGGACGACCGCGTGGATGTCCGCGAGCTCCGCCTCGGTGGGCAGGACCCCCACCGGGGGGATGCGGACCGTCGCTGCAGCGGCCGGCTCCCCGTCGGGCGTCGGCCGGGTGACCAGCCCCGCCTCGAAGAGGGCCACGTCGCTCAGGCCCCGGCCGACGTTGCGGCGCGCGACCTCGACGAGGGTGTCGAGCACGCTCGTGCGCAGGGCCGGCGCCTCGGCGTCGAGAGGGTTGGCGAGCGTGACGACGGCGCGGCGCGGGTCGTCGGCCGGCAGGCCGAACGTGTCGTGGACACCGGAGATGAAGGGGTAGGAGAGCACCTCCACCAGGCCGGCGCCGGCGAGCGCCCGCGCGACGGCCCGGCGTCGGCGCTGCGCGGCCGTCAGCCCGCGCCCGGCGGGGGCGGCGGGCAGCACCGAACCGATCCGGTCGTAGCCGTGCAGACGCGCCACCTCCTCGACCAGGTCCGCCTGCTCGGTGAGGTCCGGGCGCCAGGACGGCGGGGTGACGAGGAGGACTCGGCCCTCGCCGGCCGGCCGGGCGCCGTCGTCGGCCCGCTCCGGCTCGGGGGTGACCGTGCAGCCGATCTGCTCCAGGACCGACTCGACGTCCTCCGCGGTGTACGGCACGCCGATGAGCGCGGCCGGGAGGTCGGCGCGCAGGGCGATCGGCGCGGGCGGGGCCGTGACGTCGACGTCGGTCACGTGGTCCTCGGCGACGCCGCCCCCGTGCTCCAGGAGGAGGTCGACCACGCGCTGCGCCGCGACGGCGGGCAGCCGCGGGTCGACGCCGCGCTCGAAGCGCTTGGCCGCCTCGGAGGGCAGCTTGTGGCGGCGGGCGGTGCGGGCGATGGTCACCGGGTCGAAGTGCGCGGCCTCGATGAGGAGGTCCGTCGTCGTGGCCGTGACCTCGCTGTCGGCGCCGCCCATGACGCCGGCGAGCCCGAGCACGCGGGCGCCCCGCGCGCCGTCCGGGCTGTCGGTGATGAGGAGGTCCTCGGTGTGGAGGGCGCGATCGGCGTCGTCCAGCGTGCGCAACCGCTCCCCCGGCTCGGCGCGCCGGACGACGACGGGCGCGGCGAGGGTGCCCAGGTCGTAGGCGTGCAGGGGCTGCCCGAGGTCGAGCATGACGTAGTTCGTGACGTCGACGGCGAGCGAGATGGGCCGCATCCCGGCCTGGGCCAGGCGGCGCTGCATCCACGCGGGCGAGGGCGCCGCGGCGTCGACCCCGCGCACGATCCGGGCCACGAACCGGTCGCAGCCGGCGCGGCCGTTGATCGGGGCGTCGTCGGCGAGCTCGACGGCGAAGCCCTCCTCGTCCGCCGCGGGCAGCGTCTCCCCCGGGCGCGGGAGACCGGGGTCGGTGAAGGCGGCGCCGGTCGAGTGCGAGTACTCGCGGGCCACGCCGCGCATGGAGAAGCAGTAGCCGCGGTCCGGGGTCACGTTGATCTCGAGCGACGCTCTCGCCGAGGCCGAGGAGGGCGATCGCGTCGTCCCCGGGACCGGTCGCCCGCGACCTGCTCGTCGGTCAGGACGAGGATCCCGGTGTGGTCGTCACCGAGGCCGAGCTCGCGCGCCGAGCAGATCATGCCGTCGGAGACGTGCCCGTAGGTCTTGCGCGCGGTGATGGGGAACGGGCCCGGCAGGACCGCGCCGGGCAGAGCCACGACCACGTGGTCGCCCGCGTCGAAGTTGTGCGCGCCGCAGACGATCCGCGCGCGCGGGCCGTCGCGGCGTCGTTGTCACGCCGACGTCCACCTGGCACCAGTTGATCGTCTTGCCGTTCTTCTGCTTCTCGGGCCGGACCGACAGCACGCGGCCGACCGACCAGGGGCCCGGTGACGCGCGGACCGTGGATCGCCTCCTCCTCGAGGCCCACGCGGACGAGGTCGGCGGCGACCTGCTCGGCGGTGGCGCGTGGCGGGCAGCTCGACGTGGTCGGCGAGCCAGCTCAGCGGGACGTAGCGGCATCAGACGCCCCATCCCGAACTGGCGCGAGAAGCGGACGTCGCCCTCGACGATGTCGCGCATGTCGGCGATCGCCGTGGCGGAGCATGAGCGTGCGCTCGATGCCCATGCCGAAGGCGAAGCCGGAGTAGACGTCCGGGTCGATCCCGCACGCGCGCAGCACGTTGGGGTTGACCATGCCGCAGCCACCCCACTCGATCCAGCCGGGCCCGCCCTTCTTCTGCGGGAACCAGAGGTCCATCTCGGCGCTCGGCTCGGTGAACGGGAAGAACGAGGGCCGCAGCCGGGTGCGGGCCTCGGGCCCGAACATCGCGCGGGCGAAGTGGTCGAGCGTGCCCTGAGGTGGGCCATGGTCAGGCCCTTGTCGACGGCGAGGCCCTCCACCTGGTGGAACACCGGCGTGTGCGTCGCGTCGAGCTCGTCGGTGCGGAACACCCGGCCGGGGCACGCGATGTAGACCGGCAGGTCGCGGGTCGAGCAGGGTGCGGGCCTGGACGGGCGAGGTGTGGGTGCGCAGGACCAGCCGCCGGGGGTGTGCGGGGTCGGCGTCCGTGACGAAGAAGGTGTCCTGCATCTGCCGGGCCGGGTGGTCCGGGCCGAAGTTCAGGGCGTCGAAGTTGAACCACTCGGACTCCACCTCGGGGCCCTCGGCGATCTCCCAGCCCATCGCGACGAAGAAGTCGGCGACCTCCTCCATGACCATGGAGATGGGGTGGCGCGCGCCCGGCGCGGTCCGGTCCGTGGGGAGGGTGACGTCGACGGCCTCGTCGACCAGGACCCGCGCGTCGCGGTCCGCCTCGAGCTCCGCCTGCCGGACCGCGACGGCCTCGGCGACGCGGCGGCGCGCGGTGCCGACGCGGGCGCCGGCCGTGGCCTTCTCGGCCGGGACGAGACCGCCGATCGCGCGGTTGGCCAGCGCCAGCGGGGCTGCGGTCGCCCGCGTGCGCGAGGCGGGCCGTCCTTCAGCGCGTCGAGGTCACCCGCCGCCGCGAGGGCGACGAGCGCGGCGTCGACGGCGGCCTGGACGGCGGCGTCGTCGAGGGGGGAGATGGCATCGGGGTGCGTGGACATGCCTGCCTTCCGGGGCGGGTGAGCCGGCGAGCGGCTGGGCGCGCACCGGCGGGGCGAGTGTAGAGGCGGTGCCCGCCCGCAGGATCGTCGGCCCGATGCGTGCGCGCGTCAGCGCGCGGGGGCCGCCCCGAGGGCGGGCCCGGTAAATCGGCGCCGGTGGTCTCGCACGGAGCCATGGTGGCACACGGAGGGGACGACGGCGCCCGGCGCCGGTGCGCCCACCCCTCCCGCCCTCTCGGCGGCCCGGGCGAGCCCTCGCCGGGCCCGCCCTGCCCTGGCCGAGGGGCGGGACGACGGTCCCGCCCCTCGGACACGCCGTCCCGTATCCCTGGAGGCCGCGACACACCGGCGCTACGGTTCGCCCCATGCGCATCTCCGACGTGATCCGCCGCAAGGGTGACGACGTCGTCACCATCCGCACCGATGCCACGGTGGCTCAGCTGCTCGCGATCCTCGACGAGCACCGGATCGGCGCCGTCGTGGTCAGCGACGACGACGGCGCCACGGTCGCCGGGATCGTGAGCGAGCGGGACGTCGTCCGCCACCTCCACACCGACGGCGCCGACGTGGTCACGTTGCGCGTCGCGGCGATCATGTCGAGGGGCGTCCAGACGTGCGAACCCGGGGACGACCTCGAGACCTTGGCGCGGCAGATGACCGAGCACCGCATCCGGCACGTCCCCGTGGTGGTCGACGGCCGCCTGCGCGCGATCGTCAGCATCGGTGACATCGTGAAGCACCGGATCGACGAGCTCCAGATGGAGCGCGACCACCTCGTCGGGTACATCCAGCAGTAGGGCGGCGCTCCGCGGGCCGCTCTCCGCCGGGCCGCTCCTCGCCGTCGGCCGCTCGGTCCCGGCGTCGCGGTCCAGGCGGCTCGGTCCCGGCGACTCGCGCTCAGCCCCGGGGCGTGAGGGCGGCGACGACCTCGTGCAGGGGCCCGCCGCCCCGGCCCTCGCCCAGGCGGGACCTCATGAGCAGGACCTCGTTCGCCCGCCACGCGGGTCCCGAGTACACCGAGAGCGCCCGGATGACCGCCCCGAGGTCAGGGGCGCCGTCGTCGGGGCGCTGCCGGTCACGGGATCGTCGCTCACGCGAGGGGGCCCGGCCGCTCACCCGGGCGAGGGTGAGATGGGCCCGGTTGCGGGGGCGCGGCTCGGGCGGGAGGCCGACGTCGACGCCGGCGGCGAGGCCCGCGTCGATCAGGTCGGTGAGGGCGCGAGCGTCCTCCGCCGACTCCCCCGCTGCGCCCACCCAGAGGTTGCGTCCCGCGAAGCTGCCCGCGCCGCGCAGGCACAGCCGGGGCGCCCGGAGGAGGCCGACCCGCTCGGCGAGGGCCTCGGCGAGGCCCGGCCAGGCGCCGTCGGGCACCTCGCCGTAGAAGGCAAGCGTCAGGTGCCACTGCTCGGGGTCGGTCCACCTCAGGCCGGATCGCACCGAGTCGGGACCCCGGACGGACTCGACGGCGCGGGCCAGGTGCGCGACGGCCTCGGGTGAGGGCTCGAGCGAGGCGAAGAGGCGCATCAGGCCCCCACCGTCGCGGCTGCGCGGGTACGGGTCATCGCTGGGCCCGGGCGGAGGCGTAGAGGCAGACGGCAGCCGCGGTCGCGAGGTTCAGCGACTCGGCGTGGCCGTGGATCGGGACGCGGACCGCCGCGTCGGCGAGGGTGCGCTCCTCCTCGCTCAGCCCGTGTGCCTCGTTGCCGAACAGCCACGCCGTCGGCGCCGAGAGGTCCGGGCGGGTGCCGCCGTCGTCCTCGCGTCCGCTTCGGGTGGTCACGCCGTCGAGGAGGTCGTCGAGGTCGTGCTCCCCCGCGCCGTCGGCCGCCAGGACCGAGAGGCCGCCCGCGCGGAGCGCGGCGAGCGCCTCGGCGAGCGGCACCCCCGTCACCACAGGCAGGTGGAACAGCGACCCGGCCGTGGCCCGGACGACCTTGGGGTTGAGGACGTCCACGCTGGTGGTGGCGAGGACGACGGCGTCCGCGCCCGCGGCGTCCGCCGCCCGGATCACGGTGCCGGCGTTGCCGGGGTCGCGGACCGCGGCGAGCACCGCGACCAGTCGCGGGGATCGCGCGACGACGGCGTCCAGGTCGGTGCGCTCGACCCGCACGACGGCGAGCACGCCCTGGGCGTCCGGGCTCATCACCTCCAGGACCTCGGGCGTCGCGAGGTGCACGCGCGCGCCGGCCGCGCGGGCGCCGTCGTCCATCTCGGGGTAACGCTCGGCGGCCGCCGGGGTCAGGTAGACGTCGCGGACGCGCCCGGTGGCCCAGCGGACCGCCTCACGCACGCCCTGCGGCCCCTCGACGAGGAACAGCCCGTGCCGCAGACGCGCCGAACGCCCGGCCAGCGCCCGCACCGACCGCACCCGCTCGCTGCGGGGATTGGTCAGCTCGGGGCCGTCCGGGCGTTCGGTCACGTGGTGCCCTGCGGGTCGGCGCGTGGAGGTCAGGCCGCGGGGGCGTTGACGTCCGCGGGCAGGTTCTCCTTCGCGATGCCGACGAGCGCGGTGAACGCGGCGGGCTCGTTGACCGCGAGCTCGGCGAGCATGCGGCGGTCGACCTCGACACCCGCGGCCTTGAGGCCCTGGATGAAGCGGTTGTAGGTCATGCCGTTCTCGCGCACCGCAGCGTTGATGCGCTGGATCCACAGCCGGCGGAAGTCACCCTTGCGGGCGCGCCGGTCGCGGTAGGCGTAGGTCATCGAGTGGGTGACCTGCTCCTTCGCCTTGCGGTAGAGGCGCGAGCGCTGGCCGCGGTAACCGCTGGCGCGCTCGAGGGTGGTGCGGCGCTTCTTCTGGGCGTTGACCGCCCGCTTGACGCGTGCCACGTCGTACTCCTTGGGGTGTTGGGCGGCTTACTTGCCGAGCAGCTTCTTGACCTTCTTGACGTCGGCGGGGGACACGACCTCGTCCATCGCCAGCCGACGGGTGCGCTTGCTCGGCTTGACCTCGAAGAGGTGCCGGCGGTTCGCCTGCTCGCGCATCACCTTGCCGCTCCCGGTGACCCGGAAGCGCTTCTTGGCACCGGAGTGCGTCTTGTTCTTCGGCATCGTCATCCTCACTTGGCCTCACCGCGCCCGGGTGGGTGCGGATCGGTGCTAATCGGCGCGGGGCAGTGCGGCCCCGCGCCGGGGTTTCGGGTCAGCCGGCCTCGGGGGGAGACGGCTTGCGGGGGGGTGTCGCCCGTGGCGCCGGCGCCGGGGACGGGGTGCCGGTGGGGCGCGGCGTCGTCGGCCTCGGGGTGGCCGGCCTCGGCGCTCCTTCGGTCGGACGCGGAGCCGGCGGGCGAGGCGCCGGTGCGGCCGGCCGCGCGGCCGGCTGGGCCGGGCGAGGGGCCGGGGTGCCGGGCCTCGGCGTGGACGCCGGAGCCGAGCGGGGGGCGGCCGGCTGGGCGGGCCGCGTCGGTGCCTGGGCCGGGCGAGGCGCCGGCGCCGAGGGCGACGACGACGGCGCGGCGGCCGGTGTGGCGGGCCGCGGAGCGGCGGCAGGAACCTGGGCCGGAGCGGGCGCCGACTCCTGGGCAGCCGGTGCGGGCGCCGGGGCGACCTCGGCAGCGGGCGCGTTGGCCTCGGCGGCGAGCGCGGCGGCCGGGACCGAAGCCGCGGCGACGTCGAACTCGACCTCCGTCGGCGACGTGTCGCGCGGGCGACGACGGGGCTCGGGGCGCACCTCGGACTTCTTCTTCGTCGGCGCGAGAACCATGATCATGTTGCGGCCGTCGAGTCGGGGCGAGCTCTCGACGATGCCGAGCTCGGCGACGTCGTCGGCGAGGCGCATGAGGAGCCGCATGCCGGCCTCGGGACGCGACTGCTCGCGACCACGGAACATGATCATGATTTTGACCTTGTCCCCGGCCGTGAGGAATCGCTCGACGTGGCCCTTCTTGGTGCCGTAGTCGTGCGGGTCGATCTTGAGGCGGAAGCGGATCTCCTTGAGCACCGTGTTCGCCTGGTTGCGCCGGGCGTCGCGCGCCTTCATGGCCGACTCGTACTTGAACTTGCCGTAGTCCATGAGCTTGCACACGGGCGGGCGGGCGTCGGGGGCCACCTCGACGAGGTCGAGGTCCGCCTCCTGCGCCAGCCGAAGGGCGTCCTCGACCCGCACGATGCCGACCTGCTCGCCGTTCGGGCCGACCAGTCGCACCTCAGGCACGCGGATCCGGTCGTTGATGCGGGGCTCGCTGATGTGCTGCTCCTCACGCGTTCGTGGTGGTCGACCGCCACACACGGGAAAGGCCCCCGGGCGCGGGTGCACGCGGGGGCCTCGAACGGTCGACGCGGGCGCGCACCGTCAGGCGCGCGAACGCGTGCGATCGCGCCATCCGGGGATGACGCGGCTCGCAGACCGGAACCCAGCCTCTGGACGAGACTCAGGTGGGAGGAACTCCGCTTGCGCACTGGGCACAAGGCCCAGTCGGTCGATTGCACAGATTAGCACGGCGAGCCGCAGGGGCGCCGTGCGCGGGGCGCGTTCGGTCGCCCCGCGCCCGCTTCGTCCCCCGGCCCAGGGTGAGGGTGAGGTCGAGGTCGGGGGCGAGGTCGGGGTCGAGGTCGGGGTCCAGCGGATCGCGAACATCCGGTTGGTTCGCGAACATCCGGTTGGTTCGCGAACATCGGGAGTTCGCGACCTGCCTCGATGTTCGCCGTCTGCCCGGGTGTTCGTGATGTCTGGCCGAGAGCGCGCGTCCGGGGATCACGGTCCGGACGAACCGGTCCGCCGGTCCGGCAGATGCGTCAGGGAAGCGGTCACCACAAGGTTGCCGCCAGCCGTCAGCGCCGTGGTGTAGACCGCCTGGGTGTTGGCGTTGAAGATCGGGCCGTGGAGGTAGGTCTGGCCGCTGTAGCCGTAGGAGTTCACGGAGATCTGGGTGCCCTTGCCGCTTCCGGTCTGTGTCGTGTTGAACGGCGTGAACCACGGGCCGCCGGAGCATCCGCCCGTCATGTCGGACGCGACGCGGTACGTCGCGTTGCCGTTCAGGGGGTCGAGCCCCAGCGCGCCGCGCGAGTACACGAGGTCCTTGCCGGCGTACTTCCCAGCCGCCGGGTAGCCGAAGAGGAACGTGTCCGGACCGCCGGACACGGCCGTGAAGGAGACCGCCTGCGTCCCGACCGTCAGGTCGAGCTGCGCCAACGTGTCTGGTCTTGCCGCCCGGCCCTACCACCGCGACGGCGAAGTCATGTCGGGTGGCCTGCGAGTTGAAGCTGCCGGCCGACCGGAATCCGCTGTCGATCACGAGCGCCGACGCGGTCCAGCAACCGTAGAGCGTCTGGGCGCAGAAGGAGCCGCTCGTCGTGAGGTTCGCCGGCGAGGCGTCATAGTTCGGGACGAACATCCAGTTGGACGCGAACCGGCCGCCTGCCGACCAGTCGTACGCGCAGTGCGCGGCTGTCAGCACCAGGGAGCGCGCGGCGTCGGTGTCCGGGATGACGGACGCCGAGCAGACGTAGTACGAGGTGCCGAACGCGAAGAGCACCTTGCCCGTGGTCTCCTGCACGGTGCCCTTGCCGGTGGCTCCGGTCCACGAGGCACCGAGAACGCTCGTCGAGCCCGCCCCCGCCCCCGCCCCCGCCGGGCCGCTTGGCCGGGACGGGCGCCCGGACTTGACTGAACCGCCCCGTCGCCGGGTCGAACTCGAAGTCCCGCGGCACCGCCTGGGCGACCCGCGCCGGGGTCCAGAAGTCGACGATCCGCTGGTGCTCGGACCGCGCCTCATCCCCCCGCTCGGACACTGCCTGCGCCGGCGCCACGCCCGCGATGAGCAGCAGCATCCCTGTGAGCGCGACCAGCGCCCTCCTGATGGTCATCCGCATGGGACCTCCCCGGCACCGTGACTCCGCGGCCCGCCCGCGCGAACCTGATCACCACGGTACTCAGGATCAACACGGTACTCAGGCCGACAAGCCCCCACCTCCTCTCGCCGAACGCGGGGTTATGGGTCGAATGGGCGCCCATTCGACCCATAACCCCGCGTTCGGCGAAGGGGGGTGCGAGGCTGGATCCATGACCCAGGAGAACGCCCCCCGCCACGGCCACGTCGACCTGATCACGGACGCCGCTCGCGACGCCCTCAACGTGCGCCGAGCGTTCGGCGACCCGGTGGTCCACGGCGACGTCACCGTCATCCCCGTCGCCCGCGTCATGGGTGGCAACGGCATCGGCTTCGGCTCCGGCGCCCTGGACGCGCGCCGCGCCGGCTCCCCCTCCGAGGAGAGCGAGCGCAGCACGGAGGGTGGCGGCAAGGGCGACGGCGGAGGCGGCGGCTTCGGCGTCCGGGTGCGCCCGATCGGCGTCTTCGTCATCTCCGGCGACGACGCCGAGTGGCAGCCCACGCTCGACGTCACCCGCATCGTCCTGGCCGGCCAGGCCGTCGCCGTCGTGGCCGTCCTCGCGACCGCCCATGTGATCCGCTACAAGATCGGTCACAGCACCCAGCCGATCGTCGCGCCGAGCCCCGCGGCCGCCCGCCTCGTCCGGCTCATCCCCAGGATCCCGCGGCCGCACCTGGTGCGCCGCACGGCGGTCGGAACGGCGCACGTGGTCGCCGCCCTGCTCGCGCGGCGGCACTGAGCCGGGGCCGCCCAAGAGCCGGGCCGCACTCACGCCGATGGCGCGGCCACCACCCTCACCTCGAGGGAGTCCACGCGCTCGGCGACCACGGTCGAGGCGGCGAGCGCCGCACCGGCCGCCTCGACCACCGCATCGAGCCCCGCCCGGTCGAGCCCCGGCGGTACCCCGAGCACCACGCGCAGCTCCGCACGCGAACCCGGCTCGCACCGCACGGCCAGGACGCCCGGCACGTCCGCGAGCGCACCGGCGACCCCCGCCGCCACCTCGGGATCGGCGTACGACGGCGCCCAGACCCGCCCCTGCGCGAGCGCCCACACGGCTGGCCGCGGCACGAGCACGGTCGCCGGGCCGCCCGGATCGAGCACCAGCAACCCGTCCGCCTCGGTCGCCGCCGCGAGCGCCGCCCGCACGCCCTCGACCGGCATCGGCCTCGCCGTCGGATCCCAGCGGGCCAGCGCGGCCACGCTCGAGAACGCCGGCACCGCGGCCCGGCCGTCGGGGGCCCGCACCGTCACCATCGCCGCGGAGGCCACCTTCTCCCCCGCGATCCCGTGGTCGCACTCGCCCGGCTCGGCCCGCTCGTCCAGGTGGGCCACCACCGGCACGAGGACCCGGGCCGTCGCCAGTGCGCTCACGACGGCGCGCAGCCGGGCGCCGTCGTCGGCCTCGCCCAGGGCGAGGGCCAGCTCCGGCGGGCAGGCGCCGTCGTCCCCCGCGAAGCGCGAGGTGGGCGGCAGTGCCCGGCCGGCCACGACGTCGCCGCCCCGGGCCTCAGGGCCGGCCGGCGACGTCGAGCGCCTCGGGCAGCGTGAAGGCGCCCGCGTAGAGAGCCTTGCCGACGATGGCGCCCTCCACGCCGAGCGGGACGAGGTCGCGCAGGGCCTCGAGGTCGGCGAGGGAGGAGATGCCGCCGGAGGCGACCACGGGGGCCGAGGTGCGGGCGCAGACCTCGCGCAGCAGGTCGACGTTCGGGCCGCGCAGGGTGCCGTCCTTGGTGACGTCGGTGACGACGTAGCGGGAGCAACCATCGGCGTCCAGGCGAGCGAGGACCTCCCAGAGGTCGCCGCCCTCGCGGGTCCAGCCACGCGCGGCCAGCGTGGTGCCGCGGACGTCGAGCCCGACGGCGACCCGGTCGCCGTGGCGGTCGATCGCTCGGGCGGTCCAGTCCGGGTTCTCCAGGGCTGCGGTGCCGAGGTTCACGCGGCGCGCGCCGGAGGCGAGAGCCCGCTCGAGGGAGGCGTCGTCGCGGATGCCGCCCGAGAGCTCCACGGCGACGTCGACGGCGCGGATGACCTCGGCGAGGAGGTCGGCGTTGCTGCCGCGGCCGAAGGCGGCGTCGAGGTCGACGAGGTGGATCCACTCCGCGCCGTCGGCCTCCCACGCCTTCGCGGCGGCCATCGGGTCGCCGTAGGAGGTCTCGGAGCCGGCCTCGCCCTGGACGAGTCGGACGGCCTGGCCGGCGACGACGTCGACGGCGGGCAGGAGCTCCAGGCGTGCGGTCACGGGGGTCCTTCTCTCGGGTGGGCGTGCGGGAGGGCGGGCGAGGGGTGGGGGCGCCGTCGTCGGCGTCAGGCGAGGGAGGCGACCCAGTTGCGCAGGAGGTGCGCCCCGGCGTCGCCCGACTTCTCGGGGTGGAACTGGGTGGCGGCGAGCGCGCCGTTCTCGACGGCGGCGACGAAGCGGTCCCCGTGCTCGCTCCACGTCACGCGCGGCAGGCGCGTGCGCGAACCGGACGCGCCGAGCGCGGCGGCGGGGTCGGTGAGCACGGCGTAGGAGTGGACGAAGTAGAAGCGCTCGGCCTCGACGCCGCGGAAGAGGTCGGTGTCGGCGGGGGGACGGACGGGCGACCACCCCATGTGGGGGACGACGTCGGCGTGGAGGCGCTCGACGACACCCGGCCACTGGGCCAGGCCGGGGGTCCGGGTGCCGTGCTCGACGCCGAGGTCGAACATCACCTGCATGCCCACGCAGATCCCGAGCACGGGGCGTCCGCCGGCCAGGCGCCGCTCGACGAGGCGGGGGGCGCCGACGGCCTGGAGGCCGTGCATCACCGCGGCGAAGGCGCCGACGCCGGGGACCACGAGGCCGTCCGCCTCGGCGGCGCGGGTGGGGTCGGCGGTGAGCTCGACGGCCGCGCCCACCCGCTCGAGGGCACGGACGGCGGACCGGACGTTGCCCGACCCGTAGTCGAGGACGACGACGCTCGGTGGGCTGGTCACGCCCGTGAGGGTACAAGCCCCGGCCCGATTCGCCCCAGCGAGGAGGGGTTCGTGAGGTCGAGGGACGCTCGACCTCACGAACGAGAGGGCTCGACCTCGGCGCGGAAGGGGGCTGCGCGACGTCCCAGGATGTGGACGCCCCTCGACGTCCCGTGAGACGGGGCGGTTAGCCTGCTGGTCATGGCGCCTATCCGACCGCAGACCCGAATGTGTTGTCGCTGTCACTGACGCGCGCCTGACTCACCCCGAGCCCGGCACGCGAAGCCGGGTCCTCGCCTCCCCACGGTCTCCCCGCGCTTCGTGTGTCCCTGCCCCCGCGAGGACCACCATGACCAGCCCGAGCAGCACCGACGCCCCGGCCTCGCTGCCGGCGTCCGCGCCGTCGGCCGCCACCGCGCGACCGACGCGGCCCGCTCGCGCCGGCGGCGCCCGTCCCGGCGCCGCGCGCAGCAACGGGCAGTGGGCGGTCGACGGGACCGCACCGCTGAACCACAACGAGGAGTTCAAGCAGGCCGACGGCGGCCTCAACGTGCGGCAGCGGATCGAGGAGGTCTACTCCCGCGAGGGCTTCGACTCGATCTCCGGGGACGACCTCCACGGCCGGTTCCGCTGGTGGGGCCTCTACACCCAGCGCAAGCCCGGGATCGACGGCGGCAAGACCGCCACGCTCGAGCCGCACGAGCTCGAGGACCGCTACTTCATGCTCCGGGTGCGCATCGACGGCGGCGCCCTGACCACGGAGCAGCTCCGGGTCATCGCGGGCATCTCCCGCGACTTCGGCCGGGACACCGCGGACATCACCGACCGGCAGAACATCCAGCTGCACTGGATCGAGGTCGAGTCCGTCCCCGAGATCTGGCGCCGGCTCGAGGCCGTGGGCCTGTCCACGACCGAGGCGTGCGGCGACACCCCGCGGGTGGTCCTCGGCAGCCCCGTCGCGGGCATCGCGGCGGACGAGATCCTCGACGCCACGCCCGCGATCGCGGCGATCACCGGCCGGTACGTCGGCGACCCGCAGTTCGCGAACCTCCCCCGCAAGTTCAAGACCGCGGTCACCGGCCACCCGAGCCAGGACGTGGTCCACGAGATCAACGACGTCTCGTTCGTCGGCGTGCGGCACCCGGACCTCGGGCCGGGCTACGACGTCTGGGTCGGCGGCGGCCTCAGCACCTCCGCGCACCTCGCCGTCCGGCTGGGCGCCTTCGTGACCGAGGCGGAGGTGCCCGAGGTGTGGGCCGGCGTCATCGGCATCTTCCGCGACTACGGCTACCGCCGCCTGCGCAACCGGGCCCGCCTGAAGTACCTCGTGGCGGACTGGGGCGCCGAGAAGTTCCGGCAGGTCCTCGAGACCGAGTACCTGCACCGCGCCCTCACCGACGGGCCGCCCCCGCCCCCGCCCATGGGCCCGGGCGACCACGTCGGCGTCCACGCGCAGAAGGACGGCCGGTTCTACATCGGCGCGGCACCCACCGTGGGCCGGGTCTCGGGCGCCGTGCTCGAGGGCGTCGCCGACCTCGCCGAAGGAGCCGGGTCGCACCGCGTCCGCCTGACCCCGCTGCAGAAGCTGCTCGTGCTGGACGTGCCCGCCGACGCCGTCGACGCCGTGGTCGCGGGCCTCGAGGGCCTCGGCCTCAGCGCCCGGCCCAGCCCGTTCCGCCGCCACACGATCGCCTGCACGGGCATCGAGTACTGCAAGCTCGCCATCGTCGAGACGAAGGCGACCGCCGCGAGCGCGATCGCCGAGCTCGAGCGCCGCCTGGCCGGCGTCGCCCTCGACACCCCGATCACCCTGCACGTCAACGGGTGCCCCAACTCGTGCGCACGGATCCAGACGGCGGACATCGGCCTCAAGGGCCAGCTGCTCCCGACCGACGACGGCGGCCAGGAGCCGGGCTTCCAGGTGCACCTGGGCGGCGGGCTGGCCTCGGCGGACCGTGCGGAGCCGGGCCTCGGCCGGACGGTCCGTGGCCTCAAGGTGACCGCGACCGACCTCCCCGACTACGTCGAGCGCGTCGTGCGCCGCTACCTCGCCGAGCGCTCCGCCGGCGAGACCTTCGCGACCTGGGCGCACCGCGCCGAGGAAGGAGCCCTGCGATGAGCACCGAGACGCCCGAGGCGAGCACGGCTCCCCGGCCGGCGCGCCGCAGCAGCGAGGAGCTCCGGGACGTCGTCGAGCGCGCGGCCCCCGGCCTGTCCCGGGCGAGCACCGACGAGGTGCTCGCCTGGGCCGCCGAGGAGTTCGGCCTGCGCATGGCCGTCGCGTGCAGCATGGCCGACGCCGTGCTGCCCCACCTGGTCTCGCAGCACGTCCCCGGCGTCGACGTGCTCTTCCTCGACACGGGCTACCACTTC
Organism: uncultured Actinomycetota bacterium; assembly: GCA_963780675.1. Classification (GTDB taxonomy): domain Bacteria; phylum Actinomycetota; class Actinomycetes; order Actinomycetales; family JAHECE01; genus JAHECE01. Next base: position 33,323 of record CAWACR010000010.1, read on the forward strand.
CCCGAGACGCTCGGGACGCGGGACGCCGTCGAGGCGACCCTGCCGGTGCGGATCGTCGACGTGCGGCCGATCCTGTCCGTCGCGGAGCAGGACGCGACGTACGGCACGGACCTCTTCAGCAGCGACCCGACCGCATGCTGCCGCATGCGCAAGGTCGAGCCGCTGGCCGAGCAGCTCATCGGCTACGAGGCCTGGGTCACGGGCGTGCGGCGCGAGGAGTCGCCGACGCGCACCGACACGCCGCTGGTGGGCTGGGACCACACGCACAGCCTCGTGAAGATCAACCCGATCGCGACGTGGACCTTCGACGACCTCGTCGACTACGCCCACACCCACGGGGTGCTGGTCAACCCGCTCCTGGAGGACGGGTACCCGTCCATCGGGTGCGCCCCGTGCACGCGACGCGTCGCGCCGGGCCAGGACCTCCGCTCCGGCCGCTGGGCGGGGTTCTCCAAGGTCGAGTGCGGGATCCACCTGTGACCACCACCGAGGCGACGACCAACCCGACGACCACCCGGGCGACGAGGCGTTCGACCACCCGGGCGACGAGGAACGAGGAGACGGAGCGAACCGTGCCGGTCACGCAGGACGGGGCGACGGCGTCGCCCATCACGCGCCAGGAGCGCCGCCTCACGCAGCTCGAGGCCCTCGAGAGCGAGGCGATCCACATCATCCGCGAGGTGGTGGCGGAGTTCGAGCGGCCGGTGCTGCTCTTCAGCGGCGGCAAGGACTCGGTGGTCATGCTGCACCTCGCGGCGAAGGCGTTCTGGCCGGCGCCGGTGCCCTTCCCCGTGCTGCACGTGGACACGGGCCACAACTTCCCCGAGGTCATCGCCTACCGGGACGCCACGGTCGAGCGGCTGGGCCTGCGGCTCGTCGTCGCCCACGTCCAGGACTACATCGACGACGGCCGCCTGCGCGAGCGCGCCGACGGCACCCGCAACCCGCTGCAGACCCAGCCGCTCCTGGACGCGATCGCCGCGGGCCGGTTCGACGCCGTCTTCGGCGGCGGCCGGCGGGACGAGGAGAAGGCGCGCGCCAAGGAGCGGGTGCTCAGCCTGCGCGACTAGTTCGGCCAGTGGGACCCCCGCAACCAGCGGCCCGAGCTGTGGAACCTCTACAACGGCCGCCACCGCCCCGGCGAGCACGTGCGCGCCTTCCCCCTGAGCAACTGGACCGAGCTCGACGTCTGGCAGTACATCGCGCGCCGAGCAGATCGAGCTGCCGTCGCTGTACTACGCGCACGAACGGGCGGTCTATCCCCGCGACGGGATGTTGCTGGCCGACACCCCGTACTCGCCACCGCGCGAGGGCGAGGAGGTCGGCGTGCGGACCGTGCGCTACCGGACGGTCGGCGACATGTCCTGCACCGGCGCCGTCGAGAGCGACGCCCGCACCGTGGACGACGTCGTGCGCGAGGTCGCCGCGAGCCGGCTCACCGAGCGCGGCGCGACCCGCGCGGACGACCGCCTGTCCGAGGCAGCCATGGAGGATCGCAAGAAGGAGGGGTACTTCTGATGGGCACCCAGGACACCGATCCGCGTCCCTCGGGCACGCTGCTCCGCCTCGCCACCGCCGGCTCCGTCGACGACGGCAAGTCCACCCTGGTGGGCCGGCTCCTGCTACGACACCAAGTCGATCCTCACCGACCAGCTCGACGCCGTCGAGCGCGTCTCCCGAGACCGCGGGCTCGACACGGCCGACCTCGCCCTGCTCACCGACGGCCTGCGCGCCGAGCGCGAGCAGGGCATCACGATCGACGTCGCCTACCGCTACTTCGCGACGGCGCGGCGCTCGCTTCATCCTCGCCGACTGCCCCGGGCACGTGCAGTACACCCGCAACACGGTGACGGGCGCGAGCACGGCGGACGCCGTCGTCCTGCTCGTCGACGCGCGCAAGGGGGTGCTCGAGCAGACCCGGCGGCACCTCGCCGTCGCCTCGCTGCTGCGCGTGGCGCACGTGATCGTCGCGGTGAACAAGATCGACCTGGTCGACTTCGACGCCGACGTCTTCGCGCGGGTCGCCTCCCAGGTCGGGGAGGCGGCCGCCGCCCTGGGGCTGCCCGACGTGCGGACCGTCCCCGTCTCGGCGCTCCTCGGCGACAACATCGTGGACCGCTCGGAGCGCACCCCCTGGTACACCGGACCGAGCCTCCTCGAGCTCCTCGAGGAGCTGCCCGCGGCCGACGACCCGTCCTCGGAGGCGTTCCGGTTCCCGGTCCAGGTGGTCGTCCGGCCCCAGGGCGCGGCCCGTGACCCCCGCTACCTCGACTACCGCGGCTACGCCGGGCAGGTCGCCTCCGGCGTCGTCCGCGTGGGCGACCCCGTGGTGGTCCTGCCCTCGGGGCGCACGACGACGATCGCCGGCATCGACACCGCCGACGGCGAGCTGGACGAGGCCTTCGCGCCGCAGTCCGTCACCCTGCGCCTGGCGGACGACGTCGACGTCGCCCGCGGCGACCTGGTCGCGGGCCTCGAGGACGCCCCCTGCCCACCCAGGAGATCGAGGGCACCGTCTGCTGGCTCGCCGAGGGCGAGCTCCGCCCCGGGGCCCGGCTCCTGCTCAAGCACACGACCCGGACGGTCCAGGCCATCGTGCGCGACGTCGTCGGGCGCCTCGACCTGGACTCGGCGGAGCTGGCGCCGGCGGAGTCGCTGGGCCTCAACGACATCGGACGGGTCGAGATCCGCCTCGCCTCCCCGGTGGTCGCCGAGCAGTACGCGACGTCGCGGCGCACGGGCTCGTTCCTGCTCATCGACCCGCACGACGGGCGCACGCTCGCGGCCGGGATGGTCGGCGACGCGCTCGCCGAGGCCCGCCACCCCGAGCAGCGGCCGCTGCAGTACGCGATCTGAGACGCCCGATGCCCGCGTTCACCTGGCGACGCTCGCTCGCCGTCGTCGTGGCCGCGCTCGCGGCCGGGCTGACCGGCTGCGCGCCCGCGGTGAGCGGGGCGGCGGGCGTCACGGACGCCGGGCCCGCCGAGGAGGTCCGGCTCGGCTACTTCGCGACGGTGACCCACGCTCCGGCCCTGGTGGGCGTGGCGCGCGGGACCTTCGAGGAGGCACTCGGTGCGACCGACCTGTCCACCCAGGTCTTCTCCGCGGGCCCCGCCGCGATCGAGGCGCTCAACGCCGGGGCGATCGACGCCGCGTTCGTCGGGCCGAACCCGGCGATCAACGGCTTCGTCGCCTCCGACGGCGAGGCGTTGCGCATCGTGGCCGGATCCACCTCGGGCGGGGCGCAACTCGTGGTCCGGCCGGGGATCGACGAGCCCGCCGACCTGGTGGGGACGACGCTCGCGACGCCGCAACTGGGCGGGACGCAAGACGTGGCCCTGCGCTCCTGGCTCGCGGACGAGGGCCTGGAGGCCACGCTGCGCGGCGACGGCGAGGTGAGGATCACGCCCACCGAGAACGCCCTCACCCTCCAGCTCTTCCGCGACGGCACGATCGACGGCGCGTGGGTACCGGAGCCGTGGGCCTCGCGGCTGGTGGTCGAGGCCGGCGCCGAGGTGCTGGTCGACGAACGCGACCTCTGGCCCGGCGGGGCGTTCCCGACCACCCAGCTGATCGTCTCCACGCGCTTCCTGGCCGCTCACCCCGAGACGGTCGAGGCACTCGTGCGCGGCACGGTGGAGTCGGTCGACTGGATGACCGCCCACCCCGAGGAGGCGGCGGCCCTCGTCGACACGCAGGTCGAGGAGCTCACGGGCCGGGCGTTGGGCGACGCCGTCCTCGACCGGGCGCTGGGCGGCGTGACGTTCACGCCGGACCCCCTCGCGGTGGCCCTCGACGACCTCCTGGAGCACGGCATCCGCGTGGGCACGGCCCCCGACGCCTCCCTCGAGGGCATCTACGACCTGCGCCTGCTCAACGCCGTCCTCGCCGAGCGGGGCCAGGCCCCCGTGAGCGCCGCCGGGCTCGGGCTCGAGTGACGGGGGCACGGGCAGTCGTGACCGACTCAGGAGGAGGACCGAGGATGACGACGACGGCGCCCACCGGCCCCACAGCGGACCTCACCGGCGCCGGGGCCGAGGCCGAGGCCGAGGCGCGAGCCGCGGAGGCCGCTGCCGGCCCCGGCGCGACGGCCGCGACCGCCGTCCGGCTGACGGGGGTCGGCAAGCGGTTCGGCGCCGACGGCCCCGCCGTGCTGGAGGGGATCGATCTGACGATCAGGCACGGTGAGTTCGTCTGCCTCCTGGGGGCGTCCGGGTGCGGGAAGTCCACCCTGCTCAACCTGATCGCGGGCCTTCAGGAACCGACAACCGGGTCCGTCGACGTCGCACCGCCCGGTGCGGCGCTGATGTTCCAGGAGTCCGCGCTGTTCCCGTGGCTGACGGCGCGGGGGAACGTCGAGCTCGCCCTGCGGTTGCGGGGGGTGCCGCGAGGGCGGCGGCGGGAGCGGGCGGGCGAGCTGCTCGACGTCGTGCGCCTGTCCGGGGCCGGCGACAAGCGCGTCCACGAGCTGTCGGGGGGCATGCGGCAGCGCGTGGCCCTGGCGCGGTCGCTGGCCCAGGAGCGCGACGTCCTGCTCATGGACGAGCCCTTCGCCGCGCTCGATGCGATCACCCGCGACCTCCTCCACGACGAGCTCGAGCGGATCTGGCGCGAGACCGGGCGGACCGTCGTGTTCGTCACCCACAACGTCCGCGAGGCCGTCCGCCTCGGCCAGCGCGTGCTGCTGATGTCTTCCCGCCCGGGCCGGATCGTGCGCGAGTGGCAGGTCACGGTGGCCGGCGAGCGGCGCATCGAGGCCCCCGACGTCTCCCGGCTGTCCGTCGAGATCACCGACCACCTCCGCGAGGAGATCCGCCGCCATGCCCACTGAGGCTCCGTACCCCCAGGCGGCCGGCGCCGTCGGCACGACCACGGCGCGCTCGGCCGAGCCCGTGGACACACGCGAGCTCGAGGCCGGCCTCGACGCGCTGCAGACCCAGCGCCCCGCCCCCACCCGCGGCAGGCGCCGGGGCCGCGCGGTGCTGGGACCGCTCATCGCCGTCGCCGTCTTCCTGCTCGCGTGGCAGGTCTTCGTCTGGCTGGACCTCAAGCCCGCCTACGTCGTGCCGGGACCGGCCGACGTCGCCGCGGCGTTCGCCGCGCTCTGGCAGCGCGGCGACGCCCAGGTGGCCATCCTCACGAGCCTCGAGCGCGGCATCGTCGGCTTCGTCGTGGCCGTCCTGATCGGGACGCCGCTCGGCTTCCTCGTCGCCAGCGTGCCCTGGGTGCGCACCGCGTTCGGCCCGATCATCACCGGCCTCCAGGTCCTCCCCTCGGTCGCCTGGGTGCCGGCGGCGATCATCTGGTTCGGGCTGTCAGAGGCCACCGTGTACTTCGTCATCCTCATGGGCGCCGTGCCGTCGGTCATCAACGGGCTCGTCGCCGGCGTCGACCACGTCCCGCCGCTCTTCCGGGGCGTCGGGCGGGTGCTCGGCGCCGGGCCGGTCCAGCTGGTGCGCTGGGTGATCCTGCCGGCTGCGCTGCCTGCGTACCTCGCGGGTCTGCGGCAGGGCTGGGCGTTCTCGTGGCGCTCGCTCATGGCCGCCGAGATCATCGCCGTCGGCGGGACGATCGGCTTCGGCCTCGGCTCCCTGCTCCAGCAGGGCCGCGAGCTGCAGGCGATGAGCACCGTCATCGCGGCGATCCTGCTCATCCTCGCCGTGGGTGTCGCTGTCGAGCTGGCCTTCTTCGCCCCGATCGAGCGCCGGCTCCTGCGCCTGCGCGGCCTTCGGCCCGACGCCGCCCGCTGACCGGGACGATGGCTCCATGACCCCGGCTCCCACGTTCCCGCTGACGCTCCGGGTCGCCGGACGGCGCGTCGTCGTCGTCGGCGGTGGCCACGTGGCGACCCGGCGCGCGCTGGCCCTCGTCGCGGCGGGGGCGGACGTCGTCGTCGTGGCGCCCGCTGCCGGGCCGGACGTGCAGGAGGCGTCCGCGGACGGGCGGCTGACGTGGCTCGTGCGCGGGTACGCGCCCGGGGACCTCGACGGCGCGTGGCTCGTCGTCACCGCGACCGGGAACAGGGCGGTGGACGACGCCGTCCTCGCGGACGCCGACGCCCGGCAGACCTGGTGCGTCAAGGGCGGCGACCCCGAGGCCGCATCCGCGTGGGTGCCGGCCGTCGCGCGGGTGGACGACGTGCTCGTGGCCGTCACGGCGGGGCGGGACCCGCGGCGGGCGGGGCGCCTGCGCGACGGGGTGGCGGCCGCGCTGGAGGCCGGTGACCTCCCCCTGCGGCGGCAGCGGAGGGATGGGGCGGGCGACGAGGGCGCGGTTGCGGGGCGCGGCGCCGTCGCCCTGGTCGGCGGTGGGCCGGGCGATCCGGGGCTGATCACGACGCGGGGGCGACGGCTCCTCGCGGAGGCGGACGTCGTCGTCGTCGACCGGCTCGCGCCCCGCGGCCTGCTCGCGGACCTGGACGAGGGCGTGCTGGTGCTCGACGTCGGCAAGACGCCCGAGCACCACCCCGTGCCGCAGGACGCGATCAACGCCCTGCTCGTGGAGCACGCGCTCGCGGGGCGGCGCGTGGTGCGGCTCAAGGGCGGGGACCCCTACGTGTTCGGGCGCGGGGGCGAGGAGCTCGAGGCGTGCGAGCGGGCCGGCGTGCCGGTCGAGGTGGTCCCCGGGGTGACCAGCGCGATCGCGGTGCCCGCGGCGGCCGGGATCCCGGTGACGCACCGTGGGCTCTCCCGCGGGTTCACGGTGCTGACGGCGCACGAGGAGATCGGAGCGGTGCCGCCCGACCCGGCCCACACGGTGGTGCTGCTCATGGGCGTGAGCCGGCTGGCGGCCACGTGCGCGGCGCTCGTGGCCGCGGGGCGCCCCGCCTCGACACCGGTGGCGGTGGTCGAGGACGGGTTCGGCCCGGGGCAGCGAGTCACGGTGGGGACGCTCGCGACGATCGCGGAGCGCGCCGAGGCGGTGGGGGTCCGCCCGCCCGCGGTCACGGTGATCGGCGACGTGGTGACGCTCTCCCCCGCGTGGACGGGCCGCTAGCGCGGGCCGCGGGTCAAGGCCGAGGCTTGCGCAGGCCCTTGCCGAACCAGCGGGCGGTGCGGCCGCCGGTCGCCTCGCGCGAGTTCACATGGCCCTTGACCTGCGCGACCGACGTCCTCCCGAGGAGGAGGTCCTCGACCACGTCGTCCGCGCCGGCGATCACCAGGCCGCCCGGGACCTCGTCGCCCGGCTCACCGCCCTCGAACCGCTGCGCCTGGATCGTGCCGGAGAGCCCCGTCTCGATCCCGGAGTCCTGCGCGAGCCTGGCCGTCACGAGCACCACGCCCAGCCGGGTGAGCCGGGAGATCGCGGAGGCCAGCTCGCGCGCCTCCGCGGGGACGCCGTCGTCGAACAGCGCGGAGATGTCCCAGGGGTCGCTCGCGGGGACGTCGTCCGGAGGGTGCGGGGCACCGTCGTCGGCGGTGAGGGCGGAGAGGTCGTCGGGGACCTCGGGGTCGGGTGTGCCGACCGCCCGGACGACGACGGCGCCCCGGGAGGTGGGCACGACGTCGACGTCGATCCCGGCGAGCCCGAGCAGGCCGGCGAGGGCCGGCGCGGACGCGACGGGCGTGAGCACGAGGGCCAGGGTGATCACCGCTACAGGGCGCCCTTCGTGGAGGGGATGCCCGTCACGCGGGGGTCCGGCTCGACGGCCGCGCGCAGGGCGCGGGCCAGCGCCTTGAACTGTGCCTCCACGATGTGGTGCGGGTCCCGGCCGGCGAGCACGCGCACGTGCAGGCAGATGCCCGCGTGGTGCGCGATGGACTCCAGCACGTGGCGCGTCAGCGACCCCGTGAAGTGCCCACCGATGAGGTGGTACTCCTGGCCTTCGGGCTCGCCGGAGTGCACGAGATAGGGGCGTCCGGAGATGTCGACGACGGCGTGGGCCAGTGCCTCGTCGAGCGGCACGAAGGCGTCACCGAAACGTGCGATGCCGCGCTTGTCCCCCAGGGCCTGGCGCAGCGCCTCGCCGATGCAGATGGCCACGTCCTCCACGGTGTGGTGGACGTCGATGTGGGTGTCCCCCGTGGCCGTGACCGTGAGGTCGATGAGGGAGTGCTTGCCCAGCGCGGTCAGCATGTGGTCGTAGAAGGGGACCGACGTCGAGATCCGGGTCACGCCCGTGCCGTCGAGGTCCAGCTCGACCTCCACGGACGACTCCGACGTCGTGCGCGTGATGCGCGCCGTGCGTCCGCTCACCAGCCCAGCACCTCCTCCAGGGCCGCCCGGAAGGCGGCCATCTCGCTGCGTGTGCCGATCGACACGCGCAGCCACCCGTCGGGCCCCGTCGCTCGGATCAGCACGCCCCGGTCCAGCAGACCCTGCCAGACGCTCGTCCGATCGTCGAACACGCCGAACAGCGCGAAGTTGGCGTCCGAGTCCGGCACCTGCACGCCATGGTCTCGCAGCCAGGCGACCGTGGCGTCGCGTTCCGCGCGCAGCGCGTCGACCTGGGCGAGGAGGGACGGCGCGTGCCGCAGGGCGGCGCGAGCGACCGCCTGGGTGACCGCGGACAGGTGGTACGGCAGGCGGACGACGCGCAGGGCGTCGACCAGCGCGGGCGCCGCCGCCAGGTAGCCCACCCGGGCGCCGGCGAGCGCGAACGCCTTCGACATGGTGCGGGAGACCGCGAGGTGCGGGTGGTCCGCGAGCAGGTCCAGGGCGCTCCGGGTGCCCTCGCGGCGGAACTCCGCATAGGCCTCGTCCACCACCACCACGGCGTCCGTGCCGTCGGGGCCGACTCCGCGGGCGCCGTCGAGCACGGCTTCCACCGTGCTCAGCGGCAGGGCCGTGCCCGTCGGGTTGTTGGGGCTGGCGAGAAAGACGACGGACGGGCGGTGCCGCGCGATCGTGGCGCGGGCGTGGGCGGGGTCGAGGGTGAAGTCCGCCTCGCGGCGACCCGTGACCCAGCCGGTGAAGGTGTCCCGCGCATACTCGGGGTACATCGAGTAGGTGGGCGCGAACGACAGGGCCGTGCGCCCCGGCCCGCCGAACGCCTGGAGGACGTGCAGCATGACCTCGTTGGAGCCGTTCGCGGCCCACAGGTTGGCGCTCGTGAGGCCGACGGCGCCCGACTCCGCGGCGAGATACGCCGCAAGCTCCTCGCGCAGGGCCGGGAAGTCGCGATCCGGGTAGCGGTTGAGGCCGCCGGCGGCCTGCGCGACGGCGGCCGCGATGTCCGCGACGACGTCCGGGCCAGGCGCGTACGGGTTCTCGTTGACGTTGAGCAGGACGGGCACGTCGAGCTGGGGCGCGCCGTAGGGGTGCACGCCGCGCAGGTCGGGACGCAGCGGCAACGCGGACGACGCGGGCTCTTCTCTCACGCGCCGATGGTAGTGACCGACGCCGACGGTGCGCGTACGTGGCGGGCCGAGCGCGCGGCTCTGTCCACAGGCTCGGAACCAGGGGTCGCCCTCGCCGCGGCAACGGAGTAGTCTCGAACACATGTTCGCCCCCACGGTTCCTGCGCCCGGTCCCGACTCCACGCCGAGGGGAGGCGGGCCCGACGGCGCACAGGACCTCCGGGCGGAGGCCGAGGCCGCGCTGCGGGCTCTGGTCGGACGCGAGGACGCGGCCCTGCGCGAGGACCAGTGGACGGCGGTCGAGGCGCTGGTGGTGGGGCGACGTCGGGCGCTCGTGGTCCAACGGACGGGCTGGGGCAAGTCGGCGGTCTACTTCGTCGCGACATCGCTGCTGCGTGCGCGGGGCGCGGGCCCGACCGTCATCGTCTCGCCCCTCCTGGCGCTGATGCGCGACCAGATCGCGGCGGCAGCGCGAGCCGGGATCACAGCGGTGACCATCAACTCGGCCAACGTCACGGAGTGGGCCGAGGTCCACGCCGCGATCGCGGCGGGCGAGGTCGACGTGCTGCTGTGCTCGCCGGAGCGGCTGAACAACCCGGGTTTCAGGGACGAGGTCCTGCCCCGGCTCGCCCGGGACGCCGGGCTGGTCGTGGTGGACGAGGCGCACTGCATCTCCGACTGGGGTCACGACTTCCGGCCGGACTACCGGCGGATCCGGGACCTGCTGGCGGGTCTGCCGCCGGGGATCGGCGTGCTGGCGACCACGGCGACGGCGAACGCCAGGGTGACCACCGACGTCGCCGAGCAGCTCGCGCGGGACGGCGAGGAGGTGCTCGTCCTGCGCGGCGGGCTGGACCGGCCGTCGCTCCACCTCGGCGTCGTGCGGCTCCCGGACCAGGCCGGCCGGCTCGCCTGGCTCACCGAGAACCTGGCGGGCCTCGCGGGGGGCGGCTCGGGGATCGTCTACTGCCTCACGGTCGCGGCGGCGGAGGAGGTCGCCGAACAGCTCCGGACGGCCGGCCACGACGCGCGCGCCTATACGGGCCGCACCGAGCCCGCGGAACGCGAGGTGCTGGAGGCCGACCTCAAGGCGAACCGGCTCACCGCCCTTGTCGCGACCTCGGCCCTCGGGATGGGCTTCGACAAGCCCGACCTCGGCTTTGTCGTGCACCTCGGGGCGCCGCCGTCGCCCATCGCCTACTACCAGCAGGTCGGTCGCGCCGGGCGCGCGGTGGAGCGCGCCGTCGTCGTCCTGCTCCCGGGCGAGGAGGACCGCGCGATCTGGGACTACTTCGGCAGCCTCGCCTTCCCGGGCGAGCGCGACGTGCGCGCCGTGCTGGCGGCGCTCGCCGACGGCGGGACCACGTCGACGGCGGCGCTCGAGACGGTGGTGGACCTCCGCCGGGCGCGCCTGGAGATGATGCTCAAGGTTCTCGACGTCGACGGCGCCGTGCGCCGCGTGCGCGGGGGGTGGGAGGCCACCGGTGCCCCGTGGGTCTACGACGCCGACCGGTACGCGCGCGTCGAGGAAGCCCGCCGCGCCGAGCAGCGCGCCATGCTGGCGTACGAGGCGACGAGCGGGTGCCGCATGGCCTTCCTGCGCGCGGACCTCGACGACCCGCTGCTCGAACCGGGCTGGCGGTGCGGGCGCTGCGACACGTGCGGCGGACTGGACCTGGCCAGGGCGCCGCAGGGCGCCAGCGTGGCCGCCGCGCGCACGGCGCTGGACCGCCCCGGCGTGGAGGTCTCGCCGCGGGTGCAGTGGCCCACCGGGATGACGCGGCTGGGCGTCGACCTGACCGGGCGGATCGCCGAGGCCGAGAGGATCGCGGCCGGGCGCGCCGTGGCGCGCCTCGACGCCCTCGGGTGGGGCGCGACCCTCCGCGAGCTCCTCGCACCGGGGGTGCCGGACGGTCCGCTGCCGGAGCCGCTGCGCCGACCGGTGCTCGAGGTGCTGGACGACTGGGCGCCGACGGTGGACGGCGTGGTGCTGATCGGCTCGGCCACCCGGCCCGTGCTCGTGGAGCACCTGGCGGGCGGCGCCGCGCGGCGCCTCGGTGTCCGCGTGGTCGGGTCGGTGACGCCGGATCCGACGATGCCCCCGGGGCGCCACGACGTGAACTCCGCCCAGCGCCTGGCCGGGGTGCTGCGCCGCCTCCGGCTGGACCTCGGCGAGTCCGCGCGCGCCGGCCTGCCCGGACGCGCGGTGCTCCTCGTGGACGACTACGCCGACTCCGGCTGGACGCTCACGGTGGCCGCCAGGATGCTGCGGCAGGCCGGGGCGTCGCGGGTGGTGCCGTTCGTGCTGGCGCAACGGTGAGCCGGGCGCCGACGGAGATCAGGCGAAGCGCGCCTGGGCGGCCTCGCCGTGCGCGGGCAGGTCCTCGGCCTCGGCCAGTGCGACGAGGGGCGCGACCACGTCGGCCAGGGCGTCGGCCGTGTACTCGATCACCTGGACCGACTTGACGAAGCTCATGACGTTCAGGCCGCTGGCGAAGTGCGAGCAGCCTCCGGTGGGCAGCACGTGGTTGGACCCGGCGATGTAGTCGCCGAGGGACACGGGCGAGTACGGCCCGACGAAGATCGCCCCGGCGTTACGGATGCGTGCCGCGACGGCGGGCGCGTCCGCGGTCTGGATCTCCAGGTGCTCAGCGGCATAGGCGTCCACCACGGCGACACCCTGATCGAGGTCGGCCACGAGAACGATCCCGGACTGCGGGCCGGTGAGCGCGGTGGCGACGCGCTCGGCGTGCTTGGTGAGGGGGACACGGACCGCGAGCTCGGCGTCGACGGCGTCGGCGAGCGCGATCGAATCCGTGACGAGCACGGACGCGGCGAGGGGGTCGTGCTCGGCCTGGCTGATGAGATCGGTCGCCACGTGCACGGGGTCCGCCGTCCCGTCGGCGAGGATCGCGATCTCGGTGGGGCCCGCTTCGGCGTCGATGCCGACCACGCCACGCACCTGGCGCTTCGCGGCGGCCACCCACACGTTGCCCGGTCCCGTGATGACGTCGACCGGCTCGCACAGGACGTCGCCGTCGACGGGCTCGGACCCGGCGGCCCCGTAGGCGAACATCGCGATCGCCTGGGCCCCGCCGACGGCGTAGACCTCGTCGACGCCGAGCAGCGCGCAGGCGGCGAGGATGGTGGGATCGGGAAGCCCGCCCCGGCTCTTCTGCGGAGGGCTCGCCACGGCGAGCGAGTCCACTCCGGCGACCTGGGCCGCGACGACGTTCATGACCACGCTCGAGGCATACGCCGCCAGACCGCCGGGCACGTACAGGCCGACGCGCTGCACGGGCACCCACCGCTGGCGGACCGTGCCGCCGGGCACGATCTGGGTGCTCACCTCGACCGGGAGCTGGGCCCGGTGTCCCCGACGTGCACGGTCGGCGGACTCGGTGAGCGCGAGGCGCACGGCGGGGTCGAGCACCGCGAGGGCCTCGGCCAGGGCGCCGGCGGGAACCCGGATCGCGGCAGGCCGGACTCCGTCGAAGCGCTCGCCCAGGTCGCGCAGGGCCGCGGCGCCGCGCGCCCGGACGTCGTCGATCAGCGGCACGACCTGGTGCACGGCCGCCTCGACGTCGAGCTCGGCGCGCGGCATCGCGCCGGTGAGGGCGCGGGCGGACAGGGAACGGCCACGAAGGTCCAGGCGAGAGAGCACGGGTCAATTCTAGGCGCCGGCGCGCGGCCTCGGCCGGGCCCCGCCTGGGCCCGCCCCACCCGTCGAGCCGCTCAGGACAGGAGGCAGCCCGAGCCGAGGAGGGCCTTGAGGTCGCCGAACAGCGCCGGGGAGGGCGTCACCCGGAAGCCGTCCTCCAGGCGGAGCACCTTGACGCGATCGGGGCTCGTGAGGCGCAGGCGCACCTCGGTCATCCCCGGGTGGTTCGTGAGGATGCTCTTCAGCCCCTCCACCACCGGTGCGGTGCACCGGTTCGTGGCGAGGGTGAGGGTGACGGGTGCGTCCTGGGTCGAGCTCAGGTCGGGCAGCGACATCTCCGTGACCTGGAGCTGGATGCCGTCGTCACGCTTGCGGATCCGCCCACGGACGACGACGACGACGTCCTGGGCGAGCATCGTCGAGTACGCGAGGTAGGTCTCGCCGAAGAAGAGCACGTCCATCGAGCCGTCGAGGTCCTCGATGGTCGCGATCGCCCACGCGTTGCCCTGCTTCGACATCTTCCGCTGGAGCGAGGTCACCAACCCCGCGATCGCCACGGTCGAGCCGTCCGGCCGGGCGTCGTCGCCGAGCAGCGCCGCGATCGAGCAGTCCGCCGCCCGGCCGAGGACCTGCTCGAGGCCCTGGAGAGGGTGGTCGGAGACGTACAGCCCGAGCATCTGTCGCTCGAACGCCAGCAGCTCGCTCTTGTCCCACTCGGGGAGGTCCGGGATCTCGAGGGCGAAGGAGGGCGCGGCGTCGGCCATGAGATCGGCCCCCAGGGAGGCGAACAGGTCGAACTGACCGAGCGCCTCGTTGCGCTTGAGGTCGACGACCGAGTCCACCGCCTGCTCGTGGACCAGGACCAGCGCACGCCGGCTCCGGCCCAGGGTGTCGAACGCCCCCGCCTTGACCAACGACTCGATGGTCCGCTTGTTGCAGACGACCGCCGGGACCTTGTCGAGGAAGTCGGTGAAGGAGGTGAACGCACCCTTCTGCGTGCGCGCCGCGATGATCGCGTCCACGACGTTGGCGCCGACGTTCCGGATGGCCGTGAGCCCGAAGCGGATGTCCTCCCCCACGGCCGTGAACGTCCCTGCGGAGGCGTTGACGTCCGGCGGCAGCACGGTGATGCCCATGCGCCGGCACTCGGCCAGGTAGAGCGCGGACTTGTCCTTGTCGTCCCGCACCGAGGTGAGCAGGGCGGCCATGTACTCGGTGGGGTAGTTCGCCTTGAGGTAGGCCGTCCAGTAGGAGACGACGCCGTAGGCCGCCGAGTGCGCCTTGTTGAAGGCGTACCCGGCGAACGGGACCAGGGTGTCCCACACGGCCTTGATCGCGGCGTCGGAGTAGCCGCGCTCGCGCATGCCGGCCTCGAACGGCACGAACTCCTTGTCGAGGATCTCCTTCTTCTTCTTGCCCATCGCCCGGCGGAGCAGGTCCGCCTGGCCCAGGGAGTACCCCGCCAGCTTCTGCGCCGCGCGCTGGACCTGCTCCTGGTAGACGATCAGGCCGTGGGTGAGGCCCACGATCTCCTCGAGCGGCTCGGCCAGCTCGGGGTGGATCGGCTCCACCTTCTGCAGCCCGTTCTTGCGCAGCGCGTAGTTGGTGTGGGAGTTCATCCCCATCGGGCCGGGGCGGTAGAGCGCGATGACGGCGGAGATGTCCTCGAAGGTGTCCGGACGCATCTGGCGCAGGAGCGCCCGCATGGGCCCGCCGTCGAGCTGGAACACCCCCAGGGTGTCGCCGCGCCCGAGGAGCTCGTAGGTGGGCGCGTCGTCCAGCGGGAGGGTCTCGACGGCGATCGCCGGCTTGCCGTTGGCCACGATGTTGACGAGGGCGTCGTCGAGGATCGTGAGGTTGCGCAGGCCGAGGAAGTCCATCTTGATGAGCCCGAGCGACTCGCACGTGGGCTGGTCGAACTGGGTGATGATCGCGCCGTCCTGGGGGCGCTTCATGATCGGGATGATGTCGATCAGCGGCTCGCTCGACATGATGACTCCGGCCGCGTGCACGCCCCACTGCCGCTTGAGGTTCTCCAGCCCCCGGGCCGTCTCGAGGACCCGCTGCGCGTCCGGGTCGTCCGCGACCACCTGCCGGAACTCCTCGGCCTCGGCATAGCGGTCGTTCTTCTCGTCGTACATCCCCGTGAGCGAGATGTCCTTGCCCATGACGGCGGGCGGCATCGCCTTGGTGAGCTTCTCCCCCATGGCGAAGGGGAAACCCAGCACCCGCGAGGCGTCCTTGAGCGCCTGCTTCGCCTTGATCGTCCCGTAGGTCACGATCTGGGCCACCCGGTCGTCGCCGTACTTCTCCGTGACGTAACGGATGACCTCGCCGCGCCGGCGCTCGTCGAAGTCGACGTCGACGTCGGGCCACGACACGCGCTCGGGGTTGAGGAACCGCTCGAAGATCAGCCCGTGCTCGAGGGGGTCGAGCTCGGTGATGCCCATCGCGTAGGAGGCCATGGAGCCCGCGGCCGAGCCGCGGCCCGGCCCCACCCGGATGCCCTGGCTCTTCGCCCAGTTGATGAAGTCCGCGACGACGAGGAAGTACCCGGCGAAGCCGAGGGACGTGATGACCCCGGTCTCGTACACGGCCTGCTCGCGCACGGCGTCCGGCACCGCGCCCGCGTAGCGCCGCTGCAGCCCGGCGTCGACCTCCTTGACGAACCAGGAGTTCTCGTCCTCGCCCGGCGGCACCGGGAAGCGCGGCATGTAGTTCACGTCCGTGGTGAACTCCACGTCGCACTGCCCCGCGACCACGAGGGTGTTGTCGCAGGCGCCCGGGAACTCGGCGAAGGTGCGCCGCATGTCCTCGGAGGAGCGCAGGTAGTACGAGTTGCCGTCGAAGTGGAAACGGTCCGGGTCCGCCAGCGTCGAGCCCGACTGCACGGCCAGCAGCACCTCGTGCGCGTGGGAGTCGCCCTCGCGCGTGTAGTGCGAGTCGTTGGTGGCCAGGAACGGGGCGTCGATCGCCTTCGCGATCCGCACGAGGTCCCGTGTCACCCGCCGCTCGATCTCGATGCCGTGGTCCATCAGCTCGACGTAGAAGTAGTCCTTGCCGAAGATGTCCCGGAGCTCTCCGGCGGCCCGCACCGCCTCCTCGTACTGGCCGAGGCGCAGCCGGGTCTGCACCTCGCCGGAGGGGCATCCGGTGGTCCCGATGAGCCCGCCGCCGTAGGTGTTCAGCAGCTCGCGGTCCATCCGCGGCCACTTGCCCCACTGCCCCTCGAGCGAGGCGCGCGAGGCCATCCGGAAGAGGTTGTGCATCCCCGCCGTGGTCCGCGCCCACATCGTCAGGTGGGTGTAGGCCCCACCGCCCGAGAGGTCGTCCGCGCGCTGGCCGGCCTCACCCCAGTGCACCCGGGTGCGGTCGAAGCGGCTGGTTCCCGGCGTCACGTACGCCTCGATACCGATGACGGGCTTGACGCCGTGGGCGCGGGCCTTGGACCAGAAGTCGAACGCGCCGAAGAGGTAGCCGTGGTCGGAGATACCCAGGGCCGGTTGTTCCAGCCGCGTCACCTCGTCGAACAGGTCGTCGAGCCGCGCAGCGCCGTCGAGCATGGAGTACTCGGTGTGAGCGTGGAGGTGAACGAAGCTCTTCACTCCGTCCGCGGCCATGCGGGAGAGTCTAGATCGGGGGGACGACAGCTCCCGTCAGGGCCCCGTGACCGCCTTGACGGCGTCCCGGTGCCAGATCCCGGCGTCCAGGTAGCGCTCCTGCCCGACGACGTAGCCCACGTCCTGGTAGAAGCCCACCGCCTGCTCCTGCGCGCTCAGCTCGATGCGCACGCGGCGCCCTCCTCCGGGGAGGGCCTCCGCGAAGTCGGCGACCGCGATCGCCTCGAGCGCCCGCATGATCGCCGCCCCGACACCCAGGCCGCGGATCGTTCGGCGGACCGCGACGCGCCCGATGTGCACCACTCCGGGGTGCGCCGGGTCCGTCAGCAGACGTCCCGTGCCGACGACGGCGCCGTCCACCTCGGCGAGCACGTGCAGCGTCGTCGGGCTCGTGTCGGCCGCGTCGACCTCTTCCTCGACGGGCACCCGCTGCTCGTGGACGAAGACCTCGAACCTGACGGCCCACGCCGCCTCGAGGTCCTCCCGCGTGACGACGCGGCGGACCGTCACCTCGGTGGGCCGGGCGCCGTCGGCCGTCATGACGCGCGCAGCACGTCGAGCGCGTGCTGGAGGTCGTCCGGGTAGTCGCTGCTGAACTCGACCCACTCCCCGTGACCCGGGTGCGGGAAGCCGAGGCGGACGGCGTGCAGCCACTGCCGGGTCAGCCCGAGGCGTGCTGCCAGCGTCGGGTCCGCCCCGTAGGTGACGTCTCCCACGCACGGGTGGCGCAGGGCCGCCATGTGGACACGGATCTGGTGCGTGCGCCCCGTCTCGAGGTGGATCTCGAGGAGCGACGCCCCCCGCATCGCCTCGAGCGTCGCGTAGTGCGTGACGGACGGGCGCCCGTCGGCGACCACCGCCCACTTGTAGTCAGCGGTCGGGTGGCGCCCGATGGGGGCGTCGACCGTGCCGGCGGAGGGATCCGGGTGGCCCTGCACCAGCGCGTGGTAGATCTTCTCGGGCGTCCGGTCCCGGAAGGCCTGCTTCAGCCGGGAGTAGGCCCGCTCGCTCTTGGCGACGACCATGAGGCCGGAGGTCCCGACGTCGAGGCGGTGCACCACACCCTGGCGCTCGGCCGCGCCCGACGTCGCGACGCGGTACCCCGCGGCGGCCAGGCCCCCGATGACGGTGGGGCCGGACCACCCCGGACTCGGGTGCGCCGCCACGCCCACGGGCTTGTCCACGACGACAAGATCCACGTCGTCGTAGACCACGCGGAGGCCCGGCGCCGCCACCGGCGCGGGCGACGGCGCGGCCGTCACGTCCGGGAGCTCGACCTCCAACCAGGAGTCGGCCACCAGCCTGTCGGACTTGCCGACCGGACGGCCGTCCACCCGCACGGCCCCGGACTCGGCGAGCTCGGCGGCACGGGTGCGCGACAGGCCCAGCAGGCGCCCGAGGGCGGCGTCGACCCGCTCCCCGGCGAGCCCCTCCGGGACCGGCAGGGCCCTCGACTCAGGCATTGCCGGCATCCTCGGCGGCGGCCTCCTCGGAGGCGGAGCCATCGGCAGCGGGGGCCTCGGCGCGGTGGCCGCGGTCCTCCCGCGAGCCGTCCACGCCGATACCCCGGAAGGCAAGCCAGCCGATGAGGACGGCGGCCGTCACGATGGCGATGTCGGCGACGTTTCCGACGAAGAAGCCGCCGTAGTCGATGAAGTCGATCACGTGCCCGCGGGCGAAACCCGGCGGCCGGAAGAGCCGGTCGAGCAGGTTGCCGATCGCACCACCGAGAAGGAGGCCCAGAGCCACCGCCCACGTGCGGGAACCGAGGTGCCGGGCCACCCGGACGACCACGACGACGACGCCCACCGCGATGAGCGTGAACACCCACGTCATGCCGGTGGCGAACGAGAACGCCGCACCGGGGTTGAAGACGAGGCTCAGCGAGAGGAAGCCGCCGGGAAGGGGGATCGACTCCCCCGGCGTCAGGCGCGCCAGGGCGAGCTGCTTCGTGACGAGGTCCGCCACCAGGACCCCGACGGCGACCGCCGCGAGGGCGACCACGTGCGTCCGCCGGCCGGCGCCGGCGACCGCGAAGCGGCCCTCGGCGGTGTCGGGCTCGGGCGGCGGGGTCGTCATGTCGGCAGGCTCCTGGTGCTGCTCACACCACGACGGCGGACCCGGTGGGGTCCGCCGTCGGAGAGGTGTGACGCTGTGTGATCGATCAGCGAACCGGCGGGAGGGTGGCGTTGCTGCCACGGCCCTCGACGTCGTTGAGGAGACCCTCGAGGTAGCTCTTGAGGCGCGTGCGGTAGTCGCGCTCGAAGCCGCGGAGCTCGTCGATCTTCCGCTCGAGGAGCGCCCGCTCCTGCTCGAGCTGGCCGAGCGTCCGGTTCTTCTGGTCCTCCGCCTCGCGAACCATGCGCTCCGCGTTGGCGCGGGCCTCGCCGACGATCCGGTCGCCCTCGGCCTGGCCGTTGCTCACGTACTCGTCGTGCACCTTCTGGGCGAGCGCGAGCATGCTGGCGGCCGACTGGGGCTCGCTCTGCGGCTCGGGCGCGACCTCGGGCTCGGGGGCCGGCTGAGGCTCGGGGGCCGGCGCGGGTGCCGGGGCCGGGGTCGGGACGACCTCGCCGCCGGAGAGCTGCGCGACACGGGCCTCCGAGGCCGCGAGCTTGGCCTTGAGCTCCTCGTTCTCGGCCTGGACCACGCGCAGCGTGTTGACGACCTCGTCAAGGAAGTCGTCGACCTCGTCCTGGTCGTAGCCCTCGCGGAACTTCGTCGGCTGGAACTTCTTGTTGAGGACGTCGTCTGCCGTGAGCAGCGCCATTGTCGTCACCTCGGTGTGTGTACGGGCCGATCGTGGACGGAGGTGTCACCGATCATGGTGTCACCGTAGCGGACGGGTTGCCCGCTTGAGCCGCGCCACCCCGCTCGAGCAGCGGCGCGGCACGGGCAATTCTCACAGGCTCGCAAGGGATCGGGCGAGCCCCATCGCGAACCATAGGACAAACATCAAGACCATGAATCCCAGGTCCAGCTGGACGCCGCCGAACCGGATCGGCGGGATCACGCGGCGCAGCAGACGCAAGGGCGGATCCGTGACCGTGTACACGGATTCCGCGACCACGAGCACCAGCCCTCGCGGCCGCCAGTCGCGGGCGAACAACTGGATCCAGTCGAAGACCAGCCGGAGCAGCAGGACGACGACGTAGACCAGGAGCGCCAGGTAGACGGCCCCGAAGAACCACTGCACGCGTTCTCAGCTCTGGTTGTAGAAGGCCGACGACGCCGGCGGGACCGCGCGCTCGGGCGTCGCGATCTCGACCGTGGCGGGCGAGAGCAGGAAGACCTTGCTCGTCACGCGCTCGATCGCACCCCTCAAACCGAACACGATCCCTGCGGAGAAGTCGACCAGGCGCTTGGCGTCGGCGTCGTTCATCTCGCTGAGGTTCATGATGACGGGGGTCCCGGAGCGGAACGCCTCCCCGATGACCTTCGCGTCGTTGTAGCTGCGCGGGTGGACCGTGGTGATCCGGCGCAGGTCGCCCGCCACGCCCCGCGAGATGGGGGTCACCTGGGCGTTCCGTTCGGGCACGGCCACTGGTGCCACCTCCTCGTACTCGGGCTGCTCGACGATCTCGTCGACGTAGTCCATCTGCCCCTCGGGGTTCTCGCCCTCGGCGAGCCCGAGGTACAGCATCGTCTTGCGCAGCGCTCCGGCCATCTGTGCTCCTGGTGCGTGGGGTGAGCCTTCGTCAGGGACGCTAGACCAGCAGCGACGCTCGATCAGTCAGGCGGGTGCGGCGTGTCGCGCCCGCGAAGGACGACCACGCCGGCGAACCGGCCCGTGACACCGTCACGTCGGTACGAGAAGAAGCGCTCGTCCTCGAGGGTGCACACGCCTGCGAGCTCGACGGACCGCACCCCTGCCTGCGCCAGCTGCGCGACGGCCCCGGCGGCCAGGTCGAGCCCTGCGGTGCCCCGGGACGTCGTGCTGATCGACTCGGGCACGACGGCGACCACCTCGGCCTGGACGACCTCGCCCACCTCGTAGCAGGAACCGCAGATCGCGGGCCCGACGTAGGCGTGGATGGCCTCGGGTCGCGCGCCGAGCGCCCTCATGGCCTCGACCGTGGCGGGGACGACGCCGAGCGCGAGGCCGCGACGGCCGGCGTGCGCCGCGCCGACGACGCCGGCCCCCGCGTCCGCCAGGAGAATGGGCAGGCAGTCCGCCACCATGACCGCGAGGCCCACCCCGGGCAGGGTGGAGACGAGAGCGTCGCCGTCCACGGCGTCGGACACCGTCCCGGGTGCCGCCGGCGCGGCGTCCACCACCACGACGTGCGCGCCATGGACCTGGTTGAGGTAGGTCACGGGCGCGCCGAGCCGCCGGGCGACCCGGTCGCGGTTCACCGCGACGTGCGTGGGGTCGTCCCCCACGTGGAGACCGAGGTCGAGCGAGGCGTACGACCCCCTGCTCAGACCACCGGCCCGGGTGGTGACCAGTGCGGTCACCCCCGGGCCGAGGTCGGCGTCGAGCACGATCATCCGGATCTGTTCGGCCTACTTCAGGAAGTCCGGGATGTCGAGGTCGTCCTCGACGCGCCGCGGGCGCGGCGGAGCCTCGTCGAAGATGCGCGGCACCTGCAGCGGGGCGGGCTGGGCGGCGGGGGCCGACTCCTCGGCGACGTGGTTGACGTAGGCCGGAACGGCCTCACGCACGGGGACCGGGGCACCGACCGGCGCCTGCGACACGCGCTCGCCCCGGTGGTTGCCGTAGGGCTCCGGCTGCGACACGGGAGCGGCGGGGGCCGCGGAGCGCGCCGGGGCGACCTGACCGACACCGCGGCCTGCCGGCCTGGTGACCGGAGGCTGGTTGTCGAACCCGGCGGCGATCACCGTCACGCGCACCTCGTCGCCGAGGGCGTCGTCGATGACCGCACCGAAGATGATGTTGGCCTCGGGGTGGGCAGCCTCCTGGACGAGGCGAGCGGCCTCGTGGATCTCGAAGAGACCCAGGTCGCTGCCCCCCTGGATGCTGAGCAGCACGCCGTGGGCGCCGTCGATGCTCGCCTCGAGAAGCGGCGAGGAGATCGCCAGCTCCGCCGCCTGGACGGCGCGGTCCTCGCCCCGCGAGGAGCCGATGCCCATGAGGGCGCTGCCGGCACCCTGCATCACGGACTTGACGTCCGCGAAGTCGAGGTTGATCAGCCCCGGCGTGGTGATCAGGTCGGTGATGCCCTGGACACCGGACAGGAGCACCTGATCGGCGGAGCGGAACGCGTCGAGGACGGAGACGTTCCGGTCGCTGATCGACAGCAGCCGGTCGTTCGGGATGACGATGAGGGTGTCGACCTCGGCGCGCAGCGAGTCGATGCCGCTCTCCGCCTGGTTCTGACGACGCCGTCCCTCGAACGTGAACGGCCGGGTGACCACACCGATGGTGAGGGCGCCCATCGACTTGGCGATCCGCGCCACGACGGGCGCGCCACCCGTGCCCGTGCCGCCACCCTCGCCGGCCGTCACGAAGACCATGTCCGCGCCGCGCAGGACCTCTTCGATCTCCTCGGAGTGGTCCTCGGCGGCCTTGCGCCCGACCTCCGGGTCGGCGCCTGCCCCCAGACCACGGGTGAGCTCGCGACCGACGTCGAGCTTGACGTCCGCATCGCTCATGAGCAGGGCCTGCGCGTCGGTGTTCACCGCGATGAACTCCACGCCCTTGAGCCCCACGTCGATCATCCGGTTGACGGCGTTGACACCGCCGCCACCGATGCCGACAACCTTGATGACCGCCAGGTAGTTCTGCGGTGCCGCCACGTCGGTCCCTCTCGTCCTGTGGACAACTCTCAACCTCTACCTGAGGGTGAGACTTATGTCATTTCCTTGCGGGCAGGACCGTAGGTCGGCACACCGGCAAGGGCAACGACATCCGGCGCGTGTCGGGGAAAACACCTCGCGCCACGCCGACGCACGGCCCCCCACCTGGCACGACGCCCCCACGACACGGCAGAACGTCACGTCCGTCGGCGTGTCGCGTCCCGAGCGGCCCCGCTCCACGGGGATGGCACCGCAGGCGGGGCGACGGGCGGGCCCGACGTGGCCGGGCGGGGGCGGACGCGCAGGGACGGGGACTCCCCCGACGGACCACCGCGAGCGGCGCGGACCGGACCCGATCGAGCGACCGGGGAGATCCTCAGCGCGTGACCGGCATCGTCGGAGCCGACACGTCGTACACGGATGCCGGGCGCTGCCGAAGAACCTCGAGCACGCGGATCTTGAGCGCCGGGGAGTCCGCGCTCCCCCACTCCACGCGGGCGCCGTCGGCCAGGCGGAAGTGCACCGTGTCCGCGGAAGACGCGCCGGCGCCGGACACCTGGCCCAGCAGCTCCGGCGGGAGGGCACCGAGCACGGTCAGGACGGCGGACAGCGCGTCCGCGCTGCGCCCGCCGAGCGGGATGTCGACCACGGGGAGCGCATCCGGCGCACGGTCGGCGACGGCGACCTGCACCCCCTCCGGGTCGAGGAACGCGAAGCCCTCGTCCCGGGCGACCACGGCGACCGGCTCCCGGGAGACGATCGCGACGTCGAGCCCGTTCGGCCACGCCCGGGCGACGTCCACGGACTTCACGCCGTTCAGCCTGCCGATCCTCGCCTCCAGGGCGGTGACGTCCAGCCGGGCGAGCGGTGTCCCGTCCTGCGCAGCGGCAAGGGCGGCGACGGCGGTCGGGTCGACCACCGTCCCGGTCCCCTCGATGCGGACGGCGTCGGGGTGCAGGGCCAGGACCGGCGACGCGAGGACCAGGTAGGCGACGCCGGCGACCACCACCGCGCCCGCGGCGAGCACGGCGACCCGCACCCGCGTCAGGCGTCGGCGCGCCGCGAACCGCTCGGCGAGCCGCTCGCTGAAGGCACTCGTCACGGAGCCCGTGGTCACGGAGCCGGCGGCCACAGAGCCGCGGCAGCCCCCGCCGGGCCCCACCGGCTCGAGCGCCGCCCCGGTCGCGTCGCCGTCGCGTTCGGTCGCCTCGCCGGCCTCGCGGACCGCAAGCGTCGCGCGACCGCGAGGCGCCGCGTCGGCACGCACGCCCGCGCGGTCCCGCGGGACGGTGGCGCTCTCGGGTGAGGTGCCCAGGCTGAGGCGCGGGGGGCTCGGTGGCCTCATGCCCGGTCTCGCAGGGCGGCCAGGATGGGCTCGGCCAGCTCCGTGACGTCACCCGCGCCGACGGTCAGGACGAGGTCGCCCGGCCCCGCCAGTGCTGCGATCGCCCGGGCTGCCTCCAACCTGTCGGGGACGTGACGCGCCCGGTCCCCCGCGCCCAGCGCGGCCATCGCGTCCGTGATGAGGGCGCTCGTGACGCCGGGCCTCGGGTCCTCCCGCGCCCCGTAGATCGCCGTCACGACCACGGCGTCGGCGCCGGCGAGCGCCGCCGCGAACTCCGCGGCGAAGGCGAGGGTCCGCGAGTACAGGTGCGGCTGGAACAACGCGAGCACCCGCCCCTCCCCCGCCGCCAGCCGCGCCGCGGCGACGAGCGCCGCGACCTCGGTGGGGTGGTGCGCGTAGTCGTCGACCACGCGGACGCCGGCCGCGGTCCCGCGGTCCTCGAACCGGCGGCGGGTCCCCGTGAAGGCTCCCAGCGCGGCCGCGAGCCTGTCGCCGTCGACCCCGAGGTCGACGCCGGCGCACCAGGCCGCCGCGGCGTTGAGGACGTTGTGCACGCCGGGCACGGCGAGGTCCAGCGCCACGCGGAGCGGTGCGAAGCCCTCTCGGGTCCACGTCAGGTGGGCCGCCGAGCCCGCCGGGCGCAGCTCCTCGACGGACACCTCGACGTGGTCGGACCCCGCGCCGTCGGGCAGCGGTCCGGCCGCCGACCGGACCACTCCGTAGGTGCGGACCCGGGTCCCGCTCGTGGCGACGAGCCGGGCCAGGCGCGCCGACCCGGGGTCGTCCGCGCAGGCGACGAGGAGTCCACCCGGCACGATCCGCGCGGCGAACTCCTCGAACGCGCCTTCGACCGCCTCGACGCTCGCGTAGTGGTCGAGGTGGTCGGCCTCGATGTTCGTCACGACGGCCACGCGCGGGCTGTAGGCGAGGAACGAGCGGTCGGACTCGTCCGCCTCGGCGACGAAGGCGGTACCCCGACCCGCGTGGGCGCCGGTGCCCAGCGCCAGGACCTCGCCGCCGATCGCGTAGCTCGGGTCCGCGCCCACCTCGGCCAGCGCGAGCGCCAGCATCGAGCTCGTGGTCGTCTTGCCGTGGGCGCCGGCCACCGCGACGAAGTCCTTGCCCGCCGCGACCCTGGCCAGGGCCTCGGACCGGTGGATGACGGGGACGCCGGCCGCACGCGCGGCCACCAGCTCGGGGTTGTCGGGCCGGACCGCCGTCGACACCACCACCGTCCCCGCACCGGCGACCTGCTCGGCGGCGTGGCCCACGTGGACGACGGCGCCCAGTCGCGCGAGGCGGTCCAGGGTGGCGCTGCCGCGCGCGTCGGACCCGCTCACCTCCTGACCCTGCGCAAGGAAGAGCTCGGCGATGACGGACATGCCCGCGCCACCGATGCCGATGAAGTGGAGCCGACCGTCGGGCGACGCCCCGGGCGCCCCGACCGATCCCGTGCCCCCCACGCTCACGAGCCCGCCTCCGCGCCGTCGTCCGCCGCGCCGTCGTCCTCCGCGCCGGGGGCGGCTCGGCCGGCGGCCACCAGGACCAGGTCGGCCAGGCGGGCGGCACCGTCCCGCACCCCGTGGTCGGCCGCTGAGCGGCCCATGGCCACGAGCCGCTCGGGGTCTGTGACGAGCGGGACGAGGTGCGTCAGCACCCAGTCGGGGGTGAAGTCGTCGTCGGCGACCAGGATGCCGCCACCGCCGTCGACGACGTCCGCGGCGTTGAGGCGCTGCTCCCCGTTGCCGATGGGCAGCGGCACGTACACGGCGGGGATCCCCAGGGCCGCCAGCTCGCTCACCGTGCCGGCACCGGAGCGCGCGACGACGAGGTCGCACGCCGCGTAGGCCTGGTCGATGCGCTCGAGGTACTCGGCCACGTGGTAGTGCGCCGAGACGTCGGCCGCCTCCGTCGCGAGCGCCTCCCGCACGGCGTCGGCCTTGCCGGCGCCCGTGAGGTGGAGCACCTGCGCGCCGGCGGCGACCAGGGGCGCAGCACACCGCGCCATCGTCGTGTTGAGCTTGAGCGCACCCAGCGAGCCGCCCGTGACGAGGACGGTCAGCCGGTCCGGGTCGAGGCCGAGGGCCTGCGCGCCGCGCAGGCGAGCACCCGTGAGGTCCTGCGCGCGGTCCCGGACCAGGGCTGCGATGGGCGGGCGCAGGGGAAGCCCGGTGACGGAGGTCCCGGCCGGCCCCCTCAGCCGCGTGCCGGGGAAGGTGACCGCGACGGCGGCCGCCCGCCGCGCCCCCACGCGGTTCGCGAGTCCGGGTCGGGCGTTCTGCTCGTGCACGACGATCGGGATGTCGTGGCGCCTGGCGGCGAGGTACGCGGGGGTGGAGACGTAGCCGCCGAACCCGACGACGACCTCCGCGCGCGACTCCTCGATGGCCCGCTCGGCGGCGTGGACGGCCGAGAACAGCTTGCCCGGCAGCCGCAGCGCCTC
The DNA here is from genome assembly GCA_963780675.1 of uncultured Actinomycetota bacterium. Classification (GTDB taxonomy): domain Bacteria; phylum Actinomycetota; class Actinomycetes; order Actinomycetales; family JAHECE01; genus JAHECE01. The sequence continues at coordinate 59,451 of CAWACR010000010.1, forward strand.
CGGCGTGGGCTTTCGCGGCAAGGGAACCCGCGGGACGATCGCGAGCGGGTAGCCGGCCTCGGGCACGAGGCGCGACTCCAGCCCCGTCTCCGTGCCGAGGACGGTGATCTGCGTCGCGGGGTCTCGCCGCCGCAGCTCGGCGGCGAGGGCCAGCAACGGGTTCACGTGGCCGGCGGTCCCACCGCCGGCCAGCAGCACGCGCAGCGGCTCAGCCATGGTGACCTCGCCGGGCCACGACCGCGAGCGAGCGACGCATCGCACCGCGGCGCGCCGCGAGCGCGTCGGCGGCCCCTGGCTCGCTGCGGGCGAACGCCAGGACCATCCCCAGCGCGAGCAGGGTGGTGATGAGCGCCGAACCACCGGCGGACAGGAGCGGGAGCGGAAGGCCGATCACCGGCAGCAGCCCGATCACGACGCCGATGTTCACGATGGCCTGCACCAGGATCCACGCCGCGACGGCACCCGTGGCGATGCCCACGAACGGGTCAGGGTGACGTCTGACGATCCGGGTCAGGCCCACCGCGAGCGCACCGAACAGGGCGAGCACGAGGATCGTGCCGAGCAGGCCGAGCTCCTCACCGATGATCGCGAAGATGAAGTCGTTGTGCGCCTCGGGCAGGTACAGCCACTTCTCCCGCGAGGCGCCCAGCCCGACGCCGCTCAGCCCACCCGTGCCCAGGCCCCAGAGGCCGTGCTTGGTCTGGAAGCCGAGCCCCTGGGGGTCGACCTCGCCGATGCCGAGGAATGCCGCGATGCGGTCGCGCCGGTTCTCGCTCGAGAGCGTGAGGGCGGCGACCGCCGCCACCGCGAACCCGCCCGCGATCGTGAACATCCACATGGGCACGCCGGCGGCGAAGAGCGCCCCGGCGACGAGGACGATCAGCACCAGCGCGGTGCCGAGGTCGTGGCCCTTGAGCACGAGGCCGATCGACACCGCGGCGACGAGGACGCCGGGCACGAGGACGTGCCGCACCTCACCGAGGAGCGACCTCTTCGCCGCCAGGACCGCCGCGAGCCAGATCACCAGCGCGAGCTTCACGAACTCGGAGGGCTGGAGCGCCTGGTTGATCCCGGGGATCAGGATCCAGTTCGTGTTGCCGCCCTCCGACAGCGCGAGGGGCGTGAAGATCAGCAGCTGCAGCGTCAGGGCCCCGATGAGCACCGGCCACGCGAGGCGGCGGAACGCCGACACCGGGAGCCGGGAGGTGACGACGAGCAGCGGCAGGCCGATGAGCGCGAACTTGGCCTGGTCGAGGAAGACCGCGTAGGGGCTGCCGTGCTGGCGGATCGAGGAGATCGTCGAGGACGAGAGCACCATGACGAGGCCGAGCAGGAGCAGGAGCAGCGTGACCCCGCCGACCAGGTAGTAGCTCGTGACGGGCGAGTCCCAGGTGGTGGTGCGGCCCGAGGCGCGGGCTCCGGTGGACCGCGCGAAGCCCGCGCGCTTCTCGCGCCCTGTCACACGGCCGCCGCTCGCGTCCGGGCGGCTCGCCTCGGGACGGGCCGCGGCTCCGGCGGGGCGCGGGAGGGTGGCCGGCCGACGAGTGGGGGCTTCGATCGTCGCCACGATCAGTCCTCCAGGGCACGCGCGGCGCGCGCGAAGGCTGCGCCGCGCTCGGCGTACGAACGGAACTGGTCCATCGAGGCGCACGCAGGGGCCAGAAGGACCGTGTCGCCCGGCCGGGCGAGGCGCGCGGCAGCGCGGACGGCGCTCGTCATCACGTCCTCAGTGTCGCCAGGCGTCACCTCGACCACCGGGACCTCGGCCGCGTGTCGCGCCAGTGCCTCGCGCATCGGGGACCGGTCCACCCCGATGAGGACGACGGCGCGGAGCCGGTCCGCGCGGGCCCGGACAAGTTCCTCGAAGCGCGCACCCTTCGCCAGCCCGCCCGCGATCCAGACGGCGCGCCCGGCCGGGACCGAAGCGAGCGACGCGGCGGCCGCGTGGGCGTTGGTCGCCTTGGAGTCGTCGACGTAAGCGACGCCGTCGTGCCGGGTGACGAGTTCGATGCGGTGCGCGCCCGCCTCGTAGTCCCTCAGCCCCTGCGCCACGGCGCCGGGGTCCACGCCCTGCGCCCGCGCGAGCGCCGCGGCCGCCAGCGCGTCGGCCACCACGTGCGCCGGGAGGTCGGCGACCTCACCCGAGCCCGTGAGGTGGAGAAGGTCGGCCATCGTCGCGAGCGGCAGCGCGTGCGTCTGCCGCTGCGGCAGGAAGGCGCGGTCGCACAGGACGTCGTCGACGACGCCGAGCTCGGCGACCCCGGGTGAGCCGAGCGTGAACCCGATGGCGCGCGCGCCCTCGCAGACGTCGGCCTGCTCGACCATCTCCCGGGTCGCGTCGTCGGCGATCGCGTAGACGCACGCCCGCTCGGCCCGGTGGAACACCTTCGCCTTGGCGGCCCAGTACGCCTCGTAGGAACCGTGCCAGTCGATGTGGTCGGGGGCGATGTTGAGGCAGGCGGCGGCACGGGGCGCGACGGTGTGCGTGAGGTGCAGCTGGAAGCTGGAGAGCTCCACGGCGAGGACGTCGGCGTCTCCCGCGAGGGCGACCGTGCTGATCGCCGTGCCCACGTTGCCCACGGCCGGCGCGCGCAGGCCGGCCGCGGTGAGGATGGAGCTCAGCATCCCGACCGTCGTCGTCTTGCCGTTCGTCCCGGTGAGGGTGAGCCAGGGCAGCCGGGACGGCGGGACGGCCTGGACCCGCCAGGCGAGCTCGACCTCGCTCCAGCACGCCACGCCGAGGGCCTGTGCCCGGTGCAGCAGCGGCAGGTCCGGTCGCAGCCCCGGGCTGGCCACGACGATGTCGGGCAGGCCCCCCGGCTGCTCGAGCGCGGCCGAGGCGAGGGCCTCGCCGTCGGGCTCGGCCCTGCGCTCGACACCCGCCGGCAGGTCCGCGTCCTCGACCACCTCGGGGTCGGCGTCGAGCGCGAGCACGTGCGCGCCGACGGCGTGCAGCACGCGCGCGGCCGCGACGCCCGACGTACCGAGACCGGCGACGACGACTCGGGCGCCCTCGAGGGCCTCGCGGTCACGGGCGCTCACCCGACGACCCATTCGGCGTAGAAGATGCCCAGTCCGAGGGCGGCGCAGAGGCCGGCGATGATCCAGAACCGGATCACGATCGTGACCTCGCCCCAGCCGATGAGCTCGAAGTGGTGGTGCAACGGCGCCATCTTGAACACCCGCTTACCGGTCATCTTGAAGTAGCCGATCTGGATGACGTCCGAGATGACGATCACCACGAACAGCCCGCCGATGATCACCGCGAGGATCTCGGTGCGGGTGAGGATCGACATCCCCGCGAGCGCCCCGCCGAGAGCCAGCGAGCCCGTGTCGCCCATGAAGATCTTCGCGGGCGAGGCGTTCCACCAGAGGAACCCGAACGTCGCGCCGGCGATCGCCGCCGTGACCATCGCCAGGTCACGCGGGTCCCGGACCTCGTAGCAGCTCGGGCCGGCCGTCACGATGTTCTGGCAGTTCTGGTTGGACTGCCAGATCGCCACGAGGACGTAGGCCCCGAACACCGCCGTGCTCGCCCCGGTGGCGAGGCCGTCGAGCCCGTCGGTCAGGTTCACCGCGTTCGACCAGGCGGTGATGAGGAAGTTGGCCCAGATGACGAAGAGGAAGAGGCCGATCGTGGTGCCGGCGAACGCGAGGTCGATCCCGGTGTCCCGGATGAAGGACACCTGCATGGAGGCCGGCGTGCGCAGCTGCTCGTTCGGGAACTGGAGGACGAGCACGGAGAACGCGATGCCGACGACGCCCTGGCCCACGATCTTCCACCGCGCGCTCAGGCCGAGGGACCGCTGGCGGCTGATCTTGGTGAAGTCGTCGAGGAACCCGACGAGGCCGAGGCCCACCATGAGGAACAGCAGGAGGAGCCCGGAGGCCCGGGGCAGGCGCCCGGCGACGACGGTCGCTGCCGCGTAGCCGGCGAGCGTGGCACCGATGATCACGACGCCGCCCATGGTGGGCGTGCCGCGCTTCGTGAAGTGCGCCGTCGGCCCGTCCTGGCGGATGAACTGCCCGTACTGGCGGCGGACGAGGAAGCGGATGAACAGGGGGGTGCAGAGGAGCGAGACGAGCATCGCGATCGAGCCCGCGACGACCACCGCGGTCATGCGGACGGCTCCTCGCCCGACGCACCCTCCGCCGGATCCCCGACCACTGCGCCGGCGCCGAGGACGTCGCCCAGCTTCCAGAGGCCGGACCCGTGGGACGACTTCACGAGGACGACGTCGCCCTCCTGGAGGTCGGCCGCCAGGAGCTCCGCCGCTTCCTCGACGGTGCCGACCTGGAGCACCTCGGCCTCGCGCAGGCCCTCGTCCCGCGCCCCGTGGCGGATGGGGGTCGCGCCCTCACCGACGACGACGAGGCGGTCGATGTCGAGGTGCACGGCCAGACGGCCGATCTCCGCGTGCGCCGCCGCGCTCTCCTCCCCCAGCTCGAGCATCTCCCCCAGGACCGCGATGCTGCGGCGGTCCGCACCCGCCATGGCGGCGAGCGCGACGAGCGCCGCGCGCGTGGAGTCGGGATTGGCGTTGTAGGCGTCATCGATGATCGTCACGCCGTCCGCCCGCTCGACGACCTGCATGCGGTGCGGACTGATCGCTCGGGCGCTCCCCAGCGCGGACGAGACGTCCGCTGCCGGGATCCCCAGCGCGATCGCCGCAGCCGCGACCGCGAGGGCGTTCGAGACGTGGTGCTCGCCGACCACGAGGAGGGCGACCGGATGGCGCTCGCCGTCGTGGTGCAGCTCGAACCGCGCCCGACCGCCGGGGTCCAGGGCGACGTCGACCGCGCGCACGTCCGCACCCGACCCCGCCCCGAAGAACACGACGTCCGAGGGCGCGACCTCGGCCATCGCGGCCACGCGGGCGTCGTCGGCGTTGAGGACGGCGGTCCCGCTCGGGACGAGCCCCGCGACGATCTCCGCCTTGGCCTGCGCGACCGCCTCGATGCCGCCGAACTCCCCGAGGTGGGCGTGACCCACCATCAGGACGACCGCGACGTCGAGCGGAGCGATGCGGGTGAGGTAGTCGATGTGCCCGATGCCGCTGGCCCCCATCTCGAGGACGAGGTACCGGGTGGTCGCCTCGGACCGCAGCACGGTGAGGGGCAGACCGATCTCGTTGTTGAAGGACTCCACCGGGAACACGGTGGGCGCATGCGCGGACAGGACCTGGCCCAGCAGGTCCTTCGTGGACGTCTTCCCGACCGACCCGGTGATCCCGACGACCAGGAGCTCGCCCCCCGCGCGCAGGCGGGCCAAGACGGCACGTGCGAGCTCGCCGAGGGCGACGACCGTGTCCTCGACGAGGACGTGCGGCCCGTCGACGGGCCGGGACACGAGGGCGAGCGTGGCGCCCCCGCCGAACGCCGCGCCGGCGAAGTCGTGCCCGTCCGAGGTCTCACCCGCGACCGCGACGAAGAGCGAGCCCGGCACCGCCAGGCGCGAGTCGACGACGGCGTCGGCGGTGACGAGGGCCCCTGGCGACGTGCCGACGCCGACGGTGCCGCCCGCCGCCTCGGCGACCTCCGCCGCGGTGAGCGGGATCACGGCCGACCCCAGCGCTCGGCAAGGGCGTCGCGCAGGGCGGGACGGTCGTTGTACCGGTAGAACACGCCTGCGATCTCCTGGGTCGGTTCGTGGCCCTTGCCCGTCACGATGATCGTGTCGGCCTCCTCCGCGATCTCGACGGCGCGCCGCAGGGCGTCGACGCGGCTCTCCGCCTCCTGGACGCCCGCGAGACCCTCGCCGCGCACCTCGCGGACGCCGTCGAGGATGGCGGCCCGGATGGTCGCGGGGTCCTCCGACCGGGGGTTCTCGTCGGTCACGACGACGACGTCGGCCAGGCGGGCCGCGATGGCCCCCATGATCGGGCGTTTGCCCTGGTCACGGTCGCCGTCCGAGCCGAAGACGAGGATGATCCGGCCCGGGGTGATCGGGCGCACCGCGTCCAGCGCCAGCTCCAGGGCGTCCGGGGTGTGCGCATAGTCGACGATCGCGAGAGGTCGGCCCTCGCCTCGTTCGCCGACGCGCTCCATGCGCCCCGGAACCCCCGTCATCCCGGCGACGGCGTCGATCGCGGCCGCCAGCGGGACGCCCGCACGGACCGACATCACGATCGCGAGGGCGGCGTTGGAGACGTTGACCCTCCCCGGGATGGGGCACGACGCCTGGTGCGCGGCGCCGTCGGGCCCGGTGAGGGTGAACGTGCTCGCCACGCCGTCGAGGCCGACCCGGACGTCGGAGACCACCCAGTCGGCCTCGGCGTCACCGTCCCGGGTACGCACGCGGTCGACCGGGATGGCCGCCTCGGCCGCGAGGCGCACCGTCCACTCGTCGTCGACGCAGACGACGCCGCGTCGCGCACGCTCCGGCGTGAAGAGGAGGGCCTTGTCGCGGTAGTAGCCGGCCATGTCGCCGTGGAAGTCGAGGTGGTCCCGGGTGAGGTTGGTGAAGCCGGCCACGTCCACGGTGAGGCCCTCGACCCGGTGCAGGGCCAGGGCGTGGGAGGACACCTCGAGCGACACGGCGCCGACGCCGCGCTCCACGGCCAGCGCGAGGAGCCGGTGCAGCACCGGCGCCTCCACCGTCGTCCGCGGGCTCTCCACCGTGAGGTCACCGATGCGCAGCTCCACGGTCCCGAGCACCGCCGTGGCGGCGTGCCGGGTGCGCAGGGCTGCGTCGACGAGGTAGCTGGTGGTGGTCTTGCCGTTGGTCCCCGTGACGCCGGCGACCACCAGCTTCTCGGCCGGCCGGCCGTACACGATCGCCGCGAGCGGCCCGACGACGGCGCGCGGGTCGTCCGCGAGGAGGACCGGCACCTCGGCGAACCCCGGGGTGAGGGCGAGCTCCTCGCGCAGGATCGCCGCGCCGTCGACGTCGGTCAGGACGGCGACGGCTCCCGCCGCGATCGCGGCCGGCGCGTGCCGCGCACCGTGAACGCGGGCCCCGGGAACGGCGGCGAACAGCTCCCCGGGCGCGACGTCGTCGCTGGCCATGGTCACGCCGGTGACGGCGACCGCCGACGCCGCGGCCACGTCGAGGGCTGCTCCGAGGGGCGCCACGGTCAGGCCGAGGTCCTCGGCCAGGGCGCCGATCCGGACCGCCTCGGTCCGGGCCGGTCGCAGCAGTGCGAGCGGAGTCGTCACGTCGTCAGAACCTACCTCGTCGCACCCTCGTGCGGTCCGTTCGGGCGATGGAGATCACTCGGCCGTCGGCGCGTCGGCCGGGGCGAGCGGGTAGAGCTCGGGAGCCGTCGCGCTCGGGGCCACACCGAGCGTCTCGAGCGCGAACGAGGCGACGTCGTGGAACACGGGCGCCGCGATGGTGCCGCCGAAGAAGCCGCTCGTGGGCTTGTAGATGACCACTCCGACCGCGATGCGCGGGGCCTCCGCGGGGACGACACCGACGAACGAGGCGGTCGTCGCCGACAGGCCGCCGGCGCCGTCGGCGGTCTGGGCCGTGCCGGTCTTCCCTGCGACGCGGTACCCGCTGATCGCCGCACGCTTGCCGGTGCCGTCGTCGACGACGCTCTCCAGCATGCGGATCATCTGCGACGACGTCTCGCCGCTGACCACCTGGGTGAGCTGCGGCGCCTCGACCGGGTGGAAGGTGCCGTCGGCGTCGGTGAAGCCGTCCACGAGGCGCGGTGCGACGTGGACGCCTGCGTTGGCCAGGGTGGCGAGCACGCCCGTGTTCTGCACGAGGTTGACCGCCAGTCCCTGGCCGAACATGGTGGTGTAGCGCATGCGTCCGTCCCACTCCTCGGGCGGGTGCACGATGCCGGCCGTCTCTCCGGGCAGGCCGAGGTTGGTCGTGGAGCCCAGCCCGAAGCGACGGAAGTAGTCGTACCGGGTCTGGTCCGACATCAGCTGGCCGATCTGCACGGTCCCCGTGTTCGAGGACTCCGCGAGCAGTCCGGCGGTCGTCATCAGCTCGGTCTCGTGCGGCGTGTGGTCGGTGATGACCTGGCCGTTCTCGGTCGTGTACCGGTACGGGATCTCGAAGACCGTCGTCGGCGTGACGAGGCCTTCCTCGATCGCGGAGGCCACGGTGGCGATCTTCCCCGTGGAGCCGGGCTCGTAGACGTTCTGCACCGCGCGGCTGCCCCGGGCGTCGTCGGGGCTCGACGTCGGATCGTTCGGGTCGACGGCGTCGGAGTCCGCGAGCGCGAGGATGCGACCCGTGCCGACCTCCTCGACCAGGACCGCGCCCCACGCCGCGCCGTACCGGTCGACGGCGTCGTCGATCACCTGCTGTGCCGTCCACTGCAGGTCGCGGACGATCGTGAGGTGGACCGTCTGCCCGGGGACCGCGTCGGTCGTCGACTGCTCACCCGTGGGGATGACCTGCCCGGACCCGTTGCCGATCTCGACGGTCTGCTCACCGGGCGTGCCCTTGAGGTGGCTCTGCAGCGTGAGCTCGAGGCCGGCGAGCCCCACGCCGTCGGTGTTGACGAAGCCGAGGATGTTGCCGGCGGTCGTGGCGTTCGGGTAGACGCGCTGGCTCTTCCGCTCCGCCGTGATGCCGTTGATCTGCAGCTCACGGACCTGCTGCCAGATCTCGGGTGTGGCCCGGCGGACCAGCCGCAGGTATCCGTTGTCCCCGACGAGCGTCGCGCCGAGCTCGTTGACGTCGGCCCCGAGGATGGGCGCGAGCCGCCTCGCGGCCGCGACGGCGCCGTAGGAGGGCTCTTCGCCCTCGGGCGCGTCGACGTAGTCGGGGATCTGCCGCTGGTCGACGATGATGTCGAAGGAGACGACGGAGGTGGCCAGCACGACCCCGGAGGAGTCGACGATCTCGCCCCGGGTCGCGTCGATGACGGTCGTGTGGAGCCTCTGGGCCAGGGCGTCGCGGGCGAGCGTGGGGCCCTCGATGCCCTGCACGTACGCGAGCCGGACCCCGTACACGCAGAGCACGGCGAGGACGACGCCGAGGATCACGCTGTGCCGGCGGTCGGGCCGGGCCCGGGTCGCGCTCATTCCGCAGCCGTCGCCGGGACCGACTCACCGATGATGACGCCGTCCGACAGACGGAGGAACGCCGGTGCGGGGGCCGGGACCATGCCGAGCGCCCGCGCCCGCCGGGCCAACGACTCGGGCGAGCCCGCCACCTCGAGCTGCTGCGTGAGGTCCTGCTGCTGCTCGGTCAGCTGCGCGAGCTCCACCTGACGGTCCCGGATCGCGTAGGAGGTCTGCGCCATCGTGACGTTGAGGAGCAGTGCGCCCAGCAGGGCGCCGGCCAGGATCGAGACGCAGAGGACGATGAACGGCACCCTGGCGCGGGGTCGGGACGGTGCGCGGACGATCCGGAGCCGGGGCAGCTGCGAGGTGGCGGCGCGGCGGACGTCGGTCGCCCTGGTGCGCGCGGGCGCGCGCAGCGGCATGGTGCTCACCAGGTCACCACCCGACGGCTCTGCGGGGTCTCCTTGATCCGCTCGGCGGCGCGGAGCCGCACCGACGCGGATCTCGGGTTGGCGGCCCGCTCCGCCTCGTCGGCCTCCTCGGCCCCGCGGACGAGGAGACGGAGGTAGGGCTCGTCCTCCTCGCGCACGACCGGGATGCCGGGCGGCGTGCTCGCCGTCGCGCCGGCGGCGAGCGCCCGCTTGACGACGCGGTCCTCGAGGGAGTGGTAGGCCTCCACCACGATGCGCCCGCCGACGGCGAGGGCGTCGACGGCGCGGGGCACCGCGCGCTCGAGGACGTCGATCTCGGAGTTCACCGCGATGCGCAGTGCCTGGAAGGTCCGCTTCGCCGGGTTGCCGCCGGTGCGGCGGGCCGCGGCCGGGACACTGGCGCGGACGATCTCCACGAGCTCGGAGCTGCGGGTCACGGGCGCCTGCTCCCGCCTGCGCACGATCGCGGCGGCGATGCGCCCCGCGAACTTCTCTTCGCCGTACTGCCACAGGATGGTCCGGATCTCCGCCTCATCGGCGTCGGCGAGGAGGTCCGCGGCCGTTCGGCCGCGTGAGGGGTCCATCCGCATGTCGAGCGGGGCGTCCTGGGAGTAGGCGAAGCCGCGGGACGGCTCGTCGAGCTGCAGCGAGGACACGCCGAGGTCGAAGAGCACGGCCTGCACCCGGGCGCCGGACCCCAGCGCGTCGTCGAGGACGTCGCGGATCTCGTCGTAGACGGCGTGCACCCCGGTGAACCGCCGGCCGAAGGGCGCGAGCCTGTCCGAGGCGAGCGCGAGGGCCTGCGGGTCCCGGTCGATCCCGATCACCCGCGCGTGCGGGCACGCGGCGAGCACCAGCTCGGAGTGCCCGCCCATGCCGAGGGTGGCGTCGACCATCACGCACCCCGGAGCGGTGAGCGCCGGCTCGAGGAGCTCGAGGCAGCGCGCAGCCAGCACCGGCCGGTGCAGCTCTGCGGCGTCGACGGAGCGCACACGCATCTCCTCTCATGGCTGGTCAGGTGGCCTGCGCCCGCCTGACCAGGACTCCCTCCGCCTGCTCTGGCGCCGGGGAAGTGCGTCAGAGTCGCGGTGAGAGACCTCGTCCTGCGGGCGGAAGGGGTCGTCGGGGTGGCGGCCGGGAGGACCCGGCTCAGAAGAGGCCGGGGATCACCTCCTCGGCCGTCTCGGCGAAGGCCGGCTCGGCATCTGTCAGGTAGGCGTCCCACGCGGCGGCGTCCCAGATCTCCACGCGGGCTCCGGAGCCGGTGACGGTGAGTTCGCGATCGAGGCCGGCGTAGGTGCGCAGGACCGGGGGGATGGTGATCCTTCCCTGCTTGTCGGGTACCTCGTCGACCGCGCCGGAGAGCAGGACTCGCTGGTAGTCACGCGCCTGCTTGCTGGTCACGGGGGCCTGGCGCAGCGCCTCGTAGATGCGCTCGAACTCGCGCATCGGGAAGGCGTAGAGGCAACGTTCCTGGCCTTTCGTCAGGACGAGCCCGGCGCTGAGCTCCTCGCGGAACTTCGCCGGGAGGATCAGCCGCCCCTTCTCGTCGAGGCGAGGCGAGTAGGTCCCGAGAAACACGACCCACCTCCTCCCCGCCCCACCAAGTGCCCCCACATTACTCCACTTCGCTCCACCGTCAATGCCGCAACACGGGGAATCGCACCCCTTGCGGAACGTCTGCGCAGTTCAGCGGCGTGGTGGGAAGTGGAGACCGATGCCGCCCCCACCCGGCCGGACGCGGGCGCCGACGCCGCTCGGACGGGTCGGGAGGGCGCGCCGCGCCGTCAACCGGCCCGTCAGGCGCGGGATCCGGCACCGAAGGGCGTCCCCGGGCACGACCAGACCCGTGTTCGGCGAGGTGGTGGAGGGATGTGGGGGTGTGGAGCGATGTGGGGGGTGGGGCGTGTGGAGCGATGTGGGGGGCGTGGAGAGACGGGGCCGTGGGGACACGGGGCCCACGGGGATCAGGCCGCCCCGGGCCGGGGCGCGCCGCCGGGCGGGTGGAGGAGCACCCGGCCGGGCGGGTGGAGGAGTGGGCCGACGCACGCACCGGGGAGCGGTCAGACGAACGCGCGGCCGATCACCGCGAGAAACTCGAGACGGTGAACGGCCGCGCGCGGCGGGTGGGTCGAAAGAGAGGGGGGAACCGGCGACCTACCGCGCGTCGCGGCGGCGGTCCCAGCGCTCCTCGAGCCGCTGCATGAACGTGGGGCGGGCGCCCCGCGCCGAGCGGGCGGCGGTGGGCGGCCCGTGGGGGGCGGTGCCGTCGGCGCGACGTCGGGGCTTGGACACCGCGATCCAGACGCCACCGAACATCGCGAGGAAGCCGACGATGCCCAGCCAGTAGAACTGGAGGGCGACACCTCCGACGAGCATGCCCATACCGACGATGAGCACGACGACGCCGAGAAGAACGCGCGAGCCGCTCGATCGGCGGGAGCCGAGAGCGTCCGCGAGCTTCGGGTCGTCAGATCGAAGCTGGCGCTCCATCTGTTCGAGCATGCGCTGCTCGTACTCGGAGAGAGGCATCCAAGCCTCCTTGGTCAGACGTGGGACTCGCTCCCGGGTGGAACGTAGTCTCAGGATAGGTCGCTTGCAGCCGGTGCGGTAGCCGGGCGCCGAACGAGCGATCCGGGGCGCACCGAACCGACGCCGTAGCGAGCCCGCACGCGGTCGACCGCGAGCTCCGCGGTGCGGTGGTCGGGCCCCCCGAGCTCATCGAAGGAGGTCTGGACCGCGGCCCCCGACGCGTCGACCAGCCCTTCCGCCCGGACCCCGATGAGCCGGACGCCGTCGGACGGGATCTCGACCGCGGCAAGGAGCCGACGAACCCCGTTGTAGAGGTCGTGCGCCGTGTCAGTGGGGGCGTCCAGGGTCAGGCTGCGCGAGAAGGTCGAGAAGTCGGCCCCCCGAACCTTGAGCGTCACCGTGCGGCCGAGAAAGCCCCCGGCGCGCATCCGTGCCGCCACCCGGTCCGACTGCTCCAGGAGGACCGGCAGGAGAGCGGCCGGCTGCGTGACGTCGACCGGGAAGGTGGTCTCGGTGCCCACGCTCCGCTCCTGCCGGGACGGCTCGACGGGTCGCGGGTCCCGACCCCACGCGAGGTCGTGGAGCCGTCGGCCCGCGGCGCGTCCCACCATCCGCTCGAGGACCTCGACCGGGATGCCCGCGAGCTCACCGACCGTCCGGATGCCACGCCGCACGAGCTGGTCCTCCGTCCGCTCCCCCACCCCCCAGAGCGCCCCCACGGGGAGGGAGTGCAAGAAGTCGACCGTGGCGGCGCGGGGCACGAGCAGGAGCCCGTCCGGCTTGGCGTGACCGGAGGCGAGCTTCGCGACGAGCTTGCTGCTCGCGGCCCCGACCGACGCCGGCACACCGAGCTCCGCCCGGATGCGGTCACGGATGTCCTGGCCGATCCGGACGGGACTGCCGAGCCTGCGACGAGCGCCCGAGACGTCGAGGAACGCCTCGTCGATGCTCACCTGTTCGATGACCGGCGTCACCGAGCCGAGCAGGGCCATCACCGACAGCGACACCGCGCGGTATGCGGCATGACGGGGCGGGAGGACGACCGCGCCCGGGCACAGCGCTCGCGCACGCGCCATCGGCATGGCAGCGTGCACGCCCACCGCGCGCGCCTCGTAGGTCGCCGAGAGCACGACGCCGCGGCGGTCGGCCCCGACGATCACGGGGCGGCCCCGCAGGTCGGGCCGCTCGAGCAGCTCGACCTCGGCGAAGAACGCATCCATGTCGACATGCAGGATGCCGCACCCCGAGTCGTCGCCGCCCCAGTCCCGCCGCGCCTGCGCGCTGCGCGGACCCCGGCTCACGAGGCGCGCGCCAGGCTCGGGTCCTGGACGGCGCCGAGAAACATCCGGGCCATGCTCAGGACGTGGTCCGCCTGCTCCTGGGGCACCGTGGCCCGCCGGCCCGACTCGATCGCGGCCCGGAGGTCGGAACCGGCCGCGAAGTAGGCGGCCCACGCGCGGAGGTCGGGCGCCGCTCGGGTGAGGAGCTCCCAGACCGTGGGCGTCCGGCCTCGCGTCGCCGGACGGCCCCGGACCGCGAGCACGGCCGCGGCCGTCCGGAGGGCACACAGGTGGGCGCGGACGAACCGCTCGGACGGGTCACCGGTACGCTCCGCGGCCGCCAGCTCGCGGCCGGCCCTGGCCAGGAGGTCCTGGGCCGCGGGCGAGCACCACAACGCCTCGAAGCCGGGCTGCCAGTCGGCGGCCCGCCGCCGGACCTCGTGCGCCGACGCGCTCGAAGCGCCGATCGACCCGGTCATCGCCCCTCTGCCCGCCCGATCCATCCGACCTCACCTCCGAGACCCAGTATCGAACGGCTGTTCGATAGATGTCAAGGGATGTCCTGGCTAGGGTGCGTCCGTGACGCTCCGAGACCTACCGTCGGGGCCGGTGTCGATCGACACGGGCACGGTCGAGCTGGTGCGGGTAGCCGGCGACCCGACCGGCGTGACCGTCTACGTCAACGGGGCGGAGAGCTCGCACATCGACCTGGCGGATCCCACCCGGCTCGAGTTCGAGTACATGCAGCAGATGCTGGCCGTCGTCGACCACGCACTCCCCGGCGACACTCCCCTGCGGGCCGTCCACCTGGGCGCGGCGGCCTGCTCGCTCGCCCGGGCGATCGAGGCGAGACGACCCGGTTCCCGGCAGATCGCCGTCGACGTCGACGCGACGCTCGCCGCTCTCGTCCGGCTCTGGTTCGACCTGCCCCGGGCGCCTCGCCTGCGGATCCGCATCGCGGACGCGCGCCGGGCGATGGAGACCGTCCCACCCGGCTCCCAGGACGTCGTGGTCCGCGACGTGTTCACCGGGCGGACCGTCCCGGGCCACGTCCGGACGGCCGAGTTCGCCACGCTCGTCGCCGGCGTCCTGCGCCCCGGGGGAGTCTTCCTCGTCAACTGCATCGACATCCCGCCGCTGCTCGACACGCGCCGCGAGGTGGCAACCGTCGCCACGGCCTTCCCGCACGTCGCCGTCGTCGTCGAACCGGCCATCCTCAAGGGGCGCCGTTACGGGAACGTCGTGCTCGCGGCGTCGTCCGACCCCCTGCCGGCCGACACGCTCGCACGCGCCCTGCGCGCGCTCCCCTTGCCGGTCACGCTGCTCGTCGGCGACGACGCCCTGCGCTTCGCAGGCACGGCCCGACCCTTCACTGATCCGACCGATCCAACCGAGGCGCCGACCGGCGAACGGGGCGGGCCGGCGGCGCTGAGCCGCTGAGCCGCTGAGCCGCTGAGCCGCTGAGCCGCTGAGCGATCCTGCCCACACGCGACGAGAGGCCCGCACCCGGTCAGGGTGCGGGCCTCTCGCGAGGTGAGGAGGGTGTGGTCCTCAGGCGACGCGGACGTTCTCCGCCTGCGGGCCCTTCGGGCCCTGCGTGATCTCGAACTCGACCCGCTGGGCCTCTTCGAGGGAGCGGTAGCCGTCCGACTGAATGGCCGAGTAGTGGACGAAGACGTCGGCGCCGCCGCCGTCCTGGGCGATGAAGCCGTAGCCCTTCTCAGCGTTGAACCACTTGACGGTTCCCTGTGCCATGTTCTGCGTGTCCTTCCGGGGACGTTGGTGGGACCGACCCTGCGCCGGTCCCGTCGTGCCGCAATGCCTCGTCCCACGCCTTGCTCGGCCGGACACGGGCGGGTTCGCCGCACCGTCCGACCTTGAGCCCCGAGGGGCCCGGGTCGTACGTAAGAGAAATGCCACTGCAACGGGAGACAGTCTGGCATGGCAGCGGTCGGGATTCCAGCGTGCCGGGCGTGTGTGACCAACGTCGCCGGCCGAAGGACGCCCGGCAGGAGGGCCCGAGCGGGAGCGGCTCAGCCGTGCCCGCCGACGTGCCCCTCGCCGTCGGACGCCCGGTCGTCCCTCGCCTGCTCCGCGAGGAACGCCTCGAACTCGGCGCCGATCTCCTCGGCGGTCGGCATCGGGGTCGGCTCCGCGAGCAGGCTGGTGCGGTCCGCGGCTCTGGCGAAGGCGTCGAACTGCTCCTCCAGGGCGTGGACGACGGCGCCGATCTCCTCGGAGTCCGCCACCTGCCGGTCGATCGCCGCACCGACCTCACGGGCTGCGGCCTCGAGCTCACCGACCGGGAGCGTGAGCCCCGTCCGGCGCGCGATCTGCCGGACCAGCTCGGCGGCCGCCTGCGGGTATTCCATCTGCGCGAGGTAGTGCGGCACGTTGGCGGCGAAGCCCAGCGCGTCGTGGCCCTGCTGACCGAGGCGCAGCTCGAGGTGGGCGGCGGCGCTGCCCGGCACCTGGATCGTCCCGAAGTACGCGGGGTGCCCCGCCACCAGATCGGGCCGGGTGGCGTGCGCCGTCACCGTGGTCGGCCGCGTGTGCGGCACGCCCATGGGGATGCCGTGGACGCCGATGGTCGTCTCGACCCCGAACGTCTCGACCAGGTCGACGACGGCGGCCGAGAACCGCTCCCACTGCAGGTCCGGTTCGGCGCCGTGCAGGAGCAGGAAGGGGGTGCCGGTGGCGTCACGGACGAGGTCGACGGCGATCAGCGGGGCCTCGAAGCCCGTCCAGCCCGTGGACTCGAAGGTCATGACGGGGCGGCGACCGCGGTAGTCGACGAGCTGGTCGACGTCGAACGTCACGAGGCGCTGCGAGCGCAGGCTCTCGAGCAGGTGGCCTGCCACCAGGGAACCGGCGTTCCCTGCGTCCATCATCCCCTGCAGCGTGTGCACGAGAACGGGCACGGGTTGGGTCGGGCGACCCTGGGGGTCGATCTCGTAGAGGGCGTCGGGGTCCAGCACCGTGGTCTCCTTCGTCGGTCGTCGCTCACGACAACGAGCGGCGACCCGCGCCCATTCCGGGACGTGCCGTCCGGTCCGACATCGCCGGTCCCCCGGCCCCCCGGCCCGGCAGCGCGGGCCCAGCCCGACAGCGCGGGGCGCCGTCGTCGTCCGCTCACCGCATGACGGGACCCGCAGGACGGGACCCCGCATGACGAGGCGCCGCGCGCTCGGGTGTGGCCCGCCAGGCCGCCAGGGCGGATAATGGACGGCCGCTCACGAGTGCGGGGCGGACCGCGAAGGGGGCTACGTGACCGAGGAGGACCGCGCCGCGGCGACGGTCGACGGCGCGCCCGGCTCGCCGTCCGTGCACGAGGAGCAGGAGCGCCTCGACCAGGTCTACGGCCGGCTGGACGCATTCCGGGCGCAGACCGCGGAACGACTGGCCGACGTGCGGCGGTCGGGCCCCTCGGGGTCGCCGCAGAACCGCTCGGAGCGCGACGCCTTCGCCACGCTCTACGAGGACAGGCTCGCCCAGCTCGAGGCGGTCGAGGACCGCCTCGTCTTCGGGCGCCTCTACCTGCGCGACGACGACACGCGGTACGTCGGACGGATCGGGATGTCCGACGTCGAGCACGTCCCCCTGCTGACCGACTGGAGGGCGCCCGCGGCCCGGCCGTTCTACCAGGCCACGGCCGCGCAGCCGGGCGACGTCGTCCGGCGACGCCACCTCGTCACGCGGGCCCGCCGGGTGACAGGGGTCGAGGACGAGGTCCTCGACCTGGAGCGCCTCGACGCCGAGGCGCTCCCGGAGCTCGCGGGCGAGGGCGCCCTCCTGGCCGCGCTCGCCGCCCACCGCACCGGTCGCATGAGCGACATCGTCGCCACGATCCAGGCGGAGCAGGACGCGATCATCCGGGACGAGCTCGCGGGCGTCCTCGTGGTCCAGGGCGGCCCCGGGACCGGGAAGACCGCCGTCGCCCTGCACCGCGCGGCGTTCCTCCTCTACGCCCACCGGGAGAAGCTCGAACGCTCCGGTGTGCTCCTCGTGGGCCCGAGCCGCGTCTTCCTGCGCTACATCGAGCAGGTGCTCCCCTCGCTCGGGGAGACCGGAGTGGTCGCCTCGACCATCGGTGACCTCGTGCCCGGTGTGCGGGCGACGGCCACCGAGCCGGACCACGTCGCGCAGGTCAAGGGCAGGCTCGTGATGACGCGGGTGATCGCCCGCGCCGTGCGCTCCCGCCAGCGCGTCCCGGCCGGGCCCCAGGAGCTGCGGGTCGGCTCCCACCGGCTGGTCCTGCTCCCGGACGACGTGCGCGAGGCGCAGGCGAAGGCCCGGCGGGCGAGCAGCACGCACAACCAGGCCCGGGTCACGTTCGTCCGGGCGATGCTCACCCGGCTGGCGCGCCAGTACGCCGAGGTCCTGGGCGGCTCGGTGGCTCCGGAGGACCTCGCCGACCTCGCCGAGGAGATCCGGACCAGCCGCGACGCGCGCGTCGCGCTCAACCTCGCCTGGATGCCGCTGACCGCCCAGGGGCTGCTGGAGGACCTGTACGCCAAGCCGGTGCGTCTGGCGGAGGCCGCCCCGGAGCTGTCCGAGCGGGAACGCGCGCTGCTGGGGCGCGAGCGCGGGTCCGGCTGGACCGAGGCGGACGTGCCGTTGCTCGACGAGGCGGCCGAGCTCCTCGGGGAGGACGACGCCGCGTCGCGGGCACAGGCGAGGACCGACGCCGCCCGGCGCGCGCACGAGGTGGCGTACGCGCGGGAGATGCTGGCCCAGAGCGGCGCCGGGGGCGGGCTCGTGTCCGCGGAGCTGATCGCCGAGCGGTTCGCGGAGCACGCGCCGTCGTCGACGACGGCGGAGCGCGCCGCGTCCGACCGGACGTGGACGTACGGCCACGTCATCGTCGACGAGGCGCAGGAGCTCTCCCCCATGGCCTGGCGCGCGCTGCTGCGCAGGATCCCGACGCGCTCGATGACGATCGTCGGCGACCTCGCGCAGGCCTCGAGCGGGCGGGGCACGCGGTCGTGGGAGGAGGCGCTGGACCGTCCGCTGCGCGGCGGGTGGCGGCTCGCGGAGCTCACCGTCAACTACCGGACCCCGGCCTCGATCATGGACCTCGCGACCGCCGTCGCGGTCGAGGCGGGCCATCCCACCAGCACGGTGCGGTCGGTGCGCGACCTTCCCGGGGCGGTCCGCGTCACGCGCGCGGCCGGCGCCGGGTCGGGCGGGGCCCCGATCGTGACCGCGACTCTCGACGCGGTCCACGCCGAGCTGGCGGAGCTCGACGGCGGCACGATCGCCGTCATCGCGGCGTCAGGTCGCCGTGGCCACCTCGCGGACGCGCTCGCCGACGCCGGCGGGAGCTCGCCCGCCCTGGCCGGGGCGCTCGCCTCGAGGCACGGAGACGCGCTGTCGGCCCGCGTGGTGATCCTCGACCCGGTGGGCAGCAAGGGCCTGGAGTTCGACGTCGTCGTGCTGGTCGAGCCGGCCGAGATCGTCGGCGACACCGGACCGCACGGGGCAGGGCAGACCGGCCCACGTCGCGGAGCACAGCCCGGCGCGGCGGCCGGGTCCCGCGTCAGCGACCTCTACGTCGCGATGACCCGCGCGACCCGCCGGCTCCACGTGGTCCACGCCCGCGACCTGCCGTCGGGGCTGTCCGTCGTGTGACATCCGGCACGTCCCGCCGGTTTGGCCGGTCAGCGCCCTTCGGGAGACGATGGCGGATGTGTCGCGCGCCCTGCTCCTGGAGAGCCTGCACCCCCTGGCCACCCGCGTCCTGACGTCCGCGGGGATCGAGGTCACCTCTCACACCGGCGCCATGGACGAGGACGAGCTGATCGCGGCCCTCGACGGCGTGCAGGTCCTCGGCATCCGCTCGAAGACGCACGTGACCGACAGGGTGCTGGCCCACGCCCCCGATCTCCTCGTGATCGGCGCATTCTGCATCGGCACGAACCAGATCGACCTGGTGGGTGCGGCGCACCGCGGCGTCGTCGCCTTCAACGCACCGTTCTCGAACACCCGCTCCGTGGTCGAGCTGGCGATCGGCGAGATCATCGCGCTGACCCGACGCCTCACGCAGCGCGACAAGGCACTGCACGCCGGCGTCTGGGACAAGTCCGCCGAGGGTGCCCACGAGATCCGGGGCAGGACCCTCGGCATCGTCGGCTACGGCAACATCGGCAGCCAGCTCTCGGTGGTCGCGGAGGCGCTGGGGCTGTCCGTGGTCTTCTACGACACGGCCGAGAAGCTGTCCCTCGGCAACGCGCGCCGGATGGACTCGGTGGAGGACCTGCTCGCGGTGTCCGACATCGTCTCGCTGCACGTCGACGGCCGGGCCGGGAACGCGGGCATGTTCGGCGCCGACCAGTTCGCCCAGATGCGCCCCGGCTCGATCTTCCTCAACCTCTCGCGCGGCTTCGTCGTGGACTACGGGGCGCTGCGGGACTCCCTCGTGGCGGGCCACATCGCGGGGGCCGCTGCCGACGTGTTCCCGCACGAGCCCAAGACGCGGGGCGACCAGTTCGACTCCGACCTCCGCGGCCTGCCGAACGTGATCCTCACGCCGCACATCGGCGGTTCCACCGAAGAGGCGCAGGAGAACATCGGGCTCTTCGTGGCGTCCAAGATCCGTGACTACCTGGCGCACGGCACCACCGGGCTGAGCGTCAACCTCCCGGCACTCTCGCTGGATCACAGCAACGACCGCGCGCACCGGATCGCCCACCTGCACCGGAACACCCCCGGCGTCCTGGCGCTCGTCAACCAGACCTTCGCCGAGCACGGCGCCAACATCGAGGGCCAGCTCCTCGCCACCCGGGGTGAGCTCGGCTACGTCGTCACCGACATCGGCTCCACGCTCCCGGAGGATGCCATCGCCGCTCTCGAGGAGATGCCGGACACGATCCGGCTGCGCGTCCTCAGCTGACGCCGGACCGCCCGCCCCGCCCGGGGCTCCCCTCCGACGGAGCGGGCGGTCGCAGGGCTTACGCCGAACCGGACTTGCGCCGGAACATCCGCTTCCCCCCGCCCGAGACCTCCGAACCGTGGACGGAGCCCGTGCTGCGCGAGGCCGTGGAGGTCCGGTGGGACGAGGCGTTCTTGCGCTCGAGCGCCTCACGGAACTTCTCCTTGGCGACCGCGGCCGAATCGGGCTGCGGGGTCGCCGCCTCCGGCTGGGCCGATACCTCCTCGGCCACCGAGCCCTTCGACTTTTCCTTCTCCGTCTCCGGCAGCGCAGCCGCCGGAGACGGCTTCGGTTGCGCCGTCGACTTCCCGGCCGCCTTCGCGCCCGCCTTCGCGCCCGCCTTGTCGCCGGCCTTCGCGCTCGCCTTGTCGCTGCTCATGGCATGCCACCCTCCGTCGTCCGTCCGGTCCCGCGGCACGGCCGCCGGTGCGGGGCCTTGCGCCGCGTCCCGGCTCCTGCACAGCGTGCCGCCCCGCCGCCGCCGGCGCCAGCGCATTGGCCACCCCACCGCGAGCCGACCGGCGCGCTAGCGTCGGGACGTGCCTGCCGAGCAACCCTTCACCGCCCGTCCGGATCGCTACGAGACCATGAGCTACCGGCGCTGCGGAGCCGGCGGACTGGCCCTCCCGCTCGTCTCGCTGGGCCTGTGGCAGAACTTCGGGACCGACGGCGACCAGGTGCGCCAACGGGCGATCATCCTGCGCGCCGTCGACCTCGGAATCACCCACGTC
Organism: uncultured Actinomycetota bacterium; assembly: GCA_963780675.1. Classification (GTDB taxonomy): domain Bacteria; phylum Actinomycetota; class Actinomycetes; order Actinomycetales; family JAHECE01; genus JAHECE01. Next base: position 80,329 of record CAWACR010000010.1, read on the forward strand.
GACCTCGCGAACAACTACGGCCCGCCCCCGGGCGCCGCGGAGACGGCCTTCGGACGGGTGCTCGCGAACGACCTCCGCCGGCACCGGGACGAGCTGGTGATCACCACCAAGGCCGGCTACCGGATGTGGCCCGGGCCCTACGGGGAGGGAAGCGGTCGCAAGTACCTGCTCGCCTCGCTCGACGCCTCGCTGCGCCGCCTCGGCGTGGACCACGTCGACGTCTTCTACAGCCATCGGTTCGACCCGAGCACGCCCCTCCTCGAGACGATGGGCGCACTGCGCACCGCGGTCGACTCCGGCCGTGCGACCTACGCGGGGATCTCGTCCTACTCCGCGGCGCGCACCCTTGACGCCCTCGCCGCCGCGCGCGAGGTCGGCGTCCCGCTCCTCGTCCACCAACCCGCCTACTCCATGCTGAACCGGTGGGTGGAGGCGGGCGACCCCAGCCTCCTGGACGTCCTCGGTTCGTCCGGACTGGGCGCCGTCGCCTTCTCCCCCCTTGCCCAGGGGATGCTCACGAACCGGTATCTCCACGGCGTCCCCGCCGGGTCACGCCGGGCCCGCGGCGGCCCGCTCCGTCCGGAGTACCTCAGCCCCGAGGGCCTCGCCCGCGTCCAGGCGCTGCACGCGATCGCCGGTGGTCGCGGCCAGTCACTGGCGCAGATGGCGATCGCCTGGGTGCTGCGCGACCCTCGGATCACGACCGCGCTGGTGGGGGCCTCGAGCGTGGAGCAGCTGGAGGACTCGGTCGGCGCCCTGCGCAACCTGTCGTTCTCGAGCGCCGAGCTCACCGAGATCGACCGCTACGCCGTCGACTCGGGGGTCAACCACTGGTCGCGCTCCAGCGGGCTCTAGCGTGCCGACACCGACCGGGCGACGCGGTCAGGAGGATGGGGTCGGCTCCTCGTGCGCGGCACGGAGGGCGTTGATGGCCGACTCGAAGTCCTCGAGCGAGGAGAACGCCCGGTACACGCTCGCGAACCGGAGATAGGCGACCTCGTCGAGCTCGCGCAGCGGGCCGAGGATGCTCAGCCCCACCTCGTGGGCGTCGACCTCGGCAGCCCCGGTGCTGCGGATCGACTCTTCGACCTGCTGGGCCAGGCGCGCAAGGTCGTCCTCGGAGACCGGTCGGCCCTGGCACGCCTTGCGCACCCCGGAGATGACCTTGGCGCGGCTGAACGGCTCGGTGGCTCCTGACCGCTTGACGACGGTCAGGCTCGAGGTCTCGACAGTGGTGAAGCGCCGGCCGCACTGCGGGCACTGGCGCCGGCGCCGGATCGACGAGCCGTCGTCCGCCGTCCGGGAGTCCACGACACGCGAGTCGTCGTTCCGGCAGAACGGGCAGCGCACTGCTCCACCTCCTGCCGATCCGGTCTCCCGCGGGCTGTCGCGGCGACTCGCTGGGGAATTCTTGGCCGTCGGCAACATAGGCGGCACGTCCACAGGTCCGCAAGGGACGCGGCGCGGCGCAACCGGCGCACAGAGGGCAGCCTCCGGCCCGCTCACTCGCACAGTCGGGCCCACGAGGACCTCACCGCTCGTCCGGGACGAGGACCACGTCCCCGGCACGGAGGTCGACCGTCTCCATCCCGTTGAGCCTCTGGATGGCCCGCACGACGTCCCGGAGGTCCTCCCCGGGCTGGGCGATCTCTTGCGCCAGGGACCACAGCGTGTCCCCCGGCGCCACGACGACCTGGACCGCGGGCGGCGCGTCCACCTCGGGCACCGCCACCGCGCGACCCCCGACGAGCCCGACCGAACCCGAGAGGACCACGGCGACCAGGACGGCCACCCGCCGGCCCCGGGCCGTCAACCTCACGTGCTCCTGCGCCCGAGGACGCCCGTCCCGCGCCCCGACCTCGGCCACACGCTCCGCCACCACCGGGTGCACCACGATCCCGCTCATCCCGCGCCTCCCTCGAGTCCGCCGTCGAACTTCTGTTCGTCGAACTCGCGTTCGTCGAACCCATGTTCGGACAGTACAGCGAGGGTCCGACATCTGTCGAGACACGCTCGAACAGATGTTTGATATCGGGCGCCTCGCTCCTCTACCCTCATGAACAGCACCTCAGCACCGACCACTGACATCACCGGGGGCCGCGTGGACGGGTGCCGCACGACCGAGCGCCGCATGACGACGCGACGAGCGACAGCACGAGACGAGCGACGCCGGGGCGTCGCAGAAGAGCCAGGAGGGAACGCCGTGAGCGCACCAGGGGACGGGTCCGACGCCCGCACCACGTCCGAGACCGCCCAGGACGAGGCCGGCGGCGCCGTCGTGCACCCGTTCCCGGACCGGGCGGACAGCGGAGACGGGCTCACCCCTCGCCAGCGCATGGTCCTCGAGACCATCCGGTCGGCCGTCGAGAGGCGCGGCTACCCGCCCAGCATGCGGGAGATCGGGGAGGCGGTCGGGCTGACCAGCCCGTCGAGCGTGAAGCACCAGCTCTCCGCGCTCGAACGCAAGGGGTACGTCCGCCGCGACCCGCACCGCCCCCGTGCCATCGAGGTCGTCATGCCCGACGACGCTCGCGGGGTGCCGTCGGCTTCGGGACCGCTGGGCCAGCCCGAGGAGGCCACCCCGACACCGTCATACGTGCCGGTCGTCGGCCGGATCGCCGCAGGCGGCCCGATCCTGGCGGAGCAGGTGGTCGAGGACGTCTTCCCGCTCCCCCGCCAGCTGGTCGGCTCCGGCGACCTCTTCCTCCTCCGCGTGGTCGGCGACTCCATGGTGGACGCGGCGATCTGCGACGGTGACTGGGTGGTCGTGCGGAGTCAGCCGCTCGCGGAGAACGGGGAGATCGTCGCCGCCATGATCGAGGGCGAGGCGACGGTCAAGACGTTCCGTCGACGCGACGGGCACGTCTGGCTCCTGCCCGCCAACCCCGCGTACTCACCCATCCCGGCGGACGACGTCACCGTGCTCGGCCGCGTGGTCGCCGTCCTGCGCAGCCTCTGACCGCACACGCGAAAGGGGCGGGGTACCGGGTCGCGACCCGGTACCCCGCCCCTTCGCGTCAGATGTGCGCCGCTGGGCTCAGAAGCCGGCTCAGAAGCCCAGGCTCGCCGCGACGGTGCGGATCTTCTCGGCGCTCGCCTGGAGGCGCGCGACCTCGAACTCGTCCATCGGGACCTTGAGCGTCTCCTTGACGCCGGAGCTGCCGACGATCGACGGCACGGAGAGGCAGACGTCGCTGACGCCGTAGTAGTCGTCGAGCAGCGAGCTCACCGGGAGAACGCGGTTCTCGTTGCGCAGGACGGCCTCGATGATCCGCGTGCACGCCAGGCCGACCGCGTAGTTGGTCGCGCCCTTGCCCTCGATGATCTTGTACGCGGAGTTGACGACGTCCTTGGCGATCTCCTCGCGGGCCTCGACCGTGAGCGCATTCGGCCCGGTCTGCGGCCAGTCGCGCAGCGGGATGGACGCGATGTTCGCCGAGCTCCAGAGGGCGAACTCCGTGTCGCCGTGCTCGCCCACGATGTAGGCGTGCACGTTCTGGACGGCGGTCTTCGTGTGCAGCGAGACGAGGTAGCGCAGGCGCCCGGAGTCGAGCACGGTGCCGGAACCGAACATCTGGTGGGCGGGCAGCCCCGAGATCTTCATCGACGCGTAGGTCACCACGTCGACCGGGTTCGCCACCAGCATGTAGATCGCGTTCGGGGCGACCTCGAGGAGGCTCGGGATGAGCTTGCGCATGATGTTCACGGTCGCGCCGGCCAGCTCGAGGCGGCTCTGCCCCGGCTTCTGCCGCGCTCCCGAGGTGATGACGATCATGTCCGAGTCGGCGCACACGCTCGGATCGTCCGAACCGACGATCGATCCCATCGGCATGAACTGGATGCCGTGGCCGATGTCGAGCGCCTCGGCCTCGACCTTGGCCTTGTTGATGTCGTAGAGAGCGACCTCGCGGGCCGCACCGCGGATGAGGGCCGCGTAGGCGAGGGTCGCACCGACGGCGCCGGCACCGACGACGGACACCTTCGAGGCGCGACGGCGGGTGGGGTCGACGTCGGGCAAGGGGGCGGTTGGCTCAATGAGGCTCATGAGCGTCAGCCTAGGCATTTCCGGTCGCCCCGACAGGAGAACGGTCCCCGGTGACGCCCCTTCTCAAGCAGTTCTCGCGAGCGCGTCGAGGCGACGGAGCGCCGCCCTCGCGACCTCGCCGTCGGTCGTCCGCCAGAACGGCGGCAGCGAGCGGACCAGGTAGTCCCCGTAGCGAGCGGTCGCCAGACGCGGGTCGAGGATCGCCACGACGCCGCGGTCGGTGGTCGTCCGGATCAACCGCCCGGCTCCCTGCGCGAGCAGGAGCGCGGCATGGCTCGCGCTCACGGCCATGAACCCGTTCCCCCCGGCCGCGTCGACGGCCTGGGCGCGCGCCGACCGGATCGGGTCGTCGGGACGCGGGAAGGGGATGCGGTCGATGAGAACCAGCTGGCAGGTGGCGCCGGGCACGTCGACGCCCTGCCACAGGGAGAGCGTGCCGAAGAGGCACGCGCGCTCGTCGTCGAGGAACGCGCGGACGAGGGTGGGCAGCTGGTCCTCGCCCTGGCAGAGCACCGGGACGTCGAGGCGCTCGCGCATCGCCTCGGTGGCGGCCACTGCGGCGCGCCGCGAGGAGAACAGCCCGAGCGTGCGTCCGCCCGCGGCCTCCACGAGCGCCGCGATCTCGTCGAGCTGGGCCGTCGGCGCGCCCTCCCGTGTCGGCGGGGGAAGGGACCGGGCGATGTAGACGATGCCCTGGCGCCGGTAGTCGAAGGGGCTCCCGACGTCGATCCCGCGCCACGCGCCGTCGTCGTCGTCCTCGCCGCCCTTCCCCTCGCCGTCGGGGCCGACGGCGCCGCCCGCCCCGAGCCCGACGGCGCGGGCGAGAGGGGCGAACGACCCGCCGAGGGTGAGCGTGGCCGAGGTGAGCACGACCCGCCGACCCTCGAGCAGCTCGTCCCGGATCAGGCCGCTGACGTGCAGCGGCGCGGCGTTCAGCCGCGAGACGCCGGCGCGCCGGTCGTCCGGTCCCCCTCGCGCGCACCACAGCACGTCCCGCGAGGTGTCCTCGGCCGCCATGCGCTCGGCCGTCTCGAAGAGCACGAGCATCGCGGCGGCCGCGACCTTCAGTCCGGCCGCGGCCTCGCCGGCGGACGATCCCGCGGCGTCGGGCTTGAGCGCGCTCAGCGCGGTACGGGCGGCATCGCGCACGAGGGCGACGGCGGTCCGCACCTCCCCCGGCAGTCCGCGCGAGAACCGTCCCTCCGGCAGCCCGATGAGGACGGCACCCAGGGCGGTGCCGGCGGCGTCGAGGTCCGGGGTCGGCAGCCCGCCGTGGCGTCGCGCGAGGCGCGCGGCGGCCTCGATGACCGACGCGGAGAGCTCCACGGTCGCCTGCGTGGTCACGCGGTCTGTCAGGTCGTGCGCCTCGTCGACCACGAGGACGCGGTGCTCCGGGAGCACGCCCGGGGACCCGGACGCCGCGATCCCGAGCATCGCGTGGTTCGTCACCACGACGTCGGCCTCCCGCGCCGTCTCGCGCGCGAGGTGCGGGAAGCACTCCGCCCGCATCGGGCAGCGGGGGCCCAGGCACTCCATGGCGCTGACCGAGACCTGCCGCCAGGCGCGCTCGCCGACGCCGGGCACGAGGTCGTCCCGATCGCCGGTGGTGGTCTCCTCCGCCCACTCACGCAGCCGGAGCACCTGCGCTCCGAGCGCGCCCGGACCGTCGCCGCGACCCTCCCCGGTCCCCGGGTGCTCGGCAGCCCCGGCCGGCTCCGGCTCCGTCAACGTGAAGAGCGTGGCGCCGTCGTCGGCCGGGTAGCCGCCCGCCACCTTGTGGCGGCAGACGTAGTTGTTCCAGCCCTTGAGGAGCGCGACCTGAGGCGGCCGCGGAAGGCTTCCGGCCAGCGACTCGGCGACGAGCGGGAGGTCCCGCGTCATGACCTGCCGCTGGAGGGCGAGCGTGGCCGTCGAGACCACCACGTGCTCGCCGGTGCGGACGGCGTGGTCCACCGCGGGGACGAGGTAGGCGAGGGACTTCCCCGTTCCGGTGCCCGCCTGCACCAGGAGGTGGTGGTCGCCCGCCATCGCGTCGGCGACCGCCCGGGCCATGACGTGCTGCCCCTCGCGGGTGGCGCCTCCCATCCGGGAGACGACGGCGTCCAGGAGGGCTTCGACCGACGGCGCGCCGTCCGCGGCACCGCCTTCCCCCGCCCCTCCTTCCGCCTGCACCGGGAAAGGGTAGTTCGCCCTCACGGGGTGCGCGCGACGGCCGCCTCCCGCAGCTCGGCCGCGAGGGCCTCGCCCACGCGCGCCCGGACGGCCGTGCCCTCCGCTACGTGCTCGGTGGACGTGATCTCGCCGTCGCGGTGGACGCGGTTGACGAGGTCGCCGCGGTCGTACGGGATGACGACGTCGACCAGCACCCCCGGCCGCGGGAGACGCTCCTCGATCGTCTCCCGCAGGGTGTCCAGGCCCACGCCCGTGCGGGCCGACACGACGACGGCGCCCGCGTGGCGGGAGCGCAGCCGCGCGATGGTCTCGGCGTCGGCCAGGTCCGCCTTGTTGAGCACGACGAGCTCGGGCACGTCGCGCGCGCCCGGGATGTCGGCGAGCACGGCGTGCACCGCGGCGATCTGACCCTCGGGATCGGGATGCGCGGCGTCGACCACGTGGACGATCAGGTCCGCCTCCGCGACCTCCTCGAGCGTGGACCGGAACGCCTCGACGAGCTGGTGCGGCAGCGAGCGGACGAAGCCGACCGTGTCGGTGAGGGTGTAGACGCGGCCGTCGGCCGCCTCGGCACGGCGGACGGTCGGGTCGAGGGTGGCGAAGAGGGCGTTCTCCACCAGCACCCCCGCACCCGTGAGGCGGTTCAGGAGCGAGGACTTCCCGGCGTTCGTGTAGCCGACGATGGCCACGGACGGGATCTCGTGGCGGCGGCGGGACGAGCGCTTGGTGGCGCGCGCCGGGGCCATCGCGGCGATCTCCCGGCGGAGCTTGGCCATCCGGGTGCGGATGCGCCGCCGGTCCAGCTCGATCTTGGTCTCACCGGGGCCGCGCGAGCCGATGCCGGCGCCGCCGGCCACTCGACCACCGGCCTGCCGGGACATCGAGTCGCCCCAGCCGCGCAGGCGAGGCAGCAGGTATTCGAGCTGGGCGAGCTCGACCTGGGCCTTGCCCTCCCGCGACTTCGCGTGCTGGGCAAAGATGTCGAGGATCACGGCGGTGCGGTCGACCACCTTGACCTTGACCACGTCCTCCAGCGCGCGGCGCTGGGACGGGGAGAGCTCGCCGTCGACCACGACGGTGTCCGCGCCGCTCGACGCCACGAGGTCGGCGAGCTCGACCGCCTTGCCGGAGCCCAGGTACGTGCCGGGGTCGGGGTGGGCGCGCCGCTGCAGAAGTCCGTCGAGGACCTCGGATCCCGCCGTCTCGGCGAGGGCCGCGAGCTCGCGGAGCGAGACCTCGGCGTCGTACGCGGAGCCGGAGGTCCAGATCCCCACGAGAACGACGCGCTCGAGGCGCAACGCGCGGTACTCGACCTCGGTGACGTCCTCGAGCTCGGTGGACAGGCCGGCGACGCGGCGCAGGGCGCTGCGCTCCTCGACCTCGAGCTGGTCGCCGTCGTGGACGCTCGTGCCCGCGTCCTCGACGTGGAGCGCGGTGCCGGACCGCGCGAGGATCCGTTCGATGACGGCCTCCACGGCCGCGTCGTCGTGCCGCACGGGGGTGGGGGTGGTCTCGGGGTTCATCAGGATCACCATGACACGCCCCCGACCGCGCGAGCCAGCCATTTCGCGTACGGCGCAGGGCGTACGGCGCAGGGCGTACGGCGCAGGGCGTACGGCGCAGGGCGCACGGCGCAGATCGGCGCAGGGCGCCCGGCGCAGCGGCGGCACGGCGCACCGGCGGTGCGGCGGATCGGCCGACCCGGATGGGCCGACCCGGATCGGAGGCGGATGGGTACGCTCGCGGCCGTGCGCACGGACCTCCCCGACGACGACGCCCGGCCCGCCGCGAACCCCGCCGCCGGCGGCGAGCACTACTTCGCGGCCCGGCCGGCCTCCCCCGCGGAGCGCCGTCGGCTCACGGTGCGCCTCGCGGGTCGTGACGTCGAGGTCGAGACGGCGGCGGGCGTGTTCTCCGGCGACCGGCTGGACCTCGGCACCCAGGTGCTGCTGCGCTCGACCCCGCCCCCACCGGCCACGGGTGACCTCCTCGACCTCGGTTGCGGGTGGGGGCCGGTCGCGCTCACCCTCGGCCTGCTCGCCCCCGCCGCACGGGTCTGGGCGGTCGACGTCAACGAGCGCGCCCGCGACCTGGTGCGGGGCAACGCCGCCCGCCTCGGGCTGAGCGGGGTGCGGGTCTGCCCGCCCGAGGACGTCCCCGCGGACGTGCGCTTCGCCGCCATCTGGTCGAACCCGCCGATCCGGATCGGCAAGCCCGCCCTTCACGCGCTGCTCGGCCGATGGCTGCCGCGACTCGCGCCGGGCGCGCAGGCCCACCTCGTGGTGCAGCGCAACCTCGGGGCCGACTCGCTGCACACCTGGCTGGCCGAGCAGTGGCCGGGGGTTCTCGACGTCGAGCGTGTGGCGAGCGCCAAGGGCTTCCGGGTGCTGCGGGTGACCGCGCGCTGACACCCGGACCCCGGCGACACCCAGGCCCCGGCGACACCGGGCTCACACCAGGTCGATCTCCGCGACCAGTCGCGCCGGCCCGCTCAGCTCCACGCGGTCACCGGGCAGGGCCCGCACGCCCAGCTCGCCGCCCGGGACCAGGACGCGCCAGACGTCCGGCGCCCCCGCGCCGGCCCAGGCCCGCACCGCCAGCGCCGCAGCGCACGCCCCCGTGCCGCAGGAGCGCGTCTCGCCCACGCCCCGCTCGTGGACGCGCATCCGGATGACGCCCACGAGCCGCCCGTCGATGATCTGCTCCCCGAGGGGGACGACCAGCTCCACGTTGGTGCCCTCCGGTGCCACCGGCTCGACGCCGGGTGCGCTCAGCAGATCCGCCGCGGCGAGCTCTGCCAGCCCCCCGAGCGCGACCACCGTGTGCGGGTTCGGCACCGCGACACGCAGGCCCGGCCGCACGTCGGGCAGCCCCGGCACGGAGACGTTGACGTCGTAGCCGGCCGCCACGGCCTCCTCGCCGCCGGGGAAGACGAAGGCGCCCAGGTCGGCCGCCAGCGCGTCCCCCTCGCGACGCACCGTCAAGGCCCCCGCACGGGTGCCGACGACGACGCTCGCGCCGTCGGCCAGGTCGACGAGCCCGCGCCGGGCGAGGAACGCGACGAACACCCGCAGCCCGTTGCCGCACATCTCGGCGAGCGAGCCGTCGGCGTTGCGGTAGTCCATGAACCACTCGGCCCGCGGGTCCTGCGCGAGCGCCCGGGCGCCGTCGGCCAGCGCCTCGCTCCGCACCGCCCGGATGACGCCGTCGGCCCCGATCCCGGCGCGCCGGTCGGCCAGGGCGACGACGTGGGCGGGGGTGAGGTCGACGCGCGCCTCGGGGTCGTCGAAGAGGACGAAGTCGTTCTCGGTGCCGTGCCCCTTGACCATGCGGCTGCCTGCATCACGCAGGGCCCGGCCCAGGGAGGTCAGGTCAGCGCCGGCCCCGGCGATCGCGTCCGTCGTCATGGCAGGAGCGTACGCAGGACGCGGCGGGCGATCTCCTGCGGCGCCTCGCCGGCGTCGAACCAGTGCACCCGCGCGTCGCGCCGGAACCACTTCTCCTGGCGACGGGCGAGCTGCCGGGTCGCCAGCGCCGTCGCCTCCAAGGCCTCCTCCGCCGTGAGGTCTCCCGCGAGGACCGCGAGCGACTGGGCGTAGCCGACGGCGCGCGCGGCCGTCCGCCCGAAGGCGCCGTGCACCGCCAGGAGCGCCTCGGTCTCGGCGACGAGGCCGGCGTCGAACATCGCGCGCGCTCGCCTCGCGATGCGCTCGTCCAGGGCGGTGCGGTCCAGACGCAGCCCGACCTGGACCGACGGCAGCAGACCCGCCTCCTCGGGCAGCCGGGCCGCGAACGGCGCCCCGGTGAGGGTCACCACCTCGAGGGCGCGCACGACCCGACGGGTGTTGGCCGGGTCGATGACCGCGGCCGCGGCCGGGTCCACGCGCGCCAGCTCCGCGTGCAGGGCGCGCGCACCCTCCTGCTCCGCCCGCGCCGTCAGCTCCGCCCGCAGCGCCGGGTCCGTGCCCGGGAACGAGAGGTCGTCGAGCGCCGCGCGGACGTAGAGGCCCGAGCCGCCCACCAGGAGGCCGCGGGCTCCCCGCCCGGCGATCGCGGCCAGATCGGCGCGCGCGGCGCGCTGGTAGGCGGCGACACTCGCCTCGCTCGTCACGTCCAGCACGTCGATCTGGTGGTGCGGGACACCGCGACGCGCCTCGAGCGGCAGCTTGGCCGTGCCGATGTCCATGCCTCGGTAGAGCTGCATGGCGTCGGCGTTGACGACCTCGCCGCCCAGCGCCTCGGCGAGGGCGAGACCGAGATCGGACTTGCCGGTCGCCGTCGGGCCGACGACGGCGACGACGAGGGCCGGGTCCACGCGCCGACCGTACCGCCGTCGCGCTCACCGGGCGCGATCGGCCCCCGTCGCCGGCCGACCACGCCGTCGCGCGAGCCTCAGCGTCGCGGGACCGGCACATCCCCGGGTCCGGCAGGTGGTGGAAGCCACCGGATGCGGTCGTTAGGCTCTGTCCGTGGGTGCCTTCGCGACCGGTGGGCAGCCGGCACCCGGCCTTCCGGGGGAGCCGGATCCCCGGGCTGTCCCGGAAGGGGCGCCGTCGGGCTCCGGTCGCTCGCCGGAACCCGTGCCCGAGGACGTGCCCGGCCCCCTCTCGCCCGACCGCCTGGCCCGCAGCCTGCGCGCCCTGGGATACCACTACTTCGTCGACAGCGAAGGGGACGTCGGCGGCCTCTGGTTCGGCCGGCTCTATCACTTCTTCCTCATCGGTGACGAGCGCCGGGTGCTCCAGGTCCGGGGCCGCTGGCACCGTCGGATCGCGATCGACCGCCTCCCCGAGGTGCTGGCGATGTGCGATCGGTGGAACCGCGAGCTCATCTGGCCGAAGTGCTACGTGCGCGTGCTCGACGACGGCCTCGTCCACGTCATGACGGAGATCTCCACGCCCTACGGGTCCGGGGCGACCGACGCCCAGATCCGCAGCTGCATCCAGGACGGCCTCGCCTGCTCCGGCGTCGTCTTCGACGCCCTCGACGAGCGGTACCCGGACCCCGCTGCGAGCGCTCCGTGAGAGGAGCGGGCCGATGAGCTGGTTCCGGCGCCGCGAGGAGCCGCCGCCGGACGACGGCGCGGGCACCCCGGCCGAGAACGCCTCCGGCACGCCGTCGGAGGCCGACGCATGGGCGGCACCCGCGCCTCCCGAGCCTGAAACCGCCCCGGAGCCGGCGTCGAGCGCCTGGCCCGAGGCCGGGGCGGTTGGCGCGGTGGACGCGGTCGGCGCGGTAGGCGCGCCAACCGTGGTGGCGGCGTCCGGCGCGGGGGAGGCGCCCCCCGCGGTGCCGGGACCTCACGCCGAAGCCGTCCGCCCCGTCACGCGCGAGCGGCTGGAGCAGTGCCTGCGGTCGCAGGGCTACCGCTACCGGGTGGGCTCCGACGGCTCCCTGGGCGGCAACTGGGACGGGGACTCGTTCTCGATCGACCTCATCGGCCCCACGGAGGACGTGCTCCAGGTGCGCGGGACGTGGCACCGCACCATCGAGCCCGAGCTGGCGCCCGGGATCGCCCACGTGCTCAACGACTGGAACCGGGACCGCATCTGGCCCAAGGTCTACACGCGTCCCACGAGCGGCGGCCTGCTGGCCCTCACCGAGGTCTCGGTGGACGTGGCGGCGGGGGCCACCGATCCGCAGATCACCGAGGTCATCGCGTGCGGCCTCGGCACCGGTGTCCAGTTCTTCGCGTCGCTGACCGATCTCCTGGCCACCGAGAAGGACCTCCTGCCGCCCGAGTGAGCGGCGCGCCCGGCTGCGACCGGCAGCGTTGCCGGGCGCAGCGTTGCCGCGCGCTACCGGCGCAGCGTCGGGAGGCCGAGGCTCACCGTGCCGGCTCCGGTGGTGGCGGCCGGCGCCGTCGTCGTCTCCGCGGCAGCAGCCGCGCGGGCGGCCGCCCGGCGTTCCCAGGCGTCCCCGGCCCGGGTGCGGCGGAGCACCCACAGATCCCCCACGAGGGCGCCGTCGGCCACGAGGTGGTGCGGCGCGCCGTACGTGACGCGCGCGCGGACCATGTCGCCGGGCCGCGGCGCGTCCCCCGGCGCCAGGTCGGCGGGGAGGGCCACGTGGACGAGGCGGTTGTCGGCCGCCCGCCCGGTGACGCGAGACGTCGCGGCGTCCTTGCGCCCCTCCCCCTCGCCGACGAGGACGTCGACGACGCGCCCCACCTGGGCCGCGTTCTCCTCCTCGGAGATGCGCTCCTGCAGGGCGACGAGGCGGGCGTAGCGCTCGGCGACGACGTCGGGCGGCACCTGCTCCGCCATGGTCGCCGCCGGTGTGCCCGGACGCTGGGAGTACTGGAACGTGAACGCGCCGGCGAACCGCGCGGCCTCGACCACCTCGAGCGTGCGGGCGAAGTCGTCCTCGGTCTCCCCCGGGAAGCCGACGATGACGTCCGTGGTGATCGCGGCGTCGGGGATCGAGGCGCGCACGCGGTCGAGGATCCCGAGGAACTTCTCCGCCCGGTAGGACCGGCGCATGGCGCGCAGGACGACGTCGGAGCCGGACTGCAGCGGCATGTGGAGCTGCGGCATCACGGCGGGGGTGGCGGCCATCGCCTCGATGACGTCGTCGCTGAACGCGGCCGGGTGCGGGGAGGTGAAGCGGACCCGCTCGAGGCCCTCGACCTGGCCGGTGGCGCGGAGCAGCTTCGCGAACGCGCCCCGGTCCCCGAAGCCGACACCGTAGGAGTTCACGTTCTGGCCGAGCAGCGTCACCTCGATGGCGCCCTCGGCGACGACGGCGCGCACCTCGGCGAGGATGTCGCCCGGCCGGCGGTCGCGCTCCTTGCCGCGCAGATGGGGCACGATGCAGAACGTGCACGTGTTGTTGCAGCCCACGGAGATCGAGACCCACGCGGCGTAGGCCGACTCGCGGCGGGTGGGCAACGTGGAGGGGAAGACCTTGAGGGCCTCCTCGATCTCCACCTGAGCCTCGCCGTTGTGCCGGGCGCGCTCCAGCAAGACCGGCAGCACGTCGAGGTTGTGCGTGCCGAACACCACGTCGACCCAGGGCGCGCGCTCGACGATGCCGGCCCGGTCCTTCTGGGCGAGGCAGCCGCCGACGGCGATCTGGATGCCGGGTCGCTCGCGCTTGACCGACGCGAGCTGGCCCGAGGTTGCCGTAGAGCCGCGTCGCGGCGTTCTCGCGGACCGCGCAGGTGTTGATGACGACGACGTCGGCCGCCGCGCCGAGGTCGGCGCCGGGACCCGGGGAGGGGGCCGGCACGTAGCCCGCGGCCTCGAGCAGCCCGGACATGCGTTCGGAGTCGTGCACGTTCATCTGGCAGCCGAGCGTGCGGACGAGGTAGGTGCGCGGCGCGGCGCCCGAGGCAGGGGCGGCAGGGCAGCGGCGCCCGGGGCAGGGGCGGGCGCGGCCGGCGGAGGCGTGATGGGTGCGGTCATGGCGCTACCAGGGTACGGGCGAGCCGCGGGGTGGTCGGTCGTCAGCCCGCGGTGGCGACGGCCCGCAGCTCGCGGACGACCGTCACCTTGACCTCGCCGGGGTAGCTCACGTCGGCCTCGATCCGACGGGCGACCGCAGAGGCGAGGTCGCCGAGCGCCTCGTCGGGGACCTGGGAGGGCTCGACGACGACGCGCAGCTCCCGGCCGGCGGCCATCGCGAGGGCTCGCCGGACTCCCGGGTACGCGGCGGCGACGGCCTCGAGGGCCTCGAGCCGCTCGACGTAGGCGTCCACGTCCTCGCGCCGCGCGCCCACGCGCGCGGCAGAGGCCGCGTCCGCGGCCATGACGAGGACCGCCTCGACCGACTCCGCGGGCACCTCCTCGTGGTGGGCCGCGATGGCGTGGACGACGGCGGCGCTCTCCCCCGCCCGGCGCGCCAATCTCCGCGCCGATCACGGCGTGCGTGCCGGGGGTGTCGGAGGGAGCGGCCTTGCCGATGTCGTGGAGGAACGCCGCGCGGCGCGCGACGACGACGTCGGCGCCCAGGTCGGTCGCGAGCATCGCGGCGATCTGCGCGGACTCCACGAGGTGGGCGAGGACGTTCTGTCCGTAGGACGTCCTCAGGCGCAGGGAGCCGAGGGTCAGGACCAGCTCGGGGCTCAGCCCGCCGACCCCGGCGTCGTGGGCAGCCTGCTCACCGGCGATCCGGCGGCGCTTCTCGGCGCCCGCGACCGCGTCGGCGTAGGCGGCCTCGATCCTGCCCGGGTGGATGCGCCCGTCGGCCACGAGTGCCTCGAGCGCGACCTCCGCGATCTCGCGCCGCTCGGGGTCGAGGCAGCTGAGCAGGACGGCCGCGGGCATCTCGTCGATGACGACGTTCACGCCGGTCAGGGCCTCGAACGTCCGGATGTTGCGGCCCTCCTTGCCGATGATCCGGCCCTTCATCTCCTCCGACGGCAGCTCGACGCGGGTGACCGCGAGCTGGCTCGACGTGGGGCCGGCGAGGCGCTGGAGTGCCGTGGCGAGCGATCGCCGCGCCGCCTCCTCTGCACCCTCGCGGGCCGAGCGCTCCAGGCGCCGACGCAAGAGGGCCGCGTCCCGCTCCGCGCGAGGCCGCATCCGCTCGAGCAGGAGCTCGCGGGCCTCGTCCGACGAGAGGTGGGCGACGTCTTCCAGGCGCGCCGTGACGACCTGCTCGTCGGCGGCGCGCTGGGCTCGCAGCTCGGCCTCGATTCGGGCCTCTCGCTCGTCGGCGTCGGCCAGCCGGCCCCGCAGGCCGGCCGCGCGACGCTCGAGGAGGGCCACCTCGGCGCGCATCCGGCGAACGTCGGCATCCGCCCGTGCCCGCGTGGACGTTGCTTCACGCCGCGCGACGACGACGAGCACCAGGGCGACGACGAAGCCGAGGACGAGGGCGAGTGCGCCGAAGAAGACCTCGTTGCCGCCCATGCGGCGAGGCTATCACGCGACGTCCGGGCTACCTACTCGGTGTCGAACCGCTCGGTGCCGAACCGCTCGGCGTCGAACCGCTCGGCGATCGGGCACGTTCCACGTCGGGCCATTCCGCGCTCGTGCTCTCCTCGCCGGCCTGGGGCTCGGCCGACAGCACCTCGTCGACCACCCGGAACGCGAGGCCGGGCGGGTAGCCCTTGCGGGCGAGCAGGGCGCCGACGCGTCGACGGCGTCGGTCGCGATCGAGCCCGGCGGTCGCGGGCGCCTTCCGTCGGCCAGGGCCCGAGCAGCCGCCCGCTCGTCGTCGTCGGAGACTGGGCGACGGCGTTCGAGACATCGTCCGGACCGAACCCCTTCCGCTGGAGCTCGTGGGCGATCGCGCGCCGGGACTGAGCTCGTTCGAGGTGCCGGGTGCGTGCGATCGTCTCCGCGAAGGCCCGCATCGTCGATGAGGCCCACCTCTCGATAGCGAGCGAGCACCCGCGGCGACCTCGGGCGGTCACCTCGCGCGCGAGGAGCGCCTCGGAGTTGGGCCGCGCTCCGCGGCGCGCCGGCAAGGATCGAGCGCGATCTCCCGGGCGCGGCTCCGCCGGATCGGCGGCGACGGCATCGCCCCGGGCGGAACCGGCACGGTCTACTGACCGGCGGCCTCGAGACGGTGCTCTCGACGCGGCCTCGGCTCCCGCGAGGATGCGGCGTCGAGGCGTCCAATACCTCCATGCGTTCTGCGACGCGAAGTCCTCCGCCGAAGTCGACGGGGTCTGGCTCTCTTCGCCGGCCTCGGCGGCCCGACAGGACCGATGCCCGAGCTTCTGCTTGATCTTGACTCTCGAGCTCGTCGCTCAGCTGCGGGTTGTCCATGAGGAACGCGCGGGCGTTCTCCTTGCCCTGGCCGAGCTGGTCGCCCTCGCAGGTGTACCAGGCGCCGGACTTGCGGATGAAGCCGTGCTCGACGCCGAGGTCGATGATGCTCGCCCTCGCGGGAGATGCCGTGGCCGTAGAGGATGTCGAACTCGGCCTGCTTGAACGGCGGCGCCATCTTGTTCTTCACGACCTTGACGCGGGTGCGGTTCCCGACCGCGTCGGTGCCCTCCTTGAGGGTCTCGATGCGGCGAATGTCGAGCCGGATCGAGGCGTAGAACTTGAGCGCCTTGCCACCCGTCGTGGTCTCGGGCGATCCGAAGAAGACGCCGATCTTCTCGCGGAGCTGGTTGATGAAGATCGCGGTGGTGCCGGAGTTGCTCAGCGCCGCCCGTGATCTTGCGGAGGGCCTGCGACATCAGCCGGGCCTGGAGCCCCACGTGGCTGTCGCCCATCTCGCCCTCGATCTCCGCCTTGGGGACGAGGGCGGCGACGGAGTCGATCACGAGGACGTCGACGCCGCCGGAGCGGATGAGGATGTCCGCGATCTCCAGCGCCTGCTCGCCGGTGTCCGGCTGGGAGATGAGCAGGTGCGTCGACGTCGACGCCGAGCTTGCTCGCGTACTCGGGATCGAGCGCGTGCTCGGCGTCGATGAAGGCCGCGACGCCGCCCGCCTTCTGCACGTTGGCGACCGCGTGGAGCGCGAGCGTCGTCTTTCCGCTCGACTCGGGGCCGTAGATCTCGACGACCCTTCCGCGCGGGAGGCCGCCGATGCCGAGCGCCACGTCGAGGGCGATCGATCCGCTCGGGATGATCTCGACGGCGACCCGCTGCCCCTCGCCCAGGCGCATGACCGAGCCCTTGCCGTACTGGCGGTCGATCTGCCCGAGCGCTGCCTCAAGCGCCTTCGCGCGATCCTTCGTGCGATCTGCTGGAGCAGCCATGCTCACCTCGTGTTCTGTCGGGCTCCTGCGCTGCGCAGGTCGCCGCATGCGGACTGGGGCTGGTCTGCCCTGATCCGGAGTTGTGGGTGTTCCGGTACCAGAGGTGACGCTATGTCCGACCACCGACATCCACCGCCGCCGGTCCCGTTGCTGTGGACCGGGCGCCGTCGTCGTCACCTGGGGAGGAGAGTAGGCCGAACGTCTGTTCGACGCCAGCCCGGCGCGCCGACGCGTGGCCGCCGGGATGCGCGGCGGCGTCAGGCGCGGCGGTCTCAGGCGCGGCGTCGGCGGGGCTCGCCCCGGTGACGCCAGCGGGCGTCGTCGTCGAGGTCCATGGCGTCGCAGACGGCGTCCCACACCGCCCGGACGGGCACGCCGGCTGCGATCGCGGCGTTCGGCGTGCGCCCGCCCAGGGCGGCGAGGACCAGGTCGTCGGCGAGCGCACGGGACCGCGCCGGGCCGAAGGCCTCGTCCATCACCTGCCAGAACTCCGAGAGCCGCACCCGGACACCCTAAGGCGCATGCCCGCGCCCTCCCCGTCCTCGCTGAGGTCGAGCGCTCTCGTTCGTGAGG
This sequence comes from uncultured Actinomycetota bacterium, assembly GCA_963780675.1. Classification (GTDB taxonomy): domain Bacteria; phylum Actinomycetota; class Actinomycetes; order Actinomycetales; family JAHECE01; genus JAHECE01. The sequence continues at coordinate 97,783 of CAWACR010000010.1, forward strand.
TCGAGGGATCCCTCGACCTCGGCAACGAGAGCGCTCGACCTCAGCGAAAGGGAGTCGGGGCGGGGCGGCGTGTCAGTGGGGCGGGTGAGAATGGCTCGCGTGAGCACACAGGGCGCCCGAGCAGCCGACGACGGCGCCGCCCTGGCCGCGTTCTCCCCCGCGACGCGCGCGTGGTTCACCGATGCGTTCGCGGCCCCGACCGCCGCGCAGGTCGGCGCGTGGGAGGCGATCGCGAGCGGGCGGCACGCCCTCGTCGTCGCCCCGACGGGCTCGGGCAAGACCCTCGCCGCCTTCCTCTGGGCGATCGACCGGCTCGTCACCGACCCGCTCCCCCCGACCGCCGAGCGCTGCCGCGTCCTCTACGTCTCCCCGCTCAAGGCCCTCGCCGCCGACGTCGAGCGGAACCTGCGCTCGCCCCTCGTCGGGATACGCCAGGCCGCCGCGCGCTCCGGCACGCCCCTCCCGCAGGTCCGCGTCGGCACCCGCACCGGCGACACCCCGGCGAGCGAGCGCCGTGCCTTCGGCACCCACCCGCCGGACGTCCTCATCACCACCCCGGAGTCGCTCTACCTCATCCTCACGTCCGCGGCCCGGGAGGGCCTGCGCGGGGTGCGCACGGTCATCCTCGACGAGGTCCACGCCGTCGCCGGCACCAAGCGCGGCGCCCACCTCGCCCTCTCGCTCGAGCGCCTCGACGCGATGCTCCCCACACCTGCGCAGCGCGTGGGCCTCTCGGCCACCGTCCGGCCCACCGAGGCCGTGGCGCACTTCCTCGGCGGCAACCGCCCGGCGGAGGAGGGCGGGCGGCCCGTTGCGGTCGTCCAGCCGGTCGTCGCGAAGGAGCTGCAGATCGACGTCGTCGTCCCGGTCCCGGACCTGGCCGACCTCGCGGGCGCCGCCGCGCCGGCCGAGGTGGACCTCACGGGCGATGCAGCCGGCGCCCTCCCAGAGGCCCGCCGCGGCGCCTCGATCTGGCCGCACGTCGAGGAGAAGGTCGTCGACCTCGTCTCCGCCCACCGCTCCACCATCGTCTTCGCGAACTCCCGCCGGGGCGCCGAGCGGCTGACGGCGCGCATCAACGAGGTCTGGGCGGACCGCCTCGCCACCGCGGGCCCCACCCCGGGCGAGGCCGACGACGGCGCCGCCCCCGGGCCGCCACCGGCACGCCTCGACGCCGGGTCGGCCTGGTCGGCGGGCTATCCGGGCCAGGGCGGATCGGCCGCCGCCCGCCCCGAGGGCCACGACATCGCCCGTGCCCACCACGGCTCGATGAGCCGCGAGGAGCGCACCCGTATCGAGTCCGAGCTCAAGGCGGGCCGGCTGCCCGCGGTGGTCGCGACGTCGTCCCTGGAGCTGGGCATCGACATGGGCGCCGTCGACCTCGTGGTGCAGGTCGGCTCGCCCCCGTCGGTGGCGAGCGCCCTCCAGCGCATCGGCCGCGCCGGCCACCAGGTGGGGGCGCTCTCCCGCGGCGTCGTCCTCCCCACCCACCGCGGCGACCTGCTCGCGAGCGCCGTCACGGCCGTCCGCGCGGCCGAGGGTGCCATCGAGGCCGTCCACGTGCTCGCGAACCCCCTCGACGTCCTCGCCCAGCAGGTGGTGGCGATGGTCGCCGTCGAGGACTGGGACCGCGGCGAGCTGGCGCGCGTCGTCCGCCGCGCCGCGCCCTTCGCCACCCTCGGCGACCGCGCGCTCGACGCCGTCCTCGACATGCTCTCCGGGCGCTACCCGAGCGAGGACTTCGCGGAGCTGCGCCCGCGCCTCGTGTGGGACCGGCTCGCAGGGACGCTCTCGGCCCGCCCGGGGTCGCTTCGCCTCGCCGTGACCAGCGGCGGCACCATCCCGGACCGCGGCCTCTACGGCGTGTACCTCGCGGCGGGCGCGGAGGGCGTCGCCGCGCGGGGCGGGCGACGCGTCGGCGAGCTCGACGAGGAGATGGTCTACGAGTCCCGCGTGGGCGACACGTTCACCCTCGGCTCGAGCACGTGGCGGATCGAGGACATCACCCCGGACCGCGTGCTCGTCTCCCCCGCCCCGGGCCTGCCCGGGCGCCTGCCGTTCTGGCGCGGCGACTCCCCCGGCCGCCCCGCGGAGCTCGGCCGGGCCCTCGGGGTGATGGTCCGCGAGCTGGCCGCGCTCGACGGCGGGGCGCGTCCCGGCGACGTGCCCGACGACGCCGCCCCCTCCCCCGCGCGCGAGCGCCTCTCCGCATGGGGTCTGGACGCCTGGGCGGCCGACAACCTCCTGGCCTACCTGCGCGACCAGGTCGCGGCGGCAGGGTGCCTCGCCGACGACCGCACGATCGTCGTCGAGCGCTTCCGCGACGAGATCGGCGACTGGCGCCTGGTGATCCACTCCCCGTGGGGCGCGCGCGTCCACGCGCCCTGGGCGCTCGTGCTCGCCGCCCGCCTGCGGGAGCGCTTCGGTGCGGACGTGGCGGTCATGCACGCCGACGACGGGATCGTCCTGCGCCTGCCCGACGTCGGCGAGCTCGACGCCGGGCTGCTCTGGCCGGGCGGACGGCCGGGCGCCACCCCCGCGAGGCCCACCGAGGAGAGCCCCGGCGCGCTGACGGGCGCGGACCTGCTGCTCGAGGCCGACGACGTCGCCCCCGCTGTGGTGGACGCCCTCGCCGGATCCGCCCATTTCGCCGCCCGCTTCCGCGAGGCCGCCGCCCGCTCGCTCCTGCTGCCCCGACGCCGCCCCGACCGGCGACAACCGCTCTGGCAGCAGCGGCAACGCTCGGCCCGGCTGCTCTCGGTCGCGTCGACCTACCCGGAGTTCCCCGTGGTGCTCGAGGCCGTCCGCGAGTGCCTCCAGGACGACTTCGACGTCCCCGCCCTCACGGAGCTCATGCGCGACGTCGCGGCCCGCCGGGTCCGCCTGGTCGACGTCAGCACGCCCGCGCCGTCGCCGTTCGCCCAGTCGCTGCTGTTCGGCTACGTCGGCCAGTTCATCTACGACGGCGACGCGCCCCTCGCCGAGCGCCGTGCCGCCGCCCTCGCCCTGGACCCCGGCCTCCTCGGCGAGCTGCTGGGCGAGGGCCTGGCCGACGTGGGGGAACTTCTCGACCCCGGCGCCCTCGCCGAGGTCGAGGCGGAGGTGGGCCTGCGGACCGAGGCCACGAAGGCACGGGACGCGGAAGGCGTCGTCGACCTGGTCCGCCGCCTCGGGCCCGTCCCGACGGACGAGGTGGCGGCCCGCGCGAGCGAGCCGGGCGCCGTCGCCGGGTGGCTCGCCGCCCTCGCCGCGGCGCGGCGCGTGATCGAGGTGCGCGTCGCCGGTACGCCGCAGTGGACGGTGGTCGAGGACGCCGGCCGCCTCCGGGACGCGCTGGGCGTCGCGCTGCCCCCCGGCCTGCCCGAGGCCGTCCTCGAGCCCGTCGCCGACCCGCTCGGGGACCTCCTGCGCCGGCACGCCCGCACGCACGCCCCTTTCACCGCGCAGGAGGTGGCGAGGCGCTTCGGGCTGGGCGTCGCCGTCGTCGGCCCGGCGCTCCGCGACCTCGAGCGGCGCGGCGTCCTCGCCTCGGGTCGGCTACGGCCGGGCGGGGGGTCCGAGGCGCAGTGCTGCGACGTCGACGTGCTGCGCCGCATCCGGCGCCGGTCGCTGGCCGCGCTGCGCGCGGAGGTCGAGCCCGTCCCGCAGCGCGCGCTGGGGATCTTCCTCCCGCGCTGGCAGGGCGTCGGCTCGATCGGGGCCGCCGCAGCGACCGGCGGCGCGCCCGCCGGACGCGGTCTCGACGGACTCCTGACCGCCGTCGAGCAGCTCGCCGGCGCCCGCCTGCCCGCCTCGGCCCTGGAGTCCCTCGTGCTTCCGGCGCGTGTCCGCGACTACGGCCCGGCCCTGCTCGACGAGGCGCTCGCCTCCGGTGAGGTCGCGTGGGCCGGCGCGGGCGGACTCCCGGGTCGCGACGGATTCGTGGTCCTCGCCCCCGCCGACCTCGCCCCCGTCCTGCTCCCGGCGCTCGAGGAGGGCGAGCCGACGTCGGAGGTGCACGCGGCCCTCCTGCGCGCCTTGCGCGCGGGCGGGGCCCTCTTCTTCCGCGACCTCGCCGCGACCGTGGAGGCCGAGCTCGGGCAGCCGGTCGCCGCCGACCCACTGGGCGACGCGCTGTGGGACCTCGTCTGGGCCGGCCAGGCGACCAACGACACGCTCGCTCCGCTGCGCGCCCGCCTGGGATCGGGACATGTGCGCCATGCGGTGCGGCGGCCGGCCCCGCGGGTGCGCGCCCTGCGCGGTTCGGCCCTGCGCGGTTCCGCCCTGCGACTGGGCGCGACCGGGCTCCGGGGGACGCCGTCGGCCACGGCCGTCCCGCCCGAGGTCGCGGGCAGGTGGTCGGCCACGCCTGCGCGGGAAGCGGACCCGACGGCGCGCGCCCTGGCGGGCACGCTCGCGCTCCTCGACCGCCACGGCGTCCTCACCCGTGGCGCGGCAGCCGACCTGCCCGGCGGGTTCCAGGCCGCCTACGGCGTCCTGTCCCGGCTCGAGGAGACGGGTCAGGTGCGGCGCGGGTACGTCGTCGAGGGCCTCGGCGCGGCGCAGTTCGCGCTCCCGCCGTGCATCGACCGCCTGCGCTCCGACGCGCGGGACACCCCGGGCGCGCTCCTGGTCGCCGCGACCGACCCGGCCAACCCGTACGGTGCGGCGCTGGCCTGGCCCGAGCGCGCCGTGACCGAGGAGTGCGGACGGCGCAGGGGGCGGGCGGCACCGGCCCGGGCGCACGGCGGGCGCCTGCGTGGTGATGGTCGACGGCGCCCTGGTGCTCTACGTCGAACGGGGCGGCCGCACCCTGCTCTCGTTCACCGAGGAACCGAGCGCCCTGGCGCCGGCCGCGGCGGCGCTCGCCCAGGCCGCACGAGCCGGGGCCCTGGGCCGGCTCACCGTGCAGAAGACCGACGGCGCGCCGGCCCTGCGGCGCGGCAGCCCGCTGGCCGTCGCGCTCGCCGAGGCCGGGTTCATCGCCACCCCGCGCGGGCTGCGGCTGCGGCACGCCGAGCGGCTGCCACCGGCGGGGGGCTGAGGTGCCGGAGGGCGACGTCGTGCTGCGCACGGCCCGGCGCCTCGATGCGGCCCTCGCGGGCGAGCGGCTGGTCGGGGCGGAGCTGCGGTGGCCGACGGTCGCCGGCGTGGAGCTGGCCGGGTGCACCGTCCTGGGCACCGCGACCGTCGGGAAGCACCTGATGACCCGGTTCGACGACGGCAGGACCCTCCACACGCATCTGCGGATGGAGGGCCTGTGGCGGGTCGAGCGCACGGCGCCCCGGCCGCCGCGGCGCTCCGCCGCCGTGCGTGCCGTGCTGGTCGGGCCGCGCTGGACGTGCCTCGGGATCCGGCTCGGGATGATGGACGTGGTGCGCACGCGGGACGAGCGCACCCTGGTCGGGCACCTCGGCCCTGACGTCCTCGCACCGGACTGGGACCGCGCCCTGGCTGTGAGGAACGTCACGGCCCAAGGGCCCCGAGGAATCGGCGAGACGCTGCTGGACCAGCGTGTGGTGGCCGGCCTGGGGACGATCTACATGGCCGAGTCCCTCTGGGCCCACCGGATCTCGCCCTGGGCGCCGGCGTCGTCGCTGGCGGAGCCGGGCGCGGTGCTCGACACGGCGCGCGCCCTCATGCAGCGGTCCGTCGCGGCCCGGACGCCCACCGCCACCGGCGACGTCAGGCCCGGCCGCGAGAGCCACGTGCACGGCCGGGCGGGTCGGCCCTGCCCGAGGTGCGGGACGCCGGTCGCGGTGCGCGACGTGGGTGTGCCGCCGACGGCGCGCCCGGCGTTCTTCTGCCCGTCGTGCCAGCCCCCGCCCCACGACCCGATTCGCTGAGGTCGAGCCCTCTCGTTGCCGAGGTCGAGCCGGGTCCGCCGAGGTCGAGCCGAGGCTGTGGGTTCAGGCGACGGGAGCCAGGTCGCCGCGGACCTGCTCGGCCAGCTCCGGGGGGACCGTGTCCGGCACGTTGACGCCCTCGGTGACCGCGATCCGCTCGCTCACTTCGCGCAGCACGACCGACAGCGGCAGGCTCAGTGCGGCGCAGATCGCGGCGAGCAGCTCGGAGGACGCCTCCTTCTGGCCGCGCTCGACCTCGCTGAGGTAGCCGAGCGACACGCGGGCCGCGGACGACACCTCGCGGAGGGTGCGCCCTTGGCGTTGCCGCGCTCCGCGCAGCACGTCGCCGATCTCGTGACGAAGAACGATCATCGTGCGTCCCCCCTCTCCCTGCGTCGTGGTGGTCTGGTGCTTCCCGGGTACGACCGCTGCGACCCCTCTACCGTACCCCGCGGCGGACGGCGCGGGCCGGACCCCTGTGGATTCACCTGGGTGCCGACGGACGTTGGGCCCTTGCGAGCGTCGGGGTGGCGTGGTGTGCATCACCCGGCTCAACGCGCGGGCGCCCGCGGTTGTTCCGGGGCCGCGTCCCGATCGCTCAACCCCGCTGCGGGCCGCGCGCGATTTCGTCGAGCAGCAGCGTCAGGGCCAGCTCGACCGCGGCCCCCCGCACCACGGCCCGGGATCCGGGCACGACCGCGGAGCGTGCCCGCGAGCCGCCGGCCGACGCCACCGCGACGTGGAGCGTCCCGGGCGGCTGACCGTCCTGGCCGGTAGGACCGGCGGCGCCGGTGGTCGCCACGCCGAACTCCGCGCCGAGCCGCATCCGCACCCCCTCGGCCATCTGGCGAGCGACGTCGGGGTCCACCGCCCCCCGCTCGGCGAGCAGCGCGGCGTCGACCCCGAGGAGGCTCGCCTTGAGGTCCGTGGCATAGGCGACGACGGCGCCCCGCAGCACGACCGAGGCTCCCGGCACAGCCACGAGCCGGGAGGCGAGCGCGCCACCCGTCAGGGACTCGGCCACCGCGAGCGTCCCACCCCGCGCGGTCAGCAACGTGACCACACGGGCAGCGAGCGGGTCCACCGCGTCCGAGCCAGGCCCGGGGGCCGTCACGGGCTCGGGAACCCTCCCCGGCTCGGGGACCGTCACGGGCTCGCAGCGGCGCCGGGCGCGGTCCGGGCGATCTGCCAGGCCCGCCGGGCGTAGTCGACGCCCGTCACGACGGTGACCAGGACGGCGGCGACCATGACCAGGCGCGCCGCGATATCGACGGCCGACGCCAGCCCCGACGGGAGGAACGCCGCCCAGGGGACCAGGAGCATGGCGATGAACACCAGCTGGAGGACGGTCTTGAGCTTCCCACCCGACGACGCGGCCATCACGGCCCTGCGCACCATGACGAACCGGAGCACCGTGACGCCGAGCTCGCGGACGATGATGACGATGGTGACCCACCAGGGGACGGTCCCGTCCGCGGAGAGGAGGACCAGCGCGGTCATCGTGAGCGCCTTGTCGGCGATGGGGTCCGCGATCTTCCCGAAGTCGGTGACCAGGTTGCGGGAGCGGGCCAGGTAGCCGTCCACACGGTCGGTGAGCGCGGCGATCACGAAGACGGCTGCCGCCGCCATCTGTGAGGCCGTCGAATCCATGACGTGGAGCCACGCGAAGACGGGGACGAGCGCGATCCGCGCCATGGTCACGATGTTCGCGATGTTCCACAGCGGGGCGCTCGGCGCGACGCTGCCAGTCTCCACCCGCACAGACTAGGTGAGACGAGCGGCACATCCCCTCGCCATCGATCGGCGAGATGACGCTCACGTACCCTGGAAAAGTGATTCGCCATCGCCGCGCCGCCCGCGGGCCCGCCGCGCTCGCGCCCGTTGCGGCCGCCGTCGTCGCCTTCGCCGTCATCGCCGCGACCCTCGTCGCGCTGCGGCCGTGGGCCTCGGTCGCCGACGACGACGGCGCGGGCTCCGCCCCGGTCGCCGCGGCACAGTCCGCCGGCTCCGATGCAGCGCCACCGGCCGAACCGGAGCCGACGCCCACCCCCACCCCGGAACCCGACGCGGTCTTCACCATCGTCGCAGGTGGCGACGTCCTCCCCCACGACACCGTGGTGCGCTACGCAAGGGAGTCCGGCACGGTCGACTTCGTGCCGCTCATGGCCGCGGTCCAGCCATGGATCTCCGGCGGCGACCTGGCGATCTGCAACATGGAGGTCCCGCTCGCCCCGCCCGGGACGCAGCCGTCCGGCTACCCGATGTTCGGCGCCCCCACCGAGCTGGCCGCGAACCTCAAGACGCTCGGCTGGGACGGCTGCTCGACCGGCAGCAACCACACCCTCGACCGCCGGTACGCCGGCGTGGTCCACACGCTGGACACCTTCGACGCCGTCGGGCTCGGCCACGAGGGCAGCGCGCGCAGCCAGGCGGAGGCCGATGCGCCGCAGCTCTACCAACTCGACCGTGCCGGGCAGACGATCACGGTCGCGCAGATCGGCGGGACCTACGGGACGAACGGGATCCCGATCCCGGCCGACGCGCCGTGGGCGGTGAGCCTGCTCGACGCCGGACGCCTCGTCGCCCAGGCGACGGCGGCCCGCGCGGCCGGCGCCGACCTCGTGGTCGCGACCCTGCACTGGGGCGTCGAGTACCAGGCCGCCCCCACCGACGACCAGGTGGCCCTGGCCCAGGCGCTCGCCGACTCCGGACAGGTCGACCTCATCATCGGCACGCACGCGCACATCCCGCAGCCGATGGCCAAGCTGCCCGGCGGCCCGCGGGGCGAGGGCATGTGGGTGGCCTACGGCCTCGGGAACTTCATCTCGAACCAGGACACCCACTGCTGCGTCGCGCAGTCGAACACGGGCGCGTTCATGACGGCGACGGTCGTCAAGCCCGCCGACGGGCCTGCCCGGGTGACCGGCCTGGAGTGGACGGCCTTCCCAGTCGACCGCCTGGGCGGCGAGCGCGTCTACGTCGCGAACGAGATCCTGGCGGGCGCAACGTACGACCGGCTCCAGCTCTCGCCGGCTGAGGTCGAGGCGCGCCGCCAGCGCGTCGCCGAGGTCATGGGCACCGAGGTGACCGAGCGGACGACGCCGCCCGTCCCCACCGGCCCCGAGCCGACGGTCCTCCCCCAGCTCGGCTGACCCCGTCACCGGTGAGGCGGCGGCTCAACGGCCCGTGAGGCTCCAGGCGTCCTCGCCGGCGTCGTCGTCCTCGTCATCGGCGTAGGTGACGTCGACGTCGGCCGGTGCCGCGCCGTCGTCGTCCTCGAACGCGTCGCCGATCCCGCCGCCGGAGAGCAGCGCGAGGGTCCGCGGCAGCTCCTCGGGCGAGACGAGCACCTCGCGCGCCTTGGATCCCTCGGACGGGCCGACGATCTCGCGCGACTCCAGCAGGTCCATGAGCCGGCCCGCCTTGGCGAAGCCGACGCGCAGCTTGCGCTGCAGCATGGACGTCGAGCCGAACTGCGTGGTCACCACGAGCTCGGCCGCTTGCAGGAGCAGGTCGAGGTCGTCGCCGATGTCGTCGTCGACCTGCTTCTTCGCCACTACCGCGACGACGTCGTCGCGGTAGTGCGGCTGGAGCTGGCCCTTGACGTGGTCGACGACGGCGTGGATCTCGCTCTCGGTGACCCAGGCGCCCTGCACGCGGATCGGCTTGGCGGCCCCCATCGGGAGGAAGAGCGCGTCACCCTGGCCGATGAGCTTCTCGGCGCCGGGCTGGTCCAGGACCACCCGGGAGTCGGCGAGGGACGACGTCGCGAACGCCAGCCTGCTCGGCACGTTCGCCTTGATCAGGCCGGTGACGACGTCGACGCTCGGCCGCTGCGTCGCCAGCACGAGGTGGATGCCGGCGGCCCGCGCGAGCTGGGTGATCCGCTGGATGGACGCCTCGACGTCGCGCGGGGCGACCATCATGAGGTCCGCGAGCTCGTCGACGATCACGAGCAGGTACGGGTACGGCGAGATGACTTCCGTTCCGAACCCGGCAGGGGACGCACCGCCCCCGAGCGGACGGCCGCGTTGAAGTCGTCGACGTGCTTGAAGCCGAAGGCCGCGAGGTCGTCGTAGCGCGCCTCCATCTCGCGGACCACCCAGTCGAGTGCCTCGGCCGCCTTCTTCGGGTTGGTGATGATCGGCGTGATCAGGTGCGGGATGCCGCCGTAGATGGTCAGCTCGACGCGCTTGGGGTCCACGAGGACCATGCGCACCTCCTCGGGCGTGGCCCGCATGAGGATCGAGGTGATCATCGAGTTGACGAAGGAGGACTTGCCGGCGCCGGTCGCGCCCGCGACGAGCAGGTGGGGCGTCTTCGCGAGGTTGGCGACGACGTACCCGCCCTCGACGTCCTTGCCGACGCCGATCGTGAGCGGGTGCTGGCTGCGCCGGGCGGCGGCGGAGCGCAGCACGTCGCCGAGGGACACCGTCTCGCGGTCGGCGTTGGGGATCTCGATGCCGATCGCCGACTTGCCCGGGATGGGCGAGAGGATGCGCACGTCCGCGGAGGCGACGGCGTAGGAGATGTTCCGGCTCAGGGCGGTGACCCGCTCCACCTTGATGCCCGGGCCGAGCTCCACCTCGTAGCGCGTGACCGTGGGCCCGCGGGTGAACCCGGTGACGCGGGCGTCCACCTCGAACTGGTCGAGCACCGAGGTCAGGGACTCGACCACGCGGTCGTTCACCGCGGAGCGCACCTTGTGGGGCGCCCCCTTGACCAGCACCTCCTCAGGCGGGAGGGAGTAGGCCAGACCCGGCTCGAGCTCGAGCTGCTCCGCCACGGCGGGCAGCGCCTGCGTCGGGGGCGGCAGGAGGTCGTGGGCGCCGTCGGCGGCCCCGTCCTCGGGGCGCGGGGACGCGTCGGCGCCGTCCGCGACCACGGGACCGACCGGCGGGGTGGGCTCGGCGAGGCGGCGCGTGGCGCCGTCGGGCGTCTCGTCGTCGGCGGTCGAGAGCTCGTGGGCTCGGGTGTAGGCCTCGTCGCCCTCGTACTCGCCGGGTTCGACGGCGCGGCCACGGCGGCGTCGCCGGGGCAGGACGGCGGTGGCCGCTCGGTCCTCGTCGCCGGATCCGGACGGGGCGTCCGCCGCGGCGTCCGTCCCCATGGCCGGCACGCGGTTGATCCAGTGCCACAGCTGCCGCAGCCGTTGCGGGATGGCGTGGACGGGCGTCGCCGTGACGACCAGGAGCCCGAAGAACCCGAGTAGGACCAGAAGGGGGACGCTCACCCACACGCTCAGCGCCGCCGTCAGCGGGGCGGAGACCACCCAGCCGACGACGCCGCCCGCAGCACGCACATCGGCCCAGCTCTGCGTGGGGTCGGGGACGCCGGCGGACACCGACACCAGGCCGCAGACCGACAGGGTGATGGCGGCGGCCCCGATGGCGACGCGCCCGTTGACCGCGGTGCGGTCCGGGTGGCGCATGAGGCGAATCGCGAACGCCGTCAGCACGATGGGCACCAGCACGCCCACGACCCCGAACAGGCCGGCGACGACGCTGTGGATGGCGGTGCCGGCCGAGCCGGAGAGGGCGAACCACTCCCGGGCCGCGATGACGATCGCGAGCCCCAGGAGCGTGAAGGCGAGGCCGTCCCGGCGGTGCGCCGGGTCGAGGCCCCGAGCACCACGACCGACCCCTCGGACCGCACCTCCGACCATGTGGGCGACCCCCATCCAGATGCCCCGGACCGCACGGACCAGGAGCGGCGACTTCTTGACCGGCGGCTGAGTCGACCCACTGCGTGAGCCGGAGCCCTTGGTCACAGCGCCGTTGGCGGCGGTGCTCTTCGCGCTGGTGCTCGCGCCCTTGGCGCTGGTGCTCTTGGCGCTGGTGCTCTTGGCGGCAGTGCCGCGCGCGCTCGCGCTGCTCGACGACGCACCGCCGGTGCGCGGCGTGCTCGCCTTGCCGGCGGCGCGGTTCTGCACCGCGGCGCTGCGGCCGGGGGCACGCGAGGTCGTACGAGTAGCCATGTTCCTCACGGTACCTGCGCGATCGGCCGCGGCCGAACCCCGCCGCGCTGCTCCCACCCTCTCTCCCCGCGGATGGGCGGGGAGATCCGGGGGCGGGACAAGGGATCAGGGCATGCGGGCCGGGTCCAGGGCCCACCAGGAGAGACCCTCGGCAGCCGTGGGTGCGCACCGCAACCCACCCTCGGGCACGACGACCGGCGCCCCCGCGAGCCCGACACCCGTGGACACCTCGAGCACAGGCCCGTCGACGACGACGCGCACCGGCGCCGACCCGCGCGGCACGCGGAGGGTCTGGCCCTCGCCCGCAGCGCTCGGCCCGATCACGACGTCCACCCAGCCCGGCCCCGCGGTGAACGAGACGACCGTGGTCCCCTCGCCGTCGCGCAGCTCGATCGCCTCGACGCCGGCGCCACCGGGCGCCCATTCCACGTCGAGGGCGCGGTGCCCGACGGCGCGGTGCCCGACGGCGCGGTGCCCGACGGCGCCGGGCGCCACCCGCAGCGTGGCGACGGCAGGGTGCGGGTCCAGCCGGACGCCGTCGTCGGCCGCGCTCAGGACGTACGGCACGCTCAGGGCGCCCTGCCAGCCCGCCGCGACGTCCCTCACGCCGCGGATCCAGAAGATGACGCCCGGCCGACCCTCCGCGTCCACGAAGGCCGACGCCGCGTAGTGGCCGCCGTAGGCGAGTTGCTGCCAGGCGCGCGGCGTGAAACGCCCGTCGGCGTAGGTCCCGACGGCGCAGGCCACGTCGCGGATGGCCTCCGGCTCCCACGTCGAGAAGACGAGGACGTGGGCGTCCCCGACCGCGAGCAGCTGCGGGCACTCCCAGCCCTTGCCGGTCCAGGCGCCCTCGGTCTCGGCGGTGTTCCGGTGGGCGAGGGGGCCGTCGTAGGTCCAGGTCGCGAGGTCGGGTGAGGAGTAGGCGAGGGCGGCCGCGGTGCCGTCCTCGTAGGCCGCGCCGACGAGCATCCGCCAGCCGTCGCCGTCGCGGAACACGCACGGGTCGCGGAAGACGGCGAGCGCCGGGTCGTCCGGCGGCTCGGCGACGACGTCACCCTTGGCCCAGTGGTCCCAGCCGTCGTCGAGGGGATGCGCCACGCGCGCCCGGCCGAGGTCGAGGTTCGGCAGGTTGACCGAGGTGTAGAACATCGCGGCCGGACCGCCGTCCGGGGGCACGACGACCGACCCGGACCAGCACCCGTCGTCGCCCTCTCCCGGGGCGAGCGCGACCCGGTGCTCGGTCCAGTGCAGGAGGTCCGGGCTCGTGACGTGCCCCCAGTGGCAGCCGAGGTCCCACTCCGGCACCTCGGGGACGTGCTGGTAGAAGAGGTGGTACCGGCCGTCGTGGTAGGTGAGCCCGAGCGGGTCGTTGAGCCAGCCGGCCCCCGGGGTGACGTGGAAGGCAGGGCGCGGGCCGGGTTGCGGCGCGGGGTCGATCATGCCCACCTACGCTACGCGCGCCGGCCGCGATCCTCGCCCCACTCCGCAGTCCAGCACTCCTACCCGCACTCCCCACCCTCCCCACTCCCCCAGACTGCGAACATCTGGGCAGATCGCGAACATCGGAGGTTCGCGATCTGCCCGGATGTTCGCGATCTGCGGGGGGCGGGTGGGTCAGGTGGCGGGCAGGTGGGAGAGGGGGCGGGTGGGAGGGGGCGGGTAGGAGCGAGGTCGGGTGGGGCGGGTGGGAGCGGGGGCGAGGTTCGGTGCGGCTACGCCTCGACCACGACCGGGATGATCATCGGCCGACGGCGCAACGTGCTCGCGACCCAGCGCCCCACGACGCGGCGGATCACCTGCTGCAACTGGTGGGTGTCCGCCGAACCGCTCGCGGCGGCCTCGGAGAGAGCGCGGCTCACGGCCGGGACGATCTCCCGCAGCACGGCGTCGTCCTCCGCGACGCCCCGGGCATGGATGTGCGGTCCCGAGATCACGCGCCCGGTCGTCGTGTCCACGACGGCGAAGACCGAGATGAAGCCCTCCTCGCCCAGGATGCGCCGGTCCTTCAGCTCGACGTCGGTGATCTCGCCCACGCTCGAACCATCGACGTAGACGTAGCCGCACGGGACGGCGCCCGCGATCCGTGCCAGGCCGTCGGCGAGGTCGACGACGACGCCGTCCTCCGCGAGCACGACCCGCTCGGGCGCCAACCCGGTCTTGACTGCGAGGGCTCCGTTCGCCACCAGGTGGCGGATCTCGCCGTGGATGGGCATGACGTTGCGGGGCCGCACGATGTTGTAGCAGTACAGGAGCTCCCCGGCACTGGCGTGGCCGGACACGTGCACCTTGGCGTTGCCCTGGTGGACCACCTTCGCGCCGAGTCGCATGAGCCCGTTGATCACCCGGTAGACGGCGTTCTCGTTGCCGGGGATCAGCGAGGACGCGAACACCACCGTGTCACCGGGGCCCACCGAGACCTTGTGGTCCCGGTTCGCGATGCGGCTGAGCACGGCCATCGGCTCCCCCTGAGAGCCCGTGCACATGAGCACGACCTCGTCGGGCGGCAGGCTGTCCACCTTCTTGGCGTCGATGAGGATGTTGTCGGGCACCCGCAGGTAGCCGAGCTGCGCCGCGATCGTCATGTTCCGCACCATCGACCGCCCGACCAGCGACACCCGGCGTCCGTGGGTCGCCGCGGCGTCGAGCACCTGCTGGACGCGGTGGACGTGGGAGGCGAAGGAGGCGACGACGATCTGCCCGTGCGCCTGGGCGAACACGGAGTCGAGCACTGGGCCGATCTCGCGCTCGCTCGTGGTGAAGCCGGGCACCTCGGCGTTGGTGGAGTCGACCATGAAGAGGTCGACGCCGGCCTCGCCGAGCCGGGCGAAGGCCCGCAGGTCCGTGATCCGGCCGTCGAGCGGCAGCTGGTCCATCTTGAAGTCGCCGGTGTGGAGCACGGTGCCCGCCGGGGTCCGCACGGCCACGGCGAGGGCGTCCGGGATCGAGTGGTTGACGGCCACGAACTCGCACTCGAAGGGCCCGAGACGCTCCGTCTGCCCCTCGCGCACGGCGAGCGTGATCGGCACGATCCGGTGCTCGTTGAGCTTGGCCTCGATGAAGGCCAGCGTGAGCTGGGAGCCCAGGAGGGGGATGTCGGGGCGCAGCCGCAACAGGTACGGGACGGCACCGATGTGGTCCTCGTGGCCGTGGGTGAGGACGACGGCGATGACGTCGTCCAGCCGGTCGGCGATGTAGTCGAAGTCCGGGAGGATCAGGTCGACGCCCGGGTGGTGGTCCTCCGGGAAGAGCACGCCGCAGTCGATGATCAGCAGCTTGCCCGCGTACTCGAGGACGGCCATGTTCCGGCCGACTTCACCGAGGCCGCCCAGTGCGACGATGCGGAGCGCGCCGTCGGCGAGGGGGCCCGGGCGCCCGAGCTCGGGGTGCGGGTGGCTCACAAGACCCTCCAGGTCGTTCGCGGGGCCCCGCCGGCGGCGCAGCCCCTCACAGGATTCCCGCGAGCACGAGCGCGTGCTCGAGGTCGGCCAGCTCGGCCGGGTCCGCCGCCACCAACGGCGAACGGACCGTTCGCGTGGGGATCACGCGGAGCAGCTCCACCGCCGCCTTCGCCATGACAGCGCCCTGCCCACCACCCATGATCGCCGTCACGAGAGGGACGAGGTCGGCGGCGATGCGCCGCGCGGACGCCAGGTCGCCCGCGTCCACCGCGGCGACCATCTGGGCGTAGGGGCCGGCCGCGACGTGTCCGACCACGCTCACGATTCCGGACGCGCCGTGTGCGAGCCACGCGAAGTTGAGCCCGTCGTCGCCGGAGTAGAACTCCAGGCCGGTACGCAGCATCCGGCGGAACCCCTGGTCGACGTTACCGGTGGCGTCCTTCACCGCCTTGATCTGGGGGACCGCGGCAAGGCGGTCGAGGGTGGCGTCCGCGATGGCGACGCCGGTACGACCGGGGATGTCGTAGAGCATCGCGGGGAGGTCCGTCGCCTCGACGACGGCGCGGAGGTGGCGGTAGACGCCCTCCTGCGAGGGGCGGTTGTAGTACGGGGTCACCACCAGGAGGCCGTGCGCGCCCGTGCGCTCGGCGCTCTCCGCGATGCGGACGGCGTGGGCCGTGTCGTTCGACCCGGCCCCGGCGACGATGGTCGCGCGATCGCCCACGACGTCGACGACGGCGCGGACCAGGTCGTCCTTCTCCGGCTGGTGGGTGGTCGGGGACTCGCCCGTCGTGCCGTTGAGCACGAGGCCGTCGCACCCGGAGTCGACGAGGTAGGTGGCGAGAGCCTGGGCGGAGGGGATGTCGATACGCCCGTCGGCGTCGAAGGGCGTGACCATCGCGGTGAGGACCGACCCGAACGTGCGGGAGGGGGTGGGCGCGGCGGTGCTCGGCAGGTCGAACGGCATGGGGCCCACGGTAGCGCCGCAGGGCCTGGGACCTCTCCACTGTGCGGAAGGTCCGCCGCGGGTTTCGTGGCGGACCTTCCGGGTGGTGCGCTCGTGTGGTGCGCTCGTGTGGTGCGCTCGTGTGCTTGGTCGTGGGGTGTGGTCAGGGGGTGCAGGTCCACATGCCGAAGGCGGGGCCGGTGGCGGGGAGGGTGACCCAGCCGTCGGGGTCGGCGTGCAGGTCAGCGGTTCCGGCCAGGCCGCTGAGCCGGGCCCCGACCACGCTCACGGGAACCCGGACCGGGGCGTGGGCCGCGCGGGCCGCGTGGACCAGGACCGACTCCCCCGGGGCCTCACGCAAGAACGTCAACGCGTCATCACCGATGCTCACCCACCGCAGACCCCCCCGACGCAGCGCCTCGGAATCCTCCCGGGCCCTGAACAACGCCCGCGTCGAGGCCAACCGGGCCTCATCCCAACGCTCAGGGTGCTCCCACGGCATCGGGATCCGCGCATACTCCGGCCCGAACGTCGCCAACCCCAACTCATCCCCCGCATAGATCATCGGGACCCCCGGATACGCCGCGAGCAGGCCGAACGCCACATCCACCACCGCCGCATCCCCCAACAGGGACGCGACCCGGTGCGTGTCATGCGAACCGATCAGATTCATCGCGTGCACCGTGCCCATCCACGGCGTCACCCCCGACAACTCCCGCATCGCCTCCACCACCAACGACCCGGGGAGATTCGGCAACGACGGATACTTCCCATGCTCATACGGGAACGGCTGCTCCGGGATCAACCACTGCCACACCGGGCGGGTGAACGCCGCATAGTTCATCGTCCCCTGATACCCATCCCCCAACAGGTCCCGGGAGGCGTCATGGTTGGACTCCGCCTGCAAGAACGACTCCTGCCCCACCGCCGCCGCCATCGTCGCCCGGATCGTCGTCGCGACCTCGTGCGCCAGATCGATGTCCCCATGAATCCCCGTCATGTTCGCCACATCGATCCGCCACGCATCCAACGCGTGCGGCCCCAACCACCGCGCCACCACCGACTCCGGCCCCTCATACAACCGCCGCCGCAACTCCATGCTCCGGTGATCGAAGATCGGCATCTCCCGCAAGTTCCACCACGCCGCGTACTCCCGCGGGTGATCCGTGAAGAAGAAGAACCCCGCCTCCGGGGCCTCGGCATCCGCCAACGCCGCCTGGAACCACTCATGGGTGTCCCCACAATGATTCGTCGTCAAGTCCCCCATCAGACGCATCCCCCGCGCACGGGCCGCACCCGCCAACCGCGCCATCGCCTCATCCCCACCCAGCAACGGATCCACCGCATCAAACGTCGACGCGTTGTACCGGTGATTCGAGTTCGCCGGGAAGAACGGCGTCAGATAGATCGTCCCCACCCCCAACGAGGCGATGTGATCCAGATGCGCCGTGATCCCATCCAGATCCCCCCCGAACCACTGCCGCGGCGTATCCGGACCCTCCCCGATCACCGGCTCATCCCACCCCGCCGGCAACGCCCACCCCGGCGCCGGCCGCTCCACACTCTTCGCGAACCGATCCGGGAAAATCTGATACATCGTCCCCGTCGCCCACACCGGCGGCTTCACAAACGTCGTGATCCGGAAATCCGCCGCATCCGCCACATCCCGCGAATGCAACCCCGACCCGTTCAACCACTGATACCCGTATGGCCCCCCATCCAACAAGAACCGGTACGACACCACCGGATTCACCACCGGCAACTCCGCCCGGAACCACGTATCACTCACATCCACACGATCCACCACCAACCGGATCAACTCCGGCTCCCCATCCTCAAGCACCCGCACCCACACCCGCGACACATCCGAAACCCGCGGCACCCGCACCAACACCGTCACCAACCCCCCCAACACCGGCGTCGGCTCCGGCACATACAACGCAGACCCGTCATGATGCGGCAGGGCCCAAACGGCGTCGGTCATGTCAATCCTCCACGGCGAACGGGTACGTCAGGAATGCCGGGTGACGCGGCCCGCAGATCGGGGCGCCGCGCCACCCGGGGGTTTCAGATGGTCTTGAGCCAGACGGCGGTGTCTCGGGGCAGGACGCCGCCCTCGAGGGGAACGCTGGACACCAGGACCTCGGCGTCAGGGTCCAGCACGACGTCGTCGCCCGCGATGTTCACGACGCACCGGATGCCGGGGCCTCGTTCGAAGTCGAGCACCCCGTGGGGCGCGTCGCGCCACGCGAAGTCGTCCGTCCGGAACGCCGGCGTCTCCCCCCGCACCCGCAGGGCGGTCCGGTACAGGCTCAGCACGGAGTCGGGGTCGGTGAACTCCGCCTCGACCGTGAGCGACGCCCAGTCCGCGGGCTGGGGCAACCACGTGCGAACGCCGGGTTCGGTGAATCCGTACGGCGCCGTCGTCCCGCTCCAGGGAATCGGGACGCGGCTGCCGTCCCGACCGCGGATCGTGTGGCCCGATCGCAGCCACATCGGGTCCTGCAACTGGTCCTCGGGGATGTCCTCGATCTCCGGCAGGCCGAGTTCCTCGCCCTGGTAGATGTAGGCGCCACCCGGCAGGGCCAGGATGAGGAGCGCGGCGGCACGGGCCCGGCGAAGGCCACGGGCGTGGTCCCAGGGCGCGCCCTCGTCGTCGGCGATGTGGATGGAGCTGGTTCGCTCCCGTCCGTAGCGGGTGACGAGACGGGGCTCGTCGTGGCCCGAGAGCACCCACGTCGCCGGCGAACCCGTCGGGGCGAGTTCAGCCAACGTCTCGTCGATGACCTCCTTCATCCCCGCGTCCCAGGCTGCCTTGAGGAACTGGAAGTTGAAGGCCGTGTGGATCTCGTCAGGACGCAGGTAGCGGCTCAGCCGCTCGGACCCGTTGACGACCGCCTCTCCGACGAACATCCGG
Organism: uncultured Actinomycetota bacterium; assembly: GCA_963780675.1. GTDB lineage: Bacteria > Actinomycetota > Actinomycetes > Actinomycetales > JAHECE01 > JAHECE01. The sequence goes on from CAWACR010000010.1 coordinate 116,846, forward strand.
TCGCCGTCATAGGAGTCCCCGATCGCGCGCCAGCGGCGGAGGATGTCATGCACCTCGTCGACGTCCCAGTGGGGGTTGTCCACCCACCGGGCTGCGATGAAGCGCAGGTCGTCGCCGTAGTCGGCGTCGGGGAGGCCGGCCTTCTTGGCGAAGGCGGGAGCGGCGTCCACCCGGATGCCGTCGACCCCGAGGTCGAACCAGAACCGCAGAATCGCGTCGAAGGCCTCGAGGACGTCCTGGTTCTGCCAGTTGAGGTCCGGTTGCTCGGGTGCGAAGGTGTGGAGGTACCACTGGCCGGGTGTGCCGTCCGCTTCGGTCACCCGTTGCCAGGCCGAGCCGCCGAACGCGCTGATCCAGTTGTTGGGCGGCTCGTCGCCGCCGGGGCCGCGTCCGTCGCGGAAGAAGTACCGGTCCCGTTCCGGCGAGCCCGGCGCCGCGCGCAGGGCGGCCTCGAACCAGGGGTGCTCCTCGGACGTGTGATTCGCGACCATGTCGATGATCACCCGGATGCCGTGCTCGTGCGCGTCCGCGATGAGAGCCTCCGCGTCGGCCAACGTGCCGAACATGGGGTGGATGTCGCAGTAGTCGGTGACGTCGTACCCGCCGTCCGCCATCGGCGACGGGAACCACGGCGCGATCCAGATCGCGTCGACCCCCAGATCGGCCAGGTACGGCAGGCGAGCCCGGACGCCACCCAGATCACCCTCGCCGTCCCCGTTGGAGTCCTGGAAGCTGCGCGGGTACACCTCGTAGATGACGGCGTCCCGCCACCACGACCGGGTCGGGCTCGTGGCCGGTCCATCGGTCGCGACCGCCACGGGCCCGTCGCTCGATGCTCGAACTGCCATGCCTTGGCCTCCTCGTCTCGGCCGCTGCCGACCTCTGTCGGTCAGCGGACTGCCCCATGCAATGTGATGAACTCAGGTGAACGCTGGCGATCGGGGCGGACCCTCGTAACGTTTCCATAACAGGACGGCGCTCGTGGCCGAGTGGGCTCACGGCCCCGCGGAGAACGCCGCCCGGGGTATCCGGAGCGTCGGGTCGATCGGGAAGGGCACCACCGTCGCCCGCATCGGCGCCTTCCGTCGCACCTCGGCTGCGTCGCCCGGCGACACGAGCAGTTCCAGTGCGACGCGACCCATCTCGACAGCCGGCAGGGCGAACCGTTCGAACGTGGCGTCCTCCCGAGGAGGATCCACTCCTCCGCCCCGTGCCGCGATCCATACCTGGTCCTGATGCCCGAGACCGAGCTCCGCTGCTGCGCCGTAGGCGGTCGTCGCGCTCTCCTCGCTCATGCAGACCAGAGCCGTCGGCCGCTCCGTCGGTGCGCGGTCCAGGAGCCGAGCCACGCGGGAGGCCAGGAGCGAGGCGTCCTTCGACCACGTCACACCGGCATCGAGGACCCCGCCCGCCGACCGCCCCATGGCGACGGACCACCTCGTCGCGACCTCGGCCTCGGCTCCCTGCGCCACCACAGCGACACGGCGATGCCGCTGTGCTCCCAGGCGCTCCGCGAGGGCGGATGCCGCGGCGTGGTCATCCGGGACCACCACGCCACGCCACGAACCGCGAGCCCTCCCCGCACGAGGAAGGGGCTCGACGACGACGCGAGGCACATCCGCGGACGTCGTGGTCTCGCGGGTCCTGTCGCCGATCTGGATGAAGCCCTCCCACAGGTGCGTCGCAACCGGCGGCTCGACGTGTTCGGCGCCGCCATCCGCGTGCGGGATCACGGCCACGACGCGGTCCCACTCCGACGCCGCCCCGACGACGCCCCCCAACAGGCCCCCCGAGAAGGCGCTCACGCGAGGGCCCATGAGAACCAGCCCGACCACCCGGCGCACCGGCTCGCGCTTGCGGGTCCGGTAGCCCACCTCCTCAGCCGCTGCCCGGACGCGTGATCGCGTCTCGAGGGAGATGCGAGCACCGGGGTGGTCCGTGAGGACGAGGGACGCCGTGGTCATCGAGACGCCGGCTATCGCCGCCACATCCCGAAGCAGGGGCTTGGACACCGGACTCCTCGACAACGTTTGACCACAGCAGGCACCTTCTGCGCCGAGCTGGAGTGGAACCGTTTCCGGTCTTGAGCCAGAGTGCATGGCCCAGAACCGGTACGTCAAGGTCTCGTCAGGGACTTCGGGTCCCTGACCTGTGCCGTAGCCTCCCGGGACAGCGCCGGAAGCGTTTCCTACTGCTGGCCATGGGGGTGGGATTCTCGCCGCGACCTGGGCCGTTGCGCGGCACTCACCGCCCGACGAGGCGCGGGATTCGCGTCCACGGCCTCGCGGACGTGACGCACTGCACACGGCGCGGCGAGCGCTGCCCGAACGGCGGGCTCCGCCGTCGGAAACGCTTCCACTGCTCGTGTCGGATCGCCGGCAGCCGCCAGTGACTACGCTGCGGGCATGCCAGCCAAGCCCGGGACGGTCACCATGGCCGACATCGCGCGGCTCGCCGGCGTATCGATGGCCACGACGTCCCGCGCGCTCAAGAACGCACCGGGCGTGGCGCCCGCCACTCGCGAGAGGGTGCACCGCCTTGCGGAGGAGCTCGCCTATGTGGTGTCTCCGGAAGCCTCGGGCCTGTCGGGGGGCGCCACAGGCAGGGTCGGCGTGGTCGTGCCCGCGGTGTCACGATGGTTCTTCGGCGAGATGCTCGAAGGAATCGAGAGCGTCTTCAGCGAAGCGAGCCTCGACCTGCTCCTGTACCGCGTCGGCGATGCAGACGAGCGGGAGGAGTTCTTCCGACGGCTCCCCGCCCGTCGCAAGGTCGACTCGGTCCTGGTCGTCGGCGTGCCTGTCAACGACGCCGAACGGGAGCGGCTGGCGCTCATGGGTGTGGCCATCGCGGCGGCGGGTGGGCAGTACGCCCCCTACCCGTACGTCAGCATCGACGACTACGCGGCCGGCCGGCAGGCGGTCGACCACCTCCTCTTCCTCGGGCACCGGCGCATCGCGATGATCGATGCGATCGACCCCAACGAGACCACGTGGCCGGTGGACGGCCGCGCCCTTGCCTACACCGAGGCGCTCCGAGACGCCGGGATCCCCCTCGACGGCGACCTGTTCGTGCGCGTGCCCTGGGGACCGGGTGCCGGGGCAGACGCGATGGCTCGCCTCCTCGGCCTGCGGGAACCGCCCACGGCGGTCTTCGCCCACTCCGACGAGATCGCCTTCGGCACCCTGCGCACGCTCCGCCGCGCCGGTCTCCGGGTCCCCGACGACTTCTCGGTGATCGGCGTCGACGACCACCCCTTGGCCGAGCAGCTCGACCTCTCGACCGTCCACCAAGACGTCCGTCGCCAGGGTGAGCTCGCCGCCCGGCTCGTGATCGGCCTGCTCCGCGGCGAGCCCGTCGAGGCGCAGACCCTCGTCTCGACCCACCTGGTCCTTCGCGGGAGCACGGCACCACCGCGCCGCTAGGTCGTGGCGACCGGGCGGCCGGTCCAGCGTTCGCCGGCTCCTTCAGGACACACCACACGAGGGACACACCTCACGAAGGACACACGACACGAGCGCCGCTCCCCGGGGTTTGCCCGGAGAGCGGCGCTCGTGGTGGTGCGTGGTGGTGCGGTAGTACGGGGTGGGTCAGCCCTTGACGGAGCCTGCGGTCATGCCGCGGACGAAGAAGCGCTGCAGGGCGAAGAACACGATGAGCGGGAGGGACATCGTGATGAACGCTCCGGGGGCCAGCAGGTCCCACCGGTCGGCGTAGACGCCGAGGAGGGACTGCAGGTTCAGGGTGACGGTCTCGTTCTCCCCGGCGCCCAGGAAGATCAGGGCGACGAGCAGGTCGTTCCAGACCCACAGGAACTGGAAGATCGCGAACGAGGCCAGCGCCGGGACGCTCATCGGCAGGATCAGCCGCCAGAACGTCTGGTAGTGGGTCGCGCCGTCGATCTTCGCGGACTCGATGACCGCCTTGGGCAGGGTCGACATGTACGCCCGCAGCAGGAACACCGCCAGCGGCATGCCGAACCCGGTATGCGTCAGCCACACCGCCGGGAACGTGCCCACCAGGTTGAACACCCCGAACAGGTTCAGCAGCGGGATGAACGCCACCTGCATCGGGACCACCAGCAGACCCACCACGATGATGAACGTGACATCCCGGCCCGGGAAGTCGATGAACGTGAACGCGTACGCGGCCATCGCCGCGATGAGGATCGGGATGACCACCGCGGGCACCGTCACCACCAGGGTGTTGATGAACGCGTTCGCCATCCCGTTGGCCATGACCTCCTGGTAGCCCGAGATGGTCCAGTCCTGCTGGAGCGGGGCGAACAGCGCCCCCCACCAGCTGCTGGTCGTGGCGTCCTCGCGGGTGCGGAAGGAGGTCACGAACAGACCCAGGGCCGGGATCATGAACCCGACGATGATCACGATGATCGCCGTGCGGACCGCCCAGTTCGCCCGCGACTTCTCCTTCGGGGGCTTGGCCGGCTTCTTGCGCTGCGCAGCCTTGACGTTGGCCTCGATGGCCGGGGCGTCGATCGGGGAAACGTTGCTCATCGCATGGCCTCCTCAGCCCGGAAGCGGCGCACCTGGTAGAACATCAGCGGAGTCACGGCCAGCAGCAAGATCACGACGATCGCCGCGGAGCGCCCGTCGTTGCTGAACTCGAACAGCTCCTTGAAGAACGCCAGCGCGACGACGTTGGTGTTGAAGTTGCCGCCCGTCATGACGTAGACGATGTCGAAGATCTTCATGACGCCGATGAACACCGTCACGAACACCGTGACCACGGTGCCCCAGATCTGCGGCACGACGATCCGGAAGAACGCCTGCACCTCGGACGCACCGTCGATGCGGGCGGCCTCGACCGTCTCCTCCGGCACGTTCTTGATCGCCGCCGAGATCAGCACCATGCAGTACCCGACCTGCAACCAGATCAGGATGATCATCAGCAGGAAGCTGTTCAGCCGCAGGGTGTCCATCTGCAACCACACCTGCGGCTCCCCGCCGAAGACGTTCACCCAGATCGCGTTTAACAGACCGATCTGCTCGGTCCCCGGCGGCTTGTAGGCGTAGACGAACCGGAAGATCGTCGACGCACCGACCATCGAGACCGCCATCGGCAAGAAGATGATCGACTTGCTGACCTTCTCACCCGTCGGGGCGAGCCGGTCCGCCAGGACCGCGACCAGCAGACCCAGGGCCACGGCCATCGCCGGGACCACCAGCAGCCACAGCACCGTGTTCAGGATCGTCTGGTGGAACGCCGAGTCACGCAGGAGATCGGTGTAGTTCGCCAACCCCACGAACGCCTCGCCGTTGCCGTCGAGGAAGCTCAAGTAGATCGTCCGCACGGCCGGGTAGACCAAGAAGATGCCGATGAACAACACCGCCGGGCCGGCGAAGACCCACGGCTTCAACCGCTCGCTCGCCTTCTCAGGAAGGCGCTCGACCAGGAAGTTCATCAACCAGAAGAGCAGAAGCGACGCACCGACGCCGGCGATGATGGCGGCGATGCCAACTGCGAGTTTTTCCATTGCTGCTCCCTAAGGACAGACCGCCGGTGACGGCACCAGGCGCGCCACCGGCGGTCCCCCCGTCATCGTCGGATCAGGACGTCGGCCAGCTGTCTTCGATGTTCTGCAGAGCCGTGTCGAGATCCGTCTGCCCCGTCACCCACGCCGTCATCTCGGTCCAGAACGAACCAGAACCGACCTGACCGGGCATGAGGTCCGAACCATCGAACCGGAAGGCGTCTGCCTCCCCAACGGGGGCAGCCAGGCCGCCGATGGCCTCGCTTTGGTACGTCGAGGCGTCGAACGTGCTGTACGCCGAGAGGTACTCGCTGTTCGGCTCGCCTGCCCAGACCTCGCCCCACGACGGCGAGAACATCGCCTGGAGGACTGTCGCCACGTCCTCGTTGTCCGTGAACGCCGCGGCGAGGTCGCCACCGCCGAGGACGGCCGTACCTTCGAAGCCACCGGGGTACGGCGGGAAGAGGAACGAGTTGACGTACGCCGTCGGGTCAGCCTGGACCTCCGGCGGCCACTGACCGATGACGAAGGTGCCCTGGCGAGCCATGAAGCAGCCCGGCGGGTCGGTGACGAGCGGCTGGAGAGCGTCCGCCCACGGGGTAGCGGCCATGGCCGACGGCGTCAGCACGGCGTTGCCGGGGGTCAGGATGAGCTCCTCGAAGGCCTGGGCCGCCTCCTTGACGATCGGGTCGTTGAACGGAACCTCGTGGCTGGTCCACTGGTCGTAGAACTCCGGGCCACCGATCACCAGGACGTACTGCTCGATCCAGTCGGTCACGTACCAACCGGTGGCCGCGCCGGCCTCGAAGCCGAAGCACCACGGCGGCGTTCCATCGGCCTTGATCTGGTCGGTCAGAGCGAGGAGCTCGTCGTTGTCGGCCGGGATCGCGTAGCCGGCATCGGAGAACTCGGTCTCCGGGTACCACACGGGGCTCTTGACGTTGATCGAGATCGGCAGGCCGTAGGTCTTGCCGTCGTCGCCGATCGCGACGCTCTCCAGGCCCGGGATGATGTCCGTCGTCGCCGTGGGCAGGTCGATCAGGTCGTCGAGCGCGACCATGTCGTCCTTGAGGTCCAGGAGGACGCCGGGCTGGGGGAAGATCGCGATGTCCGGGGCGTTGTTGCCCTGGACCCGCGTCTGGATGACCGTGTCGAAGTCGGGAATCGTCGTGAACGTCACGTCGATGCCGGTCTCCTCGGACAGGGCCGCGATCTGCGCCTGCAGCGCCTCGGCGTTCGTGCCGCTGATGGCGCCGACGATCTCGACCGCGCCGCCGCCGCCACCGTCGCCGCCGTCGTCGCCGCTGTCACTGCCGCCGCACGCGGTTGCCACAAGTGCAGTTGCCGCGAGGACAGCACCCAGGCTGATTGCCTTGCTCCTTCTCATGACCGCTCCTTCGCCGTCATAGTGGGTGGTCACAACGTCACCTAAGGTCCCACACGACCGCCGCTCCTGGAAGCGCTTTCGGTAACGGTTCGACAACAACCGGACTGACTGGTTCCGACAGCGAATGCGCAGATCAGGGCGACGAGAGGCGCTTCAGCAAGCGTTTACCTGCAAGCGCTTACGGTCCCGCCGCAGGTCAGGCCACATCTCGTCACGACCCGGTGCCGGCCGGAGCGCTCCACGAGGCCCGCGGCGGCGCCCTTCGCGAGGGGGTGTGACGTCCGTCACTCACGATACGACTGCGCCGAGCTCCTCGTGGCGCTAACGCCCGTGGCGCTAACGCCCGTGGCTCGACCGCGCGGGACGCCGGCCTCGGGGCAAAGGCTCAGCCGCGCGGCTGCGGAAGGTCCAGCACCGCGTCGAGGCCCACGGTGAGCCCCGGCAGTCGCGACATCGAGCGCACCGCCAGAAGGACGCCGGGCATGAAGGACGAACGGTCGAACGCATCGGTGCGGATCGTGAGCTGCTCACCCGGGTTGCCGAACAGGACCTCCTCGTGCGCGACGAGGCCACGCAACCGCACGGCGTGCACCCGCACGCCGTCGACGTCGGCCCCGCGCGCGCCCTCGAGCGCCGTCGTGGTCGCGTCGGGCGAGGGTCCGAGTCCTGCCTCGCCGCGCGCGGCCGCGATGAGGCGGGCGGTGTGCACGGCTGTCCCCGACGGCGCGTCGACCTTGTCCGGGTGGTGCAGCTCGATGACCTCGGCCGAGACGAAGTAGCGCGCGGCCTGAGCCGCGAAACGCATGGCGAGCACGGCGGAGAGCGCGAAGTTGGGTGCGATGAGCACACCGACGCCCGGTGCGGCGCTCACGTGCTCGCGGACTCGGTCGAGCGCGGCGTCGCTCCACCCCGTCGTGCCGACGACGGCGTGGATGCCGGCGTCGATGAGCGCGTGGACGTTGGCCTCGGCAGCCGAGGGCACCGTGAAGTCGACGGCGACGTCCACGACCGGTCCGGCGAGGGCGCCGACGTCGTCCCCCACGTCCAGGCGCGCCACCAGGTCGAGGCCCGGGGCATCGGCAACGGCGGCGCAGACGGTGTTGCCCATGCGCCCGCGAGCGCCGAGGACGGCGACGCGGATGGGGGCGGCAGGAGGCGCAGAGATCATGCCCGCGAGCCTACAGAGACGCTGTCCGCCCCTTGTCCGGCTACAGCTGAGCCAGGTACGGGAGGAGGAGGAAGCCGACGGCGGACAGCCCGGACAGGATCGCCGCGACCAGGCCCACGCGGTCCCCGCTCCGGCGCCACCCACGGATGCCGAGAAGCGCGGCGACCAGCCAGACGGCGACGACGGCGACGATGTAGAGCCCGTTGAGCACGTCGAGCCGCGGGTCGTCGCTGCTCAGGTCGATCCCGGCCTCCAGCGCGAATGCTCCCACCAGGGCAAGGAAGACCAGGATGAGCGGGAAGTTCAGGAGGAACAGGAACACCGACCAGAGGACGGCCCGATCGACCCGCGGGCGGTCCGGCGCGCGCCTGCCCAGCAGACGACGCGTCGCCGGTCGGGTGCCGGGCGACGGCGCGCGGCGCGCGGCGCTCGGCTCGGGCTTGCGTGCGGTCACCTCAGCGCACCTCCGTGGTCAACCGTGCTCCGGTCCCGTCGGCGTTCCCGAGCGCCTCGAGCGCCACGTCCCGCTCGAACGGGCCGACCACCACGAGCGAGCGCGGCGCGGCGGCCAGCTCGACGGCGAGCGCCTGCACCTCCTCGGCGGTGACCGCTCGGATGGCCTCCAGCAACTCGTCCACGCTCAGGAGCTCCCCGTGCACGATCTCGGACCTCGCCCAGCCTCGACATCCGCGACCCGGAGTCCTCGAGGCCGAGCACGAGCCCTCCGCTGAGCTGGCCGATCCCCCGGTCGAGCTCCGAGCCCGTGATGCCGCCGTCGGCAAGGCGGTCCAGCTCGGCGCCCAGCAGGGCGACGACCTCGTCCACCCGCCCCGGCGCGCAGCCGGCGTACAGCCCGAAGGCCCCCGTGTCGGCGTAGCCCGTCGCGAAGGAGTACACGGAGTAGGCCAGCCCGCGGCGCTCCCTGATCTCCTGGAAGAGACGGGAGGACATCCCGCCGCCGAGCACCGCGTTGAGCACGCGGAGCGCGAAGCGTCGTTCGTCGTTCGCGATGGGGCCCCGCCCGCCGAGCACGATGTTCGCCTGCTCGATCGGGCGGTGGATCGTGATCGCCGTGCCGCCGGCCGGCAGAGCGCCGATCGGGGGCGCGGCGGGGTCACGCCGGGAGACCGGCACCGCGCCGTCCTGCAGCCGCCAGCCACCCGTCTGCACGGCGTCGAGCACCTGGGCGCAGAGCGCGTCGTGGTCGACGGAGCCGGCCGCGGTGACCACCAGCTCGTGCGGGGCGTAGGTGCGCCGGTAGTGCTCCCAGACGGCGTCGCGGGGGACGGCGCGGATGGTGTCGGGCGTGCCTCCGATCGGCCGGCCCAACGGGTGGTCGCCGAAGCACCGCCCGGTTGAACTGCTCGTGGACGACGTCGCTCGGGTCGTCGTCGTTCATCGCGAGTTCCTCGAGGATCACCCCGCGCTCGGTCTCGAACTCCTCGGGGTCCAGGAGCGCGGAGGTCACCATGTCGGCGATGACGTCGACGGCGGTCGGCAGGTCGGCGTCGAGCATCCGCGCGTAGTAGCACGTGTGCTCCTTGCCGGTGGTGGCGTTCGCCTCGCCGCCGACGGCGTCGAACGCCTCGGCGATGTCCATGGCGTCTCGGCGCCGGGTGCCCTTGAAGAGCAGGTGCTCGAGGAAGTGCGTGGAGCCGAGGTGGCCGTCCTGCTCGTCGCGGGACCCGACGGCGACCCACGCCCCGACGCTGGCCGACCGCACGCCCGGCATGACCTCGGTGAGCACCCGGATCCCGCCGGGCAGGACGGACCGGCGCACGTGGGCGCCGCCGTCCTGCTCGAGCGAGACCTCGGTACCGGGCGCGCCGGCCGGGCCGAGGGTGAGGTCGACCGGCACGTCAGGCGTCGGCGGGCTTGGCGGCGGCCTCGGGCTCGTCGACCACGGCGAGCAGCGAGAGCTTGCCGCGCGGGTCGATCTCGCCGATCTCGACCTGGACCTTCTGGCCGACGGACAGGACGTCCTCGACGTTCTCCACCCGCTTGCCGCCGACGAGGCGACGGATCTGCGAGATGTGCAGCAGGCCGTCCTTGCCGGGGCTGAGCGAGACGAACGCGCCGAAGGAGGTGGTCTTCACGACGGTGCCCACGAACCGCTCGCCCACCTCGGGCATGTGCGGGTTGGCGATCGCGTTGACCGCGGCGCGCGCCGCCTCGGCCGACGGGCCGTCGACGGCGCCGATGTACACCGTGCCGTCGTCCTCGATCGAGATGTCGGCGCCGGTGTCCTCCTGGATCTGGTTGATCATCTTGCCCTTCGGGCCGATGACCTCGCCGATCTTGTCGACCGGGACCTTGACCGTGATCACGCGGGGCGCCGTCGCGGCCATCTCGTCCGGGCTGTCGATGGCCTCGGCCATGACGTCCAGGATGTAGCAGCCGGGCCTCGCGGGCCTGGGTGAGCGCGCCGGCCAGCACCGAGGCGGGGATGCCGTCGAGCTTGGTGTCGAGCTGGATCGCGGTGACGAACTCGCGCGTCCCGGCCACCTTGAAGTCCATGTCGCCGAACGCGTCCTCGGCGCCGAGGATGTCGGTCAGCGCCGCGTAGCGGGTCTCGCCGTCGACCGTGTCGCGACACCAGGCCCATCGCGATGCCGGCGACCGAGGCGCGCAGCGGCACACCGGCGTTGAGCAGCGAGAGCGTGGACGCGCAGACCGAGCCCATCGAGGTGGACCCGTTGGAGCCGAGCGCCTCGGAGACCTGGCGGATCGCGTAGGGGAACTCCTCGCGGGTCGGGAGGACCGGCATGAGGGCCCGCTCGGCGAGCGCGCCGTGGCCGATCTCGCGCCGCTTCGGGCTGCCGACGCGGCCGGTCTCGCCGGTGGAGTACGGCGGGAAGTTGTAGTTGTGCATGTAGCGCTTGCGCGTCACCGGGGAGAGCGTGTCGAGCTGCTGCTCCATGCGGAGCATGTTCAGCGTGGTGACGCCCATGATCTGGGTCTCGCCGCGCTCGAACAGCGCCGAGCCGTGGACCCGGGGCAGCACCTCGACCTCGGCCGAGAGCGGGCGGATGTCCGCGCAGGCCGCGCCCGTCGATCCGCAGCCCGTCGGTGAGGATCCGCTGGCGGACCATCTTCTTGGTGACCGCGCGGAACGGCCGCGGAGATCTCCTTCTCGCGGCCGGCGAACGCCTCGGCGAGCTCGGCCGAGCACGCCGCGCCTTGATCTCGTCGAGCCGGCTCTCGCGCGACTGCTTGTCGGCGATCGCGAGGGCCTGCGGTCAGGTCGTCGAGCACGACGGCCGTCGACGACGTCGTAGGCGTCCTGCTGGTAGTCGGGGAAGCGCGGGAAGCTCCGCCGTCGGCTTGGCGGCCTCGGCGGCGAGCTCGGACTGTGCGTCGCAGAGCGCCTGGATGAACGGCTTGGCTGGCCTCGAGGCCGGCGGCGACGACCTCCTCGGTGGGGCGCGCGACGCCCTCGTCCTTGATGAGGTTCCAGGCGCCCGTCGGTGGCCTCGGCCTCGACCATCATGATCGCGACGTCGCCGTCCTCGACCACGCGGCCGGCCACGACCATCTCGAAGACGGCGCGCTCCAGCTCGGAGTGCCGCGGGAAGGCGACCCACTGGCCGTCGATGAGCGCGACGCGCACGCCGCCGATCGGGCCGGTGAAGGGCAGACCCGACAGCTGCGTGGACATCGAGGCGGCGTTGATGGCGAGGACGTCGTAGCGTCGTCCGGGTGGAGCGCGAGGACGGTGACGACGACCTGGACCTCGTTGCGCAGGCCCTTGACGAACGTCGGGCGCAGCGGCCGGTCGATGAGCCGGCAGGCGAGGATCGCCTCGGTGCTGCGGGCGGCCCTCGCGGCGGAAGAACGAGCCGGGGATGCGCCCGGCGGCGTACATCCGCTCCTCGACGTCGACCGTGAGGGGGAAGAAGTCGAACTGGTCCTTGGGGTGCTTGCCGGCCGTGGTGGCCGACAGCAGCATCGTGTCCTCGTCGAGGTAGGCGACGGCGGAGCCGGCGGCCTGGCGGGCGAGGCGGCCGGTCTCGAACCGGACGGTGCGGGTGCCGAAGCGAGCCGTTGTCGATGACGGCTTCGGCGAACTGGATCTCGGGACCCTCCATGAGGGCACCCTCCTTTCGGTGGTTCGGACCCGCACCTCGGAACTCGGCGGCCTTCGATCGAAGCCCACGGACGTCGCCCCGGCGCGGGCCGGTGCGTTCCGGGAGGCCACTACCGAGGACCGTCGACGCCGGTGGCGGTGCGTGGGTTGTGAGATGCGTGCGAGTCGGCGGTCGGGGCCGGCCCCGGTGCGAGGGGCCGCTGCGCGACCGGCCGGACCCCGCGGGGTCCGAGCCGGCGAGACGCTACTGCGGAGGCTGTCGCAGAGCCGAGGCGCTCGATCAGCGAGCGGTAGCGCGCGATGTCCACGTTCTGCAGGTACCCGAGCAGGCGGCGGCGCTGACCGACCAGGAGCAGCAGGCCACGACGGCTGTGGTGGTCGTGCTTGTGCTCCTTGAGGTGCTCGGTGAGGTCCTTGATGCGCTGCGTGAGCATCGCGATCTGGACCTCGGGCGAACCGGTGTCACCCTCGTGGGTCGCGTACTCGGCGATGATCTTGTGCTTGACGGCGGCGTCGAGGGCCACGGTTCTCCTCTGGTGTCTCGTTGCGCGGAGCGCCGGGGCTTGTTCACCCGGGCATGAGAGGTCCGCGGCCGATCTGACGGCAGGGCCACGGTACCAGCGCACCGCCGACCGGGCCGAATCGGCCCGCCCGCCCCGGCGTCAGCGCGCCGACGGCGCCGCTGCCTCCGCGCGCGCCGCCGCCGCGCCCGACGACGCCGCCTCCGCGCGCCCGGCCCGGGACACGCCCAGCGCCGCGGCCACGTCCGCCACGTCCTGGTGCATCCGGGCGACCAGGGACGCCACGCCGTCGAAGGTGAGGGTCGGCCGGATCCGGGCGACGAACTCCAGCACGACCTCCTCGTCGTACAGCTCGAGGTCGTCCCGGTCGAGGACGTACGCCTCCACCCGCCGACCCACTCCCCCGAAGGTGGGGTTCGTCCCGATGGAGATGGCGGCCGGCTCCGGAGCGCTCCGGGCGCCGTGCCGGAGCAGCCACCCCGCGTAGACGCCGTCCGCCGGCACCATCCCGACGGCGTCGGGCCCGAGGTTGGCGGTCGGGAACCCGAGGTCGCGCCCGCGTGCGTCGCCGTGGACCACGAGCCCGCGCATCCGGTGCGGCCGCGCCAGGACCGCGGCGGCCGCGGCGACGTCGCCCTCGGCGAGCAGCTCGCGCGCCCACGTCGACGACCAGCGCCGATGGCTGACGGCGTGGGTGGCGAGGTGAGGGTCGGGGTGCCCCGCGACGTCGTCGATCAGCTCCACGCGGAAGCCGAACCGCTCGCCCAGCGTCTGCATCGTCGCCAGGTCGCCGGAGTTGCCGCGGCCGAAGCGCACGTCGCGGCCGACGACGACGACGCTCGCCCCCAGCGCACGCACCAGGTAGTGCTCGACGAACTCCTCCGGCGTCTGCGCTGCGAAGCCGAACGTGTAGTGACAGACGAGGACGGCGTCGAGGCCGGTCTCGGCGAGCAGCGCGAGGCGGTCGGCCATGCCCGTGAGCAGCGGCGGCGCGCTCTCGGGGCGGTGGACCTGCGCGGGGTGGGGGTCGAAGGTGACGACGACGGCGCAGGCGCCGGAGGCGCGCGCGTCGGCGACCATGCGGGTCAGGACGTCGCGGTGACCGCGGTGCACGCCGTCGAAGTTGCCGATGGTGACGACGGAGGGCCCGAACGCGGCGGGCACCTGGCCCACGTCCGTCCAGACCTGCACGGTCCGTCTCCCCTCGCCGTCGCCCTCGCCGTCCGACCGGCCGTCACGTTCCCCGGGGGCGACGCGCGGCGCGGGGGACAGCCTGCCACGTCGGGCGCCTCTTGCCGGGCCGTCCCCCGCCGGTGGCGGGAGATCCGCACGAGCCGCCGCCGGCGCCGAGGAGGGGGTCGGGGGCGTCGTCAGCGCGTCGCCTCCGCCGCCTCCTGCACCGCACGGGCGACGGCGGGCGTCACCTCTGGGTTGAACACGCTGGGGATGATGTAGGTGGCGTTGAGCTCCTCGGGGGTCACGACGTCGGCCAGCGCCTCGGCGGCGGCCAGCAGCATCCGGTCGGTCACCCGGTTGGAGCGTGCGTCGATCAGACCCCGGAAGACGCCCGGGAACGCCAGGACGTTGTTGATCTGGTTGGCGAAGTCGGACCGGCCGGTCGCGACCACGGCGGCGTGCCGCGCCGCGACCTCCGGCTCGATCTCGGGCACGGGGTTGGCCATCGCGAAGACGATCGCCCCCGGCGCCATGGCCGCGATGTCCGCCTCGTCCAGGAGGTTCGGCGCGGACACGCCGATGAACACGTCGGCGCCGACGAGCGCGGCCTTGAGGCTGCCCTCGATCCGACGGGGGTTGGTGGTCTCGGCGAGTTCGCGCTGCACCGGCGGGAGCCCCACGCACCCGGGGTGCAGCACGCCCACCCGGTTGGAGACGACGATGTCGCGCGCCCCCGCGGCCTGGAGCAGGCGCACCACGGCGGCCCCCGCCGCGCCGGCTCCGGACTGCACGATCCGTACGTCCTCGATGCGCTTGCCCACCACCCTGAGCGCGTTGCGCAGCGCGGCGAGCGTCACGATCGCCGTGCCGTGCTGGTCGTCGTGGAAGACGGGGATGTCGAGGACCTCCCGCAGCCGCCGCTCCACCTCGAAGCACCGCGGCGCGGAGATGTCCTCGAGGTTGATGCCGGCGAACACCGGGGCGATGTGGCGCACGGTCGCGACGATCTCGTCGACGTCCTGCGTGTCGAGGCAGATGGGGAAGGCGTCGATCCCGCCGAAGCGCTTGAACAGCGCCGCCTTGCCCTCCATGACGGGCAGCGCGCCGAGGGGGCCGATGTTCCCGAGCCCCAGCACCGCGGACCCGTCCGTCACCACGGCCACCGTGTTCCGCTTGATCGTGAGCCGCCGCGCGTCCTCCGGGTGCGCGGCAATCTGCAGGCAGACCCGGGCCACGCCGGGGGTGTAGACGATCGAGAGGTCGTCCCGGTTGCGGATCGGCACCTTGGACTCCACCGAGAGCTTGCCGCCCAGGTGCGCGAGGAACACCCGGTCCGAGACGCGGCCGATCACCACGCCGTCGACCTCGCGCAGCGCCTCCACGATCCGTTCGGCGTCCGCCTCTCCCCCGGTGGCGCACGTGACGTCCACCTGGAGCCGGTCCATCCCGGAGGCGGAGACGTCGACGGCGGTCACGAGGCCGCCGGCGTGCTCGATGACCGTGGTCAGCCGACTCACCGCGGTCGGCTGCGCGGGCAGCTCCAGGCGCACGGTGATCGAGTAGCTCACGCTCGGTGCGGACATGGCACTCCTTCGTCGCTCACAGGTGCGTCGCTCACAGGTCGTTGCCTGCGTAGGACTGGTTGAAGCTCTTGTTGGCCAGGGGGAAGTCAGGAACGATCGTGTCGGCCAGCGCCACGGGCAGCGCCGGCCAGGTGAAGAACGACGGGTCGACGATCGCGACCCGCGACAGCCGCCCCGCGCCGTCGACCTCCACGCGGTGGCACGCCGTCCCGCGCCACGCCTCCACGAGGGCGAGCCCGGCAGAGGACGACGGCGCGGACGGCGGCGCCGTCGACGACGACGACGCCGGGCCGGACGCCGACTCCTCGCCGGCCCCCCGAGCGTGAGATTCTGGCGCCGGCTCGACCGATCCGTCGCCTCGACCCGCCGGGTGACCGGATGGAGAGACGGCGGTGCCCCGCGCGCCGCCGAGGCGCCGCACGAGATCGGCGACGAGCGCGGCCGAGACGGCCACCTCCTCGGCCCGGACGGCGTAGCGCGCGAGGACGTCGCCGACGTCGCGCGTGACCACCCGGAACGCCGGCGCCGAGGTCGACGAACGGGTGGTCGCGCCGGGCGTCGACGTCGACGCCGGAGGCGCGGGCCACGTACCCGAGGACTCCCATGCTCGCGGCCTCGTCGCGGCGCAGCACGGCGGTGCCGGTGAACCGGTCGAGCACCACGCCGTTGCCCAGGGTGATCCGCGACGAGGTCCGCGACCTCGCCCGCGACGCCCCGCGACCACGTCGACGTCCGGGAGCGCGAGCAGCCGCGCCCCGCCGATCGTGATCCCGCCCCGCAGCAGCCGGTGCCCGGTGACCTGCTTGTTGAGCCGGAGCAGGCTCTCGCGCAGGCGCTGGGCGTGGGTGTTGACGATGCCGAACCCGACGTCGTTCGCCATCGCGCCGAGGTCCGCGATGTGGTTGTGCAGCCGCTCGAGCTCGAGGAGCAGGGCCCGCACGAGGCGGTCCTCCTCGCTCACCGCGAGGTCGAGCGCGCCCTCGACCGCCATCGCGTACGCGAGGCCGTGGCCGACCGCCGTGTCGCCGCTCACCCGTTCGGCCAGCGTCCATGCCCTCGGCCGGGGTGCGCCCCTCGAACAGCCTTCTCGACGCCGCGGTGCAGGAACCACAGCCGGGCCTTCATCCGCAGGATGGTCTCCCCCACCACGGAGAACCGGAAGTGCCCGGGCTCGATGAGGCCGGCGTGCACGGGGCCCACCGGGATCTCGTAGACGCCCTGCGCCCTCGACCGGCACGAAGGAGAAGGCGCCCTCGTCGGGTGTGAAGTCGGGGTGCGCGGCGGCGTCGCGGCGCATCGGGTACCAGTGCCGCGGCCAGTGGTCGTGGAGCACGAGGCGGCGGGGGCGGGGGTGCCCCTCGGGCACGATGCCGAACTGGTCGCGCACCTCGCGCTCGAACCGTCCCGCGGAGAAGGAGAGCGCCGCGAGGGAGGGCACGCGCGCGTCGCCGCGCGGTACCCGGACCACCAGCTCGGTCCGCATGTCCGTCCCGGGCTGCGCGAAGGCGTAGACCACCCGGAAGCCGGCGGTGCCGTCGTCGGCGCGGTGCCGTCGTCGTGCGCGGCGACCAGCGCGAGCCGGTGGCCCGCGGCGAGGAGTTCCCCGGCCGCCGCGCGCAGGCCCTCGCGCGGGACGGGGAGCTCGAGCGTGCCGTCCGGCCTGGTCAGGGGCTGGCTGGTCATGACACCCCCAGGGCCGCGGCGGCCCGCTCGAGCACCTCACCGACCGGCACGGCGAGGAAGCCGACGACGGCGGTCGCGCCGAGCGCGAGGGCGAGCGGCAGGAGGGGGCCCCGACCCGGGGCGGGGGCGCCGTCGTCGGCTCCGTCCTGCGCGCTGCCCCGTGCCGGACCCGGCGCCGGGCCGGCGTCCGCACGCGAGCCGAGCACCATGGCGCCCGTCTGCCGCACGAGCCCGGCGAAGACGACGAGGAGGAGGCGCGACGACCGCGGCCATCGCCCAGCCCAGGCCCGGCGCGCCACCCGGCGATGACGATCGTGACCTCCGAGAAGAACAGGGCGAACGGCGGGAAGCCGAGCAGGGTGGCCATCCCCGCGACGAAGGGGACGGCCAGCCGCGGGTGGCGGGCGAGGAGGGCGCGGACGTCGGCGATGGTGGACGTGCCCTCGACGGCGTGGATGCGCCCGGCGACCACGAAGAGGCTCGCCTTCGCGAGCCCGTGCCCGAGCACGTGGAGCAGCACCGCGGCGAGCGCCAGCGGGCCGCCGACCGCCGCGCCGATCGCCATGATCCCCATGTGCTCGACGCTGGAGTAGGCGAGCATCCGCTTGTAGTCGCGCTGGCGCAGGATGAGCGCGCCCGCGACCGCGAGGGAGAGGATGCCCGCCGCGAGGAGCAGCCCGCGCACGAGGCCCGGGCCGAGCACGGCGTCGGCGACGGCCTGGACGCGCAGGATGCCGTAGAAGGAGACCGCGAGCGAGCACGCCGGACATGAGGCCGAGACGGGCGCGGGAGCCTGGCTGAGGGCGTCGGGAAGCCAGGAGTGCATGGGGGCGAGATCGGCCTTGGTCGCGAAGCCGAGGATCATCAGGCCGACGGCGACGCGGACCAGGCCGGGGTCGAGGGGCAGGTCGCCGCTGGTGAGCGTCGACCCAGGAGAGGGTCGGCTCGCCCGCCGTGCGGCTGGCGGCGTAGAGCAGGACGGTGCCGAGCAGCGCGATCGCGACGCCCACCGAGCCGAGCACCACGTACTTCCACGCCGCCTCGAGCGCGCGGCGCGTGCGGCGGTGGCCCACCAGGAACGCCGTCGTGATGGTGGTGGCCTCGAGGGCCACCCACAGGACCCCGAGGTTGTCGGTGAGGACCGCCAGCGACATCGCGCCGAGGAAGACGCAGACCAGGGCCGCGTACCGGCGCTCGTCGCGGGTGGGCGCGGGGGGTCGCGGCGGGCTGCGGCAGTCCCGCCGGGCTCGGCGGCCGGGCCCGGTTCGCGGACCAGGCCGCCCCAGGTGGCGGTGAGGCCGACGGCGCCGATCACCGTGAGCATGAACGCCGAGAGGGCGTCCGCGCGCAGGATCCCGTCGCCCAGGTCCGGGGTCCCGTCCGGGGTCCCCCCCGCGGCCAGGAGGCCCACGCCGGAGGCGAGCGCGACGGCGCTCATCGCCACGCCGGACAGCCGCACGAAGGCCCGGGACGGCGCGAGGGCGGAGGCCGTGCCGAGGACGACGGCGGCCACGAGGGGGACGAGGAGGAGCGCGACCATCAGTCCCTCAGCTCCGTCATCTCGCCGATGTCGCTCGCGCCGAAGGCCTCGGTCAGGCGCCCCGACAGCACCGCGAGGATGAGCGCGACGAGCAGGACGTCGAGGGAGACGCCGAGTTCCACGACGAACGGCACGCCCGCGGCGGTGAGGAAGGCGACGGTGGCGATCCCGTTGTCGAGCAGGAGGAAGCCGATCATCTGGGAGAGCGCCCGGCGCCGCGTGACCAGGAGGAGGAAGCCGACCAGCACCATCGTGATTCCCACCGGGACGGCGAAGGCCGCGGGTCCGGCCTCGGCCTCACCGCCGGCCAGCAGGGCCGCGACTCCCCCGGTGGCCTCGATGATCGGCCGGCTCACGAGGTAGGCGAGCGTGGTGAGGGCGGCGACCGCGAGGAGGCCGGTGGTCGGGTTCATCCGGGGCTCGTCGTGGCGCGGGGCGGAGTCGGCGCGCAGGCCGCGGGTCAGCACGAGCGGGATCGCCACGGCCTTGATCCCGA
This sequence comes from uncultured Actinomycetota bacterium, assembly GCA_963780675.1. Taxonomy (GTDB): domain Bacteria; phylum Actinomycetota; class Actinomycetes; order Actinomycetales; family JAHECE01; genus JAHECE01. The sequence goes on from CAWACR010000010.1 coordinate 135,975, forward strand.
GCACGATCACGGCGGTGACCAGGAGTTCCGCCTCGGCCTCGGCGAGCGCGATCGCCGCGACGAGGACGGCGAGCGCGACGCCCTGGACGGCGAGGAGCCGCACGGCGGCGCGCAGCGACCGGCGCCAGACGAAGAGCACGGACGTCACGAGCAGGGTCCCGGTGCTCAGGGCGATGAGCTGGGTGAAGGCTGCCTCGGACAGGTGCATTTCTCGTCCCCCTCACGCGACCAGGTAGGAGGCGGTGACGGCGAGGAACGCGAGCACGAAGGAGCCGGCGAGCAGCTCGGGCACGCGGAACAGGCGCAACTTGGCCATCCCGACCTCGGCCGCGCCGAGCAGGGCGGCGACCACGGCGACCTTGGCCGCGATGGCGACGACGCCCGAGCAGGACGGCGGGAGGGTCGCCTCGGTCGCGATCCCCCACGGCAGCGCGAGGTTGCCGACCAGCCCGAGGAGCACGGCGAGCCGGAGCCACGAGCCGACCTCCACCCAGGCGAGGTCGCGGCCGGAGGTCTCCAGCACCATCGCCTCGTGGACCATGGTGAGCTCCAGGTGGGTGGCCGGGTTGTCGACCGGCAGCCGCCCGGTCTCGGCGAGGACGACGACGGCGAGCGCGACCACCGCGAGCAGGCCGGCGGGCGAGGCGATGCTCGCCGGGTCGTCACGCCGCGCGGTCGACGATGAGCGAGAGGGTCGAGCTGCCGACCGGGATGGACAGGGCGTAGACCGCCACCAGCACGGTGGGCTCGACGAGGGCGGCGATCATCATGTGCCGGCTCGAGCCCATCCCGCCGAAGGCGGACCCGGCGTCGAGGCCCAGCAGCGCGAGGGCGACCGTCCCGAGCAGGAGCACGGAGACGACGACGAACAGGTCGTCCGGGACCAGCGGCAGCGGCGACCGCCGCCACGAGCGGGACGAGGGCGGCCAGGAGCAGGCTCGAGACGAGGAGGGCCACCGGCCCGGCGACCGTCACCCAGCTCGTTCCCGCCGCGCGGATCGGTCGCTTGGCCAGGAGCTTGCGCACGTCGCGCCACGGCTGGAGCACGCCCGCCCCGGCGCGGCCCTCGATGCGGGCGCGGGTCTGGCGGGTGATCCCGACGACCACCGGGGCGAGGGCGACCATCACCGCGACCTGCACGAGGACCACGAGGAGCAGCACGGCCGTGGGAGCCGCCGTCGTCGGCTGTGTGCTCACAGGGCCACCACCAGCAGGACGATCACCAGTGCGACGAAGGAGAAGGCGAGGTAGCGGTGGATCGAGCCGTTCTGGATGCGGCGGGCGCGGTCGGCGAGGCGCATCGGCGGCCGCGACGACCGGGCGGTAGATCCGCACCTCCACCACGTCCTCGACGCGCTGGAGGTAGCGCACGCGCTCGGCCATGTAGCGGGACTCGGCCACGTGGGTGACCTCGACGTCGCGGGTGGGCTGGAGCGCGTCGTCGAACACGCGCATGAGGGGCTCGGCGTAGGAGGTGGCCGTGTACTGCATGCGCGGGCTGGTCCGGACGCCGCCGCAGCCCCAGCCGAGGGCGTCCCGCTCGGCCGGGAGGCGCCGCGGCGAGCGGTCGATGACGAGCGCGAGGGCGGGGATCGCGACGAGCGCGCCGAGGGCCAGGAGGGCGACGGGGTCGAGGAGCGCGTCCACGCCCGTGAGCGACAGACCGCCGAAGCCGATCGCGCGGACCCCGCCCACGCCCGCGGCGTCGGCCAGGACCTCGGCGACCGGCCCGGGGACGAGCCCGAGCGCGACGACGGCGCCCGCCCCGGCGAGCAGCGCGATCCGCATGGTCAGGGGTGACTCGTGGGCGGCGAGCGCGCCGACGGAGCGCGGCCTGGCGAGGAACGCGATGCCGTAGGCCTTGACGAAGGTGACGAGCGCGAGCCCGGCCGTGAGCGCGATGACGGCGAGGGCGAGGGGCACGGCGACGGCGACCAGGCGGTCGTCCGGGCGGACGGCGTGGATGAGGGCCTGGAGCAGGGTCCACTCGGCGACGAACCCCGCGGTGATCGGGAGCGCGGCGGCGCCCAGGCTCGCGACCCCGAACGCGGCGGCGGTCCAGGGCATCGTGCGCACGAGCCCGCCGAGGCGGTCGAGGTTGCGCTCCCCCGTGCCGTGCAGGATCGAGCCGGCGCCGAGGAACAGCGTGGCCTTGAACGCCGCGTGGCTGACCACGAGCAGGAGGCAGGCGACCAGGGCGGCGGAGGCGGCACCCGGGGCGTGGTGGCCGCGCAGGAGGAGGGCGATCCCGAGCGCGAGGACGATGAGGCCGATGTTCTCGGTGGTCGAGTAGGCGAGCAGGCGCTTGAGGTCGGTGGCGACCGCGGCCTGCGAGGATGCCGAACAGCGCGGAGAGCGCCGCCGAGGAGGATGAGGAGCACGGCCCACCAGGTGGGGCCGCCGCGGGAGCAGGCGCAGCGTCACGAGGAGCAGGCCGTAGACGCCCATCTTGACCATCGCCGCGCTCATGAGCGCCGAGACGTGGCTCGGCGCCTCGGGGTGGGCGCGCGGCAGCCAGACGTGCAGGGGGATCAGGCCGGACTTGGCGGCGAAGCCCAGGGCGAGGAGCGCGAAGGCGAGGCTCGCCGCGAGCGAGGTGGGCGCCGCCGTCGCCAGCACGTCGAAGCCGGTGCTCCCCGTGGTGCCGGCGAGCACCGCGAACCCCGCGAGGACCAGCAGGAAGCTGAGGTGGGTCATCGACCGCGTACCAGGCGGCCGCGCGCGCGGGCCTCGCGGTTGCGGGCCTGCTCGGCGAGGACGAGCACGGTGGACGCGACCGCCATGAGCTCCCAGGCGAGGAGGAAGGAGACCACGTCCGCGGCGGCCGGGACGGTCTGCATGCCGAGGAGGAAGACGGCGAGCGCCGCCCACTGCGTCCGGGTGGCCGAGGCGCCGTGGGCGTAGCCGATCGCGTAGATCGAGGCGAGCACGCCGACGGCGCCGACGAGCAGGACGAACAGGCCGCCGAGCGAGTCCGGGGCGAGGACCAGGGGCGGGAGCGGGAGGGCCGTCGGGATCCGGACGGCGCCGGTGTGGCCGGCGAGCGCGAGCGCGCCGGTGGTCGCGCCCGCGGCGGCGAGCGCGGCGCACGCCGTGCCCGCGAGGAGGTTGCGGCGGCGCGCCGGGGCGGCGACCGCCGCGAGGAGGGCGACGGCGGCGAGCACGCCCTGGGCGAGGAGGCTCGCCTCGATGGCGGTCATGGCCGAGGTGCCGGTCATCGCCCCGTCACCCGCCGCAGCGCCTCGACGATCGCCGCCGGCTCGGGCGGGCAGCCGGGCACCTCGAGGTCGACGGGGACGACGTCGCGCGACGGCACCGACCACGCCGTACGCCCCGCGCGAAGACGCCGCAGTTGCGGGCGCAGTCGCCGAGGGCGATGACCAGCGCGGCTGCGGGGTGGCCTCGACCGTGAGCCGCAGCGGCTCGGCCATGTTGCGGGTGACGACTCCGGTGACGAGGACCACGTCGGCGTGCCGCGGGGAGGCGACCAGGCGGGCGCCGTAGCGCTCGGCGTCGTACACCGGGCCGAACGCCGCGGCGACCTCGATCTCGCACCCGTTGCAGGAGCCGGCGTCGACGTGCCGGATCTGGGCGCTGCCGCGGAGGGCGCGCGGCGGGGCGGTGGGGGGCTCTTCGGTGGGCGTCGCACGGTCCGGGGCCGGCGGGGCCGGCTCCGCGATCCGGCCCGTGCGCCGGATGAGGCGGGCGAGGTCGGCGAGGCTCACGGGACGTCCGCGGGCGCCGTCGTCGTCTGCTCCAGCTCCGCCTTCAGGGCGTCCTGGCCGTCCAGGAGGTCGGCGAGGAGGCGGCGGGCGATGAGGAGCAACTCGGCGACGGCGGGCACGCTCGCCGCGTAGACCACCTCGCCGCCCTCGCGGCGCTGGGTCACGAGGCCCGCGCGGCGCAGGACGGCGAGTTGCTGGGAGAGGTTCGACTGCTCGATGGCGATGGCGGCCAGGAGTTCGTGGACGGGGCGGTCGCGCTCGGAGAGGAGCTCGAGGATGCGGATGCGCGCGGGGTGGCCGAGGGTGCGGAACAACTCGGCCTTCACCTGGTAGAGCGCGGGCACGGCATCCCCCACGGGGTGGGTTGATCGGGCGACTCGCACACTTTACAAGATGAAGGACTCTTCATCTCTGGGACCTGCGTCGCGGCGTGTCGGTGGGGTGTCGGGCGTCAGCCGCTCGCCTCGGCGACCGCCGCCCGGATCGCGACGGTCAACTGGGTGAGCGCGCTGTCGAAGGCCTGGGCGGCGAAGTCCACGTACTGCAGCTTCTTGAGCCGGAAGGGGATCTCCGCCGGCTCGAACAGCACGGGGATCACCTCCTTGCGCTTGTCGAGGAAGTAGTTCCACTCGTCGTCGGAGTTCTCCGACGACATGCTGTGCGGGGAGACGATCAGGACCATGAGGACGCAGCGGTCCAACGCCTCCCCCACCTGCCGCGCCCAGCTCTTGCCCGGGCACGATGCTGAAGACGTCGAGCCACACGGGGACCTCGAGGCGCCGCAGGCCGTTGGTGAGGCGGCGGGCGAAGTCGACGTCCTCGCGCGCGTAGGAGACGAACACCTCGGTGCCGGCGGCGGCCGTGCGGGCGGTGGCGGAGAGCTCCATGAACCGCTCGCGCGACTGCGACAGGCTCACGAGCAACTCCCGCGCGATCGCCTTGAGGACGGCGGGGTCCTCCGCGGCGATCCGGTCGAGGTCCTCGTGGGTCATCTCCAGGACGGTGACGGGTTCGGAGGCGACGACGTCCGCCACCCGCGGGGCGGTGGTGAAGTACTCGAGGCCGCCGAGGGTCGTGGCGGCCGGGAGGAAGGTGACGAACTCCCGGCCGGCCGCGTGGTTGACGAAGACGTCGAGCTGCCCGGCGAGGATCACGCAGAACGAGTCCTCGTGCTCGCCCTGGTGGCACAGCACCGTGCCGGGCGGGTAGGTGCGGACGCGGCCGCGGCGGGCGAGGGCGTCCAGGGCCGCCGGGGCGACCAGCGGGAACGTGCGCTCGAGGACGGCGAGGACGTCCGAGGGTGGCGGCTCGGACGAGGACGGCTGCGAGGCTGCGGGCGGCGAGGAGGTGGGTGGCGTCGTCATCGGAGGCCTCCCTCGCGCGTGGGCGGGTCAGTGTGCCGACCCTCGCCTCCATCGAACCCTCGCGAGCCGCCGGTCGGCGGCGATTCGGGCGGACCGTGTGCGGGTCGGGCAGCGATTCACCCCGGGACGGCCGCCCGTAGCGGGGCGGGTGGATGTGGTGGCCCGGGCGGGGGGTCAGGCGAACGGGGTGTAGGGGCGCGTCCCCTCGCTGATCTCGCGGTTGCGCTCGGTGAGGCGGCGGACGAGGTCGGGGCCGTCCTGCGCGATCGCCTCCGGCCAGCCGTACGCCGCGACCACGGCCCGGTCGAGCGCGAGGTGGAGCGCCCGCAGGTCCGCGAACGCGCCGTCGGCCATGAGGTTGTAGAGCTTCGTCAGGCCGATCTGATGTTCCGCGCACAGTGCGGAGCGGCGGGCGTAGAGCGCCGACGACGACGCCGCGACGCGGGCGCGGACGTCGCCAGGCACGGGGTCGGGCCAGGGGAACGTCTTGAACACCGACGACGGCGTGTAGCGCAGGTCGCCCTTCAGCGGTCGAGGCGCGGGCCCACGCCCAGGCGTCGTGCGCACGAGAGAGCAGGATGCCCATGGAGTAGTCGTCGTCGAAGGCGAAGACAACCGTCGCGTTGCTCGGACACACGCCTGGCTCCTGCCAGGAGAGCAGCAACCGTTTTCCGGTCGCCGTGCTCGCGATGAACCGGTCGAGCGGCGCGATCGCGGCGCGCATCTCGGGCCGCGGACGCCAGAACTGCCACCACAACTTGGCGAGTTCGGAGTTCGGACTGGCCTCGCGTTCCGGTCGAACGCGTTCCCGCAGGATCCTCAGGAGTTCGGGGGCGCGGCTCGCGACTTCGAGGCCCTCGGTGCCGAAGTCGATGATCCAGCGGCGGGCGGCCTGGGCGGGGTCCTGGGCGATGTCCTCGCCCGTCAGGTACGGCCGCACCCACCGGGCGTTGGCAGGGCTCTCCCGCAGTGTCGACGCCTCGGCCGGATCCAGGACGAATCCGCGCCCCGTCGGCTGGCATCCGATGAACGAGTGCCCGCGGTTCGGGGGCAGCGGGCGGGGTTCCCACGTGCTCGACCCGGCGCGCAGCTGCGTGGTGATGCCCTCCACGGGGGCGCCGTCGAGCGTGAAGCGGCGGGCGCCGTCGTCGGCTGCTGCACCCAGTTGGTGAGGGAGACGTGGACCTTCGCGTCGCCGGGCCATTTCTGGCTGGACACCGCGTCGGTGATCACGCCGCCCTTGGCGACCACGTAGTCGAGCGAGGCGAGGCGGTGCTTGTTCTCGCGCAGCGTGTTGGTCGAGACCAGGCCGGCGCGCTGGTCGGCCCGCAGGTGCTCGGCGGCGAGGCGGAACCAGTAGGCGGAAAAGTCCACGACGCCGACGCCGAACCGCTTCTTCAGCCACTCGACGTAGTCGGCGCCGAACGCGGCGCGGATCTTGCGGTCGCCGAGGAACGGCGGGTTGCCGATGATCGCGTCGACCTCGGGCCACGGCGTGCGCAGGGCGTCGGCCGCGCGGATGCCGGAGAGGTCGACCAGCGGGAGCGGGTTCTCGGCCTCGCCGTAGGCCTCGATCATCTGCCGGTGCCCCATCCACAAGGTGACGCGGGCGATGAGCACGGCGATCCGCTCGATGTCGAGGCCGTGGAGGTTGGCGAGCGGGTAGTACGGCCACGGCCCGCGGGGCACGGGCAGGCCGGTCCGGGCGGCGAGGTCGCGGATGCGGGCCTTGGTCTCGGCCTCGAGGGCGCGCAGCTCGCGGTAGGCGACGTAGAGGAAGTTCCCGCAGCCGCAGGCCGGGTCGAGCACGCGGAAGGCGCACAGCTCGTCGAGGAGGTCGCGGGCCTGCTGGGGGGTGGTGGTCGCCGCGATGCGCTCGCGCCACGGGCGCACGATCGTGGGGACGACGATCTTGAGGATGTCCACCTCGTGCGTGTAGTGCGCGCCGAGTTCCCACCGGCGCTGCTGGCCGAGGACGCCTTCGAGGAGGGAGCCGAAGATCGTGGGGTCCACCGCGCGCCAGTCGAACTCCGCGGCGCGGCGCAGGTGGTCCAGCTCGCCGCGGTCGAGGAGCACCGCGGCGGGGCGCGCGAAGAGGTCGCCGTTGACGTAGCGCGTGCCGGCGTACACGCCGCGGCGGTTGTGGTCGCCCTTCTGGTTGAGCAGGGCGAAGAGGTGGCCGATGTCGCGAGCGGAATCCGGCTCCGGCTGGGCGAGAAGGGCGTCGACGGTGCGCTGGAGCGGGAAGCCGTCGAGCATGCCGAGGTCCTCGGCGAACAGGCACCAGACCACCTGCATGGTGAAGCGCTGGATCTCGTCGATCGGGGCCGCCGAGCGGTCCGCGAGGGACTGGTAGAGGGCCGCGACGTGCTTGGCGGCCTCCGCCGTCAGGGCACGCCGGTGCTCCACGAAGACCGGGGTGGCCGACGGGTCCTGGAGGAACAGGAGCGCGTCGTAGTGATCGGGGAGGTCGGCCAGCGCGATCGTGGCGAGCGGCGCCGTCGGGAACCGGCCCGGCTCCCAGATCTCGAACTGGCGGAAGTTGCACGCGATGACGTAGCGGGCGGCGCCGATCCCGGCGGCCGGGTCGGCGGACTCGCGCCAGTAGCGGTCGCGCTGCTCGGCCGCCCGGGCGAGAGGTGCGGCGGGCCGCTTCATCTCGACGATGAGGACCTCGGGCCAGTACAGGTCCATGAAACCCGTCGAGGAGCGGAACTCCTCGAACCGGGCGCCGACGTCCATCCGGTTCGAGCCGTAGCAGGCGAACAACTCGTTGAGGAAGGTCTGCGCCTCCGCCTTCTCCGTGCCGGCGTAACCGGCCCACCGCGCGGCGAACGCGTCCAGCGCGACCCTGATCTCCGACCCGCTGCGCACCGACGTTCCCCTCGTGTGGTCCTTGCCGCCTGGGGGCGCTCGATCGAGCGCCTCACTCACCTGCGGCGATCCTGCCAGTCACCGCTGACATCGGCGCGGCGGGCGGTGAGGTGGGCGCGAGGTGGGTGGAGTGCCTGGGCAGGGCACGGCGATTGGGCAGCGCGGGAGGCGTGGTCGACGCGAAGCGCTTGGGCAGTGCACCCGTACGGGCGGCGGGAGGTGCGCGGTCATGGGCGCGGCCACGCCGCGCCGGTCAGATGAGGCGGAGCGCGTCGCCTGCGTAGTACGTGTCCTGCATGAGGCGCTTGCGCGAGCGCTCGAGGTCGCGGATGAGGTCCGTGAGCGCCAACTCGGTGTTGTGGGCAGCCTCGTCCTTGGCGGCGAGCGTCCGCGCCTTCTTCGCGCGGGCGATCGTGTGGTCGAGGTTGAGCAGGACGTCGGAGACCTCGCCCATCGCGCGCTCGCGCGCGACCTGCTCGGCGGACCGAGCGCCGTCAGCGGGGGTGGACAGGCTCATCGCGGGCTCCTTCCGGTAACCGCCAGTCTACGGCGGGCCCGGCGAGGGCGACCGGCGCCGTCCACAGGGGTCCGCGCGGGCACGCACTCCTCGTGGCCGCTCGCCACGCCCCGTCCCGGGCGCCCACTCCTCGTCGCCGGCCAGCCGTGCCCTGCTCGCAGCCCACCTCACCCTCGTCGCCGCGCCCGTCTCGTCGAGTGCTGCCGACCGGCAACGGGTCACGCCGTGTCGCGGCGGGGCGCCCGTTGTCCACAGGTCGGGTGGTGGGGGTTGCGATGTCGGCGGCGCGTCGTACACTTGTTCGAGTCAGGTGATGGTGCTGGTCACGGGCGCGGAACCGGGGGTGGTGGGAGTGGGCGAGGACGACGCCGCACGCTTCCCGGGTGCGCTCGCTGTGGTCAGGGTGGCCGATCGCCTCGCTGACCTCGTCAGTGAGCTCGCGTCCTGCCCCGTGACGGACCTGGCCGAGCCCGACGCCTCGCGGGTGCACGCCGTGCTGCGCCGGGTCGTGGACACCGTCGGGATCGTCCAGGCGAAGGTGCTGGCCCGGGTAGAGGCCGACGGCCGGTGGGCCACCACGCCCGCCGGCCGCGGGGCCCGGGACCTCGAAGGGTGGCTGACGACCGAGTCGGGCGGCTCACGGGCCGGGGCACGCAGGCAGACCCGCCTGGCCCGCACCCTCCAGGACGAGGCCGTACCCGGCCTCGCGGACGCGGTCACCGCCGGTGGGGTGTCGCTGGAGCACGCCGACGTCCTGACCCGCCTGGGCCCGACGACCCCGGCCCGCCGCGACGCCCTGACCGGCTCCGACCCGGGCACGAACGCCGGCGTTCCTGCTCGCCCAGGCGGGCGAGCTCGGGGTGGAGGAGTTCACCAAGGAAGTCAAGCGGTGGGCCACGAAGCTCGACCCCGACGCCGACGAACGCGGCCACCGCGACGCGAGCGCGCGCACCTCCTGCGTCCTGACCCCCCGCGATGACGGGGTGGCGATGTCGGCGTTCCTGACGGCCGTGGACGGGGCCGCGTTCGACGCCGCCCTGACCGCCGTCGCCGGTGTCCCCGCCGCCGACGACCCCCGCAACCACGCCCAACGGATGGGCGCCGCCCTGGGGGACATGGCCCGCCTCGTCCTGGACCAGGGCCTGGCCGCGGGGTCCTCCGGCGGGTTCCGCCCCCACCTGTCCGTCCACGTGTCCCTGGACACCCTCATCGCCCAGGTCCAGGCGTTGACCTCCACCGACAGCGCCGAGACCGGCGCCCGCGGCGCCGCCGCCTACCCCAGCATCCCGCCCGGCTGGGAAGCCGCGGTCCTGGCCGACGGCACCCCCATCCCCGCGTCCGTCCTGGCGCGCCTGGCGTGCGACGCCGAAGTCTCCCGGGTGGTCTTCGGGCCCGACTCCCAAGTCCTGGACGTCGGGCGCCACGAACGCCTCTACACCCGCGCCCTGCGCCGCGCCGTCATCGCCCGCGACCGGCACTGCGCCTACCCGGGGTGTTTCCAACCGCCCACGCTGTCCGAGGTCCACCACGTGCGGCACTGGGCCGCCCACGGCGGCGAGACGTCCGTTGCGAACGGTGTCCTGCTGTGCTGGCACCACCACGACGTGGTCCACAGCCGCTTCCTGCGGCTGCACCGCAACCACACAAACACCCGATGGGACTTCACCCACACCGACGGCACCCCCATCCCCCACCCCAGCAACCGGCGTTCGGGACAACCCAGCCGAGGAGCACCCCCACCCACCGACGCCGGGAACGATCCGCCCCCCGCACCCGGTGAGGACGAACCCGAACGCGGCGCGCCCGGTCGCGAGACCGAACGACCGGACCGCCCGGACCGCCCGGACCGCCCGGACCCCGAATCCGGTCACGCCGTCACACTGTTCGAGGTGGCTTGATGGAAAGGGCATCAGGACGGCTTCTCAGCGCCCGGCCTCGCGTAGTACCACCAGATCAGCCCGGTGCAGAAGGCGAAGAAGACCGTGCAGCCGATGAAGAAGGGCGTCGGGGCGATCGTTGCCAGCCCGATGCCGACCAGGAACGGGCCGAACGCCGCGATCGAGGCCGTGAACCCGATCACTCCACCGGCTTGACGCTTCGGGAAGATCATCGGCATCTGCTTGAACGTGCCGGCGTTGCCGATCCCGGCGAAGAGGAAGACCGCGAGCATCGCGATCAGGAAGCCCGTGAACTGGCTGACGTCGGTCGGGTCGAGGAAGAGCACCGAGACGGCCGTGCTGATCGTCAGGCCGATGCCCGAGACCAAAGTCCACACCGCGCCGCCGTACTTGTCGCAGAGCGGACCGAACCCGGCCCGTGCGGCCGAACCGATGAGCGGGCCGAGGAAGGCGAACGCCAGCGGGTTGGGCGCGTTCGGGAAGTCGCCGTACTCGTTCTTGATCAGCAGCGCGAACTGGGCCGCGAACCCGCTGAAGGCGCCGAAGGTCATGAGGTAGATCGCCGTCATGATCCACGTGTGCTTCTCGTTGAAGATGTCGAGTTGCTGGCGGAAGTTGGCCGTGATCGGGACGCGGCGCAGGTAGATGGCCGCGAGGACGATGCCGAGGATCACCCAGGGCACCAGGACGAGGCCGGCGTTGTGCAGGTAGAGGCTGGTGCCGTCCGCCTTCTGCTGCGGGCTCAGCGCCGCCGTACCGAGCAGGCCGAAGCCGACGACCCACGGCGTGAGGAACTGGATGAGGCTGACGCCGAAGTTCCCGATCCCGGCCTGCAGGCCCAGGGTCGTACCGGCCATCCTCTTGGGGAAGAAGTAGCTGGTCGACGGCATGAACCCCGAGAACGCCCCGCCGCCGACGCCGGCCGCCAGGGCCAGGAGGATCAGCATGGAGTACGGGGTCGAGGCGTCCCGGACGGCGAAGGTCCACCCGAGCAGCGGCAGCAGGAGCAGGGTCGCCGAGCCGCCCACGAGGGTTCGTGTCCCGAGGATCGGCGGCAGGAACATGTAGATCAGCCGCATCGTGCCGCCCGCCAGGCCCGGCACCGCGACGAGCCAGTACAACTCCGCTTGCGACAGGTCGAACCCGACGTCGTTGAGCCGGGGTGCGATCGCGCTCACGAGATACCAGACGGCGAAGGCGAGCGTGAGGTTGTACGTGGTGATCCACAGCGTGCGCCACGCGAACCTGCTGTCCCAGTGCTCGGGGTCTTCGGGGTTCCAGGTGGCCAGCCACTCGGGCCCGGGTGTGCGGCTCGCGGGCTTCGCCAGGGTGCTCATCTCAGGCGTCCGTCCTCTCGTGGCGTGGGCAGTCCCGGTGAGCGACACCCGCCCGACTCCCCATTTACTGACAGCGGGACTATAGACCCGGTGAAAACCCCACGGCGGGACGTTCGATGGTAGAAATAGCCATGCCCGTCGCGACCCCCCAGGCGATCGGCCGGACCCTTGCCCGGTTCGGCCGGGTCTCGGGTGTCGCGAGCGAGGCCGACGACGCCGCCCCTTCCTCTCGCGAGGCGATCTTCGACCTGGTAGAACGCTCGGCCGAGCCCCTGACGATCGAGCAGATCTGCCGGCTCTCCGGCCTCCACGCCAACACGGTGCGCGCCCACCTCGAGGTGCTCCACGCCGCAGGTCGCGTCGAGCGGACCCAGGAAGCACCCCGCGGCCGCGGCCGGCCGCCGTGGCTCTACAGCGTGGCTCCCGGGGCCCGGTCCGCCCGAGCCGAACTCGCCGAGACCCTCCTCGATCAACTCCGAGACGCCGCCGCGCGCGGTCTCGCGGAGGCGGCTGCCGAGCGCTGGGCTGCCGCGGTCCGTTCAGAGGCCAAGCCCTCGGCGCATCCCGCGACCCCGGACGACGCCGTCCGCAACGCCGCCGACGCACTCGAGGACCTGGGCTTCGACGCCCGTGTGGACGGCGTCGGCGACCGCATCGAACTGCGCGGCTGCCCCTACGCCGAACTCGTCGCCGACCGGCCCGTGATCTGCGACATCCACGCCGCACTCCTGGGCGAGCTCCTCAGCGACTCCGGTCAGCCGGTGGCGCTGCGGCGCCTCGATGTCGGGGTCCGACCGGGCGTGTGCGTCGCCCGCCTGAACCGCCCCGACCTCACCCCGGCCCGGACGGTCACGCCTCCGGTCGCAGTCGCCCGCCCGCCCGAGCCCACCCCGAGGAGCCCCCGGACATGACCGGACCGACCGTCACCTCAGACGCCGCGCGCGAGTTCCTGGTGGGAGCCGGCCGCTTCTTCACCCCGGGCGAGGTCTCCGCCGACCGACGCACGGTCACCCGCCATGGTGGTCGGGACGCCGACGTCTTCTACCGGGACCGGTGGAGCCACGACAAGGTGGTGCGCTCCACCCACGGCGTGAACTGCACCGGCTCCTGCTCGTGGAAGGTGTACGTCAAGGACGGCATCATCACGTGGGAGACGCAGCAGACGGACTACCCGAGCATCGGGCCCGACAGCCCCGAGTACGAGCCGCGCGGCTGCCCCCGCGGCGCCGCCTTCTCCTGGTACACGTACTCCCCCACCCGCGTGCGCTACCCCTACGTCCGCGGCGTCCTGCTGGAGGCCTACCGGGCCGCGAAGAAGACGCACCCGGACCCGGTCGAGGCGTGGGCCGCCGTCGTCGGCGATCCGCAGACGCGACGCCGATACCAGAAGGCGCGCGGCAAGGGAGGCCTGGTGCGCGCGTCCTGGGACGAGACCCTCGAGATCGTCGCCGCGGCGCATGTCCACACGGCGAAGACCCACGGGCCGGACCGGATCTTCGGCTTCTCGCCGATCCCGGCGATGTCGATGGCCTCGCACGCCGCGGGCAGCCGCTTCATCAGCCTCATGGGCGGGGCGATGCTCGTCGTTCTACGACTGGTACTGCGACCTGCCCGTCGCCTCGCCGCAGGTGTTCGGCGACCAGACCGACGTGCCCGAGTCCGCGGACTGGTGGAACGCCTCCTACCTGATCATGTGGGGCGCGAACGTCCCCGTGACCCGCACCCCCGACGCGCACTTCATGGCCGAGGCGCGCTACCGCGGGCAGAAGGTCGTCACCGTCTCCCCCGACTACGCCGACAACACGAAGTTCGCCGACGAGTGGATGTCGCCGCACCCCGGCACCGACGGCGCCCTGGGCATGGCGATGGGCCACGTGATCCTCAGGGAGTTCTTCGTCGACCGCCAGGTGCCGCGGTTCCTCGACTACGTGAAGACGTACAGCGACCTGCCGTTCCTCCTCACGCTCAAGGAGAAGGACGGCACCTGGGTGCCGGACAAGTTCGTGACCGCCGCGGACCTCGGGGACCCGAGCGAGGGCGCGGCGTTCAAGACGGTGCTCGTGGACGCCGCGACGGGGCGACCGCACGTGCCGAACGGCTCGCTCGGCTTCCGCTACGCGGAGGCGGGGATGGGCAAGTGGAACCTCGACCTCGAGGGCGTCGACCCGGCGCTGAGCCTCTACGGGGCCGCGGGGTCCGAGACCGCGACGGTGCTGCTGCCGCGCTTCGACGTCGGGCAGGAGAAGGGCGAGGGCGGCGGGGTGCACGCGCGCGGCGTCCCGGCGGCACGCCTGAGGACCGCCGACGGCGAGCGGCTGGTCACCACGGTGTTCGACCTCATGCTCGCGCAGTACGGGGTGGGCCGGCCGGGGCTGCCCGGCGAGTGGCCGGGCGGCTACGACGACCCGGCCCCCTACACGCCGGCGTGGCAGGAGGAGATCACGGGGGTGCCGGCCGCCCAGGCGATCCGGGTGGGCCGCGAGTTCGCGCAGAACGCCGAGGACTCCGGCGGCCGGTCGATGATCATCCTGGGGGCGGGGACCAACCACTGGTTCCACTCGGACACCATCTACCGGACCTTCCTCGCCCTCATCACGCTCACCGGCTGCCAGGGCGTGAACGGCGGCGGCTGGGCGCACTACGTGGGCCAGGAGAAGTGCCGGCCGGTCACGGGCTGGGCCAACCTCGCGTTCGGACTGGACTGGGCACGTCCGGCGCGCCAGATGATCGGGACGGCGTTCTGGTACGTCAACACCGACCAGTGGCGCTACGACCGCCTCGGCGCCGACACCCTCGCCTCACCGCTCGGCGAGGGGCGGTTCGTGGGCCAGAGCATGATCGACGCGCTGACGCAGTCCGCGCGCTCGGGCTGGATGCCGTCCTTCCCGTCCTTCGACCGCAACCCGCTCGACCTCGCCGACGAGGCCCGGGCGGCCGGGATACCGGCGTCGGAGTACGTGGCCGGCGAGCTGAAGGCCGGACGGCTGAGGTTCGCCGTCGAGGACCCCGACGCGCCCGAGAACTGGCCCCGCGTGCTCACGCTCTGGCGTGCCAACCTCCTCGGCTCCTCCAGCAAGGGCAACGAGTACTTCCTCAAGCACCTCCTCGGCACCGACCACGCGGTGCGCGCGGAGGAGACGCCCGAAGGCGAGCGGCCCCGGGACGTGACGTGGCGCGAGGAGGGCCCGGCCGGGAAGCTCGACTTGCTCGTCAGCATCGACTTCCGGATGACGAGCAGCGGGCTGTTCGGTGACGTCCTGCTCCCGGCGGCCACGTGGTATGAGAAGCACGACCTCTCGAGCACCGACATGCACCCCTACGTGCACGCCTTCACCCCGGCCATCGAGCCGCCGTGGGAGGCCAAGAGCGACCACGACATCTTCCACGCGCTCGCCCGGAAGGTCTCGGCGCTCGCGGCCGGTCACCTCGGGGTCCGCGAGGACCTCCTGGCCATCCCGCTGTTCCACGACACCCCGGACGAGCTGGCGCTGCCCGGCGGCGTGGTCAAGGACTGGAAGAGCGGCGAGGTGGACCTGATCCCGGGCAGGACGGCGCCGAAGTTCCTCGTCACGCAGCGGGACTACACCGCGATCGGGGCGAAGATGGCGGCCCTCGGGCCGCTCCTGGACACGGTCGGGACCGTCACGAAGGGCGTGGCCGTGAAGACGGCGCCCGAGGTGGCGCTCCTCGCGCGGACCAACGGGGTGATCGCCGAAGGCCCGACGGCGGGGCGCCCGGCCCTGGTGACCGACGTGCAGGTGTGCGAAGCGATCCTCGCGCTGAGCGGGACCACGAACGGACGGGTCGCCGTCGAGGGTTTCCGGCACCTCGAGGGGCGGACGGGGCAGCGACTGGCGGACCTCGCGTTGGACCACGAGGGCAAACGGATCACGTTCGCCGACACCCAGGCGCGGCCGGTGCCCGTCATCACGAGCCCGGAGTGGTCGGGCAGCGAGCACGGCGGCCGGCGCTACACCGCGTTCGCCATCAACGTGGAGCGGCTCAAGCCGTGGCACACCCTCACGGGCCGGCAGTCCTTCTTCCTCGACCACGACTGGATGAGCGAGATCGGGGAGAACCTGCCCACCTTCCGGCCGCCGCTCAACATGCACCGCCTGTTCGGCGACCAGACGACCGGCGTGGGCAAGGAGGTCACCGTCCGCTACCTCACGCCGCACTCCAAGTGGTCCATCCACTCCGAGTACCAGGACAACCTCTTCATGCTCTCGCTGTCCCGCGGCGGGCCGGAGATCTGGATGAGCCCCCAGGACGCCGACACGATCGGCGTCAAGGACAACGAATGGATCGAGGCGTACAACCGCAACGGCGTGGTGGTGGCGAGGGCCATCGTCAGCCACCGGATGCCGGCCGGGACCGTGTACATGTATCACGCCAAGGATCGGACGGTGGACGTGCCCCGGACCGAGACGTCCGGCCTGCGGGGTGGCATCCACAACTCGCTGACGCGACTCATGATCAAACCGACGCACATCGTGGGCGGGTACGCGCAGCTCTCGTTCTTCATGAACTACCTCGGGCCCACGGGCAACCAGCGCGACGAGGTGACCGTGATCCGGCGTCGGTCGCAGGAGGTCGAGTACTGATGGCGCAGACGCTTCAGCCCACCGCGAACGTGTCGTCCTCGAGGACCGGGAGCGCCCGATGAAGGTCATGGCCCAGGTCGGGATGGTGATGAACCTCGACAAGTGCATCGGGTGCCACACCTGCTCCGTCACGTGCAAGCAGGCGTGGACCAACCGCGCCGGCATGGAGTACGTGTGGTTCAACAACGTGGAGACGCGCCCCGGCCAGGGGTACCCGCGCACCTATGAGGACCAGGAGAAGTGGCAGGGCGGCTGGGTCCTCAAGCGCGGGAAGCTTCGGCTGCGCTCGGGCGGGCGCCTCAAGCGGCTCGCGACGATCTTCAGCAACCCCACGCTCCCGGAGCTCAACGACTACTACGAGCCCTGGACCTACGACTACGACACGCTGATCTCCGCCCCCCTCGGCGAGCACACGCCGGTGGCCCAGCCCCGGTCCCTGATCTCGGGCAAGCCCATGAAGATCGAGTGGTCGGCCAACTGGGACGACGACCTGGGCGGCGGGCCGGAACTCGCCACCGAGGACCCGGTGCTGAAGAAGATCAAGGCGGACGTGGGCGACCGGGTCAAGCTCGACTTCGAGCGTGCCTTCCTGTTCTACCTTCCCCGCATCTGCGAGCACTGCCTCAACCCCGCGTGCGTGGCGGCGTGCCCCTCGGGCGCGATGTACAAGCGCAGCGAGGACGGGATCGTCCTCGTGGACCAGGACGCCTGCCGCGGCTGGCGCATGTGCGTGACGGGCTGCCCGTACAAGAAGGTCTACTTCAACCACCGCACGGGCAAGGCCGAGAAGTGCACGCTCTGCTACCCGCGCATCGAGGTGGGCCTGCCCACGGTCTGCTCGGAGACGTGCGTGGGCCGCCTGCGCTACCTCGGCCTCTTCCTCTACGACGCGGAGGCCGTGACGGCGGCGGCGGCCACGCCGGACCCCCGGGATCTCTACGAGGCGCAACTCGGCCTCATCCTCGACCCCGACGACCCCGAGGTGCAGCGCGCCGCGATCCGCGACGGCATCCCGCCGGACTGGCTCGACGCCGCCCGGCGCTCGCCGGTCTACCAACTCGCCAAGGTGCACCGGGTGGCCCTGCCCCTGCACCCGGAGTACCGGACGATGCCGATGGTCTGGTACATCCCGCCGCTGTCCCCCGTGGTGGACGCCCTGCGCGAGACGGGCAACGACGCCGAGGACGCGGGCGCCCTGTTCGGCGCCCTCGACGCCCTGCGCATCCCGATCGAGTACCTCGCCGAGCTCTTCACGGCCGGTGACGTCGCACCCGTCCGGGCCGCGCTCGAGACTCTCGCCGCGATGCGGTCCTACATGCGGGACCACAACCTCGACCGCCCCGCGGACCCGTCGATCCCGGCCGCCGTCGGCATGACCGAGGAGGCCATGCACGCGCTCTACCGGCTCCTCGCGATCGCCAAGTACGAGGACCGGTACGTCATCCCCACGGCGCACGCCGAGA
This sequence comes from uncultured Actinomycetota bacterium, assembly GCA_963780675.1. Lineage (GTDB taxonomy): Bacteria > Actinomycetota > Actinomycetes > Actinomycetales > JAHECE01 > JAHECE01. The sequence goes on from CAWACR010000010.1 coordinate 153,757, forward strand.
CCGGGCGCCAGCTCGAGGAACTGGCGTGCTCCCTCGACTACGAGGGGGGTCCCGGGGTCTACGAGTCCGGACCGTTCGGAGAGGCGTCGGGCCGGTCGGTGCCCGTGGCTGTCGAGACGTTCCACGCCCTCCAGCAACGTCAGCGCAGCGAGGTCACCGTGCCGCCGGAGGATCGCGAGGGGCGCGTCAACCTCCTCAACTGGGACGGGCAAGGCGTGCCGCTGGGCATGCCGACCGTGCGCCCCGGGGCTGCGGGCGGGCCTGGCGCGACCGGCGGGCCTGGCACGACCGGCGACGACGCCCGTGGATCCGGGCACGGCGAGCACGGAGGTGCGCGGTGAGCGGGCACAGGGACGGTCCCGAGGCCGGCCACGGGGCCGGGCACGGGCTCGGGACCGGCCGGCACCCGGCCGTCGGCCGCGCGCCGCGGGAGACCGACGCCACACCACAGGACTCCGTCGCCGTTGCGCGCCTCGCCGCGTCGTGGCTGCTCTGGTACCCGGACGAGCGCCTGGGCGAGCGCCTCCCCGCGCTGGCGGCCGCCGTCGAGACCCTGCCGAGCGCCACAGGTCGGCCGCTGCGGACCTTCCTCGACCACCTCGCGGGCACCCCGCTGCTCGACGTCCAGCGCCACTACGTGGCCGTCTTCGACATGAAGCGCAAGGCGTGCCCGTACCTCACGTACTGGACCGACGGCGACACCCGCAACCGGGGGCGCGCGATCCTGCGGTTCAAGCAGGCGTACCTGGAGGCGGGCTTCGACGCCGGCACCGCGGAACTCGCGGACCACCTGGCCGTGGTGCTGGAGTTCGCGGCCGTGGGCGACCGCGAGACCGGCGACGCGCTCCTCTCGGCCCATCAGGGGCCGATCGGCCTGCTCCGGGACGCACTCGCCGCCATCGACTCGGTGTACGTCCACGTGCTCGACGCCGTGCTGGCCACCCTGCCCCGCGTGACCCCGGAGCTCGAACGCCGGATGGCGGAGATCGCGGCGAGCGGGCCGCCCGTGGAGCAGGTGGGCCTGGAGCCGTTCGGTGTGACGATCCCTCTCGAGAGCGTAGGAGCCCGGCGATGAGCGCGAGCGAGGTGACCGGCAGCCTGTCCGCGGTCGACGTGCTGCTCTGGGCCGTGCTGCCGTACGTGACGATGGCGGTGTTCGTCGTCGGGCTCGTCTGGCGGTACCGCTACGACAAGTTCGGCTGGACCACCCGGTCGAGCCAGCTCTACGAGCGGAAACTCCTCCGCATCGCGAGCCCCCTGTTCCACCTGGGCTTCCTCGCCGTCATCGTGGGGCACGTGGTGGGACTCGTCATCCCCGAGTCCTGGACCGAGGCGCTCGGCATCTCCGAGGGGGCCTACCACGCGGCCGCCGTCGGCCTGGGGCTCGTGGCCGGCGCGGCGACGCTCGGCGGAATCGCCCTGCTCGTCTACCGGCGCCGAACCGTGGGCCCGGTCTTCGCCTCGACCACCCGGAACGACAAGACGATGTACCTGTTCCTCGTCGGCGCGATCTCGCTCGGGGTGCTCACCACCCTGGTCGGGGCAGGGGTGATCGGGGACGGGCACAACTACCGCGAGGACGTCTCGCCATGGTTCCGCTCGATCTTCCTGCTGAACCCCCAGCCGGAACTCATGGCCGGTGCGCCGCCGTCGTTCCGGATCCATGCGGTCGCGGGCCTGCTCGTCTTCATCGTCTGGCCGTTCACGCGGCTGGTGCACGCCTTCAGCGCGCCGCTCGCCTACCTCACCCGGCCCTACGTGATCTACCGAGACCGGGGTGCGCACGACGCCGGCAACCGGCCCGTCCGCCGGGGCTGGGAGAAGGTCGGCTGATGGGTCGGCAGACGGGTCGGCAGACGGGTCCGCTGATGGGTCGGCAGACGGGTCGGCAGATGCGGGCGGCCGGGTGACTCACGCGCACCCGGTCCCGGGATCCGGGCGGGCTGCGGCGCACGCCGGGATCGCGGGTACCGTCACGCGCGTGACGCCCGACGTCCCGCCCGCGAGCCCGGTCGACGGCAGCGCTGCGGGCAGTGCCGCCGGCCGTGGCACCGGCAGCGGCAGCGCCACCGGCAGCGCCGCGAGCACGGTCGTGCGCCCGGTCGGGTCCACCGACGCACGCGCTTCCGTGGGCGCCGGGGTGTCCTCGCCCGCGGAGCGGCCCGGCCTCGCCCCGATGCGGTTCACGCGGACGGAACTCGCGGGAGCGGTGGCCGACCTCGGCGTCCTGCTGCCCATCGCCGTCGCCCTCATCGTGAGCAACGGGCTCTCGGCCACGGCCGTGCTCGTGCCCGCGGGCCTGCTCTCCATCACCGCGGCGCTCGTCTACCGCCTCCCGGTGCCGGTCCAGCCCCTCAAGGCGTTCGGCGCGATCGCCATCGCGCAGGGCCTCGGCACACCAGAGATCGCCGCCGGGGCGCTGCTCATGGGCGCGATCTTCCTGGTGCTCGGTGCGACGGGGTTGCTCGACCGCGTGGCCCGGATCTTCCCGCGCGCCGTCATCCGCGGCATCCAGATCTCGGTCGGACTGCTCTTCCTGAAGATCGCCTACCAGCTCATCGCCCAGACCCCCGCTCCCTTCGCCGATCACGCCGTGTCCGCGCCGGTGCTCGCCCTCCTGGCCGTGGTCGCGCTCGGCCTCGCCCTCGCGCTGCGGGCCAAGGGCGTGACTCTCGCGCTCGTGGGCGTCGCCGTCGTCGTCGCGGTGGTGCGCAGCCCCGGCGACCTTCCCCTCGGGCCGTCCGCTGTCGCCGTGCCCTCGCTCAGCGGGGCCGCGTTCGCCACCGCTCTCACCGTCCTGGTCCTCCCCCAGCTGCCGCTCACCTTCGCCAACTCCTGCCTGGCGACGGCGGACGCGGCACGGACCTACTACGGACCGGCCCAGGCCCGGCGCGTGACCCCGAGCCGGTTGGCCGTGACGCTGGGCCTGGCGAACCTCGGGACCGGGGCGATCGGCGGGATGCCCCTGTGCCACGGCGCCGGGGGGATGTCGGCGCACCACGCGTTCGGCGCACGGACGGGGGGCGCGCCGCTGGCGCTCGGGGCGACGCTGGTCGTCGTCGGGGTCGGCCTCGGCGCCGCCCTGCCGCAGGTCCTGGGCGCCTTCCCCGTCGCGGTGCTCGCCGCGCTGCTGGCGGTGGCCGGCATCGCACATCTCGGCCTGGCCCGTGACCTGCGCGGGGCGTGGCCGTGGGTGGTCGCGATCGGCGTCGGGGTGGCCGGAGTGCTGGGCAACCTCGCCCTCGCGCTCGGCCTGGGGCTCGCCTTGTGGTGGGTCGCCGCGGCGGTGGGCTCGTCGAAGCGACGGCGCGCCGAGCGGGCCGCACCCGACCTGATCCGGGAAGGCAGCGTGGTCGTGTGACCCAGCATCCGGCCGCGCACGACGACGCCGCCGGTCTCGGCAGAGGGCGCCCCACCCTCGTCGGCGCCACCGTCGCCAGCGCCACCCCCGTCAACGCCGCCGTGATCACCGTGTCCGACAGGTGCGCGCGCGGTGAGGCCGTCGACCTCTCGGGCGAGGTGCTGGCCTCGGGGCTGCGCGAGGCGGGGTTCACCGTCGCCGACGTCCGGGTGGTCCCGGACGGCGCCGAGAGCGTCGAGGCCGCCCTGCGGTCCGCGCTCTCCGGTGGCGCCCGCGTGGTCCTCACGACGGGCGGCACGGGCGTCGGCCCGCGCGACCGCACGCCCGAGGGGACGTCCCGGGTGATCGACCTGGCGCTGCCCGGGGTCGCGGAGGCGATCCGCGCGGCCGCGGGACCCGCCGTGCCGGCCGCCGTGCTGTCCCGCGCCATCGCGGGGGTGACCGCGCCGTGGCGGACGGGGCGCGCGCCGTCGTCGTCAATCTCCCCGGCTCGCCGCGGGGGGCCGGGGAAGGGCTCGCCGTCGTGCTCCCGTTGCTGCCGCACCTGCTCGACCAACTCGACGGCGGGGGGCACTGATGGGTGATCAGAGGCAGCAGGCGGCGCTCGCGCGCCTGGAGTCCACGCCGCTCGACGTCGCCGCGCACCTCGCGGCGGTCGCGTCGCCGCACGCGGGGGCGGTCGCCACGTTCGTCGGCACCGTGCGGGACCACGACCCCGGGGCCGACGGCGAGGTGGTGGCGCTCGAGTACAGCGCGCACCCGGACGCCTCTGCCGTGCTGGTGGCGATCGCGGGCGAATTCGCCGGGCGCGAGGGCGTGCTCGGCCTCGCCGTCAGCCACCGCGTGGGGAGCCTGTCGGTCGGGGATCCGGCGATCGTCGCGTGCGTGGCGACGGCCCACCGCGCGCTCGCCTTCGAGGTGTGCCGGGACCTGGTGGAGCGGGTCAAGGCGGAGCTGCCCGTGTGGAAGAGGCAGGTCGAGGCCGACGGCTCGCACACCTGGGTGGGGTTGTGACCGGCCCCGCGGCGGGGCGCCCTGCCCTGACCGACACCTTCGGCCGCGTGCACCGCGACCTGCGGATCTCGCTCACCGACCGCTGCTCCCTGCGCTGCACGTACTGCATGCCGGCCGAGGGGGTGCCGTGGCTGCCCGGGCCAAGTCTCATGACCACGGACGAACTGGTGCACCTGGCGCGCATCGCCGTCGACCTCGGGATCGACGAGATCCGCCTCACCGGGGGTGAGCCCCTCCTGCGGCCCGACGTGGTCGACGTCGTCGCGCGGATGGCCGCCCTGCGCGCGCCACACGTGCCGCACGGCCCCGACGTCTCGCTCACCACGAACGCCCTGCGGCTTCCCGCGCTCGCGCAGCCCCTCGCCGACGCCGGCCTGAGCCGGGTGAACATCTCGCTCGACACCCTGCGGCGGGACCGGTTCCGCGAGCTCACGCGGCGCGACCGGCTCACCGACACCCTCGCCGGCATCGCCGCCGCGGACGCCGCCGGGCTGGCGCCGATCAAGCTCAACGCCGTCGTCATGCGGGGGGTCAACGAGGACGAGGTAGTGGATCTCGTGCGCTTCGCCGTCCGCCACGGCTACGAGATGCGGTTCATCGAGCAGATGCCGCTCGACGCCGGGCACGTGTGGTCCCGCGCGCGCATGGTGACCAGGGCCGGAGATCCTCGCCGCGCTCACCGGCGCGTTCGACCTCACGCCCCTCGCGGGGCGGGGCGCGGCGCCGGCCGAGCGCTGGCTGGTCGACGGCGGGCCCGCCACCGTCGGCGTCATCGCCTCGGTCAGCGCGCCCTTCTGCGGGGCCTGCGACCGGGTCCGCCTCACCGCCGACGGCAAGATCCGGTCCTGCCTCTTCGCGCGCGTCGAGACCGACCTCGGCGGGCTGCTCCGGGGCGGGGCGTCGGACGAGGAGATCGCCGAGGCGCTGCGCGCGTGCCTGCGGGGGAAACTGCCCGGTCACGGCATCGACAACCCGACATTTCTCCAGCCCGACCGCCCGATGAACGCGATCGGCGGCTGAGCCCAGCCCCCTTGTCCGCTCCTCAGCCGCCGGCGAAGGGTGGCAGGACGTCGACGACGGCGCCTGTCGGCACCGCGTCGGCGTCGCCGGCGCGAACACCTTCCACGAGCACCGCGCACCGGCCCAGGACGCGGGCGAAGGCAGGACCGTGCGCGGCGGTCATCGCCGCCCGCAACTCGCCGACCGACGCCGCGTCGAGAGCCTCCTCATCGCACCCGGCGGCCTCGGCCGCGCCCGCGAAGTAGCGGACCGTCACCACGCCGTCCGGACCCTTCAGGCCGACTCGCCGGCGGCCGAACCCCACCGCTCCGCGAGAGCGCTCGTCCGTGCGGCTGCGGCCGCGACGTCGTCGGCCGTGCCGCCCGCGCGCTGAGCGGCCAGGCCGACCAGGAACAGGCTGAGGGGGGCGGCGGGTCGGGCTACGCCGTGCGCCACGTCACGGGCGACGTCGAGCAGTCCGGCCACGTCGAAGGCGGTCGGCTCGAGGTCGAGTTCCGCGGCGAGGGCCGCCATCCAGTCGTCGAGCGTGCTGCCGGGCCGGGCCTCGGGGGCGCCGGCTGCGGGCTGGGTCATGACGCACCTCCCTGTGCGCGCCCCTCGGCGCGACGCCCGCCATCGTCCCACGCGGCGACGTCGTCCCAGGTGTCGACGTCCACCCCGTGACCGCCGGGATCGGGGACCTGCGCCAGCCGCAGCCCGCCCACCAGCGCCCGCATCGAGGCGCCCGCGAGGCCACCGCCGGCGGCCAGGCGCGCGACGGCCGCGTCGAGGGCCGGCCGGCGGTAGGCGGCGGCCAGCATCTGGGGGTGACCGTCGTCGTCGACCAGCACTGCACCGTCGACCAGCACTGCGCCGTCGACCTCGCCGGCCTCGCCGCCCGTCTCGCCGCTCGCGGCCGCGAGGAGCGCGCTGGTGACCCCGGCTACCCGCGGGAGGTCGCACGCCAGCACGAGGACGAGCGGGGCGCCACCGGGGAAGGCGGCGAGACCCGCGGCGAGCCCGGCGACCGGCCCGCCGCCGGGCGGGTCTTCGCGCGTCACCCGGACGCCGCGCGGGGCCACCTCGCCGGGCCCGACCACGACCACCTCCCGGGCGCCCGCCGTCGCGTCGAGCGTGCGGTCCAGGAGGCGGCGGCCCGCGAGGAGGACGTCCGGCTTGGACGCTCCCCCGAGCCGGCGGGCGCGCCCGCCGGCGAGCACGACGGCGTCGAACGCCGCGATGTCAGGGCCCTCGCCGTCGGCTCCGGCGGCGCTACCAGGCACCGGACCTCGGTTCGTCGTCCCGGCGCCAGTCACCCGAGCGCCCGCCCGACTTCGCGACGAGCCGCACCCGCTCGATCTCGACGGCCTTGTCCATGCCCTTGACCATGTCGACCACGGCGAGCGCGGCGACGCTGACGGCGGTCAGCGCCTCCATCTCCACGCCGGTGCGGTCGGCGGTGCGCACGGTCGCGACGACGCGGACGCCGTCGTCCTCGATGCTCAGGTCGACCGCCGCCCCGTGCACGCCGATCACGTGCGCGAGCGGGAGGAGGTCCGGGGTGCGCTTGGCCGCCGCGATGCCGGCGATGCGGGCGACGGCGAGCACGTCACCCTTGGGGACGGCGCCCGACCGGAGCGCCGCGACGACGCCCGGCGCGCAGCGCACGAAGCCCTCGGCCGTGGCCTGCCGGACGGTCGGGGCCTTGGCCGTCACGTCGACCATCCGGGCGTGGCCCGCGGCGTCGAGGTGGGTGAAGGCGGTCGGGCTCGGCGCGCTGCTCTCGCTCACGGCTCGATCATGCCCGACGGCGCGGTCTCCCCGGTCAGCATGACCGCGACCGTATCCCCGGGGTGCACCTCGGCGACGTCGGCGTCCACGATCCCGAGGCCGTTCGCCGCGGCGAGCGTGACCGCGAGGTGCGAGCCCGAACCGCGCGGCCCGGCGGGGCGCACCTCCCAGCCCTGCTCACCGCGGGTCGCGACCACCGCGATGTACTGGCGGCGCCCCGGGGGCGTGCGCCAGCCGTCGCTCACGCGGGCCGCGACCACCCGTCGATGCGCGGCCGCCGTCGCCAGCCCGCGCATCACCTGCAGCGCCGGCCGGACGAACACCTCGAACGAGACGTAGGCGCTCACCGGGTTGCCGGGCAGGGCGAAGACCGGGACCCGGGCGCCGTCGGCCCGCGCCAGGGTGCCGAAGCCCTGCGGCTTGCCCGGCTGCATCGCGACGGTGGTGAAGGTGACGCCGGAGGGCTCGCCCGCGGCCCGCCCGCCACCGCCGGGCCCCCCACCCGACCGCCCGCCGGCGAGGAGCTCCTTGACGACGTCGTAGGCGCCCACGCTCACCCCGCCGGAGGTGACGATCGCATCGACGGCACCGAACCCGTCTGCACCGAGCCCGTCTGCACCGAGCCCGACGGCACCGAGCCCGTCGACAGCACCGAGCGCCTCGGCACCCCCCAGACCGAGCAGGGCGTCGAGCACCTCGCCCAGGCGGGCGGCGTCGTCGGGCACGGCGCCCACCCGGACCGCCTCGCAGCCCGCCGCCCGCACGGCGGCGGCGAGCAAGTAGGAGTTGGAGTCGGGGATGAGGCCGCGGCGCAGACCCTGTCCGCGCAGACCCTGTCCGCGCAGACCCTGGCCGGGAGGCACGAGCTCGCTGCCGGTCGAGACGACCGCGACGCGCGGCCGGGGGTACGCCCGCACCACGCCGTGCCCGGTGGCCGCGGCCGCCGCGACCTGCGCCGCGCCCAGGACGACGCCGGCGCGCAGCACCAGGTCGCCCACCGCGACGTCCTCGCCGGTCCGGCGGACGTGGCGGCCGACGACGGCGGGGGCCGTGATCGCGACACGCACCGTGCCGCCGTCGGTCACCTCCACGGGCACCACCGCGTCGGCGGTCCTGGGGACCGGCGCACCGGTCATGATCCGGGCGCAGGTCCCGGGCTCGAGCAGGGGGTCCTCGGCAGAGCCCGCCGGCAGGTCGGCGACCACGCGCAGGGCGACGGGCTGCTCCGGCGAGGCCGCGGCGACGTCGGCGGCCAGCACCGCGTAGCCGTCCATCGCCGAGTTGTCGAAGGACGGGACCGCGAGCGCGGCGCGGACGTCGGCGGCGAGCACGAGCCCGTCCGCGTCGGCGAGCGGGACGTCGGTCGGGGTGCCCGGGGCCACGGCTCGGAGGATCGCCGCGCTGTGCTCCTCGACGGTTCTCATCCCGCGGCGCTCCTCATCGCACGGCCCTTCTCACAGTCCTTCTCACGGTCCTTCTCATCCCGCGGTCCGTCTCAGTGCACCGGGGCGGCGTCGAGGGCGGCCTGGTGCGCCCACCACGCGTGGATGCCGCCCTCGAGGTGCACGACGTCGTCACGCCCCGCCGCCCGGACCAGGCGCAGGGCCTCGGCCGATCGCGCACCCCCCGCGCAGTGCAGCACCACCGGCACGTCGGCCGGGATCGCCGCCAGCCCCGAGCCCGACCGCAGGGCCGAGAGCGGGACCAGCCGGGCGCCGTCGATCGCCCCGGCGGCGTGCTCGTGCGGCTCACGCACGTCGACGACGGCGAGGCGCTCCCCCGTCCGCAGCCGCGCCGCGAGCTCGGCGGCGGTCACGGTCGGCACGGGCGCGGGGTCGACGTGAGACGGCGACGGCGAGCCCGGGTTGGCGGGCCACGCCCCGCACATCGGCGCGGGGACCGCGGCGTCGAGCGCCGTCGTCGTCGTCGCCGCTCGTCGTCGTCGTCGTCGTCGTCGCCGGTCGCCCGCCCGGCCACCCTCCCCGGCGAGCGCCGCAGCGGGACCTCCCGCCAGCGGGCGGCGAGCGCGTCGAGCGTGGCCACGCGACCGAGCAGCGGCTCCCCCACGCCGGTGATCACCTTGATCGCCTCGGTGGCCATGAGCGAGCCGACCTGGCCGCACATCGCCCCGACCACGCCGGCCTCCGCGCAGGAGGGCACCTCGTGCGCGGCGGGCGGGTCGGGGAAGAGGTCCCGCAGGTCGACGCCGGGGCCTTCCGGGGGGCGCGACCAGAACACGGACACCTGCGCGTCGAAACCGAGCACCGAGCCCCACACGAGGGGCAGGCCGAGCTCCGCGCACGCGTCGTTGACCAGGTAGCGCGTGGGGAAGTTGTCGGTGCCGTCGAGCACGAGGTCGTAGCCCCGCAGGACGTCGAGCACGTTCCCGGCGTGCAGGTCGCCGTCGTGCGCCCGGACCTCGATCCCGGCGTCGATCTCCAGGACGGCCTCGCGCGCGCTCGCCACCTTGCGGCGGCCGACGTCGGCGTGTCCGTGGATGACCTGCCGCTGGAGGTTGGTCAGGTCGACCTCGTCGCGGTCGACGATGCCGAGGGTGCCCACCCCCGCCGCGGCGAGGTAGAGGAGGACCGGGGAGCCCAGGCCACCGGCGCCGACGACGCACACGCGGGCGCCTCGCAGCCGCCGCTGCCCGACCTCTCCGAGCTGCCGCAACACGGTGTGCCGGGAGAAGCGCAGGGCATCGGCCGCCGTCAGCGGCGGGCCGGGATCGACGAGGGCACGCATCGCCCGACAGCCTCCCAGCAGGCCGACGACGAGGCAACCGCCGCCCCGCCCGTGCGCCACCCGCCCCCTGGCGCCGACCCCCTGGCGCCGACCCCCGCCCCCGGCGCCGACCCCCGGCGCCGGCCTCCGCTCGGCCCGCCGACGTCGCTCTGCCGCCGCGCCTCCCGCCCTCTCGCGTGGTCGCGGGCAGCGGCCGACCGGTTCGGAAGTTCTCACAGCCGGCCTCGCCCGGGCGTGCGGAAGAGGTTCCGCAGGCGTAACCGCTCGGGCACGGGCGTGGAAACACGCCCTCCCTAGCCTCGAGACACGTGCCTGATCTCTCGGGCCTGATCCCTGGAGGAAGCGATGACCGCGACACCGACCACCGCGTCACCCAGCACCCCTGCCGCCCCCGCGAGCGCCCCCGCCTCCCTCGAGCCGGGCGCCGCCCTCGACGTCCGCCGGGGCCGCTGGATCGACAACTGGAACCCGGAGGACCCGGAGCAGTGGGCCGGCGGCGGCCGCCGCATCGCGAACCGGAACCTCGTCCTGTCGATCTTCGCCGAGTTCCTCGGCTTCGCCGTCTGGGCGCTGTGGTCGATCGTGGTCCCGCAGCTCGGCGCCGCGGGCTTCGCCCTCACGGTCGACCAGATGTTCTGGCTCATCGCCCTGCCGATCCTGGTGGGCGCCACGCTGCGCATCCCCTACACGTTCGCGGTGCCGGTCTTCGGGGGCCGCAACTGGACCATCGTGTCCGCCCTGCTCCTGCTGCTGCCCACCCTCGGGCTCGCGTGGGCGGTCCAGAACCCCGACCTGCCCTTCGGCGCCCTCCTCGGGATCGCCGCGCTCGCGGGCGTCGGCGGCGGCAACTTCGCCTCCTCGATGGCGAACATCTCCTTCTTCTACCCGGAGAAGGAGAAGGGCCGGGCGCTCGGCCTCAACGCCGCGGGCGGCAACATCGGCACGGCGGCCGTGCAGTTCGCCGTCCCGCTCGTCATCATCACCGCCGCCGGGATCCAGCTCGAGCGTGCCGGCCTCATGTTCGTCCCGCTCATCCTGATCGCGGCGGTGCTCGCGTGGCGCTACATGGACAACCTGTCCACCGCGAAGTCGGACCCGCGCGCGTTCGGCGTGGCCGCCCGCAACAAGCACACGTGGATCATCTCGTTCATCTACATCGGCACGTTCGGCTCGTTCATCGGCTTCTCGGGCGCTTTCCCGACGCTGCTGAAGAACCAGTTCCCCGACGTCACGCTCACCATCGCCTTCGCGGGCGCTCTCGTGGGATCGCTCGCCCGGCCGGCGGGCGGTGCGCTCGCCGACCGTCTCGGCGGCGCCCGGGTCACCATCGCCTCGTTCGTGGTGATGGCCGCAGGAACGCGTGAGCGCGATCTTCGCCCTGCGGGCCGACAGCTTCCCCATGTTCCTCGGCTCGTTCCTGGTGCTCTTCGTAGCCACGGGCGCGGGCAACGGCTCGGTCTACCGGATGATCCCCGCGGTCTTCCGGCACAGCGCACGCTCCGGCGAGCAGCTTGCAGCGGCCCGTCGCGCCGCCGCGGGCTGCCTCGGCATCGCCGGCGCCATCGGGGCGCTCGGCGGGTTCCTCATCCCCCGCGGCTTCGCGGTCTCGACTTCCGCCACGGGAAACATCCAGGCCGCCCTCTGGGTCATCGTGGGCCTCTACGGCGTCATGCTCACCACCACGTGGGCGGTCTACGCCCGCCGCGGCTCGGCCTTCGGCTCGGCGACGATCTGAGGCGTCGGCGCCCGGGGGCGCGGGGTCGCAAGGCTCCGCACCCCCGGGCGCCCCACGCACCAACGCCACCGCCCACGCCCACCACCGCAGGCCACCACCGCAGGCCACCACCGCAGGCCACGACGACAGGGGAACCCGATGACCGGCACCGCGTCCCACTGCCCGTACTGCGCCCTGCAGTGCGCCATGAGCCTGCGCCCGACGACGGCGCACCCCTCGGACTCCACCCCGGCGCCGGCGGCGCCGTCCACCGCCCCCGCGGCCCCCGTCGAGGTCACCGGCCGCGACTTCCCCACCAACCGGGGTGGCCTCTGCCAGAAGGGCTGGACGAGCGCGAGCGTGCTCGCCGCCCCCGACCGGCTCACCACCCCGCTGCTCCGGGGCGACGACGGCGCCCTCCACCCCGCCACCTGGGACGAGGCCCTCGCCGTGGTCACCTCGGGTATCACCGCCGCCCAGCAGGCGGGGGGCCCGGGCGCCGTCGCCGTCTTCGGCGGTGGCGGGCTGACCAACGAGAAGGCCTACGCCCTCGGCAAGTTCGCGCGCACCGTCCTGCGGACCCCGTTCATCGACTACAACGGCCGGTTCTGCATGTCGAGCGCGGCGGCCGGCGCCAACCGGGCCTTCGGCGTCGACCGCGGGCTGCCCGTTCCCGCTCGAGGACCTCGGCGGCGCGCAGGCGGTCCTCCTCCTCGGCAGCAACCTCGCCGAGACCATGCCGCCGGCCGTCCAGCACCTCGCGGGCGCCCGCGAGTCCGGCGGCCTGATCGTCGTCGACCCCCGCCGCAGCGCGACCGCGGCCCTCGTCGCCGAGGGCAGGGGCCTGCACCTCGCAGCCCCGTCCCCGGCACCGACCTCGTCGTCCTCCTCGCCCTCCTCCACGTGATCCTCGCCGAGGGCCTGGCCGACGACGCCTACCTCGCCGAGCGCACCACCGGCGCCGACGCCGTCCGGCGCAGCGCCGCCGCCTGGTGGCCCGAGCGCGCCGAGGCCGTCTGCGGCGTCTCCGCGACGGCGCTGCGCCAGGCCGCCCGGCTCCTTGCGCACGCGAGCCCCTCCCGAGGGGGCGCCGGCGCCTACGTCCTCACCGGCCGCGGCGTCGAGCAGTCGAGCCAGGGCACGGCCACCGTGACGGCGGCCATCAACCTCGCCCTCGCGCTCGGCCTGCCCGGGCCGGCCCGGCAGCGGCTACGGCGCGATCACCGGCCAGGGCAACGGCCAGGGCGGGCGCGAGCACGGCCAGAAGTCCGACCAGCTGCCCGGCTACCGCCGCATCGACGACCCCGCCGCGCGGGCCCACGTGGCCGCCGTCTGGGGCGTGGACCCGGCGACGATCCCCGGGCCGGGTGTGCCCGCCGTCGAGCTCCTGCGCCGCCTCGGCACGCCCGGCGGGCCGCGCGTGCTCCTCGTGCACGGCTCGAACGTGCTGGTCAGCGCGCCGAACGCCGACAGGGTGCGGGACCGGCTCGAGGCCCTCGACCTCCTCGTGGTGTGCGACGTCGTGCCCTCGGAGACCGCCCTGATGGCCGACGTCGTCCTCCCCGTCACCCAGTGGGCCGAGGAGGAGGGCACGATGACGTCGCTCGAGGGGCGCGTGATCCGGCGCCGCAAGGCCCTGGACGCCCCGCCCGACGTGCGCTCGGAACTGGAGGTTCTCGCCGACCTGGCCGCGCGGCTCGGCTCCGCGGTCCGCTTCGACACCGACCCGGCGGCCGTCTTCGACGAACTCGCCCGCGCCAGCGCCGGCGGACCCGCCGACTACTCGGGCCTGAGCCACGCCCGCCTCGACGCCGAGCCCGACCTCTTCTGGCCCTGCCCCGCCACGCCCGACGGCGCCGCCCCCCACCCGGGCACCCCGCGCCTCTTCGACGACGGCTTCCCGACGCCGGACGGGCGCGCGCGCATGGTGGCGGTGAACCACATCGGCCCGAGCGACGACGTCCGGCCCGACGCCCCGCTCTACCTCGTCACCGGACGCGTGCTCCAGCACTACCAGTCCGGGGCGCAGACCCGCCGCGTGCCGGCCCTGCGCGACGCCGTCCCCGCGCCGTTCGTGGAACTTCACCCGCTGCTGGCGGACCGCCTCGGCGCCGCCGAGGGCGACGTGCTGCGCCTCACCTCCGCCCGCGGCACCGTCCGGGCCCCGGCGCGGCTGACGACGGCGCTGCGCCCGGACACCGTGTTCATGGCCTTCCACTGGGCCGGGGAGGGCGGCGTCAACCGCATCACGACGGACGCCACCGACCCGATCTCGGGGATGCCCGAGTTCAAGGTCTGTGCGGTGGACGTCCGGCTGGACGACGGCTCCGACCTTCCGACACACCGCGACGGGACGCTCACGGGGGTGGCCTCATGACCGCAACAGCAGCGACGCGCGTCGTCGTGATCGGCAACGGGATGGTCGGCTCGCGCTTCGTCGACGACCTCCTCGAGCGCGACCGCGACGGCCGGTTCGAGGTCACCGCGCTCGGCGCGGAGGAGTACGAGCCCTACAACCGGGTGCTGTTGTCGGAACTCGTGGCGGGGAAGGTCGACGTGGGCGCGCTCGCCCTCGGCGCCCTGGAGAGCCCGCGCTCGAGCGCGCACCGGGGCGTCGCCGCCGCCGGGATCGACCGGGAGCACCGGGTGGTCCTCGCCTCGGACGGCAGCCGGCACCGGTACGACCTCCTCGTCCTGGCGACCGGCTCGACGGCGCGCGTCCCCCCGATCGCCGGCCTGTCACCCGTGCCGGCCGGGGTCCACGCGCTGCGCACGCTCGACGACGCCCGCGAGATCGTGGCCGCGACGCTCAACGCGCACCGCGCCGTCGTCGTCGGGGGCGGGGTGCTGGGGCTGGAGGTCGCGACGGGCCTGGCCAAGCGCGGGCTGTGCGTGACCGTGGTGCACGGCGCGCCGCACGTCATGGAGCGCCAGCTCGACCCGGAGGCCGGCGCGGTGGTCGCGGACGGGCTCGACCGCCTCGGGATCGCGCTGCGGGCCGGCGTCTTCACCACCCAGGCGTACGTGGAGGACGGGCGGGTGGTCGGCCTGGGCCTGGCCGACGGCGACGTGCTCCCCGCCGACCTCGTCGTCCTCGCCGCCGGCACCGTGCCGGAGGCGTCTCTCGCGGCCGGAGCGGGCCTCGCCGTCGAGCGCGGCGTCGTCGTCGGCGAGGACCTCGCGACGCCCGCCGACCCGCGTGTCTTCGCGATCGGGGACTGCGCGCAGCCGCCCGAGGGCGGCAGCGGCCTCATCGCGCAGGGCTGGGACCAGGCGCGGCGCCTCGCGGTCCGGCTCACCACCGGCGCGGTGCCCGGGGCCGGCCCCGGTGACGAGGACGAGGACGACGACGGCGCCGCCGCCTCGGCCCTGCCCCGCGCCGTCGCCCCTCCCCCGCACGCGGCCGGCACCGACCTGGTCCGGCTCAAGGCCCACGGGCTGGACGTGCTGACGATGGGGGTCTGCGGGCCGGGCCGGTCCGCGGTCCCCGGGCAGCGCGTGATCCGGCTCAGCGATCCCGACGCGGGGCGACACCTCGAGATCGTCGTGGCGGGTGCGCGCCTCGTCGGCGCCACGTGCGTGGGCGCCGGGTCGGTGGGCGCCGACCTCACCGCCGCCTACACACGGGCCACGCCGCTCCCGAAGGACCCGGCGATGCTCCTGCTCCGACCGGTCCAGGGGGTCGCCACGCCTGCCGCGTCGCCGACGCTCATGCCGGACCGGACCACGGTGTGCCGCTGCAACGGGGTCACCAAGAAGGACGTCGTGACGTGCTGGCGCACGGGCGCCGACTCGGTGGCGGACGTCGCGCGCGGTACCCGGGCGACCACGGGCTGCGGGGGGTGCGCCGACGTGGTCGGTGGAATCCTCGAGTGGCTCGCCTCGACCGATCCGGACCGCCGCCGCGCGCAGGAGCCCGCCGCCGCCCCCCTTGCTGAGGTCGAGGACCGCTCGACCTCACGAGCGAGGGCCCTCGAGGTCAGCGAACGTCGAGGGTGATCTCGAACGTGGCTCCGGGCTCCGCGTCCTCCTCCCACGGGCGGACGTAGACGAGGTCGAGAGCGCCCGTCCCGCCCGCCACCACGGCGAACGTGGACCCATGGCCCCGGGCGCGGTGGGCACTCGTCTCTGGCGGCGTCCCGTCGGCGCTCCGGCATCGCGGAGCGCGCTGCGCCCCTCGCGGAGCCCTCGATGACGTTGCCTCGCGGCCAGGTGTCGACTCGAGCGTGACGTGGAGAATCCGCCACGTGGCGGTCGACGGAGTCGATCGGCGCTGAGCCGCCTTGTGGGCTGCCTTCCCAGGACATGTGGGGATTCGGATCATCGCCACGCCGAGCGAGGACGGCGTCGAACGCGCGTCACGTCGCGCCGATCTCGACGCGGCGCAGGCCGCCCGACGCGCACCCGCGTGAGAGGAATGTTCGCCGAGGGAAACACCAGGCCCACGGCGGCGAAACGTCGCCTCCGTAGCGTCGATGCATGGACCAGCCGCCTCGCAGACGCCCAGGTCAGCGCCGAGACCGACGCCGACGCCCCGACCGCCCCGCCATCTCGTGGTGGTCGGCGGCGGCATGGTCGCGCACCGCCTCGTCGAGGCGCTGCGCGACCGCGACACCGCCGGCACCTGGCGCATCACGGTCCTCGCCGAGGAGCCGCGCCCGCCCTACGACCGCGTCGCCCTCACCACGTACTTCTCCGGCCGCCGGCCCGAGGACCTCCACCTCGGCAACGACGCCCTGTGGGCCGACCCCCTGGTCACGCTGCGCAAGGGCACGCCGGCGACGGCGATCGACCGCGAGGCCCGCACCGTCACCGACGACCTCGGCCGGGTGGAGCAGTACGACTCCCTGGTCCTCGCGACCGGCTCCTTCGCCTTCGTCCCCCCGGTCCCCGGCGCGGACCTCCCCGGCGTGTTCGTCTACCGCACGCTCGACGACGTCGCGGCCCTGCGCGGCTGGGTGGACGAGCGCTCCCGGGAACTCGGGCGCCAGGTGCGCGGCGCCGTCGTCGGCGGTGGTCTCCTCGGCCTCGAGGCCGCGGGCGCGCTCCAGGCGCTCGGCGTCCCGAGCACCGTCGTCGAGTTCGCCCCCCGCCTCATGGCCCTCCAGGTCGACGAGGGCGGCGGCGAGGCCCTCCGTCGCCTCATCACGAACCTCGGCATCGACGTCCGCACGTCCACGGCGACCGCGCGGCTCCGGCCCGCCCACACCGGCCAGGTCGCCCGGATGGACTTCGCCGACGGCGGCCACCTGGACGCCGACGTCGTCGTCTTCGCCACCGGCGTCCGCCCGCGGGACTCCCTCGCCCGCGACGCGGGCCTGGCGGTCGGCGAGCGCGGCGGCGTCGTGGTCGACGACGCGTGCCGCACCGCGGACCCGGCCGTCTGGGCGGTCGGCGAGGTCGCGTGCATCGGCGGGCGCACCCTCGGCCTCGTGGCGCCGGGCTACGCGATGGCCGAGGTCGTCGTCGACCGCCTGCTCGGCGGCGAGGCCACCTTCCCCGGCGCCGACCTGAGCACCAAGCTCAAGCTGCTCGGCGTGGACGTCGCCAGCTTCGGCGACGCGTTCGCCGCGCACCGACGGCGCCCTCGAGGTGGTCTTCGCCGACCCGGTCGCAGGCGTCTACAAGAAGCTCGTCCTCTCCGACGACGCCACGCACCCTCCTCGGCGGCATCCTCGTCGGCGACGCCTCGGCGTACTCGGCCCTGCGGCCGATGGTGGGCCGCCCGCTCGGCGCCGACCCCGCCGCCTACCTCCTGCCCGAGGGCGCCGCCCCCGCGCCGTCGTCCGACCTGCCCGACGACGCCGTCGTCTGCTCCTGCAACAACGTCTCGGCGGGCACCATCCGGTGCTCGGTCACGGGCGGGGACTGCACGGACCTCGCGGGCGTCAAGGCCTGCACCAAGGCCGGCACCAGCTGCGGCTCCTGCCTGCCGCTGCGTCAAGAAGCGGATCGTCACCAAGGAGCTGGAGAAGGCCGGCGTCGAGGTCAGCAAGGCGCTCTGCGAGCACTTCGACCTCTCCCGGGCCCAGCTGTTCGACGTCGTCCGCGTCACCGGACTGCGCTCCTTCTGCGGAGATCATGGCGCGCACGGTCGCCACCCGAGGGAGCACGGGCGCGCGGCTGCGACATCTGCAAGCCGGTGGTCGCCTCGATCCTCGCCTCGCTCGGCACGGGCCACGTGCTCGACGGCGAGCAGGCCACGCTGCAGGACACCAACGACCACGTCCTGGCCAACATCCAGAAGGACGGCACCTACTCGGTGGTCCCGCGGATCCCCGGCGGGGAGATCACCCCCGAGGGCCTCGCTCGTGATCGCGCAGGTCGCCAAGGACTTCGGCCTCTACACCAAGATCACCGGCGGCCAGCGGATCGACCTCTTCGGCGCCCGGCTCGAGCAGCTCCCCGACATCTGGCGCCGGCTCGTCGACGCCGGCTTCGAGTCCGGCCACGCCTACGGCAAGTCGCTGCGCACGGTGAAGTCCTGCGTCGGCTCCACCTGGTGCCGCTACGGCGTGCAGGACTCCGTCGGCCTGGCCGTCGCGCTGGAGCTGCGCTACCGCGGCCTGCGCTCGCCCCACAAGCTCAAGCTGGGCGTCTCCGGCTGCGCGCGCGAGTGCGCGGAGGCCCGCGGCAAGGACGTCGGCGTCATCGCCACCGACAACGGCTGGAACCTCTACGTCGGCGGCAACGGCGGGTTCACCCCGCGGCACGCGCAGCTGCTCGCCGAGGACCTCGACACCGAGACCCTCGTGCGCACGATCGACCGCTTCCTCATGTACTACATCCGCACCGCCGACCGGCTGCAGCGCACGGCGCCGTGGATCGAGGAGGTCGAGGGCGGCCTCGACGACGTCCGCGCGGTGGTCATGGAGGACTCTCTCGGGATCGCCGCGGACCTCGACGCCGCGATGGCCGCGCACGTCGACGAACTACGAGGACGAGTGGAAGGCCACGCTGGAGGACCCCGAGAAGCTCCGCGCGGTTCGCCTCCTTCGTCAACGCCCCGACGACGCCGGACCCCTCGCTCGCGTACGTCGCCGAGCGCGGGCAGGCGCGCCCGGCCACCGCGGCCGAGCGATCCGATTCCGCGGTCCTCGTGGCCGGCACCACCCTGGAGGTGCGGAAATGAGCGTGCAGCAGATCGCCGTGGGCGGCGCGACCCCGACGACGGCGCCCGGGGACGTCACCGGGAGGACCTGGGTGGCGGTGTGCCGCCTCGCCGACCTCCTCCCGGAGCGGGGGTCGGCCGCCCTGGTCGACGGCGAGCAGGTGGCGCTCGTGCGCCTCGTGGACGACCGCGTCCTCGCCGTGCAGAACCGCGACCCGTTCAGCGGGGCACACGTGATGTCGCGCGGGATCGTCGGGACCCGGGGCGACGCCCCGACGATCGCCTCGCCGATGTACAAGCAGGTCTTCGACCTCCGCACGGGCCGGTGCCTCGAGACGGCCGGGTACGCGCCGGTCGGCGGGCACGGGCCCGACCTGCGCACCTGGCCCGTCGAGGTGCGCGACGGCGTCGTCCTCGTCGGCGCAGGCGCCTCCGACCCGGGGGCGGCGCCGTGACCTCCCTGCTCGGCATCGACCTCACGGACCGCCTCGTCCTCGTCGCCGGTGGCGGGCCCGAGGCGGCACGCCGGACCCTCGCCCTCCTCGCCGCGGGGGCACGCGTGCGCCTCGTCGCCCCCGCGCTGTGCGAGGACCTCGCCGAGCTCGCGGCCGCGGGCGACGTCGTCTGGCGCGCGGACGACGTCCGTTCGAGCGACCTGGCGGGGGCGTGGCTGGTCCACGCGGCGACCGGGGACCGCGCCGCCGACGCCGCCGTGGCGCGGTGGGCCGAGGAGAGACGCGTCTGGTGCGTGGTCGCGGTCACGCCCGGAGCGGACGACGCCGGGGCCTCGGTCTCGGGCAGCGCCCGCACGCCGGCGGTGACCCGGCACGGGGACGTGCTCGTCGGCGTCGTCTCGGTCGGGGCCCCCGACCACCGGCGCTCGGCGGCGGTGCGCGACGACCTCGCCGCGCACCTGCGCGCGGGGCGCGGGGACCTGCGGCGGCGCACCGCCTCCCCGGTCGAGGAGGGCCGCGCCGTCGGGACCGTCACGCTGGTCGGCGGCGGGCCCGGGCGACGTCGAGCTCCTCACCGTCCGCGGACGGCGGGCTTTGGCCGAGGCGGACGTCGTGGTCGCGGACCGGCTGGGGCCGCGCGGCGTCCTCGCCGAGCTCCGGCCCGGCGTCGAGGTGGTGGAGGTCGGCAAGACCCCGGGTCACCACCCCGTTCCCCAGCATGAGATCAACCGGATCCTCGTCGAGCGGGCGCAGCGCGGCCAGGCCGTCGTGCGGCTCAAGGGCGGTGACCCGTTCGTCTTCGGTCGCGGTGGTGAGGAGGTGCTGGCCTGCCGCGAGGCGGGCGTTCCGGTCGAGGTCGTGCCCGGCGTGAGCAGCGCCCTCGCGGCGCCGGCGGCGGCCGGGATCCCGCTCACCCACCGGGGCACGACGACGGCGTTCCACGTCACGACCGGTCACGAGGGCCTCGACGCCGCGGCGCTGGTCGCCGTGCGGGAGCGCTCGGCCACCGTGGTCGTGCTCATGGGCGTGACGATGCTCGGGCGGATCGCCGCCCAGGCGCTCGGGGCCGGGTCGGACCCGGCCACCCCGGTCGCGATCGTCGAGAACGGCACGCTCGCCGCGCAGCGCGTGACGCGCGCGCGGTTGGACCGGATCGCCGCCCGCGCGGCGGAGGTCGGAGTGAGGGCGCCGGCCGTCATCGTCATCGGTGACGTGGCCGCCGAGGGCGTGCTCGACGCTCACGTCACCGGCCCGGCCGGGTCGGGGAACGGCGTCGAGACGACCGGACCGGATGCCCGGTGAGCCCGGCCGATACGGCACACTCCGGGGCGGGGGTGGTGACGACGACCACTCGGGCGACGGGGGGTCGAGCGATGGGCGAGGGGCTCAGTCAGGTCATGGCGGGCTGCGTCGTGCTCGTCACCGCCGATCGACGCTCGGGTGAGCTGGGCGCCGCCTTCGAGCGGCGCGGGGCCACGGTGCGCCACGCGCCCGCCCTCGGGATGGTCCCCCACACCGACGACGAGGCGCTCGTCGCCGGGACGCGCGCCCTCATCGCGGACCCGCCGGACGTCGTCGTCGCGACCACCGGCGTCGGCTTCCGCGGCTGGATCGAGGCCGCCGACGCGGCCGGGATCGCCGGCCCGCTCCTGGAGGTGCTCGAGGGCGCGCGGATCGTCGCGCGCGGCCCGAAGGCGCGGGGCGCCGTCCAGGCCGCGGGCCTCGACGTCGACTGGGTGGCGGAGTCCGAGACCGCCGCCGAGATCGCGGAGGTGATGCTGGGCGAGGGCGTCGCCGGCCTGCGGATCGCCGTCCAGCACCACGGGGCGGGGGCGGACGGCCTCGACGAGGCGTTCGCCCAGGCCGGGGCGGACGTCCTGAGCCTCGTCGTGTACCGCTGGGGACCGCCGCCCGACCCGGCGGCGCTCGCCGCGTCGGTCCGCGACGCGGCCCGCGGCGAGATCGACGCCGTCGTCTTCACGTCCGCGCCCGGGGCGTTCGCCTGGCTCGAGGCCGCCGACGCCGAGGGCGTCACCGCCGACCTGCTCCTCCGGTTCGCCGACGGCACCATCGTGGCGGCCGCCGTCGGTCCCGTGACCGCGGGGCCCCTGCGGGACCGGGGCATCGACCCGCTGGTCCCGGACCGGGGCCGCCTGGGCGCGCTGGTCCGGACGGTCATCGGGCACTTCGACTCCCTCGAGGGCCGGGCCGTGCCCACCGTCGCCGGGCCGCTGCAGCTGCGGCGCAGCGGAGCGGTGCTGGCGGGCCGCGTCCTCCCGCTGTCGCCGTCCGCGCTCGAGGTGCTCCGGCTGCTCGCCGACGCCCAGGGCGACGTGGTCCCTCGCTCCGCGGTCCTCGCGGTCCTGCCCGGGACGTCGCAGGACGAGCACGCGGCCGAGGTGGCGATCGCCCGGCTGCGCGAGGCCGCCGGTTCCCGGGACCTGGTCCGCACGGTGATCAAGCGCGGCTACCGCCTCAACGTGGCCCCCTGACCCCGGCGCAAACCCGCCCCCAACCCGCCCAGACCCGCCCCCTCTCGGGCGTCAGGCGGGGTCGAGGACCAGGACGGGCCGCGCGCGGACGGGCGCCCCCGGAGCAGCGCTGCGGTCGGAGAGCAGGGCGATCAGGCGACCGTCGGGTCCGATCGCGGCGACGGGCGCCTCCCCCGTGCCCCCGGCCTCGATCGACTTGCCGTACCGAAGCGCCGCGGCCTCGGCCTCGGCAACCTCGCGCACGGGGAAGCAGCGCCGCCCGGCGGTCGCCAGGTCCATCAGGCGGAAGGAGCCCGCCAGCTCCTCCAGGGTCGCCGCGTCGTCGAGGACGAACGGCCCCACCCGGGTGCGGCGCAGGGCGGCGAGGTGCCCGCCGGTCCCGAGCGCCGCCCCGAGGTCGCGGGCGAGCGCCCGGACGTAGGTGCCGGAGGAGCAGGCGACGACGACGTCGACGTCGGTCACCGCGGTGCCGTCCTCCGTCATCGCCGAGCGGCGCGCGACGACGTCGAACCGGGACACGGTCACCGGGCGCGCGGGGAGCGCGACGTCCTCCCCCGCCCGCACGCGGGCGTAGGACCGCTTGCCGTCCACCTTGATCGCGCTCACCGCGCTCGGGACCTGGGCGATCGCCCCGGTGAGGCGGGCGACGGCGGCCAGCAGGGCGCCGTCGTCGACCTCCTCCGCACCGGGCGCGGAGGTGACCTCGCCCTCGGCGTCGTCGGTCACGGTGGCCTGGCCGAGCCGGACGGTGGCCGCGTACTCCTTGTCGGACCCGACGAGGTAGGTGAGCAGGCGCGTCGCCCGGTTGACGCCGACGACGAGCACGCCGGTCGCCATCGGGTCGAGCGTGCCCGCGTGGCCGACCTTGCGGGTGCCGGCGAGCCGGCGGATCCGCCCGACGACGTCGTGGCTGGTCCAGCCCGCGGGCTTGTCGACGACGACGATCCCGTCGCCGGCCGGCGTCACCGCGGGGCGAGGGCCGGCGCTCAACGGGCCTCGGCGTCGTCGTCGGCGTCCTCGTCGGCGGGCTTCTTGTAGGGGTCGGGCTCGCCGGCGAACTGCGCGCCCGCGGCAAGGCGGGCCACCTCGGCGTCGCGCGCCGCGGCGTCCCGGAGCGCGACCTCGAGGTGCTCGGCGGTCTCGGGGACGGCGTCGAGCACGAACTCGAGCGAGGGGGTGAGCCGGACGCCGGTCTGCTTGCCCACCTCCGAGCGGATGAGCCCCTTGGCCGACTCGAGCGCGGCGGCAGAGCTCGTGCGCGCCTCGTCGTCACCGAGCACCGTGTAGAAGACGGTGGCGTGCTGGAGGTCGCCCGTCACCCGCGCCTCGGTGACGGTGACGAAGCCCAGGCGTGGATCCTTGATCCGGGTGTCGAGCATGAGGGCGACGATCTGCTGGATCCGCTCGGCAAGCTTCCGAGCCCGACCGGTGTCAGCCATTCCTAGCCTCCTGGAGTGAGAACCGCGCCGGGCGGCGCGGTGTGGACCGGACGCCCGAGGAACGTCGACGACGCCCCCGGGCGCCGGCGACGGCGGTGGTGTGCGAGGCGCCCCGGCCGAGACGACGACGCGATCCCGGTCGAACCGCAGGTGAGGGGCCCCGGGGAGTACCGCGCGGCGGCACTGGCCGGGCCTGGCGGGGTGCCGCCAGGCGCCGGGTGTGCCGCAAGCGGTACTGCCCGGGGCCACACCCAAGGTGACCGGACGGGCCCCGGGGAGCGCCGCAAGCGGTACTCCCCGGGGCCACCCACGAGGTGACCACAGAGCGGAACTACGACCGAGGCTTCTCCCGCACCTCGAACGTCTCGATGACGTCGCCTTCCTTGATGTCGTTGAACGACCCGAGCCCGATACCGCACTCGTAGCCGTCGCGGACCTCGACGACGTCGTCCTTCTCGCGCCGCAGCGAGTCGATCGACAGGTTGTCCCCGACGAGGACGCCGCCCCGCAGGAGCCTGGCCTTCGAGTTGCGGCGGATCGTCCCGGACCGCACGAGGCAGCCCGCGATGTTGCCGAACTTCGACGACTTGAAGACCATCCGCACCTCGGCGGTGCCGAGCTGGATCTCCTCGTACTCCGGCTTGAGCATGCCGCGCAGGGCCTGCTCGACGTCGTCGATCGCCTGGTAGATGACCGAGTAGTACCGGATGTCGACGCCCTCGCGGTCGGCCAGCTCGGCGACCCGCTCCGCGGTCCGCACGTTGAAGCCGATGATGATGGCGTTGTCGACCGTGGCCAGGTTGACGTCGTTCTGGGTGATGGCGCCGACGCCGCGGTGGATGATCCGGAGCTCGACCTCCTTGCCCACGTCGATCTGGAGCAGCGCGTCCTCGAGGGCCTCGACGGCACCGGAGACGTCGCCCTTGAGGACCAGGTTGAGGGTCTCGACCTTGCCCTGCTCGAGCGCCTGGGTGAAGTCCTCGAGCGAGATCCGCTTCCGGCGCTTGGCCAGGTTGGCGGCGCGCTCCGCGGCCTCGCGCTTGTCGGCGATCTGGCGCGCCGTCCGGTCGTCCGGCGCCACCAGGAAGGTGTCACCGGCTCGCGGGACGGACGTCAGGCCGAGCACCTGGACCGGGCGGGACGGGTACGCCGCCGGCACGGTCACGCCGTGCTCGTCGAACATCGCCCGGACGCGGCCGTGGGCCGTGCCCGCGACGATCGAGTCGCCGACGTGCAGGGTGCCGGACTGGACGAGCACGGTCGCCACCGCACCGCGGCCCTTGTCGAGGTTGGCCTCGATGGCGACGCCTCGCGCGTCCTTGTTCGGGTTCGCCCGCATGTCGAGGGCGGCGTCCGCGGTGAGGAGCACGGCCTCGAGCAGCTCGTCGATGCCGGTGCGCTGCTTGGCGGAGACGTCGACGAACATCGTGTCGCCGCCGTACTCCTCGGCCACCAGGTTGTACTCGGTGAGCTGCTGGCGGATCTTGTCGGGGTTGGCCCCCTCCTTGTCCACCTTGTTGACGGCGACGACGATCGGCACGCCGGCGGCCTGCGCGTGGTTGAGCGCCTCGATGGTCTGGGGCATCACGCCGTCGTCCGCCGCGACCACGAGGATCGCGATGTCGGTCACCTGGGCACCACGGGCACGCATGGCGGTGAACGCCTCGTGACCCGGGGTGTCGATGAAGGTGATCGCGCGCTCGACGTCCTCGTGCTCGACCGAGACCTGGTAGGCACCGATGTGCTGGGTGATGCCGCCGGCCTCGCCCGCGACGACGTCCGTGGACCGGATGGCGTCGAGGAGCTTGGTCTTGCCGTGGTCGACGTGGCCCATGACGGTGACCACGGGCGGCCGGGCGAAGAGGTCCTCGTCGGTCTCGGCGTCGAGCTCGGCCTCGAGGTCGATGTCGAAGGTGCCGAGCAGCTCGCGGTCCTCCTCCTCCGGGGAGACGACCTCGACGACGTAGCCGAGCTCCTGACCGAGGGCCTGGAAGGTGCCCTCGTCGAGGGACTGCGTCGCGGTCGCCATCTCACCGAGGTGGAAGAGCACGGTGACGAGGCTCGCCGGGTTGGCGTCGATGCGGTCCGCGAAGTCGCTCAGGCTGGCGCCGCGCCGGATGCGGACGACCGTGGTGCCGTCGCCGCGCGGGACCTGCACGCCGCCGAGCGACGGCGCCGACTGCTGCTCGAACTCTTGACGCTTCGCGCGCTTCGACTTGCGGCCCCGGACCGGCTTGCCGCCGGTCCGACCGAACGCTCCCTGCGTGCCACCGCGGCCACCGGCCCCGGGGCGTCCGCCGCCGGGCCCACCGGGACGGCCGGCGAAGCCACCCCCACCGGGGGCCCCGCCGGGCGCTCCCGGACGACCGCCCGCGCCGGGACGACCGCCCGGACCGGGACGACCGCCCGGGGCGGCTCCGCCGCGAGCCGGAGCGCCGGGGCGCCCCACCGTGCTGCGACCGGGCATCATGCCGGGGCTCGGCCGAGGACCGCCGGCCGGCGGGCGTGGCCCACCGGGACGGTCGCCCGACGGCGCCGCGCCGGGACCGCGCGTGCCGCCCGGCCGGGGCATGCCCTGGCTCGGGGCGAAGGGGTTGTTACCGGGACGGGGACCACCGGGACGGGGACCACCGGAGCGGTCGCCGCCACGGTCTCCACCGCGGTCGCCGCCGGGACGCTCGCCGCCACGGTCACCGGTCGGGGCCTGGCCCGCCTCGGTCGGTCGCGGGCCACGGCCCATGCCCTGGCTCGGGGCGAAGGGGTTGTTGCCGGGACGGGCACCGCCGGGCCGAGGCCCGCGGGGCTCTCTGGTCTCGGACGGACGGCTCTCGCGGAACTCCGGACCCGCCTCACCCGTGCGCGGCGCCTGGGCGCCCGGCCGGGGTCGAGCGGCGGGACCGGGGACGGCCGACGGCGCGGCGACCGGCCGACGGCGCGGCCGGGCCGGGCTGCGTGCGCGGCGGCGCCGCGGGGGCCGGCCGGGCGGCGGGCGCCGCCGGCGCGGCGGGGGCCGGAGCCGCAGGTGCGGCCGCGGCTGCCGGGACCGACGGCGCGGGCGCCGGGGTCACGGGCGCCGTCGTCGTCGGGACGACCGGGGCGGGGGCACTGGGGGCCGGGGCGCTGGGGGCCGCGACGCCGGGCGCGGCGGGGGCGGGGGCCGGGCAGCGGGCGCCGGCGCAGCAGGCGCCGGAGCGGGGGCCGCAGGTGCGGCGGCCGCGGGCTTGGCGGCGGGGGCCGCCGAGGGAGCCGGGTAGGCCTCGCGCAGACGTCGCACGACGGGCGGCTCGATGGTTGACGAGGGGGACTTCACGAACTCGCCGAGCTCGTTCAGCCTGCCCAACAGGGTCTTGCTGTCGACGCCGAGCTCTTTCGCGAGCTCGTAGACGCGGACCTTGGCCACAACTCTCCTGTCCTGGTCCGCCCCGGACAGGGTCGGACCGTGGTTAGTACGGGGTGCTCATCGCAGGATGCTCATCGGGCGTCCATCAGCCGTGAACCCGCTCTCATGTATCGACGGTTGTGCAGGCGACCACCCGGACGGGATGTCCGGGAGATCTGGGGGTGCTACCTCGGATCGAGCGGTGCGCTCGAGTCGTTCCGGTACCGCTGGTCGAACCAGGACCGCACCGCGGCGGGATCCACCGGCCCGGCTGTGCGCAGGGCTCGGGGCAGTGCCCGACGACGTTCGGCCTGGTCCAGGCAACCCGGGTCCGGATGGAGCCAGGCGCCTCTCCCGGGTGCTGTCCGGCCTTCGTCCACCACGAGCGAACTCGAGTCGGGACTCAGGACGATCCTCACCAGGGCGGACCGCGAGCCGCGTTGCCGGCACCCCACGCACGTCCGAACAGGTCCGGTCAGCGGGCCGGTCGGTGGCGTGGGGGTCCGGGCACGAGGCCCGACCACGATTCTACCCTGCCCGGCGCGGCTCGCGCGCGGGCGGGGGTGCGTCCGACGGCGCCGGGGTGGCCTCGGTGTCCGAGTGGATGTCGATGCGCCAGCCCGTCAGGCGCGCCGCGAGGCGGGCGTTCTGCCCTTCCTTGCCGATCGCGAGCGAGAGCTGGTAGTCGGGGACGACCACGCGCGCGGCACGCGCCGCGGCGTCGACGACCTCCACGCTGGAGACCCGCGCCGGCGAGAGAGCGCTGGCGACGAAGGCCGCCGGGTCGTCGCTGAAGTCGACGATGTCGATCTTCTCGCCGCGCAGCTCGGCCATGACGGCCCGGACCCGTGCTCCCATCGGCCCGATGCACGCGCCCTTGGCGCCGAGGCCCGGGACTGTCGAGCGGACGGCCATCTTGGTCCGGTGACCGGCCTCCCGGGCGAGCGCGGCGATCTCGACGCTGCCGTCGGCCACCTCCGGGACCTCGAGCGCGAAGAGCTTGCGCACCAGGTTGGGGTGGGTGCGGGACAGGGTGATCGAGGGCCCCTTCGGGCCGCGGCTGACGTCGAGCACGTAGGCCCGGATCCGCTCGCCGTGGGTGTACGTCTCGGTGGGCACCTGCTCGTGCGCCGGGAGCACCGCCTCGACGCCCCCGATGTCGACGAGCACCATCCGCGGGTCGCGGCCCTGCTGGATCACGCCGGCGACCACCTCGCCCTCGCGCCCGCGGAAGATGCCCAGCACCTGGTCGTCCTCGACGTCGCGCAGCCGCTGGACGATCACCTGACGGGCGGTCGCCGTCGCGATGCGGCCGAAGCCCGACGGCGTGTCGTCGTACTCCGGGCCGCCCTCCGCGTCCTGCGCCCACACGGTGACGTGGCCGGTGCGCCGGTCGAGCTCGACCCGGGCCTGCGGCTTGGCGCCCGGGGTGTGGTGGTAGGCGGAGAGCAGGGCCTGCTCGATCGCCCCGACGAGGACGTCGAGGCCGATCTCCTTCTCGCGTTCGAGGACGCGCAGGGCGGACATGTCGATGTCCATCAGCCCTCCAGCTCCTCGATCGCCGTGAGCTCGAGCTCGATCGATCCCTCGACCAGGTCGCCGTACGCGACGTGGCGACGCTCGCCGTCGAGGTCGAAGACCACGCCCTCGTCGTCGGACGCGACGACGCGGCCGCGGATGCGCTCGCCCGACGCGGTGCGCGCATGCACGAGGCGGCCCATGGCCCGCCGGAAGTGGCGGGGCTCGCGCAGCGGGCGGTCGGTGCCCGGCGTCGAGACCTCGAGGACGTAGGTGCCGTCGATCACGTCGGCGGCGTCGAGCGCGGCGGAGACCGCGTGCGACACGTCGGTGAGGGCGTCGGAGCCGACGCCGCCGGGGCCGTCCGGAAGGTCGACCGTCACTCGCACGAGGCGGCGACGTCCCGCCGCACCCACCGTGAGCGCCTCGAGGAACAGCCCCTTCTCCTCGACGACGGGCCGAAGCACCGACCTCAGCTGCTGTGCCGCGTCACCCATGGTGGTGCTCCTCCTCGCTCCGTCGAACCGCCTGCCCGACCTCCCACAACCCTACCGAGTCCGCCCGTGGGAGGATCACGGGCGATGCCCCAGCACCGCGTCCCGTCCGTGCGCCGCCTCGGCCCGAGGCGCGTCTCCCCCGTGCGGGGGCTGCGGACGGGCGCCGTGGTCGTGGCCCTCGCCCTGAGCGGCTGCGGCCTGCGCCTCGAGGGGCCTCCGCCGCCGCTGCCCTCGCCGGACGCCGCGGAGACGGCGCGGCAGGGCGCCGCCGAACGGGCGGTGGCGATCGCCGGTCTGGCCGACGCCTCGGCCGTGGGGGTCGACGACCCGGTCTCCGCCGCCCTCGCCCGGGTGTCCGCCGACTCGAGCGCGCACGCCGACGCCCTCGGCGGCGTCTGGGCGCCCCCGGCGTGGGCGAGCCCCGACCCCGAGGCCGACGACGGCGCCGACGACGGCGCGCCCGACCCGGGGCCCTCGGCCGTGGCGGAGCCCTCCGCCGTGCTCGACGCCCTCACGGCGTCCGCCGCGCTGACGTGCGCGGACGCCGTCGTCGTCGAGCCTGCTGACCTGGCAACCCTGCTCGCCTCGATCTGCCTGGCCCAGGACGACCAGGCGGAGGCCCTCGCGGGGGCCCTGGGGGCGGACGCGCCGCCGTCGGCCGTCGCGGCGACCACGTCCCCGGAGCCGGCGGAACCGCCGGCCCAGGCCGTCGCGGACGTCCCCGGCGCGCTGGAGCTCGCGCGGGCGCTCGACGCGGCGGGCTACGCGCTGGAGGTCGCCGCGGCGCGGAGCGCGGGGCCGGACCGCGCGACCATGGTCGATCGGGCGGCCCTGCATCGCACCACCGCGCAGGCGATCATCGCGGGGTCGGGAGCGTTGGGCACGGCGGACGACCCGCGCCGGGCCGCGTACGACCTCGGCTCCGCACAGGCTCCGGACGGGTCCGCGGCGGTCGCCGGAGACGTCGCGGCGGAGGCAGCGGGCGTCGAGACCGACGTCCTCGCGGCGTGGACGTCGGTGTTCGGCGACGTCGCCGCGCAGGAGCGACCGGCGGTGCTGGCGGAGATGGCCGCCGCCGAGGCGGTCGCGGCCGGGTGGGGGGCGCCGTCGTCGACCTTCCCCGGCCTCCCGGACCTCCTGCCCTGATCCGACCCCTGATCCCACCCTCCCCTCCCCCGATTCGCCGAACGCGGGGTTATGGGTCGTATTCGACGGGATGAGACCCAT
The DNA here is from genome assembly GCA_963780675.1 of uncultured Actinomycetota bacterium. GTDB lineage: Bacteria > Actinomycetota > Actinomycetes > Actinomycetales > JAHECE01 > JAHECE01. The sequence continues at coordinate 183,499 of CAWACR010000010.1, forward strand.
AACCCCGCGTTCGACGGGAGGGTGGCGGGGCGCGGCGGGGCGGGGCGAGGCGCGGAGGGGGCGGGGCGAGGCGCGGCGGGTCAGGCCTCGGCGAGGAGGGCCTGGACCGCGGCGAGGGCGTCCGCCGGGGTGACCTCCTGGCGGACGTCGTCGCGGCGACGGCGCACCTCGACGACCCCCTTCGCGAGCGAGCGCCCGACGACGAGGATCACCGGCAGCCCGAGCAGCTCGGCGTCGGCGAACTTCACCCCCGCGGAGACGCGGGGGCGGTCGTCGAGGAGGACGTCGAGCCCGGCGGCGTGTCAGCTCGGCCGCGAGCGCCTCGGCCGTCTCGCCGATCGCTGCCTCCTTACCCGTCGCGATGACGTGCACGTGCGCGGGCGCGACGTTCGCCGGCCAGACCAGGCCCTTGGGGTCGTGGTTCGCCTCCGCCAGCGCGGCAACCACCCGCGAGACGCCGATGCCGTACGAGCCCATGGTGACGACGACGGACTTGCCGTTCTCGTCGAGGACCGTCAGGCCGAGCGCCGCCGAGTACTTGCGCCCGAGCGCGAAGATGTGGCCGATCTCGATCCCGCGGGCCAGCTCCAGCGGCCCGGACCCGTCCGGCGCGAGGTCGCCGGCGCGGACCTCGGCGGCCTCGATCGACGCCGTCGGCGGTGAAGTCCCGCCCCGCGACCAGGCCGAACACGTGCTTGCCCGCGACGTTGGCGCCGGTGATCCATGCGGTGCCGGGTACCACGCGCGGGTCCAGGAGGTAACGGATGTCCGCCCTTCTCGCCCGAGCGACGCCGGGGCCGATGTAGCCCTTGACCAGCTCGGGGTGCCGGGCGAAGTCGGCGTCGCCCGCGGCCTCGACCTCGGCGGGCGCCACGGCGGCCTCGAGCCGCTTGAGGTCGACCTCGCGGTCGCCGGGCAGCCCGATCACCAGGACCTCCCGCCGCGCCGTCCGGGTGCGTGAGGGCGAGCACCACGTTCTTCAGCGTGTCCGCCGCCGTCCACGCGCGGTCCTCGCGGGGGGCGTTCGCGTTCGCGAAGGCGACGAGCGCCTCGATCGTCGCGGTGTCGGGGGTGTCGCGGACGCACCGGTGCGGGGGCGTCGGTGGCGTCGACCGCCGCCGGGACCGGCGTCGTCACCGCCTCGACGTTCGCCGCGTACCCGCCGGGCGAGCGCACGAACGTGTCCTCGCCGATCGCCGTCGGGATACAGGAACTCCTCGCGAGCGCGACCCGCCCATCGCGCCCGAGGTCGGCGGAGACGATCGACGAACTCCAGCCCGAGCCGGGCGAAGATCCGCTGGTACGCCTCGCGCTGGGCGAGGTAGCGAGCGCTCGAGCCCGGCGTCGTCGACGTCGAACGAGTAGGCGTCCTTCATCGATGAACTCGCGGCCGCGGAGCAGGCCGGCGCGGGGCCGGGCCTCGTCGCGGTACTTCGTCTGGATCTGGTAGAGACGTCAGCGGCAGGTCCTTGTACGAGGAGTACAGGTCCTTGACCAGGAGCGTGAACATCTCCTCGTGGGTGGGGGCGAGCAGGTAGTCGCCGCCCTTGCGGTCCTTGAGCCGGAAGAGGTTGGGGCCGTACTCCGTCCAGCGGCCCGTCGCCTCGTACGGCTCGCGCGGCAGCAGCGCCGGGAAGTGCACCTCCTGCGAGCCCGCCGCCGCCATCTCCTCGCGGACGACCTCCTCGACGCGGCGCAGCACCTGCAGGCCCAGCGGGAGCCAGGTGTAGATGCCCGGCGCGGCGCGGCGGATGTAGCCCGCGCGGACGAGGAGACGGTGGCTCGCGACCTCGGCGTCGGCCGGGTCCTCGCGCAGGGTTCGGACGAACAGGGTGGACATTCGCAGCAGCACGGGCGCCAGCGTAGTGGGGCTCGCGGGGCGACCCCGAGACGGCGACGACGACGCCCGCCCCCTCGACCTCGCCGCACGGAGGGGCGAGGATGGGCCCATGCCCGAGCTGCCCGAGGTCGAGGGTCTCGCCGTGTTCTTGCGCGAGCAGGCAGTCGGGCAGGCGGTCGACGGCGTCGAGGTCGGCACGATCAGCGCGCTGAAGACCTTCTCCCCCGCACCCGGGGCCCTGGTCGGCCGCGAGGTCGCCGCCGTCTCCCGCCGCGGGAAGTGGCTGGACCTCGAGACGCGGTCGGCGCCGTCGTCGTCCCCCGCACCGGGCGAGCGACACGACCGCGAGGCCGACGACGGCGCCCTCCACCTGGTCTTCCACCTCGCCAAGGCGGGGTGGTTGCGCTGGTACGACGTGGTGCCGGCGCGGCGGGTCGCCCCGGGGAGGAGCCCCGTCGCCCTCCGGGTGCGCCTGGCGGGCGGCACCGGGTTCGACCTCACCGAGGCGGGCACGCGCAAACGACTGGCGGTCCACGTGGTCGCGCGGCCCGAGGACGTGCCGGCGGTCGCGACTCTCGGCGCCGAGCCGCTCGACCCGGCGTTCACGACCGAGGTGTTCGCCGGCCTGCTGGCCGCCCGGAACCAGCAGGTCAAGGGCCTGCTGCGGAACCAGTCCGTGATCGCGGGGATCGGGAACGCCTACTCCGACGAGATCCTGCACGCGGCGCGGGAGAGCCCGTTCGCCCTCACGGGCTCCTTCGACGCCGACCGCGTCACCCGGCTCCACGCCGCGATCGGCGACGTCCTGCGCGAGGCAGTCGGTGCTGCGACGGGTCGGCCGGCGGCAGACCTCAAGGACGCCAAGCGCGCGGGGATGCGCGTCCACGGGCGCGCCGGCCTGCCGTGCCCGGTGTGCGGTGATGAGATCCGCGAGGTCTCGTTCGCCGACTCGTTCCTCGACTACTGCCCGACCTGCCAGACCGGCGGCAAGCCCCTCGCCGACCGCCGGATGTCCCGCCTCCTGCGCTGACGCCGGCCGCAGACCGCGAACACCCGGGCATCTCGCGAACATCCGGTGTTCGCGATCTGACTCGGTGTTCGCGATCTGACTCGGTGTTCGCGATCTGACTCGGTGTTCGCCCAGGTGCTCGGGATCGGGTCGACGCGACGCCGGGCGCCGCCCGGTCACCGCAGGTGAGCCCGGAGCCGAGCGCACAGCTGCTCAGGTCTCACGAGGTCCGACGTCGTCCACCGCGCAACTGCCAACCCCAGAGCCCGGAGCCGATCCTCGCGCACCTTCTCCTGCCACAGCACCTCCTCGGGTGAGCGTCCACTCGGGTTGACGCGTCCGTACTTGACCTTGCCGTCGAACTCGCCGATCGCGCGCCGGTCCGGCCACCAGAAGTCGGAGCGTCCGATCAGGCCGCGATCGTCGTGGAACGGCTCCTGCCGAGCCGGCCGCTCGATGCCGTGGACATGGAAGACGACGGCGCTCCACGACTCGCCCGGGCTCTCGGACAGGGGATTCGCCAGGGACGCGCACGTCCTCGCGGCCGCCACCCGCTGGTGGCCCCGGAGAGGGTCGAGCGCGGCGGACAGGTCGTCCGCAGTGCAGCGCCCGAGCCGGAGCGCGGCGTCGGCGGCCACCACCCCTGCCGTCAACGAGACGAGCCGCGCGACGTCCAGCACCGTGCGCGCCGCCGCGACCACGCGGACGCCCCCGACCGTGATGACGTCGGTGTCGGGCGGGCGGGCGACCGGCACGGCAAGGCCGCGCGGAGCACGACCACCGGACCCCGTGCCCACCACGTGGATCACCCCCGGCGGGCGACCGAAGAGGGGGAGTCCGAGAACGACGGCGGCAGCCGGCCCGGCGAGGACGGGATCGGCACCGTCCTCCCGCCGACGACGCACGTAGGCCTCCACTCGCAGGCGGTACCGCTCCTCGGGACGCAGATCCGCCCCACCCCTGAGGTACGCCTCGCGGTGCACCCGCTCGAGATCACCCGAGCGCACGAGCGCCCGCAGCTCGCGGTCGGTGGCGCCCCGGAGGATGTCCGCGCGGGTGAGGACCTGCGCCCGCGACGGTGCTCGTTCATTCCGTCCATCGCTGTCTCCCGGCACTGCGCCAGCGTGGCGCCCTGCCGGTCGCGCCCGTCCCATCGTCGAGGTCAGCGGTGGACGGCGATGCCGCAGGACGGTCTGGGGAGGACCCGAGACCGCTCGTGGGGCTGCGACCACACGCCGCCCACCCCGCCCGCACCCCACCCCGCCCGCACCCCAGCCCGCACCCCACCCCGCCAGAGCGCGAACATCCGGGCGGAGTGCGAACTCCAGGAGTTCGCGATCTGACTCGATGTTCGCGATCTGACTCGATGTTCGCGATCCGGCCGGATGTTCGCGATCTGCGAGGTCAGAACAGGATCGTCGCGTACGTCCCGACCTGCTCGAAACCCACCCGCCGGTACACCGCCAGCGCCGCGGCGTTGTAGTCGTTCACGTACAACGACACCGTGGGCGCGATCTCGGCGAGCGTCGCGCGGACGACGGCGGCCATCCCGGCCTGCGCGATCCCCCGTCCGCGGTACCCCGGGTCCACCCACACGCCCTGCACCTGGGCGACCCCGAGGGAGACGGCGCCCAGCTCGGCCTTGAAGACGACGCGCGGCCCGCGGGGGCCCTCGTCGATCCGCACGAAGGAGCGGCCCGTCTCGATCAGCTCACGGACCCGGTTCTCGTAGGCGGAGCCGCCGACGGTCGGCGAGTAGCCGACCTCCTCGGTGAACATCGCGACGCAGGCCGGGAAGAGGAGGTCGAAGTCCTCCGGTCGGGAGCGGCGGACCGCCGGGTCGGCGGCCACGGCGGGCTCGCGGGCGATGGCGAGCGACGGCTGGTCGGCGCGGATCTCCCGAGGCGCGGACCACCAGGGGCGCAGCAGGTCCCAGAGCCCGAGCACCTGGTCCGCGGGACCGACGATCGAGGAGCAGCGCCGTCCGCGGCGTCGTTGGGCGTCGGCGATCGCCGCGACGGCTTCCGGGCCCGCGGCCACCGGGACGAGGTTCGCGCCGGACCAGCACACGGCCACGAGCCGACCGCCGCCGACCACCCCCAGCAGGGGCGAGGATCGCGCGAGCGCGCCGAGCGCCTCGACGTACGGCCCGGCCAGGACGGCAGCCACGGGGTCGCGGAGGCAGAGCGCGAGAGCGGCGTCGCGGTCGGCCGGTCCGAGCTGCCGGACCAGGAGGCGATCGTCCGTCACGCCGCCGCGCCTCCACTGGACCATGGCGGCGACGCTAGCGCTCAGCGGACCGTGACGACCGGAGACCCCGCCGACGTCTCGTCGACCTCCATGGTCTCCGCGAGCCGCATGGCCTCCTCGATGAGGGTCTCGACGATCATGGCCTCGGGCACGGTCTTGATGACCTCGCCGCGAACGAAGATCTGGCCCTTGCCGTTTCCGGACGCGACGCCGAGGTCCGCCTCCCGCGCCTCGCCCGGCCCGTTGACCACGCAGCCCATGACCGCGACCCGCAGCGGGACCTCCATCCCCTCGAGCCCGGCGGTGACCCGCTCGGCGAGGGTGTAGACGTCCACCTGGGCCCTCCCGCAGGACGGGCAGGAGACGATCTCGAGCTTGCGGGGCCGGAGGTTGAGCGCCTGGAGGATCTGGATCCCGACCTTGACCTCCTCCACCGGCGGCGCGGAGAGCGAGACGCGGATCGTGTCGCCGATGCCCTTGCTCAGCAGCGCGCCGAACGCCGTCGCCGACTTGATGGTGCCCTGGAACGCCGGCCCGGCCTCGGTGACGCCGAGGTGCAGCGGCCAGTCGCCCTTCTCGGACAGCATCTCGTAGGCGCGCACCATGACGACGGGGTCGTTGTGCTTGACCGAGATCTTGAAGTCGTGGAAGCCGTGCTCCTCGAACAGCGAGGCCTCCCAGACGGCGGACTCCACGAGCGCCTCGGGCGTGGCCTTGCCGTACTTGGCGAGGAGGCGCGGGTCGAGGGAGCCGGCGTTGACGCCGATCCGCAGGGAGACGCCGTGGTCGGAGGCCGCCTGAGCGATCTCCTTGACCTTGTCGTCGAACTTCTTGATGTTGCCCGGGTTCACCCGGACCGCGGCGCAGCCGGCCTCGATCGCGTCGAAGACGTACCGCGGCTGGAAGTGGATGTCCGCGATCACGGGGATCTGGGACTTGCGCGCGATGGTCGCGAGCGCGTCGGCGTCGTCCTGCGTGGGCACGGCCACGCGCACGATGTCGCAGCCCGTGGCGGTGAGCGCCGCGATCTGCTGGAGCGTGGCGTTGACGTCGGCCGTCTGCGTGGTCGTCATCGACTGGACGCTGATCGGCGCGTCGCCGCCGACGTACTGGGACCCGACTTTGATCTTCCGGGTGGGGCGCCGCGGCGCCAGCACCGGAGGTGCTTCCTTGACGGTGGGGATGCCGAGGCTGATCGGAATGGTCACCAGAGCATTATCGCCCGACGACGACGCCGCCCGGTTCGTCCGGGCGTCGGGTCAGCCGCCGAGTGTGATCGGCTTCACGATGTCGGCGTACATGAGCACGAGGCTCATCCCCACCAGCAGCACGATGACGGCGTAGGCCAGCGGGATCGCGCGCGCCACGTCGACCGGCCCCGGGTCCGGTCGTCCCCGCAGCCGCGCCACCTGCCGCCGGAGCCCCTCCCACAGGGCGCCCGCGACGTGCCCGCCGTCGAGCGGGGGCAGCGGGATGAGGTTGAAGACGAAGAGGGCGATGTTGAGGGAGGCGATGAGGCCCAGGAGGTCGGCGAACCGATCGGCCGTCGTGTATACCTCCGCGTCGACCGACGTGATCTCGCCGGCGAACCGCCCGATGCCGACGAGGCTCATCACGCCGTTCTCGCGCTCGGTGTCGGTGGTGGCCGCCTGCCAGGCGCCGGCGACCTGCTGGGGCAGGGTGACGACGGCGTTCACCGTCTGCGCGACGGCGTCGCCGATGACCACCGGCACGGCCGTCACGGGCTGCGGCACCCGCTCGTAGGCCGGGCCCAGACCGGCGAACGGGACCTGTGCGAGGACGGGGTCGCCGTTCTCGTCGGTGACCACGGCGCCGTCCTCGATGACCGGGCGGTCGGTGAGGACCGGGGTGACCGTCGTGGTGAGCTCCTCGCCGTCGCGCAGGACGACGACCTCCACAGGCTCCGCCCCGCTCGCGCGGATGGCGTCCGAGACCTCGGACCAAGCGGCGACGGCCTCCCCGTTCCAGCTGAGGATCGTGTCACCGGGCTGCAGCCCGGCCGCCTGTCCCGGGCCCACCGGGTCGCTCGCGGTGCACTCCCGGCCCGCTTCGTCCACCGGCGTCACGCACTCCGCGACGTAGGAGAGCGTCGAGGTGTAGGTGGGAAGGCCGAAGCCGACGAGCACCACCGTCATGAGGACGACGGCGATCAGCAGGTTCATGAACGGCCCGCCGATCATCACGACGAGCTTCTTCGGCACAGAGAGCGCGTAGAACGTGCGCGGTTCGTCGCCGGGCCCGACCTCCTCGGCGCTCACTGCCCGGGCGTCCTCGGCGAGCGAGGCGAAGAAGCCCTCACGCTTCCCCGTGGCCGACCCCGCCGTCGCCCGGGCCGGCGGATACATGCCGATCATGCGGACGTAGCCGCCCAGGGGGATCGCCTTGGCGCCGTACTCCGTCTCCCCCCGACGGGTCGACCACACGGTCGGCCCGAAACCGACCATGTACCGGGTGACCTTGACGCCGAACTTCTTCGCGGGGACGAGGTGGCCCACCTCGTGCAGGGCGATCGACAGGATGACGCCCAGGAGGACGACGAGCACGCCGACGACGGCCACGGCACACCTCTCGCAGGGGAACGGGGGGAGGCACCATCATCCCCCGCGAACCTGGGTGCCCGCTGACCGCCGCCCGAACGCGGAGCGGTCGTCAGGCGATCAGCGGGCGTCCGCGTCGATGATCTCGTTCGCGCGCCGGCGCGCCCAGCGCTCGACCTCCTGCAGGTCGGCGAGCGTCAGGCCACCGCGTCCCGCGCCGTCGTGCTCGTCGAGCACTCGCCCCACGACGCCCACGATGTCGAGGAAGGAGATCCGCCGCGCCACGAATGCGGCGACCGACTCCTCGTTCGCCGCATTCAGCACCGCGGGGTGCGAGGCGGAGGCCTCGACGGCGGCGCGCGCCATCCGCAGGGCGGGGAAGACGTCGTCGTCCACCGGCTCGAAGGTCCAGGCGGTGGGAGCGTCCCAGGCGCACGGCCGCGCGGCGCCCGGGACGCGGTCGGGCCACGCGAGCCCGAGGGCGATCGGCAGCCGCATGTCCGGCGGGGAGGCCTGGGCGATCGTGGAGCCGTCCACGAACTCGACCATGGAGTGGACCACCGACTGCGGGTGGACCACCACCGCGATGTCGGCGACGGGCACGTCGAAGAGCAGGTGCGCCTCGATGAGCTCCAGCCCCTTGTTGACCAGGGTCGCCGAGTTGATGGTGACCACCGGCCCCATGGACCACGTCGGGTGCGCGAGCGCCTGCTCCGGGGTCACGTCCGCGAGATCCGCACGCGTGCGCCCGCGGAACGGTCCGCCCGAGGCGGTCAGGACGAGCCTGCGCACCTCGCGCGCCGTCCCGCTGCGCAGCGCCTGCGCGATCGCGGAGTGTTCGGAGTCCACGGGCACGATCTGGTCGGGGCGCTGCACCGCGTCCTTGACCAAGGCCCCGCCGACGACGAGCGACTCCTTGTTCGCCAGGGCCAGCGTGGAACCCGACCCGAGCGCGGCGAGGGTCGGCTCGAGGCCGATGGACCCGGTGATGCCGTTGAGGACGACGTCGGCGCCGCGGCCCGCGATCTCGCTCGCCGCCCGGGGGCCGTGGAGGATCTCGGGTTCGGGTGCGGGCCGCCCCGCGGCCCCGGCCACGGCGACGATTCGTTCGCGGAGCTCCCGGGGGTCACCGGAGGCGATCCCGACCACGGGCACGTCCCACGCGACGACCTGCTCGGCGAGCAGGTCGAGCCGGGAACCCCCCGCCGCGAGCGAGGCCAGGGTGAACGCCCCGTTCGCCGCGGCCATGACCTCCAGCGCCTGGGTGCCGATGGACCCCGTCGCCCCGAGGACCGCGACGGACCGGGGGGCCTCCGCGCTCACTCGACCGCCAGGAGGACCTCGACGGCGCGGGCCACGAAGGCGTCGACGGGCCCCTCCGCGTAGGCGCGGTCGCCGCGCGCGGAGCGGAAGGTGGCCGTGCGCAGCTCGCCGGCCGTGAGCGTGGCCCCGGCGTCGAAGTAGGCGACCAGGCGGTCGAGGACGGCATCGACATCGGCGACGGCGTAGCCGCGCCCGTGGGACGGCGGGGCGAACCGTTCCCCGGCGGGGCGCACGAGCCGGGGGTAGAGCGTGGTGGCCCGTTCGGCGACGATGCCCATCCATTCCTGCTGGCTCTTCCGTGCCACGAAAGCCGCCCGCTCGCGTCGCACGAACGCGCCCTCGAGGCGGTCGAGCGCGCCGTCGACGGCACCCGGGGAGTAGCCGCCACGGACGAGGTCGAACGCGGCGGCGCGCACGTCGTCGCCCCGCATCGAGCTCTCCAGCGGCCCCTCGTACGCCACGCGCGCCCGGCCGAAGAACGTCTCGACCTGGTCCGGGTCGTACCCCCGCGACCAGCGGCCCACGTGGGGGAAGGTCGCGGTGCGGGACTCCTTCGGGAGGTCGCCGCCGCGACTCGCGGGCGCCGTCGACGCCCCCGCCGGGGCCGTCGTGGTTCCCTGCGTCGCCTCGTCGCTCACGTCAGCTCTCCTCCGCCGCCAGCTGGCCGCACGCCCCGTCGATGTCGCGTCCTCGGGTGTCCCGGATGGTCGTCGGGATTCCCGCCTGGCGCAACCGTGCCACGAACTCGTCCTCGACGCCCGGCTCACTCGCCGTCCACTTCGACCCCGGCGTGGGGTTCAGCGGGATCGGGTTGACGTGCACCCAACCCCGACCGCGCGCCTGGAGCTTCTCGGCGAGCAGCCCGGCCCGCCAGGCGTGGTCGTTGATGTCCCGGATCAGGGCGTACTCGATGCTCACGCGGCGTCCCGTGGCCCTGAAGTAGCGGTGCGCGGCGTCGAGCGCCTCGTCGACGCCGAAGCGCGTGTTGATCGGCACCAGCTCCGAGCGCAGCTCGTCGTCGGGCGCGTGGAGCGAGAGCGCGAGGGTGACGGGGATCCCCTCCCCGGCGAGGCGGTCGATGGCAGGCACGAGGCCCACGGTCGAGACCGTGACGTTGCGGGCGGACAGACCGAAGCCGGCCGGCGCCGGCGCGACGAGCCGGCGGACGGCGGCCAGGACCGCGGCGTAGTTCGCGAGGGGCTCCCCCATGCCCATGAACACGACGTTGGTCAGCCGCGTCGAGCCACCGGGGAGGAGGCCGTCGCGGGATGCCGCAGCCGCCAGGCGCACCTGCTCGACGATCTCGGCCGTCGAGAGGTTGCGGGTCAGGCCCTGCTGTCCCGTGGCGCAGAACGGGCAGGCCATCCCGCAGCCCGCCTGGCTCGACACGCAGAGCGTGGTGCGCTCGGTGTAGCGCATGAGGACCGACTCCACCCGCGCGCCGTCGTGCAGCGCCCAGAGCGACTTCCGGGTGGACCCGCGGTCGGCCTCCATCGTGCGGATCTCGGTGACCAGCTCGGGGAGCAGGCCGCCCACCAGGTCCGCCCGCCCGGTGGCGGGCAGGTCGGTCATCCGCTCCGGGTCACGCGTCAGGTGCGTGAAGTAGTGCCTCGCGACCTGGTCCGCCCGGAAGGCCGGTTCGCCCCGCTCGCGGACCGCGGCGGCGCGCTCCTCCGGGGACAGGTCGGCGAGGTGGATCGGCGGCTTGCCGCGGCGCGGGCTCGCGAGGGTGAGTCGCGGGCGGTTCACGGGCGGCGTCGGGGGCGCCGCGGGCGGCGTGTCGGCTCCAGGCATGGCGGCAACGATTGTGACACGCCTGCGGAGGCCCCCGCCGCGCGGGGCAGGTGCGCGGTGAGGTGCTCGTGGGAGGCGCGTCGTCAGGCCGCGAGGGCGAGCGTCAGGGTGAGGCTGCCGAAGACGACCGGTGCCGCGACCAGCATCGAGTCGAGCCGGTCGAGGATCCCCCCGTGCCCGGGCAGCAGGCTGCCCATGTCCTTGAGCCCGAGGTCCCGCTTGATCAGGGACTCGGACAGGTCGCCCACCGTCGCCGCCGCCACCGTGACCAGGCCGATCGCGGCCCCGGCCCACAGCGGGCCGTTGAAGAACCACCACATGAGGCCGACGCCGACGACCGCGGCGAGGACCGCGGAGCCGGCGGCGCCTTCCCACGACTTCTTGGGGCTGACGCTCGGGGCCATCGGGTGCTTGCCGAACAGCACGCCGGCGGCGTACCCGCCGACGTCGTTGGCGACCACCAGCGAGATGGCGAACATCACCCGCCACGGCCCGTCCGGCGCGGCGATCATCAGAACGGCGAAGGAGGCAAGGAAGGGGATGTAGGCGGCGGCAAGGATCCCCGCCCCCGCGTCGCGCAGGGCCTGGGTCCCCCCGCCGTCGATGACCCTCCAGACGAACACCCCGCCCGCCGTGAGCATGAAGGCGACGACGAGGGCCTCCGGCCCGGCGACGTACGCCGAGATCAGCATCCCCGTCGAACCGACGAGCAGGGGCAGCAGGGGGATCCGGATGTCCTTCGAGCGGAGGGCGGCCGCGAACTCCCACAGTCCCCCGCCGGCAGCGATGATCGCGAAGACGACGAACGCTTCCTTCCAGATGAAGAGGCTGGCGATCAGGAGCGCACCGAGCCCGAGCCCGACGCCGATCGCCATCGGGAGGTCCCGTCCGGCTCGGCCCGTGCTCGTGGGGGTGGCCTGGCGCGCCAGCTCGCGCCGTCGCCTCGCCGCGGGAAGGACCACGGTGGCGGCTTCCTCGGCGAGATCCGCATCGCGTCGAGCACCCGACTCGGCCGCGGCGTCGTCGTCGCCGGACGGCTCCGCCTCAGCCTCGGGCTCGTCGGCCGCTCGTTCCGGGCTCTCGGCAGGCGCGGGCGTCGTCGCCGGCGCTGCCGTCCTCGACGTCGGCGGGCAGGTCCTCCTGCCCCTCCGCCGCGTCGTCCGGTCCCCGCTCGTCGTCCGGTCCCCGCTCGTCAGGAGCAGGCTCGTCAGGAGCAGGCTCGTCAGGAGCAGGCTCGCCCGCCGGAGCACCGCCCGCGTCGTCGCCCGCGTGGTCGCCCTCAGCGCCCGCGTCGCCCTCGCGCCCGCGTCGCCCTCAGCGCCCGCGTCGCCCGCGTCGCCCTCGGCGACGGCGTCCGGTCCGAGGGGCTCGTCCTGTCCGCCCTCCTCGGCGGCGTCGCCGTCAGGGGCATCCCCGTCCGCATCCGCGGCCGGACCTTCGGCGCTCTCGGCCGTCGGCGTCTCGCCGTCCGGCTCGGGTGCGCCGCTGTCCGGCTCCTGCTCGGCGGCGTCGGGCTCCGTGCCGTCCTCGTCGAGGACACGGGGCCCGGTCCCGGCCGTCTCCGGCTCGGGGCGGGGTTCCGCGGCGCTGCGCGCCTCGGCCTCCCGTCGCTGCTTCTCGCGGAGCTCGCGACGCGTCAGGGGACGGTCGGCGGGCGCCTCGGCCATGTGGGTCACCGTGCTCCCCGCTCAGACCTCGAGGAGCTCGCGCTCCTTGTGGGCCAGGAGATCGTCGATCAGGTCGACATGACGCTTCGTGAGGTGCTCGAGCTCCTTCTCCGCCCGCGCCACCTCGTCCTCGCCGGCCTCGCCGTCCTTGGCGATGCGATCGAGCTCCTCCTTGGCGCGGCGGCGGACGTTCCGGACCGACACCCGGGCTTCCTCGCCCTTGTGCTTGGCGAGCTTGACGTACTCCTTGCGCCGTTCCTGGGTGAGCGCCGGCAGGATGACGCGGATGACCGCGCCGTCGTCGGTGGGGTTCACGCCGAGGTCGGAGTCGCGGATCGCCTTGCGGACGGCCGCCATGGAGCCCTTGTCGTAGGGCGAGATCAGGACCGTGCGGGCCTCGGGGATCTGGAAAGAGGCGAGCTGCTGCAGCGGGGTCGGGGCGCCGTAGTAGTCGACGAGGACCTTGTGGAACATCGCGGCGTTCGCGCGGCCGGAGCGGATGGCGGAGAACTCCTCGCGAGCGACCTCGACCGCCTTGTCCATCTTCTCCTCGGCCTCGAAGAGGGTCTCGTCGATCACCGCTGCTCCTTCGTCTCGGTGTGCGGGGAATCGCTCACCCGCACGGCCACGCCGCGCTCACGGTCCGCGGTCACCAGCGTGCCGATCTTCTCACCCATCAGGGCCCGCGTGACGTTGCCGGGCTCCGCCATGCCGAAGACGCGCATGTCGAGGCCGTTGTCCATGCACAGGCTGAACGCCGCGGCGTCCACGACCTTCAGGCCGGCGCGCAGCGCTTCGTCGTACGTCACGTGCTCGAGCCGGCGGGCGTCGGGGTCACGCTGCGGGTCCGCCGTGTACACGCCGTCGACCCCGCTCTTGGCCATGAGGACCTCGGAGCAGTGCGTCTCGAGGGCTCGCTGCGCCGCGACGGTGTCCGTGGAGAAGTACGGCAGGCCGGCGCCGGCGCCGAAGATGACGATCCGGCCCTTCTCCAGGTGCCGGATGGCCCGCCGCGGGATGTAGGGCTCGGCGACCTGGCCCATGGTGATGGCGGTCTGCACCCGCGTGTCGACACCCGCCTTCTCCAGGAAGTCCTGGAGCGCGAGGCAGTTCATGACGGTGCCGAGCATGCCCATGTAGTCGGCACGGGCCCGGTCGAGCCCGCTCGCCGACAGGGTCGCGCCGCGGAAGAAGTTCCCGCCGCCGACGACGATGGCGACCTGGATCCCCGCCTGCGCGGCCTCGGCGATCTCCCGGGCGACCGCGGCGACGACGTCGGCGTCCAGCCCGATCTTGCCGCCCCCGAACACCTCGCCGGAGAGCTTCAGGAGGACCCGTCGTCGACCGTCCGTCGGTGCGCCGTGCACTCGATGAGCCGCGGTGCTCATGGGGCCCTCCCTGCGTCGTTGGTGCTGCATTCCCTGCTCTGGGGGTGCGGCCCGTCGGGGCCGCGTACGGCGTCGGCCCCGTTCCCGCGGGAGGGATCGGGGCCGACGCCGGGGCGCGTCAGGCGCCGACGCGGAACCGGGCGAAGGCGGTAGCCGTGCCCTTGACCTCGGCGAGCACCTGGCCGACCGACTTCTTCGGGTCCTTGGCGAAGGCCTGGTCGAGGAGGACGTTCTCCTTGTAGAAGCCGACGAGGCGACCCTCGACGATCTTCGGGAGCGCACCCTCCGGCTTGCCCTCGTTGCGCGCGGTCTCCTCGGCGATGCGCCGCTCGTCCGCGACCGTCTGCGGCGGGGACGTCCTCGCGCGAGAGGTAGGTGGGCGAGTACGCGGCGATGTGCATCGCGATGTCCTTCGCCACCTCGGCGCCGGCGGCGTCCGTGGCGATGAGGACGCCGACCTGCGGGGGCAGGTCCTTGTTGGTGCGGTGCAGGTAGGACGTGACCTTCTCGCCCGAGACGCGGGCGAGGCGACGGACGACGATCTTCTCGCCGATGGTCGCAGCGGCCTCCTCGACCGAGGCCCGCAGCGGCGCACCGGCGACGTCGGCGGCCAGCAGGGCCTCGACGTCGGTCGCGCCGGAGGCGACGGCGGCCGCGAGGACCTTGTCCGCCAGCGCGATGAAGACCGGGCTCTTCGCGACGAAGTCGGTCTCGGAGTTCACCTCGACCAGGACGCCGGTCTCGCCCTCGGCCGACGGCGAGACGTCGATCGCGACCAGGCCGTCCGAGGCCGAGCGGCCCTCGCGCTTGGCGATGCCCTTGAGGCCCTTGACGCGGATGATCTCGACGGCCTTCTCGACGTTGCCGTCGGCCTCGTCGAGGGCCTTCTTGACGTCGAGCATGCCGGCGCCCGTGCGCTCGCGCAGGGCCTTGATGTCAGCGGCGGTGTAGTTCGCCATGTTCCTCGTGGATTCCTTCCGGAGGTAACGACTGGGGAGTTGTGGGGATCAGGCCTCGTCGGCCTCGGGGGCGGCGGCCTCGGCAGGCGTCTCGACGACGGCGACCTCGGGGGCCACCTCGGCGGCGGCGACCTCGCACCTCGGCGGCGACCTCGACCTCAGCCACCTCGGCGGCGAGCCTCGACCGCAGCAGTCTCGACCGCAGCGACGTCGGCGGGCGCCGCGTCCGCGACGACGGCCACGGTCTCCGCCTCGGCCGCGGCCAGGAGCTCGCGCTCCCACGCAGCGAGGGGCTCGACGTCGGCGGCGGGGGCGCCGCTCGTCCCGCCGGAGTGGCGGGCCACGAGTCCGTCGGCCACGGCGTCGGCGACCACGCGCGTCAGCAGGGCGACGGAGCGGATCGCGTCGTCGTTGCCCGGGATGCCGTAGTCGACCTCGTCCGGGTCGCAGTTGGTGTCGAGGATGGCGACCACCGGGATGCTTCAGCTTGCGTGCCTCGTCGACGGCGAGGTGCTCCTTCTTGGTGTCGACGACCCAGACCGCGGAGGGCACCTTGGCCATGTCGCGGATGCCGCCGAGCGTGCGCTCGAGCTTGTCCTTCTCGCGGCGCAGGACGAGGAGCTCCTTCTTGGTGAGGGAGCTGCCGGCGACGTCGTCGAAGTCGATCTCCTCGAGCTCCTTGAGCCGCTGGAGCCGCTTGTGCACGGTGCCGAAGTTGGTGAGCATGCCGCCCAGCCACCGCTGGTTGACGAAGGGCATCCCGACGCGCGCGGCCTGCTCGGCGACCGCCTCCTGCGCCTGCTTCTTCGTGCCGACGAAGAGGATCGTGCCGCCGTGGGCGACCGTCTCCCGGACGAACTCGAAGGCTCGGTCGATGTCGGTCAGCGACTGCTGCAGGTCGATGATGTAGATGCCGTTGCGCTCGGTGAAGATGAAGCGCTTCATCTTGGGGTTCCACCGACGGGTCTGGTGCCCGAAGTGGACGCCGCTCTCGAGGAGCTGGCGCATGGTGACGACGGCCATGGCGCGTCCTTCCGGCGTGGGCTCCACGGCCCACGCGTCGAGCGGGCCGCGCCGCCTCGGCGGCACCGCACCCGCGTTCCGGTTTGTCGCGGTGGCCAGGTGACCACCGCGCCTGGTGCCCACGGCCCGGGGCAACCGACCTTGCGGTCGGACCGTGCCCGGGGCCTCACCGACTGAGGTGATCAGTGGGCGCGCGATGTCAACCGGGTCTTCCCGGCTGCACCCGCGATGCTACCCGATCGTCGGACGGCGGACCCGGGTCCTCCTCCCCCGGCCGCGTCGGCGCACGCCCGTCCCCAGCGCGGCGGGTACTCCCGAGGGCCCGGGTGCGGCACCCGCCACCATGCCCGCATGGCACCCTCCCTGCCCCTGGTCGGCGGCGTCGCTCTCCTGCTCGGCGCGGCGGCGCTCGGCCTTGGTTCGGCAGCGGCCCCGGCCCGGCCCGGGCCGCCCGCGCAAGCGACGACGGCGCAGGCCGCCTCCGCCGCGTCCGTCGAGGACCCCGTGCCTCCGGCCGCGCAGGCTCACGTGTGGCCCACCGGCGGGCCGGTCGTCGTCGCCCGGGCCTTCGACCCACCCCCGGCGCCGTGGGCACGTGGGCACCGCGGGGCCGACCTGACGCTCGCCCCCGGGGCGCCGGTGCTCGCGTCGGCGGACGGCACGGTCGCCTTCGCGGGGGCAGTCGCCGGGCGCGGCGTGGTGTCGATCGACCACCCCGGCGGCATCCGGACCACGTACGAGCCGGTCACCCCGACGGTCGCCGCAGGCGACGCGGTCCGGGCGGGCGACGTTATCGGGCACCTGTCCGCCGCTTCCCACTGCGCGCCGTCGTCGTGCCTGCACTGGGGGGCCCGCCGCGCCCCGGAGGACTACCTGGACCCTCTGCTCCTCCTGCGGCGGACCGTGGTCCGGCTCTACCCGCCCGCGTGATCGCGTCCCGACGATCCCGAGCGGCCGAGAGCACCGCCGATCGCGAACGGCCGATCCGGTCCCGGCGATCGCGGCCCGGCCCGGGGCGCACGCGCTACGCGCGCGGGTGCGCCTGGGTGTAGGCGGCGCGCAGCCGCTCGGGCGAGACGTGCGTGTAGCGCTGGGTGGTGGCGAGGGAGGCGTGCCCGAGCACCTCCTGGACCGTCCGCAGGTCCGATCCCCCGGCGAGCAGGTGGGTCGCGGCGGAGTGCCGCAAGCCGTGCGGGGCCAGGTCACGCACCCCGGCGAGCGCCGTCAGCCGGTGCACCACGTCCCGCACCTGACGCACCCCGACGCGCCCGCCGCGCGCGCCGAGGAAGAGCGCGGGCTCGGCCCGCGGTCGCCCACCGCGCGCCCCGGCGCCATCCGGCACGGCAGCGCCGGGCAGGAGGGCCGGCCGCCCGCGGGCCAGCCACGCCTCGAGGGCGTGCGCGGCGGGGACACCGAAGGGCACCACCCGCTCCTTGCCCCCCTTGCCCAGGGTGCGCAGCAGCCGTTCGCGCAGGTCGACGTCGGTGACGTCGAGACCGACGAGCTCGGCAACGCGCACGCCGGAGGCGTAGCAGAGCTCGAGCATCGCCCAGTCGCGCAGGTGGAGGGGGTCCCCGTCGCGCGCCTGCTCGGCGGCGACGTCGAGCAGGTGGGCGGCCTCGTCGACGGCGAGCACCGCGGGCACGGTGACGTCCGCCCGGGGGTGGAGCAGCCGGGGGCCGGGATCGGCGGCGATCCGGCCCGTCCGGTGCGCCCACGCCGTGAAGGCCCGGGCTCCGGCGGCACGCCGCGCGAGGGTCGCCCGGGAGCGGCCGCGGCGGGACTGGACCGCGAGCCACGCGCGCAGGGCGGTCAGGTCCAGCCGGTCGAGGTCGATCGGGACGGGGTCCTCGGGCGACGCCCCCGCGGGCGCGGGCCGGGTCAGGGAGCCGAGCAGGCTCTCGGCATCGGCCACGTAGGCGCGGACCGTGTGCGGCGAGAGCCCCCGCTGGGTCTCGAGGAAGGACCGGTAGGCCGCCAGCAGCGCGGCCACGGCTTCGGGCCGTGCGCGCGCCCCCGGTGTGTCACCCGGCGCGCCGTCGCTGGTCATGGCGCCACGGTGACGCCCCGGCGCCCGGACGGCAAGCACCGGCGCCCGGCGCGGCGGCGACGGGACCGCGACACCCGGGCGCCCGGCGGCGTCCTCACTCGGGCCGGTTGCCCGGCTCACCGCCGACGAGGAACGGCGTCGTGTACCCGGCGTAGGCGACGTGCGCCATGAGGCCCTCGGCCGCGTGCGGCAGGTTGTGGCAGTGGTCCATCCAGATGCCCGGGTTGTCCGCGACGAAGGCGACCTCGTACGCGGAGCCGTCGGGCACGTCGAGGGAGTCGACCCACCAGGGACTGCCCGTGGCCGCGACCCCGTCGCGACTCAGGACGACGGCGTGGTGCCCGTGCAGGTGCATGGGGTGCACGGCTCCGCTGCGGTTCTCGATGCGCATGACCACGACGTCGCCCTCGACCACGGTGAACATCGGGACGTCGGGGAACGTGCCGCCGTTGATGGTCCACCACATGCCGGGGCGGCCGTCGACGATCCCCGGTCGTCGGCCGATCACGTACTCGAAGGTCCGGTCCGGGGACCGCGCGTCGAAGCCGAGATCGCCCGGCGAGCCGTACGCGAGGAGGTCGACCTCGGCTCTCGGCTGCGGTGTCGGTGCGCCCTCCGCCGGGGTCCCGTCCCCGAGGACGACGGCGGCACTCCCGCCCATCTCGACGCGCACCGGCGCGCCGTCGTCGGGCACGACCAGCTCCAGGTCCGCCCGGCCACCCGCCGTGAGCAGGACGTACTGCCCGCTGACCGGCGGCGGCTCCCGGAGGTCGGTGCCGTCGACTGCTCGGAGGCGGAACGCGGCTCCGCTCACCCACACGGGCATCGGCCCGTTGTCGGTGTTGACCACCCGGACGCGAACGACGGCGCCCGGCAGGGCGACGACCGGCAGGTCGCCCTCGGCGCCGTTCACGGTGCGCCGGCCCTCGTAGAGGTGGACGACGGCGACGACCTCCTGGACGTCGCGTTCGGGAGCGGGCGGGTCCACGACGAGGGCACCGAACAGACCGCGGCGGACCTGGTCGTGCGAGACCTGGTGGGAGTGGTACCAGTACGTACCGGCCCGATCCGCCACGAACCGATAGACGAACCGGCCGCCGACCGGCACGGCGTCCTGCGTCACTCCGGCGACGCCGTCCATCGCGTTCGGGACGTCGACGCCGTGCCAGTGCAGCGTCATGCCGCCCTCGACCGAGGCGTTCTCGAGCCGGACCTCGACGAGCTGCCCCTGGACGGCCCGGATGAGCGGGCCGGGCGAGGTTCCGTTGAGGGTGAACCCGTCCATCTCGCGTCCCGAGGCGAGCGTGACGACCTCCTCGCGGGCGACGAGGTCCACCGTGACGTCCGCGGGGCGCCCCGGGTCCGCGACGAGGTCGGTCACGGGCGTGCCGCCCGAGACCGACCCCCCGTGACCGGGGCCCGCGGAGCCGTCGGCGGCCGGCACCGGACCGCCGCCGTAGTCGGCGTGGCCCATGGCCATGGCGCCGTACTCCCCCGGCAGCAGGCTGCTCGTCCAGAGCCACCCGAGCGTGCCGAGGATCGCGACCGTCGCCAGCGCCGCGATCAGCGCCCGAGCCCGACTCCTCACCGAGGCACCGTTCACCGAGGCACCACTCACCGAGGCACCACGCTCTCCGGCCGGTCAGACCCCCACGCGGGTAACGGGGACCGCGGCGGCTTCGACCGAGCCGGCCTTCCGCACCCGACGCGCCGCCACGAGGGCGGCCGCGAAGAGGAACAGCGCGTTCATCCCGTGGAGCAGGCCGAGTTCCGGCGTCCCGCCCCGCGCCAGCGTCCCGAGGGTGACCTGTATCCCCACGAGCAGGAAGATCAGCGCGGCCCACTTCACGCCGCCCGGGATCTTCGCGAAGAACGAGACGATCAGGAGGACGAGGGAGATGGCCGGGATCAGCATGGCCCCGTTCATCCCGTGGATCATGAAGCCGACGACGCCCGGGAAGGACAGCGACTCGTCCTCCATCGTCGCGGCGTCGAGGACGCCCCCGTCCTGGACCCAGGCGCCCAAGCCGGACAGGGCGTAGGCGATGGCGCCGGCCTGGACCACGACGGCGATCGCGATCAGGTAGGCGAGAACACGATAGGTAGCCTTCATTTCCGGACCCCCTGGCAGCGCCCCCGCGCCGCCTTCCGCGAACGAATTGGCCGTGTGGAGTTGTGGGCGGTCCCGAAACCGCTCCCGGGGCTGCCGCTTTCAGGGTGCCACCAATATCTCCGGAGAGCAACGGCTAAAATCCACGTCCGGCGCCCGAGGATCGGGGCCGTCCTGCCTCGGCCACGTCCACGTCACGTCCACGTCACGTCCGGACCCGGCACCACGAGGGGCCGCGCCGTTCGACGAGCCCGGCGAGCTCGAGGTAGGCGAGCGCCACCTGCACGTCCGCGAGGGCGAGCCCGCCGGTGCGCGCGATCGACTCGGCGCTCGCGGAGCCCCGGAGCGGGGTGGCCTCGAACACCTGGGACTCCCTGGCGTCCAGCCCCGCC
The DNA here is from genome assembly GCA_963780675.1 of uncultured Actinomycetota bacterium. Lineage (GTDB taxonomy): Bacteria > Actinomycetota > Actinomycetes > Actinomycetales > JAHECE01 > JAHECE01. Next base: position 203,862 of record CAWACR010000010.1, read on the forward strand.
GGAGGCGCGCCGACGGACGGGGGCCGCCCGGCGCCGTCGTCGGCCTCCCGCGCAGGTGCCAGATCGGACCCCATCGCGCCCACGAGCTCGGTCACCTCCGCCGCGTCGGTGACGCAGACCGCTCCACCCTCGCGCAGGAGGCGATGGCACCCGGCCGAGACCATCGAGGTGACGGGCCCCGGCACGGCGCCGACCGGCCTCAGGAGCGCCGCGGCATGGGCCGCCGTGCTCAAGGCACCGGAGCGCCAGGCCGCCTCGACCACCACGGTGCCCTGCGTCATCGCCGCGATCAGCCGGTTCCTCAGGAGGAACCGGGACCGCATGGGAGCGCTGCCGGGCGGTGCCTCGGCGACAACGGCCCCGGCGGCCTCGATCGCGGCGAGCAGGTCCGTGTTGCCGGCCGGGTAGAAGCGGTCGACGCCGCCCGCCAGCACCGCGACCGTGCTCCCCCGCGCCGCGAGCGCCCCACGGTGCGCCGCCGCGTCGATGCCGTACGCACCGCCGGAGACGACGGCGACCGCGCGCTCGGCCAGGCCGGCCCCGAGATCGGCCGCGACGTGCTGTCCGTACGCGGTGCAGGCCCGCGCCCCGACGACGGCGACCGAGCGGTCGAGCCGCGGGCGCAGCCTCCCGCCCCGGACCCACAGGCAGGGAGGGCGGTGCACCCCGAGGTCGTCCAGCCCCGGCGGCCAGTCCGGGTCGTCCGGCAGGAGGAGGTGTCCTCCGAGCCTGGCGAGGACGTCGAGCTCGCGCCGCGGGTCGAGGCCGGCGAGCCGGGGCTCCCAGCGCTCCCGGGCCCGACGCCAGCCCGCCGTCGTCCCGACGGCCACCGGGAGCCCTTCCCGACCGCTCAGCACCCAGTCCAGGGCCGCGACCGTGCCCAGGTGCGCCAGCAACGTCCCCACGGCCTCGTCGCCCGGTTCGGCCAGCCTGCTCCAGGCCGCCGCCGCGAGGACCGGGTCGGTCGCGTCGAAGGGCACCGCGACGGGCTCAGCCACCGTGACCTCGCGTGCGCAGTCCCAGGGCGAGACCGACGTCGTCCCGGGTGGGCCTGTCGCGTCCCGCCAGGTCGGCGACGGTCCACGCCAGTCTCAGCACCCGGTCGACCCCGCGCAGGCTCAGCGCCCCGCGGTCGAGCGCCCGGTCCAGGTCCGTGGTCACGCCCGGCCCGGCCGACGCCGTCACGTCGCGCAGCCACCAGCCCGGTACCTCGGCGTTGAGGTGCCAGGGTGTGCCCCGCAGGCGCTCGGCCTGGACGTCGCGCGCCTGCCGGACGCGCGCGGCCACCTCGAGGGAGGTCTCGGCCGTCCCGCTCAGCGCGAGCGTGGCACGTGTCACGGCGGGCACCTCCACCTGGATGTCCACGCGGTCGAGGAGCGGGCCCGAGAGCCGGCCGAAGTACCGTCGGCGCGCTAGCGGGGAGCACGTGCAGTCGAGCGCCTTGCCGACGCCGCGCCCGCACGGGCAGGGGTTCGCCGCGAGGACCAGCTGGAAGCGCGCCGGGTACCGAGCCGCGCCTCTGGCGCGGTGCAGCACCAGCTCGCCGTGCTCGAGGGGCTGGCGCAGCGTCTCGAGCACCCGCGGCGAGAACTCGGGCGCCTCGTCGAGGAACAGGACGCCGCGGTGGGCGCGGGAGGCCGCCCCCGGTCGCGGTACGCCCGACCCGCCCCCGACGACGGCGGCGGGCGTGGCGGTGTGGTGGGGGTCCTCGAACGGCGGCCGACGGATCAGACCGGTGCTCGCGTCGAACGTGCCCGCGAGCGAGTGGACCGACGTGACCTCGACCGCCTCGCCGTCGGTGAGGTCGGGCAGCACCCCGGGCAGGCGCTCCGCCAGCATGGTCTTGCCCGCGCCCGGCGGGCCGACGAGGAGCAGGTGGTGACCCCCCGCTGCAGCGACCTCGAGCGCGTGCCGCGCCTCGCGCTGGCCGAGGACGTCGGCGAGGTCCGGGGCAGTGCCCGGGCGGGCGTCGTCGTCGACCCTGCGGACCGGGTCCGACGGCGCGAGCCCGGTCGGGTCCGCGACCTCGCCCCCGTACAGGCGCACGACCTCGGCCAGGTGCCGCACGCCGATCACCTCGGCGCCGTCGACCAGCTCGGCCTCACGGGCGTTCGCCGCGGGCACCATCACCCGGGTGCACCCTCCCCGCACCGCGGCCGCGACCGCCGGCAGGACGCCCCGCACGGGGTGCACGCGACCGTCGAGGCCGAGCTCACCGAGGTGGACGGCCCGGGCGGGCAGCACGGCGTCGATGAGGTCCGCGGCGGCGAGCGTCGCCACCGCGATGCTCAAGTCGAAGCCGGATCCTGACTTGGGCAGGGACGCGGGCGAGAGGTTGACCGTCACCTTGCGCGAGGGCCACGTGAGCCCGCAGGACGTGACGGCGGCGCGGACGCGGTCGCGCGCCTCCGAGAGCGAGGCGTCGGGGAGCCCCACGAGGGTGAAGCCGGGCAGTGCCGGAGCGAGGTGGGACTCGACCTCCACGAGGTGACCGCTGAGCCCGACCAGGGCGACGGCCCACGTCCTGCCGAGCGCCATCAGACGACCCCGCGCAGGTGCTCCACGTGCGCAGCACCCGAGCGCCGGCGGATCACCGCGACCACGTCGATCCGCACCCCCGCCGCGTGCAGGTCGTGCGCGCTCAGCCACTCCGCGGCGAGCCGCCGCAGCCGGGCGACCTTGGCCCGGGTCACCGCCTCCGCCGGATGACCGAAACCGGTTCCGGACCGGGTCTTGACCTCCACGACCACCACGTCGTCGCCGTCCATCGCCACGATGTCCAGCTCACCGGACGGCCCGCGCCAGTTCCTGTCCAGCACCTCCAGCCCGCTCTCCGTGAGCAGCCGCACGGCGACCCGCTCCCCGTACGCCCCGACGCCGTCCTTTGCCCGCATCGTCGACCACCTCCGAGGGTGATCCTCGGCGGACCTCGCCCCGGGCGGCGCTCCGGGTGGTCGGCCCGGTGGACAGGGCCCCGGCATCGCCGCCTGGGGAGGAGTCGCGCACGCGAGCGGCCGGGCCGGCGCGACGAACGGCCCGGCCCCCGGGGAGGGGTCGGGCCGTTCGGGTGGACCTCACCGGGCCGCCCGGCCCGGTGGAGGAGAGGTCAGGCGAGCGCCTTGACCTTGAGCGCGTCGTACTCGGCCTGGGTGATGGCGCCGGAGTCGAGCAGCGACTTCGCCGAGGCGATCTGGTCGGCCGGGCTCGTCGCGGTGGTGGCGACGGACTGGATGTACTTGTCCGTCATGGCCTTCTGGGCCTGGGCCGCCGCCAGCGAGCGCTCGGTCATCCCCTTGCCGCGTGCGATGAGGTAGACGAGGGCGGTGAGGAAGGGGAAGAACACCAGCGCGATGATCCAGATCGCCTTGGCGAAGCCACCGAGCTCACCGTCACGGAAGAGGTCGCCGATGATGTTGAAGAACACCATCAGGTAGGCGATGAAGAAGAAGCTCCAGACCAGGAGCCAGAGGAAGTGGGTGAAGTCCATCGGGAGGTCCTTTCGGCGGGCACCGCCGGGGAAGCCCGGCGGTCGGTATACCCCGAAACGTTAGCGATCCCTCAGCCTGCTGACGAACCGCTGCACCATGGCCGACGGCGCCGCGCGCCCGTCGCTCAGGGAAGGCTGAGCTCCGCCTTCGCCAGTTCCTCCACGTTGACGTCCTTGAACGTGACCACCCGCACCGTCTTCACGAAGCGCGCCGACCGGTAGACGTCCCAGACCCACGCATCGGCGAGCGTGAGCTCGAAGAACACCTCGCCGCCGGCCGAACGGACCTGCAGGTCGACGTGATTGGCCAGGTAGAAGCGCCGTTCGGTCTCGACGACGTACGAGAACAGCCCGACGACGTCCCGGTACTCGCGGTAGAGCGCGAGCTCCATGTCGGTCTCGTAGTTCTCCAGGTCCTCAGCGCTCACGGCTCCATCATGCCGTCTACCAGGGCCGCCTCGCGCCGCTCCCCCGGGTCACGGGCCGCCCCGTCGGGGACCACCGGGGCACCCACGCCGGCGTGACCGAGATCACCTGCGTCGTCGTCCCCGCCGTCCTCGTCCCCACCGTCCCCGGCGCCCCCGTTCCGGACGGGAAGCCGCCAGCTCACGCGGTGCTGTGCACTCGGGCCGAGCGCCCGGAGGGCGGCGAGGTGCTCGGGCACGGCGTACCCCTTGTTGACCGCCCAGCCGTAGCCCGGGTGCTCGCCGTCGAGCACCGTCATGAGGCCGTCCCGTTCGCACTTGGCGAGGACGCTGGCGGCCGCGACGACGGCGCAGGTCAGGTCGGCCTTCACCCGCGTGTGGACCACGGGGGTCTCCCAGGGGAGGGGGTCGTGGTCGAAGAGGTCGCCCTGTGATGGTGGGGCGAGCCAGTTGTGCGAGCCGTCGAGGATCACGGCCTCGGGCCACACCCCGGCCGCGCGCAGGTCGGCCAGGGCGCGGCGCGCGGCGGTCCGCAGCGCCGCCACGATGCCGAACGCGTCGATCTCCCCGGCGGAGGCGTGGCCGACGGCGCCGGCGACGCACCAGCGCCGTACCGGCCCGCGCAGCGACTCCCGCGCCGCGGGCGTGAGCAGCTTGGAGTCGCGCAGGCCCTGGGGGGCCGCGCGCGTGGCGAGGTCGACGACGACGACACCGACGCTCACCGGTCCGGCCAGGGCGCCGCGGCCGACCTCGTCGACGCCCCCGACGAGGGTGTGCCCCGACCGCAGGAGGGCACGTTCGAACGTGCGCGTCGGCGCGCGGGACCCGGGCGAGCGGGATCCGGACGCGGGGGTCACGGCCCGGTGGGTGCCGGCACGTCGGCGAAGGTCGCCGTCGGGTCGCGCAGGACGGCGATCCGGTCGAGCGGCCACAGGACCACGAAAGCGGTGCCCACCACGTCCTCGACCGGGACCATCCCGCCGCCCGGATCGCCCAGGTGGGCCCGGGAGTCCTGGGAGTTCTGGCGGTTGTCACCCATCACCCACAGGTGGTCGGCGGGGACGACGACGTCGAACTCGAACTCGCTCGGGATGCTCCCGGGCCTCAGATACGGCTCGTCGATCGAGGCGCCGTTGACCGTGAGCCTGCCCTCGGCGTCGCAACAGGCGACGCTGTCACCGGGGAGGCCGATGACCCGCTTGATGAGGTGCTCCCCGGCGTCCGGCGGGAGCAGCCCGACGAAGGTGAGGGTCCGCTTCGCGGCCTCGGCGAGCGGGCTCGACGGCTCCGTCGGGCCGAAGCCCAGCCACCCTCCGGGGTCCTTGAACACGACGATGTCGCCGCGTTCGAGGGAGAACGGGCCGGGGGTGAGCTTGCTGACCAGCACGCGGTCGCCCTCGACCAGGGTGTCGTGCATCGACGCGCTGGGGATGTAGAACGCCTGCGCAAGGAACGTCTTGATGACCAACGAGAGGGCCAGCGCCGAGACGATGATCAGAAGGGTCTCGCGTGCAGCGGCCGACATCCGCGGACGGCTCCGACGTCGCGGCGGTCGTTCGCGCCGCTCCGCTGGCTCCGCCGGCGACTCGTCGCCGGCTTCCGGATCGACGCTCACGCGACCCTCCAGGACGTGAGGGGCGCCGTCGGCCACGCGGGCCGACGGCGCCTCGGGCGGGTCAGTGCGCTGCCGGGGTGTCGCGCTTCTCGCGGATCTTGGCCTTCTTGCCGCGCAGCGCGCGGAGGTAGTAAAGCTTCGCGCGACGCACGTCGCCGCGGGTCACGACGTCGATGTGGTCGATCGTCGGGGAGTGCACGGGGAACGTGCGCTCGACGCCGACGCCGAAGCTGATCTTGCGGACGGTGAAGGTCTCGCGGACGCCGCCGCCGGACCGGGCGATGACGACGCCCTGGAAGACCTGGATGCGGGAGCGGGTGCCCTCGACGACCTTGACGTGGACCTTCAGGGTGTCCCCGGCGCGGAAGGAGGGGACGTCGGTCCGCAGCGAGGCGGCGTCGACGGAGTCCAGGATGTGCATGTCAGCTGCTTCCCGCGCGTGCCACAGGTCACCCGCGATGGTCGTGGCGGACGACTCCGCCGGATCATCGGTTGACTGTCGGCGCGTCCGGCCTGCTGTCCGGCGGCTCCCCTGTGGCAGAGCCGCCGCAGACCGATCCCAGTGCGCACGACCGCACGAGTCTGCCACAGATCGCACGCCGGACGTGAACCGCTCCCCCGCTCCCCGCTCCGGCGTGGTCAGCCGTGGTCAGGAGTCCGCGCGGCTCAGGGGACGCACCATCACCACGTCCCGGTGCGCCTGCCCGCCCACCCGGAAGACCCGCTCGCCCACCAGCCGGTACCCCGCTCGCTCGTAGAAGCGCCGGGCGCGGCGGTTCCCCCGGTTGGTGCCGAGCCAGACGGCGGCGTAGGGCACGCCGTCGACCCGGCGGGCGGCGAGGTCGTCGTGGGCCGCCGAGACGAGGGCGTCCGCGAGGCCCGTCCCGTGGAACGCGGCCCGCACGTAGCACTTGCTCAGCTCCGCCGCGGGGCGCTGGACGACGACGGCGGCCACCTCGTCGGCGGCGGGCGGCTCCTGCGGGCTGCGTGGCAGGACGCTCAGCGTGTAGCCCAGGAGAGGGGACGCCGGTTCGGGAGATCCGGGAGATCCGGGCAGCTCGGGCGGCCCGGGTCGCTCCGCGGCCTCGGCGACGAGGATCGCGTACCGGCCGGGCTCGGCGAGGTAGTCGGCGAACCGATCGGCGGTGAGGTGCTCGGCGACGAAGGCGACGACGTCGTGGGGGTCGGTCCCGGGAGGGCAGGCGAGCGGAAAGGTGTCCGCCGCGAGGTCGGCGAGGGCGGCGGCGTCGTCGGCGCGCGCGGGGCGCACGACGACGCGCCGCAGCCCCCCGGCCCCGACCAGCCAGCCCGACCGCGCCAGGGACGCGCGATCGGCCCGGTCGAGGGTCGTGACGTCGAGCCGGGCGAGCATGTCGGGCCGGCGTGCGGCGGTGCGCTCGAGGGCGCGATCCCGGCGCCACCGCGAGATCCGGCCGTGGTGGCCGGAGCGGAGCACCTCCGGGACCTCGTGACCGCGCCACTCGAGGGGTCGGGTGTAGACGGGCCCCTCGAGGAGGCCCGCCGCGCCGTGCGACTCCTCCACGAGCGACTCCGCGTTGCCGATCACGCCGGGCAGCAACCGGGCCACGGCCTCGATCACCACCAGGGCCGCGACCTCGCCGCCGTTGAGGACGTAGTCGCCGATCGAGACCTCGCGGACCCGAGCCGTCCCGGCCGCCGCGTAGTGCTCCGCCACGCGGGAGTCGATCCCCTCGTAGCGGCCGCACGCGACCACCAGACGGGCGCCGTCGGCCATCGCCGCGGCGAGCTCCTCGGCCAGGGCCTGGGTGAACGGTTCACCGGCGGGGGTGGGAACGAGGAGGACGGGCGGGACGCCACCGGCCGACCCGCCCACGACGGTGTCCACCGCCGGGTCTGTGTCCGGGTGTGTCCGGGTCCGTGTCCGGGTCCGCCGCAAGGACGGCGTCCAGCGCCCGACCCCAGACGTCCGGGCGCATGACCATCCCGGCCCCGCCGCCGGCCGGGGTGTCGTCGACGGTCCGGTGCCGGTCCTCCGCCCAGTCCCGCAGGTCGTGGACCCGGACGTCCAGGACACCGGACCGGCGCGCCTTGCCCACCAGGGAGAGGTCGAGCGGGGCGAGGTACTCCGGGAAGATCGTGACGACGTCGATGCGCACGTCAGGACATCCCGCCGTCGCCCTCGGCGGACCCTCCGGCCGATGCGCCGTCGCCCTCCCGGTCCTCGCCGCCCTGGTCCTCGCCGCCGTCCACCTCGACGTCGTCCGGGGTGCCGTCGTCGGCCGACTCGACGTCCCCCGGCTCCTCATCAGGAGAACCGAGCTGGGCAAGGAGCCCCCCCGGGGGATCGAGCACCACGCGCCCGCGGGGCACGTCGACGACCGGCACGATGGCGTGGACGAACGGCACGAGCGTGCGTTCGCCCGTCCTCTCCCGGAGGACGAGGAGGTCGTGCGCCGGGGCGTGCTCGAGGCCCTCGACCCGGCCGAGCACCGTGCCGTCCCCGAGCTCCGCGACGAGGCCGACGAGCTCGTGCGGGTACCACGCGTCGTGCTCGCCCTCGGTCGACGTGTCGACGAGCGCGACGCCGCGGAGGGCTTCCACCGCCGTGCGGTCAAGGGCCTCGGCGAAGGTCACGTACCAGGAGCCGCGTTCCTCGCGGACCTGACGGATCGTCAGTGGCCCCGCGGTGGGCGGTTCGGTGCGGAGCACCGCGCCCGGCACGAACCTCGTCCTGGGCGAGTCCGTGCGCACATCCAGCCGGACCTCGCCACGCAGCCCGCGCGCCGCGCCGACCCTCGCCACGGTCACGTCCACGGCGTCTCCCCTCCATGCACAGATCGCGAACAGATGGACGGATCGCGAACCTCGGGAGTTCGCGATCCGTCCATCTGTTCGCGATCTGGGAGATCAGCGACGGTCGACGTCGACGACGTCCACCCGCACCGGGCCGGAGGTGGACAGGGCCGAGACGACCGTGCGCAGCGCCCGGGCGGTCCGCCCGGAGCGACCGATGACCCGCCCGAGGTCCGACGGGTTGACCCGCACCTCGAGCAGCTCCCCGCGCCGGAGAGAGCGGCTGCTCACGCGCACGTCGTCCGGGTGATCGACGACCCCCCGGACGAGGTGCTCGAGAGCGTCCGCCAACATCACTCGGCCTCGGCCGACTCCTCGGCCGACTCCTCGGCGGCTGCGGCCTGGGCGGTCGCGGCCTTCGCGGCGGCTGCGGCGGCGTCGGCCTTCGCCTGCGAGACCTCGGCCTTGCGGCGCTCGGCCTCGTCCTCGGCTGCCTTCACGGCCGCCTGGGCGTCGGCCGAGCGGGTCGAGACCCGCAGGGTGCCCTCGGCGCCGGGGAGGCCCTTGAACTTCTGCCAGTCGCCGGTGACCTTCAGCAGCGCGAGCACCTGCTCGGACGGCTGGGCGCCGACCCCGAGCCAGTACTGCGCCCGCTCGGAGTCGATCTGGATGAGCGAAGGCTCCTCGGTCGGGTGGTACTTGCCGATCTCCTCGATCGCCCGACCGTCGCGCTTGGTGCGCGAGTCGGCGACGACGACGCGGTAGTACGGAGCCCGGATCTTCCCGAGGCGCTTGAGACGGATCTTGACGGCCACTGTGGTGGTCACTCCTGGTTCGCTGGGGGTGAGGCGTGCGCCGGTTCCCGTGGGGGCGGGTGGGGGCGACTACCTCGGGACACGGCACCGCGCGGAGAGAGGGGCCGGGCGCGCCGAGTACAGCGAATCATTCTGCCAGATCGCCCGCCGCTCCGCCGAACGCGGCCCGCGCCGTCTGCGCGACCACCGCCCGTGCCGCGTCCGCCTGCCGCTTCTGGTCCCGCCGAGGGCGGGATGGGCGCGCGCGGGTCTACCATCCGGCGCTCGTACCTCGCGCCTCCCGCCAGGCCCGCCACGACCCGCGCGCGCCCTCCCCGCCCTCGGCTGGCTTAGCTGACCACCCGGTCAGCGCACCGGGGCGACAATCGCGCCACGGAGGACGACGGCGCTCGGGTGCGCGAGCACGCGCGACGTCCTCCCGCGGATCCGCGGCGTAGACGACCACGTCCGCGGGCGCGGCCTCCTCGATGCCTGGCCGGCCGAGGTAGGCCCGAGTCCGCCAGCTTGCCGCGGCCACGGCGTCGGCCGCGGGTACGCCGGCCCGGACCATCTCGGCCACCTCGGCGGGGAGCATCCCGTGCGCGATCGTGCCGCCCGCATCGGTGCCGACAAGCAGCCGCACTCCCGCGTCGTACATCTCCCGCACGTGCTCGTAGCGCCGGGCGAACATCCGCCGCATGTGCGCGGCGTAGACGGGGTATCGCACGGCCTGGGCGGCGATCGCCTCGAAGTTGGCCACCTGGAGCATGGTCGGGGTGACGGCGATCCCCCGGCGGGCGACCTCGTCGATCTGCGCCGCGTCCAGCCCGGTCCCGTGCTCGAGGCAGTCGACGCCGGCCGCAAGGAGGCCGGGGATCGCCTCGCGGGCGAAGGTGTGCGCGGTGACCCGGGCGCCCCGGGCGTGCGCCCGGCCCACCGCCTCGGCCAGCAGGTCGTCCGGCCACAGCGGGCGCAGGTCGGCCCCCTCGCCCTCGGACCTGTCGATCCAGTCCGCGATGACCTTGACCCAGCCGTCCCCGTACGCCGCCTCCTCGGCGACGACGCCCGGCAGGTCCCGCACGTCGTCGAGCTCGCGCGCGAAGTGCCGCAGGTAGCGCTTCGGCCGGGCGAGGTGGTGCCCGGCGCGGATCAAGTCCGGCAGGTCGGCGCGGCCGTGGACCCAGCGCGTGTCGGCGGGCGATCCCGCGTCCCGGATCAGGAGGGTCCCGGCGTCCCGGTCGGCGACCGCCTGCGCCGTCGACGTCGCGACGTCGACGGCGCCGCCCGGGCCGAGCCCGACGTGGCAGTGCACGTCGACCAGGCCCGGCAGGACCCAGCCCTCGAGGACGGCGTCGACCGGCGCCGCGGGTCGAGCGAGGGTGAGCCGTCCGTCGACCACCCAGCACTCGCCGACCTCGCGGTCGTCGTCGAGCACCACGGTCCCGCGCAGGTGGAGCACACCCCGCATGGCCGTCCTCCCTCCGGGCGGGCTGTCGCCCGGCCCGCACCGTCGAGGCCTAGCGGCCCAGGTACTTGTCCAGGCCCGCCGGCAGGGAGAACGACGTCGGGTCGAACGCCTCGCCGGGCTCGCCCGCGCCGCCCGCGCCGAGGCCGAAGGCTGCGCCCGCGCTCGGCTTGGGCGCGGTGGCGGCGCGCTCCGCCGCAGCCCTCTCCTCGGCGGCGCGCTTGGCCGGGTTGCCCGACTTGCTCTTGCGTACCTGGGGCGGCGGCGCGGTGCGCCCGCGCGACTTCTTGCCCCCGCCGGGCAGCGCCCCCATGCCGGGCATGCCGCCACCCCGGGCCATCGAGCGCATCATCGTCTTGGCCTGCTCGAACCGGTCGAGCAACTGGTTGACGTCCGCGGCCGTGGTGCCGGAACCGCGGGAGATGCGCGCGCGCCGGGATCCGTTGATGATCTTCGGGTTGGCGCGCTCGCCGGGCGTCATCGAGCGGATGATCGCCTCGACCCGGTCGATCTCCCGCTCGTCGAAGTTCTCGAGCTGCTCACGCATCTGGCCCATGCCCGGGAGCATCCCGAGCAGCTTCTTCATCGACCCCATCTGCCGGATGCTCTGCATCTGCGTGAGGAAGTCCTCGAGCGTGAAGTCGCCGTCGCCGGAGATCTTGCTCGCCAGCTCCTCCGCCTGCGCGGCGTCGAAGGTCTTCTCGGCCTGCTCGATGAGGGTGAGGACGTCACCCATGTCGAGGATGCGCGAGGCCATCCGGTCCGGGTGGAACCGGTCGAAGTCGGTGAGCTTCTCGCCGGTGGAGGCGAACATGACCGGCGCGCCCGTGACGCGCGCGACGGACAGGGCCGCACCACCGCGGGCGTCGCCGTCGAGCTTGGTGAGCACGACGCCCGAGAACCCGACCCCCTCGGCGAAGGCCTGTGCCGTGACGACCGCGTCCTGGCCGATCATCGCGTCGAGGACGAAGAGGATCTCGTCCGGGTGGGTGACGTCGCGGATGTCCGCGGCCTGCTTCATCATCTCGGCGTCGACGCCGAGGCGGCCGGCGGTGTCGATGACCACGACGTCGTACTGCCGGGCCCGCGCGTAGCGCACACCGGCCGCGGCCACGAGCACCGGGTTCCCGACGCCGTTGCCCGGCTCCGGCGCCCACACCGGCACGTCGGCGCGCTCCCCGACGATCTGGAGCTGCGTGACGGCGTTCGGGCGCTGGAGGTCCGCCGCGATCAGCAGCGGGGTGTGCCCCTGCTCGCGCAGCCAGAGGCCGAGCTTGCCGGCGAGCGTGGTCTTGCCCGAGCCCTGGAGGCCCGCGAGCATGATCACGGTCGGCGGGGTCTTGGCGAAGGTCAGGGGCCTCGCGGAGCCACCGAGGATCTCGACGAGCTCGTCGTAGACGATCTTGACGACCTGCTGGCCGGGCTTCAGCGCGCCCGAGACCTCGTCCGAGAGGGCGCGCTCGCGCACCTTCGCGGTGAACTCGCGGACCACGGGCACGGCGACGTCCGCGTCGAGCAGGGCGCGGCGGATCTGCGCGATCGTCGCGTCGATGTCGGCCTCGGAGAGCCGGCCCTTGCCGCGGAGGGTACGGAAGGTGGCGGTGAGCCGGTCGGACAGGGTGGCGAACACGGAGGGTTCCTCATCGCACGAGGGTCAGGACGGACCCTCAGGGTATCCCGAGGGCCTGGCGCGCCCGGCCCGTGAGCGTGTCGATGAGCTGCGCCCGCCACGCCGTCCACGCCTTCGGCCCTGCAGCGGTGGCGTCGGCCTCGGTCAGCGCGCGCAGGAGCTCGAGGACGTCCCCGCGGCGGTCGACGGCGTCCAGCAGCTCCGCGACCGTCGCCGGGTCCTCAGGGTCGCGGGTCGTGGCGAGCTCGGCGAGGAGCAGGTGGTGACGGACGAGCCGAACGACGACGTCACGCTGGGACGGCAGGAGCCCGATCCGGTCCATGATCGGGCCGACGATCTGCGCGCCCTCCACGCTGTGGTCAACGGCCCCGGCCCGCTTGCCGATGTCGTGGAAGAACGCCGCGAGCACCAGGAGGTCCCGGTCGCCGTGGTCGAGCCGCGCCCGCTCCTCGCCCGTCCGGGCGCGCGACGCCTCGGCGGCGGTCTCGACGAGGTGCCGGTCGACGGTGTGCCGGTGGATCGGGTTGCGCTGCGGGCGGTTGCGCACGTCGCGCCACTCCGGGAACCACGTGGTCACCACGCCCGCGAGGTCGAGCGCCTCCCAGACGGGGATCTGCGCACGCCCGGACCCGAGGATCTGCAGCAGGCTCGCCAGGGCCGGCCGAGGCCACGGCTCGGGGATCGGCGGGGCGGCGGCGAGGCTGTGCACGGTCACCGGCGAGAGCACGAGCCCGGTCCGCGCCGCGGTGGCCCCGGCCCGCAGTGCGAGGAGGGGGTCGCTGCCGGGCTGGACGCCCGCGGCGAGCACGAGCTCGCCGTCGTGCTCCACGAGTCCCTCGGCGACCGAGCGCAGCCGGGGCGCGGTCCGCCGGCCCCGGACCAGCGCGGGACCGCGCCGGATGGAGGGCTGACGCAGGGCCTGCCGGGCGTTACGGACCGTCGCGTCGAGCGACCACGAGATGACACGCCCCGCCTGCGCGATGCCGGCGAGCAGGTCGTCGCGGTCGCCCGCACCGCACAGGGCGGCCACCTCGTCCTGGTCCGCCTGGCCGAGCCGGAACGAGTGCCGGCGCGTCACGAGGGCGAGCGCGTCCCGCACGTCGAGCAGGTGAGCGTACGCGGCGTCCACGTCCCCGTGCGGGCGGTCGGTCAGCCAGGTCGCCGCGAGGGCGGACAGGAGGATCGCGTCCCGGATGCCGCCACGGGCCTGCTTGATGTCCGGCTCGATGAGGTAGGCGAGCTCCCCCTGCCGCTCGGCGCGGGTGGTCATCGAGGCGAGGAGCTCGGGGAGCCGCCGGCGGGCGGTCGAGCGCCAGTCCTGGAGCACGGCGGACCGCGCCCGGTGGACCAGGACCGCGTCGCCCGCGACGAGGCGCACGTCGATGAGTCCGGTCGCGGCCGGGAGGTCGTGGGAGGCGACCTGCCGGCACTGGGACAGGGAACGTACCGAGTGGTCGAGGTCGAGGCCCGCGTCCCAGATCGGGTACCAGAGGCGCTCGGCGAGCCGAGCCACCTGGTCCTGGCTCAAGGTCCGGCCGTCGTGGACGAGGATCAGGTCCAGGTCGCTCGTCGGACCCGCGTCCCGGCGGCCCTGGCTCCCGACGACGGCGAGGGCCGCCCCCAGGTGGGTGCCGCCGTCGTCCGCCGGCCGGGGCACGAGGCCCAGGGAGTCGACGGCCTCGGCCCAGAGCCCGCGGAGGGCGCCGTCGACGAGGTCGGCGAGGGCCGCGCGGTACTCCGGTCCGCTCAGCCCGTCCCGGGGGTGGTCCAGCCGGGCTGCCCGCAGGTCGGGGATCCCGACGACGCCCGGCGCCGGCTCGTCCGCCCGGCTCCCGTCCGCCTCACTCCCCACCGCCTGGCTCTCCACCACCGGCCTCGACCACCGGCCCTCGACCACACGGCTCCCGGCCGGACCCGGTCCCGTCGTCATCGTTACAGCGCGCCCGGACCGTGCTCGCCGGTCCGCACGCGGACCACGTCCTCGACGGGGACGGTCCAGACCTTGCCGTCGCCGATCTTGCCGGTGCGCGCCGCGGCCACGATCGCCTCGGTCGCGCCCACCGCGACGTCGTCCTCGACGAGGAGCTCGATCTTCACCTTCGGCACCAGGTCGACCGTGTACTCGGCGCCCCGGTAGACCTCGACGTGCCCGCGCTGGCGGCCGAAGCCGCTCGCCTCGGAGACGGTCATGCCCCGGACCCCGACGGCGTCGAGCGCCGTCCGGACCTCGTCCAGGCGGTAGGGCTGGATGATCGCGGTGACGAGCTTCATCTCTTCTCCTCCAACGGTGCCGTGAACGGCGACCGGGTCATGCTCCGGCCACCAGACGGCCGGATGCGATTCCTTCGTAGGCGGACTCGCCGTGCTGGGCGAGGTCGAGTCCGCCGATCTCGTGCTCCACCGGGGCCCGCAGGCCCACCGTGGCCTTGAGGACGAGCCCGATGACCAGCGTGACCACCGCGGAGTAGACCAGCGCGGCCAACGCCAGGGCGGTCTGGGCGAGCAGCTGGGTCACGCCTCCGCCGTACAGCAGCCCCGCCTGCGCTCCGTCGGGCAGGCCCCGCCCGGTGGCGAACACACCGATCAAGATCGTCCCGATGAGGCCGCCGACCAGGTGGACGGCCACGAGGTCGAGCGAGTCGTCGTACCCGAGCCGGAACTTCAGCCCGACGGCGAGGGCGCCGGCAGCGCCGGCGATCCCGCCGATGGCGATGGCGCCGAGCGGGGACACGAAGCCCGCCGACGGCGTCGCGGCCACCAGGCCGACGACGGCGCCGGAGGCGGCCCCGAAGGTCGTCGAGATCCCGTCCCGCACGCGCTCCGTGATCAACCAGGCGATCATCGCGGCGCAGGCCGCCAGGCAGGTCGTCACCCAGCCCAGGCTCGCCTGGTCGTTGGCGGCCCCGGCCGATCCCGCGTTGAACCCGAACCAGCCGAACCAGAGGAGGCCCGCGCCGAGCATGACGAACGGCATGTTGTGGGGACGCATCGGGTCGGTCCCGAATCCACGACGCCTCCCGATGACGACCGCGAGGACCAGGCCGCCCACGCCGGCGCCGATCTCGACCACCGTGCCGCCCGCGAAGTCGACAGGGGTGGACAGGCTGCTGCCGATCGGCCCGTTCGCGCCGAGGAGGCCGCCGCCCCAGACCATGTGCGTCATCGGGAAGTAGACGAGGGTGCTCCACACCACGGTCAGCACGAGCCACGCCCGGAAGCGGGTCCGGTCCGCGATCGCGCCGGAGAGCAGCGCCACGGTGATGATGGCGAACGTCGCCTGGAACGCGATCCAGGCATACACGGGCACGCCGTTGGCGGCGAGCAGGTTGGACGGGTCGGTGTTCGCGACGTCCTCGATCCCGAAGAGGGCGAACGGGTTGCCGATCAGCCCGGCGACGTCCGGGCCGTAGCTCATCGAGTAGCCCCACAGCGCGTAGACGATGCCGACCACGCCGATGGCGCTGAAGCTCATCATCATCATGTTGAGGACGGACTTCGAGCGGACCATGCCACCGTAGAAGAAGGCCAGCGCGGGCGTCATCATGAGCACCAGCGCGGCGCTCACGAGGATCCAGGCGGTGTTGCCCTCGTTCAGGACGAACTCGTCCACGTGGCTGTCTCCCTCTCGGTTGCTGCTCGTCCGGGCGAGCGCCGGATCTCGCGGGGCTCTGGTTCGGGACTCTGGTTCCGGGCCGGCCCTGCGCCGCAAGCCCGAGGCCGATCCGGGGCCCGGGCCGGGCCCGGTCGTGCGCCGGGCCTTGGCCCGGCTGGTGACCCTATCCGCTCGCTCGACGATCGCGGGGGTTCCGCGTCCGGGGTGGACGCGGAACCCCCGCGACGTCGGGTGCGCTGTGAACTGGGCCCTGAGGAGGCTGCCCGCTAGAGGGCGGACGGCCCGTGCTCGCCGGTGCGGACCCGGGCGACGTCGTCGACCGGGATCGTCCACACCTTGCCGTCACCGATCTTGCCGGTCTTGGCCGCCGAGACGATCACGCTGGTGACGGTGGCCGCGTCCTCGTCCTCGACGAGGATCTCGATCCGCACCTTCGGCACCAGGTCAACCGTGTACTCGGCTCCCCGGTAGACCTCGGTGTGGCCGCGCTGACGGCCGTAGCCGCTGGCCTCGCTGACCGTCATGCCGCGCACGCCGGTGGACTCCAGGGCCGCCTTCACGTCGTCGAGCCGGTGGGGCTGGATGACCCCGGTCACGAGCTTCATGCCTTCACCTCCGAGGTGGCGCGCCCGGCGACGGGCGCGGAGTGGGCAGGTTCGCGAGACGCAATCCGGCCGGTGCCGGCGAGGTGCTCGTACGCCGTCTCGCCGTGGATCGCGAGGTCGAGGCCTCCGGCCTCGTCGTCCGCACTGACCCGCAGGCCCATGGTCGCCTTGAGGGCCAGGGCGATCACGAGGGTCAGGACACCGCTGAAGACGATGGCGAAGAGAGCGACGATCGTCTGCGTGGCGAGCTGGGTGATCCCGCCGCCGTAGAAGAGACCGTTCAACGCGCCGTCCGGGTACCAGGTGCCGTTGACGCCGTCGCCGACGTGGGCGAAGAGGCCGATGAGGATCGTTCCGGTGAGACCACCGACGAGGTGGACACCGACGACGTCGAGCGAGTCGTCGTAGCCGAGCTTGTACTTCAGGCCGACGGCCAGGGCGCAGAGGGCACCGGCGACGGCACCGATCGCGATGGCGCCGAAGGTGTCGACGGCGGCCGCGGCCGGAGTGATCGCGACGAGGCCGGCGACGATGCCCGACGCGGCACCGAGGCTGGTCGCGTGACCGTCACGCAGCTTCTCCGTGACGAGCCAGGCGAGCATGGCCACACAGGTCGCGAGGAGGGTGTTGAGCCAGGCACGGCCGGCGGTCCCGTCGGCCGCGAACTCCGAACCGGCGTTGAAGCCGAACCAGCCGAACCACAGCAGCGCCGCGCCGAGCATGACGAACGGCAGGTTGTGGGGCCGCATGGGCTCCTTGCCGAAGCCCTTGCGGACGCCGAGGACGATCGCGAGGACCAGGCCGGCGATACCGGCGTTGATGTGGACGACCGTTCCACCGGCGAAGTCGATCGGGGTCGAGAGCCCGGCGGTGATGCCGTCCGCGCCGAGCAGTCCGCCGCCCCAGACCATGTGGGCCATGGGGATGTAGACGACGGTGGCCCAGATGCCCGCAAAGACCATCCAGGAGCTGAACTTGAGGCGGTCGGCCACGGCGCCCGAGATGAGCGCGACGGTGATGATCGCGAAGGTCGCCTGGTAGACGACGGCGACGAGCGCCGGGACGCCGTAGGCGGCCATGAGGCTCTGCTCGTCGGTGATCGTGTTGACGCCGAAGAACTCGAAGGGGTTGCCGACCAGGCCTCCGAGCATGTCGGTGCCGAAGGCCCCGGAGTATCCGTACAGCAGCCAGATGAGGCCGACGAGACCCATGGCCCCGAAGCTCATCATCATCATGTTCAGGACGCTCTTGCCGCGCACCATGCCGCCGTAGAAGAACGCCAGAGCCGGCGTCATCAGCAGCACGAGGGAGGACGCGGTGAGCATCCACGCGGTGTTCCCGCTGTCCAGCGTGAATTCCATGCGGATCGTGTCTCCTCTCGCCGGCCAGGCGGCCGGTCTGGTGACTACGGTCCTGCCCGGCCGTTTCGGCCGACGTCGCCGCGCGTTACGAGCGGGTGACGAATCCACGCGGCGCGTGAACACCGTGTTTCACCCCCACCCCCACCCCCGCCATCGCTGGGGCGGTTCAGGAGAGCAGGGCGTCCACGAAGGCCTCGGGGTCGAACGGCGCGAGGTCGTCCACGCCCTCCCCGATCCCGACGAGCTTGACGGGCACGCCGAGCTCCCTCTGGACGGCGACGACGATGCCGCCCTTGGCCGTGCCGTCGAGCTTGGTGAGCACGAGGCCCGTGACGTCGACCACGGAGGCGAAGACCTGGGCCTGGCGCATGCCGTTCTGGCCGGTCGTCGCGTCGAGCACGAGGAGTACCTCCGAGACCGGGGCCCGCCGCGAGATCACCCTCTTGATCTTCCCGAGCTCGTCCATGAGGTCGGCCTTGTTCTGCAGGCGCCCGGCGGTGTCGACGACGACGACGCCCACGCCCGCCTCCTGGCCGGTACGGACGGCGTCGAAGGCCACCGACGCCGGGTCCGCGCCGTCACGCTCGGACCGGACGACCGGGACGCCGACGCGCTGCCCCCAGGTCTCGAGCTGGTCTGCCGCCGCCGCCCGGAAGGTGTCCGCGGCGCCCAGCAGCACGTCGTAGTCCTCGGCTACGAGGAGGCGGGCGAGCTTGCCGATGGTCGTGGTCTTCCCCGTCCCGTTGACCCCGACGACGAGGACCATCGCCGGGTGCGGCCGGCCGTCGACGTCGAGGACGGGGTCGAGGTGAAGAGAGCGGTCCATCCGGGGGTCGACGAGGTCGAGGAGCAGCTCGCGCAGGATGGCGCGGACCGCGGCGGGCTCCCGGGAGCCGAGCACCCGGACCCGCGTCCGCAGGGCGTCCATGAGCTCGGTGGTCGGGCCGATCCCGACGTCGGCAAGGAGCAGGGTCTCCTCGATCTCCTCCCAGTCGGCCTCCGTGAGGTGGTCGCGGGAGAGGACCGCCAGGAGACGCGAACCCAGCGAGCCCGAGCGGGCCAGGCGTTCGCGGAACCGCGCGAGCCGTCCCGCGACGGCCTCCGGCCGCTCGACCGTCGCGAGCCCGGGACCGCCGGGCTCGACGACCTCGGTCTCCCCGAAGACCGCGACGTCCTCGGCGGGCAGCGGGACGTCCGCCAGCGTGGGGCGCGACCCGCCGGCGTCCCCTCCGCCCACGGCGGGGGTGCCGCCGGGGCGCGACGCGGGTCGCTCGGCTCGGTGCGCGCGGCCCCGGCGGGCGACGACAAGGCCGACGCCGACCGCGACGAGAAGGACGAGCAGGACGACCGGGAGGAGGAGGTCGGTGTTCACGGTCAGCAAGTGTGGCCCACGCCGCGGTCAGGAAGCGAGGCCGGGACGACCCGGCCTCGCCCCTCGCCCTCCCTACCGAGCGACGTCGCTCAGGGCCCGCGCGGGACTGACCGTGTGGGGCGCGTCGATCGGGGGCTTCAGTGCCGCACCATCTGCCGCGCGCGTTCGATCGCGTGCTGCACGGCCGTGGCCTCGGAGTACGCCGGCTCGTCGCCCGGCTCGGAGATCGCGAAGATGTCGGCGACACCTCCGGTCGCGTCGTCGTCGGGGTCGTGGTCGTCCAGGAGGGCCAGGTCCTTGGCCCGAGCCGCGTGGACCCCGGCCTGCAGCACGCCCCGCCAGCCGCCGTCGGGCGCGTTGCGCCGTGCGAGCACGGCGACCACCGCCGCTGCCGTGCCGATACTCACCATCATCGCCGCGATCACCCCACCCATGTCCTCAGTATCACCCCGTGCCGACGCCGAACCCGGCGCGCGACACGCCCCGTCGAGGCGTCACCTGGGAGGACGCCCCTGGTGACGTTTCTCACAGCCGGTCCGCGCCCGACCCCTCCTCAGACCCGCCCGGCCACGTCCTCGCGCAGGCGCTGGCTGATGACGGTCGTGACGCCGTCGCCCCGCATCGTGACCCCGTACAGGGCGTCGGCGATCTCCATCGTCCGCTTCTGGTGCGTCACCACCACGAGCTGGCTGTCCGCGCGCAGCTCGGTGAAGATCTCGAGCAGGCGTCCGAGGTTGACGTCGTCGAGGGCGGCCTCGACCTCGTCCATCACGTAGAACGGGCTCGGCCGGGCCTTGAAGATCGCGACCAGCATGGCGACGGCCGTCAACGAGCGCTCCCCGCCGGACAGCAGCGAGAGCCGCTTGATCTTCTTCCCGGGCGGGCGCGCCTCGACGTCGACGCCCGTGGTCAGCATGTCCTCCGGCGCGGTGAGCAGGAGCCGCCCCTCGCCACCGGGGAAGAGCCGCGCGAAGACGCCCTCGAACTCGCGCGCGGTGTCGGCGAAGGCCTCGGCGAACACTCTCTCGACCCGTTCGTCGATCTCGCGGACGATCTCGAGCAGGTCGGCTCGGCTCTTGCGCAGGTCGGTCAGCTGCGTGGTGAGGAAGCGGTGCCGCTCGGCCAGGGCTGCGTGCTCCTCAAGAGCGAGGGGGTTGACGCGCCCGAGAAGCGCCAGCGCCCGCTCCGCGGCGCGCAGGCGCTTCTCCTGCTGCTCCCGGACGTAGGGCACGGCCGGCCCGGGCTCGCCGTCGGGACCGAGCGGTCCCGGGATCGGGCGGTCGGGCCCGTACTCGCCGACGAGCACCTCCGGGTCGAGGCCCAGGTCCTCGACGGCGCGCAGCTCCAGCGCCTCGATCCGCAGCCGCTGCTCGGCGCGGGCCATCTCGTCCCGGTGCATGACGTCGGTCAGCTCGGCGAGCCGCGCACCCACCACCTCGAGCCGGCCGCGGACCTCGGCCGCCTCGCGGTCGCGCTCGGCGCGCGCGTGCTCCGCGCGTTCGCGCGCCTCGGTCGCCAGCCGGACCGAGACGTCGATCGCGACACCGGCGCGCTGTGCCCCGTCGAGCACCGCGGCGGCGACCCGCGCCTGCTCGGCCCGCCGTCCGGCCCGCTCGGTGGCCCGCTCGCGCGCCGCCCGCTCGGTGCGGGCCGCCTGCTCGAGCGAGGCGGCGCGGCCGGCGAGCGCGCGAGCGCGCTCCTCGAGCGTGCGCAGTGTGAGGCGTGCGTCGGTCTCGCCCGCGCGGGCCCCGCGGGCCGCCTCGGCGGCGCCGTCACGACGCGCGGTGGCGGCCTCGACGTCCTCGGTCGCGTGGAGAGGCTCCTGACGCGCCGCCTCGAGCCTCTCCGCGAGCGCCGCGAGCGCGGTGCCGTGCTCGGCCACCGCGGCCTCCGTCCGCTCGATCGCGGGTCCGAGGCGGGCCACCTCCGCGCGCGCCGCACGCACCCCGGCACCGAGCAGGCCGAGCCGCTCCGCGACCGCGGCGAGCCGGGCGTCGGAGGCGTGCAGCTGCGCGAGGGCGGACGCCGCCCGCGCCTCGTCCTCGGCCGCGCGCGCCCGCGCCCCCCGCAGCTCGAAGCGGGTCCGCTCGGCGAGGGCGGTCGCCGCCTCCAGCGCAGCGACGGCCTCCCCGTGCGCCGCATGCAGCTCGAGCACGCTCGACACCCCCACGCCGCCACCGGTCGCGCTGGTCCGCGTCAGAGCGTCGCCGTGCGGGGTGACCGCGACGACGTCCGCCTCCTCGATAGCCCGCCGCGCCGCCGCGACGTCGTCCACGACGACGGCGCGCGCGAGGAGCCGCGCGATCGTCCCCTGGACGGGAGGTCCGGCGCTCACGAGGTCGGCGACCCAGCGACCGCCGGCCGGAGCCGACTGGCGACCCTCGCCGTCGGAGCCCCCGTCCGGGCCGCCGTCGGGCAGGCCACCGTCGGGCAGGCCACCGCCGGTGTCCTCGGCGCCGATCACCAACCGCACCGGACCGAGCGCGTGGTCCCGGGCGTGCCGAACCACGTCCGCTGCCGTCGCCACGTCGGCGACCACCGCGGCGTCGTCGAGCACGCCCAGCGCCGCGGCGACCGCGTTCTCGTACCCGGCCTCGATGACGAGGTGGTCCGCGACCGGCCCGAGCACGCCGACGAGCCGGTCCTCCGCCGCGAGGAGCGCGCCGGTCCCGTCCCCGCGGCGCATGGAGAGGGCGAGCGCGTCCCTCCGGGCCGTCTGGGTGGACCGATCGCCCTCGGCCGCGCGCTCCCGCGCCTCGAGCGCGGCGACCTCGGCCCGCACCGCCTCGAGGCCCGCCACCGCCTCCTCGTAGGCCTCGTCCAGGCCCTCCTCGCCCTCCTCCTGCCCGGCCACCTGCAGCTCGAGGGCCGCGAACTCCCGATGGGCGGCCTCGGAGCGAGCCTGCGCGGCGCCGAGCTCCTCGCGCAGGCGCCGCAGCTCGGCCTCGGCGGCCTCGAGCCGTCCCCGCCGCGCCGCGGCCTGGCCGGTGAGCTGGGTGAGCCCCTCGCGCCGGTCGGCGATGGTGCGGTGGACGCGGGCGAGCTCGCGATCGGCCTCCGTGGCCCTCTCCTCGCCCGCCCGCCGCGCGGCAGAGGCGGCGTCGAGCGCGGCGCGGGCGGCGGCGAGCTCCACCTCGAGCGCTGCCTCGGCTGCGCGAGCGCGCTCGGCCTGAGCGCTGAGGTCGTCCGGGTCCCGGCCCGGCGCCTCGGGCTCGACCGCGCCGAGGAGCCGACGGCGCTCGGCGGCGAGCGTTTGCGTCCCCCGGATCCGCTCTCGCAGGCCGGAGAGCCGGAACCAGGTCTCGGTGATCTCCGTCAGCTCCGGGGCAGCGTCCGCGGCCGCCTGCTCCAGGACGGCGAGGCGTTCCCGGGCCGAGGCCTGCTCGCCCTCGAGCGCCTCGATGCGCGCCCGCAGCGCCGTCTCGTCCGCGACCTCCGCCTCGAGCGACGCCGTGAGCTGGACGAGGTCGTCCGCGAGCAGGCGGGACCGGGCGTCACGCAGGTCCGCCTGGACCACCTGGGCGCGCCGGGCGACATCGGCCTGCTTGGCCAGGGGGCCGAGCTGGCGACGGATCTCGGCCGTCAGGTCGGTGAGCCGGGCAAGGTTGGCCGCCATCGCGTCGAGCTTGCGGAGGGCCTTCTCCTTGCGTTTGCGGTGCTTGAGGACCCCGGCGGCCTCCTCGATGAAGCCGCGGCGCTCCTCGGGGCTCGCCGAGAGGATGGCGTCGAGCTGGCCCTGGCCGACGATCACGTGCATCTCGCGCCCGATGCCGGAGTCCGAGAGCAGCTCCTGCACGTCGAGCAGGCGGCACGACGACCCGTTGATGGCGTACTCCGAGCCGCCCCCGCGGAACAGCGTCCGGGAGATCGTCACCTCGGTGTAGGCGATCGGGAGGGCGCCGTCGGAGTTGTCGATCGTCAGCGACACCTCGGCGCGACCGAGGGGCGGCCGGCCCGCCGTTCCCGCGAAGATGACGTCCGCCATCGACCCGCCCCGCAGGGACTTGGCGCCCTGCTCCCCCATCACCCACGCGAGGGCGTCGACCACGTTCGACTTGCCGGACCCGTTGGGCCCGACGACGCAGGTGATGCCCGGCTCGAGGTGCAGCGTGGTCGCCGACGCGAAGGACTTGAAGCCCCGCAGCGTCAGCGTCCGGAGGTACACGCGGGCAGATCAGGCCGTCGCGGCGGGCACGTGCGGGAACCAGAGGGCGATCTCCCGCGCGGCCGACTCGGGAGAGTCCGAGCCGTGCACGAGGTTCTGCTGCACCGCGAGCCCCCAGTCCCGGGCGAGATCGCCGCGGATGGTGCCGGGGGGCGCCGTCGTCGGGTCCGTGGCCCCGGCCAGGGAGCGGAAGCCCTCGATGACGCGCTGCCCCTCGACCACGGCGGCGAGCACGGGACCCGAGAGCATGAAGTCCACCAGGGGCCGGTAGAACGGCTTGCCGACGTGCTCCGCGTAGTGCTCCGCGAGCAGCGCCTCGTCCGCCCGCCGCAGCTCCACGGCCACGAGGGCGTAGCCCTTGGCCTCGATCCGCCGCAGGACCTCCCCGACGAGGGCCCGACGGACGCCGTCGGGCTTGACGAGGACGAGGGTCCGCTGGAGGGGACGAACGGGGGCGGGAGGCGGTGTGGGCTGGCTCACAGTGCGGGAGACTACCCGGCCCGCAGCGACTCCTCCGCGGCGAGGCGCTCGGCGCGCTCGGCGTCGATCCGCCCGCCCAGGCGCAGGCTCACCACCCACAGGACAGCGAAGACGGCGCCCAGTGCGTACATCGCCGGGACGACGACGCCCGTCGCGATCACCCAGACCTGCACGGCGCTGCCGAGGAGGTACCCGGCCTGCGTCCGCAGAAGGGCGGCGGACAGCACCGCGGTCAGGGCGATCGCGCCCGCCGCGACCCCGATCGCCCCGGGCTCCGCGAGCCTCAGGCCGTAGGCGACGAGGGCGGCGAAGAACACGACGAAGGCCTCGAGGAGCAGGATGGTGGAGGCGAACATCCGCCGGGCGGACCGCGCCCGGCGCGGGGGGCCTGCCGGCGCGGCGGGAGCAGGCTCGGGGGGCGGGGTCGTCACGCCCGCCACGGTACCCGGCCGGAGGGTGCCCGCACCTCCCGGCATCCAGGCCGTCCCTGACTGCATCGGGGTCGTGCTACTCCTCGCCGAAACCACCGCTCACCAGGGCCTCGATGGCGTCGAGCGCCTCCTGCGCCTCGGGCCCCGTCGCGGCGAGGTGGAGCGGGACGCCGCCCTCCAGGCCGAGGGCCATGAGCTCGAGCACGCTTCGGGCCGGCACACCGTTGAGCGTCACGGTCGCGTCGTGCGGCGCCACGGCCCGGGCGAGGAGGGCCGCGGGCCGCGCGTGCAACCCGAGCCTGTTGCGCAGCACGACCGTGCGCCTCGCCGTCGAGGCCTCGTCGTCCGGCTCCTCGGACGGGGCCCCCGGGTCCTGCCCGGAGGAGGGCGCGGTGACGTCGACCGGCGTGGTCTCCTCGGCCGGCCGAGCGGCCGACTTCGGCCGGTTCACCGCCAACCGGGCGAACTCGGCGCCGGCGACGACGACGGCCCGACCCACGGCGGCGAGGTCGCCCCCCGTCTGCGCGGCCACCGCCGCCGCGACGGCACCCTCCACGAAAGGCCCCTCCGCGAGCGCGACGCGATCGTCCTCGACGCCGTCCAGCACGGCGGCGGCCGTGAGCGTGGCGGAGCCGAGGTCGGTCAGGAGGACGACGCCCTGCACGCCCGGGTTGGCGAGCGCCTCGAGCACGGCCGCCTCCACGCGCTCGTAGCTGGTGCCGATCCGCCCCTCACCGATTCCGCCCGCCGCTCGGATGAGCACGTCGGGGGCCATCTGCTCGGCGATCCGGACGAGGCCTTCGGCCACCTGGGCCGAGTGCGACACGAGCACGAGGGCGACCGGCGCGACGCTCACGAACGCGCTTCCCCCGCCGCCGAACCGGTGCGCGCCGGTCCCACCAGGGCGTCCGCCGCGCTCGCTGCCGCCGCCAGGATGATGGCGGTGGACTCGGCGCCCGGGTCCCGGTGCCCGATGCTGCGCTCACCGAGGTAGCTGGCGCGGCCCTTGGTCGCCTGAAGGGGGATCGTGGCATCGGAGCCGGCCTGCGCGGCCTTGGCCGCCGCCCGCAGGACGGCGACCGGAGAGGCGCCGGCCACAGCAGTCGCCCGCGCGGCGACGACGGCCGGCGCCCAGGCGTCGACCATCGTCTTCTCGCCCGTCGTCGCATGGCCGCGGGCGACGATGCCCTCGAGGGCGGCTCCCAGGAGCGCGGCGATGCCGTCGGAGTCCACGGCCGGCCCGGAGCTCGCCTTGGCTGCCCGGAGGAACGCCGTCCCGTAGAGGGGGCCGGCGGCGCCGCCCACGGTCGACATGAGGGCGCTCGCCACGAGCTTGAGCACGTCCCCGACGGTCTCGGGCTGCGCGCATCCCGCCAGCCTGTCCATCACGGCCTCGAAGCCGCGGTTGAGGTTCTCGCCGTGGTCGCCGTCGCCGATGAGCCGGTCGAGCTCGCTGAGCTCCTCCCGGTGCTCGGCGACCGCCACGGTCGCGGCGCCGACCCAGTTGATCGCCCACTCGACACCCAACGTCGTGGACATGGACGTCACACCCCCCAACGGAGAGCTGCGGTGCGCACGGGTGCGTCGTACAGCTCTCTGAGCTCGTCGTCGAGCCGGAGCACGGTCGCCGAGGCGCCCTGCATCTCCAGCGAGGTCACGTAGTTCCCGACCAGGGACCGCACCACGGCGCCTCCCCGCTCCTCGACCAGTCGTCGGGCCCGACCGTAGACGACGAAGAGCTCCGAGAGAGGCGTTCCCCCCATCCCGTTCACGAGGAGCACGACGTCGTCCCCGGCGGCGAGGCACAGGTCGTCCAGCACCGGCGCCATCAGCATGTCCGTGATCTGGTCCGCGGTTGCCATCGGGGCGCGGCGGCGACCCGGCTCGCCGTGGATGCCGATCCCGATCTCGATCTCGTCCTCGCC
Organism: uncultured Actinomycetota bacterium; assembly: GCA_963780675.1. GTDB lineage: Bacteria > Actinomycetota > Actinomycetes > Actinomycetales > JAHECE01 > JAHECE01. Next base: position 230,005 of record CAWACR010000010.1, read on the forward strand.
CAGGTCGAAAGACGGCCGCCCGGCGTGGGGGACGGTGCAGGCGCTCAGGGCCACCCCCATCGTGCGCACGCCCGCGACCACCCGCTCGGCGATGGAGGCCACCGTGAAGAGATCGTCCCCGCGCTCGGCCGCGGCCCCGGCGATCTTCTCCACCAGCACGGTGCCGGCGACCCCGCGCCGCCCCGCGGTCCACGTCGAGTCCTCGACCGCGACGTCGTCGTCGACGACGACCGTCTGCACCTCGATCCCCTCCATCTCGGCCAGCTCGGCGGCGGTCTCGAAGTTCAGCACGTCGCCCGTGTAGTTCTTGACGATGTACAGGACGCCGGCACCGCCGTCGACGGCCTTCGTCGCCTCGAGGACCGGGCCGGGCGGCGGCGAGGTGAAGACCGCGCCGGGGACGGCCGCGTCGAGCATCCCGAGACCGACGAAACCGGCGTGCAGGGGTTCGTGGCCGCTGCCGCCGCCGGAGACGATCGCCACCTTCCCCGCGCGGGGGGCGTCCGCACGGACGACGTACAGCGGGTCGAGGCTGACGCGCACGAGGTCGGCGTGGGCCTGGCCGAAGCCCGCCACCGACTCCTGCACCGCGGTGTCCGCGCGGTTGATCAGCTTCTTCACGACCAGTCTCCGTCGCCCTCCCGTCCCGGCGCCGCGCGGCTGCGACGCCGGTCCCTGCGTTCATCCGCCAACCTCTCGCCGCAGGGTGGGCCGCGTCAAGCGACCCGCGCCCGCCGTCATGCCCGGCCGAGCAGAGTGCGGACCTCCGCGATGACGGTGACCGAGCCGGTGGCGAGCACCCCGGTTCCCTGCGGCTCGCCGCCTGCCTCGGCGCGGGCGACCGCCAGGTCCAGCGCGTCGTCGAGCCGCTCGGCCACGTGGACGCGGTCCTCGCCGAAGATCTCCCTCGCCACCTCGGCCAGGTCGTCCGTGTCCATCGCCCGCGGCGACGTCGATCGCGTGACCACGACCTCGGCGAGGACCGGCTCGAGGCCCGAGAGGATGGTCTCGGCGTCCTTGTCCGCGAGCACGCCGACCACCCCGACCAGCCTGCTGAACGCGAAGCCCTCGTCCAGGGCGTCGACCAGGGCCTCGATCCCGGCGGCGTTGTGCGCGGCGTCGACCAGGATCGTCGGGCTGCGCCGCACGATCTCGAGCCTGCCCGGGGAGTCGACGTCCGCGAACGCCTGCTCCACCACGCCCGCCGCCAGCGCCCCACCACCCAGGAAGGCCTCGACCGCGACGAGGGCGAGGAGGGCGTTGTGCGCCTGGTGCGCCCCGTGCAGCGGGAGGAAGATCTCCGCGTAGACCCCGCCGAGGCCCTGGAGCGTGATCACCTGGCCCCCGACGGCGAGCTGCCGGTCGAGCACGGCGACGTCGCGCCCTTCCACGACGAGCCTGGCGCCCCGCTCGGCGGCCGCGTCCGCGAGGACGGGGGTGACCTCCTCGCGCTGCTCGGCCGAGACCACCGTGGACCCGGGGGTGATGATCCCCGCCTTCTCGCCGGCGATCTCCTCCAGCGTGTGACCGAGCCAGCGCTCGTGGTCGCGCGCGATCGGCGTGATGACCTCGACGACGCCGTCGGCGACGTTGGTGGCGTCCCAGCGCCCGCCCATGCCCACCTCGAGGACGACGACGTCGACCGGCGCGTCCGCGAAGGCCGCGAACGCCAGCACCGTGAAGACCTCGAAAAAGCTCAGGCGCGGCCCTCCGGCGGCCTGCGAGCGCTCGTCGACCATGAGGATGTACGGCTCGACGTCGGCCCACACCTCCACGAAACGGCCGGCGGCGATGGGCTCGCCGTCGATCGCGATGCGCTCGCGCACCGTCGACAGGTGCGGGGAGGTGAAGCGACCGGTCCGCAGGCCGAGTTCCCGCAGGAGGCGTTCCACCATCCGGGCGGTCGAGGTCTTGCCGTTGGTGCCGGTGAGGTGGATGACCGGGGCCGCGTGCTGCACCCCGCCCAGGAGGTCGCAGACGTCGCGCACCCGGTCCAGGGTGGGCTCGAAGTCGTGCTCCGGCGCGCGCCGCAGGATCTCGCGGTAGATCTCCTGCAGCCGCACCTCCGCGGCGGCCTCCAGCGCGGCGTCGCGGCCGCCGCCCGGGCCCGGGCGCGTCCCCCCGCGAGCGCTCACGCGCCCGCTCCCGGGTCCTTCACCAGCGCGACGGCGACGACGTCGCCGACGCCCGCCTCCACCCGGACCACCGTGGCGAGGGTCTCGGCCCCGATCGTCAGGACGCGGTCCTGGACCGCCTGCACCCAGGGGGGCGGGACGGACAGGTCGAGGTGGATCCGGTCCGTGACGTGCAGACCCACGGCCTTGCGCTCGTCCTGGACCTGCCGGATGACGTCGCGCACGTAGCCGTCGCCCAGGAGCTCGTCGTCGAGGACCGTGTGCAGCACCACGAAGCCGCCGCCGGGCAGGACCGCCGCGATGTCGTCGCCGTCCGCGCCCAGCACCTCGGTGGTGAGGCTGTACTCCTCGGGGAGGAGGGCCACGCCGTCGACCACGACGCCGCCGTCGACGGTCTGCTCCCAGGCGCCCTCGCGTGCGGCCCGGATGACGCGCTGGACGTCTCGGCCGAGGCGCGGACCCGCGGCCCGCGCGTTGACGGTGAGCTTTGTGTACACGCCGTGCTCGGCGGCCGCCTCGCCGGTGACGTCCTGGAGGTCGATCTCCTTGACGTTGACCTCCTCGCCGATGAGGGCGGTGAAGGGGGCGAGGCGGTCCGGGTCGGCGACCACCACGCTCAGGCGTCGCAGCGGCTGGCGCACGCGGAGGCTGCGGGCCTTGCGGATGCCGAGCGTGGCGGAGACGACGTCGCGGACCGCCTCCATCGCGGCGACCAGGTGGTCGTCGGGCAGCAGGGCGGCCGCGACCGGGTCGCTCGCGGGGACGACGGCGCCGTCCGCCGTCTCGTGGAGCGGGACCGGCCAATCCGTCAGGTGGACGCTGCGCCCGCCCGTCAGGCCGCGCCAGACCTCCTCCGCCGTCAGCGGGGCGAGCGGCGCCATGACCCGCGTGAGCACCTCGAGCGCGGTGTAGAGCGTGTTGAACGCGGCCTCGTCCTCGTCCCAGAAGCGCTGGCGGGACGTACGGACGTACCAGTTGGTGAGCACGTCCAGGTAGTCGCGGACCGACGCGCAGGCGCCCGGGACGTCGAAGGCGTCGAGCCTTTGCCCCACCACGAGCGCGAGGGCACGGGTCCGGGCGAGGAGGTAGCGGTCCATGACGGCCAGGTCCCGCACCTCGTCCGCGTGCACGGCGCGCGCCGTCAGCCCCGCGCCGTCGCCGTCGCCCTGCGCCGCGTTCGCGTAGAGGCTGAAGAAGTACCAGGTGTTCCACAGCGGCAGGAGGACCTGGCGGACCTCGGAGCGGATGCCCTCCTCGGTGACCACGAGGTTGCCGCCCCGCAGGATCGGCGAGGCCATGAGGAACCAGCGCATCGCGTCCGAGCCGTCCCGCTCGAACACCTCGTTGACGTCAGGATAGTTGCGCAAGGACTTGCTCATCTTGCGGCCGTCGGAGCCGAGCACGATGCCGTGCGAGACACAGGTGCGGAACGCCGGCCGGTCGAAGAGCGCCGTCGCGAGGACGTGGAGGGTGTAGAACCAGCCGCGCGTCTGGCCGATGTACTCGACGATGAAGTCGCCGGGATAGTGATGCTCGAACCAGTCCGCGTTCTCGAACGGGTAGTGCACCTGCGCGAACGGCATGGACCCGGAGTCGAACCAGACGTCGAGGACGTCCGGGATCCGCCGCATCGTGGAGCGGCCCGTGGGGTCGTCCGGGTTGGGGCGGGTGAGGGAGTCGATGAACGGCCGGTGCAGGTCCGTCACCGGCACGCCGAAGTCCGCCTCGAGCTGCGCGATCGAGCCGTACACGTCCACGCGCGGGTACTCGGGGTCGTCGCTCACCCACACCGGGATGGGCGTGCCCCAGTACCGGTTGCGCGAGATCGACCAGTCCCGGGCGCCGGCGAGCCACTTCCCGAACTGGCCCTCCTTGATGTGCTCGGGCACCCAGGTGATCTGCTCGTTGAGCTCGCCCATGCGGTCACGGAAGTCGCTGACGCGGACGAACCAGGAGGACACCGCCTTGTAGATGAGCGGGTTCCGGCAGCGCCAGCAGTGCGGGTAGGAGTGGTCGTAGGTCTCGTGCCGGACGACGACGCAGCGCGCCTCGGCCTCGATCCGCGCCAGCGGGCCCGTGCCGGCCTTGAGGTCCGCGATGACCTGGGGGTTCGCGTCGAAGACCTGGATCCCGACGTAGTCCGGGACCTGTGACGTGAACAGTCCGGCGCCGTCGACCGTGACCTCCGCGGCGATGCCCGCCGCGGCACACACCGCCATGTCGTCCTCGCCGAACGCGGGGGCAAGGTGCACCAGGCCGGTGCCGTCCTCGGTGGAGACGAAGTCCCCGGCGAGGATCACGTGCAGGCCGGGGTACCGGTCCCTGTCGGTGAAGTAGGGATGGGTCGGTGCGTAGGAGATCCCCACGAGGTCCGCGCCGGTGAGCTCGCGGACCACCGGCGGCTCGGCGCCGAGCTCGCGGGCGTACGCGGCCAGGCGCGAGCGGGCGAGGATCACCCGCTCGCCGGCGAGGGGACCCTCCTCCGGGACGACGACGACGTAGTCGATCTCGGGGCCGACGGCGACCGCCTGGTTCGAGGGCAGGGTCCAGGGCGTCGTCGTCCAGATCAGCGCCAGCTCCCCGGTCTCCAGGCGCAGGCCGATCGTCAGGGCCGGGTCCTGGCGGGAGGCGTAGACGTCGTCGTCCATGCGCAGCTCGTGGTTGGACAGCGGCGTCTGGTCGCGCCAGCAGTAGGGGAGGACGCGGTAGCCCTCGTAGGCGAGGCCCTTGTCGTAGAGCTGCTTGAACGCCCAGATCACCGACTCCATGTAGGTGACGTCGAGCGTCTTGTAGTCGTTGTCGAAGTCCACCCAGCGGGCCTGGCGGGTGACGTAGTCCTGCCACTCGCCCGTGTACCGCAGCACCGAGGACCGGCACGCGGCGTTGAACGCCTCGATGCCCATCTCCTCGATCTGGGACTTGTCGGTGATCCCGAGGATGCGCTCGGCCTCGAGCTCGGCGGGCAGGCCGTGGGTGTCCCACCCGAAGCGGCGCTCGACACGGCGTCCGCGCATGGTCTCGAACCGGGGCACGACGTCCTTGGCGTAGCCCGTGAGCAGGTGCCCGTAGTGCGGCAGCCCGTTGGCGAACGGCGGGCCGTCGTAGAAGACGAACTCGTTCGCGCCCTCGAACCCCGCGGGTCGCGCGTCGATCGAGGCCTGGAACGTGCCGTCGGCCTTCCAGTAGGCGAGCACGTCCCGCTCGATCGTCGGAAGGTGCGGGGAGGCGGGCACCTCGGTGGACCGGTGCAGGGGGTAGGCCATGGGGGCGTGGCTCCTGGTGTCGCGTCGTCGTCCGGCCGCTCCAGGGGCGCTGTCGCGGCCTTGCCGGATCGCGAGGACGACGTCCCGGATCCCGGGCCGCCGCGGTACCACCCCGCTTGCCGCGCGACGTCGTCGTCCCCTCCTCGGGGACCACTCCGCTCGCGGCCACTCGTGACGGCTGTGACGGGCCTACCCGTCCGGTTCTACTGAGGTCCGCCGACGCCGGCCAGCGCGCGGGGCGCCGTCGTCGGACCCGTTCTTCCGGAGGCTCACCGGTGATGGCCGGGTCGATGCCTGTGAACCCGATGGTAGCCCGCGCTCCGGCGGGCCCCCAATCCCCGATCCCCACTTCGCTGGGGTGGGAGTGGGGTGGGTACGCCCGAGCGCGGCACGCCCGTCCGGCGTTGGTCCCGTAGGGTGCCCGACGTCGGGTGCCATGATGCGCGGGCACTGCACAACTTCGGGAGAGACACTGATGTCGACTGGCGTGAAGTACGTCTATACCTTCGCCGAGGGCTCGCGTGAGGCGAGCGACCTGCTCGGCGGCAAGGGCGCGAACCTTGCCGAGATGACCAACCTGGGGCTGCCCGTGCCGCCCGGCTTCACCATCACCACCGAGGCCTGCCGGTCCTACATGCGCGAGGGCATGGAGCCCGACGAGCTGCGCGTGCAGGTCACGATGGCCCTGCGCCACCTCGAGGACGACCTCGGCCGGCGCCTCGGCGACCGGCACGACCCGCTCCTGGTGAGCGTCCGGTCCGGGGCCAAGTTCTCGATGCCCGGCATGATGGAGACCGTCCTCAACATCGGCCTGAACGACGCGAGCGTCAAGGGCCTGGCCGAGGAGTCCGGCGACGAGCGCTTCGCGTGGGACTCCTACCGCCGCCTGCTCCAGATGTTCGGCAAGACGGTGCTCGACATCGACGGGCACACCTTCGAGGGCGAGATCGACAAGATCAAGGCCGCCAAGGGCGTGACCAACGACCTCGACCTCGGCGTCGAGGACCTGCACGGCCTCGTCGAGACGTACAAGGCGATCATCAAGCGCGAGACGGGCGAGGAGTTCCCGCAGCACCCGCGCGAGCAGATGGACCAGGCGATCCGCGCCGTCTTCAACTCGTGGAACACCGACCGCGCCCGCCTCTACCGGCGCCGCGAGCGCATCAGCAACGACCTCGGCACCGCCGTCAACATCTGCACGATGGTCTACGGCAACCTCGGCGCCACCTCGGGCACCGGCGTCGCGTTCACCCGCGACCCCGCCACCGGCACGCCCGGCGCGTACGGCGACTACCTCGTCAACGCCCAGGGCGAGGACGTGGTGGCCGGCATCCGCAACACGATGTCGCTGGCCGACCTCGAGGACATCGACCAGGCCTCGCACACCGAGCTCATGAAGGTCATGCGGCGCCTCGAGACCCACTACCGCGACCTGTGCGACATCGAGTTCACCATCGAGCGCGGCAAGCTCTGGATGCTGCAGACCCGCGTGGGCAAGCGCACGTCGGCGGCGGCGTTCCGCATCGCGCACCAGCTCGTCGACGAGCAGCTGATCTCCAAGGACGAGGCCCTCATGCGCGTCCGGGGCAGCGACCTGAACCAGCTGATGTTCCCGCAGTTCGACGCCGCGGCCCCGCGCACCCTCGTGGCCAAGGGCATGGCGGCCTCCCCCGGTGCGGCCGTCGGCCGGGCCGTGTTCGACTCCGCGACCGCGGTGGAGTGGGCCGACCGCGGCGAGGAGGTCATCCTCATCCGGCGGGAGACCAACCCCGACGACCTCGGCGGCATGATCGCCTCGCAGGGCATCCTCACCCAGCGCGGCGGCAAGACGTCGCACGCCGCCGTCGTCGCCCGCGGCATGGGCAAGACCTGCGTGGCCGGCGCCGACGCCCTCGACGTCAACTCGGCCAAGCGCCAGGCGACGTCCGGCGACGTCGTCATCGCCGAGGGCGACCTCATCTCGATCGACGGCTCCACCGGCGAGGTGTTCTCCGGTCGCGTCGCCGTCGTCCCCTCCCCCGTCGCCACCTACCTGGAGCGGGGCCTGCAGCCGGCCCTCGAGCAGGCGGGCGACGACGCCGCGACGGTCGCCCTGGTCACGGCCGTGCACGAGCTGCTCGAGCACGCCGACGACGCCCGCCGCATGGCCGTCCGGGCCAACGCGGACACCGCCGAGGACGCCGCCCGGGCCCGCAGCCTCGGCGCCCAGGGCATCGGCCTGTGCCGCACCGAGCACATGTTCCTCGGCGACCGGCGCGTGCTCATCGAGCGCGTGGTGCTGGCCGAGACCGACGAGGAGAAGCAGGCCTCCCTCGACGCCCTGCTGCCGCTCCAGACGCAGGACTTCATCGAGCTCCTCACCGCGATGGACGGCCTGCCGGTCACCATCCGGCTGCTCGACCCGCCGCTGCACGAGTTCCTCCCCGACCTCACCAAGCTCTCGGTCAAGGTGGCCCTGGCCGAGGCGAAGGGCGGGGCGTCGCCGGAGGACCTCAAGCTGCTCGCCGCCGTCGAGCGCCTGCACGAGGCCAACCCGATGCTCGGCATGCGCGGCGTGCGCCTGGGCCTGCAGGTCCCCGGCCTCTTCGCGCTCCAGGTCCGGGCGATCGTCGAGGCGTCGGCCCAGCTCATCGAGGCCGGCAAGGACCCGCGGCCCGAGATCATGGTCCCGCTCGTCGGCTCCGTCATGGAGCTCCACCTCGTCCGCGACGAGGCCCTGGGCATCATCGCCGAGGTCGAGGCGGCGCACGGGGTGGACCTCCACGTGCCCATCGGCACCATGATCGAGCTGCCGCGCGCCGCCCTCACCGCCCACCGCATCGCCGACGCCGCGGAGTTCTTCTCCTTCGGCACCAACGACCTCACGCAGACGGCGTGGGGCTTCTCCCGCGACGACGTCGAGGGCGAGTTCTTCCCGACGTACTTCGACAAGGGCGTGCTCGTGGTCTCGCCGTTCGAGACGATCGACGCCGACGGCGTGGGCCGGCTCGTGAAGATCGCCGTGGAGGAGGGGCGCGCCACCCGGCCTGACATCAAGCTGGGCGTCTGCGGCGAGCACGGTGGTGACCCCGAGTCGATCCACTTCTTCCACAACGTCGGGCTGGACTACGTGTCCTGCTCGCCGTGGCGGGTGCCGGTGGCCCGGCTCGAGGCCGGTCGCGCCGCCCTCGGCGCGGGGACCGTGTCCGGCACGGCCTGATCGTTCTCGATCAACCTCAGGCGCCCCCGTCTCGCACCTGCGAGGCGGGGGCGCTTGCGTGGGGCGGGTGGGGTTCGCGCGCGCGGATCTACCATCCGGCGCTCGTTCCTCGCGCCTCCCGCCAGGCCCGCCACGATCCGCGCGCGCGAACCCCACCCTCTGCACAGAGGTCACCTCTCCGCGTGCCGGCCGCACCCCCCGCCAGGCCCGCCACGGCTACCGGGAAGATCCGTCTCTACCGGGCAGATCCGTCACGGAATGCGGGACGGATCTTCCCGGGACGTACGGATCTTCCCGGCACGAGTTCCGTCAGTCGCCGCGCTGCCTCGACGACGACGCCACCCAGCTCATCAGCGAGACGATCACGTGGGCGCCCGATCGGACGAGGGCGCGGGTGAGGCGGCCGCGGCTCTTCAGGCCCAGCATGTCGCGCGCCCAGGGTGGGAGGAGGTCGACGGCGGCCGCGGCCAGGATCGCGTAGGCCGGCGTAGCGATCCTCGGCAGCGGCGCCTCCTTCAGGAGGAAGCGGGCCACGTCGAGGGCCTCCGGGGTGGTGGCCAGCTCGGGGCGGTAGGCCTCGATCGTGGCGGCGAGCTGCGCCGTCGTCGTCGGGACGTCGACTGCGCCCAGAGCACGGGCGACGACGGCCGCCTCGGCCACGTACGCGTCTTTCTCTTCCGGGGTCAACCGGTCGCGGCCGTAGGCCGTGTGCGCGGTGAGGAAGCTGTCGATCTCGGCGACGTGGATCCAGGTGAGCAGGTGCGGGTCGTCGGCGCGGTAGGGGCGACCGTCGGGCGCGACGCCGCTGATCCGGGCGTGCACGGCACGGACGATGTCGACGGCCTGCTGCGCGTCGTCGGCCGTGCCGAAGGTGGTGGTCGCGAGGAAGGTGCTGGTCCGCGCGAGCCGTCCCCAGACGTCGCTGCGGTAGCCGCTGTGCTGCGCGACCGCCGCCATCGCGAGCGGGTGGAGGGACTGCAGGAGCAGCGCGCGGATGCCACCGGGGTACATCGAGTGGTTGTCGTGCACGCGCCGGATCGCCGCGTCGCGCGGGAACCACCGCAGGCCCGGCGTGTGGTGGATGCGCTCGCGCTTCTCGAAGGCGTCCGGGCCGGCCACCTTGGTGAAGATGGCCGTGTCCAGCCGCGCGCGCAGGCGGCCGACGCCGCTCCCGCGCCCTCGCCCCGACCGGCCGCCGGCCGTCTCGACAGCCGTGTCCGACCCACCCATCGGGTGCCTCCTCCCCACGCCGCGCCCCCGTCACACCTCATTCCGCCCGCGGGGCCGCGACGGATGCATCCGACATCGTCGTCCTGACGCGAGGTAGTCGCGCAGGACCGACGACCTCGCGTCGAACCGACTACCTCGCGCGCGCGATCACCGTGTTCGACGCCTGCGCCCGCGGCCGCAGGATCATCGAGTCGACGTTGACGTGGTCGGGCCGGGTCAACGCCCACACGATCGCGTCCGCGACGTCGTCGGCCACCAGGGGCTCGTCCACGCCCGCGTACACGGACGCCGCGGCCGCGTGGTCCCCGTGCAGACGGTTGACCGAGAACTCCGCGGTGTGCACCATGCCAGGCGCGATCTCGATCACCCGGATCGGCTCCCCCACGAGCTCCAGCCGCAAAGTGGTCGCGATGGTCCGCTGGGCGTGCTTCGCCGCCACGTAGCCCCCGCCGCCCGCGTAGGTGTCGTGCCCGGCGGTCGAGGTGAGGACGACGACGTCGCCCCCTCCCCCGGCCCGCAGCGCCGGCAGGAGCGCCTGCGTGACGCGCAGCGTCGCCAGCACGTTGATCTCGAACATCCGCGCCCAGATGTCCGGCGACCCGTGCTCCACCCGGTCCACCCCGATCGCGCCGCCCGCCACGTTGACGATGCTGCGCACACCCCCGGTGGCCGCGACGTGGGCGGCCAGGCGGGCGACGTCGTCGGCCTGGGTCAGGTCCGCGACCAGCACCTCCGCCCCGGTCTCGGCCGCGAGCGCGGCCAGCCGCGCCTCCCGCCGCGCCACGCCGAGCACCTCCCAGCCCTCGGCGCGCAGCCGCCGCACCGTCGCGGCCCCGATGCCCGACGACGCCCCCGTCACAACCGCCCGTCTCGCCATGGGTCGATGAAACCACTCCCGATCTGCCCCCTCCCCCCGGTCGAACACGTGGTTGGTCGTCCGTCTCGGCTGAATGAGACGAGCGACCACGTGTTCAGCGAGAAGGTGGGGTGGGACGGGCCGTGGCGCGGGTGGTGCGGAGGATCCGGTGCGGGGCGCGGCGTAGAGTGCGTGCCGGACCGCGGGCCCGACCTTGACCCTGCGCCGTCCGGCCCGACCTGGCCGGTTCGTCCGGCGGCGGATGTGCCGCACGTCCCTGGCCGTCCCTCCCTCTGGAGCCCGCCGTGCGCCCGCGTCACCCCCACTCCGTCCGCGTCGCTGTCGCACCTGGCCGCGTGCCGCTCGCCCGCGTCACCCCTGCCCGCGCCACCCTGGCCCGCGCCACCCTGGCCCGCGCCACCCTGGCCGTCGCCGTCGCCGTCGGCCTCGCCGGCTGCGCCGCGGGCACCGCCGACGACGGCGCCGCCGCCGGCAACGGCACCTCACCTGCGTCGTCGTCCCCGGCGGCGACCGCGGCCTACCCCGTCACCGTGGACAACTGCGGCACCGAGGTGACCCTCGAGGCGGCCCCCGAGCGGATCGTCACGATCAAGTCCTCGACCACCGAGATGGTCCTTGCCCTCGGGCTGGGCGAGCACCTGGTCGGCACGGCCTTCCCGGACGGCCCTCTGCCCGAGGGCCTGGCCGACGCCCCGGGTGCCGGCGCCCCCGTCCTCGCCGACCGGGCACCGTCGTCGGAGGTGGTTCTCGAGGCGGAACCGGACCTCGTCTACGCGGGGTGGGAGTCGAACTTCTCGGCGGACGCGGCGGGCGAGCGCGAGACGCTGCAGAACCTGGGCATCGCCACCTACGTCTCCCCCGCGGCCTGCAAGGACCCCGCCTACCAGCCCGATCCGCTCACCTTCGACGACGTCTTCGCCGAGATCAGCGAGGCGGGGCAGGTTCTCGGGGCCCCCGCGGCCGCGGCCGCGCTGGTCGCCGAGCAGGCGGCGGCACTGGCGGCGATCGAGCCGTCGACACAGGGCCTGACGGCCCTCTGGTACTCCTCCGGATCCGAGACCCCCTACGTCGGCGCGGGGATCGGCGCCCCGCAGATGATCATGGAGTCCGCGGGCCTGACGAACATCGCCGCCGATGTCCACGACACGTGGACCTCGCTGTCCTGGGAGGCGGTCGCGGACCGCAACCCCGACGTGATCGTTCTCGTGGACTCGGCCTGGAACACCGCGGAGCACAAGAAGGAGGTCCTGGCCGCCAACCCGACGACGGCGGCCCTGCCGGCCGTCCAGAACCAGCGCTACGTCGTCGTCCCCTTCCCCGCGAGCGAGGCGGGCGTGCGGAACGTCGACGCCGTCGCGAGCGTCGTCGAGCAACTCGCCGCCCTACCGGCCGGCTGACGGGGGCGCACGTGGTGCCGAGCCGGACACCGGAGCTCACCGCCAGGGACAGGCGGCCCGCCGACCATGGACGACGACGCCCGGCATCGTCCCTGGACGACGTCCGAGTGACCCGCCGTCCCCGCGGCGGACGGACGGCCTGGTGGCTCCTGGGTCTCGGCGCGATTCTGGTCCTCTCCCTGGTGGCGGCGGTCGCCATCGGCCCGGCGGACATCGCCCCGGCCGACGTGCTCGGCTCACTGCTCCACCACCTGGGCCTCGGGGAGGACCCCCTGACCGAGCTGCGGGACGCGATCGTCTGGCAGAGCCGGGCGCCGCGGGCGCTGACGGCGGCCCTCGTCGGCGCGGGCCTCGCCCTGTGCGGCGCCGTCATGCAAGGGCTCACCCGCAACCCGCTGGCAGACCCCTACCTGCTGGGCGTCTCCTCAGGGGCGAGCCTGGGCGCCGTCGTCGTCCTCCTGCTCGGGGTCAACCTGCTCCTGCCCGTGGCGGCGTTCGCCGGGGCGATGCTCGCGCTGACCGGGACGCTGCTGCTGGCCGGGGCGTCGGGCCACCTCACGCCCACGCGCACCGTGCTGGCCGGTCTCGCCGTCGCCCAGGGGTGCGCCGCCGTCACCTCGTTCGTCATCTTCTGGTCCGCCACAGGCGACTCCTACCGGGAGATTCTCAGCTGGCTCATGGGCTCGCTCGCCGGGTCCACATGGACCACGGTGGCGATCGCGGGTGTCGCGTTCCTGATCGCGGGGCCTGTGCTGCTCGCGGCCGCTCGCACCCTCGACGCCTTCGCTTTCGGGGACGAGGCGGCGGGTGCCCTCGGGGTGGACGTGGCGCGCACCCGCTGGACGATGTTCGTGCTGGTGGCGCTGCTCACCGGGGCCCTGGTGAGCGTGAGCGGGGCGATCGGGTTCGTCGGGCTGATCGTGCCCCACGCGGTCCGGCTGGTGGTCGGCGCTCGGCACCATCGTGTGCTGGGCGTCGCGGCTCTGGGCGGCGCCGTGTTCCTCCTCTGGGCCGACACCATCGCGCGAACCGTGTTCGAGCCCCGGGAACTCCCCGTGGGCATCCTCACCGCCGGGCTGGGCGCGCCCGTGTTCGCACTCCTTCTCTGGCGCCGGCGGGTGAGGGCATGACCGGGGGTGAGGGCATGACCAGGGGCGAGGGCATGCTCCGCGGTGAGGGCATGACCGGGATCACCGGATCGCTGCACGCCGCCCGGATGACGTACCGCGCCGGCGGTCGCCTGATCGTCGACGGCGTGGACTGCACCGCCCCCGCAGGCGCCGTCACCGGCGTCCTGGGGCCGAACGGCTCGGGCAAGACCACGCTCCTGCGCCTCGTCGCGGGCGTGCTGCCGCCCGACGACGGCGCGGCGCTCCTCTCCGGGACCGACCTCGGCACGCTGACCCGGCGCGACCGCGCCCGCCGGCTCGCCCTGGTGGCGCAGGAGAGCGATCCGGAGGTCGCGCTCGACGTGCTCGACGTCGTGCTGCTCGGTCGGACGCCGCACCGTTCCCGCTGGGGCGGAGACTCCGCGGACGACGTCGCCCGCGCCCGGGCGGCCCTCTCCCGGGTGGGAGCGCAGCACCTCGAGCGCCGCGACTTCGGGACGCTGTCCGGCGGTGAGCGCCAGCGGGTGCACCTGGCCGCCGCGCTGGCGCAGGAACCACGGCTGCTCCTGCTGGACGAGCCGACGAATCACCTCGACGTCGCGGCGCAGCTCGCGATGCTCGCGCTGGTTCGTGGCCTGGCGGCCGACGGCGTCACCGTGCTCGTGGCGATGCACGATCTCAACCACGTCCTTGCCTGGTGCGACCACGTCGTGCTGCTGGCTGCGGGGCGGGTGCGGGCGGCCGGGCCGCCCTCCGACGTCCTGACACCCGGACGGATCGCCGAGGTCTTCGGCGTGCACGCGGAGGTCGCGGAGGCGGGCGGCCGCCGCGTGTTCATCCTGAGCGGCCTCGACCCTGCCCGCTCGCCCGCACCTACCATGCCCCGATGAGATCAGGCTGGTTCTGGAACGTCCCCCGGGGCTTCCTCATGGGGGCGGCGGACATCGTCCCGGGGGTCTCGGGCGGGACGATCGCCCTCGTCCTCAACATCTACCCGCGCCTCGTGCGGGCGATCCGCGCGGGCAGCAGCGCCCTCGGCGCGCTCGTCAAGGGCGACGTGCGGGGCTTCCGACGCCGGCTCGGCACGGTCGAGTGGTCCTTCCTGCTCCCCCTGCTCGCCGGGATCCTCCTCGCGGTCTTCGCCCTGGCGCACCTGCTCGAGACCGCCCTGGCCACCTCGCCCGTGCCGATGGCGGCGCTGTTCCTCGGGCTGGTCGGCGGCTCCGTGGTGGTCGCATGGCGGCTCCTCACGGCCCGGGACCTCCGTCACGTGATCATCGCGCTGGGGGTGGGGGCACTCTTCTTCGTGCTGCTCGGGCTCGGCTCCGACGGCGGAGAGGTCGCCGATCAGCAGGCCGCGCCGCCGCTGTGGGCCTTCTTCCTCTCCGGGGCGGTCGCGATCTGCGCGATGATCCTGCCCGGCATCTCGGGCTCGTTCATCCTCGTCATGCTCGGCATGTACGGCCCGCTGCTGGCGGCCGTGGCCGATCTCGACCTGCTGCCGGTGGCCATCTTCGCCGTCGGCGCGCTCCTCGGCCTCGCGCTCTTCTCCCAGGTGCTCCACTGGGCCCTCGAGAAGCATTACGACACCGTGGTCGCGGCGCTCGTCGGCCTCCTGATCGGGTCGATCCGCATCCTGTGGCCGTGGCCCGACGGCGTGGACAGCGTCGCGCTGGGCGCCCCCGACTCCCAGGTCGCGATCTCGGTGGTCCTCGCCGCCGCCGGGTTCGCGCTCGTCCTCCTGGTGACGCGGGTGTCCGAACGGATCCAGCAGCTCGAGGCCGCGGACGAGGTCAAGGAGCTCAAGGCCTGAGCGCGTCCGTGGTCCGGCCCGCACGCAGGCCCTCCCGGTAGCCCTCGTCGAACCCGAGCGCCCGCGCCTCGGCGGTACCGAGGGAGAACATGTCGTCCGCCCCGGTGCGGTTGAGGATCGCCGCACCCGCGCCGTCGTCGTCCGTCTGGAGGTGAGCGAGACCGCGGACGACGGCGACCGGCCGGCCCTCGACCTTCCCCTTGACCAGGTCCGCGGCCGCGGCCACCTCGTCGGCGAGCGCGCGGACCGTCATCTCCAGGACGTTTCCATGGCTGTCGCGCCCGCCGCGCAGGTCCTCGAGCGGCCGCAGGCCGGCGACGCCGATCGCGATGTCCGCGACCCCCTGTCGCCACGGCCTGCCCACGGTATCGGTGAGGACCACCGCGAGCCGCACGCCGAACCGCGCCCCGAGCAGGTCGCGCAGGGCGCGGGCTGAGGCGTCGGGGTCCTCGGGGAGGAGCAGCACGGTGCCGCGCGGGGTGTTCGACGCGTCCACGCCGGCGGCCGCCATGACCAGGCCCTGGGGGTTCTCGACGATCCGCGTCGCCCCCCGGGCGTGCTCGCGCGTGGCCACCACGCGCACGGTCTGCTCCGTGATGGCCTGCTCCCGGTCAGCCGCTGCGACCAGGCGCCCCTCGGCCTTGGAGACCGCCTTGCTCGCGATCACGAGGATGTCCCCGTCCGCCGGCCCCCTCGCGCCGTCGGGCCAGGCCAGGGCGCCGACGGCGGTCGCGAGCGCGTCCGCGAGGGCCTCGAGGCCACACCCGGGCGCGATCTCGCCGATCCCGTCCGGGGCAAGGACGACGACGGCGCCGCTCACCGCCGCCCCACCCCGTCGGCTCCCCGCCGGCTCCCCGTCGCCCCACCCCGCCGGCTCACCGCCGCCCTACCGGCAGATCGCGAACATCCGGGCAGATCGCGAACTCCCGACGTTCGCGAACCGCCCGGATGTTCGCAATCTGGCGAGGGCCGGGTCATCGCGCGAGCCTCGGCAGCACGTCCGCGGCCGAAGACGTCGATCCACTCGCGCTGGTTGCGGCCCACGTTGTGCAGGTAGATCCGGTCGAACCCGAGGTCGACGTACCGCTGGATCTCGGCGCGGTGCAGGTCGGGGTCGGCGGAGATGACCATCCGGCCCTCGAAGTCCTCGGGGCGCACGAGCTTGGCGATCTGCTCGAAGTCGAACGGCGAGCGGATGTCGCGCCTTGGGGAACTTCATGCCGCCGTTCGGCCACTCGGTCATCGCGTTGGCGAGGGCCTCCTCGTCGGTCGGCGCCCAGGACAGGTGCAGCTGGAGCACCTTCGGCATGGTGGACGGGTCCTTGCCGGCCTCGCGGGCGCCGTCGTCGAACCGCTCGAAGAGCCCCGCGATCTTCTCCAGCGGGGCGCCCACGGTGATCAGCCCGTCGGCGTGCCGCCCGGCGCGCTTGGCGGTGACCGGGCCGGCGGTGGCGACGAGGATCTCCGGCGCGGCCTCGGGCATGGTCCACAGCCGCGTGGACTCGAGCTTGTAGAACTGCCCCGCGTGCTTGACGTCCTTGCCGGCGAGCGAGCCCGCGAACAGCTTCGTGATGATCTCGATCGCCTCGAACATCCGGTTGATGCGCTCGGGCGCCTCCGGCCAGTAGCCGGCCGACGATGTGCTCGTTCAGCGCCTCGCCGCGAGCCCAGGCCCAGCCAGTGCCGGCCCGGGTACATCGCGGCGAGCGTGGCCGAGGCCTGCGCCACCATCGCCGGGTGCCAGCGGAAGGTCGGCGCCGTGACGCCCGGGCCGAGGTCGCCGCGCGGTGCGCTCCCCGATCGCGGCGAGCACGTTCCACACGAACGCGCTCTGCCCCTGCTGCGGCACCCACGGCTGGAAGTGGTCGGCCGCCATGACGCCGGAGAAGCCGTGGCTCTCCGCGTGCACCGCGAGCTCGACCGCCTCGCGCGGGTGGAACTGCTCGAGCATCGCGGCGTAGCCGATGGACAGGCTCATGAGGGCTCCTCCTCGCTGGTGCCGTGCGCGTCCCCGGCAACGTACAACGCCGGCCCGCGCCGCCCCCTCCCTTACCGTCCCGTCGTCACCGGCAGCGGCGCACGCGCCGGCTCGCAGTCGGCGTCGGCGGCCACCGGCGCCCCCTCACCGCGCCGCACGAGGACCACGCCGACGACGACGAGCACCGCCCCCGCGACCTGGACCGGCGCCGGCACCTCCCCCAGCAGGAGCCAGGCGAGGACGACGGCGAACAACACCTCGGCGAGCGACACGAACGATGCGACGCGCGAGCCCATCCAGCTCACCGCAAGCACGCCGATCCCGTAGGCGATCGCGGTCGCCACGGTCGCCACCGCCAGCACCGGAATCCACCACGGCGCGGCTGAACCGAGCACCTCGACGTCCACCCGCGGAGCCTCGACCGGCAGGAGACCGACCGCGGCGAGAGCCACCAGCGCCGCGAGCGCGACGGCCATGCCGACCCCGGCCAGCGCGATCGACGGCACCGCCGACGGCCGGGCGGACAGCAGGAAGTATGCGGCCCCGCACACGGCGGCACCTGAGGCGAAGGCCAGGCCCAGGCCGTCGGGCGCTCCGGCACCCGCGACGTCGAGCACCAGCACCAGGCCGAGCATCGCGAGCGCCGCCCCCGCAAGGACCGCCGACGACGGCGCCCGCCGGGTCCGCAGCCAGGCCAGCGCAACCAGGAGCACCGGGGAGGTGTACTCGACGAGAAGGGCGACGGCGATCGGCAGCCGCTCGACCGCCGCGAAGTAGAACGCCTGGCAGCCCGCGACCCCCAGGGCGCCGAAGGCGACGACCAGGCGCCACTCGTCCAGGAGGACCCGAGTGCGCCCCCGGATCGCGTAGAGCGCCGGGCCGGCAAGCAGGAGGAGCGCGACACCGATGCGCGCGATCACCGCCGCGCCGGGGGTCCACCCCGCCTCGAAGAGCGGCTTGACGAACGGACCGCTCGTCGCGAAGGCCGCGGCTGCCACGAGCCCCGCGAGGACCCCCGCGCCGCGGCTGGGGTTCGGCGTGGCCACGGCGCTCCTCCCTTCGGTCCCGGCGCAGTCGACCCTACGACCGCCGGCCCGGTGCGGACGCCGTCGGAGGTCCCGCACCGTCGTGATGAATTCTGCGTTCCGGGGCGTCCTCGGCCACCCACACGCCCCGGAGGGCCGAACTCGCCGCCGGTGCCCGAGGAGCGGGCCGACTCGCGGGCCTGCGTGACCTACGACACAGGGCCCACGTGGCATCTGGGATGATTCCGGACCATGACCAGCACACCCGACCCAGCCGCCGCACGCCCCGCGACCCCCGCGACCCCCGGAGCCCTGCTCCCCCGCGTCCAGGCGCCGGCGAAGGTATCGCTCGACGGGCTCGAGGACCGCTGGGACGCCGCATGGCTGGACGCCGGCACGTACGCCTTCGACCGCACGGCGGAGCGTTCGGAGGTCTACTCGATCGACACCCCGCCGCCGACGGTCTCGGGTTCGCTGCACGTCGGCCATGTCTTCTCCTACACGCACACCGACCTCGTGGCCCGCTACCGGCGCATGCGCGGCAAGCACGTCTTCTACCCCATGGGCTGGGACGACAACGGCCTGCCCACCGAGCGCCGCGTGCAGAACTACTACGGCGTGCGCTGCGACCCCACCCTCCCCTACGTCCCCCATTTCGAGCCGCCGCACTCGGGCGAGGGCGGCCAGAGCGTCCGTGCGGCGGACCAGGTGCCGGTCTCCCGGCGCAACTTCGTCGAGCTGTGCGAACGCCTGACGGCGGAGGACGAGAAGCAGTTCGAGGCCCTCTGGCGCCACCTGGGCCTGAGCGTCGACTGGTCGCACCATTACCAGACCATCGACGGCCGCGCCCAGGCCGTCGCCCAGACCGCGTTCCTGCGCAACCTGGCCCGCGGTGAGGCGTACCAGGCCGAGGCGCCGGGCTTGTGGGACGTCACGTTCCAGACGGCGGTCGCGCAGGCCGAGCTCGAGGCGCGCGACTACCCGGGTCACTACCACCGCGTCGCGTTCCACCCCGTGCACGGCGGGCCGGACGCCGTGGGCGAGGAGGGCACGCCGGCCGAGTCCGCCGCCCCGATCTACATCGAGACCACCCGCCCCGAGCTCCTGCCCGCGTGCGTGGCCCTCATCGCCCACCCCGACGACGAGCGCTACCAGCACCTCTTCGGCACCACGGTCCGCACGCCGCTGTTCGAGGTCGAGGTCCCGGTCCTCGCCCACCCCGCCGCCGAGCCCGACAAGGGCGCGGGCATCGCGATGTGCTGCACCTTCGGCGACCTCACCGACGTCCAGTGGTGGCGCGAGCTGCAGCTCCCCACCCGCTCGGTGATCAGCCGGGACGGCCGCCTCCTGCGCGAGACGCCCGACTGGATCACCACGGCCACGGGCGTCGGGCTGTACGCGGGCGTGGCGGGGAGGACGACGTACTCGGCCCGCGCCGTCGTCGTCGACGCCCTGCGCGCCTCGGGCGACCTCGACGGGGAGCCCAGCGCCACGATGCGCAAGACGAACTTCTTCGAGAAGGGCGACAAGCCCCTGGAGATCGTCACCTCCCGCCAGTGGTACATCCGCAACGGCGGGCGCCCCACGCAGGGGCGGGACCTGCGGGCCGAGCTCCTCGCCCGCGGCGACGAACTCGCGTTCCACCCGGACTTCATGCGGGTTCGTTACCACAACTGGGTCGGCGGGCTGAACGGCGACTGGCTCATCTCCCGCCAGCGCTTCTTCGGCGTGCCCATCCCGGTCTGGTACCCGCTCGACGCCGACGGCGAGCCCGACTTCGACTCCCCGATCGTCGCCGACGAGGCCTCGCTCCCCGTGGACCCGTCCTCCCAGGCCGCGCCCGGGTACACCGAGGACCGGCGCGGCGTGCCGGGCGGGTTCGTCGGCGAGGTCGACGTCATGGACACGTGGGCGACGTCGTCCCTCACCCCCCAGATCGCGGGCGGCTGGCTTGCCGACCCGGACCTGTACGGGCGCGTCTTCCCCATGGACCTGCGCCCGCAGGGCCAGGACATCATCCGCACCTGGCTGTTCTCCACGGTGGTGCGCTCGCACCTCGAGCACTCCTCGCTCCCTTGGGCGCACGCCGCGATCTCGGGCTGGATCCTCGACCCGGACCGCAAGAAGATGAGCAAGTCCAAGGGCAACGTGGTCACGCCGATGGGCCTGCTCACCGAGCACGGCTCCGACGCCGTCCGCTACTGGGCCGCGTCGGCGCGCCTGGGCACGGACGCCGCGTTCGAGGTCGGGCAGATGAAGATCGGCCGCCGCTTGGCGATCAAGATCCTCAACGCGAGCAAGTTCGCCCTCTCCTTCGCCGGGGACGAGCCGGTCTCGCTCGACGCCGCCGCGGTCACCGAGCCGCTCGACCGGGCGGTGCTCGCCGCCCTGGCCGACGTGGTGGACACCGCGACCGCCGCCTTCGAGGCCTACGACCACACGCGCGCCCTCGAGGTCACCGAGACCTTCTTCTGGACCTTCTGCGACGACTACCTCGAGCTGGTCAAGGACCGCGCCTACGGCGCCGGCGCCTCAAGCGAGGCGGCCGACGACGGCGCGGCCCCCGTGACCCCGGAGGTCGCCTCGGCCCGTGCCGCCCTGGCGATCGCCCTCGACGTGCTCCTCCGGCTCTTCGCGCCGGTCGTGCCCTTCGCCACGGAGGAGGTCTGGTCGTGGTGGCGGACCGGCTCGATCCACCGGGCGGCGTGGCCGACCTCGGAAGGCCTGCGGGCGGCGGCGGGCGACGACGCCGACGTCGAGCTCATCCACCTCGCCGGCGAGGCGCTCGCCGCGCTGCGCAAGGTGAAGTCGCAGGCCAAGGTGTCCCAGCGCACGGAGCTGGTGCACGCCGAGCTGGCCCTGCCGGCGGCGTCCGTGGACCGCGTGCGCGCGGCGTTCGGCGACCTGTGCGCCGCGGGCCGGGTGCGGGACCTCGTGCTCACGGCGGCCGACGTCGAGGCACCCGAGATCCGCGCGGCCGAGCTCGCGCCGTCGGCCTGAACCGACCGACCACCCGCGTCCCCTGAACCCGCCCGCCAACTCACCGCCCGCCCAACGCCGAACGCGGGGTTATGGGTCGAATCGGCGCCGATTCGACCCATAACCCCGCGTTCGGCGTTGGGCTGGGTGTGGCGTACGTCACACCAGGGACCTCGGGACGATTCGCGGTAACAAACCGCGGGTAACGTCACCCCGCCTGGCAGTACCGACTCGTCGCTCGCCCCGGAGGACCCCTCATGCGCTCGGCCACCCGAACCCGACTCGCCCTGGCCGCCGCCGTCGGCGCCACGATCGCCCTCGCCGGCTGTAGCTCGACCGCCGCAAGTGGCTCGACGTCCGAGAGCGGCGTGCCGCTCATCGCGGAAGGCAAGTTGACGGTCTGCACCAACCCGCCGTACGAGCCGTTCGAGTTCAAGGAGGGCGGCGAGATCGTCGGCCTCGACATCGACATCGTCGCCGAGGTGGCGGCTGACCTGGGCGTCGAGCTCGCCCTGGTCGAGACCGGCTTCGACGGCATCCAGTCCGGCGCCGCGCTGAACGCCGGGACGTGCGACCTCGTCGCCTCGGGCATCACCATCACCGAGGAGCGTGCGGGCAAGCTCGACTTCTCCGACCCGTACTTCGACGCCAACCAGGGCCTCCTCGTCCCCGCCGGCTCCGGCCTCGACAGCCTCGAGGCGCTCGCAGGCGTCACGGTCGGCGTGCAGCAGGCCACCACCGGTGAGACCTTCGCCGCCGACAACGGCCTGACCACCGTGCAGTTCGAGGACCTCGGCCTGCAGATCCAGGCCCTCAAGAACAGCCAGGTGGAGGCGATCGTCAACGACATCGCCGTCCTGGGGCCGTACGTGGACGACGACTTCGTGATCGGCACCGAGTTCGTCACGGGTGAGCAGTACGGCCTGGGCGTGAAGACCGGGAACACCGCGCTCCTCGACGCCGTCAACGCCACGCTCGAACGCATCGCCACGGACGGCACGTACGACGAGATCTACGCCACGTGGATCTCACCGGCGACGAGCTGACGATGACGAGCCGGGCGGGAGCAGTCGAGGCCGGGGCGGTCGAGGTCCCGGCGCGCCGGAAGATGAGCCCGCGCAAGCGGGCCATGATCTCCCGCCGGATCCAGTACGGGGTGCTGATCGCGATCGTGGCCGCGATCGCGATCAGCACCGACTGGGAGAACATCCGCGAGCAGGTGCTCAACCTCGACGCCGCACGCGAGATGGCGCCGTACCTGTTCCGCGCCGCCCTCAACACCATCACCTACACGCTGGCGGCGTTCGTCGTCGCCTTCTCGCTCGGCCTGCTCCTCGCGTTGATGAAGATGTCCTCGATCAAGGTCTACCGGGGGCTCGCCACCGTCTACATCGAGTTCTTCCGCGGGGTGCCCGCCCTGCTCGTGGTCCTGGCGTTCGCCTACGTGATCCCCGTCGCGTTCCAGGTGCGCTTCGACTCGATCGTCGTGCAGATCGCGCTGGCGCTCGGCGTCGTCTCGGCCGCCTACCTCGCCGAGACCCTGCGCGCAGGGCTCCAGGCAGTGCCCAAGGGGCAGGTCGAGGCCGCTCGATCCCTCGGGATGAGCCACGGTCAGACCCTGCGCCACGTCGTCGTCCCCCAGGCGTTCCGGCTCGTCCTGCCGCCGATGACGAACGAGATCGTCCTGCTGACCAAGGACACCTCGCTCGTGTACGCGATCGGCCTGACCTCGGGCCAGTACGAGCTCACGAAGCTCGGCCGCGAGACCCTGAACCAGAGCGCCGTGGGCGGCCTCACCGCGTTCGTCGTCATCGGGCTCGTGTACCTGATGATCACGATTCCGCTCTCCGCGCTGACGCGCTACCTCGAACGTCGGACCGGGAGCAAGGTGCACTGATGGACGCAGCCACCGACGCCCAGGTCGTCGTCGAGATCAAGGGCCTGCACAAGTCGTTCGGGTCGAACCACGTGCTGCGGGGGATCGACCTGACGGTGCGCCGTCGCGAGGTCACGTGCATCATCGGCCCGTCGGGCTCGGGCAAGTCGACGCTCCTGCGGTGCGTCAATCTCCTCGAGCAGCCGACGGCGGGCACGATCCGCCTGCTGGGCACCGAGATCACCGATCCGGACGTCGACATCGACCCGGTCCGCGCCCGCGTGGGCATGGTCTTCCAGTCCTTCAACCTCTTCCCCCACCGGACGGTCCTGCAGAACTGCACGCTCGCCCAGGTCAAGGTCCTGAAGCGCTCGCAGTCCGAGGCGGAGGAGATCGCCCGGAAGAACCTCGCGCACGTCGGCCTCGCGGACCGCGCGGACTCCCACCCCACCCAGCTCTCGGGCGGCCAGCAGCAGCGCGTCGCGATCGCCCGGGCCCTGTCGATGGACCCGCAGCTCATGCTGTTCGACGAGCCGACGTCGGCCCTCGACCCCGAGCTGGTCGGGGACGTGCTCGCCGTCATGCGCGACCTCGCCGAGGAGGGCATGACCATGCTCGTGGTCACGCACGAGATGGCCTTCGCACGCGAGGTCGGTGACCGCGTGGTGTTCATGGACGGCGGAGTCGTGGTCGAGGACGGTCCGCCGAACCAGGTCATCGCGGCCCCGCAGCACGAACGCACCCGGACGTTCCTGCGTCGCGTGCTCGACCCGACGCACCACCACGAGGCCGACGCCGCGCGCTGACCCCGGGCCTCAGCGCGCGGCCGGATCGTGGTCTCCCCTGAGCGGATCTGCCCCGAGCGGCTAGGGTCTGACGGTGGACACCACGCAGTCCCCGTTGCGGGAAGCCAGTTCGCCGAACCTCGCCCAGGTGAGCGAGGACGCAAGCATCAACACGCTGCTCGCGGACCGCATCGAGCGCGTCGACCGGCACGTGATGTACGAGCGCAAGATCGACGGCGCCTGGCACCCCGTCACCGCGAAGGAGTTCGCGGCGGAGGTCGCCGGGGTCGCCAAGGGCCTCATCGCCCGCGGGATCGCCCCGGGCGAGCGCGTCGCGATCATGGCCCACACCCGGTACGAGTGGACCGTCCTCGACTTCGCCATCTGGGCGGCCGCCGCGGTCCCGGTGCCGATCTACGAGACCTCCTCCGTCGAGCAGATCCAGTGGATCCTCAGCGACGCCGAGGTGCGCCTCGCCGTCGTCGAGACGCCCGAGCACGCCGAGCGCGTCGCGGCCGTCCCCACCGAGGGCCTCGCCCTGCGGGGAACCCTGCAGATCGACGACGGCGCCCTGGCCACCCTGACCGCCGAGGGTGCCGGCGTCGACGACGCCGAGCTGGCGCGGCGCCAGTCGCTCCCCACGCTGGACGACACCGCCACGCTCATCTACACCTCGGGCACCACGGGCCGCCCCAAGGGTGTGGAGCTGACCCACCGCAACTTCGTCACCCTCGCGCTGAACGGCGCCGACGGCCTCGGCGAGGTCTGTTCGGTGCCCGGTGCGCGCACCCTGCTCTTCATGCCGCTCGCCCACGTCTTCGCGCGGTTCATCGAGGTGCTCGTGATCCCTTCGGGCGCCGTCGTCGGCCACACACCCAACCCGGCCGACCTGCTCGAGGACCTCAAGACGTTCCGGCCCACCTTCCTCCTCGCCGTCCCCCGCGTGTTCGAGCGCGTCTACAACTCCGCCGAGCAGAAGGCGGGCCACGGGACCAAGCTGAAGGTCTTCCGGAGGGCCGCCAAGATCTCGATCGCCTGGTCCCGGTCCCTCGACCAGGGCGGGCCGTCGCTGTTCATGAAGCTCCAGTACTCACTCGCCGACAAGGTCGTCCTCCACAAGCTGCGCGCAGCGCTCGGCGGCCAGGTCACCTACGCGGTCTCCGGCGGCGCCCCGCTCGGCGAGCGGCTGGGCCACTTCTACCGCGGCGTCGGCCTCCAGGTGCTCGAGGGCTACGGCCTCACGGAGACCACGGCCCCCACGGCCGTCAACCGGCCCGGCCACATCAAGATCGGCACGGTCGGTCCGGCATTCCCCGGCGCGGACCTGCGCATCGCCGACGACGGCGAGATCCTCGTGCGCGGCGACCACGTCTTCCGCGGCTACCACAACAACCCCGAGGCCACGGCCGAGGCCTTTGTCGACGGGTGGTTCCGCACGGGTGACATCGGCACGCTCGACGCCGACGGCTTCCTCACGATCACCGGCCGCGCCAAGGAGATCATCGTCACGGCCGGTGGCAAGAACGTGGCGCCCGCGCTCCTCGAGGACCGCCTGCGTGGTCACCCGATCGTCAGCCAGTGCGTCGTCGTCGGTGACAACCGGCCCTTCATCGGCGCCCTCGTCACGCTCGATCCGCAGATGCTCCCCGGCTGGCTCTCCAACCACGGCCTGCCGGCCATGAGCGTGTCCGAGGCGGGCAAGGACCCGACCGTGCTCGCCGCGCTCCGCCGGGCGGTCCACCGGGCCAACGAGGCGGTCTCGCGCGCCGAGTCCATCCGCGAGTTCACGGTTCTCGACATCGACCTGACGGAGGAGAACGGCTACCTGACCCCGTCGCTGAAGGTGAAGCGGTCCCAGGTGCTCACCGACTTCGCCGACGTGATCGACGAGCTCTATGCCTCCGCGGCCCTGCGCCGTGCGGCCGCGAGCTGAGTACCGGACCGGCCACTCCCCTCTCGAGGATCAGCGCATGACGACCGAGCCCGACCGGCCCGTACCGCCCGAGCTCGCGGACCTGCGCGGCAGCATCGACAACATCGACGCCGCGCTCGTCCACCTGCTCGCGGAACGGTTCAAGTGCACCCAGCGCGTGGGCTGGCTCAAGGCCTCGGCGGGGCTGCCGCCGTCGGACCCCGCGCGCGAGGCGGCTCAGGTGCAACGGCTGCGGGCGCTGGCGAGCGACGCCGGCCTGGACCCCGTCTTCGCCGAGAAGTTCCTGGCGTTCATCGTCACCGAGGTGATCCACCACCACGAGAAGATCGCGGGGTCCCTGTCGGCTCAGGGCTGAGGCTCCTCGACGACGACGGCGCCCGTCCCCTTGCTGGGGACGGGCGCCGTCGTCGTTCCGCCAGCAGGTCGCGCAGCGACGCCGCGGGGCGCCTCAGGCGCTCTTCTCGCCGCGCGTGATGGTCGGGATGTCCCGAGGAACCAGCGTGGGGTTCACGTTCTCCAGGACCACCTCGCGGGTCACGACGACCCGGGCGACGTCGTCGCGGCTCGGGACGTCGAACATGACCGGCTGGAGGACCTCCTCCATGATGGCCCGCAGGCCGCGCGCACCGGTGCCGCGCAGGACCGCCTGGTCCGCCACGGCGACCACCGCGTCCTGGGTGAACTCCAGGTCCACGCCGTCGATCTCGAACATCTTCTGGTACTGCTTGATGAGGGCGTTGCGCGGCTCGGTGAGGATGCGGGTGAGCGCGGCCCGGTCGAGGGGCGCCACCGTCGTGATGACGGGCAGCCGACCGATGAACTCGGGGATGAGCCCGAACTTCAGGAGGTCCTCGGGCATGACCTCGCCGATGACGTCGACGTCGTCGGCGCTGTGCAGCGGGGCCCCGAAGCCGATGCCACGGCGCCCGGAGCGAGAGGCGATGATGTCCTCGAGACCGGCGAAGGCGCCGGCGACGATGAACAGCACGTTCGTGGTGTCGATCTGGATGAACTCCTGGTGCGGGTGCTTGCGCCCGCCCTGGGGCGGCACGGAGGCCTGGGTGCCCTCGAGGATCTTCAGGAGGGCCTGCTGCACGCCCTCGCCGGAGACGTCACGGGTGATCGACGGGTTCTCGGCCTTGCGGGCGATCTTGTCGATCTCGTCGATGTAGATGATCCCCGTCTCGGCCTTCTTGACGTCGAAGTCCGCCGCCTGGATCAGCTTGAGGAGGATGTTCTCGACGTCCTCACCCACGTAGCCCGCCTCGGTCAGGGCGGTCGCGTCAGCGATGGCGAACGGCACGTTGAGCATCTTGGCGAGAGTCTGCGCGAGGTACGTCTTGCCGCAGCCGGTGGGCCCGATGAGGAGGATGTTCGACTTCGCGATCTCCACGGAGGACCCGTCGGGGCCGCTCGCCTCACCCGCCTGCACACGCTTGTAGTGGTTGTAGACGGCGACGGCCAGGGACCGCTTCGCGGGCTCCTGGCCGATGATGTACTGCTCGAGGAACGCGAAGATCTCGCGGGGCTTCGGCAGGTCCACGAGGCCGAGCTCGGTGGCCTCGGCCCGCTCCTCCTCGATGATCTCGTTGCACAGGTCGATGCACTCGTCGCAGATGTAGACGCCGGGACCGGCGATGAGCTTCTTGACCTGCTTCTGGGACTTCCCGCAGAACGAGCACTTCAGCAGATCAGCACCCTCACCCACGCGGGCCACGCGCAGTCACCGTCCCCTCACCGTCTTCGGCGCCGAGCGCGCCATGCTGATGTCTCCCCCGACCCCCTGCACACTACGCACCGTCGCGCCGTCCGGCATCCGCGCCGCCCGCGTGTCGAGCCGCGGGTGCTGCGGCGCGGCGAGCCGCTCCGCCGGACCCAGTGCGCCAAAGGCCCACCGGGTCCGGCGAGGACGTCAGACCGCCTTGACCACGGCGGGCTTGCGGCTCGCGAGCACCTGGTCGACGAGGCCGTACTCGAGCGCCTGGGCGGCCGTGAGGATCTTGTCCCGCTCGATGTCGGAGCGCACCTGGTCCACCGTCCGCTTCGAGTGGGCGGCGATGGTGGCCTCGAGCCACTCCCGCATGCGCAGGATCTCGTTCGCGTGGATCTCGATGTCGGACGCCTGCGCGTACCCGCCCTCGAGGGACGGCTGGTGGATGAGGACGCGGGCGTTCGGGAGGGCGAGCCGCCGCCCCGGAGAGCCGGCCGCGAGGAGCACGGCGGCCGCCGACGCGGCCTGCCCCAGGCAGACCGTCTGGATCTGCGGCTTGATGTACTGCATCGTGTCGTAGATCGCCGTGAGGGCCGTGAAGGAGCCCCCCGGGGAGTTGATGTAGAGGGTGATCAGGCCGTCCGGGTCCTGGCTCTCCAGGACGAGCAGCTGGGCCATGACGTCGTCGGCCGAGGCGTCGTCCACCTGCACGCCGAGGAAGATGATGCGGTCCTCGAAGAGCTTGGTGTACGGGTCCTGGCGCTTGAAGCCGTAGGCCGTGCGCTCCTCGAACTGGGGCAGGACGTAGCGGGACGACGGCGATGCAGCGGCGCCGCCCGGGTGGCCTGCGGCCAGGCCTGGCGCCAGCCGGGTGCCGACGGTGCGGGGGTCGAAGCTCACGGGATGCTCCTCGGTGCGGGGTGGGTCGATGACGCGGGCCGGGGTCTGCTCACGCGCCGGGGGTGACGCCGGGGACACCTCCACCGGCACCCCCGCCGCCGCTGACGGAGGTGGCGTTGGTGACGACGTGGTCGATGAAGCCGTACTCGAGCGCCTCCTGGGCCGTGAACCAGCGGTCACGGTCCGCGTCGGACTCGATCTGCTCGACCGTCTTCCCGGTCTGGGCGGCGGTCAGCTCGGCGAGGACGCGCTTCATGTGCAGGATCAGCTCCGCGTGGATGCGGATGTCGGTGGCGGTGCCACCGATGCCGCCGGACGGCTGGTGCATCATGACGCGGGCGTGCGGGGTCGCGTAGCGCTTGCCCTTGGCGCCGGAGGAGAGCAGGAACTGTCCCATCGACGCGGCCATGCCCATGGCGACGGTGGCGACGTCGGGCTTGACGTACTGCATCGTGTCGTAGATGGCCATGCCGGCCGTGACCGAGCCGCCGGGCGAGTTGATGTAGAGGTAGATGTCCTTCTCGGGGTCCTCGGCCGCGAGCAGCAGCAGCTGCGCGCAGATCTGGTTCGCGTTCTCGTCGCGCACCTCGGAGCCGAGCCAGATGATCCGCTCGCGGAGCAGGCGGCTGTAGATGTGGTCGCCCAGGGCCGGGGACGACTTGTCGCCCTGGGCGAGGACGGGATCGGGATGCTGACTCACGCGAACGCTCCTGGTCTGGCTGGGCCTCGTGACGGGCTCGCTCCGCCGCCCCGCTCGTCGCGTGCGGCGGACTCGCTGTCCCGTGACCCTAACGCCGGCGACGGCGTCGGGCCGACCGGACACCCCCCGTTTCGCTGATGGCGCACGGCACCGCAGGGGAACTCCCTTCGGCCCTGGCTCAGCCCTCTTCCGCCGCGTGCTCCCGGGCCTCGGCGACCGCCTCCTCGGCGATCTCCTCGGCAACCGCGTCCTCGGCCTCGAGCAGGACCTCGGCGAGGTCGAAGTCCTCCTCGGGCGCCGGTCCCGCGTGCCGCCCGTGGTGGCGCTCGTCCTGCCGTCCCGCCCGGTCCTCACGCATCGCGGCCATCCCTCCGGGTCGTCCCACCTGCGCGTCCCCCCGCAAGCCGATCGTAGGCCCGCCGGCCGTCGAGGACGCCGGTCTCGCCCCCCTCGCCCCGCCCGCACACCCCGCTGAGGTCGAGCGCTCTCGACCTCAGCGGATGGGGGGCCGGCGGGTCCGGGCGGGAGTCATACCGCGCCGGCGGAGGCTCAGGCCCGGGACTCCTCGGCGTCGTCGACCTCGACGTCGACCTCGAGCGCATCGTCCCCGGTGGCGTCGTCGTCCTCGTCCGTGCCGATCACGGCGCTGAGGTCCACGGGTGCACCGGCTGCGTCGACCACGGAGACCTTCCGCAGTGCGGCGGCGATGGCCTTCGAGCGGGCGACCTCGGCCACGTACATCGGGATCTGGCCTGCACGGTCGGCGTCCGCGATGAACGTGCTCGGGTCGACGTTGTAGCGCTGCGACATCTGGAGCAGGAACTGGACCAGCTCGTCCTGACCGACGGACACCCCGAGCGACTCGCCGAGAGCGTCGATGAGGAGCTGGTTGCGCAGGGCCTCGGTCGCCTCGCCGCGGACCTCCTCGCGGTGCTCGTCGTCCTCGAGACGCCCCTCGCTCTCGAGGTGCGCGTCGATCTCGGCCTCGACGACGCCGGCGGGGATCGGGAACTCGACGACCGCGAGAAGCGCGTCGATCAGCGCGGTGCGCGCCTGAGCGGCCTGCTGGACGTGCTTCGTCTCGGCGACCTGCGCGCGCAGGTCCTCACGCAGTTCCTCGAGCGTGTCGAACTCACTGGCCAGCTCGGCGAAGTCGTCGTCCGCCTCGGGCAGGTCGCGCCTCTTGACGGCGCTGGGGGTGATCGTGATGAGGGCGGCCTCGCCGGCGTGCTCGCCGCCGGCGAGAGCCGACGTGAACGTCGCCGTCTCGCCGGCCGTGAGGCCGACCAGGGCGTCGTCGAGACCCTCGAGCATGTTGCCGGAGCCCACCTGGTAGCTGACACCGGAGACCGAGTCGATCTCCTCGCCCTCGATCGCCGCCGTCAGGTCGAGGACCACGAAGTCGCCCTCGGCGGCCGGGCGGTCGACGCCGACCAGGGTGCCGAACCGCTCCCGCAGGGTCTGGATGCGGGCCTCGACGTCGTCGTCCGTCACCTCGGCGCTCTCGACGGTGACGGTCAGGGACGCAAGGTCAGGGATGGTGATCTCGGGCCGCACGTCCACCTCGGCGGTGAAGGTGAGTGCGCCGGACGCCGCGGCCGGGTCCGGGACGCCGGTCACCTCGACGTCGGGCTGGCCGAGGGGGCGGAC
The DNA here is from genome assembly GCA_963780675.1 of uncultured Actinomycetota bacterium. Taxonomy (GTDB): domain Bacteria; phylum Actinomycetota; class Actinomycetes; order Actinomycetales; family JAHECE01; genus JAHECE01. Next base: position 260,565 of record CAWACR010000010.1, read on the forward strand.
CTCGGCCTCGGTGACCGCGCGGCGGTAGAACGCCGGCAGCGACTCGTTGACGGCCTGCTCGATGACGGCGGCGCGTCCGACCCGCTGGTCGATGATGCGCGGCGGGACCTTGCCCTTGCGGAAGCCGGGGATCGTGACCTGCTGGGCGATCTGCTTGTAGGCGGCGTCGAGGCTCGGCTTGAGCTCGTCGTACGACACCTCCACGGACAGCTTCACCCGGGTGGGCTCGAGGGTCTCGACGGCGCTCTTCACGGCATGCTCTCCACTGGTGTAGACGGGGGCTGCGACGGAGGCGACGGCCGCCTCGCCATCGGCACTCGGCCGCGGACGTCCAGGGCCCCGCGCGACGCAAACGCGCGCAATGCTACGCCCAAAACCCTGGCGACCTCGCGCGGGGACGACGTCCGCCGGCGGGCCGCGCCGTCGGGATGGCGGGATTCGAACCCACGACCTTCCGCTCCCAAAGCGGACGCGCTACCAACCTGCGCCACATCCCGTGAGGCCGACCCGACACGGGCCGATCCCTGGACCCACGCAGCGAGGGCACCGGCGTGAACCGGTAACCTGTGCCACGCGCTTCGGCGCGCATCGCGGGTGTAGCTCAATGGTAGAGCCTCTGCCTTCCAAGCAGATGGTGCGGGTTCGATTCCCGTCACCCGCTCGAACCGGTCACACAGGCGGCAGGCGAGAGGCACAACACATGAAGCGCTGGTGGCCGTTGGTCGCGCTGGCGACGGCGCAGTTCGTGATGGTCCTGGACCAGTCGGTGATGAACGTCTCGATCAGCACCCTGGTCGACGACTTCGACACGACGGTCACCACGATCCAGGCCGTCATCACCCTGTACTGCCTCGTCATGGCGATGTTCATGATGACCGGCGCCAAGATCGGGGACATCATCGGGCGCCGTCGGGCGTTCGTGGTCGGCCTGATCATCTACGGCATCGGGTCCGCCATCACGGCGCTGGCCCCGACCGTGGCGGTCCTGACCCTCGGCTGGTCGATCCTCGAGGGCCTGGGCGCGGCGCTGGTGCTCCCGGCCCTGGCGGCGCTCATCGCCGGCAACTTCGAGGGGGCCGAGCGCAAGGTTGCCTACGCCGTCATCGGCGGAGTTGCCGGCGCGGGGATCGCCATCGGCCCCATCCTCGGCGGCTGGGCGACCACCGAGCTGTCCTGGCGCGTCGTCTTCCTCGGCGAGGTGGTCCTCGTCGCCTTCATCCTCGCGATGACGCCCCGGGTCAAGGACGCGGTCCGCGCCGGGCGCGCCCCCCGCCTCGACGTCCTGGGCGCGGCCCTGTCCGCCGTGGGCCTGGGCGCCATCGTCCTCGGCACGCTGCAGTCCACCACCTGGGGCTGGATCGAGCCGAAGGACTCGCCCATCACCCCCTTCGGCTTCTCCCTGACGATCTTCGTGATCGCCGCGGGTGGCGCGCTGATCTGGGCATTCATGGCCTGGCAGCGTCATCTGGAGGCCGCGGACCGCGACCCGCTCGTGCACCTGAGCCTGCTGAAGATCCCTCCGCTGCGCTCCGGGCTCATGGGTCTGTTCTCCCAGAACCTCATCCTCATGGGGATCTTCTTCGTGGTCCCGCTGTACCTGCAGCTGGTCCTCGGCCTGGATGCCCTGCAGACGGGAATCAAGATGCTTCCCGTCTCGATCACGATGTTCCTCGCCTCGGCGGTGGGCTCGCGGTTGTCCTCCCGTTACCCGATCCGCACGATCGTCCGCGCGGGCCTGTCGACCACCGCGGTCGCCGTCGTCATCCTGCTCATCACCATCAAGCCAGACCTGGCCGAGACGGGCTTCGCCCTCTCGATGGCGGTGCTCGGCGTGGGGATGGGCCTGATCGCCTCCCAGCTGGGCAACGTGGTGCAGTCCTCTGTGGATGCCTCGGGGCGGGGTGAGGCCGGAGGATTGCAGTACACCGGCCAGCAGCTCGGCTCATCGCTCGGCGTCGCGCTCATCGGCGCCATCGTCCTGGGCAGCCTCACCAGCGCGTTCATCACCAACGTCAGCGAGGACGAGCGCATCAGCGCCGAGGTCTCCACCCAGGTGGGCGTCGCCGTGGGGAACGGCATCGACTTCGTCACCACCGACCAGGTCCAGGCAGCGGCCGAGCAGGCCGGCCTCGACGAGGCGACCGCCACCGCCGTCACGGACGACTACGCGGCCGCCCAGCTCCAGGCCCTCAAGCTCGGCCTGCTCGTCGCCGCCCTGCTCGCCCTGGCCTCCCTCGCCTCCACCCGCGACCTGCCTCACGAGGCGCCGACGCCCACGAGGAAACCCGCGGACGCGGTCGCAGGCGCCTGACGGCACCCGGGTGGGTCCGTGGCCTCCGCTCGTGCGGTGACGGACCCACTCCTGCTCGTCGAGCGCCGCCGGGCACCGCGTGACCCGGTGCACGGCCATCCCGGGCCACGAACGCCCCGGCGCGAGAAACACCCGGCGGCGCGAGAAACACCCAGAGCATGACGAGAGGGGCCGGCCCCCAGGGCCGGCCCCTCTCGTCATGCTCTGGGTCTGGCGTGGACCGATCGGGTCAGTCGACCTCGACCAGACCGCGCTCGACGGCGCGCGCCAGGCGGCGCGGCACCGAGACCGAACGGCCGCGAACGCGCACGGGAACGAGGTCGACCGCCTCGGTCTTCCACTGCGAGCGGCGCGCGCGGGTGTTGCTGCGCGACATCTTGCGCTTGGGAACTGCCATGGGACCTGCCGCCCTTTCCAGGGAGTCCGCCACCGAGGGGCCGGAGGCGCCGTCGGGGTGACGTGTCACGAATGTCGACGCATACCTTGCCATGGCAGGGGCCTCCGGGTCGAACCGGACCGCCCTGCACGCTCCCCGACCCGCGTGCCCCACCGTGCCGGCACCCCGGACGGCGTCTCACCCACCGGTCGTTGACGTTGCAATCGATGAGACGCCGTCCTACTCTCGGATCACGTCAGCCAACCGCGTCGCCCGTGCTCGGGAGCGACCGCCGAGTCGCAGCGCAGTTGGTCAGGCCGGCCACAGGAGAGAGAGGACGGGCGATGAGCGATCTCCGCACATCCATGCACTCCGTCCTTGCCGGTGCGCCACGAGCCCTCTGTCGCGCCACCTGCCTGTGTCTGTAGAGCGCTGGATCCTCTGCGCGCACTGTCGCGCAGCCCAGCGCTCGGCACCCGCACCCTGACGGACAGGGCGACGGCGCACGCCGCCTCTCTCCTCCTCGCGCCGGTCAGCGCCGCTCGGGCGCACCCCCGACGCACCGCCTCATCGCACTCCCGCCCCCGCTCTGATCGCGCACGGCTCGTGCGCCCGCACCCCCTGACGAGGAAGACATGGCTCGCATCTACGACGACGTCACGGCCCTGATCGGCAACACCCCGCTGGTCCGCATCAACCGCCTGAACGAGGGCGGCGGTGCGACCGTCCTGGCGAAGCTGGAGTTCTACAACCCGGCCAACTCGGTCAAGGACCGGATCGGTGTCTCCATCGTCGATGCCGCCGAGGCGTCCGGCGCTCTCCCGCCCGGCGGCACGATCGTCGAGGCCACCTCGGGCAACACCGGCATCGCCCTGGCCATGGTCGGCGCCGCCCGCGGCTACAACGTGGTCCTCACGATGCCCGAGACCATGTCCAAGGAGCGCCGCGCGCTGCTGCGCGCCTTCGGCGCCGAACTCGTCCTCACCCCGGGCTCCCTTGGCATGAAGGGCGCCGTTTCGCGCGCCGAGGAGATCGCCGCCGAGCGCCCGGGCGCCGTCCTCGCCCGCCAGTTCGCCAACGAGGCCAACCCCGCCATCCACCGCAAGACCACGGCCGAGGAGATCTGGGCCGACACCGACGGCGGCGTGGACATCGTCGTCGCCGGCATCGGCACCGGCGGCACGATCACCGGCGTCGGGCAGGTCCTCAAGGCTCGTAAGCGCGGGGTCCAGATCATCGGCGTCGAGCCTGCCGAGTCCCCGATCCTGCACGGCGGCGCGCCCGGCCCGCACAAGATCCAGGGCATCGGCGCGAACTTCGTCCCGGAGATCCTCGACACGACCATCTACGACGAGATCATCGACGTCAACGCCGAGACCGCCGTCGAGTTCGCCCGCCGCGCCGCCCGCGAGGAGGGCCTGCTCGTGGGGATCTCCTCGGGTGCCGCGCTGGCCGCGGCCCTCGAGGTGTCCAAGCGCCCCGAGAACGCCGGCAAGACGATTGTCGTCATCATCCCGTCCTTCGGCGAGCGGTACCTTTCGACCATCCTGTACGCCGACCTCCTCGACTGAAGGAACGCGTGAGCGACCACGTCCCTTTCCTCGTCCACATCCGCGAGGACCTCCAGGCTGCGCGCTTCCGTGACCCGGCGGCGCGCAGCCTCCTCGAGGTGGCCCTGGCCTACCCGGGTGTGCATGCCCTGTGGGTCCACCGGCTCACGCACCGGATGTGGCAGGTCCCCGGCCTGCGACTGCCCGCCCGGCTGATCTCCCAGCTCGCCCGGGCCATGACCGGGGTCGAGATCCACCCCGGCGCGACCATCGGACGCCGGCTCTTCATCGACCACGGCATGGGCGTGGTGATCGGCGAGACCGCCGAGGTGGGCGAGGACGTCGTCCTCTTCCACGGCGTGACCCTCGGGGGCCGCTCGATGAACCGCGGCAAGCGCCACCCCACCCTCGGTGACCGCGTGGTCATCGGTGCCGGCGCGAAGGTCCTCGGGCCCATCTACGTGGGCGCCGACGCGCAGGTGGGCGCCAACGCCGTCGTCATCCGCGACGTCCCGCCCGGCGCCGTCGTCGTCGGCGTCCCCGGTGTCGTGCGATCCGTGCCGACGGGCGTGCTGGACGCCTACGACACCGTCGACCCGGCCATCTTCATCTGACCGGCCTCGCCCACCGTCCGAGGGAATCAGACGCACGATGACCGCCTGCGAGCACTGCGACAGCTCGACACCGCACGAGCACGTCGACGTCGCGCAGGCGGTCTCTGCCCGACGACGCACGCTCGCCATGTGGTCGGGTGTCCGGATCGTCCTCCTCGCGGTGACCGCGGCCCTGCTCGCGGGCCTCGCGGGGATCCCGGGTGCGACCGAGCCGTGGGTCGTCGTCCTCGCCGGCGCCGTCGCGTGGGCCCTGGCGACCTCCGCGGGCGTCCTCGCGGCCGGCCTGGCACACCGGTCCCGGGCAGGGGCACGGCCCCGGAGCGCAAGGGCCGCTCTCGCCGTCGGGGCCCTCGTCACCGCGGCCGCCACCCCTCTGGTCGCGCTCGCCGTCGCGCTCCTGCCGGTCCTCGACGACGCGGGCGACTCCCCCGTGCTGCTCGCCTCGTGGACCGGCCTCGGCTGGCTCGGCGCCGCGCTCGCCGCGGAGGTCGCGGGGGCCGTGCGGCTGCGGGCCGTCCTCCTCGCACCCGGCCCCGACGGCGAGCGCGCCCGCGCCGAAGCGGTCCGCCGTGCCGGACCGCACGCCCGCGGCCACCGCGACGCGGCTGCCGTCCTGGGTGCCGTGGCCGCGGCCGCGGTGTTCACCGCGTGGACTGCTGCCCTGATGGCGCTGCCCGCCCTCGTCGTCGTGCTCGTCCCGCTCCACGTGGTCGGCGCCGCGCTCGTCGGCCGCGCACGATTCCCCTCGCGCTCGCCCGCTCCGGCGGCAAGACTGCGGGGATGACCACGGCCCCCATCGCCGAGACCCCGCTGCCGGACGTCGTCCTCCCGCCCGGATACCGCATGGCTGCCCTGGACGCGGCTGACCGGGACGCGATCATCGACGTCAGCACCTGGGCCTTCGCCTCGGACCTCCCGCCGGAGGTCGCGGCCGCGCTGCAGTTCCCGCTCGAGCCGGGGCGCGGCGTCGGCATCTGGGCTCCGGAACCCGGGCCCGACGGCGCCCCGCGGCTCGCGGCCTCGCACAGCAGCTACGCGTTCGAACGGTTCGGCGTCCCCGGCGGGACGCTGCGGACGGCCGGGCTCACGTGGGTGGCCGTCCACCCGCAGCACCGACGGCGCGGTCTGGCCCGCGCGATGGTCCTCACCCACCTGCACCGCACCAGGTCGCGGAGCGAGCCGCTGTCCGCACTCTTCGCCGCCGAGCCGGAGATCTACGGGCGGTTCGGCTACGGGTGCGCGGCCATGAGCACCCGACTCACCGTCCCACGCGGAGCGCGGCTGCGGGACGTCCCGGGGACGGAGGGCCTGCGGGTGCTCCTCGAGCGGGTGGATCCCGAGCGGCACGGCGCGCTGGTGGCCGGCGTCCACGGCGCCGTCGTGCGCCCCGGCTGGGCCCCCCGCACCAACGCCGCGAACGCCGCACGCGTCGTGGCGGACATCCCGGCCTGGCGCCACGGAGCCGAGGAGCTGCGGATCGCGACCGTGCTGGACCACTCCGGCTCGGTGCGCGCCTACGCCCTGTTCGCCCGGACCGAGCACTGGGACGCCCGCAACGCCCCCGAGGGCACGGTGCGCGTACGCGAGTCCGTCGCGCTCGATGCCGCGGCGGCCCGGGTCCTGTGGGGGACGCTCATCGATCTCGACCTCATGGTGTCGGTGGAGACCGGGATCCTCGCCCTCGACGACCCGCTGCTGCACCTGCTGGTCAACGTCCGCACGGCGGCACCGACGCCCACGGACAACGTGTGGGTGCGCGTGGTGGACCTCCCCGCGGCGCTGTCCGGTCGGCGGTACGCGAGCGACGTGGACCTGGTGCTCGAGGTGAGCGACGCGCTCCTTCCCGAGAACGCCGGGCGCTGGCGGCTGCGGGGCGGGTCCGACGGCGCCGAGGTCGCCCGCGCCGCGGACGACGAGCCGGACATCTCGCTGGACGTGCGCGAACTCGGCTCGGCCTACCTCGGCGGGGTCTCGCTCGGGGCGCTCGCCGGGGCGGGGCTGGTGCGCGAGCACACGCCGGGTGCGCTGGCCGCGGCGTCGACGTCGTTCGGATGGCCGGTCGCCCCCCTGTGCAACTGGATCTTCTGACCCTTCCTTCTCCCGTTCCTTCGAGGGTGCGGTCCCTAGCGCGAGGCCTCGTAGGCCGCCAGCTGGTCGATCCGTCGCTGGTGACGGGCGTCGCCGCTGAACGGCGCCGCGATGAAGGCCTCGACGATCTCGATCGCGTGGTCGACCGAGTGCTGGCGGGCGCCGATGGCGACGACGTTCGCGTCGTTGTGCTGGCGGGCCAGCTCGGCGATCTCCGGATTCCAGGCGAGCGCCGCGCGTACGCCCGGCACCTTGTTCGCAGCGATCTGCTCGCCGTTCCCGGAACCTCCGATGACGATGCCGAGGCTGCCCGGCTCGGCCACGACGGCCTCACCGGCGGAGAAGCACACCCCCGGGTAGTCGTCGAGGGGGTCGTAGGTGAGGGCACCGTGGTCGACGAGGTGGTGCCCGTCGGCCGTGAGCTGCTCGATGAGGATGGACTTGAGCTCGAAGCCGGCGTGGTCCGCGGCGATGTGGATGCGCATGGGCCCATCCTGCCGTGTCGGGTCCGGCCGACCGGTCGCGATCGCCAGGGACGCCGTGAGCGCCGGGCGCCTCGGGACCGCCCCGACGCCGCGCCGCCCCCGTCGGCCCGCGCCGGCGTGGCGTAGGTTCGGACCATGACGACGACCTCCCCGACCTCCGGCGCAGACCCCGCGGTCCGCCCCCAGGACGACCTGTTCCGCCACGTCAACGGCGCGTGGCTGGCCACCCACGTGATCCCGGCCGACCGAGCCCGTGACGGCTCGTTCCGCGCGCTGCACGACCAGGCGGAGGAACAGGTCCGCGAGATCATCCTCGACTGCGCTGCGGACCCGGACTGCGGCTGCCGCGGCGAGGCGACGGACGCGCACGAGGCCGAGCTCATCGGCGCCCTCTACACCTCGTTCATGTCGACCGAGGCGATCGACGCCCTGGGCGCGGCGCCCCTCGCCCCGGACCTCGCCGTCGTCGCCTCCGCCGTCGACCTCCGCTCGCGGACCCGGGCGCTGGGCGCCCTCCAGCGCGCCGGCGTCGGCGGCGCGGTGACCTTCTGGGTCGACAACGACTCCGACGACCCCGATGCGTACGCGGTCTACCTGCACCAGTCGGGCCTCGGTCTGCCTGACGAGTCGTACTACCGAGAGCCGGCCTACGCGCCCGTCCGCGAGGCCTACCTGGACCACGTCACCGCATTGCTCACCCTGGCAGGCACGCACGACGCCGACGGCGCCCGCGCGGCGGCCGAACGGATCATGGCCCTCGAGACCACGCTCGCCGCCGGCCACTGGGACCGCGTGAGCGACCGGGACGCGACGAAGACGCACAACCCGATGACGCTGAAGGCGCTCGCGGAGTCAGCGCCCGGTTTCGACTGGCAGGCATGGGTCGAGGCCCTCGGCGCTCCCGCCGGAGCGTTCGACCGGGTGATCCTGCGCGAGCCGTCCTACGCCACGGCCTTCGCCCGGGCCTGGACCGAGGTCGAGGAGCGGTCGTGGCAGGACTGGCTGACCTGGCGGGTGGCGCACTCCCGCGCGCCGTACCTCGCGTCGCCCCTCGTCGAGGAGAACTTCGCCTTCTACGGTCGCACCCTGACCGGCGCCGAGGAGCTCCGCGAGCGCTGGAAGCGCGCCGTCTCCCTGGTCGAGGGCGTGCTCGGCGAGGCGATCGGCAAGGTCTACGTCGCGCGGCACTTCCCGGCAGGGCACAAGGCAGCGATGGAGCGCCTCGTGGCGAACCTCGTGGCGGCCTACCGCGAGTCGATCAGCGCGCTGGACTGGATGGGCGAGGCCACCCGTGAGCGCGCGCTCGCCAAGCTCGACGCGTTCACGCCGAAGATCGGCTACCCGACCACGTGGCGCGACTACTCCGGCCTGCACCTGGTGCCGGACGACCTGCTCGGCAACGTCCGCGCCGCCTCGGCCTTCGAGCTCGACTACGAGCTCGCCAAGCTCGGCCGACCGGTGGACCGCGAGGAGTGGTTCATGGCGCCGCAGACCGTCAACGCGTACTACAACCCCGGTCTCAACGAGATCGTCTTCCCCGCGGCCATCCTCCAGCCGCCGTTCTTCGACGCCGACGCCGACGACGCCTGGAACTACGGTGGGATCGGCGCGGTGATCGGCCACGAGATCGGGCACGGCTTCGACGACCAGGGCAGCAAGTACGACGGCGCGGGCCGCCTCGCCGACTGGTGGGAACCCGAGGACCGCACCGAGTTCGAGCGCCGCGCCGCGGCTCTCATCGCGCAGTACGACGCCTTCTCCCCCGCCCAGCTGAGCGACGAGCACCACGTCAACGGGGCGCTCACGGTCGGGGAGAACATCGGCGACCTCGGCGGCCTGACGATCGCGCTCAAGGCCTACCGGATCGCCCTGGCCGCCCAGGGTCTCGACGAGGCGCCCGTGATCGACGGGCTCACCGGGTTCGAGCGGTTCTTCATCTCCTGGGCCCGGATCTGGCGCGTCAAGGCCCGCGACGAGGAGATGATCCGGCTCCTCGCGGTCGACCCCCACTCCCCCGAGGAGTTCCGGTGCAACGGCGTGGTGCGCAACCTCGACGAGTTCGTCGAGGCGTTCGGCCTCGCGCCCGACGACGCCCTCTACCTCCCGCAGGAGCAGCGGGTCCACATCTGGTGACACCGCTTCCGCGCTTTCCCCCCTTCCGCACTCCCCGCCCACCCGCGACGCCCGCGCACCCGCGGCGAACGCGGGGTTATGGGTCGAATCGCGGCTCATTCGACCCATAACCCCGCGTTCGGCGGGAGGTGAATGGGGCGGGAGGGGGCGTCGGGGGACGCCTGCCTCAGTCGAGCGTCGCGCCGCCGCGGGCGAGGCTGAACGAGTGGCCCGTCGCGTCATGCCGGCAGGCGATCCCCGCCTCCGAGCTGGAGCACGTGAACCCGTTCGCCGACGCGCTGTCGCCGTACGCGAGGACCTCGACGTCCGGCCCCGCGGGACCGGGCGTGCTCCCGGAACAGACCCAGTTCGACCCCTGCGCCGTGACCTCGATCTCATGGCCGGCGGTGTCGGTGCAACCCTCGACGTCGGGCGGGGAGTAGCTGAACTGGGCGATCGTGCAGCTCGCAGCGTCGGCGTCGATCGTGCAGCCGATGTTGCGGCTCGGCGAGGCGAACGCCACGACCTGCGTGACGCCGTCGTCGGCCGTCCCGTCGACACCGGACCCGGCCACCGCCGTGGCGCCGGTCCCCTCCGGGCTCGCCGGACCCATCGGCCCGGCCTGCACCAGCAGGATCACGAAGATCAGGACGAGGACGGCGTCCACCACGATCAGGGTGACGACGCCGGCCCCCCAGGGCCGTCGCACAGCGGCCATCGATCCCTCCCCCTCGCCCGGCGCTGCGGGCGGTCGATGTCTGGCTCCACGCTACGCGATCCGCTCACGCGGTCGACGCCGCGCCCTCGGGCGCCGGGTAGATCACGGCCGGCCCGACGACCTCGAGCCTGACGAGGGAGCCACGTGCCGGGAGGTCGTCCGAGGAGGTCCGGGCACGAAGGCGCACCCGGTCGCCGTCGACCGCCCACGGGACCTGCTGGGGTCCGGTCCCGCCCGGGAGCCCGACCGCCCCCGCGAGGCGGGCGAGGCCGCCGACGAGGTCCAGCTCGACCTCGGCGTCGTGCCCGTAGAAGTCGATCGCGCGGACGACCGCGACCGGCGCGGTCCGCCCCTCGTAGCTGTCTCCCGCCTCCAACGCGGTGGCCGGCCGCAGAAGCACCTGCTCGGGACGCAGCAGGACGCGCACCCACTCCCCGTCCGGGCCGGCCGCGCCGTCGACGGCACCGACCTCCCCCAGGGCGCACCGCACCCGGCCGCCTACCCGGCGCCCCCACAGGAGGACGGCATCACCGACGAACGCGGCGACCGCCGGGCTGACCGGGCGCCGGTAGAGCTCCTCCGGGTGCCCCGCCTGCTCGATCCGGCCCGCCGCCATGACGGCCACCTGGTCGGCCATCGACAAGGCCTCGGTCTGGTCGTGCGTGACGAGGAGCGCCGTGGTGCCGGCGGCCCGCAGCACGTCGCGGACCTGGGCGCGGAGCTCCCCGCGCAGGCTCGCGTCGAGGGCGGCGAACGGCTCGTCGAGGAGGAGGACGGTCGGCCGCGGCGCCAGCGCCCGCGCCAACGCGACCCGATGGCGCTGGCCACCGGACAACTCGTACGGCATCCGCTTCTCGAGGCCCGCGAGGCCCACCATGGCGATCAGCTCAGCCACCCGCTGGGGCCGGTTCGGGGCGCGACGCAACCCGAACGCGACGTTGCTCGCCACGTCGCGGTGCGGGAAGAGCGCCGCCTCCTGCGGCACGAGTCCGACGTTCCGTCGCTCGGGGCGGACATGGAGATCGGCGCCCGCGACGAGCCGCCCACCGATCTCGATGGTGCCCGCCCAGATGGGCAGCAGTCCGGCGATCGCCCGCAGGATGGTCGACTTGCCGCATCCGCTCGCGCCGAGCACCGCCGTCAGCGACCCCTGCTCGAGGGTGAGGTCGACGCCGTCGAGCACCCGCGCGCGGTCGTACCCGGCGACGACGCCGGTCAGCCGCACCGCGCTCATGGCACCTCCTCGCTCGCAGCGTCCGGGGCCGCACCCCGCCCGGTCCGGACGGCGCCGGAGAGCAGGAAGGCGGGCACCGCCGCGACCAGCACCAGTGTGACGGCATAGGGCGCCGCCGCCCCGTAGGCCCCGATCGCGGTCCGGCTCCACAACGCGGTGGCCAGCGTCTCGACCCCGGTGGGACGCAGCATGAGCGTGGCGGGGAGCTCCTTCATCGCGGTGAGGGCGACCAGGAGGGTCCCGGCCGCCACACCGGGCCAGGCGAGGGGGATGGTGACCCGCCGCCAGACCCCCGCGACGGTCGTCCCCAGGGTCCGTGCGACGTCCTCGAGCGCCAGGGGCACGGCCGCGGTGGCGGTCCGGATCGAGCCGACCGCCTTGGGCAGGAAGAGGACGCCGTAGGCGAAGGCGAGGACGACGGCGCTCTGGTACAGCGCGGGCAGCACCGCCAACGTGAAGAACACCAGCGACAGACCGACGACGATCCCGGGCAGCGCGTGGCCCAGGTAGCTCGCGGACTCCAGGGCCGAGCTCGCGCGGGTCCGATACCGCGCCGCGAGCACCCCGATGGGCAGGGCCATCGCCATGGCGACGACGGCGCCCGCGACGGCGAGCCCCATGGTGCCCCCGAGTGCGGCGAGCAGGTCCGGCCAGGCGACGCCCGCCGTCGTGCTCTCGCCGAGGCGGCGCAGCATCGCGACGATCGGGACTCCCACCGACACGACGGCGACGACGGCGAGGAACGCGACCGCCACGGGCGTCCCACGCCCGAGCGGCACCGCGAGGGCCTCGCCGGGGGCTGCGCCGGTGGCGAGGCGCCGGACGGCGCGGCGCCTCGCCGCGCGTTCGCCGAGGACCACGGAGGCGGCGAGCACCACGAGCACGAGGGCATAGGTCGCGGCGCGCGTCCGGTCGAAGCTCGCGCTGTAGGAGGCGTGGATCGCCCAGGTCAGGGCCTCGTAGCGCATCATCGCCACCGCCCCGAAGTCCGACAGGACGTAGAGGGCGACGAGCAGGCTTCCGGCGGCGGCGGCAGGCGTGACCTGCGGCCAGGTCACCGCCCAGAAGGCACCCATCGGCCCGCGTCCGAGGGTGCGCGCGGTGCTCTCGAGGTCCTCGGCGGTGCGCATCGCGGCCGCGACGGGCAGGGTGACGTACGGCGTGCACGCCGAGGCGAGCACGAGGAAAGCACCCCAGAAGCCGGACATGGTCGGCGCGGTGGAGAGCCACCCGAACGCCGCGACGTAGGAGGGGATGGCGAGAGGCAGGGCCGCCAGCACGAGCCACAGCCCGCGCAGGGGCAGCCGCGCCCGGGTGAGGAGCCAGGCCGTCGCCACGCCGACAACGAGGCAGGCTGCGGTCACGGCGCCGGCCAGGGCGACCGAGTTCAGCGTCAGCTCGAGGACCCGGGGCTGCCACAGGGCGTCGACGGCGGTGCCCCAGCCGCCTTCCCGGACCCGGACCAGCAGGTAGACGAGCGGGATCGCGGCCATCGCACAGCTGAGGACCCCGGCGGCGAGCAGGGCGACCGGGGTCCTGGCGGCACGCCGCCGGGGCGGTGCGGGGACGTCGTCCCGCACCGCCCCGGCAGTGCGGAGCATGGTCGGCACGGGCGTCAGGTGAGCCCGGCCGCCGCGATGATCTCGACAGTCTCGGCGAGTCCGTCGAGGTCTGCGAGGTCGAGGTCGGGGTTGCGCAGGTCCTCGAGCGCCGGCAGGCCGGCGGGGGCCGCGACCCCTGCGACGAGCGGGTACTCGAACGTCTTCTCGGCGAAGTACGTCTGCGCCTCGTCGGAGACGAGGTATGCCACGAGCGCGAGCGCGTCGGCGTCGTCGGCCGCGGGAGCGAGGACGCCCGCGCCCGTCACGTTGACGAGCGCCCCGGGGTCACCGGGCGGGAGGAAGGACAGCTGGGCGCGCATGTTCTCGGCGCCGACCTCGGCGGCCTTCTCGTACCAGTAGTAGTGGTTGATCAGGCCGAGGTCGAGGGTGCCGGCGTCCACGGCCTCGAGGATCGCACCGTTCGACTCGAACTTCTGGACGCCGTTCGCGACCATCCCTTCGAGCCACGCCTGGGCCGCGTCGTCGCCCTCGAGCACGCGGAACGCCGTCACGAAGGCCTGGAACGAGGCGTTCGTCGGCGCGATGCCGACCCGCCCGGCCCACTCCGGCTCGGTCAGAGCGAGGACGGAGTCGGGCACCTGGTCCTCGGTGAGGTCGGCACCGTCGTACGCGAGGACCCGGGAGCGGCCCGTGACGCCGACCCAGGTGCCGTCGGTGGAGGTGAAGCCCGCGGGAACCGTTGACGTCACGTCCTCGGGGAGCGTGGTGAACAGATCCTCGTCGGCCACGGCGCCGAGCGCCCCGGCGTCCTGGGAGAGGAAGACGTCGGCAGGCGTCCGGTTGCCCTCCTCGAGGAGGAGCGCGGCGAGCGCCGTCGTCCCGTCGTAGCGCACCTCGACCTCGATGCCGGTCTCGGCCTCGAACTGGTCGATGAGGGGCTGCACGAGGTCCTCGCTCCGGCCGGAGTAGAGGACGACCGTGCCGTCGCTGACGGGCTCTGCGGCGGCCGTCGTCGGCGAGGTCGACTCGCCGGCGCCGGACGGGGACGAGGAGGAGCAGGCGGTGAGGCCGGCAAGGAGGGCGACGGCGGTCGCGGCGACGGCGGGACGGCGGAGGCGGGAGCGCACGGGATGTCCTCTCGGGCAGGGAACGGGGCAGTCCGCGGCGAACTCAGGTAAGGCTAACCTCAGTCCGCACGTGCGCCAAAATGCGGACCGCCCGGTCCACTCCTCGGACGCGCCATCCCCTCGATCCTCCGACGCCTCCCCACGCTCGTCGGACACGGCCCCTCCCCTACCGCCCCGCCCTCCTCCACTGCTCACTCGCCCTCCGCACCGCCCCTCCACTCGCCGAACGCGGGGTTATGGGTCGAATGGGCCTGCATTCGACCCATAACCCCGCGTTCGGCGGGTAGCTGGTGAGGCGGGCGTGGCTGGTGGGCTCTCAGGCGCCGAGGTGGGTGCCGTCGGGGATGGTCTCGGCGGTACCGGTGTCCTCGAGGGTCACGTCCCCGGTGACGACGACGCCGGCCCCGAAGGTCCAGTCACCGTGCACGGTCAGGGACGCGGCCCCGCGCAGCGACGGCGCGCCGGCCGGGAACCGGGCGTCGAACGCCGCCATCGTCTTGTAGTGCTTCGGGTCGAGGTCGACCAGGGGGGCCGACTCCACGGCCAGGCGCAGGACGCCGTCGGCGCCGAGGTCGTAGGCGTCCGAGCGCAGCAGCAGCAGGTCGTTCGTGGTCTTCACGGGCAGGAACCGGCCCCGCTCGACGACGATCGCCCGTCGCACCCTCGAACACCTCGATCGCCGCCCCCATGGCCGTCTCGATCTGGAACACCTCCGGCGAGGCCGGGTCGGTCGGGATCCACGGTCTTGACGTTACGGATCAACGGCAACCCCAGCACGGCTCCTCGGGAGGTCAACGCGTCGTAGAGCGCCTGGAGGTCGAACCACAGGTTGTTCGTGTGGAAGTACGGGTGGCGGTGCTCGTCGGTGAAGAAGTCCATCTCCTCCGGCGCGGTCTGCGCGGTGTCCCGCAGGATCAACCGCCCATCCGCCGTGCGGACGGCGAGGTGACCGCCCTTGCGGTCCGCCGCCGTGCGCCGGCACAGCTCCGCCGCGTACGGGGCGCCCGAGGCCGCGAACCACCCCGCCAGCTCGCGCCGACGGCGCCGCGCCCAGGTTGTCGGAGTTCGACGTGTTCGCGTACCGGAACCCCTGCTCCAGCAACGCCTCCAGCACCCCCGAGGCCAGGATCGCGGTGTAGATGTCCCCGTGCCCGGGCGGGCACCACTCCAACGACGGGTCCTTCGGCCAGGACACCGGCGTCAGGTCCGAGGTCAGCAGTTTCGGCTCGGCGTTCTGCACGAAGTCCAGCGGCAGGCCCTCCACCGCGATGTCCGGGTGACCCGCGAGCGCCGCCAGGGAGTCGTCATGCGTGCGGAAGGAGTTCATGAGGATCAGCGGCAGGCGCGCCCCGTAGGCAGACCGCGCGTGCCGGACCTGCTGGACGATGAGGTCCAGGAACGTCTTGCCGTCCCGCACCGGCAGCAACGACTTCGCCCGATCCATCCCCATCGACGTCCCGAGGCCGCCGTTGAGCTTGATCAGCACCGTCTCGCCGATCGCCTCGCGCGCCGCCTCGGCGTCCACGTGCACCTCGGACAGGAACGGCGGATCGAGCAGCGGCGTGATCGTGTCCTCCCGGATCAGACCCGTCGCCCCGGCCTCCAACTCCCCGTAGTAATGCGAGAACACATCCACCGCAGCCGGACTCACCCCCGCCGCCCGCATCTTCACCTGTGCCTGCAGCAGACCCTCAGCGCTCATGTCCGAAGCCTAGGAGCGGGCTCGCGACCCCGACCGGCAATCGGGTTCCGGTTCCTCTCGCGAAATGGGGGGTGACGGGTCCGTGTCGGCGGGCCGTGCGAGGATCGGCACCTCGCTGACCGCGACGACGACACACCCGTCACGACGACCCCGCGCCCCACCCGGGCGCCGCCTCGAAGGAGCCCCGACATGCCCGGAGAGAACCTCACCCGCAACGAGGCGCGCCTGCGCGCTGCCACCGTCGCGTGCGAGCACTACGACGTCGCGCTCGACCTCACGCGGGGCGACGAGGTCTTCGGCTCCACGACGACGATCACCTTCACCGCCATCTCGGGTGCCGGCACGTTCGTCGACCTCATCGCCGAGGCCGTGCACGAGGTGGTCCTCAACGGGCGCGCGCTGGACGTCGCCTCGGTCGTCGCCGACTCGCGGATCGCCCTCGACGTCCTGGACGAGCGCAACGAGCTGCGGGTGGTGGCCGACTGCCGCTACATGAACACCGGCGAGGGCCTCCACCGGTTCGTCGACCCCGTCGACGGCGAGGTCTACCTCTACAGCCAGTTCGAGGTCGCGGACTCCCGCCGCGTGTTCGCCGTCTTCGAGCAGCCCGACCTCAAGGCCACGTTCGCGTTCACGGTCACGGCGCCGGACCACTGGACCGTGGTCTCCAACTCCCCGACGCCGACGCCGGTCCCGGTCGCCGGACCCGACGGGGCGCCGTCGTCGGCGACCTGGGCCTTCGAGCCCACACCGCGCCTGTCCTCGTACGTGACCGCGATCGTCGCCGGGCCGTACCACCGCGAGACGGGCACCCTGACCAGCGCCGACGGGCGCTCCATCCCGCTCGGCGTCTTCTGCCGGAAGTCGCTCGCGCAGTACCTCGACGCCGACGAGATCCTCGACATCACGCGCGCGGGCTTCGCCTTCTACGAGACGTCGTTCGACCTCCCCTACCCCTTTGCGAAGTACGACCAGCTCTTCGTCCCGGAGTTCAACGCCGGCGCGATGGAGAACGCCGGCGCGGTGACGTTCCTCGAGAACTACGTCTTCCGCTCGCGCCCCACGGAGGCCACGGTCGAGCGCCGCGCGGTGACGATCCTCCACGAACTCGCCCACATGTGGTTCGGCGACCTCGTGACGATGCGCTGGTGGGACGACCTCTGGCTCAACGAGTCGTTCGCGGAGTACGCGTCGACGCTCGCGACGGCGGAGGCCACCCGCTGGACCTCGGCGTGGACCACGTTCTCCTCGCTGGAGAAGTCGTGGGCCTACCGGCAGGACCAGCTGCCCTCCACGCACCCGATCGTCGCCGAGATCAATGACCTCGAGGACGTCGAGGTGAACTTCGACGGCATCACCTACGCCAAGGGCGCCTCCGTCCTCAAGCAGCTCGTGGCCTGGGTGGGTCAGGACGCCTTCCTCGAGGGCGTGCGGCGGTACTTCCGCAGGCACGCGTGGGGAAACACGGAGCTGCAGGACCTCCTCGTGGAGCTCGAGTCCGCTAGCGGGCGGGACCTCTCGGCCTGGTCCCGGCTCTGGCTGGAGGAAGCGGGCGTCACCCTGCTGCGCCCGGAGGTCCGGACGACGACGGCGCCCGAAGGAGGTGAGGAGATCACCTCCTTCGCCGTCCTCCAGGAGGCGCCCGCGACGCACCCCGTCCAGCGGCCGCACCGCCTCGCGATCGGCGGGTACGACGTCGGCGCCGACGGCTCGCTCACGCGCACCTGGCGCGTGGAGCTCGACGTCGACGGTGCGCGCACCGAGGTACCCGAGCTCGTGCGCCGGCCGTTGCCGGACCTCGTGCTCCTGAACGACGACGACCTCGCGTACGCCAAGGTGCGGCTCGACACGCGCTCCCTGGCGACGGCGGTGGCCCACCTCCGCGGCTTCGACGACTCCCTCCCCCGGTCCCTCGTGTGGGCGGCCGCTTGGGACATGACCCGGGACGCGGAGTGGTCAGCGTCGCAGTTCGTCGACCTCGTGCTCGGCAACATCGATGCCGAGACCGACTCCACCGTGATCCTGGTGCTGCTGCGTCAGCTCGCCACCACCGTGGACCTGTACGTGGCACCCGAGCGGCGCGAGCCGGTCGCGACGACGGTCGCGGAGCGGCTGCTCGCCCTGGCAGGCGGGGCGGAGCCCGGCTCGGACGCCCAGCTGCAGTTCGCCCGGGCGGCGGCGTCGCGGGCGGTGACCGCGGACCACCTCGGGGTGGTGCGCGGCTGGCTGGACGGCGCCGAGGGCGCCCTGCCCGGCCTCGTCGTCGACACGGACCTGCGCTGGGACCTGCTCGCATCCCTGGTGGCCGGCGGCGCGGCCGGGGAGCCCGAGATCGCCGCGGAACTCGAGCGGGACGCGACGGCTGCCGGACAGCGGGCGGCCGCCGGGGCCAGGGCCGCGGTGCCGACCGCCGTGGCCAAGGCCGCCGCGTGGTCCGCCGTGGTGGACTCCGACGCCCTACCGAACGCGGTGCAGTCCGCGGTGATCGGCGGCGTCATGCGGGTCAAGGACCCGGCGCTGCTCGCCCCCTTCGTCGAGCCGTACTTCGGCGCTCTCGAGCGGATCTGGGCGGACCGCACGAACGAGATGGCCCAGAACATCGTCGTGGGCCTCTACCCGACGCTGCTCGCCGGCCTCCGGCCGACCACCGGGATCGACGTCCTCGCCCGCACCGACGCCTGGCTCGCGGACCTCGGAGACCGCACGCCGGCGCTGCGCCGTCTGGTCGTGGAGGCCCGCGACGGCGTCCGCCGGGCCCTGGAGGCCCAGTCCAGGGACCGCCAGGGGTAGGCCACCCGCGGAGGCAAGGTTCCGCGGGCGGGAGGTGCCGCTGAGGCGAGCCGGCCTACTGAACCCGACCGGCCGGCGTCGGCCTCGTCCAGACGTAGAGCGGGTCGCCCGCCGCCACCTCGTCACCGGGGACGACCAACAGCCTGAGCTCCTCCGGCTCGGCCTGGAGCGCGACCACCGCGGTCACGACGCTCCGACCCGTGCTGTCGACGTCGCGGGGCGACCACGAGATGACGTGCTGCCCGACCTCGACCACGTCACCCTTGCTCACGGCCAGGAGGAAGCCGGTCCCCTGCATCTCCACGGTGTTCAGCCCGAGGTGGACGAGGACACCATGCCCGGCGTCGGTCTGAACCGCCACCGCGTGAGGCAGGACGGTGCGCACCGTACCGTCGACGGGCGAGAACACGTCGAGCTGCTCCGCGAGCGGCGGATCGATCGCCAGGCCCGGGCCCAGCATCTGCTCGGAGAAGACGGGATCAGGCACGTCCGCCATCGCGAGGACGCGGCCCCCGAGCGGGGCACAGACCGTGACGGCGGTCACGCGAGATCCTCTGTGATGGCCTTGACCAGCGAGGTCAGCCGCGGCGACTGGGCCAGGTCCTCGACCAGCACCACCTGCTCCGCGCCGTCGGCGAGCGGGACCTTCCAGTTCGGGTACTCCTGGTCGGTGCCGGGCTGGTTCTGGGTGCGCCGCTCGCCGACGGCGTCGGTGAGCGCCACGCCGAGGAGCACCGACGGCGTCCGCACGATGTAGCGGTGCAGCCCCTCGACCACCTGGCGCTCCGACGGGTTCTCCGGTAGCAGGCCGAGGTCGTCGAGCGCGCCGAGCATGCGCTCGCGCTCGATCCGTGCGTCGAGACGCACCTTCTCGATGGGCTCCGCGAGGAGCCCGAGCCGGTCGCGCAGGTCGACGTGCTCCTCCGCGAGGTAGCCGGCCGTGGGCGGCAGGTCGTGCGTGGTGACGGTCGAGAGCGCGAGCCAGCGGTAGTCGTGCGGCGGCAGCGGCCAGCCGTCGTGGGTCTTCTCGAACCAGAGGATCGAGGTGCCGAGGATGCCGCGCTCCTTCATGTAGTCGCGTGCCCACGGCTCGACCGTGCCCAGGTCCTCGCCGATGACGACGGCGCCCGCGCGGTCCGCCTCGAGCACGAGGACGCCGAGCATGGCCTCGTGGTCGTACCGGACGTACGTGCCCTGGTCCGGCGACATCCCCTCGGGAACCCACCAGAGACGGAAGAGGCCGATGATGTGGTCGATCCGCACGGCGCCGGCGTGGCGCAGGATCGTGCGGGCGAGGTCGCGCAGCGGCGCGTAGCCGAGGCGGGCCAGCGCGTCGGGGCGCCACGGCGGCTGCGACCAGTCCTGGCCCTGCTGGTTGAACCAGTCCGGCGGGGCTCCGACCGTCACGCCCTTCGCGAGGACGTCGGGCATCGCCCACATGTCGGCCCCGTTGGGGTGCACGCCGACCGCGAGGTCGTGCATGATCCCGATCCCCATGCCGGAGGCCTTCGCCGTTCCCTGCGCGCTCTCGAGCTGCTCGTCCATGATCCACTGCAGCCAGCAGTAGAAGTCGACGCGCTCGCTCAGCTCCGAGCGCAGCTTCGCCACGAGCGGGGAGGCACTGTTCTTCGCCTCCTCCGGCCACTCCTGGCCGGCGTAGTGCTCCGTCAGCGCGCTCCAGAGGGCGAACGCCTCGAGTCCAGGCCCCTCGTAGGCACGGAACCGGTCGAAGGCCCGCTGCCGAGCCCGGCTGCGGGGTGCGGCGAAGATCACCTCGAGGGCGGACTTCTTCGCCTTCCACGCGGCGTCCCGGTCGATCGGACCCGGGTCGGTGTTGGTGGCCCGCACGTCTTCGGCCGCCCAGTCGACGAGGGTGCGCTGCTGCGTGGGCAGGTAGGCGACCTCGCGGATGTCCTCCGGCCTGATGTAGAGGGGGTTGAAGAAGCGCCGGGTGGTCGGCAGGTAGGGCGAGGGTGTGAGCGGCGGGACGATCTCCGCCGCGTGGAGCGGGTTGATCAGGAGGAAGTCGGCGCCGAGGTCGCCGGAGAGCGAGGCGACCTCCCGCAGGTCGGAGAGGTCACCCACGCCCCACGAGTCCTTGGACCGCACCGAGTACAGCTGGGCCATGAGGCCCCAGCCGCGCCCGCGGGACAGGTACGCATCGGGCTGCTGGAGGCTCTGCGGCGTCACCGCGAGCGGGGCCCGGACGGGGCCGGACTCGAGCTCGGCGACGATCTCGTGCCAGCCGATGGGGAGATTGCCCGGAAGGAGGAACGTCGCCCGCCCGACCATCGCGCCGTCGACCTGGCGGGGCGGGATCCAGATGTCGAGCTGGGCGAGCTCCCATCGCCCGCCGCCCTCGAGGGCGACCCAGGCCGTCACGGCGGTGCCGTCGGGGACGTGGACCGGCAGGTGCGTCTCGTGACCCACCCGGATCACCGTGCTCGGCGGGAGGACGTTGCGCCAAGGCGCATCCTCGAGGTCGGCCAGCGCCACCCGGACCTCGTCCGGCGTCGAGGCGTCGACCCCGAGCGCCTTGAGGACGGCGACGACGGCCTCCCGCGAGACGATGCGGTGGTGCCCTTGGAAGTCCCAGAAGTCGAGGGCGACCCCGTGGGCCGATGCCAAGCGGCTCAGTTCCTCGCTCGGCTCGTGGGTGCCACCGTGTTCGTTGCTCATGATCGTCGTCCCCGTTGACTCGAACAGCCACCTGGTCGTGCGCGACCCCGCGCGGCCCGACGGCCACCCGGCCGCCATGGCCGATCCTGCCAGAGGTCGCACGGTCACGGGGGACGCACTCGCTAGCCTCGTGCGGTGCAGACCTCACTCGCGATGCTCCTGGCCGCGGCCACGACGACACCGACCGGCGACTCCTCCCTCGACCCCCTCGTGGAGGAGGCCACGGTCGCCATCACCGTGTTCACCGCCACAACCCTGCGGATCGTCGTGACGATCCTCGGGGGAATCGCCATCGCCCTGATCCTGCGCTTCCTCATCCACCGCCTCACCCTCCGGGCTGTCAAGGCGTCGGAACCCCTGGCGAGGTTCGGCGCGGCCGCGGCCCGGACGGCGAACGTCTCTCTGGGCGCGACGCTCGTCGAGCGGCGCGAGCAGCGCGCGGAGACGCTCAACTCCATCCTCGGCTCGAGCGTCAACGTCGTCGTCGGGTCGATCGTCGCGATCCTCGTCCTGAAGGAGCTCGGCTGGGACGTCGGGCCGCTCCTCACGTCGGTGGGCGTGGTCGGCGTCGCCCTCGCGTTCGGGGCCCAGTCCCTCGTCAAGGACGTGCTCTCCGGCATCTTCATGATGTTCGAGGACCAGTACGGCATCGGCGACCTCGTCGACTTCGGGACGATGTCGGGCACGGTCGAGGCCGTCGGCCTGCGCGTCACGCGTGTCCGGGACGCCGGCGGGACGCTCTGGTATCTGCGCAACGGCGAGATCCTGCGGGTGGGGAACCAGTCCCAGGGCTGGACCCGCGCCGTCGTCGACGTGCGGGTCGGGCCCGAAGCCGACCTCGACGCGACCCGCGAGCTGCTGCTGGCCACGGCGGCGGAGCTGACGGCGGACCCCGACTTCACCGCCCGGACGATCGGGGAGCCATCCGTGGCGTTCGCCGAGGACTTCGCGGCGGGGAGCACCCAGCTGCGTCTCACCGTCAAGACGCAGCCGGGCGAGCAGGCGTCCGTGGCGAGCGAGCTGCGACGCCGCATCCGGCTCGCGCTGGACCGGGCGGGAATCCCCCTGGCCACGGCCTGAGCACAGGACGCGGTCCGGGCGGGTCCGGCCGAGCGGGTCCGGCCGAGCGGGTCCCGTCGTGCGAGCGGATCCGGCGTCCGGGGGAGGACGGCAAGAGCGCGGGTCCGCGACAGTGCGGACCCGCGCTCTTGTCAGGTCTGGCCTGAGGTCAGCGCAGGCGCTCGACCTCGACGGCGAGGTCGTCCGCCTCCGGTCCGACGACGACCTGGACCACGCGGCCCGACCGGACGACGCCGAACGCGCCCGCTGCCTTCAGCGCGGCGTCGTCGACCAGGCGCGGGTCGGTGACCTCGACGCGAAGGCGCGTGATGCAGGGTTCGACGTCCATCACGTTGGTGGGGCCGCCGAGGGCCGAGAGGATGTCCTCCGCCTTGCTCATGCTGATCTCATCTCCTCAGAGGCTTGTCCCGGTCACCGGGGGCGCAGCTCCGCGCCGACCTGGCGAGCCTACCGCCCAGCCGCGGGCGCGTGTGAGCGCTGTCACACCCCGGGGACGACGCCGCGCGCCTCGAGGGCGCCGTCGTCGGCCCGGCGCGGGGTCACCCGGCGCGGGGTCACCCGGCGCGGGGGTGCCGGGTGCGGGGGTGCCCGGCGCCGTCGTCGGCCCGGCGCGCGGCGCGCAGTTGAGATGATGACGCGGTGAGGCCAGACACCTTCTACGCGGCCGTCGGCGGCCACGAGACCTTCATCCGTCTCGTCGACGCGTTCTACGCGGGGGTCGCCGAGGACCCCGTCCTGCGCCCGATGTACCCCGAGGAAGACCTGGCCGGCGCCCGCGAACGGCTGACGCTCTTCCTCGCGCAGTACTGGGGCGGCCCGACCACCTACTCCGACCAGCGCGGTCACCCGCGCCTGCGGATGCGCCACGCGCCCTTCCCCGTGACGCCGGACGCCCGCGACCGCTGGTTGGCGCACATGCGCGCCGCGGTACGCGGCCTCGACCTCGCGCCCGCGCACGCCGCCGCGCTCTGGGACTACCTGGAGCGGGCGGCGTACTCGATGGTCAACGCCTGGGAGGAGCCGTGACGCCGGGCCGCGCGGCGCTCGACGCCGCCCTGCGCACCCTGCAGATCGAGCGGGTCGACGCCGACACGTTCCTCGGCGGCTCCCTCCCCTGGCGCCGGGGCCGGGTCTACGGCGGCCAGGTCCTCGCGCAGGCTCTGCTCGCGGCCGGCGCAACGGTCGACGCGGACCGCTCCCCGCACTCCGTCCACGGCTACTTCCTACGGCCGGGGGACCCGAGCGAGCCCATCACGTTCACCGTCGAGCGTCTGCGGGACGGCCGCTCCTTCAGCGCGCGCCGCACCCACGCGATCCAGCAGGGGCAGCCGATCCTGTCGATGATCTCGTCCTTCCAGCTGGAGCAGGACGGCCTGGAGCACGCCGAGCCCATGCCCGACGTGCCGCCCCCGCTGGAGGTGCCGAGCGCCGTCGAGGCCCTCGCCGAGCTGGACGACCCGCGCGCCCAGTTCTTCGCGCGGCACGCGGCGTTCGACCTCCGGCACGTCCCGGGCTCGCTCTTCGCCGAGGGGGCGCGCGAGGCCACGGACCGGCAGGCGGTCTGGATGCGCGCCCTCGGCCCCGTCGACGACGCCGACTTCGCCCTCGCGAGCGTCGGGTCCGACGGCGCCCACGACCGCCTCGGCGGCCTTCCCGCCACGCCGGCGGTGCTGCACGCCGCGCTCCTGGCGTTCGCGTGCGACCAGATCCTCCTGGAGCCGGTGCTGCGCCGGCACGGGCTGGGCTGGCTCGAGCCCGGGCTCAAGGTCGCCAGCCTCGACCATGCGATGTGGTGGCACCGGCACGCCCGCGCCGACGAGTGGCTGCTCTACGTCCAGCGCTCCCCCAGCGCGCGCGGCGGCCGGGGTCTCGGTACGGCCTCCGTGTACGCAGAGGACGGCACGCTGGTCGCGTCGATCGCCCAAGAAGGCATGGTCCGCGTCGTGTCCTGACCTCCCCTTTGACCTCCCGGCCTCCTTCTGGCCTCCTCGCGGCCCCCTTCCGGGTCTCCTCCCGGCCGCCGTTCCCGCGGAGCGGCGTCGGCGGCGGGGTCGACGGGCGATCGGGTCGGGCGGCAAGGTCGTTCGCCCGGGTCTCGCGACCGTGCACAATCGGCTATGGCCACCGTCGACCGGACACCTGCTCGCGCCACCCGACCGCTCGCCGCCGTGACCGGGGTGACGGGCTACGTGGGTGGGCGCCTCGTCCCCGAGCTCCTCGGCGCGGGCGTCCGCGTCCGCGCGATCGCCCGCAAGCCCGAGCGGCTCCGCGACCAGCCGTGGCGGGCCGACGTCGACGTCGCCCAGGCCGACGTCACCGACCTCGACGCGATCCGCACCGCCCTGGCGGGCGCCGACGTCGCCTACTACCTCGTCCACTCCCTCGGCACAGGGCCGGAGTTCGAGGCGCAGGACCGCCGTGCCGCCCTGACCTTCGGCCGGGCGGCACGCGAGGCGGGTGTCGGGCGGATCGTCTACCTCGGCGGGATGTACCCGTCCGGTGAGCGGCTGTCCCCCCACCTGGGCTCCCGCAAGGAGGTCGGCGAGATCCTCCTCGCCTCGGGGGTGCCGACGACGGTGCTCCAGGCGGCGGTCATCCTCGGCTCGGGCTCGGCGTCGTTCGAGATGATGCGCTACCTCACCGAGCGCCTCCCGGCGATGGTCGCGCCGAAGTGGATCGACAACCGCATCCAGCCGATCGCGATCCGCGACGTGCTGCGCTACCTCGTCGGCGCGGCGTCGATGCCTGCGGAGGTGAACCGCGCGTTCGACATCGGCGGCCCCGAGGTCCTCACGTACCGGGACATGATGCAGAAGTACGCGGAGGTGGCGGGCCTGCCGCGGCGGGTGATCGTCTCGGTGCCCGTGCTCACTCCGTGGCTGTCGAGCCACTGGGTGTCCGTGGTGACGCCCGTCCCGGCGGGGATCGCCAAGCCCCTGGTGGGGAGCCTGATCCATGAGGTCTTCTGCGACGAGCACGACATCGCGCAGTACGTCCCCGACCCGCCCGAGGGCCTCCTGCCCTTCGAGACCGCCGTGCGCTACGCCCTGCGGAAGATCCACGAGGCGGACGTCGTGACGCGGTGGACGTCGGCCTCGCTGCAGGGGGCGCCGTCGGACCCGCTGCCCTCCGACCCCGACTGGGCGGGCGGCTCGCTGTACGTCGACGACCGCGAGCGCGAGGTGGCCGCCACCCCGGAGCAGGTGTGGTCCGCCGTCGTGCGCATCGGCGGGGAGAACGGCTGGTACTCGTGGCCGCTCGCGTGGCAGGTCCGGGGAATCCTCGACCGCCTCGTCGGCGGGCCCGGCCTGCGCCGCGGGCGGCGCGACGCGAACCGCCTCGTGCTCGACGACGCGGTCGACTTCTGGCGGGTCGAGGAGGTCGTCCCCCACCGTCTCCTCCGCCTGCGCGCGGAGATGCGCCTCCCCGGGCTCGCCTGGCTCGAGCTGAGCATCCGGGCCGAGGACGACGGCGCCCACCCCGGGGCGGACGGTCGCCCCCGTACCGTCCTGCGCCAGCGCGCCGTCTTCCACCCGCACGGACTGGCCGGCCAGGCCTACTGGTGGTCGGTCGCGCCGTTCCACAGCGTCGTGTTCGGCCCGATGCTCGACGGGATGGCGAGGGAGGCCGAGCGCCTGGCCCGCGATGCCCCCACCCCGTGAGGTCGAGCCCTCTCGTTCGTGAGGTCGAGCCCTGACCGCCGAGGTCGACAATGCGGGCGGAGGTCCGGCCCCCGCCCGGTCAGCGGCGGTGGCGGAACTCCACCGGCGGGGCGACGTGCCGCTGCCAGGCCTCGCGCTCGGCCGGGGTCACCCGCCGAGGCCGCCCGGTCGCGGCGTCGACCAGCACGATCGCCGTCAGGGCGATCGCATGCACCGTCCCGCCGACCAGTACCTCGTAGCAGACGTCGATGCTCGCCCCGCCGATGTGGCTGATCCACATGCGGATCGTCAGCGGCACCCGCGTGTACTCGATCGGCAGGAGGTACTCGACCTCCTGCCGGGCGATGAGCGTGAGCGTCGCCGCGGCCGGCCCGGCGTCGAGCAGGGCCGTCCGGTGGCCCCCGCGCGCGCCGTCGTCGTCCGCCCCGTGCCCGGAGACGTCCGCGACGTCGTCGCTCGCCCAGAACGCCTCGATGCGCGCCTCCTCGAGGAGGGTGAGCATCGCCGCGTTGTTCACGTGCCGGTAGCCGTCGATGTCGGCCCAGCGCAGCGGCACCTTGATCTCGAGGTAGGGCACGGCTCCGGACCCGTCAGTCCCGCGTGAGCTTGCGGTACGTGACCCTGTGCGGCCGGGCCGCATCGGCACCCAGCCGCGCGACCTTGTTCTCCTCGTAGGACTGGAAGTTGCCCTCGAACCAGTACCAGCGGGCCGGGTCCTCCTCGGTGCCCTCCCAGGCGAGGATGTGCGTGGCCACGCGGTCGAGGAACCACCGGTCGTGGGAGACGACGACGGCGCAGCCCGGGAAGTCGAGGAGCGCGTTCTCGAGCGAGCCGAGGGTCTCGACGTCGAGGTCGTTGGTCGGCTCGTCGAGGAGCAGGAGGTTGCCGCCCAGCTTGAGGGTGAGCGCGAGGTTGAGACGGTTGCGCTCCCCGCCGGACAGGATTCCCGCAGGCTTCTGCTGGTCCGGGCCCTTGAACCCGAACTGCGAGACGTAGGCCCGCGAGGGGATCTCCACCTTGCCGACCTGGATGAAGTCGTGGCCGTCGGAGACGACCTCCCAGAGTGTCTTGGTGGGGTCGATCCCGCCACGGGCCTGGTCCACGTAGGAGACCTGGACCGTCTCGCCGACCTTGAGCGTGCCGGCGTCGAGGTCCTCGAGGCCCACGATGGTCTTGAACAGGGTGGTCTTGCCCACGCCGTTCGGCCCGATGACGCCGACGATCCCGTTCCGCGGCAGGGAGAAGGACAGCCCGTCGATGAGGACGCGGTCGCCGAAGCCCTTGCGCAGCTTCGTCGCCTCGATCACCACGGAGCCCAGGCGCGGGCCGGGCGGGATCTGGATCTCCTCGAAGTCGAGCTTCCGGGTGCGGTCCGCCTCGGCGGCCATCTCCTCGTACCGGGCGAGGCGGGCCTTGGACTTGGTCTGGCGGCCCTTGGCGTTCATCCGGACCCACTCGAGCTCGTCCGCCAGGCGCTTGGCGAGCTTGGCGTCCTTCTTGCCCTGGACCTTGAGCCGCTCCTGCTTCTTCTGCAGGTAGGTCGAGTAGTTGCCCTCGTACGGGTAGAGGCGCCCGCGGTCGACCTCGGCGATCCACTCCGCGACGTGGTCGAGGAAGTAGCGGTCGTGGGTGACCGCGAGCACGGCGCCGTGGTACTTCGCCAGGTGCTGCTCGAGCCACTGCACGCTCTCGGCGTCGAGGTGGTTGGTGGGCTCGTCGAGCAGCAGGAGGTCCGGCTTCTCGAGGAGCAGCTTGCACAGGGCGACGCGGCGGCGCTCGCCACCGGAGAGCACCGACACGTCGGCGTCCGGCGGCGGGCACCGCAGCGCGTCCATCGCCTGCTCGAGCTGGGCGTCGAGGTCCCACGCCTCCGCCGTGTCGATGTCGTGCTGCAGCTCGCCCATCTCGGCCAGCAGCGCGTCGAAGTCGGCGTCGGGATCGGCCATGAGCGCGCCGATCTCGTCGTACCGGTCGAGCTTCGCCTTGAGCTCGGCGACGCCCTCCTGCACGTTTCCGAGGACCGTCTTCTCCTCGTTCAGCGGCGGCTCCTGCAGCAGGATGCCCACGGAGTAGCCGGGTGTGAGCCGCGCCTCGCCGTTCGACGGCTGGTCCAGGCCCGCCATGATCTTCAGGATCGTGGACTTGCCGGCACCGTTCGGCCCGACGACGCCGATCTTGGCGCCGGGCAGGAACGCCATCGTGACGTCGTCGAGGATCAACTTGTCGCCGTGCGCCTTGCGCGCCCTGACCATCGAGTAGATGTACTCGGCCACAGCTCTCCAACCAGGGGGGTGAGGGGGAGGTCGCGGCGACGAGGAGCGTCCGCCGCGGATGCGACCTCCAAGCCTACGCCGGAGCGGCCAGTTCCTCCGCCTCGTCGTCGGCCTCGAGGTCCTCGAGCAACTCGAAGGCGGTGACGTCGACCGTCTCCATGGGGTCGCGACCCAGCGCCGCGACGTCGGGGTCCGGACCGTCGTAGCCGTCGAACACCGCCGACGGGCCGCCCCCGTAGCCGCCCTGCCCCGCGATCCCGTCCCCGTCCTGACGCACCGTCTTCGCGTAGAGCGCGGTGCCCCGGCTCAGGTCCGGCCCGATCGAGTCCGCGACGATGTCGTTCGAGTAGTACGTCTTCCCCTCGTGCTCCCACTGCCGCGCCTCGAGACGCCCGCGCACGAGCACGGGCATGCCCTTGTGCAGCGACAGCGCCGAGTTGGCGGCGAGGTCGCGGAACGCGACCACGCTGAACCACTGCGTCGGGCCGTCGCCCCACGACCCGGTCACCGGGTCCCGACGCCGCGGCGTGCTCCCGATGCGCATGTGCAGCACGCGCATCCCGCTGGGCTTGATGGTCAACCGCGGGGCGGTGGCCACCCACCCGCTCACCGCAACCTCGATCTCGTTCGACATCCCGCACGTCCTCTCGCGCCGCCGGCTGCGCCGGTCCCGTCCGGCCGACGCACCGCCGGCCCGAGGAGGACGCTGCCGCGCGCCGTCGACGTCGTGCTCGGCGGGGCCTCGGCGCAGGGGACGCCCCTGCACCACGGCGCCCTGTGGAGGAGTCGACGACGGTGCCGCTCCTCTCCGCCCGACCGGCTCACCTCGTGGTCCGGCCGGGCCGCGAGGTCGCGGTTCTGGCGCGAGGTCGGCGCGCCTACGCCCCCGCGCCCCGGGCGACGGCGAGGCGGACGGCGCGGTGCTCGGCGCGGACCTTCTGGGCGGGTTCGACGAGCACGGTGCCCGCCGCCCGGTCGACGGCAGTCCGGGCCGCCGCGTCGAAGGCCGCCGCCCGCTCCCGCGCGGCGCGTCGTCGCTCCACGCGCCCGAGCAGCACGCTCACCCCGGCGAGCAGGGCCGCCAGCAGGGCAAGCACCAGCGCCCCCGCCTGACCGGCGCCCGGGAGACCACCCCGCAAGCCGACGACGACGCACGCCACCGCGACGACGACGCACGCGACCGTGAGCCAGCGCCACGTGATGCCGGCCCTCGTCGAGGGCAACGAGACGGCGCCCAGGCCGCCGCCGATCGCCGCCCGCAGCGCCTCACCGTCGCCCACGGCTCGATCGAGGTCCGCGGCCCACCGCGGCGGCAGGTCCGCGCCGGCGACCCGGACCCAGTCCTCCCGCACGCTCTGCGCCGTCGCCGGGGCCGGGGCATCCGGCCGCACGAGGGCGAGCCGGCCGCGCGGCGATGCGATGGCCGCCCGGAGTGCCGTGGTCACCGCGCCCACCCCGGACGCCTCGCTCAGCCGGTCGACGACGGCGGCGGCCTCCGCGCGAAGGTCCCGTTCGCCGTCGGCAGGGCCGCCGGGCACGCCCACCGCGCCCCCGCGTCCCCTGTCGGTCGCGCGTCCCGCATCGGACCCGCCTCCCCCGCCGGGCACGCCCAGGTCGGCCGCGAGCCGGGCCGCGACGGCGCCGACCTCCACACCGGCCACCCACGCCGCCATCGGCTCCCCGACGACCACGCGCCCGAGGAGCGTGCGGACGGCGTCGATGCCCTCGCCGGTGACCACCGAGGTGGCCAGGACGGGGACGTCGTGGAGCCCGTCGGCCTCGAGGAGGCGGCGGATGTCCGCGGCGATGCGCCGGACCGCTCCGGGGGTGACGGTGTCGCACTGGTTGACCAGGACGAGCATCCCGTCCTGGCGCTGGGCCATCGCGCGCAGGTAGCGCCGGTGCAGCACGTTGTCCGCGTACTTCTGGGGGTCGACCACCCACACCAGCAGGTCCACGAGCGGGAGGAGCCTGTCGACCAGCCTGGCGTGCTCGGGGGCGACGGAGTCGTGGTCGGGCATGTCGAGCAGCACCAGGCCGCCCAACCGCTGCTCGTCGTCGGCGTCGAGCGGGCTCTCCCGGCGGATCCGGCGCTCCGGGTGCACGCCCAGGAAGTCGAGGAGCGCATCCGCCTCGCCGCCCCACACGCAGGCGGCGGGGCGCGCCGTCGTCGGCCGCCGGACCCCGACGTCCGCGAACGAGAGCCCGGAGATCGCGTTGAAGAGGCTCGACTTGCCCGAGCCCGTGCCGCCCACGAGCGCGACCACCGTTCGGTCGACACCCACCGACAGCCGAGCCTCGACGTGCTCGAGGTCCTCGCGGGCGCGCGACGCGACATCCGGGGTGAACCGGTCACCCCCGGCGTCGAGCGCCTCCCGAAGGGCCGCGATCCTGCTCGCGATGCGGCCCCCCGCGGAGGCACCGACGACGACGGCGCCCCCCGCCCCGGAGGCCGGCGCCTCCACGCGCGCCGCCTCGGCGCCCCCCGACTCCGCCCCCGCGTCGCCGTCGTCCACGCTCATCTACACCACACCCTTCAGCTCGCTGACGCGCAGGCGCAGGGCCGTGGCGGCGTCGGCGGCACCCTCGAGGCCGGCGAGGGCGGCGCGGAGCGGGTCGACCTCCGCCCGCACGACCTGAGCAGCCCGATCCTGGAGTTCCCCTCGCGCCGCGGCCACCGCCCGCGCTCCCGCCTCGCCGAGGTTCGCCTCGACGGCCCGGCCCGCGCCGTCGAGCCCCGCGGCGGCGGCACAGATCGCTCGGACCCATCCGCGCTCGTCGAGCAGACGCGCTGCCCGATCCCGAGGTGCGGGGGTCCACCCGGCGGCCGCGGCCGCGACGCCGTCCGCCCAGGTCGCGAGCGCCGTCGCCGCACGTTCCTGCCGCGCTCGGCCGGCGTCGTCGCCGTCAAGGCGTGCGAGGAGCCCGCTCGCGCCGAGGTCGCTCGTGGCCCAGGCTGCCCGGGCGCTGCGCGACGCCCCCTCAGCCGCGTCCACGATCATCGCGCGGGTCGCGGCGAGCACCTCGGCCTCGACGGCGGCCACGGCGTCCGACCTGGCGCGCGCGGCGGCGCCCCGGGCGCGCACGCGGCGGCCACCTCCGACCAGCGGAGCCAACGGGCCGCCCGCGCTCGCGAGCGCGAGCCACCGCGTGGTCGGCGCCCCGTGCGCCGCGACGCCGGACGCGACTCCCTCGGCGGCGACCGCGACGCCCGGCTCGATCGCCTCGACGGCCATCCGCTCGAGGCTCTCCAGCGCGCGGGCCTGGGCATCGACGGCCGCGGCGAGCGCCGCAAGGTCCGCGCGGACGCTCGGCCAGGTGTGCCGCACCGTCCGGGCGACGATGCCGCCCTGCACCTGCCCGGCCACAAGGGTGAGCCACCGGCCCAGGTCGGCGACCCGCTCGCGCGGCATGAGGCCCTCGTGCGGCCCGAGGTCGGGCAGGACGAAGAGGGGCGCCGAACCGAGGTCGCTCGCCACCAGTCGGTTGAGGAGGTCCGCGCGGACCTCGGCGAGCGCGGCACCGGAGACACGGTTGAGGACGACGGCGATCGTGGCCCCGCGCTCGCGCGCCAGTTGGAGCGTCGCCCAGGGCAGGGCATCGCCGTACCGGGTGGCCGTCGTGACGAAGACCCAGAGGTCGGCCGACTCGATGAGCTGCGTGCCGAGGGCGCGGTTGGCGTCGTTGACCGAGTCGAGGTCCGGCGTGTCCAAGAGCGCGATACCGGCCGGGACCGTGCGGTCCTTCACGCGGCGCACGACGACGGCGATGGGGTGGGACGCCATCGCCGCGGCGTCGGCAGGGTTCACCACCAGGACGGGTCGCCGGGTGGTCGGGCGCAACACGTCGGCGTCGCTGACCTCGCGGCCGACCAGGGAGTTGACGATCGTGGACTTCCCCGCGCCGGTCGACCCCCCGAAGGCGATGATGGCCGGGTAGTCGACCTCGCGGAGGCGAGGCAGGAGATGCGTGCGGACCTGGGTGGAGACACGATCGCGAAGGATCCGCGCGTCACCGGCGCCGGGGACGTCGAGGTCGAATCGGGCGCCGTCGACCAGCGCCAGGGCGTCGGTAAGGACGCCGATCAGGCGGTTCGCCCGGAGGGCGCCCAGCGTGGGGCCGGGCGTCGGCGGAGAGGTCACGACGCTAAGGGTGCCGTGCCGCGCGCGCGGCTCAAAGTTCGCGCGCGCCGCAGGTGCCGGGACGGGCCGTCGGGTGGTAGAAGCGCGGCCACGTCGGCGCCTCTGGCGTTCGGCCGTGTGGGGCCACCGGGGTGCCGCTCCCGCCGCGTGGAGGCGGCGCGGCCGACTACCCTGGCCGCAGGCCCCCGTAGCTCAATGGATAGAGCAACGGCCTTCTAATCCGTAGGTTGCAGGTTCGAGTCCTGCCGGGGGCGCGGGTCTGACCAGCACAAACATCCTGGCGTGGAACCTACGTGGAACAACGCGCCGAGTCCCCAGTCCATGGATGACGCGGACGCGAGGGGGCGCGAAGGGTTGGGGCTTCACAGCGCGCCCAACCCGGCAGCGGGCCAGCCGGCCGGTGCGAGGCACCGCAGCACCAATCTTGTCCAGGACGCCGCGGCCTTGGGGCGCGTCGCGCTCGGGTCGCCCGCGCACAATCGACCGAGTGAGGACCGGTGTGGACAGAGTCCAGCCGGCTACCGAGGTCGGTAGATGTCCGAACGGGGTCCGATGGCCAGGACGGTGACGACGCGGTGGACGTCGTCGATCCGGTAGAGGATGCGATAGGTGCCTCGACGCGCGCTGTGGCGATCCTCGAGTGGGGGCATCAGTTGTTTGCCGACCCGGTGCGGGTTGGATAGCAGCGGTCCGGTGATGAACTCATGTGCGGCGAACGCGATCGCCTCGGGCAGCTGCTCGGCAAGTTGCCGGCGCGCGGTCGCGGTGATCGCCAAGCGGTAGGGCGGCTGGGTCACGCGGTGGCCTGGCGGGCGCGCATCGCTTCGGCCAGCTCATCGGCCGACTCGACGCGGCCGGCGGCGACGTCCGCCTCGGCCTGTGCCAGGTCGCGAACGAGGTCGCCGTCGGCCAGCACCGCGATTGTCTCCTCGAGGCGTTCGAGGTCCTCCGGTGCGAGCAGGACGGCCGACGGGCGGCCGTGCACGGTCACGGTGATCCGCTCGTGTTGGGTGCTCACGCGGTTTACGACCTCCGACAGGTGGGCCTTGGCCTCGGCCAACGAGAACGTGGTCATGGTCCTAAGTATGACCAATTAGCTGCCGGGTGTCGAGCGTCGGCACGGGCCGGACGTCGAGGCCGGGCCCTACGGGGGGGTGACTGACGAACTCGCGCACCCCGGACACCACCCAGCGGTTCGGTGCGCACACCGTTCTATCCGGCCGGGTGCTCATCGGCCCAGGCCAGGGCGTCGGGCTGTTGTCTCGAGCAGCCTGGGACCCGTCCCATGGGGGCGAGCCGAGAATGCCGAGGCCGCCATTGTTGAGGGGTGGCAGGGGTGGTGGCTGGTCGGGGTGGTAGTCGTGCCAGGTTTCGGTGGCGGAGCGTTCGGCGTGGCTGGTGGCGAGGATCTGCTCGAGGACCTCCCGGTCCGCCGCCACGCCGGTCGCCGCGGCCGGGGTCGGTGCCGCTGCGGTCGCCGTCGGGGCGGTGGGGCCGCCGCCGTTCTGGGGGTGGCAGTCGTGGTGGTCGTCGGGGAGTGCGACGTAGGTGTAGTTGGTGTGCCGGCCGCGGGTCATTGCGACGTAGAGGTCTTCGCGGCCCATCCCGGGCGTGGCGATGGTGTGGGACTCGTCCACGGTGATGCCCTGGGATCGGGCGGTGGTGGTGGCGTAGCCGAGTTCGACGTGCTCGGCCACGTACCCAGCCGGCAGGCGCACGAGACCGGCCGTCACGCCGTCGGCGGGGCTGTGACGGCCGGCGGGTGTGGCGGGGACGGCGAGGAGGGTGCCGTCGCATTCGACGGCGACGACATCCCAGAGGGCGCCGTTACGGACGTACCCGCCATCGCCGGTCGTGAGGTGTCGGTTGTTGCGCCGGGTGACGACCCGGTCCCCGGCGGACACTGTGAGGCCGTCGTGCAGGGTGCGGCCGCCGTCGCGGGCGACCTGGCCGGTCAGGATCCGCTCGGCGCGGACGCGCGCGTTGAGCTCGCGCACGGTGCGGGTGTCAACGGCTTGCAGGATCGCGACCCGACCGTCGGTGGCGGCCGTGGCGGCGGCCTCCAGCGCGGCGTCGAGCATCGCGTCGAGGTCCCCGGCGTGCAGGGCGCCGTGCGCGGCGTAGGCGTCCAGCGCGGCGCTGTGGCCGCGGCGCAGCTCCAGGGAGGCGCGGGCCTCCCAGGGCTGGGTGAACCGCCACAGGGACGTCAGCTCGGCGGTGGGGCCGCGGCGGGCGAGCATCCCGAACGCCCCGCCGGCTTCGACGGCGCCGCGTTGGGCGTGGTCCCCGACGAGGAGGACCTTTGCCCCCGCCTGGCGCGCCTGGAGAGTGAGAATGGCGAGGGTGCGGGTGTCGGCCAGGGACGCCTCGTCGATGATGACGAGCTGGCCGCGGGTGAACCGCCACGCACCGTGCTTCTCGCGCAGGACCTGACGGGCGAGCAGGAGCTGGCTCCCTCTCAGGCGGTCTGTCGTGCTGGCCAGGGCGCGGGCCAGCACGGCGTCGTCGGCGGCGCGTTTGGCGGCGCCGTCGCCGACGCTCTCTTGGAGCCATTTCGCGGTGGTCTCGGCCGGGGCGCCGATCGCCTTGGCGAGGGTGTGCGCGGCTGAGGCCGACGGCGCCAACGCGACGACCGGCCCCATCCGGTCCTGCCACTGCGCCACGAGGGCGGCCAGGGTGGTGGTCTTGCCCGACCCCGCCGGACCGACGAGGACGTCCAAGGCGCGCCCGGAGGTGCCGATCGCCTCGACCGCGGCCCGCTGATCCTCGGCCAGACCCGCGAACCGCTCCCCGACGGCGGCGCCCGCGAGGTGGGCGGGTCGGATCGCGGGGGCGGTGTGGGCCTCGGCCGCGTCCAGGAGGACCTTCTCGGCGGCGAGGAGCTCGGTGGTCGTGAACAGGTCCTCCCCGACCCGCCGGGACGCCGGGTCGCGGGCGTCGTCCAGGTGCACGCACGCCCGCGACGCCGCCGCCGTGACCTCGTTGAGCAGGGTGAGACGTTCCGCCGGCGTGGCCATCCGCAGGTGCTTGGACGCCCTGAGGGCGGACGCGCCGAGGTTCCACGTCGTCCACACCGACCGGCGCGCCGCGACGTCCTCAAGGACCTGGGCGACGAGCGCCTCGCGGACGTCGGGGCCGACGTCGTGGGCGTGCAACGCCCGCCCGTAGACCCCTTGCAGCGCGGCGGCGGCGAGGTCGCGGGGGTCCTGCCCGGTCACGGTCCGGGCGCGGTTGGCCCACTCGGCCAGCAGGTCCGCCAGGGGGCGGACGATCTTGTCCGGGCGGGTCGCCCGGGTGAGGTGCTGACGGGCCTTGGTGGTCTCCACCCGGGACGGCGCCCGCCCGTGCGCCTCGGCGAACGCCTCCGCCCACTCGGCGTGGGCCTCATGGATCGTCTCCGAACGAGAGGAGAACGCCGTCAGGAGGCGGTCGTCGATGCCGGTGATCTCGAACGCCGGGTTCCGGCTCGCCCCGCGCCCCCGCAGGCCCCAGTCGACGCCCGAGGCGGCGGGTGACCTCGTCCGCCAGGAGGGTGTCGTAGAGCTCGGAGACGGTGACGACGGCGGCGTGCACGGTGCGCCCGTCCACGGACCGCCAGGCGCCGTCGGGGCCCTGGACCTTGTTCGCGACCACGACGTGGGTGTGCAGGTTCGGGTCCCCCGCCCGGGTGTCCCAGTGGTCGAACCCGGCCGCGATCATCCCCGCCGTCGCCACCTGCTGGGCCCCGCCGTGCCCGAGGCGGGTGCGGATCACCTTCGCCTCGACGAACTCCAACGCCGACGCCGAGGGCGGCGTGGTGCGCCGCGTAGATCTCGCGGCGGACGTCCTCGTCGCCCAGGGCCCACAGCACCGAGACGGACTTGGGGACCGTGAACGTCATGTCGTACCCGACGACGGCGTGCCGACCCCGCCCACCGCCGTCGGCTCCCCCGACTCCGCCGCCGCCGTGGCGTCGTAGCGGGGGTAGGGGCGCCCGAGCGGGTCCCCGGTCAGCGGGTCGTGCCCGCGGCCGAAGACCGCGCCCATCGCGTCCTCGGACACCCGGTCCCCTGGCGCCAGGCGGGCGGCCTCGGTCCCCAGGCCCGCCAGCCCGGTGCCGTGCCAGCGGCCCGGCGGGTTCCCCGACACGTCGTAGTACGCCGTCAACGACTCCGCCGCGCCAAGGCCGGCGTCCCCCGCCGCGACGTGCCGCGTCAGATACCGGTACCCCTCCCCGGCCGTCAGCTTGTGCATCGACATCACCGCCCGCCCCGCCTCCTCTCCGTCACCAGGCCCCGGTGCTCGAGGTCCTGCACACGAGGGGAATCCGGCGAGTGCGCACAACCGCCACGGAAGTCCCTCTAACTGCAGGTGTCCGCCGAGGCGGGCAACACGCGCGGTCTGCTCCCACCCCGGAGGGAGTGGGTAGGTGCGCACATCGCCGCGGCCTGGCAGGGCTGGCCTGCCCCCCGCACGCGGAATGGGTCCCGCGACGACCCGCCAGACACACCACGAGCGCGTCGAGCACGACCGCGACGGCGGATCAGGAGACGGCGGGCCAGGCGACGGTTCGGGCAACGGAGGCGGA
This sequence comes from uncultured Actinomycetota bacterium, assembly GCA_963780675.1. Classification (GTDB taxonomy): domain Bacteria; phylum Actinomycetota; class Actinomycetes; order Actinomycetales; family JAHECE01; genus JAHECE01. The sequence goes on from CAWACR010000010.1 coordinate 297,637, forward strand.
CGCGCGCCCGGGCACACAGGGCCACCCGAGAACGCGCCGGTGGGGGCGGGTCTCGCGACCCCCGTGCCGCCCTGTCGGGCGTCCGGCGCACCTTGTCCGATTCCTTGACCGATTCGTGACGCCCCTGGTCACAGCCCCGGACAAGGGCCCGGTTCCGGTGGTCGGCACACGTGCCGACCACCCCCGGTGAGCCTTGCCCGACCGGGCCGCGCCGCCTTCCCCGACACCTCCGCCGGACCCGCACCCGGGGACGCTGACCCTCCGTCGCCGCCGCGGGATCACCACCACGACGACGGCCCGGCGCGCGCCGACGGCACGGTGGACGGCAGACTCCGCGCATGAGCGGAGAACGGGACCTGCCCACCCTGCTACGCGCCCTGCGCCCGCAACTCCGGCCCGGGACCTACGTCTTCACCACCACCACGACCGTCCCGGCCGGCGCCGCCCCCGTGGTCACCGTGCGCGAGGACGAAGGCCTCACCCTCGTCCTCGACCAGCACCAGGCCGACCACCTCGGTCTGCCCTACGACTACGCCGCCGCGTGGATCACCCTGCGCGTGCACTCAGCCCTCGACGCCGTCGGCCTCACCGCCGCCGTCGCCAGCACCCTCGCCACAGCAGGGATCGCCTGCAACGTCGTCGCCGGCTACCACCACGACCACCTCTTCGTCCCCGCCCACCAAGCCCACGCCGCCCTGGACGCGCTGAACGACCTCGCCGCACCGGACGCCTGAGGAGCCCGCGGGCCCGACCCCCCGGAGCCGTGGCGCCGAGCCACACCAGCCACCTTCGCGGCGGCAGCGCTGACACCCCGCGGGAGGTCACCGCCACGCGGCCGCGCACACCCCTGACACATCACCGGATAGCCCTGACAACCCCTCCCGAGCACCCGGTGCAAGAAGAGTCGGATTCTGTTAGGGGTGTTAGCCGGAGGCTGAGCGGCGGCTCATCTCCCGGCCTGGGGTCCTGCTTGAGGCGCGCCTATGGGCTTGCCTGTCAGGGAGGCGTCGCGGGTTCAGGACGAAAGCTGGCAGGGCTCGTCCACGACGACGATGGTCCACGAGGTGCGCTGCGCTCGGGGAGTGGCCGGCCGACCTCGGCCGTGAGGCGCCGAACGGGCGGGTCTCCCGGCTTGGGTCGGCCCACGACGGCACGACAGCGGAGCGGACGAGAGTGCACCGGGCGACGGTGATGCTGGCCTGCGCGGCTGCTGACGCCAGGGGCGTCGACCGGCCGCTGAAGCCCCGACGAGACCAGTTTCGCCGGCCTCGAACTGGCGCCGCCGCCGCGCCAACCCTCAACGACGTCGACTCACCCCGCAGGTTCCCGGGCCCGCGTCCTCGTGGCTACTGTCGGGCGAGGGCGAGCCTGAGCCGGTCGTCGGGGCTGACGTCGTGGTCCAGCGCGTCGTCGCCGAGGTCGATCTGAACCCACCGGATTGTCCCCGTGAAGCGGTTGTCGCCGGCCGCGTACTCGTCGCTCACCGGGCTCGCGAGATCCTCACCGACGTCCGTCGTCTCGTCCCCGGAGAACATCATCGGCACCGTCACATCAAGGCGCCCACCAGCAACGTCTGCGCCGTCGAGCCGCAGACTTACCTGGCCGCCCTTGCCGAGCCCGCCCCCGTCATAGGCGAAGTCGACGCTGACGTCGTGCTCGCCAGGAGTGAGAGCTTCCGTGCCTCGCCAGATGAACCGCTGAAGGCCGAGCAGGTTGTAGCAGAAGGCGGGCACGCCACCGTGCAGGTACAGACTCCAGCCGCCGAACGCTCCACCCTGAGCGATGAGCACGCCCTCGGCGCCGCCCTCGGGCACGACGACGCGCGCCGTCACCGCGAACGACTTGTTCTTCACGCTGAGCACGCAGTTCTCGGGGAGGCGGCCCATGCCCGCGTAGAGCCGCTGGCTGGTCCCGGCGATGAGGACCGGACGTCCGGCGAGCTCGGGGAGGAACCGTTCGATCCGGCGGTCGTCCAACGGGAGCACGCCGTACCGGGCCGCCTCGATCAGGAACAGCCGCTGCAGCTCGCGGAGCTTCTCGGGATTCTCCGCCGCGAGGTCGTGCGCCTGGGTCCAGTCGTCGGGGCCGTACAGCTCCCACACGTCGTCGTCATAGGGAGGCAGGGGGCCTACGACCCACGGGAGGCTGTGTCGGGTCACCGCCGTCCAACCCTGGTGGTAGATGCCGCGGTTGACGAAGCACTCGAAGTACTGCAGGTCGTGCGTCTCCGGGGCGTCCTCGTCGAGGAAGGACGGCACCAGGCTGGTGCCGTGGAGCGGCATCTGCTGGATCCCGTTGACCGACGTCGGGACAGGAAGTCCCGCAACCTCCAAGACCGTGGGGACGATGTCGGTCACGTAGGTGAACTGCGCGCGGTGACCCGCGGTCGCGATCCGTCGCGGCCAGTGGACGACCGTCCCGTTGCGGGTGCCGCCCCAATGCGAGGCGACCTGCTTGGTCCACTGATAGGGCGTGTTCGTCGCGTGCGCCCAGCCCACCGAGTAGTGGTTGTAGGCCGTCGGCGTCCCGAACTCGTCGAGCTTCGAGCGCAGGAACTCCGGCGTCTCCAGGTGCGCCGCGCCGTTGAACAGGAATCCCTCATTGAAGCTCCCGTTGACCGTGCCCTCACCGGAGGCGCCGTTGTCTCCCACGATGTAGAAGATCAGAGTGTCGTCGAGCACGCCCAGCTCCTCGAGCGCGTCGACGAGCCGCCCGACGTGGTGGTCGACGTGCTCAAGGAAGCCTGCGAAGACCTCCATCTGCCTCGTGAGCACCGGCTTGAGGTCGTCCGGCATGTCGTCCCAGGCAGGGATCTGGGCCGGGCGAGCGGTCAGGACGGCGTCCGGCGGAACGACGCCCAAGTCCTTCTGCCGGGCGAAGGTCCGCTCGCGCAGGGCGTCCCAGCCGTCGTCGAATTCGCCGGCGTAGCGCTCTGCCCACCCGGGAGGCACGTGGTGGGGCGCGTGAGCCGCGCCAGGAGCGAAGTACATGAAGAACGGCCGGTCCGGTGCCAACGCACGCTGCTGATGCAACCAGCCCAGGGCGTCGTCCGTCAGGTCGTCGGTCAGGTGGTAGCCCTCCTCCGGCGTCCGATCCGGCTCGACCGGCGTCGTGCCGCGGTACAGCGACGGGTAGAACTGGTTCGTCTCCCCGGCGACGAACCCGTAGAAGTATTCGAACCCGCCGCCCCCCGTCGGCCACGCATCGAACGGCCCGACGGGGCTCGACTCCCACACGGGGACCTCGTGACACTTGCCGAACTGCGCCGTGGAGTACCCGTTGAGACGCAGGACTTCCGCAAGCGGTGCCGCCGAACGTGGGCGCACCGAGTTGTAGCCCGGCGCCGAGGTCGCCACCTCCGTCACGCCGCCCATCCCCACCGAATGATGGTTCCGACCGGTCAGAAGAGCCGCGCGCGTCGGAGCGCACAACGACGTCGTGTGGAACCGGTCGTACCGCAAACCGGAAGCCGCAAGACGCTCCGCCGTGGGCATGCGCACCGGACCACCGAACGCGCTCGCAGCACCGAACCCGACGTCGTCCAACAGGACGAGGAGCACGTTGGGCGCGCCGTCCGGTGGCCGCAAGGGCTCGACCGGCGGACTCGCCGCCCCGGGCTGGCGGACGTCGTACGCGACGAACCTCGGCGGGTCCGGATCCACCATCGGCAGGACCGAACGTCGCGACACGTGCACGCTCATCGTGTAGTCGCCTCCTTGGCCATCGTGTACTCGCATCCTCGGCCATGGACGCTACCCGACCGCACGGGCGCCGTCCTCGGGAACGTCCCCGTTGGGGCGTGTCTGCGCATGGGGTCCTCCGCCCGAGAGACAGTGGCTGACGTTCATGGCCACGCCGTGCCATGTGGACGTGGGCGCCGATCCGCATCGGCGGCGTCAGAACAGCACTCCCCCCAGAAGCGACGTGGAGGTGAGCAACCCGGCCGGCACCGGCGCGTGCGCCTGGCCGCGATGACCCGCCAGGCCGTCGAGGACGGGCTCTACGAGGCGAGCGCCGAGGACTACACGAGCGCCCTTCGCGCGGCGCGCGAGGATCAGGCCGGCTGAGGGTGGCGGGCTTCGGCGTCGTCCTCGACGCGAGACGTCCCCGTCAGCCTCGCCGGGGCCCTCCTGCAAACGCCGGCCCGGCCGCGCCTTGGTTGCCGCAAGCCCTGATACCTGGCCCGTGTTGGCGCTACTCGCGGCGAAGGAGGTCCGCGGTGACGCGGGTCTGGATCACGGGTTGGACGGAGATCGCGACGAGCAGGGCGCCGAGGACCGTTGCGGTCGTGATCATGGCGAGGTTGATGGAGCCGTCCAGAGGTGGCCATCCCGCGACCGCGGCGAAGGCGAGGACCATGAGTCGCCCGAGCACGGCGGCGAGTCCGATCGCGATGAGCAGTGGGGTGAGGTTCTGCAGCAGCTGGCTGGTTCGGAGGATGGAACCGGGCACTCCGAGAGCGATCTGGCGGGCGATCGTGCGTCGTTGCTCGCCCGCTCGATCGACGGTTGCGACGGCGAGTCCGAGCAGTCCGACTGCGATCGCCAGGACGGAGAGGGTGACCACGACGGAGCGCACGCGGGCGACCTGCTCGTAGTCGACCTCGGGGTACAGCCAGGCGCTGTAGCCGGCGGGAAGTCGCGCGGTCAGGCGCTCCTGCACATCGCGCCCCCCGGCGGCAACGACGACGTAGCGGTCGGGGACTGCGCCGGCGTCGACTACGACCCGTTCCGGCACGAACAGCATGACTCCCGAGGGGTAGACCCACCGCCCCTGCGTATCGGCGGAGTCCTCGACTATGGGCTCGCCGAGCGCGACCTTGACGGGAGATGTCGAGGCGTTGAGCACGATCTCGTTCGTCGACTCGTTGAGGGGCCAGCCGGGCGGCTCCTTGTCTTCGACGTCGCCGGTAATCACCGCGGCAGCGCGGTCGTCGCGACAGCCCGTCATCGTCATGACCTGGGCCAGGTCAGCACACGAGCCGACGAAGACCCGACCCGGGCAGCCCCCTGGCGTGTCACAGCTGCCGGCGTAGTCGGCAACGACGGCGTAGACGCCATCGAGTCGGGCGAGATCGGCTCGCTGGTCTGCGGTCAGCGGTGGGGCGCCGGTGTCGGGCAGGAGGGTGATGGTCTGCGGCCCGGCGTGCATCACCTGGACGGCGAAGCGGTACTGCGGTGTCGACTCGTACGCAGCGAGCACCGCGCTCGCTCCCGTGACGAGGTAGACCGCGACGGCGATACCGGAGACCAGGCGCGCTACCCCGGCAGGCTCCGTCTGAATCGCTCGACCGGCGAGAAGGGCTGCGGTCGAGCCGGCCCGGGTGAGCAGTCCCGCGACCCACGAGGTCACCAGTGGCGTCACGAATGCGACCGCCAGCGCCCCCATGATCGCTCCTGCCGTGAGCGTGACCAACGGGACCTGCAGATTCTCGGAAGTCATCTGCGGCGCCCGCAGCAGAGCCCAACCGAGCAGTCCCACCGTGGCGAGCACCAACAGCAGGCGCCAGCGGCTGACGTCCCCCCGGGTCGCCTCCGAGCGCCGGCGCAGCGGCCGTCGCGCCATACGCGCAACAGGCAGTGCCGCGGCGAGCACAGCGACGGCCGTCACGCCGATCACGGTGAGCACCATGCGCCCGAGGCTGACGCTCAAGGGACCTGAGAACCACGCCGGTCCTGCGGCCACGAGATTCTGCACGAGGGGCGCGAGTGCGACGAACACCACCGCGCCCCCAAGCGCGCCCATCAGCGTCGGGAGGCCCGCCTCGACAGCCGCGACAGCAGCCGTGCGTGACGTCGACACGCCGAGGACGCGCACGGCGGCGAGACGGCGATCGCGTGTCGCCGACGCGGTCCGGGCGACCGACAAGAGCAGGACGACGGCCGGAAGCATGCTGAACACGAGGACCGCGGCCACATTGACCCGTTCGATCGGGTCGACGTCGTGTCCCGGCGGGTAGAGCGCCCGCGGCATTGCGGCTGTCCCGAGGAGCAGACACGTCGCGATCGCCGCCCCGCCCGAGATGACCGCCACGCGCAGGTGCCCACCGGCAATGGCCAGCAGCGCGCCCAGCGCCACCAGAGCACTCATGCGATGACTTGCCCGACAACCCGGCCGTCGCGAAGCTGAACCTCACGCGCAGCCCACGACGCCACCCGCAACTCATGGGTGACCAGGACGACGGCCGCACCGACATCACGAGCCGTCGCAACGAGAGCCTCGAGAACGATCTCGCCGGCAACCGTGTCCAGCGCGCCGGTCGGCTCGTCGGCGAGCACCACGTCAGGTGAGTGGACCAACGCCCGCGCGACGGCCGCGCGCTGCGACTGACCGCCGGAGACCTCACTCAGACGCCGTCCGGCCACCTCTTCCACCCCCAGCCGGTCAAGTATCGCCAACGCGCGAGTACGTGACTCCCGACGCCGCACACCTGTCAGGCGCAGCGGGAGCTCCACGTTCTCCACCACCGTCAGCTCCGGAACCAGATCCCCGAACTGGAAGACGAACCCGAACCGACGCAGCCGTAGATCCGAACGCTCCTGATCGCTCAAGCAGTCGATCCGCCTGCCAGCCAGCTCGACGGTCCCCGCGTCCGGGCGCAGTAGCCCTGCCAACAGGTGCAGCAGCGTGGACTTGCCCGACCCGGATGGACCCATGATCGCGACGACCTCACCCGCCTCGACCCGTATGTCCACGCCCGTCAGGGCCTGAGTGCTCCCGAACGCACGCGACAACCCCGATGCCACGAGCACCGCAGAGCCACTCACGACGCCTCCTCCGGCCGATGCGGAACCACCTCATCGACGAACGACCCCAGGTCGCCCAGACGCGCGGCGGCGACTTCGATCCACCGCAGGTCCGCCTCCAGGTGGGCCATTTCGTAGTCCCGCGCGATCCGATCGATGGCATCACCGTCGTGGCGGGCCGCGACGAGCTCGCGCGCGCGACGCAGGTATGCCGCCCGCTGACGCTCGAGGACGCTCCCAGCGTCCTGACCCGCGACGAGCGCAAGGACGACCTTCGTGAATACCTCTGATGGGCGACCCGACGCCTCAGCCGGGCGCGAGAGCCACGACCGCAGCTCCTCGACCCCGGCCGCCGTGATCGCATAGACCTTGCGATCCGGCCCGTCACCTCGCACGATTCCCGCACCTCGGGCAAGGTCGTCCCGCTCCAGCCGACTCAACGTCGCGTACACCTGCCCCGGCTTGAGCTCACGCTCTTGCCCCAACAAGGAGTCGTAGCCACTCTTCAAGGAGAACCCGTGTCGGGGCCCACGATCCAGCAACGCCAACATGGCCATCGGAACGCTCACGGCGGAGACTATACACTGGACGTATACACGCAGTGACTAGACCCTCGCTCAGAGCGGTCTCGACGCGGTCAGCGCACAAGGCCCGGTCAGTACGGGCCGAGGAAGCGTTCGCCGTTCAAGTGGATGAGGTGCGTGGGGTTGTCGGCGCACCACACCTCGGTCTCCCAGACGATGTCGGCGAGGTACTTCCGCATCTGCGCCCGGGAGGGGAAGCACGAGACGAACACGAGACCGGACGCCACGATCAAGCACGAGGTCACAGAGGCGATCGGGCTGACGGCGTGCTCCCCGGCACAGTGCGTTTCGAACCGTTCGAGGACGCGAATCACGCGCCGGACCGGGCGGGTGCCCCGTTTCCCCTCGGCTTCAGCATCACCATGGAAGAGCCGGTCACCCAGTCCTCGATGGAGTACGGCTGTTCGGCGTACCAGAGCTGGAGGCGCCACGCCTCCGCAGCGATACGGCGCCGCGTCGCCTCATCAGTCACTTCCTCGGCCGTGACTGCCAGGTCGCAGTCAGGATCACGCAGATGCAGAACCGCCTCGGGGTGTTCGCGCAGGTTGGCCAGCCAGTGCCTGGAACCGGGAGTCCCCGTGACGACGATGCGCCCGTCGACGATCATGTACCAGATCTCCACGCGGCGCCTGTGGCCGCTGCGGCGCCCCACAGTGCTCAGGTCGCACGTTCCCGTGAGCGGCAGCTCGTCGGCGTCCATGCCCGAAGGCTAGGCGAGCTCCGCAGGGTGCCGACTCCCGGCGAGCCCCCAACCCGGGCGTGGCGACGGCGTGGGGCTTCTCCACGGCTGCAAGCGCCGACCTCCCCTCCCCCACGGCCGCATAGACCTTGCGCGACCCCCACTACCCAGCGTTACTATGTACCAGTAGTCGGTGTCGCTGAGTAGTTCGGGGAGTGGTCCGTGGGCAAGCAGATGACGGAGATGCTCAAGGGCACGCTGGAGGGCATCGTCCTGGCGATCCTGGCCGTGCGGCCCGCGTACGGCTACGAGATCACGGCGCAGCTGCGGGAGCAGGGCTTCTCCGACATCGCCGAGGGCACCGTCTACGCGCTGCTCGTCAGGATCGAGCAGCGCGGCCTCGTCGACGTGGAGAAGGTCCCGTCGGAGAAGGGGCCGCCGCGCAAGGTCTACTCGCTCAATACCCAGGGGCAGGACTACCTCGACGAGTTCTGGAGGACCTGGAGCTTCCTCGCAGAACGGCTCGCACAGCTCCACGAAGGAGGCAGGTGACATGACAGCGAAGTGGATCGAGCTGGTCACGGGGTCGCTCGAGCACAAGAAGCGGTACCGGCGGGACAAGGCCCGTATCGAGGCTCTGCCCGAGCCGTACTGCACCGTCGCCCAGGCGTTCCAGCGGTACTTCATGTACTACAGCGGCATCGTCGACGCCGAGACCAGCCTGACGATGATGGCTGACTTCGCCGACCTCTGGGAGCGCGCCGCCGCCGACGGCACGGCGGTGAGGGCCATCGTCGGAGATGACCCGGTCGAGTTCGCCGAGGCCTTCGCACAGGCCTACACCGGCACGCGGTGGATCGACAAGGAGCGCACCCGACTGACCAAGGCGATCGAGGACGCGGAGCGAGGCGAGCGGAGGTGACCGCGGACACCGCCATCCGCGTGCGGGGCCTGGAGAAGTCGTACAAAGACGTCACGGTCCTGCGCGGCGTCGACTTCGACGTGGCGCGGGGCAGCATCTTCGCCCTGCTCGGCCCGAACGGGGCCGGCAAGACCACGGTCGTGAAGATCCTGGCCACGCTGCTCACGGCCGATGCGGGTACTGCCGGCGTCAACGGCTTCGACGTCGCCACGCAGGCTGCGGACGTGCGGGAGTCCATCAGCCTCACCGGACAGTTCGCGGCCGTCGACGGGATCCTCAGCGGGCGCGAGAACCTCGTGCTGGTCGCCCGGTTGCGGCACCTCAAGGACCCACGAACGATCGCCGATGACCTCCTCGATCGATTCTCGCTGACCGACGCGGCCGCCCGTCGGGTGTCGACCTACTCAGGTGGCATGCGCCGCCGCCTCGACATCGCGATGAGCCTCATCGGGAATCCGCAGGTGATCTTCCTCGACGAGCCGACGAACGGGCTCGACCCTCAGGCGCGTCTCGAGGTGTGGCGCGCCGTCAAGGAACTCGCCGAGCACGGCACGACGGTGCTGCTCACGACGCAGTACCTGGACGAGGCCGAACAGCTCGCCGACCGGATAGCGATCCTGCACGAGGGCCGGATCATCGTGAACGGCACCCTCGCCGAGCTCAAGCGGCTACTCCCGCCCGCCACGGTCGAATACGTCGAGAAGCAGCCGACCCTCGAGGACGTCTTCCTTGCCGTCGTCGGCGACAACCGCAAGGACGGCACGGTCGGCAATGACCGCAGCGACGGCACTGACGGGTAGGTAACAACGATGACCAGGCGCTTCCTCCGCGACACCGCCATCCTGACGGGACGATCCCTGCGCCACATCTCACGCAGCCTGGACACGATCATCACGACCACGATCATGCCCATCGGCTTCATGGTGTTGTTCGTCTACGTGTTCGGCAGCGCGATCGACTCGGGGTCGGACTCGTACGTGAACTACCTGCTGCCCGGCATCCTGCTCATCACGATTGCCTCAGGCATCTCCTACACGGCATTCCGGCTCTTCCTGGACATGCAGAGCGGCATCTTCGAGCGATTCCAGTCCATGCCGATCGCGCGGTCGTCCGTGCTGTGGGCGCACGTGCTGACCTCGGTGGTCGCCAACCTCATCTCGATCGTGGTTGTCGTGCTCGTCGCCCTCCTGATGGGCTTTCGCTCGGGGGCTGGAGCGCTGGCGTGGCTCGCGTCCGCCGGCATCCTGACCCTGTTCACCCTGGCGTTGACGTGGATCGCCGTCATTCCCGGCCTCTCCGCGACGTCCGCGGACGGCGCGAGCGCGTTCGCCTACCCGCTCATCTTTCTGGTGTTCATCAGCTCGGCATTCGTGCCCACCGACGGCATGCCCGGCCCGGTGCGCGCCTTCGCCGAGAACCAGCCCGTGACCTCCATTGTCAACGCGATTCGCGACCTGTTTACCCAGCAGCCGGTCGGCACAGGCATCTGGATCGCCCTTGCCTGGTGTGTCGGCATCCTCGTCGTCGCCTACGCCCTCGCCGAGGTCGCCTACCGGCGCAAGATCTCCTGAGCGCGCGCCGAACGGGGGTGCCGGCGCCCGGGCGCGCGCCGGCAGGCGATCCCCGCGTTCACGCTCCCGGGTCGGTCAACCACGTCGATCTCTGCGGCGCGGACTGTGTCAGCCCTGTCGAGCAGTGAGCCACGCGGCACAGTCGTTCGGAAGGACCCTTCCGTCGAGCGGGACGCTCGACACCACGACGTCCCAGTCCGGATCGAGCGTGATCGATTCACCGGACAGGTTGACGACGCAGCGCACGTGCGGGCCCCGCTCGAAGTCGAGAACCCCGTCGGGCGACGTCCGCCACGCGAAGTCGTCCGACCGGAGGCCCGGGATGGCGTGCCGCAGAGCCAGCGCGCGGCGATGGACGTTGAGCGTCGAGTCCGGATCACCCAACTGGGCATGGACCGTCAGACCGGCCCATGCCTCGGGCTGCGGGAGCCAGGGCTCCGACGCGGCGCCGTCGGGGCTGAAGCCGAACGGCGGCGCGTCGCCGCTCCACGGGAGGGGGACGCGGCAGGCGTCCCGGCCGCGCTCGGCGTGGTCGCTGCGCTCCCAGATCGGGTCCTGGAGCCGGTCGTCGGGGATGTCGTCCACGCTGGTCAGGGCAAGTTCGTCGCCCTGGAAGACGTACGCGGTCCCGGGCAGGGCGAACATCAGCAGCGCCGCCGCCCGGAGGCGACGCGTGCCGAGCTCGACGTCGGACGGGATGTCGGGGCTCGCGCCGCGCTGCGAGCTGGAGTCCTCCCGCCCGTACCGCGTGGCCAGCCGCAGCTCGTCGTGGCTGCCCAGGACCCAGGTCGCCGGTGCCCCCACGGGTGCCAGCACGGCGCGCGTCTCGTCGATCACGTGGCGGAGCCCGGCGTCCCACGGCACCTTGAGGAACTCGAAGTTGAAAGCGGTGTGGATCTCGTCCGGGGCGAGGTAGCGGACGAGCCGCTCCGGCCCGGCGACGACGGCCTCGGCCACGAGCACTCGGTCGCCCTCGTAGGCGTCGGCCACGCGGCGCCAGCGCTTGAAGATCGCGTGCACGTCGTCGACGTCCCAGTGTGGGTTGCCCACCCACTCCCCGGACCGGAACCTCAAGTCGCCGCCGTAGTCCGCGTCGGGCAACCCAGCCGTCTTGAAGAACGCCGGGGCGGCGTCGACTCGGATGCCGTCGACGCCACGGTCGAACCAGAACCGCAGGATGGCGTCGAATTCCTCGCGGACCTGCTCGTTTCCCCAGTTCAGGTCGGGCTGCTCCGGGGCGAAGGTGTGGAGGTACCACTGCCCCGGCGTGCCGTCGGGCTCGGTGACGCGGACCCACGCCGACCCGCCGAAGGCGCTGATCCAGTTGTTCGGCGGCACGCTGCCGTCCGGTCCGGTGCCGTCGCGGAAGATGTAGCGGTCGCGCGCGGCAGACCCTGCGGGCGAGGCCAGCGCCGCCCGGAACCACGGGTGCTCCTCGGACGTGTGGTTGGCGACCATGTCGATGATCACCTTGAGGCCCCGCGCGTGCGCCTCGGCGATGAGGGCAACGGCATCGTCGAGGCTGCCGTACCGCGCGTCGATGTCGCAGTAGTCGGAGACGTCGTATCCGCCGTCGGCCATCGGTGACGGGAACCACGGTGCGATCCAGAGGGCGTCCACCCCGAGGTCCTCGAGGTAGGCCAGCTCGGCGCGCACACCCTTCAGGTCGCCCTCGCCGTCGCCGTCGGAGTCGCGAAAGCTCCGCGGGTACACCTCGTAGACGACGGCGTCGCGCCACCACGGCCGGTGCACGTTGTCCGCGGCGCGGCTGGTGTCGGTCTCCGGCGCGCCGGCCGGCTGTGCCGACGGAACAGGAGTGCGCAATTCGGGCATCGTCGTCCTCCTCGGTCGGGCCCACGCTCCGCCTGCGGGACCCCAGGGACCATTCAACCGGCAGACGGCCGCGCGCTCCCGGGTCTTTGCGCGGGAAACGAGCGTGCCGACTCCGGGGGCAGGTCCGCCCGCCCACGCCAGGTGGGACCGGCTGATGGTGGCGAGCTTCGGCGTCGTGCTCGGCGGATGAGGCGGCGGGAGCGGCGCCCTCTGTGAGCAGTCGTCGGCTGGGCCGGGCCGCCGTCGTCCACGGGGTCCTTGGTCCCTTGTGCGCGCCCGAGTCGAGCGGAGTCTCGAAAGCGGGGGCGGAGTCGACGACGGCGCCGACCCCGGCGGGCCGCCACCGCGCGACCCGGTCGGGTCGCCGTCCCAGGAAGGACGCGGATCACCATGACCTCCACGACCAAGCACACGCACAGCATCCACATCGACGCCCCCGTGGAGAAGGTCTTCCACTACCTCGAAGACCCCGCACACTTCGTCGCCGCGGCGCCGTGGGAATCCCACGGCACGCACGCCACCGTGGCGGCGGTGCACCGGACGCCCGACGGAATCGTGACGTCCTACGAGACCCAGTTCGGCGAGACCGGCAAGCACTACGTCATGACCAGGGAGGAGTACGTCGTCAACGAACGCATCGTCGACCACACCCCCTGGGTCCTCTTCACGATCACCTTCGAGCCCGACGCCACCGGGACGACGCTCACCCTCACCTGGGGCGCTTCCGCCCTGATGACGATGCTCGATGCGGTCATCTACCACTCGGACAAGAAGGTGGAGGCCTCGCTGGCCACCATCAAGCGCGAGGTCGAAGCCCTACCCTGAGTCGTCGTCTGGGGCGGGGCCGTCGTCGGGCCGGCTCTGCGGAAACCCCGTCGCGCCGAGCGCAAGGAACATTCCGCACAGGGCAGGGCGCCGAGGCGGGAGGCCGCCGCGCGCGGATGCCGCGCGACGTCCTCGGGTTCCTCGCGGCAGGCCGCCGGGCTACTTCACCTTGAGTCGGAGCGCCACGAGCGCCGCGAGCACGACGACGTTGACGCCGATCGTGACGGTGAGCGCCCAGGCGCCACGACGGGCCGGTCGGAGGATCACCACCTGCCACACGAGGAGGTTCGCCACCGTCACCCACATCGCGATGTCGGAGGCGCGCGTCGGGTCGAGCCGTGCTGCCCACGCGATCCCCACGACGAGGATCGCGGGCGCGGCCGCCTCCACGTGCGGCCACTCGTGGATCGCCCAATGGCGCAGGCCTGCCCGAGTCCGGGCTTCCCATCCGCCATGGATGACGCGCGCGTAGACGTGGAACAGCCACAGCGCGAGGCTGTAGAGGAGGATCTCGAGCCCGAGGTCCCGGACGTCGTCCCCCGACCACGCCAGGCACACGACGGTCACCGCCAGGGACGAGTAGATCCCCTCCGGCGTGTTCAGGGCAGAGGTGCGTGGCGCCGTCGGCACGCCGCGAGGCTACTCGCCGGCAGGTTCCCACAGTGCAGGGCGCCGTCGTCAGTTTCGCGGCCGCCTATGGATTGTTCTCTATCTAGATAGTAGGTAGAGTGAGAGTGAGCCGGCCTCCTCTCGAAGGCGTCAGGGGCCCGCCACGCATCGGCCGAAGGGGGCGCACGATGACCAAGGACTGGCGGTGCCGCATCGGGTGGCACACGTACGCGATCCGCAGGAACTCGGAGTCAGGAGACGCCCCGATGATCTACTGGGAGTGCCGGCGCTGCACCAAGCAGAAGGACGTCACCGGCACGCCCGGCGGCGGCTTCGGGATCATGGGGTGAGAGCGGTGGCCTCCGCACTTGCGGGCCGGTTCGTGGCCGGGCGGCGCTGGGTCGCCCTGGCGTCCTCCGTCGCGCTCCTCGCCACGGCGTGCGCGGGCGGCACGACGGCCACGGCCGACGACGCCGAGATCGCCGCCCAGATCGAGGCGGAGGTGGAGGCGTTCCTCGAGACGGTCGACACCCACGGCCAGGTCCGCGCGGTGCTCGTCTACCACGACGGCGAGCCCGTGCTCGAGCGGTACACCGGCGCGACTGGCGAGGACTACTGGGACCTCCGGTCGGTGACCAAGAGCGTCATGGCCACGCTGATCGGCATCGCGATCGACCGGGGGCAGATCGAGAGCGTGGACCGGACGCTCGGCGACCTCCTGCCCTCCTACGCCGCGGACCTGACGACCGACGTCGCCGCGATCACGCTGCGCGAGGTCCTCACCCATACGGCGGGCTTCCGCGCTGAGGACGCGCCCGGCGAGCCGTACTGGGCGTCGCCCGACTGGATCCGCACGATCCTGGCGCACCGGGCCGCCGTCGGCCCCGGGGACGGGTCGTTCGCCTACTCCAACGAGGGGGCGCACCTGCTCTCGGCGATCCTCGTCGAGGCGACCGGACGACCGGTGCTGGCGTACGCGCGGGAGAACCTGTTCGAACCCCTGGGCATCCCGAGCGAGCCCGCGCTCGAGATCGTGCTCGACAACGCACCAGATCCGGCCGACTTCACCGCGTACAACGAGGCGGACTTCGCCTGGCCGGTCGACCCCCAGGGCCACCACGAGGGCGCCGGCGGCCTGAAACTCAGGCCCCAGGACCTCGCCACCCTCGGGCTCCTCTACCTCGACGGCGGCCGCTGGGAGGGAGTGCAGGTGGTCCCGGAGTCATGGATCCAGGAGGCGACCACCGCCCACGTCGAGCAGACCGGACTGGGCTTCGGGTACGGGTACATGTGGTTCACCACCGAGGCCGACGGCGATGAGGCGTACTTCGCCCGCGGCTACGGCGGCCAGCTCATCGAGGTGGTCCCCGGCCGCGACTTGGTGGTGGTCGTCGCGACGGAGTACGACTGGCTCGACCCGCTCCGGGACAACAAGGCCGTCTCGACCGAGGCGCTTGCCCTCATGGTCGACCAGGCAATCGCGCCACACGTGCCCGACCGCGGGTGAGGCCGGCCCCGGCGCTTGCCGGACGTCACCCGGCGATCGGCGTCGTGTACCCACTCGGGTGACGGTCGCGGATGCGCCCGCAGCGGGCGCACTGCTCGTAGAACGCGGCTTGCCTGGTCTCGGCGTCCGGGTTGTTGCGGGTGACGTAGTGATGCCGGTGCAGGGCGCACCGCCAGTCGCGACGCGACGACACGTCGGCCGTGGGGTCCGGCTCGTCGAGAGCCAGCGCCAAACCCGTGGAGTGCGCCACCAGCGCGAGCCCGAAACCGACCTGCCGCGCGCGCGACATCCCGAACATCTCGCCGTAGAACTCCCGCATGTACCTCTCGCGGTGGGCCGGCGGCAGCGCCCGCACCGCGAGCGCGATGAGGAGGTTCGCGGAACGTGACGGGTTGAGGCGGCGACGCTCCTTGATGGTCAACGGACCCGCCTCACCCCCGCGCGGAGGGTCGCCCTCTGCGTCGAGCCGCGGCGCCGGTCCCACCCCCATGCATCAACACTAGGTAGCCACGCCCGATGCGGTCAAGAGCGTGCGGAGTCCTGGCGAGGCCAGGCGGATCTCGGCGCCCTCCTCGCCGACGTGGCGAAGCCGCCCCCGAGCTCCGGGGCCTCCTCACACCCTGCGCGTGACAGTCTCGGAGGCGGACCCCGGACGGTCCCCGCACCCCGGCGCACCCCGGCGCACCTCGGCGCACCGCCGCCGAGCCCGACCCCGAAAGGACCCGCTGACATGAAGATCGTCATCACCGGCGTGTTCGTCCGCAACCAGGCCGAGGCACTCGACTTCTACACCGGCACGCTCGGCTTCGTGAAGAAGGCAGACATCCCCATGGGCGAGGCGTCGTGGCTCACGGTCGTCTCACCGGACCAGCCCGACGGCGTAGAACTCCTCCTCGAGCCCGACGGCCACCCGGCCGTCCGGCCCTTCAAGGAGGCTCTCGTCTCCGACGGCATCCCCTTCACGTCCTTCGCCGTCGACGACGTCGCAGCCGAGTACGAGCGCCTGCGCGGACTCGGCGTCGTCTTCACCCAGCCCCCGCTCGACATGGGCGCCGTCGTCACGGCGGTCTTCGACGACACACAGGGCAACCTCATCCAGATCGCGTCGACGCCCGGCTGAAGGCCGCCAATGGTCGCCGGGTTGGCGGGAGCTCCTCGCGCCCATCGCGCCGTCAGCGTCGACGTCGCTTCTGCGGAGACATCGTCGCGCAGGGCGCAAGGAACCTTCCGCACAAGGCGGCTCAACTGCAACGGCACGGGCGTCGCTCGAGTGGCGCACCCCGAGCGGCTGCGAGCTTCCCGGCTCCGATCGCGCCAAGGCGTCATCCGGCGCCGCAGACTCAGTCCGGGCCGTCGAGCCCGCTCAGGTCAGGCGGGACGTCGACGGCGTGCTCGCGCAGGGCGGCGAGCGGCACGATCTCGAGCACCGCCTCGTTGGTCGAGGCGAGCACCACCGGGGCGGCCACACCCGCGCGCCAGGCGAGGGCCCAGTTCCGGGCCGTCACGCACCAACGGTCACCCGGCACGAGGCCGGGAAACCGGTACAGCGGCAGCGGCGTCACGAGGTCGTTGCCGATACCGCGCTGGTGCTCGAGGAACTCGGTCGTCACGACCGCGCAGATCGTGTGGCTGCCGAGGTCCTCGGGCCCGGTGGCGCAGCCCCCGTCGCGGTAGAAGCCGGTCACGGGGTCGGTTCCGCACGGCTCGAGCTCGCCGCCGAGGACGTTGCGCTGGGCCATCGCCTCAGCCTGCCAGACCACGGGAGGCCCGCACACCGAGGCGGACGACGACGCGCCTCCCCGAGCCCGCGCGGCGATGCACGGTTCTAGGGTCGGGGCCATGACCTACGTGTACGCCGCCGCGCAGTCCCCCGACGACCCGCTCAGCGGCCTCGAGGTCTCCCCCTCGATGCCCCGACGCGGTCCGGGCGAACGGCCCGCCGGCGTGCCGGCGGAATGGGTGCGCGTCCGGGTGCGTGCCGCCTCGCTCAACCACCACGACCTGTGGAGCCTGCGCGGCGTCGGCCTCCCACCGGACCGGCTCCCCATGGTCCTCGGCACGGATGCGACCGGCGTGGACGACGGCGGTCGGCCGGTGCTTGTCCACGCCGTCATCCCCTCCCCCGGGTACGACGGCGACGAGACGCTCGACCCGCGGCGCACGCTCCTCTCGGAGCGGTATCCGGGCACCCTCGCGCCCGAGGTCTGGGTGCCGCAGCGCAACCTCGTGCCCAAGGACCCCGCGCTCACGTGGGCGGAGGCGGCCTGCCTGCCGACGACGTTCCTCACCGCGTACCGGATGCTCTTCGGCTCGGGCGGATTGACGCCGGGGCAGACCGTGCTCGTCCAAGGCACGGGCGGCGGCGTCGCGAGCGCCGCGATCCTGATCGCCCGCGCCGGCGGCCTGCGCGTCTGGGCGACAGGTCGGGACGAGTGGCGTCGCACCCGGGCGGCCGGCCTCGGTGCGCACGCGACCTTCCCGCCCGGGGCACGCCTGCCGGAGCAGGTGGACGCCGTCGTCGACACGGCCGGGGCCGCCACGTGGGCCCACTCGTTGCGCGCCCTCGCCCCCGGCGGCGTCCTCGTCGTGGCAGGTGCCACCACGGGCGATGCACCGCCGGCGGACCTCCGGCGGATCTTCTTCCGCTCGCTCCGGGTGCACGGCGTCACGATGGGCACCCGCGACGAACTCGCCCGGGTGCAGGCGCTGCTCGTCGCGACCGGCGCCCGGCCGGTGCTCGACTCCGTACGCCCCGCTGCCGAGGCCCGGCAGGCCCTCGCCCGGATGCTCAGCGGGGAGGCGTTCGGCAAGCTCGTCCTCACCTGGGACGAGGCGGACGACTGAGCCGGCGACCGAGGCCCGCGCCGTCCTGACCATGTCGCCGAGGTCGGCGATCGCTTCCTCCCGCCTGCCGTAGGCTCCCCACGATGAGCACGTCCCCCCAGCCCCTGAGCATCACCACCTGGCGCCAGGCCGAGCGCAACGCCATCCGGTGGCTGCGCGACCTGGGCTACGCCGACGCCGCGGCGGCCCCCGAGGGATCACCCCCCGGCGTCGACATCACGTCACGGTGGGCGATCGCCCAGGTGCGGTTCGGGGACTCGGCGGTTCGACGCTCCGAGCTCCAGCAGCTGACCGAGGCGCGCGGGGACGACGAAGAAGTCGCGATCTACGCCTTCACGTCCAGCAAGTTCGAGATCCCGGCGCTCACCTACGCCGACGTCAAGGGGATCGCGCTCTTCTCCTACGACGGCTCCGGCGCGATGCTCCCGCGCAACACGGCGGCGTCATCCGTCGTCGGGGCGCCCGCAGCGACGCCCACGCTGTGGAACGGCCGCGTGCGAGCCACGACGTCGAGCCCCCGGTTCCTGAAATGGCTGCCACTGCTGGTGGCGATATGGCTGGCGTTCGTCGTCGCCTTCCAGGCCTTCCTCCTCTCCCGGGGCGACGGCGGGAGCGTCGCGGGCCTGGTCTTCGCCGCCGTCGGGTCGCTGGTGTTCGCCTCGTGGTGGTTCTTCGGCACTCGGAGATCCGGGCGCAAGCCCTGAGCCCGCCGCACGACCTAGAGTGAGTGTCGTGACAAGCCTCAACGGGGCGCAGGACCGGATCGTCTGGATCGACTGCGAGATGACCGGGCTCTCTCTCGCCGCGGACGCGCTCATCGAGATCGCCGTCGTGGTGACCGACTCCGAACTTCGCATCCTCGACCCCGGCCTCGACCTGGTGATCGCCCCACCACCCGGCGCTCTCGAGCAGATGGTCGACGTGGTGCGGGACATGCACACGACGTCGGGCCTCCTCGACGCCCTCCCCGACGGTCTGAGCCTGGATGACGCCGCCGCCCAGGTGCTCGAGTACGTCACCGCCTGGGTGCCGGAGCCGCGCAAGGCTCCCCTCGCCGGCAACTCCATCGCCACCGACCGTGCCTTCATCGACCGCGACATGCCCGCCGTCGGCGCCCACCTGCACTACCGGATGATCGACGTCTCCTCGATCAAGGAGCTCGCCCGGCGCTGGTACCCACGCGTCTACTTCAACTCCCCCGCCAAGGCGGGCGGGCACCGGGCCCTCGCCGACATCCTCGAGAGCATCGCCGAGCTGCGCTACTACCGCACCGCGCTGTTCCCGCCCGAGCCCGGGCCCGACACGCCGACGGCCCGCCGCATCGCCGCCCAGATCGTCGCCGCAGGTCCCGTGTACGCTCCCGGGCCGTCTCCCGCCGCGAGCGCCGTGGCCGACGACGGCGACCCGCGGGTTCCGTAGGCCGGTCGCCGCCTCCGCAGCGACCCTCGTGATCTGCATCGCGGGGCGTCCCGGCCGCCCACCGCCCCGATCCGCCGATCTCGACGACGGGCGCGGGGCAGGGCCTGGACGGAGGACCCCGCAGGGGCCGCTACACTTTTCCCGGCTCACCGGCCCGGTGGTTGGGGCGGGGGCCGCTTGCATGGTGGGTGTAGCTCAGTTGGTAGAGCACCTGGTTGTGGTCCAGGGGGTCGCGGGTTCAAGTCCCGTCATCCACCCCAGCAGACGAGGAGGGGCCCACCGTTTAGGTGGGCCCCTCCTGGCGTGTCCGGCTCGACCCGCTACACCCGGTCGGCGATGGCGTCCGCGAACATGTCGAGCGCGCCCGGGTAGTGGGAGAAGTGCAGCGACGGGTCGGTGAGGCCGACCTCCATCACGGTCGGCTTGCCCTCGTCGTCGAGCACCAGGTCGACGCGTGCGTACAGCAGGTTCTCGTCGCGCCCCATCCGCTCCTGCATGATCGTGAGCACAGCCTCGCGAACGGCCTCCGCGACGGCGAGCTCGGCACCGCTCGCGACGACGGTGTCGATGCGCTCGATGTGCGTCTCCTCCGGTCCCTGCGACGGCCCGTGGAGCATGGCGGCCTTGTGCACGGCGTAGACGAACTGCCCTTCGATGTAGACGAGCGAGCGCTCACCGAGGATGTCGACAGACGGCTGGTAGCGCTGCACCATGACCGACCGCCCCTCCGCGAGAACGCGCATCGCGTGCAGGATCGCGAGCCGGCGGGAGTCGGGGTCGTTCGCGGTATAGCGGCCCGTGTCGTGGGCGCCACCGCTGACGGCGGGCTTGATCACGAACTCGCCGCTGGCGGGGAAGCGCGTGTGGATGCGCTGCTTGGTCAGCTTCATCAGGGGCTCGAGCCACTGGGTCTTGAGCACGGGGACCCCGCGCGCGCGAAGGTCCTCGAGGTAGTGCTTGTCGGTATTCCAGTCGACCACCTCGGCGAGGTTCAGGAGCCGCGGCACGGAGCGCACCCAGCCGAGGAACTCTCCGCGCCGCCGCGCGTAGTCCCGCGTCGAGCGAAGCACGACGAGGCCCGCCTCCGACCAGTCGACCGACGGGTCGTCCCAGACGACGGCCCTGGCGTCGAATCCGCGCTCGGAGAGCGCCTCGATCAGCGGGGCGTCCTCGGCGTCGAGGTCAGGGAGTGCGCTGCAGGTGGCGAGGGACACGCGTGGCTTAGTGGACACGTCGCAACGGTACTCAGTCCGCGCCGGTCGGGGCGGCCTCCCGGGAACCCGAGTTGCGCTAGTCGGCAACCGCGTCCGGGTAGGCCCGGCGCAGGGCTCGGTGGATCACGGCGGGGGTGACCGTCCCGGCCGGGCGCCCCGCGCCGTCGACCACATCGACGCGCCCCAAGGGGCTCTCGGCGATCGCCGCGAACGCCTCGCCGAGGGTCGCCCCGAGGTGGACGACGGCGCCCCCTACCGATGATCCGCCGTCGCCGTCCCCGGTGGGCGGGTCCAGGTCGGCGGCCTCGACCGCGGTGAGGGCGAGAAGGCGCAGCGCGGCGCCCTGCCCGATGAAGCCGCGGACGAAGTCGGTCGCGGGCCGGGTGAGGATCGTGACGGGGTCGGCCACCTGCTCCAGCCGCCCACCCTGGCTGAAGACGGCCACGCGGTCGCCGAGCAGGACGGCCTCGTCGATGTCGTGGGTCACGAGCATGACGGTGGGCCTCAACTGGCGGTGCAGACGCCGGAACTCCTCCTGCAGGCGTCGACGACCGACGGGATCGACCGCGCCGAACGGCTCGTCCATGAGCAGCACGCGGGGCTCGGCCGCCAGTGCGCGCGCGACGCCGACGCGCTGGCGCTCCCCGCCGGAGAGCTCGTGCGGGTACCTCGTCGCGTAGACGGCCGGCGCCAGACCGACGAGGTCGAGCAGCTCGCCCACCCGCGCATTCGCCCGCTTCTTGTCCCACCCGAGGAGCGCCGGCACCGTGCCGACGTTCTGCGCGACCGTCCGGTGCGGGAACAGCCCGACGTGCTGGATGACGTACCCGATCCCCCGCCGGAGCCGCACGGGGTCGACGCCGGCGATGTCGGCGCCGTCGAGCAGGATGCGTCCCGACGTGGGCTCGACCAGGCG
This sequence comes from uncultured Actinomycetota bacterium, assembly GCA_963780675.1. GTDB lineage: Bacteria > Actinomycetota > Actinomycetes > Actinomycetales > JAHECE01 > JAHECE01. The sequence goes on from CAWACR010000010.1 coordinate 319,306, forward strand.
GTTGACCATCCGCATCGTCGTCGACTTGCCGCAGCCCGACGGCCCGACGAGCACGAGGAGCTCGCGGGCGTACACGTCGAGGTCGAGGTCGGCGACGGCGCGGGTGCCGTCCGGGTACGTCTTGCCCGCGCCCTCGAACCGGATGAGGACCTCCGCCTGCCCGTCCGGCGGGACGCGATCCGGCAGCGGGACGCGCTCGTCCGACCGGACGCGCTCGTCGGACAGCGGGCGGGGCGGCTCGGCGGGCACGCCCCGACCGTACCGGGGGGCGCGTGTCGGAGCACGCGGGTAGCCTCGCGCCGTGACCCCTCGGGACGCCCCACCGAACCCGTGGGTCTCGCTCGACTACGTGCAGGACAACTGGGGCGACATCAGCGCGGCCCTGGCCCAGCACGCGAGCCTCACCGTCCAGGCCATCGCCATCGCCCTGACCCTCGCGATCCCCCTCGCCGTGATCGCGCGGTTCCGTCGCGGCCTCGAGGCGCCGGTCCTCGGCGTGACGGCCGTCCTCTACACCATCCCGTCGCTCGCGCTCTTCGGCCTGCTCGCGCCCGTCACGGGCATCGGGCGGACCACGGTGCTCATCGCCCTCGTCGCCTACGCGCTGCTCATCCTCGTGCGCAACACGGTGGTCGGCCTGCGCTCGGTCCCGCCCGAGGTGCGCGACGCCGCCCGCGGCCAGGGCTACGGGGCGCTGCGCCAGCTCGTCGGCGTCGAGTTCCCCATCGCCCTGCCGGCGATCTTCGTCGGCGTTCGCCTCGCCACGGTGACCACCGTGGCCCTGGTGACGGTCGGCGTCGTCGTCGGCTACGGAGGGCTGGGCCAGCTGATGTTCCGCGGCCTCTACTCCGACTACCGCGCCGAGGTGTTCACGGCGACGGTCCTGTGCCTCGCCCTGGCGTTCGTCGCGGACCTGCTGCTGTGGCTGCTCGGCCGCGCGCTCACCCCGTGGTCGCGGGGACGGGTGGCGTCGTGAGGCTCGACGCCGCCCTCGGGTTCCCGACGGCGATCGGGTCGGCATCGCCGTCGTCGGTGGTGCAGGACGCGATCGTCTGGCTCAACGACCCCGCCAACTGGACCGGCCCGAACGGGATCATCGCGCTGACCGCGGAGCACCTCACGATGTCGCTCGTCGCGGTGCTCGCGGCCGCGGCGATCGCGCTACCGCTGGGTATCTGGCTGGGGCACACCGGCCGCGGGGCCACGCTGACCGTCGTCGTCGCGAACACCACCCGGGCCCTGCCGACGCTCGCCCTGCTCACCCTCTTCGCGGCGTCGGCCATCGGTTTCGGCAACCGGGCCACCGTGCTCGCGGTGACCGTCTTCGCCATCCCGCCCATCCTCACCAATGCCCACGAGGGGGTGCGGAGCGTCGATCCCGACGCCCGCGACGCGGCGGTGGGCATGGGCATGGCGCCGTCCCGGGTGCTGCGCGCCGTCTCGATCCCGCTGGCGTTGCCGCTGATCGGAGCCGGGATCCGCACCTCAGCGGTCCAGGTGGTCGCGACCATCCCCCTGGCCGCGCTCGTGGGCGGCGGCGGTCTCGGTGTGATCATCGTGACCGGCATCGCGACGCAGCGGTACGGCAAGGCGCTCGCCGGAGCGGTGCTCGTGGCGACGATCTGCCTGGTCGTCGAGGGCGTGCTCGCCCTGACGCAGCGGACGCTGACCCCGGCGCCTCTGCGGCAGCTCGCGCGGACCGAGGCCGCGGCATGACAGACGGCTCGCTTGCCCCGGGGACTGTCCCCGGGATCGAATGGCTGCTTCCCCACGAAAGGTGAACCCATGCGCACATCCAGGATCGCCCTGGCCGGCGTCAGCGCCCTCGTCCTGTTCTCGGTGGCCGCGTGCGGCGAGTCCGGGTCCTCGGGCGACGGCGGCAGCACGGCCGACGGCGGCGCCACCTCGACGCTCGCGGTCTGCGAGCCCGTCCCGGGCGAGCAGCTCGTGGTGCTCGAGGACGACCTCAAGCTCCAGACCGTCGACAACATCATCCCGGCGGTCAACGCCGCCGCTGCCCAGCCGGCGATGATCGCCGCGCTCGACGCCGTCTCTGCGACGCTCGACACCCCCCGGCTCGTCAACCTCAACAAGCAGGTCGACATCGACCGGAACACCTCCAGCCAGGTCGCCGCGGACTTCGTGGAGGGCTCGGACCTCGCGATCACCGACACCTCGGGTTCGGGAGACGTCGTCGTCGGCGCGGCCAACTTCTCGGAGTCGGCGACGCTCGCGGAGATCTACGCCGCCGCGCTGCGGCAGGCCGGGTACAACGTCTCGGTCCGCGCCATCGGCAACCGCGAGACCTACCTGCCCGCCCTCGAGAACGGCGAGCTGACCGTGGTGCCCGAGTACGTCGGCACCCTGACCGAGTTCCTCAACAAGTCGGTGAACGGGCCCGACGCCGCCCCGCTGGCCAGCGGTGACCTCGACGCCACCGTGGAGGCTCTGACCGGCCTCGGGGACGAGGTCGGGCTCGTCTTCGGCGCGCCCGCCGAGGCGGCCGACCAGAACGCCTTCGCCGTGACGACGGCGTTCGCCGAGGAGAACGGGGTCTCGACCCTCTCCGAGCTGGCCGCGACCTGCGGCGGGATCGTGCTCGGCGGGCCGCCGGAGTGCCCGGAGCGCACCTTCTGCCAGCCGGGCCTCGAGGAGACCTACGGCCTCGACATCGCCGAGTTCACCTCGCTCGACGCCGGCGGTCCGCTGACGAAGGAGGCCCTGCGCCAGGGTGAGATCAGCCTCGGCCTGGTGTTCTCCTCCGACGCGGCGTTCGCCGCGGCCGGCTGACCCTGCCCCAGCCCCCGTGTCGCCGAACGCGGGGTTGTGGGTCGTATGGACCTCCGTACGACCCACAACCCCGCGTTCGGCGACAAGGGCCAACGGGGGGATTGCGCGATCCGGGGAGGTCAGCGTCCCGGGGACGCGGGGGTCGGGGGCGTGCGGGGAACCGTGAGGGTCGCCCGCACACCACCCCACGGCGAGTCCTCGAGCAGCACGTCGCCGCCGGCGTCCCGGGCGATCTCGCGCGCGATCGCCAGCCCCAGCCCACTCCCGCCGGCCTCGCGCTCCCGAGCGTCGTCGAGCCGGACGAAGCGCTCGAAGACGCGATCCCGGTCCGCCGGGTCGATCCCGCTCCCGTCGTCGTCGACAACCACCTCGCCGTCGGCGACCGACACCCGCACCCGGCTGCGCGCGTGCCGCCGCGCGTTGTCGACCAGGTTGCGCACCACGCGGGCCAGCGCCGCCGGGTCGCCGAGGCCGCGCCCGGCGCCGACCACCTCCACGCCGATCACCTCCACGCCGACGACGCCCCCGCCGACATCGCCCCCGCCGACATCGCCCGACGACGCGACCCCGCCGCCCGAGGTCGCGACCCCGTCGCGGGCCACGGCGAGGAGGTCGACGTCGGCCACCGCCGTCGGCGAGGACCCGACCCGGGCGAGCAGCAGCAGGTCGTCCACGAGGGCCTGCATCCGCAGCACCTCCCCCTCGAGGTCCTCCGCGAGCTCGGCGCCGGTGTAGGCCGAGGGATGGGCCCGGGCCACCTCGAGGCTCGCCCGCGCGGCGGCCAGCGGCGAGCGGAGCTCGTGGGCGGCGTCAGCCACGAAGGCGCGCTGGCGCGCCGCCGCCACCTCCAGGCGGTCGAGCATCTCGTTGAGCGTGCGGGCGAGGGCGGCGAGCTCGTCGTCGCCGGGTGGCACGGGCAGAGCCCCCGGTCCCCCGGTGCGGGCGACCTGTGCGGCGGCCCGGCGGAGCTGGTCGACCGGGTGCAGCGCCCGCCCGAGCGCCACCCAGATCGCGGCGGCCAGCAGCGCCGTGAGAACCGGCACCACCGCGACCAGCGCGAGCCCCAGCGCCCGCAGCACGTCGCGGACCTCACCGAGCGGGACGGAGGCCACCACGGTCACCGGGGCGCCGCCGGAGGTGGCGGCCACCAGCGCGACGCGGGCCTCGGCGTCGTAGGCCGTCGCCGTGGTCCGCACGAGGGGCGCGTCGCCGGCCTCGCCGCGCCACGCGGCGACGGTCTCCGCCGGCAGCACCGGCAGCGTCCGGCTGGCGGTGGGGGACGAGGCGAGCACCCGCCCCTCGGCGTCGATCAGCTGGACGATCTCGCCGGGCTGGGTGACCGGCAGGGCGTCGGGCAGCCGGTCCTGCTCGGCGAGACCCGCCACGACGTCCGCCCGCGCGCGGACCACCTCGTCCAGCACCGCGACGCGACCTCGGTCGAGGAAGGCGGTGAGCAGCATGGCCCCGACGGCGAGCGCCACGAACAGCAGACCGGCCGTCACCACAGTGAGGCGCGCCCGCAGCGACCACCGCCCCCAGCCGCTCGCCACGCGCCGCTACCCCACGACCCGGTACCCGGCGCCCCGCACGGTGGCGATCGCCGAGCGCCCGAGCTTGCGGCGCAGGTAGCCGACGTAGACCTCGACCACGTTGACGTCCTCCCCGGTCCCGTCCCACACGTGGTCGCGCAGCTCCACCTTGCCGACCACCCGCTCGGCGTTCCGCATGAGGTACTCCAGCAGGGCGAGCTCGCGAGTGGTCAGGTCCACGAGCCGCCCGGCCTGGGTCACGGTGCGCGCCGCGGGGTCCAGCACGAGGTCGCCGACGCGCGAGCACGGCCGGCCGCACCTGGGCGGGCCGCCGGAGCAGGGCCCGCAGCCGCGCGACGAGGACGACGAACGAGAACGGCTTGGTGAGGTAGTCGTCGGCTCCGACGTCGAGGCCGTCGGCGACGTCGTGCTCGCCGGCCTTCGCCGAGAGCATGAGGACGGGCGTGGTGACGCCCCGCTCGCGCAGCGCCGTCACCACGTCGTAGCCGTTGCGGCCGGGCAGCATGACGTCGAGCACGACGGCGTCGTAGTCGGTGTAGGTGGCCATGGTCAGGCCGGTCGGGCCGTCGTAGGCGACGTCGACGGCGAACCCCTCCGCGGTGAGGCCCCGCTGGAGGGCGCGCACCAGCCCGCGCTCGTCGTCGACCACCAGCACCCGCACCGGGCCAGCATCCCACCGGCCCGGCCTCTCTCAGGTTCCCCTCAGCGTCGGTGAGGCATGCTCAGCCCATGAGCACTCCCACGAGCAGTTCCGCCGTCACCCGGGCCCTCAGGTCGCCGCGCGCGCGGTGGGCGGTCCCGGGAGGAATCGCCGTCGGCGTCGCCATGGCGATGGCCGCGACGCCGCTCCTGGCGTCCGCCGACTCCGTCGCCCTGCCCGAGGTCACCGCGGCCGAGCTGCTCACGGCCGTCGCCGAGGCCGAGCCGACGCCGCTCTCCGGCACCGTGGTCCACACGGCGCGCCTTGGCCTGCCCGAGATCCCCATGACGGAGATGACCGGCGCCGACCCGCTCGCCCTGCTCAGCGGCTCCTCCACGCTGCGCGTGTGGTCCGACGGCGCCGAGCGCTCGCGCGTGGCCCTGCTCGGCACGGCGTCGGAGTACTCGATGGTCACCGACGGCCCCGAGGCGTGGACTTACTCCAGCTCGGACCAGGAGGCCGTGCACTACACCCTCGACGCCGAGGACCTCGCCCGCTGGGAGGCGATGGACCCGCAGGCCCAGGCCGCCGCACAGTACGACGGCGAGCTCCCGACGCCGGCCGAGGCGGTCGAGGCCGCGCTGGAGCGCGTCGAGGAGCACTCCACGGTGACGATCGACGAACCGACCACGGTCGCGGGCCGCGACGCCTACCAGCTCGTCGTCACCCCGACCAGCGACACCACCCTCGTGGCGCGCATGGTGGTCGCGGTCGACGCCGAGACCTCGGCCCCGCTGCGGATGCAGGTCTGGAGCCGGCAGGACGCCACCGCGCCGGCGCTGGAGATCGGCTTCACGGACGTCACCTTCGCGATGCCCGACGAGTCGGTCTTCACCTTCTCCACCCCGGCCGGGGCCACCACCTCCGAGGTCGTCGTGCCGCTGCCCGAGCCCCGGGAGTCGGACGCCGAGCACACCCCGGGCATGCTCCCCGACGGCGTGACGGTCACCGGCGAGGGCTGGGACACGGTCGTCGAGAAGAGCGACGTCGACGTCGAGGCGCTCCTCGCGGGCGACCCCGCCGCCGTCGCCACGCTGGCGGAGTCCGGCCGGTCGTTCGGCTCCTCGGACGCAGCGCAGGACCTCGTCGCGGAGTTCACCTCCGAGGACGGCTCGGGGATGCCGAGCATGCCGGACCTCGACGTCGCGACCCTGTACGAGCAGCTGACCACCGAGGTCGCGGAGGGTCGTCTGCTCAGCTCCGCCCTCCTGAGCGTGCTCGTCACGAACGACGGGCGCATCCTGGTCGGGGCCGTCCCCGCCGAGACCCTGCGCTCCCTGGCGTGACGGCGTCGGCCGGGATCCGGACCGACGGGCTCACCAAGCGGTTCCGGTCCGGGCAGGTCGCGGTCGACCACATCGACCTCGACCTGCCCGCCGGGGCGGTCTACGGGTTCCTCGGGCCGAACGGGTCGGGCAAGACCACGACGATCCGGATGCTCCTGGGCCTGGTGCGCCCCACCGCGGGCCGGGCCTGGCTGCTCGGGGAGGAGATGCCCGACGGCGCGACCCGGGTCCTCCCCCGCGTCGGCGCCCTGGTCGAGGGCCCGGCGTTCCACCCCTACCTCAACGGCCTGGAGAACCTCGCCCGGCTGGACGCCGCGGACGCCACCGCGGACCCCCGCACGTCCGGGCAGAGGGCGACGACGGCGCTCGAGCGGGTCGGGCTCGCCGCGGCGGCCGGCAAGCTCTTCCGCCAGTACTCGCTGGGGATGAAGCAGCGGCTCGGCCTGGCGGCGACCATGCTGCAGCCGCGCGAGCTCCTCATCCTGGACGAGCCGACCAACGGGCTCGACCCCCAGGGCACGCGCGAGGTCCGCCACCTCATCCGGGAGCTCTCGGCGGCCGGGACCACGATCCTCGTCTCCTCGCACCTGCTGGCGGAGATCGACCAGGTCTGCACCCACCTCGGGATCATGAGCCAGGGCCGCCTGCTCCTCCAGGGGCCGCGGGAACTGATCACCGGCCGGGGGGTGACGCGCGTGGTCGTGACCACCACGCCCGAGCACGTCGGCACGGCGGCGGGCGTGCTGACCGCGGCCGGGCTCGCGGAGGTCGAGGTCGACGGCGCCCGGCTGGAGGCCGCCCTCGGCGCGGCCGAGCCGGCCCGGATCTCGGCGGCGCTCGTCACGGCCGGGGTGGACCTGATCGGGTTCGAGGTGCGGCAGCCCAGCCTCGAGCAGGTCTTCGTGGAACTGACGGGGGAGGGATTCGATGTCGCTCGCTGAGCCGACGGCAGCCGCTCGGCCCACGGCGGCCGCTGAGCCGACACAGCCCGGTGAGGCACGGGCACCCCGCCGAGGGGCGTGGTGGCGGCTCATGCGCAGCGAGTTGCGCCTGGTGTTCGGCCGCCGCCGCAACCGGCTGCTGCTCACCGGCCTGGCCATGGTCCCGGTGCTCCTGGGCACGGTGCTCTACCTCACGCGCGACTCCGCGCTGTCGGGGCAGGGGCCGGGCTTCGTCGACCAGGTCACCGGGAACGGGCTGTTCCTCGTCATCGCGTCGCTGTTCATGGCGCTGCCGTTCCTCCTGCCGCTGACGATCTCCATCGCCTCCGGGGACGCGATCGCCGGGGAGGCGCAGGCCGGCACGCTGCGCTACCTGCTCACCGTGCCGGTGGCGCGCACCCGGTTGCTCGTGGTGAAGGGCCTCGCCTCGCTCGCGTTCGCCGCGAGCGCGGTGCTCGCGATCGGCGTCGTCGCCCTGCTGGTCGGCTGGGCGTACTTCGGCCTGACCGACATCACCCTGCTGTCCGGGACCACGCTCCCCCTGACCTCGGGGATCGCCCGCGTGGCCGGCATCGTGGCCTACGTGGGCCTGTCCCTGACCGGGCTGGTCGCCGTCGGGCTCTTCTTCTCGACCCTGACCGAGGTGCCGATCGGCGCGATGGCGGCGACCGTCGTCGTCGCCGTGGTCTCCACGGTCCTCGACGCCCTGCCGGCGGTCTCGGCGATCCACCCGGGCCTGCTCACCCACCACTGGCTCGACTTCGCGGAGTTCCTCCGGCTCGAGGTCGACTGGGGGGTGCTGGCCGACGGCATGGTGGTCCAGGCCGTCTGGGTGGCCCTCTTCAGCACCCTGGCGTGGGCCCGGTTCACCACGGCCGACGTGTCCTCCTGACCGCAGCGGGACCGCTCCTCCACCTCCCCTGCGGGGCGGGGCGGCGCGGGGTCGCCGGGGCGCGGCAGGATGGGCCCGTGGACGCGGAGAACGGCGTGAGCAGGCGGTTCCTGTACCCGGAGATCGAGCCGTACGACGCCGGGACGCTCGACGTCGGGGACGGCCACCGGATCGCCTGGGAGGTGTCCGGCAACCCGGGCGGGCGGCCCGTGGTGTTCCTGCACGGCGGCCCGGGTGGCGGGAGCGAGCCCGCCCACCGCCGGTACTTCGACCCGGCGCGCTACCGGATCGTCGTCTTCGACCAGCGCGGGTGCGGGCGCAGCACGCCGCACGCCAGCGAGCCGGGCGCGGACCTCTCGGCGAACACCACCTGGCACCTCGTGGCCGACGTCGAGCGCCTGCGCGAGCACCTCGACGTCGAGCGCTGGCAGGTGTTCGGCGGCTCGTGGGGTTCGTCCCTCGCCCTGGCGTACGCGCAGCGGTACCCCGACCGCGTGCTGGAGCTGGTGCTCCGCGGGATCTTCACCCTGCGCCGCAGCGAGCTCGACTGGTTCTACGGGGCCCAGGGCGGGGCCGGAGACCTCTTCCCCGAGCGGCGGGAGGCCTACCTCGCCCCCGTCCCCGAGGCCGAGCGCGGCGACTGCATCGCCGCCTACCACCGGCTGCTGCACCACCCGGACCCGGCCGTGCACGGCCCGGCCGCCGTCGCGTGGTCGACGTGGGAGGCGTCGACCATCACCCTGCTCGAGACGCCGGGCCTCGTCGCGACGTTCGCGGACCCGGCCTTCGCCCTCGCGTTCGCCCGGATCGAGAACCACTACTTCGTCCACGGGGGGTGGCTCGCCGAGGGGCAGCTGATCGCCGAGGCGCCCCGCCTGGCAGGCATCCCCGGCGTCATCGTCCAGGGCCGCTACGACGTCGTGTGCCCCGCCGTGACCGCGTGGGACCTGCACCGCGCCTGGCCGGGGTCGAGGCTCGTCGTCGTCCCGGACGCCGGCCACTCGGCGAGCGAAGCGGGGATCATCGATGCGCTCGTCCGCGCGACCGACGCCTTCGCGGACGCACCGCGCTGAGATGGCAGGGCGCCGTCGCCCGTCCGGGAATCCCCGACGACGGCGCCCGGACGCCTCGCGGGCCACGTCCGAGCCGGGACCTTCCTCCCTGGCAGCGCGGGAGACGACGCCCGTAGCGTGGTCGCGGCGGGACGACCGCCCCGCCGCGAGCGGAGGGAGTGGGCCATGGCGTCCCTGAAGGCGATCGTCACCCGGGAGCGCGCGGCTCTCGCCGGTGACGCCTGTCTCGTCACGGCCGCCGCGTTCGGCGTGGTGACCGGCGTGACCGGCTTGGTCGTGGCCCCCGAGGTCGAGCCGGCCGAGGGCATGGAGTGGGCGTCAGCGCTCGCCGCCGTCCTCAGCCTCGCGACGGCGGTGGCCGGGCCGGTCGTCGCGTGGCTGCTCCACGGGCGACGCCTGACCTGGATCGCGGTGCTCGGCGGCGTCATCGGGGGCGGCCTCGCCGGAGGGGTCGTGATGGCCGTGTCTCTCGTCGCCATGCTCTTCGGCCTGGTGGCCTCCTTCTTCACCGATTCCGAGTTCGCCGGGCCCCTCATCGTCCTGGGGCTCGTCGCGGCGGCGTTCCTCGCTCTCGTCGGGTGGCTCGTGGTCGACGCGGTGCGCGACCTCGCGCCGTCGCGCCGCGACCACACGAGGATCGACGTCGTCCGGCTCGTCTCGGCCCTGGTGCTCGCGATCTTCGCAGCGGGCGTCGCCGTCTGGACCGCGAACCACCCGGGGGACGAGAGCCTCGAGGCGCTGATCTTCGCGATGGCGGCCGGAGTCTTCGGGCTCCTCGTCGTCGCGGGCGCCGAGACGGTGACGACTCTCATGGCTCGGGGAAAGGCGTCGCCTCGGCCCACAGCCCCGGCCGCGTAGCGGGCTCACTCGCCCGCTCGCCCGCTCGTCTCGGGCGGTGCGGGTCGGGGCTACCGATACCCGGAGGCTCCCGGCGCGCAGCCACGCCGGGAGCCTCGGTCGGCGAGGAGTCCGCCGGGTGGTGCGATCAGCCGCCGAAGGCCGCCAGGTGCCGCTCGCTCGCGGTGATCTGCTTCTCGGCCACCACCTGCACGTCCGGGGCCTGGAGACCGTCGAGGAGCTCGGTGAGGTCCTCGACGTCGGTGGTCTCGACCGTGCGCCCGGCGGCCATGGCGTCCTCGTACGACGTCCCGCCCTGGTCGAGCAGGCTCGCGTACAGCGCGGCGAGCGCGTCGTCCTCGAACTCACCGGCAGCGGCTCCCGCCGTCGGGTCCTCGAGCCCGTAGCGGTCGAGAAGGGTCCGGACGGCGTCGAGGTGCCTGGCCTCCGAGGCGGCGATGCGCTCGAACGGGCCTGTCTCGTACTGGGCGGCGAAGGCGGTGTAGAGGTCGTGGGCGACCTTCTCCTCCTCCGCCCAGTAGAGGAGCTCGGCCTCCTGGGCATCCGTCAGCTCGCCGCTCGGATAGGCAGCCAGACGCTCCGCCGTGCTCGCCTTCGGGCCTCGCTCGCCCGCGCTCGCTCCGCCGCGGTAGCCCTGACCGGAGCCGAAGCCCTGACCGGAGCCGAGCCCTGACCGGAGCCGACGCCCTGACCGGAGCCGTCCTGGGCCGCGACGCCCGTGCCGTCGCACGTACCGTCCGCCGTGCCGGGGCCGCTTCCCGCAAAGGCGGGCGCGGCGAAGAGCCCGAGGCTCGCGACGGCCACGCCGGCAGCCGTCCCGACCGCGATGCGCGTCCTGCTGGTCCTCGTCGTCCTGCTGCTGGTGCTTGCCTTGCCCGTCATGGTGACCTCCGTGGTCCGTCCGGCCGTCGAGCCGGTCTCGTCGATACCCCGCACGATCTGCCACCGGGTCGCAGAGCACGCGGATCCGGTGTGGAGACGGGATGGAGATCTGCACGACCGGGACTGTGGGCGGGCGCCGGAGGTCGGAGGGGCGGGGCAGGATGGAGACGTGCCCACGGTCCTGGTCGTCGAGGACGACCGCGACATCCGCGACGTCCTGCGCCGCTACCTCGAACGCGCCCGGTTCTCCGTCCTGACCACGGGAAGCGGAGCAGAGGCGTTACGCCTGCTCGCGGTCGGTCAGGTGGACCTCGTGCTCCTCGACCTGGGGCTGCCCGACGTCGACGGCACGGACGTGCTCCTGTCCGCCCGCCAAGGCGGGGAGCCGGTCCCGGTGATCGTGCTCAGTGCGCGATCGAGCATCGCGGAACGGATCCAGGGCCTGTCCCTCGGCGCGGACGACTACGTGACCAAGCCCTTCAGCCCCGCCGAGGTCGTCCTGCGCGTGCAGGCGGTGCTCGCTCGCGCCGGGGCCGCGGCGACGGCGTCGCAGGTGCCGGACACGTTCGGTGGTGGCCGGCTGCGGATCGACGACGCCGCGCACCAGGCCCGGCTCGACGGCGCCCTGCTCGACCTCACCCCGACGGAGTGGGGGCTGCTCACCGCCCTGGCCGGCACCCCCGGGCGGGTGTACTCGCGGTACGAGCTGGTCAACCGGGTGCGGGGGTATGAGTTCGCCGGGTACGAGCGCAGCGTCGACTCCCACATCAAGAACCTGCGCCACAAGCTCGGGCCGCAGGGCCACGAGGTCGTCGCGACCGTCCTCGGAGTCGGCTACAAGCTCGGCTGGTCCCGCGATGGCTGAGCGCAGACCGGCCCGCCAGGTCGGTCGCGGGCACGCCGGTCGCGGGCACGCCGGTCTGGGCCCCCTCGGGCGCCGCCTGGTCCTGGCGTTCTCGCTGGTGAGCCTGGTCGCCGTCGTCCTCCTCGTCGTCGCGGCACAGCGCGCCGTCGAGCGTGGGCTCTCGATCGCGGCGGCCGGGGGCCGCTGGGGGGTGGCCCAGGACCTCGCGGAGGAAGCGGCCACTGCGTATGCGGACGCCGGGGCCTGGGACGACGCCGACCTGGCGGGCGTGCTGGAGACGGCGGCGGACTACGGCGTGGGCGTCGTCATCCGCGACGCCGTCGGCGCGGTGGTGCTGGACACGGGGGGCCAGGAAGACGCCGACGCCGGCGCCGGCCAGGGCGCCGGGTACGGTCGCGGTTCCGGGGCAGGTGCCGGGTTCGACGCCGGCGGGATCACCGTTTCGGTGAGCGTGGACGGCGAGGAGGTCGGCTCGGTCGCGCTCGTCGGCAGCCAGGACGCGCAAGCGCGGGCCGAGGCCCAGGGGCGGGATGTCGCGTGGTCCTGGATCCTCGGCGCCGCTGCCGCGGCTCTGGGCTTCGCCGTACTGGCCGGCTGGTTCGTCACCCGGCGACTGACCGGCCCGTTGGAGGAGCTCACGGCCACCGCGCGGGCCTTCGCCTCCGGTGACCGCGACGCGCGCGCCGAGGTCACCGGTACGGGCGAGATCGCCGACGTCGCCCGCGGGTTCAACGACGCCGTCGAGTCCGCCGAGCGCAGCGCAGCCCAGCGACGCCAGATGGCCGCCGACGTCGCCCACGAGCTGCGCACCCCGCTCGCCGCCCTCCAGGCCGGCCTCGAGGAGGTCCGTGACGGCCTCGTGCCCGCCGACGCCGAGACCCTCACGCGCCTGCACGACCAGGCCATCCGCCTGGGCCGCGTCGTCGGCGACCTCAGCCTCCTGGCCTCGCCACAGGACGCCGCACCGGGCCTGGCCACCGGTCGGGCCGACCTCGCCCGGATCGTCGCCGACGAGCTCGCAGCCCGAGAGCCCGAGCTCAGCGCCGCGGGCATCACGCTCCGAGAGGTGAGTCTCGAGCCGGTGGAGGTCCTCGCCGACGCCGACCGCCTGCACCAGGTCACCGGGAACCTGCTCGCCAACGTGGCTCGCCACGGCCGGCCGGGAGACACCGTCGACGTCGCCGTCCGGCGTGCCGCAGGCTCGGCGGTCCTTCGCGTCGCGGACACAGGTCCCGGCATCCCCGCCGAGTCCCTGCCCCGCGTCTTCGACCGCTACTGGCGCGGGAAGCACAACGGCGTGACCGGCTCCGGCCTCGGGCTCGCGGTGGTGCGCGAGATCGTCATGGCGCACGGCGGCACGGTCGAGGTGACCTCTCCCGACGGCGCCGGGACCACGGTGCTGGTCCGCCTTCCGGCGCTCGCCCCGGCTCCTGTGCCCGAGGAAGGGACCTCCTGGACCAGGTGAGCGTTCTCGATGCCGCGCCGGAGAATGCACGGGCGGGCCTCCTCGCACGGGTCCGGACCTTCGCCTTCTCGGAGCGAGGACCGCGGCGTACAGTCGAAATGCCGTCGTGACGTCAACGGCGACGTCGCGCAGCGCACTCGAGGAGGAGTGGCTCATGAAGGCGTTGGTCTACCACGGTCCCGGTCAGAAGGCCTGGGAGGACGTCCCCGATCCGACCATCCAGCATCCGACGGACGTGATCGTGCGGGTGGACACGACCACCATCTGCGGCACCGACCTGCACATCCTCAAGGGCGACGTGCCGGCGGTCGCGCCGGGCCGGATCCTCGGCCACGAGGCCGTCGGCACCATCACCGAGGTCGGCGACGCGGTGACCACCCTCGCCGTCGGCGACCGGGTGATCGTCTCGTGCATCAAGTCGTGCGGGAAGTGCTCGTTCTGCAAGAAGGGCATCTTCGCTCACTGCCTCGGCGACGAGGGCGCCTCCGGCATCGGCTGGGTCTTCGGCCACCTCATCGACGGCACGCAGGCCGAGTACGTGCGCGTGCCCTATCGCCGAGAACTCCGTCTACAAGGTCCCGGAGGGCGTCACCGACGAGCAGGGGGTCATGCTCTCCGACATCCTGCCCACCGGGTTCGAGATCGGCGTTCAGTACGGCGCGGTGAAGCCCGGTGACGTCGTCGCAGTCGTCGGCGCCGGCCCGGTCGGCCTCGCCGCAACGATGACGGCCGGGCTCTACGGCCCGGCGCGGATCATCGCCATCGACCTGGACGCCAACCGCCTGGAGAAGGCCAAGACCTTCGGCGCGACCGACGTGGTGAACTCCGCTGACGCGGACTGGAAGGAGCAGGTCCTCGCCCTGACCGACGGCCTGGGTGTCGACGTCGCGATCGAGGCCGTCGGCATCCCGACCACCTTCCAGATGTGCACCCAGATCGTCCGTCCCGGCGGGCACGTCGCCAACGTCGGCGTGCACGGCAAGCCCGTCGAGCTGCAGATCCAGGACCTCTGGATCCACGAACATCACCATCTCGATGGGCCTGGTCAACACCAACACCACCGACGATGCTGCTGAAGCTCGTGGCCCAGGGGAAGCTGCCGGCGCAGGACTTCGCCACGCCACCGCTTCACCCTCGACCAGGTCCTGGACGCCTACGACGTCTTCGGCCGGGCGGCCGAGACCAAGGCGCTCAAGGTCGTCATCACGCGCTGAGCCGTTGCGCGGCCGAGGGTCCCGGGCACCCACCCGGCCCCCTCGCGTCGTGTGCGGGCGCGCCGGGTCCCGGTCCCGAACGGCCGGGACGGCGGGGTCCCGGGCCGCCGCTGGAGGTGGTCCGCGTCGGAGCAGCCGACCCCCTCCAGGTGCCCCTGCGGCGTTCGTCGGGGCTTCACCGGCCGTGCTCCGTCCGTTCCCCGGGGCGGATCGTGACGTTCATCACAGGTTCCTACCGTCGGCCCGTCAGCACCTGCAGACCGACGGAGGACGACATGCGCAAGCAAGCCCTTACCGGTGCAGCCGCTGGAGCCCTGCTCCTCGGCATCTCGGCACCGGCCCTGGCCGCCAACGGCCCCATGGCCTTCGAGCCGATCTCCGGCTCCGCCTACAACCACCTCACCGCCTCGTGGGAGGTGCCGTTCATCGTCCCGGGCGGCTACACCCAGCACCTCATCGCAGACGAGACCGCCCTGGACATCTACGGCTCGGGCGTCGACGACCTCACCGACATGAACACGGTCAACGAGACCGGCCGCCACGCCGGCCGCTACCTCTACCGCACGCACGAGGTCGGCTCGAACGGCGCCCTGTCCGTCGTCGACCTCCAGACCGGCGAGGCGAAGGTCATCGCCCAGGACGCCGGGTGGCGCCGCCTCGACGGCCTGCGCTGGACGCCGTGGGGCACCCTCCTGTTCGCCGAGGAGACCGCGGGTGGGCGCCTCTTCGAGGCGTTCCTCGACCCGGCCGACCCGACGACGATCGAGCGCGTCGAGGAACGGCGTCAGGTCGGGATCCTGCGCCACGAGGGCATCGGCGTCGGCCCGGACGGCTCCGTCTATGTCATCGACGAGCTCAACGGCGGCTCCATCTACCGGTTCGTGCCCGATCGCCGCGGCGACCTGTCGCAGGGCCGGCTCTACGCCCTGAAGATCACGGCGCTCGACGACCTTGACCAGGAGTGGAGCTCCTCGACCTATGGCGACAAGGT
Source organism: uncultured Actinomycetota bacterium (assembly GCA_963780675.1). Classification (GTDB taxonomy): domain Bacteria; phylum Actinomycetota; class Actinomycetes; order Actinomycetales; family JAHECE01; genus JAHECE01. The sequence goes on from CAWACR010000010.1 coordinate 334,813, forward strand.
CGGCGCCTTCGAGTGGGTCGCGCTCGACATGGACCAGGTCGGCGATCGACGCCGACGTCGCGGCGGACGAGGTTCACGCGACCGAGTTCGGCCGCCCCGAGGACGTCGAGGTCATCGCGAACGTGCTCTACGTGGCGAACACCAGCGAGGACCGGGTCGTGGCCATCGACCTCAAGCGCGAGGTGCTCACCTCCTTCGTGCAGGCCGGCGTGAACGTTCCCGAGGAGAACCGCGGGACCGGCACCACCGGCTTCAACAACCCCGACAACCTGGCCAAGGGCCCGGACGGGCGGCTGTGGATCGTCGAGGACAACGTCCCGAGCGACATCTGGGTCGCCGGACGCGACGCAGGGAACGACGGCACCGCTGACTCCGTCGACCTCTTCGCCTCCCTGACAGACTCGGGCGCCGAGGCGAGCGGCATCTACTTCGGCACCGACCCGCACACCCTGTTCGTCAACGTCCAGCACCCCGACAAGGCACTGGCCGACGGCACCTGGGCGATCACGAACCGCTGACCCCGTGCGACCCGAGGTCGCGGGTCTGACGCGAGGTCGGTGAGAACCGGCTACCTCGCGTCAGGCCCGCGACCGCAGATCGGCGTCGCGACATCCCCGGGGCAGACGGTCGAGAACGCGATGCCCCGGTACTCGTGCTCGTACCGCAGCGCCTCCGTCATGCCGGTGACGGCGTCCTTCGTCGCGCAGTAGACGGCCTGGTCGGGCGGCGGGACGAGCCCCGCGACCGACGACGTGTTGATGATGTGGCCGGACCCCCTGGGCGAGCATCACCGGGAACGCCGCGTGCACGCCGTAGATGACACCCCAGAGGTTGACGTCGACGACCGACTTCCAGAACTCGAGCGTCACCCGCTAAAGGAATCGTGGCACCCACACCCGCATTGTTGAAGAGGTAGTCGAGCGGGCCGCAGTCGGCCACGGCGTCGTCCACCATCTGCTTGACCTCCGGCCCCGGGCACCGGCCCGGCGCGTACTCGCGGACACCTCAGCCGAGGAGTGCCGCGACCGCGACGACGAGCGGGATCGAGCCGAAGGTGGTGACCAGGATCGCCTCCCGGGCGAGCGCCGTCGAGCGCCCGTACTTCATCGCATAGACGAACACGTTCTGCGCCGTCGGTAGGCTCGCGAGGACCACCGGGGCCAGCAGCGCCGTCCCCTCGAGCCGGAACACCCCGGCCGCCAGCGTGTACGCGAGCACGGGCCCGGCGGCGAGCTTGAGCCCGACGGCGAGCCACAGCGTGCGGGTCACCTCACCACGTCCCGGCAGCGGCGCGCCCCGCAGGGAGATGCCGAAAGCGAGCAGCATGACCGGCACGGCGACCGCCGCGATCATCTCGACCGGCGCCCGGACGAGGAAAGGAAGGTCCCAGTCGCCCGCGGCCGCCACGAACCCCAGCAGCGACGCCAGGACGACGGGGTTGCGCAGCGGCGTCGCGAGGACGGCGAGGCGGGAGCCGGTGATGCGGCCGGTCAGAACATCGAGGACGGAGAAGGCGACCGGTGCCATGACGAGGAGCTGGAACAGCATCACGGGCACGACGGCCGCTGCGCTGCCCACCGTGAACACCATGATCGGGATCCCGAGGTTGCCGCCGTTGACGTAGCTCGCCGCGAGGGCGCCGATCGTCACCTCGGTGCCGGGGCGGCGCCACGCCACGCGGGCCACCAGCGCGTAGGCGACCGCAAGAGCTGTCGAGCACAGCAGTGGCACCAGGGCGGAGGCCGAGAAGACGGCCTCGAGGTCGGCGCCGGACAGGGTCGTGAACAACAGCGCCGGCGTCGCGACGAAGAAGGCGAGCCGGGCGAGGACGGCGTCCGCGCCGTCGCCGAGCACCTTGAAGCGTCCGAGGAGATAGCCGACGGCGACGACGCTCGCGAGGAGCGCGAAGCCGCTCAGCACGCCGCTCACGCCGCCCCACCTTCCCGCGTCGCCGCGGCTCAGATCATCGCACCGACCCCTCCCCGTACGCCGGACGTGGCGGGCACGCGGGTCCGGAGCGGGCCGCGCGGATCGGGCGGGCCGGCGGCGCGAGGCTCGGTCACGGGTGGCAGCCCCCGCCAGCGGGACCACGAGGTCGAGGGTTTGACGCGAGGTCGCGGGTCTGAAACGACGACCTCGCGTCGAACACGCGACCTCGCGCGAGTTCCGGCCGCCCCTGGACAGCGAATGAACGGACGTTTAGCATACTGACCATGCGTTCAGCGCCTGGGTCGCTACCATCCGACAGCGCGCGGGCCGGCGCGGCCCCCGCCGTCGACCCCGACCGCACCGCCCGCGCCCGCATCCGCGACGCCGCCATCGCGCGATTCGGCGCGGACGGGATCGCGGCCACGAGCTTGCGCACGATCGCCGCGGACGCCGGAGTGTCCCCCGCACTCGTCATCCACCACTTCGGCTCCAAGGAGGCGCTGCGCGCTTCGTGCGACGCACACGTCGCGGCCGCCGTCCGCGAGGGCAAGAGCGCCGCGATGGCCGGCGGGCCGGGTCTCGACGCCCTCGCCGCGATCCGCCGACTCGACGACGCCGTCCCCCTCCTTCGCTACCTCGCCCGCGTGCTCGTCGAGCCGTCGCCGCGGGTGGCCGCCCTCGTGGACGAGATGGTCGCCGACGCCGTCGCCTACACGGCCGAGGGCGAACGCACCGGCTTCCTGCGCCCCAGCGCGGACCCGCGTGCCCGAGCGGCCGTGATGACCATCTGGTCCCTCGGCGCCCTGGCCTTGCACGACCACGTCGCCCGCCTGCTCGGCGCCGATCTGCTCGACGGCACCGCCGGCATCGCCGCCTACTCCCTGCCCGCGCTCGAGCTGCTCGGCGAGGGCGTCCTCACCCCCGAGGCCCACCTCCAGGTGGGCGCGGCCTACCGCCACGTCGCCACGTCAGCGAACGCGCCGTCGTCGGCCACTGGGCCACCCGGCGGGCGGGACGCAGCCGCCGACGACGGCGCCCCCTCCCGCGACGGGCGCGGCCCCTCCGCGCCACCTCCCCACGAGGAGTGATCACCGTGAGTGTCATCGCCGAGCCAGCCGTGGTGCTGCGCACCGAGGGCCTGGTCAAGGACTACCGCTCCGGGCGCCGTCGTCCGGGCCGAGCAATGGGTCGAGCAGGGGGCCGAGCGGGGGACCGACCAGGAGACCGTCCAGGAGACCGAGGCGGACCCGACGCGCCCGGGAACCACGTGCGGGCACTCGACGGCCTGGACCTGGAGGTCCGCCGCGGGGAGGTGTTCGGGTTCCTCGGCCCGAACGGCGCCGGGAAGTCGACCACCATCCGCATCCTGCTCGACCAGCTGCGCCCCACCGCCGGTCGGGCCGAGGTGTTCGGCGTGACGCCGGAAGCGGGCGGGCCCACCCTGCGCGCGCGGATCGGCTACCTCCCGGGCGAACTCGCCATGAACGGCCGCGCCACCGCGGGCGACCTCCTGGCGCACCTCGCGCGGCTGCGCGGCGGGGCGGGCGCGGAGCGAATCGGGCCACTCGCCGAGCGGTTCACCCTCGACCTCGGCAAGCCGATCCGCAGCCTGTCCAAGGGGAACAAGCAGAAAGTCGGCGTGGTGCAGGCCTTCATGCACACCCCCGAACTGCTAGTCCTCGACGAGCCCACGAGCGGCCTCGACCCCCTGCTCCAGCAGGAGTTCCTCGCCCTGGTTCGGGAGGCCCAGGCGGGCGGGGCGACCGTGTTCATGTCCTCGCACGTGCTGTCCGAGGTGGCGGTGACCGCCGAGCGGGTGGCGATCGTGCGCGCGGGACGGATCGTGGACGTCGACGACGTCGCCGCCCTGCGCCTGCGGGCCGGCCAGCGCGTGGAGCTCGCCTTCACCGACCCGGTCCGTCCCGAGGCGTTCGCCGGCATCCCGGGCGTGGACGCGCTCGAGGTGAGCGGCTCGATCGTCCGCTGCCTCCTGCACGGCGAGCCGGACGCCCTGCTCAAGGCCGCCGCCGCGCACCACGTGACCCGCTGGGTGGCTGAGAACCGCGAGCTCGAGGACCTGTTCCTGGACTTCTACCGGATGCCCGCCGGCGCCACCTCGCCTGGCGACTCCGCCGTCGTCGGCGTCGAGGACGAGGAGGTGGCCCGCCGTGGCCGCTGACGTCGCCCTGGCGCACCCGGCCGCCGGCCGCGCGCCCGTGACCCGCTGGCTCCTGCGGGAGCAGCGCCGCTCGCTCGTGCTGTGGGGAGTGGCGCTCGCCGCCGTGAGCGCGATGTACACGGCGTTCTACCCGTCCATGGCGAACGAGGACATGGAGGCCCTCATCGGCGGGCTGCCCGAGGCGCTGCGGGTGGGGATGGGCTGGGACGCCATCGCCACCGGCGCCGGGTACCTCCAGTCCACGGTCTACGGGCTGCTGGCGCCCGCCCTGCTGCTGGTCTTCGCGATCTCGCGCGGCGCCGGACTGCTGGCCGGCGAGGAGGAGGCCGGGACGCTCGAGCTCGAGTCCACCGCACCCGTCGGGCGGCGATCCGCCTTCCTCCAGCGGTTCGCGACCCTCGCCGTCGGCCTCCTCGCGTTGTGCGCTGTGCTCGCGGTCGTCACGCTCGTGCTCGCACCGGCGCTGGCCATGGGCATCTCGACCTCGAACATCCTGGCCGCGACCCTCGGACTGTGGCTCTTCGTGCTGGCGATGGGTGCGGTCTCGTTCGCCGTCGGCGCTGCGACCGGCCGGAAGGGGACCGCGCTCGGCGTGGGTTCCGGAATCGCCGTCGCCTCCTACATGGCGAACGCGATCGGCCCGATGGCCGAGGGTGCCGGCTGGCTGCAGAGCATCAGCGCGTTCTCCTGGTATGCGGGCGGGGACCCTTTGACCAACGGGGCGGACGCCGCCGGGTTCGCCGCGCTGGCCGTGCTGACCTTCCTGGCACTCGGGTCCGGGCTGGCCTCCTTCGACCGCCGCGACCTCGGCGTCTGAGCCGGATTCGACGTCGACCGGGTGGCCCGCCTTGATGGGCGCCGTGATGTCGGCGGGTGCGTGATCGAGACGGTCAGGCCGACGACCGGCCCCGGAAGCGGCGCCAAGACAACGCGCCCGGAGACACCACCCGAGGCTCCGCGCGTCGAGGCGCCCGTTGCCCCGGTCAGGTGCCGACGTCCATGGGTTGACGGAAGATCAGGACGCCGGCCTGGCGTATGCCGCGACCCCGGTGTCGAACATCACGCAGGGCTCGTCACCCAGGGTCCAGCCGTCGTGTCCCGGCTCGAGGACGAAAACGTCGCCGGCTTCGAGGGTCACTTCCGTACCGTCCTCGCTACGCACCGTCATCTTCCCGGACACGCAGATGCCGGTGTGCCGGACCATGCACCACTCGGTGCCCGCGAGCGGCTTCACGTCCTTGGACCATTGCCAGCCCGGTTCAAAGACCTCCCGCCCCAAGGTGAAAGCCCCCAGAGTCACGACGTCCACGTGGCCGTGCTCCCGGAACCGCCGGGTCTCGTCGGGAGATTCGATGCTGCGACTCTGCAACATGCCCATCAGGCAACTCCTTCGCTAGAACGTGGTACCACGATCATCGTCCACCGACCGCGCATCGGACATACCCCCACGGGGTACGTGCGCGACGAGGTCGCCGACGACACCCAGCACCGCCTCCACACCCTCGGTTCGACGGTGCTCGTCACAGCACTGTGGCGGCCGGCCACGACGACGCTCGACCCGTCCGCACCCGGCGATGGTGCTGAACCGCGGGAGGTCGGCTTGGCTCACGACGGCCGGTGAGGTACCGTCAATTCGGCAAGGCTAGCCTTACCTAATTCACCGACGTGAGCATCCAGGAGCCCCTGTGTTCGCCAACTTCCTCATCGGCCTGCGGGAGGGCCTGGAAGCCTCGCTCGTCGTGGGCATCCTCGTGGCCTACCTCGTCAAGACCGGCCGACGTGACGCGCTCCCCGCCGTGTGGGCGGGTGTCGGTGCTGCTGCCGCGGCATCGCTCACCCTCGGCGCCCTCCTCACGTTCGGCCCGCAGGGTTTGTCGTTCGAGGCCCAGGAACTCATCGGGGGCATTCTCTCGATCGGCGCCGTCGCCCTCATCACCTGGATGATCTTCTGGATGGGCAAGACGGCGCGTCACCTCCGCACCGACCTCGAGGGCAGGCTCGGTGCGGCCGTCGCCACGGGCTCCGTGGCCGTGTTCACGATCGCTCTCCTCGCCGTCGGGCGCGAGGGCCTGGAGACCGCGCTGTTCCTGTGGACCGGGGCGCAGGCCTCCGGCGCCTCCGGCGCCGGACCGTTGGTCGGGGCCGCGCTCGGCCTGACAACGGCGATCGCCCTCGGCTTCCTCACCTACCGCGGCGCCCTGCGGATCAACCTGCGCACCTTCTTCGCCTGGACCGGTGGCCTGCTCATCGTCATCGCTGCCGGCGTGCTCTCCTACGGCGTCCACGACCTGCAGGAGGCCGGCGCGCTTCCCGGGCTGAACAACCTCGCGTTCGACGTGAGCGCCGCCATCCCGCCGTCGAGCTGGTACGGCACCGTGCTGAAGGGCGTGTTCAACGTCTCCCCCGCCACCACGTGGCTCCAGCTCATCGCGTGGGTCGCCTACCTCGTGCCGACCCTGTGGCTGTACCTGCGCACCCTGCGCCCCCACCAGCGGCCCGCGGTCGCGGCGGTCCCCGCCGCCGAACCGGCCGCCGTCTGAGGCGCGGCGCAGCAGCCCGCCGACGAACCCTCCCCCAGTCCTGGAGCCCTCCATGTCCCGCCGCGTTCCCGGCCTCCTCGTCACACTCGCGGGCGCCGCCGTCGGGCTCACCGCCTGCACGGCCAACGACATGACCGCCGTCGACCCCGGCGCCACGAGCACCGCGACCCGTGTTGCGGTGCTCGCGACCGACGACGAGTGCACGCTGTCGGCGTCCGAGGTGCCGTCCGGACCCGTCGTCTTCTCCATCGAGAACGCCGGTTCCGACGTCACCGAGTTCTACGTCTTCGCCGCCGACGGCGTCACGATCGAGACCGAGGTGGAGAACATCGGGCCGGGCCTCACACGGGAGGCCGCCCTCACGCTGGCGCCCGGCGACGTCGTCGCCGCGTGCAAGCCCGGAATGACCGGGGACGGCATCCGCACCCCCCTCACGGTGACCGGCTCCGGCGCCGACGTCGCGACGCCCACCGTCGATCCCACCGACGGCGACGACTGAGTCGCCCACCAGCGGGAGGGTCGAGCGTTCCTCCGCAACCACCACACGACGCTCGTAGCGATCGTGGCGTGCATCCTCTCGTTGGAGTCGGCGGACGAGTGAGCCACGGCCGGGCGGGGAGCACTCAGCCGAAGGACCAGCAGGTGAGACATCGAGGCCCGGCCGAGCCCTCCGGGACTGACGGGCATAGGTTCGGGCGCGTCCATCCAACGAAGGAAGGCCGAAGGGGGATCCGCACATGGACGACATCGAGAGGGACGAGACCGTACAGCCGCCACCCGTGACCCGTAAGTTGCGACTGAGGCGGGAAACGGTGCGGAACCTCACCGAGGATCTCCTCAGTTCTCAGGGCCACAGCCTCTGGACCTGCGACGACACTCGGGCGGTGCCTGGGGAGCCAGAGACCACGTACGTCGAGATCGATGCCGTCAGGGTCGAGATCCACCTCGACGTGCGCGAACGCCCTGGCGGATAGGCGCTTCCTGTCTTGGATCTCATCCCGATTCCACGCGTCAGCAGGGACGCATTCCGGGTTTCCCGTCGTGCCGGTGAGCCTCGGGTCGTTCTTGACAACGTGGCGGGCTGGGCGGCGTTCGAACGATGGACCCCGCACTACCTCCGGTCGACGGCCGGGGATCGTGAGGTCGTCGTCCGGGAGACCCACGGCCCACCACGGAACATCTTCCAGAACCTCGCGGAAGGGGGATCGGCGCCATTTGGGGACTACCTCGACTGGGTCCTTGACACGGCACGCGACGTGGAGGATCTCGCGGGAGACGTCGATGACCCCGGCGAGATCACACGGCGTCTGTCAACCGCGGGACTCGAGGTCTCCTACTACCTGGATGCGAAACTCGCCCTCCTGTCCGACGTGCTCCTCCGGGACACGTCGGTGCCGAACTGGTACCGACGCCCTCCTCTGGACGTCAATTTCTGGTGCGGCGTTCTCGGCACGTCGTCTGGCCTGCACTGCGATGTCACGCCGAACTGCAACGTGCAGGTCGTCGGCACCAAGCACTTCACGCTCTTCCCGCCCAAGGACGCCGAGCGGATATCCAGGGTTCGTCGAGGGACGCATTGTCGCTTCGACCCGAACATGCCGGACTTCGACCGGTTCCCGCTTGCTCGCGAAGCGACGGGCTGGGAATGCGCCCTGCGCCCCGGGGAGTCCCTCTACATCCCGGTCGGCTGGTTCCATCAAGTCACCGTGACCTCACCCTGGGCGGTGAACGTCAACTTCTTCTGGAAGAGGCCCTTCCCACAAGGGATTGCCGCTCCGCACCTGTGGCACTTCCTCCTTCGACGAGGTCGCGCGAGGGTGGGCCGGGCTCTGAGCCGCGCGAGATGACTCCACCGCTGCCTGTCCGCTGGGACGTGGCTGGTTTCTTCATCATCCGAACTCCCTACCTCCCGATCGAGGACCTTCTCGCCCTGAGTCACGAACTCGAGGCATCGGGCGGCTGCGCTGACGGACTCGCCGCCGATCGAGACCGCAGGCGGGTGACCGACCGCCTTGTCGAGATCTCGAGGCGACCTGATGTCCGGGAGGCGCTCCGGCTCGCCTCGCCGACCCTGGACCACAAGCTCGACACGTGGCAGGACGACCCGGTCGGGCACGCGGCGGACAAGGTCACGCGGAGCGTGCTGCGCTACGTCACCCGGATGACAAGCCGAGCAACCCCCTTCGGGCTGTTCGCCGGCTGGTCGATGGGCACGACGGGAGGGGCGACGACCCGTCTCGACCTCCAGCCTCGTGGTCGGTACCGCCGCAAAACCGGCATCGACTGCGAGTACCTGAACGAGATCGGTCGCGCACTCGAGCGGGAACCCGCCGTCCGTGAACGGATGACCCTCACGCCGAACTCCACGCTCCACGAAGCCGCGGGCCGTGTGCGCTACGTGGAGTCGAGTGGAACAGCTCATCACCTCGTCGTCGCGGAACCCGAGCCTGTCCTCAGCCGCGTGCTGGAAGGCGCAGCAGAAGGCCGGCGTCGCGCGGAGCTAGCCGAGGTGGTCCGCCAGACGGACGACACCATCGCCCAGGAGGACGCGCTCGCGTTCGTTGACGAACTCATCGACCAGCAGGTGCTGGTCAGCAACCTTGCCCTGACCATGACCGGCGGCGATCCGCTCGACGGGATGATCCACGAGGTCGAAGGCATGGGTGCCGACGCTGTGGCGGCCACCCTCCGGAAGGCGCAACGCATCCTCACCGAGGTGGACGCGGAACCCCCCGGTGTCCATCCGGGCTGGGCAGGCGAGTTGGCCGCCGTGCTGACGGGACTCTCGAACGCCCCCGACCCGAGACACCTGCTTCGCACGGATCTCGTCAAGCCGGCCGACGTGAGCCTGGGCTCCGTCATCGTCGGCGACCTGGTGCAGGGTATGGACCTGCTGCGAAGGATCGGCGGGACGCCGGCGGCAGACCACCTGCGCGACTTCCGCTCGGCGTTCCTCGACCGCTACGGCGACCGCGCAGTCCCCTTGTGCGAGGTACTGGACGAGGAGTGCGGGCTGGGCTTCCCCCCCGGGAGAGGCACACTCGGCGGCTTCGCACGAGCAGCCCCGGTGTTCGACGGGCTGACCGTCGGGCGGCCAGAGGCCGGAACGGCTGCGCCATTCGGCCGACGGGACGAGGTCCTTTCCCGGCTGCTCTGGCACGCCGCTCGGGATGCAGCCTCGGAGATCGAACTCGGACCTTCCGAGATAGCCGAACTTGAGGCTGCGCAGGGCGAGGCACCCGAACTCGCCGACGCCGTCGCAGTCATGGCCACCGTGATCGCAGGAACCCCTGAGGACGTGGCCGCCGGCCGGTACCGCCTTCATCTCGCGGGCGTCTCCGGCCCGTCCGGCGCCAACCTCCTCGGCAGGTTCGGCGCCGACGACGACGGTCTGACCGAGCACGTGCGGGCCTACCTCCAGGGCGAGGAGGCGCTGCACCCCGACGCGGTCTTCGCCGAGGTCGTCCATCTGCCGAACCCGCGGTCCGGCAACGTCGTCGCCCGGCCGCTTCTGCGCGGGTACGAGATCCCCTACCTCGCCCGGTCGGGGGCGCCTCGAGAGAGGCAGATACCCGTGAACGATCTGAGTGTCTCGGTCGTGCAGGGGCGGCTGGTGCTCACGTCCACGAGGTTGGGGCGTGAGATCGTCGCCCGCCTCACGTGCGCACACGACTACCGGGGGCCCCGGAACCTCGCGCTGTACCGGTTCCTCGGCGCGCTGCAGAACCAGGACACAGCGGCGGCCCTCACGTTCAAGCCCGGCGCTCTCGCCGGGATTCCCCACCTCCCGAGGATCACATCAGGACGACTGATCCTCAGCCGAGCCCGGTGGAACCTGACTCCGGCGGAACTTCGTCCCCTCCTCACCGTCGCTGACAGCGGACGGCTCGACGCGGCACACGCGCTGCGGGCCGGCCGCTCGTTGCCTCGGTGGGTTGCCCTCGTCGACGGCGGCAGTCTCCTTCCGGTCGACCTCGAGAACGCGCTGTTCGTCGACGTCGCGGCCGGGCTGCTGAGGCGGCGACCCGGCGGCGCGACGTTCGTCGAGCTCTTCCATGGCCACGACGAGCTGCCGGCGAAGGCGCCGGAGGGCCGCTTCACGCACGAACTCGTGGTCCCTTTCTTGCGGGCCGCGCCGCAGACGGTGCGCCGCGTCCCCCACGCGGCGACGCTCGCTCCGTCGAGACAGGAGGCACGACGGTTTGCACCTGGCTCGGAGTGGCTCTACGCGAAGCTCTACACGGGCTCGTTGGGTGACGACGTCGTCCTCCGCGAAGTCGTCCGGCCGACGGTGGCGTACGCGCTCGGGACGGCAGGTGCGGACCGGTGGTTCTTCGTTCGATATGGCGACCCGGACTGGCACATCCGCCTCAGAATCCACGGCGACAGCGCGAAACTTGTCTCCGACGTGCTTCCGGCTCTCCTGACGAACGCTTCGAGCCACCTTGCGAGCGGCAGGATCTGGCGCGTCCAGGTGGACACGTACGAACGCGAGCTGAACCGGTACGGCGGCCCGGACGGGATCCGTCTGGCCGAACGCGTCTTCCACGCCGACAGCGAGGCAACGCTGGATCTCCTCACCCGTTCGCACGGCGACTCCGGATCCGGGGAGCGGTGGCGCCTCGCCCTCGTCGGCGCCGACCACCTCATGGCCGACGCCGGGATGGATCTGGCCGCCCGTTACGCGCTGGCTCGCGCCGCGCGCGAGAGTTACCGCACCGAGTTCGAGGGCGACGGAGCTCTCGGTCGTCGTCTCGGAGCGACCTACCGGAAGGAGCGCTCAGAACTCGAACGGCTCCTCGATTCTGCGACGAGCGTGGATCCTGCGTTCGCCATGCGCGGTGCCGCGGTGCGACCGATCTTCGCCGAGCTGCGAGCCTGCGTCGACGGCGAGCGGTTCGGCTCGATCGTCGGCAGCTTCCTCCACATGCAGGCGAATCGTCTCCTGGGAAGCGACGCGCGGCGCCAGGAGCTGGTCGTCTACGACTTCCTCACCCGGATCTACGAATCCCGGCTGGCCCGCGGGAGAACCTGAACCCACGTGGCCGTGGGCGGGCGCCGTCGACGGACCCAGGTCGGAGACGAGGACTGGCAGCGAGGGCGGGTACACGTCGTTCGTGACGGCACCGAGCACGGCAATCAACCCCCTCAGCCCAACGAAACGAGTGCTCGGCCGGGAGGTGGACGCGGCGTCGGCGCTTACCGCCACGGCGGGTTGCCCTGCCCTCATGGTCGCTACCGCGAGGGCACGACGTCGAATCGATTGGACGAAGTCGAGGTCGAGCGCGGCGACGGCGTCGGCCAGGTGATGCGGCTTGGTCGCGCCGACGATCGGCGCGGTCACGACGGGGTTCCTCAGCACCCACGCCGGTGCCACCTGCGCCATCGGCACACGACGCGCCGAGGTAGCGGGCCTTGCCGGCCTTCACGACGTCGTGCAACGCCTCCATGGTTTCCTCGACCGGCGTCTGGGTGTCGAAGCGGTGGATCTGCAGCAGGTCGACGTCGTCGGTGCCCAGGCGCGTGAGCGATGCGTCGGGCTGCTCGAGGATCGCCTTGCGGGACAGGCCGCTTCCTCCGGCGCCCTCCCTCGTCGTGGACCAGGACCTCATCCGCCCGGACATCAAGAAGGTCGCCTTCTTCGGCGCGGACGTCCCGATCACGGTGATCACGGACGAGTTCGCCGGCGAACTCGTCGTCCTTCCCGCCAGCGTGCCGATCTTCGGGCCGAACAGCGGTGAGATGTCCATCCCAGGCGTCCACAAGGCCGCCGCCATCGAGTTCCTCCTCGAACACGTGGGTATCGCCCGAGAGGACACCGTGGCCTTCGGCGACGGCCTGAACGACGTCGAGATGATCGAGTTCGTGCGGATCGGCGTCGCGATGGCCGACGCCCACCCCGACGTCAAAGCCCTCGCCGACGCGACCACGGCAGGCCCCGACGACGACGGCATCCACACCAGCTTCACCACGATGGGACTCATCTGACCCGGATCCGCGAATAGGGCGGGTTCGTGTCTGATGTCACCCGCCTGCACCGTCCTCAGGATCAGGTCCTGGTCAGGCGGGCTTGCGAGTCGGGCTCGGGGAGTAACCCTGCGCGGCGAGCCATGACCGGGCGCGGCCGCGGCGTCGGTCGTCACTGAACGCGTACCACCGGTCGGCAGCGTCAGGGACGCTGGAGAGGACCCCCTTGAAGCGGCGGAACGCGCCGCGGCCGCTGATCGCGACGGCCAGGCGGTCGGCGAAGCCGGGGTCGTCGACGGTGTCGATGAAGAGTTCCATGTCGCGGTACCCGTCCCGTGAACCCTGAGGGTCGACCCACAACCAGTGCGCGGCGTCGTCGTCATCCTCGCCGTCGCCGTCGCCGTCGCCGTCGACGACGTCATCGAAGACGAATTGGGGCCACACCTCTCCGGAGCGCAGGTCGATCCGGCCTCCACCAAGGGACGGGTCACCCTCCAGGACCGCGGCCAACTCCTCCAGGTCCACCGGCACCGGCCGGAGCATCGGCGCCGGGCCGGCCCGGAGGCGGGTGGCCAACGCGGCGACCAGCTCGACGTCCCCTTCCCAGTCGCGCTCCCCCAAGGCCGCGATGCACCGCCAGGCCAGCGCCTCCGCGCCGGTCACGCTGCCGATGACGGCAACCAGGACGCCGTCGCCCACCAGTTGCAGCGAGTCGTCCGGCCACGGGCTCCCCGTCAGCAGCTCCACCACGGCAGGCCCGTCGCCTCGGACGACGGCACCTCGCACCTGGGCGCGGAAGTCGTCGAGCATCACCGCGCCATTGTGCTCCGGTCGTGTGTTCGCGCACGTCGCCGACGTCTACCGCGCCCAGTACCCCGCCGACCCCGACCTCCTCGAGCTGTCGCTGCGGCCGTCCACCGTCCGCTGCGGACCCCGCTGACAGTGCCGACTGCCGGGGGGCAGCGGCAACGACGCCGCTCCCGCTGCCCAGCAATCGCCCCCAGCCAGCTACGCGGTGGGCGTCGGCTCCGAACGGACCCTCAAGCACGCCGAATCTCCCGACACTTCACACCCGCGGCACGACGAAGACGTCTCCAGCCCCGGCAGCTCGATTCCGTGCTCTGCCGCGAACGTCATCATGTTCGGCATCATCACTTCGGCCTGCTGCTTCGCCTCCTCGATGGGGGTGAAGGCCACATACTCGCCTCCGGCGAACACGATGGGCGTGTGCCCGGGCTCGATGACGAACGCGTCACCGGCCTCGAAGATCTCCTCGACCCCGTCGCCGCTCCGGACGCCGACCTTCCCTTGAAGCACGTAGCCCACGCGGCTCGCCTGGCACTGGTCATTCGGCGCACCCTTGAAGAACGGCGCCTGGTCCATGTCCGTGAGGCTGGTCTCAAGTGCGGACGGCCGGGGTGGCCACGCCGACGACGGCCTCCCGGCACTGCCTCGTTCAAAGTCGGCGGTGGCGGGTCGGCCAGGTCGGGGCTCCGTGGCCCGGAGTGCGCTCCTACGTCATTCCGGCAAGTTCGGCCATCCGGGACATGCCGGGCCCCCTGTGCGTGCGGAGGCGTTGCATCGCGTCAGCCAGCTGAGGGGAGTCGGTCCTGTCCGGGGGGATGCGGGCGGGGTTGAGCGGGACGGTGTTGGCCCACGATGCGATGTCGGGATGAGACATGAACGACGCCGACGCCCGATGGCCCAGCACCTGCATCCGCGCCCAGTCGGTGGGCGTCTCGGAGTACGGCGTGGGTGGGCACAGCCTGTTCTTGTCCTCGTCGTCGTCGATCGTGGCCTCGACATATCCCGCCAGCGCCGCGCCGAAGCAGGGGAAGCCGGCCCGGATCGGCTGAAGCGTGATCGCCTCCTGGCCCCAGATCGGCACCAGCGGCCGGTACCGCAGCCCCGGCGCGGCGCAGTGCACGACCACAGCGTCTTTCGCGATGCCTACCTCCCCCTGGGCGAGCACCAGCCTGGTCGGCTCCACGCGCCGGAGGTGCCCGAGCCGGACCACGTCATCGATCGTGCGCAGCCGATCCAGCTCCCACTGGGCAAGCGTCGGAGCCTTCGCCATGGTGGGAGTGACGGATGGGTCGATACGCAGCATCACACCGGCGTCCTCCAGGCGGAAGAACAGGTCGTCCGGGGACTCAGCGCGGGCCGCAGCCTCCACGGAGTCGGCCACCATCCCCAGAAAGACAGCGGGGTCGGGCTGGACGACCGCACGGTTGAGCATCCACGGATCGCGGGGACGCACCCAGCAGATCGCGCCGGGATCCACGCCGTTGTGCAGCAACCAGATGCAGGCATCGGTCGCCGTCTTGCCCGAGCCGACGATGACGTACTGCGACGGCGCCTCACCAAGCCTGACGAGGTCGTTCACGGGAATCACGCGCACGCCCTCAGCAACCTCGAACGGGGCTGGGCTCTGCGCCGGGATCTGTGGGGACAGGTAGCGGGCGTCCACGATGCGCTTCCTGACGCTCACCTCATAGCGGCGCCCGGACACCCGCGACACGAACCCGCCACCACCGACGTAGTCGCAGCTCGTGTACAAGGCCACCTTGCCAGGGCCGATCATCCGGTCGCGCAGCACCTTCCCGTAGTAGGCGCAGACCTCGGACGCGGTGGCTCGTTCCTGCAGTCCGGCTTCCGGCCCGTCCTGCTGGATGCGCCCCTCGCCGAGCAGCGTCGACGCCACGCCATAGAACATCGACGCCTGGTGAAGCCGAACAAAGGGGTAGGCGTCCAGCCAGTGTCCCCCGACCGCGTACCGACGGTCGACCATGACGACGCTGACATCTGCGTGGTCGATCAGCGCGTCTGTGAACGCCATCCCCGCGGCGCCAGCGCCGATGACCAGGTAGTCCGCATCCAAGACGGTCGCCACCACGGCCCCATCGTCACCCCGGGCCGGCGAGAAGGTCAACGGCTCACGCAGAAGGACGCGGCTGGAGCCCGCCCCGGCTGGCCGGACACCAGCTCGGACCCAGGAGTCGGCACGGCCTGGGTGACCACCACACACGGACGGTCAGACGGCGGAGTCGGAGGCGCCGGTCACGCCGTCGTGCGGGTCGGGCACCCCTGCGGTACCAACCCGTCCGATGCCCTCGGGCCGACGCGCACGCGCCGCGTGCGGTCGTCGGACGGATCAAGCGCCCGTACCTCGAGTTCCTCGTTGTCGAAAACGGCGAGTTCGACGGCGAGCAGCGAGTGTTCCAGGACGTCAACGGCCACCGCCGCTGGGCGCTCGAGAGGCTCGACGGCGGCCCCTGGCGCATCGTCTCCCTACAGAGCCTGTAGGGAGACGCTTCCAGCGCTGCAGGTGCGTCGCGGCACCCCCGGGACGCGCGGGCCCCGCGGACTCCGCTCCAAAGACTCCGCACGATGCGGGCTGGACGGTCCCACTAGAAGTACAGGTCACAGCCCGTAGGGCTGTGACCTGGGAAAACGTGGTGCGCCATCAGGGACTCGAACCCCGAACCCGCTGATTAAGAGTCAGCTGCTCTGCCAATTGAGCTAATGGCGCGCGGTGCAGAACGATAGCAGCGTCGCGGCGGAAGGTCGAACCGGCCGCCCGCCGAGCCGGATGGCGCCGACGGCAGCGCCTACAGGTACAGCCCGGTGCCCTCGCCCGGCACCTCCGGCGCCGCGACGGCGTGGAGGTCCTTCTCCCGCAGGAGGATGTAGGTGGTCGCGGCGACCTCCACCTCGGCCCGCTCCTCCGGGTCGAAGAGCACGCGATCGCCCACGGTGACGTGCCGCACCTGCTGCCCGACGGCGACCACCTCGGCCCACGCGAGCCGCTTGCCCACCGTGGCGGTCGCGGGGATGAGGATGCCGGAGCTCGAGCGCCGCTCCCCCGCCTCGGCGTCGACCTGCACGAGGAGCCGGTCGCTGAGCATGCGGATCGCGAGGGGCTGGGCGGGGCGCGTGGCCCCCGCGGGCTTGGCGTTCGAGGTCACCGCCCGACGCTACCGCGGCCGTGGCGCCCGACGAAGACCTGCCCCTCCCCGCGCCCCCACCAGACGGCGAACACCTGGGCAGGTCGCAAACTCCGGATGTTCGCGACCTGGCGAGATGTGCGCGACCTGGCGAGCTGTTCGCGACCTGGCGGCGGATCGACCCGGCCGCCGGATGGTGGGGGACGCCGAGGCGGCCCGACGGCGCGGTATGCCTACGCTTGGGCCGGAACCACCCGAACGGCGCCCGAACCTGCCCGGCTCGGCGCCCGGCCCCACCCGCGCCCCACCCGAGGGAGACCCCATGCCCCGCCTCGCCGTCGGCGACACCGCCCCCGACTTCACTCTGCCCACCGCATCCGGCGAGCAGGTCCATCTCGCCGAGGTCCTCGCCGAGGGCCGCAGCGTGGTCGTCTACTTCTACCCGGCGGCCGGGACCCCCGGCTGCACCACGCAGGCCTGCGACTTCCGCGACAACCTCGCCTCCCTGCAGGGGGCGGGCTACGCCGTCGTCGGCGTCTCCCCCGACTCCCCGGAGAAGCTCCGCCGGTTCGTCGAGAAGGAGGGCCTCACCTTCCCGCTCGCCTCGGACCCCGCGAAGACCGTCCTCGAGGCGTGGGGCGCCTGGGGCGAGAAGTCGATGTACGGCAAGACGGTCACCGGCGTGATCCGCTCGACCGTCGTGGTCGCCCCGGACGGCACCGTCGCCCTGGCGCAGTACAACGTCAAGGCCAAGGGCCACGTCGCCAAGTTGCGGAAGGACCTCGGCATCGACTGAGCGCCCTCCCGCCCCGCCCCCCGGGGCGACGACGCCGCCCCGTCCCCGACGGCGCTCGCCCTACTCGGCGAGGAGCACCTCCTGCCAGGCGGGCCGGGCCGGGGCGGCGCCGGAGTCGAGCAGCGCCCGCCACGACTCGTCGGACACCCGCTCCTCGGAGACGAACTCCCGATAGGCGTTCACCGCGCCGACGGCGACCTGGAACCCCTCCCCCTCGGCAGGCACGAGCACGAGGATCCGGTCGAAGCGGGCGGTGCCGATCTCGAGGTACTCCCCGGGTTGCCCGGTCGCGATGTCTGCGATGAGGGCGGCGTCCTGGTCGGCCTCCGGCGCCGAGCCGTCCTCAGGGGCGTCCGAGGTCAGGTAGACGAAGCGCTCGAGCTGCGGGCCGGTGTCGAGCAGCCGCTCGTTGTCGTCGTCGGAGACGGGCTCGCCGGCCAGCTCGGTCCGGGCGATGCCGCCCAGGAAGGTGCAGTACTCGCTCACCTCGTCCAGGAGCTCGGCGTGCGCCTCGCTCAGGAGGCTGCGATCGGCGAGGCCGCGGCGGGTCAGGTCGGCCACAGCCGCGAGCCGCTCGAAGGCCACCGGATCGGGCTCGACCCAGTGGCGCAGAGCGACCGGCTCGTCCCCGCCGCCCTCGGCCATCGCCTGCTTCGCGTAGAGGATCGTGTCGTGCTTCAGCTCGGCGTAGGACGCGAGCCCCGTCTGCAGGTCCTTCGCGGCCCAGGCCTCGCTGCGCAGGTAGTCCGGGTAGGCCGTGCCGTGGGGGGCGAGGACCGGCTGGAGGGCGTAGAGCCACGCGTCGTAGACGGTGGTACCCCAGTCCTCGACCGGCCTCGCCACGACGGCGGCCGTCACGCGGCTCCGCTGCGCCTCGTAGTTGGCGTAGTCGAGCGCTCCGGAGTCGTCGAGCACCTGCCGGGCCAGGTCCGAGCCGAGGACCGCCGCGACGTCCAGCCCGGACGGCAGGGTGCGCGGGTCGTCGAGCGTGCCGACGTTCGGGTAGATGAGCTGGTCGAGCACCCAGGCATCCAGGACGAAGCGCGTGCCCATGATCCGCACCGTGGCGAAGGCCGGGTTGATCTCCACGGGCCGCGTCGCCACCAGGGTCTCGACGGCGCTCGTCACGGCGTCGTCGTCGGCGAAGACACTCGGGTCCGCGAGCCAGCCGGCGCTCACCGCGGAGGCGGCGTCCGCCCACTCCAGCGGGGTGTAGTCGTCGGCCAGGCCCACCAAGAACGCCGTCGGCTCGTACACCTGCCGCCACAGGGCCGCCCGATCCGGGTCGGCCACGAGCAGGCGTGAGGCCAGCAGACCGAGCTGCGCCGGCCCCACGCCGTCGGGGCACCCCGTCGTCTCCGGCAGGCAGAACGCGAGCTGACCGAGCGCCGTCATGCCGAGGAAGTACCTCGTCAGGTCCTCGTTCCGGGTGTAGTGCCCGCGCGGGGTGAACAGCGAGTAGTCGACCGGGCTCCCGATCACCGGCGACGACGCCGGTTCTCCGCCGGCGGCGTCGATGAGGGCGATCTCCTCGGCGGCAAGCGGGCCGGGCGTGACGTCGAGGCCCAGCTCGACGGCGGCCACCTGGTAGTACTGCTCGACCCGCGACGCGGCGTCCGCCAGCGGGGTACCGGCCAGCTCGGCCGTCTGGTCCCCGGCGGCGGCGAGCAGGCCCGTGACGAGCTCCTCGAGCGCCGGCAGCAACGACTCCTGCTCGAGGTCCCGCACCACCTTGTCGAGGGTGAGGTGCCATACGTGGTAGGCGGCGTCGGTCGTCACGTAGTTCGGCGTGGAGGCGTACCGGTTGCCCTCGTAGGCGAAATGGACCAGAGGAAGGTCCGCCGGGACGACGACGAAGCCCTGGCCGGTCAGGGCTTCCTCGACGCCGCTCGCCGCCACCTCGGCCTCGAGCGCGTCGGCGACCAGCACCCCGTCCAGGGACGTCGGCGTCGTCGGTCCCGGGTACGCGGGCACGTCGGGATCCAGCGCCGGGACTCCCGTGAACGCGGCGAAGGAGGTGAGCGTCGTCGTCGGGAGCGCGACCGCCGCGGACGACGGCGAGGACGACGCCGAGGCCGTCGGTTTCGGGGAAGCCCCGCGGTCCGGACCCGCTCCGGAGCAGGCCGCCGCGAGCAGGGACACGACGGCGGCGAGGGCGAAGCTGCGATGGGTTCTCATGATGCGGACCTTCCGAGGACGAGGGGATCCGAACGGCCGTCACCGTTGACGTCGCCGCATGCCGGGACGCCGTCGCCGGGGAGATCAGGAAGACCGGGGGCGCTGACGAAGCCGAAGCCCCGCCAGGCGACCACGCCGACGGCGACGCGGTCCGCAGCGCCGACGGCGGAGGAGTAGCCGAGCGCGAGGGTCCCGTCGCAGGCCGCGACCGCGGAGACGGGTCGCAGGACGGTCCCGGCCACCCACTCCTGCGCCGGGCCCTGCGCCGGGCCCTGCGCCGGGACCTGAGCCGGGTCCTCCGCCCCGTCCCCGCCGCCGGGGACGGGGTAGACGCCCACGTGGAGCGAGCGTCCCCGGTCGTCGGTCGGCGCCGGGACGGCGAGGGCGTCGCCGACGAGGGTGGGGCGAGCCGGGCGGACGAACACGACCACCGCCTCGGCCGCGCCGTCGTCGTCGACGTCCCCGAGGACGGCGTCGAGTGCCACCACGTCGTCGCCGGAGACGCCGAGGCGGGTGAGGAGGTCCGGGGCCGGGCGGTCGATCGGCTCCGGCTCGATCGGCGCGGCGAGGCTCCACCACGACCCGTCCAGGGCGACGACGTCGCCGTCGGGGACGAGCCAGGAGATCCCGCCCGAGGCGAGCACATGGCCCACCCGGACGGCGCGCACGACGCCGGCCGCGCGGAGGGCCTCGACCCGTGGCAAGGGTCCGGGGCCCGCCGGAGCGGGCGTCAGGACGGCGATCTGCGTCCCGCCGTCCTCGGGGGCACCGAGGAGGCGCGCGTCGCCCGACCCGGCGAGAAGGACGACGCACCCGAGCATCAGGGCCGGTGCGGCGGCCCTGGCGAGCGCCCCTCGCACGTCTCGACCGTAGCCCTTCGGTCTGCGACGTCGCGGGCGTTCGCCACCGCGTCGGACGCCGTTCCGGCGCCTGCGCCCTCGGGCGCGCTGACCCGAGGCCGCACCCGGCGCCCCGGACCATCTACGCTCTCCCCGAGCGCGAGTGGCGAAACAGGCAGACGCGCCAGATTTAGGTTCTGGTGCCCTCGGGCGTGCGGGTTCAAGTCCCGCCTCGCGCACCGATCGACCAGGGACGACGACGGCGGGCACACCATCCGGAGGTGGGCGTGAGCGAGGTCTCGCAGGACGACATCAGCGGCTGGCTCCCGCCCGACCGCCTCGAATGGGTCCGCCGCAAGCTCCCCCTGGTCTACATCGACGCGGTCCCCGTGCGGGTCGACGGCGCGGGGACGCTGCGGACCATCGGCCTCCTGCTGCGCGCGGACCGCGACGGCGGGCTGTCCCGCGCCCTGGTCTCCGGCCGCGTGCTTTACCACGAGCAGATCCGCGACGCTCTGCTGCGGCACCTCGAGAAGGACCTCGGCCCCGTCTGCCTGCCGCGCCTGCCCGTCGCCCCGCAGCCGTTCACGGTCGCGGAGTACTTCCCGACGCCGGGCATCACCGCGTACCACGACCCGCGGCACCACGCGGTGTCGCTCGCGTACATCGTCCCGGTCGACGGCGACTGCCAGCCCCAGCAGAACGCCCTCGACCTGGCCTGGCTCACGCCGGAGGAGATCCTCGAGCCGGCCATCCAGGCGGAGATGGTCCCCGGGCACGCGATGCTGGTCCGCACGGCGCTCGCCTTCACGGGCCGCCTCGTCTGACGGTCAGGCCCCCAGGGCGTCGGCGATGCGCGGTGCCAGCGCCCGGAACGCCTTCCCTCGGTGGCTGATCGCGTTCTTCTCGGCCGGCGTGAGCTGCGCGGAGGACCGCGCCTCGCCGTCGGGCGCGAGGATCGGGTCGTAGCCGAAGCCGCCCTCTCCCACCGGCGCACGCAGCAGCCGGCCGCGCAGCTCGCCCACCTCCACGACCTCGCGACCGTCGGGCAGGACGAGGGCCGCCGCACACACGAACGCGGCGCCGCGGTGCGCGTCCGGCACATCGGCGAGCTGGGCGAGCAGCAGGTCGAGGTTCGCGCGGTCGTCGCCGTGCCGGCCGCACCAGCGGGCGGAGAAGATCCCGGGGGCCCCGCCGAGGACGTCGACGGCGAGGCCGGAGTCGTCCGCGACGGCCGGCAGGTGGGTGTGGGCGGCGATCGCCCGCGCCTTGATCAGCGCGTTCTCGGCGAAGGTCACGCCGTCCTCGACGGGCTCGTCGGCACCGAGGTCGGGAGCGGAGACGACGTCGTCGGGGTCGAAGCCCGGGATCGTGGCCGCGAGGATCGCGCGCACTTCGCGCAGCTTGTGCGCGTTGTGCGTCGCGAGGACGAGACGAGGGCTCACGCGCGCGCCCGCAGGGGTTCGGCGAGCGCCGCGCGCTGGAGCTCGGCCAGCCGGGCGGTGCCCGCGAGCGCGAGGTCGAGCAGCGCGTCCAGCTCGGACCGCCGAACGGCGCGCCCTCCGCGGTGCCCTGGACCTCGACGAAGTCCCCGGACCCGGTCACCACGACGTTCATGTCGGTCTCGGCCGCGACGTCCTCCACGTACGGCAGGTCGAGCACGGGCCTCCCGTCGATGATCCCGACGCTCACCGCGGCCACGGAGTCCTTCAGGACGACGGCGCCCGGCCGGATCGCGCCGGAGGAGCGGCCCCAGGCGACGGCGTCGGCGAGCGCCACGTAGGCGCCGGTGATCGCCGCGGTGCGGGTGCCGCCGTCGGCCTGGAGCACGTCGCAGTCCAGGACGATCGTGTTCTCGCCGAGGGCGTCGACGTCGACGACGGCGCGCAGCGAGCGCCCGATGAGGCGCGAGATCTCGTGGGTGCGCCCGCCGATGCGACCGCGCACCGACTCGCGGTCGCTGCGGGTGGTGGTGGCGCGCGGGAGCATCGCGTACTCGGCCGTGACCCAGCCCTGGCCGGAGCCCTTGCGCCAGCGTGGCACGCCCGCGGTGAAGGAGGCCGCGCACAGCACGCGCGTGCCGCCGAACTCCACCAGCACGCTTCCCTCGGCCGCATCGAGCCAGCCGCGCTCGAACCGCACGGCGCGCAGCTCGTCCGTTCGCCGCCCGTCGGCGCGCGGCGCCGTCGACGCGAGCGCGACCTGAACGGGTGTGGAAGACGGTGCAGGGCTCATCGGGTTGCTCCTCGTCGAGTTCAGGCGCTTCGCCCCCCGCCCCCCTTCGTCTTCGCCCCCCCCTTGTCCTCGCCCCCCCTGTCCTCGCCGAACGCGGGGTTATGGGTCGAATGGAGGTCCATTCGACCCATAACCCCGCGTTCGGCAAGAAGGAGTCGGCGAGAAGGGGGTCGGCGCGAAGGGGGGTCGGGGGTGTGGGGTATCGGGTGGGTGTGGAGTGGGTGGGGTGCGGCGGTCGGCCGGTCAGCCCGTGTTCTGCAGGCCCGCCGCGATCCCGTTGACGCTCAGCAGGAGGAGCCGCCGGAGGTCGTCCGTCGACTCGCCCTCGCCACCCTGGTCCCGCAGCGCGCGCAGGGCCCGCAGCTGGATGAGCGAGAGGGCGTCGACGTAGGGGTTGCGCAGCTGGACGGCCCGCCCGAGCACGCGCCGCCCACCGAGGAGCCGCTCCTGCCCCGTCACGGCGAGCACCCACTGCGTGGTGAGCTCCATCTCCTCGAGCACGAGGCCGGCGAGGTCGTCCCGGTCCCCGAGCGCGAGGTAGCGCCGGGCGATCCGCGCGTCGGTCTTCGCGAGCGACATCTCGACGTTGTCGACCATGGTCGCGAAGAGCGGCCACTCGGCGTAGGCGGCCCGGAGCCGCTCGACGTCGCCCACGGCGGCCAGCGCAGACCCGAGGCCGAACCAGCCCGTGAGGTTGACCCGGGCCTGGGTCCACGCGAACACCCACGGGATCGCCCGCAGGTCCTCCAGGGAGGACACCGACAAGCCCCGGCGCGCCGGCCGCGAACCGATCGCGAGCAGGCCGATCTCCTCCTGCGGCGTCACCTGGGCGAACCACTGCGCGAAGCCCTCGGCGCGGACCAGCCGGTGGTAGCGCGTCCGCGAGGCCACGTCCAGGACGCCGGCGAGGTCCGCATAGGTCTCCGCCGCGCGCGCGTTCCGCGCCTCGGTCGACGGCGCGGACGCCAGCAGGGTGGCGGCAGCCACCTGCTCGATGTGCCGGGCGGCGATGTCGGGGTCGCCGTACCGGGCGAAGATGACCTCGCCCTGCTCGGTGAGCTTGAAGCGCCCGTCCACCGAGCCGGGCGGCTGCGCGAGCACGGCCCGGTTCGCGGGACCGCCGCCCCGGCCGAGGGCGCCGCCGCGGCCGTGGAACAGGGTGAGCGTGATGTCGTTCGCGCGCGCCCACTCGGTGATCCGGCGCTGCGCGTCGTAGAGCGCGAGGGTCGCCGAGACCGGCCCGACGTCCTTCGAGGAGTCGGAGTAGCCGAGCATGACCTCGAGCCGCCGCCCCGTCGCCGCCAGACGCTTCTGGACGTCGGGGAGCGTGATCATCTCCTCGAGCACGTCCACGCTGGCCTGGAGGTCGGCGAACGTCTCGAACAGCGGGATGACGTCGAGCACCGGCGCGGCGGCCCCGGCCGCGTTCTCGGCGAGCCGGTAGACGGCCTCGACGTCGGCCGCCCGCGTGGTGAAGGAGACGATGTACCGGCGGCACGCCGCCTCGCCGAACCGGTCCTGGATCTCCCTCATGGCCCGGAAGACGTCGAGGACCTCGGCACTCCGCGCGTCGAGCGCGCCGGGACGACCGCCGGCGGTCCGGACCGCGGCCAGGGTCTCGGCGTGCACCTGCGAGTGCTGCCGGACCTCGAGCTCGGCCAGGTGGAATCCGAAGGTCTCCACCTGCCACACGAAGTGCTGGAGGTCGCCGTACGCCGCGCGCGGGTCGCCTGCCTCGAGCAGGGCGTGCTGGACGACGGCGAGCTCCCCGGCCAGGTCGGCGGCGCTCGCGTACGCGATGGGACCGCGACGGCGGGTGTCCGCCAGGCGGGCCTCGATGACGAGCATCGCCCGCCGGTACGGCTCCTGGTGGGACCTGACGTCGAAATGCGCCGCCCGCTCGGGACCCACGAGAGCGGCGTGCCGGCTCCACAGGTCCCGGAGGGCGTCCGAGGGGGGCGTGCAGGCGGTGTCCTGCGTGAGCGTGCGGGCGAGCCGCGCGGCCGCGTTCTCGTAGCCCATCAGCACGTGCACCGAGGCGATCTCGGCCGCGCTGCGGGTGATCGCCGCCGTCACGTTGGGGTTGCCGTCCCGGTCGGCACCGATCCAGCTACCGATCCGCACGAAGGCCGGCGCCTGGGGCGCGGCGATGCCCGAGGAGTCCCCGAGCAGCCAGTCGTCGAGCCGGCGGTAGACCACCGGCAGCACGTTGAAGAGCGTCTCGTCGAACACGCCCATCGCCGTGCGCACCTCGTCCAGGGGCGAGGGCTTGTGCGTGCGCAGCTGCGCCGTCCGCCAGAGCCCGTCGATCTCGACGAGGAGCCGACGGCGGTTGTCCACCAGGGCGGCCGTGCCCAGGCGCGGGTCG
Source organism: uncultured Actinomycetota bacterium (assembly GCA_963780675.1). GTDB lineage: Bacteria > Actinomycetota > Actinomycetes > Actinomycetales > JAHECE01 > JAHECE01. The sequence continues at coordinate 359,791 of CAWACR010000010.1, forward strand.
TCGCGCTCCGCGACGAGCACCGACACGCGGCGGATGGCGGAGGCGACGGAACGGCGTCGAGCCTCGGTGGGGTGCGCGGTGAGGACCGGCCGGAACTCGATGGCGGCCAGGCGGCGCGCCGCCTCCTCCTCGCCGACCTCGGCCGCGAGCAGCCCGATGGCGGAGGACAGCGAGTCCTCCGGCCGACCCGTGACCACAAGGTCCCGGGCGCGCAGGGCGCGGACGCGGTGGTACTCCTCGGCCAGGTTGACCAGGTGGAAGTAGCAGGTGAAGGCGCGTGCGACCTCCTCCGCCCGGAGCGGGGCGAAGCCGGCGACGATCGCCTCCGCCTGTTCGAGCGCGCCCTCGCCCGCCTCGCTGTGGGCGTGGATGGCGACGGCGCGCAGGCGCTCGACGTCGCCGAGGAGCTCCGGCCCGCCGTACTCCAGCAGCACGTGGCCCAGCAGCTCACCGAGCAGGCGCACGTCGGCGCGCAGCTTGTCGGGCATCTGGTGGCGCGCCTCGTGCCTCGTGGCGTCGGACGTCGTCGGGTCGGGCGCAGAGGGCAGCGTGAGCGCCGCGGTTGCGTCGTTCATACCGTGCACGGTAACGCCCCGAGATGCACGTCCGTGTTACGCGTCCACCGAGCGCGGTGACCGCCGCCACACCCGGGCCTGATCGGGGCGCCCGATGCGACGAGCGTCACAGGTCCCAGACGGCGCCGGCCTCCGCGACGTCGATCGGCCCCGCGTAAGCCGTCCGCGCCTCGGCGACCACCACGGCCGGGTCGGTCCACGGCGGGAGGTGGGTGAGGACGAGGTGCCCGACGGCGGTGCGCACCACGGCCTGCCGCGCCCCCTCGCGGAGATCGGGGCCCGCCGCGCCGTCGTCGGCGGGGTCCCCGAGCCCGCCGGCGAGCTCGCCCGCCCGCAGCCCGGTGAGGTGGATCCCGCGCACGTCGTCCTCGCGCCCCTCCTGGAAGGACGCCTCGCAGAGGAGGAGGTCGACGCCGTCGGCCAGGTCGGCGGCGTCCGCGCACGCGTCCGTGTCGCCGGTGTAGGCGAGCAGGACCGTGCGGTCCCCGGCGGCGCTCGGTCCCCCGATCCGGAAGCCGAACGCCGGCACGGGGTGGTTCATCGGGAACGGCGTGATCCGCAGCGGGCCGACCGTGACCGCCTCGCGAGGCAGGAGCCGCTCGACCGTGAACTGCCGCTCGACCTCGGCCGCACCGAGCCAGCACACGGCGCCGATCCGCTCGGCGGTCTCCACCGGCCCGAGCGTGCGCACCGGGCCCGCCTCGCCGTCCGGGTGGTAACGGAGGAAGACCTGCAGGCTGGTGATGTCGGCCATGTGGTCGGGGTGCAGGTGGGAGAAGAGCACCCCGTCGAGCTCGCGGGGGTCGAGGTGCTTCATGAGCTGCCCGAAGGACCCCGGCCCCAGGTCGAGGAGGACGCTCCAGGTGCGGCCCGCGGCGTCGTCGGCCTGGACCAGGTACGACGACGCGGCGGAGCCGGGTCCGGACATGGAGCCGGAGCACCCGACGATCGTGAGCCTCATCGCGTCACTCCTGTGAGGTCGTCGGCGTGGGAGACGTGAGCGACCTCCGGGCCGAGGAAGCGGCGGGCGAGCCTGGCGAAGGACTCGGGGTCACCCGTGGCGAGGAAGCGGTGCGCGACGTCGGGGGAGGACGGGTCGCGGCCGATCCCGTGGGCCTCGAGCGTGCGGAAGACGTCCTTCGCCGTCTCCTCCGCGCTCGAGACGAGCGTGACGTCCTCGCCCATGACGTACGAGATGACGCCGGTGAGGAGGGGGTAGTGGGTGCAGCCGAGCACCAGGGTGTCGACGTCGGCCTCGCGCACCGGGTCGAGGTACTCGCGCGTGACCTCCAGCACCTCCGGCCCGGCCGTGACCCCGCGCTCGACGAACTCGACGAACCGGGGGCACGCGGTGAGGGTGAGGTCGATGTGGGTGGCCGCGGCGAACGCGTCCTCGTAGGCGCCCGAGGTGATGGTCGCGACCGTGCCGATGACGCCGACGCGCCCGGTCCGGGTGGAGCGCACCGCGCGGCGCACGGCGGGCTGGATCACCTCGACCACAGGGACTCCCGCGCCGAGCGTGTAGCGCTCGCGGGCGTCGCGCAGCACGGCGGCGGAGGCCGAGTTGCACGCGATGACGAGGATCTTCACCCCGGACTCGACGAGCCGGTCCATGATCTCGAGCGCGTGCCGGCGCACCTCCGCGATGGGCAACGGGCCGTAGGGGCCGTTCGCGGTGTCGCCGATGTAGGTGACCGACTCGTGGGGCAGCTGGTCGAGCACCGCGCGCGCCACCGTCAGCCCCCCGACCCCGCTGTCGAAGATCCCGATCGGTGCATCACTCACGGTGAGCCAGCGTAGCCGCCGGATCCCGGCATCGGAGGGTGCCGTCAGGTGACGTCCGTTACCTCGTCGACGTCGTCGAGCATCGCCTGGAGCAGGGACTCCTGGAGCCACGTCAGCGCCGCGTACAGCGCCGACAGGGCGGCGCGCACCTCGGCGTCGAGGGAGCCGTCGTCCTCGCCGTGGTCCTCGCCGTCGGCGTCGCCGTCGGCGTCGTGCGAGCGCTCGACGACGGCGCCCGCCGCGGCCTCGTAGACGCGCTCGGCGTCGTCGTCGGTCTCGATCCCCAGGCGCGAGGCGATGACGAGGCGCACGTCGGTGAGCGCCGCGGCCCAGGACCCGGCGACGGCGCGAGGCACGGCCAGGGGGCCGCCCGGGCCACGCAGCGCCGCCCACACGAGGCGGAGGTTCGCGACCTTCGCGCGCCGCAGCCCGCCCTCGGTGAGGCGGCGGAACTCCTCGGCCACGGCGTCGTCGTCCCTGCTCGCCGCGGGGAGCAGCCGGGCGAGGGCGGGGTCGTCCGGCTCCTCGGCGTGCTCGGCGGGCCAGTCGAAGCCGGCCAAGGGATCGTTCGACCAGCCGTGCGAGGCCGGGCCCACGCCGTCGCCGTCCACGCCGTCGTCATCCGCGCCGTCGCCGTCCACGCCATCGCCGTCGCCATCGCCGTCCGCGCCGTCGAGGGGCGTGCCGAGGAGGTCGGCGGTGTCGGCGACGACGCGCCCGAGGATCGTGCGTTCCACCTCGTCGAGGGAGGCGACGTACCGCGTGCCGATCCGGACGAAGCCCCGCACTACCCCTCGCCCCCCGACCGGGTCAGGGTGGCCCACAGCCCGTAGGTGTGCATGGCGGCGACGTCGGTCTCCATGCGCTCCCGTGGGCCGGTCGAGACCACGGCGCGGCCGTCGTGGTGCACCTGGAGCATGAGGTGCTCGGCCTTCTCGCGCGGATAGCCGAAGTAGGTCCGGAAGACGTAGGTGACGTAGCTCATGAGGTTGACCGGGTCGTTCCAGACGATCGTGACCCAGGGCTCGCCCAGGCGGGCCACGGCGTCGCGCTCGGTGGAGCGCTCGGTCTCGGTCGCACTGAGGGACGCAGTGACAGGCACGGCGCCCACGATACGGCGCCACGGTCGCGGGCTAGGTTGGGGGTCATGGCGCCGGCGTCCTCCACCGCCCTGTTGACCGACCGCTACGAGCTCACCATGCTCGAGGGCGCGCTGCGCTCGGGGGTGGCCGGGCGGCGGTGCGTGTTCGAGGTCTTCGCGCGGCGCCTGCCGGGCCGGCGCCGGTACGGCGTGGTCGCGGGGACGGCGCGCGTGCTCGAGGCGATCGAGGCGTTCCGGTTCGGCGCCGCCGAGCTCACGTGGCTCGAGGCGAACCGCGTGGTCGACGCCGTGACCCTGGCGTTCCTGGCGGACCACCGCTTCCGGGGGTCGGTGCTGGGCTACGCCGAGGGCGAGTGCTACGTCCCCGGCTCGCCGCTGCTGACCGTGCGGGGCACGTTCGCCGAGGCGGTGCTGCTCGAGACGGTCGTGCTGTCGATCCTCAACCACGACTCCGCCGTCGCCACCGCGGCCTCGCGGATGACGGGGGCGGCCGCCGGGCGGCCGTGCTTCGAGATGGGCGCCCGCCGCACGCACGAGGTGGCGGCCGTGGCGGCGGCGCGGGCCGCCGTCGTCGGCGGGTTCTCCGCGACCTCCGACCTCGAGGCCGGGCGCACCCATGGCCTGCGCACCATGGGCACGGCGGCGCACGCGTTCACGCTGGTGCACGACGACGAAGAGGCGGCCTTCGCGGCGCAGGTGGCCTCGCTGGGGCCTGGGACCACGCTGCTCGTGGACACCTACGACGTGACGCGGGGCGTCGAGCGGGCGGTCGCGGCCGCGCGCGCCGCGGGCGGGGAGCTGGGCGCGGTGCGGCTCGACTCCGGCGACCTGGTGGCGCAGGCCGGCGAGGTGCGCGCGCAGCTCGACGCCCTGGGTGCGAGGTCGACGAGGATCGTCGTGACCTCCGACCTGGACGAGTTCGCGATCGCGGCGCTGGCGTCCACGCCGGCCGACTCGTTCGGCGTGGGGACGTCGCTGGTCAAGGGGTCGGGGCACCCGACGGCGGAACTCGTCTACAAGCTCGTCGCGCGGGAGAACGCGGCGGGCGTGGTGGAGCCCGTGGCGAAGACCTCCGTCGCGAAGCAGACCGTGGGCGGGCTCAAGTGGGCCGGGCGCGTGCTCGACGGCGACGGTCGCGCCGTCGAGGAGCTGCTGGTCGCGCTGGACGACGACGCCGCTGCCGCCGAGGTGCTCCGCGAGGCCGGGGCCCGGCCGCTGCAGGTGCCGCTCGTGGTCGAGGGCGACGTGCTCGCGGGGTGGACCGGGCCCGAGGCGCTCGCCGCCGCGGTGGAGCGGCACCGCCTCTCCCGGGACGAGCTCCCCGGGGAGGCGTGGCGACTCTCCCCCGGCGACCCGGCCATCCCGACGAGGGTCCTCGCCTGGTAGGCGCGCCGACCACGGTCCCTCCGCCGCCCCCCTTCCCGCTCAGGTCGGGCGGCTCACGAACGGCCGGCGAACCAGCCTCTCAGCAGGTCGATGCGGGCGCGGATCTGGTCGGCGTCCGCGCGGGCGACCTCGGGGCCACCGGCCCGGCGTCGCAGCTCGGTGTGAACCGCCCCGTGCGGCTGGCCGCTCCGCCGCGCCCAGGCCCCGACCAGGCTCGACAGCTCCTTGCGGAGCGCGGCGACGGTGCGGTGGTCCGACGCGGGGTGCGCGTGGCCCTGCGGCGATCCCGGGCCGCGTCCGTGCGCCGCCCGGCGGGCCGCCACGTGATCGGCCTGTCGCGCCCGCAGCAGGGTGGCCACCTGATCGGCGTCCAGGAGGCCGGGCAGGCCCAGGAAGTCCTCTTCCTCCGGTGAGCCGACGGCTCCGCCCGTGCCGAACTCCCCGCCGTCGAACAGCACCTTGTCGAACGACGCCTGCGCCTCCAGCGCCTCGAAGCCGGGGAGCGTGAGCTCCTCGCTCCCCTTCTCGGCCCGGTTCGCCGCGGCGAGCAGGGCGTCCTCCGGCGACGCATCGAACCCCCGGTCCCCGCTGGGGACCTTGTCGAGCGCGTGGTCGCGCTCGACCTCGAGCTCGCCCGCGAGCGCCAGCAGCGACGGAACGCTCGGCAGGAAGACCGACGCCGTCTCCCCCCGCCGCCGCGCCCGCACGAACCGCCCGATGGCCTGCGCGAAGTACAGCGGCGTCGACGCCGACGTCGCGTAGACCCCGACGGCGAGCCGCGGCACGTCCACGCCCTCGGACACCATCCGGACGGCCACCATCCAGCGGTCCTCCGACCGCGCGAAGGCGTCGATGCGGGCCGAGGCGCCGTCGTCGTCGGAGAGGACGACGGCGGGCGGCACCCCCGTGATCTCGCGCAGGTGGGCGGCATAGGCCCGGGCGGCGGTCTGGTCGGAGGCGATGACGAGCCCCCCGGCGTCGGGCATCTGACGCCGTACCTCGGTGAGGCGCCGATCGGCAGCGGCGAGGACGGCCGGGATCCACTCGCCCGTCGGGTCGAGGGCCGTGCGCCACGCCTGGGCGATCATGTCCTGCGTGAGCGGCTCACCCAGGCGCGCGCTCACCTCGTCGCCGGCGCGCGTCCGCCACCGCATCTGGCCGGAGTAGGCCAGGAAGATCACCGGGCGGACGACGCCGTCTCGCAGGGCGTCCCCGTAGCCGTAGGTGTGGTCGGCTCGGGAGCGGCGGACGCCGTCGTCGTCGCGGGCATACGTGACGAACGGGATGGCCGCGGTGTCCGAGCGGAAGGGCGTGCCCGTGAGCGCGAGGCGGCGCGTGGCGGGTCCGAACGACTCGCGGATCGCATCGCCCCAGGTGAGGGCATCGCCGCCGTGGTGGACCTCGTCGAGGATCACCAGCGTGGGCGCCGCCTCGGTCCGCGCCCTGTGCAGGGCGGGGTTGGCGGCGACCTGCGCGTAGGTGACCGCGACGCCGTCGAACGCCTCGCCGTGCCGGCCCTGGGCGTTGCGGAAGGCCGGGTCGAGGCGGACGCCCACGCGGGCCGCGGCGTCGGCCCACTGGGCCTTGAGGTGCTCCGTCGGGGCGACCACGGTGACGCGACGGACCGTGCGCTCCGCGAGCAGGGCCGTGGCCACCTGGAGGGCGAACGTCGTCTTTCCGGCGCCCGGCGTGGCGACAGCGAGGAAGTCGCGCGGGCTGCGCCGTCGGTACTCCTCGAGCGCGGCCCGCTGCCACGCGCGCAGGCGCTCCGCCGTGCCCCAGGCCGCGCGCTCGGGGAACGCGGGGGGCAGGTGGGAGGCGGCGGTCCTCGACGGGGCCGCCGCGTGCTGCGGAAGGTGGTGGGAGTCGGGCCGGCGCTGGGGCTCGGCGCTCACCGGGCCCCGGAGTCGCCGGACGAACCCGAGCCGGCGCCGCCGGCGTCGCCACCGCCGTCGCCACCGCGCAGACCCTCGTAGATCGCCTTGCAGGCGGGGCACACGGGGAAGCGCTTGGGGTCGCGCGACGGCGTCCAGACCTTGCCGCACAGCGCCACGACGGGTTGCCCGCTCATCGCGGACGACATGATCTTGTCCTTGCGCACGTAGTGGGCGTAGCGCTCGTGATCGCCCGGTTCGAGGAGCTGCCGTGTCTCCTCGCGCTCGAGGACGCCGGTGCTGCCGGCGGGCTGCGCGGACGGACCGGCGGGGGCGTCGGGGGAGCCGGGGGGCTGCGAGGCTGCCATGGGGCGATCCTACGTCGGCCTCGGCGGGGCGCGCCCGGCACGTCCACAGGGGAGCCCGGCTCCCCCCCGCCCGCGCAGGTGATCCGCCCGGACACAGCGACGGGGCGGGCCCGTCCGCTGGGGGTCGGGCCCGCCCCGTGCGGGCAGACGGACGGACGTCAGCCGGTGACGGCCTTCTTCAGCACGGTCCCTGCGGTGAGCTTGACGCCGTAGCCGGCCGGGATCTGGATCTCCTCGCCGGTGCGGGGGTTGCGCCCCGTGCGGGCCGCGCGCTCGACACGCTCGACGCTGAGCAGACCCGTGATCTTCACGGCCTCCCCCTTGCCGACGGACTCGACGATGACGTCCTGCAGTGCCGACAGCGCGGCGTCGGCCTGGGCCTTGGTCAGCGAAGCCTTCTCGGCGACGGCGGCGACGAGCTCGGTGCGGTTCACAGACACGGACAAACCTCTCCTCTGTTGCGGCACGTTCCCAGGTGGCGAACGTCTGGGCCGACCCTACGGCCCAGCGGCGCAGGAATGCGACCGTAGGGCGGCCCGCCGACCGGTGGATTCGCGGGCAGCGCTATCGAGCGGCGCCGCGGAGCGCCTCGTCGACAAACCGCCGAAAGATCATCTCGAATTCGGCGCCCGGCGCCGGAATTCCCCGGACCTCGCCGAGGACGGGCCTCGTCTCCAGCACGGGGACCGGCTCCGGCGCGCCCCCGACGCGCTCGGCGGCGAGGAGTGCGGCGCCCACGGCCACCGGCTCGAGTGACCTCACGAGCCGGGTGGGCACAGGGGCCACGGCCGCCTTGATCGCCATCCACGCCCCGTTGGCCGCTCCGGCACCGCCGAGCACCGTCACCCCGTCCGGCGCCACCCCGGCCTGCCGGGCCTGCTCGGCGAGCATCCAGCGCGCGTGGAGGGACAGCCCCTCCAGGAGCGCCCGGGTCCACACCGAGGCGCCCTCGCGCGGCGGGACCGAGGCAGGTTCCGCGCCGTCTGCGGCCACGAGCCGCAGCCGCGCCCCGGGGTCGGGGTACGGGCACTGCCGGCCCGAAGGGTAAGGGAGGACGAGGCACCCCGTCGGCAGGACGGCGCGGCCGACGACGGCTGCGTCCACGGCAGCGTCGACGGCGGCCCACACCTGCGGGGCGAGGTCGCCCAGGCCCTCCGACCACCACCCCACGAGCGCACCGGCGCTCGGCGCGCCCGCCACGATGGCGGGGAACCGGCCGCTGACGGTGCGCACGAGACTCATCCCCGCGCCGGCGACGGCCCCGGGCTCCACCGGCGCCGCGGTGGGAAGCACGGTGAGCACGGCCTCGGCCGTGCCGAGCGAGTCGGCCACCGCCCCCGGCTCCCGCACCCCGGCCGCCCACGCCCCGATCGCGTGGTCGTGCCCGGCGACGACCACGGGCGTCCCGAGCGGCACCCCGGCCTCCGCGAAGGCGGCCGAGACGACGACGGCGCCCGGCGGCGCGTCGGGGAGCGCCACCTCGGGCAGCACGCCGGGACGCAGCCCGACGGCAGCGAGGAGCTCGGCGTCGAACCCGGCCGGGAGGGCGCCGTCGGGCCCGGGCAGGCGATAGGCGCCGGTGCGACCGGCGAGGGTGTGGTCGGTGAGGAGCCGGCCGGTCATGGCCAGCCCGACGAGGTCGGCGACGCCGGCCCAGCGGTCCATCCGGGCCAGCACGCCCCGATCGTCCTGCCCCAGCCACGCCCAGGTGGCGAGCGGCGTCTTCGCCGCCAGCCGGACCCCGGTCGCCGCGAAGACCGCCCCCGCCCCGAGGGTCGCGGCGAGCCCGCGCGCCTGGTCCTGCGCCCGGGCCCCGTCCCAGCGCAGGATCGCGGTGAGGGGCTCGCCGTCGCCGTCGAGCGGGACCCCGCTCTCCGCCATCGACGCGACACCGACGACGGCGGGCGGCTCGTCGGCGCGGCCGGTCACGTCGGTGACCAGCCTCAGGACGCTGCGGACCAGATCCCCGGCGTCGGCGGGCGTGGGCGCGGAGGCGAGGCCGACGACGTCGGCGTCCCGGAACACCCGGTCACCCGGGCGCACCCGGACGAGGACGGCCTTGGTGTTCGTGCTCCCGACGTCGATCCCCAGGGCCAGCACCGCGGCCTCTCCGGTCCTAGCCGGCGGGCCAGTCCCAGCCCGGGCCGCCGGTCTCGACACGGCAGTCCGAGAAGTGGACGTCGAGCGAGGACCGCCGGGGCGAGGCGCACATGGGTCCGAGCCACGTCGGGACGGACGACGGGAAGTGCGCGAGGCGCATCAGGCGCCACGGTTCGTCGACGGCAGCGCACATGACCCGGAGGGTGTCGCCGGTGCGGGTCGCGCGCAGGCGCACCGGGTCGCCGGCCTCGAGGCCCGGCATCGGCAGGACCGACCAGTCCGAGACGTCGCGGGTGTTGACGGTGGAGGCGACCAGCGCGCCGTCGACCAGCTGGATGCCGGCCTTCAGCCACATCGCATGGTGGAGACGCACCATGAGGCCGGCCTGGTCGTGCTGCTCGGCGTAGTCGGCCTGCACCGTCACCTCGACGGCGATGTCGCCCTGCTCGCGGGCGAGGAAGGCGTGGCCGGAGTCGTGCGTGTACCCGTGCGCCGTGACCCGCCAGAAGTCGGAGGCATGCTCGGTGCGCACGTACAGGTCAGGGCCATCCCAGCGCCACTGACGCGGTTGGTTGACCCACGTCATGGCCCCCCACGAGATGCTCACCCGCCGACGCTACTACGCGCCCTCGCGCGGCGGAGGTCCGCCGGGATGCGCTGCGATCTTCCCGAGTGTGTGGTCGCGCACAGCGGCGGCCTGGTCACGAAGAGAATCGACGTGCTCGCGCTGCGCCACGAGGGTCTCCCGCACGGAACGGCGCAGCACCTTGCCGAGCTGGGACCGGGGCAGCTCCTTGAGGATCTCGAGCTGGCGAGGGACGGCGTAGCGCGAGAGCCGCTCCCTGCTCCACTCCCGCACGGCCTCGAGATCGATCATCGCCCCGGGGTGGGGCACGATGGCCGCGAGGACGTCCTCGCCGAGGTCGGCGGACGGCATGCCGACGACGGCGACGTCGGCCACCCCGGGCATCGCCCGGAGGGTCTCCTCGACCTGGGACGGGTAGACGTTGAAGCCGCCGGAGATGATGAGTTCCTTGATGCGGTCCACGACCGTGAGGAAGCCGTCGTCGTCCATCATCACGATGTCGCCGGTGCGCAGCCAGCCGCCCGGGAGGAGGACGTGCCGGTTCTCCTCCTCGTCGCGGTAATAGCCGCCGAACACCTGAGGCCCGCGCAGGAGGAGCTCGCCACGCTCGCCGTGGGGCACCTCGACGTCCGGGTTCTCGGGGTCGACGACGCGGATGTCGGTCGAGGGGAACGGGATCCCGAGGGTGCCCGGCCGGCGCGCCGGGGACAAGGGGTTGCCGACCGCGACCGGCGAGGACTCCGTCATGCCGTAGCCCTCGACGACGTAGCCGCCCGTCGCGCGCTCCCAGCGGTCCGCGACCTCCCGCGAGAGCGACATGGCGCCGGCGATCGAGTACCGGATCGAGGTCAGGTCTCCGCCCGTTCGCGCCGCCTCGGCCTCGATCCGGTCGAACATCGGCGGCACGCCCGGGAAGAACGTGCAGGGTCGGCGCTTCATCGCGGCCATGACCGCCGGCGCCTCGAAGCGCGGCATGAGTACCGACGTCGCCGCCATCCGCACGGCGAACGTGAGGCACAGGGTCATCCCGAAGGCGTGGAAGAAGGGGAGGACGGCGTAGATCGTCTCCTCGCCCTCCCGGAGCCCGACCACCCAGGCGCGACCCTGCTCGCAGTTGGCCTGCAGGTTGCGGTGGGTGAGCGCGACGGCCTTCGGGACGCCGGTGGTTCCCCCGGTGTGCAGGAGCACGGCGAGGTCGCCGGCGTCGGGTTCGGGATGATCGGCGGGCAGGCGCGGCCTCCGGCGGACGATGCGGTCCCACGGGGCGACCCCGGCCGGCACGGGTCCGCGCATGGCGTCCCGCTGGGTGCGCGCCTTGGCAAGGGGAAGCCTCAGCAGCGCCCGCTTGGTCCACGGCAACCCGGCGGTGAGGTCGACGGCGAGGACCCGGAGCCCGGACGCCTCGGGGAGGAGCGGCAAGGACTTCTCCCACACGACCGCGACCTTCGCCTCGTGCCGCGCGAACTGCGCCCGGATCTCCTCGGCCGAGGCGAGCGGGTTGTGCTCGGCGACGACGGCGCCCAGGCGGAGGACGGCATAGAAGGCGACGACGTGCTGGGGGCAGTTGGGCAGGATCACGGCGACGCGGTCGCCCGCCCGGACGCCGGCCTCGTGCAGCGCCTGGGCCGCCCGCTCGACCTGGTCGAGCAGCTCCGCGTAGGTGGTGGTGGCCCCGTAGAAGTCGAGGGCGACGCGATTGGGGTACCGGGCCGCGGTTCCGGTGAGGACCGTCCCGACCGGCCCCTCGGGGACCTCGATCTCGTGCGGCACCCCCGGGGCGTACTGCGCGAACCACGGCCGGTCGCCACTCGCGGCGCGCCGGTCACCGTCCTCGGGCGGCGTCGTCGCCATGCTCGTCCCTCGTCTCGGCCGGCGGATGCGCACCGCCCAGGCCCGCGTCAAGCGTATCCCTACGGTGCCGTAGGTAGGCGCTCGTCCGGGGCGATCTCCGGCCTGCGATGGGCCGGGCGAGGCGTCCCGGGCGAGGCGGCCCGGGTCAGCGGGCCGACCCGCGTCAGCCCCAGAGGGCGGTGGCGCCGAAGGCACCCAGCCAGGCGGCGAGCAGGCCGGCGGCCAGGCTGCCGAGCGCGTTGGCCGCGGCGTACCACGAGGACCCGGTCTCGACGAGGCGGACCGTCTCGTAGGAGAACGTGCTGTAGGTGGTGAACGCCCCGCAGAACCCGGTGCCGACGGCGGCCACCACCGCGGTCGGCACCCCGCCGGCCGCCGCGCCGCCCAGCACGACCCCCAGCACGAACGAGCCGACCACGTTCACCGTGAAGGTCCCCCACGGGAAGACGGAGTCGTGGCGACCCTGGACCCAGCGATCGGTGAGGAACCGCGCGGGGGCTCCGAGCGCCGCCCCGAGCGCGACGAGCAGCACGGTCACGTGGGCGGCCTTGCGACGTAGCGGACCACGTCCACCTCGTCGAGGATCACGAGGCCCTCGCCGACCAGCTCGTCCAGCTGCGGCAGGAAGGCCCGCACCCGTTCCTCGGCATCGACGATGACGATCGCGACCGGAAGGTCATCGCTGAGGCTCAGGATCCGTGTGGTGTGGACATGCCCGGACGACCCGTACCCCTCGATGCCGCGGAACACCGAGGCGCCCGCGAGGCCCGCGGCGTGGGCTCGGTGCACGATCTCGGCGTACAGCGGCCGGTGGTGCACCTGGTCGGACTCCCCGACGTAGACCGTCAGTCGCAACGCGCGGCCCTCGAGCTTCATGCGTCCTCTCCTTCCACTCCGGTCGGTGGACCTGCCGCGTCCCGGGACCGGCGCGCGGCCACGGCCCGCGTCGCCGAGACGCCCGCCTGGGCGGCCAGCAGCGCGGCGGCCAGGGTGCCGAACAGGTAGGCGAGCGCGAGCGGGACCTGACCCCCGGCGATCAGCCGCTCGGCGTCGACGGCGTACGTCGAGAACGTGGTGAAGCCGCCCAGGACGCCGGTGCCCAGGAAGGGGCGCGCCAGCCGGTGCGGGCGCCCCGCGACCTCGGTGATCAACACGAGGAGCACGCCGATCGCCAGGCAGCCCGCCACGTTGATCGCGAAGGTCGACCACGGGAAGGCACCGTCACCGTGCGGCCAGGCCACCCCGACCCCGTAGCGGGCGAGGGCGCCCAGGGCACCCCCCAGCGCCACCGCCCCGACCACGTCCGGCGGCCCCCACTGCACGCCGGGGCGCGCTCTCCGCGGTCGCGTCCCGAAGGCCGGACCCGGTCCGAACGGCCCGCTCACGAGCGTCGTTCCCCGGCCGGGCCGGCGGCACGCCCCTCGGCCCACCGGGCGGCACGCCCCTCGGCCCACTGCGCGGCACGCCCCTCGGCCCACTGCGCGGCACGCTCCCCCGCCACGACCAGCCAGCGCGCAGGATCGGCCAGCGCGGCGGCCCGCCCGCCGGCGAGGTCCGTGAGGCTGCATGCCCAGGCCGCCCCCGCAGCCGTGGCCCCCTCGACGTCGACCTCACCGGCGACCACGACGACGGCGCCCGCGGCCGCCCCCAAGACCTCGCCGACCACCTTGCCCGCCAGGGAGGTGGCGTCGAACCGGCCTTCCCCGGTGACCACGACGTCGGCGGTGGGCAGGAGCGAGGCGAGGCCCGTGATCTGCGCGATCCGCCCGGCGCCGGGCACGAGCCGCGCGCCCCACGCGGCGGCGAGCCCGTAGGCGGTGCCGCCGGCCGCACCCGCGCCGGGCTCGTCCGGATCGCCGCCGAGGAGGGTCGCCCACCGCTGCAGGGCCACGTCGAGCGCGGCGACGTCGGCGTCGTCGGCGCCCTTCTGCGGCCCGAAGACGGCAGCGGCGCCACGGGAGCCGGTCAGAGGCGCCGTGACGTCGGTGAGGATCTCGACCCCGTCGGGCGGGGGAGGCAGGAGGCCGGTGCGGTCGAGGTGCGCGGCCCGCGCGAGGCCGGCCCCACCGGGGGCGACCGGGGCGCCGTCGTCGTCGAGCACCCTCAGCCCGAGGGCGGTCAGGGCGCCCGCACCGCCGTCCGTGGAGGCCGACCCGCCCACGCCGACGACGACGCGAGGGGCCCCCGCCTCGACCGACCCCCGAAGGACCTCCCCGAGGCCCGCCGTCGTCGCCCCGCGCGGGTCGAGGCGTGACATGAGCGGGAGGCCGGCCACCTCGGCGAGCTCGACGACGGCGGTGCCGTCGGGCAGCTCGAGCCAGCGGCCCTGGACCGGGGCGCCGTCGGGGCCGGTCACGGGGCCGGCGTCGCGCCATCGGGCGTTCGGGACCGCCGTGGCGATCACGCTCGCCGTGCCCTCGCCGCCGTCGGCCTGGGGGATCTCGCGGACGTCGTCGTCGGGACGGACGCGGCGCCAACCGCCGGCGAGGGCTGCCGACGCGCCGGCGGCGTCGATCGTGCCCTTGAACGCGTCCGGCGCGACGAGGACGCGAAGGCGGACGTCACGCACGGCTGCGACGCTATCGCTCGCGCCCGTGCGGGCGCAGCCTCGGTGTGCGGGAAGATAGCGACGACCCGACGAAGGAGATCTCCATGACCGAACCGACTCTCGAGACGGATCGAGCCGCGGTCCGGGTCCTCTTCGACCCGGGCAACGTGTGGCGGATCACGTTCGTCGTGGTGGGCGCCGGTGCCGTCGTGTGGATCACGCTCTTCGTGTTCTCGGCGGGGAGCTCGTTCCTGTTCACCGTGCTCATGGCGTGGTTCGCCTCGCTGGCGATGGAGCCGGCGGTGCGGCGCCTGGCCACGCGCATGCCCCGGGGTGGGGCCACGGCCTCGGTGATGGGCGGCGTCGCCCTTTTCCTGGTCGGCTTCCTCGTGCTCTTCGGCCAGCTGCTCGTCTCGCAGATCGCCGCACTCGTGCGATCGCTGCCGAACATCGCCCAGAACACCCTCGCCTGGGTGAACGAGGTATCCGGTCAGAACTACGTCCTGGCGGACCTCCTCGACCAGATCTCGCTCGACCCGGAGCAGATTGCGGGATACGCCAGTCAGATCGCGGGCGGCGTGCTCAACGTGGTGGGCTCGGTGTTCGGGGCGATCGCCTCCTCGCTGGTCTTCGTCCTCTTCACGTACTACCTCTCCGCCGAGGGGCCGCGGCTGCGCCGCTGGATCGCCGGGCTCTTCCCGCCGCGGATGCAGGAACTGACCGTGAACGTGTGGGACACCACGGCCGAGAAGGTCGGCGGCTACGTCGGCGCCCGCATCGTCCTCGCCGCGGTCAACTCGACCCTCAGCGGCATCGTCTTCGCGATCATCGGGCTGCCGTCCTGGTTGGCCCTGGCGATCTGGACCGGTCTCGTCGCCCAGTTCGTGCCGGCGATCGGCACCTATATCGCGATCACGCTGCCCGTGATCGTCGGCCTGCTGAGCCCCAACCCCTGGCTCGGCGTCATCGTCCTGGCCTGGGGCATCCTCTACCAGCAGGTGGAAAACCTCACCTTCGAGCCTCGCATCAGCGCTCGCGCCGTCAACGTGCACCCCGCCTTCAGCTTCGCCTCCGTGCTGCTCGGGAGCGCCCTGTTCGGCGTCGCGGGCGCGTTGTTGGCAATCCCCGTCGCCGCGATGCTGCTGACGCTGTTGGAGCTGTACAGGACGCGGTACGAACTCGTTCCCTCACTGGCCGGCCCCCCGGCGTCGGGCACTGACGGTGCCGATGACGCGCCGGCCGGGCCCGGGGCGGGTGCCGGGAACGGGAACGGGACCGGGACCGGGACCGGCGAATCGGGAGCCTGATCGCGGGCAGGCCGGCGGACGCCGCTGCGTGCTCGGGTGGCCGGCGCACGACTCGGCGAGGAGGATGCCCGGGTGACCACCATCGACACGGGTGAGAACGGCCGCCGCCTGCGGAGCGCGCTGTTCGTCGACTTCGACAACGTCTACCTCGGGCTGCGTCGCCTCGACCCTGCCGCAGCGGAGGCCTTCGCAGGTTCACCGGCGCACTGGCTGACCGCGTTGGAGAGCGGCAGCGACTCGGACGGGGAGTTCTCCCGGCGCTTTCTCGTACGCGCGTGCTACCTCAACCCGTCGGCCTTCTCGCAGTTCCGCCCGAACTTCACCCGCGCCGGGTTCAGCGTGGTCGACTGCCCGTCACTGACCCAGCAGGGCAAGAGCAGTGCCGACATCAACCTCGTCCTGGACGCCGTGGACGCCCTCAGCGCCCAGACCCGGTACGACGAGTTCGTGATCGTCTCGGCGGACGCCGACTTCACGCCGCTCGCGCTGCGGTTCCGGGCGGCCGACCGGCGGGTCACGATCATCACCGCCGGGCCGGCCGCGAGCGCCTATCGCGCCGTGGCGGACACCGTCGTCACGGCGGACGAGCTGGCCGAGCTGGTCAAGCCGTCGGACCTGGGCGGGCTCGAGGAACCCGCGGCGCCCCCGGCGTCCTCGCGAGCGCCGGCCGCGTCCTCCCAGCCCGGCGGGACGGCCAAGGCGCCGCCCCTGCCGCCGGTCGGCCCACCCCCGACGACGCCGGCCCGCAAGGCCGTCCTGCGGCTGGTGCGTTCGGCCGACCGGCCGCTGACCGGCTCTGACGTGGCACAGGCCGCGCAGAAGGCCGATCCCGGCGTGTCGGCTTCGGGCTGGGGTGGTCCCGGAGGCTTCTTCGGATGGCTCGCCAGGACCGTTCCCGAACTCGGTGCGTCGTCGCGTCCGGCCCCCGGCTTCGTCTGGGACCCGAAGCGGTTCAGCGAGGCAGACCTGCCGAACCCTGGCGGGGTCGACCTGCCCCCGCTGCAGCGTCAGGTGGTCGAGGTCACCGATATCCCGAACCTGCCCGCCGAGCGCTACCGGGTCTTGCTCACGGCGCTGGCCGACGACGTCAACGCGGTCCCGTTCGACCGGCCGGAGACCGCGCGGCGGGTGCGGGACGCCTGCCAGGCTGCGGGTCAGGCCATCGGGCGCGCGTCGGTCAACACGGTCATCTCCGGCGTGCTGTTCGCCGGGCTGGACCTGAGCGCGAAGACCACCGCGAAGAAGCTCGCCGAGACCTGGGCCGACAACGTCGTGGGGCTGTGTCGCGGGGCGCGCATGGAGCTGAGCCTGCAGGACGTCGCGGCGATCCGCGCGTGGGTGGGGGGCGGGCTGCTCCAGGGATAGGGCGCCGGTCCCGCTGACGCCGGACGACACGAAGGCCCGCCCGGATGGACCGGGCGGGCCTTCGCGCACTGGGTGTTCGCAACGAGGGGTGGAGGTGGCGGGAATCGAACCCGCGTCCGACGGCAGTGAACCAGGGCTTCTCCGGGTGCAGTCTGCTGATGATTTTCTCAGCCCCGACACTCACGCAGACAAGAGTGCCGACGGGCTCAGTCACCTAGAAGTCCCCGTTACCCCGATGACGAGGGAAACGAGCAGTGGCTCTCTGGATGACGCCAGCTGACCGGGGCAAGAGCAAACCCGGGCTGACGGAGCCTAGAAGTCCTTACGCCGCGAGGACGAAGGAAGGCTCGGTGCGCTTGTTATCGGCACCTATTGGTTGCAGGGAGCGTTAACGAGATAACCCCACATCCTCGACCCGCTTCTCCTGGAACGACGACCATCGTCGAAACCGATCACCCCCTGTTGAGTTGTCAATCGACCGGCGCCACACCCGGGCGGACCCGGGCCACGACGGCCATTCGCAACCGTGCCAGTCTACGGTTCCAACGCCCCGGCGGTCACCCTCATTCCGCGATCCCACCCCGACCCGCCGACAGCCCGCACCCCCTGACCCGCCCCGCACCCCCTCTTCGCTGAGGTCGAGCGCTCTCGTTCGTGAGGTCGAGGGGTCCCTCGACCTCACGAACGAGAGCGCTCGACCTCAGCGGATTTCGGACCGGCCCGTCCGAGGCAGTACCCGGCAGTGGGCCGTTGGTCCCTTGCGGTCGACGGGCCCAGCGGGACGCTGGCCGTAGATCTCCAGCGCCACGCGCGACCAGGGGAGCATCCGATGACGACGTCGCAGGTCCCGCCCGACAGCCCAGCGATGTCCGCACCGACCGGGCCCACACCGACCGGGCCCGCACCCGCCGGGACTGCGCCGTCGACCGTCTCCGCCTCGTCGCCCCTCGACGCCGCCCTGGCCGACCTGGTCCGGGACGGCACTCTGACCCGATTCCAGGCGGACGCCGTCGTCGTCGCCTGGTCTGCCCACGCGGAGGCGCCGTCTGCCCACGCGGAGCCCGCGCTGACCGCGGCTGCCCCGACAGCGCCTCCCCAACCCGCGCTGCCGGCGTGGCGGGGGCGGTTGCTCGAAGCGGCCGTCTACCTCGGGGCGGCGTTCGTGCTTGCGGCCGCCGGCATCATGGTCGGGCAGCAGTGGGACACGTTCGATCGCACCGTGCAGATCGCGCTCATCAGCGGGCTGACGGCTCTCGGGCTGGTGGCGGGCCTCGTGGTCGCCGTTCCCGTCCGGCCGGTCCGCGGCGCTCCCCTGGCCCCCGAGCACGCGATCCGGCGCCGCTCGGCCAGCGTGATCCTCACGGCCACCGCCGCCCTCGCCTCGGGCGCGACGGCGGTGGTTCTCGGGGACTCCGAGGTCACCGGCGTCGCGGCGGCCGGCGTCGCCCTGCTCGTGATGGCGCTCACGGAGGTCGTCGCGCCCAGCGTCCTGTCCGAGATGGCGCTCTTCGGGGCCGGCTTCCTGCTGATGGCCACGATCCCGGCCGCACTCCTGCCCCTACCGACGGGCGGCGCGTTCGACGAGCACGACTGGGAGACGCGCGACCTGATCAGTGGTGGCCTGCTGATGGGATTCGGTGCAACGTGGGCCTGGGTCCTCGTCCGGTGGTTGCGCCATCGCACCCTCGGCGTCGCGCTAGGCCTCGCCCTGTACCTCATCGGCGCGATGACGACGACGGGACTGACCACCACCCCCGCGGTCGTCGCGATGGCCGTCCTCGCCGTCGCCACCCTCCTGACGTACCTGCGCGACCCGGAATGGCCGTGGATCGCCGCGACCGTGATCGCGTCCACCGCCCTCGTGTTCCTCATCGCGGGCGACACCCTCGGGCCGGCCTTCGCGTTCCTCGTCGCGGGCCTCGTCCTCCTGGGCGGCGTCGCCCTCGCCGTCCTCCTCCAGCGCCGCCGGGCCCGTGGGGCGGCGAGGGTCGCCCACCCGTCCTGAGCGCCGACTCGGGCTCCCGCGCCGGCGGCGCGCTCATCCCAGGGCGGCGTGCACCAGTGGCTTGACCGTGGTCCCGAGCAGTTCGATCGCGCGCAGCGACTCCTTCTGCGGAACCCCTGACAGATCCATCTGGAAGATCTGGCGGTCGTGGCGCAGCGCGGCGTGGAGATCGACGATCCTCTCGGCCACCTGCTCGGGGCTTCCGATGAAGTAGGCGCCGCCCTTCGCGGCGGTCGCCTCGTAGGAGATCCGCGTGGGCGTCGGGAAGCCCCGCTCGGCGGAGATGCGACGCATGGAGTCGAGGTAGTAGGGGGCGAAGAAGTCGAGGGCGCGAGCGCCGTCGTCGGCGATGAAGCCCATGCCGGAGACGGTGACGAAGCGCTGGGACTCCTCGTGCCCCTGCTCGGCGTGGACGCTGCGGTAGAGGTCGACGAGCGGGGCGAACTGCGCGGGCCTGCCTCCGATGATCGCGTAGTTGACGGGGAGCCCGAGGTAGCCGGCGCGCGCGGAGGACTGCGGGTTCCCGCCCGTGGCGACGGCGATCCGCAGGTGCTCCCCCAGGCCGGGCTTGTCCACGGGACGCGGGAGGACGACGGCGTCCGTCAGCGGCGGGCGGAAGCGCCCCTTCCAGGTCACCGGGTTGCCCCGGTCGAGGCGCAGGAGGAGCTGGATCTTCTCGTCGTAGAGGGCGTCGTAGTCGGCGAGATCGGCGCCGAACAGCGGGTAGGACTCGATGAAGGAACCGCGCCCGGCCATGAGCTCCACGCGCCCGCCGGAGAAGGCGTCCATCGTCGCGAACTGCTGGAACACCCGCACCGGGTCCTCGGTGGAGAGGACCGTGACAGCGGAGCCGACCGTGATGCGCGACGTCTGCGCGAGCGCCGCGGCCATCACCGTCGCGGGGGCAGAGATCGCGTAGTCGGGACGGTGGTGCTCGCCGATCCCGGCGTAGTCCAGGCCGACCTCCTCGGCGAGCCGGATGCGCTCGAGCACGTCGCGGATCCGCTGCCCGGCCGAGACCACCTCCCCCGTGTGCGGGTCGGGGTGGACATCACCGAAGGTGTAGAAGCCGAGTTCCATGTCGATGCAAACGCATTGATCGGCGGGGTATTCCCGTGCCTGTGGAGGTCCCCTGGCCTCCGGCGCGCGACCGGGTGCCGTCGACCGGGTGCCGTCGACCGGGTGCCGTCGTCGGCTACCAGCCGCCTCCGCCGCCACCGCCTCCGCCGCCACCGGAGCCGCCGCCGCCACCGAACCCGGATCCGCCCGAGGAGCCGGGCGTCGGCGCTGCGATGGACGCGGTCGCGATGTCGCTGAACGAGCTCATCGTGGACCCGAAGTGCATCGGGCTCAGCCAGAAGTACCCGGGCGAGTAGGTGTGGCTGACGTACCAGGTGGGCTCGGCCACGGCGCGCCCCTGGCGCGCGAGCTGCTCGAAGATCCCCGCCCACCGTTCCGCGACGCCGAACACGATCGCGAACGGCAGGTAGCGCGAGAAGAGGTCCTCGCCCTCCTCGAACCGGATCTGGTTCGCCTCGGCGGTCTCGAGGTAGCGCTTGAAGCCCAGCGTCTGGGCGAGAACCGCAGTTCCGGCAGCCGTGCGGGCCGGGGCGCTCTTGGCGGCGATGAGCGTGACCAGGCCGACCACGCCGACAGCCACCCCGAGGAGGGCCCACTCGACCCCGGCCAGGGCGAATCCGAGGGCCAGCCCGGCGCCGATGAGCACGACGCCGGCAAACGCCCAGCGGCTGCGCACCTTGCTCGGGTCCGCCGTGAACCACCCCTCCTGCGTGACCTCGACGTACAGCTTCTTCTGCACCCGGGCCATCGCCGAGGCGAACGTCGTCTTGATCCCCGAGAGGGTGACGGCGAGGCTCGTCGCGAAGAGGGAGTCCATGAGCTCGCGCTCGTACGGCGCAAGTCCGGCGTCAGGTCCGCCCGTGAAGTGCAGGACCCAGTCGCCACCCTTGCCGCGCGAGCTCGGCGGAACCACCTCTTCGATGCGGAGGTAGCCGCGCACCGCGAGGTCGATGATCGTCGCGGTCACGTCCTTGGGATCGGCCACCTCGTCGAGGAGCGTGCCCATCTCGCCGGCGCGGACGCCCGCCGGGGGCGTGAACTGCACGGCGACCGGCGAGGCCGTCGACGCCTTTCCCACGGACACCTGCTGGCCGGGCACCGGCGCGAGTCCGGGCGTGAGCCCGAGGAACTGCTGGTCCTTGCCTCGCCGACGCGCCCTCCCGATGACGAAGGCGCCCCCGCCCACGAGGACCAGCGCTGCCACTCCCCCGGTCCACGGCGTGAGCGCGAAGGGCCGCGGGGGCCGCGGTGCCTCGACGATGATCGGCTGGGCGCCCACGAAGGTGCCGGCGGGGAAGGCGGCGTCGATCGTGAAGGCCTCGAAGGGGTCCAGGGAGTCCTGCGCGAAGGTGGCCGTGGAGCCGGAGAAGGAGTCCGACGTGCACGGATCGGTGCCCCCCGCCGGGCCGGCGAAGCAGATCGTGTCGAGCACGGCGCCGGGGCCGGTGACGGTGGCGGTGAGGTCCGCCAGGGGGATGACCCAGTCCGTGCCGATCACGTTCCAGTAGAACTCGTCCTCGCCCGCGGCGCCGGCGCCGGGATTGACCACGCCCTCGACTCGGTACTGCACGACGTAGCGCTGCACCCCGCTGACGTCGCCGATGTTCTCGTCACCGATGCGGATCTCGAGCCAGTAGGGCGTCTCGGTGAGGTAGACGCGGGCCGGGGCACCCGTCGGGCTCCCCGCGACGACGCCCGAGACGGGATACGCGCGCACGTTCTCCTCGTCACCCTCGATCGCCTGCCGGATCGGGAGCGTGAGGTAGGGGCCGTGGCCGGGGGTGTCGGCGAAGTCGAAGTCGAAGTCGAGGGTCACGAGCGCCGAGCCGTCGGTCGCCAGCTCGTACGTCGCGTCGTACCGGGTGACGGAGCGGTTGCCCTGGTCCTCGGCCCGCGCGGGAGCGGCGCTCCCCAGCAGGCCGGCGACGGCGAGGACGACGACGGCGACCAGGGCCGCCGCGAGGAGGCCCGGTTCGCGGCGACCCGGTTCGCGGCGACCTGATTCGCGGCGAACCAGCGCCGCCACGGCGATCACCGCCGGGCCTGCGCGGCGACCACGCGCGCCGCCTCGCGCGCATCCTGCTGCTCGCGCAGCGTCTGCCGCTTGTCGAACTCCCGCTTGCCACGGGCAAGGCCGATCTCGACCTTGGCGCGTCCGTCCACGAAGTACAGCTCGAGCGGCACGATCGTGTGGCCCTTCTCGCGGGTCTTCACGGTCAACTTGGCGATCTGCTCGCGGTGCAGGAGGAGCTTGCGCTTGCGGCGCGGCGTGTGGTTGGTCCACGTGCCCTCTGCGTATTCGGGGATGTGCACGCCCTGGAGCCAGGCCTCGCCGTCGGTGATCTCGACCCAGCCGTCGACCAGGGAGGCGCGGCCCGCCCGCAGCGACTTCACCTCGGTACCGGTGAGCACGAGGCCGGCCTCGAACGTGTCATCGATGTGGAAGTCGTGCCACGCCTTGCGGTTGCGCGCCACCACCGTGCGCGAGCCCGGCGCCCCGTTCGCCATCCTCGTGCCTCCTCCCGGTACCGACAGCGGTGAGCCCAGCCTACGGCGAGCCGCCGACGACGGCGCCCCCGGTCCACAGGTCGGGGTCGGCTCCGCGGCCGGGACGTCTCCGGTGCCGGGAGCCGCGCCGCCGCGAGACCGCGGCCTCGCGGACCTCGCCCGCCGTCGACCTGCGCGTCAGAGGTAGCTCATCGGGTTGACGGTGGCGCCGTTGAACCAGAGCTCGAAGTGGACATGGCAGCCGGTGACGTTCCCCGTCGCACCGGTGTAGCCGATCACCTGCCCCTGGGCCACCCGCTGTCCGTTCGCCACAGCGAACCGGGAGAGGTGGTTGTAGACCGTGACGGTCGACTTCCCGCCGAGCACGCCGTGGTTGATGATCACCTGGTTGCCGTGCGTGCCGTTGCTCGCGGCGTAGCCGATCTTGACCACGGTGCCGGCTGCCGCCGCGACCTGGGGGTTGCCGCAGGAGGAACGGAGGTCGACGCCGTTGTGCATGAACCAGCCGCCGGTGATCGGGTACACGCGGTAGCCGTAGGGCGAGGTCACGTAGAGAGGACGCGGAACGGGGGGCACCAGCAGGGCACTGCTCGACGTCGAGCCGCCGCTCGACCCGCTCGAGCTCGACCCCGACGACGTGCCGCCGCTGCTGGACGAGCCACCCCCACCACCGGCCGCCGCACCGGCCGCCGCGGCCGCAGCCGCCGCCTCACGCTGACGCTGCTCCTCGGCGGCCCGCGCCGCCGCTGCTGCCCGGGCGGCCTCCTCGGCCGCCACCCGCTGGCGCTCGCGCTCGGAGGCCTCGGCGGCCGCGAGGGCCGCGATCTGGCCGGCGACGGCCTGGTTGTCGGCGTCGATCTCCGCCTGCTGCGACTGGTACTGGGTGCGTTGCTGCTCGAGAGTGGCGGCCTTGCTCGCGGCCTCAGCCTGGAGCTGCTGGATCTCCGCTCGCCGGGCGGCGGCCTGGTTGCGGGCCTCTTCGGCGGCGGCGACCGCGGCGTCGGCCTCGGCCTGCAGCTCGACGATCCTCGTCTTCACGGCGTCGAGGCGGACCTGGGCGTTCCGGCGGACGGCGATCGCGCTCTCGAGCTCGGTCAAGGCTTGAGTCTGGGTACGACGGGCGACATCCATGGCGGAGTAGCGGTCGGCGAACTCCTCGGGGGTCGTGGCCTCCAGCACGACGGCGAGCGTGGAGAGGTCGACACCGTCACGGTACGTGCTGCGGGCGAGCTGGCCGATGGCGACGCGGACACGCGCCTCCTCGGCCTCACCGTCCGAGATCTCCTGCGTGAGCGAGGACTGCTGCTGCTCCGCGACGGCCAGACGATCGGCGATCGCCTGTGCCTCGCGCTCCTTGACGGCCAGGGTGACGTTCGCGGTATCCAGCTCCGCCTGGGCGATGGGTAGACGGGCGTTGATGTCCTGGAGCGCCAGGTAGGTCTCCGACAGCGCCGCGGTGGTCCCCTCGAGGGCGGACGCCACCTGCTCGCGCTGGGCCTGGTACTCGCGCTGCTGCGCCTGGAGCGCCTCCTGCTGCGCCTGGAGGTCGTCGAGGGTGTCCGCCGTCGACGGCGCGACCGGACCCACGCCGACGAGAAGTCCGACGGCGCAGATCGCCGCGGCGAGGCCTCCCGCGCGGCGGCGCGCGGGTGCGCCCGTCCGGCCGATCCGTTCCCTGCGTCTCCGCACCATGGTCACGTCACATCCGTCACATCGTTCACGCGAGTTAACACGCGTCACACCCGCGTGTATCGGCTCAGGGTAACCAACGAACTGATCGCGGCCAGACCGATCGAGATCAGCACGAGCCACGGCGCGATCGTCAGGACGTCGTCGGTGGTCACGAGGTTGGCCCACTGCAAAGAGCCCTGGAGCCAGTCCTCGACCAGGTAGTAGACGCCGAAGTACAGGCCTCCCACGGCCAGGAGCGAGCCGATCAGCGCCGCGAGGGCCCCCTCCAGCATGAACGGGAGCTGGATGAACAGGTTGGACGCGCCGACGAGCCGCATGATGCCGGTCTCCCGGCGCCGGCTCATCGCGGACAGCCGGATCGTCGTCGTGATGAGCAGGACCGCGGCCACGATCATGACGGCGGCCAGACCGACGGACAGCATCGTCGCCCGGTTGAGGATGAGGAACAGCGGCTCGAGGATCTGCCGCTGGTCACGGACGCTGTCGACGCCCGGCCGGCCTGCGACGGCGTCCGCGACCACCTGGTACTGCTCGGGGTCGATGAGCTTCACCCGGTAGGAGACCTGCATCAGGTCGACCGTGACGGACTCCGCCCACACGGTGCCGGCCATCTGCTCCTGGAGTGCCGCGAAGGCCTCCTCCTTGGACTCCGTGTAGATCGTCTGGATGTAGGGGGCGAGGGCGTCGGACTCCAGGACGCCCTTGATCTCGTCCATCTGCTCCTGCGTCGCCTCACCGTCGGCGCAGGTGGGCTGAGTGGAGTCCGCGGGACAGAGGAAGATCGAGACCTCGACCTTGTCGTACCAGTCGTCCTTCATGTTGCCGATCTGGATCTGCAGCAGCGCGGCCGCACCGACGAAGGTGAGGGAGACGAACGTGACGAGGATGACGGAGATGGTCATCGAGACGTTGCGGCGCAGGCCGGAGCCGATCTCGGCCATGACGAAGCGGGCACGGCTCATCGGGCGGCCCCGTACACACCGCGGGACTGGTCTCGCACCATCGAGCCGTCGGCCAGCTCGACCACGCGCTTGCGCATCTGGTCGACGATCTCGTCGTCGTGCGTGGCCATGACGATGGTCGTGCCCGTGCGGTTGATGCGGTCGAGCAGGCGCATGATGCCGACGGAGGTGGTCGGGTCGAGGTTTCCGGTGGGCTCGTCCGCGAGCAGGATGCTGGGCCGGTTCACGAAGGCCCGCGCGATCGCGACCCGCTGCTGCTCGCCGCCGGAGAGCTCGTGCGGGCGCCGCTTCTCCTTGCCCTCGAGGCCCACGAGCTCCAGCGTCTCGGGCACGGTGGTCAGGATGTGGTGCCGCGGCTTGCCGATGACCTCGAGCGCGAAGGCGACGTTCTCGAAGACCGTCTTGTTGGGCAGGAGGCGGAAGTCCTGGAAGACGACGCCGATCTGGCGCCGCAGGTGCGGAACCTTCCACGCCGACAGCGCGGAGAGGTCACGCCCCGCGACGAACACCTTGCCCGCCGTCGGGCGCTCCTCCCGCAGCACGAGGCGCAGGAAGGTGGACTTGCCGGACCCTGAAGCGCCGACCAGGAAGAGGAACTCCCCCCGCTCGACCTCCAGGGTGATCTGGTCGAGCGCAGGGCGAGCACCCCGCGCGTAGACCTTCGACACGTTCTGGAACCGGATCACGAAAGTTGCTCAACCGTTCGGGCGAGGGAGGAGGACAGACCTCGGGTCCTTCGCACGATAGGCAGACGACGACGGCGCCCCGCGGCTGACACGCCGAGCGCACCGATTCGCGGTCCTGAGGTGGGTCAGGCCGGAGGTGGGTCGGGCCCGCGACGAGGCAGGCCCCGAGCCGGCGGAGGCCGTCAGGCGTTCGCCGCGGCGAGCTGCTGCCGGCGGCGCCACCGGACGCCGGCCTCGATGAAGTCGTCGATGTCTCCGTCGAAGACCGCGGCGGGGTTCCCCACCTCGTGCTCGGTCCGCAGGTCCTTGACCATCTGGTACGGCTGGAGCACGTAGGAGCGCATCTGGTCGCCCCAGGACGCCTTGACGTCGCCGGCGAGCGCCTTCTTCGCCGCGCTCTCCTCGGCCTGGCGCACCAGGAGGAGCCGGGACTGGAGCACGCGCAGCGCGGCAGCCCGGTTCTGGATCTGGGACTTCTCGTTCTGCATCGAGACGACGATCCCGGTGGGGATGTGCGTGAGGCGCACGGCGGAGTCGGTCGTGTTGACGGACTGCCCGCCGGGGCCGGAGGAGCGGAAGACGTCGACCCGGATCTCGTTCTCGGGGATCTCGACGTGGTCGGTCTGCTCGATGAGCGGGATGACCTCGACGGCGGCGAACGACGTCTGGCGCCGGCCCTGGTTGTCGAAGGGCGAGATCCGCACGAGGCGGTGCGTGCCGGCCTCGACCGAGAGCGTGCCGTAGGCGTAGGGGATCTTGACCTCGAAGGTGGCGGACTTGATGCCCGCTTCCTCCGCGTAGGAGGTGTCGAGGACCGCCGTCGGGTAGCCGTGGCGCTCGGCCCAGCGCAGGTACATGCGCAGGAGCATCTCGGCGAAGTCCGCGGCGTCGACGCCGCCCGCGCCGGAGCGGATGGTGACGACGGCCTCGCGGTGGTCGTACTCGCCCGACAACAGCGTGCGGACCTCGAGGTCGCCGAGGGTCTTGCGCAGCTTGGTCAGCTCCGTCTCGGCCTCGGCGAGGGCGTCCGCGGCGGCGGTCGGATCGTCGGCGGCCTCTTCCGTGGCGAGCTCGACGAGCGCCTCCAGGTCGTCGATCCGACGCCCGATCACCTCGATCCGCTCCAGCTCGGCCTGCGCGTGGGACAGCGAGCTCGTCACCTTCTGCGCGGCGTCGGGGTCGTCCCAGAGGTCAGGGGCGGAGGCGGCCTCGGACAGCTCGGCGATGCGGGCGCGCAGGGCGGCGGGGTCGGTCACGGCGCGGACGGAGTCCAGCGTGCCGCGGAGCTCGGCGATCGCAACGGGGAAGTCAGTGGCCACGACAGGCAAGGTTACGCGATCGATCTCCGGGGGCCGGCGGCGGGCGCCGTCGTCGGCCCCCTCAGCCCTCGGAGGCGAACCCGCGGCGGTAGGCGGGCGTGGCGACGGCCAGCACGGTGAAGGCGGAGGCGGTCGAGAGGAGGATCGCGATCGCCATCGCTCGGGCGTCACCGCCCAGGAAGCCGACGAGCGGGCTGATCAACCCGGCCACGCCGGCCTGCATCGCGCCGATGAGGGCAGCGGCCGTCCCGGCGCGCTCGCCGTGGCGGCCGAGGGCCATGGCCGAGGCGTTCGGTGGGATGAGACCCAGCACCGTCAGGAGCCACCACAGGGGGATGAGGATGCCGAGGAGGCCGCCCGCCCCCGTCACCGCGATGCCGAACAGGGCGACGGCGATGACGAGGGTCACCGGCAGGGCGATCCGGACGATGCGGATGGGCGCCACCCGTTTCACCAGCGCTGCGTTGACCTGGGCCCCGAGGACAAGGCCGATGCCGTTCACCGCGAAGATCAGGGCGAACTGTTGCTCGCTGAGGCCGTACCCCTCCTGGAGAACGAACGGCGAGCCGACGACGTAGCTGATCAGGGCGCCCATGGCGAGGCCCGGGATGACGGCGAGGGCGACGAAGTGCCGATCGCTCAGGAGGCTCCGGTAGCCGCGCAGGGCGCCGCCGAGACCGGCCGTCGTCCGCCGGGCCGGCGGCAGGGTCTCGGGGAGGAAGCGCCAGACGACGACGCCGAGCGCCACGCCGAGCGCGGCCAGGACGCCGAAGACCGCGCGCCAGCCGGCGACTCCGGCGATGAGGCCGCCGATGGTCGGGGCAAGCAGGGGCGCGAGGCCGATGACGAGCATGAGGCGGGACAGGACGCGCGCCGCGGGGCCGCCGGTGAGGCGGTCGCGGATCACGGCCATCGCCGTGATCGAGGCGGCGGAGTTGCCGATGCCCTGCACCATCCGGAGGGCAATGAGTATGCCGATCGACGGCACGATCATGCACAGGATCGACGCGACCACGTGCAGGCCGATGCCGATGAGGGCGGGCCGGCGGCGACCGAAGCGGTCCGAGAGGGGCCCGATGATGATCTGGCCCACCGCAGCGCCGATCAGCACGCCGGAGATCGTGAACTGCGCGGCGGCGTCGGTGGTCCCGAGGTCGGACGCGACCACCGGGAGCGACGGGAGGTACATGTCCACCGTCATCGCGCCGAGGGCCGCCATCGAGCCCATGAGGGCCACGAACTGGGGGGTCGGGCGGTAGGGCGCAGCCTCCCCCGGCCTCCCGACGTCCGGGAGGTTGGCGGGGTCGAGGGGCGGCGGTGACATCGTCTCCATGGTCTCGCGGGGTGGGTGCGCAGTCGAATCGATTTGATAGTCCGAGGCCGGTCGGGGGCGTGAGATGCGTCACGCGGGCTGGGGTGGTCGTGGGTATGGGCGCGGGTCAACGGGCGGAGCGGGTCGCGGGCGTGCCGTCTGACGCGGGCACCACCCCATCGATGCGGCCGTTCGCGGCATCAGTCCGACATCCAGGGGGCCTGTTGGGGCCTCCCCGGGCGGCGCGACGACTCCTCCACAGGTCGGAGTGACGTTGAATCATCACAAGCATGCAGGTCAGGAGCGTGAAGGCTTGCGGATCGAACAGGCGTTCGATAGACTCGAGGTCGGGATGCGAGAGAGGAGTGTCGGCCATGAGCACCGCACAGGCAGACCTGCCCCTGCCCGACGACGGCTCCCGGCCGCCCACGAACGCCTCGGCCCCTGTCGGAGCGCCCCGCGCACCCGACCGGAACGTAGGTGCCGGCCGTGCCACCGGAACCGAGGCAGATTGCAGCGAGGAAGACGGCACCGACGGTGACGGCACCAGGATCGACCTCGGCGCGGCGTCCGACGGCGCTCGCCCGGCGCCGGACACCGCGGACGTGGTCGCAGCCCGGGCGGTCGCGACGATCGGCCACGAAGTCGACACCCTGGCGGGACTGGACGTGCGGGACTTGACCGGCACCGCCATGGCGAGTCTGCTGGTTGACCTGGAGACCACCACCCGGCGCCTCGCCGGCCTGCGAGCCCGCCTCCTGACCACCCTGGAGACCGACGGGCGCTGGGCCGTCGACGGGTCCCGCTCCTTCGCGGCGTGGCTGCGCCGGGCCACCGGCTCCTCCCCCCACCAGGCATGGCGCGAGGCCCGGACCGCCCGCGCCCTGCGCGAGCACCTCCCCACCAGCGCCGACGCGCTCACCGCCGGGGCGATCAGCACCGAGCACGCCCACCTCCTCGCCACCCACACCACGCGGTCACCCGAGCGGATCGCCGCGCTGGCCCACCCCCAGATCGGGGAAGCGTTCCTCCTGGACCAGGCCCAGCGCCTGGATGCCGGGGACTTCGCCAAGCTCGTCCGCGCCTGGGCCGTAGCCGCCGACCCGGCCGGCGCCGACGGCGACTACGCCGAGCACGCCGACCGGCAGGAACTCCTCCTGGCCAAGGCCCTGCACGGCTACCACCTCCAAGGCTGGCTCACCGACTCCGACGGCGCCGCCCTCGAGGCCGCCCTCAGCGCGGTCGTCGGCGTTCCCGACGCCGCGGACGGTCGCACCACCGCCCAACGCCGCGCCGGTGCGCTCATCCACCTCGCACGCCTCGCCCTCGACAGCGGGACGCTTATGCCCGGCGCCGCCATCCGCCCCCACGTCAACGTCCACGTCCCGCACGACACCCTGACCGCGCTCGTCGCCGCCCAAGCGCCCATCGACCAGCGGGCCGCCGCAGCGACCCACCCGGGCGCGGCTGCGGACGGGAACGCTCATCCTCACGGGGCGGCCCTCACCCCGACCGCGGTCCCCGAACCCTTCACCGGCCCGGGGCGCTTCGCCTGGAACGCCCCGCCCGGCACGCGAACGGGCCATGCGCGGCCCGAACAGCCGCAACTCGACCACCCGCAACTCGACTACCCGCAACTCGACTACCCGCAACTCGACAAGGCCCGGCCCGCCGATGTGCGCCCCAGAGACGCACTCCCCGGCGATGCCCCCTCGCGCGACAGCACACCGCCGCCCGGCACCGCATCACCGGATTCCGCCGCGCCGTCTCACGGCAGGAGCAGACCCGCTGCCGGCAACGCACCCGCACCCGCACCCGCACCCGCACCCGGCAGCGCAGCGCCCGACCCCACGTCGCCCGTCGTGATACCTGGCGACATCCCTGGCGACATCCCTGGCGACCTGGACTACACGGCCCTGATCGGCGCCATCCCCGCCGAACTCGACGACGGCACACCTATCCCCCCGTCCCTGCTCGCCCGCCTCGCCTGCGACTCCGAACTCGCCCGCGTTATCTTCGGCCCCACTGGAGAAGTCCTCGACGTCGGCCGCACCCAACGCCTCTTCCCACCCGGCCAACGCCGCGCCGTCATCGCCCGCGACCGCCACTGCGCCTTCCCCGACTGCGACGCACCCCCCGCCCACGGCGAGATCCACCACTCCATCTGGTGGTACGCCCAACACGGCACCACCCGCGCCACCGACGGCGTCCTGCTCTGTTGGTACCACCATGACTACGTCCACGCCCACCACATCACCATCACCCGCACCCCCAGCAGGCCAGCGGCAGCGGCAGCGGCAGCGGCAGCGGCACTACAGATGGCGCCGCCACCACCGCCGCAAGGTGGGTCTTCACCCGACGCAACGGCACTTCGATCACCCCGCGGAGTCCGGCGCCCCACCCCATCGATGTCACCGGCTGTGGGAGCGGCTGACCGGCGGGGCAGGGTCGCAGCGCGGCACCCGGCGGGGGGCTACCTCACTCAGCCCGCCCGCGCTGACGACGTGACCCGCAGCGGGACCCCGTCCGACCATCCGACAAGGGCCCAGGGCACGAACGGTGGCCGGGCGCGCGCCGTGAGCGTGACCTGCGCCGTCGTCCCGTCTGGCGTCCCCGTCGGTTCCCCGACCGCAAGGCCGGCCAGCCCGGCCGCGCTCGGCGCGGCGGCAAGGTGCGCCGCCACGGCGTCCCGGACCCCGGCACTCGTGAGCGGGATGACCTGCCCCGCCGCGCCGTCGCCCTCCCCGGGGCCGCCGCCGTAGAAGAGGTCGAGGTCGACGGCGTCCGCCGCGTCGAGCGCGGCGGCATCTGCGAGCGCGAGGAGCTGCTTGCGCTCGATGTGGACCGCCGACGCGCTCGCGATGACGAGCACGAGCGCCAGTGCGAGGAGTCCGTACGCGATGGCGAGGATCATGATCTGGCCGGACTCGCCGTCGTCGGCGGTCCGGCGCACGCGGCGAGCGACGCCCTCAATGCCCAGCGGCCACCGCCGGAGTCGGCGCCTCACGGGGCCGTCACCTCCCGGAACTCGTCGACGACGGCCACGTACTCCGCGGCGACAGGCACCTCCGCAGGCACGATGCCGCGTGCGAACTCGGGTACCCCGGGAAGCCCGACTGCGGCACGCACCTCGACGACGATGCGCCCGCCCGGCGTGAGGCAGGGGTCCGACTCGCACGAGAAGCGCAGCGCGTCGGCGCCCGAGACGGGGATCCCCTGGTCGTCGAACGCGAGGCCGACGGCCGCCCGGGCCCGCGCAGCCCCTTCCTCGAAGGTCTCGGCTCGGACGACGATGCGGCCGGCCTCCCGCGCGGCGCCCTCGGCCGCGAACACCGCGGCCTGGATCCGCCCCACCGTGAGGACCAGGTACACCATCGGCACGAGCAGGAGCAGAGCGACACCGAGGAACTCGACGACAGCGCTCCCCGTCTCCCTGCCGCGCCCCGCCAGGCGCGCGGCGAAGGCCGAGGTGAGGCGCGACGTCAGAGTTCCGACGACGCTCGTGGCGATCCCGCGGGTCCCCACCGCCCAGGATCTCGCAGCCCCGGATCTCGCAACCCCGGATCTCGCCGCCCCGGATCTCGCCGCCTTCTGCCATAGGCCCCCGCTCATCAGGCCTCCGCGATCGCACGCCCGGAGACCGCGATCACGCCCGACGGCCCGAGCAGTCCGATGACCGGCAACGGTGCCCGCACCGTCACCTCGACGACGGGGACGCCGTCAAGGCCGGTCGTACGCGCGGCCACGTCGGTGGCGTAGGTCGATGCGACGGCACTCCCGATGAGCTCCCGGGTGCGCTGGGCGCCCGCAGCGGGGGAGCTGCCGGCAAGCGCGCCGTACCGCGCGCCCTCGGCAGCGCAGTCGATCAGCGTGTTTCGCACGTGCAAGGTGAGCGCGAGCTGGAGGACCCCGACGAACAGCACCGTGAGCAGCGCGCCGACCAGGACGAAGTCGACGATCGCCGATCCGCGCTCCGGCTCGCTGACCCGGGCCGCGCGGCGGCATGCCGCACGGCACCGCGCCTCCGCACGCCGGGGCCTCACGTTCCGAGGACGCGCTGGATCGCCGTGTTGAAGACGTTCGACAGGGCCGGTCCCGCGATCGCCCACAGCGTGACGACGAGTCCCGCCGTCATGAGCGTGACGAGCACCCAGCCGGGCACGTCTCCGCGTTCGGGGTCGTCACCCTCGCGCAGGGCGGCCCTCTGGACAGTGTCGGCCGCACTCCGCAGCCGGGTGATGAGGTGTCGCATGTCGTTCTCCTTTGTCGGTTCGTCAGAGACCCACCCGGAGCACCGAGAGCCCCGGGAAGATGGCGAAGAGGACAGTTACTGGAAGGATCAAGAAAACTACGGGGATCATCATGAGGACCTCCTTGCGCCCGCCCGTCTCCATGAGCTGTCGGCGGCCCACCTCCCGCGCGTCGTGCGCCTGGGCCCGCAGCACCTCGGCGAGCGGCGTCCCTCGCTCGACCGCCACGGAGACCCCCTCGGTGAAGCGCACGAGGCTCGGCAGGGAGGTCCGGTCCGCCATCCGCTCGAGGGCCCGCGCGAGCGGCGTGCCCGAGCGGGCGTCGGCCAGGGTGCGCTGCAGCTCCTGGGACAGCTCGCCCGTGGTGCTGGTCGCGACCCGCTCGAGCGCACCCACGGGGCTCTCCCCCGCCCCCACCGCGAGCGCGAGGAGCTCCGCCACAGCGGGGAACTCGGCGATCATGCGTTCCTCGCGCAGGCGCACCGCCCGGCTCAGCATCTGGTCCCGCGCGATCGCGCCGGACAGCCCCGCGATCACCACGAGGGTCAGCAGCGGGACGAGGGAGAAGCCCCGCGCCACGCCCACCGTCAGCGCGAGCGCCAATCCGACGGCGAGCCCCGCCGTCGCCCAGACCACCTGTTCGGCCCGGAACTGCTCCGCCGTCATCGACGACCCGGTCAGCGCGAGCCGCTGCCGGATGCTCACCGACGAGCTGCCGAGCTTCTCGAACAGGCGCCCGGCGTCGTCGAGGACGGGCGCCAGGAGCCGCTCGGCCGTCGGGAACGGCGTGTGCGTGCGCGGTTCGGCCAGGAGGCGCGAGGTCCGCGGACGGGCTCGGAGATAGGGCGCGAGACGGTCGTCCAGCGTGATGCGACGCGAGAGGGCTCGCCACGTGACCAGCCACGCGCCGAGGCCACCCACCAGGCCGATGAGCGCCCCGACGAGCGCCGGGTTGCCGTCCGCGAGCCCGCTCACCGCAGCACCCGGGCTTCCTCGGGCAGACGCCCGATCCGGAGCATGAGCCGGTACGCGATCAGGGACGCACCGGCCCCGACGGCGAGGACGACGGCGCCCGCCGGGGTGTTGAACGCCTCGGCCGTCCCGGGTCGCGTGCTCAGCATGGCCAGGACCACCCAGGGCGCGGCGACGGCGAGCCGCGCGCCCGCGACCGTCCAGCTCTGCCGCGCCTCGAGCTCGCCGCGAGTGCGCAGGTCCTCGCGGAGGAACTGGGCGAGCGTGCGCAGCAGCCGGCCGAGGTCCGTCCCGCCGACGTCGCGCGTCAGCCGCAGGGCCTCGACGATCCGGTCCGCCACCGGATCGGCCAGGCGCGCCTTGAGGAGCTCGAGGGACTCCGCGAACCGCCCGGTCGCCCGGTAGTCCGCGCCGAACCGGACGAAGGCCGGGCGCAGCTCCGCCGGACCGCGTTCGCCGAGCGCCATGAGAGCCTCGGGGAGCGAGAGGCCGGCGCGGATGCCGGAGACCAGGTCGTCCACGACCTCGGGCCACAGCGTGCGCAGCTCGGCCCGGCGGCGTCGGGCACGGGACTTCACGACGACGTACGGCGCGGCCCCGCTCATGACGGCGAAACAGGCCGCGATCGTGGGCGATCCGCTCACGGCGACACCGACGAGTCCGACCATCACGCCCGCGAGCGCGCACGTCCCGACCAGCGCAGCCGGGCTCACCGCCGGTGCGCCCGCCTGGACCAGCAGGTCCTGCGTGCGCTCCCGCCATGGCGAGCGCCGCGGCGTCGTCCGCGGCTCGGGCGTCCAGCACGCCCACCAGATGCTCACCAGGCCCGCCCCGAGGAGCAGGCCCGCGACCGTGCCCACGCCTACATCCCCGGGTTCGGCGCAAGGAGGGCGGCGACGTCGTACCCCGCCCTCGCGAACAGCTCGGGGTGCGGCGGGAACCCGCTCGCCCGGGTGAGGACGTCGCCGACGCGCGCGAACACCGTCGAGGTCTCGACGACACCGTTCTCCACGCGGCCCGTCACGCCCACGACCTCGCGCACCGTGCGCTTGCCGTGACGGTCGAGGTCCAGGTGGACCACGAGGTCGATGGCGGACGCCACGGTCGGCACGACGAAGTGCGCCGTCACGTTCTCGCCCGCAAGAAGGGGCAACGTGCACATCTTTGTGATCGCCTCGCGGGCGGAATTCGCGTGGACCGTTCCCATTCCTGGAATTCCCGCGTTCAAAGCGATCAACATGTCGAAGCTCTCGGCCTCGCGGACCTCGCCGATGATGATCCGGTCCGGCCGCATCCGTAGCGCCTCCTTCACCAGGCGGCGCAGCGGCACCTCACCGGTCCCCTCGAGGTTCGGCTGCCGGCACTGCATGGCCACCGTGTCCCGTGCCGAAAGACGCAACTCGAAGACCTCTTCGCACGTGATCACACGCTGGGTGGAGGGGATCGAGCCGGCGAGGGCGTTGACCATGGTGGTCTTGCCCGCCTGCGTGGCACCCGAGACC
The DNA here is from genome assembly GCA_963780675.1 of uncultured Actinomycetota bacterium. Classification (GTDB taxonomy): domain Bacteria; phylum Actinomycetota; class Actinomycetes; order Actinomycetales; family JAHECE01; genus JAHECE01. The sequence goes on from CAWACR010000010.1 coordinate 394,926, forward strand.
AGCACGTTGAGGCCGGTCGCGACCGCCGCATCGAGGAACGCGGCCGCGTGCGTCGTCAGGGAGCCGAGGGCGACGAGGTCCGGGAGCCGCGTGGCCCGGGCGACGTACTTGCGGATGTTGACGGCCCAGTGCTCCCGCGTGATGTCCGGGATGACGACGTGGACCCGCTCGCCGCCTGGCAGGGACGCATCCACGAAGGGTGTCGAGAGGTCCAGCCGCCGACCCGACGAACGCAACATCCGCTCGACGAGGTCGCGAACCTGCGCCTGGTCGAGGATCGTGGTGGTGAGCTCCGAGCGCCCGGACCTGGCGACGAAGACCTTGCCGGGTTCATTGACCCACACCTCCTCGATGGTCGGGTCGTCGAGGTACCGCTGGAGCGGCCCCAAGCCGGCGACGGCGTCGACGAGGTCCTTGGCCGTGCCGACCGGGTCGGCCAGCGGGTCCACGAGACCCAGCACCGATCGTTCGTCGTAGTCCGCGATCGCGGCGTCGATCAGCTTCCGGACCCCGTCCTGATCCCGGACCGGATCGAGCCCCCGGCGCCGGATCAGCTCGCGGACCTCGCCCTCCAGCAGAACGACGCCATGCTCCATGGCCACACCCACCCCCCTGCCCGCCCCGCCACTGTCGTCGGACCGTGCTGTTCCTGTCCGAGGAGGGTAGACAAAGTCCTTCCATGATCGCTTTCTCCCTGTGGACAGCCCCGGCGGAATGTGATCAATTCGACGTGCGGGAAGGAGATCAGGGCACTCTCCCCGGACCCGCAGGCGCGCGACCTTGATCATCTTTGCTGATGGGGGCCTCCGGCGCCCGACGGAGCCACTCGCCCCCGAGCGCTCGGCCACGCGGGATATCCACAGGATCGGTGGCCGAGTCGGAGATTCCCCATTCCCCTGGGTATCGTCGTGTCATGTCACACGGAATCGGGGTGTCCGGCCGCCGCGGCCGGGATTCCTTCGCGCTTGTCGCCCGCGCAGTCGCGCCGGCGCTCGCCGTCGCCGCGGTCCTCGCGCCGGCCGGGTGCGCCGGAGGCCAGGCGGAACCGTCGCCCGGGCCGTCGAGCACGAGCACGACGACGGCGCCCGCCACCCCCGCGCCCAGCCCCACCCGGAGCGCGCCCCCGGAGCGGCCCGCGGCGATGGACCGCGACGACCTGGAGGGCGCCAAGGCCGCCGCCCAGTACTTCCTCGAGCTCTACCCGTACGCCTACAACACCGGCGACCTCACCGAGTGGACGGCGATGAGCCACCCGGAGTGCATCTTCTGCGCGAGCGTGATCGAGAACGTCGAGGCGCTGCACGCGGAGGGGGGGTACGAGGTCGGTGGCGACCTGGTCTTCGAGAGCGTGACGGGCGCGGAGCCCATCGAGGGGAACGAGTTCTACGGGGTCGACTTCGTGCTCACCCAGTCGGCCGCGACGGAGTACGACAAGGTCGGAGCTGAGGTGCGGGACGTGCCCGAGGGACCAGTTTCGTGATGCTCATCGCAGTCGCGCGGATGGACGGCGACCTGGCTGATGCGCGAAGTCACGCCGGAGACGGCTGGGCTGAGGCAGTGCGACCCGCTCTCGCCATGCTCGCGGTTGCGCACTCCTTGTGATCGGACTGCAGCACGACCGCGTCCGCGACCGAATTCGACAGGTCAAGCGCGAGGGGACATCCCTCGAAGTCCGCGGCGAGAGAGCATCGAACGCGACACCAGCGAGCGGCGGCTCCTCGACCCCCTCCACCGTCATCACCAACTGCGTCCCCATGGAGGACGGCCTGCTCCGCTGCTACACCACCGACACCGCGGGCTCCGCGCTGGACGGCATCGCCGCCGTCACGGTCGACCCGGCCACGGGCCCGAGCGCCGCAGCGATCGCCGCCTCGGCGGCCACCGAGTTCCGGCGCCTGCCCCTCGCCTCGGGCGGCATCGTGATCCAGCCTGCCCGGGGCTGGACCCTGGTCAACGTGGACACGATCGTCCTCACCGACCCGGCGCCCCAGACCGTCGACACGACGATCCTCGGGATCCCCGTCACGGTGCGGGCCACGCCCACGCGCTACGCCTGGTCGTTCGGGGACGGCACCCCCGCCCTCGTCACCACCGAGCCGGGCGCGGTCTGGCCGAACCCCACGGTCACCCACGCCTACCGGACGGCCGGCACCCGCACGATCACGCTGACGACCCAGTGGGCGGGCGAGTTCCGCGTGGCCGGTTCGGCCGCGTGGCAGCCAATCGCCGGCGTCGCCACGACCACCGAGAGCGCCCCGCCCCTCGAGGTCCGGACGGCGACGAACACCCTGGTCCTGTCGCCGTAACCCGGTCGAGAGCGCCCCCCGCACGCCAGCCGCAACCCGCCGACCTCCCCGCAACCTCCCCGCCACATGCGGGGGGCAGCATGTCGCTATGACGCCCGGCGAACAACGCTCCGGCAGACTCCGCTCCGGCAGACGCCGCACAGGAGCGGTCCCCGAGGACGTCCTCCCCTCCCACGCCCCCAGCACCGAGGTCGTCCCCACCCAGGTCGATGCGGTGATCGTCGGCGGCGGCGCCGCCGGTCTCTCGCTCGCCTGCCACCTCGCCGCGGGCACGTGGAGAGGTCGAGAGGTCCTCGTGGTCGACGACGGCGCCCACCGCCCCACCGACCGCGCGTGGGCGTACTGGTCGACCGGAGGCGGGCTGCTCGACGCCGCGGCGCACGTCACCTTCGACCGAATCGGCATCCGCACCGCCGACGGTGCCCGCGACCTGCGCCTCGGCCGGTACCGCTACCGCGCGGTCGGCGGCGAGGGCCTCGATCAGGCGGCGACCCGGCTGCTGGCCCACGCCCCCGGGTTCCGGCGCGTGCGCGGCACGGTGCGGGAGATCCGGGAGGACGGGGGCGGCGCCGTCGTCAGCCTCGAGACGGACGACGACGCCGCACCGGGAGGCACCGCACCGGCAAGCGCCGCACCGGCGAGCACCGGGGCGGCGCGCCTGGCCACCGTGCGCGCCGCCTGGGTGTTCGACAGCGTCGGGATCGGCGGGCCGCTCCCCGACCCCGAGGGTTCGCTCGCGTTCCTCGGGTACCGCGTCGAGACCGGCGCCGACACCTTCGACCCCGCCACGCCCACCCTCATGGACTTCCGCACCGACCAGACCCGCGGCCTCGCCTTCGTCTACGTGCTCCCCGAGTCCCCGCGGGTCGCGCTCGTCGAGCACACGAGGTTCGTCGTCCGGGACCACGGCGGTCCCTCCCGAGAGAGCCCCCGGTCACCGACCGCGTCGGGCGCCCGCGACGTCGACGGCGCACCCCCGGTCGGGTCCGTCGCCTCCGCGAACGCCCGCCCCGCCCCGCAGCGGTTCGCGCACGGGGCGACGGACCACAGGACGCGCGAGCGCAGGGCACCCGAGCGCGGCGCATCCAAGGGCGCATCCAAGGGCGCATCCGAGGGCGCGGCACCCGATCACCGCGCATCCGATGACCGCGCGCTCGTCTCCTACCTCGACCACGTGCTGGGGATCGCCGACCGCCGCATCCTGCCCGTGGAGCAGGGCACGATCCCGCTGGCGACGCGGCCCGCCCAACGCCCGACGGCGCACGTCGTCCCCATCGGCGCTCCGGCCGGCATGGTCAAGGCGAGTACGGGCTACGGCTACGGCCGGATCCAGCGCCACAGCGCCGCGATCGCGCGGTCCCTCGCGGCGCACGGGCACCCGTTCGACGTCCCCGGTCCGAGCCGCCGGCACCCGTTCATGGACGCCCTTCTGCTCGACGTCATCCGGGACGAGCCGGCCGCTGCGCTCCGCATCGTCGCCCGGATGTTCGCGCGCAACCGGCCGGACCGCGTGCTCGCGTTCCTCGACGAGGACACGACGCCGCTCCAGGAGCTGGCTCTCATCCTCACGCTGCCGCCCGCACCGTTCCTGCGAGCCCTCGCGCACCGCGTGCGACGACGACGCCGGAGAGCCCCGTAGCCCGTAGCCCGGAGGTCGCCGGCCGACGCCGTCGCGCCCCTCAGGCGCTCGAGCGCTCCCACAGGCGCCGGAGCGCCTCGGCGACGTCGTCGGGCTGCTCCATCGCGGTCATGTGCCCGGCGTCGGGAACGACGACCACCTCGACGTCCTTCAGCTCGTGGGCCATCGCCTCGGCGGCCTCCTGAGGGGAGATCACGTCCTCGGCGCCGCGCAGCACCAGGACCGGCACGTCGAGCGGGGCGAGCACCTCGGTGCGGTCCGGCCTCGCCGCCATCGCGCGCTGCGCCCAGGCGATCCCGGCCGGCGGGGCGGCTGCGAGCAGACCCGTGATCTCGGCGACCAGGTCGGGGCGCTCGGCCTTCGTCGTCGCCCCGAGGAGCACGTCGACCATGGGCGCGACGGCGTCCGAGCCGGCCTCCCCCTCGGCCGCCTCGGCGATGCGCAACCGGTTGGCCCGGCCCGCGGCGTCGTCCGCCGTCGCCTTGGTGTCCAGGAGCCCGATCCCGGCGAGGAGCGAGTAGTGCCGCTCGGCGAAGGCGAGCGCCACGTAGCCGCCCATGGACAGGCCGACCGGGACCACGCGGTGGATCCCCTCCCGGTGCAGGACGTCGGCGATGGCGTCGGCGACCACCTCGAGGCTCGGCGCGACGCCGGGACGGTTGACCGCGCGGGCAACGTCCTCGAAGGAGGGTGAGTCCCCGAAGCCCGGGGCGTCCACCGTCAGGATGGGCACATCGGGGAGGCGCATCACGACGTCCTCCCACATGAGGGCGTCGAACGGGAAGCCGTGGAGCAGGACGAGCGGGACCCCGCCCGCCGGGCCGCTCCGGTAGACGGCCAACGGCTCGGCGACAGCCACCTCAGCCACCGTACGTCGCCGTCGTCGTGGTCACGCCCGCCCTGCTCGTGGCCCTGCTCGCAGGCCCCGTCGCCGGCACCGGCCCGGCAATGGTCATCGTCCTCACCCTCATCGCGATCCTCCTCGTCTCTCGCCGTCGAACGTCTCGTACGGGCCGTCCCACGTGAGGGGAAGCTCGGGGAACCCCGGGCGCACCCGCTGCACGATCTCGTTCAGGACCCGGTGCACGTACTTCTCCCCCACCCACAGGTGCTTGGCGCCCGCGACGCCGATGACCTCGGCCTGGCCGACGGTCGCGAAGCGTTCGACGGCGTCAGCAGGGCGCAGGTAGTCGTCGAACTCCGGGACGAGCACGGTGAGCGGCTTGCCGAAGGTGTGCCAGTGCGCGAGGTCCTCCTCCTGCGCCCGGTGCAGCGGCGGCGAGAGGAGGATCGCGCCCGATACCGAGGGTTCCGTGCCGTGCATGAGCGCGAGCTCGGTCCCGAAGGACCACCCAAGGAGCCAGATGTCGGGCAGGTCGTGGAACTCCGCATACTCCACGGCGGCGGCGACGTCGAAGCGCTCCGCCTGACCGCCGTCGAACGCCCCGCCGCTCGTGCCCCGAGGGCTCGACGTGCCGCGCGTGTTGAAGCGCAGGACGGCGAGGTCCGCGAGGGCGGGCAGGCGCCACGCGGCCTTGCGGATCACGTGCGAGTCCATGTAGCCGCCGTGCGTCGGCAGGGGGTGCAGCGTGACCAGGGTGGCGACCGGGTTGCGGTCCAGAGGCAGCGCGAGCTCGCCGACGAGCGTCACGCCGTCCGCGGTGTGGAGCTCGATGTCCTCACGGCGCGCGGGCAGCACAGTGAGGGGGCCGATCGTGTGGGTCATCGAGACCGAGGGTAGACCCGGCGCACCTCGCCGGGGTCGGCCCGCGTGGTCAGCTCCGCGCTGCTGGGGTTCAGGCGTACCCCGGGGTCACCTTGATCCACCGCGCTCGGGTGTGCGCTCGCTGGGTTTCAGCGTCGGGTGGGACCGCGGCGGTCGCGGGCCTTCCAGCACGCGGTGTGCCAGTGGCGCCTCTCGTCCACCGCGGACATGGCCCCGAGAAGATGCTCGTTCGCCCAGACGACGACGTGCGCCGTTCCCGGCCCGATCACCTGGTCGCAGCCGGGGCATCGGTACGACTTCTCCGACCCGGAGACCGGCCGCACCGACCACTGCGACCCGTCCGACCGGCTCTCGGTGCGCGGCATCCCCCGCAGGGCAGCCTCGACGTCGAGCTCGGGGTGACCCTCGCCGTACGGTCGACGGCGCGAGCGGCGGGAAGACGGCATGGCGCCATTGTCGCCGACGGTGCGGTTCGTCCACTGCGACGCCTTGGGTGGGCGGGCAGGGATTCGCGCGCGGGCAACCATCCGGCCCTGGCGGGCCTCCCGCCAGGCCCATCCACGCCCGCGCGCGGTTCCCTGCCCGCCCAATTCGACGTCGCCCTGGGCGTGCCGTGCGCAGGCGACGGCGCCGCTCGAGCGCTCGGGCCTTCCTGCGCGCGGACGTGGATGGGCCTGGCCGTCCGCCGAGGAACGAGGCGGACTGGTTGTCCGCGCGCAGGATGCCCCGGGCGCGGAGGTGACCCGAAGTGCCGACGACTCGGGAGACGCGCTCAGAACAGCCGCGCGTCCACGTCGTCGAGGCCTCGCAGGGCGTCGTAGTCCAGCACCACGCACCGGATGCCGCGGTCGGTGGCGAGCACCCGCGCCTGGGGCTTGATCTCCTGGGCTGCGAAGACGCCCTCGACGGGCGCCAGCAACGGGTCACGGTTGAGGAGGTCGAGGTAGCGGGTGAGCTGCTCCACGCCGTCGATGTCACCCCTGCGCTTGATCTCGACGGCGACGCTGCGCCCGTGCGGACCCCGCGCCAGGATGTCGACCGGGCCGATCGCCGTCGGGAACTCCCGCCGCACGAGGGTGTGCCCGTCGCCGAGCACGTGGATCTGCTCGGCGAGGAGGCGCTGGAGGTGGGCTTCGACACCGTCCTTGACGAGGCCCGGGTCGACGCCCAGCTCGTGCTCGGACTCGTGCAGCACCTCGTGGAGGCGGACGACCAGACGGTCGTCGGTCTTGGTGGACTGCACCGTCCACACCGCGACGACGCCGGCCTCGGCGTCCGACGGCGCCGGCTCGGCAACCGCGAGGGCACAGGGCGGGCTCATCCAGTTGAGCGGCTTGTACGAACCACCGTCGGAGTGGACGAGCACGGAACCGTCCGCCTTGACCATGAGCACGCGCCGGGCGAGCGGGAGATGGGCCGCGAGGCGGCCCGAGTAGTCGACCGAACAGGTCGCGATGACGATCCGCATGAGGTGCGCCAGGCTACCTCAGGCCCCGGGTGACGCCCGGTGGCGCCGCTTCGAGCCACGACGTCAGGCCCGCATACGCCTGCTCCGACATCGCCAGGAAGAACTCCTCGTCGCCGGACCGGCAGCGCAGCTCCGTGATCGATGTCCGGCGCCCGCCGGACAGGCGGGACGCCCGGCCGGTCAGCTCGAAGCCGGACCGTGGCCACGACCGCGCGGGACGCGGGGCGAACGAGAGCACCCGGTACCAGTCGAGCCGGTCGAAGCCGTAGCTCGCGATCCCGCTGGCCCACCTGGTCCGCCCCTCGCGCCGGAGCCCGCACTCGAAGGATCCGACGCGTTGCCCGAGCGATCGCACCCGCGTCACGAGCATGACCAGTGCCGCGAGCCCGGCGACCGCCGCGCCGAGGAGGATCCAGGCTGCAACGGGCACCGGGCGTGGTCCTACCGCGCCGCCTGGACCGCCTGGCCCGTCTGGACCAGGATCGTCACGACGTCGAGGTCCACCGAGAGCACACCGCCCTCGGCAGCGAACTCGAGCGTCTCGCCGACGACGGGGTGGACCCGGACGGTGCCGTGCCGCAGCAGCGCGAGCAACGGCGCGTGCTGGGGAAAGATGCCGATGTCGCCGTTCGCGGCCGGGGCGCTCACGAACGTCGCCCGACCACGCCACAGCCTGTGGTCCGGTGCGATGACGTGCACCTCGAGTTCTGCCACGACTCTCCCCCGCCCTAGCGCAGCTCGGCCTGGATGCGCGCCCAGTTGCGCTCGAGGTCCTCGAGGCCGCCGATGTTGAAGAAGGCCTGCTCGGCGACGTGGTCGTACTCGCCGTCGGCGATCCGCGAGAACGCCTCGACGGTCTCGGCGAGCGGCACGGTCGAGCCTTCGACGCCCGTGAACTTCTTGGCCATGTACGTGTTCTGCGAGAGGAACTGCTGGATCCGGCGCGCGCGGCGACGACGATCTTGTCCTCCTCGGACAGCTCGTCGACACCGAGGATCGCGATGATGTCCTGGAGCTCCTTGTTGCGCTGGAGGATCGACTTGACCCGCGTGCGCCGTGTCGTAGTGCGCCTGGCCGACGTAGCGCGGGTCGAGGATCCGCGAGGAGGACGAGAGCGGGTCGACGGCCGGGTACAGGCCGCGGGACGCGATCTCACGGGAGAGCTCGGTGGTGGCGTCGAGGTGCGCGAACGTCGTCGCCGGCGCCGGGTCGGTGTAGTCGTCGGCGGGCACGTAGATCGCCTGCAGCGACGTGATCGAGTGACCGCGCGTCGAGGTGATCCGCTCCTGGAGCAGGCCCATCTCGTCGGCGAGGTTCGGCTGGTAGCCCACGGCGGACGGCATGCGGCCGAGGAGCGTCGACACCTCGGAGCCCGGCCTGCGTGAAGCGGAAGATGTTGTCGATGAAGAGCAGCACGTCCTGCTTCTGCACGTCGCGGAAGTACTCCGCCATCGTCAGGGCCGACAGGGCGACGCGCAGACGCGTGCCCGGCGGCTCGTCCATCTGGCCGAAGACGAGCGCCGTCTTGTCGAAGACGCCCGCCTCCTCCATCTCGTCGATGAGGTCGTTGCCCTCACGGGTGCGCTCGCCGACGCCGGCGAACACCGACACGCCGCCGTGGTCCTGCGCGACGCGCTGGATCATCTCCTGGATGAGGACGGTCTTGCCGACGCCGGCGCCGCCGAAGAGGCCGATCTTGCCGCCCTGGACGTACGGGGTGAGGAGGTCGATGACCTTGATGCCGGTCTCGAACATCTGGGTCTTCGACTCGAGCTGGTCGAAGGCCGGCGGCTTGCGGTGGATCGGCCAGCGCTCGGTGATCTCGATCTTCTCGCCCGGCTCGACGTTGAGCACCTCGCCGATCACGTTGAAGACGTGGCCCTTGGTGACGTCGCCGACGGGCACGGAGATCGGCGCGCCCGTGTCGCGCACCTCGGCGCCGCGGACGAGGCCGTCGGTCGGCTTGAGGGCGATCGCGCGCACGAGGTTGTCGCCGAGGTGCTGCGCGACCTCGAGCGTCATCGTCGCATGCTCATCGCCCTCGCCCTGGCCGGAGAGGTCGATCGTCGGTCTTGAGGGCGTTGTAGATCTCGGGGATCGCGTCCGGCGGGAACTCGATGTCGACGACGGGGCCGATCACGCGGGCGACGCGGCCGACGCTCGGCGCACGCTCGGCGTGGGCGGGGGCGCGTGGCCGGTGGCAGTCACGTCTGTCGCGCTTCGCTGGTTCGTCAGCTCGATGCCTTCTCATCGACGAGTTCTCGCCCGACGCCAGCGCGTCGGCGCCGGAGACGATCTCGCTGATCTCCTGGGTGATCTCGGACTGACGCGCCGTGTTGGCCAGCCGGGTGTAGGTCCGGATCAGGTCTTCGGCGTTCGTCGTCGCGGTGTTCATGGCGCGCTGCCGCGCGGCGAGCTCGGAGGCCGCGGACTGAAGCAGCGCGGCGTAGATGCGGCCTCGATGTACCGCGGCAGGAGCGCGTCGAGCACCCCTCGTGCGCGACGGCTCGAAGTCGTACAGCGGGAGGGCCTCCTCCGCGCTCGGCACCTCGACGCCCTCGACGACCTCGAGGGGGACCATCCGCATGACGCGGGCGTCTGGGTCACCATCGACGGAACTGCGTGTAGACGATGTGACATCTCGGCGACCCCGCCGTCGTCGGCGGGCGCGCGAGGACGCCGTCGAGGAGGACGTCGCGCGATCTCGTGCGGCGGTCTGCGACCGACGGGGCGTCCGAGCTCGCCGATCCAGCTGCCCGCGCCACGGGACGGTGCCGGAACGTGAAGTACGCCGAGCCCGCGTCGACCGGTGACGTAGACTGCCCGGCTCCTTGCCCTCCTCCAGCAGCTTCTCGCGGAGCCGCTCCGACTCGCGCAGGATCGTTCGCCGAGTAGGCACCCGCCATGCCGCGGTCCGCCGTGAGGACCAGATCACGGCGACCCGGTTGGTGTCGGACGCGTCCGTGGTCAGGGGGTGGTCGACGTCGGCGTGCGCTGGCGACCGCGCGACAGCGCCGCGTGAGCGTCCGGGCGTACGGCGCGGCCGCGACGACGCGGTCGCGCGCCTTGCCGATGCGCGACGCCGCGATCAGCTCCATCGCGCGGAAGATCTTCTTCAGCGACTGGGTCGACCGGATCCGCTGCCGGTAGACGCCGTTGCTTGCCTGCCATCGCCTCAGCCCTTCCTTCTGCCGGACGATCTGCTCTTGCTCCACGTCGACGCCGGTGTCCGCCTCGGTCGCCGTACCACGTCGAGCGGCGTGCCGTCGCTTCGGGTCAGTGAAGGTCGAGAGGAAGTCGTCGACGCCGTCGCGAGCTCCGCCTCGGTCTCGTCGGCGAGCTTGCCGGTCTCGGCGATCGTCGTCAGGATCGGACGTGTTCCGGCGCAGGTGGTCGAGCAACTGCGGCTCGAACCGCAGGACGTCCACGACGTCGACAGTCGTCGAGCTTGCCCTTGGTGCCGGCCCAGATCGAGACGACCTGGTCCTCGACCGGGTACGGGGAGTACTGGGGCTGCTTGAGCAGCTCCATCAGGCGCGCACCGCGGGTCAGCTGCTGGCGCGACGCGGCGTCGAGGTCGGAGGCGAACATCGCGAACGCCTCGAGCGAGCGGTACTGGGCGAGGTCGATCTTGAGCGTGCCGGAGACCTTCTTCATGGCCTTGACCTGCGCGGCGCCACCGACGCGCGACACCGAGATGCCGACGTCGACGGCGGGACGCTGGTTGGCGTTGAAGAGGTCGGACTGCAGGAAGATCTGGCCGTCGGTGATCGAGATGACGTTGGTCGGGATGTAGGCCGAGACGTCGTTCGCCTTGGTCTCGATGATCGGCAGGCCGGTCATCGAGCCGGCGCCGAGGTCGTCGGAGAGCTTCGCGCAGCGCTCGAGCAGGCGGGAGTGCAGGTAGAAGACGTCACCGGGGTACGCCTCGCGCCCCGGCGGGCGGCGGAGCAGCAGCGAGACGGCGCGGTAGGCCTCGGCCTGCTTGGACAGGTCGTCGAAGACGATGAGGACGTGCTTGCCGTCGTACATCCAGTGCTGGCCGATGGCCGAGCCGGTGTACGGGGCGAGGTACTTGAAGCCGGCCGGGTCGGACGCCGGCGACGCGACGATCGTCGTGTACTCCAGGGCGCCGGCCTCCTCGAGCGCGCCGCGCACCGCGGCGATCGTCGAGCCCTTCTGGCCGATCGCGACGTAGATGCAGCGCACCTGCTTGTTCGGGTCGCCGGTCTCCCAGTTGGCCTTCTGGTTGATGATCGTGTCGATCGCGATGGCCGTCTTGCCGGTCTGGCGGTCGCCGATGATGAGCTGACGCTGGCCGCGGCCGATCGGGATCATCGCGTCGATGGCCTTGAGCCCGGTCTGCAGCGGCTCGTGGACGCTCTTGCGGTGCATGACGCCGGGCGCCTGCAGCTCGAGGGCGCGCCGCCCCTCGGTCGCGATCTCGCCGAGACCGTCGATCGGGGTGCCGAGCGGGTCGACGACGCGGCCGAGGTAGCCGTCGCCGACCGCGACGGAGAGGACCTCGCCCGTGCGGTGGACCTCCTGGCCCTCCTCGATGCCGGTGAACTCGCCGAGGACGACGACGCCGATCTCGCGGACGTCGAGGTTCAGCGCGAGGCCGAGCGTGCCGTCCTCGAAGCGCAGGAGCTCGTTCGCCATGCGCCCGGGCAGGCCCTCGACCTGGGCGATGCCGTCGGCGGCGACCGTGACGCGCCCGACCTCCTCGGCCGCAGCGGTCGCCGGCTCGTAGGACTTCACGAAGGTGTCCAGCGCGGCCCGGATCTCGTCGGGCCTGATCGTCAGCTCAGCCATGTCGCGTTCCTTCACCTCTCCGACCGCCGGCCGGCGATCGAAACGTCTGTCCAGTGTGTCCGGTATTCCAGCGGCCCACCGTCGGGCCGCCTCGGGCCCTTCCGTGTACGCGCTGACCTGCAGTCCTAGCCCGCCAGTCGGCGTCGCGCCTCGTCGAGCCGGGCGAGCGTCGTCGCGTCGACCACCTCGGAGCCGACCCTGACCCGGACACCGCCGATCACGCGCTCGTCCACGCCCACGTTGACCTGGATCGCCCGTCCGTACGCGCGCTCCAGGATCGCCTGGAGTCGCTGCACTTGAGCCTCCGTCAGGGGCGCGGCGGCCGTCACCGTGGCGACGAGCCGTTTGCGGCGCTCCGCCGCCCGCTCGACGATCGCGTTGAGCGCACTCGTCATGCTGCGCGCCTGCAACGTGGCCGTCGACCGCTCGACGAGCATCTCGGTCTCCGGAGAGACCCGCCCTCCGAAGAGGGCCTTCACCAGGGCGACGCGCTGGGCGATCGGCGCGTCGTTGTCCGAGAGCGCGAGCCGCAGCTCGCGCTCCGAGGCGAGGAGCCGGTCGATCCGGAAGAGCTCGTCCTCGACCGTCTCGAGCCGCCCCTGGGCCTGCGCCGCCGCGAGCACCGAGTCGACCGCGAAGACCTCGAGGGCGTGAGCCAAGTTCTCGGGGCTCGACCAGCGCGCCCGTACGAGTCCTTCCACGAGGTCGAGGACCGGGCCTTCGACCTTGCCCCGGAACAACTGGTCGACCAGCGCGGCCTTGTCGTCACCGGTCCGCGACGGGTCGCTCAGCGAGCGCCGCAACGGGGACGAGCCCGAGAGCAGGTCGGACAGCGCGTACAGCTGCTCGCCGTAGACCCGGGCCCGCTCACCGGCAGTGGCGAGGACCGGCTCCCAGAGCTCGGCTGCCGCCTCGAAGGATGCCTTGCTGGTCGCCCGCATCACCGCTCCCGGTTGCCTGCGGAGGACGACACGTCGGCGTCGAGCTCATCGAGGAAGCGGTCGATCACCCGCGAGCGCCGGGCGTCGTCGAGCAGGGACTCGCCCACGATCCGCGAGGCGAGCTCGGTGGCGAGAGACCCGACCTCTGTGCGCAGCGAGACGATGGCGTGCTGACGCTCCGCCTCGATCTGACGCTTGGCGTTCTCGACGATCCGGTTCGCCTCGTCCTGGGCCCGCGCCCGGGAGTCCGCGACGATCTGGACCCCCTCGACCTGGGCGTCGTCACGGATCCGGGCGGCCTCCTGGCGCGCGTCGGCCAGCTCGCGCTTGTGCTCTTCGAGCGCCGCGTCCGCAGCCGCCTGGACCTCTTCGGCCCGCGCGATGCCGCCCTCGATCTTCGCCGTCCGCTCGTCGAGCACCTTCGTCAGGCCGGGCAGCAACTTCTTGTAGAAGTAGAACCCGATGATGACGATGCAGACGGTCGACCAGAAGATGTCGTAGCCCGCAGGGAGGAACGGGTTCTGGTTGGCCTCCTCGGCCGCGAGAACCTCGAAGCCCGCGATGCTCGCAGCGAGCAGCGGGCTCATGTGAAGAGGAACCCGGTCACCAGGCCGAGGAGGGCCAGCACCTCGACGAACGCGACACCGATGAACATGGTGGTGAACAGTCGGTTCGCGACCTCGGGCTGACGAGCCATGCCCTCGACCGTCTTGCCGATCAGGATGCCCAGGCCGATGCCCGGGCCGAGCGTGCCGAGACCGTAGCCGACGGTCGCGATGTTGCCGGTGAGCTCGGCGAGGTTGGTGGAGTCCACTGCCAGTTTCCTTCCGTTGGGCGCCCGGTGGAGGCGTCGCGTGGGGGTTGTGGTGCGTTCGGTGCAGCGCAGGCGAGGGGCTAGTGCTCCTCCTCCAGCGCCATGTTCAGGTAGACCGCCGTCAGCAGGGTGAAGATGTAGGCCTGCAGAACGGCGACGAGGATCTCGAAGAGGGTGACGCCGAAACCGGCGACGAACGTCAGGCCGGCGGTCAGCTTGATCGCACCGCCGCCCTCGAGCAGGAGGAACGACGTCGCGGAGAAGCACAGGACGAGCATCAGGTGCCCGGCCATCATGTTCGCGAGCAGCCGGAGCGCCAGGGTGACGGGGCGGAAGATGAAGACCTGGAGGAACTCGATCGGCGTGATCAGCACGTACATGTACCAGGGCACGCCCGGCGGGAACAGGCTCGCCTTGAGGTAGCCGCCGACGCCGTGCTTGGCCACGCCGGCGTACGAGGTAGGTGCACGTAGACCCACAGTGCGAACATCAGCGGAAGCCCGATCACGGACGTGCCCGCGATGTTGAGCAGAGGGATGATGCCGGCGATGTTCATGGCGAACACGCCGAAGAAGATGACGCTGAGCATCGTGGCGTAGCGGCTTGCGCGTTGTGCCCGAGGATCTGCTCCCCGATCTGCACCCGAACGAACTCCAGGGCCATCTCGGCCAGGTTCTGCGCACGGCCGGGGACGAGCTTCGCCTTCCGGGTGGCCAGCGAGAACAGCAGGATCAGCACCGCCGTCATCACGAGGCGGACGAACATGATCCTGTTGAACTCGTAGAACGTCCCTTCGCCGAAGATCGCGGGCGGGAAGAACTCCGAGATGGTCGGGACATGGAACCCGCCGCTCTCCTCACCCTCGGACGCGGCCGCAAGAATCATCGGGAGCGTGGACAGTGTTTCACCCCCGGGGTCAGGTGCTCGGGACACAGGTTGGACAGAGGAGGGCGACGCCTCGTCGGGCCGCCACGTGGGAAGACGGGGTGAGCCTAACGCACTCGGACCTTCGTCCTAGGCCGGTCCCGCATTCGGGATGCGTGCGGTGACGACGGCGCGCACGTCGATCGCCATCGAGGTCAGCACCACCGCGAACAGCACCCCGGCGAAGACGTACTTGTCGTAGAACGTCAGGTCCTGGATGACCGCGAGCAGCACGACGACGACGATCATCTTCACGAGCCAGGCCCCCAGGATCACCCCGGCGAGCACCGCGAGGGGCCGGTGGAGCGCGACGAGCATGCTGAGCGCCGTGGTCCCGCAGAAGACGAGAGCGACGACGACGCCGAGCAGGGCTCCGTAGAGCCCTTCCGTCCCGGCCACGAGATATCCGATCCCCACGCCGAGCAGCGCGATGACGGCGGTCGCGATCAGCAGCTCGCGCAGCACGCGCTCGAAGATCCGGCGCATCGGGTCCACGGCGCCGTCGGGGGGTCGGACGGTCATCGAGAGGTCTCCTTGGTGTCGAGGACGTCCCGCTCGGGGATCGCCGGGGACTCGGGGATCGCCGGGGACTCGGGGATCGCCGGGGACTCGGGAATCGCCGGGGCCTCGGGACGCCGCCAGCGCACCGTGACGAGAGCGGCGAGCAGCATCCCCAGCCCGACCCCGACGAGCACCGCGGTCGTGGAGAAGACGGCCAGCGCGGCGGCCCCGAAGGCGAACACCGCCGTCCACATGTACATGATCAGCACGGCGCGCCGGTGCGAGTGCCCGAGGCCGAGGAGCCGGTGGTGCATGTGCAGCCGGTCGGGATGGAACGGCGACTTGCCTGCCTTCACCCGGCGGAGCACGGCCAGCGTCATGTCGAGGAGCGGGAGCAGGAGGACGGCGATCGGCAGGACGATCGGCAGGAAGGCCGGGAAGGCCTCCCGTCGGGTCTGCTCGCCCAGCCCCACCTGACCCGTGACCACGATCGCCGCCGCCGCGACCGTGAGGCCGAGGAGCATCGCCCCGGAGTCGCCCATGAAGATCCGGGCGGGGAAGAAGTTGTGCGGGAGGAATCCCAGGCACATGCCCACGAGCACGGCCGTCACCAGGGTGGCCAGGTTGGAGTAGTCCCCCGGGCTGGCGTCGCGGGTGAGCAGGTACGTGTACGCGAAGAAGCCCAGCCCGCCGATGGCGATGAGGCCGGCGGCCAGGCCGTCGAGCCCGTCGACGAAGTTCACGGCGTTGATGCACACGACGACGACGACGATCGTCGCCACCAGGGACAGCCGGCTCGAGCCGATGGTGAGGCCGAACAGCGGGAACGAGATGAGCTGGACCCCGCTCCAGGCCATCACGCCCGCGGCCAGCACCTGACCTGCGAGCTTCGTCATCCAGTCGAGGTCCCAGATGTCGTCGGCCACGCCCAGCAGGCAGACCAGCGTCGCGCCGGCCACGATCCCGAGAGCCTGCCGCGGTTGGGCGAACACGCCCGAGAGGAACGGCATCTGCGCGGCGAACGTCATGGCGACGACGAGCCCCGCCCACATCGCCACCCCGCCGAGGCGCGGCGTGGGGACGGTGTGCACGTCACGCTCACGGACCGGCGTCGTCGCCCCCGCGACCCGCGCAAGCTCACGGGCGAGCGGGGTGGCCAGGAAGGTGACCGCGGTGGCGATCAGCATGACGAGCAGGTAAGCCCTCACGCAGGCGCCTCGCCCCGCACATCGAGGAGGCCGGGGACCACGTGTCGCAGCTCGTCGAGGCCGATCGCACCCTCGCGGACCACGCGCAGGACCCCGCTCGTGGCGTCGACGATGGTCGACGCCGTCCCTCCCGGCACGGGCCCGCCGTCGAGGTAGACCGCCACGGCCGGGCCGAGCTGGACCGCGGCCTCGGTCACCGTGAGGGCGGCCGGCTGCCCCGTGAGGTTGGCGCTCGTCACGGCGAGCGGGCCGGTGCGCCTCAGGAGGGCGAGCGCGCACCGGGAGTCGGGGATCCGGAGGGCGACCGTCCCCCGCGTCTCACCGAGGTCCCACGCGAGCGAGGGCTGGGCCCGGCAGATCACGGTGAGGCCACCCGGCCAGAAGGCTGCGACGAGGTCGCGGACGGCGTCGGGCACGTCGGTCGCGAGCCCGTCGAGGGTGCGCACGTCGGGGATCAGGACGGGCGGGGGCATCTGCCGCCCACGCCCCTTGGCCGCGAGGAGGCGCACCACCGCGGCCGGGTCGAACGCGTCCGCGCCCACCCCGTAGACCGTGTCGGTGGGCAGGACGACGAGCTCGCCGCGGGAGATCGCGCCCGCCGCCGCGTCGATCCCTGGCCCGCTCGTCTCGGGGTCACGGCAGTCGAACAGGCTCACGCGGGCGAGTGTGTCACGAGCGGGGCCCGCACACGTGACATGCTCGCCCACACCGTGAGCCCGAACCCGCCCGCCCCGTCCGTCCGTGGCCCCTCCGTGCGCAGGTGGGCGGCCTTCGCCGTGGCGATCGCCGTCAATCTGGTCGTCCTTTTCGCGCCGAGCCCCGACGTGCCCGGCGGCGGCGTCCCCGGCCTGGACAAGGTGGTCCACGTCGCCGTCTTCGCGGCCCTCACCGTCACCGGGCTGCGCGCCGGCCTGCGGGCTCGCTGGTTCGTCCCCGTCGTCCTGGCCCACGCCGTCCTGAGCGAGCTGGTCCAGGCGGTTGTCCTGCCCGAGCGCTCCGGTGATCCCTGGGACGTCCTGGCCGACGTCGTCGGCGTGGCGCTCGGGTACGCGGCCTTCCGCCGCGCGGCCGGCTGAGCGCGGCCGGCTGAGCGCCGACCGGCGAATCCCGGACTCCTCGACGCGCGGATCGGCTGCACCGGGCGGACACCGGGGCGAGGCTTGGGGCATGACCCACCAGACCCGGCCACGTCCGCCCCTCCCGGCAGCCCTGACGTTCCTCGGCGGGGCCGAGACCGTGACGGGCAGCAAGTTCCTGCTGGAGTCCGGCGGCACGCAGGTACTCGTCGATTGCGGGCTGTTCCAGGGCCGTCGCGAGCTGCGGCGTCGGAACTGGGAGGCGTTCCCGGTGCCCGCCGCCGAGATCGACGCCGTGCTGCTCACCCACGCCCATCTCGACCACTGCGGCTACCTGCCTGCCCTGTACCGCAAGGGCTTCCGCGGCCGCGTGCTGTGCACCGCGAGCACCCGGGCTCTCGCCGAGATCGTCCTGCGCGACTCCGCAAAGCTGCAGGAGGAGGACGCGCGGTACGCACGCGAGCACGGCACGTCGCGGCACCGCCCGCCGAAGGCCCTGTACGAGACCGAGGACGTCGAGGGCCTCCTGCCCCTCATCGAGCCGGTCCCGTTCGGGGAATGGACCCCGGTCGCGGGGTCGCTCAGGGCGCGCTTCGATCCCGCCGGCCACATCCTCGGCTCCGCGTTCGTGCGCGTGGACGACGGCGCGGCGACCGTGGTCTTCAGCGGCGACCTGGGCAGAGGACGGCATCCGCTCCTCGTGCCGCCCGCACCGCTCGGGCGGGCGGACGTGGTGGTCGTCGAGTCCACCTACGGCAACCGCGTCCACCCGCCGCGCGACCCGGCCCGCCTCGCCGCCCTCATCCGGGGGGCGCTGGAGCGGGGCGGCACCGTGCTCATCCCCGCGTTCGCGATCGACCGCACGGAGCTGCTGCTGGTGGAGCTGGGCGCCCTCATGGCCTCGGGCGCACTGCCGAGCGTTCCGGTGCTCGTCGACAGCCCGATGGCCCTCCGAGCGCTCGAGGTCTACCGGCGGGCCCTGGCGACCGGCGGGGAGGACGTCGTCGAGGGCGTGCGGGACGTCCAGCGCCTCTACCCGCCCACCCTGCGGGAGCTCGTGACCGCGGAGGAGTCCATGGAGGCCACCCACCCGAGGCAACCCAGCATCGTCGTCTCCGCCTCGGGCATGGCCAGCGGCGGGCGGGTGGTGCACCATCTCGCCGCGATGCTCCCGGACGAGCGCAACCTCGTCCTCCTCGTCGGATATCAGGCCCCCGGCACCCGGGGCGCCGACCTCCTCGAGGGTGCGCCGACCGTCAAGTGCTACGGGGAGTACGTCCCCGTCCGGGCGGAGGTCGCCCAGGTGCGCTGGCTGTCCGTGCACGCCGACGCCGACGAGCTCGTCGCGTGGTTGGGCACCGCGGAGGGGACGCCGAGGGCGGCCTACGTGGTGCACGGGGAACCCGAGGCGTCCGAGTCGCTCGCGGCGCGGATGCGCGCCGAGCTCGGCTGGCTCACGGTCGTCCCGCGCGAGGACGAGCGCGTGCTCGTGCTGCCCGCCCGGCGCTGAGCCGCGACGGCCGCGCCCGCCGGGGTCTGCGGCCGGAGAGCGCTCCGCCTCAGCCCAGCCGGCGCGCCGTCACCATCCGGTCGCGCCCGGTCAGGTCGACGCTCGTCGTCGCCGGCCCGAAGGCCCCCGTCGCGGCGACCGCGTCGCGCACGGCCGCGGCCTGGACCTCGGCGTGCTCCATGACGAGCAGTCCACCCGGGCGCAGTAGGCGCGCGGCGGTGGCGACGACGGCGCGGGGGACGTCGAGCCCGTCCGCGCCACCTCCGTAGAGGGCCAGGTCCGGGTCGTGGTCCCGGACCTCCGGGTCCTGCGGGACGGCGTCGGGCGGGATGTACGGGGGGTTGGAGACGACGACGTCGACGGCGCCGGCCAGGTCGGCGAACGCGGTGGCGGCGTCGCCTCGGCGCAGGTCGAGCGGGTGGGCGAGGGGCCCGGCCGCGGCCACGTTCGAGCGGGCCGTCCCGACGGCGCGTTCCGACAGCTCGACCGCGTGCACCCACGCCGCCGGCACCTCGGTCGCCACGGCCAGGGCGATCGCGCCGGAGCCCGTGCAGAGGTCGACGACGACGGGTTCCCCACCCTTGGCGACGAGCCGCGCCGCCTCCTCGATCGCCACGCCGGCGACGACCTCGGTCTCGGGTCGGACGACGAACGTCCCGGGTGCGGAGAGCAGCCGCAGGTGCCGGAACGCCATCCGGCCGACGATGTGCTGCAACGGCTCGCGGCGCCGTCGTCGCTCCACCAAGGCGGCGTACCGCGTGAGGAACGCGGCGTCGGCGGGCGGGGCGACGGCCAGGACGAGGGAGTCGACGCCGAGCGCGTGCGCGGCGAGCGCGAGGGCGTCGACCCGGGGCGAGGCGACGCCGGCCTCCGCGAGCACGCGGGCGGCGCCGTCGACGGCGGAGCGCATGCTCACGACCCGGTCCACGCCACGCCCGTCGCCTTCGACCATGTGGTCGGTCGGCAATTCGGGCCGGAGGGGACCGCCGACGGCGTGTTCTCCAGGAGGAGGTGAGGCGGTCACCGCAGGCCGCCGGCGGTCACCGGCGGTCGCCGGCGGCTGCGAGCCGCGCTGCCGCGTCCATCTCGATCGCGGAGGCGACCACGGGGCCGAGGTCGCCCCCCAGGACGGCGTCGAGGTTGTAGGCCTTGTAGCCGGTGCGGTGGTCGGCGATGCGGTTCTCGGGGAAGTTGTAGGTGCGGATCCGCTCGGAGCGGTCGACCGTGCGGACCTGGGACCGGCGCATGTCGGAGGCCGCGGCCTCCGCCGCCTCCTGCCGCGCCGCGAGCAGGCGGGCGCGCAGGATCCGCAGGGCCTGTTCCTTGTTCTGCAGCTGGGACTTCTCGTTCTGGCACGAGACGACGATGCCGGTGGGCAGGTGGGTGATGCGCACCGCGGAGTCGGTCGTGTTGACGGACTGCCCGCCGGGGCCGGACGAGCGGAAGACGTCGATGCGCAGGTCGTTCGGGTCGATCTCGACCTCGCCGGCGTCCTCGACCTCGGGGAAGACCAGCACGCCGGCCGCGGAGGTGTGGATGCGGCCCTGCGACTCGGTGACCGGGACGCGCTGCACGCGGTGGACGCCGCCCTCGTACTTCAGGTGGGCCCACACGCCGGCACCGGGGTCGGCGCCGCCCGAGCCCCGGCGCTTGATGGCGACCGAGACGTCCTTGTAGCCGCCGAGGTCGGACTCCGTGGCATCCAGCACCTGCGCGGACCAGCCCTGCCGCTCGGCGTAGCGCAGGTACATGCGCAGCAGGTCGCCGGCGAAGAGCGCCGACTCCTCGCCGCCCTCCCCCGCCTTGATCTCCAGGATCACGTCGCGCGCGTCGTCGGGGTCGCGCGGGATGAGCACGCGGCGCAGGTGCTCGCGCGCCGCGTCCTCAGCTGCACGGAACTGCTCGAGCTCGTCGGCCATCTCCGCGGCGGCGGCGGCATCGGCCCCGGCGAGCTCCTCGGCCGCCTCGACGTCCTCGGCGGCGGAGCGCCACGCCCGGTACGCGGCAACCACCGACCCGAGCTCGGCGTACCGCCGGCCCAGGGTGCGCGCCCGGGCCGCGTCCGCGTGGACCGCCGGGTCCGACAGCGCTCCCTCGATCTCACGGTGCTCGGCGAGAAGGGTCTCGACCGCGGCGAACTCCCCGCTCATGCGACCCCTCCCTGCGTGTGCGCGGGCACCTGCGGGTGCGCGGGCGCGTCGTCGTGGACAGACGACAGCGCCGGCGTCCGATGCGGGGTTGCCGCGGCAGGACGCCGGCGCTGCGAGGCGCTAGTTGCCGGCCGGCTTCTTGCCGTACCGAGCCTGGAAACGGGCGACGCGGCCACCCGTGTCGAGGATCTTCTGCTTGCCCGTGTAGAACGGGTGGCAGGCGCTGCACACGTCGGCGTGGATCTGCCCGGACGTGGCGGTGCTGCGGGTCTCGAAGGTGTTCCCGCAGGTGCAGGTTGCCGTCGTGGGGACGTAGTGCGGATGGACGTCGCTCTTCACAGGTCTCTTCTCCCTAGTCTTCGCTCCGGGTCGACCGCAGGGCGGATCGGGTGGTCGTGAACCGGAACCAGCGTCACAGTGTGCCAGAACCGTCGCCGGGCTCAGAATCTTCCCCGGCGCCGTCGTCGTCCTAGTTGTCCCCGCCCGGCGTCGTCTTCTGGACGGTCATCAGGAACTCCGCGTTCGAGGACGTCTCCTTGAGCTTGCCGAGGAGGAGCTCGATCGCCTGCTGCTGGTCGAGCGCGCTCATGACGCGCCGGAGCTTCCAGATGATCTTCAGCTCGTCCGGCGCGATGAGGATCTCCTCGCGCCGGGTGCCCGAGGCGTTGACGTCGACCGCAGGGAAGATCCGCTTGTCGGCGAGCGAGCGGGAGAGCCGCAGCTCCATGTTCCCGGTGCCCTTGAACTCCTCGAAGATGACCTCGTCCATCTTCGACCCGGTCTCCACGAGCGCGGAGGCGAGGATGGTGAGCGATCCGCCGTTCTCGATGTTGCGCGCCGCACCGAAGAACTTCTTGGGCGGGTAGAGCGCGGAGGCGTCGACACCGCCGGAGAGGATGCGCCCGGAGGCCGGCGCCGCGAGGTTGTACGCGCGCCCGAGCCGGGTGATGGAGTCGAGGAGGACGACGACGTCGCGCCCCAGCTCGACGAGGCGCTTGGCCCGCTCGATGGCGAGCTCCGCGACGATGGTGTGGTCCGAGGCGGGCCGGTCGAACGTCGAGGCGATGACCTCGCCGTGCACGGTCCGCTCCATGTCCGTGACTTCCTCGGGGCGCTCGTCGACGAGCACGACCATGAGGTGGACCTCGGGGTTGTTGCGGGTGATCGCGTTCGCGATCTGCTGCATGATGATCGTCTTGCCGGCCTTGGGCGGGGAGACGATCAGCCCGCGCTGGCCCTTGCCGATCGGTGCGATGAGGTCGATGACCCGCGGCGTGACCTTCTGGGGCTCGCTCTCCAGCCGGAGCCGCTGCTGCGGGTAGAGCGGCGTGAGCTTGGTGAACTCCGGCCGGTTCCGCGCGGCCTCCACGCTCCCGCCGTTCACCGAGTCGAGCCGCACGAGCGCGTTGAACTTCTGCCTCTGGTTCGCCTGCTCGCCCTCACGGGTCTGCCGGACGGCCCCCGCGACCGCGTCCCCGCGCCGGAGCCCGTACTTCTTCACCTGCCCGAGGGAGACGTACACGTCGTTCGATCCGGGCAGGTACCCGCTCGTGCGCACGAACGCGTAGCTGTCGAGGACGTCGAGGATCCCGGCCACCGGGATCAGCACGTCGTCGTCGGCCACCTCGACGTCCTCGAAGCCGCCGGTCTCGGGCCCGCCGACGGGACGGCCACGGCGCTTGCGGTCCCGGTCTCGGTAGCGGTCGCGGCTGCGGCGACGGCCCCGCGGGCCGTTCTCGTCCTGATCGAAGTCGCGCTGCTGGGCACCCTCACGCTGCGGGCCGCCCTCGCGCTGCTGAGCGCCTTCACGCTGCTGAGCGCCTTCACGCTGCGGGGCACCCTCACGCTGCTGGCCGCCCTCCCGCTGCTGGCCGCGCGGCGCGGTCACGGTGACGACGGCCTCGACCGCGCGAGCCGCGCGTTCGCCCTGAGGCTCAGAACCGCCCTCGGCGCGACGCTCCGGGAGCTTGATCTCGATCGCCCGGACCTGGTCGCCTCCCTGGTCACGGCCCTGCTCACGGCCCTGGTCGCCTCCCTGCTCACGGCCCTGGTCACGGCTCGGCTCACCGCTGGGGGCCTCGCCGGACGGGGCGGATGCCACGGTCGGGCCGCCGCCCTCGCCGGGCGCTGTCACGGCATGCTGGGGCGCGGTCGCCCGCCGCGGGGCGCGCGCGGGGGCGCCGCCGCTGCGCGCGGGAGCACCCTCGCGCGACCCGCCGCCACCGCCGACGTCCTGGATGGCGGAGACGAGGTCGCTCTTGCGCATCTTGCCGGTGCCCTTGAGGCCCATCTGGCTGGCGAGCGCCTGCAGCTCGGTGAGCCGCATGGTGCTCAGCGAGCCGCCCCGGCTTGCTGCGTCGACGCTCGGAGCGGCGTCGATGGATTCGGTCACGAGGTTCCTTTCCCCTCGGCGAGGCTCCCCCGGTGCGACAGCGCGTCGAGGAACCCGTGGTGAGATCCGGTGGTTGCGGATCAACGAGGCCGCTCGAAGCCCGCACGCACATCCGTGCGAGGTGGCTTCGGGGCATGTGCACCGCCGCAGGACGGACTCGTCTTGGACGAGCCGAACGCTGTCCGGGCGGGTGCTCAGACAGGAGCATAGCACCGCGCACAGAGGGCGCAGCGAGGTGCTCCCGCCCCCACCCGTCTTCGCTGACCCCGTCCTTCGCTGAGGTCGAGCGCTGTGCGGGGTTGCGCCGGCCTACGGCTGCCGCACCGTCGCACCCGATCGGGCCACCCCGGGTCGAAGCACGCGCCATCCGGCCGGCGCCAGGCGTTCCTCCGCGCCCTGCGGCAGGCCGGACAGGGCGAGCACGCTCGGGCCGGCCCCGGAGATCACCGCGGGCACGCCCTCGGCGCGCAGGGCGGCCATGAGCTCGAGGCTCGGCCGCATGACATCGGCACGGTACGCCTGGTGGAGGCGGTCCTCGGTCGCGGCGAGGAGCAGGTCCGGACGGCCGGCGAGCGCCGTGGACGAGGAGCGCGGCGCGCCACGCGTTGAAGGCGGCGTCCTCGTGCGGCACCCGCGGCGGCAGCACGGCGCGCGCGGTCGACGTCGCGAGCCGCGCCTCCGGGACGAGCACGGCCGTCTCGAGCGAGTCGGCCACGGTCGATCCGCACCGCGTGGGCGACATCGGAGCCCTCGAGCCACGCGATCGTCGCGCCGCCGAGGAGCGCCGGGGCGGCGTTGTCGGGGTGTCCCTCGAACCGCGTGGCGAGGCCGAGGACGCCGTCGACGCTCGAGCGCCTCGGGCTTCCGAGACGAGCCCCCGGGCCGCGAGCGAGCCCCGCGACGACGGCGGCCGCCGAGGACCCGAGCCCCTGCCCGTGCGGGATCCGGTTGTGACAGCGCAGGTGGAGCCCGGCTCTGCGGCGCCCCGAACATGGTCCGAGACGCCGCGCGGAACGCCCGGACGAACAGGTGGTCGTACCGGTGGGCAGCGACGCCCGCGCCCTCTCCCGGTCCACCTCGACCCGACGTCGGGCCGGCGAGAGGCTCGACCTCGATCGTGTCGCGCAGGCCGAGCGCGAGGCCCATCGCGTCGAACGCCGGGCCCGAGGTTGGCGCTGGTCGCGGGCACGTGACCCGGACGCGTCGCGCACGATGTTCACGCCGTTGCCCCTACCCGCCGCCGAAGCGCGCTAGGCCAGTCCGAGCGCCCGCGCCGCGTCGGCGATGTCCACGCCGATCACGGCGGGCTCGAGCGGGCGGTCGCCGAGCGCCGTCTCCGTGTCCTTGAGCCCGTTGCCGGTGACGGTGCAGATGATGCGGGCGCCCGTCGGGCACCTCGCCCGCCTCGGCCGCCGGCGAGCAGGCCGGCGACGCGACGCGGCGGACGCCGGCTCGACGAACACCCCGACCTCGCGCGGCGATCAGCGCCTGCGCGGCCAGGATCTGCGCGTCGGTGACGGCGCGATCCAGCCGCCGGACTCGTCGCGCGCGGCGACGGCGAGGTCCCACGACGCGGGGTTGCCGATGCGGATGGCGGTCGCGACGGTCTCGGGGTTCTTGATCGGCTCGCCCTTGACGAACGGCGCGGCGCCCTCGGCCTGCACGCCCCACATGCGCGGGGTGCGGGTCGCGGCCCCGGCTCGGCGTACTCGCGGATAGCCCATCCAGTACGCGCGTGATGTTGCCGGCGTTGCCGACGGGGAGCACGTGGATGTCGGGCGCGTCACCGAGCTCGTCGACGATCTCGAAGGCCGCCGTCTTCTGGCCCTGGAGGCGGAACGGGTTGACGGAGTTGACGAGCTACACGGGGTAGGACGTCGGCGAGCTCGCGCACGATGCGAGGCAGTCGTCGAAGTTGCCGTCCACGGCGAGCGAGCACGCGCCGTGGACGATCGCCTGGGCCAGCTTGCCGGCCGCGATCTTGCCCGTCGGGGAGGACGACGGCGCAGCCCGGAGCCCGCGCCTTCGCGGCGTAGGCGGCGGCGGAGGCGGAGGTGTTGCCGGTCGAGGCGCACACGACCGTGGTCGGAGCCCGCGCGCGACCGACCTTGGAGATCGCGATCGTCATGCCCCGGTCCTTGAAGCGACCCGGTGGGGTTCGCGCCCTCGACCTTGAGGTAGACGTCGGCGCCGATGCGCGCGGCGAGATGGCGTCGGCGGACACCAGCGGCGTGCCGCCCTCACCGAGGGTGACGATCGGGTCGCCCTCGTCGAACGGCAGGTACTCCATGTACTCGCGGATCACCCCGCGCCACATGCTGCGCCACTACGCTCCCTCGATCCGCAGGACGGAGCAGCACGGCGATGACCACGTCGCAGAGCGCCGACGGTCTCGACGGTCGCCTCGAGGGCCGCCTCGGTCGCCTCGTGCGTCGCGATGATGAGCTGCGGCGGCGCCGTCGGCCGGCCTCGGGCGGCTGCCGGACGGCCTCGATCGAGACGTCGTGCTGCGCGAAGAGCGCGCGCGACCTTCGCGAGCACCCCGGGCTGGTCCGCGACCTCGAGGCGCATCTGGAAGCGCGTCCGCGTCGGCGCTCCGCGGGGAGGACGGGCAGGTCGGCGTAGCTGGACTCCGCGGCGCCTTGCCGCCGAGCACGCGGTGCCGCGCCACGGAGACGACGTCGCCCAGCACGGCCGACGCGGTCGGCGACGCCGCCCGGCGCCCTGACCGTAGAACATGAGGGGTCCCGCGGCCTCCGTCTCGACGAACACCGCGTTGAACGCGCCGTGCACGTTCGCGAGCGGGTGGGCCAGCGGGACGAGCGCGGGGTGGACACGCGCCGAGATCGCACTCGCCCCCCGCGTCGGTGACCCGCTCGGCGATGGCGAGCAGCTTGATGACGTGCCCGGTCTGCGCGGCCCAGCGCACGTCGTCGGCGGTGATGCCCGTGATGCCCTCGCGGTGGACGTCGGCCGAGGCCGCACCCGCGTGTGGAAGGCGAGCGACGCGAGGATCGCGGCCTTGTTCGCGGCGTCGTAGCCCTCGACGTCCGCCGCTCGGGTCGGCCTCGGCGTAGCCGAGCTCCTGGGCCTGGCGCAGGACGGATGTCGAAGTCGAGGCCCTTGGTGGTCATCTGGTCGAGGATGTAGTTCGTCGTCCCGTTGACGATCCCGAGGATGCGCAGGACGCGGTCGCCCGCCAGGGACTCGCGCACGGGCCGGACCAGCGGGATCGCGCCCGCGACGGCGGCCTCGAAGTAGAGGTCGACGCCCGCGGCGTCGGCTGCGGCGTAGATCTCGGGCCCGTGGGCCGCCAGCAGGGCCTTGTTCGCCGTCACGATGCTCGCGCCGTGCGCGATCGCGCTCGAGCTGGAACGTGCGGGCCGGCTCGATCCCGCCGATCAGCTCGACCACGATGTCGGCCCGGGTCACGAGCTCGGCGGCGTCCTCGGTGAGCAGGGCCGGGTCGACCTCGTAGCCGCGCGGATCCGCGAACGAGCGCACGGCGATGCCGACGAGCTCGACCGGAGCGCGCCGACCCGGGCGGCGAGGTCGTCCTTCTGCTCCAGCAGGAGCCGTGCCACCTGGGAGCCGACGACGCCGCACCCCAGGAGGGCGACGCGCACGGCGCGGGGGGAGTGGGGTTCGCCACGCTCACTACCTCGGGAGATCGTCGGGGGTCGGTTGGGCGTGCCCAGGATAGGCGGCACCGGAGCCGGCGGACGCCGCGTCACCCGGCTCGGCGCCGCGGAGTGAGACGGGGACGGGCTCCGACAGCCCGACGTCGAGCGCGAGGAGGTCCTCGATCGTCTCGCGGCGCACGAGCACCCGGGCGGCGCCGTCGCGCACGGCCACGACGCCGGGGCGCGGGACCATGTTGTAGTTGCTCGCCATCGACCGGCCGTAGGCACCCGTCGCGGGCACGGCGAGCAGGTCGCCGGCCCGGACGTCGCCCGGCAGGTCGACGTCGCGCACCACGACGTCGCCGCTCTCGCAGTGCTTGCCGACCACGCGCGAGCGGACCGGCACCGCGTCGGAGGCCCTGTTCGCGAGCGCCGCCGTGTACTCGGCCCCGTACAGGGCGGTGCGGATGTTGTCGCTCATGCCGCCGTCGACGGAGACGTACGTGCGCGGCCCGGACTCCCCCGTCTCCACGGTCTTGACCGTGCCCACCTCGTACAGCGTGACGGTGGACGGGCCGACGATCGCCCGGCCGGGCTCGATCGAGATCCGCGGCGCGGGCGTGCGCAGCTCCTCGCACGCCCGCCGTACGACGTCGGCGAGGCCGAACGCGAGCGACTCGACCGCGGGCACCAGCTCGGATCCCGTGTAGGCGATGCCGTAGCCCCCACCGAGGTCCAGCTCGGGCATGAGGTAGCCGGTCCGCCGGCCCACCTCGGCGCGCAGCTCGAGGAGGAGGCGCGCGGCCGCCTCGAACCCCCCGACGTCCATGATCTGGCTGCCGATGTGCGAGTGCAGGCCGAGGAGCTCCAGCTCCGGCCGGGCGAGCACCCGCCGGATCGCCTCGGCGGCCTGGCCGCCGGCGAGCGACAACCCGAACTTCTGGTCCTCGTGCGCCGTCGAGATGAACTCGTGGGTGTGCGCGTGCACGCCGGTGGTCACCCGGATCATCACCGGGGCGACGACGCCGTGGCGGGCGGCGGCGTCGGCCACGCGATCCACCTCGGCGAGGGAGTCGAGGACGATGCGCCCCACCCCGACGGCGAGCGCCCGGTCGATCTCCGCGTCGGACTTGTTGTTGCCGTGCAGGCCGATGGCCTCGCCCGGCACGCCGGCCAGCAGGGCGACGGCGAGCTCGCCGCCCGTGGCCGTGTCGACGAACAGCCCCTCCTCGTGCACCCAGCGGGCGACGGCGGTGCACAGGAAGGCCTTGCCTGCGTAGTAGACGTCGGCTCCCCCACCGACGTCGGCGAACGCGGCGGTGAACGCCCTGCGGAAGGCCCGGGCCCGCGCGCGCAGGTCGGCCTCGTCGAGGACGAACAACGGGGTGCCGAAGACGGTCGCCAGGTCGCGCACACCGATCCCGGCCACCGCCAGGGCGCCGTCGGGCATCCGGGTGGCGGTTGCGGGCCACGGCGCGCCGAGGACGGCCGAGCCCAGGACGGACGAGCCGGGTGCGGCGGGTGCGGGCGAGCCGGGGGTCATCGCCGTCGTCACATCCGCTCGGGGGCACCCACGCCGAGCAGCGCGAGCCCGTTCGCGAGGACCTGGCGGGTGGCGTCGTTGAGCCACAACCGGGCGCGGTGCGCGTCGGTCACGGGGTCGGTGCCCTGCGGGGTCACGCGGCACTGGTCGTACCACTTGTGGTACGAGCCGGCGAGCGACTCCAGGTAGCGGGCCACGCGGTGCGGCTCGCGCAGCTCTGCGGCCTGGGCGACGACGCGCGGGAACTCCCCGAGCCGGCCGAGCAGCACGGCCTCGCTCGGGTGGTCGAGGAGCGCAGGGTCGAAGGCATCGGCGCGGTGCACGCCGTGCTCGGCGGCGTTACGGGCCACGTTCGCCGTGCGCGCGTGGGCGTACTGGACGTAGTAGACCGGGTTCTCGTTGCTCGCGCGCACGAGGAGGTCGAGGTCGATCTCCAGCGTGGTGTCCACGGAGGCGCGCGCGAGGGTGTAGCGCGCGGCGTCCACGCCCACGGCCTCCACGAGGTCCTCGAGAGTGATCACCGTCCCGGCGCGCTTCGACATCTTGACCGGCGCCCCGTCCTTCACCAGGTTCACGAGCTGGCCGATGAGGATCTCGAGGTTGACCCCGGGCATGTCGCCGAACGCGGCGCACATCGCCATCATCCGGCCGATGTACCCGTGGTGGTCGGCGCCCAGCATGATGATCACGCGGTCGGAGCCGCGTTCCCGCTTGTCCAGGTAGTAGGCGATGTCACCGGCGAAGTAGGCGGGCACGCCGTCGGACTTGATGATCACCCGGTCCTTGTCGTCGCCGAAGTCCGTGGTGCGCAGCCAGATCGCACCGTCGCGGTCGTCGATGCGCCCGAGGGCCCGCAGCCGGTCGATGGCGTGGCCGATCGCACCCGAGGCGTGGAGCGAGTCCTCGTGGAAGAACACGTCGAAGTCGACGCCGAAGTCGTGCAGGCTCGTCTTGATCTCGTCGAACATCCGGGCGACGCCGAACCGGCGGAAGACCTCCTGCGCCTCGGCGTCGGGGAGCTCGAGGGGATAGAGACCCTCCTCCCGCGCGTCGGCCATGGCGGCAGCGGCGATCTCGGCGATGTAGGCCCCGCCGTAGCCGTCCTCCGGGGCGGCCTCGCCGCGTGCGCGGGCGAGCAGCGAACGCGCGAACCGGTCGATCTGGCCGCCGGCGTCGTTGAAGTAGTACTCCCGGGTCACCTCGGCGCCCGTCACCTCGAGCAGGCGGGCGAGGGAGTCGCCGACGGCGGCCCAGCGCGTCGAGCCGAGGTGCACGGGGCCTGTGGGGTTCGCCGAGACGAACTCGAGGTTCACGCGCTGACCGGCAAGTGCCGCCGTCCGCCCGTACGCGGGTCCCGCCGAGACGATCGAGCGGGCGAGCTCGCCGGCCGCGGCGGCCTCGAGCCGGATGTTGAGGAAGCCCGGACCGGCGACGTCGACAGTGCGCACGCCGGCTGCCTCGGCCAGGCGCCCCGCAAGGACCTCCGCGAACCGGCGCGGGGGCATCCCGGCCTTCTTCGCCAGCTGCATCGCGACATTCGTGGACCAGTCGCCGTGCTCGCGCTGCCGCGGGCGCTCGACGGCGACGTGCCCGGGCAGATCGGCCTCGGCGAGCGGGAGGTCACCGGCGGCGACGGCGGCCCGCAGGGCGTCGCGGACGGCGAGAGACAGTTCCTCGGGAGTCACCGCGCAAGGGTAGCGGCGCCCGTCGAAGGCACGGGCGGAGCCGGTCCACAGGCGGGAAGTCCTTCCTCAGAGCGGGTAGGCGAGGTAGAACTCCTGGACCTGCAGGGGTGGGCCACTGGCCTCGAGCGCGTCCACGCCGTTCGTCCAGTAGATCGTCGCCACACCGCCGGACTCGAAGTACCAGTACTGACCCGAGACGGGGTCGCCGGCTGGACCCTGATCGACCAGTTCGCCCGAGGAAAAGACCTCGGCAGCCTTCGCTTGGAGGTAGTCGGCCGCCTCCTCCGCCGAGCCCCACCGAGAGGCAGTGAACGTGATCTCGTCGCGGCCGTTCGTGAACGAGCCGTCGTAAGCCTCGTCTGCGCCCTCCTCGACGAGATCCGCGTTGGTGCTCAACCCATCCGAAGTGAATCCATTCGTGGAGTCCACGAGGGCACCCTCGAGTGGTTCCTCAGACTCGAGTGGCCCCTCAGACTCGTCGGAGCCATCCGATGGGGACCCTTCGTCAGACGGCGTCGCACCGTCCGAGGCCTCCTGACCTGGGGTCGGCCCCAGTCCGTCCTCGACGCCCGAGGTCGACACCTCGCCAGGCTGCCCGCTGCCGCCCCTGCCGTCGAACACCCCTGCGAGGAAGGCAACCACGAGGGCGGTCTGGACCAGTCCGACGACGATTGCTGCGATGGCCACGCTGCGGCCGGGCCGGCCGGTCCGGTTCACGCGACGGAGGGCGATCACGCCCAGGGCGGCTCCGACGATCCCGACGAGGAAGCCGAGCACGAGACCGACCACAGCGAGCGGGTCGACGCCCACTCGCGCGACTGTGGCAGCGCCTGCCTCCGTCGTGTCGCGTGCGCCTTCTTGGGAAGGAACCTCGGTCATCGTTGCCTCCGCCATGCCCCCGACACCGGATCGATGATCGGTCGGCACCAGTATCCGTCCAGTTTCCAGATCCTGCTCGTGGGGCAGGTGCGCCGGGCGGCACAAGACAGCCACCCGCCCACGGCTGGTAGTCTCCTCGACGGTTGCCGCGCGTTGCCCGCAGGGCAAGCCACCCCGCCCCTGTAGCTCAGTGGATAGAGCGTCTGCCTCCGGAGCAGAAGGTCGCTGGTTCGAGTCCAGTCGGGGGCACTTCTCATGCCCGCCGTCGCCCCCGCGACGGCGGGCATCTGCGTTCGCCGCCTCCGCCGTCGCGCACCCGTGTGCCGACCGGCTGCCGGGTCGGCGCCGCTCGCCGCGGCCCGCGTGACGAGCGTCACGAAACCCCGCCTGTCGTCGGGACCTTTGGTTCAGGCTGGAGATCGCACGGATCCATAACGTGATCAGGACGTAAGGACCACCACCGAGGAGAGTCGAACGTGAACCCATCCCCCGACCTGCCCGCCGGCGTCGACGAGATCGACGGCCTCGTCGCCCGTGCCCAGCAGGCCCTGCTGGACTACGAGAGCCTGACCCAGGAAGACGTCGACCGGATCGTCAAGAAGGCGTCGGTCGCCGCCCTCAACCAGCACGGTCAGCTTGCCCTGGCCGCCGTGAACGAGACCGGCCGCGGCGTGTTCGAGGACAAGGCGACGAAGAACATCTTCGCCTGTGAGCACGTGGCCCACTCCATGAAGTACACGAAGACCGTCGGGATCATCAGCCGCGACGACCTGACCGGGATCACCGAGATCGCGGAGCCCGTCGGCGTGGTCTGCGCCATCACCCCGACGACCAACCCCACGTCCACGGCGATCTTCAAGGCTCTGCTCGCGTTGAAGACCCGCAATCCGATCGTCTTCGCCTTCCACCCGAGTGCGCAGAACTGCTCCAGGCAGGCCGCCGAGATCGTGCGCGACGCCGCTGTTGCCGCCGGCGCCCCGGAGAACTGCGTGCAGTGGGTCGAGAACCCCTCGATCGCGGCGACGGGCGCCCTGATGAATCACCCCGGTGTCGCCCTCATCCTCGCCACGGGCGGCAACGCCATGGTGAAGGCGGCGTACTCGTGCGGCAAGCCCGCCCTCGGCGTCGGCGCCGGCAACGTCCCGGCCTACATCGAGAAGAGCGCCAAGCTCGAGCGCGCGGTGAACGACATCGTGCTGAGCAAGAACTTCGACAACGGCATGGTCTGCGCCTCCGAGCAGGCGGCCATCATCGACGCCGAGATCTACGACGCCGCTCTCGAGCAGTTCAAGCGCCTGCACGCGCACCTCTGCTCGCCCGAGGAGAAGGCGAAGCTCGAGGAGTTCATCTTCGGCGCGATGGCCAACTCCGAGAACTGCGCCGGCGCCAAGCTCAACTCCAACGTCGTCGGCAAGTCCCCGTTCTGGATCGCGCAGAACGCCGGCTTCGTCGTCCCGGAGGACACCTCGATCCTGCTGGCCGAGATCCCCGGTGGCGTCGGCCCGAACGAGCCCCTGACCCGCGAGAAGCTCTGCACCGGTGCTCGCCGTGCTCAAGGCCAACTCGCGCGCCGAGGGCCTCGACATGGCCGTCGCGATGCTCGAGTTCAACGGTCTCGGCCACTCGGCCGCCATCCACACCGAGGACAAGGAACTCATCGAGGAGTACGGGAAGCGCTGCAAGCGCCGTCCGCATCATCGCGAACTCGCCGACCTCCCTCGGCGGCATCGGTGACATCTACAACGCGTTCATCCCCTCGCTCACCCTGGGCTGCGGCTCCTACGGCCGGAACTCGGTGTCCAACAACGTCTCGGCGGTGAACCTCTTGAACATCAAGCGCATCGGCCGCCGGACGAACAACCTGCAGTGGTTCAAGGTCCCGGCCAAGACCTACTTCGAGCCGAACGCGATCCGCTACCTCAAGGACATGAAGGGGATCAGCCGGGTCACGATCGTGACCGACCACACGATGACCCGGATCGGCTTCGTGGACCAGATCCTCGACGTGCTCAGCCGGCGCTCGAACGACGTCATGATCCAGGTTTCGACGACGTCGAGCCCGAGCCGAGCGTCGGCACCGTGCACAGGGGCGCTGCGATCATGCGGGAGTTCAAGCCCGACACGATCATCGCGCTCGGCGGTGGCTCTCCCATGGACGCCGCGAAGGTGATGTGGCTGCTCTACGAGCACCCGGAGATCGACTTCGCCGACCTGCGGGAGAAGTTCTTCGACGTGCGCAAGCGCGCGTTCAAGTTCCCCACGCTCGGCGAGCTGGCCAAGCTCGTCTGCATCCCGACGACGTCGGGAACGGGTGCCGAGGTCACGCCGTTCGCGGTCATCGCCGACCCGGAGACGGGCTTCAAGTACCCGCTCGCGGACTACGCGCTCACCCCCACGGTGGCGATCATCGACCCGAACCTGACCCAGAAGATGCCGTCCTTCGTCGCGGCGGACTCGGGCATGGACGCCCTCACGCACGCGACCGAGGCGTACGTGTCGGTGTACGCGAACGACTTCACGGACGGTTTGGCGCTCCAGGCCATCAAGCTGATCTTCGGCAACATCGAGAAGTCGGTCAACGACAAGGACCCGCAGGCCCGCGAGACGATGCACAACGCCGCGACGATCGCCGGCATGGCGTTCGGCAACGCCTTCCTCGGGATCGTGCACGCGATGTCCCACACCGTCGGCTCGACGTACAAGCAGATCCACGGCCGCACGAACGCCGTGTTCCTGCCGAACGTCATCCGCTACAACGGCCAGGTCCCGAGCAAGTTCAACGCCTGGCCGAAGTACGAGACGTACACGGCGCCCGAGCGCTACCAGCGCATCGCTAGGGAGCTCGGCCTGCCGGCCGGCACCCCCGACGAGGGCGTCGAGTCCTACGCCAAGGCGGTCGAGGACCTGCGGGCCCGGCTCGGGATGCCGGGTTCGTTCGCGGAGATGGGTATCGACGAGGCCTCGTTCATGGGCTCGCTCGACATGCTCACCATGCGGGCATTCGAGGACCAGTGCGCCCCGGCCAACCCGCGCATCCCGATGATCGCGCACATGGAGGAGCTCATGGTCGCCTCCTACTACGGCATCCGCCGCGAAGAGGTCCGCGCCCGGCGGGCCGCACCGGCAGCGGAGGCTGTCGCCGAGGCGCCGAAGGCTCGTGGTCGCAAGGCCGCTGAGCAGGAGGCCACACCGGCGAGCTGACCCAGCGGGTGCGGGGCCGGCTGCGAGGGACTCTCTCTCTCGCAGCCGGCCCCGCACCCCACGTCCGTCCCCTCAGGGCGGGTCACCACAGTCACGACCGTGACTCCGGTGGCCCGCCCTGGCGTCGTCGCGGCCACGTCCGTGTGCCCGTCTGTGGCCGGGGCTCGGGCTCAGCGCGCCGTGGTCACCGAGGGGCCGGTCGACGGGATCGAGGCTCGCGCCTGCGCGCGGGCGGGTGGAGCGGTGGCACCGATGACGTGCGTAGAGGGACCCGTCCACGGCGGCCGGGGCCAGGTCGGTCCCGGTGCATCGAGGCGGATCTGCCCCACGAGCGAACGCGCTCAGGCCCGACGGGCGAGCGGGCTCATCCCTAGCAGTTGGCCGCCGCGGAGACAGGCTCCGCGTTGTGCGCCCGGAGCCAGGCGAGGGGGTCGGTGGTCTCGGTTCCGGCCCCGGGGTGCACCTCGAAGTGCAGGTGCGGGCCGGTGGAGTTGCCGGCGTTCCCGATCTCGCCGATCACCTCGCCGGCGACGACCTCCTCGCCGACGGAGACGTGGATGCCGTCGGCGTACTGGTGGCCGTACCAGAACTCGACGACCTGACCGTCGATCTCGGACTTCACGACGACGATGTTCCCGGTGCGTCCGTCGCGGGGACCACCGGCGTAGGTGACGACACCGTCGGCGACGGCGTGGAGAGGGGTGCCGAGGCGGCCCGCGAAGTCGGTGCCCTCGTGCATGCCGGCGAACGGGTAGGTCCGGTAGCCGTAGTCCGAGGTGAGCCTGTACGCGCCGTCGGCGACCGGCATCACGATGTGCACCGGTGCCTCGCCACCCATCACGGCGCCGAGGGTTCCGTTCGAGCCCGACTCGACCGGGCACTCGAGGGCGGCTCGCTGGTACGACCGACTCGCCGTGGTGAGTGCCCGCGTGGCGGCGGCGGGGTCGGCGGCGAGCGCCGAGGCCTCCTGGACGGCGGTCCCCTCGGCGCTCAGGTGCTCGACCACGGTCGGGCCGGCATCGGCCAGTGCGGGCGACGCGGACGCGGTCGGGGTAGCGGCCGCCGCGGCGGCGCTGCCCGGCTGCGCCACGCCCGAGAGCGGAGCGATGATCGTGACGGCACCCAGGGCCCCGAGCAGGGCCACCCGGGGCACCCAGCGACGGCTCGCCGTCTCAGAGGTCGGGTCGGCCTCTGAGCCGACCTCGAGGACGAGGTCGGCGACTGCGGCCGTCGCAGCTGCGGGCACGGGGACGAGGGTTCCGAAGGCGCTGATCTTCGCCGCCGGGTCGATCTTCTCGACCGGCGCCTCGAGCAGGAAGGGCGTCCCCGCATCCGCGGCGAGCGCGGCCTTACGGCGCTCGGCGCGGGTGGGATAGCGCTTCGGCTCGGCGTGGGCGAACCCCATGGGGAGAGTGAGGATCTGGACCTCGACCGGGGCGTGGGCCGGAACGGTCACGACGGTCTGCTCGACCGCCCGCTCGGCCTCGCGCAGCGCGCGGCGGGTGACCGGCTGCGTCGCCGTCGTTCCCACGTTCTGCGTGGACACTCGACCTCCGTGGTCTGGCCTGGGAATTGGGGGGGCCGCGCAGGCCCGGCCGGTTCAGATATCACGAAAGTGTAACGGACCAACCTCCACCGCTGGCGCCCCGCATTCGCCCGTTTGCGCCCGTTTCATTCCGACAGAGCGGGACACTCCTCGCACTCCGGCGCGGATGACGGCGCCGACGTCGTCCTGACCTGCGGCGTCACCGGTCGCCCCGATCCCGCCCGTTCCGACCCGCGAGGCCGCCGTCACTGGCGTGTGGGAAACGTCACGCCCGCGGCCGGCGCTGCATCGAGTCCCGGACCTCGCCGACGAGCTCCTCGAGGATGTCCTCGAGGAACACGACGCCGAGCTGCGTCGTCCCCGACATCACGCACGCGAGGTGGGCCCCGCTGCGCTGCATGACGGCGAGGGTCTCCTCGATCTCGTCGTCGGGCCCGACCACCGCAAGGTTGCGAACCCGCATCCGGGGGACCGGGACGTAGCGGTCCGGGCCTTCGGCGTAGAGGACGTCCTTCACGTGCAGGTAGCCGATGGCGGTGCCGTCGGTCTCCGTGACCGGGAAGCGGCTGAAGCCCGTCCGGGCCACCGCCCGCTCCACCTCGTCGGGCGTGCAGCCGAGCGCCAGCGAGACGAGCCCGTCCCGGGGGATCATCACGGCCTCGGCAGTCGCGTCGGAGAACTCGATCGCCCCGGTGAGCAGGCCGAGCTCGTCGACGATGAGGCCCTCGGCGCGCGATCGCTCGACGATCGACGCCACCTCCTCGGCAGTGAAGGCCGAGGTGACCTCGTCCTTCGGCTGGACGCCGACGGACCGCAGCACGACGTTCGCGAACCAGTTCAGCACGCGGATGAGCGGCGAGACCAGCCGGGAGATCACCACGAGCGGGGGCCCGAACCACAGAGCCGCGCGTTCGGGGCTCGTCACCGCCAGGTTCTTGGGGACCATCTCGCCGATCACCACGTGCAGGTAGACCACGATCCCGAGGGCGATCGTGAAGCCGACCACGTGGGAGGCCTGGGCGGGCAGGCCCATGGCGACGAGCGGCCCCTCGACGGCGTGCGCGATCGCAGGCTCGGCCACCGCGCCGATCCCCGTCGAGCAGATCGTGATGCCGAGCTGGGCGCACGCGAGCATCAGCGACACGTGCTCCATCGCCCAGAGCACGGTCTTCGCCGAACGCGAGCCGGCCGCCGCGAGGGGCTCGATCTGGGACCGCCGAGCCGACATGATCGCGAACTCGGCGCCCACGAAGAACGCGTTGGCCGCGAGCAGCACGGCCCCGATCAGAAGCGCGGTCCCGGCGCTCACCGGTCGCCCTCCCCGCTCGACCTGTCCTTGGTCGACCTCTGCCCGCTCGGCCCGTCGCCGCTCGCCGCCGCCGCGTCGGGCGGCGGCTCGACGGCGCCCACCCGGAGGGTCTCGACCCGCCGGGAGTCCATCTGCTCGACGCGCAGGCGCACGCCGGCGACGACGACCTCGTCGCCCGCCTCGGGGATCCGCCCGAGGACCATCATGACGAGCCCGCCGAGCGTCTCGTAGGGCGCCTCGTCGGGCACGGTCAAGCCGGTCTGGTCGCGCAGCTCGTCCGGCCGGAGCAGGCCGGGCACGAGCCAGGTCCGGGCCGGTCCGGACCGCACGGCGAGCCGCCTGCGGTCGTGCTCGTCCGCGACGTCGCCCACGAGCTCCTCGACCACGTCCTCCAGGGTGACCACGCCCGACGTGCCGCCGTACTCGTCGACGACGATCGCCATCTGCAGCCCTTGGTCCCGCAGCTCGACGAGGAGCGGGGCGAGGCGAACCGTCTCGGGCACGCGGGGCGCCTCGACCATCAACGCCGCGGCCGGCACCTCGCCTCGACGCTCGTAGGGGACGGCGACGGCGCGGCGCAGGTGGACGAGGCCGACGACGTCGTCGCGCGAGGAGTCGATGACGGGGAAGCGCGAGTGCCCGGTCGCCCGGGCGAGGGCCACGACGTCGGCGGCGGTCTCCTCGCGGTGCACGACGTGCATCCGCAGCCGGTCCGTCATGACGTCGACGGCCGTCAGCTCACTGAGGTTGATCGAGCGCGTCAGCAGCGTCGCGGTCGACAGGTCGAGCGTGCCGACCTCGGCCGAGCGCCGGACGAGCGAGGCGAGCTCGCTGGCCGAGCGGGCACCGGACAGCTCCTCGCGAGGCTCCACGCCGAACGTCCGCAGGATCTTGTTGGCCGAGCCGTTGAGCACCGCGATGAGGGGACGCAGCGCCGCGGTGAACCCCGCCTGGAGGGGGGTGACCACGCGCGCCGTGCGCATCGGGTCGCTGAGGGCGAGGTTCTTCGGCACGAGCTCGCCGAAGACCATGGAGAACGTGTTGACGCAGACGAGCGCGAGGACCGCCGCCAGGCCGGCGGCGGCGGCCTCGGCGAGCCCGGCGGAGCCGAGGGGCCCGACGAGCAGAGAGGCGAGCGCCTGCTGCGTGGTGTACCCGAGCAAGATGGTGGTCAGGGTGATGCCGACCTGCGCCCCGGACAGCTCGGTCGAGAGCTGCCGCAGCGCGCGCGCCACGCCCAGGGCCCGGCGGTCCCCCGCGGCCACGCGGCGATCGACCGCGGACGGGTCGAGGGCGACGAGGGAGAACTCGGCGGCCACGAAGAGGGCCGTGCCGGCGGTCAGGACGACCCCGAGCAGGACCAGGAGCCACTCGATCACCATGCCCGCGGCCTCCGTGCGTGCCGTCGGGCCGGCCGGCGCGTCCCGCCGCAGCGTGAGCCGCTCATAGTCCCACCAGCGTAACGGCAGCGCCGTGTGCAAGGCTGGCCGCATGGGGACGACGGCGCCCGCTCCGCAGGCAGCAGAACCCGTTCGCGTGCTCGTCGTCGAGGACGAGCCGGCGATCGCGACGCAGATCGCCCGACGCCTCGCGGCCGAGGGTTGGACGGTCGACCTCGCGGCCGACGGCCTCGCGGGTGTCGAGGCAGCCCGGGCGGGGCGACCCGACGTCGTCGTGCTCGACGTCATGCTGCCGGGCATCGACGGCCTCGAGGTCTGTCGGCGGGTCCAGGCCGAGCGGCCGGTCCCCGTCCTCATGCTCACCGCCCGCGACGACGAGACCGACATGCTCATCGGGCTCGGCGTCGGCGCCGACGACTACATGACCAAGCCGTTCTCGATGCGGGAGCTGGTCGCGCGCCTCAAGGTCCTCCTCCGCCGGGTCCAGCGGGCGCAGAGCACCGCGGTCGTCGGCGATGCGGCCGACCCGCCGCTCGAGCTGGGCGACCTGGTGATCGACCGGGCGCAGCGCCGGGTCCGACGGGCCGGCGCCGAGGCACACCTGACCCCGACCGAGTTCGACCTCCTCGTCTGCCTCGCGCTCAGCCCCCGCACCGTGCTGACCCGGGAGCGGCTCCTCGCCGAGGTCTGGGACTGGGCGGACGCCTCGGGCACGCGGACCGTCGACTCCCACGTCAAGGCCCTGCGGCGCAAGCTCGGCCCCGACCTCATCCGCACGGTGCACGGCGTCGGGTACGCCCTCGAGCCGACCGGCCCGCGGCCGGCCTAGGCGCACGGGCCACCCACCACGATGACCAGGCACGCCCGCTCGCGACTCTCGCGCGGCCCCTCGTCCTGGGGCGTGGACCTTCGCCCCCTGGACCCGTTGCGCTCGATCAAGGCGAAGCTCGCCGTCCTGTCGGCCGTCACCGTGACCGCGTCGGCGTTCATCACGTGGTTCGGCCTCCAGAGCAGCCTCGGGCCGAGCCGCACCCTCCCCCTGGCCATCCTCGCGTCGCTGGCCATCACCCAGATCCTCGCGCACGGGATGACGTCGCCGCTGCGCGAGATGACGGCGGCGGCGCGTGCCATGGCACAGGGCGACTACACCCGCCGGGTGCGGGCGACCAGCCGGGACGAGGTGGGCCAGCTGGCGACCGCGTTCAACTCGATGGCGGACGACCTCGCCTCCGCGGACGGGCTGCGCCGCGAGATGATCGCGAACGTCTCCCACGAGCTGCGCACGCCCGTTGCCGCGCTACGGGCCCAGCTGGAGAACATGGTCGACGGCGTGGTCGACCCCGACGAGGAGTCGCTCACCTCCGCGCTCGCCATGACGGAGCGGCTCGGCCGGCTCGTGGGCTCCCTCC
Source organism: uncultured Actinomycetota bacterium (assembly GCA_963780675.1). Taxonomy (GTDB): domain Bacteria; phylum Actinomycetota; class Actinomycetes; order Actinomycetales; family JAHECE01; genus JAHECE01. The sequence goes on from CAWACR010000010.1 coordinate 434,991, forward strand.
TCGACCTCTCGCGCCTGGAGGCGGGCGCCGTCGGCCTCGACATCGTGGACCTCCCCGTGCGTCCCTTCCTCGAGGACGTCGTCGCCTCGGCACGGATCGCCGCCGAGGCCGCGGGCCGGTCGGTGCGCTGGGAGGTCACGACGACGCCCGAGGACCTGCGCGTCCCGGCCGACCCGGAGCGCCTCCACCAGGTGATCACCAACCTTCTCAACAACGCCGCACGGCACTCGCCGTCCGGCGGCACCGTGCACGCCCGGGCGTCCTACGCCCCCGCGACGGACCAGGTGGTCATCGACGTCGCGGACGAGGGTCACGGGATCGACCCCGAGGACCGCGAGAGGATCTTCGAGCGGTTCCAGCGAGGGAACGCGCCGTCCCGGGCGGGGGCGGCCAGCACGGGCGGCACGGGCCTCGGCCTGTCGATCGCGCGCTGGGCAGTGACCCTGCACGGCGGCACGATCAGCGTGGTCGACGCCACGCACGGGGCCACCCTGGAGGTGCGCCTCCCGGCCCACCGTTCGGCGGCGGAGCGCACGGCACGGACGGAGGCGGGCAGATGACGGAGGCGGGCAGATGACGGCGGCGGGGATCATCCGGGTCGAGGAGCTGACGAAGGACTTCGGGCCCGTCCGGGCGGTCGATCACCTCAGCTTCACGGTCGCTCCCGGGCGCGTGACCGGGTTCCTCGGGCCCAACGGGGCCGGCAAGACGACGACGCTGCGGATGCTCCTCGGCCTCGTCCGCCCGACGTCCGGTTCTGCGACGATCGACGGGTCTGCGTACGCGGCGATCCCCCGGCCTCTGCGGGTCGTGGGCGCCTCGTTGGAGGCGTCGAGCTTCCACCCGGGCCGCAGCGCGCGCGACCACCTGCGCGTCCTGGCCCTACAGGCCGGGGTCCCGGACTCCCGGGCCGACGACCTGCTGGCGCTCGTCGGGCTGGCGGAGGTGGCGAACCGGCGCGTCGCGGGCTTCTCGCTCGGGATGCGCCAGCGCCTCGGCCTCGCCACCACGCTTCTCGGCGACCCGCAGGTGCTGCTGCTCGACGAGCCGGCGAACGGGCTGGACCCCGAGGGGATCGCCTGGCTGCGCACGTTCCTCCGCGCCCTGGCTGCCCAGGGCCGCACCGTGCTCGTCTCCAGCCACGTGCTGGCCGAGGTCCAGCAGACCGTCGACGACGTGGTGATCATCGCCAGAGGTCGCCTGGTGCGCGCCTCCACCCTCGCGGACCTCGAGGCCGCGACCGACCCCGGCGTCGTGGTCCGCTCCCCCGACCCGGCGGCCCTCGAGCGCCTGGTCGCGGCCCACGGCTGGGCGGTCCGGCGCGCGGGCGGTGCGGGTGAGGGTGCCGGTGCGGACGTGCCCACGGACGAGGACGCCGGTCGCCTCGTGCTCGGCGGCGTCGGGCTGGCGGAGGTGGGCGCCGCCGCCTTCGCGGCGGGCGTCGAGCTGCACGAGCTGAGCCGCCGCGACGTCGGGCTCGAGCGGACCTTCCTGGACCTCACCGACGACGGGCCCCCGGGGCACGCCGTCGGTCCCGCCGGCACCCCGGAGGTGGCCCGATGACCGACCTTCGCGTCGAGCTGCGCAAGTACCTCACGACGAGGTTGTGGTGGGTCCTCCTGCTCGGGCTGGCCGGCTACATGGCCTTCCTCGCCGCGATCCTGGCGATCGCGTTCACGCGGCCGGAGATCCTCGGCGCCGCCGGTGGCGACGCGAGCGCCCAGGGCTTCCCGCTGGACGGCGGCACCGTGGCGACCAGCATCTACACCCTCCCGGCCTCGACCGGGTACGTCTTCCCGCTCGTGATCGGCGCCCTCGCCGTGACCGGCGAGTTCCGGTACCAGACGATCACCTCGACGTTCCTGGCCCAGCCGCGCCGCGGCGTCGTCCTCACGGCGAAGATGGTCGCGAGCCTGCTCGTGGGCCTGCTGCTCGGCGTGACCTCCACCGTCGTGACCGCGGCGGTCGGCGCCGGCGTCCTGTCCGCGATGGGCGAGCCGACGCTCCTCGGCGAGCCCGCGATCCGGCGGTCGCTCGCGCTCACCTGCCTGGCCATGGGGATCTGGGCGATGGTCGGCACCGGCTTCGGCGCCGTGCTGACGAACCAGGTGGCCTCGATCCTCGTGGTGCTGGGGTTCACGCAGTTCGTCGAGCCCATCCTGCGGCTGTTCCTCGGCACCAACGCTGCGACCGCCGGCATCTCGCGCTTCCTGCCGAGCGCGGCGGGCGAGGCGCTGGCCGGTGGCGGGCTCTTCGGCGGGTTCACCCAAGCCGACCCCCTCCTCTGGTGGCAGGGCGCGGCGGTCCTGCTCGCCTACGCGCTCGGTTTCGCCGCGATCGGGGCCAGGACCACCCTGCGCAAGGACGTCGGCTGAGGCACGGCCCTCCCGAGGGCACGGCGCGTCCCGAGGGCACGGCCCGGGCGCGCCGCGGCGGGCCGTGGGACGGGAACGGTCGCTGCCGGAGGGATCACCTAGGCTGAGCGCAGCGCCCACGGGTCGGCAGCCGGCCACCCGACGGACGACCATGCGCAGGAGGGCGAGTCGCCGTGTCCCCCCAGACACCCCTGGACCCTGCGGCCATCCCCGCCACCTTCGGCGGGAACGAATGGCTCATCGAGGAGCTCTACGAGCAGTACCGCAAGGACCGCGCACTCGTCGACCCCGCCTGGTGGGACTTCTTCGAGGACTACCGCGGCATCGAGCCGCACGCCGAGACCGCCGAGCCCACCCCGGTCACCACCGCTCGGCGTCCCGTCACCGAGCCGGCACCTCCCGCCGCATCTGCTCCCCCCGCGGCCGCCGTCCCCGCAGCGCCCGTCCAGGCAGCGCCCGTGCAGGCAGCGCCCGTGCAGGCAGCGCCCGTCCCCGCTGACGGGACCACCGCGGGCACCCGGCCAGGCGCCGTCGTCGGCCCCGCGCCGTCGTCGCCGGTCCCGGCCGTCCCCGCGCCGGGGCCTGGTGAGACCACCCCGCTCCCGCGCCGCCCCCGTGTCCTCGCCCACCCGCCCACCGCGCCCTACGCGGCGCCCGCCCCCGCGCTGGACGCGCGCGACGCCGGAGGGGACGACGAGGTCGCCCCCCTGCGCGGTCCCGCCGCCCGCGTGGTGACGAACATGGAGGCGAGCCTCGAGATCCCGACGGCGACGAGCGTCCGGGCCGTGCCGGCCAAGCTGCTCGGCGACAACCGGGTTGTGATCAACAACCACCTCGCCCGCAGCCGCGGCGGCAAGGTCTCGTTCACCCACCTCATCGGGTTCGCGGTGGTCGAGGCGCTGGCGGACCTGCCCGCGATGAACGCCGCGTACCGAGAGGTCGACGGCAAGCCGTCGGTCGTCCGGCCGTCCCGCGTCAACCTCGGTCTCGCGATCGACCTCGCGCGCCCGGACGGGACCCGCCAGCTGCTCGTGCCGTCCGTCAAGGGGGCCGAGCAGATGGACTTCACCACCTTCTGGGTCGCCTACGAGGAGATGGTGCGGCGCGCCCGGACGAACAAGCTGACCGCCGACGACTTCGCCGGCACGACCATCACCCTCACGAACCCGGGGACCATCGGCACCGTGCACTCCGTGCCCCGGCTGATGGCCGGCCAGGGCACGATCATCGGCGTCGGCGCGATGGAGTACCCGGCCGAGTACCAGGGCTCGGCCGAGGAGACCCTCGCGCGCCTCGGCATCTCGAAGGTGCTCACCCTGACGTCGACGTATGACCACCGGATCATCCAGGGGGCGCAGTCGGGCGAGTTCCTGCGGATCGTCCACCGCAAGATCCTCGGCGAGGACGGCTTCTACGACCGCGTGTTCACCTCGCTCCGGGTGCCCTACGAGCCGGTCCGCTGGACCGTGGACCGCCAGGTGGACCCCGACGTCGAGCTGGGCAAGCCGGCGCGGATCGCCGAGCTGATCCACTCCTACCGCTCCCGCGGCCACCTCATGGCGGACACGGACCCGCTCGCCTACCGGCAGCGCCGCCACCCCGACCTCGACGTGCAGAACCACGGCCTGACGCTGTGGGACCTCGACCGGACCTTCCCCACGGGGGGATTCGGGGGCGCGGCCCACGCGCGCCTCCGCGACGTGCTCGGCCTGCTGCGGGACGCCTACTGCCGCACGATCGGCGTCGAGTACATGCACCTGCACGACCGCGTCCAGCGGCAGTGGATGCAGAAGCGGCTCGAGGCCGGGTACACGAAGCCGAGCGGCGAGCGGCAGCTCCAGATCCTGCACCGGCTCAACGCCGCCGAGGCGTTCGAGACGTTCCTGCAGACCAAGTACGTCGGGCAGAAGCGGTTCAGCCTCGAGGGGGCGAGTCGCTGATCCCGCTGCTCGACGTCGATCCTCACCCTGGCCGCCGGTGAGGGCCTCGACGAGGTCGGCATCGGGATGGCGCACCGCGGGCGGCTCAACGTCCTGGCGAACATCGCCGGCAAGAGCTATGCGCAGATCTTCGCCGAGTTCGAGGGCAACCAGGACCCGCGCAGCGTCCAGGGCTCGGGCGACGTGAAGTACCACCTCGGGCACCGAGGGCATGTTCACCGCCCCGGTCGGCGAGCAGACCCGCGTGTACCTCGCGGCGAACCCGTCCCACCTCGAGGCGGTCAACGGCGTGCTCGAGGGCATCGTCCGCGCCAAGCAGGACCGCATCGACCTCGGCGGACGCGGGTTCTCCGTCCTGCCGGTCCTCATCCACGGCGACGCCGCCTTCGCCGGCCAGGGCGTGGTGACCGAGACGCTCAACCTCTCCCAGCTGCGCGGCTACCGCACCGGCGGCACGATCCACGTGATCATCAACAACCAGATCGGGTTCACCACCGGGCCCGTCGTACTCGCGCTCGACCCTCTACTGCACCGACGTGGCGAAGGGGCTGCAGATCCCGGTCTTCCACGTCAACGGCGACGACCCGGAGGCGGTGGCCCGCGTCGGCGAGCTGGCCTTCGACTACCGCCAGGAGTTCGGCAAGGACGTCGTCATCGACATGGTCTGCTACCGCCGTCGCGGTCACAACGAGGGCGACGACCCGTCGATGACGCAGCCGGTGATGTACGGCCTCATCGAGAAGAAGCGCAGCGTGCGCAAGCTCTACACCGAGGCTCTCATCGGCCGCGGCGACCTGACCGTCGAACAGGCGGAGGAGGCCCTCCAGCACTACCACGCCGAGCTCGAGCGTGCGTTCACCGAGACCCGGGACACCGGGTACCGGCCGCCCGCCGAGTCCGAGCCGGTGGCCGGCCTCGAGCGACCCGAGTCCCAGCTGGAGGACGCCGGCACCATGGTCGGCTGGCGCACGGCGACCACGAGCGAGGTGCTGGAGCGGATCGGCACGCGCTCACGCCAGCCCGCCGGAGGGCTTCACGGTGCACCCGAAGCTCGCGCCCCTCCTGGCCCGGCGGGAGCAGATGTCCCGCGAGGGCGGGATCGACTGGGGCTACGCCGAGATCCTCGCGTTCGGGTCGCTCCTCATGGAGGGCACGCCCGATCCGCCTCGCGGGGCAGGACTCTCGCCGCGGCACGTTCGTCCAGCGCCACGCCGTCCTCCACGACCGCGTCACGGGCGCGGAGTGGACGCCGCTGATGTACCTCTCGGCCGACCAGGCGAAGTTCTTCGTCTACGACTCCTCCCTCAGCGAGTTCGCCGCGATGGCGTTCGAGTACGGCTACTCGGTGGAACGGCCCGAGGCGCTCGTGCTGTGGGAGGCGCAGTTCGGCGACTTCGCCAACGGCGCGCAGACCATCGTCGACGAGTTCATCTCGTCCTCGGAGCAGAAGTGGGGCCAGCGCTCCTCGGTGGTGCTGCTCCTGCCGCACGGCTACGAGGGCCAGGGCCCGGACCACTCCTCCGGACGCATCGAGCGGTACCTGCAGCTCTGCGCCGAGCAGAACATGACGGTCGCCGTGCCGAGCACACCGGCGTCGTACTTCCACCTCCTGCGCCGGCAGGCCTACGACCGGCCCCGGCGCCCCCTCGTGGTCTTCACGCCGAAGTCCATGCTCCGCCTCCGCGCCGCGACGTCGACCCCGCAGGACTTCACGACCGGCACCTTCCGCCCCGTGATCGGCGACCCGTCCGTCACGGGCGCCCGGAGCGTGCTGATGTGCGCGGGCAAGGTCTACTACGACCTCGTGGCCGAGCGGGAGCGGCGAGGTCTGCGGGACACCGCGATCGTCCGGCTCGAGCAGATCTACCCCTTGGACGTCGAGTCGCTGCGGGCAGAGTTCGACCGGCACCCGGACGCGACGATCACCTGGGTGCAGGACGAGCCCGCGAACCAGGGGGCCTGGCTCTTCGTCTCCCACCACCTCCGCCCCGCCGTCAGCGGCCGCGACGTCGGCCGGGTCTCGAGGCCGCCGTCGGCATCGACCGCCGCCGGTTCGCACCGCACCCACGAGCGCGAGCAGACCGCGCTGATCAAGGAGGCGTTCGACCGATGAGCACGCTGGGAACCGGCCCCGACGACGGCGCGCGCGAGGGGAGCGGCGCCGACGAGCTCCGGGTCTGCGTCGTCGGCGACGAGCTCGTGGCCGGCCAGGGGGACGCGCGGGGGCTCGGCTGGGTCGGCAGGGTCGTGGCACGGACCCACCCGGAGCGTCCCGCGTTCGTCGCGACCCTCCCGGTCCCCGGCGAGACCACCACCGCCCTCGCGGGGCGCTGGGAGACGGAGTGCGAGCGCCGGTTCTCCCCGCGATGCGACAACAGGCTGGTCGTGGGGCTCGGCAGCTCCGACCTCGGAGCCGGGCTCTCGCTGGCGCGCAGCCGCCTGAACCTCGCCAACGTCCTCGACGCGGCGACCGCCAAGCGGGTGCGCACCTTCGTGGTCGGGCCGCCGCCGAACCAGCAGACCGACCCCCAGCGGCTCGGCGAGCTGTCGGCCGCGTTCGCGGACGTGTGCCTTCGCCGACGGGTCCCGTACGTCGAGACCTTCGAACCCCTGCGCGCCCACGAGCAGTGGCTCGGCGACCTCGCCGCCGGCGACTCGATCCACCCCGGCCAGGCGGGCTACGGCCTGCTGGCCTGGCTCGTGCTGCACAACGGCTGGGCCGACTGGCTGGGCGTCCAGGGCGACTGACGCCGTCGGCCCGGCCCGGCCCGGCCCGGTCCGGCCTGCGCCAGCGTGCGCGGGCGTCCGCTACGCCTCCGGGACGGGGTCGTCCGCCGGTGGCGGCGAGCCGCGCCGGACGTCCAGGGTGCCCGAGACCGTGTTGACGGTGAGCCAGCAGGCCGTCACGTCGCTCTGCTCCTGCACGCTGGTCACGCCCGAGGACCGCCGGTCCGCGCCGTCGACCACGACGCGCCCGCTGATGGTGCGCGCGGTCAGGACGAGTCCGGAGGTGGAAGGAAGACCGACGGTGACGCCCGCGGACACCGCGTTGACGTTCATCACCGACGTCGCGAGCGAGGTCGTCAGGCTCACCGCCCCCGAGACCGTGGACAGCTCGGCCCGGGGGATCGCCCCCGCGACCTCGACGGCGCCCGAGACGGTGTTGACCCGGACCGCACCCTCGTGGCCGGTGACGGACACGGTCCCGGAGACGGCCTTCACGTCCGCCCTGCCGCGCGTTCCCTCGAGCCGCACCGCGCCGCTCGCCGTACCGACGGAGACGTCCTCGTGCACACCGGACACCCGGACGTCAGCGAGAGCCGTGCCGACCTTCACGCCGGCGCCCCGGGGGAGGGAGATCCGCACCTCGGCGGTGTCCTTCGCGCGGTAGCTGTTGAGCCGCTTGAGCCAGCCCTCCCAGCCGAGGAACGGGTACCCGATGCTCAGCCCACCGCCGTCGACCTGCACCTCGAGCGGATGACCGGAGACCGCGAGCACCTCGATGCGGACACCCGGGGCGTCCCACACCACCACCTCGGCACTCCCGCCGATCAGCTGGATCCGCACCACGTCGACCAGCGGGAGGTCAATCGTCCGGGGACCCGGCACCATCCACGACGTCGTCGCCATCTCGCACCCTTTCGTCGCGCAGCCAGTTCTCGACCGTCCCACCCTAGGACGACGCGCGCCGGCACGCCGCCCCCGTCGCCACGCGATCGCGGCAGATCCCGAGGCTGCCTCAGGGAAGAGCGAGGACGGCCGTCAACCACGCCCCGGCCGCCACGAGGGCACCCGCGAGCTCGACGACGATCGTGATGCCGGTGGCGCGCAGGGCCGCCAGGGTCGCTGCCCAGGCCGCGCGGAGGTACTTCAGCCGCACGAGCTCGGCGACGAAGATCCCGGCCACGAAGCCCACGACCAGCCCAACCACCGGGATGACGAAGAAGCCGACGACGCCGGCGATCCCTCCCCAGACGAGCGCGGAGCTCGGCACCTCGGAGCGGCGCAGGTGACGGCCGGCCAGGAGGATCTTCCCCACGGAGGCCGCCCCGAGGGCGACGACGGCGACGGCGAGCACCGCCCACGCCCACGGGCCGCCCGTGACGACCGTCCACACCGCGATCGCGGCCAGGATGATCACAGAGCCGGGAAGGACCTGGACCACGACGCCGACCAGACCGAACGCGATGACCAGGCCGACGACGAGCTCGCCGCCCGCGCTCACGGTCGTGCCTTCGCGTGGGTCCACGCCCGCGCCGGCACCCGAACCGAGCCCCGGCGGCGCGGGCTCACCAGAGGACGGCGAGGGTGACGTTCAGCACCGTCAGCCCCGCCACCGCGCCGAGCACGCCGCGCGTCGCCCGCTCAGGGCGCCGGTCGGCGAGGATCACCAGGGCGTTGATCGCGAGCGCGATCACGAGCTTGAGGCCCAGCTTGGCGTGGGAGTAGTCCTCGTCCAGCGCGAGGGTGCCGATCAGGGCCAGCAGGATGCCGGTGACCAGGGCGGTCAGTGCGGCGTGCACCGCGCCCGGGGGTACCCGGGGGGTGCGCATCGAGGTGGCGACGCTGCCGAAGACGTAGGCCCAGCTGAGGAGATGGAGGACGAGCACGATGTGGAGCAGGAGTTCCATGGGCGAAGCCTAGGCATCTCGGCGAGGCAGTCCCGCACGCGGACCGCCCCCACACCCCACACACCCACACACACGCCGAGGTCGAGCCCTCTCGTTCGTGAGGTCGAGCGGTGGCTCGACCTCACGAACGAGAGGGCTCGACCTCGGCGATGGGCAGGTGCGGCCCGGGAGGCCTCAGGCCGCGAGCACGTCCTCCGGCTTGCCGGCGACGGCGCGCAGGCCCCAGCCCAGCAGGGCGAAGAGGACGCCGGCCCCCATGACCAGGGCGGAGACGCCGAACGCCACGACGGAGGTGAAGAGCGAGGCGCGGAGGAACGAGCCGTTCATCACGACGACGCGGACCGGGTCCTCGCGGTCGAGCTCGGCGTACGTCTTGCCCTCGGACGCCTCGAGGGCGTGCTTGTTGATGATGTTGGCCTGGATCCAGGCGTCGATCGGGCCGTCGACGATGTTGCCCTGGAACGCCGCGGCGTCCTCCGCAATCGTGATCTGCTCGGCGACGAGGTTGGACCGGACGGTCAGCCAGGTGGAGGCACCGGCGACGACGAAGACGAGGCCCGCGACGATGGCGATCGTACCGAGCACGCGGGCGGTCTTCGAGGACCGGACGACGGCGGCCTGGGCGGGGGCGGTGGACTGGGACATGGTGGTCCTTTCGGGCGTAGGCCGGGTCGTGACAGCGCTCCGGCGGGGACAGGTCCAGGCGCCTCGGGGCGAGCCCGAAGCCTTGGGGCAGGGTGCGCACCCGCAGGTTGCGGGCACATCAGGAGTCAATCAGCGAGCCCGCCGGCCCATCTGGGACCTTTTACCCGGAGATCACCGAAGTTTCCGGCGGGACCGTTCCGGCCCTGGGCGGACGGCGCCGCACAGGTCGCACGGCGATCCCCGTCCCGTCACAGCGGGCACAGGCACAGCAGGCCCTGTCAGAGCAGGCCCTGTCAGAGCAGGCGACGCGCCGCCGCCCACCGCGTCAGCTCGTGCCGCGAGGAGAGCTGGAGCTTGCGCAGCACCGCCGACACGTGCGTCTCCACCGTCTTGACCGAGATGAACAGCTCGCTCGCGACCTCCCGATAGGTGTAGCCCCGCGCGATGAGGCGCATCACCTCCCGCTCGCGCGCCGAGAGCCGGTCCAGCTCGTCGTCGGCCGCGGCGATCTCGCTCGTGCCGAAGGCGTCGAGCACGAAGCCGGCCAGGCGGGGCGAGAACACCGCGTCGCCCTCAGCGACCCGGCGGACGGCGTCGGACAGGTCGGCCCCGACGATCGCTTTCGTGACGTACCCGCGAGCACCGGCTCGAATGACGGAGACCACGTCCTCGCTGGCGTCGGACACCGAGAGCGCGAGGAATCGCGAGGCGACCCCGGCGCACCGGCGGATCACCTCCGCGCCGCCCCCGCCGTCGCCCCCCGGAAGGTGGACGTCGAGGAGGACGACGTCGGGCACCTCGGCACGCACGACGGCGACGGCCGAGGGCACGTCCCCCGCCTCGCCGACGACCACGAGGTCGCTCTCGAGCTCGGCGCGCACACCGAGGCGCACGAGCTGGTGGTCGTCGACGACGACGACGCGGAGGCGGCGGACCGAGCGCCCCGCCCCGTCCGCCCCGGCGCCGGGGTCCTGTCCCGTCCCTCGTCGAGCCGCCCATGGCGCTCACTCCCCCGTTCCTCGCTGGATGGTGTCCGGTCCGCCGCGCGAGGCGCCACCCGCGGCCCCGAGCCGGCCGAGGTCCGGGAGCCCGGCCCAGCTGCCGTCGGGGATCGCGGGCCGGCCGCCGTCGAGCATCGCCGCGGGCGCGGTGAGATGGACCTCGGTGCCACGCTCGGGCCCCGACCGCACGCTCGCCCGGCCGCCGTGGCGCCGCATCCGACCGAGGACCGACTCGCGCACGCCGTGGCGATCGGCCGGGACGTCGTCGACCACGAACCCTGCCCCGCGGTCGCGCACGAACACCTCGACGCCGTCGGGGGCGATCTCGACGTAGAGGGAGACCGGTGGCCGCCCGTGGGTCACGGCGTTCGTGAGGGCCTCGCGGGTGGCGGCCAGCAGCGGCTCGGCCCCCGCCGACGGCGCCCGGTCGCCTGCCGTGACGACGTCCACCGCGACGCCGTAGCGATCCTCGACCTCCGCCGCGACGTCACCGACCGCCGCGGCGAGCGAGGTGCCCGCCCGTGGTCGGTCGGCGTAGAGCCAGTCCCTGAGCTCGCGCTCCTGCGCGCGCGCCAGCCGGGCCACGGCGCCGGGATCACCGGCTCGCGCGCGGATGAGCGAGAGGGTCTGCAGGACCGAGTCGTGCAGGTGGGCGGCGATGTCGGCACGCTCGGCCTCCCGGGCCCTGGCCGCCCGCTCGGAACCGAGGTCGCGGATCAGCCGGAGCCAGAGCGGGGCGAGGACGAGGGCGATGCCGAAGAGCACGGCGAGGCTCGCGAGGGCGGCACGCAGGAGCTCCCCGGCGCCCTGGCCCTGACCGACGAGGAGCAGGACGCCGAGCGTCCCGAGGAGGACGCCGCCGCCCACCCGCAGCGCCGCGACGGGCGTGCGGCCCGGGCTCGCGGTGACGGCCTCGCGCTCGACGGCGTCGAGCTGGCTCCAGGCGAGACCCGCCCCGGCGAGCACCACCAGGGCCGGCAGGAGCCACGCGACGGCCAGGTCGACGCCGGCCCGCCAGGCGACCAGGAGGGCCGCCGCCAGCAGGAGCAGCACGCCCAGGGCGATGTTGGTCACGGGCACGTTCACCGCCCGGTCCCGTACACGAGGCGCGAGACGCCCGTGCCCGGCGGGACGGCTCTCGACGGCGGCCCGGACCGGGTCTCCGGCGGGCACCGTGGCCCAGAGCCAGAGGTAGAGCGCGATGCCGGCACCGACCGCGAAGCTCGAGACGACGAAGAGGAGCCGGACCCGGCCGACCGGGACGTCGAGATGGGCGGCCAACCCCGCGCAGACCCCGGCGACCCGGCGTCCGCTACGGGGACGTCGCAGCGGGAGCCTCGCGGGTGGGCGAGGGGCCGGTCCGGCCGCGCTGGTCATGCACGCATCGTCACACGCCGGACCCGTGCGGGCGGAGCCCCTCGACGCGGATCCGGGGTGTGATTCAGGGTCGGATCAGGGGGATCCCCCATGGTGCCGGGACCGGGAGGGGAGTTGGCTTGCTCCCATGAGCACCATGGCACCTCCACCCCAGGACCCGTCGGGTCCGTCCACCCCTCCCCCGGGCCAGGGCTACCCGCCCGGCCAGGGCCCTTTCGGACAGCCCTCCGGCCAGGCACCCTTCGGCCCGACGCCGCCCGGCCAGGGCCCTTTCGGACCGCCCTCCGGCCAGGCGCCCTTCGGCCCGACACCGCCGCCCGGCGGCGGCTCCCGCCCTCACGGGTCGGACTCCTTCTTCGACTCCCTGCGCCGCTCCGGACTCGTCCGCGGGAACGACCGGTGGATCGGTGGCGTCGCAGCCGGCCTGGCACGCCGCCTCGGCGTCGACCCTCTCCTCGTGCGCGGCGGCCTGGTCGTCCTGACCCTCTTCGGCGGACTCACCCTCATCCTCTACGGCCTCGCCTGGGCGCTCCTGCCCGAGGAGTCCGACGGACGCATCCACCTCCAGGAGGCCATCCGCGGCCGGTTCGACGCGGCGCTGGCCGGCGCAGCCGCCTTCACCGTCGTCGGGATCACCCGGCCCGTCTTCTGGTTCCAGCCGGACCGCTGGGCGCCGGGCTGGCTCATCGTCGTCGGCTGGCTGGGGTTGCTGGCGACCGTGGCCGTCGTCGCCGTCATCCTCACGAGCTCCGAGAGCAAGCGCACCGGGATCCACGGTCCCCTCGCAGGTCAGGGCACACCCCCTGGCGGTCCGACACCTCCCCCCGTCCACGATCAGACAGGCGCACCCGTCATGAGCACACCACCCTCCGGTCCGCCCACGGGCGGACCCGGCCCCGCGCCGGGCACGTACCCGGCTCCCTCGCCGTACCCCGCGCCCGCGGCCTACCCCGCGCCCGCGGCCTACCCGGCGGACACCGCGTACCACGCACCCGCGGCGTACCAGCCACCCGCGGCAGGCCCAGCACCCGAGGCCTACCGACCGCCTGCGAGCGCGGCCCCGCCCGCATGGCAAGCCCCGGAGCCCCGACCGCGGGTGCAGGGCCCCGGCGCGGTGACGGTCGGCGTCGTCCTCGCCCTCTGCCTCTTCACCGCGGCGGCGCTCCTCCTCGCCGAGCGGAACGGGGCCTTCGACGGCGGCACGGGACTCGTCATCGCCGGGGCGACGCTCGCGATCCTCGGCCTCGGTGTGCTCGTGAGCGGCGTCCGCGGCCGTCGCTCGGGCGTGCTGGGCGGCCTCGCCATCCTGGTCGCGCTCCTCGCCGTCCCCGTCGCCCTGGTCTCGACGACGGCGCCCCACTGGAGCCGGATCGTCGCCTCCGGCGGGACCGTCGTCGCCGGCGACGTCACCTGGGCGCCGCTGACCGTCGCCGAGGCCGAGGCCGGGTACTCCTTCGGCGTGGGCGAGGCCCGGATCGACCTCACCGCCGTGCCCCTGGAGGGCGCGGTGTCGGACCCCGTGACCGTCGCGATCGAGGCCGGAGCCGGGAGCACGACCGTCGTCGTGCCCACCGGCGTCCCGCTCGAGGTCCGGACGCGGCTCGGGGCCGGTGAGATCACCTCCGTGGTGGCCGGTGACTGGACCACGTCGCTCGGCTCCTCCGCCCAGAACGCGCCCGTCGAGGAGTCGCAGGCCGAGGGCGGCCTGACGCGGACTCAGCTCTCGGGCACCAACCTCGACCTCACCCTCCGCTCCCCCACGACGGGCGATCTGCGACTCGTCGTCACCATCGACGCCGGTCTCGGCGACGTCACGATCCAGGAGTCCCTCCGATGAGCACCGACGACACCACTCCCCTGTTGATCAGCACGCCGGGCGCGGGCCCGGAGACGACGACGGCGCCCTCCGCGGAGACGACGACGCCGGCTCCCGGGTCCGCCGCGACCGCCGCCGAGCCGCCCACCCGGCTCCGGGTCGGCACCGTGGTGTGGGGACTGGTCCTCGCGCTCGTGGGCATCGGCGTCGCGGCGATCGGGGCGGGCGCCGCCCTCGACCTCCAGGCCGCCCTCATCGGGTTGCTGGTCGTCGCGGGCTCTGCCCTCCTGGTGGGCGCGGTGGTGACGGCCCGCCGGAGCCGGCGCCCGTAGCCCGCCCCTCCCCGCTACCCACCCTTGCCGAGGTCGAGCCCTCACGAACGAGAGGGCTCGACCTCAGCGGTGTGGGCGGTGTGGGCGGTGGAGGCGAGGCCGGGGGCGGACGGCCGACGGCGTCCGCCCGTCAGCGACCGACCAGCCCGGCCGCCCGCTCGTACTGGACCCTCGCGGCTGCGAGCACATCAGGGAAGTCGGCGGCCGGCGGGACGGCCCGGTTGTGGGCGAGGATCCGCTCCCGCAGCGCCGGGTCGGCGGCCAGGCGCACGAGCGCGTCCGCCACCTCGGCGTCGTCGTCCGCGAGCAACCCGTCCAGGCCGTCCGCGACGAACTCCGTGATCCCCGTCCCCTCCCGGGCGACGACCGCGAGCCCCGCGGCCCGCGCCTCGAGCGCCGCGATCCCGAACGCCTCCAGCTCGACGGCGGACAGGAACACGTCCTGCTGCGCGTACAGCGCGGGCAGCTCGGCGCGATCGACGCGGCCGAGGATCGTCACGGCGTCGGCGATGCCGAGTCCGTCCACCTCGCGCCGGACCGCCGGGCCATCCGGGCCGGAGCCGACCACGGTGAGGTGGGCGCGACGGCGACCGGCGTCGTCGGCCCCGAGGGCCACGAGGGCCTCGGCGAATGCCCGGACCATCGGGACGGAACGCTTGCGGGGGGCGAGTCGCTGGGTGGCGACGACGCGCAGAGGACGCCCGCCGCCGCCGTCGTCCCCGTCCGGACGGCCGGCGGCCACCGCCCTCCAGGGCGCGAGGTCCAGCCCGTTGGTGACGACGGCGACGTCGTCCCGGCCGAGGGCCGCAGCCACGCGGTCGGCCGCGACGCGGCTGACCGCGGTGAGCGCGACCGGCGCGTCGTGCCAGCCGGTGAGCCGGGCGCCCAGGCGCACCCACGACTCCGCGCCCGTGAGCATGCAGTGCCACGTGATGACCATGGGGAGCCCGAGCGCGCGGGCCGCGCGGGCGCCGTCGTGCGCGAAGGGCGAGACGACCCCGGCGTGGACGTGGACGGCGTCGGGCTCGAGCCGCACCAGCGCCTGGTGAATGAGGCGACCACCGAGCGGGTGGACGGGGAGTCCGAACGTGACGGACGAGGCCATGCGGTGCACGCGGACGCCGTCCTCGGTGGCGGTGGTGCGGCGGCCTCCGGCGGCGTCCGCCGTGGCGGTGAGGACGTGGACCGCCTCTCCGGCCGCCGCCTGGTGCGCGGCGAGGTCGTGGACCTGCGACTCGATGCCGCCCGTGCGCGGCGGGTAGCAGTCGGAGACGTGGACGATCCGCACGGGGCTCAGGCTAGACCGCGCACGGCACGCACCAGGGTCGTCACTCCCACTCGATGGTGCCCGGGGGCTTGGAGGTGACGTCGAGGACCACCCTGTTCACCTCGGGCACCTCGTTGGTGATGCGCGTCGAGATCGCGGCGAGCACGTCGTACGGCAGGCGCGTCCAGTCCGCCGTCATGGCGTCCTCGGAGGAGACGGGCCGCAGCACGATCGGATGGCCGTACGTGCGGCCGTCGCCCTGGACCCCGACGGAGCGCACGTCCGCGAGGAGGACCACCGGGCACTGCCAGATCTCGCGGTCGAGGCCCGCGCGGGTGAGCTCCTCGCGGGCGATCGCGTCGGCCGCGCGCAGGATCTCGAGGTTGGCGGCTGTCACCTCACCGATCACGCGGATGCCCAGACCCGGCCCGGGGAACGGCTGGCGCCAGACGATGGCGTCCGGCACGCCGAGGGCGAGGCCGACGGCGCGCACCTCGTCCTTGAAGAGGGTGCGCAGGGGCTCGACGAGGTCGAACTGGAGATCGTCCGGGAGTCCCCCGACGTTGTGGTGGCTCTTGATCGTGGCCGCCCCCTCGCCGCCGCCGCTCTCGACGACGTCCGGGTACAGCGTGCCCTGCACGAGGAAGCGCACCTCGTCGCCGTGCGCTCCGGCCTCGGCGACGACGGCCCGCGCCGCCTCCTCGAAGACGCGGATGAACTCCCGGCCGATGATCTTCCGCTTGGCCTCGGGCTCGCTCACACCCGCGAGCGCGTCGAGGAACCGCTGCTGGGCGTCCACGACCATGAGGCGCACGCCCGTGGCTGCGACGAAGTCGCGCTCGACCTGCTCGGCCTCGCCCGAACGCAGGAGCCCGTGATCGACGAACACACAGGTCAGCTGGTCTCCGACCGCCTCGTGGACCAGGGCGGCGGCCACCGAGGAGTCCACCCCGCCGGACAACCCGCAGACCACGCGCCCGTCCCCGACCTGCGCCCGGATCGCCGCGACCTGCTCCGCGATGACGTTGCCGGGCGTCCAGTCCGAGCCCAGGCCCGCGCCGTCGTGCAGGAAGGCCTCCAGGGCCGCCTGGCCCAGCGGGGAGTGCTTCACCTCGGGGTGCCACTGCATGCCGAACAGGCGCCGGGACCGGTCCTCGAAAGCCGCGACCGGGGATCCCGGCGAGGTGGCGAGCACCTCGAAGCCCACAGGCGCGGCGTGCACGGCGTCGCCGTGGCTCATCCAGACCGTCTGCTCGGCGGGCGAACCGGCGAGGAGGGTGCCGGGGACGGCCACCTCCACGGTGGTGCCCCCGTACTCGCGGGTGCCCGTGCGGGCGACCGTCCCGCCCAGGGCCGCGGCCATCACCTGGAAGCCGTAGCAGATGCCCAGCACGGGGACGCCCGCGTCGAACAGGGCCGGGTCGACGGCGGGGGCGCCGTCGGCGTACACCGACGCCGGCCCGCCGGAGAGGATGACGGCGGCCGGGTCCTTGGCGAGCATCGCCTCGACGCTCATCGTGTGCGGGACGATCTCCGAGTACACGCTCGCCTCGCGCACGCGCCGCGCGATGAGCTGGGCGTACTGCGCTCCGAAGTCGACGACGAGGACAGGGCGGTGCGGGTTCGTCACCGGGCAAGGATAGGGGCCCGCGTTCGCCACCCCACGTGCGCCTGAGGTCGAGCGAGGCGCGGGGGGTTGCGGGGGGACGGTCAGGCGAGGTCGACGTCGACCCAGCGCGCGGCGCGGACCTCGACCACGAACGAGAGCACGGGCACGACGCCCGCCGCGATCATCACGACGATCCGCCCGAAGCCCCAGCGCATGCGCGACCAGACGTCGAACACGGTGACCAGGTACACCACGTAGATCCAGCCGTGCGCGAACGCCACCCAGCGGCCGATCACGGGCAGCGGCTCGCCCGCGGCGTCCACGCCCCCGGCCTCGAACACGTACTTGAGGATCAGCTCCGCGGTCAGGAGGAGCAGCCACACGCCGGTGACGTAGGCCATGACGCGGTAGCGCGCGAAGGCGGCGCGGGCCTTCTTCGCGTCGATCCCGGGTCGGGACGTCGGCGCCGACGGCGCGGGCTGGGGTGCGGACACGACTCACCTCTCGGGGGCTGCGGGGGCGCGGCCATTCTCGCAGCCGGTACCGCCCCGAGGGACGGTCCCCGAGGCTCCCCGGGGGAGCCCGCCCCGCCGTCGCGCGGCTCCCGTGCCTAGGCTGGCCCCATGGAGACCGGGGGACGAACCGCGACCGGCTGGCCGGCCGTGGCGCGGAGTCCCCGCATGCTCGGGATCCTCGCGATCCTCCTCCTCGCCGCGGCGGTGTGCGTCCGGCTGGGCGCCTGGCAGCTCGACCGCGCCCAGGTCCGCGGCGAGCAGGCCGCACGGCTCGAAGCGGCGCAGCAGGCGGACGTCGAGCCCGTCCCGATCGCTGACGTCCTCGCCCCCCAGACGCCGGTCACGCAGGACGTCGTCGGCGCACGCGTCGTCGCGACGGGCACCTACCTCGGGGGCGCCGAGTTCGTCATCCCCGACCAGGACCTCGACGGCGAGGCGGGCTCGCTGATCGTCACCGGCCTGCGCCTGACCGAGGGCACCGGAGCGGGCGCCGTCCTCCCCGTGCTCCGGGGCTGGGTCGCGACGGACACAGCGACGACGACGGCGCAGCTCGCCGTCGGCGGAGCACTCGCTGCTCCCGGTGGCACGGTGACGGTCGTCGGCGAGGTCGCGGCCGCCGAGGCGGCCCTCGCCGGCGACTTCTCGCCCGGGACCCTCGGGTCCATCAGCTCGGGTCAGCTGGCGAACCTCTGGGGTCCGCCGATCTACGGCGGCTACCTGCGGCTGGTCACGTCAGAGCCGCCCCAGGCGCCCGAGCTGATCCCCGTGCCCGCGCCCACTCCGGCCGGGGGCCTGAACCTCCAGAACCTCGCCTACGCGGCCCAGTGGTGGATCTTCGGAGGCTTCGCCGTGCTGCTGTGGGTCCGGCTCGTGCGCGACGAGGTGGGCCGGCGTACCGAGGCCGCCGCATCCTGACGCCGACCGTCCCCGCGGTCGCCCCCTGCGGGCCCGCAGGCCGGCCCTCCTGCGGGCCCCTCCTGATGGCCCCTCCTGATGGCCCGGACACACCCGAGAGCCTCACCTGGAGCCGGTCGCGACCGGGCGCCCGCGTGACGCGGGCGAATCCCGCCGGGGCGGCACGAGGCCCCGGGCCGTCCCTGATCGCAAGCAGCAGACCCGGTGGGGCGACGCACACGCTCGCATCGCGCAAGAATGGGCCGTGTTCGGCGAGGCACAGGAGCCCGACCGGCGCGGCAACGGGGCAGCAGGCGCGAGGGGGCGCCCTCCTCCCCGGGTCGCCCACGGGTCCGACGCCCGAGCAGGAACCCCTGACGCACGACCGGCCGCCGGGCCGGGCAGTCGAAGAGAGAGCAGGAAGTCGTGGCCCGCAGCATCTACGTCGCCTCACCCGAGGGATACACCGGCAAGTCGAGCATCGCGCTCGGGCTCGTGGACCTCTTCGTCAGTCGCGTGCAGCGCGTCGGCGTCTTCCGTCCGGTGACACGGACCGACACGGGGCGCGACAGCGTCCTCGAGCTCCTGCTCAACGTGGACGGCGTCGACCTCGAGTACGAGGACTGCGTCGGCGTCCACTACGAACAGGTGCACATCGACCACGAGGCGGCCCTGGGCACGATCGTCCAGCGCTACCGCGAGATGGAGCGCCGGTGCGAGGCCGTCGTCGTCGTCGGCTCGGACTACACGGACGTCGCCAGCCCCAACGAGCTCGCCTTCAACGCGCGGGTCGCGGCCAACCTGGGCTCTCCCGTCATCCTCGTCGTCCGCGGCCTGGACCGCACGCCCGAGGAGATCCGGCAGATCTCGGACGTCGCCATCGCCGAGCTGCACGCCGGGCACGCGAGCGTGGTCGCCGTCGTCGCCAACCGCTGCAACCCCGACGAGCTCACCGAAGTGGCGCAGGCCCTCGACGGCGACCTGCCGGTGTTCACCATCCCGGAGATCCCGTTGCTCTCGGCGCCCACGGTGGGCGAGCTCATGACCGCCGTCGAGGGCGACCTCACCGCCGGCGACCCGGCGCTGCTCGCCCGCGAGGCCGAGGGTGTCATGGTGGGCGCGATGAGCATGGAGCATCTGCTCGACCGCATCCACGACGGCGCCGTCGTGATCACCCCGGGCGACCGGTCGGACGTGATCCTCGGACTCGTCTCCGCGCACGCCGCGCCCACGTTCCCCTCGCTCTCGGCCATCATCCTCAACGGAGGCTTCACCCCGGCGCCGCAGGTCACCCGGCTGGTGGAGGGACTCGGCCAGCGGCTGCCGATCATCACGACCAGTCTGGGGACGTTCGCCACGTCGTCCCGGGCGGCCGAGACGCGGGGCATGCTCAGCACCGGCTCGCAGCGCAAGCTCGACACGGCGAAGGCTGCCTTCGAGGCCCACGTGGCCGGGGAGTCGGTGGTCCGGCTCCTCGACGTGCCGAAGTCCGAGGTCGTCACGCCGCTGATGTTCGAGTACGAGCTCATCGAGCGCGCCCGCCGCAACAAGAAGCACATCGTGCTCCCCGAGGGCACCGACGACCGGATCCTGCGGGCCGCGTCCACCCTGCTCGCCCGCGGCGTCGCCGACCTCACGCTTCTCGGCGTCGAGGCGACGATCCGCGCCCGCGCCAACGAGCTCGGCCTCGACCTCGACGAGGCGAAGGTCATCGACCCGCACGACGAGGAGTACCGGACGCCCTTCGCCGAGGAGTACGCGAAGCTGCGGGCGCACAAGGGCATGACGGTCGACCGGGCGCGCGAGATCGTGCCGACGTCTCGTACTTCGGCACGCTCATGGTGCACCTCGGCCTCGCCGACGGCATGGTCTCGGGCGCCATCCACACCACGGCGCACACCATCCGGCCGGCGTTCGAGATCATCAAGACGGTGCCGGGCATCTCGATCGTGTCCAGCGTCTTCTTCATGTGCCTCGCCGACCGCGTGCTCGTCTACGGCGACTGCGCCGTCAACCCCGACCCGACGGCGGAGCAGCTCGCCGACATCGCGATCTCCTCGGCCGCCACCGCGGCCCAGTTCGGCATCGAGCCCCGCGTGGCGATGCTGTCCTACTCGACGGGCGAGTCGGGCTCCGGCGCCGACGTCGACAAGGTGCGCACGGCCACGCACCTCGTCAAGGAGCGACGCCCCGACCTCATCGTCGAGGGCCCGATCCAGTACGACGCCGCGGTCGACGCCTCCGTCGCGCTGACCAAGCTGCCGGACTCCGAGGTGGCCGGGCAGGCGACGGTGTTCATCTTCCCCGACCTCAACACCGGCAACAACACCTACAAGGCCGTCCAGCGCTCGGCCGGTGCCGTCGCCGTCGGACCGGTGCTGCAGGGCCTGCGCAAGCCGGTCAACGACCTCTCGCGCGGCGCGCTGGTCAAGGACATCGTCAACACGGTCGCCATCACCGCCATCCAGGCCCAGGAGTCCGGCGCTGCGCCGGCTGCTCCCGCCTCCGAGTGAGCTGAGCCAGCACCCCCTGCCCCGCCCCACCTGCCCAGGAGAGCACCCATGAGCCAGGACGTCCTCGTCGTCAACTCCGGCTCGTCGTCGATCAAGTACCAGCTGGTCGACGTCGAGGCGGAGGAAGCCATCGCGAGCGGCATCATCGAACGGATCGGCCAGGAGAGCAGCTCCGTGAGTCACACCGGGCCCGACGGGAAGACGACGCTCGAACAGCCCATTCCCGACCACGAGGCCGGGATGGACCTCGTGCTGCACCTGTTCGCCGAGCACGGACCCGCGCTCGACCCCTCGGTGCTGCGCGCCGTCGGCCACCGGGTGGTCCAGGGCGGCGACGTCTTCTCCGGCCCGGCCCTGGTCGACGACGACGTCGAGGCGAAGATCGACGCCCTCTCGGACCTCGCACCGCTGCACAACCCGCCGAACCTGGCCGGCATCCGGGCCGCCCGGCACGCGTTCCCGGACGCTCCGCACGTGGCGGTCTTCGACACCTCGTTCCACCAGACCCTGCCCGCGGAGGCGTACACCTACGCGATCGACCGGGACGTCGCCCGCGAGTACAAGATCCGGCGCTACGGCTTCCACGGCACGTCCCACCTGTACGTCTCGCGCAAGACGGCAGAGGCGCTCGGCAAGCCTGTCGAGGACCTCAACATCATCGTGCTCCACCTCGGCAACGGCGCCTCGGCCACGGCCGTGCGGGGCGGGCACTCGGTCGAGACCTCGATGGGCCTCACCCCGCTCGAGGGGCTCGTCATGGGCACCCGCTCCGGTGACATCGACCCCGCGGTCGTGTTCCACCTCCAGCGCGTCGCGGGCATGAGCACGGACCAGATCGACGTCCTGCTCAACCGCAAGTCCGGGATGCTCGGCCTCTGCGGCCTCACCGACATGCGGGACGTCCACGCGGCCGTCGCCGCCGGAGACGAGGCCGCGCGCGTCGCCCTCGAGGTCTACTACCACCGCATCAAGGGCTACGTCGGCGCCTACTACGCCCAGCTGGGCCACGTCGACGCGATCGCCTTCACGGCCGGGATCGGCGAGAACGACATCACGGTCCGGGCTCGATCGCTCGAGGGCCTCGAGCGCCTGGGCATCGCCGTCGACCCCGAGCGCAACGCCGTGCGCCCCAAGGAGCCCACGGTCATCTCGCCCGACGGCGCCCAGGTCACGGTCATGGTGGTGCCCACCAACGAGGAGCTCGAGATCGCCCGCCAGGCGGTCGCGATGCTCGCCTGAGCGCCGCGCCGCGGGTCGCCTGAGTTCGCCGACACGGTCGCCTGGGCCTCGACCCGGGTCGCCTCAGGCCTCCACGCCCGGGTCGGGTTTGCGGTCCGGCGCTGGGGTGGGAAAGCGAGCGGGCCTACCATCCGGCGCTCCTTCGTCGCGCCTCCCGCCAGACCCGCGCGCGCTCCCTCCGCTCGCCGGACGCGAAGGCGAACCCTGTCGGACGCAGTCAACCCAAGCCGACGGCGCCTGGCCGGACCAGAGGGCGCTCAGCCGGAAGCCGAGGGAACTCAGACCTGCGGTGGGGTCGTCATCGTCATGACGTCGAGGGCGGCGTCGAGCTGCTCGACCGTGAGGC
This sequence comes from uncultured Actinomycetota bacterium, assembly GCA_963780675.1. Lineage (GTDB taxonomy): Bacteria > Actinomycetota > Actinomycetes > Actinomycetales > JAHECE01 > JAHECE01. The sequence goes on from CAWACR010000010.1 coordinate 457,491, forward strand.
TCCCGCGCTCGACGAAGCCGAGGTCGATGACTGCCTGCGCGGATCGTCAGGTCGGCGGCGACCGCGTGCTTGGCGATCTTCGCCGCGTTCTCGTAGCCGATGAGGCGGTTCAGGGGCGTGACGATCGACGGGGAGGACTCGGCGTAGCGGCGGCAGCGGTCGACGTTCGCGGTGATCCCGTCCACGCACTTGGCGGCGAGGTGTTCGCACGCGCCGGTGAGCAGCGTGACCGACTCGAGCAGGTTCCGTGCGATCACGGGGAGCATGACGTTCAGCTCGAACGTGCCGGACGCCCCGGCGAACGCGACCGTGGCGTCGTTGCCGATCACCTGTGCTGCGACCATCAGGGTGGCTTCGGGGATCACGGGGTTGACCTTGCCCGGCATGATCGAGGATCCCGGCTGCAGGTCGGGGATCTGGATCTCGCCGAGCCCGGTCCGCGGGCCCGACCCCATCCAGCGCAGGTCGTTGCAGATCTTCACGAGCGAGACCGCGACCGAGCGGAGCGCGCCGGACGTCTCGACGAGGGCGTCCATGGCGCCCTGGGCCTCGAAGTGGTTCGGGGCCTCGGTGATCGGAAGGCCCGTGTGCTCGCTCGACGAGCTCGATGACCCGCTGCGGGAAAGCCGGCGGGAGTGTTGATGCCCGTGCCGACCGCGGTGCCGCCGAGCGGGAGCTCGGCCAGGCGCGGGAGGGCGCCCTGCACCCGCTCGAGCCCGAGCTCGGATCTGGCGCGGCGTAGCCCGCGAACTCCTGCCCGAGGGTGACGGGGGTGGCGTCCATGAGGTGCGTGCGCCCGGACTTGACGACGTCGTCGAACTCCCCGGCCTTGCGCTCCAGCGAGTCGGCCAGGTGGTCGAGGGCGGGGAGCAGCGACTCGCGGATCGCGCTGCGTGGCGGCGATGTGGATCGACGCCGGGAAGACGTCGTTCGAGGACTGCGAGGCGTTGACGTGGTCGTTGGGGTGGACGGCCGAGCCGAGCCTCTCGCTCGCGAGCCGGGCGACGACCTCGTTCATGTTCATGTTCGACGACGTCCCGGACCCGGTCTGGAAGACGTCGACCGGGAAGTGGTCGTCCCAGTAGCCCGCGACGACGGCGTCGGCCGCACCTGCGATGGCCGCCGACACCTTCTCGTCGAAGACGCCCAGCTCGTGGTTGGCCACCGCCGCGGCGCGCTTGATCTGCGCGAGGGCCGCGATGTGGTGCCGGGAGAGGGTGGTGCCCGAGATGGGGAAGTTCTCGACGGCGCGCTGGGTCTGCGCACCGTACATCGCCCCCACGGGGACGCGCACCTCGCCCATCGTGTCCTGCTCGACCCGGTACTCCGGGGGATGCGCGACGGTGCCCGGGACGGACTCGGGCGTCGGCATGCAGGGGTGGGCCTTGGTCACGGCAGTTCTCCTTCGGGGTGCTCCGGCTCGCGGCCCCATCGTGCCAGCCCGGAGGCGCGTCCCGCGGCGCCTGGAGAGCGGCACGCGGGTCCCGCCGCCGCGGGCCTGCGCCGGCCCCGATCGAGGCCCCGGACGACGTCTGCCGGTCGGCCCGCAGGATCTGCGGGCCGACCGGCAGGGTCAGGCGCTGTGGGGATCGGCTAGAGGCCGAGGCCCTCGCGTGCCGCCTCGGTCATGAGCTCGACGGCGGCAGCCCGTCCGTCGATCGCGCCGCGTGCGGCCAGCGCAGCCTCGGCGATCGCCTCGCACTGCGCCAGCGTGTGCTGCCGGATGGCGAACCGGACCGAGGGGAGGGCGCCGGTCGACATCGACAGGCTCGTGATGCCGAGTCCGGTGAGCACCAGGGCCATGACGGGGTCGCCCGCAGACTCCCCGCACACCCCGACGGGCTTGCCGATCTCCTTGCCTGCCCGCGCCGTCGCCGCCACCAGGTCGAGGACCGCCGGCTGGAACGGGTCGAGCAGATCGGCCAGCTCACCGCGGAGGCGGTCGGTGGCCATCGTGTACTGGGCGAGGTCGTTCGTGCCGATCGACACGAAGTCCACCTCGGCCAGGATGTCCCTGGCGCGCAGGGCCGCGGACGGCACCTCGACCATGACGCCGACGGTCTTGATGCCGTGGCTGCGTGCCATGGTGGCGAACTCGGCCGCCTCCGTGACCGTCGAGATCATCGGCGCCATGACCCAGGGGTGGATGCCGGTGCGTGTCTGCGCCTCGGCGAGGGCCGCCAGCTGGGTGTCGAGGAGCTCCGGCGCCGTCCGGACGAGGCGGTAGGCGCGCACGCCGAGCGCCGGGTTCTCCTCGTCGGGCTGCGTCACGAACGCCAGCGGCTTGTCGGCGCCGGCGTCGATCGTGCGGACGACGACCTTGCGACCCTCGAACGCACGGAGCGAAGCCGCGTAGACGTCGGCCTGCTCGGCCAGCGTGGGCGCCGTCGTCCGCTCGAGGTAGAGGACCTCGGTGCGGAAGAGGCCCACGCCCTCGGCCGGCGTCTCTGCCGCCCGCACCGCATCGGCCAGCGTCCCGATGTTCGCCAGGAGCTGGATCGTGTGCCCGTCGGCCGTTCCGCCGGGGGCGATGTCGTCCGCGAGGGCGACGAGCGCCGCCGCCCGCTTCTCGAACTGTGCCCGGACGTCGTCGCCCGGACCGACCAGGATGGTGCCGGCCGCGGCATCCACCGCGACGACCTCGCCGCTCTCCAGCGACTCGGCGCCGGCCACCCGCACGACGCACGGGATGCCGAGCTGACCGGCGATGATCGCCGTGTGGCTGGTCGGGCCACCGAGCTCCGTGACGATCGCGAGGGTGAGACCGAGGTCCAGGGCCGCGGTGTCGGCCGGCGCGAGGTCCTTCGCCACGATGACGGACGGCACCAGAAGCTCGGGGACACCCGGGGGTTCCACCCCGAGCAGGTAGGCGACCACGCGGTCCCGCACGCTGTGCAGGTCCGTGACCCGCTCGGCGAGGTAGCCGCCGGCGGCCGTGAACATCGCCGCGAAGTTCGCGACGACGGCGTTGAGGGCGTGCATCGGAGCCTCGCCCTTGTCGATCTTGGCGAGCACCTGCTTGCGCAGGGCCCGGTCGTCCGCCATCTGGGCGGTCGCCGAGAGAACCTCGGCGACCGTCCCGACGGCGCGGGAGGCCTGCTCCCGGAGCCCCGCGGCGACGGAGGCGAAGGCCGCTTCGACCTTCTCCTTCGCCGCCGCCGGGTCGGCGGGAGCGGGCTCGTCGGAGGGAACCACCGGTGCGGGGCGGACCCTGGCGACCGGTCCGCAGACCGCGCCACGACCCACACCGACCCCGGCGAGAACCGTGCCCTGCTCTGTCATGACCGCGCCACCTACTCGGCGTCGAGGTCGGTCTCGAGCAGGGCGACAAGCTCGTCGAGCACGCGCTCGGCCTCGGGGCCTTCGGCCTCGAGGACGACCTCCTCGCCGCCCCCGACCCCCATGGCCATGACCATCAGGATGCTCGAGGCATCCATCGGCTCTTCGCCCGGCTTGGCGATGGTGACGTCCACTCCCGAGGCGGCGACCGCCTGGGTGAAGATCGACGCGGGACGGGCGTGGAGACCCACGCGCGAGGCGACGACGACGGTGCGCTGCGGCATGTCGGTGATTCCTTCCGAGCTACGGTGCGTGCGGTTGGCAGGACGTGCGGGATCCGGTCGGGCTCAGTGCCCGGCCATGGCCTCGATGCTCTCGGCTGCCTCGAGGGCCTCTTCGTTCGGGTTCCGACCGATGTTCTTCGCCACGAGGATCACGAGAGCCGAGACGACCATACCCACGGCGGTGGCGACCACGAACATGAACGGGTTGCCGATCAGCGGAAGGATCCAGATGCCGCCGTGCGGTGCGAGCTGGCCGCTGCCGAAGAGCATGACCAGACCACCGGTGACGGCGCCGCCGACCATGAAGGACGGCAGCATGCGGATCGGGTCGGCCGCGGCGAACGGGATCGCGCCCTCGGAGATGAAGGACGCGCCCAGGAACCATGCCGACTTGCCGGACTCGCGCTCGGCCTCGGACCAGATCTTCTTGCGCAGCACGGTCGCCAGGGCGATCGCCAGCGGCGGGCACCATGCCTGCGGCCATGACGGCCGACATGATCCGCGCCTCGGTGCTGTCCGTGCCGGCACCGGCGGCCAGCGCGTTGGCCAGGCCGGTCGCGGCGAAGGTGTACGCGACCTTGTTGATCGGACCGCCGAGGTCGGAGCACATCATGAGGCCGAGGATGATGCCGAGCGGGACGAGCGCCGAGGTGCCGCCAGCCCGTTGAGCCACGTCGGTCAGCCCGTCGTTGACCGCCTTCATCGGCGGACCGATGATCAGGATCGCGGCTGCACCGGTGATGAGCGTGGCGATGAGCGGGATCACGAGGATCGGCATGATGCCGCGAACCGACTTGGGCACCTTGCGGGACGCGAGCCACCAGGCGACGACCACCGGCGAGGAAGCCGGTCAGGATACCGCCGAGGAAGCCGGCGCCCACGGTGTCGGCGATGACGCCACCGACGAAGCCGGGGACGATGCCCGGACGGTCGGCGATCGCGTAGGCGATGTAGGCCGACAGCGCGGAGACGAGGAACCCGAAGGCCACGCCACCGATCGTGAACAGGAGCACGGCCCAGGAGTCGGCCGAGAACCAGCCGAAGTTGGCGGCGAACGTGTTCAGGCTGATCGTCGCGCCCTCAGCGAGCTCGATGCCGTGGTCCGCGGCGTAGTGAGTCGCGTACTCCGAGGTGCTGCCGATGATCGACGTGACCGCGACCGCGCCGTTCTCGCCCCAGGCCACCGCTCCGAGCATGAAGCCGAAGCCGATGAGGATGCCGCCCGCGACGACGAAGGGCAGCATGTAGGACACACCGGTCATCAGCCACTGGCGGATACGGGTGCCGACGCCGACCTTCTTGGGCGGTGCGGACACGCACCGGGGCGGCCGAGGCGGCCGGGCCGCCCTTGGGCGCAGCCTCGACGGCGGCGACCGCCTTGGCGAGCACGGCGGCCGCGTCGTGGACGGCGGCCTTGACGCCGACGTCGACGGTCGGCTTGCCGGCGAACCGCTCCTTGCCCTGGACCTCGAGGTCCGCGGCGAAGATGACGCCGTCGGCGGCGGCGATGATGGCCGGGTCCAGCCGGGTGGAGCCGGCGGAGCCCTGGGTCTCGACCGTGACCTCGTGGCCCTGGGCCTTACCGACCTGCTCGAGGGCCTCGGCGGCCATGTAGGTGTGCGCGATGCCCGTCGGGCACGACGTCACAGCGACGAACTTCATGAAGGCACGACCTCTCGGGTGATGATGTCGGCGACGGTCTGAGCGTCCGGAGCCGCCTTCAGCGAGCGTACGGAAGGACTCGTGGACCAGGCGACGGGCGAGGGCGGCGAGGATCTTGAGGTGGTCCGCGTCACCGGTCGCCGGGGCGGCGATGAGGAACACGAGGGTGGCCGGGCCGTCCGGCGCGCCGAAGTCGACGCCGCCGGGACCTGCGCGACGGCAAGGCTCGGCACCTTGACGTGCGCCGGAGCGCGCGTGCGGCAGGCCGACGCCGCCGGGCATGCCGGTGGCCATCTGGGCCTCGCGCAGCGGACGTCGGCGAGGAACCCGGCCGGCGTCGGTGACGCGTCCGGCTTCGAACATGAGGTTCACGAGGTGGCGTGTCGCCTCCTCGCGGTCCGCGGCGACCAGGCCGATGGCGACCAGGTCGGGGGTGATGAGCGGGGTAGTGCTCACGTCACAGCTCCTTCAGGGCGAGGCTGGGGTTGGGGTCGACGACGACGCGGACCGCCGCGACGTCGATGTGTTCGGGCCGGGGGACTTCTGTTCCGGGGAGCTGGACGGCGGCGCGGCCCCACGCCACCGCGGTACGCAACCGCTCGGGCTCGGGGCCGTCGACGGAGAGGTACCCCGCCAACGTCGAGTCGCCCGCTCCGACGGTCGAGACGCGGAACGATCGGGTCGCCGCCGGCCCACCAGCAGCCGGTGGCGGTCACGAGCAGGGCGCCGTGGGCGCCCAGACTCACCAGAACCGCGTCGTTGCCCCAGGAGATGATCTCCCGGGCCGCGTCGCGGACCTCACCGACGGTGAGGAGCTCTCGGCCGACGAGCTCGGCCAGTTCGAGGTCGTTCGGCTTGGCGATGGCGCATCCGCCCGCGCGGAGGGCGGCCTCGAGCGGAGCGCCGGAGGTGTCGAGGGCGTACGCGACGCCGCCGGAGGCGGCGAGCCGGCCCAGCCGGATGACGAAGTCCGGGCTCACGCCGGTGGGAAGGGAGCCCGCCGCGACGACATACCTGGCACCGTCGAGGTGCTCGGCCACGGCCGCGAGGATCGCGCCCTGCTCGGACTCGTCGAGCACGGGACCGGGCGCATTGATCTTGGTGGTGTCGCCGTCGGCGTCGGCCAGCGTGATGTTGCTGCGGATCGACCCGGACACGCGCACCGGGTGCACGGGGACTCCGACCGCCTCGAGCTCCGAGACCAGGAGCGGGCCGTCCGGCCCTCCGATCGGGAACACCGCGACCGTCTCGACGCCGTTCTGGTTCAGGCCGCGCGAGACGTTGATGCCCTTGCCCCCGGCGTCGAGATGGGTGCGCAACGCACGGTTGACTTCGCCCACCTCGAGACGGTCCAGGTCGAACGCCCTGTCCACGCTCGGATTGGGTGTCACGGTAATGATCATGCGGACAACACCTCCACGCCAGCAGCCATGATTTCCTCCAGGAGTTCCCGGTCGACCTCGGAGTCGGTGATCAGCGTGTCGACGGCGCCGATCGGGGCCACGCGGACGAAGTCCGCGCGGCCGATCTTGGAGTGGTCCGCGAGGACGACGACGCGGCGCGCCGACCGGACGAGCGCGCGCTTGACGTGCGCCTCGGCAAGGTCCGGTGTCGTCAGGCCCTGCGCGACCGTGATGCCGTTCGTGCCCAGGAAGGCCACGTCGGCGTAGATGTCGTCGAGCGCGCGCAGGGTCCACTCGCCGACGGCGGCGAGGGTCCGTCCGCGGACCGTCCCGCCGAGGAGGTGCAGCGTGATGTTCGGGCGGCCCGCGAGCAGCATGGCAATGGGGAGCGCGTGCGTGACGACCGTGAGCTCGCGGTCGGCCGGGAGCAGCTCTGCGAGCCGGACGGTCGTGGTGCCGGCGTCGATGATCATCGAGCCGCCCTCGGGCAACTCGTCGAGCGCGAGCTTCGCGATGCGCTCCTTCTGGCCGGCGAAGCGCCCCTCCCGGTCCGCGAGGGCCGGCTCGTAGCCGAAGCGCTCGACCGGGATGGCGCCGCCGTGCACGCGACGCAGCAGCCCGTGGCGCTCGAGGGTGGTCAGGTCGCGGCGGACCGTCTCCGGGGTGACGGAGAGGGCACGGGACAGCTCGCTGACGTCGACGCGCCCCTCGGCGCGCGCAGCAGCGAGGATCTGCTGATGCCGCTCCGGTGCGTACATTCTGACCCCGTCGTCCCGATCACCCGCGGTGCGGATGTTGCAGTTCCCTTGTCTACGCCCGTTTCAGCGTCAGGTCAAGCACTTCTGATGTCCGAATCGGTGGGAACGCGCCTCCTCGCGCTGACTTCCCGTCCTCGGACCTCGCTGCTGGGACCAGGACCCAACCTCCGGGCCTTCCGCGCACCTGCGCACCTCGCCCGGGTCGGCGAGCCGGATTCGCACGCACCGTCGGGCCCGCCTTGACCCTAGCGCGGCACGTACGGCGAGATCACGACCTCCACACGCTGAAATTCCTTGAGGTCGGAGTACCCCGTCGTCGCCATCGCCCGGCGCAGTGCGCCGACGAGGTTGAGCGTCCCGTCCGCGGCCCTGCCGGGCCCGAGGAGGATCTCCCGCAGGGTGCCGACCGTGCCCACCTCGCACCCGCTCTCCGCGCGGCAGGTCCGGGTGGTGGGCCTCGGGCCCCCAGTGCCACCCGCGGCCCGGCGCCTCGCTCGCGCGGGCCAGGGCCGAGCCCAGCATGACGGCATCGGCCCCGCACGCGACGGCCTTGACGAGGTCCCCCGAACGGCCGACGCCACCGTCGGCGATCACGTGCACGTAGCGGCCGCCCGACTCGTCGAGGTAGTCACGGCGGGCGGCCGCCACGTCCGCGACCGCCGTCGCCATCGGGGCGTGGATACCGAGGCTCGTGCGCGTGGTGTGCGCGGCTCCTCCGCCGAAGCCCACGAGCACTCCCGCGGCACCGGTGCGCATGAGGTGCAGGGCCGCGGTGTAGGTCGCGGCACCCCCGACGATCACCGGCACGTCGAGCTCGTAGATGAACCGCTTCAGGTTCAAGGGCTCCGCGCGTCCGGAGACATGCTCGGCCGAGACGGTCGTGCCCCGGATGACGAAGAGGTCCGCGCCGGCATCGACGACGGTGCGCCAGAACTGCTGGGTGCGCTGCGGGGACAGGGCGCCGGCCACCGCCACGCCGGCCGATCGGATCTCCTGCAACCGCGCCGTGATGAGCGCGGGCTGCACGGGGCGGGCGTAGATCTCCTGCATGCGCGTCGTGGCCCGGTCCGGGGGCAGCTCGGCGATCTCGGCCAGGAGGGTGTCGGGGTCCTCGTAGCGGGTCCACAGGCCCTCGAGGTCGAGGACGCCGATCCCACCCAGCCGGCCGAGGGCGACCGCCGTCGCCGGGCTCATGACGGAGTCCATGGGGGCGGCGAGCACGGGCAGCTCGGCGGAGTAGGCGTCGATCTGCCACCCGACCGACACCTCCTCCGGGTCGCGGGTGCGTCGTGACGGCACGACCGCGATGTCGTCGAAGGAGTAGGCCCGGCGGCCGCGCTTTCCGCGCCCGATCTCGATCTCGTTGGTCACGGTTCCAGACGTTACCGTCGCGACCACCCAGACCAGGGCTTCCACCCCGATCCGGTGCACGCCGGGCGTGGGCCGGCCACGATGTCGGTGCCCTCTGCGAGTGTTCGGTTCACGAGGCGGCGCCGGCGAGTGCCGCGGGTGACGAGGAGTGAGCACGCGATGAGCAGCTGGGCACAGGGCGCGTTCCTGGGGTTCGATACCGAGACCACCGGGGTGAGCCCGTCGGACGACCGCATCGTGACGGCGGCCCTGGTCCGGCGCGACGCGTCAGGAACGCGCGCGAGCACCTGGCTGGTCGACCCCGGCGTCGAGATCCCGGCGGCGGCGAGCGCCGTCCACGGCATCAGCACCGCTCACGCCCGGACCCACGGTCGGCACCCGCGCGCCGCACTGGAGGAGGTCGCGGCCCGGCTGGCCGCGGCCCTCGCCCGCGGCGTCCCTCTGGTCGCGTTCAACGCGGCGTTCGACCTCACCATCCTCGAGACCGAGCTCGCGCGCCACGGGCTGCCGACGTTGCGGACCCGCCTCGGTCGGGCCGTCGGCCCGGTGCTCGACCCGCTCGTCCTGGACCGCGCCCTCGAGCGCTTCCGGCCGGGCAAGCGCCGGCTCGCCGACCTCTGCGCGGCGTACGGGCTGGTGCCGGACGGCGACCTCCACACCGCGGAGGTGGACGTCGTCGCCACGCTCGACCTCCTCGCGGCGATCATCGCTCGCCACCCGGCGATCGCCGATCTGCCCGTCGAACAGGTGCACGCCTGGCAGGTGACGGCCCACCGGAGCTGGGCCGAGGACTTCAACGCCTGGCGCCGCCGGCGCGGCTGCGACGGGCCGGGCGCGAGCACGGTCTGGCCGGTGCACCACGCGGGGCTGCCCATTGCCGCCACCTCGGTAGCGGTGTGAGTCTCGGTAGCGCTGTGAGTCTCGATAGCGCTGTGAGTCTCGGTAGCGGCGTGAAAGCGTGTCCGCCCGAGCCGCGGGAGCGTCGGTGGGTCAGCGCCTGGAGTAGTTGGGAGCCTCCACCGTCATCTGCACGTCGTGCGGGTGGGACTCCTTCAGCCCGGCAGCCGTGATGCGCACGAAGCGCCCACGCTCTTGCAGGTCGCCGATCGTCCGAGCGCCCACGTAGAACATGGACTGCTGCAGCCCGCCGACGAGCTGCCGGGCGACGGCGGAGAACGGGCCCCGGTAGGGCACCTGGCCCTCGATGCCCTCGGCGATCAGTTCGTCGTCGCCGGCCACGTCCGCCTGGAAGTACCGGTCCTTCGAGTAGGAGACCCGCCCACGGGAAGCCATCGCGCCCAGAGAACCCATGCCCCGGTAGTGCTTGAACTGCTTGCCGTTGACGAAGACGAGCTCGCCCGGGCTCTCCTCGCACCCGGCGAGGAGCGACCCGAGCATCACCGTGTCGGCGCCCGCGACGAGCGCCTTGGCGATGTCGCCGGAGTACTGCAGTCCGCCGTCGCCGATGACCGGAACGCCGGCGGGCTTGCACGCGAGGGCCGCCTGGTGGATCGCCGTCACCTGGGGGACACCCACACCCGCGACCACGCGGGTCGTGCAGATGGAGCCCGGGCCGACGCCCACCTTGACCGCGTCCGCACCGGCGTCGACCAGGGCCTGCGCCCCCGCCCGGGTCGCGACGTTGCCACCGATGACCTGGACACCCCGCGTGGCCGGGTCCGTCTTGAGTCGCTGGACCATCTCGAGGAGGAGGCGGGCGTGGCCGTTCGCCGTGTCCGCCACGAGGACGTCGACCCCCGCCTCGACGAGTGCCGTCGCCCGCTCCCAGGCGTCGCCGTAGAAGCCGATCGCCGCACCGACGCGCAGCCGCCCCTCGTCGTCCTTCGTGGCACGCGGGTACTGCTCCGACTTGACGAAGTCCTTGACCGTGATGAGGCCGCGCAGGACGCCGGCACCGTCCACGAGGGGGAGCTTCTCGACCTTGTGCTTCGCGAGGAGTGCGGCGGCGTCGTTCGTGGAGATGCCGACGGGCCCCGTGATCAGGGGCATCGGGGTCATGATCTCGCGCACCCGGCGCGTCGCGAACTCGGAGGGGCGCACGAAGCGGAGGTCGCGGTTCGTGATGATGCCCACCAGCACGCCGTCGGCATCGACGACCGGCAGGCCCGAGACCCGGTACTGGCCGCAGAGAGAGTCGAGCTCCGCGAGCGTCGCGTCCGGCCCGACCGTGACCGGGTCGCTCACCATGCCCGACTCCGAGCGCTTCACGATGTCGACCTGGTGCGCCTGGTCTGCGATCGAGAGGTTGCGGTGCAGCACACCCAGCCCGCCCTGCCGGGCGATCGCGATCGCCATCCGCGACTCCGTCACGGTGTCCATCGCGGCCGAGACCAGCGGGATCGCGACCGAGACCTCCCGCGTGAGACGAGCCGTGGTGTCGGCCTCGCTCGGGATGACGTCGGTCTCGCCGGGAAGGAGCAGGACGTCGTCGTAGGTCAGCCCGAGGAAGGCAAAGGGGTCGTCGGTGGACGAAGGGGGCGTTGTGTGAAACACGCGCCGATCCTACGACGCCTGTCCGGGCGCGCCTTCCTCGGCCGGCTCGGCCGGCTCGGGCCGCTCGGCCAGCGCTCCGGCGATCTCGTGCAGCGCACCCTCGAACGTCCGCACGCGGTGGACCCCGGGAAGCCACACCGCGGGCGCGCGCGGACCGACCATGAAGACCACCTGGTCGGACCGCTCGGCCGCCTCGCGCGCCCTCTCCTCCGCCCCCGGCGGAGCACCCACGAGAGCGAGGACGCCGATCGGCGCGGACTGCGAAGCGAGGCGGACCCGGTCCGGATCGCCGGTCGCCCGCACCACCCGGGCGACGATCCCCCGTTCGACCAGCGCCGCGGCGAGCACATGCGCTCCGAGGTGCTGCACCAGGTCGCGCGGGTCGGCGTAGAGGAGGACGCCGGGCGACCCGGTCGGCCGGGTGACGGCGGCGTCCGGCCCGGACTGCGCCCCGGCGAGAACCGCGCCGGCCAGGATGTTCTCCGGGTCGCGACCGGGCTTGTCCGCGGGATCCCTGCTCGCGAGGTAGCCGAGGGCGGGTTCCGCGATCTCGGTCCACGCACCCACGATCCCCCGCTCGCGCACCACCCACTCGTACATGCGGCGCACCCTGGACTCCTCGCCCTTGGCGGCGGCCGCCGCGAGGGTGAGCGCGTCGACGAACACGGGCCGCGCCGCGACGGCGGCGGTGGCGGTGGCGGCGGCAGGCAGGTCCGCCGTCACGAGCGCCGGGGCGCTGTTCGCCGCAACCCGCGCGGCGTCCGACGGCGCAGCGCCGGCGAGCGTGAGGCGCCGCATCGTCTCGAGCCGCGCGATGTCGTCGGCCGTGTAGCGGCGGTGGCTCCCGGCCGCCCGACCGGACGGTCCGAGCCCGTAGCGGCGGTCCCAGGTCCGCAGGGTGGACGGAGCGACGCCCAGCCGCGCGGCCACCGCCGCCACTGTCAGCGTCACCTGGGTCTCCGGCGACCCCTCGGACGACGGGTCGCCGGGTTCGACAGCAGCGCCCGGATCGTCCGGGATGCCTCCGATCACCGTTTCCGCGCTGTGCATGCGACCTCCCCTGCCCGGCCGGGTCGCGCTCTCGCGGCCGGGACCGACTCACCGTACCCCGCTCCGTCACGGCCGTCCTGCTGAGCGAGGAGGAGCGGGCCGCCGCGGGCGGCCCGACCGCAGCGGCCCGCGCGGTCCGCCCGGTCCTGGCGCGCGCCTCGTGAACAACTTCTTGAACAACTCCTGACGCGGTTGTACGGTGGCGACCCACCCGGCCGATCTCAGGAGGCGACGATGGCCGAGCTCTCCCGACTGCCCGGTCCCGTGATGGACGTGTGGGAGTGGCAGTTCGAGGGCGCGTGCCGCGAGTCCGAGCCGTCGATCTTCTTCCACCCCGAAGGGGAGCGCGGGTCTGCCCGTCGACGCCGCGCCGACGCCGCGAAGGCCGTCTGCGCCACGTGCCCGGTGATCTCCGAGTGCCGCGAGCACGCGCTCCGGGTGCGCGAGCCCTACGGCGTCTGGGGCGGACTCTCGGAGGACGAGCGGGTCGCGTTCGGCCCCAGCGCCGGTGGCGCGGGCCCGGCGGCCGGCTCGGACAGCCCGAACACCCCGATGCGCCGGGCGAGCTGACCGCGGCTGACCCGACGCACCGCGCGCGGCAAGGCCCCGCCCCGGAGGTCAGCCAGCCCGGAGGCGCCGACCTCCGAGCCGAGCGCGACGAAGCCCCGGTCCCTTCGAGCGGGACCGGGGCTTCGTGTTGTGGAGCGAGCGCCTCGTGACCTGTCAGCAGGGCGAGGCGGGCGCCGACGTCACTTGACGACGACGGCCAGGATGTCGCGCGCGGAGAGGATCAGGTACTCCTCGCCGGCGTACTTGACCTCGGTGCCCCCGTACTTGCTGTAGATGACGCACGTCACCCACCGCAACGTCGAGCGGAATGCGCTTGCCGTTGTCGTCGACCCGGCCCGGACCGATCGCCACGACCTCGCCCTCCTGGGGCTTCTCCTTGGCGGTGTCCGGAATGACCAGGCCCGAGGCCGTGACCTGCTCGGCCTGAAGCGTCTTGACGACGACCCGGTCCTCGAGCGGCTTGATGGAGACCGACACTGCGGACCTCCTCCTTCGCGTTGTGCAGAACAGGACGATGAGAGGCGCGCCGAGCCCGCGGGTCGCCCGCCGTCGCGGGGGTCGAGCGTCCAGGGACCGGCACGTCAGGGCCCGCCCGGGGGCGGGATCCGGTAGTCAATCTATTGGCGCGTTAGCACTCGGTCAAGGCGAGTGCCAACGAGGCGCCGTGCGTGCCGCGCCGCCGCCGTTCGTGACGCCCTCGCCGAGGGTTCGCTCCCGCCTGGCAGGATTCGCTCGTGGACCCCGACGGCTTTCGGCTGCTGCTCGCCCCGGACGGGTGGGCGCTCCTCGGCGCCCTCCCGCCCTACCGGGACGGAGGACGCCCTCGCGCTCGGGACGGCGCTGCGAGCGCAGGGCCTCGACCCGCGGCTCGTGGCCGCGGCCCTGACGCAGAGCCGCCTGCGTTCACGGGCTCGGGCCAAGTTCGGCGAGTTCGCCGCCGACATGCTCTTCACGCCCGAAGGGCTCGAGCAGGCCACCCGGCTGGGCGTGGCCGCACGCCACGCCCGGCGCTACCTGGCCGCCGGCGCGACGAGGGTCGCGGACCTGGGCTGCGGCGTCGGCGGCGACGCGATCGCCCTGGCGGGGCTCGGCCTCGAGGTCCTCGCCGTCGAGCGGGACGAGGCGACGGCGGCCTGCGCCACCGTGAACCTGCGTCGCCTCGCCGGGGGCGAGCGTCCGGCACGCCGACGCCCTCGCCGTCGACCTCCTCGCCGAGGGCGTCGACGCCGTGTTCGCGGACCCGGCGCGTCGGGACGCCTCCGGGCGACGGGTGTTCGACCCCGCCGCCTATTCGCCGCCCCTGGCCGACCTGCTCGCCCTCCGGCCACCGTGCCCGCGCTCGGACTGAAGATCGCGCCCGGCATCCCCCACTCGGCCCTCCCGCAGGACGCCCACGCGCAGTGGGTCAGCGACGGCGGCGACGTGCTCGAGGCAGGGCTGTGGTTCGGCCTCGCTCGCACCCGAGGGCCCGGGGCGCTCGGCGCTCGTCCTCACGGCGGGAGGCGGCGCGATCGTCGGTCGACCGGGACGCCCCGACGAGCCCCGGTGCAGGCGCCTCGACGGCACCCTCGGCGCCTTCCTCTACGAGCCCGACGGCGCGGTGATCCGCGCCGGCCTCGTCGACCTGGTCGCGCCGAGGTCGACGGGCGACCTCGTGGACGCCCTCGATCGCCTACGTGACGTCGGCCCACCTGACGCCGACGCCGTTCGCGACGGCGTACCGGGTGCTCGACCACTTCCCCTTCGGGCTCAAGCGCCTGCGTTCCTACCTGCGCGAGCGCGGCGTCGGCCGGGTGAGCATCAAGAAGCGCGGCACCGCCGTCGAGCCGGAGACCCTGCGCCGCCGGCTCGACCTGCGCGGTCCGGGAGAGGCGACCCTGGTCCTCACGCGCCTCTCGGGCGCGCAGTCCGTGCTCGTCGTCGAGCCCGCGGGCTGAGCACCCTCGCACCCGAGAGCGCCCGGAGGTGCACCATAGACGCCGTGACCATCCCGTTCGCCCGCTCGGAGCGCTCGACGGTCGGCATCGAGTGGGAGCTGGCCCTCGTCGACGCCGACTCCGGGGACCTGCGCCAGGTGGCGGCAGACCGTCCTCGACGCCGTGCGCCCGCCCGGCGGCGGCGAGCACCCCAACATCCGCCAGGAACTCCTGCTCAACACGGTCGAGGTGGTCTCCGGTGTCGGCCGGACGGTGCGCCGAGGCGGGCGATGACCTCGAGCGGGCCATCGCCGAGGTGCGGCGCGATCACCGACCCGCTCCGGGTGGAGCTCATGTGTGCGGGCACCCACCCCTTCGCCCGCTGGACGCACCAGAAGGTCACGAACAAGCAGCGCTACGCCACGCTGATCGACCGCACGCAGTGGTGGGGCCGGCAGATGTTGATCTACGGCGTCCACGTCCACGTCGGGATCGAGGACCGGGACAAGGTGCTGCCGATCCTGCGGGCGATGCTCACGACGTTACGCGCACCTGCAGTCGCTGTCGGCGTCGTCGCCGTTCTGGGGCGGCAAGGACACCGGGTACGCCTCCAACCGGGCGCTGATGTTCCAGCAGCTCCCGACGGCGGGACTGCCCTTCCAGTTCGAGACGCTGGGCCGCAACTGGAGGCGTTACGTCGACGACATGCTGCACGACCGGGCGTGATCGACGAGTTCAGCGAGATCCGCTGGGACATCCGGCCGTCACCGCGGTTCGGGACGCTGGAGATGCGGATCTGCGACGGCTCGCCGAACCTCACCGAGGTCCTCGCGCTGGCCGCCCTGACGCACTGCCTCGTGGAGCACTTCTCGACGATGCTCGACGAGGGCCGCGACCTCCCCACGCTGCCCCCGTGGTTCGTCCAGGAGAACAAGTGGCGCTCAGCGCGCTACGGGATGGACGCCATCATCATCCTGAACGAAGCCGGGGACGAGCGGCTGGTGACCGACGCCGTGCGCGACCTGGTGGCCGACCTGGAGCCCGTGGCGGCCCGCCTGGGCTGCCTCACCGACCTCGAGGGCATCGGCACGATCCTGCGCCGCGGGGCCTCCTACCAGCGCCAGCGCGCGGTGGCCCGCCGCCACGGGGGCGAGCTCGACGCCGTCGTCGCCTCCCTCGTCGCCGAGATGCGGGCGGGCCGCCCGCTCTGACGCCTACACCCCGTCGAGTCGGGCCGCGTGCGGACCTCCCGACGCCGGTGGCGCCCCGGGGACCGAGGTCAGACCGAGACGACCGTGAGCGGCATGCCCGAGTCCGTGGTGATGTCGAGCGACGACGGCGCCACGCCGGCCCGCACGCACGCCGACCCGAGCGCCGCGATCATCGCGCCGTTGTCCGTGCAGTAGCGGATGGGCGGGATGCGCACCTCGATCCCGGCCTCGGCGCACCGCTCGGCCGCGAGCTCGCGCAGCCGCGAGTTCGCCGAGAACCCGCCGCCGATGACGAGGGTCGCCACGTCGTGCCTCAGGCACGCCGCGACCGTCTTGGTGACGAGCACGTCGTTGACGGCCTCGGAGAACGACGCCGCGACATCGGCCGCCGGCACCTCCTCCCCCGCGTCCTCGCGTGCCTCGACGAAGCGCGCGACGGCCGTCTTGAGGCCGGAGAAGGAGAAGTCGTACGGGTGCTTCTCGAGGTCCTTGGCGCGGCTGAGGCCGCGCGGGAACGGGATCGCGTCGCGGTCACCCTCCTGCGCGAGGCGGTCCACGTGCGGCCCGCCCGGGTAAGGCAGCCCCAGGATCCGTCCGACCTTGTCGAACGCCTCGCCCGCGGCGTCGTCGAGCGTCTGGCCGAGCTCCACGACGTCGGTCGCGATGTCGCGCACGAGCAGCAGCGAGGAGTGCCCGCCGGAGACGACGAGCGCCATGAAGCGCTCGGGGAACGGCCCGTGGACCAGTTCGTCGACGGCCACGTGCCCGATGACGTGGTTGACGCCGAACAGCGGCACGCCGAGCGCGAG
Source organism: uncultured Actinomycetota bacterium (assembly GCA_963780675.1). GTDB lineage: Bacteria > Actinomycetota > Actinomycetes > Actinomycetales > JAHECE01 > JAHECE01. The sequence continues at coordinate 474,318 of CAWACR010000010.1, forward strand.
CGACAACGCCTTCGCGGCCGCGGAACCGACCGTCAGCGAGCCCACCAGGCCCGGCCCGGCGACGACCGCGACGGCGTCCACGTCGGACAGCTCGACCCCGGCGCGCTCCAGCGCCGCGTCGAGCGTGGGGACGAACGCCTCGAGGTGCGCCCGGCTGGCGACCTCCGGCACGATCCCGCCGAACCGGGCGTGCTCCTCCATGGAGGACGCCGTGACGTCCGCCAGGAGCGAGCGACCGCGCACGAGCGCGACCCCTGTCTCGTCGCACGACGTCTCGATGCCGAGGACGAGGGGGCCGTCGGGGTGCTGCGACGTCACGGCGGCGTCGGCATGTGTGGTCACGCTCACGACTCCCAAGGGTAGGCGGTCCTCATCCGCCGGTCGCCACCGGGCGCGTGGGGTCGGCCGCCCACTGGGACCACGAACCCGGGTAGAGCACGGCGAGCTGGCCGATGCTGGCCAGGGCCGCGATCTCGTGACAGGCCGTGACGCCCGAACCGCAGTACACCGCGCAGTACGACGCCCTCCCCAGCCCGAGGGAGGCGAACCGCTCGCGCAGCTCCGCCGCGGGCCGGAACCTGCCGTCCGGGGTCAGGTTGTCCATCGTCGGCGCACTGACGGCACCGGGCACGTGCCCGGCCCGCGCGTCGATCGGCTCGACCTCGCCGCGGAAGCGCTCGACGGCGCGAGCGTCGAGGAGAGGGCTGCGCTGCGGCCACGTCGCGGCCTCGTCAGGATGGATGATCGGCAGGCGCCCGCCCGGGAGGTTCACGTCACCCGGTTCGACCTCGGGCCATCCGGCCTCGAGGTCGCCGCCGGCCTCGACCCACGCGCGCAGCCCGCCGTCGAGGATGCGCACGGAGGCCACACCGCCCCAGCGCAGCAGCCACCAGGCGCGCGCGGCGGACATCCCGCCGCAGTCGTCGTAGACGACGACCTTCTGCCCCTCGCCCAGCCCCCACCGGATCGCCGCGGCCTGGAGCCGCTCGAGGCCCGGGAGCGGGTGCCGGCCGGCCTCCGGGCCGGGCGGGGCGGCCAGCTCCGTGTCGAGGTCCACGTAGACCCCACCGGGCAGGTGACCGCGGGCGAAGGCGGCGCGCCCGTCTGGCTCCGCCAGCGTCCACCGGACGTCCAGCAGGGCGGGTCGCTCCCCCGCCGCGATCTCCGCGCGGAGCGCCTCCGCGGTGACCAGGACGCGCCCACGCACCGGGTCCCCCGCCTCGGCCGACTCGGCGGCAGGACCGGCCTCGACCTCCGCGCTCATCGGTCGCGCACCTGACGTTCGGCGGCGCCGTCCGCGTCCCCACCCACGGCTTCGGCGCCCACCGGCCCGATCCGAGCGAGCTCGAGCACCATCACCACGGCGTCGGCGTTCTCCGGCTGGTAGTACCCGCGCCGAAGGCCGATCGACCGGAAGCCCGCCCGGGCGTAGAACCGCCGGGCGCCGTCGTCGTCCGCACGCACCTCGAGGAACACTCTCCGCGCCCGGGCCTCGCGGGCGGCGTCGAGCACCGCGCCGAGAAGCCGGGCGCCGACGCCCTGTCGCTGCCGGGCCCGGCTCACGCCGATCGTCATGACCTCGGCGTCCTCACCGAGGGCGACCCCGGCATAGCCGATCAGGATGCCCTCACCGTCGACGGCGGCGACGTACCACCGCCCCTGCGCGCGGAGCTCCTCCTCGTACATGCCCCGCGACCACGCCCCGACCCCGAAGAGCTCGACCTCCAGGACGTCGATGCGATCGAGGTCGGCCGGCACCAGGGGCCGCAGCACGACGGTCATGACGCCGCGCGGCTCACGACGCGCGCTTGCGCGCCGCGGGCAGGCTGACGTCGGGGCGGCGCAGGTAGCGCGGCGTGAGGTCGACGTCCCCGCCGCGCTCGGCGCGGTGCAGTGCCAGGCGCGCGAGGACGGCGGCGTCGACCGCGACCGGGCCCGCAGGCGCCGGAGGGAGGGCGTCGGGGTAGAGCCGGGCACCCCGCCCGACGACGACGAGCCGCCCGGTCGCGGTGACGTCCGCCAGGGTCGACCCCACGAGGGCGAGGGTGGCGTCCAGGTCCTCGCGCACGGATGCGGCGGTCGCGACGGCGGGGCCGTCGAGCGCCTCGACGTCCGCGTCCGGCGCGTCCCCGGCCCGCCGGTACCGGCCCACGTAGACCTCACGACGGCGGGCGTCGGCCACGGCGAGGACCTCACCCCGCGCCGCCTCGCCGAGGGCGTCGAACGCCTGGCGGGCGAGGGCGTCGAGGCTGCACACGCCGAGGACGGGGATCCCGAGCGCCCGTGCCAGCGCGCGCGCCGTGACCAGGCCGACGCGCAGCCCGGTGAACGGCGCCGGTCCCGTGCCCACGGCGACGGCTCCGAGATCGCGACGGTCCACCCCCGCCTCGGCGAGGACCCACGCGATCGCGGGCGCGAGAGTCTCGGCGTGCCGGCGGGGGTCCACCCCGTCCGTGCGCGCGAGCACGGCGTCGCCGCGGCACAGGGCCACGCTCACGCCGTCGGACGAGTCGATCCCCAGGACGAGCACGGCGCCAAGCCTAGGCGGTGGGTCCGACAGCGAGTGCCGCGAGACCCACCCCGACCCACCGCTCCCCCACCCCGGTGACCACCGCCCGTCGCGGCACGTCGTCCTGCGCGCCGCGGGGCCGCGCGATCTCGACCTCGAGCCGGTCCTCGGCCAGGTCCTCGACGAGGCCCGCACCCCACTCCACCACCGTGACGGACTCCTCCAGACTCGCGTCGAGGTCGAGGGCGTCCACCTCCGCGAGCGATCCGAGCCGGTAGGCGTCCACGTGCACCAGCGGGGGGCCACCCGAGGTGGACGGATGGACGCGCGCGATGATGAAGGTCGGGGAGGCGACCTGGCCACGCACCCCGAGCCCCGCCCCGATGCCCTGGGTGAGAGTCGTCTTGCCCGCACCGAGGCCGCCGGTGAGGACCACGAGGTCGCCCGCCCGCAGGAGGCTCGCGATCCCCAGGCCGAGCGCCCGGGTGCTCTCGGCGTCGGGAAGGTCCACGGTGACGGGGTCCGTCCGCGTGCTCACACGGCTCATGCCGGCCCCTCCCAGCCCGCCCACGCCGGATCCGCCCCCAGGTAGACGCGAGGCACCCGGGGGCCGAGGCGCGTGGTGATCTCGTACGAGATGGTCCCGGCCGCGTCGGCCCAGTCCTGCGCCGTCGGCTCGCCGTCGTCGCCCGCGCCGAAGAGCACGGCGACGTCGCCCGCCTGGGTGACGCCGTCCGGCCCGGGCTCGGCGCCCAGGTCGAGGACGAACTGGTCCATGCAGATCCGCCCCGCCACCGTGAACCGGCGCCCGCCCACCTGGACCGGCCCCGCGTTGCTCGCATGGCGGGGGATGCCGTCCGCGTACCCGAGCGGGACCACGCCGAGGTGCGTTGGCCGTGGAGTGATGTAGTCGTGCCCGTAGGAGACGCCCTGGCCCTCCGGCGCCGCCTTCACCATGCTCAAGGACGCCTCCAGCCGCATCGCCGGCCGGAGGCCGAGCTGGGCCGAGGTGGCGCGGTCGGGGATCGGGGAGAGCCCGTAGACCGCGATACCCGGTCGGACCAGGTCGTAGTGCACGGCGGGTTCCGTGAGCACCGCCGCGGACGCCGCGAGGTGGCGGACCTCCAGCCGCGCCCCCGCACGTTCCGCGATCCGCAGCGCGTCCTCGAAGAGGGCCCTCTGGGCGCGGATGCTGGGGTGCCCCACCTCGTCCGCCCGAGCCAGGTGCGACCACACGCCCACCACCTCGACGGCGCCGCTCGCCTGCGCCGCGAGCGCCCGGTCCACGAGGGCGGGGAAGTCACGGACGAACACCCCGCCGCGTCCGAGTCCGGTGTCCACCGCGAGGTGGACCCGCGCCGTCCTCCCGGTCGAGGCCACGGCGGCGACCACCTCCTCCATCGCCCAGGTCGCCGGCACCGAGACGTCGATCCCGGCCGTGATGACCCGGGCAAGAGGCGCTCCCGGTGCGTAGAGCCACGTGAGGACGGGCGCGGTGATCCCCGCGGCGCGCAGCGCGAGCGCCTCGCTCACCTGGGCGGTGGCGAGCCACGTGGCGCCGCCGACGAGGGCTGCGCGGGCGGCGGGGAGCAGGCCGTGCCCGTAGGCGTCCGCCTTGACGACGGCCATGACGGCGGCGGTCGGGGCGTGCGCGGCCAGCACCCCGACGTTGCGCCGGATCGCGTCGAGGTCGACGACGGCGCGGGCCGGGTAGGAGGACACGCGACGATCTTCCCACCACCCGGGCTCAGGCATCGCGGTCACCGGCCCGCCCCGCACCGGTCCGCCCGTCGCCGGCCCGCCCCGCACGTCTCGACCCGCCGCGGACCGAGCCCCCGAGGACCCGTCCCTCGAGGGCCCCGCCCTCGAGGATCTCGGCAACAGTCGCCGGCAGGGCGCGCGCGACGTCGCCCGCCGCGATCGGGCCGGCGCTCGGGTACCCGGCCGCCCGCCGCGCGGCCCGGCCGTGGACCAGCGCGGCGGCCGCGGCAAGCCTGGGCGCGAGCGCGGCGTCCGCGCGCACGTCGTCGCTGCGGCCCGCCAGGAGGGCGCCGAGCACGCCCGCCAGGACATCCCCCGCTCCCGCGGTCGCGAGCCACGGCGTCGCGTCGGCCTGCGCGTACAGCGGGCCGGTCGGTGCTGCCACCACGGTGGTCGCCCCCTTCAGCAGGACCGTCGCACCGGTCGCGACCGCCGCCCGCCGCGCCCAGCGCGCCGGCGCGGCCTCGACGTGCCGCCGCTCGACAGGGCCGTCGTCGGCCGTGACACCGCGCGCGGTGAGCACCTGGGCGAGCTCGCCCGCGTGGGGGGTGAGGACGACGGCGGGTGAGAGCACGCCGTCGACGGCGTCGGGGTGGTCCGGCCACAGGAGGGCGAGCGCCCCGGCGTCGAGCACCGTCGGCAGGCCCTCGGCGAACGCCGAGCCCAGGGCCGCGGCGAGCCCGGCCGTCGCAGGGCGATCCGCGGGGTCGATGCCCGGGCCGAGTACCCACGCCTGGACCCGCCCCGGCGCGCCGACCACCTCGGGGTGCGCCGAGCGGACGGCGGCGAGCACCGCGCCGTCGCCGAGATAGCGGATCATGCCGAGGCCGGCCGACGAGGCGCCGGCGGCCGCCAGCACCCCCGCGCCGGGGTAGCGGGGGGACCCCGCCACCAGGCCGAGCACGCCCCGGGTGTACTTCTGCGCGCCCGCACCCGGCACCGGCCACAGGCTCGCGACGTCGTCACCCGTCAGGCGCGCGACGTCGGCGACGACGTCGCGAAGGCCGGGGCCGAGCCCGATGTCGACGACGACGACCCGCCCCGCCAGCCGGTCCGACGGCGGCAGGAGCAGGCCGGGTTTGCACGCCCCCATCGTGACGGTCAGGTCGGCGGCCAGCACCGGGCCCGGGACCACGCCGTCGTCGACCCCGATCCCGCTGGGGGTGTCGACGGCCACCACGAGGGGTGGGCGCAGCAGCCCCCGGCGAAGGGCCTCGAGCGCGAGCACCGCGCCTGCGAGAGGCTCGCGGAGACCGCCCTGGACACCGATCCCGGCCAGTCCGTCGATCCAGACGGCGGCCTCGCGGGCGATCGCCCCGAGGGAACCGAGGGCCGCCGGCGCGTCGATCGGCACGAGCCGGACGCCGGACGCCCGCGCGGCGGAGGCGCCCTCGGCGTGCGGTGCCGGCGTGAGGACGGCGGCCGTGACCGCCGCTCCTCGGCGAGCCAGCAACGCCGCCGCGTGGAGCGCGTCGCCGCCGTTGTTGCCGCCACCGGCGAGGACGAGCACGCGCGTCCCGGGGACCCGCGCGCCACGCGATCGGATCTGCCGCATCACCTCGGTGGCCAGCGCGAACGCGGCGTGGCCCATGAGCGCACCCGGTGGGCCGGCCCGCAGGAGGGGCTCCTCGGCGGCACGGACGGAGGCGGCGGCGTACGCGCGGATCATGCGCTCATCCTGCTCCGCCCGCTCCCTCCCCTGCCGGTCCGCCCCACGCGCGTCTCGCGCCCGTCTCCCGAGGCGCCTACCGTCGGCGGCGGTCAGCTCTCCGCGACCACCATCGCGGAGGCGATGCCGGCGTCGTGGGAGATCGAGAGGTGGAACCGGGCGATCCCGAGCTCGGCGGCGCGCGTGGCCACGCTGCCCTCGATCACGACCTCGGGTGGCAGGCCGGGGTGCCGGTGCACCGTCACGTCCTGCCAGTTGAGCCCGACCGGCGCACCGAGAGCCTTCGCGATCGCCTCCTTGGCTGCGAACCGGGCCGCCAGCGAGGCGGGCGGCAGGTCGCGCTCGGCCGGCGTGAAGAGCCGGTCGCGCAGCCGCGGCGAACGCTCGAGCTCGCTCAGGAAGCGCGCGACGTCGACGACGTCGATGCCCACCCCGATCACGGCCACGTCACCCTCCGCTCCGGCTCGCGCCGTCGTCCACCGCTTCGAACCCGGCCCTCTGCCCTCCCCAACCACGTGATCGGCGAGGGGTGCGGCTACTCGACCGTGACCGACTTCGCGAGGTTGCGCGGCTGGTCGACGTCCAGCCCCTTCGCCGTGGCCAGCTCGCACGCGAAGATCTGCAGCGGGACCACGGTCACGAGCGGCATCATCAGCGTCGGCGTCTGGGGGACCCGGAAGACCACGTCGGCGTACGCGGTCACCGCCTCGTCCCCCTCCTCCGCGATGACCAGGGTCCACGCACCCCGGGCGCGGACCTCCTGGATGTTGGACACCACCTTGCTGTGGAGCGTGGGCCGCCGGGGCGTCGGCACGATGACGAAGACGGGCTGCCCCTCGTCGATGAGCGCGATCGGCCCGTGCTTGAGCTCGCCCGCGGCGAAGCCCTCCGCGTGGATGTAGGCGAGTTCCTTGAGCTTCAGCGCACCCTCGAGCGCGACCGGGTACCCGACGTGCCGCCCGAGGAACAGGACCGACGTCGTGTCCTTCATCGAGCGGGCGACGGCCTTGATCTCGGCCTCGGTGTCGATGACCTGCTGGATCTTCGCCGGCATCTTGGCCAGCTCGGCCAGGTAGCCGGCCACCTCGTCCTGGTACTTGTTGCCCCGGATCTGGGCCAGGTAGAGGCCGAGGAGGTAGCAGGCGGTGATCTGCGCGAGGAACGCCTTCGTGGACGCGACCGCGACCTCGGGCCCGGCGTGGGTGTAGAGGACGGCGTCCGACTCGCGCGCGATGGTCGAGCCGAACGTGTTGACGACGGCCAGCACCTTGGCGCCCTGTTCCCGCGCATGACGGACGGCCATGATCGTGTCCATCGTCTCGCCGGACTGGGAGATGGCCACGACGAGCGTCTTCTCGTTGACCACCGGGTCGCGGTAGCGGAACTCGTGCGCGAGCTCCACCTCCACCGGGATCCGGCACCAGTGCTCGATCGCGTACTTGGCCACGTGACCGGAGTACGCGGCGGTGCCGCACGCGATGACGATGATCTTGTCGACCGAGCGAAGGACGCGCTCCGGGATGCGGAGCTCGTCGAGGATGAGGTTGCCCTGGGGGTCGGTGCGCCCGAGGAGCGTGTCCGCGACCGCCTTGGGCTGGTCGTGGATCTCCTTCTCCATGAAGGTGGCGAAGCCGCCCTTGACCGCGGCCGCCGCGTCCCAGTCGACGGTGTAGCGGCGCCCCTCGGCCGGCTTGCCCTCGCCGTCGATGACGCTCACGGAGTCCGCGGTGATCGTCACCACCTGGTCCTGGCCCAGCTCGAGGGCCTCCTTGGTGTGCGAGATGAAGGCCGCGACGTCGGAGCCGAGGTAGTTCTCCCCCTCACCGAGCCCGACGACGAGGGGTGAGTTCAGCCGGGCGCCGACCACGGTGCCCGGGGCGTCCGCGTGCACCGCCAGGAGTGTGAACGCACCCTCGAGCCGGCGGGTGACGGCGAGCATCGCGGCGGTGAGGTCGCCGAGCTCGTCGTACGCCCTGGCGAGGAGGTGGGCGACGACCTCCGTGTCGGTCTGGGAGGCGAACTCCACCCCTGCTGCGAGCAGCTCGGCCTTGAGCGTCGCGAAGTTCTCGATGATGCCGTTGTGGATGACGGCGACGCGGCCCCCGCCGGCCAGGTGCGGGTGCGCGTTGGCGTCGGTCGGGCCGCCGTGCGTGGCCCACCGCGTGTGCCCGATCGCGGCGGTGCCCGCGGGCAGCGGGTCCGCCTCGAGGACCTCGAGGAGCCGGGCGAGCTTGCCCGCCTTCTTGGCCATGGCCAGGCCGTGGGGCGTCGCGACCGCGACACCCGCCGAGTCGTACCCCCGGTACTCGAGACGCCTCAGACCCTCGAGGACCACCTCGAGGGGCCTCGTGCTGGGCTCGGCCGGACCCACATACCCCACGATTCCGCACATGACGGACAGGCTAGCGGGCGAGACCTCGCGCCACCCCCGGAGACACCTGCCGTCTCGCTGCCTGCCCCGGCGACACGAGACGCTCGGCCCGACGCCGCGCCGGTGCGGTACGTGGCGCCCGGCGCTGGCGACCGGGCGCCTCCTTCGCGCCGTGCTTCACGCGGTCCGCCCGCGCAGCCGCGCGAGTGCGTCATGATGGGGCGTGGCTGCGCCCGTCATCGTCGACCCCTGGAACGAGGCCCTCACCGGCCCGGACGGCACCGCGAGCGGTGAGTCTCCCTTCGTCGAGTTCGACCGCGAGGCCTGGAGCCGGCTGTCCGCGACCACGGCCCTCCCGCTCACGGAGCAGGACGTCGTCAACCTTCGAGGCCTGGGCGACCCGCTCGACCTGGACGAGGTCGACGTGGTCTACCGCCCCCTCTCCCGGCTCCTCACGCTCTACGTGGAAGCGACCCGGAGCCTCCACGCGGCCACCACGACCTTCCTGGGCGAGCACACGCGCACCACGCCCTACGTGATCGGGGTGGCCGGTTCCGTGGCCGTCGGCAAGTCGACGACGTCGCGCCTGCTCCGCGAGATGATGCGGCGCTGGCCGGAGACGCCGAAGGTCGACCTCGTCACGACGGACGGGTTCCTGCTGCCGAACGCCGAGCTCGAACGACGCGGCCTGATGGAGCGCAAGGGCTTCCCCGAGTCGTACGACCGGCGCGCGATCCTGCGGTTCCTGGCCGGGGTCAAGGCCGGCGCGAGCGAGGTGCGCGCGCCTGTCTACTCCCACCTCAGCTACGACATCGTGCGCGGGGAGTACGTCACCGTCCGCCGACCGGACGTGCTCATCGTCGAGGGCCTCAACGTGCTCCAGCCTGCTCGTGCCACGGCTGACGGCGCCCACGGCCTGGCGGTGAGCGACTTCTTCGACTTCTCGATCTACGTGGACGCGCGGACCTCCGACGTCGAACGCTGGTACGTGGAACGGTTCCTCGAGCTCAGGCGCACCGCGTTCGCCCGGCCGGCCTCCTACTTCCACCGCTACGCGGCGCTCGACGACGAGCAGGCGCATGCCTTGGCCGAGGACATCTGGCGGCGCATCAACGGCCCCAACCTCGTTCGGAACATCCTGCCGACGCGTGGCCGCGCCTCGCTCGTCCTCACCAAGTCCGGCGACCACAGCGTCCGCCGGATCCGCCTGCGCAAGCTCTGAAGACCCCGACCGACGCGGCCCGAACCCACCGACGGCGCAGCCGCGCTCAGATCAGAGGGAGAGGCGGGCCCGGACGACCTCCGCGAGGGTCGCAGCGACCCGCTCGGCCTGCTCCTCGCTCGCGGCCTCGACCATCACCCGCACGAGAGCCTCGGTCCCGGACGCCCGCAGGAGCACCCGGCCGGTCGCGCCGAGCTCCTGCTCGGCGCTCTGCACGGCCGCGGCCAGGCCTTCGTCGACCGGCGCCCGCTGCTTGTCGACGTTCGGCACGTTGACCAAGACCTGCGGGAGGCGGCGCACCACGCCGGCCAGGTCGGCGAGCGACGTGCCCGTGCGGACCACGCGCGCCGCCAGCGCCAGCGCCGTGAGCACGCCGTCGCCCGTGGTGGCGTGCTCGGACATGATGATGTGCCCGGACTGCTCGCCTCCGAGGCTGTACCCACCGCCGCGCATCCCCTCGAGGACGTAGCGGTCCCCGACGCCGGTCTGGACGGTCTCGATCCCCGCCTCCCGCATCGCCAGGATGAGGCCCAGGTTGCTCATCACGGTCACGACCAGCGTGTCGTGGGTGAGCGTGCCCGACTCCTTCATCGCGACGGCGAGGAGCCCCATGATCTGGTCACCGTCGACGAGCGCGCCCGTGTGGTCCACGGCCAGGCAGCGGTCGGCGTCGCCGTCGAACGCCACGCCCAGATCGGCGCGGGAGGCGACGACGACTGCCTGGAGCTGCTCGGGGTGCGTGGAACCGCACTGCTCGTTGATGTTCCGGCCGTCAGGCGAGGCGTTGATCACGACGACGTCGGCGCCCGCTTCGCGCAGCGCCGTCGGGCCGACGTCGCTCGCGGCGCCGTTGGCGCAGTCGACGGCGATCCGCAGACCGGTGAGGTCGGTGCCCACGGCGCGGACCAGGTGGTCGACGTAGGCCCGCTCGCCGAAGCCGGGGTCCGTGAAGATGCGCCCGACGTCCGATCCGGTCGGACGTTGCCACGGCTCGTTGAGGCGGTCTTCGATCGCGAGCTCGATGTCGTCGTCGAGCTTCAAGCCCCCGCGGGTGAAGAACTTGATGCCGTTGTCCGGCATCGGGTTGTGCGACGCGGAGATCATCACTCCGAGATCGGCGGCCCACTGCCCCGTCAGGTACGCGACGGCGGGCGTGGGGAGGACACCGAGATTGGTCACCTCGACGCCCGCGCTCGCGAGACCGGCCGCGACGGCCGAGGAGAGGAACTCGCCCGAGGCGCGGGGGTCACGGCCGACGACGGCCCGAGGGCGGTGCCCCTCGAACGCTCCCGAGGAACCGAGGACGTGGGCGGCGGCGACGCCGAGGTCGAGCGCGAGCTCGGCCGTCACGTCCCGGTTGGCCAGGCCGCGCACACCGTCGGTGCCGAACAGTCGACCCATGTCTCGTCTCCACTCGTTCCTCGGCCGCAACGGACGCCGACGTCCCCGGGCGCACCTGGACTCGGCGCCCGCTGCCCATGACATATCACGACGGGAAGTGACGCGGCCCCGACTCGGCGAAGCCGTGTCGGGGCCGCGTCCGCGCCGCGTGAGGTTCCGCGTCAGCGCTTGGAGTACTGGGGGGCCTTGCGCGCCTTCTTGAGACCGGCCTTCTTGCGCTCGGTGACCCGGGCGTCGCGGGTCAGGAACCCGGCCTTCTTCAGCGCCGGCCGGTTGACCTCGGCATCGATCTCGTTCAGTGCCCTCGAGATCCCGAGGCGCAGGGCGCCGGCCTGGCCGGACACACCGCCGCCGGTGATCCGCGCGACCACGTCGAAACGGCCCGACAGGTCGAGCAGCACGAACGGCGAGTTCACGAGCTGCTGGTGCAGCTTGTTCGGGAAGTAGTCCTCGAGCTCGCGCCCGTTGACGACCCACTTGCCGGTGCCCGGGACGAGGCGCACGCGCGCGATCGCCTCCTTGCGGCGGCCGAGCGCCTGGCCGGGAGCCGTCCGCGACTGGCCGCGGCCGGCGGGCGCCGCGGTCTCGGTGGTGTAGCTGCTGGGGACGTCAGCGCCCTCGGGGTCGAACTCGTCAATCTCGTCAATCTCGACGGTGGTCTCGGCCACTGTTCTCCTCGTGTCCTTCAGTGCTCGTGGCGAGTCGGCGCGCGCAGGGCGCGGCCTACTGGGCGACCTGGGTGATGTGGAAGGTCTTCGGCTGCTGCGCAGCGTGAGGGTGCTCGTCACCCGCGTAGACCTTGAGCTTGCGCAGCTGGTCGCGGCCCAGGCTCGTCTTGGGCAGCATTCCGCGGACCGCCTTCTCGACGGCCTGCTCCGGCCGCTTCGCGAGGAGTTCCGCGTAGCCGACGGCGCGGAGGCCACCCGGGTAGCCCGAGTGCCGGTACGCGAGCTTCTGCTCGCGCTTGCTCCCGGTGAGCGCCACCTTGTCGGCGTTGACGACGATGACGAAGTCACCGGTGTCCACGTGCGGCGCGAAGGTCGGCTTGTGCTTCCCCCGCAGCAGCGTCGCGACCTGGGTGGCCAGGCGGCCGAGGACGACGTCGGTCGCGTCGATGACGTACCACGTACGCTCGACGTCGCCGGGCTTCGGGGTGAACGTGCGCACAGTCGTAGCCTTCGTTTCTCTGCTGGTGTCTCGGCCACCCGCGCGCGAAGTCGCAAGGGCCGGTCTGGTCACGGAGCGCGAACCGATAGCGGTCAGGTGAGTGGGAGACACCGACCAGCAGGCACGGACGCACAACGACTGCCCAGAGTACCCCGCACCCGCCACACGGGCAAAAGGGCCTCCGACCGGCCCTCTCGGCGGACCCCGCACGCCCGCGCGGCGAGGCGGCACCGCGGCCCAAACCCGCGGACGAGGAGTCGTGCACGGCGCCGGAGCAGATGACACGCTGTGCGCATGAGCGACTACGACTCCCCCGAGCAGTCGGAGCGTTACCTCAGCGGCGAGGGCGACTCCAACCAGCTCCCGCGCGAGGACACGCTCCTCGAACGCGCTGTCGAGGACCTCCTCGACGAGGGCTACTCGCCCCCCGACTTCCCCCGGTCGAACCACTTCGGCGAGACGCCGCTCGAGGAGCTCATGGGCGAGAGCCTCGACCAGCGCCTGGCCGAGGAGGAGCCTGACGTCTGGGAGACCGGCGGCGGCGCACCCCGTGGCCGTGAGCCGGACCGCGCGGGTCGGCTCGTGGAGGACGACGACTCCTGGCGCGCGCAGGACATCTACGCGGCCGACGCGGGCGTCGCGGGAGGCGCCGCGAGCGCGGAGGAGGCCGCGATGCACATCATCGACCTCGACGATCTCGCCGCCCAGGCCGAGGACCTCGACGCCGACCTCGGCGACGACGGCGCGTTCCCCGAGCGCACGGGGGACGACCTCTCCTGACGCACGCCGAGCCCGGGCCTGCGTCCCGAACGGCCGGTCAGGACGCTGCCCTCGAGCAGGTCACGCATCCGGCCGGGGGCCCTGCGCACACCCGCATCCGTCTCGACCTCGCCTACGAGGGCACCGGCTTCGCCGGCTGGGCGGTCCAGCCGGGCCTGCGCACGGTCCAGGGCACGATCGAAGAGGCCCTGGCGACCGTGCTCCGGCTGCCCGGGGCGCCCCGGCTCACGGTGGCCGGTCGCACGGATGCCGGAGTCCACGCCCGCGGACAGGTCGCGCACGTCGACCTGCCGGCGACAGCCTGGATCGCCGTCCCCGGCCGGTCCACGCGCGCCCCCGGTGCGGCCCTCGCGGCGCGACTGTCCGCGGTGCTGCCACCCGACGTCGTCGTCCACCGTGCCGCGCCCGCACCACCGGGCTTCGACGCGCGCTTCTCGGCGATCTGGCGCCGGTACGGCTACCGGATCGCCGACGACGTCGCGGCCCGCGACCCTCTGCGGCGCGCCGAGGTCGTGTGGCACCCGCGACACCTCGACGTGGCGGCGATGGCCGCTGCTGCTCGCGCACTCCTGGGGGAGCACGACTTCGCCGCGTTCTGCCGACCACGCGAGGGCGCCACCACCATCCGCGAGCTCCAGGACTTCACGTGGGAGCGAGACGGGGACGGTCTGGCCGTGGCGCACGTCCGAGCGGACGCGTTCTGCCACTCGATGGTGCGCGCCCTGGTCGGGGCCTGCCTCGCGGTGGGCGAGGGGCGCCGCGGTCCCGAGTGGCCCGCCGAGGTGCTGGCCCGGGGGCTGCGGCACCCGGCGGTCACCGTCGCGCCCGCGCGGGGTCTGACGCTGGAAGAGGTGGGCTACCCCGACGACGGCGCCCTCGCCGAGCGCGCGTCCGTCGCCCGAGCGGTCCGGACCCTGTCCTCGCCCGTGGCGTGAAGGGTCCGGCTCGCCCGGCGAGCCGGACCCTTCACGCCGAGGCGGTCGTCACTCAGGCGTCGACCCGCGCCGGAGCCTCTGCGCCGAGTGCCTGGGCAACGCGCCAGTGCGCGGCCCAGATCTCCTCCGGCAGTCCCGGGAACTGCGCGAGGTGCGCCTCGCGGGCAGCCATCTCCTGCACCCACATCTCGGTGTCGTAGGTCAGCAGGCGGTCGAGGTCGGCGTCGGCGATGTCGAGGCCCTCGAGGTTCAGCTCCTCGCGGGTGGGAAGGATCCCGATGGCGGTCTGGCGACCGCTCACGCGGCCGGCCCGGAGGTCGAGGAGCCACAGCGAGCACACGGAGGTTCTCGCGGTAGCCGGGCCAGATGAACCGGCCGGCGGCGTCCTTCTGGAACCAGTTGACGTGCGCGAAGATCGGCATGTCCGACGTCTTGCCGAACGTGGACAGCCACGCCGGGCGTAGTCCTTCTCGGGCGTCCCCCATGAACGGGCGCATCGACATGGGGTCGTAGCGCAGCACGCCGGCCTTGCCGTCCGCCGCGACCGTGGCCTCGGCGCCGAGCGTGAGGCCGTCGTAGACGCCCTCGGCGAGGTCGGTGATCGCCCGGATCAGCGGCTCGCGCTCCTTCACGCGTCCGCCGAAGATGATCGGCGTCGATCGGGACGCCCCTGGGGTCGGCGGAGTCGGGCGAGGCGTTCGGGACGTTGGCCAGCGACGTGGTGAAGCGGCTGTTCGGGTGGGCCCAGGCGTCGGCGGTCTCACCCGAGCGCTGCTTGGAGGCCGGGCGGTCGGCGATGAGCTCGCCCTTCCAGTCGCGCCAGCCCGTGACGTCGGCGGGGTAGTCAGGCGTGCGGCCCTCCCACCAGACCTCCTGCGTGACCTCGTTGTAGGCGACGTTGGTGAAGAGCGGCCTGGGTGCCCGGCGCGATGGAGTCCAGGGCGCAAGGGTTGGTGACCTCGTTGGTGTCCTTGGCAACCCCGAAGACCCCGTACTCGGGGTTCATGCCGTAGATCCGGCCGTCACTCGTCGTCGACGCGCAGCCACACGATGTCGTCGCCGAAGAACTCGACGTAGTAGCGGTCTCCGAGAGCGTCCGGCGGGCAGCATCATCGCGAGGTTGGTCTTGCCCGAGGCGCTCGGGAACCCGCCGCAGACGTGGTACGTCTTCCCGGTCACCTTGTCCTTGATGCCGATCAGCATGAACTGCTCGGACGAGGAACTCCTGCGACTGTCCAGCCGTCGTAGGCCGCCAGGCGCAGACCGTGCGCGATCTTGCCGAGCAGGGCGTTGCCGCCGTAGGAGGAGCCGAAGTGCAGGATCGTGCGCTCGTCGCGCGATCGTGACGAAGTAGCGCTGGTCGTCGGGGGTGCCCTGGCCGAGGTTCGGCAGGTCGCCGGTCACGTGGACGGCGCGCACGAAGACCGTCGGGTCCGCGAGCTCGTCGATGAACTGCGGGCCGACCCGCGCCATGCGGATCATGTGCAGCACGACGGTGCGGTGGTCGGTGAGCTCGACGCCGGCCGCGAACTTCTCGAGCGGCGACCCGGGCGGGGCCATGAGGTAGGGGATGACGTACATCGTCTTGCCCGCCGAGGCGCCCGTCATGTTCGCCTCGAGCGATGGGGCGCATCTCGCGAGTCGGGCGCCAGTTGTTGTAGACGCCCTTGTCGGCCGGGTCGCTGGTGGCGACGATCGTGCGCTCCTCGGAGCGCGCGGTGTCCTTGCAGTAGGAGCGGGAGTAGTAGCAGGCCCTCGCCCGCGGGGACGATCTCGCCCGCCGTCCAGGGACTCCTGCGATCAGCCGCGCGTCGTCGGCGGCGCTGACGACCTCGACCCGGGCGGCGCCGGTGTGCTCGGCCCAGTGCCGCACGAACTCGTGCACGTGGGCGTTGTGCAGGCCTGCGTCGTCAAGGACTCTGTCGATGTCGCTCATGATCCCCTCGGTCCTCCCCCGGGTGGTCGACCCGCGCGCGGCCTGGTCACCACGCGGCGGCGGCCCGGCGCCGGGTACGGCGCCGGTAGATGTCCCTAGCATCGTGGCCCGGATCACGTCGCGACTAGGACCAAACGCCTCCCAAGTCCGCGCCCCGCCCACGCAAAGCGTTGATCACGCTCGGTCCCACCGAGCCGGGAGTAGCGTGCGCCGGGTGGGCGACGACCTCCTCACCCTGGCCGTGGACTGCGGCGGCGGCGGCATCAAGGCGTCGGTCCTGGACGGCCAGGGCACGATGCACGCGCACCCCAGACGTACCCCCACGCCGTATCCGCTCCCGCCGGAGCGGCTCGTCGAGACGATCGTCGCGCTCGCCGAGGACCTCCCGCGTGCGCACCGGGCGACCGTCGGCATGCCGGGGATGATCCGCCACGGCGTCGTCGTCGCGACCCCGCACTACATCACCCGGGCCGGCCCCCGCACCGCGGTCGTCCCCGAGCTCCTCGACGCCTGGGCCGGGTTCGACATGCGCGAGGCCGTCTCCGTGGGCCTGGGCGTGCCCGTGATCGTGCTCAACGACGCCGAGGTACACGGCGCGGGCGTCATCGCCGGGGCCGGCCTGGAGATGATGATCACCTTGGGCACCGGGTTGGGCAACGCGATCTATGACGGCGGGGCGCTCGCCCCGCACCTCGAGCTCTCCCAGGCCCCCATGCGGTGGGGTCTGTCGTACGACATGTACATCGGCGAGCACGAGCGCCTGCGCCTCGGGGACGCGCACTGGTCGCGACGCGTCAGGCGCGTCGTCGACTCGCTCCGCCCGGTCGTCGTGTGGGACCGCGTCTACCTGGGGGGCGGCAACGGTCGTCGGATCGTGGCGAGCGTGCTGCAGGTCCTGGGGGACGACGTCGTCGTCGTGCCCAACTCCGCCGGGATCATCGGTGGTGCTCGGGCCTGGACCCTGCCGGTGGGCTGACCGGGGCCCGGTGGTAGCGGCGTCCCTCGACCTGGTCGAGCATCTCGAAGAGGATCCGGGTGAACGCGACGGGGGCCTCCAGCGAGACGAGGTGCTTGACCCGGGGCACGACCACGAGGCGACCGTTCTCGGCGGCGCGGAGGTACGCGCGTTCCTGCGCGCGGAAGTGGTCGAGGGCGCCGTTGACGATCCAGACCGGCAGCGGACCGAGCGCGCGGATGTCGTCGATCGGGCGCAGAGGGCGCAGCGCCCGGAGCGTGTCCTGCATGACGTCGAGCGCATAGCCGCCTGCGGCGGCGTCCCGGGCGCTCTCCTCGGGAAGGCTCATCGCGGCCATCTTGTCGTTGAGCCAGGCCCCTTTGTCCGGCAGGAGCGCGATCGCGCCCGCCATGAGCCGATACCCGCCGAGCGCCGGGCCCACGGGCGTGGTGCTGCACGCCGCAGCGAGGACCCCGGCAAGGCGCACCTCGGTCCGAGCGGCCCAGTGCAGCCCGACGTACCCGCCGAGGGACTGCCCGACGACGAGAACGGCCCCGTGCCGATCCGCCAGGTGCCGGGCGGTCTCCTCGAGGAGGTCGACGGCGCCCGGCAGGGTGAACCGCTCACCTCGCCTCGTGCCGTGGCCGGGGAGGTCGATCGCGCGCACCTGGTATCCGGCGTGCGTGAGCGACTCGGACTGCCGCCGCCACAGGCTGGACGATCCGCGGAGGCCGTGCAGGAGGAGGACGCCGGGCCTGTTCACCGTTCCACGGTACGCCGCGGAGGCCGCGCCCGGTGCCGACCGCCGGGCGCTCGGTTCACGCTCCGCTGTCCGCCCCGACGCACGCGGGTCCGCCACGGGCCGGACGCGCCGAGTGCGGCCGTTCGGCACACGGGACGTGGTCCGAACGGCCGCACTCGGGGCTAGGCCGGCTCAGGCCTTCGCGGCAGGCTCCGACTCGGCGGCGGAGTCCGTGACCTCGGCGTCGTCGAGGACGTCCTCGACGACGGGCTCGTCCGCGGGGACCTCCTCGACAACCGCCGGTGCGGGCGCCGCGGCCTTGGCGGTGGCCGTCGTGGCCGCACGGACCACGGCCTGCTTCGGGTTCACCGGCTCGAGCACGAGCTCGATGACGGCCATGGGGGCGTTGTCGCCCTTGCGGTTGCCGATCTTCGTGATGCGGGTGTAGCCGCCCTCGCGGTCGGCGACCAGCGGCGCGATCTCGGTGAACAGCACGTGCACGACGCTCTTGTCGCCGATGACCGCAGCACGCGGCGACGCGCGTGCAGGTCGCCGCGCTTGGCGAACGTGATCAGGCGCTCGGCGAGCGGACGCAGGCGCTTGGCCTTGGTCTCGGTCGTCGTGATGCGGCTTGTGCGTGAACAGCGCGGCGGCGAGGTTCGCGAGCATCAGGCGCTCGTGCGCCGGTCCGCCGCCGAGGCGGGGACCCTTGGTGGGCGTAGGCATTGTCAGTTCTCCAGTGTCGGAAGTCGGTGCTCGGCGCGGGGACTGGCGCGTCGGTCTCTCGTCGTCGTAGCCGCCGTAGAAGTGCGGCGCCGTCGAAGCCCGGGGACGCAGTCCTTCAGCGACAGGCCCAGCTCGACGAGCTTGTCCTTGACCTCGTCGACCGACTTCTGACCGAAGTTGCGGATGTTCATGCAGCTGCGTCTCCGACAGGGCGACGAGCTCGCCCACGGTGTTGATGCCCTCACGCTTGAGGCAGTTGTAGGAGCGGACCGACAGGTCGAGGTCCTCGATCGGCATCGCCAGCTCGCTCGACGAGCACGGCGTCGACCGGCGCGGGCCGATCTCGATGCCCTCGGCCTCGATGTTCAGCTCGCGCGCCAGGCCGAACAGCTCGACGAGGGTGCGGCCGGCCGAGGCGACCGCGTCGCGCGGGGTGATCGCCGACTTCGTCTCGACGTCGACGACCAGCTTGTCGAAGTCGGTGCGCTCTCCGGCACGGGTCGCCTCGACGCGGTAGGTGACCTTGAGCACCGGCGAGTAGATCGAGTCGATCGGGATCTGGCCGATCTCGGCGTGAACTCGCTGCGGTTCTGCGTCGCCGAGACGTAGCCGCGGCCGCGCTCGATCGTGAGCTCGAGCTCGAACTTGCGCCTTGTCGTTGAGCGTCGCGATGACGCAGCTCGGGGTTGTGGACCTCGACACCGGCCGGAGCGCGAGATGTCGGCGGCCGTGACCTCGCCGGCGCCCTGCTTGCGCAGGTACGCGGTGATGGGCTCGTCGTGCTCGCTCGGAGACGACGAGGTTCTTGATGTTGAGGATGATCTCGGTGACATCCTCCTTGACACCCGGGACGGTGCTGAACTCGTGCAGCACGCCGTCGATGCGGATGCTGCGTGACGGCCGCACCGGGGATCGAGGAGAGCAGGCGTGCGACGCAGCGAGTTGCCGAGGGTGTAACCGAAGCCGGGCTCGAGCGGCTCGATGACGAACCGCGAGCGGAACTCGGCGATGTTCTCTTCGGTCAGGGTGGGGCGCTGTGCGATGAGCACTGGTGATTCCTTTCGGCGAGGTGTCCGCTATATGACACCGTGCGGGTCGCGACGACGTCGGTCTGGCCCGTCGGTTGTTGAGTTACCTGCGGCCGTGGCGCAGGAGCACGGTGCGTGACCGCGCCGATCGGCGGCGCGGCCACCGACAGTCCGGGTCAGACGCGGCGGCGCTTCGGCGGACGGCAGCCGTTGTGCGCCTGGGGCGTCACGTCGCTTGATCGAGCCGACCTCGAGGCCGGCGGCCTGGAGCGAGCGGATCGCGGTCTCGCGGCCCGAACCCGGGCCCTTGACGAAGACGTCGACCTTCTTCATGCCGTGCTCCTGCGCCTGGCGGGCGGCGGACTCGGCGGCGAGCTGCGCGGCGAACGGGGTCGACTTGCGCGAGCCCTTGAAGCCGACGCCGCCGGACGAGGCCCAGCTGATGACGGCGCCGGTCGGGTCGGTGATCGAGACGATCGTGTTGTTGAACGTCGACTTGATGTGGGCCTGGCCCAGCGGCGATGTTCTTCTTTTCCTTGCGGCGCGGCTTGCGCGCGGCGCGTCTTGGGTGCTGCCATGTGCTCTTCTCCTGAATCCTGTCGGACTGCGCGAGGCGGCGGCTACTTGCGCCGGCCTTCTTCTTGCCGGCGACGGTGCGCTTCGGGCCCTTGCGGGTGCGCGCGTTGGTCTTCGTGCGCTGACCGCGCACGGGCAGGCCGCGGCGGTGGCGGATGCCCTGGTAGCAGCCGATCTCGACCTTGCGGCGGATGTCGGCGGCGACCTCGCGGCGCAGGTCACCCTCGACCTTGTAGTTGCCCTCGATGTAGTCGCGGAGCGCGACGAGCTGGTCGTCGGTGAGGTCCTTGACGCGGATGTCCGGGCTGATGCCCGGTGGCCGCGAGGGTCTGCGTCGCGCGGGTACGGCCGACGCCGTAGATGTAGGTGAGCGCGATCTCCACGCGCTTGTCGCGCGGGATGTCGACGCCGGCAAGACGTGCCATCGTCACTTCTCCTGTGACTGACTCGGAGGTCGTCGCACGCCCGTCCCGCGGATTGCGGGCCCCGGCCTCCGACCGAGGGCTGTCGCCGTCGTCGTGCATGCTGCCCGACGATGGACGCTGGGTGTGCGCTGGTGGTGAGCCTCGCTCCGGGCGCGGCTCACCGAGCGGAGGGCGCTCAGCCCTGGCGCTGCTTGTGACGCGGGTTCTCGCAGATGACCATGACGCGGCCGTGACGGCGGATCACCTTGCACTGGTCGCAGATCGGCTTGACGCTCGGCTTGACCTTCATGGCTGTTCCTTCGCGCTCGCGTGCGCAGTGCGGGTGCACGCGGCGACGGCGTCTGTCGGGCGGGTCGCTGACCCGCCGGAGTGGTTACTTGTAGCGGTAGACGATGCGGCCACGGGTCAGGTCGTAGGGGCTCAGCTCCACGACCACGCGGTCCTCCGGGAGGATGCGGATGTAGTGCTGGCGCATCTTGCCCGAGATGTGGGCGAGAACCTTGTGCCCGTTGGTCAGCTCAACGCGGAACATCGCGTTCGGCAGGGCCTCGACCACGCTGCCCTCGATCTCGATGACACCGTCTTTCTTGGCCATGTCCTCCGCTAACTCTTGGGAATGGTGCTGCTTCGGCCGTACCCGGGCATGCGGGCACACGGGCCAGCGAGCAATGCTACGGCATCACGTGCGTCGGTTCGTACCCTCACGTCGGAGGAGGCGAGCCCGCGCCCGCGGCGGCGCCGGTCCACGTCAGTCGAGCGCGGCCACCCGTACGCCGCGCGCGGCGAGCTTCGCCGCGCCGCCGTCCGGCGCCGTCAGCACCCACACGCCGCCGTCCAGGACCGCCACGGTGTGCTCGAAGTGCGCAGCCCGCGAGGCGTCGGCGGACACCACCGTCCACCCGTCGTCGAGCACGTTCGTGTGCCGGCCCCCGCACGTGATCATCGGCTCGATCGCCACGCACAGACCTGGCCGGACCCGTGGGCCGCGGTCCCGCGCCCGGTAGTTGAGGACCTCCGGCGCCTGGTGCATCGCGGTGCCGATCCCGTGGCCCACGTACTCGCGCACGATCCCGAAGTCCCCCGCCGTGCGCACCGAGTCCTCGATCGCGGAACCGACCTCGCCCAGCCGCTCCGCCCCCGCGAGGGCTGCGATCCCGGCCCACAGGGCGTCCTCGCACGCCGTCACCATCGCCTGTTCCGCCTCGTCGACGGGAGGGACGACGACGGAGAAGGCGGCGTCGCCGTGCCACCCGTCGACCACGGCGCCCCCGTCGACGGAGACGACGTCGCCGGCCTGGATCACCCGGTCACCCGGGATGCCGTGGACGATCTCCTCGTTGACGGAGATGCAGAGCGTGGCCGGGTAGCCGTGATAGCCCAGGAAGTTGGAGGTCGCGCCGGCCTCCGCGATCACCGCCGCCGCGATCGCGTCCAGCTCCCGGTGGTGATGCCCGGACGGATGGCTTCGCGTACTGCGGCGAGGGCGTCGGCCACGACGAGTCCCGCGCGCCGCATCGTGCGCACCTGGTCCGGCGTCTTGTACTCGATCCGGTCGCGACCCAGCATCACTCGGCCAGAGCCTGGAGCAGGTGGTGCGTGACCTCGTCGACCGAACCCATCCCGTCGACCTGCACCAGGAGGCTGCGCTCGTTGTAGACCCGGGCGAGCGGCTCCGTCTGCTCGGCATACACCTCCAGCCGACGCCGGATGACGACCTCGGTGTCGTCCATCCGGCCCTCGACCGCGGCCCGCTTCATCATGCGCTCGACCACCTCGTCGTGGTTCGCCACCAGCTCCACGACCGCGTCGAGGCCGCGTCCCTGGACGGCGAGCATCGCGTCGAGGGCGTCGACCTGCTCGATCGTCCGCGGGTAGCCGTCGAGGACGAAGCCGTCGACGGCGTCGCGCCGGGAGAGCCTGTCCCGCACCATCGCGTTCGTGATCTCGTCCGGGACGTACTCCCCCGCCTCCATGTACCGTCGCGCGATCACGCCGAGGCCGGTGTGCTCGGCGACGTGCGCCCGGAAGATGTCGCCCGTCGAGATCGCCGGCACGCCCAGGTGAGACGCGAGCCTGCCCGCCTGCGTCCCCTTCCCCGACCCGGGGGGTCCGAGCATCACGAGGTGCGCGCTCACCGGAGGAACCCCTCGTAGTGCCGCTGCTGGAGCTGGGAGTCGATCTGCTTCACCGTCTCGAGGCCGACGCCCACGATGATGAGGATCGACGTCCCACCGAACGGGATGCTCGTGCTGATGCCGAGAAGGATCAACGCGATCGTCGGCACGAGCGCGACCAGGGCGAGGTAGATGGCGCCCGCAGACGTGATCCGCGAGATGACGTACTGGAGGTACTCCGCCGTCGGCCGGCCGGCCCGGATGCCCGGGATGAACCCGCCGTACCTCTTCATGTTGTCCGCCACCTCGTCCGGGTTGAACGTGATCGAGGTGTAGAAGAACGCGAAGAAGATGATCAGCAGGACGTAGACCGCGATGTGCAGCGGCGCGGTCGGGTCGACGAGGTTGTTCGAGACCCAGACCACCCAGTCCGCCGTCGGGTCGGCGAACTGCGCGAGGAGGGCGGGCAGGGCGAGGAGCGACGAGGCGAAGATGACCGGGATGACGCCCGCCATGTTGATCTTGATCGGGATGTAGGTGCTCGACCCGCCGTACATGCGCCGGCCGACCATGCGCTTGGCGTACTGGACGGGGATCCGGCGCTGGGACTGCTCGACGAACACCACCAGGCCGATCACCAGCAGGATCACGGCCAGGATCGCGAGGAACTTCCCGACGCCGTTGTCGCCACCCGCGATGCCCCAGAGGGCCGCCGGGAAGCCGGCGACGATCGAGGTGAAGATCAGCAGCGACATGCCGTTCCCGACGCCTCGCTCGCTGATCAGCTCGGCCATCCACATGATCAGTCCGGTGCCCGCCGTCATCGTGATGACCATGAGCACGATCGTCATGACGCCGTCGTTGGGGATGATCGGCACCGAACACCCCGGGAACAGCTGCCCCGAACGGGCCACGGTGATGATCGTCGTCGACTGCAGGATCGCCAGCGCGATGGTCAGGTACCGCGTGTACTGCGTCAGCTTCGCCGTGCCCGACTGCCCCTCCTGGTGAAGGGCCTCGAACCGGGGGATGACCACCCGCAGGAGCTGGATGATGATGCTCGCGGTGATGTACGGCATGATCCCGAGCGCGAAGACCGAGAGCTGCAGGAGCGCGCCACCGCTGAACAGGTTGACCAGGCCGAGAAGGTCCGTGCTACCGGCCGTGTCGGCCACGCACTGGCGGACGTTGCCGTAGTCGACGCCCGGCGTCGGGACGAACGATCCCAGCCGGAAGATCGCCATGATCCCCATGGTGAAGAGCAACTTGCTCCGCAGGTCGGGTGTCCGGAACGCCCGTGCGAATGCGCTGAGCACACTGCCTCCTGATCGCGTGCGCGCACCACGGTGCGCGAGGGGGCCGACCTCTCGGCCGGGACGACACTAGCCGCTGCCTGGCAGAAATGGCGCGCGGGCGGCCCGGGCTGACCCGGACCGCCCCCGACGCACGTCTCCTCAGACCTCGGAGGCCGTCCCACCGGCCGCGAGGATCTTCGCCTTCGCGGAGGCCGAGAACGCGTCGACCGCGACGTCGAGGCTGACGCCCACCTCGCCGCCGCCGAGCACCTTCACGGGCTGGCCGCCACGGACGGCGCCCTTGGACACGAGGTCCTCCACGGTCACCGCGCCGCCGGCCGGATAGAGCTCGACGAGCCGGTCCAGGTTCACGACCTGGTAGGTCGTGCGGAACGGGTTCTTGAAGCCGCGCAGCTTGGGCAGCCGCATGTGCAGCGGCATCTGACCACCCTCCAGGCGCGCCGGCACCTGGTAGCGAGCCTTGGTGCCCTTGGTGCCGCGCCCGGCGGTCTTGCCCTTGGACCCCTCACCGCGGCCGACCCGCGTCTTCGGGGTGTGTGCGCCCGGGGCCGGGCGAAGGTGGTGCACCTTCAGGGTGCCACCCGCGCCGGACGCCTGAGCGGAAGCCTTCTCGGCCATGTCAGTCAACCTCCTCGACGGAGACGAGGTGCGCCACCGTCGCCACCATGCCGCGGAACACCGGCTCGTCGGGCTTGACGACCGAATCGCCGATCCGCTTCAGCCCGAGGCTGCGCAGCGTGTCCCGCTGGTTCTGCTTGCCGCCGATGACGGACTTGGTCTGGGTCACCTTGAGCTGGGCCATCACGCACCGCTCCCGACCGCTGCCGCCGCCGCCTTCGCGCCGGCTGCCCGCGCCCGAAGCAGCGGGGCCGGAGCCACGTGCTCGAGCGGCAGGCCGCGCCGCGCCGCCACGGACTCCGGCTGCTCCAGCGAACGGAGTGCGGCGACCGTTGCGTGGACGATGTTGATCGCGTTCGAGGAACCGAGCGACTTGCTCAGCACGTCGTGGATTCCGGCGCAGTCGAGGACGGCGCGCACCGGGCCGCCGGCGATGACACCGGTACCGGGGGACGCGGGCCTGAGGAAGACGACGCCTGCGGCGGCCTCTCCCTGGACGACGTGCGGGATGGTGTTCTGGATCCGCGGGACCTTGAAGAAGTTCTTCTTCGCCTCCTCGACGCCCTTGGCGATCGCCGCGGGCACCTCCTTGGCCTTCCCGTACCCGACGCCGACGGTTCCGTCGCCGTCGCCCACCACCACGAGGGCCGTGAAGGAGAACCGACGTCCGCCCTTGACGACCTTCGCGACGCGGTTGATCGTCACGACGCGCTCGATGTAGGCGCTCTTCTCGGCCTCGGGGCCGCGGCGGCCGTCCCGCCGGTCCCGGCGGTCCGTCGAGCCGGAGCCGCCGGCCGAGCCGGCGCCGGCCGGAGCCCCCGAGCCGGACCTGCTGCGCTGCGGTGCAGCCATTAGACGTTCCTCTGCTTTCGTGCGGACTTCTCGGTGCGGGTCACAGGGCCAGACCACCCTCACGGGCGCCGTCGGCCACTGCGGCCACCCGGCCGTGGTACTTGTTCCCGCCCCGGTCGAAAACCGCTGCGGAGATCCCAGCGGCGGTGGCCCGCTCGGCGATCAGCTCGCCGACCCGCTTGGCCTTCTCGACCTTGGCGCCCTCCGCCGTGCGCAGCTCGGCCTCGAGGGTCGACGCCGAGACCAGCGTGTGGCCGGCCTGGTCGTCGACCAGCTGAGCGACCATGTGCCGCGCGGAGCGCGTCACCACGAGGCGGGGTCGCGCGGCGGTGCCGCTGACCCGCTTACGAACCCGGACGTGCCGCCGCTTGCGCGCGACGGCCTTGCCGGAGCCCTTGATAGACAGACCAGACATGACTACTTACCAGCCTTTCCGACCTTGCGGCGGACCTGCTCGCCGGCGTAGCGCACGCCCTTGCCCTTGTACGGCTCGGGCTTGCGGATCTTGCGGATGTTCGCGGCGACCTCGCCGACCTGCTGCTTGTCGATGCCCGACACCGTGAACTTGGTCGGGGCCTCGACGGAGAACGCGATGCCCTGGGGCGGCTCCACCGTGACCGGGTGCGAGAAGCCCAGGGCGAACTCCAGGTTCGCGCCCTTGGCGACGACGCGGTAACCCGTGCCGACGATCTCGAGCTTGCGCTGGTAGCCGTCCGTGACGCCCGTCACGAGGTTGGAGAGCAGCGTCCGGGTGAGACCGTGCAGCGAGCGGGAAGCCCGCTCGTCGTCCGGACGAGTGACGACCAGAGCGCCGTCGTCGCCGCGGGCCACCTGGATGGGCGCGGGGATCTTGTGGGTCAGCGTGCCCTTCGGGCCCGACACCGTCACGAGGTCGCCCTCGATCGTGACGTCGACGCCGGCGGGCACGGGAACCGGGACCTTGCCGATTCGAGACATGGATCTTCTCCTCCGGTTCCGGACGTCACCAGACGTAGGCGAGGACTTCCCCACCCACGCCCTTCTTGGCCGCCTGCCGGTCGGTCAGCAGACCGGAGGAGGTGGACAGGATCGCCACACCGAGTCCGCCGAGCACTCGGGGCAGGTTGGTCGACTTGGCGTACACCCGCAGGCCCGGCTTCGAGATCCGGCGGACGCCCGCCAGGGCGCGCTCGCGGTTCGGTCCGTACTTGAGCGCCAGCGTGAGCTTCTTGCCCACCTCGGCGTCCTCGACGGACCAACCACTGATGTACCCCTCGGCCGAGAGCATCTCGGCGATCCGGGCCTTGAGCTTCGAGTACGGCATCGACACCGACTCGTGGTAGGCGGAATTGGCGTTGCGCAGACGCGTGAGCATGTCTGCGATGGGGTCGGTCATCGTCATCGGGCTTCTCGCCCTTCCTCGTCGCGGTTTCCTCTGCCGGACCTACGACGTAGTCGTGTTACCAGCTGCTCTTCGTCACACCGGGGAGCTGTCCGCGCAACGCCATCTCACGAAGGCAGACGCGGCAGAGCCCGAACTTGCGGTACACGGAGTGCGGACGGCCGCACCGCTGGCACCGTGTGTAGCCACGCACGGAGAACTTGGGCGTCCGCGCGGCCTTCTGGATCAGGGCGGTCTTCGCCACGTCAGTCCTCCTTGAAGGGGAAGCCCAGGCGGCGCAGGAGCGACCGCCCTTCGTCGTCGGTGGTCGCTGTCGTGACCACCGTGATGTCCATGCCTCGGACCCGGTCGATCCTGTCCTGGTCGATCTCGTGGAACATCGACTGCTCGTTCAGGCCGAAGGTGTAGTTCCCGTGGCCGTCGAACTGCTTCGCCGACAGGCCGCGGAAGTCGCGGATGCGGGGCAGCGCCAGCGAGAGCAGCCGGTCCAGGAACTCCCACATGCGGTCACCCCGGAGCGTCACGTGGGCGCCGATCGGCATGCCTTCTCGCAGCTTGAACTGCGCGATCGACTTGCGCGCCTTCGTGACCTGCGGCTTCTGGCCGGTGATGAGCGCCAGGTCACGGATCGCGCCCTCGATGAGCTTGGAGTCCCTCGCGGCCTCCCCCACGCCCATGTTCACGACGATCTTGGTGAGCCCGGCGACCTGGTGCACGTTGCCGTGACCGAACTCCTGGAGCAGGGCCGACCTGATCTCCTCGCGGTAGCGCGTCTTGAGCCGAGGGGTCACCTCGGCCGACGGGCGTGCGCGCCCGGGCGCGGGCGCCAGGGCGACGATCGCCTTGCCGGTCCCCGTCGCCTTCGGCTGCGACGACATCCCCTTGCCCGAAGCGCCCTTCTTGGCGCCGGCCTTGCCCTTCGTCGGCGTAGCGGTCTTCGCCATCTCAGATGTCCTTACCGGAGCGCTTGGCCACGCGGACCCGCACCGTGCGGGTGCGGCCGTCGCGCTCGATCGTCTCGGTGCGGTAGCCGACCCGGGTGCCCTTCTTGGTCTCCGGGTCGACCAGCATCACGTTGCTGATGTGGATCGGGGCCTCGACCGTCTCGATGCCACCGGTCCGGCTGCCACGGCTGCTCTGCCCGACCTTCGTGTGCTTCTTGACGCGCTGGACGCCCTCGACCACCAGGCGGCCCTCCTCGGGGTTCACCTCGAGGACGCGGCCCTGCTTGCCGCGGTCGCGGCCACTGATGACGACCACGAGGTCGCCCTTCTTGATCTTGGCCATGACTACAGCACCTCCGGTGCCAGCGAGATGATCCGCATGAACTTCTTCTCGCGGAGCTCGCGCCCGACCGGGCCGAAGATGCGAGTGCCCCGCGGCTCGCCGTCGCTCTTGAGGATCACCGCGGCGTTCTCGTCGAAACGGATGTAGGAGCCGTCCGGGCGCCGGCGCTCCTTCTTCGTGCGCACGACGACCGCCTTGACGACGTCGCCCTTCTTGACGTTCCCGCCCGGGATCGCGTCCTTCACAGTGGCGACGATGACGTCACCGATACCGGCATAGCGCCGACCGGAGCCGCCGAGCACCCGGATGCAAAGGATCTCCTTTGCGCCCGTGTTGTCGGCGACCTTGAGTCGCGACTCCTGCTGGATCATTCATCAGCTCCTGTCGTCGTGCTGGTTCTCGCTCACCGGCGAGCCTGGCCGAACGGATGGGGGTCGGTTGACCCGGGGTGCGGACACCGCGCGGGTCTGACGATGAGGCCTACTTGGCCTTCTCGAGGATCTCCACGATCCGCCACCGCTTGTCGGCGGACAGCGGACGCGTCTCCATGATGAGGACCAGGTCGCCGACACCGGCCGCGTTGGCCTCGTCGTGCGCCTTGACCTTGCGGGTACGCCGGATGACCTTGCCGTAGAGCGCGTGCTTGACGCGGTCCTCGACCTCGACCACACGGGTCTTGTCCATCTTGTCGCCGACCACGTATCCGCGCCGCGTCTTGCGGTACGGACGCGACTCCGCGCCGTCGACCTGCTTCGTCGTGCTGCTCATGTGTGCCTCGTTCCCTCTACTTCGCCGCGCTCGGAGCCGTGCGGATCCCGAGCTCGCGCTCGCGCAGGATCGTGTAGATCCTCGCGATGTCGCGGCGGACCGCCTGCAGCCGGCCGTGGCTCTCGAGCTGTCCCGTCGCAGCGGCGAATCGGAGGTTGAACAGCTCCTCCTTGGCCTTGCGGAGCTCCGCAGCCAGCCGCTCGTCGTCCATCGTGTCGAGCTCGGACGTGGCGAGCTCCTTCGAACCGATGGCCATTACGCGTCACCACCCTCGCGCCGCAGGAAGCGGGTCTTCATCGGGAGCTTGTGCTGCGCACGGCGCATGGCCTCGCGCGCCAGGGGCTCGGGGACACCGGCGAGCTCGAACATCACTCGACCGGGCTTGACGTTGGCGATCCACCACTCCGGCGAGCCCTTGCCGGAACCCATCCGGGTCTCGGCGGGCTTCTTCGTGAGCGGACGGTCAGGGTAGATCGTGATCCAGACCTTGCCGCCACGCTTGATGTGCCGCGTCATGGCGATACGGGCGGCCTCGATCTGCCGGTTGGTCACGTACGCCGGCTCGAGGGCCTGGATGGCGTAGTCACCGAACGAGATCGTGTTCCCACCCTTCGACGCGCCGCTGCGCGTCGGGTGGTGCTGCTTGCGGTGCTTGGTCCGCCGGGGGATGAGCACGGCTCAGGCCTCCGTTCCGCTCGTAGCCGGAGCTGCGCCCGAAGGCTCGCCCGCGGTCTCGGTGGGGGCACCGGCGCCGCCGGAGTCCCGCCGCGTGGTGCGCGGCCGGTCCGTGCGTCCGCGGGGCGCGCGCGGCGCGGCCGAGGCCTGCTCGCGTGCGAACTCCTTCTCGGTCATGTCGCCCTTGTAGATCCAGACCTTGACGCCGATGCGTCCGAAGGTGGTGCGGGCCTCGAAGAACCCGTAGTCGATGTTCGCCCGCAGGGTGTGCAGGGGGACCCGACCCTCGCGATAGAACTCGCTCCGGCTCATCTCTGCGCCGCCGAGGCGGCCCGAGCACTGCACGCGGATCCCACGTGCGCCGGCCCGCTGCGCCGACTGCATGCCCTTGCGCATCGCACGCCGGAAGGACACCCGGCTCGCGAGCTGCTCGGCGATGCCCTGAGCCACGAGCTGGGCGTCCAGCTCCGGGTTCTTGACCTCGAGGATGTTCAGCTGCACCTGCTTGCCGGTGAGCTTCTCCAGCTCGCTCCGGAGCCGGTCGGCCTCGGCGCCACGACGGCCGATGACGATGCCCGGCCGCGCCGTGTGGAGGTCGACGCGCACACGGTCTCGCGTGCGCTCGATGTCCACCTTGGAGATGCCGGCGCGCTCGAGTCCGCTCACCATCAGCTTGCGGATGGCGACGTCCTCACGGACGTAGTCGCGGTAGCGCTGCCCGGGCTTGGTGCTGTCGGAAAACCACCGCGACCGGTGGTCGGTGGTGATCCCGAGTCGGAACCCCGTCGGGTTGACCTTCTGACCCACTATCGGGTCCTCCCCTTCGTGCTGCGGGCCGCTGTCTTGTCCGTACCGGGCACGCCGCCCGACTTCTCACGCTGCACGACGACGACCGTGATGTGGCTGGTGCGCTTGAGGATCCGGCCGGCCCGTCCCTGCGCACGCGGGCGGAACCGCTTCAGCGTCGGGCCCTCGTCGACATACGCCTCGGCGACCACGAGCCCACGCTCGTCGAACGCCACGGAGTCGCGGTCAGCCTTCACGCGGGCGTTCGCGACCGCGCTCTCGACGACCTTGCGCACGGGCTCGGCCGCCGCCTGCGGGGCGAACTTGAGGAACGCCACCGCCTCGTCGGCCTGCTTGCCGCGGATCACGTCCACGACCCGCCGGGCCTTCTGCGGCGTGACGCGCACGAATCGCGCCTGCGCCTTCGCTTCCATCGATGTCCTGCCTTCGTCTCGGATCGAGTTTCTCGGTGTCGGTGGGACCGCGCCGCGTCAGCGGCGGCGGCCCTTCCGGTCGTCCTTCTCGTGCCCGCGGAAGGTCCGCGTCGGGGCGAACTCCCCGAGCTTGTGGCCGACCATCGACTCGGTGACGAAGACCGGGACGTGCTTGCGGCCGTCGTGCACCGCGAAGGTGTGACCCAGGAAGTCCGGCGTGATGACCGAACGACGCGACCAGGTCTTGATGACGTTCTTGGTGCCCTTCGCGTTCTGGACGTCCACCTTCTTCTGCAGGTGGCCGTCCACGAACGGGCCCTTCTTCAGGCTCCGCGGCATGTCGTCGCCCCTCCCTCTCAGCGCTTCTTGCCGGTGCGGCGGCGGCGCACGATGAGCTTGTCGCTCGGCTTGTGCGGACGGCGGGTACGGCCCTCGGGCTGGCCCCAGGGGCTCACCGGGTGCCGCCCACCGGATGTCTTGCCCTCACCACCACCGTGCGGGTGGTCGACAGGGTTCATGGCGACGCCACGGACGGTCGGGCGCTTGCCCTTCCAGCGCATGCGGCCGGCCTTGCCCCAGTTGATGTTGGACTGCTCTGCGTTCCCGACCTCACCGACACTGGCGCGGCAGCGGAGGTCGACGTTCCGGATCTCGCCCGACGGCATCCGGAGCTGCGCGTAGGGGCCGTCCTTGGCGACCAGCTGCACCGACGTCCCGGCCGAGCGGGCGATCTTCGCGCCGCCACCCGGCTTGAGCTCGATCGCGTGGATCACCGTGCCGACGGGGATGTTGCGCAG
Source organism: uncultured Actinomycetota bacterium (assembly GCA_963780675.1). Classification (GTDB taxonomy): domain Bacteria; phylum Actinomycetota; class Actinomycetes; order Actinomycetales; family JAHECE01; genus JAHECE01. Next base: position 505,549 of record CAWACR010000010.1, read on the forward strand.
CGGCATGTTGTTGCCGGGCTTGATGTCGGCGCCGGGACCGTTCTCGATCCGATCGCCCTGCTTGAGCCGGTTCGGCGCGAGGATGTAGCGCTTCTCGCCGTCGGCGTAGTGGAGCAGCGCGATGCGTGCCGTCCGGTTCGGGTCGTACTCGATGTGTGCGACCTTCGCGGGGACGCCGTCCTTGTCGTGCCGCCGGAAGTCGATGACGCGGTAGGCGCGCTTGTGACCGCCGCCCTTGTGCCGCGTGGTGACCCGTCCGGTGGAGTTCCGCCCGCCCGACTTGGAGAGGGGACGGACCAGCGACTTCTCCGGCTCGGTGCGGGTGATCTCGACGAAGTCGGCGACGCTGGAGCCGCGCCGGCCCGGCGTCGTCGGCTTGTACTTGCGGATGCCCATGAGAATCGGTCCTCAGTCTGTTCTGGCGCTCGCATCGGCCTCAGCCGACGGGCCCGCCGAAGATGTCGATGGTGCCCTCACGCAGCGTGACGATCGCGCGCTTGGTGTCCTTGCGCCGGCCCATGCCGTACTTGGTCCGCCGCGACTTGCCCTTGCGGTTCGCCGTGTTGACCGAGTCGACCTTCACGCCGAAGACCTGCTCGACGGCGATCTTGATCTCGGTCTTGTTCGAGCGCGGGTCGACCAGGAAGGTGTACTTCCCCTCGTCCAGCAGCCCGTAGCTCTTCTCCGAGACGACCGGGGCGATCAGCACGTCCCGCGGGTCCTTCGTCCAGACGCTCACTTCGCGTCCTCCTTCTCCACATCGTCGCCGTCGGCCACCACGAGAGCGGCGCGCGCGAGGAAGGTCTCCAGCGCGGCGGACGTGAAGACCACGTCGTCGCTGATCAGCACGTCATAGGTGTTGAGCTGGTCCGGGGCGATCAGGTGCACGCTCGCCACGTTGCGCAGACTCTTCCACGTGAGCTCGTCCGACCGCTCCGCCACCACGAGCACGCGGCGGGCCGAGGTGACCGTGGCCAGCACCGCGACCGCACCTCGGGTCGACGGAGCCTCCCCCGTGACGAAGCCGCTCACGACGTGCACGCGGTCGGCCCGCGCGCGATCGGAGAGCGCGCCGCGCAGTGCGGCCGCCTTCATCTTCTTCGGAGTGCGCTGCGACGTAGGACCGGGGCTGCGGGCCGTGGACCGTGCCACCGCCGGCGAACTGCGGGGCCCTGGTCGAGCCCTGCCGGGCCCGTCCGGTGCCCTTCTGCTTGTACGGCTTCTTGCCGCCGCCACTGACCTCGCCGCGAGTCTTCGTCGAGTGCGTCCCCTGGCGGGCCGCCGCCAGCTGGGCGACGACGACCTGGTGGATCAGCGGGACGTTCGTCTGGACGTCGAAGACGTCGCCGGGAAGCGCGGCCTTGCCGGCCTTCGCCCCGGACGCGTCCACGACGTCGATCGCACGATTCTCGGTCATGTGTGTCACGCCCCCTTCACTGCAGTACGGACCACGACGATGCCGCCCTTGGGACCTGGCACGGCGCCCGTCACGAGGAGGAGACCCTTCTCGATGTCCACGGCATGGATCCGCAGGTTCTGGGTGGTCTGCCGGGCGTTGCCCATCCGACCCGCCATGCGCAGGCCCTTGAAGACCCGGGACGGCGTGGAAGCCCCGCCGATGGAGCCGGGCTTGCGGTGGTTGCGGTGGGCACCGTGAGAGGCACCGACGCCCGAGAAGCCGTGCCGCTTCATGACGCCCGCCGTGCCCTTGCCCTTGGTGGTGCCGATCACGTCGACCCGCGCGCCTGCGACGAACGAGTCGGCGCCGATCTCCTGTCCGAGCGCGTAGCTCGCCACGTCGGGAATCCGGATCTCGGCGACGTGCCGCCGCGGGGTCACGCCGGCCTTCGCGAAGTGCCCCTTGAGCGGCTGTGGTCACCTTGCGGGGGTCGATCTGCCCGTAGGCGAGCTGGACGGCCGCGTAGCCGTCGGTCTCGGGTGTGCGGACCTGGGTCACCACGTTGGTGCCCACCTGAACGACGGTCACCGGGACCAGGCGTCCGGCGGAGTCCCAGACCTGGGTCATACCGAGCTTCGTGCCGAGCAGCGCCGTCGTCGACGCGCCGCCCTCGGTCTGCTGGGGTGAGGTAGTCATCGCCGGAGTCCTCAGAGCTTGATCTCGATGTTGACGTCCGCGGGGAGGTCGAGGCGCATGAGCGAGTCGACGGCCTTCGGCGTCGGATCGATGATGTCGATGAGCCGCTTGTGCGTCCGCATCTCGAAGTGCTCGCGGCTGTCCTTGTACTTGTGGGGCGACCGGATGACGCAGAAGACGTTCTTCTCCGTCGGCAGCGGCACCGGACCCACGACCGTCGCACCCGCGCGCGTCACCGTGTCGACGATCTTGCGCGCCGAGCTGTCGATGATCTCGTGGTCGTAGGACTTGAGCCGGATGCGGATCTTCTGTCCCGCCATGGCGTCGTCAGTCTCTCTCTCTGTTACCGCTTCGGACCGTCCCCCGCACTCGGGCGTGTCGCGCGACGTGCGCTGTCCACGCACGGGGCGAGGGTCGGGGGTTCTGCGTGGACCGTTCCCTCGTGGGGCCGATCCGTGTCGTGTGGTCACTCCGGCGCGCGACCGCGCTCCGGGCAACCTGGGTAGTCTGCCAGATCCGAGCCGGGATCACCAATCCGATCCCGTGCGCTGCGAGCCGGCACCAGCTCGTGCCGCTCCGCAGCCGCGGGGCCCGGGCACCCTCAACGGGCAGCCCGGGCCCCGCGTCGCGTCACTTCAGGATCTTGATGACCCGGCCGGAGCCGACGGTGCGGCCACCCTCGCGGATGGCGAAGCCGAGGCCCTCTTCCATGGCGATGGGCTGGATCAGCTCAACGGTCATCTCGGTGTTGTCGCCGGGCATGACCATCTCGGTGCCCTCGGGCAGCGTGATGACGCCGGTGACGTCGGTGGTGCGGAAGTAGAACTGCGGGCGGTAGTTCGAGTAGAACGGGTTGTGACGGCCGCCCTCGTCCTTGGCCAGGATGTAGACCTGGGCCTCGAAGTCGGTGTGCGGGCGTGATCGAACCCGGCTTCACGACGACCTGGCCGCGCTCGACGTCCTCGCGCTTGATGCCGCGGAGCAGCAGGCCGACGTTCTCGCCGGCCCAGGCCTCGTCGAGCAGCTTGTGGAACATCTCGATACCGGTGACCGTGGTCTTGCTCGCCTTGGGCTTGATGCCGACGATCTCGACCTCGGAGTTGATCTCGAGCACGCCACGCTCGACGCGGCCGGTGACGACCGTGCCGCGACCGGTGATGGTGAAGACGTCCTCGATCGGCATGAGGAACGGCTTGTCGATGTCGCGCACCGGGTCCGGCACGCTCTCGTCGACGGCGTCGAGGAGCTCCTCGATCGACTTGGTCCACTCGGGGTCACCCTCGAGGGCCTTGAGGCCCGAGACGCGCACGACCGGGACGTCGTCGCCGTCGAAGCCCTGGCTGGACAGCAGCTCGCGCACCTCGACCTCGACGAGCTCGAGGATCTCCTCGTCGTCGACGATGTCGGCCTTGTTCAGGGCGACCATCAGGTAGGGGACGCCGACCTGGCGGGCGAGCAGGACGTGCTCACGCGTCTGGGCCATCGGGCCGTCGGTGGCGGCGACCACGAGGATCGCGCCGTCCATCTGAGCGGCACCGGTGATCATGTTCTTGATGTAGTCGGCGTGGCCCGGCGCGTCGACGTGCGCGTAGTGGCGCTTGTCCGTCTGGTACTCGACGTGCGCGATGTTGATGGTGATGCCGCGCTGACGCTCCTCCGGGGCCTTGTCGATCGCGTCGAACGGCGTGAAGGGGTTCAGCTCCGGGTACTTGTCGTGCAGCACCTTGGTGATGGCGGCGGTCAGCGTCGTCTTGCCGTGGTCGACGTGACCGATCGTGCCGATGTTGACGTGCGGCTTGGTCCGCTCGAACTTGGCCTTCGCCACTGGGTCCTCCTGGGACTCGGGTAGTTGTACCGAACGATGCAGGGTCTCGCCGGGATGCGGGTCCTGCGGGGGTGCGGCGGTCTCTACGGGTCGGGTGGGTGGTGCGGGTTGGGTCGACCTGTGGGACTACTCGCCCCGGGTCTTCTTGATGATCTCCTCGGCGACGTTCCGAGGGACCTCGGCGTAGCTGTCGAACTGCATCGAGTACACCGCGCGGCCCTGCGTCTTCGACCGCAGGTCCCCGACGTAGCCGAACATCTCGGAGAGCGGCACGAGGGCACGGACGACCTTCACGCCGGTCGCCTCCTCCATCGACTGGATCTGTCCGCGCCGGGAGTTCAGGTCGCCGATCACCTCGCCCATGTACTCCTCGGGCGTGCGCACCTCGACGTCCATGACCGGCTCGAGGAGCGCGGGGTCGGCGCGACGCGCGCCTTCCTTCAGCGCCATCGATCCGGCGATCTTGAAGGCCATCTCGGAGGAGTCGACCTCGTGGTAGGCGCCGTCCAGGAGCACTGCGCGCACTCCGACGAGGGGGTAACCCGCCAGCACGCCGACCTGCATCGCGTCCTGCACGCCGTGGTCCACGCTCGGGATGTACTCGCGCGGGACCCGGCCGCCCGAGACCTTGTTCTCGAACTCGTAGAGCTCGCCCTCGCCGGTCACGAGCGGCTCGAACGACATCAGGACCTTGGCGTACTGGCCCGATCCACCCGTCTGCTTCTTGTGGACGTACTCGACCTTGTCGACCTTGCGACGGATGGTCTCGCGGTAGGCGACCTGGGGCTTGCCGACGTTCGCCTCGACCTTGAACTCGCGGCGCATGCGGTCCACCAGCACGTCGAGGTGGAGCTCACCCATGCCGGCGATGATCGTCTGACCGGTCTCCTTGTCGAGGTTGACCTGGAAGGTCGGGTCCTCCTCGGCGAGCTTCTGGATCGCGATGCCGAGCTTCTCCTGGTCGCCCTTGGTCTTGGGCTCGATGGCCACCTTGATCACGGGCTCGGGGAAGGTCATCGACTCGAGGACCACCGGGTCGGCGATGTCGCAGAGCGTGTCGCCCGTCGTGACGTCCTTGAGGCCGATGAAGGCGTAGATGTGACCCGCGCTGGCCTCCGCGACCGGGTTCTCCTTGTTGGAGTGCATCTGGAACAACTTCCCGATGCGCTCCTTCTTGCCCTTCGTCGAGTTGAGCACCTGCGTGCCCTGGGTGACCTTGCCCGAGTAGACACGGACGTAGGTCAGCTTGCCGAAGAAGGGGTGGACGGCAACCTTGAACGCCAGGGCGGAGAACGGCACCGTGCTCACCGGCTCGCGAAGCACGTGCCGGCTCTCGTGCCCGGGGAAGTGACCCTCCACCGCCGGGACGTCCAGCGGGGAAGGGAGGTAGTCGATGACCGCATCGAGCATGGGCTGGACGCCCTTGTTCTTGAACGCGGAGCCGCACAGCACCGGGTAGGCCTCGCCGGCTGTCGTCAGCTTGCGGATGCCCCCCTTGATCTCCTCGATCGTGAGCTCCTCGCCGCCGAGGTACTTCTCGAGCAGCTCCTCGTCCGTCTCGGCGACCGCCTCGACGAGCTCGGCGCGATAGGTCTCAGCGGCCTCCGCCAGGTCCGCGGGGATCTCCTCGACCTGGTAGGCCTCGCCCAGCGCAGTCTCGCCGCGCCACACGAGGGCCTTGCCTGCGACGAGGTCGACGACGCCGATGAAGTCGCTCTCGGACCCGATGGGCAGCTGGATCACGAGCGGAACCGCCTTGAGGCGCTCCTTGATCGTGCGGACCGTGAAGTAGAAGTCCGCCCCCAGCTTGTCCATCTTGTTGACGAAGCAGATGCGCGGGACGTTGTACTTGTCCGCCTGGCGCCAGACCGTCTCCGACTGGGGCTCGACACCCTCCTTGCCGTCGAACACGGCAACGGCACCGTCGAGGACGCGCAGCGAGCGCTCGACCTCGACCGTGAAGTCGACGTGCCCCGGGGTGTCGATGATGTTGATCTGGTTGTCCTTCCAGTAGCAGGTGGTCGCGGCGGACGTGATCGTGATGCCGCGCTCCTGCTCCTGCTCCATCCAGTCCATCGTCGAGGCGCCGTCGTGCGTCTCGCCCATCTTGTAGTTCACGCCCGTGTAGAACAGGACGCGCTCGGTGGTGGTGGTCTTGCCGGCGTCGATGTGCGCCATGATGCCGATGTTGCGGACCTTGTTCAGGTCGGTGAGCACGTCGAGTGCCACAGCTTCAGTCTCTTTCGTCGCGCGAGCGTCGGGTGGGCGCGTCTACCAGCGGTAGTGCGCGAAGGCCTTGTTCGACTCGGCCATCTTGTGCGTGTCCTCGCGGCGCTTCACAGCGGCTCCGAGGCCGTTCGACGCGTCGAGGATCTCGTTCATGAGCCTCTCGGTCATCGTCTTCTCGCGACGGGCGCGGGAGTAGTCGACGAGCCAGCGGAGCGCCAGCGTCGTGGAGCGGCTGGGGCGCACCTCGACGGGCACCTGGTAGGTCGCACCGCCGACGCGGCGCGAGCGGACCTCGAGCGCCGGACGGACGTTGTCCATGGCGCGCTTGAGGACGGTGGTGGGGTCTGCACCGGACTTGTCACGCACGCCCTCGAGGGCGCCGTAGACGATGCTCTGTGCGACGGACTTCTTGCCGTCGAGCAGCACGCGGTTCACCAGCTGGGTGACCAGCGGCGAACCGTAGACCGGGTCGACGACGAGCGGCCGCTTCGGGGCCGGGCCCTTGCGAGGCATTACTTCTTCTCCTTCTTCGCGCCGTAGCGGCTGCGCGCCTGCTGGCGGCCGCGGACCCCCTGGGTGTCGAGCGCCCCGCGCACGATCTTGTAGCGCACGCCCGGCAGGTCCTTCACACGCCCGCCGCGAACGAGGACGATCGAGTGCTCCTGGAGGTTGTGACCGACGCCCGGGATGTAGGCGGTCACCTCGACCTGGCTGGACAGGCGCACACGCGCCACCTTCCGAAGGGCCGAGTTCGGCTTCTTCGGGGTGGTCGTGTAGACGCGGGTGCACACACCGCGCCGCTGCGGGCTGCCCTTGAGGGCCGGCGTGTTGGTCTTGCCGGCCTTGGCGCTCCGGCCCTTGCGGACCAGCTGCTGGATGGTGGGCACTACGTCTCCATCTCGATCTGACGTGTCACTTCGGGGTGTGCGGGCGAGCTACCGACCCACGCGCCCGGGCGTGTCGCTCACCCCGGGCACGCCGCCCACCCTCACACGGGAGAGCGGACGAGAGGCGCCCGGCGGCTGAACAACCGCCCTGCGCGCTCCGAGCACCCAGGTGGGGTTCGTAGCGCGCGCGCGAAGGCCCGACGGCGCGGGCACCGTGAGCGAGAATACTCCGGCGTCGTCGAGAGCGTCAAAGCGGCCCCGCGCGCCCTCGCCCCCGGTGGGGGTCGGGAGCGAGGGCGGCAGCGGATGTCGCGACTTCCCCGGGCACCATCATCTCCTAAACTCCCCCCGCCGGCCCCCGGCGGAAAGGTCCGTGGGGGCGCTGCCCCAGGAGGACTGATGGCCCCGCCGCAGACGAACCCATGGCGCTACGCGGTGGGCATGTTCGGGACCTCGCTCCCGATCAACATGTTCATCACGTACATGGCCTTCTTCTACCTCGACGAGCTGGGCGTCCTCGAGTCGACCCAGATCGCTGCGGTCCTCGTCGCGTACGGCCTCATCGACGCGATCGACAACCCCGTGTACGGGTACCTCTCCGACCGGACGCGCACCCGCTGGGGCCGCCGCAGGCCGTGGCTCGTGGTGGGCGGACCCGCCCTCGCGCTGAGCCTCGTCGCGTTCTTCGCACCCCCCTCTGCCCTCGGGACCACCGGGTACCTCGTCTGGTTCGCGGTGTTCGCCATCCTCGTCCAGACCATCGACTCCCTCGTGAACACCAACTACGGGTCGCTCCTCCCGGAGCTCTTCCCCGAGGAGCGGCTGCGGGCGCGGGCGAACGCCTTGCGCCAGGGCTTCATGCTCGTCGCGATCGTCATCAGCGTCGCGCTCACTCCCGTGATCACCGGCGCCATCGGGTACGTCTTGACGGCCGCCCTCTACGGGGTCGTCGCGGCCGTGGTCATCGTCGTCGTCGCGCGCGGCGCGCACGAGGACCCCGTGCGGCAGCAGACACCACGCCCAGGGGCGGTCGAGTCGCTCCGGGCGGTCCTGGGAACGGGCCAGTTCTGGCTGATCGCGGTCGCCAGCGGCGCCTATGCGAGCGCGATGCCCCTCGTCCTCGCCGGCGCCCCCTTCTTCGTGAAGTACGCCCTCGGTCTCGACGCGGTGTACTCGAGTGCGCTCCTCGCCACCGTCGTGGTCGGCTCGATCGGGTTCCTCGCCCTCTGGACGCGCCTCATCCGGCGCCATGGGGCAATGGGGATCTGGCGCGTCTCTCTTGCCGTCCTCGCGGTGTCCTTCATCCCCATGTACTTCGCCACGACGCTTCCGTTCGCCGTCGTCGCCGGGCTGCTCATCGCCGTCGGCTACAGCGGCGTCATCGCCACCATGGACCTCGTCGTCGCCCGCTTCATCGACGTCGACGCCGCGCGGTCCGGTGTCCACCGCGAGGCCATGACGATCGCCGCCTTCGGTTTCGCGAACCGCCTCAACGCGCTGGCGCGTGCCGCCGCCTTCTTCGGGATGGCCGCCCTCTACGGCTACGCCAGCGCGGAGCAGCCGGGTTCCCGGCCGGACGACGCCGCCCGCTTCCTCATGCTCGTCGTCCCGTTCGTCCTCGTCACGCTCGCGGCAGTGGTCTCGCGCTTCGTCCGCCTCTCGCCGCCGGCCCCCACGGCTCCCGGCACGTCGCCCACGAGCGCCGTCAGCGCCTGACCGGCGCTTCCCCGACGACGAAGCGGCCCGCCGGAGCCTGAGCTCCGACGGGCCGCTTCGACACCGTGCCTGCACGACGTCCCGTTCAGGTCACCGGAAGTCGGGTCCGTACCCGCGGCCGATGTCGTAGTCCTCGAGCGGGACGGCCTCCCCGGAACCGCTGGGGTGCGAGTAGTCGATCTCGTCGTACCCGAAGCTCGGGTAGATCTCCGCCTTCGCCTCTTCCGTCGGGTCCACCCGCACGTTGCGGTAGCGGGCGAGGCCCGTTCCGGCCGGGATCAGCTTGCCGAGGATGACGTTCTCCTTCAGCCCGAGGAGCGAGTCGCTGCGCCCGCTCAGCGCGGCCTCCGTGAGCACCTTGGTGGTCTCCTGGAACGACGCCGCGGACAGCCAGGAGTCGGTGGCCAGGGAGGCCTTGGTGATGCCCATGAGCTCCGGCCGGCCCGACGCCGGGGTGCCGCCCTCGGAGACGACGCGCCGGTTCTCGTCCTCGAACCGACCCCGCTCGGCGAGCTCGCCGGGCAGGAGCCCCGATTCGCCCGAGTCGAGGACGGTCACGCGGCGGAGCATCTGCCGGACGATGACCTCGATGTGCTTGTCGTGGATGTCCACACCCTGCGAGCGGTAGACCTCCTGGACCTCGTCCACCAGGTGCTTCTGCACCGCGCGGGGGCCGAGGATCCGCAGCACCTTCTTGGGGTCCACGGCACCGGCGATGAGCTGCTGCCCGACCGTCACGTGGTCGCCGTCGTTCACCTGCAGGCGCGAGCGCTTGGTGATCGGGTAGGCGATCTCCTCCGACCCGTCGTCGGGGGTGACGACGATGCGCCGCGCCCGCTCCGACTCGTCGATGGTCACCCGTCCGGTCACCTCGCTGATCGGGGCCTCGCCCTTGGGGGTGCGCGCCTCGAAGAGCTCCTGGACGCGCGGAAGACCCTGGGTGATGTCGTCCGCCGAGGCCACACCACCGGTGTGGAACGTCCGCATCGTCAGCTGCGTGCCGGGCTCGCCGATCGACTGCGCGGCGATGATGCCGACCGCCTCGCCGATGTCGACGAGCTTGCCGGTCGCCAGCGAGCGCCCGTAGCACTTGGCGCACGTCCCGACACGCGACTCGCACGTGAGTACGGAACGGACCTTCACCTGGCGGATCCCGGATCCGATCAGCCGCTCGATCAGCACGTCCCCGACGTCGACCCCGGCCTCGGCGAGGACCTCGCCGTCCGGGCCGAGCACCGACGAGGCGAGCGTACGGGCGTAGACGCTCGTCTCCACCCGGTCAGCGCGACGGAGCCCGTCCCCGGCCGTCTCGGCGATCGCCTGGACGAGCCCGCGCTCGGTCCCGCAGTCGTCCTCGCGGATGATGACGTCCTGCGAGACGTCGACCAGCCGTCGGGTGAGGTAACCGGAGTCGGCGGTCCGCAGAGCGGTGTCGGCGAGACCCTTGCGCGCGCCGTGCGTCGCGATGAAGTACTCGACGACCGAGAGGCCCTCGCGGTAGTTGGACTTGATCGGCCGCGGGATGATCTCGCCCTTCGGGTTCGCCACGAGGCCACGCATGCCCGCGATCTGGCGGACCTGCATCCAGTTGCCTCGAGCACCCGAGCCGACCATCCGGTAGACGGCGTTGCGCTCCGGGAAGTTCTCCCGCATCGCGTCGTCGACGTCGTTGGTGGCCTGGGTCCAGATGTCGATGAGCTCGTTGCGGCGCTCCTCGTCGGTGATCAGACCACGCTCGTACTGCTGCTGGACCTTGGCCGCCTGGGCCTCGTAGCCCTCGAGGATCTCCTTCTTGCGCACCGGGGTGACGACGTCGGAGATCGCGATCGTGACGCCGGATCGGGTGGCCCAGCGGAAGCCGGCCTCCTTCAGAGCGTCCAGGCTCGCGGCAACGGCCACCTTGGGGTAACGCTCGGCGAGGTCGTTGACGATGCCCGAGAGCCGCTTCTTGTCGACCACCGTGTTGACGTACGGGTAGTCGACCGGCAGCGCCTCGTTGAACAGCGAACGTCCGAGCGTCGTGCGCAGGAGGATCGGGTCGCCCTCGCTCCAGTCCTCGGGAGCGACCCAGCCCGCCGGCGGGACCAGGTCCGTGAAGCGGATGGTGACCTCGGCGTTCAGGTCGAGGACGCCGGCGTCGAACGCCATGATCGCCTCGGCCGGCGTGGCGAAGGCCCGACCCTCACCCAGCGCGGCCTCGCGGCCCGACGTGAGGTGGAACAGGCCGATGATCATGTCCTGGGTGGGCATGGTCACCGGACGACCGTCCGACGGCTTCAGGATGTTGTTGCTCGAGAGCATGAGGATGCGGGCCTCGGCCTGCGCCTCCGCGCTCAGGGGCAGGTGGACGGCCATCTGGTCGCCGTCGAAGTCCGCGTTGAAGGCGGTGCAGACGAGGGGGTGGATCTGGATGGCCTTGCCCTCGACGAGCTGCGGCTCGAAGGCCTGGATGCCGAGTCGGTGCAGCGTGGGCGCGCGGTTGAGGAGCACCGGGTGTTCGGTGATGACCTCCTCGAGGACATCCCACACGACCGAACGGGCCCGCTCCACCATGCGCTTGGCCGACTTGATGTTCTGCGCGTGGTTCAGGTCGACCAGCCGCTTCATCACGAACGGCTTGAAGAGCTCGAGCGCCATCTGCTTGGGCAGGCCGCACTGGTGGAGCTTGAGCTGCGGACCGACGACGATCACCGAGCGGCCGGAGTAGTCGACGCGCTTGCCGAGCAGGTTCTGCCGGAACCGGCCCTGCTTGCCCTTGAGCATGTCCGAGATCGACTTCAGCGGGCGGTTGCCGGGGCCTGTGACCGGGCGGCCGCGACGTCCGTTGTCGAAGAGGGCGTCGACCGCCTCCTGGAGCATGCGCTTCTCGTTGTTCACGATGATCTCGGGCGCACCGAGGTCGAGGAGTCGCTTGAGCCGGTTGTTCCGGTTGATCACGCGGCGGTAGAGGTCGTTGAGGTCGCTCGTGGCGAACCGCCCGCCGTCGAGCTGCACCATCGGGCGCAGGTCCGGCGGGATCACCGGGACGCAGTCCAGCACCATGCCGAGAGGGGAGTTCGTGGTCGTGAGGAACGCGTTGACGACCTTGAGTCGCTTGAGGGCACGCGTCTTGCGCTGCCCCTTGCCCGAGCGGATGATCTCGCGCAGGATCTCCGACTCCGCCGCCAGGTCGAACGTCTCCAGCCGCTTCTGGATCGCGGACGCGCCCATCGAGCCGGAGAAGTAGTTGCCGTAGCGGTCCTGGAGCTGCCGGTAGAGCATCTCGTCGCCCTCGAGGTCGGCGACCTTGAGGTTCTTGAACCGGTCCCAGACCTGCCCGAGGCGGTCGATCTCGATCTCCGACCGCTTGCGCAGCGTGGCCATCTCGCGCTCGGCCGAATCGCGCACCTTGCGACGCACGTCCGCCTTGGCGCCCTCGGCCTCGAGCTCGGCCAGGTCGGCCTCGAGGCGCTGGGCCCGTCGCTCGATCTCGGCGTCCCGGCGGTTCGCGATCTGCGCCTTCTCCAGGTCGACCTCGTTCTGGAGGCTGGGGAGGTCTTCCCGCCGGCCCTCCTCGTCGACCCAGGTGATCATGTAGGCAGCGAAGTAGATGACCTTCTCGAGGTCCTTCGGCGCCAGGTCGAGCAGGTAGCCCAGGCGGGACGGGACGCCCTTGAAGTACCAGATGTGGGTCACCGGGGCGGCGAGCTCGATGTGGCCCATCCGCTCGCGGCGCACCTTCGACCGGGTGACCTCGACCCCGCAGCGCTCGCAGATGATGCCCTTGAAGCGCACCCGCTTGTACTTGCCGCAGTAGCACTCCCAGTCCCGGGTGGGGCCGAAGATCTTCTCGCAGAAGAGCCCGTCCTTCTCCGGCTTGAGCGTGCGGTAGTTGATCGTCTCGGGCTTCTTGACCTCCCCGTGCGACCAGGCACGGATGTCGTCGGCCGTCGCCAGGCCGATACGCAGCTCGTCGAAGACATTGACGTCGAGCAAGGTATTCCTACTTCCTTCGGTGGAGCACCGTGTGGAACGTGTGGGGACCGACGTGCGGCACCGCGCGACGCCCGGGGGCGCCGCGCGGTGCGCCGCAGTCAGATCTCGTCGACGCTGCTGGCGTCGGGACGGCGGGAGAGGTCGATGCCGAGTTCCTCGGCCGCGCGGTACACCTCTTCGTCGGTGTCACGCATCTCGATGGACGAGCCGTCGCTCGAGAGCACCTCGACGTTCAGGCACAACGACTGCATCTCCTTGATGAGCACCTTGAAGGACTCGGGGATGCCCGGCTCGGGGATGTTCTCGCCCTTGACGATCGCCTCGTACACCTTGACGCGCCCGGGGACGTCGTCCGACTTGATGGTGAGCAGCTCCTGCAGGGCGTAGGCGGCGCCGTACGCCTCGAGGGCCCACACCTCCATCTCGCCGAACCGCTGACCACCGAACTGCGCCTTACCACCGAGCGGCTGCTGGGTGATCATCGAGTACGGGCCGGTCGAGCGGGCGTGGATCTTGTCGTCCACCAGGTGGTGCAGCTTGAGGATGTACATGTAGCCCACAGCCACCGGCTCCGGGAACGGCTCACCCGAGCGGCCGTCGAACAGCCGCGCCTTGCCGGTGGAGTCGACCATCCGGTTGCCGTCGCGGTTGAGCGTCGTCGAGTCGAGCAGACCCGCGAGCTCGTCCTCGTGGACGCCGTCGAAGACCGGGGTGGCCACAGGGGTACCCGGCTTCCCGACGAGCGCCTCGACGGGCAACCGCGCCGCCCACTCCGGAGCGTCCTGCCCGTCGGCGCCGGCCGCGTCCCAGCCCTGCTTGGCGACCCAGCCGAGGTGCGTCTCGAGGACCTGGCCGACGTTCATCCGGCCAGGCACGCCGAGCGGGTTCAGGACGACGTCGACCGGGCTGCCGTCCTCGAGGAACGGCATGTCCTCGATGGGCAGGATCTTCGCGATGACACCCTTGTTGCCGTGGCGCCCGGCGAGCTTGTCGCCGTCGGTGATCTTGCGCCGCTGAGCGATGTACACCCGGACGAGCTGGTTGACGCCGGGGGGCAGCTCGTCGCCGTCCTCGCGGTTGAACTCCCGCACGCCGATGACCGTGCCGGACTCACCGTGCGGGACCTTGAGGGAGGTGTCGCGGACCTCGCGCGCCTTCTCGCCGAAGATCGCGCGCAGGAGGCGCTCCTCGGGCGTGAGCTCGGTCTCGCCCTTCGGGGTGACCTTGCCGACCAGGATGTCGCCGGCCGACACCTCCGCACCGATTCGGATGATGCCGCGCTCGTCGAGGTCGGCGAGCACGTCCTCCGAGACGTTCGGGATGTCGCGGGTGATCTCCTCGGGGCCGAGCTTCGTGTCGCGCGCGTCGACCTCGTGCTCCTCGATGTGGATCGAGGAGAGCACGTCCTCGGAGACGATCCTCTGGGACAGGATGATCGCGTCCTCGTAGTTGTGGCCCTCCCACGACATGAACGCCACGAGGAGGTTGCGTCCGAGGGCGAGCTCGCCCTCCGACGTCGCCGGGCCGTCGGCCAGGACGGAGCCCACCTCGACGCGGTCGCCGTCGTCGACGAGCACGCGCTGGTTGTACGAGGTGCCCTGGTTCGAACGACGGAACTTCGCCACGCGGTACGTCTGCGTGGTGCCGTCGTCGCCGGAGACGTGGATCGAGTCGGCGGACACCTCGGTGACCACGCCCGGCTTGGCCGCGACGATGACGTCACCGGCGTCGACCGCGGCGCGGCGCTCCATGCCGGTACCCACGAGCGGCGCCTCGCTGCGCACCAGCGGAACCGCCTGGCGCTGCATGTTGGCACCCATCAGGGCCCGGTTGGCGTCGTCGTGCTCGAGGAACGGGATCATCGCGGTCGCCACGGAGACCATCTGGCGCGCCGAGACGTCCATGTAGTCGACGGCGTTCGCCGCGACGTACTCGACCTCGCCGCCTCGCGTGCGGACCAGCACACGGTCCTCCGCGAAGCGGCCGGACTCCGCCAGCGGCGCGTTCGCCTGCGCGATGACGTGACGGTCCTCGTCGTCGGCCGTGAGGTACTCGACCTCGTCGCTGACGAAGCCCTCGTTCACCTTGCGGTAGGGGGTCTCGACGAACCCGAACGGGTTGATGCGCGCGTACGTGGCGAGCGAGCCGATGAGGCCGATGTTCGGGCCTTCCGGCGTCTCGATCGGGCACATGCGGCCGTAGTGCGAGGGGTGGACGTCACGGACCTCCATGCCGGCGCGGTCGCGGGAGAGTCCGCCCGGGCCGAGCGCGGACAGGCGCCGCTTGTGGGTCAGGCCCGCGAGCGGGTTGTTCTGGTCCATGAACTGCGACAGCTGAGAGGTGCCGAAGAACTCCTTGATCGACGCCACGACCGGGCGGATGTTGATCAGGGTCTGCGGCGTGATGGCCTCGACGTCCTGCGTGGTCATGCGCTCACGCACGACGC
Source organism: uncultured Actinomycetota bacterium (assembly GCA_963780675.1). Classification (GTDB taxonomy): domain Bacteria; phylum Actinomycetota; class Actinomycetes; order Actinomycetales; family JAHECE01; genus JAHECE01. The sequence continues at coordinate 520,722 of CAWACR010000010.1, forward strand.
GCTCCATCCGGGACAGGCCCGTGCGGACCTGGTTCTGGATGAGCTCGCCGACCGCGCGGATGCGCCGGTTGCCGAAGTGGTCGATGTCGTCCGTCTCGACGCGCACCGTGATCGGCTCACCGGCACGCACGCCGGGCATCTCGGTCTCGCCGAGGTGGAGGGCGCAGAGGTACTTGATCGTGGCCACGACGTCGCGCCGGGACAGCACGGACTCCGAGAGGGGAGCGTCGACGCCCAGCTTCTTGTTCGCCTTGTAGCGGCCGACCTTCGCGAGGTCGTAGCGCTTGGAGTTGAAGTAGAAGTTGTCCAGGAGGGCCGCGCCGGCCTCGACAGTCGGCGGCTCACCGGGCCGGATCTTCCGGTAGATGTCGAGCAGCGCATCGTCCTGGGTGGTGACGTGGTCCTTCTCGAGCGTCTCGATCAGGGCCGGGTAGGCGGCGAACTCCTCGCGGATCTCGCCCTCGCTCATCCCGAGCGCCTTGAGGAACACCGTCACCGACTGCTTGCGCTTGCGGTCGACGCGGACGCCGACGGCGTCCCGCTTGTCGATCTCGAACTCCAGCCAGGCGCCGCGCGACGGGATGACCTTCGCCGTGAAGACGTCCTTGTCCGACGTCTTGTCGGCCGTTCGCTCGAAATACACCCCAGGAGAGCGGACGAGCTGGGACACGACCACGCGCTCGGTGCCGTTGATGATGAACGTCCCGCGCTCGGTCATGAGCGGGAACTCGCCCATGAAGACCGTCTGGGACTTGATCTCGCCGGTCGTGTAGTTGACGAACTCCGCCGTGACGAACAGCGGCGCAGAGAAGGTGAAGTCCTTCTCCTTGCACTCCTCAGCGGTGTACTTGGGCGGCTCGAACCGGTGGTCACGGAACGACAGCGACATCGACCCGCCGAAGTCCTCGATCGGGGAGATCTCGGCGAAGATCTCCTCGAGGCCCGACGTCTGCGGGACGTCCTGGTGCGCGACGTTCACCGCGGCTTCCACCCGCGCGCGCCACCGCTCGTTGCCGAGGAGCCAGTCGAAGCTCTCGGTCTGGAGCCCGAGCAGGTCGGGCGCGTGGAGAGGTTCGTGGATCTTCGCGAAGGAGACCCTTCGTGATGCTGTGCGGGTGGCGATGGCCTGGGCGGTCTGATCAGCAGAGGTGCGCGAGGCAGCCAAGAGGGGTCCTTCCCTGGCGAATGGGACGCACGCGGCCGAGCCCCGCGCACTCAGGTGCACAGGGGGTGCCCGGGGTACGCGGGCAGGAGGCAGCGCAACGCGACAGCATAGCCGCGTGGTGGAGGTCTGTCCAGCGACTAGGCCCGTACCGGTTGCGGTACGGGCCTAGTCGGGTGGGCCGGTGAGAGAGCCGGACGGCCCTCAGCGGCGTGGTGTCACTTGATGGTGACGGTGGCGCCGGCGGCCTCGAGGACCTCCTTGGCCTTGTCGGCCGCTTCCTTGGTGGCGTTCTCGAGGACGGTCTTCGGGGCGCCGTCGACGAGGTCCTTCGCCTCCTTGAGGCCGAGGCCGGTGAGGGCGCGGACCTCCTTGATGACCTGGATCTTCTTGTCGCCGAAGGCCTCGAGGACGACGTCGAACTCCGTCTTCTCCTCCTCCTCCTCGACCGGGGCGGCAGCGGCCGCGCCGCCACCGGCGGCGGCGACCGCGACCGGAGCGGCCGCCGTGACCTCGAAGACCTCCTCGAACTTCTTCACGAAGTCCGAGAGCTCGATGAGGGTGAGCTCCTTGAAAGCGTCGATGAGCTCGTCGGTGCTGAGCTTCGCCATGGCTGGCGTTCCTTCCTGTGATCTGCGCTACGCGAGCAGCAGTGGGGGTGGGGTGAGGGCCGGTCCGCGGCCGCCAGGGGAACCCGGCGGAGCGGGTCAGGCCTCGGCGGCCTGCTTCTCGCGCAGGGCCTCGATCGTGCGGACGGCCTTCGACGCGGGGGCGTTGAAGACGTACGCGGCCTGGTGGAGCTTCGCCTTGAGCACACCGGCAGCCTTGGCCAGCAGGACCTCACGGGGCTCGAGGTCGGCGAGGCGGTTCACCTCCGCCGCCGTCAGGGCGCGGCCCGAGAGCACGCCGCCCTTGATGACGAAGGCGGGGTTGGCCTTGGCGAAGTCACGCAGCCCCTTGGCCGCCTCGACCGGGTCACCGGTGACGAAGGCGATGGCCGTCGGACCCGTGAGCTGGTCCTCGATCCCGCCGAGGCCCACCTCCCTGGCTGCGATGGTGGTCAGGGTGTTCTTCACCACGGCGTAGTTCGCGGTACCACGGAGTGCGGTGCGCAGCGTCGCCAGCTGCTTCACCGACAGCCCGCGGTACTCGGTGAGCACAGCGGCGTTGGACTCGCGCAAACGGTCCGTGAGCTCGGCAACCGCGGCTGCCTTGTCGGGCCTCGCCATGGCCCTCCTTCCGAGACGGGCCGCCGGTCGCGTCCGGACATACGAAGAGCCCCACGCGCAGGGCGGGGGCTCGGTCACAGAACGGGATACGGCTACCGTCTCGATCGGGTCTCGCCTGCGCAGGCTCCGCGATGTAGCGGACTTGGTCCCACCTCGGGGGCGGGCGACCGGCGGTCTTGGGCAGGGACAGACTAGGGGCCGACGGCACGCACGGCCAAATCCGGGGCCGAGGCGGCCGTCAGGAGGCACCCGCACCTCCGCGTCGTCGTGAGCGACGGCGTCGGCCCCGGCGGGGCGTCCCAACCCCGTTCTTCTTCTCGTGGACCCCCTCGACGACGAAACGCGGGGTCGACCCCGGGGGTTACCCGGCGTCGACCCCGCGTCCGGCGGAGAGAAGGGTGGAGACGCCTAGGACGCGTCCTCGCCCGTCAGGTTGCGGGTCTTGGTGACATCGAGCGGGATGCCCGGGCCCATCGTCGTCGACACGGTGCCCTTGAGGATGTACCGGCCCTTCGCGGCGGACGGCTTCAACCGGTTGACCTCCTCGAGCGCCGAGGCGTAGTTCTCGACGAGCGAAACGTCGGAGAACGACGTCTTGCCGATCACGAAGTGCAGGTTCCCGTGCTTGTCGACACGGAACTCGATCTTGCCGCCCTTGATCTCCTGGACCGCCTTGGCGACGTCCATCGTGACCGTGCCGGTCTTCGGGTTCGGCATGAGGCCGCGCGGGCCGAGCACGCGGCCGAGCCGGCCGACCTTGCCCATCAGGTCCGGCGTGGCGACCGCGGCGTCGAAGCTCGTGTAGCCGGCCGCGACCTTCGCGATGAGCTCGTCGCCGCCGACCTCGTCCGCCCCGGCGGCGATGGCCTGCTCGGCGCGCTCGCCGACGGCGAACACGACGACGCGTGCCGTCTTGCCCGTGCCGTGCGGGAGGTTGACCGTGCCGCGGACCATCTGGTCGGCCTTGCGGGGGTCGACGCCCAGGCGGAAGGCCACCTCGACGGTCGCGTCGAACGTCGTCGGCGACGTGTCCTTGGCGAGGCGAACCGCCTCGAGCGGGACGTACTGGTGGGTGCGGTCGATCTTCTCGAGCGCCTGGCGGTACTTCTTGCTGTGCGTGGGCATGTCTGCCTCCTGGTGCAGTCGTGGTCAGCGGGTCCCACGGACCCTGCCACTGGGGTGTTCCGGGCCGTTGACCGGCCCTCTGCTCGTGCTGTCTTCCCGGTGCGCGCTGAGCGGGCTGCCCGCTCTGCGCGCGGTGAGCGCTCAGCCCTCGACGGTGATGCCCATCGACCGGGCCGTGCCGGCGATGATCTTCTCGGCGGCGTCAAGGTCGTTGGCGTTGAGGTCGACCAGCTTGGTCTGGGCGATCTCACGCACCTGCGCGCTCGTGAGCGTGGCGACCTTCTGGGCGTGCGGCTTGGGCGACCCCTTGGCCACACCCGCCGCCTGCTTGATGAGCTCGGCCGCCGGCGGGGTCTTCGTGATGAAGGTGAAGGACCGGTCCTCGTAGACCGTGATCTCCACCGGCACCACGTTGCCACGCTGCGACTCGGTCGCGGCGTTGTAGGCCTTGCAGAACTCCATGATGTTCACGCCGTGCTGACCGAGCGCGGGGCCGATCGGCGGCGCGGGGGTGGCGGCGCCGGCCTTGATCTGGAGCTTGATCAGACCGGTGATCTTCTTCTTCTTGGGGGGCATCGTGCGTCCTTACGGGTTCGACGTGTGCGCCTGGTCGGGCCAGGTGCTCCGGCTCAGATCTCGCGGCTCAGATCTTCGCAACTTGGCTGAACGAGAGCTCGACCGGGGTCTCCCGGCCGAAGATCGAGACCAGGACCTTGAGCTTCTGGGACTCGGGCTGGATCTCGGAGATTGTGGCGGGCAGGGTGTCGAACGGTCCGTCGGTCACCGTGACCGACTCGCCCACCACGAACTCCACCTCGACCGGCCGCGCGGATGCGGCGCGCTGCGCGGGGGCCGCGACCTCGATGGTCGGTGCGAGCATCGAGAACACCTCGTCCAGGGTGAGCGGGACGGGCTGGTGGGTGTGCCCCACGAACCCCGTCACGCCAGGCGTGTGCCGGACCGCACCCCACGACTCGTCCGTGAGGTCCATGCGGACCAGGACGTAGCCCGGGATCCGGACCCGGCGGACCACCTTCTTCTGGGCGTTCTTGATCTCGATGACCTCTTCCATGGGAACCTCCACCTGGAAGATGAAGTCCTCCATGTTGAGGCTCTGGATGCGGTTCTCGAGGTTCGCCTTCACCCGGTTCTCGTAACCGGCGTACGAGTGGATGACGTACCAGTCTCCGGGCATGGTCCGCAGCCGCGCGCGGAACGCCTCGACCGGGTCGGCCTCGGCGTCGACGACGTCGGGCTCCACGCCCTCGGGCGCCGAGTCGTCGGCGTTCCAGCCCCCAGGCTCCTGCGACACGTGCTGACCTGCTTTCTCTCGTGACTTCGTGACCACACCGGTCGGGGTGCCCGGATCGCGGCGAACGGCTCCGACCTGAGGCGTCAGCCGAACGCCCAGAGGACGAGCCGGCCGAACGCGAGGTCGAGCACGCCGACGAACGCCATCACGACGAGCACGAAGACGATCACCACGCCGATGTACGTGAACAGCTCCTGGCGGGTCGGCCGAACGACCTTCTTCAGCTCGGCGACGACCTGGCGCACGAACAGCGCGATCCGCGCGAAGGGGCCGCGCTTCTCGGCGGGCCGCTTCGCGGGCGTCCGGCGGGCGCCGTCGGCCGACGTCGCGCTCGCGGATTCGCTCACAGCCCGTCCTCACTGGTCCGCGCCGGTGGGACACGCCTCCGACGACCCGTTCGTTGTGCCGAGCGGGACCGTGGATCCGGCCGCCCGATCCCGGCGCCTCACGGCGCGGGCGGGTGCTCCGGTACGACGGCACCGATCGAACGCAGGGCAGGAGGGACTCGAACCCACAACCGCCGGTTTTGGAGACCGGTGCGCTGCCAATTGCGCCACTGCCCTTCGCGGCGGACGCCATCCTGGTTCGCTGCGCGCGGGCACAGGTCATCATGGCGGGCGTCAACCACCAGGCTGCGAGTGTACGCACTCCGGCGCCCGTGGTCGAACCGGTCCCGGGCGCGAGGTCCGGGATCCCCGACCCTCCCGCACGGCGCGGGTCCTGTCCGGGTCCGAGCCCAGGTCCCACCGCGCCTCTGCCACGATGGGACCCGTGACCGAGAACAGCCCCGCCGCCGCCCCCCGCCGCCGCGTCTCCGCCCGTCTGGCCGCCATCGCCGAGTCCGCCACGCTGGCGGTCGACGCCAAGGCCAAGGCCCTCAAGGCCGCCGGCCGGCCCGTCATCGGCTTCGGAGCCGGCGAGCCCGACTTCCCGACTCCGGATTACATCGTCGACGCCGCGATCGCCGCGGCCTCGGACCCCGTCGAACCATCGCTACACCCCGGCCGCCGGCCTGCCCGCGCTGCGCGAGGCCATCGCGGCCAAGACGCTGCGCGACTCCGGCTACGAGGTCGAGGCCGGCCAGGTGCTCGTCACCAACGGCGGCAAGCAGGCCGTCTACCAGGCGTTCGCCGCGATCGTGGACCCGGGCGACGAGGTGCTCCTGCCCGCGCCCTACTGGACCACCTACCCCGAGGCCATCTCGCTGGCCGGCGGGCCGCGCCGTCGAGGTCTTCGCCGGGGTGGACCAGGAGCTACCTCGTGACGGTCGAGCAGCTCGAGGCCGCGCGCACCGACCGCACCAAGGCGCTGCTGTTCTGCTCGCCGTCGAACCCCACGGGCGCCGTCTACTCCCCCGAGCAGACCGAGGCGATCGGCCGCTGGGCGCTCGAGCACGGCATCTGGGTGATCACCGACGAGATCTACGAGCACCTCGCTGTACGACGACGCGCGTGTTCACACCGATCGTCAAGGTGGTGCCCGGAGCTCGCCGACACCGACGATCGTCCTCAACGGCGTCGCGAAGACCTACGCGATGACCGGCTGGCGCGTGGGCTGGATGATCGGCCCGGCCGACGTCATCAAGGCCGCGACCAACCTGCAGTCGCACCTCACGTCGAACGTCGCGAACGTCTCCCAGCGCGCGGCGATCGCCGCGCTCGTCGGCGACCTGTCCGCCGTCGAGGTGATGCGCGAGGCGTTCGACCGCCGCCGCAAGACGATGGTCGAGATGCTGCGCGCCGATCGACGGCGTCGTGTGCCCGACGCCGAAGGGTGCCTTCTACGCCTACCCGAGCGTCGAGGGTGTCCTGGGCAAGACGATCCGCGGGAAGACCCCGACCACGTCCGCCGAGCTCGCCGCGCTCATCCTCGACGAGGTCGAGGTCGCGGTCGTGCCCGGCGAGGCCTTCGGCCCGAGCGGGTTACCTCCGCCTGTCCTACGCGCTCGGCGACGACGACCTCGTCGAGGGCGTCACCCGGATCCAGAACCTGCTGGCCGAGGCGCGCTGACGCCCAGCACGACCCGCCATGCTTCGCTGAGGTCGAGCGCTCTCGTTCGTGAGGTCGAGGGGCGCTCGACGTCACGAACGAGAGCGCTCGACCTCGCTGAGTCGGGGGGCGAACCCGGCAGACTCGCCTCGTGACCACGGGTGAGGGCAGCAGGCGCGACCTCGCGCGGCTGCCGAAGGCGCACCTGCACCTCCACTTCACCGGCTCCATGCGCCACGGGACGCTCATCGACCTCGCCGAGGCCGCCCGCGCCGGCCTCCCGCCTGCGCTCCGGGGCACGAGCCCGCTGCACGTACCCGCGGACGAGCGGGGCTGGTTCCGCTTCCAGCGCCTGTACGACGCCGCGCGGGCGTGCGTGCGGTCAGAGGCCGCGATGCGCCGCATCGTCCGGGAAGCGGCGGAGGACGACGCCGCGGAGGGCTCGCGACGGCTGGAGATCCAGATCGACCCGACCACGTACGCCCCCTTCGTCGGCGGGCTGACCGCGGCCCTGGAGATCGTCCTCGACGAGGCGCGTGCGGCGTCCGCCGCGACCGGGGTGGAGGTCGGCCTCGTCGTCGCCGGCTCGCGTCTTCGGCACCCCCTCGAGGCGCGCACCCTCGCCCGACTCGCGGCGCGGTACGCCGGGGAGGCCCCGGGCGAGGTCGTGGGTTTCGGGTTGAGCAACGACGAGCGGCGGGGCAGGACCGAGGAGTGGGCGCCGGCGTTCCGGATCGCGGCGCGGGCCGGTCTCGCGCTCGTCCCCCACGGCGGCGAGCTGCTCGGCGCGGAGCACGTGCGCGCCGTCGTCGACCACCTCGCCCCCAACCGCCTGGGGCACGGTGTCCGGTCGGCCGAGGAACCCGCGCTGCTGGCCGAGATCGTCCGCCGCGGCATCGCGCTCGAGGTGTGCCCGGCGTCGAACGTCTCGCTCGGGGTCTACGCCGACACCTCCGCCGTCCCGCTGCGGACGCTGATCGCAGCGGGGGCGACCGTCGCGCTCGGCGCGGACGACCCCCTGCTCTTCGCCTCGCGGCTCCTGCCCCAGTACGAGGACGCCCGGGACGTCCACGGCCTGAGCGACGCCGAGCTCGCTGAGCTCGCGCGCGGGTCGATCCGGGCCAGCCGCGCGACCGTGCGCTCGAAGGTCGCGATGCTGGCCGACGTCGACGCCTGGCTCGCCGCTCCCCCGTCGCCGAGCGCGCTGGTGACGCCGAGCGCGCTGGTGACGCCGAGCGCGGGTGGTCACGTCGAGCGCGGCCCGTGACGCGCCCGCGCTCGGCGCATCGGCCCGCCGTCGGCTACAGGACGCAGCCCACCAGCACCGGCTCGGGCTCGAGGACGACGCCGAACGCCTCGCGGACACCGTCGCGCACCTCACGGGCGAGGGCGAGGAGGTCGGCGGCGCTCGCACTCCCCCTGTTGGTCAGGGCAAGGGTGTGCTTGGTGGACAGCGCGGCCGGTCCGGGCAGGCCGTACCCCTTGCCGAAGCCGGCTTCCTGGATGAGCCACGCCGCGCTCGTCTTCACGCGCCCCGCCGCCTCCGGGTAGCGCGGGGCGCCGTCGGGCAGCGTGGAGGCCGTCTCCTCGTCGAGGATCGGGTTGGTGAAGAAGGAGCCGGCGCTCCAGGTGTCGTGGTCGGCGGCGTCGAGCACCATGCCCTTGCCGCTGCGCAGGGCGAGGACCGTCTCGCGCACGTCGGCCAGCGGCGCCCGTTCCCCGATCTCGACGCCGAGGCCCCGGGCCAGCTCGCCGTACCGGACCGGGGCCGCGAGGGTGCCGAACCGCAGCTGGAAGGTCACGTCGAGGACGACGTACCGCGGGGTGGGGCCGAACTCCGCGAGGGAGCGCTTCAGCAGGGACGAGCGGTAGCCGAAGGCCAGGTCGCCGAACGCCAGGGTCCGCACCCGGGCCTGCGCGCGGTCCCAGACCCGGACGGTCGCGATCGAGTCGCTGACCTGCTGCCCGTAGGCGCCGACGTTCTGCACCGGGGTGGCCCCGGTGGACCCGGGGATGCCGCTGAGCGCCTCGACGCCCACCCACCCCTCGGTGACGGCCCGCAGCACCACGTCGTCCCAGGGCTGGCCCGCCGGGACCGTCAGGCTGACGCCCGCGCACGCGGAGGCGTCCGCCCTGGTCATCCCGCGCCGGACGTCGCGGACGACGACGCCGTCGAACCCCGCGTCGGCGGCGAGCACGTTCGAGCCGCCTCCGAGGACGAGGAGCGGCTCCCCCGCCTGGTCCGCCGACCGGACGGCGTCGATGAGGTCGTCCTCGGAGGCGACGTCGACGACGCGGCGCACCGGCCCGCCGACGCGGAGGGTGGTGAGGTCGGAGAGTCGGACCGGTGCGCCGGAGGAGACCATCCGGTCAGGGTAGCCCGCGGCGTGCGCCGCCGGTCGGCCCTGGGTCAGGCGGCGTCGCCGACCCGGCGCACGCCACCCACCCGGCGCACGCCCCCGTCGTCGGGCACCGCGTCCGGCGTCTCCGGCCGCAGGGGCGCCGCGGCCTGGCTCAGCAGCAGGCTCAGGACCATCGGGACGGCGATCACGAGCAGGGCACCGCGATAGCCGACCCGGTCGGCCAGCAGCCCCAGGAGCGGCGGGCCGGCGAGGAACGCCACGTAGCCGATCGTCGACACGACCGAGACCCGGGCCGCGGCCCGCGCCGGATCGTCCGAGGCGGCGCTCATGCCGACCGGGAAGCCGAGCGCCGCCCCGACGCCCCACAGCGCCGCGCCCACGAGGGCGACCGCGGGCGAGGGCACGATCCCGAACACGACCAGGCCCACGAGCCCGACGCCGGCGCAGGCCCGGAGCACCGCCACGCGCCCGAAGCGGTCGAGGAGGCGCGTGCCCGCGAAGCGCATGACCGTCATCGCGGCGACGAAGACACCGAACGCGAGCGCGCCCACGGCGTCCGGAACGCCGAAGCCGTCGACGACGGCCAGGGCGAGCCAGTCGTTCGCGCTCCCCTCGGTGAGGGCGGCCGCGAGGACCATCAGCCCGACGAGCAGGGTGCGCCGCTCACGCCAGGCGTCGAATGCGCTCCGGCGGGCCGGCGACGCCTGCGCCTGCGGCGCTCCCTCGGATGGCCCCTCGGAACGCGTGGGGTCGGGTAAGACGTCGGCCGTGGGAAGTCGGGCGCCGTCGGGCGTGGGTGACCGCTCGCCGTCGGTGGCGGTGGCGGTGGCGGTGGCGGTGGCGGTGAGGACGTGATCGGGCAGGTACGCCGCCACGAGGACGGCCACGACGGCCACGCACACGAGGACGGCCACGATCACGTGCCACGTCACCGGCACCTGGGCCGCGGCGGCGAGGGCGCCCAGGCCCGCCCCCGTGACGGCGCCGAGGGAGAACCCCGCGTGGAAGCGGGGCATGATCGCGCGGCCGAGGGCCTGCTCGACGACGGCGCCCTGGAGGTTCATCGAGACGTCCCACGCTCCGATGCCCATGGTCGCGACGAAGAGCGATGCGGCCACGGCGGGCGCGCTGCCCGCGCCGACGGCGACGAGCGCCGCGACGAACCCGCCCGCGGACAGCGCGCCCGCCAGCCGGTTCGTCCTGGCGGTGCCGAGGCGCTCGACGACGGTGCCCGTCAGCGGCAGCGCGACGATCGAGCCCGCCGCCCCGACGAGGAGGACGAGCCCGATCTGTCCCGGGGTGAGGCCGAGGGCGTCGCGGACCGCCGGCAGGCGCGACGCCCACGAGGCGAAGAGGAAGCCGTTGAGGAAGAACACGGCGAGGACCGCCGCGGATGCGCGCTGCACGGCTGGTGCCGCCGGAGCGCCGCCCATCAGGCTGCCCGGCCGACGGGCACCGGCGCTGCGGACTCAGCGTGCCGGGCGACAGCGACGGCGACGTCGCGCTCGTCGGCGCGGTCCGCCGTCGTGCCGTCGGGCGCGTCCTGGTTCGGGGACGACGGCGCCGCCGTGACTGCCTCGGTCACGGCGCTCGTGGCGACCGTCCCGGCGGCCACGACGATCAGCACGAGCACGAGCGCGACCACGAGGACGGCCGTCCGGATGCCGACGCTCTGGCCCACCGCGCCCAGGCCCGGCGGCTCGATCAGGCCGGCGAACCCGGCGAAGACCGACAGCACGGTGACCCGGAGGGCCGCGAGGCGCGGTTCGTCGGACGCGGCGGACACCGCGATGGGGAAGTTGAGCGCCGTTCCCGTACCCCAGGCCGCCACACCGACGGCGGCGAGGGGCAGGCTGGGCGCGGTCACGAACAGGACGACGCCCGTGATCGAGACCAGGGCGCCGGCTCGCAGGACCGTGACTCGCCCGAACCTGTCGATGAGGCGGCTCCCGAACAGCCGCACCAGGGTCATCGCACCGACGAACACCCCGAACGTCGCTGCGGCGAGGGACTGGCTCGCGCCGAAGCCGTCGACCACGCCGAGGGCGAGCCAGTCGTTGGCGGCGCCCTCGGAGACCGCGGCCGCGAGCGCGATCACACCGATCAGGAGGGTCCGCCGATCCCGCAGGGCCGCCCGCAGACCGCCCGACCGGGCGGCGCCGTCGTCCGCAGGGCGGAGGTCGGCCCCACCCGCGGGAGCGCGCCGACCGCGCGCCGCCCCGTGCCCGACGGCGCGACGCGGCTCGGCGAGCATCGCCGAGGCGGCCCACCATCGCCAGCCCACCGCGACGACGGCCATGACGGCGAGCTGGGCGGGCAACGAGACCGCGAGGGCCGCTGCCGCCGCACCGAGGAGCGAGCCCACCACCGTCCCGATCGAGAACGCGGCATGGAACTGGGGAAGGATCGGCCGCCCGACGCGACGTTCGACGTCGGTCGAGCCGAGGTTGAGCGGGAGGTTGCCACCGGCGAAGGCCACACCGTTGAGGAGGAGCCCGGCGCCGACGAGGGGCAGGCTGCCCGCGGCGGCGCCGATCCCGATGAGCAGGTACGCGAGGCCGAAGAGCAGGCCGGTGAGCCGCACGGACCGCACGAGGCCGAGCCGGCCCACCGCCGCGGGCGCCAGCACCGTTGCCGCCAACCCGCCGACGGCGGCCGCCACGAGCACGGTGCCGAGACCCGCCGGGCTCAGGCCGAGGGCGTCCCGCACGGCGGGCAGGCGCGCCAGCCACGCGCTGAGGGTCAGCCCGTTCACGGCGAAGAGCCCGATCAGCGCCCACCGCGCTGCCTCGACCCGTGCCCGGGGGGCCCCGCCGTCGTCCGTCGTCGCCACCCGCACCGGGGCCTGCCTCGTCACTGCCATCTCGCACCACGTGTCTCGTGCGACCCGATCCTCCCTGGGATCACGGGCCGTTCGTCGAATCGATTCGATCGAATCGATACCAGTGTGCGCGCGCCCCGGAGTGCCCGTCAACCGCACCCGCCGTACGATCCGTCACAGAGCGCGGCGCCCGTGCTCGACCTCGGGCGCCCTCCGCTCGCACGCAGGCGAACCCGACCGGAGGTGACATGGGACGAGCAGACCGCCCGACGCTCGCCGACGTCGCCGAGGCCGCCGGCGTCTCGGTCTCGACGGCGTCCCTCGCCTTCTCCGGCGCCGGACCGGTCGCCTCGGCCACGCGCGAGCGGGTGCTCGCCAGCGCTGCCGAACTCGGGTACGCCGGGCCCGATCCCACCGCCCGATCCCTGCGCCGGGGACGCTGCGGCGTCATCGCCGTGATCGTCGGCGACCGCCTGCGGCGCAGCTTCAGCGACCCCGTCTCCACCCAGATGCTCGACGGCGTGGCACAAGAACTCGGCGAGCGGGGGCTCGGGCTGCTGCTGGTGCCCTCGGAGGGCTTCCAGGACGTCCCGGCACTCGTGCAGCACGGCGCCATGGACGCGGCGATCATCGGCGGGCTGAGCGCGCCGCGCGACCCGGCCCTCCTGGCCCTCCAGGCCCGATCCGTCCCCTACGTGCGCATCGACGCAAGCCCGAAGGACGGCACCGGTGTGGGGCTGGAGGACCGCGCAGGGACGGTCGACCTCGTCCGCCACCTGCGCGCACTCGGTCACTCGCGGATCGGGCTCGTGACGCTGCCCCTCGGTCCGGGCAGGCACGCGGGACGCCTCGACCCCACGGCCCGGTACCGCATCCCCTACACCGCGACAAGGAACAGGTGGGCGGGCGTGCGGGACGCCGGGCTCGAGCCGGTCGCGGTGCTCGAGGCGGGGAACACCAGCGTCGACGACGGCCGGCCGCACCCCCAGGCCGGCACGTCGCTCGTCGAGGAGGGCATGGCCGCCGGGCACCTGCTGCTCGCCGGCCCGGACCGCCCGACGGCGATCATCGCCTTCACCGACCTGCTCGCCGCCGGCGTGGTCCTCGCCGCCCGCGAGCTGGGGCTCGCCGTACCAGGCGACGTCTCGGTGGCCGGCTTCGACGGGTTGTGGCTGCCCTGGCTGGCGCCCGATCAGCTCACCAGCGTCGCGCAACCCCTCATCGAGAAGGGGCGACTCACGGCGCGCGCCGCGGCCGCCCTGGCCGACGGCGAGACGCTGCCCTTCCGCACCCTGCCGGTCGAGCTGCGCGTCGGCACGACGACGGGCCCCGCCCCGCCCCTCCACGGTCGCTGAGGTCGGGTTGCCTGCCCCCACACGAACGGCGCCCCTCGGGAGGACCCGGGGGGCGCCGTCGGCGGTGTGGCGGGGTGTGGCTCAGAGCCGGACGACCGCCTGGGCCTTGCCGAGGACCGTGACGCCCAGGGCGGTCACGGTGAGGTCGATGCGCGCGGTGCCGGCCGCGACGTCGAGCGCTCCGAGCTTGCCGACCGTCGTGATCTCGACGGTGCCCGGATCCGCGACGGGGATGGGACGGGTGAACCGGACGCCGAAGTCGACGACGCGGCCCGGGTCGGCGAGGAAGTCCTCGACGGCGCCGGCCGCGATCCCCATGGTCAGCATCCCGTGGACGATGACGTTCGGCAGGCCCACCTCGCGGGCGAAGCGCTCGTTCCAGTGGATGGGGTTGAAGTCGCCGCTGGCTCCGGCGTACTTGACCATCGAGGCCCGCTCGACCTCGACGGTCGCCGAGAAGAGCTCGGTACCCACCGCCTGGTCGGCCAGGTTGGCGATCGCGATCTCGCTCATGACTACTCCCCCCGGACCGCGAGCGTGGAGCGGACGGTGGCCACGGGGGCGCCGTCGGCGTCGGTGATCTCGGCGCGTGTGCTGACCATGGAGATGCCGCCGCGCTCCGTGACGGAGTCGACGTGCACGGCCGTGCTCAGCACGTCGCCGGCCCGGATGGGGCGGTGGTGCGTGAAGCGCTCGTCCGCGTGCACCACACGGGAGAAGTCGATGGACGCCTCCGGGTCGGTGATGTACTCGGCCTCGGCGCGCTGGGCGATGACCACCGCAAAGGTGACCGGTGCGATCACGTCCGCGTACCCGAGCGCACGCGCCGCCGCGGCGTCGAAGTGACTGGGGTGTTGAGCCTGGACCGCCGAGGCGAACTCGGCGATCTTCACCCGGGACACCTCGTAGGGCGACGTGCCGGTGAACACCCGGCCGACGTAGTCTGCGTTGACTGCCATGGGCGAGACCCTACGTCAGCGGGTCTCGCGGTGACCGGTCTTCGCGTTGCAGCGCGGGCAGTACTTCTGCAGCTGCAGGCGGTCCGGGGTGTTCCGACGGTTCTTCTTGGTGATGTAGTTCCGCTCCTTGCACACCTCGCACGCGAGGGTGATCTTCGGGCGGATGTCCACGGACTTGCTGGCCACGACGGTTCCTCACCTCTGCCGCATGCGGACAACCGGAAGGCTGCCGCTCTGTCATCACGAGCGGTAGCGGGGGCGGGATTCGAACCCGCGACACCACGATTATGAGCCGTGTGCTCTAACCACCTGAGCTACCCCGCCATGGGCACGGTGCCCGGGCGAGCGCCTGCGACGGCGCATGCCCGGACCCATGACCAGAGCCCCGATAGGGAATCGAACCCTAGACCTTCTCCTTACCATGGAGACGCTCTGCCGACTGAGCTATCGGGGCGGCGGGGACGAGGGTACACGGCTTGGCGCCGCGGGTGGAAATCGGCGGTGACCGGGACCGCAGGGCGAGAACGCGGCGGCCCTTGCGACGCTCGCCCGGCGCCTCGGAGCTCCCGCCCCAGGGCCTCATCGGGCGCGTCAGCCCCACCGGCGCAGGGCTCCACGGGCGGCTGAGTCCACGGCGGCTGAGTCCACAGGCGGCTGAGTCCACAGACGGCTCTGAGTCCAGACATGACTGCGGCCCCACCCCCCGTGAGGGGTGGGGCCACAGCTCGGGCGTGGCGGGTGAGGGATTCGAACCCCCGAAGCATTCCGCAACTGATTTACAGTCAGCTCCCTTTGGCCACTCGGGTAACCCGCCTCGGGTGCGCAGCACGTGCGGATGAAAGGATAGCAAGCCTTGGCGGTGCTCTCCGCACGCGCAGGCCACACCCGACGGCGCGGCCCCGCGCCGTCGGAGGCCCCGGCACCGCCCGATCCGGACAGGGAGTGATGACATGGCAGGCGACGCCTCCTTCGACATCGTCAGCAAGGTCGACCGGCAGGAGGTCGACAACGCGCTCAACCAGGCCGCCAAGGAGATCGCCCAGCGCTACGACTTCAAGGGGGTCGGGGCGTCGATCGCGTGGAGCGGTGCGAAGATCGTCCTGGTCGCGAACTCGGCCGAACGCGTGAAGGCCGTGCTCGACGTCTTCGAGACGAAGCTCGTCAAGCGCGGCATCTCGCTCAAGGCGATCGACACGGGCGACGGCGAGCCGCGGCCCTCCGGGAAGGAGTACCGCCTCGAGGCGGTCCTCAAGGAGGGGCTGGCCGGCGAGGCGGCCAAGAAGGTGACCAAGGTCATCCGCGAGAAGGGCCCCAAGGGGGTCAAGACGCAGATCACCGGCGACGAGGTCCGGGTGACCTCCAAGAGCCGCGACGAGCTCCAGGCGGTCATCGCGCTCCTGAAGGACGAGGACCTCGACGTCGCCCTCCAGTTCGTCAACTACCGCTGAAGCCCCCGGCAAGGCGACACACCAGCGGACGGCGGTGTGACCGGCGCGGGCGTGGACGGGCCTGGCGGGAGGCGCGAGGAACGAGCGCCGGACGGCTGCCCGCGCCGGTCACACCGCCGTCCAACCAAGGCGACCAATCGCCTCGCCCAGGGCAGCGGCGGAGGCCCGCCGAACAGGAAGTCAGCCCCGGTACCCCGCCATGGCCTCGAGGCGTCCGATCCGCTCGTCCATGGGCGGGTGGGTCGCGAAGAGCCGCGCCATCCCGGACCCCCGGAACGGGTTGGCGATCATGAGGTGCGAGACGTTCTCCAGCGGGACCGTCTGGGGCAACGGCCGAGCCGCCGTCCCTCGCTCGAGCTTGCGCAGGGCCGAGGCGAGGGCGAGGGGGTCGCCGGTGAGGCGGGCGCCGTCCTCGTCGGCGTCGAACTCGCGGGTGCGGCTGATCGCGAGCTGGATCATCGTGGCGGCGAGCGGCGCGAGGAGGGCCGTCGCGAGCAGGGCGATCGGGTTGCCGCCGTTCTCCCGGTCGCTGCCGCCGCCGAAGAACAGCGCGAACTGGGCGAGCGAGGTGATGACCCCCGCGACTGCGGCCGCCACCGAGGACGTGAGGATGTCGCGGTTGTAGACGTGCATGAGCTCGTGGCCGAGAACGCCGCGCAGCTCGCGCTCGTCCAGGATCGCCAGGATCCCCTCGGTGGCACACACCGCGGCGTTGCGCGGGTTGCGGCCTGTGGCGAAGGCGTTGGGGGCCGCCGTCGGGCGAGATGTAGAGGCGCGGCATGGGCTGGCGCGCGGCCGTCGAGAGCTCCCGCACGATCCGGTACATGGCCGGCGCCTCGGCCTCGCTCACGGGGCGCGCGTGCATGGCCCGGATCGCGATCTTGTCCGAGTTCCAGTAGCCGTACGCGGTCATGAGCAGGCCGATGCCCGCGAACAGGAACAGGAACGAGGAGTTGCCCGTTCCCGAGGCGAGGAGGGCACCGATGGCCAGGACGAGGGCCCACAGGACCCCGAGCAGGGCAGCGGTCTTCACGCCGTTGAAGTGGCGGTGGTCCATGGTGCGGATCTCTCCTGGTGACTGTTCGCGGCAGGGGACGGATTCAGGGCGACCTGGCCCTCTGCCACACCCAACGTCGAGACGACCGGGCGCGTTCCCCGCCGTCGATCGCCGGCGCCCCGCGCTCACGCCCCGTCGCCGACGGCCGACGACGGCGCCCGTCCGACCCGCGCAGCGGTCGCCCGGGTGGCGCTCGCCTCCCGGTGGCCCTCGCCTCAGTCGCTCTCGCGCCGCGAGATCGCCGTCATCTCCTCGCGGGGGACCACCTTGACGCGCGCACGCCCCTGCTCCTGGCCGAGCAGCTGCTCGTGGGCGTCCAGCAGCTCCCAGCCCTGCCACGTCGTGTACTCGACGCCGTCGCCGGTGGAGCGCGTCGAGGACCGCCCCGGGGTCGCGGACGGGCGCCGTCGGGAGGATCCCGGCGGCCGCGTCCTCGGCGAGGTGCCGGATGGTCTCGGTGGCGTCGGACTTCGTGTGGCCGATGAGCCCCACCGGGCCGCGCTTGATCCAGCCGGTCGCGTAGACGCCGGGGATCGGCTGCCGTCGAGGTCGAGCACCCGGCCCTCCTCGTTGCGGGATGACGCCGCTGGCGTCGTCGAACGGGACGCCCACCAGGGGCGAGCCGAAGTAGCCGACGGCGCGGTAGACGGCCTGCACCGGCCAGTCGTGCAACTCGCCGGTGCCGGCGACCGACCGTCGCCGTTGAGCTGCGTGCGCTCGGTGCGGACGCCGACGACGTGTCCGCCCTCCCCCAGCACCTCGACCGGGCGGTGGAGGAAGTGCAGGTGCAGGCGGCGGGACGCCGTGAGCTCCTCGGGCTCGCGCAGGGTCCAGTCCGTCAGCGTCTTGACGACCTGCTTGGTCTGGTTCGAGGAGCGGACGGCTTCCATCGAGCCCTCGTCGAAGTCGAAGTCCTCCTCGTAGACGACGATGTCGACGTCGGGGAGGTGGCCGAGCTCGCGCAGCTCGAGCGGGGTGAACTTCACCTGGGCGGGGCCGCGGCGGCCGAAGACGTGCACGTCGGTGACGGGGTTCGCCGCGAGGCCCTCGTACACGTTCGCCGGGATCTCGGTCGGCAGGAGGTCGTCGGCGTGCTTCGCGAGCATCCGCGCGACGTCGAGCGCGACGTTGCCGTTGCCGATCACCGCGACCGTCCGCGCCGTCAGCGGCCACGTGCGCGGGACGTCGGGGTGCCCGTCGTACCAGGAGACGAAGTCGGCGGCGCCGTAGCTCTCGGGCAGGTCGATGCCGGGGATGTCGAGGGCGGCATCGCGGACGGCCCCGGTGGCGAAGATCACGGCGTCGTAGAACTGGCGGAGGTCGTCGAGCGTGATGTCGACGCCGAAGTCGACGTTGCCGAAGAGGCGGATGTCCCCGCGCTCGAGCACCTCGCGCAGCGCGGTGATGATGCCCTTGATGCGCGGGTGGTCCGGGGCGACGCCGTAGCGGACGAGGCCGTACGGCGCCGGCAAGCGCTCGAACAGGTCGATGCTCACCGCGAGACCGGCCTTGGACAGGATGTCGGCGGCGTAGATGCCGGCCGGGCCGGCACCGACGATCGCTACGCGCAGAGGGGTGGTCACGCTCGGTGCCTCTCGTCCAGTCGTTCGATCCGGGGCTCCGGAGGTGTGGAGGCGCACCGGGGCACCGGGGAATTTCGCTGCCAACCAGTGTACGTGGCGCCCGATCTGCACCCTAGGTGAGACGGGCAGCATCCACATCGTGGACGTCGCGCGCCGTGGCCGCCGGCTCGCAGATGACCACCGGGATCTCGCGGGACGTCCGGCGCTGGTACCCCGCGTAGCCGGAGTAGAGGGCGACGGCGCGGCGCCAGAGGTCCGCGCGCTCGGCAGGGGTCGCGGTCCGGGCGCGCATCGCGATGTGGTCCCCGCCGCGCTGGATCGTCACGGCGGCGTCCGCGGTGAGGTTGAGGTACCAGTCCGGGTGCCGGGCGGCGCCCCCGTTCGAGGCGATCAGGACCAGGCGGTCGCCGTCGGCGATCACCGACAGGGGCGTGGTGCGGGCCTGGCCGCTGCGCCTGCCGGTCGTGGTCAGCAGGACCTGCTCCACGCGGCCGATCCGGCCGCCGAGGCGACCGCCCGTCAGCCGGTAGGCCCGGGCGTGCACACCGGTCACGAACCGCTGGAGGGCGCCTGCACTCATGGCCCCACCGTACGTGAGGGCCGGGGCTGCGACGTCATCGGGGCATCACGGGTGGGGTTGGGGGGCGGAGCGGTCCGGGCAGGAAGATGAGCCCCGTGACCGAGACCCCACCGGCGCGCCCCCGCTCCGGGGCGAACGACAGCGCCGGGGCGAGCGACGGCGTCGGGCTCGCGTGCGGCGTCGGCGCCTACCTCTTGTGGGGCGCCATGCCGCTCTACTTCCCCCTGCTCAGGCCGGCGGGCCCCGTCGAGATCATCGCCCACCGGGTGGTCTGGTCCCTCGCCTTCTGCCTCGCGATCCTCGCCGTCACGCGCGGGTGGACCCCGTTCCGGGCCGCGCTCCGCTCCGGGCGCTCGGTGCGGATCCTGTCCGCCGCAGCGGCCCTCGTGGCGGTCAACTGGCTCGTCTACGTCTACGCCGTGCTGTCCGGACAGGTGGTCGACGCCGCGCTGGGCTACTTCGTCAACCCCCTGGTCACCGTGCTGCTGGCCGTCTTCGTGCTCGGCGAGCGCCTCCGGCCCCCGCAGTGGGCGGCGCTCGCGCTGGGCGCGGTCGCCGTCGTCGTCATCGCCGTGGGGTACGGGCGGGTGCCGTGGATCTCCCTCGCGCTCGCCGTGTCCTTCGGGCTGTACGGGCTGGCGAAGAACCGGGTGGGACCGAGCGTGCCCGCGGTGGCGGGCCTCGCCGTCGAGACCCTCGTGCTCTTCCCGCTCGCGGCCGGATACCTCGGATGGCTCGCGGCCTCCGGGTCGGGCACCTTTCTCGCGTACGGCACGCCGCACGCCCTCGCCCTGGCGAGCGCAGGCGTCGTGACGGCGACGCCGCTGCTGCTGTTCGGCGCGGCGGCGCGCCGGATCCCGCTCAGCCTCCTCGGCCTGATCCAGTACCTGACGCCGACGATCCAGTTCCTGATCGGGGTCGTGGTCCTGGGCGAGGACATGCCGCCGGCACGCTGGGCGGGGTTCGCGCTCGTGTGGCTCGCCCTGGCGGTGCTCACGGTCGACGGCGTGCGCCGGGCGCGCTCAGGAGCCGCACTCCGCGGGAGCAGGACCGCGCAGCAGGCGGCTCACGAACCTCACGATGCACGTTCGGAACGCGCTCCACAGGTCGGGCGCGGGCCCATCAGCCGACGGCGACGCTCCCGAGAATCGACCTGATCTCGCCGTAGACCGCTTCGACCTGAGATCCGGCGCACGTCCCGGTCACCTGGACGACGTCGGACACCTCGCCCCGCGGGATCAGGACCATGCGCACCGCCTGCACGAGCGTCCCGACGCGGGGATCTGAGAAGCTCCCCTCGATCCGGAACACCGCAAGCCCCTGGGCGCGCTCTTCCGACCGTCCCACTTCCTCGTAGCCGGGAAGCCCCATGAACTTCGCAATCACGTCGGCGCTGACGTCCTGGAGCGTCGCCGAGCCGCGCACGCGCGCGAATGCGGCGACGACGTTCGGCCTGAACTCGCCTTCCGCCGCGCTCCGGGCAAGGGCCAGCGGCGACGTCGGAACGATGACCGGTGACCATGTCTCGGGATGCTCGACGCTCACCGTCGGGTACCCGGGAAACACCTCACTAGGGAACTCCGCGCGACCCATCTCGTCCACCATTCCTCTCACATCACCAACGGAAGAGCTTCTTGACGTCCGCGACGGCCTCGCTCGGACTGAAGGAGAAGTCGATGTCGACGCCCGCTCCGACGCCGAGGGCGACGCCGAGGTCGAGCGACACCGACAATTCACCGGTGTCGGCGTCCCATCCGAGGTCGGCCTCGGCCTTCGCGCCGATGCCGGCGTAGACCTCGCCGCCGACCTTCGCCTCGGCACCCATCGCCTCGGCGCTGACGTGCCCCTCGGCCTTGGCGCCGGCGAAGGCATCCACACCGACGGCGACCCCCGCGCCGTCCGGACCGATCTCGCCCTTCAGGCTCCCCGACGCCCGCGCCCCGGCGAACGCGCTCGCGGCCCCGGCGACGCCGGCCACCCCCAGCGCCATCTCGCCCTGCGCAGACGCCTCCGCACCGGCCGACACGGACGCGGACGCGGCAACGGCGGCGCCGTCGGGTCCTATCGAGGCCTTGCCCGCGGCCTCGGCCTTCGCCCCGATCGACGCCTCCGCGCTGCCCGAGCCCGACGCGAGGCCGCCGGCAGCCTCGAAGCCCCCCTCGGCGCGCGCCCGCAGCACCGCCTCTGCCTCGGCCTTCTTGACGACGTGAACGCCGGTTTCGTCCACGGTCACCCCGTCGAGGCGCTCCTCCATCGTGTCGAGAGAGCCGCGGTCCGAGAACCAGCTCCCGATGTCGCCCCGCGGCGAGAAAGGGTTGCCCGGGGGAACGAGCGGCCACGACCCGCCGTCCACACCTCGGCCCGGAGGCCAGAGCAGGCCCTCGAGCAGGCTGCCGACCCCGTCGGTGCTCGCGCCGTGCTGCTGCTCGGCGTTCGCTCGCGCGGCACGCGCCGCCTCGCGGAGCGCACGTGCGGCGGCAAGGAGCGCGGGCAGGTGCCCGCCCGACCAGTCACCCCGGAACCCCGAGGCATCAGGTCCTTGCCACTGCGTCGTCGTGCTGATGCCCTGCGAGAGCGTCTTCGCCGCACGATCGATCTCGTCGCTCGCCCGATCGAGACGGTCAGCCAGGTCCCGAAGCTGCGCGACGTCGGCGCCGTACAGGCTCATCACTCACCCCTCGCAGAGGAACGCTCATCTCGAGCGAGCTGGTCGATGCCGGGCCGAACCCCGGCCGCTGGGTTGGTGCTCACAACCGCCTTCACCGTTCGTCGGGATGCGAGGGTCGCGCCGTGCCTTAGCCCCGCGTGACCGTCGTCGAGCCACACCTGCGCGGAGTCACGAGCCGTCATCAGAACTCGCCCGACCAGAACACCGAGGACGTGCCGTCCGGGTTCTGGACGACCTGGCTGCGCCAACCGTTGTAGCCGTCGATCATGCGTGCCGAGGGATCCGCCGCCGGCTGACGACTTCCGGAGGCCACGAGCTCGATACTCGACGACTCGGCGCCCGCCTCGAAGACGATTGCGTCAGCTCCGCTCGCCGACGTGGCGGATCTGAAGACCTTGACTTCCTCGGAGGCCCAGTCGGCGTGCGCGACGAGCCCGGTCGTGCCCTCGCCGGCGACGGTCCGGGCAACGCGTGGATCACTGAGGTCGAAGGTCAGGGTCCGCTCCACCAGCAGACCCTGCGTCTCGCGTTCGTATGCGCCGCCTCCGGCAACGTTCAACGAGCCCTCCACCCCGGCCTCCGCATGTCCGACGATTGTGTACTGAAGGGTCTGCGCCCGTCCGTCGGGTCCGTAGCTGGTTGCCACTGCACGCTGGCGTCCGTTCCGGCGACCGCCTTCAGGTCGATGCTTGCGCCTAGGGCCTTGCCGTCGAGGTGAGCACCCGCTTCGCCGCCGGCCGTTCCGGAGAGCGTGTAGACATCGACAGTGCGGCCGTCGCGCCAGTGCTCCACACTGCGCTCGACGGCGACTTCACCGCTCTGGCCGAAGACAGAGCCCCCGCCCTCGATCTGCGCTGCCGCGAAGGTCTTGAGGCCGCTGACATGGGCGATCGCATCGGGCTCGGCGAGATTGCCTTGTGCGATGTCATGAAGGACCTCGTCGGCGTCGTACCCGGTGACGAAGTTCGCGCCGCTCACCTGTCGTATCGGTATGCCGTTCAGACCCCTCAACTCGTTGTCGGTGCCGCCCGGCTGCGGGACCCAGATGAACTGTGTTCCCTTCTCGGCCGAGATACCCAAGTCGAACGAGAACGGCGACGCCTCAAGCCCCTTGACTGCCGCCACGAAGCCGAGCGCTTTGAACACGTCACCGGTCCCGAGGGAGAGGAAGTCCTTGGTCGTATAGCGGATCTCGTCGCCGTCGCTCGCGTAGGTGGCCTCGAAGTCATCGGACCGACCTGCCCGCGCCACGAGGCCGGCGGAGCGACTGACGCCGAACCCGGTGCGACTCTCGAAGGCCCGTACAGAGCGAACGGACCGGGAGGCAGCCGGCGCAGCGACTGGGATCGACGCTAACAAGCCACCGTCCGCGCTGCTGGCCTGCTGCTGCTGGTCCGCGTTCAAGCGAACTTGGCGGGCCGCTTCTCTCAGGGCCGCGACCGCTGCGCCGAGCTGGGGGTGATGTGAGCCGCTCCAGTCGCCGCGGAAGGTCGAGGCGTCCGGCCCCTGCCACTGCGTCGTCGTCGTGATGCCGTGGGCGAGGGCCCGGCCCGCGCGTTCGATCTCGTCGGCACTTCGGTCGAACCGCTCGCCCAGGACGCGCAACTGCGCGACGTCGGCGCCGTAGTACCCACCAGCCACGGGATCCTCCCAGACTCCTCGATCGAATCGGGTGGGCGCCCGGTGAGGACGCCCACCCGATGTCCGGTCAGCCGGCCGAGGCCTGCTCCTGCGCGTCCGCGTTGCGGGCGGCCTTCTGCGAGGCCTCCTGGAGCGCATTGATCACGTTGCGCAGCGAGGCCGTGTGCGTCGAGGACCACTCGTTCCGGAACTGCTCGGCGTCGGGACCGGTCCACTGGGTCCCGTTGAGCGCCGCGGTGAGCGTGCTCAGCGACTGCTGGATCGTCTCCGCCTGCCGGGTCAGCTGGCTTGAGAGCTGCCGGACCTGCTGGATGTCAAGACCCCACACTGCCATGTCATTCTCCCGTTTCTCGCGTTGAAGGGGTTCATCTCAATGCACCCCTGGGATCAGTCGTAACGTAGAAGGTATTGCCGACGTCGTCGATGGGGAGCACTCCCCACGGGCGCCGCGCCGTCTCCCCCTTCCGTCGACGTCATTCGGGAATCGCCACCTGGACCTTGCGGGCCCGCCCACCGGCCACGAGGAATCCGCGCCCGGGCGGGAACTCGGCTCTCTTGAAACGACCGAGGGGGGTACCGAGTAGCGCATCACCCTCCATATCGCCGGGAACCAGGAGAAGGCCACGCCGACCCGCCTTGAACGGCGGCGACAACGCGTACGCCTGGCCCCACGTGGAGCTCTCGGACTCGCCGACGACGAACTGCTCGGCGCGAACACACGTCCGGACGAGCGTGTCGAGGGCGCTCTCGGCCACAGTCCCGCAGAGGTCCGCGAGGGATTCGATGACGACGACGAGCTGCCCGGGCGCCACGCGCCCGTTATCGACCGCCTCGGTCAGCTGCCGAGCGGCGTCGGCGACGTCGTCCGGTGACGCTAGCGAGGTGTCGAAGACCCGCAGACCGGCCAGGCTGGTTCGTCGCGGGGCGAAGTGCGCCACCCGCACACCGGGCCGGGCCCGGCGCACGGCCTGCGCGATCGTGACGAGGGCGGTGCTCCGGCCACTTCCCGGCGGGCCCGCGAGGAGCAGCGTGCCTTTCGCGTCGATGCCGGCGCAGCCGAGTGTCTCGTCGTCGACGCCCACGACGACGGCGCCCCGCTCGTCGCGCGCAGGGAGCTCGCTCAAGGAGACCTGGGAGGGGAGGCGTCCGATCCGAGGCGCGCGGACCACGCCGTGCTCGCTCATCGACTCCCCGAGCGCGCTCAGCTTCCGCGCCTGGACGGCGAGGTTGGCGCTCCCGCCGATGATCGCGACCTGGACCTCGTTGCCCTCCATGACCCCTCTCCCCGGGGGCGAGGCCGCGTTGAGCACGTCTTTCGCCACGCCGAGGAGCATGTAGTCGTCGTCGCTCGCCATCCGCAGGACCAGGCGACGCTGCACGGTCGAGGCGATGGACATCGGCACGGCGTTCGGCCGGTCGCCGGTCACGATCACGTGCACGCCGACCTGCCGGCCGTCCGCAGCGATCTGGGAGAAGACCGAGAAGAGCTGGGACGGCGTGAACTCGTACGCCTCTCGGAAGGCGGCCGATGCCGTCGACCAGGAGCAGGATCCGCGGCTCGTCCGGCGCGTTGGCGCGGGCGCGGTACTCCACGATGGAGCCCGCGCGCACGGCGGCGTACCGGCTCGCGCGGTCGTCGACGAGGTCGCGGATCATGCGCAGGACGCCGGACCACGCCGTTCCTCGTCGTCGCCGTCGATGATCGCGCCGACGTGGGGCAGTACCTCGAGCGTCCGCAGACCCCGCGCGCCGAAGTCGAGACCGTAGACCTGGACCGGGCCGCCGCGCGGCGTGACCGCGGCGGCCACGGCGAGCTGCCTGAGCGTGGCGCACTTGCCCGACCCGCCGGTGCCGTAGACGGCCATGTTGCCGTCCCGGTCGGGCTGGTAGGTGAGGGTGGGCTGGCTCTGGGTCGCCGGGTCGTCCATCACGCCGAGCACGAGAGTCGCTCGTCGGTGCGCGGGTTGGGCAGCAGCAGGAAGTCGTAGACGGTTGCCAGCTCCGGGAGCCACGGCCGACGGGGCTCCGGGATGGCCACCTCACGGGACGCGCGCCGGATGGTGCGGACCATCCGGGCGATGTCGGTAGGCCCAGGGTCGCGCTCCGCCGCCACCTCGGGCCGCGGGACCTCCCAGACGACTGCGCCTCCGAACGCCATCTCGGCGACGTCCACCCGCACGGGTTCGGGCTCGGACGTGGTCCAGCCACCGGCGTAGCCGGTCTGGAACGGCGGTGATCCGACCGGGCCCCGTCTTGACCGCGCCCCGCCCCGGGATGGCCGGGTCGAAGTGGGCGGCGATCGGCACGCCGAGGATGTCGGTCGAGTCGTCCTCGTCGGCCATCCGCAGCGCCACGCGCAGGTTGGTGTTGGCCCGGAGGTTGTCCTTGATGACGCCCGCCGGTCGCTGCGTCGCGAGGATGAGGTGCAGCCCCAGCGAGCGACCTCGCTGCGCCACGTCCACCACGCCGTCGACGAACTCCGGCACCTCCGTGCCAGCGCGGCGAACTCGTCGACCACGATGACGAGGCTCGGCGGCGTCTCCGGGTCACCGGTCCGTCTCCAGCGCGATCAGGTCCTTGGCCTTCTTGCGCTGCAGCAGGTGCTCCCGGTACCGGAGCTCGGCGCGCAGCGAGGTCAGCGCGCGACGGACCAGGTGGGGCGAGAGGTCGGTGACGAGGCCGACGGTGTGCGGCAGCTCCACGCAGTCGGCGAAGGCCGCGCCGCCCTTGTAGTCGACGAACAGGAAGGTGACGCGGTCCGGGCTGTGGGCCGCCGCCATGCCCAGCACCCAGGACTGGAGGAACTCGCTCTTGCCCGACCCGGTCGTGCCGCCGACCAGTGCGTGCGGCCCGTGGACCCGCAGGTCGAGCGTCAGGGGCTGCGTTCCCGAGTGCCCGATCAAGGCGTGCAGGGTGGCGTCGCTCTTGCGTCGCACGGGCGGCGCGCCGTCGCGGGCCGTAATCGACCCGCTCTCCCGCCACCGTTCGACAACGGACCCCGGCTCGTCGAGCACGGCTGTACCGGCGAGCGCGGCGTAGGAGACCGAGCGCGGCAGGTCGGACTGGTCCTCCGAGGCAGCCGCATTGTCCACCACGGCCGCCAGGCCGCGCGCGAGCCGGAGCGCATGATCCTCGGACACCCCCTCGACCGCGACGGGGTGCCGCAGGTCGCCGGTTCGCACCTCGCCGGTGGAGGCCCCGGCCTCGTCGACGGCGAGGAACGTCCGGCAGGCGGCCGGGAGGGATGCGACATCCGCGGCCACCCAGATCACGTGCAGGCCCACGTCAGGCCCGCGTTCGGCGAGGCGGGCGAGCCGCGCACGAGGCAGCGGGGCGTCGTCCTCGACGACGAGGACGATCGCGGGCAGGACCGGTTCTGCCGTCTCGCCGGTCCGTGTGGGATCGAGCGGTCCCCTCGACGAGCGCGCGGACCCCTCGCGGTTCGCCGCCTCACGCTCCTCGACGACGCCCTCCAGCCGCTCGAGGAGAAGAGCGCCCGTTCCGGGGTTGTCCGCCAGGTGCTCGCCGCCGAGGGCGCTGCTCTGGGCGCTCGCGTGGGGCAGCCACTCGAGCCAGTCCCACGCACGGCGGGAGGTCGGCGACGTGACGGCGCCCAGCAGGAGCTCACCGGGCGCGTGCAGGGCGGCGAGCTGGAGCAGGAGCCCTCGGGCCACGGGCCGGGCGTGGGCCGCCGGTCCGGCCACCCCGACGGCGCCCACCTGCCTCAGGTCGGCGACCACCGGTACGCCGTCGATCACGGCCGCCCTTCGCTCGAGCTGCTCGAGCCGCTCCCAGAACTCCGGCAGCGTGTTGTGGCTGCCCGGCATCCGGATGGTCGTGCGCGCCCTCGCCGGTCCGATGCCGAGGCGCACCGCGAGGAACTCGCCGTGCTCCGGTCGCAGCGTCCACAGGATTGGCGTGAGCCGCTCCATCGCTTCGGCGGAGTCCGCGACTGACGGGTTCACGGAAAGCCGGATCGCCCGCTCCACGGCATGTGCCTGCTCGATGGTGGCCTCCAGGGCCTCGACGCCCGCCGCGAACGCCTTCTTCTGTGCCGCGAAGGTCCGCTTCGCCTGCGAGCGCTGGTCGATCCACGTGCCGATCATGAGCAGCGGCGAGAGCGCTACGAAGACGATGCTCAGGAGCTGGTGCGTGGCGAACCAGAGCACGGCGCCCATGATGAGCGGGGCCACCATCGCTAGCAGCGGGAGCCGACCCGGATTGGGCACCTCGGGCGGGGTGGGCGCGGGGAGCTCGCGCTCGGGGACACGACGGACCACCCGCGGCGAGCGGTTGAACTCGATCACCGGGCTCGATGGTGCGACCGCCGTCGAGCGCCGCAGCGGCACGACGGTCACGGTCGAGTCGCCGAGGACGACCTCGTCCGCCGCGGTCAGCGCGGCGCGCGGCACCCGCGCACCCCCGATGATCAAGCCGTTCGCCGAGTTGAGGTCGGCGATCTCGACCCCGTCGCTCACCGCGATCCGGGCGTGCCGCTTGGACACGAGCGGGTCGCTGAGCCGCACGTCCATGTCGCGGTCCCGGCCCACGTAGCTGGTGCCCACGGGCAGCGGGAACTCCCGGCCGGCATCCGGCCCCGCGAGGACACGGAGGACTGCGGCAGCCGGTCCACGCCCCTCCCCCGGAGTGGCGAACTCGCTGCTGACCTGGACGAGCGACACGGTGCTCCCGGACCGCAGGCCCGCCGTCAGGAGATCGCTCGCCGGGTCGAGCGAGCGACCCGAGGTGCCGGGCGTGGCCTCGGCCACGCGCAGCGTCAGCCGCTCGGGCGTGGCCCGGCCCTTGTTCTCCGGGTCCCCTGCGAAGAGCGAGGCCGCAACGTCCCCCACGGTCGCGGTGGCGTCCGCCGTCACGGCGAGGTTCGTCGCGCGCCCCTCCGAGCGCTGCAGGGTCAGCTTGATGCGCACGAGAGCCTCCGGGGCGCGGCCTGCACGGGCCGCCTAGGCATCGCTGGGCTCCGGTCCGAGGTCGAGCAGCGGGAGGTCCGCCGCGGTGACCAGCCGGGAAGAGACGGCGTACTCGACCAACCGCGCGCGCCGGTTCGTCGCGTGGGCTCCCGGGCCGCCCCGCAGGCCGGAGACCCCGAGCCGGTCGAGCTTGTCGCAGACGTTGTCGAGCTTGCGGTTGAAGCGCGTGAGCGCCCAGCCGAGCCGGCGAGCCGCCTGGGCAGACGAGGGGATCTCGCTGAGGGCCGTGCCCTCACGCCGGAGCATCGGCTCGGCAAGGGCCAGGATGAGCTGCCGCTGGGAAACGGTCCACGCGACCGCCCCGATCGTGGTCGCCCCCGCGGGACGTCGTCCGCCGCCGTGGGCCGGTAGGGCGGGTCCTCGAGATGAACGAAGAGCTCGTAGGTGGTCGGTCCCGCGGTGAAGATGACGGCGGTGCGCGGGAAGACCATCGGCAGCCGCGCGCCCGGGGGAAGCCAGGACTGCACCCCGCCGGTGGTGTCGCACACGGTGGCGGACAACCTGGATCCCACGTTCTCGAGCCACCAGAGCCCGTCGTCTTCCGCAAGTCGGAGGAAGCGCCGGTGGAGGAAGGGGTTGTCGTCGACGCAGAGGTCCGCGTCACGCCCCACCTCGAATGCCACACCCGGCACCAACCGGTGCCACTCCCCGCAGAACTCGACCGATAGCGCCCGGGACTCCGGCGTTCCTGTCCCTGCCTGGCCCCCGTCGTCTGCGACGGCCTCTCCCGTGTCGATGCGCGTCTGCGTCACGGCACGCACACCCCGACGGGCTCGCTCGTCTTTCCGGTCGAGCGCCGCAGGAGGACCTGGAGGCAGGTGCTCCCGTCCGCGGAGGCCGGCACCGACACCGACGTCTCCGCCGTCTCCTCGAACCGACCCTCGCCGAACGCGTCGGGAACACGGTAGAAGTAGGAGTCGCCCTCCTCGGGGCTCGGGTTGGCCCAGGTGAAGACCACCTCACCGTCGCCGACGACGCCCGCGAGGTCCTCCGGCGGCGGCACCACACCGCCGGTCACGTCCTGAGGCACGACCTCCTCGGCCACAGCCTCGCTCGTCGGGGTGCCCGACGACGGCGCGTCACCCCGGGTGAGCACGATCCCGGCCACAGCGACCACGCCCACGAGCCCAGCCGCGACCAGCCACCCCCACCACCGGGCACGCGTCGGGGGTGCGGCGCCCTCGGGCTCCGCATCCGGGGCTGGCGCCTCGCGTCGGTGGACGGTCGCGTCCATCGCCGGCGCCATCGGCGACCGTCCCCAGTCCGGCACGTCCACCACCGGGGGCACACCTGACGCGACACCCGGCGTCGCGCCGCGCACCACGGTGTCCGAGGCCGAGACCTGGCCGGGCGACGTCGTCTCCCGCGGGCCTCGGACCTCTCCCGGGGGACGCGGCTCCACGGCGGGGACCCCCGGTCGGGACGACGCGGGGGGCTGCGCAGGGTCGATCGAGACGATGCTGCGGATCCGCGTGCCGGGTTCGCCGTCCTCGTCCCCGGTCGGCTCGATGCTCACCACGTCGTCGAGCACTGCGGCCCGCGTCGGGGCGAGACCCAACTCGGACTGCACCTGCTGGAGAGCGCGGGCGAAGGCGAGCGCGGACGCATACCGCGACGTCGGCGCCTTGGCCATGGCCGTGGCGAGGACACGCTCCAAGGAATCCGGCACGTCGCGGCGCCCGATGCGAGGCAACGGAGCGCTCTCGATCCGCGCGATCAGGTCCGCGCTGCTGTTGGAGCCACCGGGGATCTCGAACGGCGACCGACCGGCGAGCAGCGAGTAGACCGTCGCGGCGAGCGCCCACACGTCGGTGCCGACACCGCTGCTGGGGGGCTCCGCGAACGACTCCGGCGGTGACCACGGGATCGACATCCCGTCGGCCTGCGACGGCGCGCCCTCCATGGTCGCGGAGATGCCGAAGTCCGTGAGGGCGGGCGCGTCGTACTCGGTGACGAGGATGTTCGCGGGCTTGATGTCGCGGTGCAGGATGCCGGCGCGGTGCGCCGTCTCGACGGCACCCGCCACCTCGATGCCGATGCGCAGCGCGTCGGCGACGCTGAACGGCTCCCGGCGGTAGCGCTTTCCGAGGTTCGGCCGAGGGCAGTACTCCATCGCGAGGTACGGCCGCCCGTCGGTCGCGATGCCCGCCTCGTAGATCGTCACGATCGACGGGTGCGTGGACAGCTGCGCCATCAGGTCGGCCTCGGCGTCGAAGTTCCGCCGCACCTCCGCGGTGAGCATGTCCGCGAGCAGCACCTTCACCGCGACCCGGCGCCGGGGCCGCTGCTGCTCGTACAGGAAGACGTCGGCGAAGCCGCCCGCGCCCTCGAACTGGACGTACGTGTAGCCCGGGATGGTGGGCGGCGCCGAGGGTGCCCGCCGGGGGCTCACGGCAGGTCCTCGAAGGTGAGCGCCACGCCGTCGCCCAGGTCCACCACGTCACCGGTGCGGACGAGCACCTGCTCGCGGGGCTGCAGTCGCTGCGGCGGCTGCCCCGGGCGCCGAAGGACGGTCCCATTGCTGGAGTCCAGGTCGGCCACCAGAACGTGCCACTCCTCGAGCCGGATCGCCAGGTGAGTACCGGAGATCTCGCGCGTGGGGCTCGGCACCACCACAGGTCTGGGGACGTCCGGCCCCGCCACCCGGCCTACGCGCGGCGACCTGCCGAGCACCACGGGCGTGTCGAGGTCGAGCATCTCGCCCGTGGAGAGCCGGACCCGGCCGAGCGGTGGCCGGGCCACACGCACGGCATCCGCCACGAGCGTCGTACCGCACACCCGGCACTGCGCCGCTTGGGGCGGATTGGCGTGCCCCTCCGGGCACACCCGCGCGAGCACGCTGGGGCCCGACACCGGGGCGGCAACAGGCGCCGCGACCCCGCCGCCGGCGCGCTGCGCGCGGATGGCTGCCAACTCGGAGCTGAGGATCGTCTCGCCGTCGTGGTCGTCCGCGAAGGGGTCCGTCATCCCCGGGACCGCGGTGATCCGCGGACCCGCGAGGGGCGCCGTGGCCCGCGCGGGAGCGGACTGGGGCGCTGCCTCCAGCCGGGGCTGTGGCGCCGGAGCCGCGCCGAGGCTTGGGTCGCCGTCCTCCTCTTCCTCTCGGATGGCGGCGTCCTCCACCGTGGTCATGCGGGTCGCGCCCCAGAGGTAGTCGAAGCTGCCCTCCGGCGCCTCGGTGACCGTGCTCTCCAGGCTAGGGGTCTCGCGCGGTCGCGGCGCCGCGGCGGCCGGCTCCGGTACGTCGCCGACCGCGTCCTCCTCCACTGGGCCGGCCAGAGTGCTCTCGGCGACGGGCGCCGTCGCCTCCGCGTGGGTCGGGACGGCGGTCTCGTTGGCTCCGGCGATGTCCTCCTCGACGGCCTCGGAGACGGACCCTGCGGCGGGGGACGGTTCGGCAGCCACCCCTTCTGGGTACGGCACCGCGTCCAGATCCGGCGCCGTGACGCGCCGACCGGAGGACGGAGACCGGCTCTCGCCCACGGGGGGACCGGGCGCGCCTTCCGCCACGGGCACCCACACGGACGCGGCGAGCGCCGTACCGGCGCGCAGCGGAAGTGTGGGCAGGTCAGGGGAGCCGGGCCCGCCGTCGTCGTCCGCCTCCGGTGCCACCTCGACGCTCTGGGCGCCTCCGACCCAGCGCTCGCTCCACGTGGTCACCTCGGCCCCGGATACCTCGGTCACGCCCTCGAGGGCGTCGACCCGGACGCGGACCGGTCCCCGGGCCGCGACCGCCAGGCCCGCCCGCTGCGGGGCGGCGACGGCGAACGGCGGGATGGCAGCGAAGTCGGCGCCGTAGCGGCCGGTGATCGCCTGGATCACCGCCGGCACACCGCCGCCGGCGACCAGGGCGTCCCAGACGGCGTCCACCAGGTCGGCCGGCGTGCCCGGGTCGAGCAGCACCACGGCCGGTTCCACCACCACGGCGGACCAGGCTCCCGGGGTGTAGCGCGCGGTCACGTCAGTTCGCTCCCATCTCGCGGACTCGGGCACGGGGGATGGTGTCGTCGTCCTCGTCCTCGGCGTCACGCGGGGCAGTGTGCTCGTCGTCGGAGGTGTCCCCGACGTCGTGAGCGTCGACCACCAGCACGGTGACGTTGTCGCGCCCGCCCGCCTCGACCGCGGCAGCCACGAGCAGGTCGGCCGCGGCCTGCGGGTCGGGCTCTGCCAAGAGCACCTGCGCGATGCGCTCGTCGGAGAGCTCGCCCGTGAGCCCGTCGGTGCAGACGAGGACGCGGTCGTTCTCGACGATCGGGAGGAGCCAGAAGTCGGGGTCGAGCACCACACCTGCGCCTAGCGCCCGCGTGACCACGTGGCGGCGCGGGTGCCGTTCGGCCTGCTCGGCAGTCAGCGTGCCCGCCTCGATCATCTCCTGCACCTCGGAGTGGTCCACGCTGATCTGCTCGAGCACACCCTCGCTCAGGCGGTACGTGCGAGAGTCCCCGAGGTTGACGACGAGCCAGTACGGCACCCCGCCCTGCGCCGCGACGACGACGCCGGTCACCGTGGTGCCGGCGCCCCGCCCGGGTCGCGTCTCGATGGCACGAACGCGGTCCTGCGCCTCCTGGAGGCGCTCCTGCACGGCGCGCGCGGTGACACCCGGCACACCCACGAGGCGCCCGAGCGCCTCCACGGCCTCGGCGCTCGCCCGCTCCCCCGCCTCGTGCCCGCCCATGCCGTCCGCGACCACGAAGACGGGGAACTCGGCGATGTAGCTGTCCTCGTTCAGCGGCCGCACCGCGCCCACGTCGGAGGCGGCTCCCCACGTGGCCCGGATCGGCGTCCCGGCCTCGTCCACGAGGCTCACGGCGCGGACACCGTGAACCGGCGGTCGCCGAACTCCACCGTGCTGCCGACGGGGACGGTGACCCGGATTCCCGGCGGCGCCTCGGCCCGGGCGCCGTCGGCTGTGACCGTCCACGTGCCGTTGGTGGAACCGCGGTCGAGCACCCAGAACCCGTCGGGGCCGACCCCGAAGGCGAGGTGGGTCTTGGAGACCGAGCGCGCGGGGTCGGCGATCGGGATGACGTGCTCCGCGGTCTCACCTGCGGCGGGAGCCGGGTTGCGACCGACGAGTCCCGAACCGGTGATGGTCAGCGCCTCGCCGGTGTCGAACTGCAGCCGGTACGCGGCGGCGTGGAGGGGCCGGGGGGCTCGGATCGCGGTGTGCTCGAGGTCCTCGGCCAGGTCCTCGAGCGGCGCCGGGGCCGCCTGGGCCGACGCCGCCACTCGGCGACCCGTGGGCGCGGTACCCGGCCACTGGCCCGAGGGAGGTGCGGGGACGACCACCGGGATGCGGCCACCGTCGTCGGGATCGGCGGGGTCCGGCACGACGCCGGGCACGAAGTCGATCAGGCCGCCGGCCGGGACCGGGGCGGCCACCGGGGCCGGCCAACCGGTCACGGGCGCAGCGACGGGCGTGGGGGTCGTGGGCTCCGGCTCGGCCATGCCTGGCACCGCCGCGATCGGGCCGGCGATGGCCGGCGCGGACGCCACCGGGGAGGGCGCGGCCGGATCCGGACGGGTCGTCGACGGCTCGGGCCGGGCGCCGGCCGGGCGCGCCGCGGCGCGTGTGGGAGCGGCCCCGAACGAGGCGGCGGTGACCATCGCGGTACCGGCGGCCTTGTCCTGCCAGCCCTGCCGCTTGGTGGGGCGGTCCCAGGCCGATGAACCGGCGATCACGTAGGAGCCGACGAACACGATGTTCCCGAGACCTTCGATGAAGCGCCGGCCGAACGCTCGCCAGAAACCGGGCGGGCGACCCGTCGCGAAGGAGACGGTCCTGATCCCGAGGGCGGCGTTCCCGATCGTCTTACCGGCCCGGCCCTCCCACGTCAGCTGCGCCAGCACGAAGACGACCTGCACGAGAGCGGGGACCAGCAGCAGGCCCAGTGCCCCGGCGACCGCTGCCTGGTCGGCGCCGCCCTGGATCGCGGCATTCGTCCAGCCGATGAGGACAGCGTAGGCGGCGACCACCACGACCGTAGCGGCCAGGTGGTCCACGAGGAGCGCCGCGACGCGCCGCCCGGGGGGTGCGGGAACGGACTGCGCCGCCGGGGTGGAGGACAGGGCGGCGGCCGACGCCGAGGCGGAGGTCCCGCCGGAGGCGAGCCGCGCCGTCGGCGGCAGGCTCGCCCCGCAGGCACTGCAGAACGGCGCTCCGGGGGCGAGCGACGACCCGCAGGCGTGGCACGCGGCGGCGATCTCGGTGGTGCTCACGGATGACCTCCTCGACGAGTGGGCACGGGACGGATCCCGCGGGTGAGGGAGCGGGGGGAGAAGCGCCCCCGCAGGCGCTGCCAGCGTCCAACCGACCGCGACATGTCGGAGACCAGCCGGTCCACCTCGGCCCAGAACGCGGTCACCTCGGCATCGCTCGGCTCACCGGCTCCGAAGACCGCGGCGTCGGCGCGCTCGGCGACGACGACGGCGCCGGCCTCGGGGTACCGCTCCTCCAGATCCCGGGCGGTCTCCCGCCGGGTCGCGCTGGCGAGAACGGGGGCGCCGAGGTCCACCGCCGTGTCCACCACCTCGCGCCATCCGCCGCTCACTCGGTCGACCGGCGCCGAGGCCGCGAGGCGTCGCTTGCGCCGCCTCGCCTTGGCGAGGGCGATGAGGACGAACGGTGCGAGCACCAGCGCCAGCGGAACCCCGACGACGACCACGTAACGGAGGTACTGACCCCAGGGGATGCCTTCCTGGTCCGTGGTCTCGTCCTCCGCGGCTTCGGGGATCGGCTGGAGCGGGGCCTCGGCGGGCTCCTCCGGCGGCGGGGGCTCCTGGAGGACCTGGGGCTCCGGCTCGCTCTGGCTGCGCGGGTCCTGGTCCTGCGGCGGCTGGTCCTCGTCGGGCGTCGGCTCGTACGCCACCCAGCGCACCGCACCCTCGTCCTGGTAGGCCACCTCGACCCACGCGTGGACGTCGGTCCCTCGGATCGAGTACGTGTCGCCGTCCTTCGGGGTGTCCTCCCCCGGGTAGAAGCCCATGACCACACGCGCGGGGATGCCGAGCGAGCGGGCCATCAGCGTCATCGCCACGGCGAACTGCTCGTCGTCGCCCACCATCTCGCGGCCCGTGAGCAGCGTGTCGATGCGGTCGGACCCGTGGCCGGCGCGCGAGGGCGGTTCGCCGTCGAGTCCGTTGCTGAAGACGCCACCCGCCGCCAGGTCGCTTGCCAGGGCTGCCACCCGTTCGGCGCCGCCGCTCGCGTCACTCGTGAAGGTCTCGGCGAGCGAGCCGACCGACTGCGGGACGCTGAGCGACCCGGGAAGCTGGAGGGAGGCGAACGGCAGCCGGGCCAGCTCGTCGTCGGAGGGGTCGGCGAGCAGGTCCGCCGCGACGGTGTACCTGTCGCCCTCGGCGAGGCCCTCGGTCGAGAGGACGACGCCGCTCTCCGGGTTGAGGTACAGGCTGCCCTGGAGGTCGGCGGCACGGCTCCCGACGAACCGGACCTCGGTGGGCCGGCCGAGGGCGGGCACCCACACCCCGCGGTACTCGGCGACCTCCACGGTCACCTCGGCGGTCCCGTCGGTGGGTGCGGCGTCGGACGGGGCCGGGATCGACTCCCCCACCCGGCCGAAGGACCCAGACCCGGTGGGCCCGCCCGGCGACCCGCCGGCGACGTCGATGACGGTGCCTGTGTAGGCGTCGAGCGTCGCCAGACGGAGCCGGCCGTCGTCGGGCAGCCCGGTGACGGTGAAGAGGACCTCCTCCTCGAGGTCCTTGACGTACTTCCGGAAGCCCACCAAGGGGCTCGGGTACTCGTTCAGGTCGAGCGGCGGTTCGACGACGTCGCGCAGCACGTGGCGGTGCGTGGCCGGTGAGAGAACCGGCGCGGCGAACGCGGTGACCAGCGCCGCGGCCCCGAGCATCGCGGCCGCGTTGCGCACGCGCCGGGCCCGGAGGCGACCGGCCTCGGGGCGGTCCAGCTCCCCGCCGCCGCTCGTGGACCGGAGCGCGTCGGCACGAGCCCCCGCGCGGCGCCACGCCGTCCAGGTGAGGGCCACCACGCCGAAGACGATCCCCTGCACCAGCGGCTGCACGGTCTCCGCCGTACCGAGCAGGATCACCCCGATCAGGAGCACGGCCGCGGGCAGGAGCGCCCACGCGGGGCGCCGGGCCCGCAGAGCCAACGATCCGGAGAGCACAGCCGCCACCAGCGTGGACAGGTACGGCACGACGAGCAGCTCGAGGAACGCGTCGACCGGCGGCGTGACGGTCAGGAGGCCCTTCCACGACGTGACGGCGCCGAGCGCGAGTGCCTGCAGGGTCTCGAGGGTCGGGACGACGCCCGCGATCGCCGTCCCCGGGAGGGCGAGGGCGCCGCCGAAGAGGAAGTACGCGCCGAGGGTCGCGGCGGCGAGCGTCAGGACGGACCAGCGGAACCGGGCACCGAGGAACGCCAGAGCCAGGCCCACAAGAGCCCCGCCGACGGCCGCCCGGAGGTAGCCGGGCCCGGCGAAGGAAGGGCCGAAGCCGACGACGGCGCACGCGAGGAGCAGTGCGACGGCGGCCAGGTCCACGGCGCCGACGGCGCGGTGTGCCCTGGTGGGCGCGGTGTGCTGGGGCATCAGTCCCCTACCCTCCGGATCGCCATGGGAAGGTCGGCGAGGTCGCCGAGGGTGAGAACGGTGAGGTCGGCGATCGCGCGCCGGGTGAGCGAGGTGCCGGGCGCGCACTGGATCGCGATCGCCCGGACCTCCTGAGGAAGCCGGACGGACGCGGCGCGCATCTGGGTGGCCGTGACACGCGACCCGAAAAGAAGGACGGCCACGGACGCGTCGGGGGCGTCGCTGTCGAGCGCCTGCGCGAGGGCGACGAGGTCCTGCCGGTGGGGGCCGAGGACCACGCGGGTGAGGTCGTCGAGGAGGCGCGTGGCGGAGCCGCCACGCAGGGCTCCGCCCTGGACCACGACGGTGAGGTCGCGGTCCTCCCGGATGGCGTGCAGGCCCAGGGACCCGGCCACGCTGACGGCGAGCTCGAACTCCTCGGGGTCGTCGTAGTCCGACCGGTTCGTCGAGAGGGCGACGGCTAGGTGGGAGCGGCGGGTCTCCTCGAACTGTCGCACCATGAGTTGGCCGGTGCGCGCCGTCGTCTTCCAGTGCACGTGCCGGCGGTCGTCCCCGACGACGTACTCGCGCAGCGCGTGGAAGGACACGTCCGACGGCGAGAGGTCGCGCGTGGGGCGACCCTCGAGGTCCTTGAGGAAGCCCGCGGAGGCGCCGGTGAGCGGCACTGTCCGGGGGTGGACGAAGAGCTCGACGGGCTCGGTCCAGCGCACCTCGCGGCGCGCGATGCCGAGCGGGTCCCCGCGGACCGAGCGCACAGGGCCCACCACGATCACGGCCCGGCGGGTGGTGGGGATGGTGAAGACGTCCTCGTGGGTCTCCCCCGCGGCCAGGCGCGGCAGCGGGAAGCCGGCGAGGCCGGCGCCGACGGGCAGCTCGATCTCGGCGGGGAGCATCGCGTGGGTCGAGACGTTCGTGACCTCGATCCGGCCCACGGCCCGTTCGCCCACGACGACGCGGCGCTGGGCCATGTCCATCGTGACGGCGTAGCGGGACCGACCGATGGCGAACGCAACGGCCGCCAGCAGCACGGTGGCGGCCACCACCGCGATGACCGTGAGTTCCGCCCAGCCGTACCGGCGGCCCGCCCACCAGGCGAGCACGCCGGCGCCGAGGACCGACCATCCGAGCGCGCCGAACCACGGCTTGCCCGGCTTGACGGTCGCGAGCCGGTCGGTGACCCGCTCGGCGCCCGGGATAGCCGAGCCCAGGTCGAGCGCGCGCTGCCCGGCGGACGCCAGGCCGGCCCGGGCGCCGTCGACGGCGGGCCTGGCCCGGTCCCGGACCCGGGCGCTCGCAGTGGCGAGGCTCACGCCACGCTCCGGCGGTCCTGTGGCGCGGCGACGTCGGCGAGGACGCGGCCCAGCACGCCCTCGGCGGTGGCGCCGGCGAACTCCGCCTCCGGATCGAGGATGAGCCGGTGGTTCCAGACCGGGGAGACGAGCTCCTTGATGTCGTCCGGGAGCACGTAGCTCCGGCCGTGCGCGGCCGCCCAGACCTTCGTCGTGCGGACGAGGGCGAGGGCTCCGCGGACGCTGACGCCCAGGCGCGTCTCCGGCGCGGTGCGGGTCTCCTCGGCCAGTCGCGAGACGTAGTCGAGGACGGCGCCGTCGACGTTCACCTCGGCGGCGAGCTCGGCCATGTCGGACACCGCGCTGGTCGTGATGAGCGGCTTGAGCTGGCTCGCGCGGTCGCGCGTGGCCGCGCCGGCGAGGATCTGCACCGTCGAGGCGTGGTCCGGGTAGCCGATCGAGGTCTTCATGAGGAAGCGGTCGAGCTGCGCCTCGGGG
Organism: uncultured Actinomycetota bacterium; assembly: GCA_963780675.1. Lineage (GTDB taxonomy): Bacteria > Actinomycetota > Actinomycetes > Actinomycetales > JAHECE01 > JAHECE01. Next base: position 559,359 of record CAWACR010000010.1, read on the forward strand.
AGGCGGTACGTGCCGGCCTGCTCGATGGGGTTCTGCGTGGCGATGACCATGAACGGTCGGGGCGCCTTGTGGGTGATGCCGTCGACCGTGACCTGGCCCTCCTCCATGACCTCGAGCAGCGCCGACTGCGTCTTGGGCGAGGCCCGGTTGATCTCGTCCGCGAGCACGATCGAGGCGAAGATCGGGCCCCGGTGGAACTCGAAGCGCTGCGTCGACTGGTCGTAGATCGTCACGCCGGTGACGTCGCTGGGCAGCAGGTCCGGGGTGAACTGGATCCGGGTGTTCGTGCCCTGGACCGTGTGGGCGATCGCCCGGGCCAGCGATGTCTTGCCGGTGCCCGGGGCGTCCTCGAGGAGGAGGTGCCCCTCGGCGAGCATGCAGGTCAGCGCGAGGCGCACCACGCGGGACTTGCCGAGCACCGCCTGGCCGACGTTGCCGACGAACTGCTCGAAGGTCCCCTGGAACCAGGCGGCCTGCTCGGTGGTCATGGTCATGGGGTGATTCCTCTGCTCGTAGCGGGGATGGGGGTCACCAGGTAAGGGCAGGCGTCTCGTACTTCTCGCCGACACGCAGGCTCACGGTGCTGCCGGGGAAGCCGGAGAAGCAGACGAGCTCGACGGTGCCGTCCGACGGGACGACGACGTCCTCCTGGGTCCAGAAGGGCACGGCGTCCACCCCGACGCCCTCCTGGCACGTGACGTCGTAGGTCCCCGCGGGGAAGTCCGCCACCGTGAGGGCCAGGTTGGCGCATGAGGGATCGGTGCAGCCGCCCACACCGACGGCGGAGCCGCCCTTGGTGACGGTGGCCGACGGCCTCGCGCTCGCCGTCGCCGTGGCGCTCGTCTGGCTCGACGGGGCGCTGTCGGCCGCAGGAGCCGGAGAACACCCCGCGAGCAGGACGGCCCCCAGTGCGACACCGGTCACGATGCGGGACGTGCCGAGCACCGCTCGGCCGACGGTGCAGGACTTGAACCCCGCCGCCTGCTCGCCGTTCTGGGTCATCACGTCATTCCTCGGTTCAAGGTTCCCGCTTCTGACATCACCAGACGTAGCTCGGCGTTCGCATCGTCGTTCCCGCGATCCTGAGGCTGACGGACTGACCTGGGTAGCCGAAGTAGCAGTACAACTGCTTGGAATCCGAGGCGCCTAGGGAGACACCCACGTGGGTGTACCAGCGGCCGGCGTCTGCTCCTGATTCGTCCCAGCACTCCACGTTGTATGTCCCCGCCGGGAAGTTCGAGACATTCAGAACCAAGAACGCACAGGAGGCGTTGGTGCAGCCCGGCTCGCCTTGCGCCTCCGAACCCTTGCTGACCGAAAGAGAGGGTGGCGGCGGGTCCTGGCTTCGCGCCGTGGCCGACGCCGTCGGGCTGATCTGGCTCTCGGTGTCGACCGTGCGTGCCGCGATCGAGTGCGCCTGGCTATAGCCGTTCCCGAGGTCCGCGCACCCGCTGGTGCCGCGGTCCGCCCAGCCGCCGCCGTCGAAGCTCGTCTCGACGCGGAAGTCGCGCCCGTTGCGACCCGGCGGCGACCAGCAGACGTGCACGGTCGTGACGCCCTGCGTGGCGCTGACCGCCGGCGTCCCCGGCGGGCCGTACGGCGCCACCGCGTTCGCCGCCGTCCCTGGGCCCACGTACTCCGCGCCGTCGACCGTCGAGACGGCGCGGACGGAGGCGGTGTACGTGCCGTTGTTCGGCACGCCGGACCGGATCACTTTGTCAGCGGCGAGGTTGTTCCAGGCCCCGCCGTTGACCGAGTACTGGTAGCGGATCTCGCTCGCCGTCGCGCCGTTGCCGGCCGCCGGGCCGAAGGTCAGCTGGATCGCGTTGTCGAGCGGCGCGGCGCTCAGTCCCGTAACCGGACCGGGAGCGACCACGCCGCGACGCGGCGCAGACGGCGCGCTCGGCGCGGACGTCCCCGCCTTGTTCGTGGCCGAGACTGTGAACGTGTAGCTGCTCTCCGAGGTGTTGACCGTGACGGCCTGGCTCGTCTGCCCGCCCGGAACGGTAATCGTCTGGCCGCCGCTCCCCCCGGAGACCTGGAGCGAGTACGACGCGATGGCGTCACCGTTGTTGGCCGGGGCAGCCCAGGTGACGTTCATCTGCGCCTGGTTGCCGACCGGCGAGAGCATCGAGGTGGTCGGCGCCGCCGGTACGGCCGGGATCCCTGCGGGGATCTCCGTCGCCGAGTACGGGCCCCAGTCGGACGGCTCGGGCGCACTGTTGACCGCCTGGATCCGCACCTGGTACGCGGTTCCGTTCTCGAGTCCGTTCCAGGTGTACTGCGTTCCCGAGACCCCGGTCACCTGGACGCCGCCCGACGGCGGGGCCGGCGAGATCTCGAGGTTGACCGACGTGATCGGTGACCGGTCCGAGTAGGAGGCGTTCGCCCAGGTGACGGTGAGGAAGCGGTCGCCGAAGACTAGCGTCGGCGGGGCGGGCATGTCCGGCCGCTCGTCGGGCCGCTCGGGGCTCGACTGGGGCGAGGGCTCGGAGTCCCCCACCTCGTTCGTGGCGACCACGGAGAACGTGTACTCCACGTTGTTCGTCAGCCCGTCCAGCGTGCACGTGGTGGCCGGGCACTCTCGCGAGAAGCCCTGCGGGGACGTCACCTTGTAGGTGGTGATCGGCGCGCCGTTGTTCACGGGCGGCGCCCACGTCAGCACGATCGTGTGGCTGCGCACCTCGAGCACCGTCGGGGTGAGCGGTGCCTCCGGGACGCCCCGCACGGTGAGGCGGATGCGTCCGTCGACCTCGCGCAGGGGGTCACCGGTGACATCCGCGACGCGGTAGCGCACGACCATCGTGCCGACGAAGTCCCGGCCGGGGGTGACCACCACCCGGCTGCCGTCGACCTGGGCGGTGCCGGCGCCCGGAGTCTCGGCTGTGGCCGAGACCAGGTCGAGCGCCTCCCCCGGGAAGGGGCTGACGTCGTTCGCCAGCACGTCGACGGTCTCGGCCTCGCCCTGGTTGGCGTCGGGGATCGTCTCGTCGTTCACCGTCGCCAACGGCTTGCTCGAGCTCGAGACGGTGAGGGTGGCCTCCGCACGCACCGCGTCGGTGGTGCCATCGGTCACTTCGAGCGCGAGGCTCGCCGTCGTCCCCACCGGGACGTCCGGGTCGGCTGAGACGAGGAGGGTCGTCCCACCGTCCACCCGCGCGCTGAACCCGTCCGGGACGTCGCCCGGGATCGAGAACCGCAGCCGCTCGGCATCGTCCGGGTCGGGATCGGTCGCGTACGGCACGAGGTCGGTCGAGGCCTCTTCGCCGGCCGGAACGGTGACCGCCGGTGCCGTGAAGGTCGGGGGCCGGTTCGAGCCTGGCTGGACGGTGATCGGCAGCGTCAGCATGGCGATCCGACCCTCCGGGTCCTCCACGCTCGCGCCGTCGGTGACTTCGAAGACCAGCGCGGCGGGGCCGTAGTAGTCGGGGACGGAGGTGAAGGTCAACGTGTTCGCGTCGACCACCTCGCGCACACCGTGGAGCGCCGAGACCTTCTCGACCTCGGTGACGATCGGCTCGCGGCCGTCCGCCACCTGGACGTAATCCGCGAGTTCGACGGTCAGGGTCTCCCCGCTCACGACGGTCACGGGCTCGGCGAGAGGCTTCAGGGTGGGCCGCAGGTCGGCCAGACCGGGAACTCGCACGAAGGCAGTGGCGGTCAGCCCGTCCACGTCCGTCACCGTGTACGGGAGGATCTGAGCCGCCTCCGAGAGCGTCACCCGGATCTGACCGTCGCCCACGGGCCGGGCCGTCGGGGCGGTTGTCCGGACCGTGAGATCCGCCGTCGATCCGTCAGGGTCGTCGTCGTTCTTCAGCACGGGCACGTCGACCGCGCTCCGTCCCACGACGTCCGCGAGGGTCAGGGCGTCATCGCGGGCGATCGGTGCGCGGAGCGGAGCGTCAGCGGTGACGGTCACCGTGAGGGCGGCCGTGGCCTCTGCCCGGAAGCTGTCTCGAATCGTGTAGCGGGCGCTGTAGGTTCCGGGCTCGGTGGGCGTCTGCACCACGACACGATCGAGCACCGCCTCGGGCGAGAGCTCGGCTCCCTCGACCCCTCCCATGAGCTGCAGCGTGTCGCCCTCCGGGTCGATGTCGTTCGCCAGGACCGGGACGGCCACCTCCCGTCCGGGGCGCGCGGTGACGAGGTCGTCGAGGGCGACCGGCGCCTGGTCGACGGGGGAGGCTGGCGCGATCCCGACCAGCACGGTCGCCTTCGCCGTCGCCCCGAAGGCGTCCCGCACCAGGTAGGTGAACTCGTCCGGGCCCGTGGTTCCAGAGCTCGCCTCGTAGTCCATCCAGCCCTCGCCGTATCCGGCGATGCGGCCCTTCTCCGGGGCGCTGTCGAGGCCCAGCAGGCTCACGGAGTCGCCGTCCGGGTCGATGCCGTCGAGCGGGATCGCGATCCGAGTCGTCGTCCCGGCGAGCACCCGAGCGGTGAGGTTCTGAGGCCGCGGGGCGGCGTTGTGCTCGGGGTCCAGGGCCCGGATCTGGATGGTGATCTGCGCCGAGTCCCGGTTGCCGGCCTCGTCCGTGATCTCGTAGACCGCGTAGACGACCCCCGCCTCGGTCCCCGCCTGGAAGCGCACCGCGTCCTCGGTGGTGAAGATCAGGCCCACCGATGGGTCCGGGGCCTCGACGAGGTCCCGGACCAGCGAGATGGGCAGGTCGTTCGGGTGGGTGTCGTTGGCGAGTACGGGAATCGTGACGACGTCCCCCACGCGCACCGACACCTCGTCGGGGACCGCGTTCGGGGGCTGGATCCGGCTCGGCGCGTCCAACGGGACGACGAGCACCTCTCCCGTCGCGCTCGAGAGCCCGTTGGACACCGTGTAGCCGATCCGCACCGTCTCCGTCAGCGCCCGGACGGCCGTGATCCGCAGGACCTGGTGGTTGAGGACGGCGACGCTGAATCCCGCCTGGGGCGGGATCTGGACGGACTGCACCACGAGCACGCCAGCCGCGGGGTCGAAGTCGTTGACCAGCACGTCGACCAGCACGGAGCCGCCGGCAGGCAGCAGCGCGCGGTCGCGCACAGCGACCGGCGGGAGGTCGCCCGATCCGGTCGGCAGCACGTCCACCCGCACCAGCCCCAGCACCGAGTGGAGGCCGTCGGTCACGAGGTACGTGAAGTCGAACGTCCCGGGGGTCGACGACAGGAAGGTAATGGTCCCGGCGTCGAAGTCGGGCGTGATCGTCACGCCCTCCTTGGCGTCGACGCGGGCCAGGCGAAGGACGTCGGCGTTGGCGTCCGTGTCGTTCTCGAGCGGCTTGATGACGACGGCACGGTCGACCACGGTCGTCGCGTGATCCGCGTGGGCGTCGGGTGCCTGGGGACCGGCCGGTCGCACGTCGACCCAGAGTGTCCCCTCGACGGGTTCGCCCACGCCGTCCGACACCGTGATCCGGACGGCCTTGCGTCCCTGCGCGGTGCCGGCGTCCTGGAAGGTGACCATGCCGTCCGGACGGAAGCGCACCTCGTCCCCGGGCGTGGTCGCCTCGGCCGCGAGCAGGAGGAGCGGGTCGCCATCGGGATCCGTCCAGTCGGCGAGGACGTCCACCGTGACCGACTTCTGCTGCTCGACGACGGCGACCGTCTCGCGGCCGTCCTTCATCCGCGGGAGCCCGTTCTCGCCGTCGGCCCGGACCTCGAGCCGCACGGCAGCGCGGTCGGTACCGCCGGCGCGGCCGTCGTTGGCCTCGTACTCGAAGGTGGCAACCCCGGTGGCGTCAGGTGACACCGTGATCTGCATCGCCTTGCCGCCGTAGATGGCGTCGAGCGCGCCGATGGACGGCTCGCCCCCCACGAGGGAGGCCGTGACCACGTCGCCGTCGGGGTCGGAGTCGTTGTCGAGGATCGGCAGAATGGTCGTGCGACCGGGCCGCACGCCGAACACGTCGTCCTCCGCGACCGGGGGCCGGTTGGGCAGGTCGCGATCCTGGAGCGGGTCGCGCGACTGCTCGGTGGTGGGATCCGGCTCCTCGGCATCCGTGGCTTCGGTCGGCAGGACGTCGTCCCAGTTGTCGAAGAGCTGGAACTCCTGGTCCGCGAGCCAGACCGATCCGGACGTGAGCTCGTTGAGGACCACCGACCCCCGGTTGGTCCGATAGCGCAGCTGCGCTCCAGCGACCAGGACCTGGAGCGACTGCACGACGTCGTCGTCGTCCCCGGCGCAGTCCCGGACCACCTGACCGGTCCCGGCCCAGGCCCCGTACGCGCATCCCTTGACGACCACCGGGGTCGTCGGGTCGGCGCTCCCCTCGGCGTCGACCACAGATGGCGCCCCGCCACTGAGCGGCTGGCTCACGAGCGCGGTCTCGGTCGCGAAGACCACAGCGGACGCCGGCGCGCCGGGCTCCTGGAGCCGCAGGCCTTCGGCCTCCTCGACTTCCGCCCGGCTATCCGGCAGGTACAGCTCACCCCGGTCGCGGTCGAGGACGACGGCGTCCCCCCCGACAGCGGTGATCGCGAGCACGTCCTCGGGGCCGACGTCGGCCAGGTCGCGCGTGGTCGGGTCCAGCGGCCGCCCGTTCTCGTCGGTCGGCACGCTCACGAGCGTCGCCGTCGCGGCGACGGCCACATGGGCGGTCCCGTCCACACCGACGGCCAGGACGCCGCCCTCGAGCCCGTCCAGGACCGGCTCCGTGGTCTCGGTCGAGAACGAGCCGACGTCCTCCGCCGGGACGACCCACAGAATGCCCTCCGCACGGTCGAGGACCGCGACGGCAGCGGCCCCGAGCCCGACTCGCGCCTCCGCGGGGAGCGTGGCCGTCCCTGGCATCTCCAGGACGGCGACGTCGACGAGGGCGAGCGTTCCGGCAGCGGCGTCGTGCACGAGGACGGCGTCCTCCTGCTGAACCACATCGAAGTCCTCGGACGCGGCGAGCAGCGCGCCGTCGAGCGACTGGGCCTCGTAGTTGAACCGGCCGACCATGCTGCGGTCGGATCGGGTGACCCAGATCCCGCTGTCGTTGAGCTCGACGTCCGCCGCGGTGAACCCGGGATTGGCGATCGCCAGGGCGAAGATCGCGGTGGAGAAGGCCGACACGGTGCTCACCGAGGCTATGGAACGGCGGCGCCGACTGAGCCGGGAAACGAGTCCCACAGGTCCTCCGCGAACGATGTGTCTAAGGCGCGGAGAAGCGCTCCGGCCACGCGCTTGCCGAGATTAGGGCCTCGGGATTGGCAAAGGGAAATCGCCTCCGCGTGGCGGCCCGCTCCGACAACGCAGTTGCGGTAGGGGACCCAATTTGATCATGCGATGGGGATAACTCCCCGCACGAATACGATCCGGAGGCCCAGGACCGAAGTCCCGACTCGATTCCCCCAGGGGATGGGCGCGAGGCCTCGCCTCTGGATTCGCTCCCATTCGTCGTCGAGGGTGCGAGCCGTGGGCTTCTCTGGGCCCACGCCTCGCCGCGCCGTCGGCGCACGGCCTTGAGCTCTCGCCTCCGACCGGGCGAGATGGGGCTTGCGCGGGGAGGTGGCTCAGGGCGGGCGTGCGAGGCCGCCCGTTATGGCGCGACGATGCCCCAGACCTCGATCTCGGCCAGGCCGACGTTCTCGGTGCCCGAACTCACCGACGTCACCGTGAACCGGACCGAGGTCACCGTCCGCGCGCTGAAGGTGACCGTGGTGGCCGAGCCGTTGTTGTTGAGGCTCCCCACGCTCACCGAGGAGCCGTCGGAGAAGGTGAGAGTGCCGCCGGTGGCCTGGTCCACCGTGTTCGGACGGTCGTACAGCACCACCCGATCGGTCGTCACCGGGTTCGCCCACACCAGCTGCAGCCACGCTCCGGCACCCTGGCCCAGGCTCGACCACTCCTTGCTGGCGTCGGTCGGGTAACCCAGGAGCGATCCGTCGACCGCCCTGATCGCGAGCGAGCCCTCTGCCGTGTCCTGCGAGGACGCCGTCACCGTCGGGCTTGCCGTCCGCGCCAGGTTCGACGCACTCGCTGTGCTCACGGCAATCACGACGGTGTCGGCGGGGCTGTTGACCTTCCCGTCGTTCACCGTCAGGGAAAACGTCAGCGTGCCCGCCGTGGTCGGGGCCGTGAACGTCGGCTTGGCCACGGTCGCGCTCGACAACGTCACGGCCGTGCCACCGGTCTGCGACCACGCGTACGTCAACGGATCACCGTTCACATCGCTGCTGCCCGACCCGTCGAGAGTGACCGCTGCCCCCGTCGTGACGGCCCGGTCCGAGCCCGCGTTCGCCACCGGAGCCACGTTCCCCGTCGCAGCGGTGCCCCAGACCTCGATCTCGGCCAGGCCGACGTTCGCCGTGGCCGAGCTCACGGACGTGATGTTCAGCCGGAGGCTCGTCACGGTGCGGGCGGTGAACGTCACCGTCGTCCCCGCCCCGGCGTTGTTCAACGAACCCACCGCCACGGAAGAACCGTCCGAAAAGGCCAGGTTCCCACCCGTGATCTGGTCGTTGGTGTTCGGCCGGTCATACAGAACCACCCGGTTGATCGTGACCGGCGAAGCCCAGGTCAGCTGGAGCCAGCTACCGGCTTTGCCCCCCACCGTCGCCCACTCCTTGGTGTAGTCCACCGGGTGACCGAGCGTCGAACCGTCCACCGCCTTCGCCGCCGTCTGCGTCGTCGACGTGTTCTGCGACGACGCCGTCACCATCGGACCCGCCGTCCGCGCCACGTTGACCTGTGTCGGAGTCATCACCGTGATCTGGACGGCATCCGCCGTGCTGCCCACCTCCCCGTCGTTCACGAGGAGGGAGAACGTCAGCGTGCCCGCCGTGGTCGGGGCCGTGAACGTCGGCTTGACAGCAGTCGCGCTCGACAACGTCACGGCCGTGCCACCCGTCTGCGACCACGCGTACGTCAACGGATCACCATCCGGGTCAGCGCTACCCGACCCGTCGAGAGTCACCGACGCCCCCGTCGCCACGTTCTGGTCCGCCCCGGCGCTGGACGTCGGCGGCTGGTTGGGCGGCACGCTCACGCTGATCTGGACGGCATCCGCTGTACTGCCCACCTCCCCGTCGTTCACGAGGAGGGAGAACGTCAGCGTGCCCGCCGTGGTCGGGGCCGTGAACGTCGGCTTGACAGCAGTCGCGCTCGACAACGTCACGGCCGTGCCACCCGTCTGCGACCACGCGTACGTCAACGGATCACCATCCGGGTCAGCGCTACCCGACCCGTCGAGAGTCACCGACGCCCCCGTCGCCACGTTCTGGTCGGGCCCAGCATTCGCCGTCGGCGGCTGGTTCGGCGCCGGCGTGGTGACCGTGATGACGACGGAGTCCGCCGCGCTGTCGACCTTCCCGTCGTTCACGACGAGGGAGAACGTCAGCGTGTCCGCCGTGTTCGGGGCCGTGAACGTCGGCTTGACAGCAGTCGCGCTCGACAACGTCACGGCCGTGCCACCCGTCTGACTCCAGGCGTAGGTCAACGGGTCGCCGTTGGGATCGGAGCTGCCGGAACCATCGAGCGTCACCAGCGTCCCCGTGTCCACGCCCCTGTCCGGGCCTGCGTTCGCCGTCGGGGGCTGGTTCACCGGCGGCGCGTTCACGGTGATGACGACCGAGTCCGCCGCGCTGTCGACCTTCCCGTCGTTCACCGTCAGGGAGAACGTCAGCGTGCCCGCCGTGGTCGGTGCCGTGAACGTCGGCTTGGCCACGGTCGCGCTCGACAACGTCACGGCCGTGCCACCGGTCTGCGACCACGCGTACGTCAACGGATCACCGTTCGCGTCGCTGCTGCCCGACCCGTCGAGAGTGACCGCTGCCCCCGTCGTGACGGCCCGGTCCGAGCCCGCGTTCGCCACCGGAGCGAGGTTGGTCGTGCCCCAGACCTCGATCTCGGCCAGGCCGACGTTTGCCGTGGCCGAGCTCACGGACGTGATGTTCAGCCGGAGGCTCGTCACGGTGCGGGCGGTGAACGTCACCGTCGTCCCCGCCCCGGCGTTGTTCAACGAACCCACCGCCACGGAAGAACCGTCCGAAAAGGCCAGGTTCCCACCCGTGATCTGGTCGTTGGTGTTCGGCCGGTCATACAGAACCACCCGGTTGATCGTGACCGGCGAAGCCCAGGTCAGCTGGAGCCAGCTACCGGCTTTGCCCCCCACCGTCGCCCACTCCTTGGTGTAGTCCACCGGGTGACCGAGCGTCGAACCGTCCACCGCCTTCGCCGCCGTCTGCGTCGTCGACGTGTTCTGCGACGACGCCGTCACCGTCGTACCCGCCGTCCGCGCCACGTTCGTGGTCCCCGCCGCGTTGGCGACGATGGACACAGTGTCCGCCGCGCTCGTGTTGGCCGCGTCCTTGACGACGAGAGAGAACGTGAGCGTGCCCGCCGTGGCCGGGGCCGTGAAGGTGGGCTTGGCCACGGTCGGGCTCGACAACGTCACGGCCGTGCCACCGGTCTGCGTCCAGGAGTACGTCAGCGGATCGCCGTTGGGGTCGCTGCTCCCTGACCCGTCGAGGGTCACCGCCGCCCCCGTCGCCACGTCCTGGTCCGGCCCGGCGTTCGCCGTCGGTACCTGGTCGCTGGCTGGCATGTTGCCGTACACCTCGAGCTCGGCGAGGCCGACGTTCGCTGTCGAGGAGCTGACCGAGGTCACGTTCAGCCGGATGCTCGTGGTCGAGCGCGGCGCGAAGCCGATGCTCACGCCTGCGCCGTTGTTCACAAGAGAGGGGACGTTCACCGTCGAGCCGTCGGAGAAGACGAGGGTGCCACCGGTGATCTGGTCGCTGGTGTTGGGCCGGTCGTACAGCACCACGCCGTTGATGGTCTTGGCGCTGGAGAACGAGAGCTGGATCCAGCTACCGGCCTTGCCGCCCGAGGTGGACCATTCCTTGCTCGAGTCGACCGGAGCGCCGAGCGCATATCCGTCGATCGCCTTGGCGGGGCCCTGGTTCGAAGCAGCGGAGGACGCCGTAGCCGTGACGCCCGAGCCGCGGGCCACGTTGCCGGTGGACTCGGTCCCGTTGATGTACTGCCGGGCCAACCACACGGACTCCTGCGTACCCGGGCACCCGTCCAGGCACGCGTCCTCGTCGTAGTCGGCGTACGTGACGAACGCGCTGCGCTTGGCCGACAGGTCCGTACCGGACACGTTCGCCGCGAGGCTCGCGACCGAGTACCCCCGGTAGCCGGTGAACGTGTGCGCCGAGGCGTAGTTCTGGTGGGCCGAGCGCGCGTACAGAGCCGACACCGTGTGGTCGGTGTGCTCACTCCCGGTCAAGGACTCGTTCCAGTCCTGCGCGCGGACGCTCGTCGGAAGGAAGTCCGTCATCAGTTCGGTCAGCGTCGTTCGCAGGCTGGTGCTCGAGTAGCTTGCCGACCCGTCGACGGCTGTGATCGAGGAGATCGTGCCCTGCCACAGCTTCTTGAGGCTCTGGTACCCGTAGGCGGAGGACCCCGTGCCGAGCGGCATCCCGTCCGGAAGGCGTAAGAACACCACCGACACGGTCGGCTTCGCATTCAGCGTCTGCATCCGGATCGACTTGCCCGACACCCCGGCGTCCGACGTGGTCCACGAGTTGGAGACGCCCGCCATCTGGGCGTAGGCGGCTCGGACACCGCCCTCGCGGCTGCTCCAGTACGACTGACCGGCGCCGGCGTCGCCCGCGGTGATGTACACGGTCCGGACGCACCGCCCGCCCTGAAGGTCGTGCAGGAGGTCAGGACTCTGGAAGATCAGGTCGTCGTCGGTGTGCGCTACGACATTGAGCGTCCCACCGTAGCAACTCGCGGCCGACGCCGGACCTGCGACCAAAGCCGTCAGTCCTGCGAGCGCGGCGAGCCCGACGAGCGCGACCACGAGCCAGCGCGACAGGCCTTCGACCACAGGCTTCGACCGGCGGCGCGGTGCTCGGTGGTCCATCGACAGGCCTCCCTCGACAGGTCGTGGGGAGTTCGACTTCCCCGGAGCGTGGCATCGACATCTAAAAGAATGCCCCGGTCCCGTTTCCGACCTGTTTCCCCCGCCCATCATGCTACCGGTCGCGCACTACCGCATCCGGGCAGGTGACGGGAGGTAGGAGGGCCGCTACGCCGCCCGATCGACCAGAGCCGCCGCGAGAGCTGCCAGGGAGTCCTTCACCACACCGTCCGGCAGCAGCGCGATCTCGCCGACCGCCTCCAGCGCCAGTGCCGCGGCCCGCTCGCGCGTCTGCGTCACGACCGGGTGCGCCCGCAGCGCCGCGACGGCCTCGGCCAGCGCGCCGTCGTCGGACAGGTCGCCGTCGAGGAGCGCCACCAACGCCCGGTCGGCCGCGGCCGCCCCTGGGCCGGCCGCCAGCGCGCGCAGGAGCAGCACCGGCATGGTCGGGACGTGCTCCCGCAGGTCCGTGCCCGGGGTCTTCCCGGACTGCCCGCCGTCGGAGGCGAGGTCGATCACGTCGTCCGCCAGCTGGAACGCCACGCCCACCTTTTCGCCGTACCTGGCCAGCGCCTCCACCTGCGCCGGGTCGACGCCGGAGAACATCGCACCGAACCGCGCGCACGTCGAGATCAGCGAGGCGGTCTTGTCGGCGAGGACGCCGAGGTAGTGCTCCAGCGGGTCGACGTCCGCGCCGGGCCCGAGGGTCTCGTGGAGCTGCCCGAGGCAGAGCCGCTCGAAGGTCTGCGCCTGGATCAGCACCGCGTCCGGGCCCAGCTCGGACACGAGCCTGGAGGCGCGCGCGAACAGCACGTCGCCCGTGATGATCGCCACCGAGTTGCCCCACACCTCATGGGCGGCAGGTGTGCCGCGACGCATCGGGGCGGAGTCCATGACGTCGTCGTGGTAAAGCGAGGCCAGGTGGGTGAGCTCGACGGCGGCCGCGGCCTTGACCACGAACTCGTTGGTCCCGCTGCCGAGCTGCGCCGCCAGGAGGGTCAGGGCGGGCCGCAGCCGCTTGCCCCCGGCGTCCACGAGGTGCCGCGACGCGGCGTCGACGAGCGGATCGGTGTGGCTCACCGCGGAACGAAGCTCGGCCTCCACCCGACCGAGGCCCTCCGCGATCGCGGCCTCGAGGCCGGGATCGCCGAGGGGGAAGGAGAGAGGGCTCACGGAATGAATCTAGCCGCCTCGGCCGCAAGGTCCAGCACGGGCCCCGGGAGTACCCCGAGCACGATCGTGCCGACCGCGGCGACGGCGATGGCCACGGCGGACAGGCCCTCGGACGTCACGACCGTGGTCGCCTCCCCCTCGGGCGCAGTGAAGAACATCAGCACGATGAGGCGGACGTAGAAGAAGGCCGCCACGGCGCTCGCCAGCACGCCGACCACGACCAGGGCGACGGCCCCGCCCTCCGCCGCGGCCGAGAACACCGAGAACTTCCCGATGAAGCCGGCCGTGAGCGGGATCCCCGCGAAGGACAGGAGGAACAGCGCGAAAGCGACCGCCACGCCGGGGTTGCGGCGCCCGAGGCCCGCCCACTGGGCGATGTGCGTGGCCTCGCCCGTGACGTTGCCCTCGGCGTCGCGCTCGCGCACGAGGGTCACGACACCGAAGGCGCCGATGGTCGCGAGCCCGTATGCGACCAAGTAGAAGAGCACGCTCGAGACGCCCTGCTGTACGAGGGAGAAGACGCCGATCAGCAGGAAGCCGGCGTGCGCGATCGAGGAGTAGGCGAGCATCCGCTTGATGTCCGTCTGGACCAGGGCGATGACGGTCCCGACCGCCACCGTCAGGACCGCCACGCCCCACAGCACCATCTGGAGGTCCCACACGAGCCCCGGCATCACGACGTACACGACGCGCAGGAGCGCCCCGAACGCGGCGACCTTGGTGCAGGCCGCCATGAAGCCGGTGATCGGGGTGGGCGCGCCCTGGTAGACGTCCGGGGTCCACGCGTGGAAGGGCACGGCGCCGACCTTGAACAGCAGCCCCACGAGCACGAGGAGCAGGCCGGCGAGCAGCAGGCCGTCCATGCCGCTGGTCAGCAGGATGGCCTGCGAGATCCCCGTGAGCGAGACCGTGCCCGCGAACCCGTAGAGGAGCGCGGTACCGAAGAGGAAGAACGCGGAGGCGAAAGCGCCGAGCAGGAAGTACTTCAGCGACGCCTCCTGCGAGAGCAGACGACGGCGCCGCGCCAGCCCGGAGAGCAGGTACAGCGGGAGGGACAGCACCTCGAGCGCGATGAACATCGTCAGCAGGTCACCCGCGGCCGGGAAGACCATCATTCCGGCGACGGCGAACATGACGAGCGGGTAGACCTCGGTCTGCACCAGGCCCGCCCGGCGGACCTGGTCCTCGTAGGGCGAGCCCGGCACGGCGGCGGCCTGGGGCGCGAACGGGTCCTCGCGCACGCCGGTGCGGTCGGCGATGACGAGGAGGCCGAGGAAGGCGAGGGCCGCGATCGTGGCCTGCGCGAACAGCGCCGGTCCGTCCTCGATGTAGGCGCCCGCGACGAGCGTCTGGCCACCCGGCGCGTCCGGCGCGGCCACGACCTCCGCCCACAGGACGGCGACGGCGACGAACGACGCCGCCGTTGCGCCCAGCGCGAGTACCAGCTGGGTGATCCGGCGGTGCCGCCGGGCCACGAACGCCTCGACGAGCATCCCGGTCACGGCGGCCGCGAGCACGATGACGACCGGGCTCAGACCGACCCAGTCGATCCCGGGCGGTGCGAACGGGGTCATGCGGCACTCCCCTCATCGGCGCCGGCCGGGGCGTCCGGGGCCACGGCGACGTCCAGTGCGAACGAGGCCGGGATGGCGACGCCGCCCGGCAGCAGCGCGGCGGTCTCGCCTCCCTGGGTGGGGTCCTCCACGCCGACGACGGCGACCGTCTGCTCGGCAACGGGCGTCAGGACGTCGAGCGCGGGCGCCGGGTACAGGCCCAGCGCGAGCATCGCCACGACGAGCGGGGCGACGACCCAGCGTTCGCGGGCTCCGAGGTCCGGGATGGAGGCCAGCCGGTCCTGCACGGGGCCGGTGAAGATCCGCTGGTAGGCCAGCAGGATGTAGAGCGCGGCGATGATCACGCCCGCGGTGGCGATGACGCCGACGGGCGTGGACCGCGCGTACGAGCCGACCAGCACGAGGAACTCGGGCACGAACCCGCTGAGGCCCGGCAGCGCCACGCTCGCCAGGCCGGCCACGAGGAAGCTCCCCGCGAGCACCGGTGTCACCCGCTGCATGCCGCCGTAGGAGTGGACGTCCTGGGTACGCCCGCGCGTGGTGAGCATCCCGCCCACCAGGAAGAGCGCCGCCGTCGACAGGCCGTGGGCGAGCATGTAGAGCGCCGCGCCGGTGGTCGCCGTCGAGGTGAAGACGAAGATGCCCAGCACGATGAACCCGAAGTGGGACACCGAGGTGAACGCGACCAGCCGCATGAGGTCGCTCTGGCCGATCGCGACCAGGCCCCCGTAGATGATCGACACGAGGGCGAGGACGACGACGACGGGCGCCGCCCAGCGCGCCGCGTCCGGGAAGAGCGGCAGGCAGAGGGCGATCATGCCGAACGTCCCGACCTTGTCGAGCACGCCGACGAGCAGGGTGGAGGTGCCGGGCGTGGCCTGTTGCGCGGCGTCCGGGAGCCAGGTGTGGACCGGCCACATGGGCGCCTTGATCGCGAACGCGATGAAGAAGCCCAGGAAGAGCCAGCGCTCGACCCCGGTGGACAGCTCGAGCCCGGTGAGGGAGTCGATGAGGAAGCCCTCGGGGCCACCGGGGCCCTGGACGTAGAGCGTGACCACGGCGGCGAGCATGAGGAGCCCACCGGCCAAGCTGTAGAGGAGGAACTTCACCGCGGCGTACCGCCGGCGCGGACCGCCGTAGACGCCGATGAGGAAGTAGACCGGGACGAGCATCGCCTCGAACACGACATAGAAGAGGAAGAGGTCACGGGCCGCGAAGACCGCGATCATCATTGCCTCGAGCGCCAGGACGAGAGCCACGTAGCCGGCCTGGCGCCGCGCCTGCTCCTCCGGGTCCCCTTGCGCCTCCGTCCCGCCGTCCGGGTCCCGCCAGGACGAGAGCAGCACGACCGGGACGAGGAACGTCGAGAGCAGGACCATGACGAGGCCCAGGCCGTTCACGCCGAGCGCGTAGCTCACCCCGAGGGCGGGGATCCAGGGCTTGGTCTCGGTGAACTGCTGGGCTCCTGCGTCCGCCACGTCGAATCGAGCCGCCATGGCGACTGCGCCGACGAGCACGACGAGCGAGACCGCGAGGGCCACGGGGCGCGCGACCCGGCGCAGCGGGGCCACGAGCCACAGGACCACCGCCGCGACGAGCGGGACGACGATCAGGGCCGTGAGCCACGGGAGAGTCTGCATCGATGCCAACCTTTTCCTTCTCCGACCCGGCTCAGCCGCGCGCTACGGCGACGACGACCAGGGCGATCACGACACCGACGAGCACCATGGCCGCGTACGAGCGGACGTATCCGTTCTGGAGCCGGCGCAGGATCTCGCCGACCCGCGGGAACACCCCGGCCAGCCCCACGGCGGCCGCGTCGACCACGGCGGAGTCCGCATACACGAGCGAACGCGTGAGGTACTGCCCGGGGCGCATGAACACGCCCTCGTTGACCTGGTCCTGGTAGAGGTCCCGACGCGCGGCCCGGGTGAGGAACGACGCGCGCGGCGGCGTCTCGGGCACCGGCGCGGCCCCGTACTGCCGCCAGGCGAGGAACGCCCCGAGGGCGACGAGCAGGAGCGTCACGCCCACGATGACCGGGACCGGCAGCACCGGCTCCTCGTGGACCGGCGCGCCGAGGACCGGCTCGAGCCACGTGACGAACGCGTCGTCGACGCTCAGCGCGAAGCCCAGGACGACGGCGCCGGCCGCCAGCACGATCATCGGCACCGTCATGAGGGCCGGGCTCTCGTGCGGGTGCTGGCCGTCGGTCCACCGGGCCTTCCCGTGGAAGGTCATGAAGAACAGGCGCGACATGTAGAACGCGGTGATGGCGGCGCCGATCACGGTGACGGAGCCGATCACCCAGGGCTGCCAGGCACCGCCGTCGGCCGTCGGGACGAACGCGGCCTCGATGATCGCGTCCTTGCTGTAGAAGCCGGCGAACGGCGGGACGCCCAGGATCGCCAGCCAGCACATGCCGAAGGTGATCCAGGTGACCTTCAGCGCCGTGGACAGCGCGCCGAAGCGCCGCATGTCCACCTGGTCCTGCATGCCGTGCATGACGGAGCCGGCGCCGAGGAACATCCCGGCCTTGAAGAAGCCGTGCGTGAGGAGGTGGAAGATCGCGAACGCGTACCCCACCGGCCCGAGGCCCGCCGCGAGGATCATGTAGCCGATCTGCGACATCGTCGAGGCGGCCAGCGCCTTCTTGATGTCGTCCTTCGCGCTACCGACGATCGCCCCGAACAGCAGCGTGATCGCACCGACGATCACGACCACGAGCTGGGCGTCCGGCGCGCCGTCGAAGACGGGCGCCGAACGGACGATCAGGTACACGCCCGCCGTCACCATGGTCGCGGCGTGGATCAGCGCGGAGACCGGCGTCGGGCCGGCCATCGCGTCCCCGAGCCAGGCCTGCAGCGGGAACTGGGCCGACTTGCCGCACGCGGCCAGCAGGAGCGCCAGGGCGATGACGGTGAGGACGCCCTCGTTCGCGCCCTCGGCGGCGTCGAAGACCGAGGCGAAGTCCAGGGCTCCGAACGCCGCGACCATCGCCATCATCGCGATGAGCAGGCCGACGTCGCCCACCCGGTTCATGACGAAGGCCTTCTTCGCCGCCACGGCGTAGGGCGTGTGGTGGTTCCAGAAGCCGATCAGGAGGTACGAGGCCAGGCCCACGCCCTCCCAGCCCACGAAGAGCAGCACGTAGGAGTCCGCGAGGACCAGCACGAGCATCGCCGCGACGAAGAGGTTGAGGTAGGCGAAGAACCGGCGCCGGGCGGCGTCGTGCTCCATGTACGCCACGGAGTAGACGTGGATCAGCGTCCCGACGAACGTCACGAGCAGGACGAACGACACCGAGAGGGGATCGATCCGGAGCCCGGCGGCCACCTGCAGGGACCCGGCGGGGATCCAGTCGAAGAGGTGGAGGTCGGCCACGCGCTCGTCCGCCGGCAGCGCCAGCAGCCCGGTCAGCAGCACGACGCCGACGACGAAGGCGAGCGTCGAGGCGGCCACGCCGAGCCAGTGGCCCCACGCGTCGGCTCGGCGGCCGAGGATCAGCAGGAGGCCGGCACTCGCCAACGGGATGGCGATCACCAGCCAGGCGAGGGTCAGGCTCCCGGTCGCGGGGGTCGCGGCGACCGCTGCGGTCGCCTCGGCCGGCACGGGCGCGAGCAGGGCAGACGTGAGTGTCGCGAGCACGGCGCCGCCCCTAGCTCTTCAGCAGGTTCGCGTCGTCGACCGACGCTGACCTGCGGGTTCGGAAGATGGACACGATGATCGCGAGGCCGACGACGACCTCCGCCGCGGCGACGACCATCACGAAGAAGGCGATCACCTGACCGGCCAGCTCGCCGTGCCAGCGGGCGAAGGTGACGAACGCGAGGTTCGCCGAGTTGAGCATCAGCTCGATGCCCATGAACACGATGATCGCGTTGCGCCGCACGAGCACGGTGGTCGCCCCGATGGCGAACAGCACGCACGACAGGACGAGGTAGTTGACCAGGGTCACGAGCGGGCCCCCTCCGCGTCGTCGGGCGTGGCGTCGTCGGGCGTGCCGTCGGGCGTGGCGTCCTCGACGGCGTCGCGGGCGGCGATCGCGTCAGGGCGTCCGACGATCTCCCGGACGTCGGCGTCGGGCACCGCCCGCTCCTGGCCGCGGATGCGCAGGACCCGTGGCACCGAGGCCTCGATGGGCTGACCTGCGGCGTCGAGAGCCGGGACGTCGGCCGCGTTGTGCCGGGCATAGACCCCGGGCGCCGGGAGCGGGGTGAGGAGCCCGCCGTCAGCCAGCCGGGTCATCTTGTGGTCCGCGAGCTCGCGCTGCCGGACATGCCGGGTGAGCCGCTGCCGGTGCGTGAGGGTGAGCGCGCCGAGGGCCGCGGTGATGAGCAGCGCTCCGGTGAGCTCGAAGGCGAAGACGAACTCGCCGAAGATCAGCCGGGCGACACCGACGGGATTCGTGTCCGCGTTGGCCGCCTCCAGCCCGACCGGGGTCGGCTGGTTCGCCTGGAGGACGACGCCGGCCAGCACGACGAGCAGGCCCACCCCGGCGATCGCGGCGATCCAGCGCTGGCCCTTCAGGGTCTCGACCAAGGAGTCCGACGCGTCGACGCCGACCAGCATGAGGACGAAGAGGAACAGCATCATGACGGCGCCCGTGTAGACGACCACCTGGGCGACCCCGAGGAACGGGGCCTCCAGCGCGGTGTACAGGAAGGCGAGCCCGATCATGACGAGCACGACGGCCATCGCCGCGTGCACGGCCCGCCGGGCGAAGAGCAGGCCGAGGGCACCGAGGACCATGAGGGGCGCGACCGTCCAGAACAGCACCGCCTCCCCGGTGGACACGGTGCCCGCGGCCGGGTCGAGGACGGCGGGCAGGGCGAGGGCGGCGCCGAGGGCTGCGGGAGTCATGCCGGGGCCCCCTCACCGGGTGCGGTGCGCCCGGGCAGGACCTGCCCGGCGGCGGCGTCGAGAGAGGGCTCGTCGGGGCGCTTCTCGCGGACCCAGTCGACCTGGCCCTGGGTCGGTCCCGGTCACCTCGCCGCGGTAGTAGTCGTCGTCCGTCGTGCCCTCCACCATCGGGTGGGGCGCGGCGAGCATGCCCGGCTCGAGCGGCGCGAGCAGGTCGGCCTTCTCGTAGATCAGCCCGTCCCGGGTGGGCCCGGCCAGCTCGTACTCGTTCGTCATGGTGAGTGCCCGGGTAGGGCAGGCCTCGATGCAGAGTCCGCAGAAGATGCAGCGCAGGTAGTTGATCTGGTAGACGCGCCCGTACCGCTCTCCCGGGGAGAACTGGGCGTCGGCCGTGTTGTCGCCGGCCTCGACCAGGATCGCGTCGGCCGGGCAGGCCCAGGCGCACAGCTCGCAGCCGATGCACTTCTCGAGGCCGTCCGCGTACCGGTTGAGCTGGTGCCGACCGTGGTAGCGCGGCTGGGTCGGCACCTTCTCGAACGGGTACTGCTCCGTGACGTCGGGACGGAACATCGAGGAGAACGTGACCCCGAACCCGGCGACGGGCGCGAGCGCCTCCGCGAGCGCGCTCTTCTCCGGGGGCGCGCCCGGCAGCTGCTTCGGTGGTGTGGGCTCGGTCATCGGTGCCCCTCTCGTCGGCGGGACCGGTCTGGTGGTCGCCGTGCCCTGGTTCTTCGTATCCGCCGTCGTCGTACCAGCCCTCGTCGTGCCGGCCTCGGGAGTCCGCCGAGACCGTGCCTGGCCCGCCGGGGCGACGGCGGCAGCGTCTGGCCGGGCATCGGCGGGACCGGGAAGCCGCCGGCGAAGGCGTCGAACGGCTCCTCCTCGGCTCGCTTCGCCGTGCCGCCCTTCGCACCTGCCGGCGGCCCGGACTCGGGGGCGCCCTTGTCCTTGCTGGGCCAGACGAAGGTGAGGGCCGTGATGACGGCGAACACGACGGCGAGGCCGATGAGCGTGGTCCGCAGGTCGAGGTCGGCGAACTGCCGCACCCCCTGCACCACCGCGACCGCGACGACCCAGCCGAGCGCGACGGGGATGAGGACCTTCCAGCCGAAGCTTCATGAACTGGTCGTACCGCAGCCGAAGCAGCGTGCCGCGCACCCAGACGAAGAAGAACATGAGCAGCCACACCTTGGCGATGAACCAGAGGAGGGGCCACCAGCCCGTCGTTGAACATCCCGTCGTTGATCGCCGAGATCGGCCAGGGGGCGCGCCACCCGCCGAGGAACAGCGTGGTCGCCACCGCCGAGACGTTGATCATGTTGATGTACTCGGCGAGGAAGAACCAGGCGAACTTCATCGACGAGTACTCGGTGATGGTAGCCGGCGACGAGCTCGCCCTCGGCCTCGGGGAGGTCGAACGGCAGCGCGGTTCGTCTCGCCGACCATCGAGATCACGTAGACGGACGAACGCCGGGATCAGGGCGACGCCCCACCACAGCTGCTGCTGGGAGTCGACGATCTGCGACGTCGACATGGACCCGGCCACGATGAACACGGTGACCAGCGACAGGCCCATCGCGAGCTCGTAGGAGATGACCTGCGCCGTCGAGCGGACCGACGCCCAGCAGCGGGTACGTCGAGCCGGACGCCCAGCCGCCGAGGACGATCCCGTACACGCCGACGCGTCGTCACGGCGAGGATGTAGAGCACCGCGACCGGGAAGTCGGTCAGCTGCAGCGGGGTCACGATCGTCCGAGAAGGGCAGCTGGACGGCCGGCCCGATCGGGATGACGGCGAAGACGAGCAGCGACGCGAAGACCGCGATCATCGGGGCGAAGATGTAGATGATCTTGTCCGCGGCGCTTGACCGTGATGTCCTCCTTGAACAGGAGCTTCATCGCGTCGGCGAGCGACTGCAGGAGTCCGAACGGGCCCGTGCACGTTGGGCCCGGGCCGGGTCTGCATCCGCGCGATGATCCGCCGCTCGACCCAGATCGCCAGGAGCACCGACACCAGCAGGAAGACGAGGATCGCGACCGACTTGCCCAGCCACACCCAGCCGTTGTCCTGGCTGAAGTCCGCGGCGACGCCGGCGGCCGCCGGCAGGGCGAGCGCGTTCATCGGGCCACCTCCGCCGTCGCGCCGGTCAGGGTGACGACGGCGCCGGCACCCACGCCGAGCCCGCGGTGCACCCAGCTCCCGGGCGAGCGCTGCGGGACCCAGACCACGTGGTCCGGCATGTCCGTGACGGCCACGGGTAGGGTGATCCCCCCGGCCGGTCCGGTCACGGTCACCCGGCCACCCGGCGTGACCCCGGCGGCGGCCGCCGTGGCGGCGGACAGCAACGCGACGGCGCGGTGCGCCGTCCCGGCCAGGTGCGGTTCGCCGTCCTGGCCTCGTCCGGAGTCGAGGACCAGGCGCCACGTCGCGAGAACGGCCTGGCCCGGCTCGGGCGCGGCGGGTCCGGCGGCGCCGGCGTCGGGGGCCGCTACGCGGGCACCGCGCCATCCCGACAGCTCGGACATCTCGGCGTGGATCGCGTCCAGGGTGCGCAGACCGAGCGGGACACCGAGCTCGTCCGCGAGGGCGTCCAGGACGCGTGAGTCGGAGAGTGCCCGCGACGTGAGGACCTGCGGGAACGGGCGTGGGCGCCCCTCCCAGGTGAGGAAGGTCCCCGGCTTCTCCACCGGCGGCGCCACGGGGAGGACGACGTCGGCGAACGCGGTGACGGCCGAGCTGCGGACCTCGAGCTGCACCACGAAGCCCACGGCGCGCAGCGCCTCCTCGGCGGCGGCCGGGTCGGGGAGGTCGTCGAGGTCGACGCCGCCGACCACGAGCCCACCCAGGTGCCCCGCGGCGGCGGCCGCCACCATCCCCGCGACGTCCCGGCCGGCGGTGGCCGGCAGGGACTCGACGCCCCACACCGTCGCGACGTCGACCCGCGCGGCGGGGTCGGCCACGGGCCGTCCACCGGGGAGCAGGTTCGGCAGGGCCCCGACCTCGACGGCGCCCCGGTCACCGGCCCGGCGCGGCATCCACGCCAGCCGGGCACCCGACCGGGCGACCAGCCGCTCGAGCGCGCTCAGCGCCCCCGGGACGGCGGCGAGCCGCTCGCCGACCAGGATGACGGCGCCCGGCGTCGCCAGCCGCCCGGCGATCGCGGCGAGCTGGTCGACCACGGGGTCACCGGTCGGGGCGCCCGTGCGCGGCGTGATCGCGTCGAGGACCTCGGCCTCGGTGCCCGGGGCGGCGGCCACGAGCTCGGCGCGCAGCTTGGCCGAGCCACGGGAGGTCAGCGGCGCCACGGTGACCACCTGCACGCGCCCGGCGAGCACGCCCTTGCGCAGCCGGAGGAAGATCGCCCCGGCCTCGTCCTCGGGCTCGAGGCCCACGAGGAGGACGAGCGGGCGCGCGCTCCAGGTCGGCGAAGGTCACGTCCATCGCGAGCACCGGCCACCCGGGCGGCGAGGAAGTCCGCCTCCTCGGCGGAGTGCTCGCGCGCACGGAAGTCGATGTCGTTCGTCCCCAGGACGACGCGGGCGAACTTCGACCACGCGTAGGCGTCCTCGAGCGTGAGCCGACCACCCGGCAGCAGCCCGACCCCGCCCGCAGCCGCGGCCGCGCGCAGCCCCGTCGCGGCGCGTCGAGCGCCTCGGACCAGCTCGCGGGGACGAGCTCGCCCGTCTCGGCGTCGCGCACCAGGGGCTGAGCCGGCCGGTCCGCCGCAGCTCTGCCACGCGAAGGCGAAGCGGTCCTTGTCGGTGATCCACTCCTCGTTGACGGCGGGGTCGTCGCCGGCCAGGCGGCGCAGGACGACGCCGCGGCGGTGGTCGATGCGCAGGGCGCTCCCGCAGGCGTCGTGCTCGGCGACCGACGGCGTCGAGACCAGGTCGAACGGCCGCGACCGGAAGCGGTAGGCGGCCGAGGTGAGCGCGCCGACCGGGCAGATCTGGATCGTGTTCCCGGAGAAGTAGCTGGCGAACGGGCGGCCCGAGGAGTCGAGGGTCGCCTCGCCGTGCGGACCGCCGCGCAGCCCGGCCGCGGTACCCGGCTCTCCGCCGGGGCCGACGACGTCGTCCTCGACCACCGGGTCGCCGCCGTAGCCGAGCACGCCCTCGTCGAAGACGCCGATCTGCTGGCGCGCCCCGCGCATCTGCAGGTCGATGAAGGGGTCACCGGCGATCTGCTTCGAGAACCGGGTGCACCGCTGGCACAGGATGCACCGGTCGCGGTCGAGCAGGATCTGCGTGGAGATCTTGATCGGCTTGGGGAAGGTGCGCTTGACGTCGATGAACCGGCTGGTCGAGCGGCCGTTGCTCATCGCCTGGTTCTGCAGGGGGCACTCGCCGCCCTTGTCGCACACCGGGCAGTCGAGCGGGTGGTTGATGAGCAGGAACTCCATGACGCCCTGCTGGGCCTTGTCGGCGACCGGCGACGTGGCCTGCGTCGCCACCACCATGCCCGGCGTCACCTCCATGGTGCAGGAGGCCTGCGGCTTCGGCATGGGCCGCAACGTGCCGTCGGGCCCGGCGTCGCGACGTCGACCAGGCACTGGCGGCACGCCCCGGCCGGGGCGAGCAGCGGGTGGTCGCAGAAGCGCGGGATCTCGATCCCGACCTGCTCGGCGGCCCGGATGACGAGCGTGCCCCTCGGCACCTGGACCTCGGTGCCGTCGATCGTGCAGGTGACGAGCTCGACCGGGACGGCCTCCCCCGCCGGCGCGGCGCTCGGGCCGGTGACGGTCATCGCTCCCCCTCTGCGAAGACGGCCGAGGCCGCGTACGGGAAGAGCTCCCAGGCCGGCGTGTGCATGCCCGCCTCGAACTCGCTCCGGAAGTGCTTGATCGCGCTGCTCACCGGCGTCGCCGCGGCGTCGCCGAGCGCGCAGAAGGACCGGCCGAGGATGTTCGACGCGACGTCCGAGGAGGAGGTCGACGTCGCCCTCGGTGCCCTTGCCCGCCTCGAGCCGGTGGAGCACCTGCTTGAGCCAGTAGGTCCCCTCGCGGCACGGCGTGCACTTGCCGCAGGACTCGTGCGCGTAGAAGTCGATCCACCGGGTGACGCACCGGACCACCGACGTGGTCTCGTCGAACACCTGCAGCGCCCGCGTGCGCGAGCATCGACCCGGCCCCGGCCACGGCCTCGTAGTCCAGGGGCACGTCGAGGTGCTCCGCGGTGAGGATCGGCGTCGAGGAGCCGCCGGGCGTCCAGAACTTCAGCTCGTGGCCGGCTCGGATGCCGCCCGCCATGTCGAGGAGCTCGCGCAGCGTGATGCCGAGCGGGGCCTCGTACTGGCCGGGCCGCGTGACGTGACCGGAGAGCGAGAAGAACCCGAAGCCGGTGGAGCGCGCGGTGCCCATGGAGGTGAACCAGTCCGCGCCGCGCCCGCACGATCGAGGGGACGGAGGCGATGCTCTCCACGTTGTTGACGACGGTCGGCCGGGCGTAGAGACCCGCGACGGCGGGGAACGGCGGCTTGAGCCGCGGCTGTCCGCGGCGCCCCTCGAGCGAGTCGAGCAGGGCCGTCTCCTCGCCACAGATGTACGCGCCCGCGCCCGCGTGCACCGTGATCTCGAGGTCGAACCCGCTCCCGGCCACGTTCGTCCCGACGAGCCCGGCCGCGCGCGCCTCCTCGACGGCGGCCAGCAGGCGCCGGTAGACGTGCACGACCTCGCCGCGGAGGTAGATGAAGGCGTGGTGGCAGCCGATGGCGTAGGAGGTGATGACGACGCCCTCGATGAGCGCGTGCGGGTTCGCCGATCATGAGCGGGACGTCCTTGCACGTGCCCGGCTCGGACTCGTCGGCGTTGACCACGAGGTAGCGGGGGCCGCCGTCGGGCTTGGGCAGGAAGGACCACTTCAGGCCGGTCGGGAAGCCGGCGCCGCCGCGTCCGCGCAGCCCGGAGGCCTTGACGGTGTCGACGATCGCAGCGGGCTCCTGGGCCAGCGCCAGCCGGAGCCCCTCGTAGCCGCCGTTGGCGCGGTAGGTGGCCAGGGTCCAGGACCGCTCGGCGTCGAGCGTGTTGGTCAGGATCGGGGCGAGCGTGGTCACCGGTCAGCCTCCCCCGCCTCGGCCGACGCCTCGGGCGCCGGCGTCGCGGACGTCGGGGTCACGGGCTCGGGGTCACGGGCGCCGCGGTCGCCTTCGTCGCGGCGGGCCTGCGCGCGGCGGGCCTGCGCGCCACCGGGGTGGCCGCCTGCGGTGCCTCGGGCGCCGGCGACGACTCGGCCGCCGGGGTGGCGGGCTCGGCCGGAGCCGGGGTCGCCTTCGCGGGAACTCGGCGCGCCCGGGGTGCCGTCGCGGGGGCCGGGGACCCCGCGGTCGGTCCGGTGGCCGGCTCCGCGGCCTTCGCCGTGGTCGGACGCGCCGTCCGCGCCGTCCGGGCGGGCGGCGTCGCCGGATCGGCGGCCGGTCCCACGTCGGGTGGCGTGGCCGCGGCCGCCTTGGCCCCTGCGGCGCGCGGCGTACGGGTGGCCGACGCGGGTGGCCGGGTACGGGTGGCCGGGGTGCGGGGGGCCGTGGTGCGCGTCGGCGTCGTCCCCTCCGTCGGGGCGGGCGCCGCCGTCGTCCGCGGGGAGGTCGTCGGCGCGGAGGTCGTCCGGGGGGACGCCGTCCGGGCGGACGTCCCGCGGGCCGAAGCGGGCCTCGGCGCCGGCTCGGGCGCCGTCGTCGCCGGGAACTCCGGGGCGGACCAGCCGCGCTCGCGGGCGATCCGCAGGCCCTCGAGGGTCGCCGGCCCCGCCCCCACGCCTTCGCCGGCGCGGCCGTCGGTGAAGCCCGCGAGCACCCGTGAGACCTCCGTGAACGTGCAGACCTTGGCGGCACCGCGCGTCGGCGCGACGTCCTCGCCCGCGCGCAGTCGGTCGACGACGTCGACGGCGCTGCCCGGGGTCTGGTTGTCGAAGAACTCCCAGTTGACCATCACCACGGGCGCGTAGTCGCAGGCCGCGTTGCACTCGACGCGCTCGAGGGTGATCGCGCCGTCGTCGGTGGTCTCGTCGTGACCGATGCCGAGGTGCTCGGACAGCCGCGCGTAGATCTCGTCGCCGCCCATCACCGCGCACAGGGTGTTCGTGCAGACGCCGACCGTGTAGTCGCCGTTCGGGCGGCGCTTGTACTGGGTGTAGAACGTGGCGACCGCGGACACTTCCGCCGTCGTCAGGCCGAGCACGTCGGCGCACAGCGCGATGCCCCGGGGGCTCACGAAGCAGTCCTCCGACTGCACGAGGTGGAGCATCGGCAGCAGCGCCGAGCGTGCCACGCGGGTAGCGCGCGACGATCCGCTCCGCGTCGCCGCGGAGCCGGGCGTACGTCGCGGCGTCGTAGGTGGACTCGGTCACCGGTCGACACCTCCCAGGACGGGGTCGATCGAGGCGACGGCGACCACGACGTCGGCCACCTGGCCTCCCTCGCACATCATCGACAGGGCCTGCAGGTTCGTGAAGGACGGGTCGCGGAAGTGCGCCCGGTACGGGCGCGTGCCGCCGTCGGAGACGAGGTGCACGCCGATGACGCCGCGCGGGTGCTCGATGGTCTGGAAGACCTGGCCGGCCGGGACGCGGAAGCCCTCGGTGACGAGCTTGAAGTGGTGGATCAGGGCCTCCATCGAGGTGCCCATGATCTGCCGGATGTGCTCGAGCGAGTTGCCCTGCCCGTCCGTGCCGACGGAGAGCTGCGCGGGCCAGGCGATCTTCTTGTCGGCGACCATGACCGGTGCCGGGCCGAGAGCCTCGAGCCGGTCCAGCACCTGGGAGACGATCCGGATCGACTCGAGACTCCTCCATGCGCAGGACGACCGCGGCTGTAGGAGTCGGACTCGGTGGTGGTGGGGACGTCGAAGTCGTAAGTGCTCGTACCCGCAGTACGGCTGCGCCTTGCGCAGGTCGAACGGCAGGCCGGCCGAGCGGAGCACCGGCCCGGTGACCCCGAGGGCCATGGCGCGCGGCCAGGGGGAGGTAGCCCGACGCCCACCATGCGGCCCTTGAAGATCGGGTTCGCCAGCATGAGGTCCTCGAGCTCGCCGATGCCCTTGGCGATCACGGGGAGCTTCTCCCGGATCATCTCGATCGTGCCGGGCGGCAGGTCCTGGGCGACCCCGCCGGGGCGGATGTAGGCGTGGTTCATCCGCAGGCCCGTGACCCGCTCGAAGACCCGCAGGATCTCCTCGCGCTCGCGGAAGCTGATCGTCATGATCGTGGTCGCGCCGAGCTCGTTGCCGCCGGTTCCGACCGCCACCAGGTGCGAGGAGATCCGGTTGAGCTCCATCATCAGCACGCGGATGAGGGTGGCGCGCTCCGGGATCTGGTCCGTGATGCCGAGCAGCTTCTCCACGGCCAGGCAGTACGCGACCTCCTGGAAGATGGGCGCGACGTAGTCCATCCGGGTGCAGAAGGTCACGCCCTGGGTCCAGGTGCGGAACTCCATGTTCTTCTCGATGCCGGTGTGGAGGTAGCCGACGCCGGCCCGCGCCTCCGTCACCGTCTCGCCGTCGATCTCGAGGATGAGTCGGAGCACACCGTGCGTGGACGGGTGCTGCGGACCCATGTTGACGACGATGCGCTCCTCGCCGAGGGCCTCGGCCTCGGCAGCGATGTCCGCCCAGTCGCCGCCGACGGCGGTGAACTCGGTGGGTCCCTGGCCCTCCGTCCCCGCGGCCGGTGCCGGGCGCGGCGCGGAGGTCCGCGCTGTTCGACCTGCCATCAGCTGTACGACCTCCGCTCGTCCGCCGGGCGGCACGGTGGCGCCCTTGTACTCCACCGGGATGCCGCCGAGCGGGTAGTCCTTGCGCTGCGGGTGCCCCAGCCAGTCGTCGGGCATCGCGATGCGCGCGAGCGAGGGGTGACCGTCGAAGACGATGCCGAAGAAGTCCCACGTCTCGCGCTCGTGCCAGTCGTTGCGTCGGGTAGACCCCGACCGTCGAGGGGATGTGGGGGTCGGCGTCGGGCGCCGTGACCTCGAGCCGGAGCGATCGCCCGTGGGTGATGGACATGAGGTGGTAGACGGCGTGGAGCTCGCGACCGGCGTCGTTCGGGTAGTGCGACCCCGAGACGCCGAGGCTGAGTTCGAAGCGCAGGTCCTGGTCGTCCCGCAGCGCGCGGACGACGTCGCACCAGGTGCTCGCGGCGCGACGAAGAGCGTGAGCTCACCGCGGTCGACGACGACGCGCTCGATCGCGTCCGCGAACGGGAGGTCCTGCTCCTCGAGCACCTCCGCGAGCAGGTCGACGACGTCGTCGAGCCAGCTCCCCATAGGGGCGCGCTGCGGGGGGTGCCGTCGTGACCGTGCGGACGAGGCCGCCGAACCCGGAGGTGTCGCCCGACCCGTGGACACCGAACATGCCCGTCCGGGTGCCCAGCACCTCGGGTCCGGCGCCCGCCCGGGGACCGGGTGCCGCCGTCGCGAGCTCGGCGCCGGTGGCCGGCGCCGTCGTCGGCTCGTCCGCGCTCACGCGAGGAGACCCTTCATCCCGTGGGTGGGCATGGCGGCCAGGGCCGCCTCCTCGGCCGCGCGCGCCGCTGCCTTCCGGTTCACGCCCAGGGGCGAGGTCTCGCGATCTGCTGGTGGAGCTCGAGGATCGCGTTGATGAGCATCTCCGGGCGCGGCGGGCAACCGGGCAGGTAGATGTCGACGGGGAGGATGTGGTCGACGCCCTGGACGATCGCGTAGTTGTTGAACATGCCGCCCGAGGAGGCGCACACGCCCATCGAGAGCACCCACTTGGGCTCGGCCATCTGGTCGTAGACCTGACGGATGATGGGCGCCATCTTCTGGCTCACCCGGCCCGCGACGATCATGAGATCGGCCTGGCGCGGGGACGCGCGGAAGACCTCCGATCCCGAAGCGCGAGATGTCGAAGCGCGGGGCGCCGGTGGCCATCATCTCGATGGCGCAGCACGCCAGCCCGAACGTCACCGGCCAGAGCGACGCCTGCGGAAGTACCCGACGAGACCTTCGACCGTCGCCAAGCCGAAGGCTGCGGGAGCGCTTCTCCTCCAGATCCCATGCGGGATTCACTCTCAGGCCAGTCGAATCCGCCGCGGCGCCACTCGTAGATGAAGGGCACCGTGATCAGGACGATGAAGGTCAGAGCATCGCGATGAGGCCGAACAGCTCGCAGCTCGGAGAAGGCGACCGCCCACGGGTAGAGGAAGACCACCTCGATGTCGAAGATGATGAAGGTCATCGCGACGAGGTAGTACTTGATCGGGAAGCGCCGCCGCCGATCGCGTGCGGCGTGGGCTCGATGCCGCACTCGTAGGCGTCGAGCTTGGCCCGGTTGTAGCGCTTGGGCCCGATGATCGCGCTCGCGCCGACGCCGCCCAGGGCCATCACCGCCGCGACGCCCATCATGACGAGGATCGGGGTGTACGGGTTGGTCATGAAGACGGCACCACCTTGGTGAGCGCGGTGATGACGCGGTCCATCGTGTCGCCGCCGCGGGGGTCGTAGCAGTCCGAGAGGAGCTTCATCGTGAAGCGCATGAGTGTGGGACGAGGCAGACCGTACCGGGTGCAGATGCGCATCACCTCGGGGTGCTCGATCAGCCTCACGAAGTACCGGCCGAGCGTGTAGTACCCGCCGAGGTCCTCCCGCATCCGCACGGCGTAGGTGCGCAGCGCCTTCTCGCGACCGTAGTTGCTGGTGCGGGCGAGGGCCTGGGAGACCACGTCCGCCGCGACCCGGCCCGCCTGCATGCCGTAGGCGATGCCCTCGCCGTTGAACGGGGAGACCATGCCGCCGGCGTCGCCGACGAGCAGCAGGCCCTTGCGGTAGTGGGGGGTGCGGTTGAACGCCATGGGCAACGCCGCTCCGCGGAGCTCGCCCACCTGGTTCTCCGGGGTGAACTCCCACTCCGCCGGGGCGTTGCGCCATCCACCGGGCGAAGAGGTCCTTGTAGTCCAGCCGGGTGGCCTTGGCCGTCGAGCTCACGCTGCCCAGGCCGACGTTCGCCGTCCCGTCGCCGAGGGCGAAGATCCAGCCGTAGCCCGGGAGGAGGTTGGACCGCCCCGGGGCGCCGTCCCACAGCTCGAGGTGGGACTCCATCCACTCGTCGTCGTGGCGCGGGGTGCGGAAGTACGTGCGCACCGCGACGCCCATGGGGCGGTCATCGCGCTTGGTGATGCCCATGGCGGTGGCGATGCGGGAGGAGACGCCGTCGGCCGCGACGACGACGGGGGCCCGGAAGGTGCGCTCCTCGCCCTGCTCGCCCGGGATCCGGCGACCCGAGGGGTCGACCTGCCGGGCTCGGACCCCGACGATCCGGCCGGAGCGCTCGTCGACGACGGGGCCCGTGACGTTCTGGCCCTCGAGGAGCTTGGCACCCGTGCGGCGGGCATGGAAGGCGAGCGTGGCGTCGAGGTCCATGCGGCTGCGGGCGAGGCCATAGCTCGGATAGGCAGCCAGCTCGGGCCACTCGAGCTGGAGCCGGTGACCGCCGCCGATGACGCGCAGGCCGCGGTTGCGGATCCACCCGTCCTCCTCACGGATGGGCACGCCCATCGCGATGAGCTCGCGGACCGCGCGGGGGGTCAGTCCGTCGCCGCAGACCTTGTCGCGGGGGAAGGTGGCCTTCTCGAGGAGGAGGACCTCGAGGCCGGTGGCGGCGAGATAGTGGGCAGTGGCGGCTCCGGCAGGTCCGGCGCCGACGACGATGACGTCAGCGTCGTCCGACGCGCTGCGCTGGCCTGCCACATCGCCTCATCATCATTGGTTGCTCGGGGGTCGCCCTGTGCCGGGGAGTCTACAAACGCCCCGACGGGGTGTCTCGTTAGGCTCACCTAACCTCGCGCATCTCGACCGGGGCGGCGTCCCCGGTGCAGGGCCACGACACCGCCCGAGAGGTCCCGGTAGGCCACCGACCGCCACCCGGCCCGCTGCATCATCGCGGCGAGCCCGGCCTGGTCCGGCCAGTCGGCGATGGACTCCGCGAGGTAGGAGTACGCCTCGGTGTTGGAGGACACGAACCGGGCCATGCGGGGCAGGACGTTCGCGAGGTACCACGCGTAGGTGGCCCGCCACGGGGCCCACGGCGGGGTCGAGAACTCGCACACGACGATCCGCCCGCCGGGCCGGGTCACGCGCAGCATCTCCCGCAGGCCCTCCTCCGGGTCGACGACGTTCCGCAGCCCGAAGGAGATCGTCACCGCGTCGAAGCTCTCGTCGGCGAACGGAAGGCGCGTGGCGTCGCCGGCCACGAACGCGAGGTCGGGCCGGCGCGCCTTGCCCACGCGGACCATGCCGATGGAGAAGTCGCACGGGACGACGTCGGCCCCCGCGGCGGCGAACTCCTCGCTCGAGGTCCCCGTGCCGGCCGCGAGGTCGAGCACCCGCTCCCCCGGCATCGCGGCGACCGCGCGCCGGGTCGCACCTCGCCAGAGGCGGTCCTGCCCCATCGACAGCACGTCGTTCGTCAGGTCGTAGCGCGCCGCGACGTCGTCGAACATGCCGGCGACGGCGCGGGGCTGCTTGTCGAGGGAGGCGCGGGACACGCCGGCCATTCTGGCAGGTCGGGCACGGGGTGTGACGGCCGGCACCCGCTGAGGGTCGCCCGCACGACTTACCCTGGTCCCGATGAACCCCGCCTCCCCCTCGACCGCCCCCCGCGGCGCGGGCGCGCCGTCCACCCCGGCGCTGCCCGCCCCCCTGGTGGTCCGCACGGTCGCCCTCGACGCGCTCCCGCCCGGGACCGGCCTCCTCGACCTCCTGCCGTCGGACACGCCGCTGGCCTGGGTGCGGCGCGGGGACGGCCTGGTCGGGTGGGGCGAGGCCGCGCGAGTCCCCGTGAGTGGTCCCGGACGCTTCGCCGACGCCGAGGCCGCGTGGTCGGAGCTCCTCGCCCACGCCGTCGTGCGGGACGAGGTGGGCCTGCCCGGGACGGGACCCGTGGCCTTCGGCTCGTTCGCGTTCGACGACGACGCCCCCGCGGGCGGTGTCCTCGTGGTCCCGCGGGTGGTGGTCGGGCGCCGTGGCTCCCGGGCCTGGCTCACCACGATCGAGACCGGGGCCCGCCTCGGCGCTCCCCCGCCGCTCGGCCGCGTCCTGCGCGAGCGGGAGGCCGTCCGGCCGCCGGGCGAGGTGCGCTACGCCGACGGCGCCCTGTCCGCCCAGGAGTGGTCCGCCGCCGTCGCCCGCGGAATCGCAGCGATCCGCGCCGGCCGGCTGGAGAAGGTGGTGCTCGCCCGCGACCTGGAGGCGGTCACGGAGGAGCCGATCGACCCGCGGTGGCTCCTCGGCCGCCTCGGCGTCACCTACCCCACCTGCTGGACGTTCAGCGTCGACGGCATGGTCGGGGCCACCCCGGAGCTGCTCGTGCGGTCCGAGAAGGGCCTGGTCACCTCGCGGGTGCTGGCGGGGACCATCCAGCGCACGGGAGACGACGACGCCGACGTCGCCCACGCCGCGATCCTCGCCCACTCCTCCAAGGACCTCGAGGAGCACGAGTACGCGGTGGCCAGCGTCGCCGCCGCGCTCGGGCCGTTCTGCAGCTCGACGAACGTGCCCGACGTCCCCTTCGTGCTCCACCTGCCGAACGTCCTGCACCTCGCCTCGGACGTGACCGGGGTGCTCGCGCGGAGGTCCGACGGAGCCCCGGGCGGCGGCGACCGGCCGCCGTCGAGCCTCGCGCTGGCCGCGGCGCTGCACCCGACGGCCGCCGTCTGCGGCACGCCGACGGAGGCCGCCCGCGACCTCATCCGCGAGATCGAGGGGATGGACCGCGCCCGCTACGCCGGGCCGGTGGGCTGGCTCGGGGCCGACGGCGACGGCGAGTGGGGCATCGCCCTGCGCTCGGCCGAGATCGACGCCACGGACCCGCGGCGGCTCCGCCTGTTCGCGGGCTGCGGCATCGTCGCCGCCTCGGACCCGGCGGACGAGCTCGCCGAGTCCGAGGCGAAGCTCGAGCCGATGCGCGGCGCCCTGGGCGCCGGCGCACCGGCTCGCTGACGACCGGGGCCACCGGCCGACCGGCTACTTGCCGAAGGGGTCCTGCGGGGCGTTGCCCTGGCCGCTCGTCGTGTCCTCGACGGGCTTCGTGGCGAGCACGGCGGTCACGTCGATCGCGTTGCCGTCCCTGACCACGGTGAGGGTGACCTCGTCCCCGCTCGCGTACTGCCGGACGTAGCCGGTGAGCGACTCGGCCCCGGCGACAGCCTTGCCGTCGATGCCGACGATGACGTCGCCCTCCTGGATGCCGGCGTCCTCGGCCGGTGTGCCGGCGGAGACCGTCTCGACGAGCGCGCCCTGGCGGGTGGTGCCGTCGGCGGTGGCCGTGCCGTCGCTCAGGGAGACGCCCAGGTAGGCGTGCTCCGCCGTGCCGGACTCGATCAGCTGGTCGGCGATGAGCGTCGCCTGGTTGATCGGGATGGCGAACCCGAGGCCGATGCTCCCCGAGGTCGAGCCGGAGGAGAGCGTCGCGATCGACGACGTGATCCCGATGACCTCGCCTGAGGAGTTGAAGAGCGGACCGCCCGAGTTGCCGGGGTTGATCGCCGCGTCGACCTGGATCGCGTTCGTCACCACCAGCGAGCCCGAGGTCTGCTCCTGGGTGCTGACCGGCCGGTCGACGGCCGAGATGATGCCCGTCGTGACGGTCGTGTCGAGGCCGAGCGGGTTCCCGACCGCCATCACGGCGGCACCCACGAGGGCGTTGTCCGAGTCGCCCAGGGTGGCCACGGCGAGGTCGTCCGGAGGATCGACGAGCCGGATCACGGCGATGTCGGTCGTGGGGTCCGTGCCGACGATCTTCGCGGCGTAGAGCCGGCCGTCCGCGAGGGCGACGGTGATGGACCCGGTGTCACCCCCGGAGACCACGTGGTGGTTGGTGAGGATCTCGCCGTCGGAACTGATGATCACCCCGGAGCCCTCACCCTCGCCCGCGGAGGTCTTCACGGTGATCGCGACCACGCTGTCCCGGACCGCCGCGGCGACCACCTGCCAGTCGGGGTTGTCCGCCGTGCTGCCGGCGACCGGGATGGAGATCTGCTCCCGACCCAGCGCCGAGTACGTCCCCGACCCGCCGGCGTCGGGGGAGAACGCGCCGGTCAGCCCCGCGGTCGCGAGGCTCGCGACGACCGCGGCGACGACAGCCGCGACCGCGACCCCCGGCCAGCCCGGACCGCGCCGTCGACCGGCGGTCCGGGTGACGTGCGCCCCACCGGGACCGCCGGCGGGGAGCTCCTGCCACAGCGAGCCGGCCCCGGTGTGGTCGGCGGCGGGCGAGCCGGGCCGGTCCGCCGAGGCGGCTGCGAACGACGGCGCCGGATAGGCCGCGGGATAGGGCGCCGCCTGGCCGGGGCCGGACGCGCCGGGGGCGCCGTGGGGCGGCCGCACGGCGTAGGGGTTGGGCGCCGCGTCGGGCGCCGGCGATCCGTTGTGCCCGTGGACGGCCCCACCGGGCGGGGCGAAGGTAGGCGGGAGGGGCTGAGCGGGCGGCACGGGCGCCGTGGGCGCCTCGCCCATCACCGGCATGCCCACCACCGGCATGCCCAGCGTCGGCTGCTCGATCGGTCCCCCACCCTGGCCGGCCGGGTGGGGGTCCCCCGAGGTGCTGGGGGTGCTGGTCGGGACGATCGGTTCGGACATCGAAGCCTCCGTGGGTGCTGGAACTCCTTCATCACACCGCATCGACCTGGCGGGAGGCTGGAGGGTTCCTGAGAGTCTGCTGGGTGGGATCAGGGTCGGAGTCCGGGGTCGGTCCACCCGAGGGTGGCGCGGACGGCGTCGCGGACACCCGTCCGCACGCTCTCGCGCCGTGCGCGCAGACCCGCCCGGTCCACCGGAACCTCCACGATGCTGCGGCCACGGACCGGACGGGCCAGGACCGCTCGCAGGCCGTCGAGGTCCGTCACCCGCTGGTGCGGGACCCCGAAGCCTGCGCAGAGGGCAGCAAGGTCCACGCCCTGGGGCGTGCCGAAGACGCGCTCGAACGTCCCGGCACGCTCCGGCGCCCCGTGCTCGAGCGTGGCGAAGATCCCGCCGCCGTCGTCGTTCACCACGACCACCTGGAGGTCGGGTTCGACCTCCAGCGGCCCGCAGGCCAGCCCGCCGACGTCGTGCAAGAAGGTCAGGTCGCCCACGAGGGCGCGGACCGGGGCTCCGGACGCGAGGGCCACCCCGGCCGCGGTCGAGAGCGTGCCGTCGATCCCGGCGAGACCGCGGTTGGCCACCATTCGCGCGGTGGTGGGCCGGGGCGACGTGGCGAGGTCCAGGTCGCGGACCGGGTTCGAGGCGCCCACCACGAGCGTGCGGGCACCGCCGGCGCCGGCCTCCGTGGCCTCGGCGACCGCCCGGGCGACGGCGAGCCCGTCCGGCGGCGCCGCGGCGAGGTGCGCGTCGAGCACGGCGCGCGCCGCGCCGTCGGCCACCAGCCACCGCCCGAGCCAGGTGCGCTCGCCCGCGGTGGGTCCGCCGTCGCCCTCGAGGTGGACGGCCCCGGTCACCCGGGAGGCCGCCCCTTCGACATCGGTCCAGCCGGCCCCGCCCGGTGCGACGACGACCACCTCCACGTCGGCACGGGCCAGGAGCCGGCTCACCGGCCGCGAGAGGGTGGGGTGGCCGAGGAGGACCACGCGCTCGACGGCGCCGGCGAGCTCGGGCACGTCGAGCAGGAGTCGGTAGGCGCCGACGGCGCTCGGCCCCGAGCGCGCGCCGGAGGTGGGCTCGGCCAGCAGCGGCCAGCCGGCGCGCTCGGCGAGCGTGCGGGCGGCCGGGCCCGCGCCGTCGCCGGCGACGACCACCGTCCGCGGGCCGCGCGGGAGGGCTACGCCGTCGGCGCGGAGGACGGCGGCCGGCGCACGGGGTTCGATGCGGGGGTGGGGGTCCGGCAGACCGCCGGGCACCCAGGGCGTGGCCGGGGTGAGCGGCTCGCGCAGGGCCACGTTGAGGTGGACGGGTCCGGGGTCGGCGGTGCGCAGGCCGCGCGCGGCGGCGACGGCGCGCGCGACAACGGCCTCGACCGCACGCTCGGAGGTGGCGGCGTCCGCGGGGAGGTCCGCCGACCACCGCACCGCTCCGCCGAAGATGCCCGGCTGGTCGGTGGTCTGGTTGGCCCCGGTCCCGCGCATCGCGTGCGGGCGGTCGGCGCTGACGACGATCAGGGGGCGCCCGGCGTGCGCGGCCTCGAGGACGGCCGGGTGGAGGTTCGCCACGGCGGTCCCGGACGTGGTGACCACGGCCGCCGGGCGGGCCGCACGGGGATCCCGGTCGCCGTCGTCGTCCTCTGCCTCGGCCCACGCGCCGCACGTGAGGCCGAGCGCGAGGAAGCCCGCCGAGCGCTCGTCGACGCGGACGTGGAGGCGGAGCCAGCCGGCCTCGTGCGCGGCCAGCAGCGCGTACGCGAGGGGGGCGCTGCGGGAACCCGGGCACAGGACGACGTCGCGGACGCCCTGAGCGGCCAGGCCCCGGACGACGGCGCGGGCCGCGAGGGTCGAGGCCGCTTCCGGTCCGGTCACGGGCTGTCCGAGCCGGTGTCGCCCGAGCCGGTCTCGCCCGAGCCGGTCTCGCCCACCTCGGCGAGCCGGGCGAACCAGCGACGGGAGGTCGCGGCGTCGGCCCGGACCGCGCCGAGGCTCTCCGGGCTGGGCTCGGGGCGCCGGACGGCGATGGCGCCGTCGACCGGGAGCAGGGGCTCGTCGACGGCGTCCCGCTCGAGCAGGTGCACGGTGGCCAGGCCGCAGGCGTACCGGAGCTCCGGCAGGGCGGCCGCGAGGGCGAGGCCGGCGGCGATCCCGACGGAGGTCTCCAGCGCGGAGGAGACGACCACGGGGAGGCCCAGCCGCTCGGCGAGGAACAGGGCGGAGCGCACACCGCCGAGGGGCTGGACCTTGAGGACGGCGACGTCGGCAGCCATCGCGCGGACCACCGCGAACGGGTCCTCGGCGCGGCGGATCGACTCGTCCGCCGCGATCGGCACGTGCTGGCGGCGGCGCAGCGCCGCGAGGTCCTCGACCCGCGCACAGGGCTGCTCGGCGTACTCCAGGCCGCCGGCGGCCCGGTCGAGGATCGGGAGGCGGGCCAGGGCGTCGTCGAGGTCCCACGCGGCGTTGGGGTCGATGCGGATCCGGCCCTGCGGGCCGAGGGCGTCGCGCACCGCCTCGAGGCGGGCCTGGTCCTGGGCCAGGGTGGCGGCGGGGTCCGCGCCGGGCTCGGCGACCTTGACCTTCGCGGTGGTGCAGCCGCCGGAGGCGAGGACGAGGGCGTGGGCGCGGTCCGGCGGTACCGCGGGGATCGTGACGTTCACCGGGATGCTGGCGCGGCGGGGCGCCGGCCACGGGGTGGTGGCGGCTTCGAGGGCGGCCGCGAGCCAGGCGGCCGACTCCCCGGGCCCGTAGTCCCAGAAGGGCGAGAACTCGCCCCAGCCGGCGTCGCCCTTGAGGAGGAGGCCGTCGCGGGTGGTGAGGCCGCGGAAGCGGGCGCGGAGCGGGGTCGCGTAGGCCACGGCGGGCGGGACGGTCAGCGGCGCGGCGAGCACGCCGTCAGGATAGGCGCAGCCCGACCCGCGGCTACCCTGGCGCGGGTGAGCGACCTCCCCGCCCCGGTGTCCGAGACCTTCGACCCCACCCGCTGGCGCGCCGTCGACGGCTTCGAGGACCTGACGGACGTCACGTATCACCGTGGCGTGGTCCGCGTCCTCGCCGGGCCGGGGGTCGTCGACCCTGGCGACGTCGGCGCCGCCGGCGAGCGCGACCTGCCCGTCGTGCGGGTGGCCTTCGACCGCCCCGACGTGCGCAACGCCTTCCGCCCCCACACCGTCGACGAGCTCTACCGCGTGCTCGACCACGCCCGGATGACCCGCACGTCGGCGCCGTCCTCCTCACCGGCAACGGCCCGAGCCCCAAGGACGGTGGCTGGGCCTTCTGCTCCGGCGGCGACCAGCGCATCCGCGGCCGCGACGGCTACCGGTACACGGACGCCCCGGAGCACGAGACCGCCGCCGCCATCGACCCGGCCCGCGCCGGCCGGCTCCACATCCTCGAGGTGCAGCGACTCATCCGCACCATGCCCAAGGTGGTGATCGCCGTCGTCGACGGGTGGGCCGCCGGCGGCGGGCACTCCCTCCACGTGGTCGCGGACCTGTCCATCGCGTGCCGGGAGCACGCCCGCTTCAAGCAGACGGACGCCAACGTGGGGTCCTTCGACGGCGGGTACGGCTCCGCGCTCCTCGCCCGCCAGGTGGGGCAGAAGCGCGCGCGGGAGATCTTCTTCCTCGCCCGCGAGTACTCCGCCGAGGACGCCGAGCGCTGGGGTGCCGTCAACGAGGTCGCGGACCACGACGACGTGGAGGCGCTCGCCCTGGAGTACGCGCGGATCGTCGCGACGAAGTCGCCGCAGGCGATCCGGATGCTGAAGTTCGCCTTCAACCTGGCCGACGACGGCCTGGCCGGCCAGCAGGTCTTCGCCGGTGAGGCGACGCGCCTTGCCTACATGACGGACGAGGCGGTCGAGGGCCGGGACGCCTTCCTGGAGCGCCGCGACCCCGACTGGTCCGCGTTCCCCTACGCCTACTGACCCCCTCTTGCCCGCTGAGGGCGGCGCGGGGAGGGGCTGCGGGACGCGCCTGCCTCAGTCGACGGTGTAGGACCCCGTCCCCAGCGGCACGAGCTCCACCCAGGTGTTGCCCGGGGCGAGCGTGGCGACGGCGCCGTCGGGCCCGGTCAGCACGAGGGGCGAGTCGCGGTCGGCCTTGGTCCACGTCACCGTGACGGCCGTCCCGCCGGTCGCGAGGAGCCCGTCGCCGGATCCCACGAGGCGAAGGTCCGGCACCGGCGCGCCCTCCTGGGCGTCGAAGCCGCTGTCGAAGGACTGGACGGCGATGACCACGACGTTCGTCGCGGAGAGCTGACCCGCGGAGTCGCTCATGGCCGGCCCGGCGGCCTCGGACCGCAACCACCGGCCGCCGGCGGCGTCCCACGCCCAGCTCGGCTCCACGCCGGGGGCCAGGTCGAGCGCGATCGTCGTGGCCGGGGCGCCGAGCCGCTCGGCCGCGGACCCGCCCGCGCGCCGGGCGAAAGCGAACTGCTCGCCCGGCGACGCCTGGTGCTCGGCGTCGGCCTGGGCCAGGAAGTCCGTGAGCGAGCCGTAGACGTTGTGGGGGGCGGAGCGGGTGCGCACGCGGGAGAAGCCGTCGTCGCCCGCGTCCTCGCTGAGCAGCTGGAGGGGGGTGGCGCTCATGACCGCGAGGATCGGGTCCTGGCCGCCCGAGAAGGCGATGAGCCCGCGCAGCGGGGACGCGATCGAGGCGTCCATCGGCCGGACGGACCGGATGGGCCCGACCTCCTCCGGCAGGGTCGAGTGG
The DNA here is from genome assembly GCA_963780675.1 of uncultured Actinomycetota bacterium. Taxonomy (GTDB): domain Bacteria; phylum Actinomycetota; class Actinomycetes; order Actinomycetales; family JAHECE01; genus JAHECE01. The sequence goes on from CAWACR010000010.1 coordinate 599,105, forward strand.
TAGACCGCCACGAGCCGGGACACCCCGAACTCGACGATCTCCTCCCACACCACGTCCGCGCCCTCGAGCCCGGTCTGGGGGCGGGCCTGCGAGGTGTTCTCGATCTTCACGGCGACGGCCGGCCGCGTGGCGACCTCGCCCTCCACGCCGGTCAGCGGCCACGTGGTCGGTACGACGGGCGTCGGCGGCGACGTCTTCGACGCGATCACGGTCGGGGTCACCGTCTCGGCGGGCGTGGCCCCACCGCCGGCACCGGTGCACCCCGCCAGGGCGAGCGAACCCACGACCCCGATCGCCGCCAGCAGGTGCCCGCGCGTTCCCACCCGCACCCGGATCCCCTCTCCCACATGGGTCGATGCTCCGACCGCCAGGCCCACCCTACGGCGCGCCTACGCTGAGCCCGTGAGGCAGGACGGCGACGCGCGGGTGCTGGTCGGCGGCACCCGTCCCGGCGCCGTCGCCTCCGCCTTCGCGGCCGTCGAGCGGGTCCTGTCCGCGGGCGGACCACCGGTCGAGCCCCTCGACCCGCGCCAGCCCCTCAGCCGGCACCAGCCGCTCAACCAGCACCGCGCCGTCGGCTGCCTCCCCTCGGGCCGCCCCGCCGGGAACACCCGCACCCTCCCCCCGGGGACCGCCGTCGTCCTGCGCACCTCCGGCTCCACCGGGTCACCGCGCCGCGTCGCGCTGACCGCCGCCGCCCTCGGCGCCTCGGCACGCGCGACCCACGCCCGCCTCGGCGGCGCGGGCCGCTGGCTGCTGGCCCTGCCGATCCATCACGTCGCCGGCTGGCAGGTGCTCGTCCGCTCGGTGGTCGCCGGCGGCGGACCCCCGACCCTCCTGGACACCTCCGACGGATTCGATGCGGCCCACCTCGCCGCGGCCGTCGCCGCGATGCCCTCCGGCGCCCGGCGCTACACGGCGCTCGTGCCCACCCAGCTCACCCGGGCCCTCGCCCACCCGCCCGCGAGCGCCGCACTCGCCGGTCTCGACGCCGTCCTCGTCGGCGGCGCCGCGACACCCCCCGACCTCCTGCGGCGCGCGCGCGCGGCCGGGATCGCCGTCGTCACCACCTACGGCATGACCGAGACGGGCGGTGGTTGCGTGTACGACGGCGCGCCCCTCGACGACGTGCGGGTCGCCGCCGTGGGCGATCACCTGGAGATCTCCGGGCCTACCCTCGCGACGGGCTACCTGGACGACGACGGCGCCCTCCTCCCGGCACCCGACGTCACCGAGAGCGCGGGCGACGGCGCCCCCGCGGGCTTCGTGGTGCGGGCGGGCCGGCGGTGGCTGCGCACGGCCGACCTCGGCGCCGTCGACGACGCCGGGCACGTCCGCGTGCTGGGGCGCGCCGACGACGTGCTCATCACCGGCGGGGTCAAGGTGCATCCCGGTCCGGTGGAGCGCGTGCTGGCGGCCCATCCGGGGATCGCCGAGGTCGTGGTGGTCGGCGTCCCTGACCAGGAGTGGGGAGCGTCGGTGACCGCGGTCGTGGTCGTGGCGCCGGGCGCGCCCACCCCGGAGCTCGCCGACGTGCGGCGCCGGGTCGCCGAGGCGCTCGGCCGCGCGCACGCCCCGCGCGCGCTCGTCGTCGTCGGGCACCTCCCGCTCCGCGGACCGGGCAAGGTCGACCGGCGCGCCGCGGCCGAGCTGGCCGCCGGTATCCTCGCCGGGCGCTGAGCCGGCAGCCGGGGCACGGACCCGGAACCTCACACCGCCCGCGCGAGAGGAGAGCCATGGCCACGGTCGCCGAGTGGGTCGAGGGCGCGAGGCTGCGCACGCTGCCGGCAGCGCTCGCCCCGGTCGCCGTGGGCACGGGGGCTGCGGCGGGCCTCGGGGCCGCGGACGTGGGCCGTGCCGCCCTTGCCGCGGGCGTGGCGCTCGCGCTGCAGGTCGGGGTGAACTACGCGAACGACTACTCCGACGGGATCCGAGGCACCGACGCCGTCCGCGCCGGCCCCCTGCGCCTCACCGGGTCCGGCGCCGCGAGCCCGTCCGCCGTCAAGCGGGCGGCGTTCGCGGCCTTCGCCGTGGCGGGCCTCCTCGGGCTCGCGCTGTGCGCCGCCTCGCAGGCGTGGTGGCTCCTCGGCGTCGGGGCCTTCGCCGTCGTCGCCGCCTGGGGGTACACGGGCGGTCGGAACCCGTACGGGTACCGCGGACTCGGCGAGGTCGCGGTCTTCACCTTCTTCGGGCTCGTCGCGGTCCTCGGCACCACGTATACCCAGGCCGGGCGGATCTCCTGGGCCGCGGTCGCGGGCGCCGTCGGGATCGGCCTGCTGGCCTGCGCCCTGCTCATGGCGAACAACATCCGCGACATCCCCACGGACGCCGAGGCCGGGAAGCGGACGCTCGCCGTCCGCCTCGGGGACCGCGGGGCACGATGGGCCTACGTGGCGATGGTGTGGGCGCCGCTGGCGCTCGGGCTCGCCTGCGCGATCGGCTACCCATGGGCGCTCGCGACGGCGGTCCTGGCCGTTCCGGCGTGGCGGCTGTCCCGTGTGGTGCTCGGCGGCGCGACCGGGCGCGAGCTCATCGCCGTGCTGAGGAACACCGGCCTGCTGGAGCTCGCCTACGGGGTGGTGCTCGGCGTCGCGCTCGCGCTCTGATCTGACGGGTGCGGCCTCGGTCTCCTGCGCCGGCTCTCCTGCGCCCGATCGTCAGGGCCCGATCGTCAGGGCCCGATCGTCAGCGCTCGGGATCGGCGGGGCGGGGCCCTTCCCGGACCGCGGCCTCGCCCGCCGCATGCGCGTCCGCGGCCGCCCGCGCAGCGGCGTCCTCGGCCGCAGCGGCGTCCACCGCGGCGTCCTCGTGGACGGCGTCGTCGTCGACGCTCGAGCGAGGCCTCCGGCGCGACGCGCCCTCGGCCAGCTGCGCCGCCGCCGCGTCCCTCGACCCGGCCAGGAGCGCGTAGGACGCGAGCGCCGCGATCACCGTGGCCAGGACCGCCAGGAGCCAGCCGCGCAGCCCGAGCAGGTAGCCGAGGCCGAGCGCGGCGGCCAGGAGGAGGAGCCGCAGGAGGGAGTACTTCACCAGGCGCACGCGACCACCCTAACGAGCGCCACCCTCCGCGCCGCCCGCCGAGTGCGAGTCGAGCGCCGAGCGCCGAGCGCGGCCCCCTGTGCGGACCCGGAGGAGGAACCGGCTCGGCACCGTCGCCGACGGCGACGTACGCTGGCCGCGTGCGTTACCTCCCCGTCCTCATCGCCGTCGGCGCCCTCGTCTACGGCCTCATCTGGCTGATGCAGGCCCGCGCGCGCCGCTCGCCCGGCCCCGCGGCGTCCCCGCGTCGTCAGCGGCGCCCGCTCGCCCCGGACGACGACCCCGCCTTCCTCGCCGAGCTGGACCGCCTGCGCCGGGAGGCCGAGCGGCAGCAGGGGGACACCGCGCGCGGCCCGGCGTCAGGCGCCGGGGGCGAGTCACCGGCCGGGCCCGACGAGGCACGCGGACCCCGACCGGACGACGCGCGCGAGCCCGGGACCGACGCCGACGACGGGACGCGCCGCTGACGCGCCGGTGGCCTGCAGGCCCGGCGGCCCCGCCTACCCGAGGCCGCTGTAGGTGTGCTTGGACGTGAACGCGAGGTTCACCACGAAGAAGTTCAGCAGGATGCACGCATAGCCGAAGAGCGCGAAGTAGGCGGCCCGGCGCCCGGACCAGCCGCGCGTGCTCCGGGCGTGCAGGTACGCCGCGTAGACCACCCAGATGACGAAGGTCCACACCTCCTTGGCGTCCCAGCCCCAGTAGCGGCCCCAGGCGTGCTCCGCCCAGATCGCGCCGGCGATCAGCGTGAAGGTCCACAGCACGAAGCCGACGGCGTTGAGCCGGTACGCGAGCCGCTCCAGCTCCGCGCTCGCCGGAAGCGCCCCCAGCACGCGGCCGACGGCGCCGCTGCCCACCCGCGCTGCCGGCGGCGCGGCCGTGGCGACGGCCCCGGCGCTTGCCGTGGCCACGTCTCCCGAGGCGACGCCCGAGGCGGTGCCCGACGCCGACGCCGACGCGTCGAGGGTTCGGCCTTCTCGGTCCTCCGCGCTCGCCCGGACGAGCTGGAGCACCGAGAAGGCCGCCGCGACGGAGAACACCCCGGCCGAGATCGTCGCCACGGACACGTGGATGACCAGCCAGTAGCTCTGCAGCGCGGGCTGCACGCCCTCGGCCGCGACGTAGAGCACCGAGACGCCGAGCCCGAGGGCCAGGAGCGCCGGCCCGGCCACCAGGGCACCGAGGTAGCGCACGTCCCTGGTCACCGAGACGCCGAGGAAGACGAGCACCGCGACCAGCGAGAAGACGATCGTGAACTCGTACATGTTCGCCCACGGCACCCGCCCGGCGGCCAGGCCACGGAGCACCACGGCCACGAGGTGGAACGCCGCCCCCAGCCACATGGTGTTCATCGCGATCGCTGCCGCGCGGCGTCGTCGCCCCTCGGGCCCGCGGTCGCGCAAGGCGGACAGGTCGGTCGCGAAGGCCACGAAGGCCACCGCGTAGGCCGCCATGGCGCCGTAGATCAGGGTGGTGCTCAAGGCGCTGAGCTGGGCAGTGCTCACGTGTCCTCCAGCGAGTCGGTCGGCCGTGCCGGTCGTGGGCCGTCGGCCGCGGCGATCGGCGCCACGTCCACGGGCACCGGGCCGCTCGGCGCGACGCCGCCGCGCACTGCGGCCAGCACCCGGTCGAGGTCCGCCCGCAGCCCGGGGTCGTCCCCCCGCGCCAACGCCGCAGCGGCGATCACTGTACGTCCGTCGGAGGCCGGTGTCAGCCTCAGCCAGAGCCGCCGCCGCGGGACGAACAAGGAGGCGGCCAGCCCCGCCATCGCGAGCAAGCGCGAAGACGAGCACCCACCCCGACGTCGGGTCGTGCCGCAGGTCCAGCGCGGCGAAGCGCGGCAGCGTATCGAAGGTCACGCTCCCGAGCCCGCCCGGCAGCGTGGCCGTCTCGCCCGGCGCGAGCATGAGGGTGAGGGGCAGGCCCGCGTCGTCGAGGACCTGCGTCATCCCCGAGGTGTCCAGCTCGTAGACGTTCTGCGGCACGCCGTCGTCGAGGCCGAGGTCACCGGCGTAGACGGTCAGGACGAGCAGGGGGTTGACGGGCTGCGGGAAGATCGAGCGCACCCCGCCGTCCTCGACCACGGCCGTCGGGAGGAGGAACCCGACGAGCCCCACCTGCTCCTGACCGGCCGAGACGTCGGGCACCTTGACCACGCCGCGCGAGGTGTAGACGCCGTCCTGCGGGAGGAAGGGCACGGCCCCGGAGAACGCCGACCTCCCCCGCGCCGTCGCGCACCGTCAGGGCCGGCGCGAAGCCGTTCCCGGAGAGGTAGACGCTCGCGCCGCCCACCCCGAGCGGCCGGTTGACCTTGATGACCTCCTGGCGGGAGGCGCCGTCGGCCTCCGTCACGGAGACGGCGGCCGCGAAGTCCCGCGCCTGGAGGGTCTCCGGGTCGAAGTCCGAGGTGAACTGCTCGAGGGTGAGGCTGAAGGGCTCGAGCGCGTCGTCGGTGAACCACGCGCCCGCCTGGAAGGAGTCGTAGTCGACGACGGCGTTCGCGAACCCCCGCCCCTCCACCACGATCGCCTGGCCGCGGTAGCTGAGCAGCTGCCCGAGCGCCACGGCCACGAGCACGCCGATGAGGGCGAGGTGGAACACCAGGTTGCCGGTCTCGCGCAGGTAGCCCCGCTCGGCGCGCACCGTGAGCGTGCCGCCCTCCGCTCCCCCGCGCGCGCGGTATCGCCCCCGCAGGGCGGCGAGCGCCACGCGCTGGACCTCCTCCGCGGGCGCGTCGACCGCGATCTCGTCCCGGACGGCGAAGCGCGCGAACGACCGCGGCACCCGCGGGGGCTCCGCCCGCAGCGCGCGCAGGTGCGCCGTCGTCCGCGGCAGGATGCACCCCACCAGCGAGACGAACAGCAGCAGGTAGACCGCCGAGAACCACGGCGAGGCGTAGACGTCGAAGAAGCCGAGCCTGTCCAGCCACGCGCCGGCCGCGGGGTTCTCGGCCAGGTACCGGGCCACGCGCTCGGGCTCGGCCGGGCGCTGCGGGAAGAAGGACCCGGGGAGCGCGGCGACGGCGAGCAGCATGAGCAGCAGCAGCGCGACGCGCATGCTGGTGAGCTGGCGCCAGACCCAGCGGACCCAGCCGACGGCGCCCAGGGTGGGTTCCGCGAGGGGGGTCTCGAGGCCCTCGGGCACGTAGGCGGTGCGCTCGGCCACGGGTCGGTTCTTCGTCATCGCCTCAGACCACCGTCACGAAGCCGTCGACGACGCCCTGCAGCTGCGCCACCCACGTCCCCCACGCGCCGGTCACCAGCGCGAGCCCGACGCCCACGAGCAGCGCCCCGCCGATCCGCATGATCGCGAGCCGGTGCCGGCGCAGGAACGCCAGCGCGCGCGCCGACCGCTCGAACGCCAGGGCGATGAGGACGAACGGGAGGCCCAGCCCCACGCAGTAGGCGAGCGCGAGGAGCGCGCCGCGCAGGGGGTCGGCGCCGCCCCACGACAGGGAGAGCACGGCCCCGAGGGTCGGCCCGATGCACGGCGCCCACCCGAGCCCGAACGCCGCGCCCAGGAGGGGCGCACCCCAGAGGCCCGCGCGGGGGCTCACGTGCAGCCGCCGCTCGCGCTGGAGGAACGGCACGAAGCCCAGGAAGGCCAGCCCGAGGAGGATGACGACGACGCCGAGGACCCGGGTGATGAGGTCCTGCCACGGCAGCAGGGCCAGGCCGAGCCACGCGAACGCCACGGACAGCGCGACGAAGACCACCGAGAAGCCCGCCACGAAGAGCAGCACCCCGACGAGCAGGCGGCTGCGGGGCGCCCCGGAGCCTCGGCTCGACCCGGGCGCGCCGGAGGCACCGAGGTCCACACCGGTCATCCCGCCGACGTACCCGAGGTACCCCGGCACCAGCGGCAGCACGCACGGCGAGGCGAAGGAGACCACCCCGGCGACGACCGCCACGGGGAGGGCCGCGAGCATGGGCCCCGACAGCACGGCCTGCTGGAAGGCCGTCGCGACCTGCTCCCACCACCCGCTCACGCGCCGGATCCCTCCGCGAGCACGTCGTCGACGATCCCGCGCAACGTCGAGGCCTCGGCGCGGCCCAGGATCCGGGCAGCGATCCGGCCCTCGGGGTCGAGCACCACGGTGGTGGGCATCGCCCGCAGGGCGACGACCCCCTGCATCGCGGCGACCCCGCGCGCCTGCGCGTCGTCGAGGCTCGGGTAGGGGATGGCGAAGGTGCGCTCGAAGGCCTGGGCGGTCCCGACGTCGTCGGTGCTGTTCACGCCGAGGACGCGCACGCCGTCGTCGGCGTAGTCCTCGGCGAGCGCGGCGAGGTCGGGCGCCTCGGCGCGGCACGGCGGGCACCCCGCGTACCAGAAGTTGACGACGACGACGTCGCCCCGCCAGTCCGCGACGTCGATCGCCTCGCCCGCGTAGCCGGTCCCGGACAGCTCGACGGGCTCGCCACGGCCGCCGGGCTCCCACGTGGTGACCGTGCCGTCGCCGGAGGCGTAGCCCGGGTTGGCGACGTCGGCCCCGGCGGAGGTCTGCCCACCCGGGGCGCACCCCGTGAGCAGGACGAGCCCGACCGCGAGAGCGAGAAGCAGCGACCGCGCGCGGCCGGCGGGGTGGCTCGGGGCGGCCCTCATGCGCCGGGCACCACGTGGCCGGTCGGCAGCAGGTCGCGCGCGGGCTCGGAGTAGTCCAGGGCGACGAGCGTCGCGCCCTCGAACGTCAGCGTGGTGACCGAGGCGAGGCTGCACTCCCGCCGGCGCGGGTCGTGGGCCAGCCGTCGGCCTTCCAGGTGCAGGCGTGTCACCCAGATCGGCAGCTGGTGGGAGACGAGCACGGCCTCGCGTCCCTCGGCCGCGGCCCGGGCCGCGCGGATCGCGCGCGTCATCCGCTCGACCTGCTCGACGTAGGGCTCGCCCCACGACGGCCGGAGCGGGTTGCGCAGGTAGGGCCAGTGCCGGGGCCGCAGGAGAGAGCCCTCGCCACGCCCGAAGGTCAGGCCCTCGAAGTGGTTCGCGGCCTCGATGAGGTCGGCGTCGACGCCGATGTCGAGGCCGAAGGCGGCCGCGAGGGGGGAGGCGGTCTGCTGGGCGCGCTCGAGGGGCGAGGCGATGACAAGGGCGACGTCGGCGGGGACGGCCCGGTCGCCGTCGGGGGCGAAGCGGCCGGCGAAGTAGTCGGCCACCCGCTCCGCCATGGCCTCCCCGCGCTCGGCGAGCCGGAAGCCGGCGAGCCGCCCGTACAGCACGCCCTCGGGGTTGTGGACCTCGCCGTGCCGCACGAGGTGGACGCGCGTGTGCGGGCGGGACGGATGCGGCGGCGTGGGCATGTGCCCAGTGTCGCAAACCCGGCTGAGTGCCGGGAGTCCGGGGTTGCGGATGTCCGCAGGCTCCCCTATGCTCGAAGTATCAAGCAATACTTCACGCGAAGTCTCACGAGACTTCTCAATCAACGGAGGACATCATGGCCACCATCCCCACCGGCACCTACACGATCGACCCCTCGCACAGCGAGGTCTCCTTCACCGTCCGCCACGCCGGCATCGCCAAGGTGCGGGGCGTCTTCACCGAGTTCTCGGGCGACGTCGTCGTCGCGGAGAACCTGGCCCTGTCCGCCGCGCGGGCCGAGATCGTCGCCAGCAGCGTGCAGACCGGCGACAAGAACCGCGACAACCACCTGCTCGGCGGCGACTTCTTCAACGTCGAGACGCGCCCCACGTGGACCTTCACCAGCAACGCCGTGAAGCACGACGGCGACGACCTGTTCCTGGTCGGGGACCTCACCATCAACGGCATCACGAAGCCGGTGGAGCTCGAGGTCGAGTACAACGGCGCGGCGACCGACCCGTTCGGCAACCAGCGCATCGCCTTCAGCGCCGAGACGGAGGTCTCCCGCAAGGAGTTCGGTCTCACCTGGAACGCGGCTCTCGAGGCGGGCGGCGTTCTCGTCGGCGACAAGGCGAAGATCGCCCTCGAGGTCAGCGCCATCAAGCAGGCGTGACCCTGACGAGGGACTCTGCCCCTCCGCAGGACACCGCGAGGTCGAGCCCTCTCGCCGGTGAGGTCGAGCGCCGTCCACAGCCTGTGCGGTTCTCTCGACCTCGCGAACGAGAGGGCTCGACCTCGGCGTGAAGCGGGGCGGCGGCGAGAGGGCTCGACCTCAGCGAACGACCAGCGCGGCCTCGAGCCTCGAGGCGTCGATCCGCCAGTAGCCCTGCTCCACGCCGTCGACGAACACCACGGGCACGAGGTCGCCGTAGGCGCCCAGCAGGTGGGGGTGGTCGTCGACGTCCATCTCCGCGTAGGGCTCACCGGCCCGCGCGGCGACTCGCTCCACCACCGCTCGCGCCTCGTCGCAGAGGTGGCAGCCGCGCCGGCCGAGCAGCTGGATCCGGGGGTCTCGGGGCGCCGTCGGCATGGCGGGGTCTCGGTCCACGGGGCAAGAGTAAGGGCGGCAGGTAGTGTGTCCGACGTGCCGCCTTCGCAGGAGACCGCCGGCGCCGGCCCCCCGCCGCTCGCCGTTCGTCCGCGCGCCGCCGCGTTCTTCGACGTCGACAACACGGTGATCCGTGGGGCGAGCGCCTACCACCTCGTCACCGAGATGCACCGGCGTGACTTCTTCGGGCTCGTCGACATCGTCGTGTTCGCCGGTCACGCGATGGGCTACTTCCTGATGGGCGAGAACAAGCGGCAGATCGCCGATGTGCGAGAACGCGCCCTGTCCATCATGAAGGGCCACTCCGTGGCGGAGATGGTCGCGGTCGCCGAGGACGTCTACGACCAGATCCTCGAGGCCAAGATCTTCCCCGGAACCCGGCAGCTCCTCCAGCGCCATCTCGACCGGGGCGACCAGGTGTGGCTCATCACCGCGAGCCCCATCGAGATCGGGCAGCTCATCGCCCGGCGAGTCGGCGCCACGGGGGCCGTCGGAACCGTCGCCGAGGAGCGGGACGGCATCTACACGGGGCGCCTCGTCGGCGACATGATGCACGGGGAGACGAAGGCCGCGGCCGCCCGGAAGATCGCCGAGCGGGAAGGCTTCGACCTAGCGGACTGCTGGGCCTACGGCGACTCGGTGAACGACATCCCGATCCTGGGCTCCGTCGGTTTCCCGTGCGGGATCAACCCCGAACCGCGCCTGCGCCGGCACTGCGCCGAGGTCGGCTGGCCCGTGCTCGACTTCCGGCGCAAGCGCTCGTCCGTGAGGCGCAAGCTGGGTGCGACGGCCGGGACGGCCGGAGCGGCCTGGGCGGCCGCCGTCGTCGTCCGGGCGATGGTGCGTCGGCTGAAGCCCTGAGCGTCGGACGCCCTGGGACCTCTACCGGCAGCACCACCCCCGGGCGAGCGGCTACTTCTTGTTGCGGCGCTGGTGACGGGTCTTGCGGAGCAGCTTGCGGTGCTTCTTCTTGGCCATCCGCTTGCGGCGCTTCTTGATGACGGAGCCCACGGGACCTCACAGGGTGTGTTCCAGGGACGCGGCGCGCAGGGAGCGGCCACGCAGATTTCGGTGACGGGCCAGTCTAGCGGCCCGCCGAGGCCCGGGGACCCTCCGGTCGGCGTCAGCCCCCGGCGGACTCGGCCTCCGGCACGTCCTCCTCGCCGGGGAGACCTGCGGCGATGAGCTGCTGGACGGCGGCCTCGGGAACCCGGAAGGAGCGGCCGACGCGCACGGCAGGCAGTTCGCCCGAGTGCACCATGCGGTACACGGTCATCCGGGAGACCCGCGTCATCTCGGCGACCTCGGCCACGGTGAGGAACCGCGGCGGCGCGAAAGCCTGTTCGTTCATCGGCGCGGGAGCCGCTCTCTGCTGGATACGGGAGTCGCAGGTCACCACGAACTCTAGGGCTCCAGGCCGTGCCAGGGGAAGGAAGCGGAACGCGAGGCGAGGATCGCGCGGTCGATCGCGGAATCGGGGTCGTACCCGGCCGACCAGGGCCTCGAGGCCGGCGCGGCGCCGTCGGACATGGTCTCCGGCGCGGCGAGGCCGAGGGCCTCGACGGCGTCCCGCCACGACTGCGGCACCGGCGTCTCGGGCGCGACGGGCCGCCCGGACGCCACGGCCACGAGATGGGCCCACGCCCGCGGTACGACGTCGGCGACGGCGTAGCCGCCGCCTCCGGTGGCGAGCCATCGCCCGCCCGCGTGCTGCGCCGCGAGCGCCTCGATCGCGACGGCGGCGGCCCGCATCCCGTCGACCGTCATCGCCAGGTCGGTGAGCGGATCGCGCCGGTGCGCGTCGCAGCCGTGCTGGCTGACCAGGACGTCGGGGGCGAACTCCTCGACGAGCGGCGCCACGACCGCGTCGACGGCGCGCAGCCACCCGGCGTCGCCCGTGCCCGGCGGGAACGCGACGTTCACCGCCCCGCCCCGTGCAGACGGGCCGCCGATGTCGCCCGGGAAGCCCGTGCCCGGGAAGAGGGACGCGCCGCTCTGGTGGATGGAGATCGTCAGCACGCGGGGGTCGTCCCAGAAGACGCGCTCGACGCCGTCGCCGTGGTGGGCGTCGACGTCCACGTAGGCGACGCGCCGGGCGCCGGCCGCGAGCAGCCAACGGATCGCGACCGCGACGTCGTTGTACACGCAGAACCCCGAGGCGTGGTCCGGCATCGCGTGGTGGAGCCCTCCCGCGAGGCTCACCGCGTGCCGCGGCTCCCCCGACCAGACCGCGCGCGCGGCGTCGACGGTTGCGCCCACGATGCGAGCCGAGGCCTCGTGCATCCCGGGGAAGATCGGGACGTCCGGGGTACCGAGGCCGTGGGCGGGGTCCGGTACCCCGGCGCCGCCTGCGCGCACCGCCGCGACGTACTCGGAGGTGTGGACCAGGGCGAGGGTGGCGTCGTCGGCCACGCCCGGTTCGACGACGGTCACCCGCGCGGGATCGAGGAGGCCGAGGCCCCGCACCAGGTCCCACGTGAGCCGGAGCCGCAGCGGGGCCATGGGGTGGCCGGGCCCGAAGTCGTAGTCCGTCAGTCGCGGGCTCCACGACAGGTGCAGGGGCGACGGCATAGCCCACCGTAGCGCCGGGACGTCCGCGCCGACGGGGCGTGGCAGGCTAGCGACGGACGCGCCGGAGGTGCCGGCTCGCGGGATCGGGCACGGCGAGGGAGGGATCGGCCATGGCGCTGCCGGGGTTCCTCGTCGCCGGCCGGGACCTCGTCGACGGCCTCGCCCGCCGGCACCCGTCCCGCCTGGCGGTCGCGGTGTTCGCCGGCGTCGTCGGCGTGGTGACCGTGCTGCTCAGCCTGCCGGCCGCGAGCGCGGACGGGCGTGCTGCCCCCCTCGTCGACGCCCTCTTCACCGCGACGTCGGCGGTCTGCATCACCGGGCTGACCGTCGTCGATACCGCCGACTACTGGTCCACCTTCGGCCAGGGCGTGATCCTGGCCGGCATCCAGGTGGGCGGCTTCGGGGTGATGACCCTGGCCTCGATCCTGGGCCTCGCCGTCTCCCGGCGGCTCGGTCTGACGCAGCGCCTGCTCACCGCGTCGGAGACGAAGACCCAGCGACTCGGCGAGGTGGGCGCCCTGGTGCGCGTCGTCGTCGTCACCTCGCTGGTGATCGAGGCGGCCATCGCCGTCGTCCTCTTCCCGCGGTTCGTCACGCTCGGGGACAGCGCCGGCGAGGCCCTGTGGAACAGCACCTTCCTCAGCGTGTCCATCTTCAACAACGCCGGCTTCGTCATCCTCCCCGACGGGCTCTACCCGTACGTCGGCGACTGGTGGATGAACCTTCCGGTGATCGTCGGGGCGTTCATCGGGGCGCTCGGCTTCCCGGTGATCCTCACCGTCGCCCGGCAGCTGCGGCAGCCGCGCCGCTGGACGCTGCACACGAAGCTCACGCTCACGACGTCGGCCCTGCTCGCCGCCGCCGGCATCGTCCTCATCGGCGCGCTCGAGTGGACCAACCCGGACACCTTCGGGGCGCTGACCACCCCGGACCGCCTGCTCGCCTCCCTCATGGCCGGCGTCACGCCGCGCTCGAGCGGATTCGCGACCGTCGACGTGGGGCAGATGCGCGAGGCGACCTGGCTGGTCCAGGACGCACTCATGTTCGTCGGCGGGGGCAGCGCGTCGACGGCGGGCGGCATCAAGGTGACGACACTCGCCGTCATGATCCTCGCGATCGGCGCGGAGGCCAGGGGCGACCGCGACGTGGAGGCCTTCGGGCGGCGCATCTCCCCCGACGTCCTCCGGCTCGCCGTCGCCGTCGTGTTCATCGGCGCCACGCTGGTGCTCGTCTCGTCGCTGGCGCTCCTGTCCCTGACCGACCTGCGGCTGGACGTCATCCTCTTCGAGGTGATCTCGGCCTTCTCCACCTGCGGGCTCAGCACGGGGATCACCCCGCACCTGCCCCCCGAGGCGAAGTATGTTCTGTCTGCGCTCATGTTCGCCGGGCGCACCGGCACGATGACCGTGGCCGCGGCCCTCGCGGTCCGCAGCCGGCGGCGTGTGATCCGCCGACCCGAGGAAAGGCCGATCATTGGCTGACAAGCGTGAGAAGGCCGTCGAGTCCGCGGTCCTGGTCATCGGCCTGGGCCGGTTCGGCTCCGCGCTCGCGAGCACGCTCGACCGGTTGGGGCGGGACGTGCTCGCGGTGGAGCGCGACCCGGAACTCGTCCAGAAGTGGTCCGGGCGAATCCCGCTGGTGGAGGCGGACGCCACCAACCCCGAGGCGCTCGAGCAGCTGGGCGCCCGTGACTTCCAGGTCGCCGTCGTCGGCGTGGGCACCGAGCTCGAGGCGAGCGTGCTCATCACGGGGAACCTCGTGGACCTGGGGACGCCGCAGATCTGGTCGAAGGCCATCTCGGCCGAGCACGGCCGGATCCTCACGCGCATCGGGGCGCACCACGTGGTCTACCCGGAGTTCGACGCGGGCGAGCGGGTGGCCCACCTCGTCTCGGGGAAGATGCTCGACTACATCGAGTTCGAGGACGACTTCACGATCGTCAAGATGCGCCCGCCGCGGGAGATGCAGGGCTTCACCGTGGGCGAGTCCCGCGTGAACCGCCGCTACGGCATCACCGTGATCGGCGTGAAGCCGCCGGGCCAGCCGTTCGTCTACGCCACGGACGAGACGAGGATCGACGCCTCGGACCTGCTGATCGTCTGCGGCGACACCACGCTGCTGGAGCGGTTCGCGGCGCGGCCGTAGCGGACGCCGGTCTCGACGTCCCGGGGCGCCCCCACACCTGGCAGGCTGGGGACATGACGAGCGGATCCGGCAAAGGCCCGAAGGACGACGGCGCGCAGGCGTCCCCGCGGGACAAGTGGTGGTTCTCGCCCATGCTCCAGGTGGTCGCCGGGCGCCGGCATCGCCGCGTTCCAGTGGGGGCCGATCAGCGGCGGCACGGCGAACTGGCTGAACTGGCTGGTGGCCGCGGCGGGGCTTGCGTTCTCGGCTGGGGAGCGCGCAACTGGCTCCGTGCCCGCCCCTGATCGGCAACGCCCGCCCCTGATCGCTCGCCCCGCCCCCTTTTCGCCGACCCCGTCTCGTCGCCGAACGCGGGGTTGTGGGTCGTTTGGCGGTCCATTCGACCCTTAACCCCGCGTTCGGCGATCAGGGCGATCAGGGCAGCCGGTGGTGCCGGGTCAGCGGGCGTGGCGGGTGATCTGTTCCTTGGCTTTGGACACGACGGCGTCGGGGGTGAAGCCGAACTTGGTGAGGAGTTCCTTCAGGGGGGCGGAGGCGCCGAAGGTCGACATCCCGATGATCGCGCCCTGGGGGGCGTACCGCTCCCACCCCAGGGTGGAGGCCTCCTCGACGGCGACCCGGGCCTGGATCGCCGGCGGCAGGACCTGGTCCTGGTAGTCCTGGTCCTGGCGGGCGAACAACTCCCAGGACGGCATGGACACCACCCGGGCGCGGATCCCCTCCGCCGTCAGGGTCTCGTAGGCGTCCACGACGAGCGCGACCTCCGAGCCGGTCGCGATGAGGATGACCTCCGGGTCCTCGCCCTGCGGCGGGTCGGCCAGCACGTAGGCGCCGCGGTGCAGGCCCGAGGCCGGGGCGTACGTCGTGCGGTCCAGCGTCGGCAACGCCTGGCGGGACAGGAACAGGGCGACCGGGTCGTGGCGGCGGGGCATCAGCCAGCGCCAGGCTTCGGCGACCTCGTTCGCATCCGCCGGGCGGATGTCGACCAGGCCCGGGATCGCCCGCAACGACAGGATCTGCTCGACCGGCTGGTGCGTGGGCCCGTCCTCCCCCACCCCGATCGAGTCGTGCGTGTACACGTGGATCACGGGCAGCTCCATCAGAGCCGACAAGCGCACCGCACCCCGCTGGAAGTCGGAGAAGATCAAGAACCCCGCCTGGTACGGGCGCACCTTGCACAGCGACAGGCCGTTCGCGATGCACCCCGCGGCGTGCTCACGCACCCCGAAGTGCAGGTTCCGCCCCGCCCGGTCCGCCGCGGAGAAGTCCCCCAGCCCGGTCATCGTGGTCTTCGTCGACGGCGCCAGGTCCGACGCCCCGCCCACCAGCCACGGCACGCCCGCCGCGACCGCGTTCAGGACCGTCCCCGAGGCTTCCCGCCCGGCCAGGCCCTTCGCATCGGCCGGGAACGTCGGGATCGCGGCGTCCCAGTTCTCGGGCAGGGTCCGCTGCTGCATGTGCTCCAACTGGGCGGCCAGGTCCGGGTGCGCCACCCCGTACGCGGCGTAGAGCTTCTCCCAGTCCGCCCGCACGGCCGCGCTGCGCGCCCCGATCCCGGCCTGGAAGTGCGCGTACACCTCATCCGGCACCAAGAACTGGGCATCCTCGCGGCCAGCCGTAGAACCGCTTGGTGCCGCGGATCTCCTCCACCCCCAGCGGCTCACCGTGCGCCCCGTGGGTGCCCTCCTTCGTCGGGGCACCGTAGGCGATCCGCGAGTCCACGATGATCAACGTCGGGCGGCTGCCCTCCGCCTTGAACGTCCGGAACGCCCGCGCCAGCATCCGCCGGTCGTTCGCATCCCCCACCCGGGTCACGTTCCACCCGTACCCGATGAACTTCGTCGCGATGTCATCCGAGAACGCCACCGACGTCGAACCCTCGATCGTGATCTCGTTGTTGTCATAGATCCAGCACAAGTTGTCCAAGCCCAGGTGCCCCGCCAACGACGCCGCCTCCTGCGCGACGCCCTCCATCATGCAGCCGTCCCCACCCACCGAGTACACGTCATAGTCGAACAACTCATACCCGGGCCGGTTGAACGTCGCGGCCTGCCACTTGCTGGCCATCGCCATCCCCACCGAGGTGGCATACCCCGTCCCCAACGGGCCCGTCGTGGCCTCCACCCCCGCCGTCCACCGGTACTCCGGATGACCCGGACACTTCGAATCCAGCTGCCGGAACCGCCTGATGTCGTCCAGGCTCACCGACGGCTCCCCCAACGTCTCGTACTTGGGGTTCACCGACCGCACACCCGTCAAGTGCAACAACGAATACAACAACGTCGAGGCATGCCCCGCCGAGAGCACGAACCGGTCCCGATTCGCCCAGATCGGCGCCGCCGGATCGAACCGCAAAAACTCCTGCCACAACGTGTACGCCACCGGCGCCAACGCAATCGGCGTCCCCGGATGACCCGAATTCGCCGCCTGCACCGCATCCATCGCCAACGTCCGCATCGTCGCGACAGCCAGGTCGTCAAGGTCGGGGATGGTGGGGCGGCTCGTCATCGAGGTTCCGTTTCGGCTCAGGGGTGGCAAGACTGAAGTGCGTGCGAGCAGCGTTGCTCACCGACTAATGTTAGCGTTCACATCGAGTGGAGACAAGGGACGGGCGACGGCGCCCGCTCGCGCGACCGAGGAGGGTCACCATGCCGGCACCGGACACGACCACCGTTCCCCCCGGGACGGCGCCCGCGCCGTCGGGCATCCAGTACCGCCTGCGCGCGGGAGCCGCCTACGCCGTCGTGACGGAGGTCGGGGCAAGCCTGCGGCTCCTGCGCGTGGGTGCGCGCGACGTCGTCGTCCCCTACGCGGAGTCGGACCTGATGCCGGCAATGCACGGCGCGATCATGCTGCCCTGGCCCAACCGACTGCGCGACGGCCGCTACACCTCCGACGGAGTCGAGTATCAACTCCCTCTCAACGAGCCGGAGCGGGCGGTGGCCAACCACGGCCTCGTCGCCTGGGAGCGCTTCACGCCGGTGGTCGAGGCCGAGGATCGGGTGACGCTCGGCCTCGACCTCGTCCCTACGCCCGGCTACCCGTTCCCGCTGCGGGTCCGGGTGACGTACGCCCTCCACGGCAAGGGCCTCGACGTCGAGTTGACGACGACGAACCTCGGCTCCCATGTGGCGCCCTACGGCGTCGGGTTCCACCCGTGGCTCTCCCCCGGACCGGACCCGCTCGACGCCGCGACGCTCACGTGCGACGCCCGGACGTGGATCCCGACCGACGCGCGCCTGCTCCCCACCGGAGCGATTCCCGTGCCGTCCCGGCTCGACTTCCGCGCGCCGCGCTCGATGGCCGGCGTCCTGCTGGACGACGGGTTCGTCGATGCCATCCACGCCGTCGGACGGTCCTGGGTGCGCCTCACCGGTGCCGACGGCCGGACGGCGGCGGTCTGGATGGACGAGAGCATGACCTGCTGGCAGCTCTGCTCGGGGGACGACGTCGGCGCGCCCGAACTCCGGCGCACGGGCCTGGCCGCCGAACCGATGACGTGCGTCGCGGACGCCTTCCGCACCGGCGACCGCCTCATCCGGCTCGCCCCCGGGCAGTCCCACACGGTCCGCTGGGGCCTCGAGCTGCTCTGACCCACTGCGACTCCCGTTCCCCGCACGGCCCTCCACAACACCGAACGCGGGGTTGCGGGTGAATCGGAGGCTCCGATTCACCCACAACCCCGCGTTCGGTGTGGGGTGCCGCGGCAGGGGTGGCGGTCAGCCGGTCAGGACCTCTCGGAGGCGGCGAGCGACGTCGACGGCGACCGCCTCGTCCGTGACGAACTCGTGGACCACGTGGCCGATCCGGATGCCGATGGTGGTGACGTCCGGCTGGTCGTCGTTCGGTCGGGTCTCGACACCGGCGAGACGCTCGAGGGGGAGCAGCGTGCGCCCCAGGGCGTGGACCGGCTTGAACCCGGTGACGAACGGCTTGCCACGGTGCAGCACCTGAAGCTCCCGCTCCCCCATGCTGAAGATCGAGCTCTGCAGGGTGGTGGGCCAGGCGCGGGCGATGGCGCGGGCCACCGCATTCGACCCGCTCGCGACGACGGCGTGCCGGTCCTGGACGGCGATGATGCGATCCACGCCGTTCTCCCGACGCAACCGCCGGTGCAGGATCTGCAGGTCACGCTCGAGGTCCCCGATGCTCGGTTCGCCGCTGGGGCCCGCCGGGGCCCGACGATCCGACGGCGCCCCGGAGGACACGTACAGTCCCCGGAGGAGCTTGACCAGGTGCGTCACGATCTCGCTCGACGAGCCGTTGAACCGGACGACGACGGGTCCGCCGTCGGCGTGGAGGGTGAGTCGTCCGTCGAGGAGGTCGATCACCTCGCTGACGCCCTGGAGCTCGGCGTACGGGACCTCGCGGAAGTCGTACTCCCGGCCGCGCCGTCGCAGCACGGTGACCTTCTCGGGGCCCAGCGAGAGCAGGATGTCGTAGAGGTCCATCGACGGGTTCGCGTCGCGGCGGTCGATCTTCCTCGGGACCTTGATCGTGAGGACCGCGGCGTCGAGGTCGAGGGGGTAGGAGCGGAAGAGGCGCGGGACCTCCTCCGTGGTGCGGACCTCGTAGATCCAGGGTCCGAAGGCGTCGTACTCGGCTGTGGTGGACATTGACCTTCTCCGATCGTTGCTTCGGCTCGGTCGGGGGCCGCGCTGCGCGTCCGTGCGGGCGCGGCCCCCGATCTGGGCGCGGACGTCAGCGCGCGCCGCCGGCGCGCCGCTTGCTCACCACGTCGAACGCCACGGCTACCAGCAGGACGAGACCCTTGATGGCCTGCTGGTAGTCGATGCCGATCCCCAGCAGCGACATGCCGTTGTTCAGGACACCCATGATCAGACCACCGACGATGGCGCCGATGACGGTGCCGACGCCGCCCGTGACGGCCGCACCGCCGATGAACGAGGCGGCGATGGCGTCGAGCTCGAACAGGTTGCCGGCCTCGGGCTGGGCGCGGTTGAGCGGGCCGAGAAGATGACGCCCGGCGAGGGCCGCGAGGAATGCCCATGTTGAGAAGATCCAGAAGTTGACCCACTTGACCTTGACGCCCGAGAGCGTCGCCGCGTTGAGGTTGCCGCCGATGGCGTAGACGTGGCGG
Source organism: uncultured Actinomycetota bacterium (assembly GCA_963780675.1). Lineage (GTDB taxonomy): Bacteria > Actinomycetota > Actinomycetes > Actinomycetales > JAHECE01 > JAHECE01. The sequence continues at coordinate 618,361 of CAWACR010000010.1, forward strand.
CCGAAGACCGTGCGCGTCGTGACGAGCGTGTAGACGATGATCAGGACGGCCAGGATGATCAGGACGATCGGGAGGCCGTTGTAGTGCGCGAGCTGCCAGGCGAACCACATGACGACGGCGCCGCGTCAGGACGATCTTGGCGACGAAGCCTCCGATCGAGCCGACGTCCTGCCCGTACTTCTGCTGCGCCGCACGGGCCCGCCAGCTGCGACCAGGCTGACCCAGAGCCCACGACCGCGAGGCGCCGACGAGGAGGTGAAGAGGTCGTACCCGTTGCCGCCGAGCAAGCCCGTTCGGAGAAGCCCGCTCGCGATCCTGCGAGTACTCCGTCCGGGAACGGCGAGAGCGAGATGTTCTCGAGCACGACGGTAGGTGAGCGCCGCGGAAGAGGAGCATGCCCGCCAGGGTCGACGATGAACGCGGGGATGCCGACGAACGCGACCCAGAAGCCCTGCCAGCGCCGACCAGCGCGCCGACGGCGAGGCCGCGAGGACGCCGACCCACCACGGCATGGCCGCCGCGAGATCACGAACGCGCGGACACCGCGCCCGGCGAAGGCCGCGACCGAGCCCACCGACAGGTCGATGTGACCGCCGACGATGACGATGACCATGCCGATCGCGAGGATCAGGATGTAGGAGTTCTGCAGGATGATGTTGCGTGATGTTCTGCGGGCGTCAGCAGCGTGCCGTCGGTGAGGATCGTGAACAGCGACGATGATCAGCGACGAAGGCGATGTAGATGCCGCTCTGCCGCACGTCTGCAACGCCATCTGCCGAACCGCGAGACGCGGTCGTCCTCGCCCTCGGTCCAACGTCAGTCGCGATGGCGGTCATGATTCTTGCTCCCCTCGGCCCCGCACGCGGGTTCGGATCTCTTCTTGGTCATGAGTGTCATGAGCTTCTCGGGCGTCGCCTCGGCCGACGGCCAGGACGCCCGTGATCCGCCCGACGGACGAGCGCGTAGATCCGGTCGCAGATGCCGAGCAGCTCGGGGAGCTCGGAGGAGATCACGACGACGCCCTTGCCCTCGTCGGCGAGCCGGTTGATGATCGTGTAGATCTCGTACTTCGCTCCCACGTCGATGCCGCGGGTCGGCTCGTCGAGGATCAGGACGTCGGGTCGGTGTAGATCCACTTGCTCAGCACGACCTTCTGCTGGTTGCCGCCGGAGAGCTTCCCGACGTTCGAGAGCACGCTCGGCGCCTTGATGTTCATGCTCGTCGCGGAACTCGCTCGGCGACCTTGATCTCCTCGTTGCCGTTCACCCAGCCGCGCGCTCGAGAGCTTCCGAGGGCGGCGGCCGAGATGTTGCGCTTGATGTCCTCGATGAGGTTGAGCCCGTACTTCTTGCGGTCCTCGGTCGCGTACGCGATGCCGTTGCCGATGGCCTCGGCGACGGTCCGGACCTGGATCTCCTTGCCGTCCTTGTAGACCGTGCCCGAGATGCCGCGATCCGTAGCGAGCGGCCGAAGAGGCTCATCGCGAGCTCCGTGCGACCGGCGCCCATGAGGCCCGCGATGCCGACGATCTCGCCCGCGCGCACAGTCAGGCGACGCGTTGTCGACGATGACGCGCCCGGTGCTGGGTCGGGTGGTGGACGGTCCAGTCCTCGACCCGGAAGATCTCCTCGCCGATCGTCGGCGCGTGGTCGGGGTAGCGGTGCTCGAGGTCGCGCCCGACCATGCCGCGGATGATGCGGTCCTCGGTCGACGTCGCCTGCCTCGCTGCTGAGCGTCTCGATCGTCTTGCCGTCGCGGATGATCGTGACGCGAGTCGGCGATCTTCTCGATCTCGTTGAGCTTGTGCGAGATCATGATCGAGGTGATGCCCTGCCCCTTGAGGTGCGCGCATCAGGTCGAGCAGGTGCTCGGAGTCCTCGTCGTTGAGGGCCGCGGTCGGCTCGTCGAGGATGAGGAGCTTGCACCTCCTTGGACAGCGCCTTGGCGATCTCGACGAGCTGCTGCTTGCCGACGCCGATGTCCATGACCTTCGGTGGTCGGGTTCTCCTCGAGGCCCGACCCGCGCGAGCAGCTTCGCCGCCTCGGAGTTGGTCTTGTTCCAGTCGATGAGGCCGCTGCGGCCGATCGCTCGTTGCCGAGGAAGATGTTCTCGGCGATCGAGAGGTAGGGGCTGAGCGCGAGCTCCTGGTGGATGATGACGATGCCCTTGTGCTCGCTGTCGCGGATGTCGCTGGAACTGCGACGACCTTGCCGTCGAAGACGATCTCGCCCTCGTAGGTGCCGTGCGGGTAGACGCCCGAGAGCACCTTCATGAGGGTGGACTTGCCCGGCGCCGTTCTCGCCGCAGATGGCGTGGATCTCGCCGCGCGCGACCTCGAGGTTCACGTCCTGCGAGCGCCTTGACGCCGGGGAACGTCTTCGTGATGTCGCGCATCTCCAGGATGTGCTCGGTCATACGTGCTCACCGTCCTTCGTCGTGCTCGAGAGTACGACGGGTGCCGGGCCCGGCGCGACGGTTCGGCGCCGGCGCCACCGGGCCGAGTGGCGGCGACTGCCTAGAGGCCGAGTTCCTCGGCCGGTCCAGTAGCCCGTGTCGACGAGCACCGACTCGACGTTGCTCCTTGACGATGATCGCGACTCGAGCAGGTACGACGGAACGACCTTCACGCCGTTGTCGTACGTCTCGGTGTCGTTGACCTCGGGCTCTTCACCGTTGAGGATCGCGTCGACCATGGCCACGGCGACCTTGCGCGAGCTCCCGGGTGTCCTTGAAGATCGTCGCGAACTGCTCGCCCGCGAGGATCGCCTTGACCGAGGCGATCTCGGCGTCCTGACCGGTGACGATCGGCCACGGCACGGTCGCCGAGCCGTAGCCGGCGTTCTGTGAGCGCCGTGATGATGCCGCGCGAGAGGCCGTCGTACGGCGAGAGGACGCCGTCGACCTGTCGAGCCGTCGGAGTAGTGTCGCCGTCAGAAGGTCCTCCATGCGGTTCTGGGCGGTCTCGCCGGTCCCAGCGCAGGGTCGCGACCTGCTCGATGTCGGTCTGGCCCGACTTCACGACGAGCGTTCCGTCGTCGATGAGCGGCTGGAGGACGGACATCGCGCCGTTGAAGAAGAAGAACGCGTTGTTGTCGTCGAGCGAGCCGGCGAACAGCTCGATGTTGAACGGACCGGTCGGCGCGTCCGCCATCGGGCGCCGTCGAGCTCGGTCAGGCCGAGGCCGTACGAGCAGCGACGTGGCCTGCTGCACGCCGACCTTGAAGTTGTCGAACGTCACGTAGAAGTCGACGTTCTCGGTGTCGCGGATGAGGCGGTCGTAGGCGATGACGGGGATGCCCGTTGTCCGCGGCCGTCTGCAGCTGGCTGCGTCAGCGCGGTGCCGTCGATCGCCGCGATGATCAGGCACGTCTGCGCCGTTGGTGATCATGTTGTCGATCTGGCTGACCTGGGTGGGGATGTCGTCCTCCGCGTACTGCAGGTCGACGGCGTATCCCTGCTCCTCGAGCTGCGCCTTGACGGCGTTGCCGTCGGCGATCCAGCGCTCGGACGTCTTCGTCGGCATCGCGACGCCGACCGTCACGTCGCCGTCGTCGGTCGAGCCCCCGCCGCCGCTACCGCCGGTCGCGCCGCCGCCGCCGCAGGCCGCGAGCACAAGAGCCACAGACGCGCCGAGGGCGACCCCGGCGATCCTCTTTCGGAACATGTTTTCCTCCTCGAAAACGTCCTGCCGGTCCAGCCGGCGCTGAGCCGGCCGCACCCGATCGCGCAGGGAACGATCAGGTGTGCATCTCCCCGTCCACCGTGGACGGGTCGTTGGAGCCGGACGCGACGACGATGTCGAGGCCGGCGGTCTTGAGGGCATCCAGCGCGCGACGATCGGCGCCGGACGCGGTGACGAGGGTCGACACGCGCCCGATGTGAGCGACGCGACCGAGGTGGACCTCGCCGATCGCCGAGGCGTCGGCGAGCACGACGGTCCGGGCGGCGGAGGCGACGAGCCTCTGGTTCATCCCGGTCTCGGCGAGGTCGGTGTGCGTGACGCCGTGGTCGGCGTCGACCCCGGCGCACTCGACGAAGGCGACGTCGGCGCGGATGTCGTCCAGGAGCGAACCCGCCAGGGGCTCGACGAGGGCGTGCGACCCGGGCCGGAGGGTTCCGCCGGTCACCACCACCGAGACCCGGGGCCACGCCGCCTCGAGCTCCAGCGCGACGGCGAGTCCGTTGGTGACGACGACGACGTCGGTGAGCTCGGTCCGAGCGGCGATCGCCCGGGCGAGGGCTGCTGTCGCGACGCCGGCACCCAGGAGCACGGATGTCCCGGAGGTCACGAACGAGGCTGCGGCTTCGCCGATGTCGCGCGTGGACCCGTCGGCGGACGCGTGCCCGCCGACGACGACCGGCACCCGCCGGCGCGCCATCGCGCCGCCACGTACCCGGCGCACGGCTCGCGCCTCGTCGAGCACGTCGAGGTCGGAGCGCACCGTCACGTCCGAGATGCCGAAGGCCTCGGACAGGTCCGAGACGCGCACGAACTGCCGCTCGGCGATCAGCTCGACCATCCGCTCGCGGCGGAGGGCCGCGGGCAGAAGTTCGGACTGAGTGAGTTCGGGCACATCTCCACTTTCGACCTCTTGCGAACTCTGGTCAAGTTCTGCTGGCGTGTGAGCGATAACAATGCGGTAACGGAGAACGTTCACACGAGGCATCCGGTAGCCGCGACGTGCGCCGATGCGCGCCGCGCAGCGCTCCACGGGGCGCGATATGTGAGATCGCTCACACCATGCTGACCAGCGGCAACGTCGAGCACACGGGTTCGGCGTGCCGCCTCGAGCCTCTGTACCGGAGTGCCGCCTCGTGTCGTCATCGCGCACCCTCCCTTCGTGAAACTCGCGGCGCCGCACGGGCGCGCAAGGACCTTCATTACCGCCATGTTTCGCAAGTTATCGCTGCCGCATCCATGCAAGACGGCTGCAAGTCACCGACGTAAGCGCTTGCCGGTCCCCGTCGCGCCCGTCAGGACCTTCAGAGTCCTTGCGCAAGCCGGTAGTACGCCTGGTTCCACCGGACCTCGCGAGCGAAGCCCCGGGACGTCGTCGCGTCGTCGATGACGAGAAGTTCGGTGCGGGCGATGTCGGCGAAGTCGGCGAACACGTCGACTCCCACCTGGGTGGTCAGGACGGTGTGGTGCGCGGCGCCGGCGATGAGCCAGGCCTCGGCGGACGTGGCGAAGTCGGGGGCGGGCTTCCAGACGGCGCGGGCCACGGGAAGGTGCGGCAGGTCGGCATCCGGCGGGACGACGTCGACCACGTTCGCGGTGAGTCGGAACCGGTCGCGCATGTCGGACATGGCGACGACGACGCCGGGGCCTGGGTCGGTGTCGAAGACCAGCCGGACCGGGTCCTCCTTGCCGCCGATGCCGAGGGGGTGGATCTGCAGGCTCGGCTTCGCCGTCGTCAGCGACGGGCAGATCTCGAGCATGTGGGCGCCGAGGATCTTCTCGTCGCCGGGCACGAGGTTGTAGGTGTAGTCCTCCATGAGCGAGGCGCCACCGGGCAGGCCCTCGCCCATCACCTTGGCCGCGCGGACCAGGACGGCGGTCTTCCAGTCACCCTCGGCCCCGAATCCGTAGCCCCTGGCCATGAGCCGCTGCACAGCGAGTCCGGGGAGCTGACGCAGGGCGCCGAGGTCCTCGAACGTCGTCGTGAACGCCGTCGCCCCCACGCCCTCCAGGAAGGCGAGCAGAGCCAGCTCCTGACGCGCTCCGTAGCGCAGCGACTCGTGCCGCGCTCCGCCGGCCCGCAGCTCCGGCGCCACGTCGTAGAGGTCCTCGTACTCCGCGGCGAGCTCGGTGACCGCCGCGTCGGAGATCGCGTCCACGGCGGCGACCAGGTCGTTCACGCCCCAGGTGTTCACGGAGACGCCGAAGCGCAGTTCCGCCTCCGTCTTGTCACCCTCGGTCACCGCGACGTTGCGCATGTTGTCGCCGAACCGGGCCAGGCGGAGCTCGTGCGTGGCGGCCCACCCCGCGGCCGCGCGGACCCAGGTGCCGACCTTCTCCTGCACCGCCGGGTTCGACACGTGTCCCACCACGGTCTTGCGCGCCACGCCGAGGCGGGTCGCGATGTACCCGAACTCCCGGTCGCCGTGCGCCGCCTGGTTGAGGTTCATGAAGTCGAAGTCGATCGTGGACCACGGCAGCTCGACGTTGGCCTGGGTGTGCAGGTGCAGCAGCGGCTTGCGCAGCGCGTCCAGGCCGGCGATCCACATCTTCGCCGGGGAGAACGTGTGCATCCACACGACGACGCCGATCACGGCGTCGTCCGCGTTCGCGTCCAGGGCGGCGCGACGGATCGCGTCGGACTCCTTCAGGACGGGCTTCCAGACGATCTTCACTGGCACGGCGTCGGCGTCGCCGAGCTGCGCGGCGATGGCCTGGGACTGCTCCGCGACCTGGCGCAGGGTCTCCTCGCCGTAGAGCGTCTGGGAGCCGGTGAGGAACCAGACCTCACGGTCGGCGTAGGGCTTGGTCATGGCGTGGTTCTCCTTGCTTCGCGTCATCGCGAGCGGTCGGGCGTGGGGAAGGAGGGACGACGGCGCGCGGTCAGCGGCCGTAGACGTTCTGGTAGCGGGCGTAGAGGGAGTCGATGTCCGCCTGCGCGATCGGCAGGGGCTCACCGAGTTGGCGGGAGATGTGCACGGTGCGCGCGACCTCCTCGACCATGACGGCGGCCTTGACCGCAGCCGTGGCGTCCGGGCCGATCGTGAACGGGCCGTGGTTGCGCATGAGGACGGCCGGGGAGCGCGAGTCGCGCAACGTCTCGACGATGCCGCGGCCGATGGAGTCGTCGCCGATGAGGGCGAAGGGGCCGATGGGGACGGGACCGCCGAACTCGTCGGCCATCATCGTCAGCACGCACGGCACCGGTTCGGCTCGCGCGGCCCACGCCGTCGCGTAGGTCGAGTGGGTGTGCACCACGCCGCCGACCTCCGCCATGTGCCGGTAGACGTAGGCGTGCGCCGCGGTGTCCGACGACGGCGAGCGGTCGCCTTCCAGCAGGTTCGCGTCCAGGTCGCAGACCACCATCGCCTCGGGGGTCAACTGGTCGTACGTGACCCCGGACGGCTTGATGACCAGCAGGTCCTCGCCGCCCGCCACGCGGACGCGCTCGGAGACGTTGCCCGCGGTCCAGACCACGAGGCCCCATTTCGGCAGCTCGGCGTGCAGGCGGGCCACCTTCTCCTTGGTGGCGTCGATGGCCGCGCGCAGGGCAGGGGGGACGTCCAGGCGGGTCGGCATCTGAGTTCCTCGTTCTCCGCTCGATGGTCTCTGCTGATCGATCACTGCACTCCCCGCCTCACCGGATCGCCTCTGTGGCCGCGCGCTCGATCGCGAGGCCGCGCGAGTAGCGGTCCAGGAAGGTGGCGAAGCCCGCCACGTCGTCAGGATCGGGCGCGACGACGTCGAGCGCGGCGCCGGCGAACACGCGTGTGCTCAGGTACGTGCTGAGGTCGTCGCCGGTCGCGCTCCGGAGGTAGTCGGCCAGGACCGCGATGCCCCAGGCGCCCCCCTCGCTCGCGGTCGCGCCGACCGAGACCGGGGCGCCGATCGCTGCGGCGAGCAGGCGCTGCGCCACACCGGCGGTCTTGAAGAGCCCACCGTGCGCGAACATCGCGTCCACGGCGACGCCCTCGTCGGTGAGCACGCGCATGCCCAGGCTCAGCGTGCCGAACGCGCTGTAGATCTGCGTGCGCATGAAGTTGCCCAGGGTCAGCCGACTGCCCGGGGTGCGGACGAACAGCGGCCGCCCCTCGGCCAGGCCCGTGATGGGCTCACCGGACAGGTAGTTGTAGGCGAGCAGGCCGCCGCCGTCGGGCTCGGAGTCGAGGGCGGCGCGGAACAGGGCGCCGAAGACGTCGTCGCCGCCACCCGCATGGCCCAGGGCGGCGGCGAACTCCCCGAACAGGCCGGCCCACGCGCCGAGCTCGCTCGCGCCGTTGTTGCAGTGGACCATCGCGACGAGGTCACCCGCCGGGGTGGTGACGACGTCGAGCTCGGGGTGCACCCTGGTCAAGGGCCTCTCCAGCACGACCATGGCGAAGATCGACGTGCCGGCGCTGATGTTGCCCGTGCGCGCCGCGACGGAATTCGTGGCGACCATCCCGGTGCCGGCGTCGCCCTCTGGCGGGCACAGCGGGACACCGGGCTCCAGCGTGCCGGTGGGGTCGAGCAGAGCGGCGCCGGCGGTGGTCAGCCTGCCGGCGCTCTGGCCGGCCACGAGCACCTCGGGCAGCAGGCCCGCGACGTCGAGGCCCGGCCGGCGCGCGGCGACCAGGCCGGCGAACCGCGTCAGCATGGCGGCGTCGTAGTCGTGGGTCGCCGGGTCGATCGGGAACATGCCCGACGCGTCTCCGACCCCGAGCACCTTGCGTCCCGTCAGCCTCCAGTGCACGTACCCGGCCAGGGTGGTGACGAAACTGAGATGAGCCACGTGGGGCTCGTCGTCGAGGACCGCCTGGTACAGGTGCGAGGCCGACCAGCGCAGCGGGACGTTGAACCCGAGGGCCTGGGTCAGTTCGGTGGCGGCCCGTTCGGTCGTCGTGTTGCGCCACGTCCGGAACGGGACGAGCAGGTTGTCCTCGGCGTCGAACGCGAGGTAGCCGTGCATCATCGCGGAGACGCCGAGGGCGCCGAACGTCGTGGGCCGGACACCGTAGCGCCGCTCGACGTCGGACAGGAGGTCGGCGACCGCGCCCTGCACTCCCGCCCAGACCGCCTCGAGCGAGTAGGTCCACACCCGGTCGACGAACTGGTTCTCCCACTCGTGACTGCCGGCCGCGACCGGTGCTCGGTCCGGGCCGATCAGGCAGGCCTTGATCCGCGTCGAGCCGAACTCGATACCCAGGGCCGTGTTGCCGGCCTCGATCGCCGCGCCGATCTCCTGCGGGTGTTGCACGCTCACCGTTCCACCCCGACCCCGACCGCCTGCTGCGCCTGCACCGCCATCGCCCGTCCCATCCGACTGCGTCGTCGTCCCTGGGGCGTCCTTCGGCCCGCGGTACCGGCAGGGCGACGTCGCTCCTGCCGGACGCGGGTCGCGCGCCGTTGCACGCCCTCGCCCGCTGGCAATGTTAGCGTTCACATCCGGAATGTCAAACATGAGTCACCAGGCCCGTGCCCGACCTGTTGATCGGTGCGGAGTCGGCCGGTCAGTGCCGGGGCGGGGCCGTGCTTGCGCGAACCACGAGGACGGGCGGGATCGGTTCCGTCTCCACGCCGCCGCCGGTGCCCAGGGCGACGTCGGCACCGGGTTGGCGCCCGGCAGCGCCCACCACGGGCAGCGTCGAGAGCAGCAGCTCCATGCACCTCTGGCCGAGCGCCCCGAAGTCCTGGCGCACGGTGGTCAGCGGGGGCGAGAAGAAGGCAGTGCCCTCGACGTCGTCGAAGCCGACCACCGAGACCCGTCCCGGCACGGGGACGCCCGCCTCCGACAGGGCGCGCAGCAGGCCGAGGGCGAGCTGGTCGTTCGCCGCGAAGATGGCGGTCGGCAGCTCGGCCTCGCCGGAGGCGGCCCGGGCCAGGAGATCCCGGCCCGCGGCGTATCCCCGTTCGGCCGACCAGTCACCGTGGATCGCCTCGGCCGGCGGCAAACCCCACCGCGCCCGCTCGGCCTGCCACCCTCGGAGCCGCAGGCGCGCGTCGAGCCAGTCCTGCGGCCCACTGAGGTGCACGACGTCGCGGTGGCCCAGCTCGAGGAGGTGCCGGGTCGCCAGGACGGCCCCGGCCTCCTGGTCCACCGACACGGTCCGGAAGCCCGGCGCCCCCGGCTCCCCCGCGGCCACCATCACCACCGGGACCGACGAGGCGACTGCCCGGGCAGCAGTCACGGCCTCGGCCCGCGGGGCGATCACCACGACGCCCTCGACCGACTGCCCCATGAAGTGGTCCAGCGAGGCGGCCACCTCCTTCTCGCTGGGGTGCCGGACGATGGCGAGACTCACGTAGTACCCGGCGGCGCGGGCCGCGTCCTCGACGGCGAGCAGCGTGCTCGTCGGGCCGAACCGCGCCTCGCCCGTGGTGAGCACGCCGATCGTCTGGGACCGGCGGGTGACGAGCGCCCGCGCCGCGGGGTTGGGCCGGTACCCCAGCTCCGCGATCGCGGCGTTCACTCGGGCGCGGGTCTCGGGCCGGACGCTCGGATGGTCGTTGAGGACACGGGAGACCGTCTGGTGCGACACGCCGGCGAGACGGGCGACGTCGTTCATCCCCGGGAGGCGGACTCGGGCTGCCGGTCCGGACGGTGCGGCCACGGCGAGCTACCCGTCCGCCAGTTCGCGCGCCAGCTCACCGGCGCGCGCGTGGGCTGCGAGGGCGGCGTCGACGACGGCGCCCCGTACCCCCGCGACGTCGAGGCGGTGGAGGGCCGCGACCGTGGTCCCCCCCGGTGAGGACACCCGCTCGCGCAGCACCGCGGGGTGCTCGCCCGACTCGGCGGCGAGCGCGCCGGAGCCGAGAACCGTCTGGATCGCGAGCGTCGTGGCGACCTGGCGGGTGAGGCCGAGGAGCACGCCTGCCTCGGCGAGCGCGTCGATGACGTAGAAGACGTAGGCCGGGCCGGACCCGGAGATGGCCGTGACGGCGTCCTGGTCCTTCTCCGCCACACGCACGACGACGCCGGTCGCGGCGAGGAGCGCCTCCGCCGTCGCCAGGTGCTCCTCGCGCGCGGCGACGCCCGGGCTGATCGCGCTGACGCCCCGGCCGATCGTGGCGGGCGTGTTCGGCATGACGCGCACGACGGGAACTCCGGCGGGGAGGCGGTTCTCGTAGAACGAGCACGCGAGCCCGGCCGCCACGCTCAGGACGAGCGTCGCGGACCCCACGACGGGCGCGATCGCCGCGAGGGCGGCGGCGACGTCCTTCGGCTTCACGGCAAGGACGACGATGTCGGCCCCTCGCGCGGCGTCGTCCGCCCGTTCCGCGTGGCGCACCCCGTGCTCCGCCGCGACCCGGCTCGCCCGACCGGGCGCGGCGTCGACCACGACGACGTCGCGGGCGGGCGCACCCGGCGCGGTCAGGCCCGCGAGGATCGCGCTCCCCATGACGCCCGTTCCGATCAGCGCGACCCGCTGGCGCATGTCCATGACCTCGACCTCACATCGGGAAGGCGTCGTAGAAGTCGGGCACGGCGGTAGCCGGCCCCGTGAGCACGAACAAGGCCGTGCCGTTCGTCCACACGGCCGTCGCGGTGTCCCCCGACCCGGAGATCGCCACCCGGCCCACCTCGGCGCCGTCGACGAGCACGGGCTCCTCGCGCGGGGTCACCGCGGGTGAGGATGCCGCGGGAGAGGACGCCGCGAGAGAGGACGCGCCGTCCGCTGCACCGGCGTCGGGCCTCGGCTGCCTCGGGCGCCGGGACCTGGGCAAGGGCCACGCCCATGGCGGCCGAAGCGGCGTCGGGGCTCGCGTACTGCGCCGCGCGGAGGGTCACCTGTCGGGCCCCGTCCGTGTAGGTCAGGTCGTACGCCTCGACGGCGCCGGCGTCGATGGCGTTGCCGGCCTCGGCCTGGCTCGCCACGGCGAAGGCGAGGACCTCGTCGGGGATCGCCTGCTGGAAGGCGGTCCTGGTGTCCCGCTCGGCCGGCACCACCGTCGGGGTCGGCGTCGGCAGGACGACCGTCCCTGGCGAACCTCCCGTCGTCTGGTCTCCCCCGAGGAGGAGCGCGGCCGCAACCCCTGCGCCGACCAGCACGACGACGGCGACGATCGCGATCCAGAGGCCGCGGCGGTTCCGGCGGCCTCGCCGCCTCGGGCGGGCGACGGGCGCGCCCTGCTGCTGACCGGCGTCCGCCCACGACTCCGGCAGCGGGACCCACGACGCGCCTGCACCGCCTTCTGGCGTGCCGCCCATCGGCCGTGCTCCCTCCGCCGGACCTGTCCGCGATCTCATCGCGCTCGACCTCCACCGAACCCTAGGCCGCCCCGAGCAGGAAGCGCGCAAGGCGGGGCGGCGCGGGGCCTCCGCGGTCCCGCCCGGACCGACGGTGTCAGTGGGGCTGGGTACGGTCCGGACATGACGACGAAGACGGCGGCGGCCACGCGCGCCCCACGACCGGCCTTCCGGTGCGCCGAGTGCGGCTGGTCCGCGGCGCGGTGGGCGGGCCGCTGCGGGGAGTGCCAGGCGTGGGGGACGCTGACCGAGGTGGCGGGGCCCTCCCACGGGCCGCGGACGGCTCCGTCCGTCGTCGTGCGGACCCCGGCGACGCCCATCGGCGAGGTTGACGTGACCGCCGCCCAGGCCGTCCCCACGGGTGTCGAGGAGCTCGACCGGGTGCTGGGCGGCGGGCTGGTGCCGGGCGCCGTCGTCCTCCTCGCCGGGGAGCCCGGGGTGGGCAAGTCGACCCTCCTCCTGGACGTGGCGAGCCGCGCGGCGGGTGAGGGCCGGCGCGTGCTGTACGTCTCCGGCGAGGAGTCCGCGAGCCAGGTCCGGCTGCGCGCGGACCGGATCGGAGCCCTGCACCCGGCCCTCCTGCTGGCCGCGGAGACCGACCTCGCCCAGGTGCTCGCCCACGTGGAGGCGACGGCGCCCGACCTGCTCGTGGTGGACTCCGTCCAGACGGTCGCGTCCACGGCCGTCGAGGGCTCGGCGGGCGGGGTGAGCCAGGTGCGCGAGGTCGCCTCGGCCCTCATCGGCGCGGCGAAGAGCCGCGGGATGCCGGTGGTGCTGGTCGGCCACGTGACCAAGGACGGCGGGATCGCCGGCCCGCGCGTGCTGGAGCACCTCGTCGACGTGGTCTGCCAGTTCGAGGGGGACCGGCACTCCCGGCTGAGGCTGGTGCGGGCCGTGAAGAACCGGTACGGCCCCACGGACGAGGTCGGCTGCTTCGACCTGACCGGCTCGGGGATCGTCTCGGTCGCGGACCCGAGCGGGCTCTTCCTCTCGGGACGGCGGACCCGCACACCGGGCACCTGCGTCACCGTGACGCTCGAGGGCCGGCGGCCCATGCCGACCGAGATCCAGACGCTGGTCGCGCGCACGTCGCTCGGCACGCCCCGGCGGACGGCCTCGGGCGTGGACTCCTCCCGCGTGGCCATGGTCCTCGCGGTGCTGCAGGCCCGGCTCGGGCTCGACGCCCAGGCGCACGACGTGTACGTCGCCACCGTGGGCGGGGCGCGCGCGATCGAGCCGGCCGCGGACCTCGCGATCGCACTCGCCCTCATCAGCGCACGTCAGGAGTACGAGTTGCGGGACGGGCTCGTCGCGATCGGCGAGGTGGGGCTCGCGGGCGAGGTGCGTCAGGTGGCCGGGCTCGAGCGACGCCTGGCCGAGGCCGCACGGCTCGGCTTCACCCGGGCGATCGTGCCGGGCGCGCCCCGGGGGGAGGCGATCCGCGCGCCTGCCGGGCTCGCCGTCGTCGCGGCGGAGGACCTCGTGGGGGCGCTCACCGCGGCGCGCGACCCGGCATCGCGCGTCGTCCCGTTCCGGCTGGCGTAGCCGGGGAGTGCGCGCGCACCTGGTCGCTTACACTGCGACCAGGTGTGCGTGGGCTCGACCCGCCGCCCGACCTCCGCCCCAGCCGACCGACCGACGAGACAGAGTCGCCTTGCTGCCCGATCGCACATCCGAGGAGCTCCTCCTGGCGACCCTGCGCGCGGTCGCCCCCGGGACCCAGTTGCGCGACGGCCTCGAACGGATCCTCCGCGGGCGCACCGGTGCGCTGATCGTCCTCGGGTACGACAAGGTGGTCGAGGACATGTGCTCCGGCGGCTTCGCGCTCGACGTCGAGTTCTCCGCGACCCGGTTGCGGGAGCTGGCCAAGATGGACGGCGCGATCGTCCTCGACCACGGGATGAGGCGGATCCTGCGGGCCGCCGTCCAGCTCCTCCCCGATGCCTCGATCACCACGACCGAGTCGGGCACCAGGCACCGCACCGCCGAGCGCGCCGCCAAGCAGTCGGGCCTCCCGGTGATCTCGGTGAGCCAGTCGATGCGGATCGTCGCCGTCTACGTGGGGCATCAGCGCTACGTCCTCGAGGAGCCGGACGTCATCCTGTCCCGCGCCAACCAGGCGCTGGCCACCCTCGAGCGGTACAAGTCCCGGCTCGACGAGGTCTCGGGCACGCTCTCGGCCCTGGAGATCGAGGACCTGGTCACGGTCCGCGACGTCACGGCCGTGGTGCAGCGGCTCGAGATGGTCCGCCGCATCTCCACCGAGATCGCGGGGTACGTGGCCGAGCTCGGCACCGACGGCCGGCTCCTCGCGCTCCAGCTGGACGAGCTCATCGGCGGCATCGGGCCGGAGCGCGAGATGGTCGTGCGGGACTACGTCGACGACCGTCACGCCGACGACCTCGCGGAGGTCCTCGAGGTGCTCGGGGCCCTCGACTCCACCGAGCTCATCGACCTCCCGACGATCGCCCGCGTGCTCGGTGTCGGTGGCGCCGACGGCGAGGCCCTCGACTCCGCCGTCGGGCCCCGCGGCTACCGGCTCCTCTCGAAGGTCCCCCGTCTGCCCGGCACCGTCATCGACGGCCTCGTCGCGCACTTCGGATCGCTCCAGCGTGTCCTCGCCGCCGGGATCGACGACCTCCAGGTGGTCGACGGCGTGGGCGCGCAGCGGGCCCGCGCCGTCCGCGAGGGCCTGTCGCGCCTCGCCGAGTCCTCGATCCTCGAGCGGTTCGTCTGACCCGCGCGGTTCGTCTGACCCGCGCGGTTCGTCTGACCCGCGCGGTTCGCCTGACCCCGCGCCGCGCCGGCGCGCCCGTCCTCACTGGATGAGGAAGACCTTCTCCCAGCCCCCCACCGTGGTCAGCCCGGCGTCAACGGTCGCGACGGCGCGGTAGGTGCCCGGCTGTGCGGCGGCCTGCTCGGCGGGACAGCCCGGAGCCGATCGCACCTGGTCCCAGGCGACGGATACGTTCTCGACGGCTCCCGCGTCGAGGAGCAGGGGCCGCTCCGTCCGGCCGGCCGGGCAGTCGACCGATGCCCACACGCGGTCCTGACCCGAGGTGACGACGACACCCACGGTCGCCGAGCCGCCGTCGACCAGGCAGGGCACGGGCCCCGCGTTGGTGAGGGTGAGGCTGAAGACGACGATCGCCCCGGGCGCGTACGTGTCCGCGACGCTCGAGCCGGTGACCGTGAGCGCCCCGGGCGCACAGGCCGTGGGCTCGAACCCGACGGTCACGGTGGGCACGGGGGTAGGGCTGGGGGTGGGCGTCGCCGACGGCGTCGTGGCCCCGGCCGCCACGGGGGCGGCGTCGTCGGAGTCGCCCTCCGCGCCGCCGTCGCCCCCGACCAGCGCGCTGACGCCGAGCACGAGCCCGACGAGGACGAGGAGCGCCACGGCGGCGAGCACCAGCCGACGGCGGCGGTAGACGGCCGGGTCGGGGCGGGTGGGCCGCCCCCCGGGGGGCGTCGCGGGGCGCGTGCCGGACGACCCCGCGGACGGGCGGGCGGGAGAACCCTGGGGCCGGTTCCCCGACGACGCGCCCGGCCGGCGTCCTGCGGTGCTCATGGGCCAGGACCGTAGGCGCCCGCGCCGTCCCCTGCCACGCATGACGCGCCGGAGCGGGAGGAGGCGCGCGTCACGCCGCGTCTCCCCGACCCGCGAGACTGGGCCCGATGGACGCCGAGCCCGCACCGAGAGAGCCCGCACCGAGCAGGCCCCCACCGAGCAGGCCCGCCAACGGAACCCCGGACGTCGCGGCCTCCACCTCGGACGGGCCCGCTCCCGACGCCGTCGCCACGCTCCACACCGCGGTCCTCGCCTGGTACGACGGGCACCGGCGCGACCTCCCCTGGCGCGCACCGGGCGTCGGGCCATGGGCCGTGCTGGTCAGTGAGGTCATGCTCCAGCAGACCCCGGTCGTGCGGGTGGAGCCCGCGTGGCGCGCCTGGCTCGAGCGCTGGCCCGCCCCCGCCGACCTCGCCGCCGCTGCGCCCGCCGACGTCCTGCGCGCCTGGGACCGGCTCGGGTACCCGCGGCGGGCGCTGCGCCTGCGCGAGTGCGCGCGGGTGATCGTGGACCGGCACGGCGGCGTGGTCCCCGACACCGAAGAGGACCTGCTGGCGCTCCCCGGCGTCGGCGCGTACACGGCGGCCGCCGTCGTCGCGTTCGCCTACTCCCGCCGCGCCGTCGTGCTCGACACCAACGTCCGGCGCGTCCTGGCGCGCGCCGTCGGCGGCCACGCCCTGCCCGCACCCACCCAACGACGCTCGGAGGTGTCGCTCGCCGAGGCGCTCCTCCCCGACGACGCCGCGACCTCCGCCCGGTGGAACGTCGCCGTCATGGAGCTGGGCGCCCTGGTCTGCACGGCCCGTGCCGCACGGTGCGACGCATGCCCGATCGCGGCGTCGTGCGCCTGGCGCGCGGCGGGCTTCCCCGAGGACGTCCACGCGGCCCGGCGTCGCACCCAGGACTGGCACGGCACCGACCGGCAGGCCCGCGGCCGGCTCCTGGCGGCGCTGCGGGAGGCCGACGACGGCGCGGCCACCTCACCCGACGCCCTCGCCGCGGCTTGGGCCCCCGAGGAACAACGGGCCCGGGCGCTGGACTCGCTCCTCGCCGACGGCCTGGTCGAGCGGGCACCCGGGGGCTTCCGCCTGCCCCGTGCCTGACCCCGTCGCGGCACCGCCACCGGCCGCCCGCTACCGTTCCCCGGTGACCTCGCTGCCGCCCGACGTCGCCGTCGCCCACGCGATCCGCGCCCTCACCCGCGCCCTCCTGGTGTGCTGCGCGGCGGTCGGGGCACTGGGGCTGGCGGGCGTCGCGGTCCTCACGCTCGGGGCGGCCTCGACCGACGGGCTCATGCCCGCGCTCAGCCTCCTCGCGGTGGGCCAGGTGGTCGCGCTGGCGGGCGGCGTCGTCGTCGTCCTCGGGCTTCGTGCCGCGCTCCGGCCCAGCCGGGCGCGACGTGGACCGGACGCCTCCTCCCCGGCCGTCGCCCCGACCGTCGCCCCGACCGACGCCCCGACCCACGCCACGCCCGACGACGCCGCCCGCGCGGCCGCGGCATGCGCCGTCGTCGCTCGTCGGCTCGAGGTCCTGGCGCGGGTCCTGCTCGCCGCGTGCGTGCTCGCGGTCGCCGGTTGGGCGTTTGCCGACGGCGCCTCCGCCCTCGGCGCATTGCTCGGCGCACTGGTGAGTGCGCAGGTGGCGGTGGTGTTCGTCGTCGTCGGGCGCCGGCTGTCCCCGCCCGCGGCCGCCGCCTCGGCCGGGGCGCCGGGCGCGGAGCTCAGCTGAACTCGACGAGCATCCGGGTGTTCCCCAGGGTGTTCGGCTTCACACGGGCGAGGTCGAGGAACTCGGCGACGCCGTCGTCGTGGCTGCGCAGGAGCTCGGTGTAGACGTCGGGGCTCACCGGGGTGCCCTCGATCACGTGGAAGCCGTGCGACGCGAAGAAGCTCACCTCGAAGGTGAGGCAGAAGACGCGCCGCAGGCCCAGGTCGACGGCGCGGCGCAGGAGGACCGCCATGAGCTCGTGCCCGATGCCGTGCCGGCGCCAGGCAGGGTGGACGGCGAGGGTGCGGATCTCCGCCAGGTCGTCCCACATGACGTGCAGGGCGCCGCACCCGACCACGCGCGGCCCGCCGATCTCCGGGTCGTGGACCTCGGCCACCACGAACTCCTGGACCGCCTCGAAGTAGCCCACCAGCTCCTTCGGGATGAGGATGTGCTCGTTCGCGTAGGGGGCGACGAGGTCCCGGATCGCCCGGACGTCGCGCGGCAGGGCCTGGCGGATGACGACGGCGCCCCTGGGGCCGGGCCGCCCCGCGGCGGGATCGTGGGCACTCATCCGGCGATCATGCCGCGCCCGTGGCGGCCGCGCGCGAGGATGGGGCCGGGCGGCCGAGCGCGGGCGCCCCGGACGGGAGGTCCGACGTGCCGACGACGGCGATGACGCCCGGGGCCCGGGCCGCGGCCCTCGACGCGATGACCGACGACGCCGGGCTCGACGTCCTCGTGATCGGCGGCGGCGTCGCGGGCGCCGGGATCGCACTGGACGCCGTCACTCGCGGCCTGCGGGTCGGCGTCGTCGAGGCGCAGGACTGGGCGAGCGGCACGTCCTCGCGCACCACGCGCCTGGTCCACGGCGGGCTGCGCTACCTCCAGATGCTCGACTTCCACCTGGTCCACGAGGCCCTCACCGAGCGCGACCTCCTGCTCACCCGTCTCGCGCCGCACCTGGTCCGCCCGGTCGCCTTCCTCTACCCCCTCGAGCACCGGGTCTGGGAGCGCGCGTACGTGGGCGCCGGCGTCGCCCTCTACGACACCCTGGCGACGGCGTCCGGCCGACGGCGCGCGATGCCGCTGCACCGCCACCTCAGCCGCCGCGGGCTCGAGCGCCGCTTCCCCGACCTGCGCCACCGGGCCGCCATCGGCGCCGTCCAGTACTGGGACGCCTGGGTGGACGACGCCCGCCTCGTCCTGACGATCGTGCGCACCGCCGTCGGCTACGGCGCACTCGCGGCGTCGCGCACCCAGGTGGTCGACCTCACCCGCAGCGAGGCGGGACGGGTGACCGGCGCCGTCGTCGTCGACCTGGAGACCGGCGAGCGCCGGACGATCAAGGCCCGGCGCGTCATCGCCGCGACGGGCGTGTGGACGGAGGAGACCGAGGCGCTGTCCGGCACCGCGGGCGGGCTCCGCGTGCTCGCGTCGAAGGGCATCCACCTCGCGGTCCCGCGGGACCGGATCGAGGGCACCACCGGGCTGATCCACCAGACCGAGAAGTCGGTCCTGTTCATCATCCCGTGGCCGCGGTACTGGGTGATCGGCACCACGGACACGCCGTGGACCCAGGAGCTGGTGCACCCGGTCCCGACCGCCGCGGACGTCGACTACGTGCTCGAGCACGCGAACGCGGTGCTCGCGCGACCGCTGACCAGGGACGACGTGATCGCCACCTGGGCCGGCCTGCGGCCGCTGCTGCAGCCCGGGACCAAGGCGGGGACGTCGTCGGCGAAGGTGTCGCGGGAGCACACGGTCGCCTCGCCGGCGCCGGGGCTGACGGTCATCGCGGGCGGCAAGCTCACCACCTACCGCGCGATGGCGCGGGACGCCGTCGACTTCGCGCTCGGGCCGGGGCAGGCCGCGGAGCTGCCGTCGATCACGGAGGAGGTGCCACTCGCGGGCGCCGTCGGGCTGGAGGTCGCGCGGCGGCAGGCGCGGGCGTGGGCGCGGGCGCACGGGTGGCCCCGTCAGCGCCTGGACCACCTGCTGCACCGGTACGGGTCGCTGCTCGCGGACGTGGTGACCCTGGTGGAGACGCAGCCGGACCTCGCCCTCCCCCTCGCGCAGGCCCCCGCCTACCTGCGGGTGGAGGTGGCGTACGCGGCGGCGGCCGAGGGTGTGGTGCATCTCGAGGACGTCCTGGTGCACCGCACGCGACTGGCCTGCGAGTCGCCCGACAGGGGCGTCGCCGCCGCACCGGAGGTCGCGGCCCTCCTCGCGGACGTCCTGGGCTGGGACGACGAGCGGACGACGGCGGAGGTCGCCGCGTACACGGCCCGCGCCCGGGCGGAGGTGGCGGCCGAGCAGGAGCCCGACGACGCGGGCGCGGCAGCGGTGCGGATGCGGGCGCCGGACGTGGCGCCGATGCGGGACGCGGCGGACCGCCCGTAGGCAGACCGCGAACAACGGGTCAGACCGCGAACAACCGGTCGGTTCGCGAACGTCCGGAGTTCGCGATCTGCCGATATGTTCGCGATCTGCCGGGTTGGGGGGCGAAGAGGGAGGGGATCACCTCGTGGACGCACTCGTCCTCGCGATCGACCAGGGCACCACGAGCACGCGGGCGATCCTCTTCGACCACGCAGGCGCCGTCGTCGCCGCCGGCCAGCGCGAGCACCGGCAGATCCTGCCCAGGGCAGGCTGGGTGGAGCACGACCCCGTGGAGATCTGGGACAACGTGCGCGAGGTGGTCGCCCTCGCGCTGAGCAGGGCCGACGTCACGCACGCCCAGGTGGCCGCCGTCGGCATCACGAACCAGCGCGAGACCACGGTGGTCTGGGACCGGCGCACGGGCGAGCCGGTCGGGAACGCGATCGTCTGGCAGGACACGCGGACGCAGGGCCTGGTCAGGGACCTGGGCGGCGCGGTCGGCCCGGACCGGTACCGCGAGCGCACCGGGCTGCCGCTCGCGACCTACTTCTCCGGCCCGAAGATCCGGTGGATCCTCGACCACGTCGACGGCGCCCGCGAGGCTGCCGAGCGCGGCGACCTGGCCTTCGGAACCATCGACACCTGGGTCCTGTGGAACATGACGGGCGGCGTCGACGGCGGGGTGCACGCCACGGACGTCACCAACGCCTCGCGGACGATGCTCATGAACCTGCGCACGCTCGCGTGGGACCCGGAGATCGCGGCCGAGATGGGCGTCCCGATGGCGATGCTGCCCGAGATCCGGTCCTCCGCCGAGGTCTACGGGTTCGGCCGCCGCGACGGCCTCCTCCCCGGCGTGCCGATCGCCGGGATCCTCGGGGACCAGCAGGCGGCGACGTTCGGGCAGGCCTGCTTCGCCGTCGGCGAGGCCAAGAACACCTACGGCACCGGCTGCTTCATGCTGCTCAACACGGGCACGACGCCGGTGGCCTCGGCGAACGGGCTGCTCACCACCGTGTGCTACCGGATCGGCGCGGCGCCGGCGGTCTACGCGCTCGAGGGGTCGATCGCCGTCACCGGGTCGCTCGTGCAGTGGCTGCGCGACAACCTGGGGGTGATCCGGGAGGCGCGCGACGTCGAGGCGCTGGCGCGCAGCGTGCCGGACAACGGCGGGGCGTACTTCGTGCCCGCCTTCTCCGGGCTCTTCGCGCCCTACTGGCGGCCCGACGCGCGCGGCGCCCTCGTGGGGCTCACGCGGTTCGTCAACCTGGGCCACATCGCGCGGGCCGCGCTCGAGGCCGTCGCCTTCCAGACGCGCGAGGTGGTGGACGCGATGGCGGCCGACTCCGGCGTGGCCCTCACCGAGCTGAGGGTCGACGGCGGGATGGTCGCCAACGAGTTGCTCATGCAGATCCAGGCGGACGTCCTCGGCGTCGACGTCGTCCGGCCGCGCGTGGCGGAGACGACGGCGCTCGGCGCGGCCTACGCGGCGGGGATCGCCGTCGGCTACTGGCGGGGCGAGCAGGACGTCGTCGACAACTGGGCCGAGGGGGCGCGGTGGTCCCCGCAGATGCCGGCGGCCGAGCGCGAACGCCTGTACCGGACCTGGAAGAAGGCCGTGACCAGGACGTTCGACTGGGTGGACGCCGACGTCGAGCCCTGAGCCGGTCGCCGTCCGGCGAGCGGTTCCGGGGGGGTGTGGATACGCTCGGCGGACCACGCCCGAACGGCCCGGAGAGGCCCCCGCCGGAGCCGCCCGACGCCGATCGAGGCCCACCTCAGCGAAGAGGACTCACGCCGTGCCCACGAACAAGTCGACCCCCGGACGCGCCCCGACCGATGCGGAGAGCGCCCGCCGCGACGGCCCGGACCGGGCGGCCTGGCGCCGGTTCGGCCCGTACCTCAGCGAGCGGCAGTGGGGCACCGTCCGGGAGGACACGGGGCACGACGGCAACTCGTGGGCGGCGTTCCCGCACGACCACGCCCGGTCGCGGGCGTACCGGTTCGGCGAGGACGGGATCGCCGGGCTCAGCGACGACCACGCGCGACTGTGCCTGGCGCTCACCCTGTGGAACGAGGCGGACCCGATCCTCAAGGAGCGGATGTTCGGCCTGACGAACCCCGAGGGAAACCACGGCGAGGACGTCAAGGAGTACTGGTTCTACCTCGACGCCACCCCGACGGCCTCCCACCTCCAGATGCTCTACAAGTACCCGCACGCCGCGTACCCCTACACCGACCTCGTCGAGACGAACCGCCACCGCACCCGGACCGAGCCCGAGTACGAGCTCCTCGACACCGGGGTCTTCGACGAGGACCGCTACTTCGACGTCGTCGTCGAGTACGCCAAGGCCTCGCCGGAGGACATCTGCCTGCAGGTCACCGCGACGAACCGTGGCCCGGACCCGGCACCGCTGCGGCTCCTGCCCACCCTGTGGTTCCGGAACACGTGGTCGGGCTCGCGCCCCACCGCCCGCCCGCACCTGCGCGCCGGCGCCGCGGGACCGGACGGACGCACCGTCCTCGCCGAGCACCCCGAGCTCGGGACGTGGGTCCTGACCGTCGAGGCCGACGCCGAGCTCCTGTTCTGCGAGAACGAGACGAACACCCAACGCCTCTTCGGCGAGCCGAACGCCACGCCGTTCCCCAAGGACGGGATCAACGACCACGTGATCCACGGCGCAGCCACCGTCAACCCCGAGATGGTCGGCACGAAGGTGGCCGTGCAGCACCGGTTCGAGGTCCCCCCGGGGCAGACGGCGCAGGTCCGTCTTCGCCTCACCAAGGTCGGCGAGCCCGACGACGGCGCCCCGCCGACAGCCACCGACGACGTGCTGACGGCCACGTTCGACGACGTGCTGGCCGCCCGGCGCACCGAGGCCGACGCCTTCTACGCGCCGATCGCCGGGCCCCGCGCGAGCGAGCAGGAGGCCCTCGTGCTGCGCCAGGCGCTGGCCGGGATGATCTGGGGCCTGCAGTATTTCGGCTACGACGTCGCCACGTGGATGAGCGAGCGGGGAGACCGGCCGTTCATCGACCGCCGGGGCCGCAACGCGCACTGGCCGCACATGCGCGCCGGGCACGTCCTGTCCATGCCGGACCCCTGGGAGTACCCGTGGTTCGCGGCGTGGGACCTCGCATTCCAGGCCGTGCCGCTGGCGCTCGTCGACCTCGAGGCGGCCAAGGAGCAGATCGAGGTCCTCCTGTCCGACGACTACCTCCACCCCAACGGCCAGATCCCCGCCTACGAGTGGAACTTCGACGACGTCAACCCTCCGGTGCACGCCTGGGCCGCGCACGTCATCTACGAGCTGGGCCGCGTGGACCACGGCGTCGAGGACGTCGCGTTCCTCACCCGGGTGTTCCACCGCCTCATGCTCAACTTCACGTGGTGGGTCAACCGCAAGGACGCGAGCGGGAACAACATCTTCGAGGGCGGGTTCCTCGGCCTGGACAACATCGGGGTGTTCGACCGGTCGGCGCCGCTCCCCACCGGCGGCACACTCCAGCAGGCCGACGCGACCGCGTGGATGGCCACGTATGCCCAGGTCATGGCGCAGATCGCGGCGGAACTCGCCCGCCACGACCCCGAGTACGCACCGCTCGTGCAGAAGTTCGCGGAGCACTACCTCTGGATCGCGGCGGAGGTCTACGGGACCGAGATCGGCCCCTCCCTCTGGGACGAGCAGGACGGGTTCTTCTACGACGCCGTCGAGCTGCCCGGCGGTCACCGGATCCCGCTGAAGGTTCGGTCGCTGGTCGGGCTGCTGCCCCTGGCCGCCTCCGCGACGGTCAGCGCCCGGGGGCTCGAGGCCCTTCCCGACGTCGAGGCGCACCTGGCGCAGTTCTCGGCCGACTTCGCCCCGCACCTGCCGCTCCTGCGCGGGCTGCGCCCGCCGAACCAGGACGGCCGTCGGCTCCTGTCGCTGGTGGAGCACGGCCGGCTGCACCGCATCCTCGCGGCGCTGCTCGACGAGGACGAGTTCCTCTCGCCGCACGGCATCCGCTCGCTCTCGCGGCGCCACGCCGCCGAGCCCTACGTCTTCCACGTCGGCCACGAGCGGTTCTCGGTGGGCTACGTGCCGGGCGACTCGGACTCGCCGATGTTCGGCGGCAACTCCAACTGGCGCGGGCCGGTCTGGTTCCCGATGAACGTGATGCTCCTGAGGGGCCTCTTCCAGCTCGACACGTACTACGGCGACGCCGTTCGGGTCGAGTACCCGACCGGCTCCGGCGTCGAGATGTCCCTCGGCGAGGTCACCCGCGAGATCAGCCGGCGGCTCGTGTCCGTCTTCCTGCCCGATGCCGAGGGGCACCGCCCGAGCAACGGCCGCGTCGCGATGTGGCAGCGGGAGCACTGGCGGGACAACGTCCTCTTCTACGAGTACTTCAACGGCGACGACGGGGCGGGTATCGGGGCGAGCCACCAGACCGGCTGGACGGGACTCGTCGCGCTGCTGATCCACCTGCTGGGCAACGACGAGTTCGTCTGAGGGACGGTCGCGCCCACCGGACCCTTCGGACGCGTCTGCGGGGCTACCGTGGACCCACCACCTGCCCGTGGCACCTCGACGTCGAGGTGAAGGAGGTCCTGCGTGCGCATCGCTCTGCTCTCCACCTGCGTCGCCGACGCGATGTTCCCCCAGGCGCCGCGGGCCACCACCGCGCTGCTCGAGCGGCTGGGCCACGACGTCGCCTTCCCTGCCGGCCAGGCCTGCTGCGGCCAGATGCACGTCAACACCGGGTACTGGCGCGAGGCGCTCCCGGTGATCCGCAACCACGTCAAGGCCTTCGAGCCCGTGCTCGACGGCGCGTGGGACGCCGTCGTCGTCCCGTCCGGGTCCTGCACGGGCTCCATCCGGCACCAACAGGCGATGGTCGCGCGGCGGGCGGGGGACGGTGCTCTCGCCGCGCGCGCCGAGGCGATCGCCGCGAAGACGTACGAGCTCTCGGAGCTGCTGGTCGACGTCCTGGGCCTGACCGACGTCGGGGCCTACTTCCCGCACCGCGTCACCTACCACCCCACCTGCCACAGCCTGCGCATGATCCGGGTCGGCGACCGGCCCGAGCGCCTGTTGCGAGCCGTCGACGGGATCGACCTCGTGGACCTCCCCGAGGCGGACTCCTGCTGCGGCTTCGGCGGCACGTTCGCCCTCAAGAACGCGGACGTCTCGACGGCGATGCTCGCCGACAAGGTGGCGGGGGTCCGCACCACGGGTGCCGAGGTGGTGGCCGCCGGCGACTACTCCTGCCTCCTGCACATCGGCGGCGGCCTCTCGAGGCAGGGCACGGGAGTGGCGGTCATGCACCTGGCCGAGATCCTCGCGAGCACGCGCGACCACCCGACGCCGGCGCGCCCCTGGACCCCACCGCCCGCCGAACGCGGGGTTATGGGTCGGATGGGGCCCGATTCGACCCATAACCCCGCGTTCGGCGGGCGGGCGGGGGCCGGCGGGGGTGAGGCACGGTGAGCGCCGTCGACCTCGGGATGCCGGCGGTGCGCCCCACCCGAACCGACGCCGGCACCTCGCACCCGGCGGACCCGCTGCGGTGGGGCACCCCCTTCCCGGAAGCGGCGAAGGAGGCCCTGGCCGACGCCCAGCTGCGGAGCAACCTGGCCCGCGCGACGTCGGCCATCCGGGCGAAGCGGGCGGCAGCCGTCGGCGAGGTCCCGGACTGGGAGGCGCTGCGCGAGGCCGGCCGGGCGATCAAGGAGCAGGTCATGGCCCACCTGCCGGACCTGCTCGTGCGCCTCGAGGAGGAGGTGACCGCCCGTGGGGGCACGGTGCACCGGGCGCGGGACGCCGCGGAGGCCAACCGGATCGTCACCGACCTCGTCCGGGCGACGGGCGAGACCGAGGTCGTCAAGGTCAAGTCCATGGTCACGCAGGAGATCGGCCTCAACGAGGCGCTCGCCGACGCCGGGATCACCGCCGTCGAGACCGACCTCGCCGAGCTCATCGTCCAACTCGCCGGAGACCGCCCCTCGCACATCCTGGTCCCGGCCATCCACTTCAGCCGCGCCCAGATCCGGGAGATCTTCCGCGAGCGCATGGCCGACGCCCCCGCGGACCTCACCGACGATCCCGCCGACCTCGCCGACGCCGCCCGCCTCCACCTGCGCCGCACCTTCCTGCGCGCGAAGGTCGCGGTGAGCGGCGCGAACTTCGCGGTCGCGGAGACCGGGACGCTCGCGGTCGTCGAGTCCGAGGGCAACGGCCGGATGTGCCTCACCCTCCCCGAGACGCTGATCACGGTCATGGGGATCGAGAAGGTGATCCCGACCTTCCGCGACCTCGAGGTGTTCCTCCAGCTCCTGCCGCGCTCCTCGACCGGCGAGCGGATGAACCCGTACACCTCGATGTGGACCGGCGTCACGCCCGGCGACGGGCCGCAGTCCTTCCACCTGGTACTCCTCGACAACGGCCGGACCCGGGCGCTGGCGGACGAGGTGGGCCGCACGGCCCTGCACTGCATCCGGTGCAGCGCCTGCCTCAACGTGTGCCCGGTGTACGAGCGGGTGGGCGGGCACGCGTACGGCTCGGTCTACCCCGGCCCGATCGGCGCGGTCCTCACCCCGCAGCTCACCGGCACCGCGGGGCACGGCGACCCCAACGCCGCGCTGCCGTACGCCTCCACGTTGTGCGGGGCCTGCTACGACGTGTGCCCCGTGAAGATCGACATCCCGACCCTCCTCGTCGAGCTCCGCGCCCGCCAGGTGGACGCCGACCGCCGTCGCCTGCTGCCCGGCCCCTGGGCGGTTGCCATGCGCGGGGCGTCCTGGGCGATGTCCGACGGCGCCCGTTTCGCCGCCGTCGAGCGCACCGCGTCCGTCGGCCGGCTCCTGGGGCGCCGCCGCGGGGTGATCTCCTCGCTGCCGTTCCCGGGGTCGCTGTGGACACGCTCGCGCGACCTGCCGGTCCCGCCGAACGAGACCTTCCGGGACTGGTGGGCCCGGACCCACGACGCGACTCCCGCCGCCCCCGCCGTCGCCCCCGCCGTCGCCTCCACCTCCTCTCCTTCCTCATCCGCCGAACGCGGGGTTATGGGTCGATTGACGGTCCATTCGACCCATAACCCCGCGTTCGGCGAGAGAGCGGGAGGGGTCGGGGGTGGGGCTGGGGGTGGGAGGACGGCGCCGTCGTCGGGCCTCGTCCCGGACGTCCTGCGGGGGTATCGCACGCGGGGCGAGCATGCGCCGGGGTCGGCGGAGGTTCTGGAGCTGCTCGTCGACCGCCTGCTCGACTACCGCGCCGTCGTCCACCGGGTCGACGACGAGGCGGACCTCCCCGCGACCCTCGCGCGGCTCATCTCGGATGCGGACGTGCGCAGCGTCGTCGTCCCTCCGTGGCTGCCCAGCGCCTGGGTGCTCGCGGTGGGGCGGGGCGACGTGCGCGTGGTCACCGACGTGCCCGGCGCACCGCTCGGCGCCGCAAGTCTGGACACGATCGACGCCGTCGTCACCGCGGCGCGGGTGGCTATCGCGGAGACGGGAACGATCGTGCTCGACGGCGCGGACGACCAGGGCCGGCGCGCGATCACGCTGGTCCCGGACCGCCACGTGTGCATCGTGCGTGCGCACCAGGTCGTGCAGACCGTCCCCGAGGCGGTTGCCCTGCTGGACCGCGCACCGACCCGCCCGCTCACGTGGATCTCCGGCCCGAGCGCGACGAGCGACATCGAGCTCACGCGCGTCGAGGGCGTGCACGGCCCGCGGATCCTGGACGTGGTCCTCCTCCCCTGAGACTCGCGTTCCGCCGAGACCCGTGTTCGACAGGTGAGCGGACCGGCCCGAGGGATGCTCAGCACGCTGAGCGGTGGCACCATCGGGCCATGGAACGCCGCGACGCCACCGCGGGCGACCCCGCCGCCGTGGGCTCGACCCGCCCGGCCCACCCGGCCCGGGCCGACGCCCGGCGCCAGGCCGCGATCGTCGTCAGCGCCGTCGTGATGCTGATCGCCTCGGCGATCGGCTCGGGCGCGTTCGGCGGGACCCCGATCGCGGAGGCGGCCGACGGCGCCCTCGCGACGGACGCGACGCCCGTGGCGCCGGCGGTGCCCGCGTTCGCCATCTGGTCCGTGATCTACGCCGGGCTCCTCGCCTTCGCCGTCTGGCAGGCCTTCCCCCGCCGGCGGACCAGCACGAGGCTGCGCAGGCTCGGACCCTGGGTGATCGCGTCGATGCTGCTGAACGGAGCGTGGATCCTCTCGGTCCAGGTGGGCTGGCTCGCCGTCAGCGTCGCGCTGATCGCCGCCCTCCTCGTGGTGCTGGCCCGGATCTTCGTCCTGACCGTGCGCTACCCGCCGGCCGGACGGCTGGAGGCGCTGCTCCTCGACGGCACGATGGGGCTCTACCTCGGCTGGGTGGCGGTCGCCACCGTCGCGAACGTCACCGCGTGGCTCGCGAGCCTCGGCGTCGGCGCGCGCACCGCCGACGGCGGCCTGACGGGAGCGTCCACCGTGGCGGCCGTCGTCGTCCTGCTCGTGGCGGGCGCCGTCGGCGTCGCCCTCGCGCACGACGGGGGCGGCCGGATCTCCGTGGCCCTGGCGATGGTCTGGGGCCTGGCGTGGGTGGTGGTCGCCCGCCTCACGGGCGACCTCGTCTCCGCCGCCGCGGCCCTGGCGGCCGCCACGTCCGCCGGCGCGATCGCCGCCGTGACCATCGCCGCGCGGCCGTCACGCGAGGAACGCGCGGAAGCCCGGCTCGAGGCCCAGCGGGCGCTCGATGCGCAGGCGTAGCGTGCTGACGTGGACACCGTCGTCACCATCACCCTGAGCCCCAGCGTCGACTACTCGATGGAGGTGGACCGGCTCGAACCCGAGGAGAAGCTCCGCACCCTCCTCAAGGAGACCGAGCCGGGCGGCGGTGGGATCCAGGTGGCCCGCGGCCTGCGACGCCTCGGCACGCGGGTGGAGGCCGTGGTGACGGTCGGCGGGTCCACCGGCCGGGCCCTCTTCCAGCTGCTGGAGGACGAGGGCCTCAACGTCCGCCCGGTCTGGGTCCAGTCCGACACGCGGCCGTGCTTCACCCTGCACGTCACCTCCACCGGCGAGAACTACCGCCTCGTGGCGAGGGCCCAGCCGCTCACGGAGTACGAGTACCTCCCCACGCTCAACCGGCTGCGCGAGATCGAGAGCCTGCCCCCGTACGTGGTGCTCTCGGGTTCCTTCCCGCCCGGGGTGCCGCCGGAGTTCGTCCACGAGATCGCCGCCGTCACCGCGGAGCGCCACAGCAACCTCCTCGTAGACACGTCCGGGCCCGCACTACGTGCCGCGCTCGACGCGCACGTGGCCGTGCTCAAGCCGAGCGAGGAAGAACTCGCCGGGCTCGTGGGGATGGACCCGAACGATCCGGCGTTCGACGTGCCGACGGCGGCCCGCCAGGTGGTGCGGGACGGCGTCGGCGCCATCGTGGTGTCCCTGGGAGGCGAGGGCGCCTACGTCCACTCCCAGGCCGGGGACGAGGTGATCCTCACCGCGCCGCAGGTGGAGGTCGCGAGCACCGTGGGGGCGGGGGACTCGATGGTGGCGGGGCTCGTGGCGGGGCTCTCGCGCGGGCTCCCGCTGGTGGGGGCCGCCCGGCTGGGCGTGGCGTGCGGGTCGGGGACGTGCCGGCACCCGGGATCGCAGCTGTTCACCAACCAGGACATCCACGAGCTGCTGCCCCAGATCAGGGTGCAGGCCGTCTGAGAGACGGCGCCGCGGTCCCCCGGGCGCTGAGGTCGAGGGTTCTCGCTCCGCGTGCCCTCTCGCTCAGCGTGCCTGGTCTCGGCGTGCCTGGTCTCAGCGCGCCGTGCCGTCCACGGCGTGCGGCTCGATCGCGGCGAGCTCCTCCTCGGTGAGCGGCGGCGCCTCCAGCGCGGCCACGGTGTCCTCGAGCTGCGCCACGGAGCTCGCCCCGATCAGCGCCGACGTCACCCGCGGATCCCGCAGCACCCACGAGACCGCCAATTGGGCGAGCGACTGCCCGCGTGACGCCGCGATCTCCTTCAGCGCCCGCGCCCGCATCAGGTAGGTCTCATCGATCCGCTCGGCCTTGAGGAAGTGCCCGACGGCGGCCCGCGAGCCCGCGGGCACCTCGCCGGAGAGGTAGCGCTCGGTGAGCAGGCCCTGCTGGAGCGGGGAGAACACGATGACGCCGACGCCGAGGTCGTCGCACGTCTCGAGGAGGTTCTCGCCGTCGGGCGTGCCCTCGACCACCTGGCGTTCCTCGACGTGCCGGTTGAACATCGAGTACGACGGCTGGTGGATGAGTAGCGGCGTGCCGAGGTCGGCGAGCACTCGGGCGGCCTCGCGCGTGGCCGCCGGGGAGTAGCTGGAGATGCCGGCGTAGAGAGCGCGCCCGGACCGCACCGCGGTGTCGAGCGCCCCCATCGTCTCCTCGATCGGCGTGCTCGGGTCCGGGCAGTGGCTGTAGAAGATGTCGACGTACTCCAGGCCCATGCGGTGCAGCGAGGCGTCGAGCGAGGCCAGGAGGTACTTGCGCGAGCCACCCTGCCCGTAGGGCCCGGGCCACATGTCGTAGCCGGCCTTCGTCGAGATGATCAGCTCGTCGCGGTAGCGGCGGAAGTCCGCCTTGAGGTGCCGGCCGACGTTCTCCTCCGCCGACCCGTACGGCGGCCCGTAGTTGTTCGCCAGGTCGACGTGCGTGATCCCGAGGTCGAAGGCCCGCCGCAGGATGTCGCGCTGGGTGTCGAACGGCGCGGTCCCGCCGAAGTTGTGCCACATCCCGAGCGACACCGCCGGCAGGTCGAGCCCGCTGCGCCCGCACCGCCGGTAGGTCATCCGCTCGTAGCGGTCCTCGGCCGGGTGGTACGGCGGGGGCGTGGTCACGGTGTGCTCCTTCGCGTCGTCGTCCTCGGGCACACGAGGCGCCCCCGGCATCGACGCCCATCCTCCCCCTCCACCCCTCCCCTCCTCGGCCGAACGCGGGGTTGTTCGGCTCAAGGGGCGTCATACGCCGAACAAACCCGCGTTGGGCGGAGAAGAGCGGAGAGGAACGGGGACGACGACGGCGCGCGGCCGCCACCTCGCCGACGTCGCGATTCCGTTCAGGAGCGGTCGGCCTCCGCCAGGGCGCGGAAGGCGGCGTAGACACCGCGCACCCGACCGCCCAGCACCACCTGGTACTGCCCGGACTGCGTGAAGGTCATGATCACCTCGGGGATGGCTTCGATGCCGGCGACGTCGACGGCGCCGGGATCGACGAGCACGAGCCGCAGCCGCGTGAAGCACATGTCGTGACCGCTCAGGTTCGCCGGCCCCCCGGCCAGGTCCAGGATCCGGGCGGCGATCTCGGTGTCGGTCATGCCGCCCACGCTAGCCCGTTCCCGTTCCCGTTCCCGTTCCCGTTCCGGTTCCCGGTTCCGGTCGGGTCCCGGTTCCGGGTCCGGGTCCGGTCCCGGTTCCGGGCCCGCGCGCCGTCGGCCGCGGCGGCGCTCACGCGACCGACGCCGTGAGGCGCGCGACGTGCAGGGTGAGGTAGAGGACCTCGTTCTCGTTGAGGTGCCAGCCGAACCGGTCCTCGAGCAGGACCTTGACGTCCTCAGCGCAGGCGAACTCCGCCGGCTGCGTCGCACGGACCAGGTCGTACAGCCGGCGCTGGTCCCCGCCCGGCACGTCGCCCTGCTCCTGCCGGATGAAGAGGTAGCGCAGGTGCGTGATGAACCGGGTGACGTCGAGCGACGCCTCGTCTACGGGGATCCCGAACCGCCCCCGCACCACGTCGAGCACCGCCCCGAAGACCTCGGTCATCTCCATCGTCCTGGAGAGGTCGTCGTGCCCGAACCGCGCGTTCACGAAGTGCAGCGCGAACGGGATCGCCTCGAGTTCGGGCAGGCGCACGCCGAGGCGTTCCTCCACGAGGGCGAGGACCGATCGCGCGAAGGCCACCTCCTGCGGGTACAGAGCGGCAACCTCCCACTGGAGCGGGTAGGCGATGGTGATGCCCTCGCGCGCCCGCCGGAGGGCAAAGCTCAAGTGGTCGGCCAGCGCGAAGAGCATGTGCCCGGTGATCTGGTCCCCGAACGCAGCCCGTCCGAGCCGGATGATCTCCTCGGCGAGCTCGATGTCCTCGAGGGGGATCTCGTCGAGGAACGCGGCGATCCGCTCGGGCGTCTCGCCCGGGCTCGGGGCGAAGGTTCTCTCGATCCGGGCAGCGTCGACGTCGTCGTTCGCCCGTGCGCCGAACCCGAGTCCGCGGCCGATGAGGACGACCTCGCGACCGCCGTCGTCGACCCCGAGGACCACGTTGTTGTTGAAGACCTTGGCGATCTTCACGCGTCCCCCTTCGTCGCGGTGTCTGCGCCCTCCGACCTTCCTCCCGATGGTCCGGCCGATCAAGATGCCGAGGTCCTCGGGAAGCCCGACGACGGCCCCCGTCCGCCACCGCCCGTCGACCCACCCCGCGTGATCCTCCTCACACCCCCCTTGCCGCCGCGACCTGGGCGGCCCGACAGGCGCACCATGGTGTCCGTCGACGACGCGACGGGGCTCCGGCCCGCGTGGCGCCGCCGGGTGCAGCAGCAGCCCGGTTCGAGCGACCCCCAACCCCCGTGCACCACCGCCAGAGGACCCGATGACCCTCACGATCTTCCTGGTCCGCCACGGCGAGACCCTCTTCAACCACCGCGACCTGGTCCAGGGCTGGGTGGACTCGCCACTGACGGACCGGGGCATCCGTCAGGCCCGCCACGCGGCGGAGCAGCTGCGGGAGCGCCCGTTCGCGGCCGCGTATTCGAGCACGTCGGAACGCTGCGTCGACACCGCCGAGATCATCACCGCCCACCATCCGCACCTGGGCATCCATCGCCGTCGGGGCTTGAAGGAGTTCCACTTCGGGGAACTCGAGGCGATGCCCAACGAGCACCTGCACGCGCACGTCGACATCGAGACCTTCTTCGGGGACGTCCTCGAGGGGCGTCCGGTCGGGGTGCCCGGCGGAGAGACGGGCGAGACGTACCGGGCCCGGGTGGACCGCACCTTCGAGGAGATCGCCGAGGCGCACCCCGAGGGCGGCGAGGTCCTGGTCGTCAGCCACGGGGTGACGATCGCCACCTACCTCTGGGTGGCCGGCTGGGAGACCCCGGGTGCCCTGCCCAACGCCTCCATCTCCGTGGTGACCGTCGCGGCAGGCGAGGCGCCGTCGCTGCTCGCCGTCGGGCTCGACGACCTCGCCGGGATCGTGTGACGGGCGGCGCGGCCCGCTGACCTGCTCCGCCCGCGCCGCGCACGACATCCCCCGGACGCCGAGCGCGGGGTTGGCCGGGCTGCGCGTAGCCCGACCACACCCCGCGTTCGGCGTCCGGTGCCGATCGTCGGTCGGGGCGGGTCCCTCCCGGGACCCGCCCCGACGTCACATCAGTCGACCGGGGGGAGATCCTGCACGTCGATCGCGTCGCCCGAGGCTCCGACGACGACCGGGAGCCGGGAACCCGTGGGAACCCCGCGGAAGGTGAAGGTCGCGAGCAGGCCCTCGCCCTCGGCGTCGACCAGGATGGTCTGCCCCGCCTTCAGGTCGCCGTAGAGGATCTTCTCCGAGAGCTGGTCCTCGATGTCGCGCTGGATCGCCCGACGCAAGGGCCGCGCGCCGAGGACCGGGTCGTAGCCCCGCTCGGCGAGCACGTTCTTGGCGGCGGTCGTGAGCTCGATCGCCATGTTCTTGTCCTTGAGGCGCGCGGACAGCTTCGCGAGCATGAGGTCGACGATCTGGACGATCTCCGCCTGCGAGAGCTGCGGGAAGACGATCACGTCGTCCACGCGGTTGAGGAACTCCGGCCGGAAGTGCTGCTTGAGCTCGTCGAAGACCTTGTTCTTCATGCGCTCGTAGGACGTCGAGAGGTCGCCGCCCGCCTGGAAGCCGGTCTGCAGGCCCTTGGCGATGTCCCTCGTGCCGAGGT
The DNA here is from genome assembly GCA_963780675.1 of uncultured Actinomycetota bacterium. GTDB lineage: Bacteria > Actinomycetota > Actinomycetes > Actinomycetales > JAHECE01 > JAHECE01. The sequence continues at coordinate 651,823 of CAWACR010000010.1, forward strand.
TCGTCGTCATGATGATCACGGTGTTCTTGAAGTCCACCGAGCGGCCCTGCGAGTCGGTGAGGCGCCCGTCCTCGAGGATCTGCAGGAGCGAGTTGAAGATGTCCGCGTGCGCCTTCTCCACCTCGTCGAACAGCACGACGGAGAACGGCCGACGGCGGACCTTCTCGGTGAGCTGTCCGCCCTCCTCGTACCCGACGTAGCCGGGCGGGGACCCGAACAGCCGCGAGACCGTGTGCTTCTCCGAGAACTCGGACATGTCGAGCTGGATGAGCGCCTCCTCGTCACCGAAGAGGAACTCCGCGAGCGCCTTGGCGAGCTCGGTCTTCCCGACGCCGGTGGGGCCGGCGAAGATGAACGAGCCGCCGGGGCGCTTGGGGTCCTTCAGGCCCGCACGCGTGCGACGGATCGCCTGCGACAGTGCCTTGATCGCGGCGTTCTGCCCGACGATCCGCTTGTGCAGCTCGTCCTCCATGCGGAGCAGGCGGGAGGACTCCTCCTCGGTGAGCTTGAAGACCGGGATGCCGGTCGAGGCTGCGAGGACCTCGGCGATCAGTTCCTCGTCGACCTCCGCGACCGCGTCGAGGTCGCCCGACTTCCACTGCTTCTCGCGCTCGACACGCTGCGCGGACAGGCGCTTCTCGTCGTCGCGCAGGCGCGCGGCGCGCTCGAAGTCCTGGTCGTCGATCGCGGACTCCTTGTCGCGACGGACCTCGGCGATCCGCTCGTCGAGCTCCCGGAGCTCGGGCGGCGCCGTCATCCGGCGGATGCGCAGGCGCGCGCCCGCCTCGTCGATGAGGTCGATCGCCTTGTCGGGCAGGAAGCGGTCGTTGACGTACCGGTCCGCGAGGGTCGCGGCGGCCACGATCGCGGCATCCGTGATCGAGACGCGGTGGTGCGCCTCGTACCGGTCGCGGAGCCCCTTGAGGATCTCGATCGTGTGGGAGAGCGTGGGCTCGGCCACCTGGATCGGCTGGAACCGGCGCTCCAGCGCCGGGTCCTTCTCCACGTACTTGCGGTACTCGTCCAGCGTGGTCGCGCCGATGGTCTGGAGCTCACCGCGGGCGAGCATCGGCTTGAGGATGCTCGCGGCGTCGATCGCGCCCTCGGCGGCACCCGCCCCGACGAGGGTGTGGATCTCGTCGATGAACAGGATGATGTCGCCGCGGGTCCGGATCTCCTTGAGAACCTTCTTGAGCCGCTCCTCGAAGTCACCGCGGTAGCGGCTGCCTGCCACGAGCGCGCCGAGGTCGAGCGTGTAGAGCTGCTTGTCCTTGAGGGTCTCCGGGACGTCGCCCTTGACGATGTTCTGGGCCAGGCCCTCGACCACCGCGGTCTTGCCGACGCCGGGCTCACCGATCAGGACGGGATTGTTCTTGGTGCGGCGCGAGAGCACCTGCATCACGCGCTCGATCTCCTTGGCGCGCCCGATGACGGGGTCGAGCTTGCCCTCCCGCGCGGCCTGGGTGAGGTTGCGCCCGAACTGGTCGAGGACGGCGGACCCCGACGGCTGGCCCTCGGCCGGCCCGCCGGCTGCGACGGGCTCCTTGCCCTGGTATCCGGAGAGCAGCTGGATGACCTGCTGGCGCACGCGGTTGAGGTCGGCGCCCAGCTTGGTGAGCACCTGCGCGGCGACGCCCTCGCCCTCGCGGATGAGGCCGAGCAGGATGTGCTCGGTCCCGATGTAGTTGTGGCCGAGCTGCAGCGCCTCGCGCAGGGACAGCTCGAGCACCTTCTTGGCACGCGGGGTGAACGGGATGTGCCCGCTCGGGGCCTGCTGGCCCTCGCCGATGATCTCCTGCACCTGCTGGCGCACGGCGTCGAGGGAGATGCCGAGGGATTCCAGCGCCTTCGCGGCGACACCCTCGCCCTCGTGGATCAGGCCGAGCAGGATGTGCTCGGTCCCGATGTAGTTGTGGTTGAGCATCCTCGCCTCTTCTTGGGCGAGGACGACCACCCGGCGGGCCCGGTCGGTGAACCTCTCGAACATTGCCCCTCCTCACAAGGCGGCGTGTGGGCGGGGTCGCTCCACCCGGTACCGCGGCTTCCACCGATGCTAACGGCGGCATGTGACACGGACGTCCCGTGTTCGCCAGAGGCGTGAGGAAACCGCCCGCGACCCAGCGCGGCGGGCCCCTCGCCCGACGTCAGGGCCCGGGCATGGCTCGCAGGGAGGCCGTCAGGAGGACCACGGTCCCGATCTGGAGGACGACGACGATCCCCACCAGGGCCGGCAGCGCGGTCGCGTAGAGCGCGCCGGCCAGCACGCCGCCCACGATCGCGGCCGCGCCCTGGATCGCCGCGAACACCCCGTACGCCGTCGCCCGCCGTGGCGCCGGAACCAGGTCGGCGACCAGGGCCTTCACCGTCGAGTCCTGGAGGCCCACCGCGGCACCCCAGACGAGGACCCCGGCCACGGCTGTCGCCGTAGTCCCTGAGAAGGCCAGGGGCGGGACCACTACCACGAGGACGGGCAAGGCGTAGAGCACCCGGGCGTGCCAGCGGTCGTAGGCGTAGCCGGTCGCGAGGGCCGCGAGCGCGGCGACGGCCATCGCCCCCGCATAGACGAGAGGAACCGCCGCCAGGCCCACCAGGCCGTCCGTCGTCAGGTGATACGAGATCACGCCGAACGTCACGAGACCGGCTGTCGCCAGCCCCGCCGAGGTCGCGAACAGGTAGAACCGCCGAGGCAGACCCTCGCCCACCGCGCCGGCGACCATCCGGGCAGCGCGGGAACGGTTCGCGGCAGAGACGCCCGGCGTGGGCGCGGTGTGGGTCCCCGCGCTCGGGGGGACCGCGGAGGACCCGCCGTCGTGACGCGCGCGGGTGTCGTCCGCGGTGTCGTAGACCGACAGGTCGGGGACTCGCGCGCGGATCAGGAGGAGCAGCGCGATGGCGACGGCGCCCGGGACGGCCAGCGCCGCCATGGCGGGCCAGATCGCGGCGGAGGCCGCGACAACGGCCGCCACCAGGAGCGGGCCGGCAAAGGAGCCGACCTGATCGAGCGCCTTGTGCACCCCGAACCCTCGACCCCGCCCGACGGCGCCCGCGGCGTGCGCGAGGAGCGCGCTCTTCGAGGGGCTGCGGACGGCCTTGCCCGCCCGCTCGGCGAGGATGAGGGTCGCGGCGAGCGCCAGCCCCGCAGCGCCCACAAGAGGGGTGACCGCGAGCAGCGGCACGCACACCGCCGTCATCGCGTATCCGACGAGAGTGAGCGACCAGTAGGCGCCCGTCCGGTCGGCGAGCGGCCCGAACACGAGGCGGAGCACGAGCGCCATCGCCTCGCCCGCACCGGTCACCAGGCCCACGACCAGGGCAGAGGCGCCGAGCGAGGCAAGCAGCGGGCCGTACATCGACCGCGCACCTTCGTAGACCATGTCGGCGGCCAGGCTCACGACGCCGAACCCGACGACGACGCGCCACGCCGACCACCGAACGGGCGGGTTCACTCCGCCATCCTCCCGCCGCAGCGCATGTCCACGCGCGTCCTCGCCGCTGGCCCACCGGAGCCCCGTGGGAGAGACTGCCGCGGTGCCTGTCCTGCGCCTCACCGTCGCCTCCGAGGTCCTCGACGAGCTCACCTCGATCTCCGCGATCCTGCCCGACGGCGACCGGAAGCCCGAGCGCCCCGCTTCCGGGCACCCCGCTTCCGGGCACCCCGCTTCCGGTCGGCCCGCGTCCGGGCACCCCGGGGAGCCGACTCCCGCTCGACCCACGCCGTCGCCCGCCCCCACGCCCACGCTCTACCTCCTTCACGGCCTGGGGGACGACGACGGCGCCTGGCTCCGGCGGTCGGCGATCGCGGAGCACGTCGCGGGCTCGGGCCTCGCCGTCGTGATGCCGTCGCTGGGCTCGAGCTTCGGCGTCGACGAGGCCGAGGGCAGGCCCTATGGCACCTTCCTCGCCCAGGAGCTCCCCGCCCTGGTCGAGCGCCACCTCGGCCTCGCCCCGCCCCGGGCGGCGACCTTCGTCGCGGGCCTCTCGATGGGCGGGTACGCGGCCCTGCGGTGGGCGCTGCACCACCCGGAGCGCTTCGCCGCGGCAGCCGCCCTCTCGGGCTCGCTCGACATCGCCGATCCGGACCGTTACCGCCGGCGGCCGGCCCTCATGCAGCGGCTCTTCGCCGGGCGCACCGTCACCGGCGGCCCCGACGACCTCCTCTGGCTCCTCGGACACCCCGGAGCCGCAGGCGCCCCCCCGCCCGCCCTCTACGTCGCCTGCGGCACCGAGGACACCCACCTCGCGGAGAACCGGCGCTTCGTCGACGCCGCCCGCGCCGCCGGCGTGCCCCCCACCACCGACTTCGGGCCCGGCGCCCACGACTGGCCCTACTGGGACCGCGCCATCCGGACCGTCCTGAACTGGCTGCCGCTGAGATCTCCGAACCGGGGCTGAGGTCCGGCGGGGGGCTGAGTGCTGCGAACGGGGGCGTCGACGGCGCGCACACGCCCCCGTTCGCAGCACGCACCTCCGCACGCTCTTCCCGTCACCGGTGTCGGTATGATGCCGACAGCACTGACGGGAAGAGCGCGAGGACGGCATGAGCGAGCACGCAGACCAGACCCCGGCACAGACGAAGACGCCGACACCGGCCGACCCGGCCACGCCCACCGCACCCGCCGAGACCCCCCTCCCACCCGCCACGACGAAGCGCTGGTGGGCCCTCGCCGTCGTCGCCCTCGGGGTCTCGCTGATCATCATGGACGCGACGATCGTGAGCGTCGCGATGCCCGTGGTCATCCAGGACCTCGGGCTCAACGCCTCCCAGGCGGAGTGGCTCAACGCGGTCTACGCCCTGGCCCTGGCCTCGCTCCTGCTCATGCTGGGCCGCGTCGGCGACCTCTACGGGCGCCGTCGGCTCTTCGGCGTCGGCATGGCCCTCTTCGTCGCCGCGAGCGTCGCGGCCGGCCTCGCCACCACGGGCAACGGCCTCATCGGCGCGCGCCTCGTGCAGGGCGTCGGCGCCGCGATGATCCTGCCCGCGACGCTGTCCACGCTGAACGCCCTCTTCAAGGGCCGCGAGCGCGCGATCGCCTTTGCGGTCTGGGGATCGACGATCGGCGGCATGGCCGCCGTCGGCCCCCTCCTGGGCGGCTGGCTCGCCACCGAGGTCTCGTGGCGCTGGGCGTTCTGGATCAACGTGCCGCTCGGCCTCCTGGTCGTGGTCGGGATCCTCCGCGTTGTCCCGGAGTCGCGCGACACCACCACGCGCCGCGGCCTCGACGTCGCCGGCGCGGTCCTGAGCACCGCCGGCATGGCGGGCATCGTCTTCGCCCTCATCGAGGGGCAGCAGTACGGCTGGTGGCTGCAGGACACGGGCGCGATCTCCCCCGTCCCGATCGCCATGGCCCTCGGCCTGGCGTCCCTCGCCGGCTTCGTCGTCCTCCAGCGCCGCCGCGCACAGTCCGGCAAGGTGGTCCTCCTCGACCTGCGCCTCCTGGGCATCCGCTCCTTCCGCAACGGCAGCATCGCGGCGCTCATCGTCGCGTTCGGCGAGTTCGGCCTCCTGTTCACCCTGCCGCTCCTGCTCCAGACCGCCCTCGGCTACACCGCGCTCGGCACCGGCTGGCTGATCCTGTTCCTGGCCCTCGGCACGTTCCTCAGCTCCGGCATGACGCCCCAGCTCACGCGCCGCTACGGCGGCCGGGCGGTGGTGCGCATCGGCCTCGGCGTCGAGGCGGTCACGGTGGCGGGCCTCGCCCTGAGCCTGAGCGCCGACATCTCCAGCGCCACCATCGCGGCCTGGCTCTTCGGCTACGGCATCGGCGTGGGGATGGCGACGGCGCAGCTCACCAGCGTGATCCTCATCGATGTGCCCGTCACCGAGAGCGGGCAGGCCTCGGGCGCGCAGAGCACCTTCCGCCAGCTCGGCTCGGCCCTCGGCGTCGCCGTCCTCGGCACCCTGCTGTTCAGCACGCTCGCGACACAGACGCAGGCGGGCCTCGAGGACGCCGGCCTCCCGCCCGCGGCGGTCGAGCAGACGACGGCGGCCGTGAAGTCCTCCGCCGGCGCCGCCATCATCGCCCTCCAGGCCGACCCCTCGACCCGGGCCGCGGGCGACGTGGCCGCCGCGGCGATGATCGACGCGTCGAAGACGGTGACGCTGGCCGCCGCCGGCATCATCGCCGTCGGCCTCGCCGCAACGCTCGCGCTCCCCCGGACGCCGACCGCTCCCGTCGGCGGAGGTGAGGGCGAGGGAGGCGCCGAGGCCCGGCCCTCCCCGCGCCGTCGCGGACGCACGGCCGACGACGGCGCCCCCGCCGCGACCTCGACGTCCGCCGCCGGCTGACGCTCACCGCCCCGGAGACTCCCGTGCCGCGGATCGACGCCCCCACCGTCGCGGAGCACCACGCCCGGCGGCGCGCAGCGCTGGTGCGGGCGGCGACGGACATCATGGTCGCCGAGGGTGCCGCGGCGGTGACGCCGGCCGCGGTGGGCGCGGCGGCCGGGCTTGCCCGCTCGAGCGTGTACCAGTACTTCCCCTCGACCGGGGCGCTGCTGGGCGCCGTCGTCGAGGAGGCTTTTCCGGCCGCAAACGCGGCCCTGCGGGAGTCCACGGCCACCGCCCGGGCACCCCTGGACAGGATCGACGCCTACGTCCGCACCGCGATCGAGCTGAGCAGTGCCGGCATCCACCGCGCGGCCGAGGCGATCGCCCGCGCCGAGATGCCGGAGTCGTTCCGCGATCGCCTGCGCGCGCTGCACGTCGAGCAGGGCGCGCCGCTCCTCGACGCCGTGCGCGACCTGGGAGACCCGGCGCCGGAGGTCACGACGGCCCTCCTGGGCGGCCTCATCGCGGCGGCGACCCGCGCGATCGCCGCCGGCGCGCCGGCCGACGTGGTCATCCGGCGCACCCTCGCGCTGGTCCGGGAAGGGATCGGGCCGGGCCGCTAGCTACCACCCAGGCGGGCGGTCGCACACGGCCGTCCGGTGACGGAGCCCATCTCCGCAGCCGGTCCGCGGGCCGCCCCTGGGCCGCCCACTGCTCAGAGGCCGCCGATCCCGTTGCCGATCATGACCGCCCCGAGCGCCAGCAGGACCCCGGCCATGATCACCGCGCCGTTCCGCGTCATCCACGCGTTCGCCGCGTCGAGCACCGGCCCGGACCGACTGCCCAGCACGCGCCGCACCACGGCCGGCGCGGCCACGCCCAGGCTCCCCACCAGCACGAACACCACGAGGGCGCCCAGCTGCTCGCGGGGCACCGACGTCGCGTGCGCGATCACGGTGGCCCCGGAGGCCACGAGCACCAGGTTCTTCGGGTTGACCGACCCGAGCAGGAACGCGAGCCCGAACGCGCGCCCCGCCGTCATCGTGTCGAGCGCGGCCATCCACGCCGGGACCTTGGGCGCGTCCCCCGGACGGGGCCGCCCGAACCACTTCCGCGCCGCCAGGACCACGAGCGTGATCCCCAGCACGATCTTGAGGTAGCTCGCCCACCGTGGAGATCCGCCGGCGAGCTGGACCACGTCCGCGAGGAGGACGACGACGGCGCCCGTGGTCAGCAGCCCCAGCGCCCAGCCTGCGAGGAAGGCCCGCACCACCCGCGCCGTGTTGCTCGTCACGAGGACCAGCACGACGACGACCACCGGCATCGAGGCGAGCAGGAGCCCGACGGCGATCGGGAGCGACTGCGCGACGGCGTCTACCACCGGGGTCGTCCGACATGCCTGGTCACCGCGCGAGTCTAGGAGACCGGCCGACGACACCCCTCCCTTCCCGCCGAGCGCGTGGTGTCGCGCCTCGCCGGCTGCGGCGGGGCGGCCGACCACGTGGTCGGCCGAGAGCTGCGCGCCGGTTCCGTGAGGGGGGCGGGGCGTCTGCACGACCCTCGGACGTAGATTGGCCGGGTGCCCGACGGCCCCTCCCGCACCCGCCGACCGGCGCGCATCCGCGCCTCCTGGGCCGACCTGCACGCCACCCACCCTGCTCTCGCCGCAGCGCTCCCCGGGATCTTCCTGGTCGCCGTCGGCCTCCTCGGCTTCGCGGTGATGCTGGACAGCGTCCAGGAACGGGACGACTTCACCCTCTTCGACGCGCCCGTCCTGGACTTCCTCGTCGCGCACCGCGCGCCCGCCCTCACCGCGGCGCTGCTCACGATCACGTTCGTGTCGGGTCCGGTCGTCCTGCCGGTGCTCGTCGGCGTCGCGTGCCTCGGCTGGGGGCTGCGCACCCGCGAGTGGTGGCGCCCGCTCCTCCTGCTGGCCGCGATGGTCGGCCAGGGACTGATCGCCCTGGCCATCAAGCGCGACGTCGGCCGGCCCCGCCCGCCGCTGGAGGACCAGTTCATCCCCGGGGGCGAGACGACCCTGTCTTTCCCCTCGGGCCACACCCTCGCCATGGCGACGTTCTGCCTGGTCGGGGGCTATCTCCTGTGGTCACGCAGGAGGACCCGGCGCGTCCTCGCCGCGTGGCTGACGACGACGGCGCTCGCCACGGGCGCCGTCGGCCTCAGCAGGCTCTACCTCGGCTACCACTTCGTGACCGACATCCTCGCGGCGATCGCGCTGGCCGTCGCGGTGCTGGGGGCCGTCGTCGTCGTCGACCGCGTGCACCTGCTCAGGCGCCGCGGCCCGCCGTCGCCGGCTCCGCCAGCGCCTCCCGGAACGCCGCCAGCGCGTCGTCGCTGAAGAGGACGAACCGGACGCGCTCCACCGTGCCCTGCTCGTGCCGCTCGGCCACCCCGCGGACGGCGTCGACGGCGATCCGCGCGACGTCGTGCACGTCCCAGCCGAAGATCCCCGCGCTGATCGCCGGGAAGGACACCGAGCGCGCCTCGAGTTCGGCGGCCTCTCGCAGGCTGGAGACGAAGCAGGCGGCGAGGAGCGCGGGGTCCGTCTGGCCCCGCGTGGCGTTCGGCCCGACCGTGTGCACCACGTACCGGGCCGGCAGCATCCCCGCCCCCGTGGCGACGGCGTCGCCGACCGGCAGGCCGTCCGGGTAGATCGTGTGGCGCACCTGCCGGCACTCGCCCTCGAGCGCCGGGCCGGCCGCGCGGTGGATCGCACCGCAGACCCCACCCCCCGGCATCAGCAGCGTGTTGGCGGCGTTGACGACGACGTCGACGCGCTCCCGGGTGATGTCGCCGCGGACGGCCTCGAGCTCCACGGCTGCGATTCTCACACGCACAAGCCGCGGGCGGCCCGGGACGATCGGGTCCGGTTCACACGGACGATCGGGTCCGGTTCACACGTCGAGGACGATCGTCACCGGTCCGTCGTTCACGAGGGACACCGCCATGTGCGCCCCGAACACCCCCTCGGCGACCGGCACCCCGCGCCCACGGAGCGCCTCCCCCACCGCGGCGACGACCGGTTCCGCGACAGGCGCCGGCGCCGCCGCGTTCCAGCTGGGACGCCGACCCTTGCGGACGTCCGCGTGCAGCGTGAACTGGCTGATCAGGAGCACGCCCACGGGCTCACCCGCCTCGACCAAGTCGGAGACCGACCGCTCCCCGGCCAGGATCCGCAGCTCCGCGATCTTGCGCGCCGTCGTCGCGACCTCGGCGGCGCCGTCGTCGTGCGCCACCCCGACCAGGGCCACCAGGCCCGGCCCGATCTCCCCGACCACCTCGCCGCCCACGCTCACCGACGCGCGGGCGACGCGCTGGAGGACGGTCCTCACCAGCCGCCCCCCTGCGGTGGACGACGGCGCCCCCCGCCCCCGTAGCCGCGGACGGCCGGGCGGACGTCGGCGAGGTACACCCCCGCCGGGACGACCGCCCCGAACATCATGAACAGGCTGCCGAAGCCCAGACCGAGCGGGGGCGGGATGGCGAGGAAGCCGAGCGCCGCACCGAGTCCCGTCACGACGAGCCAGAGGTTCTTGGTCCGCTTGCCCGCGTAGGTGAAGGCGGCCGGCTGCCGGCGCGCGGCGTCGATCAGGGCCCAGGCCTCGAGCCCGAAGAACAGCAGCGCCAAGGAGAGGAACAGCAGCACCTGGAGGGAGGCGATCACCGAGCGAGCCTAACCGGCGCCTCCCCACCCCGACGATCCACGCCGTCCGCTGAGGTCGAGCCGCGTCCGCGCGCGCGTTCGGGGGCGGTGTGCCTACGCTCAGCCATGGCCTCCACACCTGACCTCGCCCGCCGGACAGTCCTCGCCGGAGCGGGCGCCGGCGTCGGGATCGTCGTCCTCGCGGCGTGCTCCTCGGGTTCCTCGGGTTCCTCCGACGGCGGCTCGACGCCGGACGCCGGCTCGGCCGGTGGGGTCGCCGCGGGCGAGGACCTCGTCTCGCTCTCGACGGTGCCCGTCGGCGGCGCCGTCGTCGTCTCGCTGGGCGACAAGCCGGTGGTCGTGGCGCAGCCGACCGAGGGGTCGGCCGTCGCCTTCAGCGCCGTGTGCACGCACCAGGGCTGCACGGTCATCCCGGGCGAGGGCGAGCTCGACTGCCCGTGCCACGGCTCGCGCTTCGACCTCGCGACCGGCGAGGTGCTCGCCGGCCCGGCCCGGACCGCCTTGCCGGAGATCGCGGTGACGGTGCGGAACGGCCAGGTCGTCACCGCCTGACCGGCCCACCGCCCTCGCCGCCCGCAGGGGGACGGGCGCCGATCACCGCAGCGCGCCGGCCTCAGGCGGCCAGCGCCGCCTTGGCGTCCTCGTACGTCATCCCGGTGATCTCGAGCAGGTCCACCAGGAGCGAGCGGAGCAGCACGACGAGGGACTGCGCGCGCCACCCGTCGAACGCCTCCGGGCGCAGCTCGCTGCCCAGCCGGCGCAGGTCCTCCTGGAGGGGCTTCCGGTCGACGCCCGTCCGGAGCGCGCCACCGAGCGCGGCGACGACGACGGCGATCCGCCCCACCAGGTCCCCCAGCGCCGGCATGGCCTGGTGCGCCTCGATCGCCACCAGCGAGCGCCGCGTCACGACGCGCGCGTTGCGCATCGCGTGGTCGGCCAGCGTGCACGCCCGCGCCAGGTCCGCGATCTCGGCGCGGTGCGAGCGCGCGACGGGCGAGAACCGCACCGCGTCCTGCCCGCTGGCGATCACCGCGCGCCACGCCTCCAGCACCGGTTCCGCCGCGCGCCCCGACGTCAGCGCGTCCGCCGCCCGTTTCACGTCGCCCCGGCGCAGCGCCGCGGCGAGCATCGCGAGCATCCCGGCGATCTCGTCGAGGGAGCTCTCGGCGAGGACGTGGGCCCGCCGCCAGGAGCGGCCCGGCACGAGCAGCGCCACCACCAGCGCCACCGCTCCGCCGATCAGCGCGTCGGTCCACCGTCCGAACGACCCTCCGCCGAGCGAGGCGGGCAGCACGACGATGATGATCGCCTGGAGCCCGGCCTGCGTGGTCATGAGGGCACCCCGGTCCAGCAGCCGCGCCATCAGCGCCGCCACGGCCAGCGCCAGCCCCACCTGCCAGGCCCCGGTACCGAGCAGCTGCCCCAGCACCTCGCCCAGCGCCACACCCAGGCTCACGCCGATCGCCATCTCGGCGACGCGGCGCACCTGCCGGTCCCGGCTGAACCCGAGGCTGATCCACGCCGCCGCCGGCGCGAAGAACGGGTACGGCTGCCCCAGCACCGTGTGCGCCAGGAAGAACGACACCGCCGCCGCCCCCGCCGCGAGGAGCACCGGCCCTACCGCGACCTGCGCGCGTCCGACGCCAGGCCGCAACGCCCGCCGCGCCCCCTCGCCCACCGCCGCCACGCTCACCGGCTCGACCGCCCCCGAGCACCCACCCACGAGGGCATCCCCAACCTCACGAGGGCATCCCCGCCCTCACGAGGGACGTCGGCGCCGCAGCGCTTGCACCGGTGGAACGTCGCTCCGTTCCGGTGGCCGCGCGTCGCTCACGCCGTCGGGTCGCACGACCACCTCCTGCGCCGCCGCGATCCCGCCCACCGAGAGCACCGCGTCGGTCGGTACCGACCGACGCACTACCGCGAGCGCCACCGGGCCCAGCTCGTGGTGCCGCACCACGGACGTCACCCGCCCCACCTCGCGCGCGCCGTCGAGCACGGCAGCCCCGGCCTCGGGCAGCACGTGCTCCGACCCGTCGAGGTGCAGCATCACCAGCCGCCGCGGGGGCCGCCCGAGGTTCACCACCCGCGCGACCGTCTCCTGCCCCCGGTAGCACCCCTTGTTGAGGTGGACGGCGGTGCGCAGCCAGTCGACCTCGTGCGGCAGCGTCCGCTCGTCCACCTCCCGCGCCGGCCGCGGCCGCCACGCGGCCACGCGTAGCGCCTCCCATGCCCACGTCCCCGCGAGCGACGCGCCCCCCGCCTCGAGGCGGACGACGGCGCCCGGCAGCTCCGCGCGCGGCAGCACCGCCAGCACGAACGGGGTCTCCGTGCCCGGGTGCTCGGCATCCGGGCACCCGTACGAGGCCCCGCCCGGCGCCGTCGTCGGCCACGGGTCCCGCCAGACGATCGCATCCGGCGCCGCCACGACCAGCCGCTCCGCCGCCGACGCGCACGCCCCGAGCACGGCGAACGCCTCGGTCGCGTCCGCGACCTCCACCCGCAGCATGAACCGCATCGAGTCGAGGAACGCCACGAGCCCCGCCGCGGCTGCCGCCTCCGTGACGAGCCACGCGGTGGCGCCGTCGTCCACCAGCGCCATCGCGTGGACCACGTGCCCGTGGGGGTCCAGCAGCAGCACCTCCCGCGACTCCCCCGCCGCGAGCCCGAGCAGCGCCTGCGACGACAGCGAGTTGAGCCACGAGAGCCGGTCGGGCCCGCCCACAGTCACCACACCGAGGTGGGAGAGGTCGACGACGCCGCGCCCGGCGGCCAGTGCGCGTTGCTCCCGCACCGGGTCGCCGTAGTGGAGGGGAACGCCCGCGTCGGGGGCCGCGCCGACGACGGCGCCCGGCCGGGTGAGCAGAGGGCTGCGGTAGGTCATGGCGCGCCTACGCGCCCGTCTCGCCCTGCCGGCTGAGCCGCGCCGAGGCGTACGACTGGAGCTCGTGGCCGAACGCCGCCATGTCCATGGCCCACATGAGCTCGCCGCCCACGAGTCCGTACATGCGGCTGATCGCCGAGACGTCGGCGGCGGTCGCGGTCCGCGCGATGAGGTCGGTCGCGATCTCGATCCGTGGCCCCTGCACGGCGCCCAGGTACACGCTGACGTGCCCCGACGGCTCGGCGAGCAGGACCTCGATCTCCGTGGGCGCGACCTGGCCGGGCGCATCCGTCGCCGGCCCCTGGCTCGCCGCACGCGGCGCCGCACGCCAGTAGCCGGACTCCGCGGCCCACACCACGCCCGGGACGTAGCGGACCTCCGAGCTCGTGGGGGCGGCGTCGTCCCCGGCGACCGGGCCGCCCTCGGCGCCCTCCCCGCCCGCGGCGAGGTCGGCCGCGCCGTCGTCGTCCTCGACCTCCTCGAGCAACCAGATGGTGCTCGTGTACGTCAGGTAGGGCCCGCCGTCGTGCGCGAAGGTGACCTCCTGGACGAAGGGACGCTCGGAGATGTCCGGGTAGGCCACGAAACCGGGGCCACGCCAGGTGCCGAGAAGCCAGGCAAGCGGGTAGACCTCGGGTGCGAGACCTTCCGGTACGGCGAACGCCATGGCGGACCTCCCTGTTCGGCCGAGATGCTACCCGTTCGCCCTTCGCGGGCGGCTACCCTGCCCGGCGTGAGCACCCCGGTCAGCGCCCCCGCCCCCCGCCGTCTCGTGATCAAGGTGACGTGCGCCGAGGAGCGCGCGGAGGCCGCCAACCAGGCGTTCACCGTCGCAGCGACAGCCGTGGCCGCGGGCGCGGACGTCAGCCTCTGGCTCACGGGCGAGGCCTCGTGGTTCGCCGTGCCCGGCCGGGCGGAGGCGTTCGTCCTCCCCCACGCCGCGCCGCTCGCGGACCTCCTCGCGGCGATCCTGGCCGAGGGGACCGTCACCCTGTGCACCCAGTGCGCCGTCCGGCGCGGGATCGCCGAGGCGGAGGTCGTGCCGGGCGTGCGGATCGCCGGTGCGTCGGTGTTCGTGGAGGAGATCCTCGCCCCGGGCGCGCAGGCGATCGTCTACTGAGGGCGCGCGCCCGCGAGAGCTCCGCGAGTGCGGCTCGGCGAGGTTGCCGGCTCGACGCGAGGCCGCCCGATCAGGCCCCGAGCAGGTGCGCCACGCCGTAGACGGGAATCCCGACGACCACGACGGGCAGGGCCGCGATCGCGAAGGCCGGGAACGGGCGGCTGCTCGTCGGGAAGCGGTCGAAGACCACCTCGATCGCCGCGGTCACCATGCCGACCCCTACGCCGAGCACGGCGGCGGTGAGCGCCCCGAGCGACGGGTTGAGGAGTCCGACCGCACCGCCGGCGACGGCGCTCGCGGCGATCGCGAGGGCGCCCTTGACCGTGACCGGAACCGGGATAGCCGTGCACAGCGCCGACGCGCCGACGGCGGCAGCGGCCGCGAGGGCGACGGCGGCCGGGAGCGCACCGGTCCCGATGGCCACCCAGCCTGACGCGGAGACGACGGCGACGGCGCCCGTCACCGTGCCGGCGAGGGACTCCGTGAGCAGGGGGCGCCGCTGCCCGCGCGCCATCTCGTGGACGAAGGCGGCGATGACCGAGAACGCGATGACCGCGATGAGCGCCACGAGGTCGCCGGTGAGCAACACCGCGACCATGCTCAGGAGTCCGGTGGTCACGACGACGCCGCTGGAGCCGCGGGGGCTCGGCAGCCCGACGAGAGTCGGCCACCCCAGGCCGAACGCGGTGGCCGCGAGCGCGACCACGACGACGGTCGCGAGCGGCGAGACGAAGGTGGAGCCTGCCAGGACGGCCGCGAGCCCTGCCGTCACGAGCGCCCGACGGGAGGCGCCCACGATGGCGCTCACGGAGCCACCCCTGGTGCTCGCGGCTGTCGGGGCGGTGGCCATTGCCCGATTGTTACAGATCGAGGGCGCCATAATGGCCCCGAGGCCAGGGGATCGAACGTCCCGCCGCACGACGCACCGTCACTGCCCACCACGGTGAGGACCCGGAGGAGATCGCATGGTCGACCTGCTGCTCCTCACCGCCGCCCCGGGTGGCTCCGCGGAGGCGCTGCCGGCCCTCGGCCTGCTCGGCCACCGCGTGCGGGTGGTGCCCATCGAGGCCTCGGCTCTGGTGGACGCGGTGGACGTCGACGTCGTGGTGATGGACGGGCGGCGCGACCTCGTCGCGGCACGGACCACCTGCCGGCTCGTCCGCGCCACGGGGCTGGACGTCCCGCTCCTCCTCATCCTCACCGAGGGTGGCCTCGCGGCCGTCACCTGCGAGTGGGGCGTCGACGACGTGATCCTGGACTCGGCCGGGCCCGCCGAGGTCGAGGCCCGCCTGCGGCTGCTCTCCGAGCGCATCAAGCAGGGCAGGTTCGAGGAGGCACCGGACGAGATCGAGGCCGGAGACCTCACGATCGACGCCGGCGGCTACAGCGTCCGGCTGCGGGGGCGCACGCTCGACCTGACCTACAAGGAGTTCGAGCTCCTCAAGTACCTCGTGCAGTACCCGGGCCGCGTGTTCACCCGCGCCCAGCTGCTGCAGGAGGTGTGGGGCTACGACTACTACGGGGGCACGCGGACGGTCGACGTCCACGTGCGCCGGCTGCGGGCCAAGCTCGGTCCCGAGCACGAGGCCCTGATCGGGACCGTGCGCAACGTCGGGTACCGCTTCGAGCCGCAGAAGGAGCGCCGGGGCCTCACCGCCACGGAGGGCGGTCCCGTCCCGGGAGAGCCGGCCACCCCCTGACGGTCGGCGCCCCGGCGGGTACAGTGGCGCCCGACGTCGGGCCGCGGTAGCCCCGGGCTCCATCAGCTGCCGCTACGAGCGGCCTTCGCGCCGACAGGCGCTCCACGGCCCGGCGTCACAGGTCCCGGATGATCGTGGTCTCCCTCACGTCGGACGTGCCGGGCGCGGTGGGCCTTTGGGTGCACACTTGGCGCGGGCGGGCCCGTAGCCTGGTCGTCACACCTCGTTCACCTCGGAGACACCCGTGCGCTTCCGTATGACACCCAGCGGTTCGACGTTCTTCGACCTGCTCGCCCTTCTCGCGAAAGAGCTGGTCGTCGGTGCGGACGAGCTCGCGCAGCTCCTCGGCGCGGACATCCCCGCCCGCCGCATCCACGCCGAGCGGCTCAAGGAGATGGAGCACTCGGCCGACGAGGCCACCCACGCGATCATGAAGCAGCTGAACAAGACGTTCGTGACGCCGTTCGACCGGGACGACATCTACGCGCTGGCCTCGTCGCTCGACGACTGCATGGACTTCATGGAGGAGGCCGCGGACCTCATCGCGCTCTACGAGATCGAGACGCTCCCCACCGGGGTGAGCGACCAGATCGCCGTCCTGCAGCGCTCCGCGGAGCTGACCGCCGATGCGATGCCGCGCCTGCGCTCCCTCGGCGACCTCGAGGAGTACTGGGTCGAGGTCAACAGGCTCGAGAACCACGCCGACCGCACCTACCGCAAGCTCCTCGCCGAGATGTACGCCGGCGCGACGGACGCGATCCTCCTCATGAAGCTCAAGGAGATCGTGGACACGCTCGAGCGGGCCGCCGACGCGTTCGAGCGGGTGGCCAACACCGTCGAGACCATCGCGCTCAAGGAGTCCTGAGACACGTGGACATCGTCGTCCTCGCGGTCATCGTCATCCTGATCGCCCTGGCGTTCGACTACACGAACGGTTTCCACGACGCCGCCAACGCCATCGCGACGTCCGTCTCCACGCGGGCGCTGACGCCCCGCGCAGCGCTGATCATGGCCGCGGTCATGAACCTGGTGGGAGCGCTCCTCGGGACGAGCGTGGCCACGACCATCGGCAGCGGGATCATCACACCGCCCAGCGGAATCGAAGGCATCGTCGTCGTGTTCGCCGGCCTCCTCGGGGCGATCGCCTGGAACCTGATCACCTGGTGGAAGGGCCTGCCGTCGTCGTCGTCGCACGCGCTCATCGGCGGGCTGACCGGGGCGGGTGTCGCCTCCGCGACCACGGTCCACTGGACCGTGATCCTCGACAAGGTCGTCCTCCCGATGGTCGTGTCCCCGATCGTCGGGTTCACCCTGGCCTACCTGCTCATGGTGGCGACTCTGTGGATCGTCCGGAACGCCCGGCCCGCCTCCACCTATCGCCGGTTCCGCCTCGCCCAGACCGTCTCCGCCGCCGCCATGGCTCTCGGCCACGGGCTGCAGGACGCGCAGAAGACCATGGGCGTCATCGTGCTCGTCCTGGTCGCGGCAGGCCTCCAGGACGGCACCGAGATCCCCCTGTGGGTCAAGCTCTCGGCGGCCACCGCGATCTCCCTCGGCACCTACTCGGGTGGGTGGCGGATCATGCGCACGCTCGGCCGCAAGGTCATCGAGCTCGACCCGGCCCGCGGCTTCGTGGCCGAGACGGTCGCCTCGAGCGTCCTCTATACGGCGGCGTTCGCGTTCGCGGCGCCCATCTCGACGACGCAGACGATCACGTCGGCGATCATGGGCGTCGGTGCGACGCGCCGGCTGTCCGCCGTCCGGTGGGGGGTTGCGGCCAACATCGCGTACGCGTGGGTGCTCACCCTTCCGGCGTCCGCCATCATGGCCGCCGCCGTCTACCTGGTGATCCACCCCTTCATCGTCTGAGAACCCGCGTCGCCCGCTCACGGCCGGTCCGGTCCGGTAGCGTCGGGCCTGGCCGCTCGCGGAGGCCGGGACGGAGGGATCGGCGCATGGTGCGACGGCGCGGCCGACGACTCGCCACGGCTCTGGCTCTGGGCCTCCTGTTCGTGCCGATGGCCGCGGCCTGCGGCTCGACGAGCGTCCTGTCGCTCGAGGTGGGCGACTGCCTGCGCTCCGCCGACCTCGAGGCGGAGCCTGGTGTCGACGTCGCGGTCGACTGCGGCGACCCGCACGACGCGGAGATCTTCGCGGCCACCGAGCTCCCGGTAGGGGACTACCCCGGCATCGACTTCCTCCGCGCGGCCGCCGACGACCACTGCCTGCCCCTCTTCGAGGACTTCGTCGGCATCGGCTTCCTCAACTCCGAGCTGGACGTCTACCCGCTGCTGCCGAGCGAGGACAGCTGGAATTCCTCGGACGACCGGACCATCCTGTGCGTCCTCGTCGCGCCCGAGGACGTCACCGGCTCCCTCGAAGGCGTCGCCCGCTGACGGAGGGGGCGGCGCCCCGGCGGTGGGCGGCGGACTACTCGTCCCCGTCGACGCTCGGCCGCCAGGACTCGACCGACACGGCACGCGGCTCGTGGGCCGGGCGTTGCGCCATGTGGATCACGAGGGCCTCGCCGGGCTTGAGGTAGGGGTCCGCGCTGGGGAGCGCGCGGGCGAGGCGGATCGGCGTGACCTCGGCGATCGCCTTGATCACCGAGGGCAGCGTCGGCCGGTGGGTGCAGATCGCGGTGCTGCGCCCTGCGTCGAGACGCTCCGCGACGAGCTGGTGGACCCGTTGGGGCCGCTTCCGGTGCGAGGCCTCGGTGAGGGCCGGCTCGAGAGCCACCGTCAGTCCCGCCTGCTTCGCGTACGGGTGAACGGTGCGCTCGCACCGCGCCCACGGGCTGGAGACCACCGCGCCGACCCCGAAGGCCCCGAGCACCGGGACGAGCGCCGCCGCCTGGAGCTGGCCGTCCTTGGTGAGCGGCCGGCCCGCCTCGGTTCCTTTCCACGCCCCGCGCTTCGCGGCGCGGCCGTGCCGCGCGATGACGACGGCCCACGTCCTGAGCCGGTCCGTCTCGTAGAAGTCCACGAGCGTGTGCAGGGGCACGCGGTCCTGGACCCGGGTGAGCTTGCGGTCCGCGGCCTCGACGTCGAGCCAGAGGGTCGCGTCCACCTCGGACTTCGAGGCGAGGGGGTAGGCGACGCGCGCCCGGAGCGCGGCCGTCCGCGGCGTGGCGACCTGGGCGGCCCAGTAGTCGACCACCTTGTCCACGCCGTTCGTCATGGTGTAGCTCAGCCCGGGGAGACGGGCGCCGAGGATCACCTGCTCCCCGGTCTCCTCGGCGACCTCGCGCACGGCGCAGTCGGGCGACGTCTCGCCCGCCTCGAGCTTGCCCTTCGGCCAGGACCAGTCGTCGTAGCGCGGCCGGTGGATCAGCAGCACCTGGAGGCGCCCCTTGCGCACGCGCCACACCACCGCCCCCGCGGCGTCGATCGCCGGCTTCAGCGCACTGGCTGCCGGCGGCCCGAGGGCGACGACGGTCACCGCGACGCCGCCACCCGTCGGCGCACCCGCGCCATCTGTGTCTCCTGGAGGTCGGCCAGGGGCTCGCCGTCGGGACCCACGTGGTGGCGCGTCCAGACCCCGTCGGGCCCGAGGTGCCAGGACGACGTCGTCTCCGCGGCCGAGACCTCGAGGAGCTCGACGAGCTCGGCGATGTGGTCGGAGCGGGTGAGCCGCACGAGCACCTCCACCCGGCGGTCGAGGTTGCGGTGCATGAGGTCCGCGCTCCCGATGAACACCTCCGGGTCCTCGCCGGTGGCGTTGGCGAACGCGTAGACCCGGGCGTGCTCGAGGAACCGGCCGAGGATCGAGCGCACCCGGACGTTCTCGCTCATCCCCGGCACACCGGGCCGTACCGCGCAGATGCCGCGGACCACGAGGTCCACGGGCACGCCGGCCTGGGACGCCCGGTACATCGCGTCGATCGTGGCCTCGTCGACGATCGAGTTGACCTTGATCTTGACCCAGGCCGGCAGCCCGGCCCGGTGGTTCTCGACTTCCCGCTCGATGCGCGCGATCAGCCCCGTGCGGATGGCCTGGGGCGCCACGAGCAGGCGCCGGTAGCGGCTCCTCGGCGCGTACCCGGAGAGCTGGTTGAACAGCCGCGTCATGTCCTGCGCCACCTCCGGGTCGCAGGTGAGGACGCCGAGGTCCTCGTACAGCCGCGCCGTCTTCGGGTGGTAGTTGCCGGTGCCGACGTGGCAGTACCGGCGCAGGCCGTCCGGCTCCGTGCGGACCACGAGGGACAACTTGCAGTGCGTCTTCAGCCCCACGAGGCCGTAGACCACGTGGACACCCGCCTCCTCGAGCTTGCGGCCCCAGGAGATGTTGGCCTGCTCGTCGAAGCGCGCCTTGATCTCGACGATCGCCAGCACCTGCTTGCCGGCCTCGGCCGCGTCGATGAGGGCGTCCACGATCGGGGAGTCGCCCGAGGTGCGGTAGAGCGTCTGCTTGATCGCGAGGACCTGGGGGTCCGCCGCGGCCTGGGCCAGGAACTGCTGGACACTCGTCGAGAACGAGTCGTACGGGTGGTGGAGCAGGACGTCCCCGCTGCGGATGGCGGCGAAGAAGTCGGTCGGCGTCGCGCTCTCCACCTGGGCGAGCTCGCGCGCGGTGACCGGCACGAACTTGGGATAGCTCAGCGCCGGCCGGTCCAGGTTGGCGATCTGGTTCAGCCCCGTGAGGTCGAGCGGGGCGGGCAGCGAGTAGACCTCGTGCTCCTGGACGCCCAGCTCGCGGGTGAGGAGCTTGCGGACGTTCGGGGTGATCTCGGGCGTCACCTCGAGGCGCACGGGGGGGCCGAACCGCCGCCGCAGGAGCTCCTTCTCCAGAGCGGCGAGGAGGTTCTCGGCGTCGTCCTCCTCCACCTCCATGTCCTCGTTGCGGGTGACGCGGAAGGTCTGGTGCTCGACGACCTCCATCCCGGGGAAGAGGTAGTCGAGGTGCCGGGCGATGACGTCCTCGAGGGGCACGAACGACGTCGGGCCCTCCTGCGCGTCCGGCTCGTCGCCCGGCCGGCGCGGCTTGCCCGAGGCGTCGACGGCGATGAACCGGGGCAGCCCCTCCGGCACCTTCACGCGGGCGAAGTGCTCCTTCCCGGTCGACGGGTTGCGCACGACGATCGCCAGGTTGAGCGAGAGCCCGGAGATGTAGGGGAACGGGTGGGACGGGTCCACCGCGAGCGGGGTGAGCACCGGGAAGATCTGCTTGCGGAAGAACTTGTGCAGCCGGTCCTGCTCGCCCTCGGCCAGCTGGTCGATGCGCGCCAGCGTGATGCCCTCGGCCGCGAGCGCTGGCTGGATCAACTCGGAGAACACCCGCGCGTGCCGAGCGGTGAGTTCGTGGGCGCGGGCGGCGATGGCCTCGAGCACCTGCCGGGGGGACAGGCCCGACGCCGCGGTGACGGCCAGCCCGGTGGCGATCCGGCGCTTGAGGCCCGCGACCCGGACCATGAAGAACTCGTCGAGGTTGCTCGCGAAGATCGCGAGGAACCGCACGCGTTCGAGGAGCGGGAGGTTCTCGTCCTCGGCGAGCTCGAGAACGCGCTGGTTGAAGGCGAGCCAGCTCAGCTCACGGTCACCGAAGCGGTCGGCGGGCAGATCGGGCTCCTCGTCGGCGTCCTCGTCGGAGTCGACCTCGGCGATGGGGCCGGGCGCGGTGCTCAGGTCGCGGGGCGCGGGGGCGTCGTCGTCGTCCGGGGCCGGGTCGAAACCGGTGACGGCGTCGAGGTCCGTCTGCAGTTCACTCGTCAGCTGCGCGTCCACCATGGACCCATCGTGGCACGGGCGGGCGACGCGGGGCAGACGCGATCTAGTCGAGCCGTCCGGCGCGCCAGAGGTCGCCGGCCGCCTCGAGCTCCTCGGCGGTGGTGAGCAGGGCGGACGCCCTGCGGGTCACGTGAGCGGCACGCTCGGCGTCGGCGTCTTCGATCCAGTCGGCGTCCAGGGCCGAACCCGTCGCCAGCACCCGGAGGAAGGCGCCGGCGCGGTCGAGGGTGACGGCGAGGTCGGCGCTGTACACACCGGCGAGCACGGCGTCGGCCAGCTCGACCACCTCCTCCGGCCCCGGTGAGTCCGCCACCCCGGCGACGGCGCCCGCCACCTCCGCCCGCGAGACCCCGAGCCGGAAGCGCTCGGCGATGGTGCGCGGGTCGCGGCGCACCCATTCGCGCAGGACGTAGAGGCGCCAGAGGGCGCCCGGCAGGGTGTCGGGCGGGCTCTGCGACCAGAGCGTCGCGATGGTGTCGAGACCCTCGTCGTCGACCAGGGCGACCAGGCGAGCCACCAGCTCGGGGTCCTCGGAGCCGGCCCGCCCGCGCTGGACGACCGCTGCCGCCGTCGTGTGCGCGGCCTCCGACAGGAGTGCCGGGTCGACGTCGCCCGGGATGGCGTCGGCCTGCTCGGGGCGCAAGATCGCCGGGCGCCGCGGGTGCGGGCGATGTGCGTCCATCCGTCTCCCCTCCCGGTTCTCGTCACCGACGTCCGTCCTGAGCCTGGCGCCGGGCGGGGCCGGCCGGCCGCGGGACCGGCCGAGCCCGCCGAGCCGGCCGGACCAGAACCTGATCATCCGCTCCCTCGGTCGATTCTGCACCCCCTCCTTCCTCTAGCGTTCTCTCGTGCGCCGCCACGTGATCACCTCCCTGTCCGTGACCACGTCGGCGGGCGCGGCGCAGCACGCCGTGATGGTGGCGGTCGCCCGCGTCCCGGGCCTCGTGGTCGACGACGCGTTCGAGGCCCGCCTGGGCGGCCGGCCGCTCGAGGTGATCCCGATCGCCACGCCGCGCGGCGGCGTCATCCACCTCGTCGACGCCCCCGCGGAGACCCCCGCGGGGGCGTCGCTGACCGTCCGGTACGAGGCGCGGGTGGAGGGCGAGCCGGCGCTCGCCGCCGCCGCCGCGCCCGACGACGTCACGGCGGCCGAGTTGCTGGAGTTCCTCAGGCCCAGCCGGTACGCGGAGTCCGACCACCTCGCGGCGACGGCGCGCAGCGAGTTCGCGACCCTCGCCGGCGTGGACCTCGCCCGCGCCGTGACCGCGTGGGTGCGGCGACGCCTCGCCTATGTCCCGGGCGCCTCCCGGCACACCGACGGCGCGGTCGAGACCCTCCTGGCCCGCGCCGGGGTGTGCCGCGACTTCGCGCACCTCGTCGTCGCGCTCCTGCGTGCCCGCGACGTCCCCGCTCGGATCGCGTCCGTCTACGCACCGGGGCTGCGCCCCATGGACTTCCACGCCGTCGCGGAGGCCTGGGTCGACGGCGAGTGGCATGTGCTGGACGCCACCGGCCTCGCGCCGCGGCAGTCCATGCTGCGGATCGCCACCGGCCGCGACGCCGCGGACATCGCGTTCCTCAGCAGCTACGGCGCACCGATCCGCCTGGAGACCCTGGAGGTCTGGGCGGTCGCGGAGGGCGACCTCCCGGTCGACGACGGCGAGGCCCTCGTCCGCCTGCCCTGACCCCCGCGGGCCCGCCCGCCCCCCCACGTCGCTGAGGTCGAGCGCTCTCGTTCGCGAGGTCGAGCAGCGGGCGGGCCGGACTCCGTCCGCGCGCCCGCCCGCTGCTCGAGATCACCGTCGGCGCGGCCGGGGCTGCCTCCATGGGAGCCCGCGTAGGGTGGCGCCATCGCGGAGCCGATCGGCCCCGACTGCCAGCGAAGGAGTTCTCATGCGTGCGATCCGTACCTTGCTCGCGGCGGGCGCCGTCGTCGCCCTGGCCGCCGCGTGCTCCGGTGGCTCGTCCTCGGACGGCGCGTCGGACGCGGCCTCGGACGTGGCGGCCCTCGATCTCACCGGCTCCTGGCAGCTCGCCTCGGGAACGACGGCCGACGGCGAGATCGCCCTGGTCGAGGCCGCCCCCGTCACGCTCGACGTGGCCGAGGACGGCACCGTCAGCGGACGGTCCGCCTGCAACCAGTACTCCGGGTCGGTGACCATCGACGGGTCCTCGGTCACCTTCAGCCCGTTCGCCTCGACGATGATGGCCTGCGAAGAGTCCGTGATGGCAGTCGAGAGCGCCTACCTGATCGCCATGGGCTCGGTCGAGTCCGGATCCCGCGACGGCGACGCGCTCACGCTGGAGGGGCCTGACGTCGAACTCGTCTTCGCCGCCACCTCGGCGGCGGCCACCTCCACCGAGGCGCTCGACATGACCGGTTCCTGGCTGCTCGCCTCGGGGACCACGGCCGACGGCGAGATCGCCCTGGTCGAGGCCGCACCGGTCACGATGGACGTGGCCGAGGACGGCACCGTGAGCGGGAGGTCCGCCTGCAACCAGTACTCCGGGTCGGCGACCATCGACGGGTCCTCGGTGACCTTCGGCCCGTTCGCCTCGACGATGATGGCCTGCGAGGACGCCGTGATGGCGGTCGAGAGCGCCTACCTGATGGCCATGGGCGCGGTCGAGTCCGGGGCCCGCAACGGCGACGAGTTGATCCTGACCGGCCCGTCGATCGAGCTCACCTTCACCGCGGCCGGCTGACCGGCTGGCTGACCGGCCCCAAGGTATACCCTGGGGGGTATGCACCAGCTCGCTCGCTACTCGCCGTGCGCGGCCGGCCAGGCGATCCTCACCTGGCCGGCCCGCCGCTTCGTCGTGGCCGCCCTCGCCGCGGCGGCGACCGTCGTCGTCGTCGCGATCCCCACAGCGCTGATCCCGAACCCCGTGTTCGGTCGCGAGATCGCGCCCACCTCGTGGGCCTGGCCCAGCCTCCTCGCGACCGCCGTGCTGTCCGGGCTCCTCGTCGCCACGTACGTCCGCCTCCCGGGGGACGTCGCCGCGTCGGAAGAGGACGACGGCGCGGGCCCGGATCCCGCCGAGCGCCCCAGCAAGGCGGGCATGGTCGGCGGCCTCCTGACCTATGTCGCGGTCGGCTGCCCCGTCTGCAACAAGCTCGCCCTCATCGCTCTCGGCTACTCCGGCGCGATCACCTGGTTCGCGCCGATCCAGCCCTGGCTGGCCGCGGCAGGCATCGCCCTCCTCGCCGTCGCGCTCCTGCGCCGCCTGGCCAACGAGGGCACCTGCGGCCTTCCCGGGGCGAGCCGCGCGGGTCAGGACCCGGCATCGTCCCAGGTCCCGCCCGAGTTGTTCGCCAAGGCCCCGATCGGCGTCTCGACCGACGCGCAGCCGCCCACGCCGTAGAGGCGGGCGTCGAGAAGGGAAGACGTCACAAGGGACGCGGCGCACGACGCCGCGCGATCGCCCGCAGGACCAGGCCCACCGCCAGCACGGCCACCCCTGCGACCAGCGAGCCCACCGGTACGGTCGCCGCGACCACGACGCACCCCACGAGCCCCAGCACCTGCAGCGCCCGCGGCCACCGCCGCTCCACACCCGCCTGCGTGAACGCCGCCGCGTTCGCGACCGCGTAGTAGAGCAGCACAGCGAACGAGGAGAACCCGATCGCCCCGCGCACGTCCGCCACGAGCACCGCGAGGACGACGACGGCGCCCACCACGACCTCCGCCCGCTGCGGCACGCGGTGCACGGGGTCGATGCCCGCGAGCCACCGAGGCAGGTCGCCCTCCCTCGCCATGGCGAGCGCCGTGCGCCCGATTCCCGCGACCAGCCCGAGAAGGGCCCCGAGGCAGGCGACGGCGGCCCCCACCCGGACGACCGGCGCCAGCCCCGGCGCCCCCGAGGCGACGACGACGTCGGCGAGGGGCGCCGTCGAGCCCGCCAGCCCCTCCGATCCCAGCGCCAGCAGCGCGGCGACCGCCACCACCAGGTAGAGGACCACGACGATTCCCAGCGCCGCCTGGATCGCCCGAGGGATCGTCACGCGGGGCTCGCGCACCTCCTCCCCCAGGGTCGCGATGCGCGCGTAGCCGGCGAAGGCGAAGAAGACCAGGCTCGCCGCCTGCAGCACCCCGTACGGGCCCGCGCCGAGCACGGGAACCAGGGCTGCGCCGTCGGCCTCCGAGCCGGTGAAGGCGACCGCGACGACGACGGCGAGCACGGCCAGCGTGGCCGCCACCAGCACCCGGGTCACCTGGGCGGTGCGGGTGATCCCGCGCGTGTTGACCGCGACGAGGGCGGCGACGGCGAGCGCGGCGACGGGCTTCTGCGCCGCGGGTGGTGCGGCGTAGGCCGCGAAGGTGAGGGCCATGGCCGCGCACGAGGCCGTCTTGCCCACCACGAAGCACCAGCCCGCGGCGTAGCCCCACCACTCCCCCAGCCGCTCGCGCCCGTAGACGTATGCCCCGCCGGAAACCGGGTGGACGGCGGCGAGCTGCGCCGTCGACGTCGCGTTCGCGTAGGCGAGCACCGCAGCGACGACGACGCCGAGCAGCAGTCCCGAGCCCGCGGCGGCCGCGGCAGGGGCCAGTGCCGCGAAGATCCCGGCGCCGACCATCGAGCCCACACCGATCACGACGGCGTCCGCCGTGCCGAGGCGGCGGAGGAGGGCGGGTTGCGGCGGTGCCCTCGGGCGTCGCCGGCAGCTCGCGGGGCGGGTCCGACGCAGGGTCCGGGGACGTCACGGACCGAGCGTAGGTTCCGGACGTGCCGTGACGCGGCTGCGTCGACCATGGGTTGCCCCGGCCTCGTCACGGCCATAATGCGGACGTCCGGGTGAGCCAGGCGAGGAGACGCGATGTCCGACGGCGATCCTCCCGCGCGCGAGCACGGCCGCGACACCGGCACCCCGCGCCGCCTCGCGCACGGTCTCGTGGGGCCGCGGCACCGCCCCCACGGGAACGTCCGGCGCCGCCCGGGGCAGCTCATGGTCGCCGCGTTCGCGAGCGTCATCGGCGTCGGGACGCTCTTGCTCACGAGCCGGGCCGCGACGGCCGGGGAGGGCTTCACCTCGGTTCAGGACGCGCTGTTCACGGCGACGTCGGCGGTGTGCGTGACGGGGCTGGTCGTGGTGGACACGCCGACGCACTGGTCGACGTTCGGCCAGGTGGTGATCCTGGCGCTGATCCAGGTGGGCGGGCTGGGGATCCTGCTGACGGCGTCGCTGCTCGGGCTGCTGATCTCCCGCCAGATGGGGCTGCAGACCCGGCTCATGGCGGCCGCGGAGACGCGGACGGTCCGGCTGGGGGACGTCAAGGGCGTGCTGGTCCGGGTGATCGGGATCAGCCTGATCATCGAGGCGATCCTCGCCGTGGCGCTCGCGGCGCGGTTCTGGCTGGGGTACGGCCACGCCCTGGGCGAGGCGGCGTGGCTCGGGGTGTTCCACGCCGTGTCCGCGTTCAACAACGCCGGGTTCGCGCTGTGGAGCGACAACCTCATGGGGTTCGCGGCGGACCCGTGGATCTGCGTGCCGATCTCGCTCGCGGTGATCATCGGCGGCATCGGCTTCCCCGTGCTTCTGGAGCTCCGGCGCCACTTCCGTCGGCCGAAGCGGTGGAGCCTGCACACCAAGCTCACCCTGTCGCTGACCGCGATCCTGCTGGTGTCCGGATGGATCTTCTTCACCGTCGCGGAGTGGGGCAACCCCGCGACGCTCGGCCCGCTCGACGTCGGGGGGAAGTTGCTCGCCGGGTGGTTCCAGGGCGTCATGCCGCGCACCGCCGGCTTCAACTCGGTGGACATCGCCGCCATGAACACCGGGACGCTCTTCGGCAGCGACATCCTCATGATCATCGGCGGCGGTTCGGCGGGCACCGCCGGTGGCCTCAAGGTGACCACCGTCGCCGTCCTGGTCATGGTGACGATCTCCGAATTGCGCGGCGACCCTGACGTGACCGTCTTCGACCGGCGGATCATGCCGTTCGGCCAGCGCCAGGCGCTGTCCGTGGCGATGCTGAGCCTCTCGGTGGTGGCGGGCGCGACGCTCGTGCTCGCGATGACCTCCCCGTTCTCGCTGGACGACGTGCTGTACGAGGTGATCTCCGCGTTCTCCCTGGTGGGGCTCTCGACCGGGATCACGGCGTCGCTCGAGGGATGGCAGCAGCTCGTCATCGTCGCGCTGATGTTCATCGGGCGGCTCGGTCCGGTGACCTTCGCCTCGGCCCTCGCGATGCGTGAGAAGAACCGCGTCATCCGCCACCCGGCGAGCCTGCCGATCATCGGGTGAGGTGGGGTGGGGCCTGGTGGGGCTTGGTGGGACCCGGGCGGGACCCGGCCGGGCGCCGTCGTCGGTCCCGTCCGACGGCCGGCCTCCGGACCCGGGGAAGATCCGTCGCGGAAGTCGGTACGAAGGTTGCCCACCGCGCGGACGATGGGCCTGACGTCTGACCCGTCCCGCGAAGGGGGCCGCCATGAGCACTGTCGCGCCACTCGCCCTGCCTGCCACGCTGCGCCCGGGAGGGCACGCGGGGGCGGTCGACCTGCTGCGGCGGTACTTCGGACCCGTGACCGAGGACCAGGGGTTCGCGGGCGCGCACTTCGAGCGGTTCGGCGGCGGGGGTGACCGACCCGAGGTGGCGAGCGTCTTCACCGCAGAGGACCTGGTGGCGGTGGGCCTGCTGGACGTCGTGGTACCGCCGAGGGCGGCGCTCGCGATCCTGGGGCCGCGTGCCGGGGAGCTCGGGGCACTGCTCGGCGAGATCCCCACGGACCTGGACCTGGCCGACGTCGACCCGGCCGAGATCACACCCTCGTGGGCTCCGTGGCGGCTGTGGGAAGCGCTGCACGGGCTCGACGACGTGGACGCCGTGGTGGCCGGGACGCTGGTCGCGCGGAAGCGGCCGCGACTGGTGCCCGTGTACGACCGATCGGTCGAGGACCTGCTCATGCCCACCGAGATGCTGTGGGTCTCGCTCGCACGGGCGCTGCGAGCCGACGGCGGCGCGCTCCAACGCCGACTGGTGGCGCTGCGCGAGGAGGCGGGGGTCGGGGCGGACATCTCGGCGGTGCGGGTCTTCGAGATCGTCGCGTGGATGACGGCACGGGGGCTCGCGGGCGAGGGGTGAGCGGGCGGCTCGCCGTCGTCGTCGAAGAGGGCGTCGCGGGGCCGGGCGTTCTTCGCGGACCGGGGCGCGTTGCGTGGCCGGGCGTCGAGGCGGCCGGCTCGCCTAGAGTTAGCGAGCGGCGGGACGGGTGCTGCCCGACACCCCGCCGAGCGAGGGCCTCTAGCTCAACTGGCAGAGCAGCTGACTTTTAATCCGCGGGTTGTGGGTTCGAGCCCCACGGGGCCCACGTGACCTGCGGTTTCGCATCGCGTGTGGTTGGCTGCGAACCAGAAACGAACCAAGAACGAACCACTTATCCCCGCGCGGTCAGCTCTGCGAGGGCGACGGCGTGGTCGGCGGTGGTGACGGCTCGGCGCCCGAGGTAGTGGTCGAGGGTGGTCGAGGGGCGGGCGTGGCCGAGTTGGTCGGCGATGTGCCGGATGCTGAAACCTTGGTCGTCCAGGCGGGAGGCGACGGTCTTGCGGAAGGTGTGGCTGGTCACCCACGGGTAGCCGATCCGGTCCAGTGTGGCGCGCAGGTCGGCCTGGGTGTTGGACGGGTCGCGCAGCTGGCCGGTGGGTGAGCAGAACACCACCCCGGCGGGTCCGGTCGGGCGGCCGGCGGCCCGGCGGTGGCGCAGCGTGTCGAGGACCGGGGCGGGCAGGGCGAGGATGCGCTGGGACGCGATGGTCTTGGTGCGCGGCTGGATGCGCAGGCCCTTTCCGGGGACGCGGATGACGGTGGCGTTGATGTGGACGGTGCCGGCGGTCAGGTCCAGGACGGCGTCGCGCACGGCGGCGGCTTCGCCGATGCGCACCCCGGTGCCGAGCATGAACTGCACCAGGTCGGGCAGGTCCAGGCGGACTGCTCGGCGGTCGGCGGCGAGGCGGTTCTGCAGGTCGCTGGCCTCGGCTGCGCTCAGGGCGCGGGCCTGAGGGTGGTCGCAGGCGATGGGTCGGGAGTCCCGGACCGGGTTGTGACCGATCGCGCTGTGCCGCAAGGCGTCGGCGCACAAGCTGGACAGCGCCCGGCGGGCGGCCCGTGCCGGCTGGGTGCCCTTGTTGACCCGCACCATGGTCAGGGCCCGGTCGATGACTGCGGGGGTGAGCTCGCCCAGGCGGACTTCGCCCAGAGCCGGCTGGACATAGAGGCGGGCCGCGGCCTCGTACAGCTGGCGGGTGGCGGGCGCCAACGAGCTCGCCTCGAGGTCGGCCCGCCACAGGTCGATGGCCGCGGCGACCCGGGTCCCACCGGTCCAGTCCCCGGCGGGGAAGACCGCCCGTTCCTCGATCGCGCCCAGGAGCCGGCTCTCGGCTTCCGTGCGGGTGGCGCCCCACCGCGTCACGGGCCGGCAGGTCCCGTCGAAGTCGCGGAACCTGGCCCGGGCCCGCACCCGCCCCGTGGCCGGGTCGTCGTGGAAGTCGATGTGCCCGTGCGCGCCCAGCGCCAGTGGTGGTCGTCCCATCCACGCACGCTAGGCCCGCCCAGGCGGTGAGAGTGCCCGCCAGTACGGTGGCCGCGCGAGCACCTCGGTCACCCACCGCGGATAGGGTCGGGCCGGCCGCGTGGACAACGCGGAAGGACGACGAGACGAGGCACGAATGCTGGCGGTGCACGGCTTGTGGTCCGTGAGGCGGGGCCTGGTCCTGTGGGCCGAGGACTCCGAACCCCCGGTCACGAGCCCGAGCCAGGCGGTCCGTAGCGCGCGCCCGCACCCGTTCGCCGCAGCCGCCAGCAGCGTCGCTGACGCACTGCCCGGGGCCGCCCAGGGCACGGCAGCCGTGGCGACCCTGCTCCTGCCGTCCACCGGCCGCTCCCCCGTGGACTCTCCGGAGCTCGTGCGCCTACGGCCTCGACGCGAGGCCCACCCGACGCTGCTGCTCCCGTGGACCGTGCCGGTGGTCTGCGTCGACCCGGAGACGGCCCTGGCCGTCCTGGAGCTGCCCGTCACGGATGCACGCTACGGCGCCTCGATGCACTACCTGGCCGAAGTCGCCGCCGTGGCCCGTGACCTCGCCGAACGCGGCCGGGTCCTGCCTGCCGTCGAGTCAGGCACCGCCGATGACTCCCCCTGCGCCAGGTGGCGGCCGGTCCTCCAGGGCCCTGACGCCGTGGCCGCGCACGCGCTGTCGGCTGCGATGCCTCCGGTGTGCCGCGCCGAGGCGACCGGAGGGCAGGACTCCACCGGGCAGCGCCCGACGGAGCTGGTCGACCACGCGCTCGCCGCGCTGACGGATGCCGTGGCGCGCAGCCGACTGTCCGGGACCAGACTCCTGCCGCAACGCCGCGGCCGAGCGCCGAGGCACCGACCGGCGGCCGAGGCGTGGCTCACGGCGCTCACGGCGCCCGACGCGCGGTTCGAGGCTGGGATCGAGGAGGTGGCGGAGCTCGCCGAGGCTCTGGCGCCGTGGGCGGCGTTCGGCGCCGGCCCGGTCGGTCCGGCGCGGCTGACCTTCCGCCTCGCCGAGCCTGAACCGGAGCACGCCCAGGGGGCCTCCGGGTGGCGGCTCGAGTTCTGGCTCCAGTCGCTCGAAGACCCCAGCCTGCTCGTACCGGCCGAGCAGGTGTGGGCCGGCAGTGATGGGCTCGGCCGCTGGCTGAGCCGCCCGGACGAGTTGATGCTCGCCGAGCTCGGGCGGGCGAGCACGCTCTACCCGGCGCTGACACCCGCCCTGCGTACCTCGCACCCGGACGCGTTCGACCTCGACGCCGAAGGCACCTACGACTTCCTCACCGTCCGGGCCGCCGTCCTCGACCAGGCCGGGTTCGGCGTGCTCCTGCCGTCCTGGTGGTCGCAGCGGCGCCGCCTGGGCCTGCGCGGCTCGGCCTCGCCGCAGGACAAGGCCGTCACGGGCGGGCGGTTCAGCCGGGACGCCCTCGTCGACTTCCAGTGGCGGCTCGCGGTCGGCGACGACCAGCTCACCGACGACGAGCTCGCCGCGCTCGCCGCGACCAAGGCCCCGCTCGTGCGCCTGCGCGGGCAGTGGGTGGCCGTCGACCCCGACCAGCTGCGCCGCGGCCTGGAGTTCCTCGCCCGACCGCCGGCGGGTCCGACCACGGCTGCCGAGGTCATCGCCCTGGCAGCGAGCCACCCCGACGACCTCGACACGCCCCTGCCGGTCATCGCGGTCCATGCCGACGGGCTCCTCGGCGACCTGCTCGACGGGTCGGCCGAGCGGGCACTGCGGCCGCTCGACACGCCAGAGGGCTTCCAGGCGGACCTGCGCCCCTACCAGAGCCGCGGCCTGTCCTGGCTGGCGTTCCTGTCCGACCTCGGGCTCGGCGCCTGCCTCGCCGACGACATGGGCCTGGGCAAGACGATCCAGCTCCTCGCGCTCGAGGCCCACCACCGCAGCGAGCACCCCGACGCCCGGCCCACGCTGCTGCTGTGCCCGATGTCGCTCGTCGGCAACTGGCAGCGCGAGGCCACCCGGTTCGCGCCCGACCTGCGCATCTACGCCCACCACGGGCCAGGCCGCCGCCGCGGAGCCGACCTGGCGGAGCACCTCGAGGCCGCCGACCTCGTCCTCACCACCTACGCCACCGCGACGCGCGACGTCGACGAGCTCGCGGCGCACGACTGGGAGCGGCTCGTCCTCGACGAGGCGCAGGCGGTCAAGAACAGCCTGTCCCGGACCGCCCGCGCTGTCCGCCGGCTCCGGGCCGGCCACCGGGTCGCGCTGACCGGCACCCCGGTGGAGAACCGGCTCTCGGACCTGTGGTCGATCATGGACATCCTCAACCCCGGCATCCTCGGCTCCGCCGAGAGCGTTCCGGGCCCGGTACGCCGTGCCCATCGAACGCCACGGCGAGGCCGAGCGCCGCACAGCGCCTGCGCTCGATCACCCGCCCGTACCTGCTGCGCCGGGTCAAGACCGACCCGACCATCATCGACGACCTGCCGGAGAAGATCGAGATCACGCAGCACTACCGGCTCACGACCGAGCAGGCCTCGCTCTACCAGTCGGTCGTCGACGAGATGCTGCGCCGGATCGAGACGAGCACCGGCATCGAACGCCGGGGCAACGTGCTGGCCGCTATGACCAAGCTCAAGCAGGTGTGCAACCACCCCGCCCAGCTGCTGCACGACGGCTCCCCCATCGGGCGGCGGTCCGGCAAGGTCACCCGCCTGGAGGAGATCCTCGAGGAGATCCTCGCCGAGGGCGACAAGGCGCTGCTGTTCACCCAGTACACCGAGTTCGGCGAGCTGCTCCTGCCGCACCTGTCCGCCCGGTTCGACACCGACGTCGCTCTACCTGCACGGCGGCGACCCCGAAGAAGCGGCGCGACGAGATGGTCGCCCGGTTCCAGTCGGACGACGGTCCGCCCGCTGTTCCTCCTCTCGCTCAAGGCCGGCGGCACCGGGCTCAACCTCACCGCCGCCAACCACGTCATCCACCTCGACCGGTGGTGGAACCCGGCCGTGGAGGACCAGGCCACCGACCGCGCCTTCCGGATCGGGCAGAAACGCAACGTCCAGGTCCGCAAGTTCGTCTGCCCGGGCACCCTCGAGGAGAGGATCGACGAGATGATCCGGGACAAGAAGGCCGCTCGCGAACGCCGTCGTCACCGACGGCGAGGGCTGGCTCACCGAGCTGTCGACGAGCGCCCTGCGCGACCTGTTCACCCTCGCCGAGGACGGCGCCGATGAGTAGCCGACTGGTACCCGCCGCCGGCCCCGCCTCGCCCGGTCGCCGACGGCATCCGCGCCCGAAGCCGGCGCGGGCCGATCGCCCAGACCTGGTGGTCCGAGCGGTTCATCGAGGTGCTTGAGTCGCTCGGCGTCGGAGCCCGGCTCCAGCGCGGGCGCACCTACGCCCGCAAGGGCCAGGTCATCGACCTCACGGTCGGACCGGGTACGGTGACCGCCCGCGTCCAGGGCACACGAGCCCAGCCCTACCGGGTCCGCATCGGCGTCGCCCCGTTCGACAAGACGATGTGGGCCACGGTCACCCAGGCGCTGGCCGGCGACGCCTGGTACATCGCCAAGCTCCTCGCAGGCGAGATGCCCGAGGACATCGAGACCGTGTTCACCTCCGTCGGGCTGTCGCTGTTCCCCTCCACCGCGGCCGAGCTGTCGATGGACTGCACCTGCCCGGACTGGTCGGTGCCGTGCAAGCACCTCGCCGCGGTGTTCTACCTGCTGGCCGAGTCCTTCGACGACGACCCGTTCGGCATCCTCGCCTGGCGAGGACGCGACCGGGCCGACCTGCTCGAGACACTCGCGGCGCTTCGGACCGGCACCCACGCGGCCGACCGGGCCGCCCAGACCGAGGCAGCCGCGCCGCTCGCCGAGTGCCTCGACTCCTACTTCACCCTCCAGGCAGCGCTGTCGCCCGCAGCGCCGGTCGTGGCACCGGCCGACACCCTGCTCGGCCAGGTGCCACCGGTCGAGGTGACCGTTCGCGGAGCCACCCTCGTCGAGACGCTCCGTGCGGCATACGTCCGACTCGGGCAACCCGACCGCTGACACCTCGAACGCGAAGCCCCTGTGCCCCGTCGGCCCGCAGCGCACCGCCCCCCCTCGAGGAGCCGGGCGCGGTGCCGGACCGCCCCCACCCCGTACCGGGGCTGGGCAGACATCCCCGACCAGTACGGACGCCGCTGGTCCGACGACGACGGCGAGAGCAAGCCCCCGCGATCCCAGCCTGGAGTCCCGTGCTCCGTCACGGGGGTAGGGCGGACCCCGCCGGCGCGCGTGAGGCAGCGACCGGTGCTGCGCAGCGTGCTTGACGCTCGTAGCGGCTCAGACGCGGTTCGCGGTCGCACTCGACCACGCTCGTGCGACTCACCGTTGGGGGCGGAGACTGGCGATGCACCGTCTGGCCTCATGCTTGGACGAAGTGCGCCCGGCGGCCACGAGCCGCCTCTCCGCGGCGCAGTACGCCGTCGGCTGCGAGCCTGTTGAGGACCTGCAGGGCTCCTTGCGCGGTGTAGCTCGTGACGTCGGCGAAGTCGCCGCTGGAGATCACGGGTAGTTGTGATTACGCGACGAGCAAATCACAACGCGACCTCGCGAGGGCGCGTGCCGTGCGGGTTTCGCGCCATGTCGAGTCGGAGCTGCGGACGTGTGCCAGGCTGGTCTCGATGAGAGAGACCGCGAGATCGAGGTCTCGACCTTCTTCCTGGGCGCTCGGCTGGCAGCCATCTGGCAGCCTTCTCGGTGAGCACTCCGGCCGCGCAGGCTGCCACTTGCGTGTTGCGGTACCTGCCCTACACGGTCGTGGTCGAGGTCTCCGACGACGGCGCGGCGGCGTCCAGGTCCTCGGCAGCCGGATCCCAACTCGGCTTCGTCGGAATCAGGGAACGGGCGGCGCTGTTCGGCGGCCGACTCGAAGCCGGCCCGGCCGAGGCGGGCGGCTGGGTGCTGCGCGCGGAGTTCCCTGGATGATCCGCCTGCTGCTCGTCGAGGACCAGGCCCTCGTCCGAGCCGGCATGCGCACCCTGCTGGAGGTCGAACCCGACCTGCTCATCGTCGGAGAGGCAGCCGACGGCAGCGAGGCGGTCGCCAGCGCCGCGGCCCTTCAGCCCGACGTCGCGCTCATGGACATCCGCATGCCGGTCATGGACGGCATCCGCGCGACCGAGCAGATCGTCGCCGCGGACACGCCGACCCGCGTCTGCGTGCTCACCACCTTTGGGCTCGACGAGTACCTGTTCGATGCGCTGAGCGCCGGCGCCTCCGGGTTCCTCGTCAAGACCGACACCCCCGCCCGCATGATCGCCACGATCCGCGCCGTCGCTGCAGGCGAGTACGCCCTCGGGACCGAGACAACGGCCGTGCTCGTCCAGCGCTACACCACGGGCCCCCGACCGGGCACCGACGATCGGCTCGCCTCCCTGACACCACGCGAACGGGAGGTGTTCTGGCTACTCGCCGACGGGCTGTCCAACGGCGAGATCGCCGCCCGGCTCCGCGTGGGCGATGGCACCGTGAAGACCCACGTCGCACGCATCCTCATGAAGCTCGACCTACGAGACCGGGTGCAGGCCGTCGTCCTCGCCCACCGCGGCCGGCGCGGGTGAAGCATTGACGGCGACCCCGTTCGTGCACGCCCCACATCGCCGCCATCGCGCACCTCGGGCGGCCGCCGTCCCCCCACGGGGGGAGGCACCCCGGGTGGTGGTGTCATGGCTGATACCATGGGGTAATGGCGATGACCCTGCGACTGACCGATAGGGAGACTGAGGCGCTCCGCCGCCGCGCGCAGTTGGAGTCTCGTTCGATGCAGGATGTGGCCCGGCAAGCCGTGCGGGAGTACGTGGAGAGCCACAGTCGAGCCGAGCTGCTCGACCAGGTCCTCGACGAGGAGCTGCCTCGCTACGCGGAGGCCTTGGAGCGGCTCGGTCAGTGATCTACCTGACGCTGTCCGAACTGCTGCATGTCGCCGAGCGAACGCTTGGCCCCGAGGTGCCCGTGCGCGACTACGGGTTGCTGGAGTCGGCCTTGGCGCGTCCGCAATCGACCGCCTTCGGGAGCGACGCCTACGACGGCCTCGAGCAGAAGGCCGGCGCATTGCTGCACTCGTTGGCCCGCAACCATGCGCTGGTCGACGGCAACAAGCGACTGGCGCTCGCGGCGACTATCGCCTTCTTGGGACTCAACGGCTACCGGCTCACCCTCACCAACAACGAGGCATACACACTCATCATCGAGGTCGCCACAGGGCAACTCGATGACGTCGCGGACATCGCTGAGCGCATCAGGGCCAGCATCGCTCCCCGAATCAAGTGACGGTGGCTCCACGACTGCAGGTGCGCCACACCGCCGCGTAGGGCGAGACGCAACCGCCACAAGCCTGGCCAGGGCCACAAGCCCGCCACCATGCCCCTCACCGTGCCCGTCCTGCGGGTCCTCGAGGCCTGCCGCGGCCAGCGAGTATCCGGGCCGCTGATCCGCCGCCCCGTCTCCGGCAAGCCCATCGACCGCCGCGACATCTACCGCATGGTCGCCCGGATCGCCAAGACCGCCGGCATCCAGCGACACATCAGCCCCCACTCCCCGCGCCACGCCGCTATCACCAACACCCTGGACGCCGGGGTCCCGCTACGCGACGCCCAGATCCTGGCCCGCCACGCCGACCCCCGCACCACCGAGCACTACGACCGCGTCCGCGGCATCCTCGACCGCCACGGCGTGCACTTCCTCACCGCAGACAGTCCCAACGCCGCCTGGCAGCGCGAGCAGGAGGCACTTGAGCAGAAGAACGCCGCGCTGGACGAACCTCGACGGATGTAGGAACTCAAAGTGGGAAACTGGCGGACATGAGGCTCACGGAAGGTTTGCCGGCTCCGTCTCGCGTTCGGCGCGCGGTGGCAGCCATCTGGCAGCCTTCTCGGTTCACGCGGACCCGATCCCGACCGACACCAACCGATACCGGTACCCGACCTGACCAGCCCAAACACACCTGATGCGACGGGTTCCGACAGTCGCGCCGGGGCCCCCTAATCCGCGGGTTGTGGGTTCGAGCCCCACGGGGCCCACGTTTTCCCAGGTAAGACCGCATTTCTGGGGACGACCGCACCCGCAACGATGCAGGTCGTGGAATCCGCGGGTCGGACGTCGGCCCTAGGGGACGGCAGGAGACGTTCGCGCTGGTCAAGGCATTGACCGTGCGCCCGATGATGCGGCGGGGGTAGCCGAATTGCAGCGCGGTGGCAGCCATCTGGCAGCCTTCTCTTCTCAGACCGCATCGCGCAGAGAACTCGACCGAGGCCATCTCAAGGGCCGTTCAGTCGCCGAGCCCACCCCGACGGGCTGGCATCACCACCGGCCGGGACCTGGCGCACCTGGCCGCCGTCAGGGGGGCGAGACTCCAGACGCCTCGAGCGAACCCGCGGGTGGACAGCGGTGAGGACGAGGTTCAGCCGCCGTGCGTCCTCGAGTTTGCGAGGGCGGCGCCGACCTGGTCGGCGAGCAGGACCGCGACCCGGCGTTGTTCGATCGAGGGGTGGGCGATTCGGGTTGCTGCAGTGAGCAGGAACCGACCGTGGCTGACTCCGGCGCTCTGGATGTCGAGCTCTATCTGGTCATTGATGGGCAGGCCGTCGCGCTCGATGTTCAGGGCGTGCCCGCGCTGGGTCACGGAACCGTCGTGCCCGAGGCGCGTGCTCGGCCGACCCGTCCGGCCGGGGAGGTCGGGGAGGTCGGGGGGTTCGAACTGACAGGCGTCGATGTCGAGGACCTCGACGATCTGTTCGCAGACGTGGTCGATGAGGACTCTCGGCGACGTCGGCGGGATGGCGATGATCTCCGCGGTCCGGAGCACGCCGTCGAGGTAGCCCGCCCGGCGACTCAGTCGTTCCTGTTGGCGGCGCCCCCAGAGCGTGAGTTCGGTGACCGCTCCCCCGACGATCAGGAGCAGCACTGTCGCCGCGATGTCATCGCGGTCGGTGATCTTGAAGCTCCCGTAGGGCTGGGTCAGGAAGACGTCGAACCATGCCCCGCTGGACAGCGCCGCGACGATCCCGGCCAGCCGCACACCGGTAGCTCCCGCAGCGACGACGACGAGGACCAGCACCAGGACGGCCGTGGTCGGGGTGACGCTCTCCCGGAACGCCGCCAACGCCGCGCACACCGCCAACGGCGTGATCGCAGCCGCCGCGACAAGCGCCGAACGATGCGACTGGACAATCGACTCCGCGCCCACACCGCCATCAAACCACCGGCACCCACGCACGCGTCGACGTGCGGTCATCAAGGAGTCTTCCGCCTGCTGACGAGCCCGGCGAGGCGGAGCGCAGGACGGTGGATCAGACTCGGTGGGGGGATCGTGACGATGGCCGCGTCGAAGCGAGCGCGAACACGAAGCCCTGCAGCGGCAGCCGTTGCCGACCACCGCGATGGGGGGCTAGGGAGGAGTCCATGGTGAGGGCGGCGAACGCGGTCCCGACCTAGCACGCGAGGATCCCGAGGACGGTCATCGACGGGTGGCCTGGTGGTAGGTGTGGGGCTGCCTGCGGCGACGTCGGCGCAGGGGACCCGACCGCCGGACCCGTCGACATCGCACGCAGCGGCCAGGCGCGCGGGGAAGGTCGTCGAGTGGGCGGGGTGGACGTGGTGCGGGGGCTGCGTTGACCAAGCCATTCGGGCTGGACGAGTTGCTGGCCCGGATCCGGGCCGCGCTGCGGCGGGCCACGCCGGGGCTCCCGTGCCCGTGGCCGTCCGGGTTCCGTCAGTGCGGGTGCGGGGAGCGTCAGGGATCCGTCAGGGTCCTGGCGCGCGTGGTCTCCACGTCCTTTCATGGTGGCGGAGGGGCGCGACCCGGGGGTGTTCGGGAAGCGTCGTCGCTGCACACGACTGGAGGCTTGGCGTGGCCGATCTCGTGCTCGCCGTCGTCACACTCGGAGCGTTCGCGTCGTTGCTGGCGCTGG
Source organism: uncultured Actinomycetota bacterium (assembly GCA_963780675.1). Lineage (GTDB taxonomy): Bacteria > Actinomycetota > Actinomycetes > Actinomycetales > JAHECE01 > JAHECE01. The sequence goes on from CAWACR010000010.1 coordinate 690,644, forward strand.
TCCGCGGGTTGGAGCGGATGTGAACGCCGAGAACGTGGTCGCGCTCGTGATCGCGGTGGGGCTTGCCACGTACCTGCTTGTCGCGCTGCTGTTCCCGGAGCGGTTCTGATGAGCGGCGCCGCGGCCGCCGCCGCCCAGGTAGCCCTGGTCGTCGCCGCCCTCGCCGTCGTGCACCGTCCGCTCGGTGACTACATGGCCCGGGTGTACTCGAGCTCCCCCCACCTGCGGGCCGAGCGCGTCCTCTATCGGGCGGCGGGGGTGGACCCGGACGCCGAACAGCGCTGGCCGGTCTATGCGCGGTCCGTGCTCGTGTTCTCGCTGGCGGGCGTCGCGGTGCTCTACGCGATCCAGCGCCTCCAGGCTGTGCTGCCGTGGAGCCGCAACCTGCCGGCCGTCGAGCCGGCGACGGCGTGGAACACGGCGGTCTCCTTCGTGACGAACACGAACTGGCAGTCCTACTCCGGCGAGTCGACGATGGGGATCCTCGTCCAGATGGCCGGTCTGACGGTGCAGAACTTCCTTTCGGCCGCTGTCGGTCTCGCCGTCGCGGTGGCCCTCGTGCGGGGCTTCGCCCGGTCCCGGACGGACCGCATCGGCAACTTCTGGACGGACGTCACGCGCGGCACGGTGCGCATCCTGCTGCCGCTGTCCGTCGTCGCGGCGGTGGTCCTCGTGGTCGGCGGCGTCGTCCAGAGCCTCGGGGCGGACATCCAGGTCACCACCCTGACTGGCGGGAGTCAGACGATCGTCATCGGACCGGTGGCCTCGCAGGAGGCGATCAAAGAGCTTGGCACGAACGGCGGTGGCTTCTTCAATGCCAACTCGGCCCACCCCTTCGAGGGGCCCTCCGCGTGGGTGAGCCTGTTCCAGGTCTTCCTGCTCCTTGTCATTCCCTTCTCGCTGCCGCGCGCCTTCGGCCGGATGGTCGGTGACCTGCGGCAGGGTCGCGCGATCCTCGCGGTGATGGCGAGTCTGTGGCTCCTGGCCGTCTCCCTGCTGACCGCCGCCGAGCTGCGGGCCGCCGGCGCCGTGCCCCAGGCCGTCGGGGCCGCGATGGAGGGCAAGGAGGTCCGGTTCGGCGAGGGACTTTCCGCTCTCTTCGCCGCGTCCACCACGGGCACCTCCACGGGCGCTGTGAACGCCATGCACGACTCCCTCACCGCCGCCGGCGGAGGGGTGGCGCTGGCGAACATGATGCTCGGCGAGGTCTCACCCGGCGGCGTCGGCTCCGGGCTCTACGGGATGCTCGTGCTGGCCGTTCTCGCGGTGTTCCTCGCCGGGCTCATGGTCGGCCGCACGCCGGAGTACCTCGGCAAGAAGATCGGCCGCCGCGAGGTGACGGTCGTCGCCCTGTACGTGCTCGCCGTCCCGACCCTGCTGCTCGTCGGCGCCGCCATAACGGCCGCGGTCCCGGGCCTGCGCGAGGCGTCGGTGCAGGAGGCCGGCCCCCACGGACTCTCCGAGGTGCTCTACGCCTACACGTCGGCGGCCAACAACAACGGCTCGGCCTTCGCCGGGTTCAACGCCGCGACAGACGTGCAGAACGTCGCGCTCGGGGTTGTCATGCTCCTCGGCCGGTTCGTCCCGATCGTCCTCGTGCTGGCCCTCGCCGGCAACCTCGCCGAGCAGAAGCCCCTCTCGACGTCGGAAGGCAGCCTGCCCACGCACACGCCGGTGTTCGTCGGCCTCCTGCTGTTCGTGACCGTCGTCGTCGCCGGTCTCACCTACTTCCCCGCCCTCTCCCTCGCCCCGATCGCGGAGGCCCTGCAGTGAGCGCCCGCACCACCTCGCCCACCAGCACCCACGACGACGCGCTCGGGCATGCGTCCCGGCACACCCCTGGCACGGGGAAGGGCGCGTTCCGTCCGGCCCAGCTCGTCGCCGCCCTGCCGGACGCGCTGCGCAAGCTCGACCCGCGCCACCAGGTGCGCAGCCCTGTCATGTTCGTCGTGTGGGTCGGGTCGCTTCTGACGACGGTCCTCGCGGTCCTGCACCCCTCGGTGTTCGCCTGGTCGATCGCGATCTGGCTCTGGCTGACGGTGCTCTTCGCGAATCTTGCCGAGGCCGTCGCGGAGGGCCGCGGACGGGCGCAGGCGCAGAGCCTGCGCAAGGCGCGCACCGAGACCATGGCGCGGCGCCTCACCGCCGACGGGGAGGAGCTCGTGCCGGGCACCGCCCTGCGCGTCGGGGACCGCGTGGTGGTCGAGGCCGGCGAGGTCATCCCCGGCGACGGCGACGTGGTCGAGGGCGTCGCGAGCGTGGACGAGTCCGCGATCACCGGCGAGTCGGCGCCCGTCATCCGGGAGTCCGGCGGCGACCGCTCGTCTGTGACCGGTGGGACCAAGGTGCTGTCCGACCGGATCGTCGTCCGGATCACCGCCGCCCCCGGTGCGACGTTCCTGGACCGGATGATCGCCCTGGTCGAGGGCTCCGCCCGGCAGAAGACACCGAACGAGATCGCGCTGAACCTGCTGCTCGCCGCCCTGACGCTGGTGTTCCTGCTGGCGGTGGCCACGCTGCAGCCGTTCGCCGACTACTCCGGGAGACCGCAGCCCGTCGTGGTCTTGGTGGCGCTGCTCGTCTGCCTCATCCCGACGACCATCGGCGCCCTCCTCTCGGCGATCGGCATCGCCGGGATGGACCGCCTCGTCCAGCGCAACGTGCTCGCGATGTCGGGGCGCGCCGTCGAGGCGGCGGGCGACGTCGACGTCCTGCTGCTGGACAAGACCGGCACCATCACCCTCGGCAACCGGCAGGCCGCGGACTTCGTCCCCGCCCCGGGCGTCGAGCGGCGCGACCTCGCGGAGGCCGCCCGGCTCTCGAGCCTGGCGGACGAGACGCCGGAGGGGCGCTCCGTCGTCGTGCTGGCCAAGGACGAGTACGACATGCGGGCCACGGAGGAGGGCCTGCTCGACGGCGCAGTGTTCGTGCCGTTCACCGCGCAGTCGCGGATGAGCGGGGTGGACCTGGTCACGGCTGGCGCGCGTCGCGAGATCCGCAAGGGGGCCGCCTCGGCCGTCATGAAGTGGGTCCGCGACCAGGGCGGGCACCCCACCGAGGAGGTCGGCGCTGCCGTCGACGCGATCAGCGCGAGCGGTGGGACGCCGCTCGTCGTCGCCGAGCTCGCCGACGGGCGGGCCCACACCCTGGGCGTGGTCCACCTCAAGGACGTCGTCAAGGAGGGGATGCGCGAGCGTTTCGACGAGCTGCGCCGCATGGGTATCCGCACCGTGATGATCACCGGCGACAACCCCCTCACCGCACGCGCGATCGCCGAGGAGGCCGGGGTGGACGATTACCTCGCCGAGGCCACGCCCGAGGACAAGATGACCCTCATCAAGCGGGAGCAGGAGGCCGGCCGGCTCGTCGCGATGACCGGCGACGGCACCAACGACGCCCCCGCCCTGGCCCAGGCGGACGTGGGCGTCGCGATGAACACCGGGACGTCGGCCGCGAAGGAGGCCGGCAACATGGTCGACCTCGACTCCAACCCCACCAAGCTCATCGAGATCGTCGAGATCGGCAAGCAGCTCCTCATCACCCGGGGCGCACTCACCACGTTCTCCATCGCCAACGACGTCGCCAAGTACTTCGCGATCATCCCGGCGATGTTCGTCGCGCTGTACCCCCAGCTCGACGCGCTCAACGTGATGCGACTGGCCACCCCGGAATCGGCGATGCTCTCGGCCGTCGTGTTCAACGCGATCGTCATCGTCGCGCTGATCCCGTTGGCCCTGCGGGGCGTGCGCTACGCCCCGGCGGGCGCGGCGCAGATGCTGCGACGCAACCTCCTCGTTTACGGGCTGGGCGGCCTCATCGCCCCGTTCGTCGGCATCAAGCTTCTCGACCTGCTCATCTCCCTCCTTCCCGGGATCGGGTGAACCCCCCGTGCGTGCGACCCTCCGTCAAGCCCTGGCCGGGCTGCGGCTCCTCCTCGTGATGACCGTGCTGCTCGGGCTCGCCTATCCGCTCGCCGTCACCGCCATCGGCCAGGCGTTTCCCACCCAGGCGAACGGGTCCCTCGTCACCGACGGCTCGGGCGCCGTCGTCGGCTCCCGCCTCCTCGGGCAGGAGGTCGACGACGAGGGGTGGTTCCAGCCGCGGCCGTCGGTCCCGGACTACGACCCGCTCGCCTCGGGCGGCTCGAACCTGGGCCCGGAGAGCCCGGACCTGCTCGCGACGGTGGAGCAGCGCCGCGCCGAGGTCGCGGCGCGGGAGGACGTCGACCCGGCGGTGGTCCCGCCGGATGCACTCTCGGCATCGGCCTCCGGCCTGGACCCGGACATCTCCCCGGCCTACGCGCGGCTGCAGGTCGCCCGAGTGGCGCGCGAACGCGACCTGCCCGTCGCCGACGTCGAAGCCCTGGTCAAGGCTCACGTCACGGGCCGCACGTGGGGATTCATCGGGGAGCCGTACGTGAACGTCCTCGAGCTCAACCTCGCACTCGAGAGCACGGCCGGCGCGGAGGGCTGAGACTGTGCCCATGGCCCGCGGCACCCTGCGCGTCTACCTCGGCGCCGCGCCCGGCGTCGGAAAGACGTACGCGATGCTCGGCGAAGGGCATCGCCGCATCGAACGCGGCACCGACGTGGTCATCGGCCTTGTCGAGTCACACGGGCGCGCCCAGACCGCGCAGATGGCCGAGGGCATCGAGATCGTGCCGCGACGCACCCTGGAACACCGGCGCGCGACATTCACGGAGTTGGATGTCGACGCCGTCCTGGCTCGCCACCCCGAGGTCGCGCTCGTCGACGAGCTGGCCCACACGAACGTGCCGGGCTCGCGGAACACCAAGCGGTGGCAGGACGTCGAGGAGCTGCTCGACGCCGGGATCGACGTCATCACGACCGTCAACATCCAGCACCTCGAGTCGCTCAACGACGTGGTCGGGTCGATCACCGGCATCCGGCAGCAGGAGACCGTGCCGGACGACGTGGTGCGCCGCGCCGACCAGATCGAGCTCGAGGACATGAGCCCCCAGGCGCTGCGGCGCCGCATGGCTCACGGAAACGTGTACGCGCCGGACAAGGTAGACGCGGCGCTCACGAACTACTTCCGGGTCGGGAACCTCACAGCCCTGCGGGAGCTGGCGCTGCTCTGGCTGGCCGACCGCGTCGACGACGCCCTCGAGCTCTACCGGGCCGAGCACGACATCACCGAGCCCTGGCCGGCCCGGGAGCGAGTCGTCGTCGCCCTCTCCGGCGGACCAGAGGGCGACGCCCTGGTCCGGCGCGGTGCCCGGATCGCCGAGCGCGCCACGAGCGGGGAGCTGCTCGCCCTGCACGTCTCCCGCTCCGACGGCCTGACCGAGGCGTCCCCCGACACCCTGGCCCGGCAGCGCCTGCTGGCCGAGTCCCTCGGTGGGAGCTGGCACACAGTGGTCGGCGACGACGTCGCCGCCTCGATCCTGGAGTTCGCCCGAGGCGTCAACGCCAGCCAGATCATCCTCGGCGCCACCCGACGCGGCCGGCTGGGCTCCTTCATCACGCCCGGGCCCGGCCCCGCGGTCGTCCGAGACTCCGGCGAGATCGACGTCCACATCGTCACGCACACGAGCAACGGGAAGAAGACCCTGCGGCCGCGCCGGCCGTCGCGCCTCGGCCCGCGCCGGCGGCTCGCCGGGTGGCTGCTCGCCACGCTCGGGGAGGCGGCGCTGCTCCTCGCGCTCTACGCCACCCAGGATCTCCACGGCCTCCCGACGGTCATGCTCCTCTTCCTCACGCTCACCATCGGAGTCGCACTCGTGGGCGGCATGGCCCCCGCGGTGTTCGCCGCCGTGATCAGCGGGCTGCTCGCGAACTACTTCTTCACCCCCCCGCTGTACACGTTCACCATCGCCGAGCCGGAGAACGCCCTGGCGCTCCTCGTGATGCTCGCCGTGGCGGTCGCGGTCTCGCTCGTCGTGGACCTCGCGGCCCGCCGCAGCGCCGAGGCCGCCCGCGCCCGCGCCGAGGCCGACACCCTCTCCACCCTCGCCGGGACCGTGCTCCGCGGCGGCGACGCCGTGCCCGCCCTCCTCGACCGCCTGCGCGAGTCCCTCGCCCTCACCTCGGTGGCCCTCGAGCGACGCACCGACGGCGCCTGGCAGACCCTCGACGCCGCACACGCCCCTCTCCCGCCGCCCGGACCGGGGGAGTCCGACGCCGTCGAGCCCCTCGCGACCCTCCTCGTCACCGAGGAGCTGCGCCTCGTCCTGCGCGGCGCCCGGCTCGACAGCGAGCAGACCCGGATCGCGAACGTCGTCGCCGCCCAGGTCGAAGCCGTCCTCGAGCGCGACGCGCTGCGGGCCGAGGCGCGCGCAGTGCGCGCCGAAAAGGAGCGCACCGCCATCCGGACCGCGCTCCTGGCCGCCGTCTCACACGACCTGCGCACCCCCCTCGCCGGGATCAAGGCGAGTGCCAGCGCGCTGCGCTCCTCCCAGGTGGACCTCGACGACGCCGACCAGCGCGAGCTGCTGGCGCAGATCGAGGACTCCTCCGACCGGTTGCAGGCGCTCATCGACAACCTGCTCGACCTGTCCCGGCTGGACGCCGGCGCCGTCCGGCCCCGACTCGCGCCAGTCGCGCTCGACGAGGTGGTCCCCCTCGCGCTGCGCGGCCTGCCCGCCTCCCGGGTGACACTCGACGTCCCCGACGACCTCCCGCTGGTCCACGCGGACGAGGGCCTCCTCGAGCGGGCCCTCGCCAACGTCCTCGAGAACGCCATCCGGTACTCCCCGCCCGGCACGCCCGTCTCGGTCAGCGCAGCCGCAATGGGGCGCCAGGCCGTGGTGCGCGTCGCAGACCGGGGGCGCGGCGTGCCCGACGAGCAGAAGGGCGACATCTTCCGGGCCTTCCAGCGACTGGGCGACGCACCGTCGGGCCAGGGCATCGGGCTCGGGCTCGCCGTCGCCCGCGGCTTCGCCGAGGCCTGCGGCGGGACGCTGGAGGCCGAGGACACCCCCGGGGGAGGCCTGACCCTCGTGCTCACCCTCCCGCTCGCCGAGGAGGCCCCGACGGCGGCACGGGACGCCATCGAGCCGGGCGGCTCGTTACGCGCCCCCGGGCCGCGCGTCGAGGAAACGCGAGCATGACCCGGGTCCTGGTCGTGGAGGACGACCCGGGCCTCGCCCGGGCCCTGGCCATCACGCTGCGGTCGCAGGGGTACGAGGTGGTCGTCGCAATGACGGGGGCCGCCGCGATCGAGGCAGCCGCGTCCCGCCACCCCGAGGTCGTCGTCCTCGACCTCGGCCTGCCCGACATCGACGGCATGGATGTGCTCCACGCCATCCGCGGGTGGAGCACGACGCCCGTCGTCGTCCTCTCTGCGCGACAGGGCGCACCCGACAAGGTGGAAGCGCTCGACGCGGGGGCCGACGACTACGTCACCAAGCCCTTCGGCATGGACGAATTCCTCGCCCGGCTGCGCGCCGCCGCGCGTCGGGCCGGACCCGACGCCACCGAAGCGCTCGTCACCACGGCCACGTTCGTCGTCGACCTCGCTCATCGTCGGGTGACACGCGACGGACAGGAGGTCCGCCTGACGCCGACGGAATGGCGGATCCTCGAGATCCTCGCCCGCAACCCCGGACGCATCGTCGGTCGGCAGGAGCTCTTCCGCGAGCTCCGCGGCCCGAACGTCTCACCCGAACCGCACTATCTACGAGTCTTCCTCGCCCAGCTACGGGCCAAGCTGGAGGTCGACCCCTCCCAGCCCCGGCACCTCCTCACCGAACCCGGCGTCGGCTACCGGCTGGTGCCGTGACTCCGTCGCTGGCCCGGGCCCGTCTCCACACCCGAGTGAAGCGCCATCGTCGGCCCCTTGGGCGGCAATGGCCACGTGTTCGTCGTCGAAATCAGCGGATGCAGCGGCACGGCGCTTGGCTTGGGTGGCAGCCATCTGGCAGCCTTCTGGGTTCAGAACCATCCGATTCGACCCGACATCAACCGACAACAGTACCCGCGCTGACCAGGCCAAACACCACAGAAGCGACGGAGTTCGACAGTCACGCCAGGGGTTCTAGTCCGCGGGTTGTGGGTTCGAGCCCCACGGGACCTACAGTGTTTGTCCAGGTCAGCGCGCCAGCCGCAAGGGGCGCCAGCTGCCGGACACCGAGTCAGTCCGCAAACAGTCCGCACTTCGCGGAACTCGACAGCGACCTCGACAGTGTCGACCACCTCGCCCACCATGCCGTCAGGGTCGTTGGGCACGGCACCGACCTCTTGCGCCGCCGCCACCAAGGAGAGGCCTTGCGCCGCTCCGGCGAGCCGGCCTCTCCCGCCTGGGTTTGCGCAAGTTGCCCGAGCCTGCCAGTGAGCCGGGTACACGGAGTTGCGGTGACCTCCTGAGCGGGGCCCTTGCCGATTGCTTCGGCCCCGCCGGCAGACCGTCTCGAGGTACTCGTGCACGAGTCACAGAGGGCGGCCACGCTCACCCGGGCCCGGCCGCACTGGATGCTGGCTGGTTGCGCGCTATCCGGCGATGCCGAGGAAGACCAGGAGCGCGCGCTCGATCTCGACCACCTGGCCGGCGCTCGCCCGCCCGGTGCGGGTACCAAGGCTCGTGCGCCGCACCGTCGTGATCTTGTCGACCATGGCGTAACTCGGCTGGGCGATGCCGGACAGCGCGTCGGCCGGGATGGGCACGCGGGTCAATGCGGCGTCCACGATGTGGGTGGTCAGTGGGACGACCACGACGGAGTCGGTCGCGTCGAACCGGTCGTCCTGCACGATGAGCACCGGTCGGGGCTTGGAGGCGTAGACGCCACCGGCGGCGGTCCAGATCTCGCCACGGTTCACTCCTGGTCGCCCAGGTCGACCGATATGGCATCGACGAAGTCCTGGTCGTCTCCTGTGCGGTCCGCGGCTGCCAGGCGCGCAGACTGTCGGTGGGCCTCAGCAGCGAAGGCATCGCTGCGCACGTCGGGCACCCAGATCTGCACGGGCCGGTACCCGCGTTCGCGCATCCGGCGGCGATGCTCCGCGACGCGCGTTCTCACGGCCATACGCAGAGGGTTACATGTAACGGCCCGGCCCTCAAGTGCGGCGTGACCGTGCGAACGTGGGGGCATGGAATCCATCCAGCGCATCCGCCCGTACGGGCTCGTCTCGAGCCCTGCCTTCAGCCACGTGGCGATCGTGCCGCCCGGAGCGACCACGATCTACGTCGGCGGTCAGAACGGCGTCGATGCCGACGGCTCGCTCGTCGGCAAGGGCGACGTGGCCGCACAGTCCACCCGCGCCCTGGAGAACGCCAAGACGGCGCTCGCCGCCGCCGGAGCGACCCTCGGTGACGTGGTGCAGTGGACGGTCCTCTTCGTCGACGGCGTCGACCTCGCGGCCGGGTACCGGGCCATCGCCTCGGAACTCGCGTCCGGACAACCCGCGCTGGTGACTGCGGCGCGTGTTGCAGGACTTGGCGTTCCGGGCGCGCTCGTCGAGATCAGCGCGGTCGCCGCCGTGCTGCGGTGAGGGGGCGACGAAGAGCCTGTCGCGCGCCTCGGCACGGGTGCCGCCCCACCTCGTGACCGCCCGGCACGACCCGTCGACGTCGCGGAACCGGGCCCTGGCCCGCACCCGCCCGGAGGCCGCGTCCACGTGGAAGTCGATGCGTCCGTGCCCACCCAACGGCAATGGTCGTCGTCCCATCCACGCCACGATCCCGCAGCGTGCGCCAAAGCGGAGACGAGTGTGTTCCGGGCGCGCACGCAACGACCGTGGCAGGCACGGCGGCAGCCGCCGCCGCTTTGGGGCGTGACAGCATGGGGTCGTGGCGCGCACCTGGCTGGCGATTCAGGTCGAGCTCGTCGAAGGCCGGGGAGAGACATTCTGGCCGCGGCCGGGCCGAATCTTCGCCGCAGCCCGCAGCCACACCTTCGCCGAACTCGCCACGGCGATCGACGACGCCTTCGCCCGCTGGGACCGCGCCCACCTGATGCAGGTCGAACTCGCCGACGGAACTCGACTGGAACGCCCCGACTGGGACGTCGAGTCCGACGCCGCCGACGCCCGCACGGTCCGGCTCTCCCGCCTCAGCCTTGGGGAGCAGTTCGCCTACGAGTTCGACTTTGGCGACGCCTGGACCCACCTGTGCACCGTAGGCCCGCAGCGAATCGACCCCCTCGAGGTCCTCGGCGTCGTCCCTGACCGGCCCACGCCCTACTGGGGCTGGGGCGACATCCCCGACCAGTACGGGCGCCGCTGGTCCGGTGACGACGGCGAGAGCAAGCCACCCCCAAACCCCGGCATCGAATCCCTCCCCCCGCTACGGCCGTTGTGGGGACCCCGCCCGCGCGGGTGAGGGCGCGCAGCCCGCTCGGACCGCGACCGAGCATCGCGGTCCAAGTTCCCCCGTCGTGGGCGCCCGACGGCACGCACCTCGCCGAGGCGCTCCGAGAGGGGAGACCGGTCCGAACCCTGGGTTGTGCCGGGCTTCGGCGCCGCGCCGACGGGCCGACCCCCGCAGGGAATCCCGTCGGCCGCGATGAGTCCTGCGGCGTCCGGGGGTCGTACTGTCGAACCCGCTACCGAGGAGGACTTCTGATGCGCAGCGTGACCTATTCGATGAACGTCTCACTCGACGGCTACATCGTCGGGCCGGACGGCAACTTCGACTGGACCGCGCCCGACGAGGAGGTCTTTCGCTTCTGGATCGACGAGATACGAGAGGTCGGCGTCCACCTCTTGGGCCGACGGCTGTACGAGACGATGCTGTACTGGGAGACCACCGAGGAGGATCCATCGCTCGACGACGCAGAGCTCGAGTGGGCCGCGCTCTGGAACCCGCTCCCCAAGGTGGTGTTCTCGACCACGTTGTCAGCCGTCCAGGGCAATGCCCGCCTGGCCTCCGACGGCCTGGCGCAGGAGATCGAGCGGTGGCGATCCGAACCGGGGCAGGGCGACATCGCAATCGGCGGCGCGACACTTGCCGCCGAGGCGGCACGGTTGGATCTGATCGACGAGTACCGGGCCATGGTCTACCCGGTGCTGGTTGGCGGTGGCATTCCGTTCTTCCCCCAGCGCGAGCGCCGCGTCGACCTCGAACTCCTCGAGACGCGCACCTTCAGCTCTGGAGTCGTCTACCTCCGCTACCGCGTGGCGCGCTAGCCCGCCGCCATCAGCCGAACGGTCCATCCAGTGGCAGCCGCGACTGGCAGGGCGTCCGGACATGCCGCCTGTCGCGGACCGGGTGCCGTGGAGCACTCCGGTCTGGCGGGCGCCCTTGAAACGAGTACTCCTGCCGATCGCGCACCGCGCCGAAGGCTTCGAGCCCCACGGGGCCCACTGTGCATGGCGCAGTCCAGCGCGGTGCTCGTCCGGTGGCTCAGCCCACGCCCTCGGCGGCGAGCGCGTCGGTGAGCAGCCCGACCAGGGCTTCGAGCTGCACGGTCGTGGACGGTGAGACGTCCTCGTCCTGCGCCCCGTCCAGCGCCCGGGCGGCCAGCCCCGACTTGCTGTCGATGAGCTCGGCGATCTTGGTGTCAATGGTCTGCGCGGCGATGATCCTCCACGCGGTGACGGGCTCGGCCTGGCCGATCCGGTGGATCCGGTCGATGGCCTGGGTCTGTTCGGCGTCGGTCCAGGACAGCTCGGCCAGCACCAGGTTGGAGGCGACCTGAAGGTTCAACCCCACGCCCGCGGCCATCAGGGAGCACACCACGATCGACACGTCAGGGTCGTTCACGAACGCGGCGATGTTCTTCTCGCGGGCCTTGGGCGTCTGGTCGCCGCGGATCGAGGCGTAGCGGATACCGCGCTGGGCAAAGGTGCGCTCGGCCTGATCCATGACGTCGACGTGCTTGGCGAAGAACACCACCTTGCCGACGTTGCGGGCAAGCTGCGCGGCGTAGTCGGCGGCCAGCCCGGCCTTGGCCTGGCCGATCCGTCGGACCATCGTGAACACGTTCTCGCCACCGGTCTGCGAGCTCGAGTCCTGCGAGCGCCCCTGCCGCCACCCGGCGCGCGAGCTCGTGGTCGATCCCGTCCACGACCTCGCCGACCGTCCGCACCTCCAGGGCGGACCGGTAGCGACTGACCAGCCGGCGGGCGAGGTCGGCCTCGGCGTCGCGGATCGAGCGGCCGACGGCGTCGTCGAGCTCGACCGGCAGGTCCGCCACCCGGCGGGCGGGGATGTCGGCGGCGACGTCGACCTTGCGGCGACGCACGATGCCCATGTCGATCACGCTGGCCCGCGCGGCGGCGTAGAACCCCGGATCGGCCGGGGTGAGCCCGGTCTCCTCGAGGGCGACCATCAGCGCGCCGAGCGGCATCGTGTCGTCGATCCAGCCGAGGAACTGCCAGATCGCGCGGAAGTCCTCGATGTCATTGATCAGCGGGGTGCCGGTGAGCGCCATCAGCAGCGGGCGGGCGGTGCGGGCGCGGATCCGCTCCGAGAGCGCGAGCACGTGCTGGGAGCGCTGGGAGCCCTTGTTCTTGATGAAGTGCGCCTCGTCGACGACCATGCCGCGGAAGCCAAGGTCACCGAGCCAGCCGACGTGCCTGTCCAAGAGCTCGTAGTTGACGATCACGATGTCCGCGAACCCGTCGACCCGGTCGCCGTCGCCATGGACCACCGTGGGCCTGCGGTGCGGGGTCCACAGCCCGACCTCGTGCGCCCAGCTCGTCTTCACCACGTTGGGCACCACGACCAGGAGCGGATAGGCGTCGGCCGCCCGGGCGGCGAGCAGGGCCTGGGCGGTCTTGCCGAGCCCTGGCTCGTCGGCGAGCAGGAACGTGCGATGGCCGCCCGCCGTGGCCGCGACGACCTGGGCCTGGTGCGGCATCAGCTCGCAGGCCCTGGGGAACGGACACCGAGGCGGGCTCGGGCAACGCCATGCAGGCGGGTGCGCCGGTGGCGCCGTACTCGAAGGACCGGAAGAGCGGCTCGAGCAGCTCCCAGCCGGCCAGTCGCCGGGCCCGCGAGGCGGTCCGCGCGGCCGCGGCCTCGAAGTCAGGGGCCAGGAACGGGTTCGCGAGCTGGCGCGAGATCACCGACCGGGGCACCACCTGATTCTCGGCGCCGGGCACCGGCGTGGACGGTGCTGCGAGCGCGGCGGGCGCGGGCTCCTCGGGCGGCTCCAGCCCGCCGGCACGCATCACGGTCGCCTTGAAGGCGCGCGCCGCGTCGGAGACCCGGGCGTCCTCGGCGAGCAGCTCGAGCAGCGAGGTGTCCCGGGCAGCGGTCCTGGCCAGGAGCGTCGCCACTCCGTCGAGCCGCTTGAGCTGCTGGGCGCGCCGCGACTCGGTCGGGCCGCCGTCGGCCATCACCCGGGCCCGCTCCTCGCGCACGAGCAGCGCGACGACCTGGAACTTCGTGCGCACCGCCGGGCGCGTCGGCGGTCGCTGCACAGCGTTGTCGACCTCGCGGGCGACCTCGGCGAGCACCGGGATGATCCCCTGCTCGGCGGGACGCGGGGCGCGGCCGCGCTGGGCCCCGAGGTCAGTGCGCGCGCCACCGGACTGACGTTGGCCTGGTCGTGCCACATCTCCTCCTTCACCTCATCCGCACCGCGCCAGCGGCGCAGCGCGCCGTGCCGCGGCCGCCTGGGACCGGTCGGGCGTCGGACCCCGCGCCCCGTGTCGCAGGCAACCCCGGCCAGGGCGCTGAGATCGGGCGCCCGGTCACCGCGCAGCGTCACCGCCTGCGCCGCCCGCCGGCCCGCGCTTACGCCGATGGTGACACGCCGCCGGGCGTCTCGGTGAACCACCGCGGGGGCACGGTCGTGGCAGCCAAGAGTGCACCCGACCCGGGCGCAGGACAACACCCCCGCGCCCGTCGCCACCGCGCCCGATCAGGCGGCTCCGACGTCGGCTGCTCGCCGCGCTCGGCCCGGAGCCGCTCCACCGAGGTTGCGGCGCCCGGGGTGCCGGAGACGCTCGTCCACGGCGACCTCCGCCCCGGCAACCACGAACCTCAGCGAGTCGAGACTGACGTGGCCGCCCGCGCCGTCGAACTCGAATGTTTGCACGGTTCGGACCGCGGGGACGATCTCGTGGAAGACGCCGCGAAAGCCGTAGGAGTGGCCCTCGGGGTCCGTCTGGACGCACGTCCACGAGCCACCGGTCACCGGCTCGTGCGTGAGGACGGTGGTCGTGAGGTAGGACGGACCCCACCACTGCGGGATGAGCGCGGCGTCCATCATCGCCTCGAAGACGACGTCCGGCGGGGCGTCGATCTCGCGGGTGAAGGTGACGGTGTGGCCGCCGGGCGGGACGGTCAACACCATGGTGTTCATCGAGGGCTCCTTCGAGGGGCAGGCCGGTCGCAGGGTCGGGCGCCCGGTCGGGGGTGCCGGGCGCCGTCGTCGGGGCGGCGCCGCGGAAGGTGCGCAGGGTCTGCTCGAGGCGGTCGAGCTGGGCCAGCCGGGCGGTCGACCCCCTTCACGACTCGCTGATGGAACGACGCGTTCATGAGGGGACCGCCCGAGCGTGGTCGCTTCCGCGGCCGGCGCCTCAGGCGGCGCGGTCCCACCAGTCGAGCACCCGGAGCGCGCGGAGGGTGTTCCAGCGGCTCGGCGTCCCCACGCCGTCCTCGACGTCGAAGTGGACGCGACCCGGGTGGAGCCGTTCGACCGGCCAGCGCCCGTCGGGCTGCCCCTTCGATCGCACGACCTCCACGGCCCCCGTCATCCGGGGATCCGGGTCCGCGTCCGACCGGCGGAAGTAGTCGAGCGCGCGCAGCACGTCGTCGTGCCAGTAGCAGGGGAACGCGAAGTCGAGATTGGCCGGGTCGGCGACGTCGCCGGTGCTCTTGCGACGGAAGAGGCCCCGCTCGAGCAGGTACTCCTCACCGCCGCAACGGGCCGCGCGCACCTCCGTTGACCCGCCGGATGCTCCCTCGAACGCGAGCAGCCCGTCGAGCACGTTGATCGTGGTGTCGAAGGAGGAGCGCACGGAACCGTTCTCCGCCTCGCAGTTCCAGCCGCCGTCGTCCAGCCGTTCGGCGAGGATTCGCTCGACGATCGCCGCGACATCTACTCCGAAGTACGCCCCGGTCTCGATCGTCCGGCCGGTGGGACGGCGCTACGAGGGACGCCTCGCCCCAGAGCGATCCGGCCGCAAGACGGCGACCACGATGACCAGCACAGCTGCCAGGGTCGCTACCCGGTCCCGGCCGCTACTGCGCGGGCGCTTGGCCCCTGTGGCCGCTCCCGGCCGGGAGTCGGACCCGGACGGCGCGGCCGCGAGTGCCCCGGACGCGAGACGGGCCGCCGTCGCCGGTCCACCAGAAGCGATAGGCCACCCACCCGAGCCCGGCAGCGGCGGCGAGCCCAAGAACGGCCAATCCCGCGATCTGGAGGATTCCCACCGACCCCACCTCTCACCTCGCCCGACATCCGACCCTTCCGCGCGGCGCCATTCTGTCGCACCACCACCACGGTCGTCGGGCCGTTGCGCAGCGGGGGTCCTCAGCACCCGAGTCGCGCGCTCGAGAGGACGCCGGCAGGGTGAGCGCAGCCCACCCGTCGTGGCTCGTCGGGACGGCGCTCCGCGCCGGCGAGGGCGGGGGTTCAGCCCGGCGCGTCCTACCCGGTGGGACGCGTTTCCCCGCCGGGTGCTGCGCTCCCTAGCGTGCCGCGCATGTCGTCGCACGCCGGCCCGCTCAGCGGGCGCACCGTTCTTGTCACCGGAGCGACGAGCGGCATCGGCTACTTCGCCGCCGAGCAACTCGCCGACCTCGGCGCCCAGGTGGTGCTCGCCGCCCGCAACGCCGACCGCATGACCGCCGCGACGGCGAGCATCGAGCGCCACGTGCCGGGCGCCGTCGTCGTCCCTCAGCCGCTGGACCTCGCCGACCTCGCCTCCGTGCGCTCGGCCGTGGCCACGCTGTCGACGGGCGCACGCATCGATGCGATCGTCGCCAACGCGGGAGTGATCGGCTACCCGGGGAACGCGCCGCGCCAGGTGCCCCCGTCCACGGCGGACGGTTTCGAGATCCACTTCGGCACCAATCACCTCGGGCACTTCGCCCTGATCGCCGGGCTCTCGGCGCGCCTGCACGCCTGGGGTACCCGGGTGGTGCACGTCGGCAGCCTCAGCCACTCCCTCGCCACGCCCCCGTTCGACGACGCCGCCCGCCCCTCCGGCGCGCGCGACTTCACCGCCTATGCCCGCTCCAAGCTCGCGGTGACGCTGTTCGGGTTCGAACTCGCCCGCCGCTTCGCCGTCGCAGGCTCCGGGGCGACGTCCGTGGTCGCCCACCCGGGCGCCGCCGTCGACGTCCTCGCCCCCGAGCGCGAGGGCGTCCCCGCGACCCAGCCGCCGGTGGGGCCGGGCTGGAGGCGGGCGCTCGTCGCGGCGCTGCTGCACGGCAAGGACGCGGCGGCGAGGACGCTCGTGCATGCCGCCGCGGCCTCGGAGGTGCGCAACGGCGAGATGTGGGGCCCCGCGGGCCCGTTCCAGGTGCGGGGCGGACCTGCCCGACGGCGTCCGCGCCGCAAGGCGATGGACCCCGCCGCCGGCGCGGCGCTCGTGCGACTGTCCGAGGACCTGACCGGGGTGCGCCTGTCGGTATGAGGGCAAGCGCCTGTGCCGCCCGCCACGCGGTGCAGGCCGAGCCCCTCCGCGCGGGCGAGATCGCGGCGAACAACGACGGCGGGAACCCGACCTCCGCGGAGTCCGGGCCGATCCCGGCGATCGGGGCGCCGAGGGCGAGGTGCGCCTGCGGATCGCGCATGACCGGGATCCGGTGCCGTCGTCGGACTGTGCGGAAACCTCCGTGCGCCTGGCGAAAGAGGAGTTCCGCACAGGCGGCCGACGACGGCGCTCCCCGCGGCAGTCCTGCTTGCCCTCCGGGCCGTCTGCGAGGAGGAGGGTCGAGCGAGCGGCGGGCCTCGGCGAGGGTCGTCGCCGAGGCGTCGACCTGACCGAGCGACCACTGGGTCACGCACCACCGGGTCGCGGTCTCGTTGTCGACGTCCCGCCGGATCCGCGGCGATCAGGACCGCCCCGGCGTACCGTCGAAAGCGGGGATCGGCCCGCCGGACGCGGCCCGAACCCGATCGCGTGGCGGGAGCCGCGCCCCCGCCACGCCGGTGCGGAGGGAGCGGGAGATGCACGCACGCCGGACGGGAATCGTCCTCGCGGCGACCGCGGGGGTGGTGGCCGGCGCGGTCGCGGCGATCGCGGCCCGGCGCCGGGCCGAGGCGTCGAAACCGCAGGCGCGCACCGGGACCTTCCCGAACGGCATCGAGTACGCCGCTCTCGGCACCGGGCCACGGACCATGCTCTTCCTCCCCGGCGGCCCGGGTACCCCCACCTGGGACAAGGCGCAAGCCCGCGGCTTCCTCCCCGCCTACGCCACCGGGGACTTCACCGTCTGGTGGCTCAGCCGCCGGCGGAACATGCCCCCCGGGCACACGGTGGCCGACATGGCCGACGACGTCGCCCAGGTCATCGACGAACTCGGCGGCCGGGTGGACGCCGTCGTCGGCGCGTCCTACGGCGGGCTGATCGCGCTGTACCTCGCCGCGCGGCATCCGGACCGCGTCGGACGCGTCGTGCTGCTGGCGTCCACCGCGGTGATCCCCGAGGAGGCGAAGGCGCTGGACCGGCGCTGGGGTGAGGCGTGGGGCCACGGCCGGTTCACCGAGGCCGGCGAGGGCATGCTCGCCGAGGTCATCCCGGGAGAGGGCATCCGGTGGCTGCGGCGCCTCCTCGCGCCGCTCGCCGGACGGATGCTCGCCTCGTGGGGCTGCAACCTCTCGGACGTCCTCGTGGAGACGCAGGCGGAGATGGACTACGACGCCCGTGGAGTTCTGCCGCAGATCACCGCACCCGTGCTGATCATCGCCGGCGACCGCGACATGTTCCTGCCGCGGGAGGCGATCGAGGAGACGGCCCGGGGCATCGCGGACTGCACCGTCATCTGGCACGAAGGTCACAGCCACGTCCGGACGATCAAGGGCAAGCGCACCCCGGGCGAGGTCCTCGACTTCCTCGGCCGACACCGACCGTGATCACGCCGGGTCGAGGTCCCGGGACCTCGACCCGGACCGACTGGCGGAGCCCTGTCGCCCTGTCGCCCTGTCGCCCTGTCGCCCTGTCGCCCTGTCGCCCTGTCGCCCTGTCGCGGATGATGGCCTCCGCTATCAGGGGCGTGTGGACAGCCTCTCGAATCCCACCGGATCACGGTGGATCTCCACCGGGCCGCCGCGCGCGATCGCGCCCACCGTGGCCAGCAACTCGTCGCTGACCTCGCCGTACAGGGTGACGGCGGACGACGTGATCAGTTCGGCGCCGCTCGCGAAGTGCCCGCCTTCGGCGCCCAGGCGCAGGTGGAGCCGGAAGGACTCCTCGTCCGGGTGCACCTGCAGCGTGGTCATCACGCCGGCGTCCTCGTCGAAGAAGAACTCCAGGAGGAGATGGCGGGAGTGGTTCGCCTCGATGTAGGCCGCCGTGGCTGCAGCGGCCGCGCGCATCGCCTCCAGCCCGCCCGGCCGGATCGTGCTCCTGCCCACGAAGACGATCGCTCCCATGATCATCCGCCCCCTCGCGGTCGTTGCCGGCTCGCGGCTGATGCCGTGGCACCTCAAGAGTGCGCGCCCACTTGACAGCATGTCAAGTGGGCAGGGTACCGCGCTCCCCGACGGCGACCAGAGCCCCGCTGAGCAGGGCGAACACCCGCTCGGCATACTCCTCGCGCGTCCAGCCCAGACGCCGGACCGCCTCGCGCCACGGCCCGGGCATGCACACGAGGTAGACCATCTGCGCCGCGGACTCGACCGTCCAGCCCGGCGCCAGGTCACCCTCGTGGGCGATGCGCGCCACGATCGACCGGGCGAACGCCTGCCGCCGCGCCATCCGGTCCCGCCACGCCGCGCCGAGAGCCGGGTCGGCGTCCTGGCCGGCCTCGAGCACCTCGGTCACCCGGTCGATCGACGCCGTGTACCAGCTCAATCTCTCGACGAGCCTGTGCAGGGCCTCGACGCCGGAAGGAGCGCCCGCGATGCTCGCCCGGAACTCGCCCACGCCCTGGCTCGTGTCGATGAAGTCCACCAGCGCGATCAGCAGACCCGCGCGGTCACCGAAGTGCAGGTAGACGGCCTGGCGGGACACCCCGGCCCGGGCGGCGACGTCCGCGATGCGCAGGTCGGCCCCGCGTCCCTCCAGGACCTCCCGAGCGGCCTCGAGGATGCGCCGGCGGGTCTCCGGCTCTCCGTAGGCGACACGCGTCGCGGCCCCGGTACTTGACACGGTGCCAAGTATGGCGAGGACGACGGCGCCCGCGCGCCCTCACCATCGGCGCGTCCTCAGGCACGCGCACGGCTGGGATCGCACCGCGGGTGGTCGGGGCAGCCCCGGTTCGAGTTCGCCCTGCGCCGCGATTCCGTCAGCACCGCCACATGGAGAAGGCCGGCCCGTCCGCAGGGAGGGTGACGGCGCCGTCGGCGTCGGCCCGGAGATCGGGGGTGCCGGCGAGGCCGATCAGCTCACGGCCGACGACGGCACCCGGCAACCGGACGGGCAGGTGATCGGCGCGGGCGGCGTGAACGAGCACACTCTCCCCCGGCGCCTCACGCAGGAAGGTGACGGCGTCGTCGCCGACGGCGAGCCAGCGCAGGCCGCCGTGGCGCAGGGCGACGCTCTCGGCCCGCGCGGCGAACAGGGCCCGGTTCATGGCCAGCCGGCCCGTGTCCCACCGGGCGGTGTCGTGCCACGGGAACGGTCGACGCCCGTCCTCGCCGTTGACACCTTCCTGGCCGATCTCATCCCCCGCCCAGAGCATCGGGATGCCGGGCATCGACGCCAGCAGGCCGAACGCGACGGTGATCATGGCCTCGTTCCCGTTCAGGAACGTCGCGATCCGCGGCACGTCGTGCGAGCCGACCAGGTTCAGGGCGTGCGCCGTCGCCCGCCACGGCTGCGCGCCGGCGAACGTGCGCATCGCGGCGACCATCGACGTCGCGCCGAAACTCGGGAACGGCGTGAACGGACCCGGCTCGAAGGTCACCGGCGCGGGACGCTTCACCCACTGCCACAGCGGCCGGGCGAACCCCGCGTAGTTCATCACGCCGTGCCAGCCGTCGCCGAGCAGGTCGTGGGAGGCGTCGTGGGAGTGCTCGGCCAACAGCAGCGACTCCGGGTTCGCGGCCGCCATCGTTGCGCGCAGCGTCGTCGCGACCATGTGGTTGAGGTCGATCGTGCCGAGCCGGGCCGTCATGTTCGCGACGTCGATCCGCCACCCGTCCATGCCGTGCGGTCCGAGCCACTTCGCCACCGTCGAGTCCGGCCCCTCGTACAGGGCGCGGCGCAGGCCCTCGTTGCGGTGGTCGAACTTCGGCAACGAGGGGTGCCCGAACCAGCACACGTACTCGTCCGGGTGGTGGGTGAACGTGAAGTACCCCGCCTCGGGGGACGTCGCATCGGCGATGGCGCGCTGGAACCACTCGTGCGCCGCGCCGCAGTGGTTCGTCGTCAGGTCGCCCATCACACGCATCCCGCGCGCGCGCGCCGCGTCCGAGAGCCGGGTCAGGGCCTCGTTCCCGCCGAGCAGCGGGTCGACCTCGTCGAACGTCGAGGCGTCGTACCGGTGGTTGGAGCGGGCCGGGAAGATCGGCGTCAGGTAGACCGTGTTGGCGCCCGTGGAGGCGATGTGGTCCAGGTGCGTGGTGATGCCGTCGAGGTCGCCCCCGTAGTACTGGAATGCGGCCTCCGGACCTGTGCCGATCACCGGGTCGTCCCAGCCCTGGGGGATCGCCCAGTCCGGTGCCGGGCGTTCGACGGACTTCGCGAACCGGTCCGGGAAGACCTGGTAAAGCACGGCGTCGGACGCCCACGCCGGCGGGGCCGGGTGCGTGGTGACCCGGAAGTCGGCGGCATCGGTCACGTCGTAGGTGTGGGCACCCTCGCCGTTCAGCCACTGGTAGCCGTTGGGTACGCCGTCGATCAGCCAGCGGTAGTTCACCACCGGGTTCTCCACCCGGAACTGCCCCCGCAACCACACCTCGTGATCGGTCTCCCGATCGACCGACGTCTCCGTCAGGGCCTGCTCGCCGTCGATGTAGGTGCGCAGCATCGCGCGGGAGACCCCGCTCGACTTCGGCACCCGCAGGAACACCGACACCGTGTCACCGACGTCAGGCGTCAGATCCGAGACGTAAGTCGCCGAGCCGTCATGGTGCGGGACGCCGGACAGATCCTTGAACACAGTGCCTCCACGTTGACTCACCGGCACGGGCGCACGTCGAGTCGCCCGCTTCCCGCCAAAGCCTGCCACCACAGGTCCGCTCGCCACCGCCGGATCGCGCGGACCAGGCAACCGGACCCAGGAGCCGACCGTTCCTCGACCAGGAGTCGTCCCAGATCCGTGATACCGCTGATCCGGCGCGTCAGTCGCTCACGGTGTCGCCGTGGCGATGGGCGACCCTCCACTCGCCGCCCTCGCGCCGGTACACCTGGGTCGCCCGCAGCGTGTAGCTGCGCGGCTGACCGTCGACGGAGGCCGAGGTGTGCTCGAGGCCGGCGGTGTAGGCCATGTCGCCCACCACGTCAGACGCCAGCACCTCGACCTCGAACGACGTGCAGTCGGAGAAGCTCCCCCCGAGGAAGGCGAAGAGTTCGGCCACCTCGTGCTGCCCGAAGGCGTTGCGCCACGCACCCAGGACGGACACGGGCTCGTTGCGGGACCAGAGCGCGCGGCGCGGGGCCGGGTCGCCGTTGTGCAGGGCCAGTTCCGCCCGGTACAGCGTGGTCGTGACCCATTCCAGGAAGTCATCGTGGTCGGACATACCGGCAGCATGCTCCCGGTCCGGTGCCTGTGCACAGGAATGACTGCGCCACCCGGCGAACTCCCCGGCGATCGCGGCTTCGCCGGGCCGGACGCCGCCCGCAGGCAATCACGGGACGCCGCAGTGCCCATCACGGGCGGGACGGCCGTGCCCCGTGGGTCGGCCTCGCCGTCGTCGGGCTCGTGGCGCGCGCCGCCGCCCTGCTCGACGACCGCCGGCAGCGGGCGGCCGCGTCCGGATCCGCGCCGGCCCCCGACGAGCCGCGGGATCGCCCTCGGCTAGCCTCGACGGGTGACCACCGATGAAAGAGGCTCCGAGATCGCGCTGAACCGGGCGCTCTGGGCGGTCATGAACGAACGCTTCACCGATGCTGCGGCCGAGGACATGTGGGCCCGACCGGAGGTGGTGTGGGGGCTCTTCGCGGTTCCGGAGCGAGACCTCGGCGTCCTGGGAGATGTCCGTGGCCTCGACGTCGTGGAACTGGCCTGCGGCACCGCCTACTTCTCCGCGTGGCTCGCCCGGTCCGGGGCAACCACGGTGGCGGTGGACCTCTCGGGCGAGCAGCTGGCCACCGCGATGAGGCTGCAACGCCGGACCGGCCCGGCCTTCCCCCTGATCCAGGGGGATGCGGAGCGGGTGCCGCTGGCGAGCGGATCGTTCGACCTCGTGGTGAGCGAGCACGGAGCCGCTGCGTGGTGCGACCCCGAGCGCTGGCTGCCGGAGGCGGCCCGACTCCTGCGGCCAGGGGGACGGTTGGTGTTCCTGACCAACAGCCATCTCTCGGCGCTGTGCGTCCCTGAGGAGGAGGGTGTCGCGGAGGAACGACTGATGCGCGGTCAGCGGCAGGCCTACCGGATCCGCTGGCCCGGAGGCGGCCTCGAGTTCCATCCCTCGCACGGGGACTGGGTGCGGTTGCTGCGCAGGTCCGGCTTCGTGGTCGAGGCCATGCACGAGATCTATGCGCCGCCGGACGGCGGCGACCATGCCTTCTACGAGATCGTGTCGGCCGACTGGGCGAGCAAGTGGCCGGCCGAGGAGCTCTGGGTGGCCACGCGTCCGTAAGCGGGGCTCGCCGACGTTGAACCAGGCGTCACTGGCCTCCCTCGGTCACGAACTCGGGGACGCCCTGGTCGGGGACCGCCTCGATCCCCACTCGGGTGTCGGGGTGGAGGTAGAGGTCATAGGACTCGGCCCGATCCCAGCCCGCCTCACAGGCCCGGCGCCACGCCCGCCACCGCCAGATGTTCTCGACCTGCACCTCATCCACGACAGACCCGTCCTTCTGCGACGCTCCGCCGGGTCACCCGACCCGCTGCTCACCTGCCCACGGCGCGCAATCGACGCCGATCAGGTCGCGCCGGTGAGGCAGGCGCGGAGATCATGCCCCAACACCGCCCTCGACGCAAGCGCTTGCATCGGGACTCTCCGAGGACGCCCACTCGCCCCGGCGGACCGAGGTCCAGATCGCGGGCATGGCCGTCGGCGGTGCCGGTCGCCCCTCGCCTTGCCCGGCGATAACCAAGTCCCAGTCGTGCCCGGACGTCGGAAGCCCGGGGTCGGGCGAACGAACTACTGGCCGTTGACGCCACCGCTTCCTTGACCTGCTGGGCCAGAACGACATCAGGGCCGCCCCCTGGTGGGGGCGGCCCTGATGTGAATGGTGTTCGGCGG
>CAWACR010000011.1:0-7056 GCA_963780675.1 uncultured Actinomycetota bacterium
CTCGCCCCCACCGCAGATCGCGAACGTCTGGGCGGTTCGCGAACATCTGGAGTTCGCGAACTGCCCATGTGTTCGCCATCTGCGGTGGGGGGTCCGGGGGGTGGGGGTGCGGAGGGCGATCTGCGTCGGCTCCGGAGTCAGGACCTGACGAGCACCCGGTAGGCCCCCGGCGCCAGGGCGAGCCGAGGCCCCGAACCGGAGCCCGCGCCGTCGGCCGGGAACTCCACCGGCTCCCCCGAGAAGACGTCGGTCCACGCCCCGCCGAGCAGGGCGCCGTCGAGCACCACGTCCTGCGCCTCGCCCGAGAGGTTCAGCGCCGCGAACACCGCCCCGCCTGAGTCCCGGCGCACGAAGGACAAGACCGACGACGGCGCGGAGTTCCGCACCTGCAGCATCGGCGCGCCCCACGCGCCGTTCCACAGCGCCGTCGTCTCCCTCTTCAACCGGAACAGCCGCCGGTACAGCTCGCCGTGGGGGTGCTCGCGCCACTCCACCGGGTCGGCCTCGAAGAACTTGAGCCGCTTGGGGTTGCCCGCCTCCTGGCCGGTGTAGATCATCGGGATCCCCGACCCGACCACGGACAGCACGATCGCCGCCCCCACGAGGTCCCCGAACCGCTCGAACTCCGTGGCCTCGTGGTTGACGTCGTGGTTGCTGACGTACATGAGCCGCATGGCCTCGTGCGGGTAGAAGCCCTCGTCCCAGGCGTAGTACACGGCGAGCCCCCCGACGTCCGCCAGCCCCGACCCGATCTTGAACATCGTCTCGGCCCAGTGCGAGGCGTACGTCGCGTCGAAGGCCCGGGCGTGCAGTTCCCGCGACTCCCACTCGGCGAGCATGAACACGGGCTTGATCGCCTCGAGCTCCTCGCGGACGGTCTCCCAGAAGTCCAGCGGGATCAGCCCGGCGGCGTCGCAGCGGTACCCGTCGACGTCGGCCTCGCGCACCCAGTAGGCCATCGTCTCGGCCATGTGCTCGCGCAGGTCCTCGGACCCGTAGTCGAGGCTCACGACGTCGTCCCAGTCGAACCACAGCGGCGGACGCAGGTCGCCCTTCCAGTCGCGGGCGTACCACTCGGGGTGCGCCTCGAGCAGCGGCGCGTCCCACGAGGTGTGATTGCCCACCCAGTCGAGGATCACGCGCAGGCCCAGGTCGTGGGCCCGGCGCACGAAGTCCCGCAGGTCGTCCATCGTCCCGAGCGTCGCGTCGAGGCTGCGGTGGTCCTTGATCGCATAGGGGCTGCCCCGCTCGCCCTTGCGGTTCTTCGCCCCGACCTCGTGGATCGGCGACAGCCACACCACGCTGACGCCCAGGTCCACGAGGCGCGGCAGCTGCTCGGCGGCCGCCCGCAGCGTGCCCTCGGGCGTGAAGTGCCACAGATGCAGCTGGTACAGCGTGGCGTCCTTGGTCCACTCGGGGTTGGCGAGGTGGACGTAGGGCTGGGGGACGTGCCGGCGGGTGGCGGCGGGGACTGCGGTCACAGGGCGTTCTCCAGTCGGACGAGCAGGGCCTCGCCGGCGGCGAGGGTGAGGTCGGTGAGGACGACGACGGCGCCCGGCTCGGTGGCGGACGTCACCGCGCCGCCCGTGGTCGTCAGGCCGGGGCGGGCGGGGTCGGAGCCGATGACGACGACGCCCCGCGCCCCCAACCCCTCCTCGCCGAACGCGGGGTTATGGGTCGTTTGGGCGGGGATTCGACCCACAACCCCGCGTTCGGCGAGGGGTGGGGCGACGAGCTGGGGACCGAGGTCCACCGCGAGGGAGGCCGGGCCGGTGCCGAAGTTCACGACCGCGAGCCAGCGGTCGCCGTCGTCGCCCTCGCGGAGCCAGGCGAGGACCCCGGCCCGGCGTCGAGCAGCCGCTGGGTGCCGGTCTGCAGCGCGGGGGTCGCCCGACGGACAGCGAGTACGCGGCGGGCGAGGTTCAGGGTGGAGTCAGGGTCCTCCTCCTGCGCAGCGACGCACAGGCGCTCGGCGTCCTCGACGAACGGAAGCCACGGCTCACCGGTGGTGAACCCCGCTCCGGGGCCGACCGCGGACGGCCGCTCCCACGGCACGGGCGCGCGGCAGGGGTCGCGGCCGTCGACGTCGACCACCCGGTCGGCCGGGATGACGGCATTCGGCAGGCCGAGTTCCTGACCTTCGAAGACGAAGGGCGTGCCGCGCAGGGCGGCGAGCATGAGCGAGGACGGCGCGGGCGCGGGCCGCGCCGAGCGCGGGGTCCGATCCGACGGCGCCGGCGCGGAGTCGGCGGGCGCAGCACCTACGGTCTCGCCGTCGTCGGCCGCCTTACCTACAGGCGCGGCGCCGTCGTCGGCCGGCGCGCCGTCGTCGGCCCCCTCGCGCGGGAGGCCGTACGGGCTCGCCATGGCGGTCGCACCGCCCGCGAACCGCGTGGCGACCCTCGGGAGGTCGTGGTTCTCGAGGAACCAGCACGGCCAGGCCAGCGGCGTCGTGATCGGCGGCGAAGCGCTCGAGGTGCGCGCGGTAGCGCGCGGCATCCCAGGGGAGGTCGACGAACTCGAAGTTGTGGGCCATGTGGAACTGGTCGCCCTCGTTGAGGAACGTGACGAACCGGTCGAGGTTCATGGTCCACAGCTCGGCGACGCACATGCGGTCCGGGTACTCGTCCAGCACGCGGCGGATGCGGCGCAGGCGCTCGTGGATGGTCGGGCCAGTCCTCGTCGTGGCGCAGCGCGCCGTCGCCGTTGTCGGTCAGCGCCGGGTCCTTGGCGATCTTGATGACGGCGTCGAGGCGCAGGCCGTCGACGCCGCGGTCGAGCCAGAAGCGCAGCGTGTCGTGCATCGCGGCCTCGACCTCGGGGTTGTCCCAGTTGAGGTCGGGCTGCTGCGGCGCGAACGAGTGCAGGTAGTACTGGCCGGTGACCTCGTCGAAGGTCCACGCGGGGCCGATGGCCGTGAAGGTGGACGTCCAGTCGTTGGGCGGGCCGCCGTCGGGGGCCGGGTCGCGCCAGACGTACCAGTCGCGCTTGGGGTTCGTGCGGCTCGAGCGGGACTCGAGGAACCAGGGGTGCTCGCTCGGAGGTGTGGTTCGGCACCCAGTCGAGGACCACGCGGATGCCGCGGGCGTGCGCGTCCGCCAGGAGGGCGTCGAAGTCCGCGAGGGTGCCGAAGAGCGGGCTCGACGTCGCAGTAGTCGCTGACGTCGTAGCCGAAGTCCGCCATCGGCGAGGGGTAGATCGGCGAGAGCCAGATCGCGCCGATCCGCCAGGGCCTCGAGGTGGTCGAGGCGCGACCGGATACCGGCGAGGTCGCCGACCCCGTCGCCGTCGGAGTCCGCGAAGGAGCGCGGGTAGATCTGGTAGATCGCCTCGCTCTGCCACCAGGGGGTCGTGGTTGTGGTGCCGGTCGGCAGCGCTGCGGACAAAGAAGGTCCTCTCGAGGACGTCGGGGTGGGGATCGGTGGGCGACGGCGCGGCGCCCGCGGGTTTCTTGGGTCGCTTTATCAAGCGCTCTGCTAAATTATGGGGACGGGTCGGCGCACGCGTCAAGCATGGAGGTCGACGGCCCGCCGACGGGAGGGATCGAGGATGCAACCGAGCGCCGTCGCCGTCCTCGACGCGCTCCGCCCCGCGGGACCGCTCACCGCCGGCGAGGTCATGGAGGTCACCGGGCTGTCGCGGCCCACCGTGCACGCCGCGTGCGAGGAGCTCATCCGCCTCGGGTGGGCCGTCGAGCGCGAGGGCCGCCCTACGGACGAGCCACGGACAGGGCGCCCGGCGCGGGTGTACGAGTTCCACGCAAGGGCGGGGTATGCGCTTGGGGTGGACATGGGCGTCCACACGGTGCGCGCCCTGGTCACCGACCTGCGCGGCGACGTCGTCGGCGAGGCGCGGTCGCGGTTCCGCAGCCCCCGCATCGGCGCCGCGGAGAGGCTCGACGGCGCCCGCTCTGTCGCGCGGGAGGCGCTGGCCCGCGCGGGGGTCGAGCCGACGGCGGTGCTCGCCGTCGCCCTGGGGGTGCCGGCCGCCGTCGACGGGCTCACGGGGCACGCCCGGGCGAGCGAGGAGTACCTGCCGGGCCTGGCCGCCGTCGACCTGCGCGAGACGTTCGCCGGGACTGTCGAGCGGCGGGCGCTCGTGGAGAACGACGCGAACCTCGCGGCCCTCGCCGAGCGATGGCGCGGGGCGGCGGCCGGAGCGGACGACGTCGTCGTCCTCCTTGCGGGCGAGCGGCTCGGGGCGGGGCTCGTGCTCGGGGGCTCGTTGGTGCGGGGGCGCCACGGGGGCGCGGGCGAGATGGGGTTCCTCGACCTGATCCCGGGACTGGCCGCGACCGGCATCGCGACGTGGGCGCGGGTGCTCGGGGCGCGAGCGCTGGCGGCGCGAGCCGGCGGGGCGCGGGCCGGCGGGGCGCGGGCCGGCGGGGCGCGGGCGCTGGCGGCGCGGGCCGGCGGGGCGCGGGCGGGCGGGGCGCGGGCAGTCGGGGGCGGGGCCGGCTTCGACACCTCCGTTCCGAGCGCCGCGGAGATCGCTTCCGACGGGCCGAGCGCCGAGGAGGTGCTAGCCGCTGCGCGGGCCGGCGAGGCGTGGGCGCGAGAGGTGGTCGACGTCGTCGCGGACAAGCTGGCGACGGCGCTCGCACCCGTCGTCACGTTGCTCGACCCGGGCCTGGTGGTGATCAGCGGGGCCGTGGCGGCGTCGTGCGACGTGCTCCTCCCCGGGATCGAGGCGCGGCTCGCCGAGCTCGCGCCGTGGCCGGCACGGCTGGCTGCCTCCGACCTCGGCGACCGCGTCGTCGTCACGGGTGCGGTGCGCCTCGCACTGGACGCGATTCAGGCTGACCTGCGCGGGTAGCGCGCGAGCGGCCGGCGGGTGTCGGACGCCGGGCCGGGGCGCCCCTGACCACGGGCACGGGTGGCGCGCACGTCGACCGAGCCCCGAGGTCTCTGGCCGGCGCTCCGCAACTCGGCCTCGGGGCCGGACCCCGCCTTCGTGACCTCGGCAGCCCCGCTGGATATTCGTCGAACACCCGTGCGAACAGGGGTTGCGGATTGGCGAGAGGAGTCCTAGACTCGAACTAGTGTTCGACGGGCGTCCTAGCGGGGTGGTGGAAATGACTGCACAGACGGCGCCCACTCCTCTGCCCGCCCGGTCGGGCCCGGTGGAGTTGGCGCGGGATGCGCTGTCGGCGCTGCGAACTCTGACGGACCGTGCAGACGCGACGTTCGCGCCGCAGTGGGCGTTCGAGGAGCGCACCTCGGTGATCGCCGACTTGGACAGGGTCGTGGAGCTGGCCACGCTCTACCGCTCCCGGGTGGTGGCCGCGCACAAGGAGGACGGGCGGTGGGCCCGCTCGGGGGACCGGTCGTTCGAGAACCACCGCGCCCGGACCGGGCGCATCGGAGTCGGGGCCGCCCGAGCGGAGACCGAACTCGGACAGGGCTTCGCGCAGATGCCGCAGGCCGTCTCGGCCGTGCAAGACGGCACAGTGGGCCTGGCTCACGCCCAGGTCCTCACCCGGGCGCGCGCTCGGGCGTCCGCTGCGGCGCGGGAGGCGTTGGACGCCGGGGGCGCAGCAGAGCTCCTCGCGTTGGCGGAGAGCCTCGACGTGGCGACGTTCACCAGGCGCGTGGACGCCTGGATCGCCGCGCACGACGTCGCCGCTGCCGAGCAGCAGTTCGAGGCGATCCGCGCCCGCAGGTACCTCCGGCTGATCGACCGCGACGGCGGGACCAGCCTGAGCGGCTTCGTCGATCCGCTCGTCGGCGCCTGCTTCCGTACCTGCCTCGAGGCCGTCACCCCGGTCCCGGGCGCCGGGGACGAGCGCACCGGTGAGCAGCGGACCGCTGACGCCCTCGCCCTCATCGCCGCCCGGATCCTCGACGTCGGATCGGACAAGATCGGCGCCCAGATCCGCCCTCACATCAGCCTCATCGTCCCCGCGTCGACGTGGGCGGCGACCCGGCGTCGCTCGAACGGCACCGGCCCTGACCGGGACGCAGCGGACCGTGACGGTGGGGCGACAGGCCCCGGGCCGGCCGAAGTCGTGGGCGACGGGTCGACCGGAGTCGTGGGCGACGGGGGGGAGTCGTGGGCGACGGGACGGGCGGAGTCGTGGGCGACGGGACGGGCACGACGTCTTGCTCGACGACGAGCACCACCGACCCCGCCGTCGCAGGACGCCGCGCGGGTGAGGAGCCCCGCGGCGCCGAGCCGCTGACGCTGCCGGAGCTGGACGACGGGACCGTCATCCCGATCTCGGAGCTGGAGCGGATCGCGTGCGACTGCGAGCTGACCAGGATCGTCCTGGACGCCGACGGCATCCCGTTGGACGTCGGGCAGTCCGAGCGCACGTACTCGAAGTCCCTGCGCCGGGCCGTCCTGGTCCGCGACGGCCACTGCCGCTGGCCCGGCTGCACCATGCGCGCCTCCTGGTGCGAGGTGCATCACGTGGCCTGGTTCTCCAACGGCGGGGAAACCTCGGTCGGCAACGCCCTGAGCCTGTGCGTCTTCCACCACCACGAGGTCCACCGCAAGCACCTCCGGATCACCGCCACCACAAGGGGCCACACGTTCACCCGACCCGACGGGAGCCTCATCGGCACCACCACCCGCGACACCGGCGTCCTGCGCATGCTCACTCCCTGGCGCGGCACCGACGACGGGGTCGACGGCGAGCGGCGCCGGCAGGAGACGACGCCACTCAGGGCGGGCACTGGGCCAGGCAGTGAGGCGGGCAGTGGGGCGGGCACTGGGGCCGGCGCAAGGGCGGGCGGTCGCATCGCGGGCGCAGGGGCCGAGGGTGATGGCACGGGCACGGGGGCAGATGGCAGCGCAGGCGCAGCGGTGGAACGTGACAGCGCGGCACAGCCCGACCGGGGACCAGACGGCGAGCCACCACCGACCGGGGAGCTGTTCTGATGGATGGCGGCGGCAGGAGTCGACGCGTCCTCCGGTGGCCGACGGCGACGGCACTGGAACCCGCCCCGCCACAGTGGGACCGAGTCGGGTTGACAAGCTCAGCAGGAGCGGCCCGGCGCCGCTCCTGCCGGCCGAGCGTCACGACCGGACGGCGGATGGGCGGTGTCACGCCCC
>CAWACR010000012.1:0-151338 GCA_963780675.1 uncultured Actinomycetota bacterium
GTGACAGACCACGTGCCCACCCAGCCACCCACGAGGCTCACCGGGTAGCGTCTGGGGCGCCGGCGGCTGAGGAGGTCGAGGCCGGCGTGGGGCGTCCAGATCGAGGAGACGGATGATGGTGAACGACGGCAACGGTTCGCGCCCGAGCTCCGGGAGTCAGGGCGGTGGCCGCGCCGCAGGCGGCGGTCGCCGGGATGCGGGCAAGGGCGCGCCGGGTCGTTCGGGTCGGCCTCCGGCGAAGCGCGGAGAGGGTGCGCAGCGGGGCGCACCGCGTCCCCGGACCGCGAGCACGCAGGCACGCCCGGATCGCGACGAACGGCCCCGGATCCCCGACCCTCCGTTGAGCGACGACATCCGCCCGGACATGCTCGACCCGGCGGCGAGGGCGAGGCTGCGCACCTTGTCGAAGGACAACTCCGACGTCGTGGCGAAGCACCTCGTGGCCGCCGGGCGAGCGATGGACTCCGATCCGGAGACGGCGTACCTGCACGCGAAGGCAGCCTTCCGGAGGGCCGGGCGTGTCGACGTCGTGCGGGAGGCGGTGGCCCTGACGGCGTACGCGACCGAGCGGTACGCCGAGGCTCTTCGCGAGCTGCGGACCGTGCGGCGGCTGAGCGGCGTCGACGCGCACCGCGCGGTGGAGGCGGACTGCGAGAGGGGTCTGGGCCGGCCCGAGCGAGCGCTCGCGCTGGCGGCCTCGCCTGAGGTCGCGGCGCTGCCGGCTGCGGATCGTGTCGAGCTGGCGATCGTCTCGAGCGGAGCCCGCCTGGACCTCGGAGAACCCGAGGCGGCCCTGCTGGCCCTCGACGCGCCGGTGGTCTCGGCGGTCAGGGACCCGGAGCTGGCGGCCCGTGCGGCCGAGGCTCGAGCCGCCGCGCTGGCGGCGATGGGGCGGACCGAAGAGGCGCGACGCGTTCTCGCCGCGGCCGGTGTGACCGAGGACGACGATGAGTTCGGCGAGGTCGTGGTGATCGACCTCGAGGACGAGGAGGAGTGATCGTGTCTCATTCCGAGCGTCGACTGCCCGCCTGTCTCTGGGGCAGCGAGGTGCCCCTGGCGGAGGCTTTCGACGCCGCGCTCTTCGACCTGGACGGCGTGGTGTACCGCGGACCTCTTGCGGTCGACCATGCGCCCGAGGCGATCGCACGGGCCCGCGACGCCGGGATGGCGACGGTGTTCGTGACCAACAACGCGAACCGCGAGCCCGGGACCGTCGCCGAGCACTTGACCGGCATCGGCGTTCCCTCGACGCCGTCGGACGTGCTCACCTCCTCGCAGGTCGCCGCTGCCCTTCTCGCCGCGGAGCTCGCGCCCGGGGCCCGGGTGCTCGCCGTCGGGGGCCCGGGACTGACCACCGCGCTGCGGGACGCCGGCTTCACCCTCGTGGGCAGCGCCGAGGACGCGCCCGACGCCGTCGTCCAGGGGTTCGCCCCCGGCGTGGGGTGGACCCAGCTCACCGAGGCCGCCTACGCCGTGCGCGGGGGCGCGCGTTTCGTCGCGACCAACCTCGACCTCACCATCCCGACCGAGCGGGGGATCGCGCCGGGCAACGGCGCGCTCGTCGCGGTGGTGCGGGCCGCGAGCGGCGTCGAGCCGCTGTCCGCGGGCAAGCCGCAGCCCGCCATGTTCCTCCAGGCCGCGAGCCGGGCGGGCGCCGAGCGGCCGTTGGTGGTGGGCGACCGGCTCGACACCGACCTGGCCGGCGCGGTCGCCGCCGGCCAGGCCGGGTTGCTCGTGCTGACGGGGGTGAGCGACGCGCGCGACCTCGTCCTCGCCGAGCCCGGCGAGCGGCCGCGCTTCGTCGCCCTCGACCTGCGCGGGCTCCTCGTCGCGCACCCGGGTCCGGAGCCCGACCCCTCGGGCGCCTGGGTCTGTCGCGGGGCGACGGCGCGCGTCCTTCCCGATGCCGGAGGCGTGCTCATCGTGGAGGCCGACGGCACGCAGGTCACGGTCCCGGCGTCGTCGGCCGGTGCCGGCGAGGTCGTGGAGATCTCGCTCGACGCCCTGCGGGCGTTGTGCTGCGCCGCATGGCAGGCGGCGGACGCCGGTGCGCCGCTGCGCGACCTCCCGGCGGTCCGCGTGCGGGCGGAGCATGTCGGGGTCGCGGGGTAGCGTGCCCCCTGGGCGTGCGCCCTTCGTCGAGGACGGCGGCACGCAGCGAGGAGTCGGAGGACAGACGTGCAGTCGACGGCGAAGCCGGGACCCAGGCCAGGGCCGCCTTCGGGGCGTGGCGACGCCTTCGAGCGGGTGGCGCAGGCGGAGCGCCTGCTGGACTCGTTGACGGACGTCGGCGCGGAGAGGCCCCTGCGCGAGCACGTCGAGGTGTTCGACGCCGTGCACCGCGCCCTCCAGGACGCGCTCGAGCCGGCCGAGCGCTGAGGTGGCGCGTCGCCTTCGACTAGACGCCGAGCTGGTCCGCCGCGGCCTCGCCCGGTCGAGGCAGGAAGCGGCCGACGTGATCGCGGCAGGTCGCGTGCGCGTCGACGGGAGTGTCGCCGCGAAGGCCGCGACGCAGGTCGACCCCGGGCAGGCGCTCCTCGTCACCCAGGAGGTCGGCGCCGAGGCGCCCTACGCCTCCCGCGGCGCGCTGAAGCTGGCCGGGGCGCTGGACGCCCTCGGGTCGCAGGGTCCCGCCGTCGCCGGCCGCCGAGCCCTGGACGCGGGGGCGTCGACGGGCGGCTTCACCGACGTCCTGCTGCGTCGCGGCGTCGAGCACGTCGTCGCGGTGGACGTGGGCTACGGGCAGCTCGCGTGGCACCTGCGCCAGGACGCGCGGGTCACCGTCCTCGACCGCACGAACGTCCGGTCGCTCCGGGCGGAGGACGTGGCCCCGGCCCCGAGCCTGGTGGTGGCCGACCTGTCCTTCATCTCCCTCACCCTCGTCCTGCCCGCCCTCGTGGGCGCGTCGGCCGCGGACGCCGACCTCCTCCTCATGGTCAAGCCCCAGTTCGAGGTCGGCCGGGAGTCGCTCGGGCACGGGGGCGTCGTGCGGGACCCGCAGCTGCGGGTCCGGGCGGTGCGCACCGTCGCCGACGCCGCCGCCGGCCTCGGGCTCGAGACGGTGGCGGTCGTCGCGAGCCCTCTGCCCGGGCCGAGCGGCAACGTGGAGTACTTCGCCTGGTTCCGGCGTCGTGGCGTCGCCGAGGCGCCCGCAGGCTCGGGTGAGCTGCTCGATGCGATGATCGCGCGGGCCGTCGAGACGGGACCGTCCGGCCCGGGAAGGAAGCCGCAATGAGCCGCAGGGTCCTCCTGGTCACCCACTCCGCCCGCCCGGCCGCCGTCCGCGCGGCCGGCCGGGTGGACGCCGAGCTGCGCCGGCACGGCATGACGCCCGTGCACGGGCCGACTCCCGAGGAGGTGGACCAGGCCGGCGGCGTCGTGCCGCCCCTGGGCGACCTCGAGCTGGTGATCGTGCTCGGCGGCGACGGGACGATCCTTCGGGCGGCCGAGCTGGCGCGCGGGCACGACGCCCCGCTGATCGGCATCAACCTGGGCCATGTCGGCTTCCTCGCCGAGAGCGAGCGGGACGACCTCGACCACGTCGTCGCCCGCGCGGCGGCCCGGGACTACGTCGTCGAGGAACGACTCACGCTCGAGGTCGTCGTCCGGCGCCCGGGCGAGGCAGAGCCGGGTCGAGGCTGGGCGATCAACGAGGCGACCGTCGAGAAGATCGGCAGCCGCGCTCGCATGCTCGAGGTGGCCATCGGCGTCGACGGCCGGGGTCTGTCCTCCTTCGGCTGCGACGGCGTGGTCATGGCGACCCCGACCGGCTCGACGGCGTACGCGTTCTCCGCCGGCGGGCCGGTGGTCTGGCCGGATGTCGAGGCGCTTCTCATGGTCCCTCTCGCCGCCCACGCGCTCTTCGCTCGTCCGCTGGTCGTGGGGCCCGACTCCCACCTCGCGGTCGAGGTCCTCGCGCGCAGCCCGATGAACGCCGTCGTGTGGTGCGACGGGCGGCGGAGCATCGACGCGCCCCCGGGCTCCCACATCGAGGTCTTCCGTGGGGCGGAGACCGTCAAGCTGGCGCGGCTGAGCCAGGCCCCGTTCAGCCACCGCCTCGTGCGGAAGTTCGACCTGCCCACGGCCGGCTGGCGCGGTGGGGCGCCCACCGGTGAGACGGCGGAAGCGGGGGCTGCGCAGTTCGAGGGGACGGCAGGATCGAGGGACCGCGCAGTGATCGAGGGGACCGCGCAGTGATCGAGGGGACCGCGCAGTGATCGAGGAGATGAGGATCGAGAACCTCGGGGTGATCGCCTCGGCGCACCTGGAGTTCTCGCCGTCGCTGACCGTCATCACCGGCGAGACCGGCGCGGGCAAGACGATGGTGCTCACGGGCCTCGCGCTGCTGCTCGGGGGTCGGGCCGACCCGGCCGTGGTGCGCTCGGGTGCGGTGCGCGCCGTCGTCGAGGGCGTCGTCGTGTCGCCCGGCGCGGCGGTGCTGGAGCGGGCGCACGACGCCGGGGCCGAGCTCGACGACGGCGTCCTGCTCGTCACGCGGACCGTGGCGGCCGAGGGCCGGTCACGGGCCCACCTCGGCGGCCGGACCGTTCCCCAGGCCGTCCTCGCCGAGATCGCCGCCGACCTCGTCACGGTGCACGGCCAGGCCGACCAGCTGCGCCTGCGCGCACCCGCGCAGCAGCGCGCCGCGATCGACGCGTTCGCCGGAGCCGCCCACCTCGGGGCGCTCGGGGAATACCGCGCGGCGTACGCCGAGCGCGCGCGGGCGCGCGAGGCCCTCGAGCGCTGGGACGCCGACGCCGCGGCACGCGAGGCGGAGGCCGAACGGCTGCGGGCGGGGATCCGGGCCGTCGAGGCGCTGGCACCGGCGCGCGGCGAGGACGCCGCGCTGCGGGAGGAGGCCGACCGGCTCACCAACGTGGAGGACCTGCGGGCCGCCGCCGCGATCGCGCACGAGGCGCTCGCCGGAGGCGCGGAGGCCGATTCCGGGACGGTGTCGGCGCACGGTGACGCCATGGGCGCCGTCGACCGTGCCCGTCGTGCTCTCGAGCAGGTCGCTGCCGTGGACCCGCGGCTGGGGGAGGCCGCGGAGCGTCTGGGTGAGGTGGCGTACGTGCTGGCCGACGCCGCTGTCGAGCTCGGGTCCTACCTGGCCGACCTCGAGGCCGACCCGGCCCGCCTCGAGGCCGTGCACGCACGGCGGGCGGCCCTTGCCGACCTGGTGCGCCGGTACGCGCCGTCGGGGCGGGGTGAGCCCGCGCGGAGCGTGGACGACGTCCTGGCCTGGGCGGAGCGGGCCCGGACCCGGCTGGACGAGATCGCCGACCCGTTGCAGGCGCGCGAAGCGCTGGCGGGGCGCGTGGAGGACGCCGACGCCCGGGTGCTCGACCTGGCTCGCGCCGTCGGCTCCGGTCGCGGGGCCGCGGCGGCCGCACTGTCCGCAGCCGTGGACGCGGAGCTGGCCGGGCTGGCCATGAAGGGCGCGCACCTCGAGGTGCGGCTCGCGCCGCTCGCGGAGCCGGGGCCGTGGGGCGGGGAGGACGTCGAGGTGCTGCTCAGCGCCCACGCGGGGGCGCCGGTGCGGCCCATCGCGAAGGGTGCCTCCGGGGGAGAGCTGTCCCGCGTGATGCTCGCGATCGAGGTGGCGCTGGCGACGGCGCCCGCCTCCGGGGCGTCGTCGCCGCCGTCGTTCGTGTTCGACGAGGTCGACGCCGGCATCGGCGGGCGTGCCGCCGTCGAGGTCGGCCGCCGGCTCGCCGCCCTGGGGCGGACCGCCCAGGTGATCGTGGTCACGCACCTCGCCCAGGTCGCCGCCTTCGCGGACCGACACCTGGTCGTGACGAAGACCACGACGAGTGGCCAGGACGTCATCACAGACTCGGGCGTTCGCGCAGTTCAGGGGGAGGATCGCCTGCGCGAGCTGGCCCGCATGCTGTCGGGCGAGGAGGACTCGGCGCTGGCGCGGCGGCACGCCGCTGAGCTCCTCGAGCGCGCGCTCGTGGGACGATAGAGGGGATGAGAGTCTTTCCGTCCCGTCGTAGTGCGGAGGCGCTCCCCGACGAGGGGATCGTCGGCCGCGTCCGGGTGGACCGCCGCACCAAGAACCTCACGAAGCGGCTCCAGCCGGGCGAGATCGCCGTCATCGACCACCTCGATCTCGACCGCGTCTCCGCCGAGGCCCTCGTCGCGTGCAGGCCTGTCCTGGTCCTCAACGCCGCGCCGTCGACCTCCGGGCGCTACCCCAACCTCGGCCCCGGGATCCTCCTGGATGCGGGCATCCCGCTCGTCGACGACCTCGGCCCCGACGTCATGACGCTCGCCGACGGCAACGAGGTCGCGGTCGTCGGTGACGAGGTGCGGATCGGATCGCGCGTCGTCGCTCAGGGTGTCGTCCAGACCCGGGAGTCCGTCGACGCCGCGATGGCCCTCGCCGAGGAGGGCATGCCCGCACAGATGCAGGCCTTCGTCGCGAACACGATGGACTACCTCAGCCGTGAGCAGGAGCTGCTCCTCAGCGGTGTCGGCGTGCCCGACGTCAGGACGAACTTCGAGGGCCGTCAGGTGCTCATGGTGGTGCGGGGCTACCACTACAAGGAGGACCTCGCGATCCTCCGCCCGTACGTCCGGGAGTACCGCCCGATCCTCATCGGGGTCGACGGCGGCGCGGACGCCATCCTCGACGCCGGGCTCAAGCCGGACATGATCGTCGGCGACATGGACTCGGTGTCCGACCGCGCGCTGAAGTGTGGCGCCGAGATCGTGGTGCACGCCTACCGGGACGGGCGGGCGCCCGGCGCCGAGCGCGTCCGCAAGCTGGGCATCGACCCGGTGGTGTTCCCGGCCGCGGGCACGAGCGAGGACGTCGCGATGCTCCTGGCCGACGACAAGGGCGCCGAGCTGATCGTCGCCGTCGGTACCCACGCGACCCTCATCGAGTTCCTCGACAAGGGACGCGCCGGGATGGCCAGCACGTTCCTCACGAGGCTGCGGGTGGGCGGAAAGCTGATCGACGCCAAGGGTGTCTCTCGGCTCTACCGCGCCCGCATCTCGAGCCTCCAGCTCACCCTCCTCGTCCTCGCGGGCCTGGCGGCATTGCTCGTCGCGCTCGCCGCGACCGCCTTCGGGCAGACGCTCTTCGCGCTCGTCGGCGCGTGGTTCGACGACGTGATCTCGTTCGTCCAGGGCCTCCTGGGCATCTCCGCAGCGCCGACGGGCTGACCGCCCTCACCGAAGGACCGCCACCTCAGTGATCGATTTCCGGTACCACCTCGTCTCCCTGATCTCGGTATTCCTCGCGCTCGCCGTCGGCATCGCCCTGGGCGCGGGCCCTCTGAAGGAGACCATCGGCAACCAGCTCACGGGGCAGGTCGAGCAGCTGCGCGCCGAGAAGGACGCCCTGCGAGAGGACCTCGACGCCACGACGACGGAGCTCGAGGAGCGCGACGCCTACCTCGACGCCGCCTCCGACGACCTCATCGCCGGCATCCTTCCGCGGACGGTGGCCGTGCTCACGCTGCCGGGGACCGACGAGGGCACGGTCGACGCCGTCCTCGGCCGGATCGAGCAGTCGGGGGCCACCGTGGGCGCGCGCGTCGAAGTGGCGCCGGGCTGGACCGACTCGGCCCAGCGCGACTTCCGCGCCTCGCTCGTCGGCAACCTCCTCGGCTACCTGGACCCGGCGCCGGCGGCCGACGCCGACACCGGGGCGATCCTCGGGACGGCGCTGGCCCAGGCGCTCACCTCGGCGAAGCCGGAGGATCCGACGGCGCTGACCGACAACGCCCTGCTCGTGCTCGACGTCCTCGCCGAAGGCGACCTCATCGCCCTCACCCAGGCGCCGACCGGCCCGGTCGACGCCTTCGTGGTGATCGCCCCGGCCTCCGACACCTCCGAGACGGCCACCCCCGCTGCCGTGGAGGAGGCCGACGACGCCATGCTCGCCCTGGTGGGGGCGCTCGCGACGGAGGGCCAGGGCACCGTCGTCGGCGGACCCGCGGCCCGCGACGCGGACCTCGTGGCCCTGATCCGCGCCGACGGCGACCTTGCCGCCGTCGTGGCCACCGCCGACACGATCGCGGAGATCACCGGCCAGCTCAACGTCCCGCAGGCCCTCGCGGCGGCGGTGGCCGGCACGATCGGCCACTACGGGTTCGGCTCGTCCGCGACCTCGGTCCTCCCGCCCCAGGTGGAGCTGGCTCCGATCGAGGTCGTTCCCACCGAGACCGTTCCCGCCGAGACCGTGCCCGCGGAGCCGGTCGGATGACCGCCGACCTGCTCGCGCGCGCCGCCCGCCCGCTCGTCGTCGCGGCGTTCGGGTGGGGGGCCACCCGGGCCGCCGGGGCAGCGCTGGCCGCCGCGCCTCCCGGGGGCGCCGCGCGCTGGGCGCGCACCAACTACGGCGGACGTGAGGTGAGCCTGCTC
This sequence comes from uncultured Actinomycetota bacterium, assembly GCA_963780675.1. GTDB lineage: Bacteria > Actinomycetota > Actinomycetes > Actinomycetales > JAHECE01 > JAHECE01. The sequence continues at coordinate 8,380 of CAWACR010000012.1, forward strand.
GGTGGCGCCGCCGTTGCGGCGGGCGCCACCGCGGTCGCCGGCCTCGGCGGAGGGCCCGCGGGGCTCGCCGCGGTCGTGGCGGGCGCAGCGGGCGGGGGGTTCGGCGCTCTGGACGACCTCACCGAGAGCGCCGAGGGGCGGTCCAAGGGCTTCACGGGGCACGTGGGCGCGCTCGCCCGCGGCCGCATGACCACGGGTGCGGCCAAGCTGCTCGGCATCGGCGTCGGCTCGCTCGCCGCGGCCGCCATCGCCACCCGGGGAGGCCGCGGGTCCGGCGCGTCGGCGCGGATCGCCGACGTCGCCCTGTCCGGCGCGCTCATCGCGGGAACCGCGAACCTCGTCAACCTCTTCGACCTGCGCCCGGGACGGGCGTTGAAGGTGGTCGCCGCGATCACCGCGCCGCTGGCCCTCACGGTCGGCCCGGGTGCCCCGATCGCCGCGGCCACGTGCGGCGCGGCGCTGGGTGCGCTGCCCGCGGACCTCTCCGAGCGCACGATGCTCGGCGACACCGGCGCGAACTCCCTGGGGGCGCTCGCCGGCACCGCCCTGGTGCTCGTGCCGCGCCTGCCGGTGCGCGCCGCGGCCCTGGCCGGCGTCGTCGGCCTGACCGCCCTCAGCGAGAAGGTGAGCTTCTCCCAGGTGATCCAGCGGACGCCGGTCCTGCGCCGCCTCGACGCCTGGGGCCGAGCGCACCCGTGAACGCCCGCCGCCTGACCGGCACCGTCCTCGGCGCCGCGTCGATGATCGCGGCGCTCACCGTGGCGAGCCGGATCGTCGGGTTCGGGCGCTGGTTGGCTCAGAACTACGCCGTCGGCGACACGGCGATCGGCGACGCCTACGCGACGGCCAACACGCTGCCGAACGTGCTGTACGAGGTGGCGGCCGGCGGGGCACTGGCGGGCGCCGTCGTCCCCCTGCTCGCCGGGGCCTTCGCGGCCCACCTGCGCAAGGACGTCGACCGGATCTCCTCGGCCCTGCTCACGTGGGCGCTCGCGATCCTCGTGCCCCTGGCGGCCGCCCTCGCCCTCCTCGCCGGGCCGATCGTCGAGGCGCTCCCGTCCAGTCCCGGGCTGGACGCCGAGGCGCAGGCCGCGCAGGTGGCCGCCGGGCAGTACTTCCTCGTGGTGTTCGCGCCCCAGATCGTCCTCTACGGCATCGGCGTCGTGCTGACGGGCGTGCTCCAGGCGCAGCAGAAGTTCTTCTTCCCGGCGTTCGCACCGCTGCTGTCGAGCATCGTGGTCATCACGGCCTACCTCGTCTTCGCCGCGACGGCCCAGGACCTGCAGTCCGATCCCGCGGCGCTCCCGGCCGAGGCGCTCCGGTGGCTCGCCTGGGGGACCACGGCGGGGGTCGCGGCCATGAGCCTGCCGCTCTTCATCCCGGTGCTGCGCTCGGGCGTTCGGCTGCGTCTCACGTTCCAGTTCCCGACCGGGGTGGGGGTACGCGCGCGAAATCTCGCCGGCGCCGGGCTCGGGGCGCTCTTCGCCCAGCAGCTCGCCGTCCTCGTGACGCTCGCGCTGGCGAAGGGGTCCGGGCCTCTGGGCACCTACAACGTGTTCCAGTACAGCCAGGCCGTCTACTTCCTCCCGTACGCCGTGCTCGCGGTCCCGCTCGCGACGGCCGTCTTCCCGAGGCTGTCGGCGCGCGCCTCCGCGTCCGACCACGCGGGCTACGCGCGGATGTCGGCGTGGTCGACGAGCGCCGTCCTCGTCGTCGCGGTCCTCGGCGCCGCGGCGCTCGTGGCCGTGGCGCCCGCGGTCCAGGTGGTGTTCACCACCTTCGGGCGGGGCGAGGTCCAGGGCATGACGGAGGCGCTGACCTGGATGGCGCCCGGCATCGTGGGGCTCGCGCTCATCTTCCACGTCTCCCGCGCGCTGTATGCGGTCGACCGCGGCAAGGCGGCCGTCGCGGCGACCGCCGCCGGCTGGCTGGCGGTTGCCGTCGCGTCGTTCGTGGCGGTCGAGCTCCTCGTCCCGCCGGGCGGCGACGGGCCGGCGGCGCTGACCGCGCTCTCGATCGGGAACACGGTGGGCATGACGATCGCCGGCGCGGGGCTCCTCTGGGCGCTGGCGAGGGCCTGTGGCAGCCTGCCGGGGCTCACGCGGTCCGCCGCGGTCGCGACGGCCGGCGGACTCGTGGGCGCCCTGCTGGGGCGCTGGTGCGCGATCACGGTTCTCGACCTCGGCGGCGGCGGGGCCGACGCCGCGGTGATGGCGGGATTGCTGGGTGCCGCCGTCGCGGTCGGCGCGGTCGGTGGGGCAATGGCGGTGGGCGACCGAGGTGTCGTCCGGGGATGGAGGGGTGAGGGTGGCTGAGAAGCGACGGATCGTCCAGCTCTGCGGGTCGAGCGGCGGCGGCGTCGGGCGCCACGTGCGCGAGGTGGCCGCGGCGCTGGCGGAGACGGACGACGTCGTCCTCGCCGGGCCTGCGGCCGTGGTCGAGGACGTGGGCCGGCCGGTGCGGACCGTCGTCGTCGAGATCACGGACCGGCCGCGAGCGGGTGACCAGGCCGTGGTGCGCCAGCTGCGGGTGATCGCCGCGGGTGCCGACGTCGTGCACGCGCACGGGCTGCGGGCAGGCGCCCTGGCGGCCCTGGCGATCTCCTCGCTCGGCTCTCGCGACCGGCGCCCCGCCCTGGTCGTCACCCTGCACAACCTGCCCGTCGGAGGTCCGCGGGTCCAGGCGGTCTCCTCGGTGCTCGAGCGTCTCGTGGCGGGCCGCGCGGACGCGGTGCTGGGCGTCAGCTCCGACCTCGTGGAGAGGGCGCGCAGCCGTGGCGCCGCCTACGCCGAGCGGGCGCTCGTCCCGGCGCCGCCGCGTCGCGAGGCGTCGCCGCTGGACGCGGACCGACGCCGAGAGGTCGGTCTCGACCCCGCCGAGGGCCCCCGCGCCCTCGTGCTCACCGTGGCGCGCCTGGCCCCCCAGAAGGGGCTCGACCTGTTGTGCGACGCCGCGGCCCTCCTGGCCACCGACGGCGCCGAGCCACCGGTCGTCTGGGCCGTGGCGGGGGACGGCCCGCTCGCTCCCGAGCTCGAGGAACGCATCGAGCGGGAGGCCCTCCCCGTTCGGCTCCTCGGCAGGCGCGAGGACGTGCCGGACCTCCTGGCCGCGGCCGACGTCGTCGTCAGCACGAGCTCGTGGGAGGGGCAGCCTCTCGGCATCCAGGAGGCGCTCGCCGTCGGTGCGCCCGTCGTGGCCACCGACGTGGGGGGGACGAGCGAGGTGACCGGGGACGCGGCCGTCCTGGTGCCGTTCGGCGACGCTCCGGCCCTGGCCGGTGCGATCCGGGCGCTCCTCGCGGATCCGGAGCGCCGCGCGGCGCTCTCGGCGGCCGCCCTGGCCCGTGCCGACGCACTGCCGCGACTGTCCGACGTGCGCGCTCAGCTCGAAGCGATCTACTCCCGGGTGCTAGGGTGAAAATCCGTGGCTAGCCTCGCGGACCGGCGCTCCGGTACTCAGCCCCGAAGCACGCGGCACATCTTCGTGACCGGCGGCGTGGCTTCATCCCTCGGCAAGGGACTCACGGCGTCCAGCCTCGGTCACCTCCTCCGCGCGCGAGGTCTGCGCGTGACGATGCAGAAGCTCGACCCGTACATCAACGTGGATCCCGGGACGATGAACCCGTTCCAGCACGGTGAGGTGTTCGTCACGGAGGACGGCGCCGAGACCGACCTGGACATCGGCCACTACGAGCGGTTCCTCGACGTCGATCTCGGCCGGAGCGCCAACGTCACCACCGGCGTCGTGTACTCCACCGTGATCGCCAAGGAACGCCGGGGGGAGTACCTCGGCGACACGGTCCAGGTGATCCCGCACATCACGGACGAGATCAAGTCGCGGATGCGCGCCCAGGCGGACGTCCCCCACGGCGAGGCGCCGGACGTGATCATCACGGAGGTCGGCGGCACGGTCGGCGACATCGAGTCGCTCCCGTTCCTCGAGGCGGCCCGCCAGGTCCGCCGCGACGTCGGGCGCGACAACGTCTTCTTCCTGCACGTCTCCCTCGTGCCCTACATCGGCCCGAGCGGGGAGCTCAAGACCAAGCCGACCCAGCACTCCGTGGCCGCGCTGCGGAGCATCGGCATCCAGCCCGACGCCATCGTGTGCCGGGCGGACCGGGAGATCCCCGACTCCGTCAAGGGCAAGATCGCCGCGATGTGCGACGTCGAGCCGGAGGCCGTGGTCTCGGCCATCGACGCGCCCTCGATCTACGACATCCCCAAGGTGCTGCACGCCGAGGGCCTGGACGCCTACGTGGTCCGCCGCCTCGGGCTGCCGTTCCGCGACGTCGACTGGCTGGAGTGGTCGACGCTGCTGGAGCGGGTCCACTACCCCGGGCACGAGGTGGAGGTCGCCCTCGTCGGCAAGTACATCGGGCTCCCCGACGCGTACCTGTCGGTGACGGAGGCCCTGCGGGCGGGCGGGTTCGCCCACGACGCCCGGGTGCGGATCCGCTGGGTCGCCTCCGACGACTGCGAGACCGAGGCGGGCGCCCGCAAGGCGCTCCACGGCGTGGACGCGGTGCTCATCCCCGGCGGGTTCGGCGTCCGCGGCATCGAGGGCAAGCTGGGGGCGCTGCACTGGGCCCGCCACCACGAGGTCCCGACCCTCGGCATCTGCCTCGGGCTGCAGTGCATGGTCATCGAGTACGCGCGCAACGTGCTCGGGCTCCACGGCGCGTCGTCGAGCGAGTTCGATCCCGGCACCGCGCACCCCGTCGTGGCGACGATGGAGGAACAGCTCGCGATCGTGGGCGGCGACGGCGACCTGGGCGGGACCATGCGCCTGGGCCGGTACGACGCCGTGCTGACGCCGGGCAGCCTCGTCGCGGAGGCGTACGGCAGCGAGCGCGTCAACGAACGGCACCGGCACCGCTACGAGGTCAACAACGCGTATCGCGACGATCTGGAGGCCGCCGGCCTGAAGGTCTCGGGCCGGTCCCCGGAGGGGTCTCTCGTGGAGTTCGTCGAGCTCGACCGGTCGGTGCACCCGTACTACGTCGCGACCCAGGCGCACCCGGAGTTCAAGTCCCGCCCCACGCGCGCCCACCCGCTCTTCGCCGGCCTCATCCGCGCCGCCCTCGACCGCCAGAAGCAGGGCCGGTTGCTCGAGGTGGAGCACGTCCACCCGCACGAGGAGTCGTGACGGGCGCCGTGCGGCCGGAGACCGAGGTCCCCGCCGTGCCCTCAGGACCTCCCCGCGCCCGCTCCGGTCGTCTCCTCCACGCTCATCCACGAGGGCCGGATCTGGGACCTGGCGAGCGACGAGGTGGACCTGGGCGACGGCGTCGTCGTGGTCCGCGAGTACATCCGCCACCCCGGGGCGGTGGCCGTGATCGCCCTCGACGACGACGAGCGGGTCCTCCTGCTGCGGCAGTACCGCCACCCGGTGCGCTCGCTCCTGTGGGAGCCGCCGGCGGGGCTCCTCGACGTCGAAGGAGAGGACCTCCGGGCGGCCGCCGAGCGGGAACTCATGGAGGAGGCCGACCTGCGCGCCGAGCGCTGGGACGTGCTCGTCGACTACTACACGACGCCCGGTGGCTCCGACGAGCCGATCCGCGTCTTCCTCGCCCGGGGGCTGTCCCACGTTCCGCACCACGAGCGGCACGAGCGCGAGGACGAGGAGCGCGACATGGCGAGCGCCTGGGTGCCCCTCGACGAGGCGGTCTCCGCCGTGCTGGGAGGCCGGGTGCACAACCCGTCCGCGGTGGTCGGCATCCTCGCGGCCGCGCAGGCGCGGGCGCTCGGGTGGGCCACGCTGCGGCCGGTCGGCGCGCCCTGGCTGCGCTGAGGTTCCCGACGCCGCTGCTCTGCGCGGCGTGAGCGACCATCGGCTCCCTTATTCGCATCCCCTGCCGATGTCGGTGGTGCGCGGCAGTATTCACGGCATGAACGAAGCTGCCCTGTGGGTGTGGGCCAAGAGTGGAGTCGACGACCGCAAGGCCGTCGTGGATTGGCTGCCGTTGTGGCGCCACCTCGCAGACAGCGCGGAGATCGCCGGGCTTCTGTGGGATGAATGGCTGTCGCCGCAGTCGCGTCGCGTCGTCGTGGAAGCGGTCGGCGACGAGGGCTCTGCGCGTGCCCTCGTCCGATTCCTTGCGGGTGTTCACGACGTCGGTAAGGCGACGCCGGTCTTTCAGTCGAAGGTCCCTGTGCTCGCCGAGCAGCTCCGCGCGCACGGGTTGTCGCTCGGCATCGACGTATCGACGGAGGACAGGCGTCGGCTCCCACACGGTCTCGCGGGTCAGGTGCTGCTCGAGCAGCACCTGATGGACAGGGGGTGGGGGCGATCGGCAGCCCGCCAGCTCGGGGCGGTGATCGGCGGACACCACGGCATCCCTCCGGAGCTCCCTGAGGTGGAGGCGGCCGCCGCGCGGCCGGCGTTGCTCGGTGGGGGCCAATGGCGGGAGGTTCAGGCTCGCCTCATCTCGGATGCCGAAGGTCGTACCGAGGTGAACCTCGTGGGGCTACGGGAGCGCGACCTCGGGCAGCCGGCCGCCGTGATCGCGACCGGGCTCGTGATCGTCGCCGACTGGCTCGCGAGCAACGCCTCTCTGTGCGCACTCGTCCCGATCGGTCGGCAGCCCGTGGATGAGCCCCATCGGGGTCGCAATGCCTGGGAGCGCATCCGGCTCCCGCGGCCGTGGATCGCGGTCGAGACGTGCATCGACGCGGACCGGCTCTTCGGGGAACGGTTCGTCTTCGGTGGCGAACCCGCGCCGGCGCGCCCGGTGCAACGCGCAGCACTGGACGTCGCCCGTGAGTGCGACGTCCCTGGGGTGGTGGTCATCGAGGCGCCGATGGGGGAGGGCAAGACCGAGGCGGCCCTGCTCGCTGTCGAGGCGCTGGCCGCGCGCTCCGGGGCATCAGGGTGCTTCGTCGCTCTCCCGACTCAGGCGACCACGAACGCGATGTTCGCCCGCGTCCTCGACGACTGGCTGCCGCGCCTCCCGGACGGCTCGTCGGAGGGTCGGCGTCACACCGTAGCCCTGGCACACGGCCGAGCGCTCCTTGATCGCCGCTTTCGCGCACTGCGCGACCAGCGGTCGTCGGGCATTCACCAGGACGACGGCCAGGTCGGCCCCGCCGGTGTCCCGACCGACCAGCAGACGGTTGACGCGTACGTTCACTGGTGGATGCTCAACCGAAAGAAGTCACCTCTTGCCGATTTTGCCGTCGGGACGATTGATCAGCTTCTCTTCGCGGCATTGCAGGCTCGACACCTGGCGCTGAGACATCTGGGTCTCGCCGGGAAGGTCGTCGTCATCGACGAGGTCCATGCTTACGACGCGTACATGTCGGTGTACCTGGATAGGGTGCTGGAATGGCTCGGCGCGTATGGGGTTTCCGTGGTGATGCTCTCGGCGACCCTTCCGGCGGCCGCGCGTGAGCGGCTCATGGGGGCATACCGGAAAGGCATTGCCGCGATGACGGCTCCGCCGGCGCTGTCAGACGAATCGATCATGCCGACATGGGACTCGGGGGAGATGCCGAGCCGATCGACTCCTCCCACACCCCGCATGAGCTCCACGGCAACGCCCCCCTACCCAGCCGTGACCTCCCTGTCAGGAGGCGACCTGACCACGGTCGCAGTCGCCGGTTCCGCGCGCGGCACGTCCGTCGAGCTGGAGCTGCTGGACGACGGCGCCGACCAGCTCTCGTCCCTCCTCCGCGACGCGCTGAGCGAGGGAGGGTGTGCGCTCGTCGTCCGGAACACGGTGCAGCGCGCTCAGGACACCTTCGACCAGCTCGCCGAGGTCTTCGCGCCAGACGAGGTGAGCCTTCACCACTCGCGGTACCTCGCCTCGGATCGGGCGCGGAACGATGCCTGGCTGACGGGGGCGTTCGGACCCCCCGGCAAGGGGCCGCGCCCCGATCGCCACGTGGTGGTCGCGACGCAGGTTGCGGAGCAGTCGCTGGACGTCGACTTCGACCTGCTGGTGACCGATCTCGCGCCGATCGACCTCCTGCTGCAGCGCATCGGCCGGCTCCACCGGCACGAGCGGGTCCGGCCACAGCGGCTCCGACAGCCACGGTGTGCCGTCGTCGCCGAGGACTGGTCGAGCGTGCCGCCGAGGTTCGTTCCGGGCGCCGAAAAGGTCTACGACCGCTTCACGCTCCTTCAGAGCTCGAGACTGGTCGACGACCGCGCGACGAACGCGCGGCCGCTCATGCTCCCCGATGACATCGCCGGCCTGGTCGCTGCCGCGTACGGCCCGGTCCTGCCTGACCAGGAACCATGGCATCACCTCGTGGCAGAGGCGCGCGCCGGCTGGGAGCGCACCCGGCTGGTCGTTGAGGCGCGGGCTCGGACCTTCCGCCTCGCGGCGCCGGAGGCCGGCATGAGCTGCCTCAACGGGTGGCTGGGCCGGACCGTCGGCGAGGCCGACGACTCCGTCCAGGGTCTGGCGCAGGTGCGTGACTCCGACGACTCGATCGAGGTCCTCGTGCTGGTGCGCGACCGCGACGGAATGGTCGTGCTGCCCGGGTGGCTCCCGGAGACGAGGGCGGGCGAGGCGCTCCCGCTCGACAGCGAGCCGGACGCCGACCTGGCGCGCGCCATCGCCGGCTGTGCGGTCCGGTTGCCGGCGGCGTTGTGTCGGGGGTCGAGGGGTGACGCCCTCCTTACGGCGCTCGGTCAGGGCTTCCTTCTCGCCTGGCAACGAGTCCCCGAGCTCCGAGGCCAGTTGCTTCTCGTGCTGGACGGCGACGGCGACGGCGGTGCGTCGGCCACGCTGGCCGGGGTGCGCGTGCGCTATCACCCGACCACGGGGCTCGCGACCACGGTCACCGACCGAGTCCTGAAGGAGGCTTCGTGACGATCTCCGACGCAAATCTCGTCGATCTGCCGTGGATCACGGTGCTCGGTGCCGGTGGTCAGACCGACGAGGTGAGTTTGACCGACGCGTTCGCGCGCGCCGAGCACATCACTCAGATCGTCGGCGAGCTACCGACGCAGGGGCTCGCCATCCTGCGACTGATGCTGGCCATCCTCCACCGCGCCTCCGGCGGGCCCGCTGACCTGCGTCGATGGACCGGCATGCGGCAGAGCTGGCCTGCGGTCGCCGGAGGTGTGGAGTCTTACCTTCGACGATTCCACGACCGCTTCGACCTGCGGCATCCGAGCGAGCCCTTCTTCCAGGTCGCGGACCTGCGGACGGCCTCCGGGGGTGTCTCGGGTCTTGAGAAGCTCATCGCCGACGTGCCCAACGGCGCACCGTTCCAGACCACGCGCCTCGGACGAGGGATCGAGCGGATCTCGTGGGCGGAAGCCGCGCGGTGGCTCGTGCACGTCCAGGCGTTCGACCCGTCGGGGATCCGATCCGGCGCCGTCGGTGACCCGCGCATCAAGGGCGGAAAGGGCTATCCCATCGGACCCGGGTGGTGTGGCCAGATCGGTGCTGTCCATGTCACCGGGGACACGCTGGCCGAGACCCTCATGCTCAACCTCGTGGTCCCCGGTGCCGGAGTCGACGTCGAGACCGGCCCGGCCGACATCCCGCCGTGGGAGCGGGCGCCGCTGGACCAGCGACCCGATCCGGGGAACGGCGGCGAGCCGCGGGGCATCGTCGACGTCTACACCTGGCAAGCCCGACGCGTCCGGCTCGTGGGTGACGACGACGGCGTCACCGGCGTGGTCCTGGCGCAGGGCGACCGGCTGACGCCGCAGAACCGGATCCGGGTCGAGCCGCTGACGGGTTGGCGCTTCTCCGAGCCGCAGACGAAGAAGTTCCGGCAGACCACGTACATGCCGCGCGTGCACGACCCCGAACGCGCCCTCTGGCGCGGCCTGAACGGGCTGATCAGCCAGACCGAGGAGTCCTCGGTCGCGGGAGTCAAGCGCTACCTCCAGCCGGCCGTGCTGCTGTGGCTGGCCCGGCTGCGCCATGAAGGACTCGTGACGCAGCGACTCGTCCGGCTTCACGCCGTCGGCTACACCTACGGCCCGCAGCAGTCGACGTTCGCAGAGATGGTGGACGACTCCGTCGTCGTGCCCGTGGCGCTGCTCGTCAACGCGACCGTGGGGCAGGCCGCGCTCGACGCGGTGGAGAGCGCGGAGCGGGCTGCCGGTGAGCTCGGCCGGTTCGCGCGCAACCTCGCGCTCGCGGCCGGTGCCTCGGATGAGTCCGAGGGCTACCGGGAGCGAGCCAGGGCTGCTGCGTACGCCACGGTCGACGGGCCGTTCCGGGCCTGGCTGGCGACGCTCGACGACGGCGTCGATGTCCGGCAGTCGCTGACCTCGTGGGAGTCGGAGGTCCTGCGGGTGGTGCGAAGGCTGGGGCAGCGCGAGGTGGAGCGGGCCGCGACGGCGGCGTGGCGAGGCCGCTCGGTCTCGGGTCGGCACGTCGACGTCGGCCAGGCGGAAGCGTGGTTCCGCACCGGGCTCGCCAAGGTCCTACCCCTCGCCCACGCATCGGGTGAGCTGGCACGAGAGCCGGAGGTGGTGTCATGAGCGACCCGTCGACGCGTCGAGCGTCACGTTCGGCCGCGGTCGAGACCTACGTGGACCGCAGGGTGGGCGCACTCGTCCATACGTCGGGTTCACCGGGCACGAGAGCAACGCTTGCGCGGCTCCGGGGTGCGGTCGGCCGCGCGCCGGGAACCGTCCCGGAGGTGTGGTCGGTGACCATCGACGGCGCCCCTGGACACGCGCGAGGCGACGAGCCGACGCCTGAGGAGCGGGCGATCCACCTGGCCATGACGCTCTTCGCGGTCCATCAGCAGTCTCGCAGCCGGCCGATGCACGTCCAGGGCCGGGGTCTGGGGCACGCCGTCCGGCTGCTCGAACGTGCGCGCGGTGAGCACGACACCGGCGTCTCCCCGGTCCGTCGACGCTTCGATGCTCTCGCGACGGCGTCCTCGTTGGACGAGGCCGCGCACCACCTGCGAGGCCTCGTGGGCCAGCTGCGCAGCACCGAGGACGGCATCGGGCTCGACTACGGAGCGCTCGCCGCGGACCTCCTCGACCTCCAGGTCCCCACGCGGGCGGCCGCGGTTCGCCTGAGGTGGGCACGTCAGTACTACCGCCTGGCGGAGCGCAGCGACGCGACGTCGAGTGACGAGCAGACCGGCCCGGACGGGGCCGCCGAACCCGGTGAGGAGACACCCCAATGACCCGAACGTTCATCGACATCCACGTCCTCCAGACGGTGCCTCCGAGCAACATGAACCGCGACGACACGGGGAGCCCGAAGACCGCCGTGTACGGCGGTGTGCGCCGGGCGCGCGTCTCGAGCCAGGCATGGAAGCGCGCGACGCGACTCGACTTCCAGCGCACGCTCGACGGGCACGACCTCGGCGTCCGGACCAAGCGGGTCGTCGAGCTCGTCGCCGAGGAGATCGCCCGCCAGGCAGGCGAGATCGACGAGGAGGCCAGGGCGCGAGAGGCTGCGGCGGTGCTGAAGGCGGCACGGATCAAGCTCCAGCCGGCGCGGAAGAAGGACGCTCCCGACGAGTCGGGGTACCTGATCCTCCTCTCGCGGCTGCAGATCGAGGCGCTCGCTGCGCTCGCCGTCGAGTCGGTGCGCACGGGCAACGCGCCCGAAACAGCCGCCGCGCTCGCCGTCGTCAAGGACAAGAACTCCGTCGACCTCGCGCTGTTCGGCCGGATGGTCGCGGACGTGACCGACCTCAATGTCGACGCCGCCGCGCAGGTAGCCCATGCCATCTCCGTCCACCCCGTGGAGACGGAGTACGACTACTTCACTGCGGTGGACGACCACAAGCGCGAGGACTCCGAGGAGGACGCCGGCGCCGGGATGATCGGGACCGTGGAGTTCAACTCCTCGACCATGTACCGGTACGCCACGGTCGACGTCGCGCAGCTTACGAAGAACCTGGGCGACCCCGTCGCGGTCCGGCGTGGTGTCGAGGCGTTCCTTCGCTCCTTCGTCCGGTCGCTGCCTACCGGCAAGCAGAACACCTTCGCGAATCGCACGCTCCCCGATGCGGTGGTGGTGGCCGTCAGACACGACCAGCCCGTCAACCTTGTAGGAGCGTTCGAGAGCCCAGTCTCGTCCGACGGATCGGGGACCGTCGAGGCTGCGGCGCGCGCTCTCGCCGCCTACGCGCAGGAGATCGGCGAGGCGTACGGCGACAGCCCGGTGCGGAGCTGGGTGGTCGGTGTCGGGGCGAGGACGTCGGCGCTCGACTCTCTCGGTGAGCGCACCTCGTTCGACGCGCTCGTGCCCGCCGTCGGCGAGGTCGTCGCGGCTCGGTTGGCGCCGGTTCCGTGACCACGCTGCTGCTGCGGCTCACTGGACCGCTCCAGTCGTGGGGATCGTCGAGCAGGTTCGTGCGCCGGACCACCGAGCCACACCCGACGAAGAGCGGTGTGCTCGGACTGCTCGCCGCAGCCCTGGGCCGGCGACGGACCGACGCGATCGAGGACCTGCTCGGGTTGCGGTTCGGGGTGCGGCTGGACCGACCTGGTGAGGTCATCCGGGACTTCCAGACCGCGCGCAGCCTCGACGGCGAGCACTCGATGCCGCTCTCCACGCGCTACTACCTGGCCGACGCGGCGTTCCTCGCCGGCCTTGAGGGGCCGAGCGATCTCATCGAGGCGGTCGTGGAGTCGCTGCGTCGGCCGGTCTTCCCGCTCTACCTGGGACGACGCTCGTGCCCCCCGGCCGGCCCCATGGTCGTGGGGGTCCGTGAGGCAAGCCTGTGGGACGCCTTGGTGTCCGAGCCGCGGCCCGGTCACGTCCGGGGGAGGCCGCGCCTCAGCGTGGGCCCGGTCGAGATCGTCATCGACGCCGATGCTGCCCCGGTCGCCGTCCGGAGCCGGGAGGGCCTCCACACCGTTCGTGACGTCCCGCTGTCATTCGACCCGCAACGCCGTGAGTACGGCTGGCGCGAGGTCATCAGGACATGGACGGACCTGGACGCGCCCGAGGCTCCGGGGCGGCACGGCGGCACAGGCCACGACCCGATGGCTCTGCTGGAAGGGTGACCATGTTCCTGACCAAGTTCGAACTCAACGTGGCACGGCGGGGAGCGCGCGCCCTGCTCGGCTCGCCGCAGTCGATGCATGCGACCGTCCTTGCTGGCTTTCCATACGGCGAGGCCGGTCGCGTGCTCTGGCGCGTCGACAGGCTCCACGGCGCCTCCTGCATCTACATCCTCAGCCCGGGCCGGCCGGACCTCACGCATCTGGTCGAGCAGGCGGGGTGGCCGACGACCCACGGATGGCGGACCCGCGAGTACACACCACTGCTCGAGAGACTCGAACCGGGTGGAGCGTTCGGGTTCCGACTCACCGCGAATCCCACACGCTCGACAAGGGTCAAGGAGGGGCGTCGGTCTCAACGGGTGGGCCATGTGACGGCCGAGCAGCAGCTCGGCTGGCTCGTCTCGAGGGCGGAGCGTCTGGGAGTTGACCTGGGCTCGGAGGACGCGCCGACGGCGCGCGTCGCCGAGCGGAGCGTTCTTGCGTTCGGCAGGCGCGGCGAGCGTGTCACGCTCGCGACGGCGGTGTTCGAGGGAAGCCTCGTCGTCCGAGATGCACCCGCGCTGCGTAGTGCGATCACGTCTGGGGTCGGGCCCGGGAAGGCGTACGGGTGCGGGTTGCTCACGCTCGCTCCGGCGCCATCGGTGGTCCCGCTGCCGTGATCTCGGGCGCGCCTCCGCCGTCGTTGCCCGAGCTGAGTCGGGTGCAAGACAGGTCCGCGTTCGTCTACCTGGAGCACGCCGTCGTGCACCGAGACGGCAACGCCCTGACCGCACGTGACGCGCGCGGAACTGTGTACATCCCGGCGGCTTCGCTGGCGTCGCTGCTCCTCGGCCCTGGCACGTCGATAAGCCAGCAGGCGATGGTGCTCATCGCCGAGTGCGCCTCGACCGTGGTGTGGGTCGGTGAGAAGGGAGTCCGCTACTACGCCCACGGGCGAACCCTGGCGCGCGGAACACGGCTTCTCGAGGCACAGGCCAGGATGGTCTCCAACCGGACCGAACGGCTCGCCGTCGCGCGGGCGATGTACGGCATGCGCTTTGATGACGACGGAGTCGAGCGCTTGACCATGCAGCAGCTCCGGGGCCGTGAAGGCGCGCGGGTCAAACGTCGATACCGCGAAGAGTCGGAGCGGACAGGCGTCGACTGGAAGCGTCGCGATTACCGGCCCGATGACTTCAGCTCGTCGGACCCGATCAATCAGGCGCTGTCAGCGGCTCACACCGCCCTGTACGGCGTCGTTCACGCCGTCGTCGTCTCGTTGGGGTGTTCGCCCGGTCTCGGCTTCGTCCACACCGGGCACGACCGGTCGTTCGTGTTCGACATCGCGGACCTGTACAAGGCCGAGACCTCCATCCCGGTCGCTTTCGACGTTGTCGCGTCGAAGCCCGCCGACATTCCGTCTGCAACTCGGCGCGCGATGCGGGATCGGATGTTCGGGCTACGGCTCATCGAGCGGTGCGTCACCGACGTGCGGACGCTCCTCGGCTGCGAGCCACTCGCCGACGACGACGCCATCGGCGCCGACGTGGTCGCACTGTGGGACGACGACGAGGAGCTCCCGGGCGGCGTGAACTACGAGGACCTCGGGTGGTGAGTGCGCATGGTCGTTCTGGTGCTGACGGCGTGCCCCGCGGGGCTTCGGGGCCAGCTGACGCGGTGGCTGATGGAGATCGCCCCGGGGGTGTTCGTCGGCCACGTGAGTGCCCGCGTTCGTGAGCAGCTCTGGACCCGGGTGACAGGTCTGGTCGGCAACGGCCGGGCGTTGATGGTCCACAGTGTCCGCGGCGAGCAGAGGCTCGCCTTCCAGGTCCACAACTACGACTGGACCCCGACCGACTTCGACGGGCACGTGCTCATGATGCGTCCGAACGAGCGCGTGAACGGTGCGACAAGGGCGGGGCCGCCACCCGAGTCGTGGAGCATTGCCGCGAGGCGGCGCCGGTTCGGCCGAGAGATCGAACGTCGCCGCCGACAAAGCAGCGAGTGATTCGGTTTCATGCCTGACAGTGCCATAATCCCTGGTCGGCAAGTGCCGTCCCCGCGCGAGCGGGGGTGATCCCCAGCCGGACCGCGACCGCGGACCTGCGCGATCGGGCCGTCCCCGCGCGAGCGGGGGTGATCCGCACGGCGCACCGGCAGCTGAGCACCGCACGACGCGCCGTCCCCGCGCGAGCGGGGGTGATCCAACGCTGCGCTCGCGGTGCTGACGAGCCCGATCACGCCGTCCCCGCGCGAGCGGGGGTGATCCCGGGCCGTCCGTCGGTGGACGCGTCCGGGGCACGCCGTCCCCGCGCGAGCGGGGGTGATCCCGGCCTTCGCCGGCGCTCGAGGTCGAGGGCGGTGCCGTCCCCGCGCGAGCGGGGGTGATCCGTTCTTGTTCCCGAGGCCCTTGGCGTTGCCGACGCCGTCCCCGCGCGAGCGGGGGTGATCCCGCGACGACCCCTGGTGAGCGGTCGCGTTCATCGCGCCGTCCCCGCGCGAGCGGGGGTGATCCCCGTCGCGCAGCGTCCTCGACCTGCCCCGTCACCGAGCCGTCCCCGCGCGAGCGGGGGTGATCCCACGCTCCTCGTGTCGGGGCCCGTGGTCGCCGCGCCGTCCCCGCGCGAGCGGGGGTGATCCCTCTGCGCTGGTCGAGGAGGCGTCGAAGAGGTACGCCGTCCCCGCGCGAGCGGGGGTGATCCCGCGACCGCGACCTTGCCCGCAACCGCGGCGAGGCCGTCCCCGCGCGAGCGGGGGTGATCCGTCGACACCGTTGTGGAACCCACCGTTGCGCCGCCGTCCCCGCGCGAGCGGGGGTGATCCCGACCGGCAGGGTCAGCGTCGCCGACCCCGTGGCCGTCCCCGCGCGAGCGGGGGTGATCCCGCCACCGGCACCCCGGTCAAGGCTGTGGCCGCGCCGTCCCCGCGCGAGCGGGGGTGATCCCGATCCCGGCACGTGGGCGGTCACGACCTTCGCCGTCCCCGCGCGAGCGGGGGTGATCCGGCGGCGCTGGTGGCGGCGATCACAACGGCGGTGCCGTCCCCGCGCGAGCGGGGGTGATCCCCGGACCGGCGCCGCCGCGGCTTCCTTGATCTTGCCGTCCCCGCGCGAGCGGGGGTGATCCCTGCTGCGGGGGTTCGCGCTGGGGTTCGTGGTGGCCGTCCCCGCGCGAGCGGGGGTGATCCCAAGATCGGCGTCGACGACGAAGCGATCCAGTCGCCGTCCCCGCGCGAGCGGGGGTGATCCGCCGACGACCACGGCCCTGGCGTCCTCGACGGCGCCGTCCCCGCGCGAGCGGGGGTGATCCGACGGCCCGGAGGACGATCCCGCCAGGGGCCGTCCCCGCGCGAGCGGGGGTGATCCCCTGATCGGCCCGGCCAGGTGCTGACGATCCCGCCGTCCCCGCGCGAGCGGGGGTGATCCCTCGGGCGGATGGTCGTCGCGACCGGCAGACGCGGTGCCGTCCCCGCGCGAGCGGGGGTGATCCCCGGATACCCTCGCCGTCCGCGAACGGGTCCCGGCCGTCCCCGCGCGAGCGGGGGTGATCCCGTCGCCCTCGACACCATCACCCGCGGCGTCGCGCCGTCCCCGCGCGAGCGGGGGTGATCCGTCCGCGACCGTCACGACGAGGTTGCGGGCCCCGCCGTCCCCGCGCGAGCGGGGGTGATCCGCAGCCGGAGACCCTGCCCCCGGAGGAGTACCAGCCGTCCCCGCGCGAGCGGGGGTGATCCCAGGTCCAGGCTCTTCTTGCCGTTGACCTGGACGCCGTCCCCGCGCGAGCGGGGGTGATCCCGGGCTCGTCCCGGACGCAACCGCCGGGTTCGAGCCGTCCCCGCGCGAGCGGGGGTGATCCGAAGCCGAGGTCGTCCTCGTAGACGTTCAGGTCCGCCGTCCCCGCGCGAGCGGGGGTGATCCCACCACGCGGGGCGCGGGCTCGTCGGGGCCCCAGCCGTCCCCGCGCGAGCGGGGGTGATCCGGTCGCGGCGTTGGGGCCCCACCAGCCGCCGATGCCGTCCCCGCGCGAGCGGGGGTGATCCGCCCATCGCCTGCTCACCCGACAAGCCCAGCTGGCCGTCCCCGCGCGAGCGGGGGTGATCCCGCGGCTGGCGTGGCGTGGCAGTGGATCAGGGAGCCGTCCCCGCGCGAGCGGGGGTGATCCGTTCACGCCCGCGTGCTGCGGCTGCAAGTACCCGCCGTCCCCGCGCGAGCGGGGGTGACCCGTTCGACGAGATCCTCACCCTCACCGGTGGCACGCCGTCCCCGCGCGAGCGGGGGTGATCCGGTGGTGATGGCCTCGGCGGGTTCCTCACGGAACGCCGTCCCCGCGCGAGCGGGGGTGATCCGGGTGGGCGTGAGCGGGTCGTGCCGTTGCCGTCGCCGTCCCCGCGCGAGCGGGGGTGATCCGTCCCGCACCTACCAGCGCCGGTTCGTGCCCCTGCCGTCCCCGCGCGAGCGGGGGTGATCCGGCGTGAGCGACACCGACCCAGGACTCGGCTGCGCCGTCCCCGCGCGAGCGGGGGTGATCCCGGGGACGTTCATGACCCAGCAACAGCCTGAGGCGCCGTCCCCGCGCGAGCGGGGGTGATCCCACGACCCCCATGCCGATGACCGGCCCCGCAACGCCGTCCCCGCGCGAGCGGGGGTGATCCATGGCCCGGGATTGTCAGACGTCGTGACCATCGGCCGTCCCCGCGCGAGCGGGGGTGATCCCAGGCGCCCGTTCTCCAGCGATCGCCAGTTCGCGCCGTCCCCGCGCGAGCGGGGGTGATCCCGGGTTCGCCACCTCAGCGTGCGACGCCTCCACGCCGTCCCCGCGCGAGCGGGGGTGATCCCTCCTCCCAGGGTGGGGCGCAGGAGAAGGCGCGGCCGTCCCCGCGCGAGCGGGGGTGATCCCCCGATCGGCCTGGTGGTGCTCGCCATCGCGGCGCCGTCCCCGCGCGAGCGGGGGTGATCCGTTCGCACCCGTGGACCCGGCGTCGGTGAAGTCGCCGTCCCCGCGCGAGCGGGGGTGATCCGAAGGCGTCCGCCACCCACTGCGCGCCCGTCGTGCCGTCCCCGCGCGAGCGGGGGTGATCCGGCGGCGCTGGTGGCGGCGATCACGACGGCGGTGCCGTCCCCGCGCGAGCGGGGTGATCCCGCCTCGCGGACGCGCTCGGGATGCCGCTGGAGGCCGTCCCCGCGCGAGCGGGGGTGATCCGCGGTTGCCCCAGGCGAGGACGTCGTTGAGGGTGCCGTCCCCGCGCGAGCGGGGGTGATCCCGCCCTGATCACCTCGACGTAGATGACGTCGCTGCCGTCCCCGCGCGAGCGGGGGTGATCCCCAGGCTGGCACCACGGGCATCCTGGACCTCAGGCCGTCCCCGCGCGAGCGGGGGTGATCCTGCGTTCTTCGGGCCTTCGACGCAGACACAAGGGCCGTCCCCGCGCGAGCGGGGGTGATCCGACGATGACCACCGGTCAGGCGCTCAGGCGGCTGCCGTCCCCGCGCGAGCGGGGGTGATCCCACCCGGACATACGTGGACGAAAGCCCGGGCAGGCCGTCCCCGCGCGAGCGGGGGTGATCCCACGTCATCGAATGGCGTGATCGCCGGAAACCAGCCGTCCCCGCGCGAGCGGGGGTGATCCCGGTGACGGCCTGCCGACCGGGCAGCGGGGCCTGCCGTCCCCGCGCGAGCGGGGGTGATCCCCTCGCCTACGTCAACGGCGTGGTGCAGGGCACGCCGTCCCCGCGCGAGCGGGGGTGATCCGTTCTCGATGGGTCGACTCGGCGCCTGGAACTTGCCGTCCCCGCGCGAGCGGGGGTGATCCGTAGGTCATCCGGTGGCAGTGCTGCCAATTCAGGCCGTCCCCGCGCGAGCGGGGGTGATCCCGACGCCCCGATCCCGCCGCGCGGCGGGAAGCCGCCGTCCCCGCGCGAGCGGGGGTGATCCCGGACTGATCGAGGCCGCTCTAGACCCGACCGTGCCGTCCCCGCGCGAGCGGGGGTGATCCCCACTCGAGCTCGACCGAGTACGTGCCGCTGGAGCCGTCCCCGCGCGAGCGGGGGTGATCCGTACGCCGACGTCTCACCCGGGTGGATGTACGCGCCGTCCCCGCGCGAGCGGGGGTGATCCGGTCGGCCAGCGCGTCGCCGCCGCCCAGATCACGCCGTCCCCGCGCGAGCGGGGGTGATCCCTCACAGAACTGGTCGACCGTGACGGCGGTGCCGCCGTCCCCGCGCGAGCGGGGGTGATCCCGGTTCGATGCCCTGGGTCAGGGTGTCCATGAAGCCGTCCCCGCGCGAGCGGGGGTGATCCGGTCTCCCCGAAGACGTCCGGGGCGTCCTACCGGCCGTCCCCGCGCGAGCGGGGGTGATCCCTCCGTGCCGCCCGACCCGAACCCGAACAGGGAGCCGTCCCCGCGCGAGCGGGGGTGATCCCGCTGCGTCCACGCCGTTCTTGAACCAGTCCACGCCGTCCCCGCGCGAGCGGGGGTGATCCCCGGGCCGGCGCG
This sequence comes from uncultured Actinomycetota bacterium, assembly GCA_963780675.1. GTDB lineage: Bacteria > Actinomycetota > Actinomycetes > Actinomycetales > JAHECE01 > JAHECE01. Next base: position 27,802 of record CAWACR010000012.1, read on the forward strand.
TGCCACCACGCCGCCGTCTTGCCGTCCCCGCGCGAGCGGGGGTGATCCGGTCACGGTGGACATCGGCGGGAAGGTCGTCACGCCGTCCCCGCGCGAGCGGGGGTGATCCGGTGAAGAACACGACCATCTGCAAGCCCACGACGCCGTCCCCGCGCGAGCGGGGGTGATCCCTCAGCCTCGTCGAGCAGGTCACCCGCCTTCGCGCCGTCCCCGCGCGAGCGGGGGTGATCCCGGGATGACCTGCACATCACCCGGGGCGAGCACGCCGTCCCCGCGCGAGCGGGGGTGATCCCCCGCGACCGATGGATTATGAGATTGTCGGACCGCCGTCCCCGCGCGAGCGGGGGTGATCCCGGCGGCGTCGGCGGCAACACCGTGGCGCAGATGCCGTCCCCGCGCGAGCGGGGGTGATCCCGGGCATCTCCCGGGGTCTGCGGACGGCGGGCCGCCGTCCCCGCGCGAGCGGGGGTGATCCCGCGGCCGGCGTGGCGTGGCAGTGGATCCGGGAGCCGTCCCCGCGCGAGCGGGGGTGATCCCCCGGAGCGCTGCTCGGCGCGCCCGCCGCGGCCGTCCCCGCGCGAGCGGGGGTGATCCCCGGCTCTACCGCCAGCTCCCCCTGTGGCTCCCGCCGTCCCCGCGCGAGCGGGGGTGATCCCTCCACGCTCCCTGAGTCCACGGGCACCGTGAGGCCGTCCCCGCGCGAGCGGGGGTGATCCCTCCACCGATCCCGAGTCCACCGGCACAGTCAGGCCGTCCCCGCGCGAGCGGGGGTGATCCGACGGGCGTCGACGCGGCTGGCGTCATCACAGAGCCGTCCCCGCGCGAGCGGGGGTGATCCCGAAGCGGTGTTCGACGGCGTGAGCACCCGCTCGCCGTCCCCGCGCGAGCGGGGGTGATCCCGGCAACGTGATCAGCGCACCGGCCCCGGGGCGGCCGTCCCCGCGCGAGCGGGGGTGATCCGTCGGTCCCCGGCCGCACCAGGGAGTCCCACAGGCCGTCCCCGCGCGAGCGGGGGTGATCCCGCCGCACCCCCGGCCGTGCCGACCGTCACCCCGCCGTCCCCGCGCGAGCGGGGGTGATCCCCGCACGCTGTCGGCGCGGGTGGAGATGGTGGAGCCGTCCCCGCGCGAGCGGGGGTGATCCCTCGGAGCTGGCGCGCAAGACGGGGTTCGACGAGCCGTCCCCGCGCGAGCGGGGGTGATCCGCCTGAGCCCCTCCGTCAGCCCTCCAAGGACCAGGCCGTCCCCGCGCGAGCGGGGGTGATCCGAGGGAGTGCAGGCCGAGGCGGTCTGGGTCCCCGCCGTCCCCGCGCGAGCGGGGGTGATCCCGGGGCCCCTTCCCCGATCGCATCCTCGGGGTCGCCGTCCCCGCGCGAGCGGGGGTGATCCGCGAGGAGGTCTACGGTGAGCACGTCCGAACGAGGCCGTCCCCGCGCGAGCGGGGGTGATCCCCGCCTGTACCGCCCGCTCCCCCTGTGGCTCCCGCCGTCCCCGCGCGAGCGGGGGTGATCCCAAGGTCACTCTCGTGGCCGGGGCGTCGGGGTCGCCGTCCCCGCGCGAGCGGGGGTGATCCCGTCACGGTCCCCTCCGGCGGGTCGGTGTCGTGGCCGTCCCCGCGCGAGCGGGGGTGATCCCGCGGCCGACGTCTTCGGGGAGGTCGTCGACGAGCCGTCCCCGCGCGAGCGGGGGTGATCCCAACACCCGTGTTCTTAGCGTCACCGCAGAACAGCCGTCCCCGCGCGAGCGGGGGTGATCCTTCGTCGAGTTGGGGCAGCCTCCGGCCCGGGCCGCCGTCCCCGCGCGAGCGGGGGTGATCCACCGCCCCGTGTGCGGCCGGCGAAGTCGGTGGCGCCGTCCCCGCGCGAGCGGGGGTGATCCCGTCAGGACGAGCCCGCCGCGACGCACGACGTGGCCGTCCCCGCGCGAGCGGGGGTGATCCGGCGCCGACAGCCGCTGAAGCATCGTCTTCAGGGCCGTCCCCGCGCGAGCGGGGGTGATCCGTCATGACCCTGCGCGCCGACGTCCTCGCCTTCGCCGTCCCCGCGCGAGCGGGGGTGATCCGGTCCTCGAGTGGGCGCCCGTCCTGCCCGAGGGGCCGTCCCCGCGCGAGCGGGGGTGATCCGAGTGCCTCGTCGGATGCCGCGGCCATGCGGACGCCGTCCCCGCGCGAGCGGGGGTGATCCCCCAATCGCGGCCTGCACCAGGGCCTCACGGCCGCCGTCCCCGCGCGAGCGGGGGTGATCCCAGGCGGGTCACGACCCCGAGGGGCGACAGCGCGCCGTCCCCGCGCGAGCGGGGGTGATCCGACCCGCAACAAAAGTGCGTCGGCGCCGATACGAAGCGCCAGGCCGTCCCCGCGCGAGCGGGGGTGATCCCATCGCGGCGGCCATCTCGGCCTGGGTGTAGGTGCCGTCCCCGCGCGAGCGGGGGTGATCCCGTGGGGGACTCGTCGAGGATTCGGTCGTTGGAGCCGTCCCCGCGCGAGCGGGGGTGATCCGCGCTTGCGGACGCGGACGTCGACGACCTGGGAGCCGTCCCCGCGCGAGCGGGGGTGATCCCCAGACCACCGGGCCGCTCCAGGTCACCGTCGCGCCGTCCCCGGGCGAGCGGGGGTGATCCGCGGTGGTCGGCATCCTCGCGGCCGCGCAGGCGCGGGCGCTCGGGTGGGCCACGCTGCGGCCGGTCGGCGCGCCCTGGCTGCGCTGAACCGGTCGGTCCGGCGCAGCCAGGGGCGAGCGCTCAGCGGCTGGTCGCCTTGCGGTACTGCAGGTTCGCGACCGGGATGAAGACGACCAGGAGCCCGACGACCCAGAGCATCGTGTAGAGAACCGGGTTCTGCAGCGGCCAGGCCGTCGGCTCGGGCACCCCTGGCGGGATGTTCCCGAAGAGCTCGCGTGCAGCCTGGGTGACGGCGGACACCGGGTTCCACTCGGCGAACGTCTGGAGCGCCGGCGGGAGGGTCTCCAGCGGGACGAAGGTGTTCGCCACGAAGGTCAGCGGGAAGATCACCACGAACGAGGCGTTGTTCACGACCTCGGGGCTGGGCGCCAGCATGCCGATCCACGCCATGATCCACGAGATCGCGTACGCGAAGAGCAGGAGGAGGGCGTACCCCGCGAGTGCCTCGACGGCCGAGGTGTTGATGCGCCAGCCGACGAGCAGACCTGTCAGCGACATCACGGCCAGCACGAGGACGTTGTTGATGACGTCCGACAGCGTGCGGCCCGTGAGTACGGCCGACGGGGCCATGGGCAGCGACCGGAAGCGGTCGATGATGCCCTTCTTGACGTCCTCGGCGAGGGCGACGCCGGTGATCGTGGAGCCGAAGACCACCGTCTGGGCGAAGATCCCCGCGATGAGGAACTCGCGGTAGGCCGCGCCCCCGCTCTCCGAGTCGATCGCGCCGCCGAACACGAACGAGAACAGGAGCACGAACATGATCGGCGAGAGCGTGGTGAAGACCAGGAGGTCCGGGACCCGTTTGATCTTGATGACGTTGCGCTTCGCCACCACATGGGCATCGGCGATGACCGAGGGGACCCTCATGCCGCGGCCTCCTCACCGGAGTCGGCCGGGGCGGTGGTGCTCCCCGTCAAGCTGAGGAAGACGTCGTCGAGCGTCGGTCGGTGCAGACCGACGTCGTCGATGGCGATCCCCGCGCCGTCGAGGCGGCGGAGCGCGTCGGTGAGCACGGCGGCTCCTCCGGTGACGGTCATGGCGAGCGCGCGACGGTCGGCGTCGACGCTCGGCGCGCCGTGCCCGAGCGGCACGAGGAGTGCCCGCGCCTCCTCGACCCGGGCGCCGTCGGACACGGTGATCTCGAGACGCTCGCCGCCGACCTGGCGCTTGAGTTCGTCCGCGGTGCCCTGCGCGATGACCCGGCCCTTGTCGATGACCACGATCTCGTCCGCCAGGAGGTCGGCCTCCTCGAGGTACTGGGTGGTGAGCAGCAGCGTGGTGCCCTCGGCGACGAGGCCGCGGATCACGTCCCACATGTCCGTGCGGCCTCGCGGGTCGAGGCCGGTGGTCGGCTCGTCGAGGAAGAGGACCGGCGGGTTGGCCACGAGGGCTCCCGCGAGGTCCAGGCGACGGCGCATGCCGCCCGAGTAGGTGCGCGTGGGGCGGTTCGCCGCGTCCTCGAGCCGGAACCGCGCGAGCAGCTCCCGGGCGCGCTCCCGGCTGCGGGTGCGCCCGAGGTGGTAGAGCCGGCCGATCATCTCGAGGTTCTCGTACCCGGTGAGGTACTCGTCGACGGCGGCGTACTGACCGGACAGCCCGATCCGGCGTCGGACGCCGGCCGGGTCGGCGATCACGTCCACGCCGGCCACGTGCGCCTCGCCCTCGTCAGGGCGCAGGAGGGTGGTGAGGATGCGGACCGTGGTGGTCTTGCCTGCGCCGTTCGGGCCGAGAAGGCCCAGGACGGTGCCCTGGGGCACGGTGAGGTCGACGCCGGCCAACGCCGTGACGTCGCCGTAGCGCTTCACCAGGCCTCGCGCGACGATGGCCGCTTCGGGTGGAGTGTGGTCGTGGGCGGGTGGTAGGACTTTGGTCACGGCGTGAGAGTACGCAGCACCACCGACACGGTGCGAGCGGGAATTCCCCCGCCCGACTCAGGCCCGCTCGCGCAGGCCCAGGTAGACGTACGTCGTCGCGGTCGTGAGCAGCGCTGCCCCCAGCATGTGGGCGCCCACCAGCACCTCGGGCAGCCCGGTGAACAGCTGCACGTAGCCGATGAGGCCCTGGGCGGCCGTGACGCCCGCCAGGACCCAGAGCCGGCGGCGCAGGCGGGCCGGGCCGCGTCGCGTCGCGACCAGCATCCCGATGCCGATCGCCACGAAGACCCACACCGCGAGGGCGTGGATGCGCGCCATGACGTAGGGGTCGACGGCGAAGCGGTAACCCGTCGTCTCGTCGCCGGAGTGCGGGCCCGCCCCGGTGACGACGACGCCGAGGGCGAGCACGAGGACGGCCGCGACCACGAGCGCCCGGCCGAGGGCGAGCACGCGCGCGTTCACCACCGGGCGGGCGGGGCCGTCGCCCGTGGAGAACCGCTCCAGGAGGACGGTCGAGGCGGAGATCAGTGCCATCGAGGCGAGGAGGTGCACCCCGACGAGCGCGGGGTGGAGGTCACCCAGGACGGACAGCCCGCCGATCACGGCCTGCGCCAGCACACCGAGCAGTGGGACGAACCCGAGGACCCGGAAGGAGCGCGACCGGGAGCGGTCGAGACCCACCCGGGCGGCGACGACGATCGCGATCACGGTCAGCACGACCGAGACGAGCCTGTTGCCGAACTCCACGTACGGGTGGATGGACAGGGCCTCGTGGAAGGCCGGCGTGAAGCTGCCGGGCTCGCACTGGGGCCAGGTGGAGCACCCGAGCCCCGAGCCGGTGAGGCGGACGGCGCCGCCCGTCACGACGATGAGGATCTGGCCGACGAGGTTCGCCACGAGGAAGGCGTGGGTCAGCCGTGCTCCGCGGCGCGGCGTCGCGGCGACGATCTGGGCGGACGGAGCCGTCGGAGGCAGCGAGGCGGGGGAGACGGGGGAGGCCACGGGCTCCACGGTAATCGCTCGCGCGGAACGCAGCCGCCGGGGCACGCCTTCAGGACCAGCGGAAGAAGCGACGCGCCGCCAGGGGCGTCGCCACGGCCCAGGCCGTCAGGACGAGGAGGAGCCCGACGACGCCCGAGGCCTCGGTCGACGCCGTCCCCCCGAGCGCGACGCGGAGCAGCTCCGCGAGCGCGCCGGAGGGCAGGAGCAGCGCGAGGGAGCCCAGCGGGCCGGGCATCTGGTCAGGGGGGATGACGACGCCGCCCCCGACCAGGAGGAGCACCCACACGAGGTTCGCGCCGGCGAGCACGGCCTCCGCGCGCATGGTGCCGGCCATGAGCAGGGCGAGACCCGTGAACGCCGCCGTGCCGAGGGCGATGGCCAGGAGAGCGAGCGGGATGCCCGCCGGGTCGGGGGCCCAGCCCAGGCCCAGGGCGACGCCGCCGATGAGCAGCACCTGGAGCACCTCGACCGCCAGCACCGCCAGCACCTTCCCCGTGAGGAGCCCGCCGCGCCCCAGGGGGGTGGTCGCCATGAGCCGGAGCACGCCCGCGCGCCGGTCGAAGGCCGTGGCGATGGCTTGGGACGTGAAGGCCGTGCTCATGACGGCCAGTGCGATCACCCCGGGGGCGACGACGTCGATGCGGCTCGCCCCGCCCGTCTCGATCGCGACGAGCTCCGAGCGGGTCAGCCCGAAAAGGAGGAGCACGGGCAGGATCGCGACGAGCAGGAGCTGTTCGCCGTTGCGCAGGAGGGTGGCGGCCTCGAACCGTGCCTGGGCGAGGACGCGCCGCGCCGCCGGCGCCGCGTTCGGTCCGGCGGGAGTGCCGGCGCCGGGTGCCCTGACCTCGGCGCTCACCGAAGGTCCCGTCCCGTCAGGTCGAGGAACACGTCCTCCAGGGTGCGCGCACCCGCGGCGAAGCCCGTGAGCAGGGCGCCGCGTCGGGCCCCCCACGCGCTGAGCGCGGCGATACGCGAGGCGGTCGCGGCGTCGTCGTCCTCGCCACCGGGGGAGGACGACGACGCGACGTAGGCCCCGGGAGCGACCTCGCTGACGACGACGTCGCCCAGGTCGCGGGTCATCGCCTCGGCCAGGCCGGGGGGTCCGGCGAACCGCAGGCCGCCCGCGCCGCCGGCGGTCCTCAGGCTCGTGGGGGAGCCCTCGGCGATGACGCGCCCGTGGTCCACGATGGCGACGGCGTCCGCGAGGGTCTCCGCCTCCTCCATGAGGTGGGTGGTGAGGACCACCGCGACGCCGTCGGAGCGCAGCTCGGTGACGAGGTCCCACACCGCGTGCCGCCCCTGGGGGTCGAGCCCGGCCGTGGGCTCGTCGAGGAAGGCGACCTCCGGGCGGCCGACGACGGCGCACGCCAGGGCCAGGCGCTGGCGCTGGCCGCCGGAGAGCCGCCGCACGGTGGTCCGGGCGAAGGCGGCGAGGCCGAGGCGCGCCGTGAGCTCCTCGACGTCGCGGGGCCGGGCGTACATGGCGGCGACGTGCCGCAGGCAGGCGAGCGCGGGCGCACCGCTGGGCAGCCCGCCGTCCTGGAGCATGACCCCGATCCGGGCGCGGACCTGCTCCGCGTGCCGGACCGGGTCGAGCCCGATCACCCGGATCTGGCCCGCGTCCGGGATGCGCAGGCCCTCGCAGCACTCGATCGCCGTCGTCTTGCCCGCACCGTTCGGGCCGAGGACCGCGGTGACGCGGCCCGCCTCGGCGACGAGGGAGAGCCCGTCCACCGCCCGGACGTCGCCGTACGACATCACCAGGTCGACGATCTCGACGGCGGGGGCTGGCACGCGGTGAGTCTAGGTCCCGACGTGCAGGTCCCGACGTGCAGGTCCCGACGTGGTCGCCGGGCGCGGCGGGGCGGCAGGGGAGGGCCGAGTGAGGTGCACCTTCCTTGCGCGGAAGCATTTGTGCAACGAGGATGTTTCCTAAACCCGGGAGCGGGTCCCGTGACGGCGCGAGGTGGGGAGGTGCCCGCATGACGACGACGACGAACGCACCACAGGTGCGAGCCGACGGCGGGCTCCCCGTCGAGGCGCTCGACCAGGACTCCTCGACGCGCGAGCAGGTGCTCCACCTCATCGTGGCGCAGGGGCCCGTGGCCGCCGGAGACCTGGCGAGCGCCCTGAACCTCACCCCACCCGCCGTCCGTCGGCACCTGGCCGCGCTGGAGTCCGACGGCCAGATCGTCGCGCGTCAGGCTCCCGGTTCGGCCAAGCGCGGCCGCGGACGCCCGGCCCGGTGCTACGTCGCGACCGAGAGCGCCCACGAGAGCCTGCCGTCGGCGTACGCCGCGCTCGCGGTCCGGGTGCTCGGCTACCTCACCGAGGTCGCGGGCGACGGCGCACTCGCGGGCTTCGCCCGGGAGCGCTCGGCGGACCTCGAACGACGCTACGCCGCGGCCGTCGAGGCCGCAGGGCCGGACCCTGTGGCGCGTGCGCAGACGCTCGCGCGGCTGCTCGCGGACGACGGGTACGAGGCGACCACCCGCCCCGTGGCAGGCACCCGCATGCTCCAGCTGTGCCAGGGCCACTGCCCGGTCGGGCACGTGGCGGCCGCGTTCCCGCAGCTCTGCGAGGCGGAGACCCAGACGTTCTCGCGCCTGCTCGGCGTCCATGTGCAGCGCCTGTCCACCCTGGCCGGCGGTGGCCACGTGTGCACCACGAACGTGCCGACCGGCATCTCAGCACCACCACCCGACACGATCCCCGTCAGCCCGACCCCCGCGGAAGGACCGAGATGACCACACCGACCCAGCAGGTCGCGGAGGCGGCGGAGGTCGCACGCGCGACTCCGGCCGGCGCCGCCGGCGCGGCCCCCGCGATGACCCAGGAAGAGACGATCGCCTCGATCGGCACGTACGGCTACGGCTGGCACGACTCCGACGCCGCCGGGCATGAGCGCGCAGCGCGGGCTCGACGAGGCCGTCGTGCGCAACATCTCCGCGCTCAAGAACGAGCCCGAGTGGATGCTCGAAGATGCGCCTCAAGGGCCTGCGGCTGCTTCGAGAAGAAGCCCATGCCCACCTGGGGCGCCGACCTCTCCGGGATCGACTTCGACAACATCAAGTACTTCGTGCGCTCCACCGAGAAGCAGGCGACCTCGTGGGAGGAGCTGCCCGAGGACATCAAGAACACGTACGACCGGCTGGGCATCCCCGAGGCGGAGAAGCAGCGCCTCGTCGCGGGCGTCGCCGCCCAGTACGAGTCCGAGGTGGTCTACCACCAGATCCGCGAGGACCTCGAGGCCGCAGGGCGTGATCTTCCTCGACACCGACACGGCGCTGCGCGAGCACCCCGAGATCTTCAGGAGTACTTCGGCACCGTCATCCCGCGCCGGCGACAACAAGTTCGCCGCGCTCAACACGGCCGTGTGGTCGGGCGGGTCGTTCGTCTACGTGCCGCCGGGCGTGCACGTCGACATCCCGCTGCAGGCCTACTTCCGGATCAACACCGAGAACATGGGCCAGTTCGAGCGGACGCTGATCATCGCCGACGAGGGCTCGTACGTGCACTACGTCGAGGGCTGTACGGCGCCCATCTACTCGACCGACTCGCTGCACTCGCGCGGTCGTCGAGATCATCGTGAAGAAGAACGCCCGCGTCCGCTACACGACCATCCAGAACTGGTCGAACAACGTCTACAACCTCGTCACCAAGCGGGCGACGGCCGCCGAGGGCGCCACGATGGAGTGGATCGACGGCAACATCGGCTCCAAGGTGACGATGAAGTACCCGGCCGATCTACCTCATGGGCGAGCACGCGCGCGGCGAGACGCTCTCCATCGCCTTCGCCGGCGCGGGCCAGCACCAGGACGCCGGGGCGAAGATGGTCCACCTGGCCCCGCACACGTCGTCGTCCATCGTCTCGAAGTCCGTCGCCCGTGGCGGCGGGCGGGCCTCCTACCGCGGCCTCGTCCAGGTCCTCGAGGGCGCCCAGCACTCCAAGTCCAACGTGCTGTGCGACGCGCTGCTGGTCGACCAGATCTCGCGCTCCGACACCTACCCCTACGTCGACATCCGCGAGGACGACGTCGAGCATGGGCCACGAGGCCACGGTCTCGAAGGTGAGCGAGGAGCAGCTGTTCTACCTCATGTCCCGCGGCATGCCCGAGACGGAGGCCATGGCGATGATCGTGCGCGGCTTCATCGAGCCCATCGCGCGCGAGCTGCCCATGGAGTACGCCCTCGAGCTCAACAAGCTCATCGAACTGCAGATGGAAGGGGCCGTCGGCTGATGCCCACCCTGTCTTCCGAGACCGACGTCGCGCCGGTGGACGCCGCACGCTCGCTCTCGACCGACCACACCCGCGCCGTCGCCGACGGCGCGCACACCCACGGCCAGGCCCCGGCGCGGGCCCGCTCGGGCGCCCCGCAGTCCTCGCGCGCCGACCGGGCGACGTCGTTCGCCCTCGCCGACTTCCCCGTGCCCACCGGGCGCGAGGAGGACTGGCGGTTCTCGCCGATCGGGCGTCTCCAGGGCCTGTTCGCCGGGCTGCTGACCGGCCCGGCCCCCGACGTCGAGGTCAGCGCCGCCGAGGGTGTCCGGGTCGAGCGGGTCCCGCGTGGGGACGCCCGGCTCGGCCGCGCCGGCGTCCCGGGCGACCGCACCTCCGTGGCCGCCTGGGCGAGCGTCCCCGACGCCCTCGTCGTGACGGTCCCGCGGGGCGTCGTCGCCCCGGCCGAGACCACGGTCGCGGTGCGCGGCCGGGCCGACGGCGCCGCGGCCGCCCACGTGCTCATCGAGGCCGAGCCGCTCAGCGAGGCGATCGTGGTCCTCGACCACTCGGGACCCGGCGAGCTCGCGCAGACGGTGGAGATCGTCGTCGGCGACGGCGCCCACCTCACGGTGCTGTCGGTCCAGGACTGGGCCGACGGCGCCGTGCACGCCGCGGACCACCGCGCGGTCCTCGGCCGCGACGCGACCCTCAAGCACATCGTGGTGACCCTCGGCGGCGACGTCGTCCGCATCACCCCCGAGGCGACCTTCACGGCCCCCGGCGGGAGCGTCGAGATGCTCGGCCTCTACTACGCCGACGCCGGGCAGCACCAGGAGCACCGGCTCTTCATCGACCACGCCGTGCCGGACTGCCGCAGCCGCGTCACCTACAAGGGGGCGCTCCAGGGCGCCGGCGCGCACACGGTGTGGGTCGGCGACGTGCTCATCCGCCACGAGGCGACCGGCACGGACACCTACGAGCTCAACCGGAACCTCGTGCTCACCGACGGCGCCCGCGCCGACTCCGTGCCGAACCTCGAGATCGAGACCGGCGAGATCGAGGGGGCCGGGCACGCGAGCGCGACGGGTCGCTTCGACGACGAGCAGCTGTTCTACCTGCGCTCCCGCGGCATCCACGAGGACGCCGCCCGGCGCCTCGTCGTGCGCGGCTTCTTCGCGCAGCTCATCGGCCAGATCGGGGTGCCGAGCATCCAGGAGCGGCTGATGGCGGCGATCGAGGCCGAGCTGGAGGCGACCCTCGGCAGCGCGACCGAGGAGGACGTGTCCTGATGAGCGCCCAGACCGCCTGCCGGGTGGAGGACCTGGCCGTCGGGGAGGCCCTGCGCCTCGAGCTCGACGCCGCGGACGGCGGCCTCGTCGAGGTGGCTCTCGTGCGGACGTCCGAGCGGGAGTTCCACGCGGTCTCCGACATCTGCTCCCACGGGCAGGTGTCCCTGTCCGACGGCGAGGTGGACGGCTGCACCCTCGAGTGCTGGCTCCACGGGTCGCGGTTCGACCTGCGGACCGGAGCGCCGCTCAGCCTGCCTGCCGTCCGTCCCGTCCCCGTCTACCCCGTGACGATCGAGGGCGACGTCGTCCTGGTCGACGTCGACGCACCGGTCCCCGCGCCGTCGACCCTCACCCCGAGCCGAAGGAACTGATTGAGCATGTCCACCCTCGAGATCCGCGACCTCCACGTCAGCGTCGAGACCGCCGACGGCGCCAAGCCGATCCTGCGCGGCGTCGACCTCACCGTGCGCAGCGGCGAGACCCACGCCCTCATGGGCCCCAACGGTTCGGGCAAGTCGACGCTCGCCTACTCCGTCGCCGGCCACCCCAAGTACGAGGTCACCTCGGGCGAGGTGCTGCTCGACGGCGAGGACGTCCTCGCCATGAGCGTCGACGAGCGCGCCCGCGCCGGCCTCTTCCTCGCCATGCAGTACCCGGTCGAGGTGCCGGGCGTGACCGTGGCGAACTTCCTCCGCACCGCGAAGACCGCGATCGACGGACAGGCGCCGAAGCTGCGCCAGTGGGTCGGCGAGGTCCGCACGGCGATGGACCGCCTGCGCATGGACTCGGCCTTCGCCGAGCGCAACGTCAACGAGGGCTTCTCGGGCGGCGAGAAGAAGCGCCACGAGATCCTCCAGATGGAGCTCCTCAAGCCGAGGTTCGCGATCCTCGACGAGACCGACTCGGGCCTGGACGTCGACGCGCTGCGCGTGGTCTCCGAGGGAGTGAACCGCTCGCTGGCCTCGACCGATGTCGGCGTGCTCCTCATCACCCACTACACGCGGATCCTCAAGTACATCCGCCCGGACTTCGTCCACGTGTTCGTCGACGGCCGCATCGCCGAGGAGGGCGGTCCCGAGCTGGCCGACCGTCTCGAGGCCGAGGGCTACGACCGGTTCCTCGCCGCCAAGGTCTGACGTCATGTCCTCCAGCGCTCCCGCGCCGGGTGGGGCGGCCACCGTGGCCGCCCCACCCGGACCGGCGCTGACCGCTGCCGAGCTGGCCGCGGTCAGGGCTGACTTCCCGCTGCTCGAGCGCACCGTGCGCGACGGGCGGCGGCTCGTCTACCTGGACTCGGCCGCGACCGCCCAGAAGCCGCAGTGCGTGATCGACGCCGAGCTCGACTTCTATCTGCACCGCAACGCCGCCGTGCACCGGGGTGCGCACGCCCTGGCGGAGGAGGCGACGGATGCGTTCGAGGGGGCGCGCGAGGCGGTGGCACGGTTCGTCGGGGCGGCGCCCGACGAGATCGTCTGGACCAAGAACGCCACCGAGGGCGTCAACCTCGTCGCGTACGCGATGTCGAACGCGGCGCTCGGGCGGGGTGGCGAGGCCGCGAGGCGTGCCCTCGGCGTCGGCCCCGGCGACGAGATCGTCGTCACCGAGGCGGAGCACCACGCGAACCTCGTCCCGTGGCAGGAGCTCGCCGCCCGGACCGGCGCCACGCTGCGCTGGCTGGGCGTCGACGAGGAGGGGCGCCTCGACCTCGACCCGCTCCACGCCGTCGTCGGCGAGCGCACCCGGCTCGTCGCGCTCACCCACGCGTCCAACGTGACCGGCGCCGTCTCCCCGGTGGGCGCCGTCGTCGCCCGCGCGCGCGAGGTGGGCGCCCTGGTGCTCCTGGACGCCTGCCAGAGCGCGCCGCACCTGCCGGTGGACCTGCGCGCGCTCGACGTCGACTTCGCCGTGTTCTCCGGGCACAAGATGCTCGGACCGACCGGCGTCGGGGCGCTGTACGGGCGCCGTCATCTCCTCGAGCTCATGCCCCCGTTCCTCACCGGCGGGTCGATGGTCGAGGTCGTGACCATGGAGCGCACCACGTACGCCCCGCCGCCGCAGCGGTTCGAGGCGGGCACGCAGATGGTCGCGCAGACCGTGGGCCTGCACGCCGCCGTCGACTACCTCGGCGAGCTGGGCATGGCGGCCGTGGCGGCACACGAGGCGTCGCTGGCCGAGCACCTCCTCGCCGCCGTCGCGGAGGTCCCGGGCGTGCGGGTGCTCGGGCCCACGGACACCCGGGACAGGCTCGCCACCGTCTCGTTCGTGGTGGACGGCGTGCACCCGCACGACGTCGGCCAGGTGCTCGACGACGCGGGGATCGCCGTCCGCGTGGGCCATCACTGCGCGCAGCCGCTCCACCGGCGGCTGGGTGCCCACGCGTCGACGCGCGCCTCGGCCGGCGTCTACACGACGCACGAGGAGATCGACGCCTTCGCCCGGACGCTCGCCGGCGTCCGGTCCTACTTCGGGGTGAGGTGACTGGCGTGGCCAGCGGGCTCGAGCAGCTCTACCAGCAGGTGATTCTCGACCACGCGCGCGAGCGGCACGGGTACGGCCTGCGGGACGGCGGTGCGGGGGAGTCCTTCCAGGTGAACCCGACGTGCGGCGACCAGGTGCGCCTGCGCGTGCACCTGGTCGACGGCGCCCCGCGCCCCGTCATCGAGGCCGTCTCCTGGGAGGGCCAGGGATGCAGCATCTCCCAGGCCTCGCTCTCGGTCCTCGCCGACCTCGTCGAGGGGGTCGACGTCGCGACGGCGGACGAGCTCGCCGAGGCGTTCCGCGCCCTCATGCACAACCGGGGGCGTCCGCTCGACGCCGACCGGGAGGAGTTCCTCGGCGACGCGACCGCCTTCGTGGGCGTCGCGCGCTACCCGGCGCGGGTCAAGTGCGCCCTGCTCGGCTGGATGGCCCTGCGGGACGCCCTCGTTCGCGCCGTGACCACGACCGATGACGCCGCCCCCGGCGGCGGGACCCAGGAGACCTCATGACGCCCGACCCGCAGACGACCGGCGCCGCGTCGGCGGTGACGAACGCCGCCGACGTCGAGGAGGCGATGCGCGACGTCATCGACCCCGAGCTGGGGATCAACGTGGTCGACCTCGGCCTCGTCTACGGCATCCACATCGACCAGAACAACTACGCCGTGATCGACATGACGCTCACGTCGGCGGCCTGCCCGCTGACCGACGTCATCGAGGACCAGGCCGCGCAGGCGCTCGAGGGGCTGGTCTCGGGGCAGCGCATCGAGTGGGTGTGGATGCCGCCGTGGGGCCCCGAGAAGATCACCGCGGACGGCCGGGAGCAGCTGCGGGCGCTGGGGTTCAACGTCTGAGGGCTTGGCCTTTCGGGTCACCCAGGCTCGGCGGGAGTGCGGCGCGCGGGCAACCATCCGCCGCTCGTTCCTCGCGGCTCCCGCCAGACCCATCCACGCCCGCGCGCGCACTCCCGCCGGGCTTCGCGGGTGCAGGGCTACGGCGTCGCCGCGCTGAACGTGTCGCACGCGCCTGCGCCCTGCTCGAACCCGATGGTGAACCAGCGCCGGCGCTGGTCGGCCGATCCGTGGGTCCACGTGTCCGGCCGCACGTCGCCCGTGCCGGCGGCCTGGATGCGGTCGTCGCCGACGGCGGCCGCGGCGTCGAGCGCATCCGCCACCTGCTGCTCGGTGATGGGCTCGAGGAACGGCACGCCCGTCTCGGGGTCCGGCGTCGTCGAGGCCTCTCCGGCCCACGCACCGGCGAAGCAGTCCGCCTGGAGCTCCAGCCGCACCGCGTCCGAGGTCGGGCCGGTGCCCGTGCGGTCCGCCCGCGCCATGATCCCGGTGATGTTCTGGATGTGGTGGCCCCACTCGTGTGCCACGACGTACATCTCCGCCAGCGGGCCGCCCGAGGCTCCGAACCGGGTCCGCAGCTCGTCGTAGAAGCCGGTGTCGATGTAGAGGGTCTCGTCCGGCGGGCAGTAGAAGGGGCCGACGGCGCTCGTCGCGTTGCCGCACCCGGTGCTCACCGATCCGCTGAACAGCATGAAGCCGGGCGCGCGGTACTCCGCACCGAGCGTCGGCAGCTCCCCGGTCCAGTAGATGTCGATCGCGTCGGCGGCACCCACCATCCGGCATTCGACGGTCGCGTTCGCGTCCGCCCCGGTGAGGCACTCCTGGAGGGCGGGATCGCTGACCGCTTCCTGCTGCTGCGCCGAGGGGTCGCCGGCCAGGCCGGTGAGGTCGACGCCGAGGAACTGGGACAGCAGGAACAGGGCGATCAGTCCGAGCCCGCCCCCGACGGCGATGCCCGTCCCGCGGCGCCCGCGGCGGACCTTCGACGGGTCGATCCGCACGTTCTCGTTGAAGGTCATCGATCCTCCTCGATCGCCGTCCGCCGGTCTGCGCGCCCCGGTCACCCGCCGTCGTCCACTCTAGGCAGGCGAGCCCGGAGTGCGCCAAGGGGGCGATCAGTCCGCGAGCCCCCTGGCCGCCAGGGCCTCGCCCGTGGTGCGCGCCCGGGCGACGGTCCGCACGACCGTGGGCACGAGGATCGCCCGTGGGTCCCGCTCCAGGCCCCGCGCCCGGGCCGCCTCCCGCGCCTCGGCCGCGATCTGCACGAGCGCCGGGATCCCCCGCAGGGTCAGGGCGACGGCCAGGCCCACCCACTCCGGCTTCAACCCGAACCGGCGCAGCGGCCGGGCCGCCCGCTCGACGACGTCCACGGTGGCGTCCATCGGCGTGGTCATCGTCACGACGAGCCCGGCGAGCACCAGCGCCAGCAACGTGGTCAGGACACCGAGGGCCACCTCCCACCCCGAGCGCCACCACTGGTACGCCGCCACGGCCAGGCCGAGCACCAGCACCGCCCGCAGGGCGCGAAGCGCGACACCCAGGGGCAGCCGGGCGGACAGGGCGACGCCGACGACGACGGCCAGCGCCAGCGAGCCGGCCACCCACCCCACGCGCCCGGGGACGAGGGCGAGCACGAGGCCGAAGACGAGCAGGCCGCCGAGCTTGGCCTCCGCGCGCGCGCGGTGCAGCCAGGACCGTCCCGGCACGTAGGCCCCGAGCAGCGAGACGTCCGCGGCGTTCACGCGCGCGGCCCCGACGCCGGTTCCTCGGCCATCAGCGCCCGGTAGTGGGCGACGGCCGCGGCGGGGTCGCCGTCGAACACCACGCGTGCCCGGTCCACGACGAGCACCCGGTCGGTCCGCTCCGCCAGCTCCAGGTCGTGGGTCACCAGGACGACGCGCTGCTCCAGGCGGGCGAGCACGTCGGCGACGGCGCGCGTGTTGCGCAGGTCGAGGAGGGTCGTGGGCTCGTCGCACACGAGGACCGCCGGCTCGGTCGCCAGCACCCCCGCGAGGGCGAGGAGCTGCTTCTGGCCGCCCGAGAGGGCGTGGACGCTGCGCTCGGCGAGATGGTCCAGCCCGAACCGCGCGAGCACCTCGTGCACCCGCCGGGCCCGGTCGGCCCGACCCAGGCCCAGCCGGCGCAGCGAGAGCGCCACGTCCTCGGCCACCGTGGGCATGACGAGCTGGGCGTCGGGGTCGGTGAAGGCGAACCCCACCCGGGCGCGCACGGCGGCGCCGTCGGCCACGGTGTCGAGCCCGTCCACGAGCACGCGCCCCTCGCTCGGGGTGACCAGGCCGTTGAGCAGCCGGGCGAAGGTCGACTTCCCGGAGCCGTTCGCCCCGATGACGCCGACGCGCCGCTCGGTCAGCCGGAGGGTGGTCGGTTCGAGGATCGTCAGCAGGTCAGGCTCCGGTCCTGCGGTCCGGACGCGGACGGCCGCCTCGCGGAGCTCGATGGCCGCCGTCGTCATCGCACGCCCGAGCGCTCGCTGCTCACGGAACGAGGATGCCGCCTAGCGGCCGATGAGGTCGGGGAAGGCGCGGTGCACCGCCGTCGCGACGCTTGCGGCGAGCGCGTTCTTGATGACGTCGCCCGGCAGGAAGACGATGCCCGCGGCGATGGCCTCGGCCGGGCTCAGGCCCAGCCGCCAGCCGAGCACGGCGATCCCGATCGGGTGGATGAACACGAGGCTGCCGGCCGTGGCGGAGCCGAACACGCCGAGCCACGCGCGCCACCCGTGCGACCAGGTGCGCGACCGGAACACCCGCTCGGCGAGGAAGCCCGTGAGCAGCGCGGCGAGCGGGAAGGCGATGAGGTAGCCGAAGGACGGCTTGGCGATGGTGGCGAGGCCCCCGGCGCCACCGGAGAAGATGGGCGCGCCCGCGAGGCCGACGACGACGTACAGCAGCACCGCGAGGAAGCCGCGGCGGGCGCCGAGGATGGTGCCGGCGAGGGCGACGCCGAAGGTCTGGAGGGTGATCGGCACGGGCAGGGCGCCGACGGGGATGGCGGGCAGGAGGGCGCAAGCGGCGATGAAGGCCGCGAAGGTCGTGATGAGTGCGAGGTCGGTCGCGACCGAGGTAGGGCGGGTGGCAGCCGCCGAGGAGGACGTCATGGGGCGCAATGTAGCCCCCGTAGACTCGGGCTCCGTCCCGTGCGGCCCGGTGATCGTGATCCGAGACCGGCACGTGCCTGCTGAGCGCCTCGCTCGCGCACCCCGACCCCTCCCGAACCGAGAGCCACCAGATGATCATCGCCCAGGGTGTGGAGCTGCGCATCGGAGCCCGTGAGCTGCTGACGGCCACGTCGTTCCAGATCGGTCCCGGCGACCGCATCGGGCTCGTCGGGCGGAACGGCGCCGGCAAGACCACGCTGACCCGCGTGCTCGCCGGGGAGGGCCTGCCCTCGGGCGGCCAGGTGGTCCGGACGGGCGAGGTCGGCTACCTCCCGCAGGACCCCCGCACAGGCGATCTCGAGATGCTGGCCCGGGACCGTGTGCTCTCCGCGCGGGGCCTCGCCGACGTCGCCACGCGCATGCGCAAGGCCGAGGCCGCCATGGCCAGCGCTGACAGCGCCGAGCAGGAGCGCGCGATGACCCGCTACGCCCGCCTCGAGGCCGAGTTCAGCGCGCAGGGCGGCTGGGCGGCCGAGAGCGAGGCGGCGCGGATCACGAGCAACCTCGGCCTGCCGGCGCGGGTCCTGGCGCAGCCGATCGGGACGCTCTCGGGCGGCCAGCGCCGTCGCGTCGAGCTGGCCCGCATCCTCTTCTCCGACGCCGAGACCCTCCTGCTCGACGAGCCCACGAACCACCTCGACGCCGACTCGATCGCCTGGCTGCGCGACTTCCTGCGCACCTACTCCGGCGGCTTCGTGGTCATCAGCCACGACGCCGAGCTGCTGCGGGCAACGGTCAACAAGGTGTTCCACCTCGACGCGAACCGGGCAGAGCTCGACCTGTACACCCTGGGCTGGGACGCCTACCTCACCCAGCGCGAGGCGGACGAGCGCCGACGACGGCGCGAGCGCGCCAATGCGGAGAAGAAGGCCGCGGCCCTCATGGCCCAGGCGGACAAGATGCGCGCGAAGGCGACCAAGGCCGTCGCAGCGCAGAACATGGCGCGCCGCGCGGAGAAGATGCTCGCCGGGCTGGAGGACGAACGCGCCTCCGACAAGGTGGCCCGGCTCCGCTTCCCCGACCCGGCCCCCTGCGGGCGCACGCCCCTGACGGCGCAGGGCCTGTCGAAGTCCTACGGATCGCAGGAGGTCTTCACCGACGTCGACCTGGCGATCGACCGGGGCAGCCGCGTCGTCGTCCTCGGGCTCAACGGCGCGGGCAAGACGACCCTGCTGCGCATCCTCGGGGGGCTCGAGCCCGCGGACACCGGCGAGGTCCTGCCCGGCCACGGCCTGAAGATCGGCTACTACGCGCAGGAGCACGAGACGCTCGACACCGACCGGACGGTCGTGGAGAACCTGCGCTCGGCCGCGCCGGACATGACCGACACCCAGGTCCGCAGCGTCCTGGGCTCGTTCCTCTTCTCCGGCGACGACGCCGACAAGCCGGCCAAGGTGCTGTCGGGCGGGGAGAAGACGCGCCTCGCGCTCGCCGTCCTCGTCGTGTCCTCGGCGAACGTCCTTCTCCTCGACGAGCCGACCAACAACCTCGACCCGGCGAGCCGCCAGGAGATCCTCGGGGCCCTGCGCTCCTTCTCGGGCGCCGTCGTCCTCGTCACCCACGACGAAGGGGCGGTCGCCGCGCTCTCGCCCGAGCGCGTCCTCCTGCTCCCCGACGGCGACGAGGACCTCTGGAACGACTCCTACGCGGAGCTGATCGCGCTCGCGTAGGCCGCCAGGCCCCGCCCGGGGGATGCGACCGCTCAGATGAACCGACGCAGCCGGACGGCGTCGTCGCAGGTCAACGCTATTCGTTGCGAGCCAATCGGCGCTCGGCGCGCGGGATCGGCCGGACACCCCTAGCATCGGGTCACCGGCAGGTTGGATGGTGCAACCAGGTTCCGGTCGCCCGCTCGCGGGGCGGCCGGATCTGGCGTGGGGGGCCCGAGCCGCCAGCCGGCCGTCGTACAGGCATGAGACGAGGAGCACGTCGTGGCGGACAAGATTGCCAAGGGAGTCCGGGTCGTCGGCGATCAGCGCGCCGCGCTCGGCTCGGAGCTGTCCGAGCGCTACGCGCGCGGGGAGTCGATCCGGTCGATCGCGCAGGACATCGGGCGTTCGTACGGGTTCGTGCACGGCGTCCTGGCGCAGTCCGAGACACCGTTGCGCGGTCGCGGCGGGGCCACCCGCTCCGCCGCGAAGTAGCGCGCACGCCCTCAGCCGACCCGCGGGGCCCCCTTCGGGTCGAGCTGGGCGTCGATGAGGGCGTCCTCCTCGTCCTCGGCGCTCGCGCGGCGCCGCCGAGGCGCGGTCGCCGACGACGGCGGGCCCTCCTGCGCCCGGAGCGTCGCCGCTTCGCGCCGGGCCAGGACGGCGACGCCGACGAGGGCGCCCACTGCGAAGACCCACCACTGGAACGCGTACGACAGGTGCGAGCCCAGGTCGGTGTCGGGGGTCGGCAGGGGGGCGGGAGCGAGCTCGGGGCGAGGATCCTCGCTCACCAGCGCGCCGTAGGCGTCGAGCACCGGCAGCGCCGTCACGTCGTCGGGGGCGCCGCTCGCGGCGAGCACGGTCTCGGGGTCGATGGAGTACACCTGACCCGGTGGTCCGACGCGATCCGTCGGTCGTTCGGCCGGGCGGAGCCGCGCGAGCACGGTGACCTCGCCGGTCGGGGCGTCGGGCACCCCGTCGGCCGTCTCCTCAGCCCCGGCGGGCAGCCAGCCGCGGTCGACCACGAGGACGGCCCGCTCGCCGTCGGCGGTGGTGACCACGAGCGGGGCGAGGACGTGGACCGCGGGGGTGCCCGCGACGGGGCGGGTGCGCAGGACCACCTCGCCGCCGTCGGCGTAGGTGCCGACGGCCGTGACGGGCCGCCACTCCGCGTCGTCGGACAGGGCGGAGCCGGGCCCGGGCAGGACCTCCGCCAGCCGGACGGCGGGTGAGTCGTAGTTGGCCTCGATCCGGTGGACCGCCTCGAGCCGGTCGGCGTGCCGGGTCCACTGCCAGCGCCCGAGGGCCGCGCACGTCAGGGCGACCACCACGCCGATGGCCATGATCCCGAGCCAGCGACGCGTCCGGAGGAACCCGTACGACGGCCTCGCCTCGCTCCCCGTGCCGGGCGCCGTGCTCATCCCGCCGACTCGGCCACGTCGAGCTCGCTCAGGGGGACGACCTCCTTCAAGAAGGAGCGCGCGTCGAGGAACGTCGTCAGGTGGTCGCGGTGCGCCTCGCACGCGAGCCACACCTTGCGGCGCTCGGGCGTGTGGATCTTCGGGTTGTTCCAGACCAGGGCCCAGACGGCGGGTTCCCGGCAGCCCTTGCCGCTGCACACGGGCACGTCGGCGCCCCGCGGGTCCGGCTCCGGCCGGGCCGGCGTCGGCGTCGGCGGCGGGGTCGGGATCTCAGGGTCCTGCATGCTCGTCTGCCTCTCCTTCGGGTGCGCCGGGTCCTGCGGTCGGCTCCGTCGTCGGACCGGCCGTGATCGCACGGGGGTCGAGGACGGCGTCGGGCGGGCGGGATCGTTCCCGGCCCGCGTTGGCGAGGACGACGGCGAGGTAGGGGAGCAGGATCGCCCCGGCGAGGAACACCCAGCGCAGCCACCCCGAGGTGACGACGGCCAGGACGACGCACGCCGTGCGGATACCCATCGACAGGAGGTAGCGGCTCGTCCGGCGGTGGACGTCCTCGCGCAGGGGTGGTCGCGCGGAGGTGATCGAGGGCACGACGTTGGCAGCCCGGCCGGCGTCACCGCCGCCCCTCACCCGTCGAGGACCGATCCTCACCGGACGAGGCTAACGTGCAGGCGCGCTGAGGGCCTACGGGGGCGTGACGTCCGCTACCGTCGTCGCGTCGGGACGAGCGCCGGCACTGCCGCCGTCGTGCGCCCGGAATCTGCCCATCTGAGAAGGAGGACGTGTGAGCGAGCCGCGGAGCGTGCTGGTGACCGGAGCGAATCAGG
The DNA here is from genome assembly GCA_963780675.1 of uncultured Actinomycetota bacterium. GTDB lineage: Bacteria > Actinomycetota > Actinomycetes > Actinomycetales > JAHECE01 > JAHECE01. Next base: position 49,271 of record CAWACR010000012.1, read on the forward strand.
GGATCGGTGCGGCGATCGCCGCGAGGTTCCTCGCACTCGGTGACAGGGTCTCGACCATCTACCACAGCGGCCAGGAGCCCGCGGAGGGCATCCTCGGGATCGTCGGCGACGTGACGGACACCGAGACGGTCGAAGCGGCGTTCAAGACGATCGAGGCGCAGAACGGCCCGGTCGAGGTCCTCGTCGCGAACGCCGGCATCACCCGTGACCAGCTCCTGCTGCGGATGACGGACGCCGAGTTCGACAGCGTGCTCGCCGTCAACCTCGGTGGCACGTTCAAGTGCGTCCGCCGCGCGAGCAAGGGCATGATCCGCCTGCGCCGCGGCCGGATCGTCCTCATCGGCTCCGTCGTGGCCCTCTACGGCACCGCCGGCCAGGTGAACTACTCCTCGTCCAAGGCCGCGCTCGTGGGCATGGCCCGCTCCATCACGCGCGAGCTCGGCGGCCGCGGGATCACCGCGAACGTCGTGGCCCCGGGCTTCATCGACACCGCCATGACCGCGGCCCTCCCGCAGGAGCGCCAGGACGCCTACAAGGTCGCCATCCCCGCCGGGCGCTTCGCCAAGCCGGATGAGGTGGCCGGCGTCGTCGAGTTCCTCGCCGGGCCGGACGCCGGCTACATCTCGGGCGCCGTCATCCCGGTCGACGGCGGCCTCGGCATGGGCCACTGAGCCCTCGGCCCCCGACCTCCAGACCTCATCCGACAAGGAGACACACCATGGGACTGCTCGAGGGCAAGTCGCTGCTCATCACCGGAGTGCTGGTGGACACGTCCATCGCCTTCCACGTCGCGAAGCTGGCCCAGCAGGAGGGCGCGAGCGTCGTCCTGTCCTCCTTCGGCCGCCAGCTCCGGCTCACCCAGGCGATCGCGCGGCGCCTCCCCACCGAGGCGCCGGTGGTCCAGCTCGACGTCACGGACGACGAGGACCTCGCCGCGCTCGCGGACCGCGTGCGTGAGCACACCGACCACCTCGACGGCGTGGTGCACTCGATCGGCTTCGCGCCCCAGTCCGTCATGGGCGGGAACTTCCTCGCGGGGGAGTGGAAGGACGTCGCGACTGCGATCGAGATCTCGGCCTTCTCGCTGAAGTCGCTCGCGGTGGCCACGAAGCCGCTCCTCACCCGGGGCTCCGGCATCGTCGGCCTCACCTTCGACGGGCGCTTCGCCTGGCCGGTCTACGACTGGATGGGCGTCGCCAAGGCCGCGTTCGAGGCGACCTCTCGCTACCTCGCCCGCGACCTCGGGCCGGACGGCATCCGGGTCAACCTCGTCTCGGCGGGGCCGATCCGCACCACCGCGGCCAAGCACATCCCCGGCTTTGTCCAGATGGAGAACGGCTGGTCCGACCGCGCCCCCCTCGGGTGGGACGTCGACGACCCCGAGCCCACCGCCCGGGCCGTCGCGGCACTGCTGTCCGACTGGTTCCCGGCCACCACGGGCGAGATGGTCCACGTCGACGGTGGCGTGCACGCCATGGGGCAGTGACCGAACCCTCACCCGGCGGTCGCAGGCTCGTCCTGCTGCGCCACGCGAAGGCCGAGCACCACGGCGGCGTGTCGGACCAGATGCGCACGCTCCACCCGACGGGACGTCGCCAGGCCGCCGGGGTCGGGCACGGGCTCGCGGCCTCGGGTCTCGTGCCCGACGTCGTGCTGTGCTCCGTCGCCGTGCGGACGCGCCAGACCTTCGAGCTGCTGGCGACGGCGCTCGGCGAACGGCCGGCCGTGGAGTACTCCGAGGACCTCTACGGCGCGGGCATCTCTGACGTGCTCGAGGCCATCGCGGGGGTGCAGGAGGAGGTGCGGACGGTGCTCGTGGTCGGCCACGAGCCCGTCATGTCCGGCGTGGCCTACGTGCTCGCCGGGCCGGGCTCCGACTCCGCGGCGGTCGCCCGGGTGCGCGTCGGGGTCCCGGTGGGCGCCTACAGCGTCCTGGAGATCGACGCGGCCTGGGATCGCCTCGAGCGGGGCAGCGGCGTCCTGACCGACGTCGTCGTCCCACCGCACCACGACTGACGGGATCCGGTCTCCGGTCTGAGCACAGACGACGGCGCCCCACCCCTTGCGGGGTGGGGCGCCGTCGTCGTTCGCGGTGGAGCCGTCAGGCCTCGACGACCGCGTGCTTCGGGACGACCGTCACGCCGGCCTCGGTGACCTCGAAGCCGCGGGCGCGGTCCTTCTCCTGGTCCACGCCGACCGTGGCGCCCTCGAGCACCCGGACGTACTTGTCGAGGATCGCGTTCTTCACCTTCGCGCGGCGGGCGACGTCGACACCGTCGAAGATGACGGAGCCCTCGACCTCGGCGTAGGAGTGCAGCCTGGTCCCGGGGGAGATGACCGAGGTGAGGACCTCGGCGCCGGAGACGACGACCCCGGGGGAGATCACGGACTTGATCGCGTGCCCGGTGCGGCCGTCCTCGGCGTGGACGAACTTGGCCGGCGGGAGGCCGACGTAGCCCGTGTAGGTCGGCCAGTCCTCGTTGTAGAGGTTGAAGACGGGCTCGGTGGCGATGAGGTCCATGTTCGCCTCGTAGAAGGCGTCGAGCGTGCCCACGTCGCGCCAGTAGTCGCGGTCGCGCGGGGCCGAGCCGGGGACGTCGTTCTCGAAGAAGTCGTACAGGGCCGCCTCGCCGCGGTCGACGAAGTAGGGGACGAGGTCGCCGCCCATGTCGTGCCGGGAGTTCGGGTTCTTCGCGTCGGACGTCAGGATCTCGACCATCGCGTCGGCGTCCATGACGTAGTTGCCCATCGAGGCGAGGACCTCGTTCGGGGACTCGGCGAGTCCGACGGCGTTCTTCGGCTTCTCGAGGAAGGCGCCGATGCGCCGCGGGTCCGTGGTGTCGGCCTGGATGACGCCGAACTGGTCGGCGAGGGCGAGCGGCTGCCGGATGCCCGCGACGGTCAGCGGCGCACCGGAGTCGATGTGCGCGTCGACCATCTGGGAGAAGTCCATGCGGTAGATGTTGTCGGCGCCGACGATGACGACGATGTCGGGGCGCTCGTCGTCGACGAGGTTGAGGCTCTGGTAGATCGCGTCCGCGCTGCCGAGGTACCAGTGCTTGCCCACCCGCTGCTGTGCGGGGACGGGGGCGACGTAGTTGCCGAGCAGCTGGGACATGCGCCAGGTCTTGGCGATGTGCCGGTCGAGGCTGTGGGACTTGTACTGCGTCAGGACGACGATCTTGAGGTACCCGGAGTTCACCAGGTTGGACAGGGCGAAGTCGATCAGACGGTAGATCCCGCCGAACGGCACCGCCGGCTTTGCGCGGTCCTCGGTCAGCGGCATGAGCCGCTTCCCTTCTCCGCCGGCCAATACGATTGCGAGGACGCGTGGGGCTGCCATGATCTGAACACTAGGCGGCGGCTGCCGTCCGGTACAGGAATTCGGTGCGCTGGATCGCTGGGGATCCGTGCGGCGTCGACCAGCTGACGAGCCAACGAGGGCACGGTGATACGAGATGAGAGTTGACCTGCTCACCCGGGAGTACCCACCGCACGTGTACGGCGGGGCGGGGGTGCACGTCGCGGAGCTGTCGGCGGTGCTCCGGGAGCACATCGACGTGCGGGTCCGGTGCTTCGACGGCCCGCGGGAGGACATGCCGGGAGTGACCGGCTACGCGGTGCCGGCCGAGCTGGCGGGCGCCAACGCGGCGCTGAGCACCCTGAGCGTCGACCTGCAGTTCGCCCAGGACTCCGCGGGCGCCGACCTCGTGCACTCCCACACCTGGTACGCGGTGATGGGCGGTCACCTGGCCGGCCTGCTGCACGACATCCCGCACATCATCTCGGCGCACAGCCTCGAGCCGCTGCGGCCGTGGAAGCGCGAGCAGCTCGGCGGCGGCTACTCCGTCTCCTCCTGGGCCGAGAAGACGGCCTACGAGGGTGCGGACCGCATCATCGCGGTGAGCGGCGGGATGCGGAACGACATCCTGCGGGCCTACCCGAACGTGGACCCGGAGAAGGTCGTGGTGGTCCACAACGGCATCGACCTCTCGGGCTGGGTCCGCCCCACCGACGCGGCGGAGGCCGAGGCCACGGTGCGCTCGCTCGGCATCGACCCCACCCGCCGCGCCGTCGTCTTCGTCGGCCGGATCACCCGGCAGAAGGGCCTGCCGTACTTCCTGCGGGCGGTCGAGTCGCTGCCGGAGGACGTGCAGATCATCCTGTGCGCCGGCGCCCCGGACACCAAGGAGATCATGGCCGAGGTCAGCGGCGCCGTCGCGCGGCTGAGCGAGAAGCGCTCCGGCGTGGTCTGGATCGAGGAGATGCTCCCGCGGCCCAAGCTCACCGCGGTCCTCGCGGCGAGCACCACGTTCGCCTGCCCGTCGGTGTACGAGCCGCTGGGCATCGTCAACCTCGAGGCCATGGCGTGCGGCATCCCCGTGGTCGGTAGCGCGACCGGCGGCATCCCCGAGGTGATCGACGACGGCGTGACCGGCACCCTCGTGCCGATCGAGCAGGTGCAGGACGGGACCGGGACGCCGATCGACCCCGACAGGTTCGTCGCGGACCTCGCTGCCGCGCTGAACGACATGGTGGCGGACCCCGCGCGGGCGGCCGAGATGGGCGTCGCCGCGCGCAAGCGCGTCGAGGACCACTTCGCGTGGACCGCGATCGGTGAGCGGACGGTCAAGGTCTACGAGGACGTTCTCGCCGGCCGCGGCCGGTAGCCGGACCAGGACCGCAGAAGGGCCCGGCTCGCCTGGCGAGCCGGGCCCTTCTGCGTCGTGGTGCCCGGTGGAGCCCCGGTTGCGACCCGATCGGGCGCCCGTCGGGGCGTGGGCTCAGTCCCGGTGCACCAGCGTGGCCGCGGACATCGCGCGCCGGGCCGCGACTTGGACGTCCCGCAGCGCGGCGGCGCGCCGGCCGACCTGCCAGGCCGTGACGGCCGCGCCGTCGTCGGCCGTCGCGAGGTCGACGATCGCCAGCAGTCGCGCGGCCCGGACCAGCACGTCCAGCCGTTCGGGGCCGACCTCGCGAGGGAGGTCCCAGTCCGGGTCCCGGGTGGAGACGAGGTCGGCGATCCGGTCCGCCGCCTCGGGGCGCCATCGGGCGAGGTCCATGCGTGCAAGGAGGTCGGTCGCCGTCGTGAGCGCCTGGGCGAGGCCCGCGCGCGCGTCGGTGAACGATCCGACGGCGGCCACGAGGGCGGGCCCGACGTCGGGCACCGACGTGACGTGCCAGGTCACCGTGGCCCCGGGCTCGAGGGCGCTGCCGAACGCCCGGACCTCGGGGACCGCGGTCCAGCTTCCCCGCGCGTCCGTCACCACGAGGCACTCGCCGGCGTCGATCGCGTCGGCGGACACCGCGGCCGGGGTGCCGGCGGGCGCGCCCGGGACGGGGAGCGTGGCCGCGACGGTGCGCACCGGGACCCACTGGGCGAAGAGCGCGGCCAGGTTGAGCTGCGCGCGGCCGACGACGGCGCGGTGCGGCTCGTCGTCGCCCGTGATGGCCCTTCCGGCGCGGGTGACGTCGCCGAGGTCGCGGACGTGCGGGAGCCACAGTGCGGCCAGGACGGAGCGGGGGAGCGTGAGGGCGGGCACCGCGTCACCGTAGCCGCGCGGGGGGCGCGGACGCGGCCCGACGTGTCCTAGGGTCGGATTCATGACCACCGTGCTCGAGCTGTCCGACGTGAGCCTGCGCCGCGGGGAGAAGACCCTCCTCGAGCACGTGAGCTGGCGGGTCGCGGAGGGCGAACGCTGGGTGATGCTCGGACCCAACGGCGCGGGCAAGAGCACGATCCTGCAGATCGCCGCCGCGCACCTGCACCCCACCAGCGGGACGGCGACCGTGCTGGGCGAACGGCTGGGGCGCGTGGACGTCTTCGAGCTGCGGCCCCGGATCGGCCTGTCCAGCGCGACCCTCGCCGACCGGATCCCCGGCTCCGAGACCGTGCTCGACGTCGTCGTCACCGCCTCGTATGCGGTGACCGGGCGGTGGCGCGAGAAGTACGAGGAGGAGGACGTCGCGCGGGCGCACGACCTGCTCGCCGCCTTCGGCGTCGACCACCTCGACGCCCGGCTGTTCGGCACCCTCAGCGAGGGGGAGCGCAAGCGGGTGCAGATCGCGCGGGCCCTCATGAGCGACCCCGAGCTGCTGCTCCTCGACGAGCCGGCCGCGGGCCTCGACCTGGGGGGTCGCGAGGAGCTCGTCGGGGCCCTCGGGGAGCTGGCGGGCGACCGTCGCTCACCGGTGATCGTCCTCGTCACCCACCACGTCGAGGAGATCCCGCCCGGCTTCACGCACGCGCTGCTCCTGCGGGACGGGCGGATCGAGTCGGCGGGTCCGATCGACGAGGCCCTCAGCCCCCAGCACCTGTCGCGCACGTTCGGGCTCGACCTGACCGTCGAGCGGCACCGAGGGCGCTGGAGCGCCCGGGCGTTCGGCTGAGTGCGCCCGGTCTGGCCGATCGCTTGAACAGTCCTTTACGCTGGCCACGCGTCCCGCTCTGAGCGGCCGCAGGGCTCGAGGAGAAGGTGGGGACGGCCGGTGGAGTGGGTCTGGTGGCTCGCAGGGGCGATCCTCCTCGCCGTGATCGAGGTCGTCGCCGTCGACCTGATCTTCCTGATGTTCGCCGGCGGCGCCCTCGCAGCCGCCGTCGCCGCGGCACTGGGTGCCCCGCTCTGGGGCCAGGTGGTCGTCTTCAGCATCGTCTCGACCGTGCTGCTGATCGCCGTCCGGCCGTGGGCCCTGCGGGCCTTCCGTCGTTCCGTTCCCGAGACGGTGACCAACGTGGCCGCCCATGTCGGCCGCACCGGCGTCGTCCTCCTCGACGTCACCGCCCAAGCCGGGCGCATCAAGCTCGCCGGCGAGGTGTGGACCGCTCGCGCCTCCGACCACGGCGTGGTCCTCCCCGTCGGCTCCGCCGTGCGCGTCGTCCGGATCGACGGGGCGACCGCCGTCGTCGAGCCCGCCGCGCCGACCGACGCGCCGCCCCTGACCTGAGGAACCGACCGAAGGAGACCCCCGTGGACTCGTCGAACGTCGGGCCGATCGCGACCGCGGTCGTCCTGCTGCTCCTGGTGATCCTGGTGATCGTCACGATCGTGCGTGCGGTGCGGATCGTGCCGCAAGCGGTGTCGTTCATCGTCGAACGACTCGGCCGGTACCAGAGCACGCTGTACGCGGGCCTGCACTTCCTGATCCCGTTCGTGGACCGGGTGCGGGCGAGCGTGGACCTGCGCGAACAGGTCGTCTCGTTCGCCCCGCAACCGGTCATCACCTCGGACAACCTCGTGGTGAGCATCGACACCGTCATCTTCTTCCAGGTGACGGACCCGAAGGCCGCGACCTACGAGATCGCGAACTACATCCAGGGCATCGAGCAGCTCACGGTCACCACGCTGCGCAACGTCATCGGCTCCATGGACCTCGAGCAGACGCTCACCAGCCGGGACCAGATCAACGGCCAGCTGCGCGGCGTGCTCGACGAGGCGACGGGGCGCTGGGGGATCCGCGTCAACCGGGTGGAGCTCAAGGCGATCGACCCGCCGCAGAGCATCCAGGGCTCGATGGAGCAGCAGATGCGCGCCGAGCGGGACCGCCGCGCGGCGATCCTCACGGCGGAGGGCGTCAAGCAGTCCCAGATCCTCACGGCTGAGGGCGAGAAGCAGTCCGCGATCCTGCGGGCCGAGGGCCAGGCGCAGTCCGCCATCCTGCGGGCCCAGGGCGAGTCGCGCGCCATCCTCCAGGTGTTCGACGCCATCCACCGCGGCGACGCCGACCCGAAGCTGCTGGCCTACCAGTACCTCCAGATGCTGCCCCAGATCGCGAACGGCACGTCGAGCAAGCTCTGGGTCATCCCGACGGAGTTCACCGCGGCCCTCGGGGCGATCTCGGGGGCCTTCGGCGGGGCCGGCGGCCCCTCGGGCGTGGGCCCCGCGGGCGGCACGGGCGTGCCGTCCGCGCCGCGCCGCGGCGGGCCCGGGCTGGGGGACGACCTCCCCGAGACCACCCTGCCCTCGGCGGCCGAGGCGCTCGCCGAGGCCCGCAGCCAGCTCCAGGAGGCCACGTCCGAGGCGACGACGGCCGGCACGAGGTCCGGCACGCCCTTCAGCGCGGTCGCCGAGCGAGGGCAGGCCTCGGAGGAGTCCCGGTTCGAGCCGCCGCCCCCGCCGCCGCGGGAGATCTGAGACCCCCCAGCGCACGATCTCAGCGGGTTCGGGCCACGGGAGGTCCGTGAGTGAGCGCTCACTCACTTAGACTCCTCGGGTGATCTCCGAGGACTGCGCCCCGCGCCGCGCCGCGCCGTTGCCGCCGGACGAACGGCGGGCGGCCATCCTCGAGGCCGCCGTGCCGCTCCTGCGCGAGCGCGGCGCCCACGTCTCCACGCGCGAGCTCGCCGAGGCGGCCGGCGTCGCCGAGGGCACGCTCTTTCGCGTGTTCCCCGACAAGCGCGCCCTGCTGAGGGCCGCCGTCGGCGTGGCGATCGACCCCGAGCCCCTGGTCGGGGAGCTCGCCGGCATCGACCGGTCGCTCCCGCTGGAGGACCGGATCCGGTGCGTGATCGAGCTCGTCGCGGCCCGCATGGACGGCGTCATGCAGCTGGTGACCGCGCTCCACGACCTCGTGAAGGACCGCCCCGACGCGTCCGAGGGCCGTCAGCCCCATCACGGGGCGCCCGACCCCGCGGAGCGCGACGCGAGGTTCCTCACCGCGATCGCCGACGTCCTCGAGGCCGACGGCGCGCTGCTCCGCGTCACCCCCCTGCAGGCCGCCGGCCTCATCCGGGCCGCCATCCTCGGCGACCGGATGCCCGGCCTGCCCGACGGCGCCCACCTGCCCCCCGCCGTCGTCGCCTCCTGCCTGGTCCGCGGCCTCGCCGTCGACCGTCACCGCCCCTCGACTGCACCCGGCCCTTTGACTGCACCCCCTCCTTCGACCGACACGGAGCCCTGATGCTCGCCCGCCTGCTGCGCACCTACCTGCGCCCCTACGCCGGGGTCGTCGCCCTGATCGTCGGCCTCCAGCTGATCCAGGCCATCGGCAACCTGACCCTGCCCAGCCTGAACGCGGACATCATCGACGACGGCGTGGCCAAGGGGGACACGGCGTACATCCTTCGTACCGGCGGCGTCATGCTCGCCGTCACCCTCGTCCAGGCGACGGCCGCGATCGTCGCGGTCTACTTCGCCGCCCGCACCGCCATGGCCCTCGGGAGGGACGTCCGCGCCGGGGTCTTCGAGCGCGTCCAGACGTTCTCGGCCCGCGAGGTCGGCACGTTCGGCACCCACTCGCTCATCACCCGCACCACCAACGACGTGCAGCAGGTCCAGATGCTCGTCCTCATGACACTGACCATGGCGATCTCGGCGCCCATGGTGATGATCGGTGGCGTGATCATGGCGCTGCGCGAGGACGTGCGCCTCTCGGGCCTGCTGCTCGTGGTGGTGCCGATCCTCCTCGGTTCGATCCTGCTGCTGATCCAGCCGATGCGGCCGCTGTTCCGCTCGGTCCAGGAGCGGATCGACCGGATCAACCAGGTGCTGCGCGAGCAGATCACCGGCATCCGCGTGATCCGGGCCTTCGTCCGCGAGGACACCGAGGCGCGGCGGTTCGGCACGGCCAACGACGACCTGAAGGACGTCTCGATCCGGGTCGGGCGCCTGATGGCGGTCATGTTCCCGCTCGTCATGCTCATCGTGAACGTCTCGAGCGTCGCCGTCCTCTGGTTCGGCGGGCAGCGCATCGACGCAGGGGACATGCAGGTCGGCGAGCTCGTCGCCTTCCTCAGCTACCTCATGCAGATCCTCTTCTCGGTGATGATGGCGTCGATGATCTTCATGATGGTGCCGCGCGCCGAGGTCAGCGCCGAGCGCATCTCCGAGGTCCTCGAGACCGAGTCGAGCGTGGTCACCCCGGCCACGCCGGTCATGCTGCTGCGCACGCACGGCGACCTGGAGCTCTGCGACGTCTCCTTCAGCTACCACGGCGCCGAGGCCCCGGTCCTCGAGGACGTCTCGCTGCACGCCAGGGCGGGCGAGACGACGGCGGTCATCGGGTCCACCGGCTCCGGGAAGTCCACGCTCCTCGGCCTCATCCCGCGCCTCTACGACGCGACGTCGGGGAGGGTGCTCGTCGACGGTGTCGACGTCCGGGACCTCGACCCGCAGCTCCTGTGGTCGAGGATCGGCCTGGTGCCGCAGCAGCCGTACCTCTTCACCGGGACGATCGCCTCCAACCTCCGCTACGGCAAGACCGACGCGACCGACGACGAGCTGTGGCACGCCCTGCGGGTGGCCCAGGCGCGCGGAGTTCGTCGAGGCGCTCGAGGAGGGGCTCGAGTCGCCGGTGGCCCAGGGGGGCACCAACTTCTCCGGCGGCCAGCGCCAGCGCCTGGCGATCGCCCGGGCTCTCGTGAAGAAGCCCGAGATCTACCTCTTCGACGACTCGTTCTCGGCGCTGGACTTCGCCACTGACGCACGGCTCCGGGCTGCCCTCGTGCCGCACACGCGCTCGGCGACGGTGGTCATCGTCGCCCAACGCGTCTCGACGATCCTCCACGCCGATCGGATCGTGGTGCTCGACGACGGTCGCGTCGTGGGCGTCGGGCACGCACGCCGAGCTCATGGAGACCAACGAGACGTACCGCGAGATCGTCCTGTCCCAGCTCACCGAGGAGGAGGCGGCGTGACCGCGACACGAGGCCCCGCGGGTGGCGCGGGCAAGGCGGACGGGGTCGGGCGCCGCGCATGCACGGCCCGAGGATGGGCCCGATGGGCGGCGGGATGCCGGTGGAGAAGGCCCTCGACTTCAAGGTGTCGGGCCGGCGCCTCCTCGGCGTCCTGCGCCCCGAGCGGTGGTGGCTCGCCGCCGTCGTCGTCCTGTCGGTGGTGAGCGTGACCCTGGCCGTCCTCGGGCCGAAGATCCTCGGCCAGGCGACGAACGTCATCTTCGCGGGCGTGGTCGGCGATGCAGCTTCCCGCCGGGATCACGCAGGAGGAGGCGGTGGCGGGCCTGCAGGCGCAGGGGCAGAACGAGCTCGCGGACATGCTCGCCGGCGTGCCCGGCGTCGTCCCCGGCGAGGGCGTCGACTTCCAGCAGCTCGCCCTCGTTCTCGCCGGGGTCCTGGCCGTCTATCTGGGCTCTGCGCTCTTCAGCTACCTCCAGGGCCTCATCACGACGTACGTGGTGCAGCGCACGACCTACCGCATGCGGTCCGACGTCGAGACGAAGCTCGCGCGCCTCCCGCTGCGCTACTTCGACGGGCGCTCGCGCGGCGAGATCCTCTCCCGCGTCACGAACGACATCGACAACCTGTCCCAGACGCTGCAGCAGACCATGAGCCAGCTCATCAACGCCGTGCTCACGGTGGTCGGCGTGCTGGTGATGATGTTCTGGATCTCGCCGCTCCTGGCGGTCATCGCGCTCGTCACCGTGCCGCTCTCGGGTGTGGTCGCTGCGCTGATCGCCAAGCGCTCGCAGCCGCAGTTCGTCAAGCAGTGGCGCGTGACCGGACAGCTCAACGGACACGTCGAGGAGATGTACACGGCGCACGCCCTCGTCAAGGTCTTCGGTCAGCAGGACTCGGCCATCAAGACCTTCCACCGGGAGAACGACGACCTCTACGACGCGAGCTTCCGGGCGCAGTTCGTCTCCGGGATCATCCAGCCGGCCATGATGTTCATCGCGAACCTCACCTACGTGGCCATCGCGGTGGTCGGCGGCCTGCGGGTGGCCTCGGGTGCCATGACCCTGGGCGACGTCCAGGCGTTCATCCAGTACTCGCGCCAGTTCACGATGCCCATCACCCAGGTCGCCTCGATGATGAACCTGCTGCAGTCGGGCGTCGCCTCGGCCGAGCGGGTGTTCGAGCTGCTCGACGCCGAGGAGCAGGCGCCGGACCCGGCGGAGCCCACGAGGCTGCCCGAGGTCGTGGGCCGCGTGGCGTTCGAGGACGTCTCCTTCCGGTACTCCCCGGACGTCCCGCTCATCGACGGGCTCTCGCTCGTGGCGGAGCCGGGGCAGACGGTCGCCATCGTGGGACCCACCGGCGCCGGCAAGACCACCCTCGTCAACCTGATCATGCGGTTCTACGAGGTGAACGGCGGGCGGATCACGCTCGACGGCGTCGACACGGCGACCATGACCCGGAACGACCTGCGCTCGCAGATCGGCATGGTCCTGCAGGACACGTGGCTCTTCGACGGCAGCATCGAGGCGAACATCGCCTACGGCGCGGCGGACGGGGAGGACGTGCCGCACGAGCGGGTGATGGCGGCCGCCCAGGCGACCTACGTCGACCGGTTCGTGCGCACGCTCCCCGACGGCTACGACACCGTGGTGGACGAGGACGGCGGGACGCTCTCGGTCGGGGAGCGCCAGCTGATCACGATCGCGCGCGCCTTCCTGTCCGACCCGGCCATCCTCATCCTCGACGAGGCGACGAGCTCGGTCGACACCCGCACCGAGGTGCTCGTCCAGCACGCGATGGCCGCGCTGCGCTCGGGCCGGACGAGCTTCGTCATCGCCCACCGGCTCTCGACCATCCGCGACGCGAACCTCATCCTCGTGATGGAGAACGGCGCCATCGTCGAGCAAGGGTCGCACGACCAGCTCATGGCCGCCGAAGGCGCCTACGCGCGGCTGTACGAGAGCCAGTTCGCGGCGGCGGTGGTCGAGGTCTGACGCCTCCCCCCACCCTTCCACCGTCACGCACGTCTGCCGAGGGCGGGGTTCGTCGCCGAACGAGGTCTCACCCGGTGACGGACCCCGCGTCCGGCAGGGGCTCGAGGAGGGGCGGCAGCGCCCGGAGCAGCTCGTACCCGTCCCGGCCCGTCACGGTCGGGACGCCGTGCTCGGCGGTGGCGTTGCGCACCAGGTTCGGGGTCCGGAGCGCGTCGGGGGTCCCGTGGGACAGGACCTGCTCGGTGGGGCTGAGTCGCCGGATCGCGATCGCCGCCACGGCGCGTGGGTGCATCCGCGCGACGTCGTCGTAGACCATCGGGTCGTGCTGGCCGTCGTCGCCCACCAGCACCCACCGGATGTCCGGGAAGGTGATCATGAGGTCACGCAGCCGGGTGCGCTTGTGCTCGATCCCGGAGCGGAACCAGCCGGTGTGCGTCGGGCCCCAGTCAGTCATGAGCATCGGCCCGTCGGGCAGGTCGTGCCGCCGCATGAAGGCCCGCAGCGGCTCCACGACGTTCCACGCACCCGTGGACAGGTAGAAGACCGGAGTATGCGGACGGTCGGCGAGGATCGACCGGTAGAGGTCCGCCATCCCGGGCACGGGCCGGCGCGACGTCCCGTGCCGCACGAAGGTGTTCCAGGCCGCGATCAGGGCCCGGGGGAGCATCGTGACCAGGACCGTGTCGTCGATGTCGGAGACGATCCCCAGCCGGGCCGCCGGATCGACCACGAGCACGCGGGCGCGGACGGGCGCCGCGGCCTTCGCATCGATCGTCACCTCGTGCCACCCCGGCGGGAGGCCGTGGTCCCGGACGAGGACGTCGATGTACCCGCCGCCGTCCGACGTCGTCCGGACCTCTGTGTTCCCGGCACGCACGACGACCGGCAGGTCCGGCACCTGCGCGGTCAGGAACGAGTGCCACCCGCGCTGCGTCGCGGCGTCGTGCCCCCCGTCGGGGCGTTCGAGGACGACCCTCCCGAGGACGTGCAGGCTTCGGCCGGAGCCATAGCCGTTGAGGCCGATGATCCGGGGCCGCCACCCGAGGTCCGCCAGGCGCGCGACGACGCGCCGGTTGAGGCCGTCCTCGAGAACCGCGGCGACCTGCGAGAGATCCATGAGGTTCAGTCCTGCCCGGAGAGGCCGCGCGCCACCGCGCGGACGAAGGCGACGACGGAGACGGCGAGCCCCATGGCGGAGCCCAGGACCCCAAGCGCCACGACGACGCGCGCGAGGGTGGTCAGGTCGTAGGACAGCCCCGTGAAGTCGAACGGGAACACCTCGAAGACGGTCACCGACAGGGCCAGGCTGATGATCGCCAAGACCACCTCGCCCGCGGCCTTGAACCACGGGGCGTCGAAGACGATGTACGCCAGGTTGGCGACGGCGCCCGCGAGCAGGGACAGGTTGACGAGCCACAGCAGCTGCTCGACGCCGTCGGTCAGGAAGGGCACGACCTCCCACCCGGGCCGGACGTTGACCAGGTACCAGAGCACGAGGTTGACCACGACCGCGACCGCGTAGCCCAGCCTGCGCGCACCCCGGGACCTCCGCTGCGGTGGGGGAGCGGGCGCCGTCGTCATGTCGTCCTCCCGTGCACGCGACCCTCGAGGTCGCCTCGCGCTCGACCCTAGGGCAGACGAGATGCGTCTGCGAGGGCCCGCGCGTCGCACGATGCGCCCCGCCGGTGGCACGCTTCGCGCGTGCCCAACCTCCCGATCACCGATCCCGACGACGAGCGCCTCGCCGACTACGTCCGCCTCACCGACGTCGCCCTGCGCTCCAGGCACGAGCCGGCGAAGGGCCTCTACATCGCCGAGAGCTCGACCGTCCTCGCGCGGGCCCTCGCGGCGGGGCACCGGCCGCGCTCGGTCCTCTGCTCGCCCCGCTGGCTCCCCGAGGTCGAGGCGATGCTGGCGACGATCCCCGACGACGGCGCCGGCGACGTGCCCGTGTACGTCGCCGAGAAGGTGGTCCTCGAGGCGATCACGGGGTTCCACGTGCACCGCGGCGCCCTGGCCTCGATGCACCGCCCGCCGTTGCCGCCGCTGGACGCGGTGCTGAGGGGTGCGCGCCGGGTCGCGGTGCTCGAGGACATCGTCGACCACACGAACGTCGGGGCGATCATGCGGTCCGCGGCGGGCCTCGGGGTCGACGCCGTGCTGGTGACGCCGCGGTGCGCCGACCCGCTCTACCGGCGCGCCGTCCGGGTCTCGATGGGCACGGTGTTCCAGGTGCCGTGGACCCGCATCGAGGAGTGGCCGGGGCGCACCGGCCGACCCGGCGGGATCGCCGACCTCCGCGCGGCGGGCTTCACCGTCGCGGCCCTGGCGCTGGCCGACGACGCCGTCGGCCTCGACGACTTCGCCGCCGCGCTGCCCGAACGGCTCGCGCTCGTGCTCGGGACCGAGGGCGACGGCCTCGCCCCCGCGACCGTGGCGGCGTCCGACGTCGTCGTCCGCATCCCGATGGCGGGGGGAGTGGACTCCCTCAACGTGGCAGCCGCCAGCGCCGTGGCGTTCTGGGCCACGCGGTGAGCCGACTCGGCGGGGAACGCTAGCCCTCCCCGGCCCGGCCGCCCACCGCCTGTGTGCCCACGGCGTGTGCGGCCACGGCGTCCAGGAGCGTCGTCGCCTGACGACGGACGGCCGAGAGCACGTCATCCCGGACCCGGCGACGGCCACCACGCCGGGAGGAGCGGACGCGCCGCTCCTGCGAGGACACCGCATCCATGAGTCGCCCGATGACCGAGTCCGTCATCGCCCTGCGCCCCGCCCTGCGCCTTGCCGCGTCATCGCGTGCCTCCGAACCCCGGCTGCCCCCGGCCGGCTTCCCGTTCAAGGATTGTCGACGCGGCGCACCCGCGCTGCGGACCTTCGGCCTGTCGGCCGAGGACATACCGTCGGGCGGGCAGTAGCCGGACGCCCCACCCCTTCGTCGAGGGGTGGGGCGTCCGGGTGGAGAAGGTGGACGGTCGGCTACACCCGCTCGGGGACGTCGACCAGCTGACCGCGCATCTCGGCGGCGTACTGGTCGGCGTTGAGGCCGGCGATGAGGTGCATCAGACCATCGCCGAGCGTCACCGTGCCGGCGATCCCTGCGGTCTTCAGGGCGGCCTCGTCGACGGCGGAGGTGTTCTTCACCTTGACCCGCAGCCGGGTCTCGGCGGCCGCCTCGACCTTGACGATGTTGGCGGCGCCGCCCAGGCCGGTGATGAAGTCCCGCGCCTTCTGCGGAGCCTCCGGGTCGCGGAGCTTCGGCTCGACTCCCGGCGTCTCGTAGACGACCTCGGCGACGTCCTCCTCGCTCAGTTCCGCCTCGGGCCCGGCAATCTTGAGGTACTCCTCCATGTCCGTCTTGAGGTTCTCCGACCGCGTGCCGAAGATGGCCTGGAGGTTGTCGCCCACGGTCAGGACGCCCGCGGCACCGAGGGCCTTGAGCTTCTTCTGGTCGGCCCTGCCGATGTCGTAGACGCTGACGCGCAGCCGGGTGATGCAGGCGTCGAGGTCCTTGATGTTGCTCTTGCCGCCGAAGGCGAGCACGAGCTGCTGGGCGAAGCGGTGGGCGACGTCCTCGATCGCCTCGTCGCGGCTGACCGCTTCCTCGTCCTCACGGCCGGGCGTCTTCATCTTGAATACCCTGATGAGGCCGTAGAAGACGAAGAAGTAGAGGGCGAAGTAGATCGGTCCGACGATCAGGACCAGCCATGGCTTGATCCCGTTGGCGTAGAAGAGGCCGTAGTCGATGGCGCCCTGGGAGAAGGTGTACCCGAGGCGGCCGCCCAGGAGATACATCACGGTGAACGCCGAGCCGTACATGAAGGCGTGCACGACGTACAGCAGCGGGGCGACGAACAGGAACGAGAACTCGAGCGGCTCGGTGATGCCGGTGAGGAAGGTGGTGAGAGCGGCTGCCATCATGATCGAGCCCACACGCGCCTTGTTCTCGGGCTTGGCCGTCCGGTAGATGGCCAGGGCCGCGCCGCACAGGCCGAACATCTTGACGAGGAAGCCGCCGCCGAAGATGCCGGACTCGGGGTGACCGCGGAAGAAGCAGGTGAGGATGCCGTTGCAGTCCTCCCAGCCGCCCACGTTGACCTGGAAGAAGAACGGGGCGTTCCAGATGTGGTGGAGGCCGAACGGTAGGAGCGCACGTTCGACGAGGCCGTACATGAACACCGCGACCGGAGCGTTCTGGGTGATGACGGTGTTCGCGGTGTTCTCGATGAAATTGCCGATCGGCGGCCAGATGAAGCCGAGGGCGATGCCGAGAGCGATTGAGGCGAACGCCGTGACGATGGGGACGAAGCGCTTGCCGGCGAAGAACCCCAGGTAGGGCGGCAGCGATATTCGGTAGTACTTGTTGAACAGCGCCCCGGCGATGATGCCCACGATGATGCCGCCGAACACGCCGGTATCGAGGGTCTGCAGGCCGAGAACGTTCCGGGTGGGGATGTCCCGGGCCACGGCGACGACGCCGAGGGTCGCCGTCATGACGAGGAAGCCGACCGTCGAGGCCAGGGCTGCCACGCCGTCGTTCTTCGCGATGCCGAGGGCGACACCGATGGCGAAGATCAGACCGAGGGCGCCGAAGATCGGGTCGCCCGAGGCTTGCAGGATGCGGAGGAAGGTGTAGAGGGGCTGGGCGATGAGGCCGGCCTCGACCGGGTGGCCGGTCACCACCGGTGCCGTCTCGCCGGCATCCTTCTGCTCTTGCGTCAGCGGTGCCGGGGTGCAGGCTGCGGGGTCGCCCTCATAGGTGATGTCGCCCTTGTAGACGACCCCCTCGACCACGATGGAGACGCCTGAGACGGTGCAGTAGCCCTGGTCGATGGCGTCCTGGTTGTAGCCGCCGAGGAAGGCGCCACCGACGCCGAGCAGGATGCCCGCGACCGGGAGCACGGAGACCGGCAGCATGAGGGACTTGCCGAGCTTCTGCGCCTGGCCGAAGAGTCTCTGCCCGAAAGACTGCTTGCGGATGGCCGGTGCCTCGGCCGTCGTGGTAGTCATCACTGAATCCTTTCGAGGGCCGGGATCAGGCCTCGTCGTCGTCGGTCGGCACGAGGGCCCGGACCGCGGCGGCGGAGTCGAGGGTGAGAGCGCGGGCGGCCAGTTCCTGGCAGTCCGCGAGGGAGAGCGACCGGATCTGCGCCTTGACGGCCGGGATGGCCGGGATGCTCACGCTGAGCTCGTCGACGCCGAGTCCGACGAGCAGCGGGACGGCCTGCGGGTCCGAGGCGGTGCCCCCGCAGACGCCCACCCACCGGAAGGCGGCGTGCGCCGCCCGGACCGACTGGGCGATGAGTCCGAGGACGGCCGGGTTGAGCCCGTCGACCTGCGGGGCGAGCTTCGGATGGCCGCGGTCCATCGCGAGGGTGTACTGGGTGAGGTCGTTCGTCCCCACCGAGAAGAAGTCGACCTCGGCCGCGAACTGGGGTGCCATGACGGCCACCGACGGCACCTCGACCATGATTCCCACCGGGACGGGCTCGACGCCGAGGGCCTCGCGCTCCTCCTCGAAGATCGCCTTGGCGAGCCGGAAGTCCTCGATGGTGGCGATCATCGGGAACATCACCTGGATCTTGGCCCCGGCGCCCACCGCCCGCAGGATTGCGCGGACCTGCGTGCGCAGGATCTCCGGGCGGTCCAGCCCCACGCGGATGCCGCGCTCGCCGAGGAAGGGGTTCTCCTCCGGTGCGATCGGGAGGTAGGGCAGCGGCTTGTCGCCGCCGACATCCAGGGTGCGGATGACGAGCGGCTGGCCAGGCTTGAGGGCCTTGGCGATATCGGTGTAGATCTGCGCCTGCTCGTCCTCGTCCGGGGCGGTCCTGCGCCCGAGGAACACGAACTCCGAGCGGAGCAGGCCGACGCCCTCGGCGCCCTTGGTCATCGCGGCCTGGGCGTCCTCGAGACCGCCGATGTTGGCGACCACCTCGACGTGGTGCCCGTCCGTGGTGACCGCGGGCTCGTCCTTGTGGCTGAGCTCGACCGCGCGGAGCTCGGCGTGCTTGGCCTGCCGCCGGCGGATCCGCTCGACCTCCTCCTCGGTGACGTTCATGCGCAGGGTGCCCTTCGCGCCGTCGAGGAACACCCGGGTGCCCTCGGGGATGTCGAGGGCCCGCGGCTCGATCCCGGCCACGGCCGGGATGTCGAGCGCCCGCGCGAGGATCGCCACGTGCGATGACGCGCCGCCCGCGGTCGTGCAGAAGCCGACCACCTTCGTCGGATCGAGGGAGGCGGTGTCCGACGGCGTGAGGTCCTCCGCGATGAGGATCGTCCCGGCCGGGATCTCCGCCTTCTCCCTCCGCTGCCCGGTGATCTCCTCGAGCACGCGCTGGCCGACGTCGCGGACGTCGACGGCTCGCCCGGCGAGGATCTCGCTCTTGAGCCCGGCCAGGCGGTTCGCGTAGTTCTGGTACGCGTTGCGCCAGGCGAACGCCGCCGTCTTGCCCTTGTCGATGCCGCTCATCGCGAGGTCCATGAGGTCGGGGTCGCGGAGGATCTCCTGGTGCGCCGCGAAGATCGCGGCCTTGTCTTCGTCCGCCTCGTCCTTGAGCCGGTCCTCCAGCGCCCCGAGCTGGACCATGGCCCGGTCGATGGCGTCGTTGAGCCTGCGGCGTTCCTTGTGCCGGTCGGAGGCCTCCTCGACGACCTCGATGTCCTCGTGGCGCACCTGCATCACCGTGCCGACGCCGAGTCCCGGCGACGCGGCGACGCCGACCAGCACGTTCGGGTCTTCCGAGCGGCGCCGCCGTGCCCGCGCCGCGGGCGCTGGTGCCGCGACCGCCGGCGCTTCCTCCGCGCCGGCTTCGGCGATCGCGACCACGCCCTCCTCGCCCAGGCCGGCCTTGATCTTGGCAGCGAGCTCCGCGACGGCCTCTTCGGCGTCCACGCCGTGCGCGACGACCTGGACCTTGTTCCCGAAGCCGACCTCCATGCCCATGATCGCCATGACGCTCTTGGCGTTGGCGCGGTCCTCGCCACGCTTGAGGTGGATCTCGCTCTCGTACTTCCCCGCGAGGTTGGACAGGACGGCGGCGGGCCGGGCGTGCAGGCCTGCCGGGTTCGGCACGAGGACGGCGTCGGACGTCGCCTTCTTGCCGGCCGGTTTGGGTGCGCCCTCGGCGGCCGGCGCGGCGCCCTTCACGGCGGCCACGGCGACCGTGTCCTTCCCGGCGGTGACGAAGCCCGACGCCGGTGCGAAGTCCTCGAGGATGTCCGAGTTCGCGATGACCATCTGCGTGAGCAGGGACTTCGCTCGCGTGGCGACGGCGTCCAGGTCGAACGTGATGAGCTCGTCGCCCACGTGGACCGCGTCGCCCACCTTGACCTTGACCGTGAAGCCCTCGCCGCGCATGTGGACGGTGTCGAGCCCGATGTGCAGCAGCACCTCGAGATCCTCGGCCGTCCGGATCGTCAACGCGTGGGCGGAGGGGTGGATGTGGATGACCTCGCCGTCCACGGGGGCGACGAGGGTGCTCGACAGGGGGTCGATCGAGATCCCTTCGCCGACCATCTTCTCGGCGAAGACCGGGTCCGGGACCTTCTCGATCGGGACGAGGACACCGGTGAGGGGGGCCACCAGCTTCACGCGGGTGACCGGGGGAGCCGACGTTGGAGTGGACATGCCTGTTCCTCTCGCGTGCATCGCCGTCGTTGGCGGGAGACATTCGTCACACTAGCCACGCGGCACCTCCGGCACCTGCTCCTTTGCGCAGGAACTGGGGCCATCGATGCCGAATTGATATCGATGCTGCTCAGGGCGGTTCCGGATCCGGCGGAGCGCAGACGAGATCCGAAAGTCGGGGGTTGCGAAAGAGGGCGCTCGACCTCAGAGGCGAGAGGGCTCGACCTCAGCGAG
Source organism: uncultured Actinomycetota bacterium (assembly GCA_963780675.1). Taxonomy (GTDB): domain Bacteria; phylum Actinomycetota; class Actinomycetes; order Actinomycetales; family JAHECE01; genus JAHECE01. The sequence goes on from CAWACR010000012.1 coordinate 69,756, forward strand.
TGAGGGGGCGGCGAGCAGGGCCTGGGTCTCCGCCGCCGCGGCGGCCACGGCGGCGACGGCGCCGGCGATCCCGTCCTCGCGGCCTCGCCACCACGCGGCCACGACCTGTTCCACGTTCTCCCCGACCCCGGTGAAGACCTCGTCGACGGCGACGCTCACGCCCCGGTGTCGCCGGCCGATGCGGGCCAGCCCGCGGGTCAGTTCCACGTCGATGTGCGGCGCCAGCCCGACGACGGTCCAGACCATGGCCTCGACGTCGTCGGCGGTGGTCACGTCGACCTGGATCTGCACCGCGACGCCGTCGACGACCTCGCACGACGTCGTGGTGGAGGCGCGGTCCTCCCAGCGCAACGCGCGGTCGTGCTCACGGCAGAGCCGGTTCGGCGCCGAGGTCCAGGTTGTCCCGAGTTCCGGCGCCGCCGCCGTGGGGGGCACCGGGGTCGTGTCGATCCCCAGCATCACGGCGTCCCAGACGAGCAGGTGGCGGTCATGACCGCCCGAGAGGATCCAGCCGTCGCCCAGGGCGAGCGCGCGGACGGCGCCGGTGTGCCCGGCGAGCACGGCGGTCTCCGCGCCGCTCGCGACGTCCCAGACCCGCACCGTGTGGTCGGCCGAGGCGGTCAGGAGGTCGTACCCGTCCGGGGTCAGGGCGAGGGCCTCCACCGCGCGCCAGTGCCCCGGCATGTCCGACGGCGCGGGGCCGACCTCCGGGACAGGGTCGCCGGGTGCAGCGGCACCCTCCATCACCCGGACGCAGTCGCCGTCCTCCCAGACGCGCGCCGTCCGGTCCGCGGAACCGGAGACGATCCGATTCCCGTCCGGCGTCACCGCGACCGCCCGGACGGAGCGCGCGTGCCCGCGCAGCGTCTGTACCTCGCGTCCGGTCCCGACGTCCCACACGCGGACGGCGCCGTCGTCGCCCCCGGACACGGCGAGGCGCCCGTCCGGTGTCACCGTCAGAGCGTTCACCGCGCCGTCGTGCCGGCCGGTCCACACCGTCCGGCCCGACGCGAGGTCGACCAGGCGGACCGCGCCGTCGACGCAGCCCGTGAGCAGGTGGCGCCCGTTGGGCAGCGCGGCGACCGCGAGCGCGACCCTGCCGGGGCGCTCGTCCAGGTCGAGGGTCTCGTCGGGCCGGAGGACGGTCTCCGATTCCTCCGCGAGGCCGTCGGCATCGACCCGCCGGCGGACCACGCGCCCCCCGACGTCGGCGACGTACAGCCAGCCCCCGGCCAGGCTGCTCCCGGTCGCGAGCACCTCACCGGGCGGGGCGTCGCGCTCGACGAGCACCGCTCCGCCGCCCGGATCCACGAGGGCGGTCGCGCCGTAGGCGCCCACCACGACCGCGCGCGCGCCGGACGGGAGCGCCAGCACCGACTCCACCCAGGGGCTGTCGTGGGGGATCTCATCGACCGGCTCGGTCACCTCGTCGGCCCAGGGTGGTCGCTCGACGTCCGGGAGGCGCGCCTTGGCCTGGGTGCGCAGGCGCTCGACGGCGTCCTCCTCCCCCCAGAGGTAGCGGATCAGGACCGCGGGCAGGGCTCCGGGGTCCGCCGCGAGCTGGGCGCGTCCGCGGACAAGGGCGCGGCGGACCGGCGGGATGTCGGAATACCAGTACTCGAAATCCTCGTGCTCGGTGAGCCTCGCGATGAGCCCGTCGACTCCGAGCGCACGCAGGTGCGCCTCCAGCGTGACGTAGTCGGTCGCCTCACGACCGAGGCGCTCGCGGCGCTCCGCCCGCTCCTGCATCGCGGCGTCGTCGGCCACGCCTGACACCTGCCGGCTCAGGCGACGTAGATGACGAGGACGTCTCCCTCGCGCACCCGCAGGGCCCGGCCGATCTCCTCCTGGCCGGCCCCCTCGGGTCCGGTCGCGGGACCCGTGGACAGGAGGCGGAGGTCGATGCGGGTGACCCCTTCCAGGTCCCGCTCGATCTCGGCCAGCGCGAGCTGTTCCTCGATGCGTTCCTGGAGGATCTTGAAGGCGTAGCGGGCGCCCACGCGCGGTGTCCACCCGGTGAGGAGGCGGTCGACGATCTCCTCGGTCCAGGTGAGCGCGTGGCCGCGGGTCACAGCGGTCGCCCTGAGGGCCTGGAGCTGCTGGCGCAGCACCTCCTCGACGACGTCCCTGGTGAGGCCCTTGAAGACCACGAAGTCGATCTGGCGGCCGAAGAACTCCTCCCCATAGCCGACGGCGCGGAGCTCCTCCTTCACCGCCTCGACGGTGACGGTGGGAACGCGTTCCGCCAGGGGGATCTCGTCACCGAAGAAGCCGGCCTGGCCGCCGCGGACCTTGCCGTACCGGGCCCCCGCGTTGGTGGTGAAGATGACGAACGCCCGGCGGAAGTCGAGCAGGTTGCCGTCCGTGTCCTCGACCCGTCCCTCGTCGAGGATCTGCAGGAGGAGCTTGCCGATGTGCGCGCTGGCCTTCTCGATCTCGTCGAACAGGACGATCGCCTCGGGGGTGTCGCGGATCTGCGAGAGGAGGCCGCCCTCGCCGCGGGCGTAGCCGATGTAGCCGCGGGCGACGCCGAGCAGCCGGTTCACGATCGGTCCGGGGTCGCTGCCGGCGGAGCCCATGAGGGTGTTGCAGTCGATCCGGATCATCGCCTCGCGCCCCCCGCCGAGCAGCGTCGCGAGCCGGCGAGCCGTCTCGGTCTTCCCCGTGCCCGTGGGGCCGCAGAAGAAGAAGATGCGCCGCGGGCCGTCGTGCTGCAGCCACTCGTGCGCCATGCCGGCCACGAACCCGCGGGCGATCTGGTCGATCGCGGCGTCCTGCCCGAGGATCGCCTTCTTGAGCTGCCCGGACACCGTCTGGACCGTCAGCGTCCCGGGCTTGACGACGGAGTGACCGATCTCGTCCTCGACCGCCTCCTGGAGGACGGCCTCGGTGACCTCGGGCAGCGGCGGGCTGTGCATGATGCAGACGGCGCACGCCTCGTCGAGGACGTCGAGCGCCTTGTCCGGCTGGAAGCGCGTCGGCAGGAGGTCCTCGGACAGCTCGACCGCCTTCACGAGGACCGGGTCCTCGATCCGCAGGGGCGCGTAGTGGGTGCGGAACTGCGGGACCCGGCCGCGGAGGATCTCCAGTGCCTCCTCGGGGGTGGGTGGCTCGATCCGCAGGAGCCCGAACCGGCGGGCCAGGGCGCCGTCGGGGGCGATGTAGTGCGCGTACTCGGCGACGGTGGTGGCCCCGAGAAGACTGAAGCCACCCCGGCCGATCGCCTGCTTGAACGCCTGGTCGCCCTGCGTGAAGGGTCCCCCCTCGTGGATGCCGCTGGTGAGCATCTGGTGGACCTCGTCGACGAAGAGGATGACCTGGGGGTGCTCCTCGAGGACGCGGATGAGCTCGCCCACCCGCTTCTCGTACTCGCCCACGATCCCCGACCCGGCCCGGAAGAGGGACACCGAGAGCTCGAAGACGTCCCGGTCCAGCAGTTTCGGTGCCACCTTCGGGTCCTGCTCGACGATCAGGCGCGCGAACTCGTAGACCAGCGCCGTCTTGCCGGTGCCGGGCTGGCCGATGATCAGGGCGTTCGGCCGGCGCATCTTCAGCAGGTTCTTCTGCAGCGAGCGCAGGTGCGTGTCCATCCGCATGACGCCCTTGGCGGCCGGTGCCTTCTCGGTGAGCACGCGACCCCACGGCCGGAGGCGGTCGAGGACCTCCGAGCGCTCCGAGGAGGTGCGCCAGGTGGGCGTGGGCGGCGGGACGACCACGGCGGCGTGGTCGGGGGTCGCCTGCTCCGGGGTCGCTCGGCCCGGCGCCGCGTGGCCGGCCAGGGTCGCCAGGGCCCGCTCGACCTCCGCGTCCGCGAACCCGCGGCCTGCCAGGTACCGGCGCACGGCATCGGTGGCCAGCAGGGTGAGCACCACGGTGTCGATCGCGACGTCGCGGCGGCCGGCCAGGTCCTTGAGGACGGGGCGGAGGGGCTCGGCCACGTTCACCCGCTCCGGTGGCGTGTCCCGCAGGGGCGTGACCGCCGGGAGGGCCGCCACCAGCTCCGGGACCTCGTCCTCGAGCGCGGCGGCATGGCAGGCGGCGGCGAGCAGGAGCTCGGGCGTGAGGGTGCCACCCTCGGGCACCGCGCTCTTGGCCAGGTCGAGGGCCGCGGTGGCCTCGGGTGTGAACGACGCGATCGGGGACACGGGGCGTCCTCAGACGGCGGCGAAGTCGTCGTGCGGCGTCGGCGGCGGGGGCGGCGGGGGTGGGATCGTGACCCCCGGGTCCACGCCGGAGGACAGCGCCTCGGCGATCCGGTGGTGCGCGATGTCGATGGACGGCAGGAAGACGGCCAGCCACTGCCGGAACTGGGTCTCGGTCACGGAGGCGTCCTCGAGCCACACGTCGACGCACGCGACGATCTCGCCGTCGGCCGGGTCCCAGCCCCACTTGGTGATGCGCATCTGGTAGTCCAGGTTCCCGAGCACCTGCAGGACCGCCTGGCAGTGCGGGTGGTCCTTCGGGCACGAGCCGTAGCCCAGGGTGCGGATCAGGAGGAACCGGCCGTCCAGGTCGATCTGGAAGACCACCTGGTAGGAACCGAAGGTCCCGGCGAAGTTCGCCAGGACCACCGGGCGGTGGGGGTCCTGGAAGTACCGCACGTCCTGCCCGTCGAGCAGGCTCTTGAGGCGGTCGATCGTGATGCTCACCGCTACCACCGTCCTTCGTGGAACAGGAGTGCCGGGTCGGAGGGGGTCTCGCCGCCGAGGACCGCGGCGAACGCCGTCGTCGGCGGGGCCGCCCCGGCAGGGAGCACCGGCGGCGGAGGCGCGAACCCGGCCCAGTCGGGGGCCAGGGCCTGCATCGCGCCGGCCATGACGTGACGGTTGGTGTAGTCGACGGGCGTGGCCAGCCAGGACGGCGCCGCCGCCCGCGGCTCCTCGTAGGCGAATCCCGCCGCAAGCTCGGACACCTTCATCGGGGCCTCCCGCCGTCGATGGCCCACCTCGCGCACCGGTGCGCGACGTCGCGGGTCAACGCTATTCCGCAGTCTCGCCGGGGGAGCGCCCCTTCGACAGGGGCCTTTGGCCCCTGTCCGATCGGCGGCGGGAGCTCGTGACCTGCGCAGGCTCGGCGACCGCGCGACACAGGTCCCGGATCGGCTCGCCGACCGCGTCCTAAGGTCGGCGCCGACGGCGACGGCGAACGGGCGCCGCGCGCCTCGACCAAGGAGCGGCGCATGCCCAGGCGCGACGACGTGCACAAGGTCCTCATCATCGGCTCGGGTCCGATCGTCATCGGGCAGGCGTGCGAGTTCGACTACAGCGGGACCCAGGCGTGCAAGGCGCTCCGGAGGCTCGGCTACGAGATCGTCCTCGTCAACTCCAACCCCGCGACGATCATGACGGACCCGGTCATGGCCGACGAGACCTACATCGAGCCGCTCAACCTCGAGACGCTCACGGAGATCATCGAGGTCGCGAAGCCCGACGCGCTCCTGCCCAACCTCGGCGGCCAGACCGGGCTGAACCTGTCCTCGCAGCTCGAGCGAGGCGGGCGTGCTCGCTGCGCACGGGGTGCGGATCATCGGTGTCGGCGCCGGCGCGATCGAGCGGGGCGAGGACCGGCTCGCGTTCAAGGAGACGATGGACACGCCTCGGCATCGAGATGCCGCGCTCGACGACGGTCACGAGCGTCGAGGAGGCCGAGCGCGTCGCGGCCGACCTGGGCTACCCCGTGGTCCTGCGCCCGGCGTACACGATGGGCGGCACGGGCGGCGGGCTCGTCTACAACGTCGAGGAGCTGCGGACGGTCGTGCGCGCGCGGCCTCCAGGCGAGCTTCGTCGGACAGGTGCTCGTCGAGGAGTCGGTGCTCGGCTGGGAGGAGCTCGAGCTCGAGGTCGTCCGCGACGCCAAGAACCAGATGATCACGGTGTGCTTCATCGAGAACGTCGACGCGATGGGCGTCCACACCGGCGACTCCTACTGCACGGCCCCGATGCTGACGATCACCCCGGAGCTCCAGGCCCGGCTGCAGGACTACTCGCTACCGGATCGTCGAGGCGATCGAGGTCATCGGCGGCACGAACGTCCAGTTCGCGCACGACCCGGTGACGGACCGGGTGGTGGTCATCGAGATCAACCCGCGCACCTCGCGCTCCTCCGCGCTGGCGTCGCAAGGCGACCGGGTTCCCGATCGCGCATGGTCTCCGCCATGCTCGCCGGCGGGCTCACGATGGACGAGATCCCCTACTGGCGTGACGGCACGCTGGAGACGTACACGCCGTCGGGCGACTACGTCGTCGTGAAGTTCGCCCGCTGGGCCTTCGAGAAGTTCCCGGGCGCCATCGACCGGCTCGGCACGCAGATGCGCGCCGTCGGCGAGGTCATGTCCATCGGCAAGACGTACAAGGAGTCCCTGCACAAGGCGATCCGGTCGCTGGAGAACGGCCGGATGGGGCTCGGCTTCGCCAAGGACTTCCACGAGCGGAGCCTCGACGAGCTCATGGGCCTCCTCGCCGAGCCGTCGAGCGAGCGTCAGTTCGTCATGTACGAGGCGCTGCGCAAGGGCGCCTCGGTCGACGACGCTCGCACGAGCGGACCCACATCAAGGCATGGTTCATCGAGCAGATGGCCGAGCTCGTCGCGCTCGAGGAGGAGGTTCTCGCGTTCCGCGGCCGCGCGGCCGACCTGCCCGGACGAGCTCCTCGCCCGGGCGAAGAGGGACGGCTTCGCGGACGCCTACCTCGCCAGGCTCCTCGGCGATGACGCGAGGCGCGACCTGCGCGAGCGCCGTCGTCGCGCTCGGTCTGGTGCACGGCTACGAGGCCGTACCGGTCAGCGGGGTCGAGGACGCCGCCTACTACTACTCCACGTACAACGCGCCCGACTCCGTCCCCGTGAGCGACGGACGCAAGGTCATGGTCCTCGGCGGCGGGCCGAACCGCATCGGCCAGGGCATCGAGTTCGACTACTGCTGCGTGCACGCCGCCTTCGCGCTGCGCGACGCGGGCTTCGAGACGATCATGGTCAACTGCAACCCCGAGACCGTCTCCACCGACTACGACACCTCGGACAAGCTGTACTTCGAGCCGCTGACCGTCGAGGACGTCCTCGCGATCGTACGAGAAGGAGCGGCCCGAGGGCGTCATCTGCCAGTTCGGCGGGCAGACGCCGCTCAACATCGCCGCCGCGCTCGAGGCGGCGGGCGTGCCGATCCTCGGCACCTCGCCGGAGACGATCGACCTCGCCGAGGACCGCGACCGGTTCCGCGGTGATCATGGACCGCCTCGGCATCCCCATGCCCGAGGCCGGGATGGCCACCACGCTGGACGAGGCGCTCGCCGTCGCCGGGCGGATCGGCTACCCGCTCATCGTGCGGCCGTCGCTACGTGCTCGGCGGGCGCGGCATGGAGATCGTCCACGACGAGGAGATGCTCGAGCGGTACGTGCGCGCCGCGGTCGGCGTCACGCCGGAGCGGCCGATCCTCATCGACCGCTTCCTCGAGAACGCGCTGGAGTGCGAGGCCGACGCCATCGCCGACGGCACCGACGCCTTCGTGCCCGCCGTCATGGAGCACATCGAGTACGCGGGCGTGCACTCCGGGGACTCGGCCTGCGTCATCCCCCCGGTGTCGATCCCCGAGGAGCACCTCGCGACGATCGAGGAGTACACGCGGAAGATCGCCGTCGAGCTGGGCGTCGTCGGGCTCATGAACATCCAGTACGCCATCGCCGAGGACACGGTCTACGTGCTCGAGGCGAATCCGCGCGCCTCGCGCACCGTGCCGCTGGTCTCGAAGGTCTGCGACATCCAGATGGCGCGGCTGGCGACGCAGGTGATGCTCGGCGTGCAGCCTGGCGGACCTGGGCCTCGAGCGGCGGGCCGTGCCCCACTTCGGCGTGAAGGAGGCGGTGTTCCCGTTCAACATGTTCCCCGAGGTGGACCCGCTGCTGGGCCCGGAGATGCGCTCGACCGGTGAGGTGCTCGGGCTGGCGAGCTCGTTCGGCCTGGCGTTCTTCAAGGCGCAGGAGGCGGCGGGGTCGCGGCTTCCCGTCGAGGGGACGGTGCTCCTGACCGTCGCGGCGCGGGACCGGGCGGACGTGGACCGGCCGGGGACGTCCGGGGCGAAGGTGCTCGAGGCGGCTCGGGAGTTCGTCCGCGCGGGCCTGGGACTGCGCGCGACGGCCGGCACGCGGGCGTTCCTCGCCGAGCACGGGGTGGTGGCCGAGCCGATCCTCAAGGTCCACGAGGGCCGGCCGAACATCGAGGACGCGATCAAGAACGGCGAGATCCAGCTCGTCGTCAACACCCCGGCGGGGCGGTCCGCGGAGGTCGACGACAGCTACATCCGCAAGGCCGCGATCCGTCACAAGGTGCCGTACGTCACGACGACGGCCGCCGCGCTGGCCGCCGCGAAGGGGATCATCGCGTTCCGCGAGGGGCACGACGGCGTCCGGTCGCTCCAGGCGTACCACGCGGACATCGCGGCCGGCGCGGCCGGCGCGGAGTAGGCGGCTCGACGCACGGCGGGCCGTGGGCGTTCGACGGCGCGCAGGCCTTGCGCCAGCTCCTCGCGGCCCTCGACATGGCGCCGATCCAGGAGGCCGTGATGGTGCCGTTCGTCGACGAGCACCCGCGGGAGGGCCATCTCGACAGGGGCCTTTGGTCACTGTCGAGATGGCCCCTGAGTGCGGGCGAATGGGGGCATGGTGGGAGGCATGGGAAGCCACGACGACGTGCCCGCATACCCGGCCCTCGGCGTCGCCGCGAAGGCGATCGTCGTGAACCCGGCCGGCGAGGTCCTCCTCATCCGCCGGTCGGAGAGATCCACGGTCGACCCCGGCCGGTGGGACCTGCCCGGCGGCAAGATGGACGACCGCGAGCGCCTGGTCGACGCACTCGTGCGGGAGGTGCGGGAGGAGACGGGCCTGGCCGTCAGCGCCGAGGACGCCGTGCCGTTCCACGTGTCCCACTTCGTCAAGGAGCCGTTCTGGGTCACCTGTGTGACGTTCCTGTGCCCCGCCTTCGCCGGTGAGGTGTCCCTGTCCGGCGAGCACGGCGCGCACCGGTGGGTGGTGCCGGGCGAGCACGCCGGCCTGCCCTACTCCCGGGCGATCGAGGAGCAGCTCGACGCGTACGCGCGCCGGCTCGGGCCACGAACGCCGGCGAGCCCCGGGACGCGGTGACGTCCGTGGGCGCCGACGACCGCGCGTGGCTGGCGGACCAGGTCGAGCGCTACGAGGCCGTGCTCCCGCGGTACGAGCGGTACGCGCAGGTCCTCGACGCCGTGCTGCGGCGTGCGGTGGCGGACCTCGCGCCGCTCGCGATCGTCCAGACCCGCCGCAAGTCGGTGGCGAGCTTCGCGGAGAAGTGCCTCCGCAAGCGGGCGAAGAGGCCCGACCCGGTCGCCCAGTTCACCGACCTCGCCGGGGCCCGGGTCATCGCGCGCACCCGCTCCGAGGTGGACGCGGTGTGCCGCTTCCTCGTCGAGGACTTCGACGTCGACTGGGAGGACAGCCAGGACGCGAGCGAGCGGCTGCGGCCGAGCGAGTTCGGCTACCGCTCGGTGCACTACATCGTCTCCCTGCGCCCCGATGTCGACTACGGCGTCCCCGTCCCGCCGGAGGTGATCGGGCTACGCGCGGAGGTCCAGGCCCGCACCATCACCGAGCACGCCTACAGCGACTTCGCCCACGACCTCACCTACAAGGGCGCCTTCGAGCTGCCGTCGGCCTGGCGTCGCGAGCTCGCCGGGGCGGCGGCCACCCTCGAGGAGGTCGACGGCGTCTTCACGCGCGTCGAGAAGGGCCTGCGGGAGTACGCCTCGGCCTACGGCCGCTACCTCCCGGACGCGGACGTGGCGGCGGAGATCGACCGGCTCGCGATCGTCCTCGAGCACGACCGGCGCAACGCCGACCTCGCGGGCCGCCTCGCCCGGCTCGCGATGGTGCGCGGCGACTGGGCCCTCGTGGTGCGAACGCTCACACCGATCGTGACTGCCGATCCCGACCGGGCGCCGTCGCCCGTCCTGCGTGACCTCGGGACGGCCCTGTGCAAGCTCCACGGCACCCGTCCCGGCGAGCCCGAGTACCGCACGGGCCAGGCCTACCTCGAGCGCGCGAGCGCGTCCGGCGACGTCGACGCGATCTGCTCGTTCGCCGGCACCTGGAAGGGGGTCGACGACGGCCGCGCCCGGGACCTCTACCGGCGCGCCTTCGACCTCGACCCGACCAACCCCTACCCGCTCGGGAACTACCTCGAGCTGCAGCTCGACCGGGAGCCGGGCCTCGTCGACTCCCTCCGCCCCGTGCTCCGCCAGAGCGTCGAACGGTGCCGGCACCAGGTCGACGCGGGGGTCAACCTGCCGTGGGCGCTCTTCGACCTCGCCCGCTTCCACCTCCTCCTGGGCGAGCCCTACGAGGCCCTCGACCACCTCGCGGCCGCGGTGGACGCCAGCGGCGCGGCCTGGGTGCTCGAGACCGCGCTCGCGTCGTTGGAGCGTCTCACCCGCTCCCTGCGCGAGGAGGGGGTGGAGTGGGCGCGAGTCCTCCTGCTCCTCGCCCTGGCGTCGCGGTTCGACGACGACGGCGCCCGCGACCGCCTGAGAGCGCTCGCCACCGTCGGAGCGGCCCCCTTGGCCGGCCCCGTGGTGGTCGTGGCCGGCGGGACCGACCCGCGGGTGCAGGCCCGGATGGCCACCTACCGCGACCTGCTCCGGACGGCCCTGGCCGACGTCCGCGGCACGGTCCTGTCCGGCGGGACCACGCAGGGGATCTGCGGGATCGTCGGCGACCTGGGGCGGGAGCGGGGCGAGGACCTCCGCACGGTGGGCTACCTGCCCCACCTGCTCCCGGCGGACGCCACACCCGACCTCGACTACGACGAGATCCGGCAGACGGGAGGGCACTCCTTCAGCCCGGCCGAACCACTGCAGAACTGGACCGACCTGATCGCCTCCGGGATCCCGCCGTCGTCGGTGCGGGTGCTCGGCGTGGGCGGCGGCCGGATCGCCGCCGCGGAGTACCGGATCGCGCTGGCGCTGGGGGCGACCGTCGGGCTCGTCGCGGACAGCGGGCGCGAGGCCGGGCGGCTGCTGGGGGAGGAGCGCTGGGCGGGCCGTGGGGCGGTGCGGCTCCCGGCCGACGGCGAGACCCTGCGCGCGTTCCTCGCGCCGCCGACGGGCGCCCTGCCGGAGGCGACTCGCGAGCGGGTGGCGCGCGCGGTCCACGAGGCGTACCGGCGCGAGCGCCTGCGGGTCCCGGTGACCGGCGACCCGGCGCTCGCCGACTGGGAGGACCTGCCCGGCGACCTGCGGGCCTCGAACCTCGCCCAGGCGGACGCCATCGGCGCCAAGGTCACTCGCGTGGGGTGCGTCATCGTGCCTGCGGACGCGCCGGGCGAGGTCGCGACCCTTGCCCCCGGGGAGGTCGAGATGCTCGCCGAGGCCGAGCACGGGCGGTTCGTCGCCGAGCGACTGCTGGCCGGGTGGGTGCTGGGTGAGGTGCGCGACGTCGAGCGGCGCACGAGCCCGTACCTCGTCGAGTGGGCCGTGCTGCCGGAGGGCATCCGGGACCGGGACCGCGAGGCGGTCCGGGACATCCCCGACCGGCTGGCTGAGGTCGGGCTGGGGCTGCGGCGCGCGACGGCGCCGGGCTGAGCCCGGGGGAGCGGGCCGGGGCGGAGCGGGCCGGGAGGCGGAGCGATGGGGCTGGACACGTGGGCGATGCGGGGTCCGGAGACGCGGCCCACCGCGGAGGACCTCGCCGCGTTCGATGCCGCCGGGGTGCGGCTGTGCGAGTGCGACGGCGAGGCGACGTTCCGCGGCAAGGTGCACTGGGAGGCCGTGGACGAGGCGACCGGGGAGATCCTGCCGCCCGAAGGGATGTGGACCCCGCCCGCGGTGGTGCGGCGGATGGCGGACCAGCTCGAGGTGGCCGACCCGTTCGAGATCGCGGACCGCATGGGCGGCCCCGTCGACCACGTCGAGCGCGAGCTTCGGGAGCTCGCCCGGTTCTTCCGCGTCTGCGCGGAACGGGATCTGGGGCTGCTCGGGGCGTGAGGAACCCCGACGGCGGACCCCGGTCGGCGGAGCGCCGACCGGGCGAGCGCTCAGGGCGCGTCGGCCGGTGGGGTGACGAGGGCCCGGATCGTCTCCGTCGCGTCGGCGAAGCCCGCCGACCCGCCGTCGACCCTGGTCTGATCGACGGGTGCGCTCGCCGGGCACGGCCCGGGGGAGGAGCCCTCGACCCGGCCGGACCAGACCTCGGCGCCGCTGTCCGCGGCGAGGACGCGGACGTCCCGCCAGTGGACGTACCGGGTGATCGGTGAGCCACCGGAGTACGCGCACTCCTCCACCGCCTCCTCCTGCTCGTCCCCGACGCACGCGACGAGGTCGGTGAAGCGGGTGGCCATCGGCTCCCAGCCGGCCTCCACGGGTCCGTCCGACCAGTCGTCGGGCCGGCCCGAGGCGTCCACGGCCACGATCGGATGGAAGCCGGCGACGGCGACGCCGCCCGGCGGGGCGAGGGCCAGCGTCCCTCCGGTGCAGACGGCGCCGGCGGCCGCGAGCACGGCGTCGCGGTCCTCCAGCCTGATCTCCCCGACGGAGAGTGCCCACGGCAGGCCCGCATCGTCCGTGCCGAGGAGCGCCGCGAGCGCCGGGTCGGACAGGCCGGTCGCCCCGGACAGGTCGGTCCGGTCCAGGACGGCGCCCGTGAGCGCGGCGTCGGTGAGGGTCGCGTCCGTCAGATCGGCCCCGACGAGGGCGGCCTTGCGCAGGTCGGCGCCCGTCAGATCGGCTCCGGTCAGGATCGCGCCCGAGAGGTCCGCGCCGGCGAGCTCAGCCCCGGCGAGGTCCGCCCCCGCGAGGTCGCACCCCGCGAGGTCCCCACCCGGCACCTGGTTCGTGGTGCACAGGCGCAGGGCGCCGATCACGCTGATCGAGAGAACGACGAGTCCGGCGACCGCGAGGCCGGCGAGCACGATCCTCGCTAGCCGCCGACCCGCCGTGGTCGTGCCGGTCGCCCAGGCCTGTCGCCACCCAGTAGACGATGACGGGCAGGATCAGAACGGCTGTCCAGACGAGCGGCCAGATGGTGCTGCTCTCGGTCCACGCGATGACGCCGGCGCCGATGCCGAGGATCAGCAGCACCACCACCCACCACGGGGTGAGCTTCCGGTGAGGGTGCGACCCCGGGGGCCGGTAGGGGGTCGGCCGGCGGGAGCGGTCGGGACGAGGGGTCCTCCTCCGGTCGTGTCGGTCGCGTCCCCGGGTGGACACGACGACGACAAGGACGGCGACGGCGACGGCGGCAACGACCGCGAGGGCCAGGGGCGCGGACGGCAGCTCCCGGTCAGCGATGAGGTCCGCGACGAGCTCGGCGGTCTCCTCCGGGCTCTGCCCGTACAGCCACATCGGTGCGGCGAACCCCCAGGCCAGGGCGACCACGCCCAGCGTGGAAGCGCCGGCGCGGGACCATCGCGGCGTCCCGTGCAGCCGCGTGGCCGTCACGAACAGCCAGAGGGCGCTGAGGGCCCACGGCACGGACCACCACCACCGGCCCGCGTACTCGGCCTGCGCGCCGGCGGCGGCGAGACCGGTCAGGCTCAGGGTCGCCACTGCCAGGGCCCAACCGGGGTGGTCCGACGCCGCGAGGGCGACCGCGCCATGGATGCCGAGGATCGCGGCCAGCACCACGAGCGCCGTCCAGAGGCTCCCGGCGGCGCGGCCCAGGACCATGCAGAGGGCGACCACCCCGCCGAGGTAGACCACGGCGACGACGAGTCCGCGTGACCTCTGTGCCACGACGCACCTCCATGCCCCTCCCGATCACGGTACTGCGGAGGGGCGGGGGTGGCGGGGGTCTTCGGGCCTTCGCCGGGAGAGGGGACGGAGCAGTGCCGTCCGGAGCTGCCGCAGTGCCGTCCGGGTCAGTGCCGGAACGTCGGCGTGAGCGTGGCGCGGGCCAGGGTGTGGAACAGGGCGACGAAGGACGCCTTCGTCGGGGTCTCGTCGGGTTCGAGGTCGAGGGTGTCGACGTCGAGGGCGTGCACCGCGAGGACGTACCGGTGCGCGCGGTCACCCTGCGGCGGGTCCGCGCCCTCGTAGGCGTGCGCACCGCCGTCGGTCTTGAGGTGGAAGGCCGCGCCGTGGAGGCTGATGTCGCTCTCGCCGGCGCCGCGCTCGAGCTCGGTCTGCGTGACGTCGAGGTCGGTGACCGCCCAGTGCCAGTAGCCCGCGGGCGTCGGGGCGTCGGGATCGAAGCAGGTGAGCAGGAAGCTGCGGGTGGCGCGCGGGAAGCCGGACCAGCGCAGGTGGGGGGAGACGTTCCCGCCGGCGAGGGAGAACTCGGCGTCCATCGGCTCGCCGTCGGCGACGTCGTTGCTCATCAGGGTGAACGACGGGACGCGGGGGAGGAGCGAGTAGGGCTCAGGTGCGACGGGGCGCGTGAGGTCCATGCGGCAAGCCTGGCACCCTGGGCGCACCCTCGCCTCCGGAAGCCGCTCAACACTCCGAGGGATCGCCGTTCACGCCGGGGAAGCCGAGCCAGGCCCAGGCCGCGTCCCGCAACGCGGCCACGAACGCGTCCCTCGACTCCGGCCGGTCCGCGCACAGCGAGTCGGCGAGCGCCCGGACCTCGAGCCAGCGGCGCTGCGTCTGGGCCGTGATGTGCGCGAGCGAGGCCTCGTCGGGCTCCAGGCCCCCGGTGACCAGGGCGGCGAGGTTCGGCCGGCCCGCCGCCACGTCGTTCGCCACGTCGACGACGTCGTCGATCCAGCCGTAGAGAGCGCCGATGGGCTCGGCGGCGGCGACCAGGCGCCGCGCCCGGGTCTCGTCGATCCCTGCCGAGACCGCCGCGAGAGCGAGGGTCACGGCGAACGTGGCCACCGAGAGCATGGTCCTGCTCTCCGCGACCTCCTCCGACCGACGAGGTCCGAGCGTGAGCAGCTGGCGCCGGTACGCCTCACGGACCGTCCCCGCGGCGAGGTTCGCGAGCGGCCCGCCGTGGCGCTCCTGGGCCTCGCCGAGCCAGCGCGCGACCGAACCCGCGGCGTCGTGCGTCAACGCGATCACCGGGTGGCCGGTCTCGGGCGGCGGCGGGGGCCTACCGGGCAGCGCCGCGACGAGCGCGTCGAGGTAGGGGACGGTCGCGGGCAGGAGCTCGGGCGTCTCGTCGCAGATGCCGTCGAAGCACGTCACGAAGACGTTCACCAGGCGGCCGGCGGCGAGGTCGGTCGGATCGCCCGTCGTGCCGAGCGCCGTCCGCGCGACGCGGATGATCGTCTCGCCGAACAGCGCCGAGCGCGCCAGCGCATGCACGAAGTCGAAGCGCGCGTCCTCCACGGAGAGCGCTTCCGCCGCGGCGAGAGACCCCGCCCGCCACCACGTCCCGCCCTGGTCGTCGCGCCGGAGCGTCGTCGTCGCAGAGGCGAGGGAGGCCGCGTGGCGAGCGATGCCGGAGTCCGAGGGGATCCGCTCCCCGGACTCCAGCACGCCGCGCCACGCAGCCTCCCTGCGCAGCGTGTCGGCGCTCAGGCGGACGTCACCAGCCGCCGCCGCCACCACCGCTGCTGCCGCCTCCTCCGCTGCTCGCGGGGTTGAGGCAGATCGTCTGGATCGTGCCGGAGTGCGCCGCGCGGTCGATGTGGAAGTTCCTCGACACGTAGCCGCTCGAGCCGACGTTGACGATGTAGCCGGTGTAGACGTCGTCGATGATGGCGATGAACTGCCCGTTGGAGTCGGTGTAGAAGGTGGAGACCCCGTCGGAGATCCACCCGGTGATGCTCGAGCCGCTCGAGCAGCTCGTGAGACGCAGCGTCACTGCCCAGGCCATCTCACGCCTCCTTCTCGTAGCCGAAGAGCGAGGGTCCGGCGAAGTGACCGGCCGGGATGCCCGCCCGGACGCCCGTGGGCGTTCCGGCGATGTCGAGTGCGATGCGCGCGAGGCGCTCCGACTGCGGCACGAGGCGGCCGTCACGGGCGAGCGACGACGCCACACGGACGACGGCGGCGACCTTGGCGACCAGGTCGGCCGTCTCCTTGATCGGGAACACCTCCTCGGGGAGGCGCGTCAGGGCCTCCGAGACGTCCACCTTCTCCTCGCCGATGACGAGCATCGAGTTGTCCAGGTGCTTGGCGAGCTCCTCCGCCGACCTGATGGGCAGCAGCCGTGCCAGCTGCCTGGAGACGTCCAGCGTCGCCTGCACGGCTGGGTACTGCGCGATCACGAGTTCTTCCAGCTCCATACCCTTCACGTTCCTCCCGTCGGTGCTGACCGAGGCCGGCGGCGCGGTTGCGTCCGGGGCGAGTCGGTCCTTTCCGTTCGTGGCGATCTCGGGTGCGATCCCCCCAGGTGCGTCCCCTCCTTGTGCGATCTCCTCCTGGCGCGTCACCAGGACCGAGTAGCCCCCCGTCGGCACGCCGTCCTCGACCTGCCACAGGTGGACGACGACGTCCGCGTCCACCTGCGGGACCTCGATGTCGACGATCACCTCGGTGCGGGTGTCCGCGGTGAGGCGGCCCGGGAAGTCTCCGAGGAGCGCCGGCCGGCCCTGGGCCGCGCGCCGGGCCGTCAGGACGGGCGGCGCCTCCGCCATGCCCTTGACGTGGACGAAGGGCCGGATGTCGAGTGACCTCACCTCGACCGGGGACTCCTTCTCCGCCCTCGTCAGTGAGTCGATCCGGAGCCGGAGTGCCTCCGGTGCGTCCTTGCCGGCCCGCTCCAGGGCGGTGAGCGCGTTGCGCAGGGCTGTCGGCCCGGGGCGGAGCAGGTCCTCCGCCCGCCCGCCGAGGAGCGCCGTCGCCGCGAGCTGGACGCGCTCGGGCGTCCCGAGCACCGCCGTCGTGGTGAGCGCGAGCTGGACCGAGCTCGCCGAGCCGGCCGGGACGACCGTGAGGTTGCGCTGGCCGGTGTGCCGGTCGAGGTAGGAGTTGTAGCCGGGAGGCGCCGGGTCCATCGGCGTGGAGGACGCCTTGACCAGGAGGCAGGGATGGCCTCCGGCCACGCTCTCCCGCGTCCAGGTGTTCGGGCACGTGACCGCCGCCGTGGAGAGGCCCGGCAGGTAGGGGATCCACGCGGTGCCGACGAGCTGCGGCGTGGTGATCCCCAGGGCCGGGTCGAGGATCGCGAAGTCCACCCGGGTGGGGGAGGCCATGAACGCGCCGAGGTTCCAGACACGGGCATGGATGGAGAACGGAACGCCTTCGACGATCGTGCCGAGCCCCGTCCCGCCGGTCACCCAGATGTCGGGCGAGAGCCAGAAGACGTCGCCGGCCGGGACGGGTCGGGCACCGAAGTCCGAGGTGTCGTAGCGGACGACGAGCCAGGCGCCGTGGGGCTCCTTCCGCGGCCGGTGCTGTTCCTCGTCCTTGCGCTCCTCCTCGCGTCGACGTTCTTCCTCGCGTGTGCGTTCTTCTTCACGCCGACGTTCTTCCTCGCGTGTGCGCTCCTCTTCGCGCTTGCGCTTCTCCTCCCGCAGGATGCGCGGGTCTGCGTCAACGGGGCCGTGGGACGCCATGCCGCACCTCCTCAGGACTCGGGCACGGGGACGACCGGCACGGCGTACGGCGCACCGAGCTGCCAGGTGAGCCACCCGCGGCCGCGGTCGCCGTCGAGGTTCCAGTCCGGCAGCACGGCGGGGTCGGCCGCCACGAGCGCGGCCGCGGCCTGGACCGCGGGGCCGAAGTACCCCTTGATCCCTCCGGGCCAGGGGAAGTCCGGCGGGTCCTGGACCGCATGCGAGCCCGGGTTCGCGCCGTCGTCGTCGACCAGGGCGGAGGGCCACAGACCCGCCCGACCCCAGACGTCGGTGAAGGGGGCCTCGGGCAGCTCGGTCGGGGGAGACGTCCACGTGCTCAGCGCGCCGCCCCACGGCTGCCGGAGCCCCTCGATGCCCTTGGACTTCGTGACGGCCGCGCCGGAGGTGTAGGACAGGGACGCGCCGGCGAAGGAGAGCGCGAGCTCGTCCTGCGCGAGGTCACGGGGGTAGGGGTGCTGCACGCCGCCGAGCACGGTGAGGTTGTGCAGGGCGGTGAGCCCGTTGAACACGTAGACCTCGATCCAGTAGACGTCGCACCGGAGGTCGTCCCAGTCCGGCTCGGTGGCGCCGTCCACGATCAGGGCGATCCCGCCGAGGAGCGCCGCGAAGCCGACGATCCCGCCGCCGAACGCCATCGCGACGATCCCGAGCAGCGCCAGGATGATGCCCGAGACGATCTCCGCGATGTCCGGATCGCTCTCGGGCGAGGGCGCCGCCGGGAGGAAAGGCCCACCCGTCGCGGGGTTCGTCTGGGTGGGATCCACCCAGTTCGGCGCGCCCGCGTCGCCGCACGTCCCGGGCGGAGCCCCGGGCGGGTTGTTGCAGCCGATCACGGCGCCCGAGGTCTGGAACCACAGCATGGTGAGGACGGCGGTGTACGCCTTCTGGAGGCTCGCCGCCGTGAACTGAACCGTTCCCGTGGTGCCGTACACAGACGTGAAGGACTCGAGCCAGAAGTCGACGAAGTCGTCGGGGAGCAGGTGGGGGACGGGCTGGTCGTCGGCCATCGCGCGGGCGTTGGCCTCGTGGTCGACGCCGCCTCCCGTCACGTCGACGACGTTGTGCAGGCCGGCCGCGCAGAGCCCGGGCCAGTCCGCGAACGACGGCGAGGGCGTGTCGCCGGACATCGTCGCGCCCGCGCCGTAGTAGCCCCAGACGAAGGTGTCGGTGAAGTTGGACACCCAGCGGTGCCGCCACCAGTGGGTCCGGTAGCAGGACCCGACGGCCGAGTTGACGAAGGAGGTACCCGCCGTCAGCGTCGCATAGGCGACCTGCCAGCCGAGGGCGTAGGCGATGAATCGCCCGTCACCGCTCGCGGTCGCCCGGGCGCGCAGCGTGGCCGCGAACGCGCCCGTGGATCGCCCGTGCAGCCAGTCCCGTCCGGTCCACAGGCCGGGCGGGACGAGGTTCATCGGGTCGTCGATCCGGGGCCGCGAGGCCGTGCCCATGAGCTGGCCCAGGAGGATCAGCCGGAGCGGGTCGCTGAACTGGCCGAGGATCAGCGTGAGGTCGGCCGCGGCCTGGTCCAGGGTCGCCTCGGCGCCGGAGTCGACGATGTCCTTGAGCGCGCCCTTGTCCTCCGCCGCGACGGCGGCGGCCACCGAGTCGAGCAGGCCACGGATCGTCCGGAGGACGGGGACGACGCCGGGTACCCCGCCCGCGGTGTCCCCGACCGCGATCTTGAGAATCTCCTTCCACACCGCCCAATAGGGCGTGCGCCCGGGGCCGCCCAGCGTGGTGGGCATGTCGGACGGCACGAAGTCCCCGATCGCCGGACCGAGCGCGCCGAAGGCGTACCAGCTCGGATGGCTGTCGATGACCGCCCGGTCAGCGGCAGGAAGTGAGGCTCTGACCTGCTCGCCGACCAGCAGGCGCGTGGCAATTCCGACCATGGTCCCCCCCAAGGCTCCACGGCACGCACGAGGCGTGGTGTGTGGTGATCGTGCTCCGGCGCCGGATGGGCGGTCAAGGTTTCGGAGGAAACGAAATTCCGGAAACGCGTTTCCCCTGGTCGAATCGTGAAAAGTCCTCCCGGTTCTACTTCGCCCGGCCCTCTCGCGTGCTCGGCGGGCGGTCTGCGCTCCACCGGACCGACCCGGCTCCACCGGACCGACCCGGGGACGGGCACCACTACGTCCGGCGGCACATCCTCCACCCGGAGGCCGAACAGATCGGCGTAGAACTCGATCGCGTACCGCTCGCGGTGCTCCGCCGGGAGCATCCGCACCGCGAGGTCGACGGCGCCCCGCGCCACCCGCGGCGGCTGCATCCGACGCCGCTCGTCCAGGCTGGCCGGGTTGCGCCTCGACGACCCAGGCACCGCCGCGCTCACGCCTCACAGGGATGAACCGCTCCTTCCGGCAGCGCGAGCACTCGAGCATGAAGTGGACCCCGTCGGGTCGCATAGGGGGTGACTTGGCCAGTTTTGGGAGCGGGGGCAGCATGTAGCCCGGCTCTCCTCACCCTCCCGCGAGGTAGCGCAGCACCTGCGACACCACCACGGAGCCCTCGCCCACGGCCGAGGCCACCCGCTTGAGCGAGCCGGAGCGCACGTCGCCGACGGCGAACACGCCCGGCAGCGACGTCTCGTACGGCATGGGTCGCCGCTCGAGCGGCCAGGCGCCCGGGTGCGGGGAGTCGAGCAGGTCCCCGCCGGTGACGACGTAGCCGCCGTGGTCCCGCACGATCGGGGAGGGCAGCCAGTCCGTCTTGGGCACGGCGCCGATCATGACGAACAGGCCGTCGGCGGGGATCGTCTCGCGCTCGCCGGTGACCGCGTGCTCCAGGGTGAGGGAGCGCAGCCGGGCGTCGCCGGACCCGTCCACCACGTGGGTCGACGTGCGGACCTCGATCGCGGGGTTGGCCGCGACCTGCTCCACGAGGTAGGACGACATCATCTCGTCCAGGCTCGCCTCTCGCATGACCAGGCGTGGTGCTCGCCGCGTAGCGCGCGAGGTGCAGCGCCGCCTGCCCGGCCGAGTTCGCCCCGCCGACGACGACGGCGTGCAGCCCCGTGAGGGCGCGGGCGTCCGCGGCGGTCCCGCCGTAGAACACGCCGCGGCCGGTGAGCCCCTCGAGCGCGGGGACGCCGAGCCGTCGCCACGTCACGCCCTGGGCGAGGACGACGGCGCGCGCCGACACCTCGCCCGATCCCGCGACGTCGAGCACGTGCCGATCGCCGACGGTCCGCAGCCCGTCCACCTCGCCGAGCATGAGAACCCGCGCCCCGAAGACCCAGGCCTGCTGGTAGGCGCGCTGGGTGAGGTCCGCGCCGCTGATGCCGCGCGCAAAGCCCAGGTAGTTGCGGATGAGCGAGGACGTCGCGGCCTGGCCGCCGAGCGACTCCCGCTCCACCACGAGCGTGCTGAGGCCTTCCGACGCGCCGTACACCGCGGACGCCAGGCCCGCCGGGCCGGCGCCGACCACCACGAGGTCGACGTCGCGCTCGGCGAGTTCCGTGGACACGCCCCAGGCCGCGGCCACCTCGGCCGGCGTCGGGTCGATGAGCACGCGACCGCCGAGGGCGGTCATGGCGACGACGACGGCGCCGCTCGCCTCGCCGTCGAGCCCCGCCTCGCGCAGCACCTGGAGCCCGGCCTCCGACTCCGGGCTCGCCGTCGCGTGCGGCACGCCGCTGCGCGCGAGGAGGCTGCGGATGTCGTGGGCGCGCTCGGACCAGGGGTCGGCGACCACGGTGATCGGGGCCGGGCCGTCGCCGCGACCCCGGCTCCACTCGTGGACGTACTCCGCGACGGTGCGGACGAACGGTTCGTCCGGGCTGCGCCACGGTTTGACCACGTAGTAGTCGATGTCCCCCAGGGCCATCGCGCGGCGCACGACGTCGCTGGTCGCGGGGTTGGCCCAGCCGCCCCACGGGATGAGCATCGCGCGGCGGGCGTCGGGGTGCTGGGTGCGCACGTCCGCGAGGAGGTGCGCGCCCGCGCCGTCGGGGAGGTGGCCGTCGCGCGAGCACCAGCGCGACCGGGTCGCCGTGCGCGGCGGCGTCGGCGAGGACGGCGGCGGCCGCCGCGGCGGTTCGTTCGCCGCGCACGTGGAAGTCGGCGCCGAAGCGTCGTTGCAGGACGGCGACCTCGCGCTCGAGGGCGGCGCGGTCGGCGTCGACCGCGAGGATCATCGGCCGGGCAGACGATGGTGCGGACATGGCGATCAACCTCTCGACGGGACCTCACCCATTCTTCGGCGCGAAGAGCCCGCGCGGATGCGTCCGAACCGATCGTCCGCACCGCGTTCGGCGGGAACGGGGGTCACCACTCGGCGAGGGTCCACACCTCTGGGCGGTGACCTGCCTCGTGGACCCCGGCGAAGGCCGCGGCCGAGGCCTTGAGGTGCTCCATCGCCTCCGTCTCGCGGCCGAGGTCGTGGAGGATGTCCGCGACGTGGGAGTGCAGGGCCGCGACACGGTGGAGGTCACCTTGCCGCTCGGCCAGGGCCAGCGCCTCCGCTGCGGCCTCCCACGCGATCTCGTGCCAGCCGCCGAGGCGGCGGGCGCGGGCGAGGTTGTTCAGTCCGGCGACGAGCAGGTCGAGGTCGGACAGGGCCCGCGCGAACCGCACGGCCTGTTCGAGACACTCCACCGCGGTGGCCGGGTCCGCCTCCGCCGAGGCGAGGATCCCCAGCACGTTGCCGGCCCGGGCCGCGGCGCCCATGTCCCCTGCCGCGCTCGCGAGCTCCAGGGCCGCGAACGCCGTCCTCTTGGCCTCCGCCGACCGCCCGAGCCGGTGCAGCGTGAGAGCCAGGTCGGCGTTGACCCTCGCCAGCCGTCGCGCGTCGGCCGCGGCGAGGAGGTCGCGGGCCGCCTCCAGGTGCGCCTCCGCCAGGCCCCAGTCACCCAGCCGGTCGTGGACGCCGGCGATGGCGTGCTCGATTGCCCCCAGCCGTTCGGGATCGTGCTCGCCGAGCGCCGCCGCCTGCTCCAACGCCACGAGAGCCTCGCCATACCGACCGAGCCGCACCAGCGTCTCGCCCGTCGCCTCGTGCACGGTGAGCGGGTCGAACCCGAGGGCCAGGGCTGAGCGCAGCTGCTCCAGCGCCTCGGCGTGCGCGAACAGGCGGCCGGACTCCCGGGCGGCCTCCACGAACCACATCCCGGCCTCCGCCTCTCGCCCCGCCTCGGCGAGGTGGTGCGCAACGGCGCCGGCGGGTGCGCGCCGCGGGTCGACGGGGTTGCGGCGGGCGAGCGCGTCCGCGACCCGCCCGTGCAGAAGCCGCGCCCGGGCGAGGCTGATCCGCGCCAGCGCCGCGTCCCGGACGAGGTCGTGCGGGCAGGTCGTACCCGGCGCGGTCGGCCCGTTCGACCAGCAGCCCGCGCGCGACGGCGTCCTCGATCGCCTCGACGGTCTCCATCTCGTCCCGGCCGCAGGCGACCCGCAGGAGGTCGGGATCGGCGGCCGTCCCGATCACCGACGCTGCTCCGACGAGCTGCTGCGTCGTCGCCGGAGCCGCGTCCAGCCGGGCGGCGACCGTCTCGCGTACGCCGGGGGCGCCGTCGTCGCCGGCCCCTGCCGCAGCAGCGAGCTCGACGACGAGGAGCGGCACGCCCCGGGTCCGCCGGAGCACCTCCTCGGCGTTCGCCCCGACCCGCCCGTCGCGGGCGAGGAGCGCCGTGACCGACTCGAGGTCCAGCGGTCCCAGCGCGATCAGCCCGGCCGCACCGGCGCTCTCCCGGATCGCGGCGGGCAGGGGTGCGTGCCCGGCCCCGCTCGCCCAGGTGGCCAGCGTGAGGAGTCCTCGGGGCTGGCGCCTGGTCACGAAGCCGAGCAGCGCCGCCGACGGCGCGTCGAGGAGGTGGGCGTCGTCGACCACGAGGAGCGCCGGGGCCGGACCCTCGCCGAGGAGGGCGAGCGCCGCCCGCACCGCGTCGTAGAGACGGCGGAGGTCGCCCGGGCTCTCGATCGACGGCGCGCCCGCCGCGCCCCCCTCGGGGGCGAGGACGGCGAGCGGCTCGGCGACGGCCCCGAGCCGGTCCCGCAGGTCGGGGTGCGTCGTGAGGAGGCCGCGCACGACGTCGGTCGCCGCGGCGAACGGCAGGCTCTGCTCGGCCGCATGCCCGACGACGACGACGACGGCGCCGCCGGCCTCGGCGACCCGCGCCCCGAGGTCGGCGGCCAGGGCGGTGCGGCCCATGCCGGGGTCGCCGGTCATCCCGAGGACGCGCCCGCCGTCGGCCGCCTCTCGCCACGCGGCCAGGAGACGTCCGCGCTCCTCCTGGCGGTCGACCAGTTCCCGCTCGGCAGGTGGTGGACGCTCGCCCTCGGCGGGCGTCGCCCCCCGGGATCCGTTCGCGAGGGCCGCCGCGCGGGTCGGTTCGGGCGGCGGCCCGAGGCGGTCGGTGCGGATGGCCTCGTGCAGGGCGACGGTCTCCGGCAGGGGCGACACCCCCAGCTCGCGGTCCAGCACCCGGACCAGCGCCCGGTAGTGCCGCAGAGCGCTCGGCCGGTCACCGGTCCAGGCCGTCACGCGGACGAGGTCGGCGTGCGCGGGCTCGCTCAGGGGGTCCACGTCGATGCGCCGCCGGGCGAAGGCGAGGGCAGCGGCGAGGTCGCCCGCGCCGACGCTCACGGTGACGAGCCGGCCGAGCAGCGCCGAGAGCTGGTCCCGCAGCGAGTCGGCGGTGGCGAGCTGCCAGTCCTCGAAGGCCGGGCTGTCCCGGAGCGAGAAGCCCGCGAGGAAGTCGTCGGCGGCGAGGTCGACGGCGCGGCGCCACGAGGCCTCGTCGTCCGCGCTCGCGAGGCCCCGGAACTCCGTGACGTCGCAGTGGACGGCGGCGTCGTCGAGCCGGACGGCGCCCTGCTCGGCCTCGAGCGCGGGTCCCACCGGTCCCATCACGGACAGGGTGCGGCGCAGGGTGGCCCGCGCCCGGGCACGGTCGGCGTCCGGCCAGAGCAGCGTGGCCAGCGCATCCCGGGAGTGGGCGCGGCCCGTGACAGCGAGGTAGGCGAGCAGTGCGACGGCCTTGCGGGTGTCGAAGCGCAGCGTCTCGCCGTCGCGCTCGACGCGTGGCGGGCCGAAGAGGTGGAGGTGCAGGTGGGCCACGGCGCTCCCTGTGAGACATTCGCCCCGGACGACGCCGACCGTAACGCAGTCCCGTGCGGGGCGCGTTCCGGAGTCCACGAAGGGGGCTTCGTCGTAACGCTCCCGAGACGGAGGGCTGAGGATGCTGGGTTCCGACGACGACGGCGGGGCGCACCCCGCACCAGGAACACCGGGAGGTGACATGGCCGGAACGCTCATCGCGACCGCCCAGCAGGACGCGGCGCGGAAGGGTGCCTCGGCCGGCGCGGGGGGCTCCGCCGGCGCCGGAGGTTCGCCCGGAACCGGTGACGGGAACACCCGGACGGGGGCGCCGTCGTCGTCCACCCGTCGCGGCCTGCGCCGTCGGCCGAAGAGGACGGAGGCCGCGGTCCATGTGCCGGCCAAGGCGGCGGTGATCGACATCGACGTCGAGCCGTCCGACCCGCTCCTGCCGTTCCTGGCGACGGCGCCCGGCCCGGTGGACGTCGCGGCGCTGCCCGCGTTCTCGCCGGCGGTGCGCCGGATGAAGGAGCAGAACGTCCAGGTGGTGGTGCCGCTGGTGACGTCGGGGGAGCTGGTCGGCATGCTGGCGCTCGGCCCGCGGCTGTCGGAGCGCGGCTACTCCCGCGACGACCGGCACCTCCTCGACACCCTCGCCCGGTACGCGGCGCCGGCCCTTCGGCTGGGCCAACTGGTCCGCCAGCAGGAGGCCGAGGCCCGCAACCTCCAGCGGATCGAGCAGGAGCTGCAGGTCGCGCAGCTCATCCAGCAGCAGTTCCTGCCCAACGAGCTCCCGGAACTCGGCGGCTGGCACGTCGCGGCGTTCTACCGTCCGGCGCGCACGGTGGGCGGCGACTTCTATGACCTCGTGGAGCTCGGCGACGGCCGCGTGATGGTGGTGGCGGGGGACGTGACGGACAAGGGCGTGCCGGCCGCGCTGGTGATGGCGAGCACGCACGCGCTGCTGCGGTCCACGGCCACCACCGGGCGCTCGGCCGGGCAGGTGCTGGCGCACGTCAACGACCTGCTGTACCCGCAGATCCCGTTGCACATGTTCGTCACGTGCCTGGTGCTCATCCTCGACCCGGTGACGGGCCGGGCGCAGTTCGCGAACGCCGGGCACAACCTGCCGTACCTGCAGCGCGGCGGCGAGGTGCACGCAGCTGAAGGCGCGCGGCATGCCCCTCGGGCTCATGCCGGGCAGCACGTACGAGGAGCACGAGACGGTCATCGAGCCGGGCGACGTCCTGTTCCTCTACAGCGACGGCATCACCGAGCAGCACGACGCCGCGGGCGAGATGTTCGGCTTCGGGCGGACCGAGGCGCTCGTGGCGGCGGCGACGTCCGGCGACGACCTGGTCGACCGATGCGTCGCCGGACTCGCGGACTTCGCGGGCGCCGTCGAGCAGGAGGACGACATCACGCTCGTCGCCCTGCACCGCGGCGTCGGCGACGGCTTCCGCGACCTCGTCGCCTTCGAGGTGCCGAGCGTGTCCGGGAACGAGCGCCTGGTCATGGACCGGGTGGCGGCGGTGCTCGACGGCGAGCTGCCGCCGGACCGGCTCGACGCGATGCGCACCGCGGTGTCCGAGACGGCCATGAACGCCATCGAGCACGGCAACCGGGAGCAGGAGCACCTGGCCGTGGAGGTCGTGGTGCGGCGCACGCCTGACGCGGTGACGGTGGACGTCACCGACTTCGGCCGGGGCCGGCAGAGCGAGGCCGAGGAGCCGGACCTCGAGCTCAAGCTCGCCGGCCTGCAGTCCCCGCGGGGCTGGGGGCTGTTCCTCGTCGAGCGCCTGGTCGACCGGGTCGAGGAGACGACCCACGGCGAGCGGCACACCGTGCGGCTCGTCATGCACACCGCGGACGGCCGCGGGCCAGAAGAAGGGGGCATCCGATGACTCTCACCCACACCGTCCGGCAGGACGCCGGCGTGGCCACCTTGCGGCTCGAGGGTCGCATCGACCGCGAGGCGCTCGGTGCCCTCGACGGCGCGTACGCCGAGGCGTCGGCCGGGAACCCCACGGTGGTGGAGCTCGACTTCGCCGGGGTCGACTACATCAACTCGACCGGCATCGCGCTCATCGTCGGGCTGCTCGGCAAGGCGCGGTCCGAGGGCAAGGCAGTCCGGGCCACCGGGCTCTCCGAGCACTACCGCCACATCTTCGAGATCACCCGGCTGTCCGACTTCATCGAGATCGTCCGGCCGACGTGAGGAACCTGGCGGGCGCCGGACCGGCACCCGCACCGCGAGAAGGGGGAAGTCCCGTGCCAGACCCGAAAGTGACCCTGACGGTCCGGCCGCTCGCTCCGGGAGCGGCCGTCATCGAGATCGCGGGCGACGTCACCGCCGCCTGCGAACCGGCCCTGATGTCCGCGCACGAGGAGGCGACGGACACCGGCGCCCGCCTCGTGGTGCTCGACTTCTCGCGGGCTGGAGTACATGAACAGTGGCGGCATCGGGATGCTCGTCACGCTCCTCGTCCGCAGCCAGCGCCGCCAGCAGAGACTCGCGGCCGTCGGTCTGTCGGACCACTACCGCCAGATCTTCGAGCTCACTCGGCTCGACGAGGCGATCGCTCTGCACCCGGACGCGGCCAGCGCTCTGGCGACCGCGTAGCGGGTGGTCGAGAACACGCAGCGAGGGGGAACAGAGATGTCGAACGAGAAAGAGGCAACCGGCGTCGAGACCGGCGTGGGTGACGCCCGCACGAGTGCCGCACGCACGGCGGAAGCGGCGGACGCGGCCACGGCCGTTCCGCGGGACGCCGCGTACTGGGCGCCCAAGGTGGAGCGGCTCAGCGTCACGGACGAGGTGGGTGCGCACGGCTACAACGTGGCGGGGCGCCGGGTCACCGGCCCGCAGCAGGGCTTCGGCCGGCTGTGGCAACGGACCTACTGGACCGACCTCGGCGGTGCGGTCACGCCGCGGGACCTCATCGCGGACTGGCGCGCCCACTTCGGTGACTTCTGGCCGCGTGGGGCGAAGTTCCACGGCGCGCTCACCGGGATCGAGCCCGGCGACGTCGCCGCGCTGGAACTCGGGCCGGGTCACGGCCTGGCGCTCGCCACCGGAATCATGGTGCTGTACGCCGACGAGGAGTCCTTCACGTTCATGACCCCCGAGGGGCACATGTTCGCGGGAATGATCACCTTCTCCGGCGAGGCGGACGACGACGGCGCCACGACGGCCCGCATCCGCATCCTCCTGCGCACCAACGACCCGCTCTACGAACTCGGCTGGCCGATCATGAAGAGGGCCGAGGACGTCTTCTGGGCCGGGACGCTGCGCAACCTCGCCACGAGCCACGGCGTGGCCGCCGAGGTGCACGCGGAGAGCGAGTGCCTCGACAAGCGGCGGATCTGGAAGAACTGGCGCAACGTCTGGCACAACGCCGGGATCCGCTCTGCCTGGCACACCGTCACCTCGCCCTTCCGGTCCTCCTCGAGCGCGGCGACGGCGGGCTGAGGGCGGCTGGTCGCGACATGGACGCCGGGAACCGGGAAGCGCTCCGACGGCTGGGCCTGCTGGCCGCCGTCGGGGCCATCCTGGCTGCCTACGCCTGGGTCTGGGCCTTGGGCGAGGCCTGGCTGATGCTCGCGTGGGCCGGCTACCCGGTGGTCGGGGCGCTCATCCTGGCGTCCCGTCCGGGAAATACGATCGGCCGACTCATGATCAGCATCGGCGGCTTGTGGGTGCTGAGCGGGGTGGTGCTCGCACAGGAGAACGGGGCGCCCGTCCCGGCCGGGGTCGAACTGGTGGCGACCGCCGCGGGTTTCGTCGTGTGGTGCGCGCTCGTCGGGATCGTGGTGCTGTTCCCGACCGGTCGGCCGGAGACCCGCCTGGGTCGCGTCCTCGCGAGGGCGGCGGTCGCGACCGCGGTCCTGATGGCCGCCGTCGCGCTGTTCGACCCGGCGCCGCTCGAGGTCAGCGGCCGCCCGAACCCCCTGGCGCTGGAGGTGACGGCGCCGCTCACGACGTTCCTGATCGAGGGACCGGGCTTCCTCCTGGTCCCCCTGCTCCTGGTCCTCGCCCTCGTCGACCTCCTCGGGCGCCGACGGCGCAGCACCGGGGCGGCGCGGTTGCAGTACCGCTGGTTCCTCTTCGCCGTCGCGGTGCAGATGACCGTGATCGTCATCACGTACTTCGTGGCCTTCGAGGGCCCCCTCTTCGTGCTCACGGCCGTCACGTTCAACCTCATCCCCGCCACCATCGGCATCGCCGTCACCCGGTACGGGCTCTACGAGATCGACCGGGTTGTCAGTCGAACGCTCGCCTACTCGGTGGTGACAGGCGCCGCCGTGGGCACGTATGCGCTGGTGGTGACGTCCATCTCCCGACTGGTGCCGGCGTCGTCGTCGCTGGCCGTTGCTGCGGCGACGCTCGTGGCGGCGGCCGTGATCCGGCCCGTGCTGCGCCGGGTCCAGAACTGGGTGGACCGGCGGTTCAACCGCGAGCGGTACGACGCGGAACGGATCGTCGACGCGTTCGGCGCGCGCCTGCGCGGGGAGACGAACCCCGATGCGGCCGCCGCGGACCTCCTGTCAGCCGTCGGGCGGGCGCTGCAGCCGGGCGCCGCCGGGCTGTGGGTCAGGGACTCGAGATCGGGAGCCACGCGATGAGGTGGTGGGCACACGTGATCGCGGCGGGCCAGCTGGTCTGCCTGGTCGCCCTCGTCTCGGTCGCGGACAGCCTCGCGGACAGCCTGCTGGCCGTCTGGCTCGCCGTCACGCTCGCCGTCGGCTGGCTCATCGCCTCGCGCCTGCCGCGGCACCCCATCGGGTGGCTGCTGCTGGCGATCAGCGGCCTGTTCCTGTACGGCGTGGCCGCCGGACTCGCCGGCGAGGCGCTCGTGGCGTCCCGCCCGGCGCTCGCGCAGTGGCTGCTCTGGTACGGCCGGGACGACGAGCTGTCCTGGATCTGGCTGCCCGCCCTCGGGCTGATGTTCATCCACGTCCTCCTTCGATTTCCCGATGGCCGACTCCCCTCGCCGAGGTGGCGCTGGTTCTCGCGCACCACCATCGGGCTGCTTGCCGCCGGCGTCGCGCTGATCGCGATGGGCGGCGGGGACGTGGCCCCCGGTCTGGCGAACCCCACCGCGGTGGCGTGGGTGCAGCAGCGCGAAGGGCTGTTCGGGTTCGTGGCGATCCCCCTCCTGGCGAGCCTGCCGATCAGCGTGGCCTCGCTCGTGGTCCGCTACCGGCGGGCGGACGACCTCCAGCGCGTCCAGATCCGCTGGTTCGCGTGGGCGGCGGGCCTGGCCACAGGGCTCTACCTGGCCTCGTTCCTCAGTGCCAACGACGCCTGGCAGTCCTGGACGTTCCTCACCTACGCGCTGGTCCCCGCGTCGATCGGGGTGGCCATCCTGAGGTACAAGTTGTTCGCGATCGACCGGATCATCTCCCGGACCCTCGCCTACGCGCTGGTGACGGCGTCCGTGGTGGCCACGTATGCGCTGGTGGTGACGTCGATCTCGCGGCTGCTGCCGGTTTCCTCGGCGCTCGCGGTGGCGGCGGCGACGCTCGTGGCGGCGGCGGTGTTCCGCCCCGTGCTGCGGCGCGTGCAGGCGGCGGTGGACCGGCGGTTCAACCGGGAGCGGTACGACGCGCAGCGGGTGGTCGACGCGTTCGGTGCCCGGCTTCGGGGGGCGACCGATCCGGACGCGGCGGCGGCGGACCTGGTCGCAGCTGTCGGGCGCGCGCTGCAACCGGGCGCCGTCGGCCTCTGGGTGCGGGGAGGTGCGCGGTGAGGGCTGCGATGACCGACGTGGACGCCGTCGTCGTCGGCTCGGGGCCGAACGGGCTCATGGCGGCGGTGACCCTGGCGGAGGCCGGCTGGCGGGTGCTCGTGCTCGAGGCGGCGGCGCAGGTGGGCGGGGGCCTGCGCACCGAGGAGCTCACGTTGCCGGGCTTCCGGCACGACGTCTGCGCCTCCGTCCACCCGCTGGCCATCGCCTCGCCGGCGTTCCGCGGGCTCGGGCTGGAGCGCGAGGGGCTGCGGCTCGCGCACCCCGCGATCCCCCTGGGCCACCCGCTCGCCCCGGGGCGTTCGGTGTACCTGCGCCGCGAGGTCGCGGAGACGGCAGCCGGGCTGGGGCGCGACGGCGGGACGTGGGCCCGGGTGGTCGGCGGGCTGGGGAGGCGGTGGGAGGGACTGGTCGCCGGGGTGCTCGACCCGCTCGCGCTGCCGCCGCGGGCGCCGCTGGAGACGCTCGCCTTCGGCGCGGCGGGCGTGTGGCCGACGACGGCGGTCAACCGGTTCGCCCTCCGCGAGGAGCCGGCGCGTGCCCTCCTCGCGGGGCTGGCCGCGCACGCGACGCTCGACCTCGGTGAGGTCATGACCACCGGGATCGGGCTGCTGCTCGGGGCGCTCGGGCACGGGGTGGGCTGGCCGGTGGCGGTGGGCGGGTCGCAGTCGATCGCGGACGCCCTGGTGGCGCGGCTGCGCTCCCTCGGCGGCGAGGTGGTGACGGGGGAGCGGGTGACGTCGCTGGACCGGCTGCCGACGGCGCGGGCCGTGCTGCTGGACCTGACGCCGCGGCAGGTGCTCGCGGTGGCCGGGCATCGGTTCCCGCCTGGCTACCGGCGTCGGCTCGAGCGGTGGCGGTACGGGTCCGGCGTGTTCAAGGTGGACTGGGCGCTCGACGGGCCGGTGCCCTGGGCGGACCCCGAGCTGGCGCTGGCCGGGACCGTGCACGTGGTCGGGACGGCGGCCGAGGCGGTCTCCGCCGAGCGGGCCGTGGCGCGGGGGCGGACCACGCGGCGCCCGTACGTGCTGGTGGTACAGGCGAGCGCCGCGGACCCGAGCCGGGCGCCGTCGGGCAAGCACACCCTGTGGGCGTACTGCCACGTGCCGCACGGGTCCACGGTGGACATGACCGGCGCGATCGAGGCGCAGATCGAGCGGTTCGCGCCGGGGTTCCGCGACCGCGTCCTCGCGCGGCACGTCATGGGGCCGGCCGCCATGGAGGCCCACAACGCGAACGAGGTGGGCGGGGACATCGCGGGCGGGTCCTCGGACTGGCGGCAGCTCGCCGCGCGGCCCGTGCTCTCGCTCACGCCGTGGGCCACGCCCGATCGGGGGATCTTCCTGTGCTCGTCGTCCACGCTGCCGGGCGGCGGCGTGCACGGCATGTGCGGGCTCAGCGCCGCGCGGACGGTGCTCGAGCGGCTGGGGTGAGGCGCGCCGTCGTCGGCCCGGCGTGGGCCCGCGATTGGGAAGATCCGCACCGACCGGGAAGATCCGTCACGGATAGCAGGACGGATCTTCCCGGTTGAGACGGATCAACCCGGTACTCACCCGGCTTCCCGGCCGACGGCGCATCCCGGGCTGCATGGGTGAGCCCGCCCGGTCCATCCACAGACCCGGAGGGCGGCCTCGACCTGCCGTGCCGTCTCGCACGGGATCACCGCGACGTGGTACCAGCGGTAGCGCAGCGTCAGGTCACCCCGTTCGACGAGCACGGCGTTGTCGCGCCACGTGTCCGCGTCGGTCCGGCCCCCGGGGTGCGCGAGCGCGCCGTCGAGCTCGGCACGCACCCCGAGCCCCTCGTACAGGGCATCGGCCCGGATCCACCCGGAACCGACTCGCTCCCGGACCTGCAGCCGCGAGCGGGGCAGGCCGTGGCGCTGTTCGACGTCGTGGTGGAAGCGGCGCTCGAGAGGTGACTCCACGCCGTCGGCGACCTCGCCCACGATCTCCTCGAGGAGCGCGCGGTGGGTGGCCCGCCCCCGCGCGTGCAAGGCCGCGAGGATCTCGCTGGGGTGGACCCTCGCGCGGACCGCGGCGCAGACGCAGCCGACCACGTCGTCGATCCCGGTGCAGCGGGCCACGAGGTCGAGCACGGTATGGGCCGGGAGGACCGTCCGGGGCATCCCGCCCGCGGGAGGCATGCTCCACCGCCGGTTCACCGCGAGCCCGGGCTGGACGACCACCCGGCGTCGATGCGGCACGCTCACCTCGATCAGATCCGGCGGAGTGCGCCTGAACCCGTGCCGGAACGCTGCGGCGGCGTGACTCAACGCGGCGCCCGCGCCGGCGTAGAGCAGCGAGCCCGCCGCGCGGGTGGGCCACGAGGGTTCGCCGGTGTGCGTGACATAGACGCCGGGGAAGAGCCGGAGCCACCGGCCCGACGTCACCTGGTGGCTGATCCAGGTCGGCGTCGCGCCCAGCGCGAGGAGTTGCTCGCGTGAGACGGTGTGCGCCTGGCGTGAGGCGGTGCTCCGGACGGCGCGGGGATCGGGTGGCACGCCGCAAGGGTGGGCGATCGGCGCGGCCGGCCGGGCCGGCCCGCCGCCGGCCGGTGGACGGAGGCCCCGCTCGTCCGTCTGGGGAGGACTCGACGGCGGCCCCAGGCCCGCGCGGTCGCAAGCGGTCGAGGCGCGCCCGGGTGACGGCGCGAGTGGGCTGCCGGGGTCCGCACCGGACGTGGGGCGAGTCGCCAACGAGCCTCGAGGGAATCGTCCGGGCTCTCGGATGGTTTCCCTGTCAACCATCCACCACCACCTGCGTTCACTACTACCCGAGGGAGCCCCGCCGTGCGTGCCATCTGGAACGGAACCGTGATCGCCGAGAGCGACGACACCGTGGTGGTGGAGGGCAACCACTACTTCCCGATCGAGGCGGTGCGGCCCGAGTACGTGGTCGCGTCCCCGACCGAGACCACCTGTTCGTGGAAGGGCCAGGCGCGGTACTACTCGATCGAGGTGGACGGCAAGGTCAACGCCGACGCCGCCTGGTACTACCCCGAGCCGAAGCGCCCGGCGTCCACGATCGCCGGCCGGGTGGCGTTCTGGCGCGGGGTGCGGGTGGTCCCGTGAAGGCCACTCGGACGGCCGATGCCGCGCCGTCGTCGGGCATGGACGCGACCGCAACCCGCCGGCCCCGTCGTCACCCCTCCTCGGCGTAGGCGCGGAAGCGCTCGACGACGAACTCCTTCGGGTAGGTGCGTCCGCCGGGCGGGGCGGGCGCGTCGCGGAACTCGTACAGGCCGAGCATGAACTGCATCGGGTACGCCGGCGACTGCTCGACGGTCTTGACGAGGCGTTCGTCCACGTAGAAGCGCACGCGCTCGGGCGTCCACTCGGCGGCGTACTCGTGGACCTCGCGAACGTCGACGTCGACGCGGACCTTGTCGAAGTCGTCGACGAGCAGCGGATCGCCGAACGGGTGCACGCCCATGCCGATCAACGCGTGGTCGGGTGCCGCCTCGCGACCGAAGATCTCGCAGATGCAGATCTCGCCGGAGCGCTCCGGGGAGTCCTCGACGCCGATCATCCAGAGCGCGACCATGCAGTCGGGGTCGGCGAGGCCGCGCGCCCGCAGCTCGAACAGGCCGTGCTGCGGGGTGAACAGCTGCGTGAGCGGCTGCTCCTCGCGCACCACCGCCCGGGGGTTGATCCGGTGCTGGCCGACGGCGCCCCCCTCCGGTCCCGAGAAGACGGCCGTTTGCAGCGACGACACCCGGAGCTCGCCGTCGAACTCCGGGCACCAGGGCGGCTGGTCGGCGTCGATGCGCAGGCGCAGGGCGCCGTCGCGCACCTCGTACCGGGCGGCGGCCTGTCGGCGCGAGCTCCAGTGCGGGAGGTGGAACGGGAGCCACGTGCGCGTGTCGAGCGCGCCTGCGTCGAAGGTGTCCTCGAGGACGAGGCGGTAACCGGTCCGGTCGAGGTGATCGGGGGGAGTCGTCACAGCCCGAGCCTGGCTCGCGCGGCGGGTGCGACACAACTCCCGCAGGTTCTTCGGCCGCGAGGGATGGGTGGTGGCACGGCGAGGTACCGGTGCCCCAGCCGAAGAAGATCCCGGTGACGAGGGGGTAGCCCGGGCCGGATGTGCCGGGCCGCCGCGTCTGGACCCGAGCGGCTACGACATCCCCCTGACCCATCGCTCGGGGTGACCTGCGTTTCCAGCGACTAGACTCGCCGGGGCCCCGCCGCGTGCGGGAGCCGCCCGAGGAGGAACGGCAGCGAGGAGGTGAGAGACGTGACCGGCGACCCCGTCAGTCATCGATGCGTCCCTGCCCCCTCCCGCGCCGTCGTCTGACCTCTCGGTCCGCACGCGTCGACGCGGGCTCCTGACGATGTCTCCAAGGAGCCCCCATGGCCATCCAGCTCCCCGCATTCCGTGCCGCGGCAAGCCCCGCCACCCGCAGTCGGCACGCCGCCGCTCGGCCGGGAGCGTCCCGCCCCGCCGCCCCGTCCGGGCGTGAGCAGCGCGGCAGCCTCGTCGACAGCGCCGTCTACATCGACGGCGACCGCGTCGCCTCGCCCACCACCCTCGCCGAGACCTACACCGCGCTGCACGCCCAGCCCGAGGGCATGGCCTGGATCGGCATGTACCGGCCGAACGAGCGCGATGTCGCCTCCCTGGCCGAGGAGTTCGGCCTGCACGAACTGGCCGTCGAGGACGCGATCATCGCCCACCAGCGGCCCAAGCTCGAGCGCTACGACGACACCCTCTTCGTGGTCCTGCGCGCCGCCCGGTACGTCGACGCCACCGAGGAGGTGGAGTTCGGGGAGCTGCACGTCTTCGTGGGGCCGGACTTCGTGATCACCCTGCGGCACTCCGAGGCCCCGGACCTCTCCGGCGTGCGGCGGCGCATGGAGAGCAACCCCGACCTGCTGCGCTTCGGGCCGGAGGCCGTCCTCTACGCGATCCTCGACAAGGTCGTCGACGGCTACGCCCCGGTGGTCGTCGGGCCTGGAGAACGACATCGACGAGATCGAGACCCAGGTCTTCAGCGGCAACCCCGGCGTCTCGCGGCGCATCTACGAGCTCTCCCGCGAGGTCGCCGAGTTCCAGCGGGCCACTCGGCCGCTCGCCTCGGTGCTCCAGGCGCTGGGCGCCGGCTTCGACAAGTACGGCATCGACGAGGAGCTCCGCCGCTACCTGCGTGACGTCTCGGATCACCTCACCGAGGTGATCGAGCGGATCGGGGCCTTCCGTCAGCTGCTCCGCGACATGCTCACGGTCAACGCGACCCTCGTGGCGCAGCAGCAGAACGAGGAGATGAAGGTCCAGAACGAGGAGGTCAAGAAGATCTCCGCCTGGGCGGCCATCCTCTTCGCCCCCACGTTGATCGGCACGATCTACGGGATGAACTTCACCTACATGCCGGAGCTCGGCTGGGTCTGGGGCTACCCCTTCGCGCTCGCTCTCATGGCCGCGGTGTGCGGGAGCCTCTTCGTCATCTTCAAGCGGCGCAACTGGATCTGAGGGCAGGAACCGGCCCGGAGGTCCGGGGGTAGGGTCGTTGACGCCGTCAGCGGCCCCGAGCCGGAGTGCCCTCGCTCGGGAACCCCATGCGAGGAGGCATGAGTGGACTACCAGCGCACGATCGAGGTCGATCTGCCTTTCGAGGACACGGTGGCGAAGACCCGGGAGGCCCTGGCCGAGCAGGGCTTCGGGGTCCTCACCGAGATCGACATGAAGGCCACGCTCAAGGCCAAGCGTGGCGTCGACATCGAGCCCTACGTCATCCTCGGCGCCTGCAACCCGGCGTTCGCCGAGGCAGGACTCGCCGTGGATCGCAGCATCGGCGTCTTCCTGCCGTGCAACGTCGTGGTCCACGCGCGCGAGGGCGGCGGTTCGGTCGTCCGGATCTTCGAGCCGAACCTCATGCCCGTGGTGACGGGCCTCGCCGTGCTCGAGCCCCTCGCGGCCGACGTCGCGGGTCGGCTCCAGTCGGCGCTCGACCGCGTCGCGGCCGGCTGAGGAGTGGCCGGCTGAGGCGTACGTGCCTGTGCGGAAGGTGAGTTGCGCATAGCGCGACAAACCTTCCGCACAGCCGGAGGCCCCCTACTCCCGGGGGCCCACCCGCCGGCAGAGGACCTGCTGGCTGAGGATGTCCGCCTGCAGGAGGAGCCCGTCGTCGTCGGGGAAGTCGACCACCCTGACCACGGCTTCGAGGGCGGCGGCGTCCGGCGCCAGGTCCAGCAGGCGGTTCGGCTCGTTCTCCAGCCACCCCAGGTTCACGAAGCACTCGTCCCGCTCCGGGAAGAGCGCGAGGTAGAAGATGCCCGACTCCACGAGGTCCTGGAAGAAGTGGGTGCCGAAGGAGAGCTCGGGCATGAGCCCGCCCGCGGAGAAGGCGACCTCGCCGAGGACCGCGACGTTCCGGATCTCGGCGAACCGGACCGGGACGCCGAGCCCCGGCGTGGTGGTCCCCCAGCGGCCGGGGCCGAAGAGGGCCGTCGGGTGGCTCTCCCGGTCCGGGACCAGCCGGTTCAGCCTCCCGATGAGCCGCGCGACGGCGTACTTCTCGGTCTGGGGAAGCCACGTGTACTTCTCGGGGTCCACGGTGATGATCCGGCGGATCGGCTGGACGATGCTCCCGCCCATGAAGTTGCCGGAGGACCGGAACAGGGTGAGGTCCTCGGGGACGTCGGCGGGGATCTCCACCCGCTTCTCCTGGACCCCCTTGGTCTGGAGGGGGCGGCACTGCACGAGGTTGATCCGGACGTCGCCCTCGGCCGAGACGGCGGCCGTGAACTCCACGTCCACGGGGTAGTCGTATGCCCGCTCGAGCGTGGCGAGGAGCCGTCGCATGAGCGTCGGGAACGCCGTCCTCCTCAGGAGGTTCTCGAAGGTGAGGATCCACCGAGGTGTCGCCGTACCGCCCGTCGCAGGCTGCCGCGACGTGGCCTCCCGCGCGGCCGCCTCCCGGTCCTGGACCCCGAAGAGACTCCAGGGCAGGTCGGTCAGCTGCGTCGTCAGGCCCTGGAGCGGCACCGTCCGCCAGGCGTTCTCCTCGATGTCGAGCACGTCCACCTTGCGCTGGGAGAAGCGGCCGGCGTCGGAGACCCCCGCGTGCGGGACGAGGAGCGGGTGGTCGAGGGCCACGGTCCGCGGGTAGTCGCCTTCCACGCGGTCGACGGCGCGGGTACCGAGGCCGAAGACCAGCCGGAGCATGCCGGCCTCCGGGTCGAGCCGCTCGTTCCAGACGAAGGTGTTGTACGAGACGCCCACGCCGGCGAGCTGCGGGAAGAAGTAGCGCTCGTGGTAGGCGCCCGAGACCCGCTGGACGAGGAGCGCCATCTGCTCCTCCTGGCGGTCGAGACCCCGAGCCTTGCGGTAGGTCAGGGCTTCCTCGCTCATGGTGCTGGCGTAGATGGCGCGGATGGCCTCGACGAACTGCCGGTACCGCTGCTCCGGCGGTCCCTGACTGACGAGGAAGACGCTGTCGTACTTCCCGGCGAAGGCGTTGCCGAAGCCGTCCTCCAGCAGGCTGCTGGAGCGCACGATGATCGGGTACTGGCCGAAGTACTCCAGCATGCTCTGGAACTCGTCCTCGATCTCCGGCGGGAACTCGCCGGCCAAGAAGTTGTCGTGGAGCTTCTCGGCAGCGCTGAAGTACCCGGCCTCCGTCTTCTGCTCCATGAACAGGCGCCACCAGTCGTTGTGGACGATGTAGGAGTAGAAGAGGTCGGAGCCGACGTACCAGGAGTCGTGGGGCTCCGTGACCGTGGTCCAGTCGAAGTCCGGGTCGTTCTGGAGGATCTTCCGCGCGAGGAGCATGCCCACCGCCTTGCCGCCGATGAAGCCGGTGCCGAGCTCGCGCGACTTGATCCGCAGGAGGTCCTCGAGGTCGAGGTGTCGGTGGGCCAGGGCGAGCATGCGGTCCTCGCGGCCGATGAGCACCCGGCAGAGCTGGTCCACCATGGCCGCGCGCTCGGCGTCGTCCTCGGAGTCTTCCTGCGACCTCGGCGGCGCGCATGAAGAGGAGGTCCCAGTAGTCGAGGCGGCGGCGTGCCGGCCGAGCGATCGGCCGTGCCGAGGCGGGAGAACAGGGCGGTCGCATCGACGCTGCTGGTCAGCGGCTTGAACTCGGACCCGCGCCACACGTGGGGCAGGAACATCGTGGTGGACGAGCGGCGATCGACCTTGAGGGGGTGCAGGTAGATCTCGTCGTCGCAGCGGTGGAGGTCGATGAGCACCTGGGTGGT
The DNA here is from genome assembly GCA_963780675.1 of uncultured Actinomycetota bacterium. Lineage (GTDB taxonomy): Bacteria > Actinomycetota > Actinomycetes > Actinomycetales > JAHECE01 > JAHECE01. The sequence continues at coordinate 108,217 of CAWACR010000012.1, forward strand.
GGCGCGGATGCGCGAGATCGTGGCGACCGAGTGGCCGGGCCGGAGGAGGACGAAGTAGGCCACCGTGTCCAGGTCGTAGAGGTACGGGCAGGTGACGCGGAAGAAGTTGCCGATCATGGCGTCGGTGGCCCAGGCGTCGAGCAGGTCGGAGAGGCAGTCGAAGACGTAGAAGACGCCGAGCCCCTCCTCGGCGATGATCGTGTGGAGACGCACGGTGAACGACTCGAAGCCGCGGTAGGCGTCCAGGTCGTAGACGGTGACGTTCTCGCCCGGTTCGCACCAGCGGCTCGTGGCGGCCGAAGCGGATGTAGACCACGCGTCGGCCCTCGGCGAGCGCCGCGGTGAGGAACGGCGTGACGAAGGCGCGGTAGTCGTCCAGGTCGTCGACCCGCCAGACGACGTTGTCCCCCATCCGGAGGCCGTCGAGGATGGTGTCGAGCCCGGTGAGGCCGGTGGTGACGATCCCGTCGTGCATGCGTGCCGCCTTCTCTTCCGCGCCCGCGGCCGGTCGCCGTGACGCGCACGGGTAGAGCATGACGGCGCGGACCCGGGACTTCGGGGGCATCGTGCCCGGGGAGGCGCTGCGAGATGCGTTTGCCGTCGCGCGGTGGGGCGGGGTTGGGTACGCCTCATGGAGCAGCGTGACGACCGCCCGGTCCGCAAGGTCCCCCACGAGCTGAGGACTCGGGTGCTCACCGTGCTGCGGGTCGAGGACCTCGGCCGAGCCCTGCGCCGCGTCGCGCTGGGCGGCCCCGACCTCGCGGGGTTCGCCGCCCTCGGGCCGACGGACCACGCGAAGGTCTTCTTCCCCTCGGGGCCGGGGGGCGCCGTCGTCCTCCCGGAGGTGCGCGACGGCGCGTGGGTGAACCGCGACGACGCCGCCCTCACCTGGCGCGACTACACGGTGCGGACGTACGACGCCGCGGCCGGTGAGGTGGTCTTCGACCTGGCCGTGCACGCCCACGGACCCGGCGGACGGTGGGCGGCGCGGGCGCGGCCGGGGGAGCGTCTCGGCGTGCTGGGCCCCGGGACGTCCAAGCTGCCGCCGCTGGACCGGGCCTGGTACGTCCTCGTGGCCGACGAGGCGGGCCTCCCGGCGCTCCTCAACTGGCTGGACCGGCTGCCGGCGGGTGCCGACGTCCGGGCGTTCGTCGAGGTCGACGGCCCGGACTGCGAGGTGCCCGTGCCGTCGCGGGACGGGCTCTCCGTCACTTGGCTCCACCGCGGCGGGCGCCCCGCCGGCGGGACCACGCTCCTGCGCGACGCCGTCGCCGCCGCCACGTTCGGGCGTGACGACGACGGCGCGGGCTGGGTCTGGGGGGCGGGGGAGGCCTCCGCGATGCGCGCCGTGCGGCGGCTCGTGGTCCTCGAGCGCGGACTGCCGCGCGCAAGTGTCGACGTCACCGGCTACTGGCGCGCCGGCGTCGCCCACTTCGACCACAAGTCGCCGGAGGCGAAGGACTGACGTTCAGCGACCGACCCGGCTCGGCGAGGGAAGGCGCCGCGAGCCTGTCGTCGAAGGTCACGGGCTGCCGCCTCCGGAGGCCGCGCGGTCCCGGGAGCGCAGGCGAACCCGATGACGACGTCCCAGGTCGTGGGGTCGACTCGTTCCTCATCCAGCCGGCACAGGACTCCCGCCTCCCAGGCGATCCCGGTCAGCCCGCCACTTCCCAGGACGAGTGCGCGTGTCGTCATGGTGGCCTCCTTCGCAAGCATCGCCTGAAGTCCGGCGGGCGGTTCGAAGCGCCCGCGGGGCTCAGCCGGCGTCGAGTTCCGCGAACGGGGCCGCCGCCGTCGTCACGATCGTCTCCCACGAGGGGTCGGTCTCCTGGGCGGGGGTGTCCGCCGGCTCGACGAGGTTGTCACCGACCGCCATCAGCGCCGTGCCGAAGCGTGCGACGGTGAGCCGGACGCGCCAGGCCGTGTCGCCGTCAGCGCCCGCGATCACCGCGACGGCGCCCATGCTGGTCGATTCGTCCCCGACCTCCGGGGCCTCGAGCGCCTCGAACGTCACCTCGTTGCCGTCGGCGTCCGTCCAGGTGGTGCCGGCGCAGATGTCGACGGCCTCGGCCAGGGTCTCGACGTACGCCTGCACGTTCTCGTCGCTCCAGGCCTGCTGGCGGAGCATGTGGAAGGTGCCGCCCTCCATCGCCTGCTCCATCTCGACGTCGGCACCGGCGTCGGAGGCGAGGTCACCCAGCGCGTCGGCCTGGTCCGCCGCCTCGGGGCAGAGGGAGATCGACTCCTCGACCGACGGGTTCTCCGGCTCGCGGACGGTGAAGACGCTCCGCTGCGTCTCCGTCCATCCCGGCCCCAGAGCGTCGGTGGTCAGCAGCGCGGCGCTCAGTTCCTCGGGGGTGTACAGCACACCTCCGCCGCCGGTCGGCTCGCTCGTCGCCGAGGGGGACGTCGTTGCGGTGCCGCCGTCGCCGTCGCCGCCGCCGCAGCCGGCCAGGGCGAGCGCGCCGGCGAGGGACAGGGGGAGAAGAAGGAATCGGCCAGGGCGGGTGTGCGATCTCATTGCGGCCTCCTTCGAGGACGTCGCTCGACGGCGACGGGTGGTTCGAGGCGCCCCGAGGGCACGGGCGGTCGAGAATCCACCGAGCGGCCGCGGTGCCGACTGGGCAGTCCCAGTGTGCTCGCCTGACTCGGTGGACGACCCGGGACCCGGGCCGTGCTCTTCGAGTCGGCCGACGACGGCGCGCCGGCTGAGCCGACCGGGCGGGCGCGGTCAGCGCAGGAAGGCCGCGGGGACGACGACGCCCTCGGCGAGGAGTCGCTCGAGCGTCTCGGCCAGGTTGATGACGACCGCCTGGGCCGCGAGGTAGTTCGTCTCGTCGGTCGGGTCCAAGAAGGCCTCGCGGTCGACCCCAGCGGCTCGGGCCTCGTCCTCGGTGAGCACGTCCACCGGGAACCCGAGGATCCGCTCGGCGCACGTCCCGCCGGCTCGTGCGGAGACTTCCTTTCGCCCGGCGCAAGAAACCTTCCGCACGGGGAGTCCACCGGTCGGCGGGAGCGTCACGCACCCGCGTCAGCCGGTCGAGGCGGCCACCTCGAGTCGCCGCACGATCCGCCACGCCAGCAGCGTCACCCACCGCGACGGCACCTTCTTCTGCCCGAACTCCCAGTCCTTCCACGCCATCCAGACGGACTCGGGGGTGAGGCGGCCGCCGTCGTCGGCCTTGCTCGCGAGCACGGCGAGCATGTCGAGGAGGCGGGCGTCGTCGGCGAGCCAGGGGAAGCGTGAGAGCACGTCGAGGACGTGGAGGAGGTCGTACCAGACCAGGGGTGCCTTGACCTTCCGGAAGTCGGTGCCCATGAAGAACATGTACGGGTGCCGGGTCCGGCTCTCGGCCCACAAGCCCGAGGAGCGTCTCGGCGCCGGTCCGGGCCGCGGGGCCGTCCCGGAGGTCGTCGAAGGCGGCGAGCGCCTTCAGCATGGCGAGGGTCGCGAACGGGCAGGGGTCGCCCTTGCGGCCCGGGCCGCGGAACGAGCCGAGTTCCTTCGAGACGGCGCACGGCCAGCCGTTGTCGCGGACCAGGCCGCTGAGGTGCCCGACGGCGGAGCGCACCGTGGCGTCGTCGTGCAGCCCCAGCCGGGCCAGGCCGGCGACGACGAGCGGGGCGTCGCACAGCGCCCACGCCCAGGTCTCGGTGCCCGAGCCGCCGTGGCCCGGCGCGATGGTCATCCGCAGGGCGAAGGGCCCCTCGGCGGAGGTGTGCGCGGTGATCGCCGCGACGACGGTCGGGATCCCGGGGTCCTTCATCGTGAGGCCGAGGTCGGTGAGGAACATCAGCTTGTGGAAGAGCTGAGCTGGCGCTCCTGTGGCTGGCGAGCGGCGTGCCCGGCCAGCCGGCCAGCTCCTCGATCAGGGCAATCACGCGCGGGTCGGCGAGCATCGCGCGCCGGGCCGCGCGCACCGCCGGATCGTCCTCGGACTCGTCGAGGAGATCGCGGCGGGTGCGGTACTCGACGAACGGCTCGCCCTCGAGGAGCCAGCCGATCGGGGCCTTCGTCGCGCGCGCCCGGGGGCCGTCGTCGTCCATCTGGGACCCGACCGGCTCCCTACCCGACCGGCTCGAGGGTGTCCGCGATGGAGACGAACTCCTCGGCGGTGAGGGGTGGCATCTCCGTGCACTCCCCGTCCGGGGTGCAGTCGTACCAGGTGGTCGACCACAGGATCACCTCGACGCCGTCCAGGCCGAAGACCAGGAGCGTGGTGGGCTCACCCCCCTCGCCGGGTTTGTCCATCGCCTCGGGCGGGACGTCCACGTAGGCCGCCCAGATCGCCGGGTTGCCCTGGACCGTCTGGTCGGTGGTCGTGACGTCGGCGGGGAGGGGTTGGCGATCGCCGATCGGCGTGGCGCCCGGCGCGACGAGTGCCTCGAGGTCCTCGGCCGTCAGCGGAGGGTCGGCCTTGCGTTGCTGGAGGAGGAAGCGCTCGTACTCGATGGACAGACCCGCATCGGGTTCGGGGAGGGCGTTCACGGGCTGGTAGTCGGCCTGCATCTGCTCATCGGGCGGCAGGTAGGCGGTGAAGCCGTTCGCCTCGGCGATCTGCTGGGCGCGGGCCTCGAGGAGGGCGGTCGGAGCGAGCGGGATGACCATGAGCACCAAGGTGCCGAGGGTCACGGCCACCGGCACGAGCGCGACGGCCGCCACCACCGGGAGCGCCTTCCACTGCACGCTCCGGCCGAGGAGCACGAAGACCACGACGAGCCCGATCACGCACGCCGCCACCGCGGCCCACGCCCACAGGGGGACCTCGTAGTAGATCATCGCCAGGCTGAGGGCCACGAGGGTCAGCGTCGCTGCGGCGGGAAGGAGCAGCGCCCAGAGGATCGTGCGGGGGCCGCCGCGCTTCGCGAGGAACACCACGAGGAGGATGAACGCGACGATTGCGATGAGAGCGATGACGATGACGACGGCCATGATTCACGCCTCTCGGCGAATCGGCCCCGGCCTGATGTCGGGGGGTCGCCCATCCGCCCACCCAGATCTCACGGTACGCGCGGCCGCCCATGTCGGAGCCGCTTTCTCCAGCTGATCGAGGCCGGTTCGCCCCTTGGCCCCGGGCCGTTCGAGGAGAACGATGGAGACGCGCACCCGACGCAGGAGGCAGCCCATGGACACCCAGCCCGCCATCGTCGCGACGGACCTCGCCTTCGCCTACGGCGACAAGCGCGCCGTCGACGGCGTCTCCTTCTCCGTGGCGGCCGGTGAGATCCTCGGCTTCCTCGGTCCCGAACGGCGCCGGGAAGTCGACCACGATCAAGATGCTCACGGGACAGCTGATCCCCGGGGGCGGGCAGATCGAGATCCTCGGCCTGCCGATGCCGGCCCAGCGCACGGCGATCCAGGCCCGCATCGGCGTCTGCTTCGAGGAGAAGAACCTCTACACCTCGATGAGCGCCGCCGAGAACCTCCGGTTCTTCGCCCGGCTCTTCGGGCTGACGGGCTTCGACCCCATGCCGCTGCTGGAGCGCGTGGGCCTGGCGGACCGCGCCAAGGATCGCGTCGAGGGGTTCTCCAAGGGCATGCGCCAGCGCCTCATGATGGCCCGTGCCCTGGTCAACAGCCCCGACGTGCTCTTCCTCGACGAGCCGACCGACGGCCTCGACCCGGTCTCCGCACGCACCATCCGCGCGCTGATCACCGAGGAGACGAAGCGGGGCGCGGCCATCCTGCTGACCACGCACGACATGGTCGAGGCCGACGAGCTCTCCGACCGCGTCGCCTTCATCCACGCGGGCAAGATCCTCGTCATCGACACCCCCGAGCGGCTGAAGCTCGCCCACGGCCGGCGCTCGGTGCGGGTGCGCCGCCTCGGGCCGGGCGGCGAGGTCGCCGAGCAGGTGGTCCCGCTGGACACGCCGGACAGCGCCGAGAGGGTGCGCGCCGCCGTCGCCGCGGGCGAGGTCCTCACCGTGCACACCGAGGAAGCGACGCTCGAGGACATCTTCGTGATCTATGCGGGCCGAGGCCTCGCGTCGTGAACACGCAGATCATCCGCACGATCCTGCGCAAGGACGTGGGGGCGCTCCGGAACGACCGGTTCTACGTCCTGCTCACCTCGATCTCGATCGTGGCCTACCCGCTGCTCTTCTGGCTCCTGCCCTCCACCGTGGAGGAGACCCTGGAACTCGGCGTCGCGCCGTCGTCCTTCGTCGACATCCTGGGCGGCGCGGAGGCGGAGCAAGGGGGCCTCGCCGTCGAGGGCTACGACGACGCCGCGGCCCTCGAGGAGGCGGTCGACGCCGGTGACCTCGCCGCAGGCCTCGTGTTCCCCGCGGGCTTCCTCGCGGCGACGGCCGCGGGGGAGACGACGACGGTCACCCTCGTCCTCGACGCCGGCGCGCCGCCCGAGGTGGCCACCACCCTGGAGGGGCTCGTCGCGGAGGTGGCCTACGCCGTCGCCGGCTCGCCCCCGCCGGTCGACCCGCTGACCGAGGTGGTGATCCTCGGCGAGGACCGGGTGGGCGACCAGGTGGCGCTGCGTGAGCAGCTCCGGCCGCTCCTGGCGTTCTTCGTGCTGCTCGTCGAGACCCTGGCGCTGGCCACCCTCGTCGCCTCGGAGGTGCACCAACGGACGGTGACGGCGATCCTCGTCACGCCCGCGACGTCGGCCGACTTCCTCGCCGCGAAGGGCATCCTCGGTACCGCCATGGCGTTCGTGGAAGTCACCCTGATCATGGCGCTCATCGGCGGGCTGGCGACCGGCTGGCCGATCCTGCTCGTCGCCCTGCTGCTCGGCTCGGCGCTCGTCACGGGCTTCGGGATGATCGCGGGCGCCTTCGGGCGCGACTTCATGTCGGTGCTCTTCATCTCGATGGCGTTCATGATCCCGCTGATGATCCCGGGGTTCGCGGCCCTGTTCCCCGGGACCGCCTCGGTGTGGGTGCAGGCCATCCCGTCGTGGCCGCTGGTCGACACGATCGTCCGGGTGACCACGCAGGGCGCGGGATGGTCCGACGTCGCCGGGAGCCTCCTGCTGCTCCTGGCCTGGTGCGTCGCGGCGTTCGGGGCGGGCGTCGTCGTCCTCGGCCGGAAGGTGGCTCGACTGTGAACAGGTTCAGCGTGGGGCGGGCGCTCCGGGTGACCCAGAAGGACCTGCGGTTGGGCCCGCGGTCGCCGATCTTCCTGTGGGCGATCGGGCTACCTGTCCTGATGACGTTCCTGATCACCGCCGTGTTCGGCTCGCTGTTCGCGCCCCCGCCGCGGCTCGCGGTGGTGGACGACGACGCCTCGGCGGTCGCCGCGGCACTCCTCGCGGCGGAGGGGATCGACGTCACGGTGCTCGACGACGAGGCGGATCTGCTCACGGCGGTCGAGGCCCACGACTACGACGCGGGGCTCGTCCTGCCCGCCGGGTTCGACGCTGCGCTTCAGGCGGGGGAGCGGCCGCCGATGGAGTTCTACGTCTCGGGCAGCAGCCTCGCGTCCACGCGCGTGATCCTCGGCGTGACCACGCTCGCCGCGATCCGGGACCTCGCGGGCCAGTCGCCACCGGTGGAGGTGGTGGTCACCCAGCTCGGCGCCGAGGACTTCGTGCCCATCGAGGACCGGCTGATGCCGCTCATCGTCTTCTACTCGGTCGTCATCGCGGCCATGTTCCTGCCGGCTGCCTCGCTCGTGGACGAGCGGGAGCGGCGGACGCTCGAACGCCGTGCTGGTGACGCCCACGCGGATGTCGGAGGTGCTGCTCGGCAAGGCGGTCCTCGGGGTGGTGCTCGCGCTGCTGATGGGACTGGTGTCGCTGGCGCTGAACGACGCCTTCGGCGGCCAGCCCGGCGCGATGGTGGTGTTCCTGCTGGTCGGGGCCGTGATGATGGCGGAGGTCGGGCTGATCCTCGGCTGCTGGGCGCGGGACTCGAACACGCTCTTCAGCGCGATCAAGGGCGGCGGCATCCTCATCGCGCTGCCGGCGTTCTTCTTCCTCTTCCCGGCGCTGCCGCAGTGGATCCCGCACCTGGTGCCGACCTACTACTTCCTCGGACCGATCTACGGAATCGCGACGCAGGGGGACACGCTCGGCGACCACCTCCTGGACCTGGCGGTGGCGCTCGCGGTGTGCGCGGCGCTCGTGCCGGCGGTGCTGCGCGTGGGGCGGAAGGCGGAGCGGCAGAGCGCGCTCATGGTGTGAGGCGCGCTCATGGTGTGAGTCCCGGCATGTTCAACCCGAGTGGCCCGCCCCGGGTTCTCACTGCGGGACGCAGCGGAGGATCACGTTGGTGCAGGGGTCGCGCTCGGCCACGTAGCCCTCGTTGCAGACGAGGTCGCTCGTGTAGGTGCGGCCGGAGTTGGGGACGTCCTCCTCCTGCTTGCAGGCCAGCGAGCCCTGGGGCCCGCCGTCCCAGCAGAACCCGGGCCCGCACGGCTCGACTGCGTAGCCCTCGGGGGTCCAGGGGCAGGCGCGGCGCTCGAGCGTGAGCGAGGGGCAGGCCGTGGTCGTCGTGCTGATGGTTGTCGACGGGCCGGCTGTCGGCGAGGGTTTCAGGGAGGTCCAGAGCTTGACCCCGAGCGCGATCATGAGGCCGAGGGCCAACGCCGCTGCGGCGGCGGCGAGCACGGCCACCCAACGGCCGCGCCGCCCACCGAGGTTCCGAAGCCAACCACCCGGCCGTCCGGGCGGGCGCGGCGGCCGCGGGGGGCGGGGCGGTTGCGGGGGCGGGGAGGTTGAGCGGGCCGTGGCGGCTGCTGCGGAGCGGGTGGCTGGGGTGCCGGCGGTGGCCCGGACAGGCCACCGAGTCGGATCTGGTTCCGTAGGGCGGCCTCAGCGGCGACGTGGTTGGGGCCCACGACCCGGGCGCTGTTCCTCAGGGCCGTTTCGATCATCGCCGGCCCGGTCGATTCCCTGGGCCTGGAAGGCGACGGCATTGGACGCGAAGTACTCCGCGATGGTCATGTTCGAGTAGGCGAGCCCCTGGAAGATCGGTCCCCAGTTGATGAACGTCGGAGTTGTCACGGTCGACCTCGTCCCGCCGTGCGCTCGTCCGCCCCTCGCCCGAGCCGCAGGGCTCGCCATACGAGTTTCCCGCTGAGCCCGGGACCCACGGACTCGATCGAGCGGCCGGCCGCGTCCCGCCCGCGTGCCGCGAGGACGAAGGCACCTCGAGCGTGACCTAGGTCCCGGATCTTGGCGGCTCGACTTCGCTGCGCGCCCCACCGTGCTGGTGTGGAGCCTCGCCCTGCGGTTTCGCGAACTCCAGGCAGTAGAACAGGCCGCGCCAGACGTCAGTGAGCCGGACGTCCGCCATCCCGGGGGGCACCAGGTCCACCGGCGCTACGACGGGTGTTCGCCCGGACGCGAAGGACCTCCGGAAGCCCGGGATCGTGCGCTCGTAGGTGCGGGCGGCGCGCTCCTTCTCGTCCACGATCACCACCCGCGCGCCGGGCCTGGCGACCCGCGCCATCTCCTGGACCGCCCGCGCCTTGTCGTCGAAGAAGTTGATCCCGCCCACGTGGACCACCGCGTCGAAGGTGGCGTCCCGGAAGGGCAGCGCCTCGGCGTTCGCCAGGTAGAGCGGCACCCGCCACCGGCGGCGCCGCACCAGCGCGCGGGCGTGCCGCAGCTGTCCAAGCGAGATGTCGAGGGCGTGCACCTGGCCGACGTCCGGGCGGGCCAGGAGGCCGGGCAGGTTCGAGCCGGGGCCCGTGGAGACGTCCAGCACGCGACCCCCACGGGGTTCGAGGCGGTCGAGCACCTCCCGGCGACCGCGCTCCTCGCGCATCCCTCCGACGGCGAACGCCACCCTGCTGAAGAGCGCGTAGCCCCAGGCGAAGCGGTCGTAGAGGTGAGCGAACCGGCGGTTCTGACCGGTCAGCTCCTCCGGCTCGATCACGTGGACGATCCCGTCCCGTAGCGGGTAGGTGCGCGCGCAGGTGGTGCAGGGGTAGGCGCGCTCGGTGGCGTCCCAGGTCAGCGAGCCGCCGCACGTCACGCACGCCAGGATCGGGACCAGGGCTGCGGGATCGTCGTCGACCCGGGGTGTGCCTCGCGGGTCGGGTGCGCCGCGCCGTCGGGACGCTCCGAGCACGGCGCCCAGCGCCGCCGCGACGGCACTTGCGAGGGCGGCGAGGACGACGACGGCGGCCCGGCGCGTTCTCATGGTTCCTCCTGGGGCGGTGGGTCGGGACGAGGCGTCGGAGCGCTCACAGCCCGAGCACCCCGAAGAGGACGAGGCAGATGATGGCGCCCACCACCGACATCGACAGGCCCCAGGCGAGCAGGTGGCGGAAGAGGCTGTTCTTGTTCTCGGTCACGGCGGCGCAGGCGATGCAGAGCGCCCCGAGGGTGGACAGCGGCGAGGCGTCGACCAGGTGCGAGCCCACGTTGATCGACGTGATCATCGCGACGGGGTCCGCACCGGGGATCTGGTCGAGCAGGCCGGGAACCAGCGAAGAGGAACGTCACGCCGACGAGGACCAGGAAGAGGTCGAGGGGGAACCCGGCGAGGACGTCGACGGCGGCGAGGTCGAGGAACACGGCCCCGACGACGATCACCAGCGCGAGGATCGACATCCACGCCGGGAGGGAGACTCCGCCGGGGTCCATGGCAGTCCCGACGCTACGCGCGGGGGTGGCGAGCGGTGGTTGGGCAGGTCAGGGGGGCGCGGGGGAGGCGGTCGGCGGGAGGCGGGCGACGCGGTCGAGGAGGTCCGTCACGATCGGCAGCATGGGGCCCGACAGCATCCAGCCGAGGCGTTCGCGGGCGAAGGCGCGGACGTCCTCCGGGGTGGCGGCGTCGAGGGTCTGCTCGGCATAGAGGCGCACGAGGCCGTGCCCGCCTCTCGCCACGGCCGAGAAGTCGGCGAGCGCCCGGATCCGCGCCGGTCCGCCGGCCGCCACGTACGCCTCGTAGAGGGCGACGGCGCCCTCGGCGGAGTGCTCCAGCGTGAAGACCACCAGGAGGACAGCGAGCTCGCGCACCGGGTCGGCCGGGCCGCTGTTCTCCCAGTCGAGGACCGTCACGCCGCCCCCACAGGTCCGGCGGACGTTGAGCACGCTGAGGTCGCGGTGGCAGGTACGCAGCGCGGCGGGGTCGTCGGCGGTGACCAGGTCTCCCATCGCGAGGAGGTCGGGCAGGGCCGCTTCGAGGGTGGGCGCCCACGCTTCTCCGGCGCGGCGTCCGGCCTCGAGCAGGGCCGTCCATTCGGGGAGCGCGATGACGTTCCCCCACCACTGCTCCTCCTCCTCGGGTGCGGCGGGCAGGTCGAGGCGGTGCAGCGCGGCGGCGATGCGGCCGAAGTCCTCCGCGCTCGCCCGGGACTCGGGGTCGAGGTCCACCCAGGCGAAGACCCGGAACGCGCCGTCGGCCCCGCCGTCGGGGAGGGTGGCGCCGGCGAGGAGGGCTCGACCCTCGACCGTACGGGCCGGCCGGGGGAGGGGGATGCCGGCCGCCGCGGCGGTCTCCTGGAACGCGAGGTCGGCGGAGGCACGGGCCTCGTCGGTGTGGTGGAGCGCCTGCTTGACGGCCCACGTCCCGCGGTCCGTCTCGAGGCGCCAGATGATGCCCTGCTCGCCCTTGTCCGCGAGGACCGCTCGGCCGGTGGGGGCGCCGAGGTCGAAGGCGTCGGAGATCGCGTCTGTGATCGCCGTCGACATCGTGTCCATCGCCGAAGTCTGCCCCGCAGGACCGCTCACCGGTAGACGCGCCGCCCGGTTGACACGAGGCCGCACAAGGAGTGTACTGACGTTCGATCGAACAGGCGTTCTAGATGGTGAAGGGGGAGGGGTATGGGCGTCGCGGCACCTGAGCGGGTCTCCACTCTCACCGAACGCCTGCACGCGGCTCAGCAGGCGCTCGTGGCCGCCGAGGCGGCGGCGGGCCTGCGTACCGCGTTGCCGCAGGTCTCGAGGGCATGGCCGACGACGGCGCACCCGTCCCCGCCGCTCGAGGTCGGCGCTGCCCCGCCGGCGGCCGCGGTGAGCGATCGCTTCCTCCCGGTCCCCGACGCCCTCGTCCCGCTCGTCCCGTTCGGCGGGCTGCGCCGGGGGAGTGCCGTGCGCGTCGAGGGATCCACCTCGCTCCTCCTCGGGATGGCGGCTGCGGCGTGCCGGGACGGGGGGTGGTGCGCCGTCGTCGGCATGCCCGACCTGGGGCTGGCCGCCGCCGCCGAGCTCGGCCTGCCGCTCGATCGGGTGGCGCTCGTGCCGAGGCCCGGGGCCGACAGCCCTGCGGTGCTGGGCGCGGCCGTGGACGGGTTCGACGTCATCGTGCTCGGGGACGTGCCCCACCTCGTCGAGCGCGACCGGCGGCAGCTCGCCTCGCGGCTGCGGCACCGCGAGGCCGTCCTCCTGACCGCGGGGGCGTGGCCGGGGGTCGAGCTGGTGCTGTCCGTGACCGAGTCCCGGTGGAGCGGTGTCGGGCAGGGGTACGGGGCACTGCGGGGGCGGGACCTGACGGTGCGGGTCGGTGGGCGTGGTGCCGCGAACGGGCTCGGCGTCCAGACGAGGTTGCGCTCGCCCGACGGCGTCCGGCTCGTGACCCCGGCCGGCGAGACGGGCGCGAGGGTGGACGACCTCGTGCCGAGGGCGGGGTAGGGATGGAGGTCTCGACTCGGACGGCCGCCGTCTGGGCCCCGGACTGGCCGGTGGCGGCCGCCGTCGCCGAGGGCCTGGCCGAGCCCCATCTCCCGGTCGCGGTGCACGACGGCCGCGGGATCACCGCGGTCTCGGCCCGGGCTCGTGCCGAGGGGGTGTGCCGGGGCATGCGACGGCGGAGCGCCCAGGGCCTGTGTCCGGGGCTCGTGCTGGTCCCGGCCGACGAGGGGCGCGACGTCCGGGCGTTCGAGCCGCTCGTCCAGGCGGTCGAGACCGTGGTGGCGGGGGTTGAGGTCGCGAGGCCCGGCGTCGTCCTCCTGCCCGCGCGCGGGCCGGCGCGGCACGTCGGCTCGGAGGAGGCCCTCGCCGAGCTGCTCGTCGGGCGGGTCGCCGAGGAGGCCGGCGCGGAATGCCAGGTCGGGATCGCCGACGGCGTGCTGGCGGCCGTGCTCGCCGCGCGCGAGGGTGTGATCGTGCCGACGGGGGGTTCCCCGGCGTTCCTCGCCCCTCGTGACGTGCGGGAGTTGCAGCACGTCACCACCACGCGAGAGGCCTGGGCGGAGACCGACGGGCTGACCGACCTCCTGCGCCGCCTCGGCCTGCGCACGCTCGGTGCGTTCGCCGGGCTGGAGCACGGCGACGTCCTCGCCAGGTTCGGCGCGGCGGGGGAGCTGGCCCACCGGCTCGCCCGGGGCCTCGACGTCCGCCCGCCCGTGACTCGCCGGCCCGAGCAGGACGTCCTCGCCCGGGTGGACCTCGACCCGCCTGCGATGCGGGTCGACGCCGCCGCGTTCGCCGCCCGGCGCCTTGCCGAGCAGCTCCACGAGCGGATGCTGCGCCGGGGGGTCGTGTGTGCCCGGTTGCGGGTCGAGGCCCGCACCGAGACGGGGCAGGAGCTCGTCCGCACCTGGCGCATCGACGGGGCACTCACTGCCTCCGAGCTCACCGACCGGGTGCGGTGGCAGCTCGAGGGCTGGATCAGCGGGCGGAGCGGGACGGGGCCCAGCGCCCCGCTGACCCGGCTCGAGATCGCCGCCGAGGAGGTCAGCCCGGCGAACGTCACCCAGGACGGGCTGTGGGGCCGTGCCCGCCGGGGCGAGGTGCAGGCCGGGCGGGCGGCCCTGCGCATCCAGGGGCTGCTGGGACCGAGCGGGGTGCTCAGCCCGGTCGCGCAGGGTGGGCGGGACCCGCGGGCGCGGGTGCGGCTCGTCGCATGGGGGGACGAGGCGGCGCCCCTGCGCCCGCTCGGCGCGCCGTGGCCCGGGCAGATCCCCCCGCCGCTGCCGGCGACCGTGCCCGCCGAGCGGGTGGGTGTCGAGGTGCTCGACGCCGACGGTCGCTCGCTCGGGATCGGTGAGCGCGGCGAGCTCAGCGGCCGCCCGGTGCGGGTGCTCGGGGTCCCGGGAACGGGTGCGGGGGAGGGCGCCGGGCGGGTCGAGGCGTGGGCGGGGCCGTGGCCGGTCAGCGAGCGGTGGTGGACCGGCGAGCCGCGGCGGCGCGCCTACCTGCAGGTGCTGCTCGCCGACGGACCGGGCGCGCTCGTCGCGGCGGACGTCGAGGGCTGGTGGCTGGAGGGGGTCTATGACTAGGTATGTCGAGGGCAGGTATGCCGAGCTCCGGTATGCCGAGCTCCACGCCCACTCCGCGTTCAGCTTCCTCGACGGCGCCAACCAGCCCGAGGAGCTCGCCGCCGAGGCCGCGAGGCTGGGGCTGTCCGCCCTGGCCGTCACCGACCACGACGGGCTCTACGGCGTGGTCCGCTTCGCCCAGGCCGCGCGCACGCACGGCCTGGCAAGCGTGTTCGGCGCGGAACTCGGCCTCGACCAGGTCGGGCGCGCCACCGGGGTGCCGGACCCGCAGGCCACCCACCTGCTCGTCCTCGCCCGCGGCACCGAGGGCTACCACCGGCTCTCCCGCGCCATCGCCGAGGCGCACCTGGCCACCGGAGCCAAGGGCGAGGCCGACTACCGGCTCGAGGAGATGGCGGCGCTCGCAGGGGGGCAGTGGCTGGTCCTCACGGGCTGCCGCAAGGGGGCTGTCCGCCGGGCCCTGGAGTCGGACGGGCCGGCCGGCGCCCGGCGCGAGCTCGACCGCCTGGCGGCGCTGTTCGGGCGGGACAACGTCGCGGTCGAGATCACCGACAACGGCGCGCCCCTGGACTCCGCGCGGTGCGACGCGCTCGCCGACCTCGCCGCGGAGGCCCGCCTGCCGCTCGTGGCCACGGGCGCCGTCCACTGCGCGCGGCCGGGTGACGCCCCGCTCGCCGACGTGCTCGCCGCGGTGCGAGCCCGCTCGAGCCTCGACGACATCGACGGCTGGTTGCCGCCGTCGCCCGCGCACCTGCGTTCCCCGGCGGAGATGCTCGCCCGGCACGCCCGCCACCCGCAGGCCGTCGTCACCGCTGCCGAGCTGGGCGAGGAGTGTGCGTTCGACCTCGCGCTCGTCGCCCCCGACCTCCCGCCGTTCCCCGTCCCCGAGGGGCACACCGAGGCCACGTGGCTGCGCGAACTCGTCCGGCGGGGCGCCCGGGACCGGTACGGGCCGCCCCAGGCCGAGCGGCTGCCGGGCGCCTACGCGATGCTCGAGCACGAACTCGAGGTGATCATCGGTCTGCACTTCCCGGGCTACTTCCTCATCGTCCACGAGATCGTCGAGTTCTGTCGGCAGCGGGGGATCCTCTGCCAGGGTCGGGGTTCGGCTGCCAACTCGGCGGTCTGCTACGCCCTCGGCATCACCGCTGTCGACGCCGTCCAGCACAAGCTCCTCTTCGAGCGCTTCCTGTCGAAGGGCCGTTCCGGCCCGCCGGACATCGACGTCGACATCGAGTCGCGCCGCCGCGAGGAGGTCATCCAGTTCGTGTACTCCCGGTACGGCCGCACCCACGCCGCGCAGGTCGCGAACGTCATCTCCTACCGGCCGCGCTCCGCCGTCCGCGACGCCGCACGGGCGCTGGGGTACGACGTCGGCCAGCAGGACGCGTGGAGCAAGAGCATCGAGCGGTGGGGGTCCCTGCGCGGACCACGCAGGCCGAGCCCGTGGTGGCACCTGGAGCGGGCCCCCACCGTGGGGCCCGACGCGCTGACGGAACTCCCGGCGCCCGTGTCAGCTCCCGCGCCGGTGCTCGTGTCCTCGGACACGCACGACGTCCCGCCGCCCGCTCACCTCGCCCCACCCCCGGCGAGCGACCTCGGTGACATCCCCGACGCCGTCCTCGACATCGCCGAGCAGATGCTCCGCCTGCCTCGCCACCTGGGCATCCACTCCGGCGGCATGGTCCTGTGCGACCGGCCCGTGATCGAGGTGTGCCCGGTCGAGTGGGCCTCCATGCCGGGGCGAACCGTCCTGCAGTGGGACAAGGACGACTGCGCCGACGCCGGCCTGGTGAAGTTCGACCTCCTCGGTCTCGGCATGCTCACCGCGCTGCGGCTGGCGTTCGAGGCGATCGAGAGGGTCGAGGGGGTGCGGCTCGGCCTGCACTCCCTGCCGCAGGAGGACCCCGCGGTGTACGAGCTGCTGTGCGCCGCGGACACCATCGGGGTGTTCCAGGTGGAGTCGCGCGCCCAGATGGCCACGCTGCCGCGGCTGCGCCCGCGGTCCTTCTACGACATCGTGATCGAGGTCGCCCTCATCCGCCCCGGTCCGATCCAGGGCAACTCCGTCCACCCGTACATCAACCGGGCGAACGAGCGAGAGCCCATCACCTACCTGCACCCCCTCCTCGAACCGGCTCTGTCCAAGACCCTCGGTGTGCCGCTGTTCCAGGAACAGCTCATGCAGATCGCGATCGACGTCGCCGGGTTCAGCCCGGCCGAGGCCGACCAGCTCCGCCGGGCCATGGGCTCCAAACGCTCCCTCGAGAAGATGGAGGCCCTCCACGGCCGCCTGATCGCGGGGATGCTCGAGCGTGGGGTGCCCGCCGACGTCGCGGAGCAGATCTTCGACAAGCTCAAGGCCTTCGCGGACTTCGGTTTCCCCGAGTCGCACGCCTTCTCCTTCGCCTACCTCGTCTACGCCAGTGCGTGGCTCAAGGTGCACCACCCGGCTGCCTTCTACGCGGGCCTCCTCGCCGCCCAGCCGATGGGCTTCTACTCCCCCCAGTCGCTCGTCGCGGATGCGCGCCGGCACGGTGTTCGGGTGGAACGCGCGGACGTGGGCATCTCCGACGTGCAGGCGAGCGTCGAGCGCGTGGACGAGCCGGCGACGGCGCGGGGTCGCCCAGGCGGGGCGCTGCCGCCACCTGCCGCCCGTACCGGCGAGCTCGCCGTCCGCCTCGGTCTCGCGCCCATCCGCTCCGTCGGTGAGGCGACCGCCCGACGCATCGTCGACGAGCGGACGGCAGCCGGGCCCTTCGCCGACGTCGCGGACCTCGCCCGCCGCGTGCGGCTCACCGCGTCGCAGCTCGAGGCGCTGGCCACCGCCGGCGCGCTGGCCGGCTTCGGTCCGGACCGCCGCGCCGCGCTGTGGTCGGCGGGGGCCGTCGCGGGCTCCGGGCCGGAGACCCTGCCGGGCACCGCCGTCGGGGTGCAGGCGCCGATGCTGCCCGGCCTGGACGCGGTCGAGACGTCGGTCGCGGACGTCTGGGCCACCGGGGTCTCGACCGAGTCCTTCCCCACCCAGTTCGCCCGCGCCGACCTCGACGCCGCGGGGGTCAGGCCGATCGTCGATCTCGCCCGGGTCGAGGCCGGGTGCCGGGTGGAGGTGGCCGGGGTCGTCACCCACCGGCAACGGCCCGGGACCGCGCGCGGGGTGACGTTCTTGTCGCTGGAGGACGAGACCGGCCTGCTCAACGTCATCTGCTCGCCGGGTCTGTGGTCCCGGCACCGTCGCGTGGCGCGCACGAGCGCCGCGATGGTGGTCCGCGGGACGGTGGAGCGCGCCGACGGCGTCACCAACCTCATGGCGGACCGGCTCGAACCCCTCGTGCTCCGGGTCTCCTCGAGCTCCCGGGACTTCCAGTGACGGCGCCGTCAGCGGACGTGGGTGCCGTTCTCCACGCTCATCGTGAGGGACCGTGGCGGCGCCGAGAGCGGCGGGTCGACGTTGCGCAGCTTGGCGTAGACCGCCCAGACGACGGCGACGAGGGGCACGGCGATGATCGCTCCGAGGATGCCCGCGAGCAGCGTGCCCGAGGTGACCGCCAGCGCCACGACGACAGGGTGCAGCGACACCTGCCGGCCCATGACGAGGGGCTGGAGGATGTGGCCCTCGAACTGGCCGACGAGCGCGATCCCGACGCCGACGAGGACCGCGTTGACCAGCCCGTTGGCCGCCAGGGCGACGATCATCGCGACGATCATGGCGATCGGCGCGCCGACGAGCGGGATGAACGCGCCGATGAACACGAGGACGGCCAGCGGGGCGGCCAGCGGAACGCCGAGGATCGCCAGGATCAACCCGGCGAGCATCCCGTCCGTGATCGCGATGATCACGGTTCCGCGGGCGTAACCCGAGAAGGTGTACCAGCCGGCGCCCGCCGCGTCGTGCACCGTCTCCCGGGTGCGCGACGGCAGCTGGTTGAGGAACCAGGTCCACATCTCCCGACCCCGGGAGAGGAAGAAGACGGAGCAGAACAGCGCCAGCGCGAGCGCCGTGAACACCTCGACCACCGAGCCTGCCCCGGCGACGGCGTTGGCCGCCAGGTCGCCGCTGTGGTCCACCACCCACTGCCGCCCGGTGTCGATCCAGCCCGTGACCATCTCCGGGGTGATCGTCACCGGCAACCGCCTGGACTCCCGTTCGAGGAACTCCACGATCTGATCGGTGCCCTCGCCGAACTGCTCCGCGAGCGACTGCCACTGCGACGCCACCGACGACACCACGTAGGCGATGAGGCCCGCGAGGAACAGGAACGCGCCGAACAGCGCGATCGCCGTGGCGAGCCCGCGCGGCACTCTCCGCGCCAGGACGTTGACGAACGGCCGCAGGACGGACGTCAGCACGAGGGCGAGGAACACCGCGACGAAGACCAGCTGGATCTTGGACGTCGCGAACACCACGAGCGCCACGACGCCGACGATCGCGAGGATCCGCCAGGCGAAGCCTCCCGCGGTCCGCATCCAGCGGGGCACGTCGTCCGCGCCGTCGGTGGGACGCGGCGGGGCGCCCGCGACCCGCCGCACCGTGGGCCGGCCGACCCGTGACGGGCTCGGCGGCCGCGTCGCGAGGGCCGGAGGAACACCCTCGTCGACCACCGGTCGGATCCGGACCGCGGGGAGGTGGGGCCGGTGGGGGATGCGCCCGAAGAGCCTCATCCCTCGCCCTCCGCGTCGGCCGACTCCGCATCGGCCGACTCCGCGTCGACCGCCTCCGCATCGACCGGGTCCACGCCGAGGACCTCCGCCAGCTCGCGGACCGTGTGCACCACCGCGTAGGCGCCCTCGGCCTCGTCGGGGGTGCCGTACCCCCACCGGACCATGATGCATGGGATGTCCCACCGCGCGGCGCCGGCGACGTCGTGCTCCCGGTCGCCCACCATGACCACCTCGTCGGCGGGATGGCCCAGGTCCGCGAGCCCCCTCAGCGCCTCGTCGATGACGTGGTGCTTGGCGCTACGGCTCCCGTCGGGTCGTGCCCCGGCGACGACGGCGAAGTAGGAGTCGAGGTCGAGGTGCTCGAGGATGCGCCGGGCGAGGTCGGCCGACTTCGAGGTCGCGAGGGCGAGGGGTATCCCCGCACGCCGCAGGGCCGCGAGGAGCGCCGGGATCTCGTCGAACACGTCCGCGGTGAACATCGCGCCGCCGGTGTACACGGCGCGGTACGCGTGGAACGCCCGCTCGACGTCGTCGTCGTCCAGGTGCGCGATCTCGCGGAAGCCCACCCGCAGGGGCGGGCCCACGAACCTCATGAGCGTGTCCTGGTCCGGCACCGGCGCGCCCACGGCGCGCAGAGCGGCGGCGACCGACGCGGTCACCCCGCGGGCGGAGTCCGTGAGCGTGCCGTCGAGGTCGAGCAGCACTGCGTCCCACGGCAGGGGTCGGTGGTCGGATGGCATCGACCCCATTGTTCTCACACCCCGGCGTAGCCGTGCTGGCGCCACGCCTCGTACACCGCCACGGCGGCCGAGTTCGAGAGGTTGAGCGACCGGATCCCCGGGAGCATGGGGATGCGGACGCGCTCGGTGACCCGCGGGTCGGCGAGCACCTCGGCGGGCAGGCCGAGCGGCTCGGGCCCGAAGAGGAGCGCATCGCCGCGCTCGTAGCGGACGTCGCCGAACGCCGTCGTCGCCGAGCCCGTGAACGCGAAGACGCGGCCCGGCGCGACGGCGGCCAGGGCGGCGTCGAGATCGGGGTGGACGACGACGCGGGCGAGGTCGTGGTAGTCCAGGCCGGCCCGGCGGAGCTTGGCGTCCGAGAGGTCGAACCCCAGGGGCTCGATGAGGTGGAGCGTGGCGCCCGTCGCGGCGACCATCCGGATGGCGTTGCCCGTGTTCGGCGGGATCCGCGGTTCGTAGAAGAGCACGTGGAAGCCTGGGGTCGGGTCGGCCGGCCGGGTCTCGCTCATCCGGGCGATGCTCTCACGGCGCCGTCCGCCGGGAGGGCGGCGTAGGCCGCCTGGACCTTCCGGTTCAGGTGCGCGGGGAGGTGCGTGAAGGTCGTCGCCTCGAGCGTGCGACGCGCCCCGCGCCCCACCTGCCGCCAGGTGCCGACCACCCGTCCGTCGGACACGACGGTCGGCGCGAAGACCCCGTTCCCGCCCGGCACGACGCGCTCCTCGTGGACCCGGGCCAGCGTCGCGCTGCGGTCGGCGTACCCGAGGACGAGCTCGTCGAAGCCGGGGAGGAGGACGACGCCGCGGGCCCGGTCGCGGTGCGCCGCCAGCAGGTCCGGGGTGGCCGGGTCGAGGAGGTGCTCGACGCCGTCGACGTCGATGGCCGCCAGGTGCGGCCGCGCGAGGGCGATCCCCGTGCGCGCATCCGCGGCGAGCAACCCGGTCCAGCGGGTGAGGTCCTTGGCGGTCGCGGGTCCGTGGCCGCGGAAGAACCGGAGCGCCCACTCGCCGAGCGCCTCGTCCCGGGTGGGCCGGTCGGGGCGCGGTATCCACTCCTCGAGCAGCACGATCTCCTGCTCGGCGCCGCGGACGGGGCCGAAGCACAGCACGCCGGAGAGGGCGAGGTGGAACAGGAGGTGGTAGCCGCGTCCGCCGGCGGGGGCCAGGCCGGCGTCCTCCCAGATCGCGACCATCTCGGCCCGCGTCACCCGCCGGCCGCCCGCGAGGGCCGCGACGGCGAGGTCCCGCGCGCGCGCCATCGCCCCGTCGTCGAGCCCGAGCTGGGACCGTCGGCGCGCGGTCTGCGCCAGCACGCGAGGCCCGGCGACGTCCAGCATCCAGGCCAGATCCTTCGCCGGGACCAGGTGCAGCGTGCCCCGCATCGGCCAGGACCGGACGACGTCGCCGGCGTCCAGCGCCGCCTCGACGGCAGCCCGGCTCCGGCCGACCGTCCGCAGCGCGACCGAGGTCAGCGCCCCCGGGTAGTCCTGGGCCTGGACCGCGCCGAGCCAGGTGACGACGTCGGCGGGGGTGTCCAGCGGGGGCCCGGCGAGCCGCTGGGCGACCAGGCGCAGCAGGGCGACCTCGTGCGGCGTCGTCGGCATCGAGGTCGGAGCGCTCACCGGCACAGGGAAGCACACCCTGCGCCGTCGCGGCCTACAGGTGCGCCGCGAACCAGTCCCGCGCGAGGGCTGCGGCGGCCGCGAGCGTCCCCGGCTCCTCGAAGAGGTGGGTGGCGCCCGGCACCACGTCGAGCCGGCTCTCGCACCGCAGCCGGGCCTGCGCGGACCTGTTGAGCGCCAGCACCTGCGTGTCCCGGGACCCCACGATCAGGAGCGTGGGGGCGCGCACGGCGGCGAGGTGCGCGCCCGCGAGGTCGGGCCGCCCGCCGCGGCTGACGACGGCGCCCACGTCGACGCCGCTCTCGGCCACCGGTGCCGCGGCCGCGACGAGCGCGGCGGCCGCACCCGTGCTGGCCCCGAAGTAGCCCACGGGCGTCTGCGGGTCCACGCCCGAGGCCGTCGATCGGAGCCACGCCGTCGCGCCGAGCAGGCGCCGGGCGAGGAGGTCGACGTCGAAGACCAGGCTCCGGTCGCCGTCCTCCGCGACGGTGAGGAGGTCGAAGAGCAGGGTGCCGAGCCCGGCCTCCTGGACGATCCGGGCGACGAAGCGGTTCCGTGGGCTGTGCCGGCTGCTGCCGGAGCCGTGCGCGAACAGGACGATGCCTGCTCCCGGCTCCGGCGGCACGAGCGTTCCTGCGAGCAGCACGCCGTCGGCCGGGATCCGCACCTCGGCGAGGTCGCGCTCGGCGGGTCCCGTCATCGGGGCTCCTCGGGATCGGGTGTCGCGACGCCGTGGGCCGGTGAGCCCGGCCGCTCGGCCCGGTCGAGCAGGTCGAGGACCTCCGCCTCGCTCGTCTGGCCGAAGTGCTCGTACCACTCGCCGACAGCCATGAAGGACGGCGGCACGTGGACGCACACGACGTCGTCGGCCTCCTTCCTCAGCGCGGCGACCGCCTCGCGTGAGGCGACCGGCATCGCCGCCACCACGCGGCGGGCGCCGGCCACCCGCGCCAGGTGGCACGCCGCGAGCGCCGTGAGCCCGGTGGCGGCGCCGTCGTCGACCACGATCACGGTCCGGCCCGCCAGGGACAGGGGCTCGCGCCCCCGGCGCAGGCGCCTTCCGCGCGCGGTGAGCTCGTCGAGCTCGCGCTGGGCGGCCGCGTCGAGCTGCTCCGCCGTGACGCCGGCCCAGCGGACGGTCTGCTCGTCGATCACGCGGTACCCGCCGTCGCCCACCGCGCCCATGGCGAACTCGGGCTGGAAGGGCACGCCGATCTTGTGGACCAGGAGGACGTCGAGGGGCGCACGCAAGGCTCGGGCCACCTCGTGGGCGACGGGAACCCCGCCTCGCGGAAGCCCGACGACGACGACGTCCGCCACCTCCGCGAACTCGCGGAGGTGCTGCCCCAGCCGACGCCCGGCGTCGGTCCGGTCGGCGAACCTCACCGTCCCATTGTGCGCCGCGTCCTCCCCCCAGCGACGCTCTCCGGCCCAGCGATATGGGGAGGTGCTGCGCGCGCGCGGGGCTCGCTGCGCGGGGCCGGGGAGCCGGTACGGTCCGGTCAGGAGGAAGGGGTGGGCCGCGCCGTGGAACCGGAGGACTTCTTCGCCGGGCATCCCGCGTCCCGGGCGGTCTTCGAGCGGGTCTGCCTGATCGTGGCCCCGCTCGGACCGGTCGAGATCCGGACGTCGCGCTCGCAGGTGGCCTTCCGCCGTCGTCGGGGCTTCGCCTACGTCTGGATACCGGGTCTCTGGTTGGCGCACCCGGCGGCGGAGACCGTCCTGTCCGTTGCCCTGCCGGAACGCCTCGGGTCTCCCCGGTTCAAGGAGGTCGTCCACCCGAGTCCGCGGATCTGGATGCACCACCTCGAGGTCCGCTCGACCGCGGACCTCGACGACGAGGTCGCCGCCTGGCTGGCCCGCGCCTACGCGGCTGCGGGCTGATCGCTCGCGTTCACGTGGCCGTGCCCCGGGCGAACCGCGGGCGCGGGACCACGAGCCCGGTGAGCCGGTCCGAGCTGCGGGCCAGGATCGGGCCCGCGATCCCGAGCAGGAGCACGTACCCGCTGGCCAGGGGCCCGACATCGAGCGCGCCCGACGCCACGGCGAGACCGGCGATGACGATGGAGAACTCGCCCCGAGGGATGAGCATGGTCCCGGCGCGCACGCGACCGAACGTCCCGACGCCGTCCCGTCGCGCCGCGTACCAGCCGGTCGCCACCTTGGTCAGCAGGGTGACGCCGGCAAGCGCCGCGGCGGCCGGAAGCGCCGGGAGGACGGCGCCCGGGGCGATGCTGAGGCCGAAGGACAGGAAGAAGATCGCCGCGAACAGGTCCCGCAGCGGTTTGAGCACCTCGCGGGCGCGCCGCGCCGTCTCGGTGGGGATCGCGAGACCCACGAGGAAGGCACCCACCGCGGCGGAGGCTCCCACCAGGTAGGTCAGGCCCGCGACGACCAGGGTGGTCCCGAGCACGCGGAGGAGGACCTGCTCGGAGTCCTCCGGCCCGAGCACCCGGCCGAGGCGGTGCCCGTACCGGTGCGCCGCCAGGAGGATCGTGACGACGACGGCGACCGCCAGCCCCACGCCGACGGCGGCCTGCACCGCCGTGCCCCCCGCGAGCAGCACCGCGACGAGCGGGAGGAAGACGGCCATGGCGACGTCCTCGAGCACCAGGACCGACAGGACGGCCGGCGTCTCGCGGTAGCCGGTGCGGCCGAGCTCGGACATGAGCCGCGCGACGATGCCGGAGGAGGAGATCCACGTGATCCCGGCGAGCGCGAGGCAGGCGCGCCAGTCGAAGCCCAGGATCAGGCCCGCGGCGAAGCCCGGCGGGGCGTTGAGGGCGAGGTCGACGACGCCGCTCGGCGCGTGCCGGCGCATCGACGCGGTGAGTTCCGCGGCGGAGAACTCGAGGCCCAGCAGAAGGAGCAATAGGAGGACGCCGATCTCGGCGGTGGACGTCACGAAGTCGGCCGCGGGGCCGAACTGGGCGACGCCGCCCTCGCCGAGCGCGAGCCCGGCGACGAGGAACAGGGGGATGGGGGAGAGCCGGATCTTCTCGGCCGCCCAGGAGAGCACGCCGAGCAGCAGCAGGAGGAGGCCGAGCTCGACGAGGAAGATCCCGACCTCCGCCACGGCTCACCCGCTGATGATCTTGCGGACGCCCTCGATGCCGGCGTCCGTGCCGACGACGACGAGTGAGTCGCCGCCGAGGAGTCCGTCCCGCGGCGAGGGGGAGGCGATGACGTGTTCTCCCCGGACGATCGCGACGACGGAAGCGCCGGTGCGGGTGCGGGCCTTGGTGTCGGCGAGGGTCTGGCCGGCGTAGCGGGAGCCGTGCGGGATGTCGATCGTGGCTGCGGCGAGGCCGGGGATCTCTCGCGTGAGGTCGGCGAACCGCTCGGTGATCCGGGGAGCGCCGAGGATCTCGCCGACCGTGTCGGCCTCCTCTCGGGTGAGGGTCATGAGGGGGACGGCCGCGTCGGGGTCGGTGCGGTGGTAGCGCACGATCTCGAAGCTGCCGTCCCGGTGCGCGATGATCCCGATGCGGTTGCCCGCCGCGCTGATGAACTCGTACCGCAGCCCCACCCCGGGCAGGAGCACCTCGATGACGTCCATGCCGCCATTCTTCCGCCGGGCTACTCCCCGGACGCGGGGTTGCGGGTGGAATGCCGCCCGGAATCGGCCCAGGAAGACCGCGTCCGAGGGAAGCGGACTGCGACCCGCGGGGGGACGAGCGTTGGGACACGCTGCTGGCGGCGTCGGTCGCCTACCGCTGCCGGGCGCTGGGGATCGTGCCTCCGCGGTGGACCCGACGGGACTCCCTCTCGCAGTGGTGGTGGCCGGCGGGTGAGCAGGCGCGGCGTGCGCTCGTGATGCAGAGGACGCCGATCGACTTCCGTCGGGTCGGCATCTGGTTCGACGCACGGAACCTCGAGTCGGCGTGAGGACGGATCGCCCCGACCTCGGGCCCGAGGACCTCCGCGCGCTGCTCTCCGAACTCGGTGCCCGGCTCGAGGCGGCCGGCGTGCACGGCGACCTCTACGTCGTGGGCGGGGCCGCGATCGCCCTGACTCTCGGCGTGCGTCGGATCACCCGGGACGTCGACGCCGTCTTCCGTCCCGCCGTCGAGGTCCGCGAAGAAGCGGAGCGGCTGGCTGCCGAACGCGGCCTGCCCCGTGACTGGCTCGACTCAGCCGCGCTGGCCTTCGCGCCGAACGTGCCGGACACCGACGCCGTGTCCCTCGACATCCCGGGCCTGTCCGTCTCGGTGGCCTCGCCCGAGCACCTGCTGGCCATGAAGCTCGCCGCTGCGCGCCCGGGTCGGGATATCGACGACCTGGTCCTGCTGTTCGACCGTCTCGGCATCGACCGCCCTGAGCGCGCCCTGGCGATCGCGAAGCGGCTGTATGGCCAGGACTCGGTGGTGCTGAGTGATCCCGACGAGTCCTACCTTTGGCTGGCCGAGGACGTCCTGGCCGAGTTGCGGCGTCGGCGGGGGAGCGGTCAGGGCGCCGCGACCAGGCCCGTGAGGGTGCCGGTCGCGATCGCGTGGCGTGCGACGTCGTCGAGCACGTGCTCGGAACCGCGCCCCCGCACGCGCTCGTCGAGCGCGTAGACCGTGAACACGTACCGGTGCGTCCCGTTCGGCGGGCAGGGCGGGAACCAGCCCATGCGCCGCCCGCTGTTCTCGCCCTCGCGGGCGCCGGAGGGCACCTGCCCGGCCGCGACGCCGCCGTCGCCCGGCGCGATGTCGTAGACGAGCCAGTGGAGGAACGTCCCCCGGGGCGCGTCGGGATCGGAGACGACAAGGGCGAGGGAGGCGGCGCCGTCGGGCACGGCCGCCCAGTTCAGCTCGGGCGAGGTTCCGGCGCCCTCGCACGTGTGCCGGTCGGGGATGGACTGCCCGTCGAGGAAGGCCGGGCTGGTCACCTCGATGGTGGCCGGGACATCGGGATGGGGGATCTTCATGTCGTCGCCTCCGCCGCAACCGGCAAGGATCAGCGCGCCCAGGAGGAGCACGACGGCGCGCACGGCACCACTGTTCCGCGCGCGGGCCGGGCGCGGGGTCCATTCGACACGAGCGGAAGGGGCTGGACGGGGTTCACGCGCCCGGCCTGGCGTCGCCCGTCACGCGGCGCGGCCAAGCAGTTCTCGCAGGGCTCTCTCCACGGGGCTCTCCGACGGCGGGCGGTCCGCCGTCGGGTCGCCGACCGGCCCAGGCGCCGTCCCGGGAGCGAGGTGCGAACCGGCAGGTGGTGCGCCCGGCAGCGGTGGCGGTTCGCTGCGGTAGGAGTGGCCGGTGGGCGTGGTGATCGTCACGCAGGATCCGGCCCCCGAGGATGACGGGCCGGCGCTCCAGCCAGGGGCTTGTTTGGCGAGGTTGCAGGCGGCGCACAGGCCCTGTCCGTTCGCCTCGCTGGTGGGGCCGTCGGCGACGGCGGGAACCACGTGGTCCGCGTGCCGGATCGGCGCTCCGCAGAACGGGGTGCGGCACACCTGGTCGCGGAGGATCAGGAGCTCGCGCAGCCGTGGCGGGAAGAAGCGGGAGCGCGCCTCCATCGCCAGGAGCTGGTTCTCGGCGGGTCGCGTGAAGAGGCGCCGCACGTAGATCTCGGCGTCCGCGTCGCGCGCGATGGCACGGGCGAGCGGCGCCGGGATCGGCCCGTAACCGACCAGGTGGGCGGGCTCGTCACCCTGCGCGAGGAGCGCGTCGTCGGTGATGAGGAGGTCGAGCGTGACCTGAGCGGGCGTGGCGGCGGCTGCCGCCCCGGTCAGCCGCTCCACGAGGGTGTCGGCCATGATCTGGCCCAGGGTGCGCTGGTCACCCTCGGCCCGGAGCGAGTCGGCGTGCCGGCGGAGCGCCGCGTGTGCGGCCACGCCGCCGGACACGGGCAGCAGCGCCGAGAGCCGGCACATCGTGTCGGGTGCCGGGCGACTGGTCACCGTGCGGTCGGCGACAGCTCGGCTCGACCGGTCGAGGAACGCCTGCGGGTCGAGTCGGTACGCGGCGCGCCGGGCCTGGGCCTCGACCTCCCGGTCTCCCATCGACGAGAGTCGACCGGCGAGTTCCGCGTCGACGGCGGACCGCTGGTCGCGTGTGAGGCAGGCGGTCTCTCGCGCCACGATCGTGGCGCGCCACTCGCTGGTCTCGCCCCGCTCGAGCGCGGCAAGCGTGAGCGGCATCTCGTTCACCAGCGCCTCGGCCAGGCCGACCAGCCGGCCCCCTCGGTACGGCGACTCGCGTCGCGCGAGGGCGACCTGGGTCCCGACCCCGCGACCGCGGTCGGACCTCGCGACGCCGGCCGACTCCTGCGCCTGCCGCTGCGACTGCGCGAAGGCGACGGTGACGCGGGCCTGCGCCGCCGCGGCGGCAGCCTTCAGCTCCTCGAGGAGTCGCAACTGGTCGATCCGCTCCGCGTCATCGGCCGCGTCGGCCAGCCGAGCCAGCCGCCCGATCCACGTCGCCACCGCGTCGGTGGCGAGCGGCTCCCCGGGGGCCTCGGCTGGGATCGACATGGCCTCAGTATAGTCGAACAGGCGTTCGAGTCAATGCCCCTGGGGGAGCTCGTCGCGTCGGCCTCGACGGGGGTGGTGCGCTCTCGGTGGTGGTCGATACCGTGGACGAGTGGACGGCCCTATCGAAGACGACCTGGCCCTGTTGCGGGCATTCGAGCCGGTGGTGCGGTTCACCCGGGGTGAGTTCTTCTACCCGGTCTCGGCGGAGAGGTACGTCGCCCGGGCCGCCCTGTGGTGCGAGTCGGAGTCGGGCGGGCCCGTGCAGGAGGCCAGGCCCGGAACGCTGAGCCTCGACTCGCTCGCCGCACGGAGCGAGATCAACCAGGGCCTCGGGCGCTCGCTCTCCGGGGTCGTGTCCGGACCGAAGACGGGGCGGGTGCGCCTGTCGAAGGCTCAGTTGCCGCCACGGCTGAAGGGCGGGAGCCGCCTCGCAACGGTGGGTTTGCTGTCGCGGGCGGTCGACGCGCTCAATCGGGTGTCCCTGATATTCCGAGGAAGTGTTCCGGGTGGCAGCGCCGCCCGCTCGTTCGCCCTCCAGCGGTACCACCTGGCGCCGGCGGAACCCACCTACTACGGGCGGGTGGTGCGCGACGACCAGTGGATCGTCTGCCAGTACTGGTTCTTCTACGCGTTCAACAACTGGCGGTCCGGGTTCGGTGGGGTGAACGAGCACGAGGGGGACTGGGAGCAGGTGACCGTCTACCTCGACGGCACGGGGGAGGTCGACGACGAGGGGCTGCCCGTGCCCCGGTGGGTGGTCTTCTCCGCCCACGACGAGACGGGCGACGACTTGCGTCGCCGGTGGGACGACCCGGACCTCACGCTGCTCGACGGCAGTCACCCCGTCGTGTTCGCCGGGGCCGGCTCGCACTCCGGCGGCTACCTGCCCGGCGACTACCTCATCACCATCGCCACCCCCACGCTCGGGGGAGTGGTCAAGGTCCTGCGCGCCGTCGGGCGCTTCGTCGCTCCGTGGGCAGAGGAGGACCGGGGCGGTCTCGGCCTCCCGTACGTCGACTACGCACGCGGGGACGGCCGGGCGATCGGCCCCTCGGGGGACCCGTGGCACCCGGTGCTGATCGACGACGACACCGCCTGGGTGCGCGATTTCCGGGGGCTCTGGGGTCGCGACACCCGTGACCGCCTCGGCGGGGAGCGTGGCCCGGCCGGCCCCCGCTACGAGCGAGACGGCAGCGTGCGCCAGTCCTGGGCCGACCCCGTCGGCTGGGCCGGGCTGGCCAAGGTCGCCCCGAACCCCGACGTCGCGGCCGACCTCGTCGAGGCTCGCGCCGACGAACTCGTCACCCGGCTCGGCGAGCTGGACGCGGAGATCTCGCAGGGACGGCAGGCCCTCAAGAAGGCCGCCGCGGGCCTGGCCCCGGCCTCGCCCGAGGTGCGCGCCCTGGCCGACGAGGAAGCCCGCGTGCTGCGCCTGCGGATGGAGTCCACGCATCTGCGTGACGAGCACGCCCGGCTCCGGGCGTTGCTCGATGCCGCGCCGTCGTCCACCGATCCCCATGCCCACCTGAAGCGCCGGCGGCTCCCGCTGAGCTCGGCGGCGGGGGCTCGCAGTCGTCTCCGCGCCGGTTGGGCCGTTGTCAGCACGCCGGTGGTCCTCTTCGCCGTCGCGACGGTCGTGTCGCCGACCGCGGGCCTGAGCGCCACCGCCGTCGCCGTCACCTGGTTGGCGATCCTCCTCGTCCTCGAGGGCACGGCCCACGGTCGCTTCCTCGCCGTCGTCGTCAGGCTCGCCTTGTTCGCGGCCCTCCTCGTCGGCTGGAACTACCTCGCGATCGACTGGCGCTACGTCCTCGCCCTGGCCCTCATCGGCGCCGCCGGACTTCTCCTCGTCGTCAATCTCCGAGACGCCGTCAAGCGGTGACGTCGGGCGCGGCGGTCGCGAGATCAGGCGGCGAGGTCGGCGAGGCTCGCGGCCCGCAGCGGCGGAACGTTCCAGGCCATGCGCGCGCCGCTCGCCTCGATGTCGAGCTGGAGCCGGTGGGGGGTCTCGAGGAAGATGATCTCGACCCGCGCGCCGCTGCCCGACCTGCCGGCGCTCGCGGCGACCGGGACCTCGCGCCCGCTCGGGTGGGCGAGCCCCGAGGTGACCCACCGCCCGTCGCCGCAGGGAACGGTCAACCGAGACCCGTCCTCACGAACGGACAGCGCCCAGCCGTCGGCGCCGGGCGTGAGCTCGACATCGGCGAGCGCGGGGAACCAGGGCGTGTCCTCGCCCGGGGGAGTCGTCGGCGCGAGGGGTCCGACGACGGACCACGCGCCGGGGGGAAGACGCGCGCCGGGGGTGTGCCCCGCGCCGTCGTCGGCCGCGCTCGAGACCGCACGGAGTGCCAGGCTCCCGAGGCGTTCCATGAGCTCGTGCTCGGCGGCCCGGACAGCCGCGTCCTCCGCGAGATGGGCGGGCGCGGGTGCCAGCGCGGGCAGGAGGTACTCCCAGACGGGGTCGAGGATCACCTGCCCAGGAGCCTGCCCAGCGGTCGTGGCGATGACCGCGTCCTGGTCGGGCAGGACGAGGCTGAACTGGCCGAACGCGCCGTCGGCCCGGAAGCCGTGTCGGGAGGCCCACATCTGGTAGCCGTACCCGAGCCGCCAGTCGGGGTCGCTGTCGGCGGCGGTGCCGACCTGTGGCCGGCCGGCTCGGGCGACCCAGCCCTCCGGAAGGATCCGTCGCCCTTGCCAGATGCCGTCGCGCAGGAACATCTCGCCCAGCGCGGCGATGGCCTCGGTCGTGATGTGCAGCCCGCTCCAGCCGAGCTCGCGGCCCAGGTCGTCGGTCTGCCACGTGGCGCCGGTGATCCCCAGCGGCTCGAGCAGGCGGGGCCGAAGGTAGTCGAGGAGGCCCTGGCCCGTGACGCGCTGGACGATCGCCCCGAGGACGAACGTGCACCCGTTGTTGTAGACGTGCCGCGACCCGACCGGGGCCTGCGGCGGGATCGACAGGAACGTGCGCACCCACTCCCCGGCCGGCCGCTCGAGCATGGCGGGCAGGGTGTCCGCCACGTGGCCGGTGGACATCGACAGCAGGTGGTGGACGGTCAGCTCCGTGACCCGGGGGTCGACGTCGTCGGGCACCTCCTCGGGGAAGAAGGACACGACGCGGTCCTCGAGCAAGAACCGGCCCTCCGCGATGGCGAGGGCGCTCGCCGTCGCGGTGACCGTCTTGCTCACCGAGTAGACGAGATGACGGAGGTCCGCGGAGTAGGGGTGCCACCAGCCTTCGGCGACCACGTGCCCGTGGCGGACGACCATGAGGCTGTGCAGCTCGATTCCCCGCCGCTCGACGGCGTCGAGGAAGGCGAGGATGCCCCGCGCGTCCACGCCCTGCTCCGACGGGCGACTGCGGCGAAGGCCGTGGTGGGTCATCTCTTGCCTTCCTCGTGCAGCGCGGTGTCGCCGGCACGGCTAGGTGGTGGATCGTCTGTACGGCGTGACCCCGGTCACGCCCGGGTACTTGGTCGTGGCGTAGGTCGCGTTGCCGTTGACGGTGACGTTCTGGGTGAGAGCACGGCTCCGGTGCAGGCGTCGGCGCCCTCGGCAGGTTCGGCACGGAGCGTGAACGTGACCGTCCCCGTGGGTGTCCCGTCGGCGCCGCTGAGGGCGGCGTCGTCGTTCGGGTAGAGGTACGGCGTGGTGACCCCGTCGGCGCTTGGGTTTCGACCACGTTGGAGAAGCCATGGGCGAGCACGTCCTGCCCGACGAGGTCCTCGCCGTCGCCGGGCGGCGCTGGTTCGCGCTCGTCGACGCCGCCGGCAGGGTGGACCTGCGGTTCACCGAGTGGCCGGACCCGGCGTGGGCGGGCTGGCACAGTGGTGTGCACCGGCGGAGGGCGGCTCGGCGGCGCGCTCCTGAGGCAGGGCCTCGTGGACGAGATCGACGTCGAGATGCTGCCCTGGGCGGTGAACGCGCGCAGCGCTGCCTCCGCCGGCCGCTCGGCGAGGCGTTCACCGTGTACCTCGTGAACCGCCGGCCGGGCCTGCCCCAGGGCTTCACGCTGGCCGAGATGGCGGACGCCTACGCCACGGACCACCCCGATCTGGTGCGCCGTCTCGTCCTCCACTCCAGCGCCCACACCCTGAACGACGACGCCAAGCGGCTCCAGCTCGAGTACGCCCGCCTGGGCGGGCTGGAGGAGTGGCGGGCGGCGTTCGCCCTCCTCGCGCGCACGATGCTGCCGCGCACCGGCCCGCTGAGGATCCTCGCGCGGCCGCTCAGCCAGGTCGCCGGGTGGCTGATGTCCCGACGCCCGCCGAAGGATGCCTCGGACATGGTCGTGACCGTCCGGGCGGAGGACGCGCTGGCGTTCCTCGCGGAGTAGGCGTCGTCGGGTGTGGTGCGGCCGGCTCTGCCACCATGGGGGTCGGACGACGAAAGGGATGACGTGAGCTCCGTCTACTTCTTGGCGGCTGACGACTCGGAAGCGTTGCGATTCGCTGGCGACGTCGCGGACCTGATCGAGGCGGACCGCGTCGTCGCTCACGACATGATCACGGTCCCGCACCTGACATCGCTGCCGGACATCGCCGAAGGGCTCCCCGTCGCGGTCGACCTGTCCGTGACGGCCCACCTCTGGCCGCCCATGCCGGAGGACCCGGAGAGCGACCTGTCCTGGATGGCCGAGCCCATCGTCGAACGCCTGGCCGACACCCTGCGGGATCGGATCGCAGCCATTGACCCTGCCGGCGTGGCCACATTCGTCGAGGCGTGGGCCGTCGAAGTGAGCGGCTCCGTGGATGAAGAGGCGTGTCCGCATCTGGCCGCAGACCTCATTGCCCTCGCGCGGCGCGGGCGTCACCGCCACCTCACCCTCTACAACCGGTACGAGATGTGAGCCGCGGCTGGATCGCGGGGACATCGCTCGGGGTCAGGGGGCCTCGAGGCTGAGACCCGCCTCGCGCAGTGCGGAGAGTTCCTTGCGTGCACTGCAAGGCGAATTCCGCACAAGGCCTGATGCGCGTTCGGGTCACGTCGCGCTGCTCGTCGCTCGGGGCTTGACGAACGTCGAGGTGGGTGCCGCCCTGTTCCTCAGCCCGCGCACCGCGGAGCACCACCTCGGGGCCGTCCTGCGCAAGAAGGGGCTGCGCTCGCGAACCGAACTGGCCGCGGCGCTCGCTGGGCACGGAGATGGGGGATGACCCCCACGCGACGTCGGGTAGGCGGGGAGCAGCCTCGATGACATGAGCATCAGCCGCATCGAGGACGATCTGGGTCGGGCGCCGCACTGGTCGGAGGCGACCCGTGAGCCGGGGAAGCGTCGTCAGGACGAGGAGCGCGGACGGCCCGAGGGACGCCGTCGGCCGACGGCGAAGGCCGCGTTCGCGCGCTGGGGGCGAGACCGTGCTGGCCGGACTCGCTCCCGCCGCGTGGGTGCTCGGCGCGCCGATCGACATCCGCGCCGTCGCCCGCCTGCCGGAGCCGACGCACCAGACGCCGCGGTAGCCGCCAGCGCCGACGCTGCTCTCGCGGGCGCCGTCGGGCTTCGTCGCCTGGCCCCCTGAGGTGGACCTATGCCCCCGACTCGAGGCGCTCCCGCAGGCCTGTGGCCCGGGCGGCGGGGCGGCCGACGGCGGCCGCGAACGCGTTCGTGGAGCCGATGACGCGGACTTGCCGCACCGCGCGGGTGATCGCCGTGTAGAGAGTCTCGCGGGTGGCCAGGGGCGAGTCGGCGGTCGGGAGGACCACGGTGACCCGGTCGAACTGGGAGCCCTGGCTGCGGTGCACCGTCATCGCGTACACGCCCCGCACGGCGCCCAGGCGCACGAGCGGCACGCCGACCGGCGTCGCCCCCCGTGAGAACCATGCCCGCAGCGCGCCGGGATCGCCCGGGCGGCCCGAGGCGCCGACGACGACGCCCGTGTCGCCGTTGAACAGCCCCACCTCGTAGTCGTTGGTCGTCACGAGCAGCGGCTCGCCGGGGAAGTGCCCGTCGGCGCGCGCCCCGAGGAGGCTCGGATCGTCCGCGGCGAGCCACGCCCGGGCCAGGTCCTCCCAGTGCTGCACACCGCGCGGGCCGCGCCGGTGGGCGCAGAGCAGCCGGTGCGTGTCCAGAGCCGCCAGCGCTCGCTCGTGGTCGCCGGCCAGCGCGGCCGTGCGCAGCGCCCGCCCCCAGCCGACGACGTCGCTCGCCAGCGCGGCATGGGCGTCGGCCGGGAGGGGCGCGCCGTCGTCGACCTCGACGAACTCGACCCCTTCGCCGCCCGATTGCAGCACCGCGACGGCGTCCGCCACCTTGCCGGCGCGCACGGCGTCGGCGAGCCGGCCGATCGGCGAGTCCGCCTCGAAGCGGTGGTTGACCGTCAGCGTCGCGATGCCGTCGCGCACCCGGGCCGCGGGCGTGGCCGCGACCTCGGCCGAGCGGTGCCCGGGCGCCACCACATCCAGGGCCGCGACCATGGTCTCCGTCCGAGCGCCCGCCGCGGCGCGATCCACCAGGTCGCCCAGCACCGCCCCGGCCTCGACCGAGGCGAGCTGGTCCGGGTCGCCCACGAGCACCAGGCGCGCGGTGGGCCGCAGCGCCTCGACCAGCCGCGCCATCATCGTGAGCGGCACCATCGACGCCTCGTCGACCACCACCACCTCGTACGGCAGCCGGTTCGCGTGGTCGTGCCGGAACCGCGAGCGGGACCCGGGCTTCCAGCCGAGCAGCCGGTGCAGCGTCACGCCCTCGAGGCGGCCCAGGCGCTCGCGGTCTCCTTCGTCGAACCCAGCGGTCGAGTGCGCGACCGCCTCGTCGAGGCGCGCCGCGGCCTTGCCGGTCGGCGCCGCCAGCGCGATCCGCCAGTCCGGGTGCTGCTCCTTCAGCAGGGCGAGGACCTTCGACACGGTGGTGGTCTTGCCCGTGCCCGGTCCACCGGCGAGCACCGAGACCCGGGCGAGCGCGCAGATCGCCGCGGCGGTGCGCTGATCGGCGTCCGCCGCGACGGGGAAGAGGCGGGCGAGCCCCGCTCGCAGGCGATCGAGATCGAGGTCACCGGGCAGCGTCGCGGTGCGTTCCCGCAGGTGGTCGGCCACCTGCTGCTCCTGGGTGTCGTACCGGGCGAGCCAGAGCCGCGAGCCGCGCAGGCGGGTCGGCGCGTCCGGCCCGGCCACCAGCGGGCTCGCCGCGCACGCCGCGACCCAGTCCTCGACGTCGGGCCACGGCAGGTCGACGCCGACGTCGGGGCCGGTCGCGCCGG
This sequence comes from uncultured Actinomycetota bacterium, assembly GCA_963780675.1. Taxonomy (GTDB): domain Bacteria; phylum Actinomycetota; class Actinomycetes; order Actinomycetales; family JAHECE01; genus JAHECE01. The sequence continues at coordinate 143,021 of CAWACR010000012.1, forward strand.
GCTCGCCGTCGCCGTCGTCGGGGTTGGCGACAGCCAGGGAGGCGACGGCCGCGAGGTCGGTGACCACGGAGCCGTTGCGCGTGGCGCGGACGGTGAGGGCGACGGCGAGCAGCACCCGCTCGTCGCGCTCGCCGAGGAGGGCACCGAGCCGGGACGCGACGTGCACGTCCGCCGGGGCGAGCACGCCGGCCGCGTTGAACTCCCCGAGGAGGCCGCTCGCGCGCAGGGCGAGATCGGCGGAGTACGGCCGCGCGGCGGAGCGGGCCGGCAGCGCGGGGGAGACCGGCAAGGTCATCGCGTGCCTCCCGCGAGCAGGTCGGACGCCGCGACCACGAGCCCCGCCGGAGGTCGCCACGAGAACACACCGGGCGGGGCGCCGACGTCATCGAGCACGCCCGGGCCGCACATCCCGCGCAGGAACAGGTACAGCACGCCGCCGAGGTGCTGCTCGGGGCGGTACCCGCCCCGGCGCCAGCGCAGGTAGCGGTGCAGGGCCACGTCGTAGAGGAGGGCCTGGAGGGGGTAGTGGGCGTCGATCATCGCGCGCTCCAGCGCCGCGCCCCGGTAGTGCCAGGCAGTGAGCGGCACGTCGGGCGGGGCGAGGCGGTTCGTCTTGTGGTCGACGACGACGTAGCGCTCGGCGCCGTCGTCACCCCCGGCGCCCGAACCCCGGACCCGGACGACGGCGTCGATCGAGCCGGTGAGGTATCCACGCAGCGGGGCGGCAGGACCGGAGCCGGGCACGAGGGCGAGGGCGTCGGCGTAGTCGGCCAGGAGGCCGCTCGGCACGTGCTCGCGCCAGAGGTCGGCCAGGCCGGTGAGCGTCGCCGACCCGGCGGCGGGGCGGTCCCCGCCGGCGAGTGGGACCTCGAACTCGAGTTCGGTCAGGCGGTCGGCGACGCCGATCTCGGCCCAGGATCGTCCGCCGGCGAGGGGGCCGAGCGGTGTGCTCGCCGCGGTGCCGAGGGCCGCGGTGAGCGCGGCGATGTCCAGGCCCGGGCCGCGGGCGAGCGAGCCGACGAGCGCGGCGAGGTCGCCGTCGCGATCCCCGTCCTCGCCGTCGGCGCCGGGCGCGAACCGCTCGAGGATCCGGTGCACGAGCGTGCCGAACCCCGTCCCGCCCGGCAACGCATGCCAGGGCGAGGGGACCTCGAGGAGGTGGGCATCGACGTCGTCGGCCTCCGAGGCGGCGGGCCGGCGGTCCCCGACGGCCCCGGCGCTCACTGCGGCGACGTCCGCCTCGTCGTCCTTCTGCGCGGTCTCCGGTTCGGATCCGAACGCCGGCGACGTGACGCCCGGGCCGACGACGGCGCCCGCGCGAGCCCGGCGCCGCGCGTCGCCTCGTGCGCCGCGGCCGTCAGCGCGCTGTAGGAGGTGCGCCGCCACTGCAGGTCGAGGGAGCGCTCGAACGCACCGAGTCGCAGGTCGGGCACCGGCTGCGACGGCGGGGCCCACATCCCGACCGGCGCCTCACCGGCCGGCGGCACCACGCTCACGGCGAGCGCACCCCCGCTGGCCGCGGCGCGGGCCCGGAACCGGGCGAGCGCGTCGGTGTCGCTCGGGACCTTGACCGAGAGGGGGGCGACGGACCCCTGGTCGTCGTGGAGCAGGAGTCGGGTGAGCGGCGCCGAGCCGGAGTTGCGCGTCGGCGCCCACCACGCGATGGCCAGGGCCGCGGCGCGGGTCAGGGTGACATAGGCCAGGCGCAGTTCCTCGTTGGCGTCGTCCTCCCAGTTCGCGCGCACGTGCGCGGCGTGGTCCGGGGCGTGGGCTCCGCCGACGTCGCGCACCCGGCGCCCCGAGCCGTCGTGGAAGCGGGGATGGTCGGCCTTGGGGCCCCAGTGGTCCCACAGCTGGGGCGCCAGCACCACGGGGAACTCCAGGCCCTTGCTCGTGTGCGAGGTCAGCACCTGGACGGCGGCGGCGTCCGTCTCGAGGCGGCGGCTGCGCTCGACCGTCTGGTCGTTCTCCTCGGTGCGGCGGCGGTGCAGCCACGACGTCAGCGCCGTGAGGCCGAGGCCGGAGCGCAGAGCCTCCTCGTGCAGCACCTCGCCGATGTGGCGCAGGTCCGTGAGCAGGCGCTCGCCGCCGGGCTGCGCGAGCAGCCGCTCGGGCAGACGGAGGTCCGCGTGGACGCGTTCGGCCAGGGCCGCGACGCCGCGGTCCTCGAGGGTTCGAAGCCAGACCCGGATCTGCAGGGCCAGGTCGTCGAGGTGGTCCTCGAGCGTCTCCGCCGTCCGGCCCACCAGCGGCCCGAGGGCGAGGCGCCGTACCCGACCGGTGCGGTGCGGCTGCTCGAGCGCCTCCAGGAGGTGCTGCCAGGCCTCCGCCGCGGGCGTGAGGAAGACGCTGGCCCGGCCGGAGACCACGGCCGGCACGCCCGCCGCGCGCAGGCGCTCGCGGATCGCCTCTGCCTCGGCGTTGGTCCGGACGATGACGGCGATGTCGCCCGGGCCGACGGCGCGGGGGTCGCCGTCCGGCTCGCTGAGCAGCGCCCCGCTGCCCAGGAGGTCGACCACCTGACGGGCGACGTCCTCCCGGACCGTCGCGCGCGCCTCGCCCACGGGGATGCCGAACGTGTTGACGCTGTGCCCCTCGCGCTGCACCGCCCGCAACCGGACGGGCGGTCCGGCGTCGAGGCGGCGGCCCGTCAGCGCGGCACGCACCGGCCGCACGCGGATCTGCGGGTCGCCCAGGGCCGCCTCGCCGAACAGGGCGGCCAGGCCGTCGAGCACGCCCGGGTCGCTGCGGTGGTTCTGGGGGAGGGTCGCGGTGGTGGTGGCGTCGCGGCGCGCGTCGAGGTAGGCGTGCACGTCCGCGCCGCGGAAGCCGTAGATCGCCTGCTTGGGGTCGCCGACCAGCACGAGCGTCGCGCGGCCGTGGAAGGCCGTGCGCAGGATGCGCCACTGGACCGGGTCCGTGTCCTGGAACTCGTCCACGAGCACGACGGCGAAGCGGCGCCGGAGGTGGGCCAGCGCGACGTCCGCCGTGGCCGGGTCGGTCAGCGCGGCGTCGAGGCGCAGGACCATGTCGTCGAAGGTGAGGAGGCGACCCGCGCGCAAGCGCCGGGCGACCTCGGCGCGGGCGTCGGCGGCCACCTGCGCGTGCAGGCGCGCCTCGCCGTCGACCTCCTCCGGGCGCGGTACCAGCGGCGTCGCCGGGTCCAGGGCGGCCAGCCGCGCCAGGTCGCGGACGTCCTTCACCGGGAGCGGCGGTGATGCCGGCGTGGCAGCGGACCCGGGTGCGGCCGGGTCGGGGTCGGCGTCACCCCAGCGCCCGACGTACAGGTCGGCGACGACCTCCTCGACGACGTCGGACGGGTCCGGCAGGAGCACGGCGTCCCGGTCGTGGTCCGCGGCCGTGCCGAGCTCGCGCAGGAGCGCGTGGCAGAACCCGTGGATGGTGGTGACCATCGCTCCGTCGAAGTCCGCCAGCGCCAGGTCCAGCCGGTCGCGGGCCGTCCCCGTCTCCGTGTCCCGATCCGCGACCAGGCGATCGCGGACCCGGTCGCGCAGCTCGCGCGAACTGGCCTCGCTGAACGAGACGACGGCGAGCCGGTCCACCGTGGCGACGCCCTCCGCGAGGTACCGGGAGACCAGCCGCGCGATGGTGTACGTCTTGCCGGTCCCCGCGCTCGCCTCGAGCAGGGACGTGCCCGTGGGCAGCGGGCCGGCCAGGTCGAACGCCGACGGCGCGGGGGCGGGTGCCGGGGTCACGGCGCGTCGCTCGTCTCGTACTTGAGGAGCGGCCCCCACAGCACCCGCGCGAGGACACCGAACCGGTCGCCCTCCTCGTCGCGCGGCCAGGTGTCGTAGTAGTCAGCGGGGTGTGCCCGCTCGGTGAGCAGCGCCTCGAACGGCTGCACGCCGCCGAGCAGCATCACGTGGGCGGGGTCGGACTGCTCCCCGGGGACGTTGCCCCTGCCGGTCCAGGCACTCGCTGCCGCGATGCGGGCGCTGAAGACCCTTCGTCCGGACGCACGCGGCACCGCGTACGCCTCGGCCGTCCTGCACGGCACCGGCAGCGGGGCGCGCAGCCCGTCGCGGTACACGGCGACGTAGTGCCGCAGCACGGCGAGCGCCGTCGTCGTCGGTACCGGGCCGAGGGTGCTCCGCAGGCGGGGCGGAGCATTCTTCCCGGACGGGCCTCGGCCCAGCGTCACCGCCCGCCACTCGGTGTCCGGGTGTGCGGCGGTGAGGGCGAGGAGGCGCAGCCAGGCGGTGAGCCGGTGCTTGGGGGCAAGCCGGGAGTACTCGACGCGGACGATCGACGTCCCGCGAACGCCGCCCACGGTGCCGGTGAGACGGGTGCCGTCGCCGAGGTCGACGGCGACGTCGTAGGCCTCCGGATCCTCGGTACGCAGGGGCGCGGCCGCGGCGGCGAGGCTCTCGACCTGGTCGACCACCCCGTCGAGCACGCAGTCGCCGATCGGGCCGGGCGGGAGGTGGCCGCGGGCCCGCTCGAGTCGGCGCGCCGCCGTGCTGTCGAGGCCGGCGAGGCGGTCGCGCAGCAGGCGGTCACCCACGCCCCACGCCTCGAGGTGGTCGAGGTCGAGGGGGAGGGCGTCGTCGGGGTCCTCGTCGCGTTCGGTGAGGCTGACCAGGAGGCGCTGGCGCAGGAAGGCTTTGGCGGGGTGGGTGAGGAGGGCGATCACCTCCTCCAGCGCCACGTCCGCGACGTCCGGCGCGGGGAGCGGGCCGCTGAGCAGCGGCGGCGGCTCGCGGCGCTCGGCCTGCGCGGCGACGGCGCCGCGGAACGCGAGGGGGTCGAAGCCGAACGGGCGCGGGGCGCCGGTCGTGCGGGGGACCCCTGGGCCCGGGGCGAACACCCGCGCGTCGAAGGGCTGGAGCGGGTGGTGGGTGGTGACCGCGTCGCGACCGCGGCGGGGTGCGGCGGGTCCGGTCGTGGCCGCGTCGACGGCGACGGCGCGGTCGACGGCGTCCAGCACCTCGCCGAGCGGGACGGCGGGGGGCACGGGGGCGCCGGTGCGCTCGTCGTGGCCGGTGTAGGTGATGACGAGGTGCTCCTCGGCGGCGCAGACGGCGTCGAGGAGGAGTTGGCGGTCCTCGCTGCGGGGGTCGTGATCGCCCACCCAGGGGTCCCGGGTGAGGAGGTCGTCGCCGTCGCGGACGCCCTGCCGCGGGAACGCGCCGTCGTCGAGGCCGAGCAGAACGACGACGCGATGCGGCACCGAGCGCATCGGCACCAACGTGCAGACCGTCAGGGCGCCGGTGCGGAAGCCGGCGCGGGTCGGGCGCCCGGCCAGCGCCGCGCGGAGGGCCGGCCGCAGTTCCGCCAGGGTCAGCAGGGGGCCCCCGCCGTCGGGCGCGTGGTCGGCGAGCGCGTCGTCGAGCACCTCCCGCACCTGGACCTCCTGCCACGCCTCCCCGGGCGGGGGAGCCGCGAGCCGCAGCGTGGCCTCCTCGAGGAGTGCCGCCCAGGCCGCCGCCGGTCGCGTGCCGGTGACGTCGTGGAGCACGGCGTCGAGGCGGTCGAGGAACTCGGCGAAGCGGCCGGCGAGGTCCAGGTCGGCGGAGTCGACGTCGTCGAGGGGGAGCAGGCCTCCGATCGTGCGCGGTGCGCCGTCCGGTCCGGCCTCCACGGCGGCGCCGACCAGTACCCGGTCCAGGCCCAGGCGCCACGTGCCGTCGGGGATGCGTTCGAGGTGCCAGCCGGCGCGATGGGCCTGGTCCAGGCCCCAGCGGATGCCGGCGGCGTCCACCCAGCCGCGGATGCGCTCGACGGCGTCGTCGTCGACACCGAAGCGGCGGGCGACGGCGGGGTGCTCGGCGAGGTCGAGGACCTGTCCGGCCGTGCAACGGGCTGAGCCGAGGTCGAGCAGGCGGTCGAGCGCCGAGATCAGCGGGTTGGACTGGTGGAGCGCACGGTCCGCCACGCGGACCCGTAGGCGGGCGGCGGGGTGGGTGTCCGCGGTGGGGGCGCTGCCGGTCGTGGCGCCGTCGGCCGCGGCCCCGGTGAACGTGGCGGCGAGGAGCGGGGCGAACGCCTCGACGTCGGGGCACATGACGAGGATGTCGCGCGGCTCGAGTGTCGGATCGTCCGCCAGGAGGCCGACGACGACGTCGCGCAGCACCTCGACCTGGCGCGTGCGGCCGTGGCACGCGTGGACCTGCACGCTGCGGTCCGCCGGGTGGAGCGGGAGCGGGGGAGGGACGCGGTCGGCCGCCAGGTCCGCGCGGAGGCGGTCGAGGAGCGTGGCCGGCGCAGCGGACCGCCCGGGGCTCGGCGCCGGCGGGGCGTGGTGCACGCTCGGATGCCCCGGCGCGTACGCGCGCAGCACGTGCTGGAATTCGCGCACGTCGCGCGACAGGCTGCGCAGCAGGGGGTTGACCAGCGGAGTCGCGTCCTCGGCGCGGCGGGTGGCCCGCGAGCTCGCGCCCACGGCGTCCCACAGCGCCGGCGAGGCGTGGTGCAGCCACAGGTGGACGTCACGGTGCTCGGCGATGGCCGCGAGGAGGGCGACGTCTGCCCGCGTGAGCCGGCTCGCGCCGAACACGCTGAGCCGATCGGGCGCGCGCAGCCGCTCGGGGTGCGCGCGGACGGCGTCGCGCACGTCGTTGTGCAGATCGACGGGGGAGGTGCCGAGGCGATCGAGGATCAGGTGCCAGAGCCGCGGTTGCCACTGCTCGTGGTCCTCGAGCGGGGTGCCGTCGGCCAGGCTCAGGTCGCCGTCGGCCCAGCGCTCGAGCATCTGCGGCCGGGAGCGGGCGTAGCCGTCGAAGAGTCGGGCGACGTGGGCGGCGAGGCTCAGCCTTCGCCCGGTGGGGGCGCCCGGATAGTCGGTTCGACCGGATGTAGCCGGTTCGAAGCGACTACCTCGCGCCGGACCGACTACCTCGAGCCCAGAATCGCATGACCAGGTAGCGGCGCGGGACGCGGCACCAGACCTCGTCGAGGGCGGCGTCGAGGGCGTCGAGCACGGACCACGTGAGGCGCTCCGGCGCCCACGCGGCGAGGCGATCGGCGGCGTCGGGAGCGACCGTGGCGACGGCGTCGTCGAGCATCGCGCGGGGCGAGGGGAACGCGACGTTCGCGCAGACGCCGTCGGCGAGCGCCGTCGTCGTCGTTGCTCCGGCCGGCGCGAGCGCGGACACCCCGAGGCGGTGGGAGAGCCGCTGCGCGAGCCAGCGCTCGACACCCTTGGCGGGCACGGCGACGATCTCGGTGGCGAAGGGGTCATCGAGGGGTTCGGCGAGGAGGTCCGCGAGGGAGTCGACGAGGGCCGAGGCGTTCTCGGCCCGGTGCACCACGAGCACCCGCCGCACCCCCTCGTCTCCCAGGTCACGGCCACCCTACCGACGCCGCGCGCCGCGCATTCGCCCGGGGACCGCGCGACCTCAGGCCAGGACGCGCTCGTCACCGCGTTCGATGCCGAGCGTGGCAAGGAGGTCCTCGTGGAACTCCAACCAGACCCGGTGGCAGGAGTCGACGTCGATCGCGTCGACCCATCGGTGCTCGCCACGGTCGACCCGTTTGGCGGCGGCGGCGTAGCGGTCGGCGTACCCGTCGAACCGCGCGAGGTGCGCGGCGAGGTCCGCCGCGATGGGCGCGAAGTACCGTCCGAGGCGGACGAACTCGTCGATGACCCGCGAGTCCCACACGTAGTTGGCGTGATCGTTGGCGGCGAGGGGCTGCCCGGGCAGGGGGCGGATCTGCCAGTGGGTGCACGCTGCCAGAAGGCGGGTGTTCAAGGGGAGGAAAGCCGCGTGGGCCTCGGTCATGGCCTCGGTGGCGCCCGCGGCCACGAGTTCGTCGGCGAGCATGCGCTCGTCCGCCGCGCGCCCGGCGGTCGTGAGGGTCCAGGTGCGGGAACCACCGAACGCGATGCGGGTCACCCAGCCGTAGGCCTCGTCGTCGAGCAGGAGCTCGGCGACCTCGTGCCTCTCGAGGCCGAACCGCCGGGCGATCGCAGCGTCGTCGCCGTGTCCGAGGAGTCGCACGGCGTGGAGCGTGAGCAGCGCGGGGGAGGAGGAAGCGGGCACGCGCCCATTTTCACCTCCCGCCCCCGGTGTCGCGACGGGGAAGACCCGTTCGCCTGGGCCCTGTGCGGAGAGTTCCGTGCGTGTGCTGCAACGCGCGTTCCGCACAGAGTCAGAAGCGCGGTCGGGTCAGCGCGACGGACGTGAAGTAGCCGGTTCTAAACGACTGCTCCGCGCCGGGCCGACTACCTCGAGCCCCGGTCGCGCATCCGAGCAACCGGAAACCGCCGTGATGTCTCACCACCGCCACGCAGGCGCCGCGCGCGTCGGCGCGTGCCGCGTGTCCGGGCGCTCCGGCATGCGCCGAATCTGCAATGG
>CAWACR010000013.1:0-22067 GCA_963780675.1 uncultured Actinomycetota bacterium
CGACCCCTCCAACGTCCGCCACGGCCTCCAACGCATCGCCGACCACCGCCGGCATCGGGCACGTCCACCCCCACCTCCTCCGCCACGCCACCGCCTCCCTCCTCTCCGAAGCAGGCCTACGCATCGAAGACATCGCCGACACCCTCGGCCACCGCTCCATCACCGTCACCGCCGACGTCTACCGCCACCCCCTCAACCCCACCCGCACCGCACACCTCACCGCACTCGACAAAGTGACCACCCAACCCGCGCACACCAACAACGGCGACCAACACTGATCCTGCCGCCCGGGTCCGACATCGGGCCACGACGTCAGCGTCGCCGCGTGGAGCGCGGTGTGGGTGGCAGGTCGCGACAGGCCGGGCGTCCGCGCTTGGCCCCTGTCTGCTCACGAGGGGCCGGCTCCACCGGCCGCTCGCGATCATGATCTGACTCCTTGCGAGGGCACCGTCCGCAACCGGCCGGGGCTGGCGACATGCCTGACCACGACGGACCGGACGTGCCGGCAGCAGGGGGCGGCCGGGCGGCGTCGACCTGCGGCGGAGCGCGGGCTAGCGTGGGCCCATGGGAGCCTTCGAAGTTGTCCGCTCGACCACCGTGAACGCACCGCGGGCGAGGGTGCATGCGCTCGTGAACGACTTCCATGAGTGGACGGCGTGGTCGCCGTGGGAAGACGTCGACCCCGCCATGCAGCGCGAGTACACCGGCGCCCCTTCGGGAGTGGGCGCCGGCTACTCCTGGCGTGGCAACCGCAAGGCGGGCGCGGGACGCATGGAGATCACCTCCTCCACCCCGGAGGAGATCGGCATCGCGCTGAGCTTCCTCAAGCCGGTCAAGGCGGAGAACCGGATCGTGTTCGACTTCGCCGACGCCGTCGGCGCCACCACTGTGACGTGGCGGATGACCGGTCAGCAGACCGGCCTGAGCGCACTCTTCGGCACACTCGTCCCAATGGACAAGATGGTCGGCAAGGACTTCGAGAAGGGCCTGCGCCAGCTCAAGCACGTCGCCGAGACGCAGTAGCCCGAGCCCCCCGCAAGCCATCGAGCCGTCGGGGGCGCGTGCGGGCCGCGGCCCGAGGCCCGGGCCATTCGGCTGGCGGTCCACCAGGAACGGGGACCTCCCTCCAGGAGGTCCCCGTCCACGCATCCCGGCCGATCCCCAGACGTCGGCCGCTGGCCGGCCCGGTGGACGCCGCTCCACGGCGTCGGGGGCCGGGCGGGCCGGCCGCAGTCCGCTGCCATTCGATCGTGCGATGGTCGGGCCGTGGGTCACCACGGAGTCCTCGGTCACGAGGACGTGCACGACACCGCCCACCGGGGCCGGGAACGGGCGCCACTCGACATCCGGGTCGAGGCGCCTCCAGGAGCCGGTTCACAACGGCCAGACCATGGTGGCTGACGGGGGCAATAGCCTTACTGACCGGCCGCGACCGAAGCCAGGACGGCGCGCCGCGCCCGCGCGGGCTAGCGTGGCCTGATGGCCGAGGAACCGGGGGGCGCACCAGGCGACGCCGACGCGGAAGCCGCCGTGCAGGCGGTCCGAGCCGGCGACACCGCGGCCCTGGACGGCGTCCTCACCGCCCGCCCGGCCCTGGCGACCTCCCTCGTCCCCGGGCACGGCGGCCGCACACTCCTACACGTTGCCACGGACTGGCCCGGGCACCTCCCCCACGTGGCGGAGACGATCGCGATCCTCATCCGGCACGGCGCCGACGTCGACGCCCCCTTCCGGGGCGAGCACCAGGAGACGCCACTGCACTGGGCCGCGAGCAGCGACGACCTCGCCGCGCTCGACGCCCTTCTCGACGCCGGGGCCGCGATCAACGCCCGAGGCGCGGTCATCGGCGGCGGCACGCCCCTGAACGACGCCACCGCCTACGGGCAGTGGCGAGCGGCGCGGCGCCTCGTCGAGCGCGGCGCCGTCGTCACCGCCTGGGACGCCGCCGCCCTCGGACTCACCGACCGGCTCGCCGCGATCCTGCGGGCCGAACCAGACGCCGACCTCGGTCCGCTCCTGTGGGCCGCCGCCCACGGCGGGCGCCAGGACACGCTCGCCCACCTGCTCGACGCCGGCGCCGAGGCGAACTGGGTCGGCTGGGACGGGCTGACCCCACTGGACGCGGCGGAGCGATCGGGCGCCTCGGACGTGGCCGCCTCGCTCGAACGCCGAGGCGCTCGGCGGGGCACCGAGCTCGGGTAGCGCGGAGCCAGCACGGGCATGATGGGACGCGTGCGCAACGCGCGCCGGACCCCCGGCACCACGCCCACCCGCCGGCAGGTCAGCGGCCGGCTCGCCGTCGCCGCCGCCCTCATGGCCGCACTCACCGCCACCCTCACCGGGTGCTCGACGCCGGACAACCCCCGCGAAGACCTGAGACACACCGTGCGCCGGGTGTCCATGACCATGGCCGGCGCGGCGATGACAGTCGACGCCCTCGAACGCCTCCCCGCGACGGTCATGACGGCGGACCTCGCCCTGGCCGACGCCGTCGCGCGCGTCGACGAGGCCGAGCACCGAATCCTCCTCCTCGACATCAGACCCGGCGACGAGCCCACCCGCGGACAGGCTCTGCGCCTGGTCCGGGAGGCCGCCGACGAACTCGCCGACACTCAGGCATGGGTAACCGGGGTCGACCCCGACCAGCCCGCCCCCACCCCCGCCTTGCGCGACCTGGCGAACCGCCTCCTCGAACTGTCCGACGAGATGGCGGCGACCAAGTAGGCCGGCGTCGACGGCGCCCGTAGCGGGTGAAGATAGGCCCGGGCCTGCCGCCGCGTCCTCGCTCACGCTGCTCACGCTCCACGCCGTCCGGATCCTCGGCCACGGCAACGAGGTCAGCGACCCGCCGACGATCCGGGTCCAGGCGAGCCTGCGCCGCGTTGGGTCCACCATGGTTATCGGTCCCGTGAAGACGGCATCCAGCCTGCGCACCCTCGCCCTGCCCGACACATGCGTCCGCGCGCTCCCGGAACAAGCCGAACGGCAGGACGCTGACGAAGCCGCGGCGGGTCGGGCGTGGGCGAACCCGCACCGGCTCGTCTTCACCACCGACGTCGGCACCCCGCTCGACCCGTCCAACGTGCGCCACGGCCTGCAACGCATCGCCGACACCGCCGGGGTCGGGCACGTCCACCCCCACCTCCTACGCCACGCCGCCGCCTCGCTGCTCTCCGAAGCCGGCGTGCGGATCGAAGACATCGCCGACACCCTCGGCCACCGATCCATCGCCGTCACCGCCGATGTCTACCGCCACCCCCTGACCGATCCGCACCGGACATCTCGCGGCGATGACAGACCTGCAGGCAACACCGCGGCCGGGACCCCGCGGATGACGCCACGATCGACGCACTGACGGCCCTCGCGTTCTCGCCAACGCCGCAGGTAAGGCCACGTGGGCGGCCCGGACGCGCAGTGGGCGCGTGAGGGTGCGCTCCGCCGTTCTGCGGCGTGAGAACAGAAGCGAGGGGAGCCTTTCCTTGCTGGCGGCGCCGGTACGAGCGACCTAGCGTCGGGCCGTGACGGATCCCGAGCGTCCTGCGGTTTCCGCTGTCGAACCCCACGAGGCTGCCTCGAACGGCGGGCAGAGCCACTCCGCGAAGTTGAACTGGTTGCGGGCCGGGGTGCTCGGCGCCAACGACGGGATCATCTCCACCGCGGGACTCGTCGTCGGTGTCGCCGGTGCGACGACTGCGATCGGTCCGATCGTGACCGCCGGCATCGCCGGAGTCGTGGCAGGGGCCGTGTCGATGGCCCTGGGGGAGTACGTCTCGGTCAGCAGCCAGCGCGACGCCGAACGGGCCCTGATCGAGCGGGAGCGCCGCGAGCTCGCGGAAGACCCCGAGGGCGAGCTCGAGGAGCTCGCGGGGATCTATCGCGGGAAGGGTCTGTCGGTCGCGACCGCGCACGCCGTGGCCGCGGAGCTCACTGCTCGTGACCCCTTCGCCGCGCACCTGGAGGCTGAGCTCGGGCTCGACCCTGACGACCTGACCAACCCGACGCACGCCGCGATCTCCTCGGGCATCGCGTTCACCGCCGGCGCGATCTTGCCGATCGCAGCGATCACCCTGGCACCGGCCTCGGTCCGGATCCTGGTGACCTTCATCGCCGTCCTGCTCGGTCTGGCGCTGACCGGCACGATCAGCGCCCGCCTCGGCGGGGCCGGCAAGAGGCGCGCCGTCGTGCGCCTCGTCCTGGGCGGCGCCCTCGCCATGGCCGTCACCTACGGCGTCGGACGCCTCCTCGGCGTCAGCGGGATCTAGCCGTTCAGGGACGCCCGGCAATGTGGGGTGATGCGGCCGGTCGCCGCGGCGAATCGCGTGGACGGGTTCCGTCGGCCGCTCGGCCATGCCCGGTCCTCGACCCCACGGTTGGGCCGCTTCGTGGCGAGCCGTCATTACCGCCGCCGACTTCGCCGTCGGGCGTGTGGTCCGGGGTGATGTAGGGGTGTCCCACGGTGGGATCCACGCCCGCGGTGCTCGCGCACGGGAGCGCCGCCGCGGTGGTGGCGGTGGTGATCTGCGGGACGTCGTGCACGCTCAGCCGAGATCGCTGCTGCGGGGGGCTGCTCCGCCGCGGACGGCGATGACGCCGTCGATGTGGGCGAGGCGTGTGGTGAGGTCGCTGAGTCGGGTGGGGCCGTGGATCTCGAGGAGTACGCGGACGTCCTGGTCGCCGGAAGCGGGTGAGATGGTGAGCGCCTCGACGGTGCAGCCGAGGTGGGTGAGCTCGGCCATCGCTTCGCGTAGCGCGGCGGTGTCCTGGCGGTAGGTGAGTGTGACCTCGCCGATGACGGCGTCGTCGCGGCGCATGCGCTGGGTGACCGGTGTGTAGGCGAGGGAGACCAGGAGCTGGCCGAGGGTGCCGGCGATCGCGAGGCCGTAGAGCTCGGCGCCGGCGGCCATCCCGACGGCGGCGACCACCCAGATGCTCGCGGCTGTGATGATGCCGCGGGCGCTCTCGCGGCGGACGAAGATGATGCCGCCGCCGAGGAAGCCGATGCCGGTGATGATCTGCCCGGCCATCTGGCTGGGGTTGACGGTGACGATGCCTTCGGCGACGACGTCGGTGAAGCCGTACTTGCCGATGAGCGTGAACATCGCCGCGCCGAGCCCGACCAGGGCGTGGGTGCGCAGGCCCGCGACCTTGTGGCGCATCTCCCGCTCGAAGCCCACGACCGAGCACAGGGCGAAGGCCATGGTCAACGGGAGGATCAGGTCGGTGAGAGGGTCCATGGCTCCTTCCTCTCCGGTGGGCGGCCGGCTCGGCCAGCCCACCCGCCGCCGAGAACACCGGTGGCCTCAGGTTCATGATCCTCGGCGCGAGCGCCGGTGCGGCTGGTTTCAAGCGAGTCCCTGCCGGGCGGCCGGCGCGGCCGGCGTGGCGCCATACGCTGCGACCATGCTGCTGCTCACCCGCGAGACGGGTCAGCCGGTCAGGGCCTCCGACGGGTCCCTCGTGGGTGATCTTCGGGATCTGTCCGTGCGGGTGGACGGTGACCACCCGGCCGCATACCGGCTGGCGGTCGGCACGAGGCGGCGGACGACGCACCTGATTCCGTGGAGCGCGGTGGCGTCGTTCGAGCACTCGCTCGTGCTGGTGCGCGACGTGGGTGACCTCGGCAGGTTCGCGGTTGCGGCCGGGCCTCTCCCGCTCGAGCCCGGTGAGCTCCTCCTGCGCCGTGACGTGCTCGACACCCAGGTCGTCGACGTCGTCGGCCACCACCTGGCTCGCGTCTCGGACGTGCTCCTCACGCGCGTGCCCGACCGACGCCTTGAGGTCGCCGCGGTGGACGTCGGGGTGGGCGCGGTGCTTCGCAGGTTGGGGTTGGCTCGGCTCGGCGAACGAATCCCGGAGCGGGCGTTGGACTGGCGCGACCTGCACCTGACGTCCGACCGTGGCCATCGGGTGCAGCTGGCCACGCCGGCCGCGGCCGTGCACCGGCTCGACGCGCGGGCGCTGGCCGAGCTGCTGACGCGTCTCGATGTGGAGAGCGCGACCGACGTGATGCTCGCGGTGGGGACCGAGCGGACCGCGGGGGCGGTCGCCCGCGCCCACCCCGACGTGGCGGGTCGTCTCCTGCGAGCCCTCGAGCCGGGCGTGGCCGGCGAGGTCCTCGAGACGCTGCCTGAGGAGTCCGCCCGCCGCTACCGCGATGCCCTCAGCGCGCGGTCCCCGCTGACGCGACGCCGGTTCCGGCGTCACCTGGGCTGGCGCGTGCAGCGCCCGCCGCGTCACGGCACTCCCACCTCCGGGCAGCCGGGGGTCTGACCGTGGCCCAACGCTCCGGCGCCGATGCCCGCGGGGCACGCGTGGGGCCGCGCAAAGCGCGCCTCCTCGCTCTGGTGGCCGTCCTCGGTCCTGGACTCCTTGCCGGCCTGTCGGACGACGACCCTGCCGGCATCACGACGTACTCCGTCCTCGGGGCCGAGTACGGCTATCAGCTGCTCTGGGTCCTGCTCCTGTCGACGGTCGCCCTCGTCGTCTTCCACGATCTCGGCGCCCGCATGGGCGCTGTGACCGGACAGGGCCTCATCGGCCTCATCCGGCAGCGGTTCGGGGTGCGCCTGGCCGGCTTCGCCGTCCTCGTCCTCGTCCTGGCCAACCTTGGAACGACGTGCGCCGAGTTCGCCGGGATTGCCGCGGGGTTCGAGCTCTTCGGCGTCAGTCGCTACGTGGCCGTGCCCGCCGCGGCGATCGTCGTGACGTCGCTCGTGTTGCGGGGCGGCTTTCACCGTGTCGAGCACGTCCTCCTGGCGATGGCCACGATCTTCGTCTCCTACGTCGCCGCCGGAATCCTGGCTGATCCGGACTGGGGTGCCGCGCTGCACGGGTTGGTGGTCCCGACGATCCCGCTCACCCGCGACGCGATCCTGATCGCCACGGCCACGGTGGGCACGACCCTGGCGCCGTGGGGTCTGAGCTTCATCCAGTCCTACGCGGTCGACAAGAAGCTCACGCCAGGTGACCTTGGCGAGGAGCGGATCGACGTCGTCACCGGCGCGGTGCTGACCGGGGTGATCGGCTTCTTCGTCGTCGTGGCCTGCGCCGCGACGCTTCACGTCGCCGGGGTCAGCATCACCACGGCGGCGGACGCGGCCCAGGCCCTCGTGCCCCTGGCGGGTGATCTCGCGGGCGCCCTTTTCGCCGTCGGCCTCATCGGCGCCGCCCTGCTCGCCGCCGCGATCCTGCCCCTGTCGACCGCGTACTCGGTGTGCGAGTACGCCGGGGCCGAGGCGGCCCTCGACGCCCCCTTCGCCCAAGCCCGTCTCTTCTACCTCGCCTACGTGAGCCTCACGGCCGTGGCAGCCACGATCGTCCTGATCCCCGGCGCACCACTGATCCCCATTCTCATCGGTTCGCAGGTCCTCAACGCCGTCCTGCTCCTGCCGCTCCTGGTGTTCATGTACGCGATCGCCCGCGACCGCGACCTCATGGGCACCTACGCCGCCACCGGGAAGGCGGGCGCCGTGTACGTCACGACCATCGCCGGCATCGGCGTGTGCGTCGGCACCCTTGCCGTGGCGTCGCTCGCGTGAGGGGCGTCCACCCGCGGTGGCCTATCAGCCTCCTCAGCCGCACGTGGCCGCGCTCAGCGATGTTCGCCAGCACGGGCGATGAGGGAACTAGCGTGGGTGCGTGACGAGCGGCGAGGAGCCGGAGATGGCGTCAAGCGGTGACGAACGAGGCGGCTTGGCCCACGGGGCGCACGCTCCCTACGGGTCGCGCCGCGGGAGCGCCAGGCCCGTGACGATCACGTGCGTGGACTACAGCCCATCCCAGGTCAACAGCCAGGTGGTGGAGGACCTGGCGGTGTTCCTCAAGCACCACCGGCCCCCGTGGTCGGTGGTCCGGTGGATCGACGTCGACGGTGTGTCCGACCCCGACCTGGTCCACGCGGTCGCCGCGAAGTACGAGTTGCACCCGTTGGCGGTTGAGGACGTCTTCAGCCGCTCGCAGCGCCCGAAGATCGACGCCTACGGCGGCGAGGGCGGCGGTATGAACGCTCGCCTGTTCATCACGGCCCGGGCGCTGTACTTCGCCGAGGCCCGCTTGGCGAGCTCACCGGTGTCCATCTTCCTTGGCCACACCACAGTCCTGACGTTCCAGCACGAGGCCAGCGAGGTGTGGGACCCGATCCGCCAACGCCTCGACGCGAAGGGCTCGCGCCTGCGAGGCAATGACGCGTCCTTCCTTACCTATGCCCTGCTGGACGCGGTCGTGGACGCGTGCTTTCCGATCATCGACCACTTCGACACCGCGCTGGAGCGCCTCGAGTCCCAGGTCCTGGACAGCGCCGAACGGGACCTGCTGAACGCGATCCAGGACAACAAGCGGCAGCTCACCGTGCTCCGCTCCAGCGTGTGGCCGATGCGCGAGGTGGTCGCCGCGCTGCAACGCGACCCGCACGAGTGCATGAGCGAGACCACGAAGATCTACCTCCACGACCTTTACGACCACATCGTCCAGGTCGTCGAGATCATCGAGACCTACCGCG
Source organism: uncultured Actinomycetota bacterium (assembly GCA_963780675.1). Classification (GTDB taxonomy): domain Bacteria; phylum Actinomycetota; class Actinomycetes; order Actinomycetales; family JAHECE01; genus JAHECE01. The sequence continues at coordinate 8,498 of CAWACR010000013.1, forward strand.
ACCGCGCCAACGACCTCACGGGCTCCTACCGCTCGTCCGTGTCATCACGGACCAACGACGTCATGAAGGTCCTGACGATCATCGGCACCATCTTCATCCCCCTGACCTTCCTCGCCGGGGTGTACGGGATGAACTTCCACACCTTCCCCGAACTCGCCCAACCGTGGGCCTACCCCGCCTTCTGGGCGGTCTGCGGGGTTGTGGCAGGCACGATGATCATCCAGTTCCGGCGGCGCGGCTGGTTCTGATCCGCATCCTCGACGGCGCATCGTCCGTGCTCGGGCGCTCCCAGGCTCAGGTGGTCGGCGACGGGGTGGCCGCGCGGGGGTAGAGGCCGTGCGTGAGGACCTCGGCCCGGTCGGTGCACCCATCCCCGCTGACGGGTGTCAGGTCGAGCCGGGTGCCGTCCCATCGCCACCAGTAGATCGCCTGCTCGTGGCCGACCAGCGCGCACAGGGTGCTCGTCTCGAAGGCCAAGGTGTGACCGTCCAGGACGTACGTGCCGGTGTCGACGACGTCTCCGGCGTCAGTGTGCGTGTAGGTGCCGTCCTCGGCGAAGACGACCGCAGCCGCCACCGCGCCCGCCGCGGTCGGCGAGTACGTGCCCGTGGGGAATCCGCCGCCCGCACCCTCGCACGCCCCGACGAGGCCGATCACCGCGACAAGGGCGAAGACGCGCGCTGAGGTGGACATGGCCACCGGTCTCCTCCCGAGAAGGCACACCGACCCGACCAGCCTGCCGCCGGCACGTGCGCGACGTCAGAGCAGAACGTCCCCGCCGCCGCGACGTGCCCCTCCCGGGCCTCGGAGGGCGCCAGTCACGCGGGACGTCAGCGCAACACGTGGGCATCAGTCGGGGTGACGGGACTTTCGTAGGGAGGCGGGCGAACGTGCTGGTGGGATCCTGGCCGCGTGACCGGTCGGGCGTCGAGTGACAGTAGCGTTGCGCCTCGGCGGGGCCGCCTTCCGCAGTCGCAGCGGTTGGCGGTGCGGGCGGCGGTCGCTGGTTCGTTGATCTCGGTTGCGGGCCTGGTGGGCCGGCCCGTGCGGGACCTGGAGGGCAACGACGTCGGCTCGGTGCTGGATGTTGTCGTGAACTGGGACGGAGGCTACCCCCCGCTGACGGGTCTGGTGGTGAAGGTGGGTCCCCGTCGGACGTGGGTGCACAGTCAGGACGTCGAGTCGATCAGCCAGCGCGAGGTGCGGCTGAGGAGGACCGTGTTCGATCTGCGGGACGTGGTGAGGCGGCCCGGGGAGCTGCACCTGGTCCGGGACGTCCTCGACCATCAGCTGGTCGACGTGGACGGGGTGCGGGTGGTCCGGGCCTCCGACCTGTACCTGGCCCGGCAGACGACAGGGGTCCGGCTCGTCGGCGTCGACGCATCGGTGATGTCGTTCCTGCGCCGGGTGCTACCTGGCCGCACAGCGCGCCAGCCCACGCCGGGTCAGGTGCTGGACTGGTCCAGCATCCAACCGTTCGGGGTGCCCGGCGAACCCGTGCGTCTGAGTCGCTCACACGCTGGCCTCCAGCGGCTGCGCCCTGCCGAGCTTGCGGACCTTCTGGAGGACCTGGGGCGACCGGAACGACGCGAGCTGCTCGAGGCCTTGGACCCGAGCGCGGCCGCCGATGCGTTGGAGGAGATGAGCGCCGAGCATCTCGAGGACCTGCTGCGGGACGCCCCGGTGGAGCAGGCCGCCGGACTGCTGGAGTCGATGGAGCCCGACGAGGCGGTCGACGCGCTGCGCGACCTGCCCGATGCGGAGCGCGACACACTCCTGGCAGCGATGGGCGACGAGCGGCGCACCGTCTTGACCGGCCTGCTCGACTTCCCGGAGGGCACTGCGGGAGGGTTCATGACGACCTCGCCGATCTGCACCCAGGACGACACGGTCGGCGACGCGGTGGCCTTGCTGCGCGGGCGAGACTCGGACGGGCACGACGTCTCCGGAGTCGTGATCGTCGACGCCGAGGGCAGGCTGCTCGACGACGTCGCGGTGTTCGAGCTGGTCGGCGTCCCGCCAGAGACCGCGATGCGGGAACTTGTCGGGCCGCCGTGGCCGACGACCGTCCCGGCCGATGCCGACCTCGATGAGGTGGTCCGTCAGCTCATCGACAACCGGCGCGGATCTCTTGTTGTCGTGGACGAGGACGAGCAGCCTTTGGGCCGCATCCTTGCCGACGACGTGCTCGACGCCCTGGTCGCCTCGGGTGACCGGCACTGGCCGTGGCAGCGGCGGGTCACGTCATGACTGCGACGGAGCCGAAGATCGACCTCTCTTCGGATCGGGCCCAGGTCACCGCCGGGGCGAGGCGGGTGCGGATCGCGGCGCTGCTTGCCGTCGTGGGACCGGGGCTGATCGCCGGGCTGAGCGATGACGACCCTGCCGGAATCACCACGTACTCGGTGCTCGGGACCGAGTACGGCTACAGCCTGCTGTGGGTGCTCGGCGTCTCGACCGTGGCACTCATCCTGTTCCAGGACCTCGGCGCCCGCATCGGCGTCGTCACCGGTCAGGGCCTCATCGGCCTGATCCGGCAACGCAACGGCGCCCGCGCCGGCGTCACTGTCCGTCGTCGCGCTCGTCCTGGCGAACATCGGCACCACCACGGCGGAGTTCGCCGGGATCGCGGCCGGCTGCCAGATCTTCGGGATCAGCAAGTACGTCTCCGTACCGCTCGCCGCCCTGCTGGTCTCGTTCCTGGTGCTGCGCAGCGGCTTCCGAGCGGTGGAACGAGTGCTCCTCGCCTTGTCGGCCGTGTTCATCGCCTACATCGCCGCGGGCTTCCTCGCCGGGCCGGACTGGGGCGCCGCGATGCGGGGCATGGTCGTGCCGACGCTGCCGACGACGCGGGACGCGATCATCATCGCCACCGCGACCCTGGGCACCACCCTGGCCCCCTGGGGCCTGGCGTTCATCCAGTCCTACGCCGTCGACAAGCGCCTGACCCCGCGCGAGCTCGGGATGCTGCGCATCGACGTCGTCACCGGGGCCATCCTCACCGGCGTCATCGGGTTCTTCGTCGTCATCGCCTGCGCCGCGACCCTGCACCAGGAGGGCATCCACATCAGCGACGCGTCCGACGCCGCCGCCGCCCTCGAGCCACTGGCCGGGCACCTGGCCTCGGAGCTGTTCGCCGTCGGACTCATCGGCGCCGCGCTGCTCGCTGCGTCGATCCTGCCGCTGTCCACCGGGTACGCCGTCAGCGACTTCCTCGGCCGACCTGCGGCCCTGGACGACTCCGTGCGCCGGGCCCCCCTGTTCTACGGGACGTTCGCCGTCGTCACGCTGATCGGTGTGGTCATCGTCCTGCTGCCCGGCGTCTCCCTGGTCCCGATCCTGGTGGGAACGCAGGTCCTCAACGCCGTCCTGCTCCTGCCCCTGCTCGCCTACATGTACGGCATCTCCCGCGACCGAGAACTCATGGGCGCCTACACCGCGCACCGCGGTGTCGCATCCGTCTACCTCGTCGTCATCGCGCTGATCAGCATCTGCATCGCCGCCCTCGGCTACCTCTCCTTCGGCTGAGACATGAACCAAGAGCGCCACCCCCGAGAGGCTGACCGGTCCGCCGCGACTCACGGCACAAGCGACGCGGGGACACAGACGTCGGGTGCCGACAGTACGACCGGAACTTCCCAGCCAGGGGTGTCGAGCCACCCGCTCACAGGCTGCGTCCACCCCGCCGACCGGATCCGCACCGCCCAGGCCATGATCCGGGCCGGTATGGCATCAGGTGATGTGATGGCAGCCACCGGCCTGTCCAGCGAAATCATCGACTACCTACGAGACGACACGACACCCTCCCACCCGCTCTCTCCTTCACGCGCCAAGCAGGATCCCAGCGACCGTCGCCCGCGGCGCCTGCCCGCCTGGATGCGCTGGCGACCACGGCGCTAGCTGCCCAAGCCGTCGCCGAGGAACTCACAGCCCTCGATCCGTTCGCGGCGCAGGTCGAGCCCGAACTCGGCCTCGACCTGACGACCTCACGAACCCGACCCACGCCGCCATCTCACGATGAAGGCGCTGGTCCAGTTGCCGGGGCTCCGGCCTGGAGTGGCTCCGTCAGCGACATCCGGCCAGCCGGTGCCAACGGCTCACGCTCCGCCGTGTGGTGGGACGAGCCTCGCATGGTCGGTGGCCACTACGAGCTCGAGGTCGGGATCGCGCCGTCGTCAGGCTGGCGAGGCGCCCGAAGTCCCGATGCCCCTCACGATCGAGACCACCAAGGGGACGGTTGACGCCAGTCCCACGGCAAGCAGTGCCCCGCCGACTGCTCGCCGTGTGCGGCCACCCTGGAGTCGATGGGCCACCAGGAGTCCAACGCCGGCACCCAGCGCCGCTCTCGTCAACGCGAGGGCACCTACCTCGGGCAGGCTCAACGTCGTCGTCGGCATGGCCTCCTCTCCTACGGTCGACACGTCCACGATAGACACCGGGTGACGCAGCGGGCATGCGCGGTCGCTGGGATTCGCTGTGAACGCTTGACCTGACCCCTTGACGCTTCGACAAGGTCGCGGGCGGGCCGCAGGTCTCTGACCTGCACCAACGCAGTCCACCACTCCCCCGCCGCCCAGCCCGGCCCGCGACGCCCGCCCGCCGGTGTCCAGACCAGAGTTAGGCTCCCCAGATAGGCTCCCCAACCACGAAGAAGGGCCGCCCCCCGACTGGGAAACGGCCCCTGACCTGCTGTTCTATTGTCGGGCTGACAGGATTTGAACCTGCGACCCCTTGACCCCCAGGTCTCGGCAACCCGTTCACAGGCGTCCGCCGGGATACGTCGCCGCAGGTCACCGGCACGGGCGAACGGGCGCGAACGCCCGCGAACGGGGGCGATAGCCGCCTGATGGCTACATTCTCGGCTACACGGCGCCTCCGGCTGCTCCGCGTCATGGGCGGGGTCAGGGGAGGACGCGCACCCGGGTGCGGCCCGGGTCGATCGTCACCAGAGCCCCAGCGAGAAGTTCCTCGGCAATCTGGGCAGTCGCGGCGAGCAGCAGGTCGCCGAGCACCTCCGGGCGCAGATCCGCCGCGCGGAGCTGGATAACGCTAGGCCGGAGTGGCCCCGGGCGGCCAGGATCGTGCCGAAGTCGAGGTCGTTCGTGAGGACGATCGCGCGCTGGTCTGCGGCGACGGCCATGATGTGCGCGTCGGTCGCCCTCGCATCACCGATCTCCGACCAGTGCGTCGCCTCGTGGCCGGCCGCGCGCAGGAAATCGACCCAGCGTGGCGACAGGTTCATGTCGACCAGGAGCCTCATGCGCTGGCTAGCGTCACTTCACGCTCTTCAGCCAGCCAGGCCGCATACCGCAGGGCCTGCAGGACGTCCTCACGCGTGAGGTAGGGGTAGTCGGCGAGCAGCTCATCGATGGACACCCCTGCGCCGATCTGGCCGACGATCATGCCGACCGTGACCCGCACTCCCGGGATGCACGCGCGTCCGCCCATCACGCCGGGGTCACGGGTGATCCGATCGAACGGCCCCATCTCGCCCTTCCCCCACACCATTCGTCGCAGCCAGTGTAGGCGTCGACCCTCCCGGCAACGTCCCCGGATCGAGCGCGTCGCGCTGCGCAGACTGGCGATGCTCGATGCGGCGGAGTCGCTGGAGGACGTGCGGGTTCCGCCCGGGAACCGCTGCCGAGGTTCTCAAGGGCGACCGATCTGGTCAGCAGGGCATCCGGATCAACCAGCAATGGCGGATCTGCTTCACGGGGGTCGCTCCGCCAGGGTGCGAGGCCGGCAGGGTGCGACCTCAGCGGGTCTTGGTAGCCTCAGGCGCCCGCGTCGCGTGTCGTCACGGCACGTCAGGCGAGTTTGGCACCGGCTCGTCAGTCCGCCGCCCGCACACTCCCGGAGGCTCGACGTCGCCCCTGCGTCGGTGTGCCGGACGACGGGTCCCGCCTGCCCGCTCCCGCGGTCGACTCGACGGAGTCCCCCCTCGCCGCCTCGCTCGTCCACGAGTCCCGCCGACACCGACCGGGCGGGTTCGAGGCTCTCGCGCCGGGGTCAGGTCTCAGCCGGCCGGTTTGTTGCGTGTGCGCAGCGGTCGGGTGGCGGGCCCTTCGAGCACGGCGCCCTCCGGCGTGAATCGCGAGCCGTGGCAGCGGGGCAGTCCCAGGAGCGCTCGGCGTCGTTCCACGACACGACCCCGCCCAGGAGGCGGGCACCGGCGCACAGGCGACGGGTGCGCCCACCCAGCGTGCTCACTGCCGTTGGGAACTGCCCGTCGAGCTCGACTCGCCCCTTGCCCACCCCGAACGCTTCCCCCGCGGCTGGCCCCACGCCCCCGCACTACCCACCCGGGCCTGGATCAACCGACCACCGGCCACCATCGAGACCGCGTAGCACCCCCACACAACCCCAACGACGAGTTGTCTCAACCAGGTTGACAAGTTCCGTCGGGCGCGAACGTCACAAGGCCGTTGTCGATGATGCTGCCGTCTCCGTTCACACGAGCCCAGTAGCACGCATCCCATGACGTTCCCGTGGTCCGGTAGGTGCCCGCTGGGATGTCCACCCGACGACGTATTTGCCGTTGTAGATTGGGCGTTCGTCCTGACGGTCCGGGTTGGTCGCCTTGTCGATCGCATCCGCGTACTGTGCCGCGAGCGGGTGGGAAGGACACAGAGTGAGAGTGCCGCGCATCTCAGCCGCCTGGCCTCCGGACATCACATGGTCAGCGCTCAATCGGACGTCGTCCGGCTGGACTGCTGCGCAACTGCCGTAGAGCGTCGCCATGTCGTTGCCTGTGTATCCCGAAGCGGCGTAGGCGGCTCGCTCCAGATCACTCGTTGGCACGACCGTGACGCGAGCCCCGTCCGTCCACATAGTCTCGCACCGCCCGCCGTTGGCAGCCGCCCACGCGTCCGTGAAGGCGGCCGTCTCTCGTGGTACGCGCACCTCCACATCATCGAGGCCTGGAAGGTGCCGTCCGCCTTCCAGTACGCGAGCACATCCTCCTCGAGCGCGGGGAGGTTCGGGGAGGCGGGGAGTTCGGCGTCCCGGTGCAGCGGGTAGTGCGTCACGAGTGTCCTTGGGGTGGTCGGGCCGCGAGGACGGCTCGCGCCGCGGTACCACCTCGCTTGCCCCCGTGCGGGAGCCACTCATTGGGACGCTGTAACGGGCGCACCCGTCCGGTTCTACTGGGCCTCGCGCGGGGCGCGGGGCTGTTCTTCCGGAGGCTCACCGGTGATGGCCGGGTCAGTGCCGATGGCCCAGTCTAGCCGGTGCCCCGCGGCACGTTCCAGCCCGGGACGCCGGAGGGGGCGTGGGCCGTCCGGTCCACGCCCCCTCCGGAGTCCGTCAGTCGTTGAGGATCTTGTCAGCCCACCACGCCGGCTGAGCGTGGGCCGCGGTCATGGGTGGTCCGGTGACCTTCGTGGGCCCGAGGACGGGCCAGGCGGTCGGGTCGAGCGTCGCCTGCCGGGTGATGACGGCGTCGGGGGTGATCGTGAAGACGGTGAGGTCCTGGGCGATCGTCACCGGCCCGTCGTAGCGGGTGCGCACGTCCCGCATCGCGGCCCCGACGGTCTCGTGGTCGACGGAGAGGTGCCACATCACGCTCATCCGCGCACCGGTGAGGGCGAACACCTTGCCGGCCGCCGAGGGGCTGGTGTGGACACCGTTGACGATCACCTCCGCGAAAGCGGGGGGGATCTGGGCCTTGACCGCGTAGACGTCGACGGAGGGGAACGTCTCGTGGATGAGCAGGTCGACGCCCTGGGCAGCGTCCACGAGGGTCTTGCACGGGTGGGTGTCCCCGGAGAAGACGACCGAGCGCCCGGCGTAGTCGAGGCGATAGCCGACCGAGCCGTCCTGGATGTGCAGCACGGGGAACGACGTGATCGTCACGCCGCCGCGCTCGTAGACCACCGCGGTCGTGTCGTAGGGAACCTCGGTCGTGATCGCGCTGGCGCCGGACTGCCCTGGGTGCCCGCACAGCGACTCCATGTCCCAGGCGTGCGCGGCCAGGAGGTGCTCCATGTAGAGGGCGGTACCCAGGGCGGGGTTCGAGCTGGCCGGACCCCACACCTCGACGGGGTCACGCCGGCCGGCCTTGGCGAGGCTGAAGACGAGCGTGGCCATGTCGCCGACGTGGTCGGCGTGCAGGTGGGTGAGGAACACCTTCGTCGTGGCGGTCACGGGCAGTCGCAGCCCGTTGAAGTTCTTCAGCGCACCCGAGCCGAGGTCGAAGAAGAAGAGGTCCCGGTCCTCGTTGCCCACCTCGATCAGCACGGAGGCCGACGCCTGCGCGGGCCGCACGAACGGGTCGCCGCTGCCCAGGATGGTGACCCGGATCTCGTCCGCCGCCAGCGGCTCGGTCCCCGGCGCAAGGGTGACCGGATAGGTCCCGGCTCGGCGTCCCGACCACGGGGGTCGAGGTCAGCGGCCGCTCACTCCCCTCCGCGGCGAGTTGGGTCAGTTCATTGATCTCACTCATGGCAACACCCTTCAGATAGCGGAACCCGACACCGGTCGACGTTCGCACGGCCAGAGTTCACCACCGGTACCGGCGACCTCCTCACCCTCGCCGGGTGAATCGCACCGATGCCTGCCCGCTCACGCGCCGGCGGGCCCGACGAGCGGGCCATCACGGTGTTCGTCGCCTGGGCGACCGGGCGGACTCGCGCGACTGATGTGTCGGGGCGCCTGTACTCGCTCCGACAGCACGACCCTCGATGGAACAAGGCTATTCCGGATCAGGCTCCGGCTGGAGTAGGTCGACCTCCCACGAGCCCCCAGAAGGCGTCATCGACGTCGGCGCCTCTCCTCCTCCGCGACGATCGCTCCGAGGAGGGCCGCGTCCGGGTGCTCGGGGTGGCCGTCGCGTGGCATGAGAGCGCCAGCGCGGAGGGCGGCGACCCGCACGCGCTGCCGGTCCCCGGGGTCGGTGGAGTGCTCCAGTTCGAGGATGATCGCGAGCCGACGGGCGATCTCCACCCCGTTCGGCAGGTCCCCGATCGTCGGCACTCGGTCCCCACCGCGGGCGCGCAGGGCGTCCGTCAGCGCACGGACGCGAGCCGTCGTGTCGCGTGGTCGTCCCATCCCCGCACCTCCTCCTCCAGTTCCCTCACCCGTTCGTCCAGATCCTCCCCGGCGACCCTCACCCCGAGTTCCAGCAGTGCCCGGGCGGCCCTCACCCGGGTCGCTGGCGTGCCGTCCCGCAGGCACTGGCGCAGCACGTCGACCGCTTCCCGCTGAGCGCTCAGGAGGGCGCTCGTGGCCTCACGGGCTGACTCGCGGGACGCTGCCCGGTACGCGAGGGCGAACGGCTCCGCTGCCAGCCACCGGCGGAGGGTCCGCTCACTCACCCCCGCGGCCGCGGCGGCGTCCGTGATCGTCCGGGAGGTGAGCAGGGCGGCCACGGCACGGCCCTGCAACCGGGTGAGGCGGTCAGATCCGGCCATCGGCGGTCACCTCACCGGGACCCGGCCGTCGGGCGACGTCCCGGTGACGAGTCCCACGGCGATATCCACGGGGCCCGGCGCGCACAGGTCGACCCCGGCGGCCGCGGTGAGGACGTCGTGAGCTGTGGGGCGGGGTCGCATCCGTTCCGATGGGCCGTTCCTGATCCGGCCTCGGGTCAGGGTCGGTTGCTCGGCGGCGTGGCGTGCGTCCCTGACGAGCCGCCACCAGCACGCGTACTCCTCCGCCAGCTCGGCGGCCTGACGGGCGATCTCCCCGGCACGTTCGTCCAAGGGTCCCCGGGCGGCGTCCCATGCCTGAACGATCGTCGGCAGAGCGTCCGCGAGGATCTCCACCCGGCGGGCTGCCAGCACGTCCCGGGCGCGCATGAGGTACTGCAGGGTGTCCCGGTGCGGTTGCCCGTCGGGCAGCTCCGGCATGGGGGGTGCGGCGGCGTAGGTCGCACGGGCGGCCGCGGCTGCCCGCTGGTGCTCCGCCCGGATCTCCCCGGCCTGCGCCGTGAGCGCGGCGAGCGCGGCCCGTTGCTCAGCTTCCGCGACCCTGATCCGTTCCTCTCTCCGCTTCGACGTCCGCGAGGATCACAGCTCGCAGGGTCGCGGCGTCCGTGGGTACCCCGGTCATGGCAGCACCCGTTCGCTGTCGTCGACGTCGGGGTCGAACACGGACCGCTCACCCCGGCGGGCGGTCGCAGGCTTCCGGTTTGCACGCTTCCGGGCGCGGGACGCTTCGACACGTTCGACGACGTCGACACGCGCACTCATGCCGACGTCACCCGCCCGGCGGATCGCGGCGAGCACACCCCGGTCATAGGCGGTGAGCGGCTGCCCTTCCCGTTGCAGGGTCTCCAGTGCGCACAGGCGCTGTTCCATCGGATCGGCCATCTCGGTCTCCTTTTCATGTGATTCGTGGTGGTGGTGCCCGGACCGGCCGGGAGGGTGGACACCCGACCGGCCGGGGTCTCAGGTGCCCGTCAAGCGCGGGATGGACTCTCGCGGGCACGTGCCGTCAGGGCGCAGGTCGCGACCGCACGTGCGGCAGTACCCGGCGTCTGACACTGGGCGAGGCCGTCGACGTCACCCCCGTGGGCCGCACGTCGGAATCGGTCCCCCCGTCGTCAGCGTCACGGCCACTGGACCCGATCCCGCGTGTCAGGGAGCCGAGCTCGACCTCGAGGTCGTATCGAGCAATCCGAATGCGTCGATCTTGCGCAACGACAGCGGCTCGGCCCTCTGCACCTTCGGCGAAGGCACCTTCCTGGTTGTCTTCCGCCAAGGGGAGAACTACTTCGTGGCCTACGTGGAGGACGCCGACCTCGTGGGAGGGACGCTCGGGCTCGTGGCCGAAGGCATCCTCACCCTGGAGAGCGGTGACTTGACCGGGCCACTGGAAGTCGTGTGGCCGGAGCCGCCCGACGACACCGCGCCCGACCTCGTGATGGCCGATCTGGTGCTGGGGCCCCGGGTGGGGACCAGCAAGTACTTCTGGAATGAGCCGTTCGGTGCTTTCCATGCGCGGTACACCGACTACGCCCTCACCGGTACGTTGACCCGCCCGGACGACGGCGTCGTGGGTATCGACTGCCAGTTCCAGGAGGCGACGTCCTGGGAGCGCTACACCGTGTCCGCGGGCCAGAAGCCCGGCGGGCGACCACCGGTGAACGAACTCCCCGGGGGCGCGATCGAACTCGTGCCGCCGACGACGCTGCGCACAACCACGCGAGGCGCCGCCGTCCCGCCGGAAGCCACCTGCGAGTTGGTGTTCGAGACACCCGAAGGCCCTGTCGGAGAAGTCCCGCTGGGGAGAACGGTCTGGTACTCACTCACTCACCGGTACCGGCGGTGAGGTTCACCTCACCACGGCCGGCAGCGACTTCGACACCGTCGTCGGGGTGTACGACCAGTCACTAGACCAAGTCGCCTGCGTCGACGATGCGGAAACCCGTTTAGCGGAGCTGACCCTCCTGACGGAACCGGGCGCGCAGTACCTCATCCAGGGGGGCGGCTACGCCTCGCTGTTCGGGAAGCTGGTCCTATCGGTCAACTGAAGCCCGAGCAGGAGGTGCTCAGCGGACTCGTCGCGGCGGCCGCGGAAGCCCGTGAGGTGGCGCTGGACGCGTTGCCCGCGCGTGCGACGACCAGCCAGCGCGAGCTCCAACGCCTCACCGACGCCCAGTAGGGACGAGGCCGGGGTCGGGCTCGATCGACACCTCGCCCGTCCGGCGGGCTTGACGCCGATCGCCGTCCCGCGGGTGCGGTGGCCCTTCGAGAGCGCGTCCCGGGAGCGGGCCGAGAGTTCCTCGCGTTAGGCCCCGGTCCGGGGGCCCGACGCGCCTCCAGCACACCGCGAGGCCGGAGTCGATCGCGCGCGCCACCGTGTTGTCGAGCCCTGCCGTCCGGACCGCGGCACCCAGGTACCTGAACGGGTCCCCTGGAAGGCGAAGCGCCCGGCGTAGGGCGGGCCCGCGACGAGAAGGAGCACGGTGTTCACCGCGATGACGAACACGCAGACCCCAGGATCGGTCGGTTCCACACGCCGGCGCCGCGCGCCCCGCGTCAAGACGTGCATCGCGTCAAGAACGCGCCCCGTCCCTCGCAAACGCTCGCGACGGCGAGCTCGCACATGAGGGCAGTGCCCGCCGCGACACGGCCAGGACCCCGAGTCAGCCCCCGGCCGAACTGGCCCCAGCCCGCCACGACTTCCGCCCCGGGTCGCGGTCACACGAATGGCTACACCGCCAGCTGCCCCGCTCCCCCGGTCCCGTGACGCAACAGCGACCAGGCCTGCAACTTCCCCGCTCGCAGCCGGGGTCCGGAGAGACATGACCTCTTGACCGCCGGATGAGGTCCCAACCCGTCCGCTGCCGTCCGCCCGGGTCCGCCGTCGTCCGCAGTGGAAGCGGAACGAACTGGGGCGAACGGTCCCGGACGGCGGCGAACCGTGCGCGATGGCTACACGGATGGCTACATGGACCGCCCGAGCCGCCTACCAGCGACCCGGCGCAAGGCCCTGACCTGCGACGATGTGTCGGGCTGACAGGATTTGAACCTGCGACCCCTTGACCCCCAGGCACACGCAACCCGGGCAAACACACGACTCCCGGTGGGTATCAGCCCAGGTCAGACCTCCATCGACGTCCACGTCCGTCCACCTTTGCCCACCCAACGATGCGGTGTTTAGGCTCCCCGTTAGGCTCCCCGGCTCCCCGGGAGCCAACAGCGGGAGGGGTAGACCGGTGGCACCCAGGCAGCGGCGCGAACGCGGCGAAGGCGCGATCTTCTACGACGAGGCCAAGAACCGGTGGGTCGGCCAGCTCGACCTCGGCACCGACAGCCGACGGCCGACGCCGCCGCCCGAAGGTGTTCGGGCGCACCCGCGCCGAGGTCCGCACCAAACTCGACGAGCTGCGCACCGCCAGCAAGGCCGGCCAGGCCGTCGACCAGCGCGCCGTCACCTTCGGCACGTTGGCGGACGAATGGTTGGAGAAGGGCCTGCCGGCCGAGACCGCCCCGACCACGAGGTCGAACTACGAGACGCTGATCAACACGCACCTCAAGCCCGGCCTCGGGAAGAAGAAGGTCGTCGACCTGCGGCCCGGCGACATCGAAGCCGTCCTGGCGGGCATGGCGGCGAAGGGGTACTCCACCCGCACCATGCGCCTGGCCCTGAACCTCACGAAGACGGATCCTGACGTTCGCCGAACGCCGCGGCATCCTCCTGCGCAACCCCGCCGCCACCGTCCAACCCCAACGCGGCGCCGCGACCCCGCGCCGGGGGCTGACGACCGACCAGGCCCGCGCCCTGCTGGCCGCGGCGGAGGGTCACCGGCTGCACGCCCTCATCACCCTGTCCCTGCTCCTCGGCCTGCGCCCCGGTGAGGCGACCGCGTTGACCTGGGACCGGGTCGACCTCGACGCCACTCCCCCGACCATCACCATCGAGGCGAGCCTGCGCCGCGACGGCAACCGATGGTCCTCGGCCCCGTCAAGACCACCACCTCCCGACGCACCCTCGCCCTCCCCCACACCTGCGTCACCGCCCTCCACGACCAGAAACGGCGACAAGAGCCGGACCGGGCGGCCGCGGGCGGCACATGGGCCAACCCGGACAACCTCGTCTTCACCACCGACGTCGGCACCCCTCT